>NZ_LMQO01000001.1:0-1287500 GCF_001425385.1 Sphingomonas sp. Leaf407
GTCTCAAATATCCACACCCCTTCCGCCTACAACGGCGAACAAGGTGTCGCGGGGTGGAGCAGCCCGGTAGCTCGTCAGGCTCATAACCTGAAGGTCACAGGTTCAAATCCTGTCCCCGCAACCAAAACTACAACGCCTCACAACACATAGCCCGCGTCCAACAGGACTGCGGGCCAGCTTGCGTTCGGCGCGATACAACGATGCGTCTCCGCGCAGGCGGCCAACAAGGTTGGCGACCGGCGGCGCGTGCCGCCGATCGCCAGACGTATGCCTTATCCCTGCCGCATCGTCTTGACCGCATGATCTGCGGCTCGTGCTGTCAGCGCCATGAAAGTGAGTGACGGGTTGACGCAAGACACCGATGCCATCTGTGCGCCGTCAGTCACATACAGATTGGCCGCGTCATGCGCCTGGCTCCACCCGTTCAGCACCGACTTGCCGGGGTCCGCCCCCATCCGCGCACCGCCCATTTCGTGGATCGCGTCGCCGGGGACGTGCTCGCCCTCGTAACTGGTGACGTTGCGCATGCCTGCCGCCTTGAGCATCGCCTCGCCCTGTTCGCGCGCGTCGCGCATCATGCGCAGCTCGTTTTCACGGAAGCGGACGTCGAAACGCATCAGCGGAACGCCGAACCGGTCGAGCTTGTCGGCCTTCAGCGAGACGCGGTTGTCGGCATAGGGCAGGCATTCGCCGAACGCGCCCATGCTGAACTTCCACGGCGAATAGCGTCGCATGCCCTGCTTCATGCTCGCGCCGAACCCGACCGGGGCGGCGGGATCGCGGCGGGCGCTGCCCTGATAGCCATAGCCGCGCTTGAAACCGACATCCTCGGTCGGGTTCAGGTTGCGGAAGCGGGGGACGTAGACGCCGCCGGGGCGGCGGCCATATTCGATGAACTCCTCCATGCCGGGAATTTCGCCCGACACGCCGACGCGGAAGATATGGTCCATGACATAGCGGCCGAGCGTCCCGCTGGTATCGAAATGGCTGCGCTCGCTGCCCGGCGCGCGTGAATTCATCAGGATCTGCACCGATCCCATCGCCGAGGCGCACAGGAACACCAGATCGGCACTGACGGTCTGCGCCTGTCCGGTCTTGGCATCGATATAGCGCACCCCGGTCACGCGCTTGCGTGCCGCGTCATAGTCGAGGCTGGTGACGACCGCGTCGGACTGGAGCGTCAGCCGACCGGTCGCGCGCGCGGCGGGCAGCGTCACCGCCTGTGTCGAGAAATAGGCGCCGAACGAACAGCCATTGCCGCACTGGTTGCGGAACTGGCATTTCGTGCGGTTCTGGTCGGGCTTGTCCTCGGTCATGTTGGACAGGCGGGTGTTGATGAGCTTGCGTCCCGGAAACCCGCTTTCCAGCCGGCCCTTGAGCCATTTCTCGGCGACGTTCATCGGCATCGCCGGCTGGAATTCGCTGTCGGGCAGATAGGGCAGATTCTCGCGCGATCCCGAGACGCCGATGTATTTCTCGACATAGCTGTACCATGGGGCGACATCGTCATAGCCGATCGGCCATGCGCCATCGACGCCCTCGCGCTGGTTCGCTGCGAAATCGTCCGGGCTCCAGCGGAACGTCCAGCGGCCCCAGATCAGCGACTTGCCACCGACCGCGCCAGGGCGGATCCAGTAGAATTTGTCGCCCTCGTCGAACGCATAGGGGTTCAGCCGGTCGTTGTTGTAGAAGCCCATGTTGCTCGGGGCGACATAGCCGTGCTTGGCGATGAAATAATCACTCTCGATCAGCGGCTGCGGCATGATGTTGCGCGCGGGCACCTCATAGGCGGGCTTGCCGTCGTACGGATAGCCCTCGCCATGCTCGACCATCTTGCCACGGTCGAGCATCAGCACGCGCAGGCCCTTTTCGGTCAGTTCCTTGGCGGCGAACCCGCCGCTGACGCCGGAGCCGATGACGATCGCGTCGAAACGGTTGGTCGCTGCCATGATGGATCCTCAGTACCGGAGGCTACGCAAAGTGCGGAAGCTGGTGGTGATGTCGGGAAGATAGGGGGCGGGTGCCTGGTCGTTCTCGACATAGAAATGGCGGACGCCGGCGCTGCCCTTCAGCGCGAACAGTTTCGCGAAATCGGTGCGTCCGGCACCGACCGCGGTCATGCTGCGGTCGGCGCGCATGTCCTTGACGTGATAGCCGTAGATACGCGATCCCAGCCGCTCGATCAGCGCCGCCGGGTCCTCGCCGGCGAAGGCGACCCAGTAGAGATCGAGTTCGACCTTCACCAGCGCCGGGTCGGTCCGCGTCAGCAATTGTTCGTACAGGCTGACGCCGCCGGGGCGGATGGTGAATTCGAAATCATGGTTGTGATAGGCGAAGCCCAGCCCCGCGCGGCGCAACTGCTCGCCGAAGCGGTTGATGTTGGGGAGCGCCGCCTGCCAGCCCGCCTCGGTGCGATGCTCGTCGGTCATGTAGGGCAGGACGATCGTGTCCGCGCCGAGCGCCTTGGCCATCGCCACCGACTTGTCGAAATTGCCGAGCAGCGCGTCATAGCCGACATGGATCGACGGCGCGCGTAGCCCCAGCCGGTGCATCGTCCGGCGCAGCAGGCCATGGTCCATGGCGTCGTACCCGCCACCGCCATATTCGACCTCGCGGTAGCCGATCTTCGCGACCGATCGCAGCGTGGCGACCGGGTCCTTCTGGAACAGTTCGCGCACCGTATAGAGTTGCAGGCCGATCGGCCCGAGCCGCGCAGCGAAGGCGGGCGTTCCGGCAAGGGTCAGCGCGGCGCAACCGCCGGCGCCGGCCAGTAGATGGCGACGGGAAAGGATCATGCGCTGTAGACCTTGTTGACCTGGGCATAGGGGAAGGCGCCGTTATATTCGCCCGGCACCGGCAGATATTCGCGTTCCTGCGTCATTCCGATTTCCGACGTGTAATAGCCGGTGATGACGAGCTGGCGGAAATTCTCGAAGAAGCGCCCGTCGTCGCCCAGCGCCTTGTTCATCGCCAGCGTCAGCAGCGCGTCCTGCTGCGCCGGCGTCGCCTTCACCGCCGATACCTTGTAGTCGGCGATGCTGCGCGCCTCGACGGCATTCAGCCCGGCGAGGATCGGTGCCTTGTCCTCCGGCTTGGCCCAGTCGGCCAACAGCTTTTCGATGAACGCCGGCACACCGGCGGCGATCGCGCCGGGGGTGTCGGTGGTCGGGATCACCCGTTCGCTAAGCGCGGTCATCAACGCGCGTTGGGGGGCGGTGAACACGGCAACGCTCGGCGGACCGTCGCTGATGACTGGTAGCGCCGCCGTGCCGCGCACCGCGCTGACCGCCTGCGCCGCGCGGGCGATCGGCGCGAACATGGCGGTGCCGAACATGGCGGTGATCCCGGCAAGGGCATGTCTGCGATCGATCATCGGGCCTTCTCCGGCAGGTCCTGCGCGATCGCCTCGGCACCAAGCGGACGGACCCAGATGTTGCGGAACGACACCGGCGAATCATGATCCTGCAACCGGATCGGCGCGGTATCGGCATGGGCGGTGTAGCGCGCGACCTGCCGCCACGCGGTTTCGCCCAGCATCGCCTGATGGTTCTGCACCAGCACGCCGTTCAGAAACGCGGTGACATAGGCCGGGCGGACGAGCGTGCCGTCGGCCGCGAAGCGGGGCCGTTCGAACACGACGTCGTAGCTCTGCCATTCGCCGGGCGCCCGCGCCGCATTCACCAGCGGCGGCTTCCAGCCATAGACCGCGCCGATCGTGCCATCGGCATAGGTCGGGTTGCGCCAGCCATCGAGGATCTGCACCTCGTACCGGTCCATGAACCAGATGCCGCTGTTGCCGCGATCCTGCGACGTCTTTGTCGGCGGGTTGGGCGAGCGGAACTCCAGATGAAGCTGAACGTCGCCGAACCCCTGCTTCGTACGCAGGTTGTTCTCGCCGCCGCTGGTCGCCCGCGCGGGGATGGTCAGCGCACCGCCCGCGACCGGCCACATCGATCGTTCCGCCACCCATGCGGCGGTCGAGCGCCCGTCGAACAGCATGACGGCATCGGCCGGCGCGCCGCCCGGCGTCGCAGCGGGAACGACGACCGTCGGGGCAGGGCGGTCGGCGTCGTGAACGCGCCACTTGCCATCGGGCAGCGTCGGCGTATCGCGGAACCCCGGCTTGTCCTGCGCCCCGGCGGGAGCAATCACCAGCGCCGAGGCGATCAGCGCTGCGGTACGGATCGTCATGCACCTTCTCCTGCGGCGACGTCGATCGCGCGATAGGCGGCGATCAGCCGTTCCTCACCCGCGCGGCCCTTCACCGAATTGCCGTGTTCCATGCCGATCACCCCGGCATAGCGCTTGTTCTTCAGCCAGCGGACGATGGTGGCATAGTTGATTTCGCCGGTGCCGGGTTCGTTGCGTCCCGGATTGTCGCCGAACTGGATATAGCCGATCTCGTTCCAGCAGATCGCCAGCGTCGGGATCAGATTCCCCGACTGGATCTGTTCATGGTACAGGTCAGCCAGCACCTTGACCGCCGGGCTGTTCACCCCGCGCGCGACGGCATAGCCTTGCGCGATCGTCTGCATGTAGACGCCGGGATGGTTCGTGCGGGTGTTGAGCGGCTCCATCACCATCGCCGCGCCGGTCGGCGCGATGATCTCGGCGGCACGGCGCATCACGTCGATCACCCGCGCGGTCTGAATATCGATCGGCAGCTTCGGGTCGAGGAAACCGGTGACGATGGTCATCCGGTCGGCGTTCAGCCGCTTCGCAACCTCGATCGAGGCACGAAGATCGGCGAGGAAGCCGTCGCGCTCGCTATCGTCGTTGCCGCCGAGCAGGGGGCGCGACTGCGACCATTTCGGCATGCTGGCGACGAACACGCCCATCTTCATGCCACGGCTCGACAGCGCTTTCGCCATTGCCTCCTGTTCGGCGACGGGGCGGGTCGCCGCCTCATTGTCCTCCCATGCGGTAAAGCCCTGGTCGGCGGCATAGGCGATCTGTTCGATCCGCCCGCCACGACTGGCGAAGCTGCCCTCGTGCGGTGCGAAATGCAGGCCGAACTTCGCTGCGTTCGATGCGGCCGGGCGCTGCGCGGCGAGCACGCCCGAGGCGGCGGTAACGGCCGCGCCACCGGCGAGGACGGTGCGACGCGACAGGGTCATTTCGCGACCTTGAGATAGGCGATGATCGCCGCGCGCTTCGCCGCATCGGGCGTGGCGATCGGCATGCGTGTGCCCGGCACCTTCTTGGCCGGGGCCGCCAAATACTCGTTCAGCGTCTTTTCGTCCCAGCGCAGGTTCGCCTTCTTCATCGCCGGCGAATAGTTGAAGCCGGCCACGCTTGCCGCCGCGCGCCCGACGACGCCGTTGAGGTTGGGGCCGATGCCGTTCCTGCCGCCGGCGTTCACCGTATGACAGGCGCGACAGGCGGCGAAGGCGGGCGGTGCCGCCGGGGCCGGGGCGATCTGCGCCAGCGCCATGCCGCCCAGCGTCACCGCGACCACCGCGCCCGCCGTTCCCGCGATCCATCGAATCATGCCGTCTCTCCCATGTCGATCCGCGTCCATTTGTCGCTGCCTGCGGCATTCGCGACCATCGCCTCGATAAAGGCCATCGTTCGCAGGCCATCGCCAACTCCCGGAATAGCCGGTTCCTCGTCGCCACGGATCATTGCCGCAAACCCGCGATACAGGTTGGCGAATGCCTCGATATACCCCTCGGGATGACCCGCCGGTGTACGAAGCAGCGCCGCCGCTTGCGCGTCCATCCCCGGTCCGCCTGCGCGAACGATCTCCGCCGGCCGGTCGAGCCAGCGCAGGGTCAGCGTGTTCGGCTCCATCTGCGACCATTCCAGACCACCGAGCGATCCGTGGACGCGCAGCCGGAGGCCATTCTCCTCGCCCGCCGCGACCTGGCTCGCGACCAGCGTGCCGCGCGCGCCATTGTCGAACCGGAGCAGCGCGCCGACATCGTCGTCGAGCCGCCGCCCGGCGACATGGGTCGCCAGATCGGCCGAAACCGCCGCGACCGGCAAGCCCGACACCTGTTCCGCCAGATGAAACGCATGGGTGCCAATATCGCCGAGACACCCGCCGATCCCGGCCTTGGCCGGATCGGTGCGCCATGCCGCCTGCTTGTTGCCATCGGCATCGATCGGCGCGCTCAGCCAGCCTTGCAGATATTCGACCTGCACCCGGCGGATCTCGCCCAGGTCGCCCCGCGCGATCCGCGCCCGCGCCTCCGCGACCAGCGCATAGCCGCTGTAGGTGAAGGCGAGCGCGAAGTGCCGCCCGTTCGCCTTCGCCGCAGCGGCGATCGCGCGTGCTTCCTCGACGCTCATCGCCATCGGCTTTTCGCAAAAGACGTGGAAGCCCGCCTCCAGCGCGGCGATCGCCATCGGTGCATGAAGGTGATTGGGCGTCACGATCGCCAGCGCGTCGATCCGTTCGTCCGCCGGGCGGGAGGCTTCGTCGGCCAGCAACGCCGCCAGATCGTGATGCACCCGCGTTGGGTCGAGCCCCAGCGCCGCGCCCGAACGGTGGCTACGCCCGGCATCGGTGCTGAACGCGCCGCCGACCAGTTCCCAGTCGCCGTCCAATGCCGCCGCCATGCGGTGGACCGCGCCGATGAAGGCGCCTTCGCCACCGCCGGCCATCGCCAGACGCAGACGCCGGCTCATTCCGCGGCTCCGTCGGGCGACAGCCCCATCAGCTTGCGGATCGCGCCGCGATCGACGCCGCTCTGCGCGAAATCGTCGAAGGCGTGATCGGTCAGGCGGATCATGTGATCGCGGATGAACGGCGCACCCTCGCGCGCGCCGTCCTCGCCGCGTTTCAGCGCGCATTCCCATTCGAGCACCGCCCAGCCGTCATAGCCATATTGCGCCATGCGGCTGAAGATCGCGGAGAAATCGACCTGACCATCGCCCAGCGAGCGGAACCGTCCCGCGCGATCGACCCAGTCCTGATAGCCGCCATACACCCCCGACCGTCCGGTCGGGTTGAACTCGGCGTCCTTGACGTGGAAGCAGGCGATCCGGTCATGGTAGCGATCGATGAAGTCGAGATAGTCGAGCTGTTGCAGCACGTAATGCGACGGATCGAACAACAGCCGCGCCGCCGGATGATAATCGACGGCTTTGAGGAACCGCTCCCACGTCGCGCCGTCGTGCAGATCTTCGCCGGGATGCACTTCATAGGCGCAGGCGACGCCGTGCTCGGCGAACACGTCGAGTATCGGCCGCCAGCGCCGCGCCAGTTCGGCGAACGCTTCCTCGACCAGCCCCGCCGGACGCTGCGGCCACGGATAGACATAGGGCCATGCCAGCGCCCCCGAAAAGGTTGCATGGGCTTTCAGGCCCAGATTGGCGCTGGCGCGCGCGGCATATTTCACCTGTTCGACCGCCCATGCCTGCCGCTCGGCGGGCTTGCCGTGAACCTCGGGCGGCGCGAAGCCGTCGAACAGCGTGTCATAGGCCGGATGCACCGCGACCAACTGCCCTTGCAGATGCGTCGACAATTCGGTCGGCTCGACGCCATGGCGGGCGAGGGTACCGCGCAGGTCGTCGCAATAATCCTTGCTCTCGGCGGCCAGCTTCACGTCGATCAACTGCGGATCGCACGGAATCTGCACCCCGACATAGCCCAGCCCCGCCGCCCATTCGGCAAGGTTCTCCAGCGTGTCGAACGGCGGTTCGCTGCCCTTGAACTGGGCGAGGAAGATGCCCGGACCCTTCATCATGCCATCGCCCCCTTGGTGGTGTCGCGGAAGGTGAACTGGAACAGCACGGCGATGATCGCGGCGGCGATGGCGGGATACCACCAGAGCTGATGCCAGTCGGCGACCGAGGGGGTCGCGGGCAGCGCGGCATAGAGCAGCCCGCCGATCTGCGAGCCGAGCAGCATGCCCACGCCATAGGTGAACAGCGTCAGCATCCCCTGCGCCTGCGCGTTCACGCCCTTGGGACTGGCGATCGTGCCGGTATAGATCGCACCGGCGACGAAGAAGAAGTCGTAGCACACCCCATGCAGCGCGACGCCGAGGTAGACCGCCCACAGCCCGTCGCCGCCATCGCCGATGGCGAATAGCGCATAGCGCAGCGCCCATGCCGCCATACCGACCAGCAGCAGCGGCTTCACCCCGAAGCGGCGATAGAGCAGCGGCATCGAGAACATGAATACCAGCTCGGACATCTGCCCGATCGCCAGCGTGCTCGCGACGTTCGTGATGCCGACCGCGCCGACATAGTTCGAGGCATAGGCATAATACATCGCCAGCGGGATCGAGATCAGCGTCGCACAGGCGATGAAGACGAGGAACGAACGCTGTCGCATCAGCGAGAACGCCTCGACGCAGAATACCTGCCTGAGAAGGCTTCCCCCCTGCGCCTTGTCGGCATCGACCGCCGGCAAACTGAAGCTGTAGAGGCCGAGCGCGATCGAAACGACCGCCGCGACGGTGAAGATTTGCGGACTGGCGGGCAGTCCGGTCCAGTCGATTACGAACCCCGACGCGATCCAGCCGATGGTGCCGAACGCGCGGACGAACGGGAACTTGTCCGTCCGGTCGCCGAAGCTCTTGAGCGCGATCGTGTTCGCGAGACCAACCGTCGGCATGTAGAGGATCATATAGCCCAGCAGCAGCGCGACGAACGTCGCACCGCGTTCGGGCGTGATGAGCGCAGGCATGAGGAACAGCAGCACACCGCCGACCAGATGCAGGATCACCATCAGCATCCGCGGCGAGACATAGCGGACCGCGACCATGCCGAGCAGCAGCGACCCGACAATCGACGCGATCGGTCCCATCGAGAACGCATCGCCGATCAGATTGCCGATGCCGACCGTCTGCATCACCAGTCCGAGCGTGACCTGCCATGCCCCCCAAACGAAGAACTGCATGAACATCAACACGCTCAGCCGCGCGGTCAGACTGCCCCTCGTGGCGTCGTGCCTCGCATGCACGCTATCGTCGGCCATGGCCATTCGCCATCCTCTCCTCGTGCAGCTTTGCTGCTTAGTTGGGTCGGAGGCTAGGTCGAACGATGATCGATGTAAAGCTTTACATCGACAAAGTCGCGAAACCGATCCAGACAGGCAATATGCCGACGATCATCGATGTCGCTGCCGGCGCGGGCGTTTCGATCGCGACGGTCAGCCGGGTGTTCAGCCAGCCCGACCGGGTGGCCGAAGCAACGCGCCGCCGCGTGCTGGCAGTGGTCGAGGCGCTCGGCTATGCCCCCAACGTCGCCGCGCGATCGCTGCGGACGCTGCGGGCCGCCAAGATTCTGCTGACCGTGCCGGACATCTCCAACCCGTTCTTCGCCAGCGTCATTCGCGGCGTCGAGGAAGCCGCGCGCGACGCCGGCTATACCGTGATCGTCGGCGACACGCGGCACGACCCGGAAATCGAGGACCGCTATGCCGAGATGCTCGCGAGGCGTGAGGTCGACGGGTTGATCTTCCTCGGCCACCGTCTACCCGCCACGCTCGCTCCGCTGCTGGCGCGCGACGGCGCGACCGCGCCGATCGTCAACGGCTGCGAATATAGCGAGAGCCTGACGGTGCCGAGCGTGCATATCGACAATGCCGCCGCCAGTGCCGAAGCGATCGAGCATCTCGTCGCCCTCGGCCACACCGCGATCGGCATCGTCACCGGTCCCGCCGCCAGCCCGATCAGCCGCGACCGGCTGGCCGGGGCACTGGCGGCGGCGCGCCGGCACGGGCTGGAGGACAAGGCGATCGTGCGCGCGGGCGACTATTCGGCCCGGTCGGGGTATGAACAGGCGGCCGAACTGGTGGCGCGGGGCGTCACCGCCATCGCCTGTTTCAGCGACGAGATGGCGTTGGGCGCGATCAGCGCGATTCGCGCCGCCGGCCTCTCGTGTCCGGCCGACGTGTCGGTTACGGGTTTCGACGACCTGCCGTTCGCCTGCTATTTCGATCCGCCGCTCACCACCATCGCCCAGCCCAAGGCGGTCATCGGCGCGCGCGCGGTCGACCTGCTGATCGCTATCCTGAACGGTGATGTCGCGATCGAACGACAGGTCACGTTGCCGCACGAACTGGTCCTGCGGCACAGCACCGCGCCCGCCCGGTCGCGGGCGGTGCAGCTCGGTTCGTCGCAACCGGCCAACAATTGATCGATGTTCAATTGCGGTTAATTGAACGGTGCCTAATTACTGCTTCGTGCCCTCATGACGGGCGCCATGAAGGAGTAAGGACCATGAAACGCATGTCTTTCATCGCCGCCGCTCTCGTCACTGGCACGATCGCGGGCGCGACGCCCGCCGCCGCCTATCCGCTCAGGATCACCGGAGCGAGCATGGCCAGTCCCCGGCTTCAGGCCGACGTGCTGAGCGCCATCGCCGATTATTCCAGCCGCACCGGCGGCTGCCGGATGATCTATTCCGCCGACCGGGCGATCATGCCGCGCAGCTATGTGCCGCGTCAGCCGACCCGGCCGGCGCGCACGCTCGGCGGCCATTTCGAGGTGTGGACGATGAACGTCTGCGCCGCCCGGCAACGGTTTCAGATCGCGATGTGGCCCTCGCCGCGCGGCGGTGCCGATTTCGCCATCACCCCGCTCACCGGCCGCCTGCCGCTGACCGCGCGTTGACGCCCGAACGTAATTCCCTTCACTATCAAGCCTTGAGGAGACTCGTCATGCGAACCCGTTTTGCGGCTACCACAACGATCACCCTGTCGCTCGCCGCCATGGCAGCGACGTTTACCACTCCGGCCTCGGCACAGGACGCCGGCTGGAACGGCCGATATGTCTGGGAAGAGAACGTCGGCCGGCACGGCGGCAACACCCCGACCGACAGCATCGTCGCATTCATCACCTACACGCTCGGCGTCGGCCCCGGCAACGGCCCGACCGGTTGCACGCTGAACGGGCAGGGGTTTCAGACCAACAAGCGCATCCGCTGCACCGTCACGCCGCAGGGCAAGTCGATCGTCATCAAATTCCACGGCTATGGTGCGGACAATATGTTCGACAGCGGCTATCGCCGGGGGCAGGCGCTGTTCACGCTGACGCGCACTCCGCGCGGGCTCGTCACCGCGTTACAGGCGCTCACCGCCTCGGCCGACGCGACGCCGCGCACCGGCAAGCTGTTCTACAAGGCGCTGTAACCGCCATCGGGAGACAGGCGATGGGTATCCTTACGCTATGCGGCGGCTTCATGGCGATGCAGTTCGAGAAGCGGCCCGAAGGCTATCTCTACCGCGTGAACGGCAAGGGGCCGGCGTGGCCGGTGACGCAGCGCGACTATGTCCGCTTCGTCCGCCGCGCCGGGGTCAGCTTCCTGCTGCACGTCGTCGCTCTCTGCCTGTCGATCGTCGCGGCGGCGATGCTGACCTCGTTGGTCTTTCCCCGGGGTGGCGAGGTGGGCGGGATGGTGATGATGGGCGGCTTCCTGCTGCTGATCGGCGTCGCGCTCTATCGCTCGCTGGTGTGGGCGATGCGGGCACCCGCACGGGCGTTGGCCGGACAGGCGCCGATCGATGCGCCGTCGGCCGCGCCGCCGCCTCCGCGCCGCGCCGCGAAAGTGGCCGTCGCTCCGCCGATGACGTGGGGCAAGCGGTTGCTGTTCGTTGGCTATCTCGTCGCGGAAGCGATCGGAGCGATCGTCGCGCTGGTGGTCGTGTCCGGCTGGGCTAGCGGCTGGGGCGATGCTGCTGCCGCGATCGCGGGTCTGGTTGCCGCCATCGTCACGATGTTCGCGATCGACCGGCTGTGCAAGCGCCACACCGGCGAGAGCGTGATCGAATCGCTGCCGTTCCTGCCGTGACGGACCGTCGCTTCGATGCAGACCCAAGGAGAAACTCCATGGCCTTTTGTACCCGGTGCGGGGCCGACCTTCCCGCCGACGCGCGCTTCTGTCCCACCTGCGGCGCGGCGGCAGCCGATGCCGTCGCGCCGGCGAAGGCGCAACGTGAAGGGCGGGGCGGACTGATCCTGCCGGCGATGATCGTCGTGGCGCTCGCCATCATCGGCATCTTCCTGTGGGACCAGCGTGACGCGGCCCGCCTGATCGCCGCACCCGAACCGACGCCGGCCACGGACAGACGCGACGTCCGGGACGTCCAGGCGACCCGAACCACCGTCGCCGCGATCGACGCGGCATTCCGCGACGATCCTGCAGCCGCCAGCGCGCGCTACGACCAGCCGGTCACGGCGACCGGCACGATCGTCTCGGCGACCGGCGGCACCAACCCGTCGCTGTCGCTCGAAGGGCGGACCCGCTTCAACTATGTCGCCGCCAATCTTGCGGAGGGCATCGTACCGCCCGATCCGGCACGCGGCACGCGCATCACGCTTACCTGTCGCCGGGCGAGCGCGATCGCCGGTACGACGATCCTCCACGCCTGCACGCCGGACCGATGATCGGCACAGGGCGATGACTCTGCCACGACGCTGGGGCCGGCGCGCGCTGGTAGTGTCGGCGCTGCCGCTGCTCGCCGCGCTGCTATGGGGCGGTGCGCATCCGGTCGCAGAGTCGCTGACCCGTCCCCCCGTCGCCCGTCAGGCCGATGCGGTGGCAAGAGGCGCAGCGGCGTTCGAGGGGGCCGGGTTCGGCGGGATCAGCATGGCCGCGCTGTCGCGCAATGCCGTGCCGTGGCGGCTGGTCGCCGCCGCGCTGGTCCTTGACGAGCAGGCCCGCGATCCTGCCGTGCGCATCGACGCGGCGACGCTGGCACGGGTCCTCGCCCGCTTCGGGTTCCTGAACGGTGCCGCCGTCGTCAACCGCCCGCCGGGTGTCGCGGCGACCGCGACTGCCATGCCGCTTGGGCTGACCACCGGCGATGTCGCGCCGGTCGGCGGCAGCGTGGTACGCGTCGCCAATCTCGGCTGCGCCGCCTGCCACGCCGGCGTCGCCTATCGCCCCGACGGTACGCCCGATCCGGCGCGGGCGGTGCTGGGGATGCCCAACACCTCGCTCGATCTCGAAGCCTATACCATGACGGTGTTCGCCGCGCTGCGCCGCTTCGCCGCCAGCGACCGGCTGCTCCCCGCCGCCGATGCGCTGTTCCCCGACATGAGCCTGCGCGAGCGCGCGACGCTGCGGCTGATCGTCCTGCCGCTGGTCCGGCGGCGGCTGGCGGCGCTGGGTGACGCGGCGCGGCCGTTGCCCTTTCCCAACGGCACGCCGGGCACCACCAACGGCGTCGCCGCGCTGAAGGCGGCGCTGGGTCTGCCGCTGATCGGCGGCGGGACGGGGGACGTCGGCACCGTCTCGATCCCCGATCTCGGCGACCGGGTGCTGCGGACCCGGTTGCTCGTCGACGGTGCCTATGGCGTGCCGGGCGCGGCGCGGCGCGCGACGACCCGCGCCGACCTGACACCCGAGCATCGCCGGGCGCTGGCGGCGATCACCACCTTCTTTACCGTGCCCAGCATGGGCGTGCATCCCGATGCCGCGCTCGACAGCCTCGGCGATGCGACGGCGGTCGTCGCGTTCCTCGAAACCTATCGCCCGCCGCCGTTTCCGGGCGTGGTCGATCCGGGAGAAGCGCGGGCCGGGGCAGCGGTCTATGCCCAGGCGTGCGCCGCCTGCCACGGCGACTATCGGTTGTCGGGGCGGGGCGCGCGGCTGGAGCGCTATCCCAACTGGATCGGCGAGGTCGGCACCGATCCGCTGCGCGCCGCCACTTTCGCCAAACCGCTGGCCGATGCGGTCGGTCGCACCGCCTATCGCAGCCGGATCGCGGTGACGGCGGGGCAGGGCTATGCCGCGCCGCCGCTGACCGGGCTGTGGGCCTCGGCGCCCTATCTCCACAACGGATCGGTGCCGACGCTCGACGCGCTGCTGTCGCCCGAGCGGCGGCCCGCGCGGTTTCAGGTCGGCGGCCATGCGCTCGATTTCGACCGGGTCGGGCTGCGGCTTAGCGCGGACGGCGGCTATCCGCGCGGCTATCGCCCGTTTTCGCAAGGCGTATGGATCGATACGCGCCAGCCGGGACGTGGCAACGGCGGCCACGGCTTCGGTGCCGATCTGCGGGCGCGGGACAAGGCGGCGCTGATCGCCTTCCTCAAACTGCTGTGATCCTCACACCAGCAGATCATCCAGCGAGCGCCGCGCGCGGGGCAGGGGAGCCGCCCCCGCCGGACGCCGCCCGATCCGAAAGGCGCTGACCACCCGCTCGCCCGCCGGCACCCCGGCCATAGCCGCCACCGTCCGCGCCGCCGCAGGATCGTCGGCGAGCGCCGCCAGCACCGCCGCGCCGAACCCCGCCGCCTCCAGCCGCAACCACAGGCGGTAGAAGTGGCGGCCACTCTCGAACGGCGCTTCGTCGCCGGGGCGATGGAACACGACCAGCCCCGCCGCCGTGGCGATCTTGCTCCCCTCCGCCAGCAACGGCCGGGCTAGCCCGACCCGGTCGAGCAGCGCGAAGCCCTTGCCCAGCACTACCCCGGCACCGCGCGCCTCGACCGCGCCCATCGCCATCGCTCGCGCATTCAGGCCATCGATCGCCCAGCGCGGATGGCCGCGCCGCAACCGCATCCACGACAGCAACTCGTGGCGGAACCCGGCATCGCGCATAACGCCATAGCTCGCCGCATCATAGACCCGCGCCAGTTCGGCGAGCAGCGCCCGATCGGTCACGACCTTAGCATTCGCCCCGGCCAGCGCCGCCGCCGCGCCGCGATCGGCATCGTCCGTCTTCGCAAACGCCCCGCGCCACGACCGACGGGCATCGACCGCCCCGGCGAGCGGATCGGCAGCCGCCGCGTCGGACACGAGCCGGTAGCATGCGACCGGCACCAGACCCGGTTCGGCCAAGGGAAGCTCCGCCTCGCGCAGCGCAAATCCGGCACGTCCGGCGGCAAGCCGCAGCCCTTCCGCCGCCGCGCCAAGGCTGATCCGCGCATCGTTGCCGGTCGGATCGCCGACGCAGAGCCGGGTCGCGACATCCTCGAACAATGCGATCCCGTCGTCCCCGATGCAGCGCCAGCGCGCCGGCTGGACATTGTGGACACTCGGGGCGAGCGCCGCCTCGGCGATCAACACGCCACGGTCGATCGTCATCCTGCGACATCCTTGCGGAACAGGTGCAGCCGGTGCAGCGACCGCGCGCCGAGCTTTTCCATCTGCCGCAGACTGGCGACATTGCCATCGGCGATCCACGTGATGCCGAGCCGTTCATAGCCCGCATCGCGCAGCGCGGTGACGGTACGCGCCAGCATGCCGCCCATCAGCCCCTGTCCGTGATGGTCCTGTACCACCGAATAGAAGATGATGACCGCCCGCCTGCGCCGCAACCGATAGCGCAGATAGTGGAACGGCGTGGTCAGCCCGATCCGTGACCGCGTCGCGGCGAGAAACCCGTTCAGATCGGGGATGCAGACGATCGTGCCGACCGGGCGATCGTGATGCAGCAATACCGACGACAGCCGGGGGTCGAGGATCGACATCATCTCGCCCGCCTGAAAGCGGAACTCGTCGGCGGTCAGCGGCACGAACATCGGATTATCGGCAAACCCGTCGTTCAGCACCGCGCGGGCTTCCTCCATCCGTTCGACAAAGCTCGCCTTTTCGATGGGTGCGAAGCGGAAGCCCCCGTCCGCCGCAGGCACGCGCAGGCCATCGATCCGGGCATCGCGCAGGTCCAGCTCGAACGTGCGCATCGGAAAGCAGCGGGTGAAACCATGCGCTTCGAGCAGGCGCGGGACATGCGGCGGGTTGACGACCATGTCGGTATAGCCGGGCGCGCCATAACCGTCGGTCATCACCCCGCATTGCTGCATCGCCGTCAGGTTGAAGTTGCCGATCAGCTCGCGCTGCCCGGCATCGCGCGCGAAATCCTCCGCCGCGCCCAGCAGCACGCCCGCCGCCACGTCATCGTCGGCGCAGTCGAAGAAGCCGAACTGCGCGCGGGCGGTGTCATGGCGCTCGTTCGACTGGCCGTGGACATGGGCGACGATCCGCCCGACCGGTCTGCTGTCGCGATGCGCGGTCCAGAAGGCGAAGCGATTGCCCGCCTGCCACAACGGATTGGCCGCCGGATCGAGCATCCGCCGGATGTCGCTCCTGAGCGGCGAGACATAGCCGTCGTGCGGGCGATAGGCGTGGAACGGCGCGTCGAAGAACGCCTCGCGGTCGCCGGTGCGCAGCTCGATCGTCATGCCGCCCGCTCGATCAGTCGGGCGGCCAGCGCGATCTCATCGTCGAGGCTGCGTCCGGCAAGGCCCCCGGCCGCCACCGCGAGCAGCCGTGGCGGATCGCGCGAGAGGCGGATCAGATGCGTCGCCTGGGTCGCGAGCAGCAGGTCGCACGCCGCATCGCGCGCCTCGGCATCGGCCAGATCGCCCCGCACGACGCGGTGGTCGAGCAGCCGGGCGACGCTCGCCGGGGGATAGGCGGCAAGCGCGTCGCCCTCGATGATCCGCGCATGGTCGAGCAGCGGATGCGCCGACAGGATCGCGCCCATGTCGTCGCCCGCGACCCGCGCGAGCGCGGCGGTCAGGCCCGATCCCTGTCCCGCCAGATCGCGCGTCCGCTCGATCAGCAGCAGCAGCGCGGCGAGCGCGCCACCGGCGGCGGTCAGTCGTAATCCGCTTGCGAGGTCGACGTCGGGCAGCACCGCCCGGCCGATCGCCACAAGCACGCCGCCCGCGCCGATCGCCACCATCAGATCGGCGACCAGCCCCAGCGGCGTGCCGCGATCCTCGGCCAGCCGCGACGATCCGAGCACCATCACCAACGCGGCGATCGCCCCGCCGCGCACCGGCGCGTCGGGCAGCAGCGCGGTGAAATCGGTCAGCGCCAGCGGGATCGTCAGCGCCAGCGCCAGCAGGAAACTGTCGAGCGTCCGCCGCTCGGCGAGCCTAAGGTCGCGGCGCGCTCGCGCCATCTGCGCGATCATCAGCACCAGCATCATCGCCTGAAACCCGGCCAGCGCCAGCAGCGCCGCCGCGCTCCACACCACCCCCAGCGTCACCGCCAGCACCGAAAAGCCTAGGCCACCGCCCAGCGCCAGCAGCTTGACACTCCGCCGGGCATGGCGGCGGCACAGTTCCTCGACCAGCCGGAGTGCTGCGAACGGCAGCCATGCCGCGACGGTCATCAACGCCACGACGACCGGCGTCGCGGGGACGACCGGCGTCAGCAGCCGCAACCCCGCCAGCATCGCGGTGAGCGTATAGAGCGCGCGCAACCGCGCCGCGACCGCCGATCGCGCGGCGGTCACGGCGACCCCCTGCCGCGCGATCAGCAGCGCGACGAGCGCCATGCCGAGGATGATCGTATCGATCACGCCATCATCCGCCGCAGGAACCGCCGGACCACGATGCCGCGCACCGCCGCGATCGGAGCGGGCAGCGGCCGTTCGATCCGTACCCGGTGCGGGTTGAGGAAATAGCCGCGATGATCGGTCCCGCCCGCGCGGCCGAGGATCACGCGGATCGCCTCCTCCGCCATCATCGTCCCCGCCATCGTCACCATCGTCGCAAACGAGAATCGCGACCGCTTGCCCGCCGCCACCTCCGCCGCGACGCCAAGGTCGACATGGGCGTGCGACGAACTGTGGGTCAGCACATATTCGATCTCGCGTTGCAGGCAGGCGACGCGCATGTCCGCGTCGATCTCGGTCCACGCCACCCCGACCGTCGGGTAGCGCAGCCGCACTTCGGGCCGGGGCGCGTCGGGGCGGACCACCGTGACCGACGGTAGCGGCGAGGCATAGGCATCGATCACGGTGCGGCCCCCCGCCTGCGCCCGGCGATACAGATGGACCCCCGCCGCCGCATCGTCCATCCCGTTGACGATCACGTCGGCCATCGCGACCAACCGGTCGAGCGCGTGCGGCCATTCGCCGCCCAGCACCTCGATTTCCGCCTGCGGGTTGATCCGCAGCGCCCCGTCGCGCGCCGCCGCCGCCTTGCCCATGCCAACGGTGTCGAGCGTCGCGAACAACTGCCGGTTGAGGTTCGACACCTCGAACGTATCGATGTCCGCGATCACGAACCGCCCAACCCCGGCGCGCACCAGCGCCATGAACGCCGCGCCGCCCATGCCGCCGACACCGGGGATCAGCACGCACGCCGCGCGCAGCCGCGCCTGCTCCGCCTCGCTCACGAAGCCGCGATTGCGCGTGGTCATTTCACCATAGTCGAAGCCGGTCATCGCACGGGTCTCAATCTGCCAAGGGGCCGGTCGGCGGCAAGCCATTGCAGCAACGGCGCGACTACCGCCTGCACCGCGATGATCGCCCCCTGCACCGCCAGTTGCGGGACGGCATGGCGCGGCACGCTGCGCGACAGGAACCGCCGCGCAGTCGCAAGGTCGATCCGCCCGATCTGCAACACGTCGTCGCCGCGATCGTAATCGAGCGTTTCGGCGCAGAAGCGGTTGTAGCGTTCGTCGCGGTGCTTGGCCGCGACGTCGAAGCGTTTCTTCAGATGGTCCGACCCGCCGGTATAGGCGTCGGTGATGACATGGCCGACGGGGTCGAACCCGGCCTCCGCGCCCACGCCGAACGCCGCGCGAGAGCCGCGCATGATCTGATGCGCCAGATGCCGGTGCGCGAAGCTGGCGCGCGTGGCCGCCTGCGCCGGATAGACGTCGTCGAACGTCTCGGCGACCATGCCGACGACGGCGGGCACCTGCGTCACGCTGCTGATCCACAGCGGACGCAGGCCACGCCGTACGAACAGCGCGAAGCAGGTCAGGCCATAGAGGATCCACGACAGCCCGCCGCTGCGCGCCGCCGGATCGACCATCACCAGTCCCAGATGCAGCACCTCCTCGCCCACGCCGCCGCGCTCGACCGGCAGCAGCGGCATGGCGTTGAACGCGACTGGCGCGCCGCTTGAGGCATCGCGGATCAGCGTCACCACGCTGCGGTCCCATGCCAGGCCATCGGGCGCGAACAGGCCATAGTCGAGCTGCCGCCCGTCGAGACAGGCGGCAACCACGGTACGGCATGCCGCCTCCAGCGCGGCGAAGTCCGCCGGCGACAGCGTCCGGCGCGGCCGCTCGACGATCTCGACGCGGTGCGTGGCGCCCGAGCGGAAACGCAGGTGCAGGAACCTGCCGGAAAACGCCTGCAACCATGGTCCCGAGCGCATCGTGCCCTCATTCAGCGTCGTGGTCGCGACTGGCGTATCAGCTTTTCGGCGAAGGGTCGCGCGGCGAAAAATCGATCGGGCTCGCGACGGATCGGTCGTGCCATCGCGTTGAACGGGAACAAGGATGCTATGAAACGCCCATGCCGAACCACCGCCGGACCCTTTCCCCGACCGGAACCGCGTGACCGCGGACGCCGACCCGGATGCCGCGCTGCTGCGCCGGCTGGCGGCGGGGGAGGCGGGTGCGCCCCGCGCGATGGTCACAGCGAAGCTCGGTCGCATCCTGTCGCTCGCCCGGCGGATGCTCGGCGATTCCGGCGAGGCGGAGGATGTCGCACAGGAGGTCTTCACGCGCATCTGGCGACAGGCACCGCGCTGGCGACCGGGGACGGCGCGGTTCGATACGTGGGTCCATCTTGTCACGCTCAACCTGTGTCGCGACCGGCTGCGCAGGCCCCACGCGATCGTGATGGCCGATCCGCCCGAACGGCCCGACCCGGCACCGGATGCCGAGGCGGACCTGCTGGCGAGCGAGCGCGCGGCGGCGGTGGCGGCGGCGGTCGCCCGCCTGCCCGATCGCCAACGCGAGGCGGTGCTGCTCACCTGCTATCAGGACCTGCCCAATGCCGAGGTGGCGACGCTGCTGGGCACCAGCGTCGAGGCGGTCGAAAGCCTGCTGGCCCGCGCGCGCCGGACGTTGCGCACCGCCCTGGTCGATGACGGAGATGCGTGACATGGATTTGCAGCAGTTTTCGGCGCTGTGCGACGCCTATGGCGGCACGATCGTCCGCTGGCCGGCGCACGAGCAGGCGGCCGCGATCCGGCTGGCCTCGTCGGCGCAAGGGGCAATGCTGCTGGCGCAGGCTGATCGGCTGGATGCGGTACTCGCCGATTGGTCGCCGGTGGCGGTACCGCACGGGTTGGCCGACTCGATCCTGCGCCATGCGCCCAAACCGCGCGGTCGCGGGCCGATCGCGCTGTGGTGGTCGGGACTGGCCGGACTGACGCTGGCGGGCGCGGCGGCGGGGGCGCTGGCCGTCACGCTGCTGCCACCGCCGCCGATCGTCAGCGACGATGGCGGCTATGCCGATACCGCGTTCGGCGGATGGGAGGCGGGACGATGACGCGATCGACATGGCGTTGGCTGATGATGTCGCTGGCACTCAACGCGCTGCTGCTGGGGGCGCTGCTCGGCGGCGGCTGGATGCTCACCCGCTCGCTGGCACCTGCGCCCATTGCCCGGCTGCGCGACGCGGGCAATGCGCTGAGCACAGCGCAGCAGCCCCGGTTCCGCGCGATGCTGCGGCAGGCGAGAAGCGCCAACCGGCCGCTGCTCGACCGGGCACGACAGGCCCGCGCCGATGCGGCGGCGGCGCTGGTCGCGCAGCCGTTCGACCAAGCGGCGCTGGCCGCCGCGCTCGATCGCGCCCGCGTCGCCGACCTCACGCTGCGGCAGGCGCGCGAAGCGGCGATCGTCGCCTTCGCCGCGACGCTGTCGCCCGACGACCGCGCCGCGCTCGCCGCCGGACTGCGAACCACCATGCTGCGCGGCGGGCGCGGCGCGCAAGGAACCGGATCATGACCACGCCCGGCATCACCACCGCGCTGACCCGCTTCGGGCTGGGCGCGCGGCCTGACGAGACGCCATCGGGCGACCCCCGGCGCTGGCTGCTCGACCAGTTGGATCGCTACACCGCCGCCCCGGCGCGGATCGCCGCCGTGCCCACCAGCGGCGCGGTCGCGGCGCGCCTGACCGAGTTCTACGATCAACGCCGCGACCTGCGCGAACAATATGGCCCGCGCCGCCAACAGCAGCCCGCCGCCCCAGCCCCGGTGCCGCCGCCAATGAGTCCGGGGACGACCGCCGCGCCGCCAGCCGATCCGTATCGTGACGCGCGGCAGGCGGCGGCGCGTGATCTGCGACAGGGCCATGCCGCCGCGCTCGCCGTGCGAACCGGCATCGCGCTCACCACGACCACGCCGTTCGTCGAGCGGCTGGTGCATTTCTGGGCCAATCACTTCGCCGTCTCCGCCGACAAGCTGGAGATGGTCGGCCTTGCCCACACCCTTGAGTTCGAGGCGATCCGGCCACACGTCCTTGGCCGCTTCGCCGACATGCTGCTGGCGGTCGAACGGCATCCGGCGATGCTCGTCTATCTCGATCAGGCGGTGTCGGTCGGCCCGAACAGCCCGGTCGGCCAGCGCGGCGGACGCCGGGCGGGACTGAACGAGAATCTGGCGCGAGAGACACTCGAACTGCACACGCTCGGCGTCCGCACCGGTTACACCCAGGGCGACGTGATCGAACTGGCCCGCGCGCTCACCGGCTGGACCGTCGCCGGCCTTGCCCGGGGACCCGCCCAGCGCGCTGCGGGCGATGCCGCGCCGGGCAGCTTCGTGTTCGCCCCCGCGCTGCACGAACCCGGCGACCGCACGATCACCGGCACCCGCTATCCGGCGGCGGGCGAGGCGCAGGCGACCAAGGTGCTGGCCGATCTCGCCGCCAGCCCGGCCACCGCGCGGCACCTCGCGACCAAGCTTGCCCGCCACTTCGCCGGCGACGTGCCCCCGCCGGCAATGATCGCCCGGCTGGAACAGGCATACCGCTCGTCGAACGGCGATCTGCCGACAATGTACCGCGCGATCATCGCCTCGCCCGAGGCATGGGTGCCGACACCGGTCAAGTTCCGCACGCCATGGGAATGGTCGGTCGCGACCTTCCGCGCGGTCGGCACGCGCGAGGTGCAGCCCGGCGCGATCGTCGGCCTGCTTAACCAGCTCGGCCAGCCGGCGTGGAAACCGGGCCAGCCGATCGGCTATGACGATGTCGCGGCAAGCTGGGCCGGACCCGATGCGATCATGCGCCGGGTCGAGGCGGCCGAGCGCATGGCCGGACGGACCCCCGCGACCGACGCCCGCGCGCTCGGCGCGAAACTCTTCCCCGATGGGCTGTCGGCCGCCACGACGCAGGCGATCGCCCGCGCCGAAAGCCCGGCGCAGGGGCTGGCGCTGCTGCTCGTCAGCCCGGAAATGATGCGGAGATGACCATGATCGACCGTCGTACCCTGTTGGTCCGCTCAGGGCTTACCGCGCTGGCGATGGGCGTGGCGCCACGCATGGCGTTCGCCCGTGCCGAAACCGACCGTCGCTTCGTGTTCGTCATCCAGCGCGGCGCGGCCGACGGCCTCGGCATCGTCGCGCCGGTCGGCGATCCGGCCTTTGCCGCGCAGCGTGGGCAACTTGCCGCCGACTTCGCGACCGCGCCGCGCCTCGATACGACCTTCGCGCTGCATCCGGCGATGACCGGGGCGGCGGCGCTGTATCGGCAGGGGCAGGCGCTGTTCGCCCATGCCGTCGCCTCGCCCTATCGCGACCGGTCGCATTTCGACGGGCAGAACGTCCTCGAAACCGGCGGGGCAGGGGCCTATCAGGTGAAGGACGGCTGGCTCAACCGGATGCTCGGCCTGATCCCGTCAGGCAATGCGAAGGCGATTGCGGTGTCGGCCACCGTGCCGCTGGCGCTACGCGGGCGGCATGAGGTGTCGAGCTACGCCCCCTCGACGCTGCCCGATGCGTCCGACGACCTGCTCCAGCGGGTCGCGATGCTCTATCAGGGCGATGCCCAGCTCCATTCGCTGTGGAGCGAGGCACTGTCGACCCGGACGCTCGCCGGCGACCTGACCGGCAACGGCGGACGCGATGCGGCGGCGACCGGCGCGCTCGCCGCGAAGCTGCTCGCCCCGGCCGAAGGCGCACGGATCGCGATGATCGAAACCGGCGGCTGGGACACCCATAGCCAACAGCGCGGCCGGCTCGCCGCCAACCTGAAGGGGCTCGACGCGCTGGTCGGCGCGTTGCAGACCGGCCTCGGCGCGGCATGGCGCGACACCACCGTGCTGGTCGCGACCGAATTCGGGCGGACGGTGGCGGTGAACGGCACCGGCGGCACCGATCACGGCACCGGCGCGGCAGCGATGCTGTTCGGTGGGCGGATCAAGGGCGGCCGGGTCGTCGCCGACTGGCCGGGGCTGGCCCCCGCGCAGCTTCACGAGGCGCGCGACCTGCGCCCGACGATGCAGCTCGACGCGCTGATCTCGGCCGCCGTCGCCCATGCCTATGACCTCGATCCGCAGCGGGTGGCGAACGCCCTGTTCGCGGGCACCGGAACCAGTCGCGTGCCGGTTATCCTCTAGGGCCGATCGACATTCAGCTATTCCGGTGCAGCTCGTGGTCGAAAACACCACCCTCCATTGTCACCCCGGACTTGTTCCGGGGTCCACCTGGCCGCGAACGCTGTCGCAAGTGCCTCGAACGTTATCGATCGCTGCACGGTGGACCCCGGAACAAGTCCGGGGTGACGGAGATGGTCTTTGCCGGCGTCACGGCCGGTTGAATGTCGATCGGTCCTAATGCGCTTCCCCCGGCTTCGCGATCCGCTTGGGCCGGGGGGCCAGCCAGATGATGAGCGCCGCCGCGCCGAACACCATCGCCGACAACAGGAACAGGTGGTTGATCGCCAGCGTGCTGCTCTCGCGCGCGACCGTCATCTCGACCGTGGCCCGGACCTGATCGAGCGAGAAGCCCTGCGCCATCAGCGCGGTCGTGGTCGGATCGGCGTTGAGCCGCGACACCATCTCGCTGCGCGCGACGATCATGCTGTCGGCATAGAGCGTCGTCGATACCGACGTGCCGATCGCCCCGGCCATGGTGCGCAGGAAGCTCATCACGCCCGCCGCCGATGCCGTCTCGTGCGGCTCGACTGCACCCAGCGCGATCGTGGTCAGCGGAATGAAGAAGAACGGCATGCCGAACCCCTGCACGATCTGCGGAAACGCCAGCGTCCAGAAATCGGCCCCGGTGGTCCACCCCACCCGGATCAGTGTCGCCCCGGCGATCCACAGGATGCCGAAACACACCAGCGCGCGCGGATCGTGCTTCTTCATCAACTGCGCGACGATCGGCGACATGATGACTGCGCCCATCCCGTTGAACGCGGTGGCATAGCCGGCATAGGTCGAGGTGTAGCCAAGGCTCGCCTGCAACCATTGCGGGATCAACACGACCGAGGCGAAGAAGGTGCCGAACGCGAACGACAGCGCGGCGACCGCGACGGTGAAGCCCCGGTGGCGGAACACGCGCAGGTCGACGATCGGCTGCCGCTCGGTCAGTTCCCACACGACGAAAACCGCCGCGCCCACGGCGGCGACCAGCCCTAGGATCACGATCGTCGGGTCCTCGAACCAGTCGTGCTCGCGTCCGATGTCGAGCATGATCTGGAGCGCGCCGATCCACAGCACCAGCAGCGCGAGGCCCATCTTGTCGACCTTGAGCGGCTGGCGCTCGGTCTCGGCGGGTTTCAGCAGCCGCAGCGCGCCGAACACGCAGAAGATCGCGACCGGAATGTTGATGAAGAAGATCCAGTGCCACGACCAGCTATCGCTGATCGTCCCGCCGAGGATAGGGCCGAGGATCGGCGCGGTGACGGTGGTCATCGCCCACATGCCCATCGCCTGGCCATGTTGTTCCTTCGGGAAGATGCGCAGCAGCATCGTCTGCGTCAGCGGCATCAGCGGCCCGCCGCACAGCCCCTGGCCGATCCGCGCGGCGACGATCATCGTCAGGCTGGTCGACAGCCCGCACAGCACCGAAAAGATGCCGAAGCCGATCATGCCGACGACGAAGGTACGCAGCGTCCCGAACCGTCCGGCGAGCCAGCCGGTCAGCGGCACGCAGATCGCCTCCGCCACCGCATAGGAGGTGATGATCCACGTCCCCTGACTGGTCGAGATGCCGAGCGACCCGGCGATATGCCCGACCGACACGTTGGCGATCGTCGTGTCGAGCACCACCATGAAATTGGTCAGCGCGAGCACGATCCCGGCGAACCAGAGCGTCGGACCGGTGAACGGCTTGAAATCGTCTTTGCCGGCCATGTGCCGAACTCCCTACCGCCCGGAGATGTCGACGGTCGCGGTCATCGACAGGCCCACCCGCAACGGATGCGCCGCCAGTTCGCGCGGGTCCAGCGCGACGCGCACCGGCAGGCGCTGGACGACCTTGATCCAGTTGCCGGTCGCGTTCTGCGCCGGGATCAGCGCGAACGCCGATCCGGTCCCACCCGAAAAGCCGATGACCCGTCCGTGATATTCGACATCGTCGCCATACAGGTCGGACGTGAGCGTCACCGGCTGGCCCGGCTGGACCTTCGTCAACTGGCCTTCCTTGAAGTTGGCATCGACATAGACCTGCCCCACCGGCACGATCCGCATCACCGTGGTGCCGGCCGCGACCCGCTGTCCCACCTGGATCGTGCGGTTGGCGACCACCCCGTCGATCGGCGCGCGGATGATAGTGCGGTCGAGATCGAGCCGCGCCTGCCGCACCTTCGCCTCGGCGGCCAGCACGTCGGGCGCGGTCGCGGCGCTGGCGCCCTCGATCAGCGCCTGATTGGCGGCAAGCGTGCCCGCCGCCGCGCCGCGCTGCGACGTCGCCTGCGCGACGGCGGCGCGCGCCTGTTCGCGTGCGGCGCGGGCGGCGGCCAGTGCGTTGGTGGCGGCGGTCAGCTCGTCGCCCGACACCGCGCCCGCCGGCACCAGCCGGCGGCGGCGGTCGAAATCGACCTGTGCCTTGGCGAACGAGGCCTCGGTCGCTGCCAGTTGCGCCCGCGCGCTCGCCACATCGGCGGCGCGCGCGCGGACCTGTTCGGACAACGCGGTGCTGGTCGCGGCGGTCTGGCCGAACGCGCGCCGCGCCTTGGCCAGTTCGGCCTCGGCGGTGGCGAGCGCGATCCGCGCGTCGCTGTCGTCGAGCCGGACGAGCATCAGGCCGCGCTTCACCGCCTGCGTATCCGCCGCGCCGACCGCGATCGCCTGTCCGGCGACCATCGGCGTCACCTGCGCGGTGTCCGCGCCGACATAGGCATTGTCGGTTTCGACATAGTGGCTGCCGACCAGCACGTGCCACGCGCCATAGCTCGCGCCGCCCACCAGAACGATGGCGGCGATCCCGGTCAGCAGTTTCTTGCGTTTGCTCTTGGCCGGGGCATCGGTGGCGGAGGAGGCGGGTTCCAGATCAGCCATGGGGTAGGTCCTTGTCGGTCGGTCCGGCGGTCGCGGGCGCGGTGAACCCGCCACCCAGCGCCCGCACCAATGCGATGTCGAGCGTGAAGGCGCGCGCCTCCAGCCCAGCGACGATCGAGCGCGCCTGCAACACCCGCTCCTGCGCGGTCAGCACGTCGAGGAAGCGCGACAGCCCGCCTTCGTAGCGCAGCCGCGCGACCTGATAGGCGGCTTCGGAATCGGCCAGCGAACGGCGCGATTCGGTAAGGCGCGTGGTCAGCGCCCGCTGGCTGACGATCGCATCGGCGACCGCGCGATAGGCTTGCGCGACGGTGCGGTCGTAATCGGCGACCGCCGCGTCATAGCCGCCGCGCGCGACGCGGTAGCGGCCTGCCAACTCGCCGCCGCGAAAGATCGGCAGGCTGATCGCCGGGCCGAGCGTGCCGGCGGTCGACCCGCCCTTCAGCAGATTGTCGAGGCCGAGCGACACGACCCCGAACACCGCCGACAACCGGACCGAGGGGTAGAAGTCGGCGCGCGCGATCCTGATCCGGCTCGCCTCCGCCTCGACGCGGGTGCGCGCCGCGACCACGTCGGGACGGCGGCCGATCAGGTCGGTGGTGACGTCGGCGGGCAGGCCGCGCGGCGCGATGGTCGCGCGCGGCGCGGCGATGGCAAGGCCCCGGTCCGGCCCTTGCCCCAGCAGCGCGGCGATGCGGTTGCGGGTCAGCGCAATCTGTTCGTCGGTCGCCGCCAGATCGGCGCGCGCGGCGGGGACCGCCGACTGCGCCTGTTTCAGCTCGGCACGGGTATCCAGCCCGGCGGTGACGCGGTCGGCGGTCAGCCGTTCGGTCTGTTGCCGCACACCCAACGCGCTCGCCTGCACCGCGCGGCCGGCGTACAGCGCCGCGAGGTCGGCATAGGCATCCGCGACATTGGTCGACAACGTCAGCCGCGCCTGCGCCAGATCGAGCCGCGCCGCATCGGCATCCGACCGCGCCGCCGCATAGCCCGCGCGGTTGCGGCCCCACAGGTCGGGGTCGAAGCCCAACTGCCCCTCGACCCGGCCGGTATCGTTCCAGCCCTTCGGCACGAAGTCCGCCGGAATGCCGTTGTTGTAGCTCTGCTTGGTCAGTCCGGCGCTGCCGGCCACGTCGAGGGTCGGCAGCCGCGCCGCCCCGGCCTGCTGCGCATAGCCATCGGCCTGCGCGATCCGGGCGCGGGCGGCGGCAAGGTCGGGCGATCCGGCCAGCGCCTCGCCGATCAGCGTGTCGAGCTGTGGGTCGCGATAGGCGCGCCACCACGCCGCATCGGGCCACGCGGCATCGCCGGTCGCGGCAAGTGTGCGCGCGGCGGCATAAGTGCCTGGCGGGGCGACGGCCGGGGCCGGCCCCAGTCGCGGTACGCTGGCGCAGGCGGACAGGAACAGGACCGCCGCCAGCGCGATCGGGCGGGCGGCATCGCGTGGAATCGGGCGCATCATCGGAAAAACCGTACTAATGGGTACGGATTGCGGCATGATCCGGCGGCGATCGGTTGTCAACGAATATCCGTACTCTATAGTACAGTTTTATGACGACCGATAGTTCCGAGATTCCTCCGACCAGGCGCGAGGCGCGCAAACAGGATCGCCGCGCCACGATCGTCGCCGCCGCGCGCCGTTCGTTCCTCGACGATGGCTATGCCGCTACCTCGATGTCGGCGCTGCTCACGACGCTCGGCGGATCGAAGGCGACGTTGTGGAGCTATTTCCCCTCCAAGGAGGAATTGTTCGCCGCGGTGATCGAGGACGTGACCGCCGCGTTCCGTAGCCAGGTGATGGGCGAGTTGATGACGCCCGGTGATCTGGAGGCGACGCTCGTCAACTTCTGTCGCAGCTTCATGAACAAGACCGCACACCCCGATGCCGTCGCGGCATGGCGGCTGGTCGTGGCGGAAAGCGGGCGCTTTCCCGAAGTCGGGCGCATCTTCTACCGACAGGCCGCCCACCATATCGAACGCGCGCTGGCCGACTATATCGCCCGCCAGATCGAGGCGGGGCGACTGCGCGACGAAGGCGCGATCGACATGGCGCGGATGCTGATCGGCATGACCGCCGCGCAGCAGAACCGCCGCCTGTGGGGCGTCGAGCCTGCCGGCGTCGATGGCATGGATGCCGAAGCGAGACGGTTCGTCGATTACTTCCTCCGTCTCTTCGCGATCGGTCGAACCTAGCGTAGAAACAAATCGTTACAATGGCGGGTCAGGGGGTTGCACCCGTTGCTACCGGTGGACAAGCTGAACGATACGGACATATTGAACCCCGCGCGACGCAACCGGACGGCGATCCGGGTAACGGCGTCGCCAGAGGGGAACCCGTCATGTCACCGCTGCCGTCGTCGATCGCCGCGCTGCCGATCCGCCGCCGCCACCTGATCGGCGGCGTCCCGCTTCTCGCCCTCGGCACCGTCCTCCCCGCCGGCAGCCCGGCCGAAACACCGCTGCCCGGCTGGACCGCCACGCGCGGCGGGGAGGGCGGGCGGACGCTCACCGTCACGACGCTGGCCGCCGACGGGCCGGGCAGTCTGGCCGCCGCGCTGGCGGTGCCCGGCGCGCGGCGGATCGTTTTCGCGGTCGGCGGGATCATCGATCTGAAGCGAGCCACGCTGCGCATCCGCGAGCCGTTCGTCACCATCGCCGGGGAAACCGCGCCTTCGCCGGGCGTCACGCTGATCCGGGGTGGTATTTCGGTCGCGACGCATGACGTGATCGTCCGCCACATCCGCGTTCGCGCCGGTGCCGACGGTGCCGCCCCCCAAAGCGGCTGGGAAGTCGACGGCCTGTCCTGCACCGCCGCGCACGACGTCGTCATCGATCATTGTTCGTTCGCATGGGCGACCGACGAAAATCTGTCGGCATCGGGACCGCGTTTCGACGGCGGCACGACACCGGACGCATGGCGCGCGCATACCTCGCGCAACATCTCGCTTACCCGCAATATCGTCGCCGAGGGGCTGTCGCATGCGTCGCATGCCAAGGGCGAACACAGCAAGGGGTCGCTGATCCACGACAATACCACCGGCATCCTCGTCGCGCAGAACCTGTACGCGCATAATCACGAACGCCATCCGCTGGTGAAGGGCGGGGCGCGCGTGGCGTGCGTCAACAACCTGATCTACGATCCCGGCAACCGCTGTCTCCACTATGCGCTGAACGGCGTCGAATGGGGCAATCGCGCGTTCGTCACCGGCGAAATGAGTATCGTCGGCAATGTCGTGCGTGGCGGCCGCTCGACCCGGCGCGACCTGCCGTTCCTGATCGTCGAGGGCGATGGCGATCTCGCGCTGCACATGGCCGACAATCGCGCGGTCCATGCCGATGGCCGGGCGATGCAGCCGATCGGAATCGTGCCGACCGTCCGCCGGCCGCAGGTGATCGACCGGCCGCGCCCGGTCGTCTGGCCGGCCAGACTGCGCGCGATCCCCGCCGGGCAGGTCGAGGCGCTGGTCACGGCACAGGCCGGCGCGCGGCCGTGGGACCGCGACGCGGTCGACCGCCGGATCGTCGCCGAGGTGCGCGACGGCACGGGCCGCGTGATCGACGACGAGCGCGAGGTTGGCGGCTATGCCGTGCTGGCGGATGGCCCGGTGGCGGGAAAAATTCGGACCAGATGACATTGTAAGCGATTGTCGCCCTTGACAACTCCCCCGGTTATCGGTGCAATGACACCGGTTTCCGGCAATAGACCCCATGCGATGGGGCGTGGAACCGATTGGGAGAGACAATGACGCTCGCGTCCGCCATCCTCATGCTCGCCGCAGGTCCGGTGACCGCACCCGCTCCGGCCGTGGTGCCGGTGCCGGCATTTCCCGGCGCGGAAGGCGCCGGGCGCTTCTCCACCGGCGGGCGTGGCGGCAAGGTGCTGCGCGTTACCACGCTGGCCGATGCGGGACCGGGCAGCCTGAGAGCCGCCGTCGAGGCCGAACGGCCGCGAACCATCGTGTTCGACATCGCCGGCACCATCGCGCTCCGCACGCCGCTGGTCGTGCGGCACGGCCGGATCACCATCGCCGGACAGACCGCGCCGGGCGACGGCATCACCCTGCGCGACCAGACGTTGCAGATCGCGGCCGACGACGTGATCGTCCGCTACATCCGCTCGCGATTGGGGGCCGAATCGAAGTCGCAGGGTGACGCGATCTGGATCAGCGGCGGCACGCGCATCCTCCTCGACCATGTCTCGGCAAGCTGGTCGGTCGACGAAACCCTGTCCGCCTCCGCCAACTACCGCGATGCCGCCAACAGCATCGGCGACCTGACCGTCCAGTGGAGCGTGATCGCCAACTCGCTGCGCCGTGCCGGCCATGTGAAGGGCGAGCACGGCTATGGCAGCCTGGTGCGCGGCGGTCGCGGATCGCGGATGAGCTTCCACCATAATCTATGGGCCAACCATGCCGCGCGAATGCCGCGCCCTGGCAATTACGCCCCCGCCGAAGCCGACCCGCGCGGCGCGGACTTCGATTTCCGCAACAACGTCTTCTACAACTGGGGCGGGGGCCGTTCGGGCTACAATGCCGACACGCAAAGCGTCGCGCGCTACAATTTCGTCGCCAACGCCTATCTGCCCGGCCCCGACAGCAAGGGACGGATCGCCTTTGCCGAAAGCAATCGCCATGCGCAGGCATGGTTCGCCGACAATGCGATGGCGGGCGACGTGCCGGCCGATCCTTGGTCGCTGGTGTCGGGCGAAACCGGCGGGGCCTACCGCTTGTCCGCGCCGGTCGACATGCCGCCGGTCGCGACCGTCGCGGCGCTGGCCGTGGTCGAGCGGGTGCTGGCCGATGCTGGGGCCAGCCGCGCGCGCGATTCCGTCGACGTGGCGATCATCGACGGGGTGCGCCGTGGCACCGGCCGGCAGATCGATACCGAAGCCGATGCCGGCGGCTGGCCGACCCTGCGCGGCGGACCGGCGGCGAGGGACAGTGACGGCGACGGCATGGCCGATGGCTGGGAACGCGCCAACGGCCTCGACCCGCAGCGCCCCGACGGCAACGCCGATCGCAACGGCGACGGCCGCACCAATCTCGAAGACTATCTCGATTTTATGGTTCGCAGATGACACCGGTTTCCAAAGATAAAAAGGGGAGGATTGGAATCATGATCGCACGCAGGATGCTCCGCCTCGGCGCGTCGGGACTGGCGCTGGCCATCGCCGGCACCGCCGCCGCACAGGACGGCACTGCCATCGCCCCGGTGACTCAGGCACCGCTGCCCTCGGCGCAGGACCGGCCGGCACCGCCGCCCGGATCGCCCGAGGCGAGCAACGCGCCGGGCGCACAGGCGCAGGAGACGCAGGCGCTCGACGATGGCGGCGACGCCGGCGAGATCATCGTCACCGGTTACCGCGCATCGCTGCGCACCTCGATCGTCGAGAAGCGCGACGCGGCGGTCCAGATCGATTCGATCAATGCCGAGGATATTGCCGACTTCCCCGACAATAATCTGGCGGAATCGCTCCAGCGCCTGCCCGGCGTGTCGATCGACCGCGACAATGGCGAGGGGCGGTCGATCACCGTGCGCGGGCTTGGCGGCGACTTCAACCGCACCCGGCTGAACGGCCTCGAAGCGCTGGCGACGGCGGGCTCGAACGATTCGGGCACCAGCCCCAACCGCAGCCGCTCGTTCGACTACAATACCTTCGCTTCCGAGCTGTTCAGTTCGCTGAAAGTGCAGAAGACGCCCTCGGCCGAAACCGACGAAGGGTCCTTGGGCGCGACGATCGATCTTCAGACCGGCCGGCCGTTCGATTACAAGAAGGGTGCGTTCGCGCTGTCGGCGGAGGGCAGCTATCAGGACAATATCGGCAAATGGACGCCGCGCCTTGCCGGCCTTGCGTCCAAGACCTTTGCCGATGGCACGATGGGCCTGCTGGTATCGGCGGCGTGGAGCGAATCGCGCAACGCGATCGACCAATATCGTCGCGGCGCCGGACAGTCGGACTATGTCTATCGCGGATCGACGTGGGCGGGGAACGAGAATCCGCAGCGCGCCGGGTTCGCCGCGCCTACCGGCACCGGCTTCGGCACCGCCATCACCAACCCCGATGCGATCGCCGCGCTGACCGGATCGAACCCCAATGCCTATGCCGCGCTGTATCCCGGCGCGCCGTTCAACACGCCGGGCCGGTTCGACAATTCGACGGTCCGCTTCCCCGCGCTGCCCTCGATCGAGCAGCAGGACGTCGAATATCAGCGCCTTGGCCTGACCGCGTCGTACCAGTGGCAGATCGGCGACAAGACGCGGCTGAGCATCGATGGCCTCTATTCGCGCTTCAAGAACCGCAGTTCGATCTATCAGGTGTCGCCGGTCGGGCTGAACCGCAACAACACCAACGCCGCCTACAACACCGCCGGCAACACCCTGACGCCGCAGGCGGCACGCGCGCTCTATCCCGGCATCTGCACGCCCAATGCGGGGTCGAGCCTGGTCCCGGCACAGGATTGCGGCCAGCAACTCTATGGCACCACCCCGGCATTCGCGACCGCGCTCAATGCGCAGGGACAGCGTGTCGCATCGGTGCTCGCCCCCTCGGCGGTGGTGCCGGGAACGGTCGCGGCCAACAATCCGACGACGTCGAACATCTTCAGCACCAATCCGTTCAACCTCGACCCGTATGATTATTACAACAACCCCAATTCCGTCGGCTATATCGCGTCGAGCAATCGGCTGGCCTATCGCGGGTCGCTGATCGGGCGGCCGGCGGTGCGGCTGGAGGAAGTGAACGTCACCAACGGCAACGTCGATTACATGGTCGCGACCAACGTCGACTTCCGCTCGGCGGTCGACCAGTCGATCTATACCACCAAGTTCCGGCAGGGGTCGCTCCAGCTCGAACATGAATTCAGCGACAATTTCCGCGCGGTGTTCATCGGCGGCGCGTCCGAATCGACCAACAATTCCGAAGGGTTGCTGGTCGAGTTCAACCGGATGGATTCACCGCAACGCTATGTGTTCGACGCGCGTGACGGCGGCGACATGCCGCTCGTCAATTTCGGCTTCGATGCCGCCGATCCGAACAACTGGGATACGGTCAAGGGCTTCTCAGGCATCCGCCGCTATCTGCGCTTCACCAAGAACACCTACAAACAGGGCAAGATCGATTTCGACTGGAGGGTCAACGAAAGCTTCAACGTCGGCTTCGGCGGCAATTACCGCGAATATGCCTTTGCGACGCGCCAGTTCGAACGGAACAACGACCTGCTCAACCCGACGCTGCGCGAGGCGGGGGCCAGCGCGGCATCGGTGGGACAGGTCATCGATTTCGGGCAGGGGCTGGACGTGCCCGAAGGCACCGTCACCCGTTTCTACACGCCCAATATCGGCGCGTTCGACCAGTTGTTCGACTTCACCTGCAACTGCGTCAACAAATGGGGCGACTGGCGCCTTACCGACCGGCGCAACGGCGGGCGCGAGAATTTCGACGTGCTCGAAAAGGATACCGGCTTCTACGTCCAGGCCGACTGGACCAGCGAACTGTTCGGGCGGCCGTTCCGCGGCAACGCCGGCACGCGCGTCGCGATCACCGACGTGACGTCGAACGGCACGACGCCCGCCGGGCGCGGAATCGTCGGCACCAACCGCTATACCGATTTCCTGCCGTCGCTGAACGTGGTGTACGAACCGGTCGAGGACCTCCTCGTGCGGCTGGGCGCGTCGCGGGTGATGGCGCGGCCGCTGCTGGGCAATCTGTCGCCGTCGATCACGGGCCTCAGCATCCCCAACACCGGCGACGCGGTGGGCGCCACGCTGACGATCGGCAACCCGCGCCTGAACCCGTTCCGCTCGACCAACCTCGATGCCAGCCTCGAATGGTATTTCGCGCCGGGCGGCCTCGTCAGCGTCGCCGGGTTCAGCAAGCAAATCTCCAGCTTCCCGCAGACGATCTCGTTCGCCGGTCCCTTGTCGCAATTCACCGACGCCGCCACGATCGAGGCGATCCGCGCGCAGATCACCGATCCGATCCAGCTCGCCTATCTGAACGCCAACAACCCGTTCGTCGCCCGCCAGTTCGCCGATGCGCCGGGCGGCTATCTGCGCGGGGTCGAGATCAGCTATCAGCAGGAACTCGACTTCCTGCCGTGGTATTTCAAGAACCTCGGCCTCCAGCTCAACTACACGTACATCAAGTCCGAGCTGAACTATATCCTCGATCCGGGCCGGGCGGCCTCGGGCAACCTCGCCGCGATCCCGGCGAGCACCGGCACCGCCCCGTTCCTCGGCGTGTCGCCGCAGTCGGTCAACGGCACGCTCGCCTATGAAACGGCGAAGTTCCGCGCGCGCGTCTCGGTCGCCTATCGCAAGGGCTATTCGCAGACCTATCCGATCGCGGGCGGATCGTGCGCGCCGGGGTTGCAGAACAGTCCGGCCAACCCGTCGGTCGCGGGCACGCCGTGCGATTCACCGCTGGTCAACGATTTCATCTTCAGCCGCGACACGACCAACGTCGATGCGTCGATGAGCTACAAATTCACCGACTGGCTGTCGGTCAGCGCCGAAGGGCTGAACCTGACCAACCAGCCAAGCCAGCGCTACGCCTATCAGGGTCAGGACGCGGTGACGCAGTACAGCGCATCGGGTCCGATTTACCGCGTCGGCGCCCGGCTGCGGTTCTGATGTCTCTCCCCAGGGACTGCCTTCCCTCCGTCGGCGCCCCGCCGGCGGAGGGGCCTTTCTCCCGGTTCGGCCGGCTGGAATGGCGCGGAGCGATCCCGAACGGGGACAAGTGTATGACGTTCCGCCATAAACAATCCGTTGCCGAACATCCGTTCCAGTCAGGAGTATGGTCATGATCTCACGCCGCGATGCGTTTCGCACCCTCGGCGCGGCCGGGGCGGTCGCCAGCCTGCCGGCCGCGATCGGCGGCACGGCGTCGGCGCAGGGCCGCGCCCCGGACTATAAACGCGGCTACGATAACCAGCGGATCGCCGATCTGGGCGACGGGCGGTTCCTCAACCCGTTGATGGCGGGCGACCATCCCGACCCGACCATCCTGAAGGACGGTCGCGATTATTACATGACCTTCTCGACCTTCGATTCCTATCCGGGACTGGTCATCTGGCATTCGCGCGATCTCATCAACTGGACTCCGCGCACCGCCGCGTTGACCACGAACATCGGATCGGTCTGGGCGCCCGAACTGACCAAGCACAAGGGCCGCTATTACCTCTATATCCCGACCAAGAATCCGACGACCAACTGGGTGATCTGGGCCGACCGGATCGACGGGCCATGGTCCGAACCCGTCGACCTGAAACTGACCGATCATATCGATCCCGGCCATGCGGTCGGCGAGGACGGGTCGCGCTGGCTGTTCCTGTCGGGTGGCGACCGTATCCGCCTGTCCGACGACGGCCTCGCGACGGTCGGCAAGGTCGAGCATGTCTATGACCCATGGCGCTATCCGGATACTTGGGATGTCGAGGGGTTCAGCCCCGAGGGGCCAAAGGTGATGCGCCACGGTAAGTACTTTTATCTCGTCACGGCGGTCGGCGGCACGGCGGGGCCGCCGACCGGCCATATGGTGATCGCCGCGCGATCGAAGTCGATCCACGGGCCGTGGGAACATCATCCCGGCAACCCGATCGTCCGCACGACCTCGCTCGATGAGAAATGGTGGTCGCGCGGCCACGCCACGCTGATCGAGGGGCCGGACGGGAGCTGGTGGTCGGTCTATCACGGCTATGAGAACGGCTATTGGACGCTCGGGCGGCAGACGCTGCTCGATCCGGTCGAATGGACGCCCGACGGCTGGTTCCGCATGACGGGCGGCGACCTGTCGCAACCGATCGCCAAGCCCCGGGGCGGCAGCGCGGTCCGTCACGGCCAGCCGCTGTCCGACGATTTTGCGAAACTGGCGCTCGGCACCAAATGGAATTTCTTCAAGCCGACGCCCGAGGACCGCGCGCGGGCGCGGGTCGAGGGCGGCGCGCTGCTACTCGACGCGAAGGGCAAGGCGCCGTCGGACGGCGCGCCGCTGCTGCTGATCGCCGGCGACACCGGCTATCGCTTCGAATGCGACATCGAGATCGCGCCCGGCGGCACCGCCGGGCTGATCCTGTTCTACGACGAGAAGCTCTATTGCGGGCTGGGCTTCGACGAGAAGCGCTTCGTGACGCACCAGTACGGCATCGAACGCGGTCGGCCGGCCAATCCGCATGGGGGCCGGATGCGGATGCGCGTGACCAACGACCGCCACATCGTCTCGTTCCATACCAGCGGCGACGGCGGGCGGACATGGAGCCGGTTCGATCGCGGCATGGAGGTATCGGGTTATCATCACAATGTCCGTGGCGGGTTCCTGATGCTGCGCCCCGGCCTGTATTCGGCAGGCAGCGGCACCGCGCGCTTCCGCGACTTCCGCTTCACCGCGCTCTGAACGGGCTGGCCGATGCTTGCCCTGCTGCTCGCCGCCGCGCTGACCACCGGTCAGGTCGCACCCGCCGCCGCGCCGCCGGTGGTGCCGATCCGCGCGTCGAAGGTGATCCTCGTCGGCGATTCGACCACGGCGGTCAGCGGCGGCTGGGGCGGCAGCTTCTGTGCCGAACATGTCGCCTCGTTCCTCGCCTGCTTGAACCTCGCGCGCGGCGGCCGGTCGTCGGGCAGCTACCGTGCCGAAGGATCATGGGCGCTGGCGCTGTCCGAGATGCGGACGCCGGGGTTCGTCAGGACATGGGTGGTGATCCAGTTCGGCCATAACGACCAGCCGGGCAAACCCGGCCGCTCGACCGACCTCGCCACCGAATTTCCCGCCAATCTGCGCGCCTATGTCACCGAAACGCGCGCGGCAGGCGCGGTCCCGGTGCTGGTAACGCCGCTCAGCCGCCGCATCTACAAGGACGGCAGGATCGACAACGACCTCGCCCCCTGGGCCGACGCCGTCCGCCGTATAGCGCGGGAAATGAACGTGCCGCTGATCGATCTGAACGCGCTGACGCTGGCCGAGCTGAACGCGAACGGCGAACGATGGGCCGAACGCTTCGCGCAACTGCCACCCACCGCCGCGCCGCCCGTGGCCGCCACCACCGAGACGAACGACACCCCCTTCGCCCAGCGCAAGCTGTCGTTCGACCGCACCCATCTGGGTCGCGCCGGTGCCGACCATGTCGCGGCGCTGATGGCCGGCGCGCTGGCACGGACGGTGCCCGAGATGCGGCCGATGCTCTACCCGACGCAGCCCGCCCTGCTGCCGCTGCGCTGAGGGAGCGGACGATGCGTCTTGCCCCGCTTGCCGTCATGCTGGCGACGATCGCCGTCGCCGCGCCCGCGCAGCCCGCCGCTCGCCGGGTCGTCCATGTCTCCCCCGACCGGGCAGGAGCCTATCGCAGCGTGCAGCGCGCGATCGACGCGCTGGCGACGACTGGCGGCACGATCCTGATCGCGCCGGGCCGCTACCGCGAGAAGCTGGTGATCCGGGGCAACGACGTGCGGCTGCGCGGCACCGGCCGCACCCCCGCCGACGTCGTGCTGGTGTACAGCGATGCGTCGGCGACGGTCGGCGGCACGCTCAAATCGGCGTCGATGACCGTCAGCGGCGACGGGTTCCACGCGACCAACCTGACGATCCAGAATGACTATTGGCTGAACCCTGCGCATCCGCCGTCGCAGGCGGTGGCGCTGGCGCTTACCGGCGACCGGGCGGTGGTGCGCCGCGTCCGGCTGCTCGGCCATCAGGACACGCTCTACGCCAATCGCGGCCCCAACCGCCGGCCGACCCGGCAGTATTTCCGCGACTGTTATATCGAGGGGCATGTCGATTTCATCTTCGGCGACGCCAACGCCTATTTCAATCGCTGCCAGCTCCACGGCCTCGCGCATGAAACCGTGTGGTACACCGCGCAAAGCCGCAACGCGCCCGATGACGAGGGTAGCGCCTATGTGTTCGACCGGTCGCGCTTCACCGCCGCACCGGGCGCGCGCAACATTGCGCTCGGCCGCGCATGGCGGCCCCATGCGCGGGTGATCCTGCTCGACGCGCGGCTCGACGCGCCGGTGATCCCGGCGGGCTGGACCGAATGGACGCCGGGCAAGACGACCACGCTCGATACCGCGTATTTCGCCGAATATCGCTCGCGCGGGCAGGGCGCATCCCCCGCCACGCGCGAACCGCGCACCCACCAGTTGACCGCCGCGCAGGCCCGCCGGTGGCGGCTGCCGGCGTTCTTCGGCACCGACACCGGCTGGCTGCGCGACTAACGACAGATCGATCTTTGGCCTGACGCCGGCCCATCGCACCTCCCCTCCCTGACAAGGGAGGGGCCGGGGGTGGGTTGGCCCGCGAGGAAAAATAGGCGCGCCACAACCGGCCGACCCATCCCTAACCTCTCCCTTGTCAGGGAGGGGAGCAGGTCGGGTCGGCACTTCGTCGAAAGTCGATCCGGCCTTAGCGACAGATCGATGGTTCGCCCGGATCGAGGTCGAGGCAGCGGCCGTCGATCTCGTTCGCCGGCACCCGCAGCCCGATCGTCGCGGCCAGCGTGGGGAGGATGTCGACCGTCTCGACGCCGAACGGCTCCTCGAACCCGCCGGCACCCTTGCGCCAGAACAGGATCGGCACGCGGCGGTCATAGTCCCAGAAGCTGCCGTGCGTCGCCACCGACGTGCCCGCCACCGGATGCGGCACGGTCAGCACGCGCGGCTTCATCGCGACCAGCAGGTCGCCCGACCGCTCAGGATTGTACGACGCGCGCGCCCGCTCGAGCAGCGACCAGGTTTCGGGCGGGGTATGCTGCGGCATCGGCGTGGCGAGGATCTGCGCGCGGGTGAACACCGCCTGCGTCTGCGGGTGCGCCGCGAACCGCGCGATCGCCTCGCGCTCGACCGCCGCCTTCTGCGCCGCGCCCAGCTTCACGTCGTACCACACATCGCCATTGACCCCGCCGAGCAGGACCGGGCCGGCGATGCCGAGCTTCGCACCGATCGCCTTGCCGATGCCGTCGACCGTCAGCTCGCCGTCGAGCCGCACCGCGTCGGGCACGGCATGCGCCGCCAGCCGCTCGCTTGCGTCGCTGCCGCCATGGTCGGCGGTCAGCACCACCTGATAATCGACGCCGGTCGCATCGAGGATCTGGAAGAACGCACCCAGCGACTGGTCGAGCGAGGTCAGTTGCAGGCACATCTCGCTGCCCTCGGTGCCATAGCCATGGCCGACATAGTCGGTCGCCGACGCGCCGATCGAGATGATGTCGGTCTGCGGCCCCTGACCCAGTTTCATGTCCTGGATGAGGCCAGCGGCGAGCGCCAGCACCGCCGCGTCATATTCGGGCGAACGCCGGAAATTGGCGATGTCACCGCCTGCGCGCGCGAAGCGGCCGGTGCCGACGGTCTTGTCGCCAACCCGCACCGCGCGGGCGAGCGGGCGGCAATAATCGGGCAGGTCGAGCGGGACCTGCGCCGTCGCGATCCGCTTCGCCACGGCGGCGTTGGCGCGCGCGACCACCGGCGGCATCGCGCGCCCGGCATAGCTGACGAAGCCGGTCTTGCCGAACCACCAGAGTTCGTCGACCTTGTGGCCGCCCATCATCACCGCCGCGCGGTCCTTGCCCGCGACCGAGACGACGCGGGTGCGCGGGTCCGCCGCCTTCATCCGCTCGCCCAGCGTCGGCACCTTCAGATGCACGTCGGACACGGTGTAATTATCGAAGGTCGATCCCGGAATACGCTCGTCCTCGGCGCAATAGACCTTGCCGTCGGCGCGGCCGCTCTTCTGGTCGATCCAGTCGTTGGCGATGATCCCGGTGCGCGCCGGCCGCGATCCGGTGAGGATCGTCGAATGGCCCGGGCACGTCTCGGTCGCGGCATGGCTCTGATAGCCTGCCGGGAACACCGCGCCCTGCATCAACCGGGTGAAGCCGCCGGTGAAGCGCCCGCGATATTCGGCGAACAGGTCGGCGGAGAACTGATCGACCGAGATCGCGACGATCAGTTTGGGCGGCGTCGCCGGATAGCCCGGCGGCACCGCCACCGGATCGACTAGCGGCGCGGCGGGGGCCGCCGTCTGGGCAAGCGCGGGGGCGGCGGTCGCCAGCAGCACGGCGGCGAGGGGAACGAGACGCATCGACAACTCCGGGGACGGTGCATCCGTCCGTGACTTCCGCTACTCCGCGTCCATGACACCGGCAAGAACGCTCTGGCAGCGAATCATCCTGTTGCTCTTGCTGTTGGGTCCGGCGCTGCCGGCGGCGGCACAGACCGCGCCGGTGCGCCATGTCGCGATGCGGCTGGTCGCCGAAAGCGATCGGCCGGCGGCGGGACAGAGTGTCGCGCTGGCGCTGGTGTCCGAACCCGATGCCGGCTGGCACGGCTATTGGCAGAACCCCGGCGCGGTCGGCAGCCAGTCGCGGCTCGACTGGACCTTGCCCACCGGAGCAAGCGTCGGGGCGCTGCGCTATCCGGTGCCCGAACGGCTGCTGGTCGCCGGGCTGATGAACTATGTCTACGAACGGCCGTGGACGATCCTGACCGAGTTGCGCGTACCCGCCGGGCTGTCGGCGGGAACGCCGCTGCCGGTGCGACTGTCGATCGACTATCTGGTCTGCACCCGCGAAATCTGCGTGCCCGAAAAGGCCGAACTGGCGACCGACCTGATCGTCGGCGACGGCGCGGTCAGCGTGGAGCGGCGGCAGGCGTTCGACGGCTGGCGCCGCGCGCTGCCCCGGCCGATCGGATCGCCGGCGGTGTTTCAGGGTGGTGACGCTTTCCGCTTGCGCATCCCGTTTCCGGCGGACGTTGCCCCGGACGATGCGTATTTCTTCGCACAGACCGAAGGCGCGATCGATTATGCCGCGCCGCAATCGGTGGTGCGCGACGGCGATGCGATCATCCTCTCCACAAAGGGGGCAGGGACGCCGCCGGTGGTCGAAGGCGTGCTCGCGACCGGCGAGGGGCAGGGCTATGCAATCCGCGCCACGCCGGGCGTGGTCGCCGTTCCGCGTGAAGGCGGCTGGTGGCGGACCGCGTTGCTGGCGTTCGGCGGGGCGCTGCTCGGCGGATTGCTGCTCAACGTCATGCCGTGCGTGTTCCCGATCCTGAGCCTCAAGGCGCTGAGCCTCGCCCGCGCCGGCGAAAGCGATGCGAAGGCGCGGGCGGAGGGAGTCGCCTATACCGCCGGAGCAGTCGCGACCTGCATGGCGCTGGGCGGCATGTTGCTGGCGATCCGCGCGGGCGGGGCGGCAGCGGGATGGGCGTTTCAGTTGACCGATCCGCGTATCGTGCTGCTGCTGCTGCTGCTGACCGGCGGGATCGCGCTGAACCTCGCCGGGCTGTTCGAACTGCCGACGCCGCAGGTCGGCATGCGCAGCGGGCGCGGCGGGGCGTTCGCCACCGGCGCGCTGGCGGCCTTCGTCGCGACGCCGTGTACCGGGCCGTTCATGGGCGCGGCGCTGGGATCGGCACTAATCCTGCCGCCGGTCGCGGCGATGGCGGTGTTCGCCGGGCTGGGGCTGGGGCTGGCGCTGCCGTTCCTGCTGCTCGGGTTCGTGCCCGCGTTGCGGCGGCGCTTGCCCAAGCCCGGGGCGTGGATGGACCGGTTGCGCAAGGGGCTGTCGGTGCCGATGTTCGCGACCGCGCTGGCGCTCACATGGCTGCTCGGGCGGCAGGCCGGGGTCGACGGCATGACGCTGGGCCTCGCCGCGCTGCTGATCTTCGCGCTGGGGCTGTGGTGGACCGGGCGGCGTCAGCTTCGTAGTCTGACGCGCGCATGGTGGCCGACCGCCGCCGCGCTGGTGCTGGCGCTTCCCCTCGCGCTGCTCGTCAGCCGTGCCGCGCCCGGTGCTTCGGCCACGATCGCCGGGGCAGAGCCATTCAGCGAGGCGCGCCTCGCCGCGTTGCGCGCGCAAGGCCGGCCGGTATTCGCCTATTTTACCGCCGACTGGTGCCTGACCTGCAAGGTGAACGAAAAAGCCGCGATCGAGACGCGCGCCGTCGCCGATGCCTTCGGCAAGGCCAAGGTCGCGGTGCTGGTCGGTGACTGGACCGACGGCGATCCCGCACTCGGCCGCTTCATCGAAGCGCACAACCGTGCCGGCGTGCCGCTGTATCTATGGTATCCGGCAGGCGCGACGCAGCCGAGCGTGCTGCCGCAGGTCTTGACTCCGGCGACATTGACCGGCCTCGTCACGCAATAGGCCTTGCCGTTGCTCCTGCCGCAATGCAGCATGCAACCAAAGCCGCAGTCGGCGTTTTGGAGGATGGATGGGGCAGGCGTTCGACGAAATCTGGGGACATGGCGGGCCGGACTCGCCACGCGAGGAACTGGCCGGGCTGGCGCGGTGGATGCAGGGCGTCCCGCCGCGCGAGTTGCGCCGGCGATTGCAGGCGGCCGAAGCGACCTTCCGCCAACTCGGCATCACCTTCGCCGTCTATGGCGACAGCGAGGCGGCGGAGCGGATCATCCCGTTCGATATCGTGCCGCGTGTGTTCATGCCCGACGAATGGGCGCGGCTGTCCAAGGGGCTGGTTCAGCGGACGCAGGCGATCAACGCCTTCCTCGACGACATCTATGGCGAGCGCCGCATCCTGAAAGCGGGCGTCCTGCCGCCCGACCTGATCTTCGGCAACAGCCAGTTCCGCCCCGAAATCGCCGGCATCCGCCCACCACATGGGGTCTGGGCGCATATCTGCGGCATCGATCTGGTGCGCACCGGCCCTGACGAATTCTTCGTGCTGGAGGACAACGCCCGCACGCCCTCGGGCGTGTCGTACATGCTGGAAAATCGCGAGGCGATGATCCGGCTGTGCCCCGAACTGTTCCGCAATTTCCGGGTGGCGGCGGTCGACAGCTATCCCGACAGGCTGCTCGAAACCATGCGCTCGGTCGCGCCCGAACGTGCGGGCGCGCATCCGGTGTGCGTCGTGCTGACGCCGGGCCATTTCAATTCGGCCTATTACGAACACAGTTTCATCGCCGATTCGATGGGCGTCGAACTGGTCGAACCGGCCGACCTGCTGATCGACGACGACTGCGTCTATATGCAGACGGTGTCGGGGCGGGTGCGGGTCGACGTGATCTATCGCCGGATCGACGACGATTATATCGATCCGGTGGTGTTCCGCCCCGATTCGCTGCTGGGCGTCCCCGGGCTGATCGCCGCCTACCGCGCCGGAAACGTCGCGCTGGTCAACGCGCCGGGCAACGGCATCGCCGACGACAAGGCGATCTACAGCTACATGCCCGAAATCGTCCGCTTCTATTCGGACAGCGAGCCGCTGCTCCCCAATGTCGAGACATGGCGTTGCCGTGAACCCGAAGCGTTCAAATACGTCCTCGACCATCTGGACGAACTGGTGGTGAAGCTGGTCGACGGATCGGGCGGCTATGGCATGCTCGTTGGCCCGACCGCGAGCAAACAAGAGATCGAGGACTTCCGCCGCGCGCTCATCGCCGAACCGCAGCGCTATATCGCCCAGCCGACGCTGGCGCTCTCGACCGTGCCGACGCTGACCGATGCGGGGCTCAGCCCACGCCACGTCGATTTCCGCCCGTTCGTGCTGACCGGCGCGAAGGACGTGCAGGTCGTGCCCGGCGGCCTGACCCGCGTCGCGCTCAAGGAAGGATCGCTGGTGGTCAACTCCAGCCAGGGCGGCGGCACCAAGGACAGTTTCGTCCTGCTCGACGACGGCCCACCTGCACAGGTCCAGTCGATGGGCGGCATGACCCAACGCCAGGGAGGCCGCTGATGGCGATGCTCTCGCGCACCGCCGCGTCGCTCTACTGGCTGGGGCGCTATGTCGAGCGCGCCGATTTCCTCGCCCGGCTGGTCGAGGCGACGGTACGGCTCGATGCGCTGTCGTCGCGCCCCGCCGGCGATGCCGCATGGGCCAGCGCACTGGCGGTCAGCTATACCGAGGAAAGTTTCGCCGCCAGCGGGCAGGCGGTCGGGCAGGGGGCGGTCGCGCGCTTCCTGACCTGCGATCGCAGCCACACCGGATCGATCTTGTGGTGCCTCGACGCCGCGCGCAACAATGCCAAGGCGGTGCGTACCGCGCTGACCCGCGACGCATGGACCGCGATCAATCGGGCATGGATCGTCTTCAACGGCCCGACGGAGGAGGGCGAGGAGGACATCCTCAACCTCGTCGAAGCGATCAAGGCCGAGGCGCGCGGCTTCGAGGGCGCGGTGCAGCGGATGATGAAGAACGAGGCGACGTGGTTCATCCAGCTCGGCGCCGCGATCGAACGGGCGGACAATACCGCGCGGCTGATCGACGTGAAATATCACCTGCTGCTGCCCGAGGGGGAGCGCGTCGGCGGCGCGATCGATCGTGACCAGTGGACCACGATCCTCCAGACGGTGTCCGCCGTCACCGCCTATCGCTGGCTCTACAGCGAGGGGCTGAAACCCGCGCATGTCATCGAACTGCTGCTGTGCCGGGGCGAGGTGCCGCGCAGTTTGGCCGCGTGCGTCGACGAGACGGTCGAGATGCTCAACCTGCTCGGCAAGCGCACCGGTTTTCAGGGCGAGGCCGACCGTATGGCGCGCGCCCGCCTCGCGCGGATGCAGAAGACCCGTGCGCATGAGGTGATCGTGAGCGGGCTGCACGAATATCTGACCGCCTTCATCCGGGAGAATGCGATGCTCGACGCCGCCATCGCCCGCCAGTTCCGCTTCATTTGATGCGGCTGTCGGTCCACCACGAGACGCGCTATCGGTTCTCCGAACCGCAGGCGCGTATCGTCCAGTTGCTGCGGTTGTTCCCCGGCGACACCACGCACCAGACCGTCATCCACTGGCGGATCGATGTCGATTGCGACGCCCGGCTGCGCGAAAGTGTCGACGGCTACGGCAATCTGACGCGGATGCTCTATGCCGAAGGGCCGGTCGAGGGGCTGTTGCTGACAGTGTCGGGCGAGGTGCTGCTGACCGAGGACGATGGCGCGATCGAGGGGACGATCGAACCCTTCCCCGCCGACCTGTTCCGCCGCGAAACACCGCTCACCCGCGCCGACGCTGCGATCCTCGCGCTGGGCGGCGGTGACAGCGTGGCGGCGATGACCGACCTCGCCGGCGCGATCCACGCGCGCTGGCCGCTCGACCGCCGCCCGGCACGCGCGATCCGCAGCGCGGCGGAAGCGGCCGCCGACGACCGGCTGTCGCCGCGCGACATGGCGCAGATCTTCGTCGCGGCGGCGCGCGCGGCGGACGTGCCGGCGCGCTATGTCTCGGGCTACAGTCTGTCGGGCGACGACGAACGCCGCACGCCCGCGCCGCATGCGTGGGCCGAAGCCTATGTCGCGGGCGGCTGGTATGCGTTCGACCCGGCGGTCGGCGGGCGCTCGGGGCTCGACCATATCCGCGTAGCGGTGGCGCTCGACGCCGCCGGCGCCGCACCGATCGCTGGCGTGCGCATGGGCACCGGCGACGAGGCACTCGACGTCGACGTCCGGGTCGAAGGCAGCGAGGCGGCGTAAGGCAGGACTGCCCCCCGACTTCAGGACTGCTCCCCTCCCTGACAAGGGAGGGGCCGGGGTGGGTAGGTTTCGGGGACACCAATACTACCCTCGCAGGCCAACCCACCCCCAACCCCTCCCTTGTCAGGGAGGGGCGCGGTTCGAATCAACCCTCGTGGTTGTTGGCGTAGTTCTTCAGCTCGTCGCCGACGATCTGGACGACGTGCAGCACGTTGGTCGACCCCGGCGTCCCGAACGGCACGCCGGCGCACACCACCACCCGGTCGCCGGCATTGGCCAGCTTGTGGCGCAGCACCATGCGCTTGGCCTTGGCAACCATTTCCTCGAACGATTCGACGTCGCGGGTGTGGACGGCATGGACGCCCCACAGCAGCCCCAGCCGCCGCGCGGTGTCGATCTGCGGGGTCAGCACCATGATCGGCACCGCCGGGCGTTCGCGCGCGATGCGGCGCGCGGTCGATCCCGACTTGGTGAAGCACAGGATCGCCTTGGCATCGACGGTGGCGGCGATGTTCTTGGCGGCTTCGGCCAGCGCGTCGGCGGTGGTCGGGTCGGGGCGCAGCACGGTGAAGTGGACGCGGTCGCCATGCGCCGGATCGCGTTCGACGGCATGCGAGATGTCGTTCATCATCGCGACCGATTCGACCGGCCAGCTTCCCGCCGCGCTCTCGGCCGACAACATGATCGCGTCCGCGCCATCATAGACGGCGGTCGCGACGTCGGACACTTCGGCGCGGGTCGGCGAGGGCGACGAGATCATCGATTCGAGCATCTGCGTCGCGACGACGACCGGCCGGCCCAGCCGGCGCGCGGTCTCGACGATCCGCTTCTGGAGCGGCGGCACCGACTGCGGCGGCAGTTCGACGCCCAGATCTCCGCGCGCCACCATCACGCCGTCGCACTGTTCGACGATCTCTTCAAGCCGCGCGACCGCCGAGGGCTTCTCGATCTTGGCGAGCAGCGCGGCGCGGCCCTGGATCAGCTTGCGCGCCTCGGCCAGATCCTCGGGCCGCTGCACGAACGACAGCGCGATCCAGTCCACGCCCTGATCGACCGCGAAATGCAGGTCGGAAATGTCCTTGGGCGTCAGCGCGGCCATCGGCAGCACCACGTCGGGAACGTTCAGCCCCTTCGAATTCGACAGCGCGCCGCCGACGACCACCTCGGTCACGATCGTGTCCGCGTTGTGATCGGTGACGCGCAGCACCAGCTTGCCGTCGTCGAGCAGCAGGCGCGCATCGCGCGTGATCGCCGCGAAAATCTCGTCATGCGGCAGTTCGACGCGGGTGGCATCGCCCGGCTCGCTCGACCGGTCGAGGGTGAAGACCTGTCCGGTTTCGAGGGTCACCCGGCCCTCGGCGAAGCGGCCGACGCGCAGCTTCGGTCCCTGAAGATCGGCGAGGATCGTCGTCGGGCGGCCATATTCGCGCTCCAGCCCGCGAATCGCCGCGATCACCGCGACCTTCGACTGCTGGTCGCCATGACTCATGTTGACGCGGAAGGCATCGGCCCCCGCCTCGAACAGCTTGGCGATCATCTCGGGGGTGTTGCTGGCGGGTCCGAGCGTGGCAAGGACGCGAACCTTACGCGAACGGGGGCTGATGGCCTTGGTCATTGTCACTCTCCGACGTTTGCGCGCCTGCCTCTAAGGGTTATTGCGGCGCGATCAACCTTGGAGGGCCGAGTCATGGCAACAATCGATTCCATCGACGAAGCGGCACAGGCCGCCGCGTTCCGCCGGCTGGTGCGCCACCTGCAACATCGCACCGACGCGCAGAATGTCGACCTGATGGGGCTGGCCGGTTTCTGTCGCAACTGCCTTGGCGACTGGCTGGGCGAGGCTGCCGGCATATCGAAGGACGAGGGGCGCGAGGCGGTGTACGGCATGCCCTATGCCACCTGGAAGGCCAACCATCAGCAGCCGGCCAGTGACGAACAGATCGCGCGGATGAAGGCCAGCGTGGCCCGGAACGAGGCGCTCGATAACAGCGTCCCGGCGAGCGATCCGCCCGCGATTTCCCCGCCGAAGTAACCGCCAATACGCCCCCATTGAGACGCGCGCGCCGATCGGCTAGGCGCGCCCGTTCACCATTTGCTCCGGTATCCAAGGGAACCCCATGACCGACAACGTCTCCGCCGAACAACTGCGGCTGCTGATCGAGCGTATCGAACGGCTGGAAGAAGAGAAGAAGGGCATCAGCGACGACATCAAGGACGTCTATGGCGAAGCCAAGTCGACCGGGTTCGACGTGAAGACGATGCGCACGATCATCCGCCTGCGTCGCATGGAAAAGCATCACCGCGACGAAGCGGACATGCTGCTCGAAACCTACAAGACCGCGCTCGGCATCTAGGCAGGGAAGGGGGTGGGACCATGGCCAGCGTCTTTCACTTCGCGACCCGTCTGCTCAAGGGGCATGGCGATCCGCATGGGGAGGAAGAGGCCCGTGTCCTGTCCGCGATCGAACGCGGCGCGCCGGTCAGCCGTGACGCCGCCGACGAATCGGACGCGCGATCGACGCTCGGCGACCGGCTGGCCGACCGCGTGGCGGCGGTCGGCGGGTCGTGGGGCTTCATCATCGCGTTCACCGTGGTGCTGCTCGGCTGGATGCTGCTCAACTCCGACGTGCTGTCGCATTTCGGGCTGGCGTTCGATCCCTATCCCTACATCTTTCTCAACCTGATGCTCTCCACGCTGGCGGCGATCCAGGCGCCGGTCATCATGATGAGCCAGAACCGGCAGTCGGAAAAGGACCGGCTGGCGGCGCGGCTCGACTATGAAACCAATCTGCGCGCCGAGATCGACATCCTCGCGCTCCACGCCAAGCTGGACACCGACGTGATCGACCGGCTGGCCGCGCTGGAGGCGAAGATCGACGCGCTGGCGCAACACGCCGCCCGGGGCTAGAGCGGGCGCTAAACCTCAAGAGGCACCGATGGCAGGCCATAGTAAATTCAAGAACATCATGCACCGCAAGGGCGCGCAGGATAAGAAGCGCTCGGGCATGTTCAGCAAGCTCAGCCGCGAAATCACCGTCGCGGCCAAGATGGGTCTGCCCGATCCCGACATGAACCCGCGCCTGCGCGCGGCGATCAACGCCGCCAAGGCGCAGTCGATGCCCAAGGACAATATCCAGCGCGCGGTGGACAAGGCGTCGAAGGGCGACCTCGAGAATTACGAGGAAATCCGCTACGAAGGCTTCGGCCCGGCGGGCGTGTCGCTCATCATCGAGGCATTGTCCGACAACCGCAACCGCACCGCGACCAACGTGCGCACCGCCGTGTCGAAGAACGGCGGCAACCTCGGCACCGCCGGGTCGGTCAGCCACGGCTTCGACCGCGTCGGCCTCATCAGCTATCCCGCCAAGGCCGGCGACGCCGAGAAGGTGTTCGAGGCCGCGCTGGAAGCCGGGGCCGAGGACGTCACGTCGGGCGAGGACGGGCACGAGATCTGGACCGCCGTCGCCGACTTGCACGAAGTCGCCAAGGCATTGGAAGCGGTGCTGGGCGAGGCCGAGGGCGCGAAGCTCGCATGGCGCCCACAGACGATGGTCTCGGTCGGCGAGGACGATGCCGCCACGCTGTTCAAGCTGATCGACGCGCTCGACGACGACGACGACGTGCAGACCGTCTGGGGAAACTACGAGGTTTCCGACGAGGTGATGGAGAAGCTGGGTTGAACATCGCCATCCTCCCCGGTCCACGGGGAGGGTTGCCATGCTGATCCTCGGCCTTGATCCCGGCCTCGGCACCACCGGCTGGGGGCTGATCCGCGCCGATGGCAATCGGCTCAGCCATGTCGCCAACGGGCAGATCCGCACCGATCCGTCGATGCAGTTGCCGAGGCGGCTGGCGCTGCTGTTCGGGGCGCTGGGCGAAGTGATCCGCACCGAACGCCCCGACGGCGCGGCGGTCGAGGAGGTGCTGGGCAACAGCAACGCGCAGTCGACGCTCAAGCTCGGGCAGGCGCGCGGCGTCGTCCTGCTGTCCGCTTCGACCGCCGGCCTCGCCATCGGCGAATATCATCCGAGCGTCGTCAAGAAGGCGGTGGTCGGCACCGGCGGCGCGGACAAGAAACAGATTCAGGCAATGGTCGGCCATCTCCTGCCCGGCGTGAAGCTGACCGGGCCGGACGCCGCCGACGCACTGGCGGTGGCGATCACCCACGCCCACCATCTGGCCAGCGCCCACGCCCGCGCGCGGCGATCGACCGGGATCGGGGGGTGACGATGCCCCACCCCCGGCCGTCACCCCGGACTTGTTCCGGGGTCCACATCGCTCCCCTCTCTGAAAGGGAGGGGTTGGGGGTGGGTTGGCCCGCGAGGAAAGATAGGCGCTCCACAACCGCCCGACCCACCCCCGCCCCCTCCCTTTCAGGGAGGGGAGAAACCGAACGTCGCGACCATCCATTCCAGACAGGCACATCATGATCGCGCATCTGAAAGGCACGCTGTCCGTCTCCGGCATCGACCATGCCGTCATCGACGTCGGCGGCGTCGGCTATCTCGTCGGCGCGTCGTCGCGCACGTTGCAAGCGCTGGGGCCGGTCGGGGGTAGTGTCACGATCCACACCGAAATGCTCGTCGCCGAGGATTTCATCCGCCTCGTCGGCTTCGCCAGCGCCGACGAGCGCGACTGGTTCCGCCTGTTGACCGGGGTGCAGGGGGTGGGCGCGCGCGTCGCGCTCGGCATCCTCTCGACGCTGTCGCCCGACGAGGTCCGCACCGCGATCGCGCGCGGCGACAAGGCCAGCATCGCGCGCGCCAACGGCGTCGGCCCGAAACTCGCGCAACGCATCGCGATGGAGCTGAAGGACAAGGTCGGCGGCATCGCGCTCGGCCCCGGCACGGTCGCTCCGGCGGCGGCCGAAGGCGGCGTGGAAGGCGATGCGGTATCGGCGCTGCTTAACCTCGGCTTCCGCCCGGCGGAGGCGGCCACGGCGGTCGGCAAGGCGGCGGAGGAACTGGGGCCGGGTGTCACCCTCGACGCGCTGGTGCGGTTGGCGTTGAGGAAGGCGTCGCGGTAGCATTTTCGGTAAAATGTCTGGGAGCCGAATATGACCTATGAACGGATGGCTGGTTCGCTAGGTTCACTTCTGCTGCTGTGGGCCGCGATCGAACGGGCGGCGCAAGCCGAGATCGTCCGCGCTAACGGATTGCTTCCCAAACAGGCGCGCGGTATCGCGGCAACCCTTCGGACATGGCAGGCCATCGTTTCCGACATGCCGGCGAACGCTCCGCTCAGAACGTTACTGGCGGAGACGCTTTGCGAACGGCTTCAACAACCGCTCGGTGTTCGAAACGGGCTGTGCCACGGGTTGATCGGCATTTCTTCGGCGAACGGGGCAAACCCGGGAAGCTTGGTTTGGCAACTCAATGGTGTCGAGCACCATATCGGTTGGCAACAGTTGCAGGATTTATTCACCTGGCTTTCACGGGTGCCGGACGCGATCGCCGTAATATCGAAGCCCGGTTCCCAGAACCCATGCGACAGAAGGCTCGACAACGTAGAAAATCGCGAATGGTGGCGAGCTGAATTTGGAATCCGGCTGCCGTAAGTCCGACCGTTCACCAACCCCCTCGACGCGCCACCCCGCGAACGTCTAGGGAACACCTGTGACCGACGACCGCATGACCACCCCGCTTCGCCGTCCCGAGGATGTCGATGCAGCCCTCCGCCCGAAGGCGCTCGACGAATTCGTCGGGCAGAAGGCGGCGCGTGAGAATCTGCGCGTGTTCATCGATGCCGCGCGCGGGCGGGGCGATGTCCTCGACCATGTGCTGTTTTTCGGGCCGCCGGGCCTCGGCAAGACGACGCTGGCGCAGATCGTCGCGCGGGAGATGGGCGTTGGCTTCCGCGCCACCTCCGGCCCGGTCATCGCCAAGTCGGGTGATCTCGCCGCGCTGCTCACCAACCTCGAAGACGGCGACGTGCTGTTCATCGACGAAATCCACCGCCTCAATCCGGCGGTCGAGGAAGTGCTGTACCCGGCGATGGAGGACCGCGCGCTCGACCTGATGATCGGCGAGGGGCCATCGGCGAGGAGCGTCCGCATCGATCTGCCGCGCTTCACCTTGGTCGGCGCGACGACGCGGCAGGGGTTGTTGACCACGCCTTTACGCGACCGCTTCGGCATCCCGGTCCGCCTGCAATTCTATACGGTCGAAGAACTGACCCGCGTCGTGACCCGCGCCGCCGGACTGCTGGGTCTGGGCATCGCCACCGACGGCGCGACCGAGGTGGCTAGGCGCGCGCGGGGCACCCCGCGCATCGCCGGGCGGCTGCTGCGGCGGGTACGCGACTTCGCCAATGTCGCGGGCGTCGATGTCGTCGATGCGCGCACGGCGGACGCGGCGCTCAACCGGCTGGAGGTCGATGCCAAGGGGCTGGACGCGATGGACCGCCGCTATCTGACGATGATCGCCGACGTCTATCGCGGTGGCCCGGTCGGCGTGGAGACGCTGGCGGCGGGCCTGTCCGAACCGCGCGACACGATCGAGGAAGTGATCGAGCCGTACCTCATCCAGATCGGCATGATCGCCCGCACCGCGCGCGGGCGCTGCCTGAATGCCGGCGGATGGAAGCATCTCGGCTTCGAGCCGCCGGCGGGCGTGCAGGACGGGCTGTTCGAATGAAGGGGCGGGGCATGAAAAAGACATGGCTGTCGTCGACGGCGCGCGGGTTGATCGTCGCCCCGGTCGCGACCGCGGTCCCGCTGCGGATTGGCGTCGCCATGGCCGGGGACGCGAGCGTGCGGGTCACGATCGCGGCGGAGACGTTCGTCCTGCCCGACGATCAGGACGCGCTGGCGGTCGCGCTGGCCGCCATTCCCGACAAGGGCCGCCCGGTCGTCCTCGACGTCGCCGGCACGGTCGCGCTGCCCCGGCGGGTCGCGGGCGGCATCCTGCATCTGATCCAGTCCGCCGGGTTCCGGAAGGTCAACGTCGTCACCGACCCGGCGGCCGGCTGATCCGCTCAAGCGGGCGCCGCCTCGCCCAGCAGCCACGCCATCGCCTCGCCCCGGTCGCTGAACAGCGTGTGCCCCGGCACCGTCCGCCGCGCCTGTTGCCGCAGCAGCGCGCTGGCCAGCAGCGTCGCGACGCGGTGGCCGACCAGATCGGTGTCGTTGCCGACCACCGCCAGCCGTTCGAGCATCGGCCGGTTCTGCACCGGATAGCCGGTCAGGTCGAGCAACGTTACCTGCGACCCGATCGGTACGCCGACCAGCGGCATTCCTGGCAGCAGCGCGCGCACCTTGCGGTCGAACCGGTCATAGATCGCATCGTCCCAGAATCCGCGAAAACTGATCTCCAACAACCGCCGTTCCGGGGTCAGGCGGATGGTATAGGCCGGATCGTCGAACTGATGAACGCTGGGAGCCATGGCGTCAGCCAATCATGGGTCGGTTAATATTTCGATACCGGCGGGGTGTTTGGCGGCATGTCCGGCGCGCTCCCCCTTTCCCCATGCGCCTGCGGGGGGTAAGACCACGCCCATGACCGCCCCCGACCAGCCGACCGGTGGCCGCTTCGTCGGGACCACGCACCGCTTCCCGCTGCGGATCTATTTCGAGGATACCGACCTGTCGGGCGTCGTCTATCACGCGAATTACCTGCGTTATTTCGAACGCGCGCGCAGCGACATGCTGATGGTCGCCGGCGTTGACCAGCGCGCGGCGCAGGAAGCGGGCGAGGGCCATTACGCCGTGCGATCGATGCAGCTCGACTGGCGGGCGCCCGCCCGGCTCAACGATGCGCTGGTCGTGGTCAGCACGGTCGTCCGGGTGCGCGCGGCGGCGGTGGATATTCAGCAGACAGTCATCCGCGACGATGTGTTGTTGGCATCGGCGCGGGTCGAGGTGGCGTTCGTTGGCGGCAACGGGCGACCACGGCGGCAACCGGCGGCGTGGATCGATGTGTTCGCGCGGCTGGCGACAACCGGAAAAGGGGCATGATGGACGTTTTCGTGAATACCGACGCCGCGACCATGTCGCCGGTCGCGCTCTTCCTCCAGGCCGACTGGGTGGTGAAGGCGGTGATGATCGGCCTGCTCGCGGCCAGCGTCTGGACGTGGGCGATCATCGTCGGCTTCCTGGTGCGCGCCCGCAAGGTCCGCCGCGACATCGACCGGTTCGAGGGCGAGTTCGAACGCGCCGAGGACATCGACGCGTTTCACCGGCTGCAGGGATCACGCGATACCGCGATTGCCCGCGTCTTTTCGTCGGGGGTGCGCGAATGGCGCCGGTCGACCGCCGCCAAGGCAATCGACCGCGACGGCACGCGCGAACGCCTCGCCACCGCCATGGCGTCGAGCGTGGCGGACGAGAGCGAGACGCTGGCCGACCGGCTGAACGTGCTGGCGACGATCGGGTCGGTGGCGCCGTTCGTCGGCCTGTTCGGGACGGTGTGGGGCATCATGCGCTCGTTCACCTCGATCGCGTCCGAACAGAATACCTCGCTGGCGGTGGTGGCGCCGGGCATCGCCGAGGCGCTGTTCGCGACCGCGATCGGCCTGTTCGCGGCGATTCCCGCCGTCATCGCCTACAACCGGTTCAGCCATAGCGTGAACCGCATCGAATCGCGCCTCAACCGCTTCGCCGATGCGTTCCACGCGACGCTCTCGCGCCAGCTCGAAGGCGTCTGAGGCGTGGGGATCAACCTGCCGTCCGCCAAGGGCAAGGGCCGCCGCGCGCCGATGGCGGAGATCAACGTGACGCCATTGGTCGACGTCATGCTGGTGCTGCTCATCATCTTCATGGTGACGGCACCGCTGATGACCAGCGGCGTGCCGGTGAACCTGCCCGACAGCCGCGCCAAGGCGGTGACGCCCGAACAGGAGCCGCTGACGCTGTCGATGGATGCCGAGGGACGCACCTTCCTCGACGATGTCGAAATCTCGGGCGACAATCTGTCGGGCGAACTCGAAAAGATCGCGGCGGCGGGTGCCGGCGCCACCGAGCCGAGGCAGGTGATGCTGCGCGCCGACCGCAGCCTCGACTATGGCCGGGTCAACCGGGTGCTGGGCGAACTGAACCGCGCCGGTCTCAACCGCGTGTCGCTCATCAGCGTGGCGCAATAGCGCGATGCAGAAGGCGGAGAAGATCGGACTTGGCGTCGCGGTCGCGGGGCATGCCGTCCTGTTCGGGCTGCTGTCGATCGGCTTCCTCGCCACGCCCAACCCGCTGAAGCTCGAATCCAAGCCGATGGACGTCAGCTTCTCGGAAGAGGTCGCCGCCGAGCAGACCTCGCCCAACCCGAACGAAGCGCCGGCGGTCAGCGAGGCCCCCGACACCGGTCCGCCCGAAGATGCCGCGCCCCCCGAAGCGGCAAGCGAACCAGAACCCGTGCCCGAGCCAGAACCCGCGCCGCCGGTCCCGGCACCGCCCGTACCCGCGCCGCGTCCGCAACCGGCCCCGCGTCCTGAACCGAAGCCGGAACCCAAACCCGCGCCGAAACCCGCCCCGGCACCCAGGCCCGTCCCGAAACCGGTGCCCCGGCCCGCGCCGAAACCCGCGCCCGCCCCCGAACCCAAACCCGCGCCGGCCAGAACCCCGCCGCGCCCGACGCCGGCGCGTCCGGCGGCGCAGCCCAAGGCCGCGCAGCCGAAAGCCGCGCCCAAAGCCGCTCCGAAGGCAGCGCCGGCCAAACCCGCCGCCGCTTCGCCCAAACCGGCGGCCAAGCCCGCCGCGACCAAGGGGCAGGGGACCAACGCGCAGGCAACCGCACAGCGCCCGCGCGGCAGCCGGCTAAGCAATGATTTCCTGAAGGGCATCGCCGACACCCCGACCCCCGGCAAGGCGCAGGCCCCGCGCGCCGCCGTCGTCGGCGCGCAGTCGATCGCCGGCCTCGCCAGCGCGATCCAGCGACAGGTGCAGCCCTGCGCCAATCGCATCCCCAATCCGGGGCCGGGCGCGAACCAGATCCGCTCCAGCATCCGCCTCCAGATGCGTGCCGACGGCACGCTCGCCGCCAAGCCGCAGTTGCGCGGGCAAAAGGGCATCGATGGCGAGAACGAACGCTATGCGCAGCGTGTGTCCGAACTGGCGATCGCCGCGTTGATCCAGTGCGCGCCCTATGAACTGCCTGCCGACCTGTACGAAGGCGGCTGGAAAGACATCATCATCAACTACAAGCTGCCCGGCTGACCGGAGGGATGTATGCGTAGACTCACGATGGCGCTTGCCACCGCACTTGCGACCGTCACCGCCATGCCTGCCTATGCGCAGGTCGAGGTGGACATCGAGGGCGGCATTTCCGAACCGCTGCCCATCGCCGTGCCGGTGATGCCGACGCCGCAGGCCGCCTCGACCCCCGCCGGATCGACCGATGCGCTCGGCCGGCAACTGGCCGAGATCGTCGCGACCGACCTGCGCAACTCGGGGCTGTTCAAGCCCGCCGGCCCCGCCGGCCTGCCGCCGGTCGCGATGGGACAGGTCCAGTCGCCCGACTATGCCGCGTGGAGCGGCGCGCAGGCGCTGGTGCAGGGCTATGTCCGCGCCGAAGCGAACGGCACGCTGACGATCGGCTGCTATCTCTACGACGTGTTCGCGCGGACCGAGCTGACGCGGCAGGGGTTCAACGTCGCCCCGTCCGAATGGCGGCGCGCCGCGCACAAATGCGCCGATGCGGTCTATACCCGCCTGTCGGGTGAGGGGCCGTATTTCGACAGCCGCATCGTCTATGTATCGGAAACGGGGCCGAAGGGTCGCCGGATCAAGCGGCTGGCGATCATGGATCAGGACGGGGCCAACCACCGCTTCCTGACCAACGGCCAGTCGATCGTGCTGACGCCGCGTTTCGCGCCGAACCAGCAGTCGATCGTCTACATGAGCTATGTCAACGAACGCCCGGCGATCTACATCTACGATCTGGGCAGCGGCAAACAGCGGCTGCTGGTGCAGAACACCTCGCTCACCTTCGCGCCGCGTTTCTCGCCCGACGGGCGCTACGTCCTGTTCTCGATGGCGCAGGCGGGCAATACCGATGTCTACCGCGTCCCCGCCGCCGGCGGTTCGCCGCAACGGCTGACCAACTCGCCCGGCATCGACACGGGGGGAAGCTATTCGCCCGACGGCAGCCGCATCGTGTTCGAAAGCGACCGGTCGGGCGGGCAGCAGCTCTATGTGATGAACGCCGACGGATCGAACCAGCAGCGGATCAGCTTCGGCGGCGGGCGCTACGGCACCCCGGTATGGAGCCCGCGCGGCGACCTGATCGCCTTCACCCGGCAGGGCGGCGGATCGTTTCGCATCGGCATCATGTCGCCTTCGGGGTCGGGCGAGAAGCTCCTGTCCGACGCATGGGGCGACGAGGGGCCGAGTTGGTCGCCCAACGGCCGCGTGCTCACCTTCTTCCGATCGGCGCAGGGGTCGGGCCGGACCGAGGTGTGGTCGGTCGACCTCACCGGATCGAACATCCGCCGTATCCCGACCGCGCTCGACGGATCGGACCCGAGCTGGGGGCCGATCCGGCCGTAACATTCGCTAACAGGGCTGTTTTCCGCTACAGGGCATTGTGGTGGATGCGTAACGACCAGGGAGTGACCCCATGAAGAAGTTCTCGACCGCATTGATCGTCGCCACCGGCCTGCTGGCGGTGGCCGGCTGCGCCAAGAAGCGCCCGGCGGTACTGCCGCCTGGCCCCGGCCAGACCGTCGATCCCAACGGCGGCACCGGCGGCATCGGAAGCGGCACCGGCACCGGCGCGGTGGTGCCCGGATCGCGCGCCGATTTCCAGCAATCGGTCGCCAGCGACACGATCAACTTCGGCCTCGACCAGTATGACATCGATTCGTCGGCGCGCGCGGTCCTCGACAGCCAGGCACAGTGGCTCCAGCGCTACCCCAACGTCCGCGTGACGATCGAGGGGCATTGCGACGAACGCGGCACCCGCGAATACAACCTTGCGCTCGGCGATCGTCGCGCCAATGCGGCGGCCAGTTATCTCGCGGCGCGCGGTATTTCGTCGTCGCGGATCACCACGATCAGCTATGGCAAGGAACGTCCGCTGGCGCTGGGTTCCGACGAGGGTGCATGGGCGCAGAACCGCCGCGCGGTGACGGTCGTCCTCCAGTAATCGACACCGGCGGCGGCGCATGGACGCCGCCGCCGGTCAGTCCATCGGCCGGGCCGCCGACCATTTGCGCCGTTTCTTGATGAAGCGGGTTTCATAGCGGCGGATCGTCGGATCGTTCGCCAGCATCGTATCGGCAAAGCGGTTATAGGCCGCCATGTCCGCGACCACGACCATCAGCGTCAGGTCATGCTCTCCCGTCACCTCCATGATCGCCTGCACCCGTGGGTCGGCATCCAGCCGCCGCAGCAGCCCCTCGACATGGGGCAGGGCATGACGATCGAGTTGCAACTCCACCAGCGCCGACAGGAACGCCCCGACCCGGTCGGACACGATCGCGATGTCGGCGACGATCGTCCCGTCCTCGCGCATCCGCCGCACCCGGCGGGTGATCGCCGATGGCGACAGCGCCACGTCGCGTGCCAGATCCTCCGCCGTGCGCAGCGCGTCGCGTTGCAGCCAGTGCAACAGCGCGCGATCATGGGCGTCCAGATCGCGTATTCCCGTCAATGTCCTTCCCCCCGGACGCCGGACTTCGGCGATGACACCGCGATATTTGCCGAAATAGCGCGGGATCGCCAGCGCATAAGATGGCCGATTGTCACGCGAAGGGGTTCGAATGCGTCACGGAATTACCGCCATATTGTCACCGATCGCCGTCATCGCCCTGTCGGTCGCGCCGGCGCGGGCGCAGGACGATCCGGTCACGGTCGTCGCCGCGACGCGGGCCGCCCTTGTCGAACGCTATGTCCTGCCCGACGTGGCGACGAAGCTGGGCGCGGCGCTGGCCTCGCCCGATCGCTATCGCGGGTTGCAGGGCGAGGCGCTGGCCGATCGCATCAACGCCGACATGGCGCGGGTCACGCCGGACAAGCATCTGTCGCTGCGCTTCGATCCCAGGACGGCGGCGATGCTAGCCAGCCGGCCGCCTGCCGGGGATGACGAGGATGCCCCGCTGCCGCCCGGCGTCGCGCGGATGATCCTCCGCCTGAATGCCGGCGTTCGCGCGATGGAGACATTGCCGGGCAATATCCGCATGATCGCCTATGACGGGTTCATCTGGGGAACGCCCGAAGCGGAAGCGGCGATCGCCGGGGCGATGCGGTTCCTGCAAGGGGGCGATGCGTATATCATCGACCTGCGCCGCAACGGCGGCGGCTCGCCCGAGGCGGTGGCGGCGATCGCCAGCTATTTCGTCCCCGCCGGCACGCCGCTGATGCGGTTCGAGATGCGCGGCAAGCCGGGCGAGGCGACCACCGCGCCCGCCGCACCGTTCAGCCTTGCGGGCAAGCCGCTCTATGTGCTGACCAGCGGCCAGACCGCATCGGCGGCCGAGGAGTTCGCGACACACGTCTCGGCATTGGGCTTCGGTACGCTGGTGGGCGAACGCACCGCCGGCGCGGGGTTCCGCAACGACATGGTGCCCATCGGCAAAAGCTATGTGCTGAGCGTATCGACCGGCCGGGCGATCAGCCTCAAGACGGGCAAGGATTGGGAAAGGGTCGGCGTGACGCCGGCAATCGTCACCCTGCCGGACCAGGCGCTGGCGGCGGCGAAGGTCGCGGCGATGACCGCCATCGCCGCGCGTGCGCCGGCGGACGAACGCCGCGAGGACGAGCGCCTCGTCGCCTTCTATCGCGCGTCGGCCAACCCGGTGCGGCTGGCGCGGCCGTTGGCGGATTATGCGGGACGCTATGGCAACCGGGTGGTCGCGGTGGCCGACAACGGGCTGACCTCCGCCCGCATTGGCCGCGCGGCTTTTCCGCTGGTGGTGGTCGCGGCGGACAGCGTGGTGCCCGAAACCGACCCCACGACCCGTTTTCGCTTCGTCGAGGCCAATGGCCAGATCGTCGCCATGGAGGTCGAACGGGCCGACGGATCGACCGAGCGCGCCGACCGGATCAAATGAGCGGCGTCGCCGCCACGCCGGTGGTCCCGGCGTGGCGGCGGGCGGTCATGCCCCGGTCGTCACCTTCGCCTTGCCGCCCTTGCGCGGCTTCTTGGGCGCAGCGGGCACCATCTCGAACGCGAGCGCATTGTCCTTCAGCCGGACCTTCACCTCACCGCCATGGACCAGCTTGCCGAACAGCAGTTCCTCGGCCAGCGGCTGCTTGATCTTGTCTTGGATCAACCGGCCCATCGGCCGCGCGCCGTACAGCTTGTCATAGCCCTTCTCGGTCAACCAGCTCTTGGCGTCCTCGTCGAGCTGGATGTGGACGCCGCGATCCGACAATTGCAGTTCGAGCTGGAGGATGAACTTATCCACCACCCGCGCCACGACTTCCGGCGGCAGATAGCCGAACGGCACGATCGCATCGAGCCGGTTGCGGAACTCGGGCGTGAACAGCTTCTTCACCGCCTCTTCCTGCACGTCCTCGCGATCGATCTGGCCGAAGCCGATCGATTCCTTGGCCATGTCCGACGCGCCGGCATTGGTCGTCATGATGAGGATGACGTTGCGGAAATCGACGGTCTTGCCGTGGTGATCGGTCAGCTTGCCGTTGTCCATCACCTGCAAAAGGATGTTGAACAGGTCGGGATGCGCCTTCTCGATCTCGTCGAGCAACAGCACGCAATGCGGCTGCTGGTCGATCGCATCGGTCAGCAATCCGCCCTGATCGTACCCGACATAGCCCGGGGGCGCACCGATCAGCCGGCTGATCGAATGGCGCTCCATATATTCGGACATGTCGAACCGCTGGAGCGGAATGCCCATGATCTCGGCCAACTGCCGCGCAACCTCGGTCTTGCCGACCCCGGTGGGGCCGGTGAACAGATAGTTGCCGATCGGCTTGTCGGGATCGCGCAGGCCGGCACGGCTCAGCTTGATCGCCGACGACAGCGCCTTGATCGCCGCGTCCTGCCCGAACACCACGCGCTTGAGATCGACGTCGAGGTTGGCGAGCACGCGGGTATCGTCGGTCGACACGGTCTTGGGTGGGATGCGCGCCATCGTCGCGATGACCTGTTCGATCTCCTTCGACGTGATCGTCTTCTTGCGCTTGGGCGCGGGCACTAGCATCTGCATCGCGCCCACTTCGTCGATCACGTCGATCGCCTTGTCGGGCAGCTTGCGGTCGTTGATGTAGCGCGCCGACAATTCCACCGCCGACTTGATCGAATCGGGGGTGTACTTGACCTTATGATGCTCCTCGAACGCCGAACGCAGGCCGGTGAGGATCTTGATCGTGTCCTCGACCGAAGGCTCGTTCACGTCGATCTTCTGGAACCGGCGCAGCAGCGCGCGATCCTTTTCGAAGTGATTGCGGAACTCCTTGTAGGTGGTCGAGCCGATGCAGCGGATTTGCCCGCCCGACAGCGCGGGCTTCAACAGGTTCGACGCATCCATCGCCCCGCCGCTGGTCGCGCCCGCGCCGATGACGGTGTGGATCTCATCGATGAACAGCACCGCATGCGGCAGCTTCTCGAGCTCGGTCACGACCTGCTTGAGCCGTTCCTCGAAATCGCCGCGATAGCGGGTGCCGGCGAGCAGCGCGCCCATGTCGAGCGAATAGATGACGGCGGGCAACAGCACCTCGGGCACGTCGCCCTCGACGATCTTGCGTGCCAGCCCTTCCGCGATCGCGGTCTTGCCCACGCCGGGATCGCCGACATAGAGCGGGTTGTTCTTGGACCGGCGGCACAGAATCTGCACCGTGCGATCGACCTCCGCCGACCGACCGATCAGCGGGTCGACCTTGCCGGTCTTCGCCTTCTCGTTCAGATCGACGCAGAACTGCTTGAGCGCGCTTTCGCCCTTGCCCTTGTCGCCCGTCTTCTGGGTTTCCTTTTCCTCGGCGCCCTTGGGGGCCGGTGTTTCCGATGCGGTGGTGCCGCCCTTGCCGACGCCGTGGCTGATGAAGCTGACCGCATCCAGCCGGCTCATGTCCTGCTGTTGCAGGAAATACACGGCATAGGTCTCGCGCTCGCTGAACATCGCGACCAGCACGTTGGCCCCGGTCACTTCGTCGCGGCCCGACGACTGGACGTGCAGGATCGCGCGCTGCACCACGCGCTGGAAGCTGCTGGTCGGCGACGGATCGGTCGCGGCATCCAGTTTGAACGTGTCGAGTTCGGTGTCGAGATAATGGGCGACGGTCGCCTTCAACTCGTCAAGCTCGACGCCGCAGCCGGCCATGACCTTGGCGGCGTCCTTGTCGTCGATCAGCGCGTAGAGGAGGTGTTCGAGCGTCGCATATTCGTGACGGCGCGAGGATGCGGCCTCGAGCGCCTTGTGCAGCGTGGTTTCCAGTGCGGAAGCGAAGGATGGCATTCAGGTCACTCCGGTCGACCGGCGGGAACGCGCCGGCCCTGCGTCCCGGTTTCCCGGGTCTTCCCCAATGTCGGTATGCCGCCCCCCCGCATCAAGCCATGCCGGCGGGAGGGGGCGGCAACCGGTCACGAACGGAACAGCGCGTCGGCGCTGGAGCGATGATCGCGGGCGCGTTCGATTCGCGCCCGGCAGCGGCCGATCTCCTGTTCCAGCGCCCTGATGCGCGCGGTCAGTTCGTCGATCGACAGCGGGTCGAGATCCTCGCGCACCAGCATCGCCAACGTATTGGCACGATCATGGTTAAGAAAATCGTCGGGTTCCATTGCAATGCAACGTTGACCCTGTCTTGCGGGATGTCAATAACGCGAGGCCATAAGGGGGCGGCGTCATGAACGTACCAGCGACGATGCGTGCGATCGATCCGGCGGAAGCCGGCGGGCCGGAGGTGCTGACGCTGGTCGACCGGCCGGTGCCGGTGCCACGGGCGGGCGAGGTGCTGATCCGCGTCGCCGCCGCCGGGGTCAACCGCCCGGACGTGTTGCAGCGCACCGGCGGCTATCCGCCCCCGCCCGGCGCGCCGTCGATTCCGGGACTCGAGGTCGCGGGGCATGTCGCCGCGCTCGGTGACGGGGTGGCGCGCGAACTGCTCGGCCAGCCGGTCTGCGCGCTGCTCGCCGGCGGTGGCTATGCCGACTATGTCGCGGTGCCCGCCGGGCAATGCCTGCCGGTGCCCGACGGGCTGTCGCTGGTCGAGGCGGCGGCGCTGCCCGAAACGCTCTTCACCGTCTGGACCAACCTGTTCGATCGCGGCTTCGCGGCCGAAGGCGATACGGTGCTGGTCCATGGCGGCACCAGCGGCATCGGCACGATGGCGATCCTGCTCGGCAAGGTCTTCGGCCTCACCGTCATCGTCACGGTCGGATCAGATGCGAAGGCAACGGCCGCGCTCGACCTGGGGGCCGCCCATGCGATCAACTATCGCACCGAGGATTTCGTCGAGCGGGTGGGGCAGATCACCGACGGCAGGGGTGTCGCGGTGGTGCTCGACATGGTCGGCGGCGATTATGTGCCGCGCAACCTGAAATGCCTGGGCGAGGACGGCCGCCACGTCTCGATCGCGGTGCAGGGCGGGGCGGTCGCCACGATCCCGCTGTGGGATGTCATGCGCCGCCGCCTGACGCTGACCGGCTCGACGCTGCGCGGACGCGACGCGGCGTTCAAGGAAATGGTCGCCGACGAACTGTCGCGCTCGGTCTGGCCGCACATCGCCGGCGGACGGCTGCGCCCGGTGATCGACCGCACCTTCCCGATCGCACAGGCCGCCGACGCGCATCGCCGGATGGAAGCGGGCGATCATGTCGGCAAGATCGTGCTGGTGGTGGGCGACGCCGACTGACCGTCAGGCCCCCCGCGCGGCACGGCGCTTGCCCTTTCGTATCCTTGCCACTAAGTCCGTACCCAGTGTGGCCGCCCGGATTGGGCGGCCCTTTCTATTTCGGAGACCCGTCGTGGCCCAGCCGCTGATGCCGCATGCGACCGCTTCCTGGCTCGTCGACAATACCGCGCTGTCCTTTCCGCAGATCGCTGACTTCTGCGGCCTACACGTCCTCGAGGTTCAGGCGATCGCCGACGATACCGCCGCGACCAAGCTGACCGGGCGCGATCCGGTCCGCGCGCACGAACTGACGATGGACGAGATCGAGAAGGGACAGAAGAACCCCGACTATCGCCTTGTCATGATGAAGGGCCCCGATCAGGTCCGCCGCACCAAGGGCCCGCGCTACACGCCGGTCAGCAAGCGGCAGGACAAGCCCGATGGCATCGCATGGATCATCCGCAACCACCCGGAGATCACCGACGGCGCGATCGGCAAGCTGATCGGCACCACCCGCACCACCATCGCCGCGCTGCGTGATCGCACCCACTGGAACATCGCCAACATCACGCCGAAGGACCCGGTGACGCTCGGCCTGTGTTCGCAGCGCGAACTCGACGCGCTGGTCGGCAAGGCGGCGAAGGCCGCCGGCATCGAAGCCCCGACCGACACCCGGCTGGAGGGCGACCGCGAGGCGCTGATCGAACAGCTCCGCAACGAACGGACGCAAGCGGCCCGCGATGCCGAACTGGCCGCCAGCGGCGAACAGCCGACGATCGGCGGCTTCATCGATCCGTTCAAGCGCTGATCCGGGGCCGATCGGGGCTTCCTGCACCGACGAACCACTCCCCGTCGTCACCCCGGACTTGTTCCGGGGTCCACGGTGCGGCGATCGGTGCGGCGCAAGGCACCAGCGGCAACGCTTGCGGCGTGGTGAACCTCGGAACATGTCCGGGGTGACGGTCGGGAAGGGAATACCGACCGGGCTTTGCTTTCAGAACGGACCCCGACGGCTCGGTTGCCCCACGGCAACCGGGCCGTTCGCGTTTCCGCCGATCGTGCTTGAACCGGACACGATGTCCGCTTATGTTGCGCCGCATCATCGATGACGGCCGCGCCGGCCGTCACGCCCGGACCGCCGCCCATGACCGATCAGATCGCCGACCCCATCGTTCCCGACGACGCACCATCGCCGTCGAAGCGGCCGAGTGGCCGGGCGAAGGTCATCCTGATCGTCCTGCTGCTCGCCGCGATCGTCGGCGGAGTCGCGTGGTTCCTGAACTACCAGAACGTCGGCCGCTTCATGGAAAGCACCGACGACGCCCGGATCGAGGCGGACATGGTCACGGTGTCGCCGCGCGTCTCGGGCTATGTCGCGCAGGTGCTGGTGCGCGAGAATCAGGACGTCGCCGCCGGCCAGCCGCTGGTCCGCATCGACCGCCGCACGATCGATGCGCAGGCGGCGCAGGCCGACGCGCAGATCGCCGTCGCCACCGCGCAGGCCGATGCCGCCCGCGCGCAACTGAACGAACAATCCGCCGCGATCGCGCAGGCGCAGGCGCAACTCGCCTCCGCGCGCGCCAAGGCGATGCACGACGCCGCCGAGGTCGCCCGCTACCGCCCGCTCGCCGAAAGCGGGGCGGAGACGCGCCAGCAACTCGCCACGCTCGAACTCGCCGCGCGCCAGTCCGCCGATCAGGTCCGCGCGCAGGCGGCGGCACTGGTCATCCAGCAACGCCGCGTCGCCTCGGTCCGTAGCCAGATCGCGCAAGGGCAGGCGCAGCAGCAGGCCGCCCGCGCCCAGCGCACCGCCGCCTCGGTCGACGAGGATGCGACCTTGCTCACCGCCGCCGTCGCCGGTCGGATCGGCGACCGCACCGTGACCCCCGGCCAGTACGCGCAGGCCGGCAGCCGCCTCATGTCGATCGTGCCGCTCAACGCGCTCTACGTCACCGCCAATTTCAAGGAAACGCAGCTCGCCCTGATGCGCCCGGGCCAGCCGGTGCGGATCGAGGTCGATGCGCTCGACGGCGTCGAACTGCGCGGCCGGATCGAAAGCCTGTCGCCGGGCACCGGTGCGCAATTCTCGATCCTGCCGCCGCAGAACGCGACCGGCAACTTCACCAAGATCACCCAGCGCGTGCCCGTCCGCGTCGCGATTCAGGCGACACCGGCCGCGCGCCGCCTGCTCGTGCCCGGCCTGTCGGTGACGGTCACGGTCGACACCCGCTCGGCCAAGGGCGACCTCGAGCGGATTCGCGAACAGCAATCGGCGGCGGTGGCCAAGTAACATGGCCGTCGCCGCCCCGGCCATGACCGCCGCCGCCGATCCGCCGCAGCGCGCCGACCTTTCGGCATGGCTGGCGGTAGCGGCGGGGACCTTGGGCGCGTTCATGGCGACGCTCGACATCTCGATCGTCAATTCGGCCTTGCCGACGATCCAGGGCGAGATCGGCGCGAGCGGCACCGAGGGGACATGGATCGCCACCGCCTATCTGGTCGCGGAGATCGTCGCGATCCCGATGGCGGGCTGGTTGCAGCGTGTCTTGGGCCTGCGCACCTTCCTGTTGATGGCCGCCGGGCTGTTCACCGCCTTTTCGGTCGTCTGCGGCGTCGCCACCACGCTGGTGGTGATGATCCTCGGCCGGGTGGGGCAGGGGTTTTTCGGCGGGGTGATGATCCCGACCGCGCAGACGGTGATCGCCCAGCGCCTGCCGCCTGCGCAGCAGCCGGTCGGCGTCGCCGCCTTCGGCGTGACCGCGATCATGGGGCCGGTGCTGGGGCCGCTGATCGGCGGCGGGCTGACCGAGAATATCAGTTGGCACTATGCCTTTTTCCTCAACCTGCCGGTCTGTGCGATCCTCGCCGTGCTGCTGCTGGTCGGGCTGCGCCACGAACCCGCCAAATGGCATCTGCTGCGCGAGGCCGACTGGCGCGGCATCATCGGCCTGACGCTGGGGCTGGGCGGCCTCACCGTGTTTCTCGAGGACGGGCAGCGCGAACAATGGTTCGATTCGTCGCTGATCCGCTGGATGGCGCTCATCACCGTCACCGGCATCGGCTTCCTGTTCTGGGGACAGACAGCGGCCAGGCGGCCGATCATCAAGCTCAAACTGCTGCTCGACCGCCAGTTCGGATCGGTCGCGATCATGGGGCTGGTCCTGGGTGTCGTCCTCTACGGCACCAGCTACGTCATTCCGCAGTTCCTCGCGACGCTGGCCGGCTACAACGCGCTGCAATCGGGCAAGGTCGTGCTGCTGTCGGGCATCCCCAGCCTGTTGCTGATGATGCTCGTGCCGGTGCTGCTAAAGCGGATCGACATCCGCATCGCGGTCGGCGGCGGCCTCGCGATTATGGCCGGCGCGGCGCTGCTCGACGCGAACCTGACCGCCGCGTCGACCGGCAGCGCGTTCACCGTGTCACAGTTGCTGCGCGGTGTCGGGCAGATCCTCGCCATGCTGTTCCTCAGCCAGGCCGTCATCCGTTCGGTCCCCGCCGCCGATGCCGGCGATGCGTCGGGCCTGTTCGGCGCGGCGCGCAATCTGGGCGGCAGCCTTGCGCTCGCCGGCATCTCGATCCTCCAGGAACAGCGCGTCTGGCTCCATTCGCGCCGGCTGGAAGAATCTCTCAGTGCCAACAGCCTGCGCGTACAGGACTATCTGACCACCCTCGGCCAAAGCGTCGGCAGTCCGCAAGCGGGGCTGCGCCTGCTCGGCCAGCAGATTCAGGGCGAGGCGCTGACCATGGCCTATAACGATATTTTCTGGGTGATGGGGATGGTGACGCTGGCCGCGCTGCCGCTGATCCTGTTCCTCCGCCCGTTACCCCAGGGCGCCCCGGCGGCGAGTGTGCATTGATGCGTCGTTCCCTCCTCCTCGTCACCGCCGGCCTGCTCGCGGGCTGCACCGTCGGCCCATCCTACGAAGGACCGCCCGCGACCGCCGGCGATGCGGTGACGCGCGGCAGCTTCGTCCGCGCCACCGATCCGGCGTTCACGCCCGCCCCCGGCCTCGCCCGCTGGTGGGAGTCTTTAAGCGACCCGCTGCTCACCCGCCTGATCGACGAAGCGCTCGCCGACAGCCCGACCGTGGCGCAGGCCAGCGCTCGCATCCGCGAGGCCGAGGCGCAGCTTCGCCAGCAACGCACCGCCAACCTGCCGGCGCTCAGCGCCAACGCCACCGCGATCGGCGCGCGCCTGCCCGGCATCGATCTGGGGCAGGGGCAGGGGGCATCCTCCAGCGAATCGCTCCAGTTCTACAACGCCGGCCTCAACGCCTCATGGGAGGCCGACCTGTTCGGCGGCGGCCGGCGGGGCATCGAACAGGTCCGCGCGACCGTAGGCGCACGCACCGCCGACCTCGCCGACGCACAGGTCTCGCTCTCGGCACAGGTCGCGCAGGCCTATGTCAGCCTGCGTGACCTACAGGCCCGCATCACGCTCAACGACGCCGCGGCCCAGGCGCAGCGCCAGCAACTGGCGCTGCTGCGCCAGCGCTTCGAGCGCGGCACCGCCTCGCGGCTCGACCTCGAACGCGCGCAGGGCCAGTTGGAGAACACGACCGCGCAGACGATCCCGCTCGCCGCGCAGCGCGACGAGCAACTGGGACTCCTCGCGATCCTGACCGGGCGGACACCGGGTGCGCTCGACGCCGTGCTCGCCGCCCCCGCGCCGGTGCCGCTCCCCCCGGCGCAGGTGCCGATCGGCAACCCCGCCACGCTGATCGCGCAGCGCCCCGACGTGCGCGCCGCCGAACGCCAGCTTGCCGCCGGCACCGCCGCGATCGGCGTGAACAAGGCGAAGGAACTGCCCGGCATCCGCTTCATGGGGCTGCTGGGCTTGGGCGGCACCTCGGTCGGCGACGTGTTCGATCTCGGGAATCTGGCGGCACTCGCCGCGCCGTCGCTCAACTGGTCGTTCCTCGATTTCGGCCGCGCCCGCGCCGCCACCGCCGCGTCGGAGGCGCAGCGCGACGGCGCCGAAGCCGCCTATCGCCAGACCGTCCTCGAAGCGTTGCAGGAATCCGAAACCGCGCTGTCGCGCTTCGGCAACGCCCGCGCCCAGCTCGGCCGGCTGACACAGGCGGAGGCCACCGCCACCCGCGCCGCGACGCTCAACCGCCAGCGGGTAGCGGCCGGCACCGCGACGCTGATCGACCAGCTCGACCTCGAACGCCAGCGCCTCTCCGCGCAAATCGCCGTATCGCAGGCCCGCGCCGCGCTGACCGGCAGCTACATCGCGGTGAACAAGGCGCTGGGATTGGGGTGGCGCGAGGGCGAGTGAGGGGGCGTCCGGCCGGCCGTAACGCCGCGACGATGCCCGCCAGGTGATGGAGGTCGGGGACCGCCGGTACGGGCGGGCAGCGGGATGCCGGACGTCATATATTCTGCGCCAGCAGATCGATGAAGCGCCGGACTTTCGGGGCAAGGTGGCGACGACTGGGATAGATCGCGCTGATCGGCACCGGGGGTGCGGCATAGTCCGATAATAATGCGATCAGCCGGCCATCGGCCAGATCGCGATCGACGACGTAACTGGGCAGGAACGCCAGCCCCGCCCCCGCGACGGCCGCGTCGCGCAACGCCTCGCCGCTGTCGAGCGAAAGCCGGGATCGCGGCCTTACTGCCACGGTCCTGCCCTCGATCGCGAAACGCCAGGCCCGCTTCCTGCCGGCGCTCACATAGTTCAGGCAATGGTGGCCCATCAGATCGTCGGGATGCCGTAGTGCCGGATTGGCCGACAGATAGGCCGGGCTCGCGACGACCAGGTCATGCTGATGGGTCAGGGTTCTGGCGATGAGGCTGGTATTTTCGCGGGTTTCGCCGATGCGGATGGCAAGATCGATACCGTCCTCGATGATGTCGCTGACCCGGTCCGTAAAGCTCACGTCCGCCTTGAGCCTCGGCCACGACGCAAGAAAGTCGTTGAGCAGCGGCAGGACCATGAGTCGACCGAACGTCATCGGCGCGGTCATCCGAAACAGACCCTGGGGCTGCCCGCCGCCATCCGACATCGATGATTCCGCTTCGTCGAGATCGGCGAGGATTTGCGTGCAGCGATCGAGGAAGACGCGGCCGTCGTCGGTCAGCCCGAGGCTGCGCGTCGTACGGTGGAACAGCCGGACGCCCAGCCGATCCTCCAGCCGCGCCACGCTCTTGGCGATGCCGGACCGCGTCATCGATCGCGCGCGTGCGGCCCCTACGAAGCTGCCCGCTTCGGCCGCCGCCACAAAGGCGACGATGTCGTTGATATTCCCCGGTGCCATGAGACGCTCCCGTTCCTCCGCAGTGTCGACGCCCGCTCGCCAATCAATCGCCTATATTGATGATCTGAACAGATTAACGGCATCAGGATCAACTACCATGGCTTTCAACGACACCGTGACGCACCGCCTCAACCAATGGGCCGAAAGCCTGCAGGACCTCGGCCCCGTCATCCTCGGCGAGAATACCGCTGTGACGATCGATGAAATCCGCGAATCCTACGTCCGCAAGATGGCCGAGCATCCGACATCCGCCGACGTGCGCATCGAACAGGTCAACATGGGCGGCGTCCCCGCGACGCTTGTCACGCCCAAGGATGTTCAGGGCGACCGCGTGCTCTTCTACATCCACGGCGGCGCGTACATCGTCGGCGGGCCGGGTGGCTATCACGGGCTGGCGGCTGCCTTCGCAACGGCGATGAAGGCGCGCGTCTACCTGCCGGATTACCGACTGGCGCCGGAACACGCATTTCCCGTTCCGATCGAGGATACGTTCGCGGCCTATCGTTGGCTGATCGACCAGGGACAGAATCCCGAATCGGTAACGTTCGCGGGCGATTCGGCGGGCGGGGCGATGGTGGTTTCGGTCATGGTCATGGCGCGCAACGCCGGCGTACCGCTCCCGGCGGGCGGGGCGGCGCTCTCGCCCTGGGCGAACCTTGAACACACCGGCGCGTCGATGTTCAATCGCGAGGGACTGGACCGGCTGAACACCAAGGCCGGCCTTGACCTGATGGCCCGGACCTTCCTGGGCGACGCGCTGCCGAACAGCCCGGAGGCATCGCCGGTCTTCGCCGATGTCCGTGGCCTGCCACCCATCATCGTACAGATCGGCGAAAGCGAACTGATGCTGAGCGACGCCATCCGCCTCGCGGCGCATCTGGGCGAGAACCGCGTCCGCGTCTCGCTGGAAATATGGCCGGGCATGTTCCACGTCTGGCACATGTTCCATGCCGAACTGACCGAAGGGCAGGCGGCAATCGCAAACGCGGCGGCGTTTCTCGATCAAGCCATCACCACGGCGCTGGCGAAGTAGGCAGCGAGACGCGCCGCGCATGGGTCATGCGTGGCGCGTTTCCCGTCTGCTATCGGTTGATGCGAACGCCGTTCCCAATTCGGCGCCGCGCATAATGCGAAACGGCGATCACCGGCCAGGCCGCGGCCGCATCCCCCCCAGCAGCAGCCGCGCCGCCGCGCCGATCGTCTCAGCGACCTCCTCTGGCGTGAAGAACGACCGCAGCAACCCGCCGACCATCCTGAGCGCCAGCACCACGTCGCGCGGGGTCACGCCCTCCGCCACTTCGCCGCGCCCTTGCGCCGCCGCCAGCACCGGCCCCAGTACCGCCTCCATTCGGTCGCCCAGCGCCAGGAACGCTGCGCGGTTCTCGCCATCGGCCAGCAGTTCGGCCGAAATCCGCCCGAACAGCGTCAGCGTGGGCGTGCCTTCGCACAGAATCCGCTCGAACGTCGCGTCGAATGGCACCGCCGGATCGATCGCCGCCGCCATCCGGTCGACCTCGCGCGAGAAGATGGCGAGCGCCAGCGCCTCGCGATCCTTGAAGTTGCGGTACAGCGTGCCGCGCCCCACCCCGGCGCGCGCCGCCACCGCCTCGAACGGCACGCGATAGCCGTCCTCGCGGAAACACACCGCCGCCGCCTCGATCAACGCCTCGCGCCGCATCGCCGCGTCGCTGCGCAGGGGGCGTGCCGCCGGATCATTCGTTTCGTTCGTCACCATCGCCGCTGGGTAGGGAATCGAAACCGAACGCGAAACCCCGCATGGTGGCTGTCCTACAGCGGCGGCACCATGGCAGGATCGCCGGTGGCCCGACCGGCCCCGCTCCTTCTACCGTCCGTTTGTCCGAAAAACACTCGCCGCGATGCGCGGCCATGGCGTTGCGCGTTGAGAAGCATTCGCAATGCCATGCGTCGTTAGTGTAAACTTTGTAAACTTTGGCGCGTCATGGGCAAAGCCCATGCCGTCGGTCGGCGCTGGGTGCGCCGCCGGCCGGACGCGCCTTGTGGCTCGGTGCAGCTTTCGCTGCACCTTGCCCGGCGCGTCTTACCACCCCGTCGGCTTGCCCCGGTTCTGCTCGTCGAGCCACTTCTTGAGCGGCGCGAAATATTCGACCATCGCCTTGCCCGACATCGCCCGGGTGCCGGTGAACGCCTGCAACGCATCGGGCCACGGCTTCGACGCGCCCATCTCCAGCATCGCGTTCAGCCGCTGGCCCACCTGCTTATCGCCATAGAAGGAACAGCGGTGGAGCGGCCCCTTCCACCCGGCCTGATCGCACGCCGCCTTGTAGAACTGGAACTGGAGGATCCGCGCGAGGAAATAGCGCATGTACGGCGTCGACGCCGGGATGTGGTACTTTGCCCCCGGATCGAATTTGCTCGCGTCACGCGCCACCGGCGCCTTGATCCCCTGATATTCCAACCGCAGCGCATCCCACGCCTTCTGGTAATCACCCGGCGCGATCTCGCCCGAGAACACGCCCCAGCGCCACTTGTCCATCAACAGGCCGAAGGGCAGGAACGCGACCTTGTCCATCGCCTGCCGCAGCAGCAGGCCGATGTCCTTGTCCGGCCCCGGCACCTTCGCCCGGTCGAGCAGGCCGATGCTCACCAGATAATCGGGCGTGATCGACAGCGCGACGAAATCGCCGATCGCCTCGTGGAATCCGTCGTTCGCACCGTTCAGGTAGAGATACGGCTGGTTCTTGTACGCGCGCTGATAGTAATTGTGGCCCAGCTCATGGTGGATCGTCACGAAGTCATCCGAATTGATCTTCGTACACATCTTGATGCGAATATCGTCCTTGTTGTCGATGTCCCATGCCGATGCGTGGCAGATCACCTCGCGGTCGGCCGGCTTCACGATCTGCGACCGCTCCCAGAAGGTCTGCGGCAACGGCTGGAAGCCCAGCGAGGAATAGAAGCCCTCACCGGTCCGTACCATTTTCACCGGGTCGTAGTTCTTGGCCTTGAGCAGATCGCCGATCTCATAGCCCAGGTCGCCTGATCCGGCGGGGGCGACGATGTCGTAGATGCCACCCCATTCCTGCGCCCACATATTGCCGAGCAGGTCGGCGCGGATCGGCCCGGTCCTGCCCTGCACCCCGTCGCCGTATTTCTCGTTCAGTTTCCACCGGACATAGGTGTGGAGCGACTGGTAGAGCGGCTCGACTTCCTTCCACAACTGGTCGGTCAGCTTGGCGAAATCGTCGGCGGGCATGTCGTATCCCGACCGCCACATCGCCCCGGTATCCCTGAACCCCAGTTCCTTCGATCCGGCATTGGCGATGGTGACCAGCCGCTGATAGTCCTTGCGCATCGGCGCGCCGACATTGTCGTGCCAGCTTACCCACATCTCCTGTAACTTCGCCGGATCGCGGGTGGTGCCCATCGCCGCCTCGATGTCCGATCCGTTGATCGGCTGGCCGCCCAGCGTCCCCTTGCCCTTGCCGTACGCCGACGACAGTTTTGTCGAGATGTTCGCCAGTTCGGTCGCCGCCCCCGGCGTGGTGGGGGCGGGCAGCACGATCGCCGAGCGCAGGATGCCGATCTTGCGCGCGGTGTCGGGGGACAACCCCCGGATGCCGGCATAGCGCGCCGACTCCAGCGCATATTTCACCGCCATCTCGGTGCCGATCGCCCCCGATCGGGCCGCCAGCGCATCGGTATCGTCGGTGATATAGGTCGCGTTGACCCATGCGATCCGCTGGGCATCGATCGAATAGTCGAACATCGCCTTTTCGGTGGAGGCAACGAACCGGTCAGCATCGGCCGCAGTCGGTGGCGTGGCGGGGGCCTGCTGCGCCAGTGCCGGGGTGGCGAGCGTCAGGGCGATGGCGGAAACGGCGGTACGCAGGGTCAAGGCGACAGGTCCTCGGAACGGAGAAGTATCGCGTGAAACTGCTCCCGCGCGGACGCGGCCGTCAAGGGCTGGATGGGCCATCAAGGAGATGTCGCGCTTCTCCCCTCCCTGACAGGGAGGGGTCGGGGGTGGGTTGGCCGGTTATGGAAAGCGTACCTCCCCTCACGGGCGACCCCACCCCTGCCCCTCCCTTGTCAGGGAGGGGAGCAATTCGGACCTACCGCCGCGCCGCCAGCCAGATGACGTGCCGCGCGCCCTTCGTTCCCCGCGCCCGCACGACCTGCTCGTCGACCGCGTAGCCGCAATCCTTCAGCCGCTTCGTGAACGCCGCATCGGCATAGGCCGACCAGATCGCCAGCACCCCGCCGGCACGCAACCCTGCCCGCGCGATGCGCAGCCCCCGTTCCGAATACAGCTTGTCGTTGCCGGCATGGGTCAGGCCGTCGGGGCCGTTGTCGACGTCGAGCAGGATCGCATCCCACCCGCCGTTGCCGATGCCCAGTGCCACGTCGCCCAGCACGATCGACACCCGCGGATCGTCGAGGCACCCGTCGAAGATGTGCGCCAGCGGCCCGCGCGCCCATGTCACGATCTCGGGCACCAGTTCGGCGACGACGATCTCGGCATCGGCCGGCAGGATGGCGAGCGCGCGGCGCAGCGTGAACCCCATGCCGAGGCCGCCGATCAGCACCCGCGCGCGCTTGCTCTGCGGAAGATGCGCGCAGCCCAGATCGGCCAGCGCCTCCTCCGACGCCGACATGCGGCTGCTCATCAACTCGTTGCGGTCGAGCACGATCATGAAGTCGTCGCCACGCTGCACCAGCCGCAGTTCGACACCGTCGCCCGGCACCTTCGCGGTATCGATCAGGATGCGCGGGATCATGCCAATACTCCTGCGGCACGCGCCGCTTTCAACCATGCCGGAAACTCGCCCAGCAGCCGCTGGTACAGTTCCTCGTCACCTATCTGCGCCAGATCATCGACCGCGAAGAAGCCGGCATTATCAACCAGCCGCCCGTCGATCGTGTCGAGATCGCGCAATATGCCATAGCCCGCGCGGCCGATCCCGACATATTGCCAGAAGATCGCCCGGTCCGATGTCCGGCGCAGCAGGTCCTTGATCGCCTCGGACTTGGACCCTGAAATGCCGCCGTCGGTCAGGAACAGGATCAGCAGCGGCTGCGTCCGCCGCGCCGGTTCGCGGGCGAGGATCGCCTCCATCACCAAAGGTTCGTTGTTGCCCGCGCCGATCCCCGGACCGCCGGCGACCTTCGCACCGGGATAGGGCAGGGTGCGCGCGACGAAGCCCTCGACGTTGCCGGCATCCAGCGGATCGACCTGCCGGCATTTGGCGGCATAGAACCACGTATCGAGCCTGCCGTCGTCGTCCAGCCGCAGCGCCACCGGCACGATCCGCTCGACCGTTTCCTGCACCGTGCCATCGGCGAACAGCCGCGCCATCGATCCGCTGGCGTCGATCACCAGCAACACCTCGGCGCGCACGCCGTCGATGCCGAGCTTGGCGAGCGTGACGCCGACCTGCTGCTTGCGCAGGTCGACCTTCGACAGTGATACCGGCAGGGCAGGCGGCGGCGCATCCTCCGCCACCTCGCCGCCCAGATGCCGCACCAGCGCCGCCAGCCCCTCGGCGAACCCCTGCACCACCGCCGCCACGCGCCAGTCGCTACCGTGGCGATACAGGTCGAGCAGCGTCACCGCGCGCTCGTCGCTGAGGCCGGTCGCCTCGATCGTCACCGCATCGGCGACCCGTGCCGACAGTCGCGCACGACCGAGCGCCAGCGTATCATGCGCGGCGGTGATCGCGATCCGGGCGATCGACGCCGGCAGTGCGTCGAGCGCGATCGTCAGCACGCTCCGCCCGGCTTGCGGATCAATTCCGATCGCGCCCTCGGGACTGCGGCGGTTGCTGAACAGCACGACATAGCGGTCGTCGCCGATCCGGCCATCGGCGCCAAGACCGAAGGCGGCGATGTCGATGTCGCTTGGGCTATGCTCGACGACGATCTCGATCGTCCGCTTCGCCGTCAGCGCGGCGATGGGCGCGCGCTCGCCGGGCACCATCGCGCGGGTCATCGCTGTGCCACCGCCGCGTCGCTCGCCAGCTTGTCGGCGCGCTCGTTGTCGGGGTGGCCGGCATGGCCCTTCACCCACGTCCATTCGATGCGATGCGGCTTGGCGGCGGCGAGCAGCGCCTGCCACAGCTCGGCGTTCTTGACCGGCTGCTTTGCGGCGGTCTTCCAGCCGTTCTTCTGCCAGCCCTTGATCCACTTGGTCAGGCCGTCCATCACATAGCGGCTGTCGGTCGACAGGATCACCCGGCACGGGCGTTTCAGCGCGTTCAGCCCCTCGATCGCCGCCATCAACTCCATGCGGTTGTTGGTCGTGACCGACTCCCCCCCCGACAATTCGCGCTCGCGCCCGTCGGCGGCACGCAGCACCGCGCCCCAGCCGCCGGGACCCGGATTGCCTTTGCACGCGCCATCGGTCGCGATCTCGACGCGGGGGAGTTCGGCGGTTTCGCTCATGCAAAGGCCCGTGGGTTGGCTTCATACCATTCCAGCCGGCGCAGATAGGCCAGCGGGTCCTTGCGCGTCACCAGCGCATCGGGCGGCGTGTTGATCCAGTCCCATGCGCGGGTCAGCAGGAAACGCAGACAGGCCCCCCGCGCCAGCAGCGGCAGCGCGGCGACCTCCGCATCCGACAGGGCGGCGCGCGTCGCATAACCCGCCAGCAGCGCCCGCCCGACCGCCGGGTCGATCGGCGCTCCGGCCGCATCGAAGCTCCACGCCGAATGGGTGATCGCCACGTCATAGGCGCGGATGTCGGTACAGGCGAAATAGAAGTCGATCAGCCCCGTGATCCGGTCGCCGAGCATCAGCACATTGTCGGGGAACAGGTCGGCATGGATCGCCCCGGTCGGCAGTTCGCCCGGCCATGCCGCGATCACCGCGTCCAGCGCATCCCCGACCCGCCGGCGCAGCCCCGGCTGGATAGTATCGAGCTGCTCGGCGCAGTCGGCGTACAGCCCGGGCCATGCCGCCACCCCCATCGAATTGGTCCGCACCGGTGCGAAATCGGTCAGGCCCGCGTGCAGCGCGCCCAGCGCCGCGCCCGCCGCATGCGCCTGTCCGGGCGTCGGATGGCTGAGCGAGACGCCGGACAGGAATTCGATCAGGCAGGCCGGGCGACCCTCCAGCGTCTGGATCACCTGTCCCGCGCGATCGGGCAGCGCGCGCGGCACCGGATTGCCGGCATCGGCCAGCGCGTCGGTCATCGCGAAGAAGAACGGCAGGTCGGCGAGGTCGACCCGCTTTTCGTACAGCGTCAGGATGAAGCGTCCGGTCGTGGTATCGACCAGATAGTTGCTGTTCTCCACCCCCTCGGCAATGCCCTTGGCCGATACCAGCTCGCCATGGTCATAGCCCGCCAGGAAGCGGCCGAGCGCCTCCGCCGACACCTGCGTATAGACGGCCATCAGGCGGCTTCGAGGCCACGCGGCAGTTTGAACGCGATCGTCTCGCGTGTCATCTCGACCTCGCGCTCGGTGACGTCATAGCGCTCGGCGATCCGGTCGACCACTTCGCGCACCAGCACCTCGGGCGCCGACGCACCGGCGGTGAGCCCAAGCGTGCCGACGCCGTCGAGCCACGCGAAGTCGAGTTCGGCCGCGCGCTGGATCAGCCGGGCACGGATGCCCTCGCGTTCGGCCACCTCGACCAGCCGGACCGAGTTGGACGAATTGGGCGCGCCGATCACCAGCATCATGTCGCAGCTCTGGGCGATCGCCTTGACCGCCGCCTGCCGGTTGGAGGTGGCGTAGCAGATGTCGTCGGCCTTGGGCGCGACGATGCTCGGGAAGCGCGCGATCGTAGCCTCCACGATCGCGCGGGTGTCGTCGACCGACAGCGTCGTCTGCGTCAGGAAGGCGAGGTTGTCGGGATCGGCCGGGGTCAGCGTGGCGACATCCTCGACCGTTTCGATCAGCGTCATCTGGCCTTCGGGGACCTGCCCGAACGTGCCGATCACTTCCGGGTGGCCGGCATGGCCGACGAACAGGATGTGGCGGCCCGACGCGACCAGCCGTTCGGCTTGCCGGTGGACCTTCGACACCAGCGGGCAGGTGGCGTCGAGATACTCTAGCCCGCGCTGACTCGCCGCGGCGGGCACCGACTTGGGCACGCCATGCGCCGAGAAGACGACCGGCACGCCATCGGGCACCTGATCCAGCTCCTCGACGAACACCGCGCCCTTGGCGCGCAGCGAATCGACGACGAACTTGTTGTGGACGATCTCGTGCCGGACATAGACCGGCGCGCCGTGCTTCTGGATCGCCAGTTCGACGATCTGGATGGCGCGATCGACGCCGGCGCAGAAACCGCGCGGGGCCGCGATCAGGAGTTCGATGACGGGGCGGGTGGGTTCGGTCATGGCTCCAGCGCTTACAGCTTGTTTGGTGGCACGCCAAGTCGTGGCGGGCCGGGGCGAGCGGGCCGGTGCCGTCCCAAAACACGCGATTGCTTGCACGCGCGAAAGCCGGTTCCTATGAAGCGGGCCTGTCAGGAGGCGCGGCACCGCCGCACCCGTGCATAAGGTAGCCCGTTCCCGTGACCCTCCGCCATCCCGTCGCCATCGCCCTTTTCGCCACTCTTGCCCTTGCCGGCTGCAAGCGTTCGGGCGAGCTCGATACGTCGCAGGGCGTCGGCGTCTCGGCGGTCCGTTCGGCTTGCCCCGTGGCGGGCGTGCCGGCGGGGACCGGCGACATCACCCTGTTCGATCCGGCGACCAGCCGCGACGCCAGCGCGATCGACGTGGTGGCCACGCTCACCAACGTGCGCGCCAACTGCGTCGAGGGGGCCGACACCATCACCAGCACGCTGAGTTTCGACGTGCAGGCGCGCCGCACCCGCACCGACGCTGCGCGCACGGTGACGCTGCCGTATTTCGTCACCGTGCTGCGCGGCGGCAATCAGGTGGTGTCGAAGCGCCTGGGCCAGGTGACGCTGGCCTTCGCCGCCGGCGCGGCCCGCGCGCAGGCGCAGGGACAGGGCAGCGCGATCGTCGACCGCGCCGCCGCGACCTTGCCGCAGGCGACCCGCGACCAGATCAACCGCCGCCGCCGTCCGGGGGATCAGGACGCGGCGGTCGATCCGCTGTCTGATCCGGCGGTCCGTCAGGCGGTGCTCGCCGCTACGTTCGAGGCGATGGTCGGCTTCCAGCTCACCGACGATCAGTTGCGCTACAACGTCACGCGCTAAATTTCATCTCCCGTCACCCCGGCGCAGGCGGGGGTCCATGGACAGGTGACGTCGCGCTTCGATCGATACGGCCCGTGTCCGTGGATCCGGCTTTCGCCGGAATGACGGAGGATAAGGACCGCTTTCCCGATTGACTAATTCGGGGTGCCAAGCCAGAGCTTGCCGCATCCAAGGCTTACAGCCGCTGCCACGCGCGGGAGAGTGCGGACGTGTCCGCCGCCGAAGGAGCAACCGCCCCGGAATCTCTCAGGCAACAGGGACCGCGCGGGGTACAGGATACTCTGGAAAGCGTCACGACCCAAAGGGTCGGACCACCGAAGGGGTAAGCGTGCAGGGTCGGCATCCGGCCCCCATGCGAAAGCTCTCAGGTTCCGTGACAGAGGGGGCGATGTTGGACAGGGCCGGCCGTGCCTTGTCGGGCATCGTTGGACCCATCACGAAGGACGTGGCCATGAGTGAACTGATCGTCGAACCCGCCCATGAACTGCGCGCCGATGGCACCGATCCGGTCGAGGATCTGCCGCCGCAGACGCTGCCGCTCGACGCATGGCACCGTGCGAAGGGCGGACGGATGGTCCCGTTCGCGGGCTATGTCATGCCGGTCCAGTATGATGGCATCATGGCCGAACATCTGTGGACCCGCAGTTCCGCCGGCCTGTTCGACGTTAGCCACATGGGTCAGTTGCTGATCCACGGGCAGGGCGCGACCGCCGCGCTGGAGGTGCTGCTGCCCGGCGATCTGGCGATCCTGAAGCCCGCGAAGATGCGCTATTCGCTGCTGCTCGCCGACAATGGCGGCATCCTCGACGATCTGATGGTCACGCGGCTGGGCGAAGCGCAGCCGTTCGGCGAGGCGGAGGGCGAGGCGTTCTACATGGTCGTCAACGGCGCGACCAAGTATGACGATATTGCGCATCTGCGCGAACACCTGTCCGACGACATCACGCTCAACCACCTCGACGAGCGGGCCTTGCTGGCGGTGCAGGGGCCGCAGGCGGTCGACGCGCTCGACCGGATCGTGCCCGGCGTCGCCGCGCTGACGTTCATGACCGCCGGCGCGTTCGACTGGCAGGGGCATGCACTGTGGATCAGCCGCTCGGGCTATACCGGCGAGGACGGCTATGAAATCTCGCTGCCGGCCGACGCGGCGGAAGCCTTTGCCGATGCGATCACCGCCGAGCCGGAAGTGAAGCCGATCGGGCTTGGCGCGCGCGACTCGCTGCGCCTCGAAGCCGGGTTGCCGCTGTACGGCCACGACCTCGACCCCGAGACTACGCCGGTCGCCGCCGATCTGGGCTTCGCGCTGTCGAAGCGCCGCCGCGAGGAAGGCGGCTTCCCCGGTGCTGGGCGCATCCTCGCCGAGCGCGCCGAGGGGCCGGCCACGAAGCGCATCGGCCTGATCGTCGAGGGGCGGCAGCCGGTGCGTGAGGGTGCCGAGGTGATCGACCCGCAAGGCACCGTCGTCGGCCGCGTGACCTCGGGCGGGTTCGCGCCCAGCGTCCAGGCGCCGATCGCCATGGCCTATTGTCCGCCCGCGCTGGCGGAAAGCGGGGTCGTCACCCTGCGCCAGCGTGGCAAGCTGCATCAGGCGCGCGTCGTGCCGATGCCGTTCGTCCCCCATCGTTACGTCCGCTGAAGGGAAACCCCATGAGCCGTTTTTTCACCCAGGAACATGAATGGATCGAAGTCGACGGTGAAGTCGCGACGGTCGGCATCACCGAATACGCCGCCGGGCAGCTTGGCGACATCGTGTTCGTCGACGTGCCCGCCGAAGGCCGCCAGTTGACCAAGGGCGACGAAGCCGCCGTGGTCGAATCGGTCAAGGCCGCCTCCGACGTCTATACCCCGGCGTCGGGCACCGTGCTGGAGGGCAATCCGCAACTGGTCGACAATCCGGCGCTGGTGAACGAGGACCCCGAAGGCGAAGGCTGGTTCTTCAAGCTGACGCTGCGCGACGATAGCGAGCTTGGCGAGCTGATGGATGAGGCGAAATACGCCGACTACATCGCCCGGCTGTAACGACCACCGCCGAACCACCGTCGTCCCGGCGAAGGCCGGGACCCATGGATACGGGCCGCTCCGGCTCTGTCGATGCCGCCCGTGTCCATGGATTCCGGCCTTCGCCGGAAGGACGGACCCGCTGGTTCGGCGCTTAGTAGGACCATCATGCGCTACCTGCCCCTGACCCCGACCGATCGTGCCGACATGCTGCGCGTCATCGGTGCCGACAGCATCGACGACCTGTTCGTCGACGTGCCCGAATCCGCCCGCCTCGACGGTCCGGTCCCCGGCCTGCCCAATCACGCCAGCGAGCTTGCGGTCGAACGCCATCTCTCGAAGCTGGCGGCGAAGAACGTGGCGGCGGGATCGGTGCCGTTCTTCCTCGGCTGCGGCGCGTATCGCCATCATGTCCCCGCCAGCGTCGATCATTTGATCCAGCGCGGCGAGTATCTGACCGCCTATACGCCGTACCAGCCGGAAATCGCGCAGGGCACGCTCCAGATGCTCTTCGAGTTCCAGAGCCAGGTCGCCCGCCTGCTCGGCTGCGACGTCGCCAATGCGTCGATGTACGACGGGTCGACCGCTTGCTGGGAAGCGGTGACGATGGCCAGGCGGGTCACGCGCAAGGCGAAGGCGGTGTTCTCCGCCGGGGTGCATCCGCATTACGTCTCGGTCGCGACGACGATGGCGAAGTTCACCGGCGACGTGCTCGACGTGACGCAGCCCGAGCTGGTCGCCGAAACCGACGACGACCGGGTGATCGCCAAGATCGACGCCGATACCTCGTGTGTCGTCGTCCAGTATCCCGACATCCTCGGCCGTATTCCCGACCTCAAGCGCATCGCCGATGCGGCGCATGCGGTGAAGGCGCTGCTGATCGCGGTCGTCACCGAGCCCGTCGCGCTGGGCGCGATCGAGGCACCGGGCAATCTGGGCGCCGACATCGTCGTCGGCGAGGGCCAGAGCCTTGGCGTCGGCCTCCAGTTCGGTGGCCCCTATGTCGGCCTGTTCGCCTGTTCGGACAAGCTGGTGCGGCAGATGCCGGGCCGGCTGTGCGGCGAGACGGTGGATGCGGAAGGGAAACGCGGCTTCGTGCTGACGCTGTCGACCCGCGAGCAGCATATCCGTCGCGAAAAGGCGACGTCGAACATCTGCACCAATTCGGGGCTGTGCGCGCTCGCCTTCTCGATCCACCTGACGCTGCTGGGCGAGAAGGGGCTGCGGCAACTGGCGGACGTCAACCACGCCCGAGCCTGCGCGGCGGCCGACCGGCTGGCACGGGTGCCGGGCGTCGAGCTGGTGAACACCAGCTTCTTCAACGAATTCACCGTGAAGCTGTCGCAGGAAGCGCGGCCGGTGGTGCGCGAGCTGGCGGATCGCGGCGTGCTCGCGGGCGTGTCGCTCGGCCGGCTCTACCCGAACGAAGACGCCCTTGCGAACGGGCTGGTCGTCGCCGTCACCGAAACCGTGACCGACGAGGATATTGAGGCGCTGGCGACCGCGCTTGAGGAGGTACTGGCATGAGCGTGAACCAGAGCGGCTGGCGCCCCGAGATGGGCGACGCGACCACGAACGCGCGGACGACCTTCACCGGCAACCGCGCGCTGATGCTCGAAGAGGCGCTGATCTTCGAGATCGGGTCGACCGAGACGACCGGCGTCGACATCGACGAGGTTCCTACCGTGGCCTCGCGGCTTGGCAATCATGCCCGCACCTCGCCGATCGGCCTGCCCGGCCTGTCGGAGCCCGAGGCGGTGCGCCACTATACCCGCCTCAGCCGGCAGAATTACGCGATCGACCTCGGGCTGTTTCCGCTGGGAAGCTGCACGATGAAGCACAACCCGCGTCTCAACGAACGGATGGCGCGGCTGCCGGGGTTCGCCGATCTCCACCCGCTGGGGCCGATCGACACGGTGCAGGGTGCGCTGGAGGTGATCCATCAGCTCGCGCACTGGCTGGTCACGCTGACCAACATGGATTCGGTCGCGATGAGCCCGAAGGCCGGCGCGCATGGCGAGCTGTGCGGCATCCTCGCGATCAAGGCAGCGCTGGAGAAGCGCGGCGAGGGGCATCGCAAGATCATCCTGGTGCCCGAGAGCGCGCACGGTACCAACCCCGCCACCGCCGCCTTCGCCGGGTTCAAGGTCGAGGATATTCCCGCGACCCCCGACGGCCGGGTCGATACGCAGGCGCTGAAGGACCGGCTGGGTCCCGACGTCGCCGGGGTGATGATTACCAACCCCAACACCTGCGGGCTGTTCGAGCGCGACCTGAAGGACATTTCCGACGCGGTCCATGCGGCGGGCGGCTATGTCTATTGCGACGGGGCGAACTTCAACGCCATCGTCGGCCGGGTGCGGCCGGGCGACCTCGGCGTCGATGCGATGCACATCAACCTGCACAAGACCTTCTCGACGCCGCACGGTGGCGGCGGGCCGGGGTCGGGGCCGGTGGTGTTCTCCAAGGCGCTGACCCCGTTCGCGCCGCTCCCCTTCGTCGAGCAGCAGGACGGGAAGTTCGTGCTGGTCGAGGAAGAGACGGCGGGCGAGCATCATGCCGACAGCTTCGGCCGCATGGTCGCCTTCCATGGACAGATGGGCATGTTCACCCGGGCGCTGAGCTACATCCTCAGCCACGGGGCGGACGGGTTGAAGCAGGTGTCCGAGGATGCGGTGCTGAACGCCAATTACGTGCTGCGCAGCCTCGACGACACGCTCGACGCGCCGTTCGGGCAAAGCGGGCCGTGCATGCACGAGGCGCTGTTCAGCGATGCCAATCTGGCCGACGGCTTCTCGACGCTGGACGTCGCCAAGGGGCTGATCGACGAGGGCTATCACCCGATGACGGTGTATTTCCCGCTGGTCGTCCATGGAGCGATGCTGGTCGAGCCGACCGAAACCGAATCGAAGGCGGCGCTCGACCAGTTCATCGGTGCGCTGCGATCGGTCGCGGAGCGGGCGAAGGCGGGCGATCAGGACCTCAAGTCCGCGCCGCATTTCGCGCCGCGCCGCCGGCTGGACGAGACGCTGGCCGCGCGCAAGCCGGTGCTGGCGTGGAAAGACGCCTTGCCGACCGCCGAGGCCGCCGAATAAGCTGGACCCTGCCCCGGCGGATCGACCGCCGGGGCAGGGGGGAGCTACCTATGAACGGACAGACGGGCTGGTTGCCGACGCTGATGCCGATCGGCATCGTCGCGCTGGTCGTCGCCCTGCGCTGGTGGCGCGGGCAGAAGATGCGGCGGTTGCGGCTGGAGACGATGTGGGTGTTGCCCGCATTGTTCACGGTGATCGCCGCCATGTTGTTTTCGGCGATGCCGCCGACCGGTTGGGGCTGGGCGCTGTGTGTCGTCACCCTCGGACTCGGTTTGGCGCTGGGGTGGCAGCGCGGGCGGTTGATGCGGATCGAGATCGATCCGGCGACGCACCGGATCAACCACCGCCCGTCGCCCGCCGCGCTGCTGTTCATCGTCGCGCTGCTGCTCGTGCGGACGGGCATCCGTCAGGCGATGGCGCATGGCGGGGCGACGATGCTCCACCTGAACGCCGCGACGCTCACCGACGCGCTGATGGCGATGGGGTGGGGGCTAATCGTCGCGCAACGGATCGAGATGTTCCTGCGTGCGCGGGCGTTGCTGGCGGCGGCGCGGATCAAGGCATGACGGAACACCGCCGCGCGCGATCGGTTCGAGCAGGTGATGAACGAACCCGACCGGCAGGAAGCCGCCATCGACGATGAGGAGCGCAAGGTCGCGCTCGACCCCGAGCAGGAGGATGTCGTCGACGACCGGCGCGCCGCCTCCGCGCTGATTGTCCATGAGATCGTCCGGCGGCAGGGGATCGAGGAGCTCGAACGGCCCGCCGCGTCGTTGTGGTGGTCGGGACTGACTGCCGGGATCGTCATCGGCCTGTCGCTGCTGGGCAAGGCGGTGATGGAAACCGCGGTGCCGGCCGGGCCGTGGACGCCGCTGCTGCAGGCGCTGGGCTATGCGCTCGGCTTCGTCGTGGTGGTGCTGGGCCGGATGCAGTTGTTTACCGAGAGCACCTTGTCGGCGGTCTTGCCGCTGGCGACCGATCCGTCGGCGCGCAACATGGTACGCACGTTGCGGCTGTGGGGGCTCGTGCTGCTCGCCAATCTGGTCGGCACCTTCGCCTTTGCCGGGTTCGCGATGCTCGGCGGGCTGGGTGTCGAGCAGTCGCGCGAGCTGGTCGAAGCGAGCGGGGTGATCTTCGAGCATATGGGCATGGCCGGGTTCCTTGCCGGCATTCCGGCGGGCATCCTGCTGGCGAGCGTGGTGTGGACGCTGCCGAGCGCCGAGGGGCAGAAGGTGACGCTCATCATCTTGCTGACCGGGCTGATCGACCTTGGCGGCTTTGCGCATATCGTCGCCGGATCGGCCGAGATGTGGGTGCTGATGCTGCACGGCGACCTGTCAGCGGGACAGGGGCTGGCGTTCTTCCTGCCGGTGCTGGGCGGCAATATCGTCGGCGGCAGCGTGTTGTTCGCGCTGCTGGCGCATGCGCAGGTGCGTGGCGAGATCGAGAGCGATCCGGTGCGAGGGTAGCACTTTCGGCGCAATTGGCAGGAGTGTTTCGGCACTGTCTGCACCATTGCGGCGGATCAATCGTCCTCGGCCACCGCGCTGCGCACCTTTTGCCGGCCGAGACGGTGTTCGCGCCAGACGATGAACAGCCCGCTTAGGATGATGACCGGCGCGCCGACCCATGTCATCGGCGTCGGCAGCACGCCGAACAGTACGAAGCCGTAGAGCGTCGCCCAGACCAGCCCCGAATAGTCCATCGGCACCACCGCCGCGACCGGTGCTGCGCGCGACGCGGCGGTGAGCGCGATCTGCCCCATGCCGCCGACCAGCCCGATCGCGACCAGATTGACCCACGTCAGCCAGTCGTGGCCGCGCAGTTCGAACGCATAGCCGATCGCGATGAACGGCAGCGTCAGCGTGGAGAACCAGAAGACGGTGGTGCCCGCCGGCTCGTCGCGAAGCTGGCGCAACAGGATGGCGACGATCGCGACGAACAGCGCGGCGAGCAGCCCGACGATCGCGCCGAACAGCGGCACATGGCTGCTTCCCGGCTGCACGACGATCAGCACGCCGATGAACCCGACCAGCACCGCGCTCCACCGCTGCCACCCCGTCGCCTCGCGCAGCACCAGCGCGCCGAGCAACGTCGCAAAGATCGGCACGGTGAACTGGAACGTCGTCGCCTCCGCCAGCGGCAGCAGCAGCACCGCGCCGAAGGTGAACACCATGCCGACGAGGCCGACCATCGAGCGGGCGAGATGCCCCTTGAACCGCGTGGTTTTGAGCGAGGCGAGGCCGGGTCCGGCGGCGACGAAGGCCAGCACCACCGGCAACGCGCAGAATTGCCGCCAGAACATGGTTTCGGGCAGCGACGCGCCGCGCGTCTCGGCCAGCTTCACCAGCGCCGACATGGTCGAGAGAAAGAAGATGGCGAGCAGGCGAAGCGCCAACCCCTTGAGAACACGGTCGCCGGGCATGAGGAGCGTGTAGGCGGTGATGGTGCGGCGCACAACCGCCGGTGCGGGCATCGGTGTCGGGCGGGGCGACGGAGCCTTTTGCGAGGATCGTGGTTCGTCGTGCAGGCGGGCGATGGCCCGCGAACCCGTCGATCGAGGAGGCATGGACCATGAACAAGCGTACCGGGTATGTCGTCGCCGGAGCATTCGGTGCCCTGTTCCTCACCGGTGCGGTAGGTGCCGGCTATGTCCAGCGCCAAGTCGACGCCAGATCGCCGGCGCGGGTCGCGATCGGCAAATCGCTGTCCGAGCGGCAGGTGATCGAACGCCGTCGCGGGCGCATGGCCGAAGTCGCTATCGTGGGGACGACGATGCAGTAGCGTTTGACCCATCGAACCAGAAACGTCACCCCAGCGAAGGCTGGGGCCTCGAGCAGTTCCTGCGGTGCGCTACCACCGGGAGATCCCAGCCTTCGCTGGGATGACGCCTGACTCGAGCGGCAAGGACCAAATTCCAGCGCGGAGCGCTTTTTTTCGCGTGGCGCGCCTGCCGGGTTGGTCGACCTTGGGTTGCGGGCAGCGCGGTCATCTGGAAAGCGGACTGCATGTTTTAGGCGTGCGGGCAAGTTGCCAGACGTTCGCGGTCTACCACCGGACCTGCTATCAGAGCTTATGGCATTCAAGTACAGCGTCTCCCTCCGAGTCAGACATCCCGACGTCGATCCAGAGAAGATGATTGTCGGGATAGGCCGTACGGCCCGTCGATACTGGACAGTGGGCGAAGAACGGAAGACGCCCAAAGGCACACCGCTACCCGGCATCTATCGCGAGAGTTATTGCGCATTCGACCTCGGCGAGAGCGAAGACGGTCAGCTTGCCGATTTCCTTCGTCAAACACTTGTCGAGCTTGAACATGCCGCCGACTTCATAAGGGACCTGCGACGTACCGGCGGTGAGGTCAGCTACTATGTGTCTTGGTTCCCCGGCGACACTGGAGAGACTTTCGATGTTGATCTCCTCGCGGACATGGCCCGGCTGGGGATCGATCTCGGAATAGTGCCGGTTTGTTGAATGACCGTTCACAATCAGGAGGTGGCATGCCGGGTAAGAGTTTACATAATTAGGCGTTCGCGGACGATGGGTATTCGCCGCGCAGGTCGGCGTATGATTGGTTCGCGCGTCCGTGGCGATGCGTCGTAGCGTTGAGAAAATCCTCCCCTCTGTCTCGGCCGGCATCGAAACGCACGCCCCGTTGAGCGATAGCACTGGCCGGCGTATTCCATCCCGATGGATGCGCCCCGACCGACCCGGCTTCTCATGTTACTGTTCGGTCTGTCCGTCCTCGCTTTGCCGTGGATGGTCTTTACCTTCACGGCGATCATGATGCTGCCAGCGCTCGGATTGGGGCCGGTGGCGACCCGGATTGCGGCACTGCCGACCATCGTCGCTGCCTTCGCCTCTTACGGCTATGTCGCTGGCCGGCTGTTCGGACCGGCCCTGTGGGGGCGGCAGGACCGGTAAGGCGGCGGCGTGGCGGAATCGACCGCGCGATCGGGGACGGTTGCGGCGGGCGAGCGCGATCCGCCGCCTCCGGTTGCGGCACCCGCCGCTTTGCGGCTATCGCGCATTCCCATGAAGCATGCTCTCAACGTCACGCGCGAACAGGATTTCGCCGCCTGGTATCAAGCCGTCATCGCCGAGGCCGATCTGGCCGAGGAGTCCGGGGTGCGCGGGTGCATGGTCATCCGGCCATGGGGCTATGGCATCTGGGAGCGTATCCAGCGGCTGCTCGACGACCGGATCAAGGCGACGGGGCATGAGAACTGCTATTTCCCGCTGTTCATCCCCTTGAGCTATTTCGAGAAGGAGGCCGAGCATGTCGACGGCTTCGCCAAGGAGATGGCGGTCGTCACGCACCACCGGCTGGTCGGCGACGGCAAGGGCGGGCTGATCCCCGACCCCGAAGCGAAGCTGGAGGAGCCGCTGGTCGTGCGGCCGACGAGCGAGACGGTGATCGGCACCGCCTTTTCGCGCTGGGTCCAGTCGTGGCGCGACCTGCCGGTGCTCATCAACCAGTGGGCGAACGTAGTGCGGTGGGAGATGCGGACGCGCATGTTCCTGCGCACCGCCGAGTTCCTGTGGCAGGAGGGGCATACCGCGCACGCCACCGCGCAGGAGGCGCGCGAGGAAACGCTGAAAATGCTGGAGGTGTACCGCGAGTTCGCCGAAACCTGCCTCGGCCTGCACGTCATCGCCGGCGAGAAGCCCGAGAACGAGCGGTTTCCGGGTGCGGTCGCGACCTATTCGATCGAGGCGATGATGCAGGACGGCAAGGCGCTCCAAGCGGGCACGTCGCACTTCCTCGGCACCAATTTCGCCAGCGCGCAGAACATCCGCTTCCAGAACAGCGAGGGGCAGTTCGAGCTGGCGAACACCACGTCGTGGGGCGTGTCGACGCGGATGATCGGCGGGGTCATCATGGTGCATGGCGACGACGACGGGCTGCGCGTGCCGCCCGCGATCGCGCCGTGGCAGGTGGTGATCGTGCCGATGCTGCGCGATGCGCCGGAGGACGAACCGCTGATCGCCTATTGCCGCGAATTGCAGTCTTCGCTCGCCAAGCAGTCGGCGCTGGGCGAGCCGGTGCGGGCGCTGCTCGATCTGAAGCCCGCCAAGGCGGCGACCAAGCGCTGGGGCTGGGTGAAGAAGGGCGCGCCGCTGATCGTCGAGGTCGGCGGGCGCGACATGGCCGGCGGCAACGTGTCGGTCGTGCGGCGCGACCGGCTGTACAAGGACGGTGGCAAGCTGGATTCGGCGATTCTGGCGAAGGACGATTTCGTGGCCGGTGTCGGCGCGACGCTGGCGAAGATTCAGGCCGCGCTGCTGGCGCAGTCGACCGAGCGGTTGCGTGAGCGCATCGTGCCGGTCGACGACTGGGCCGGAGTCGAGGCGTATTTCGCTTCGGGTGTGAAGAACCCCGGCTGGGTCGATGTTCGCTGGTCGAAGCCGACCGGTGCGGCGCTCGACGCGGTGGTGCAGCGGTTGAAGGCGCTGAAACTCACGATCCGTAACGCGCCGCTGGGGCAGACCGGGTGCGACGAGGGGCCGTGCGTGTTTACCGGTGAGGCGGCGGTCGAGCGGGTGCTGATCGGGCGGGCGTATTGATCGTTGAGGGGGAAGGGGGCGCTTGCAGGGCAAGCGCGCGAGCCTTTGGCTCGCCTTCCCCTCTCCCGACCTTCGCTAGCCAGCAAGCTGGCAAGCTTCGGTAGCCCTCTCCCCTGAAGGGGAGAGGGCAGGTGGGTCAGTCCTTCAGTTTTTCGGGGACGTGGCCGCCGGCCTTGCCGAGTTCGCGCATCACTGCGGCGTGGAGCCAGATGTTCATTTCGGCGCTGCCGTCCTTGGCGCCGGTATAGCCCAGCTCGGTCGCCAGTTCCTTGCGGTTGTCGAGGCTGGAGTCGAGGTCGAGCAGCTTCATCAGGTCGACGATCGAGGTCTGCCAGTTGAGCGCCGGGTTGCCCTTCTGCTCGGCGATGCGGGCGATGGCGGTGCGGGCGTCGACCGGCTGGGCGGGGGCGGTCGGTGGCGTGGCGGGCGCGGCGGGTGCCGCAGGCGCGTGCTGCTGGACCGGGGCGGGGGCCGGGGTCGGCGCTGGGGCCGGCTTGGGCGCGTCCTTCTTCTGGCCGAAATAATTGTCGCCGAACGGGCCGCCGTCCTTGCCGAAGATCTGCGTCTTGATGCGCTCAAAGATGCCCATGACTGGCCTTTCTGGATGGTTGTCGCTCGGGCCACGTAACGGACGGGCGGGCGATCGGCTCCCTGTTGCTTGGGTTTGCGGCCAAGTCGCCCTATGTCGTGGCCGATGGTATTTTCCAAAACGCCGCAAGGGCTGCCCACGCGCGAGCAGGTGCTCGATTTCATCCAGTCGTCGGACACGCCCGCCGGCAAGCGCGAGATCGCCCGCGCGTTCGGCCTGTCGGCGCAGCAGAAGATTTCGCTCAAGGCGATGTTGAAGGACATGGCCGACGAAGGGCTGATCGACGGCGCGGGCGGGCGCGCGTTTCACAAGATGGGCGGGCTGCCCAAGGTGACGGTGCTGCGCGTCGCCGATGTCGATGACGGCGGCAATGTGTGGGCGGTGCCCGAACGCTGGGAGGCCGACACGCCGCCGCCCAAGGTGCGGGTGCGCGAGCGCGGGCGGCGCAGTGCGCTGGGGATCGGCGACCGCATCCTCGCGCGGACCGAGGAGGCAGGCGCCGGCTGGGCCGCCTATCCGATGAAGAAGCTCGACCGGGCGAGCGAGGCGGTGCTGGGCGTGCTGCGGCAGGACGGCGACCGGTTGTGGTTGCAGGGCGTCGACAAGAAGGAGCGGCGCGAGTTGCCGGTATCCGACGCGGGCGGTGCGGCACCGGGCGATCTGGTGCTGGCGCAGATGGCGGGCAGGCCGCCGCGCATCACTGCCAGGGTGGTGGAGCGGCTGGGCGATCCGTTCGCCGCGCGCAGCTTCTCGCTGATCGCGATCCACAAGCATGGCATCCCCGATATATTCGCCGAAGAAGTGCTGGCCGAGGCGCGCGCCATGGCGGCCACGCCGCTGGGCGAGGGTCGCGAGGATTTGCGCCACCTGCCGATCGTCGCGATCGATCCGATCGATGCGCGCGACCATGACGATGCGGTATGGGCCGCGCCCGACGAGGACCCCGGCAACGCGGGCGGATGGCAGGCGATCGTCGCGATCGCCGATGTATCCTTCTATGTCCGACCGGGGTCCGAACTCGACAAGTCGGCGCGGTCGCGCGGCAACAGCGTGTATTTCCCCGACCGGGTGGTGCCGATGCTGCCCGAAATCCTGTCGGCCGACGTGTGTTCGCTCAAAGCCGGGCAGGACCGGGCGGCGCTGGTATGTCACCTGACCATCGCGAAGGACGGGAAGCTCAAGGACTGGCGGTTCACCCGCGCGGTGATCCGGGTGGCGGCGAACATCGCCTATGAGCATGCGCAAGGAGCGATCGACGGGGTGGCCGATACCCCGGTGCCGGCCGAACTGGTCACAGGCGCGCTGAAACCGCTCTGGTCGTGCTGGACGGCGCTGGCGAAGGCGCGGGCGGAGCGCGAGCCGCTCGACCTCGACCTGCCCGAGCGGCGGATCGTGCTGGACGAGAAGGGGCGCATCCTGTCGGTCGCGCCGCGCGAACGGCTCGATTCGATGCGGCTGATCGAGGATTACATGATCGCCGCCAACGTTGCCGCCGCCAAGGCGCTGGAGGCCAAGAAGGCGCCGGTGATGTACCGCGTCCACGAACCGCCGACGCGCGAGAAGCTGGTGGCGCTGAAGGATTATCTCGACAGTTTCGACGTGCCGTTCGCGCTGGGGCAGGTGATCCGCCCGGCGACGTTCAACCATGTGCTGGCGCGGATCGGCGAGGCCGATTTCAAGCCGCAGGTGATGGAACAGGTGCTGCGCACGCAGACGCAGGCGTTCTACGGCCCGCAGAACCACGGGCATTTCGGGTTGAGCCTTGGCAGCTACGCCCATTTCACTTCGCCGATCCGGCGCTATGCCGATCTGATCGTGCATCGCTCGCTGGTCGGTGCCTATGGTCTGGGTGAAGGGGCGCTGGCCGATGCCGATGCCGCGAACATGGAGCGGGTGGGCGAAGCGATCAGCGGCCTCGAACGCCGGGCGATGGAGGCCGAGCGCGAAACCGTGGATCGTTACGTCGCCGCATACCTCGCCGAACATGTCGGGCAGGTGATGGAGGCGCGGATCACCGGCGTCGCGTCGTTCGGTTTCTTTGCGACGGTCGAGGGGGTGGGCGGCGATGGCCTGGTTCCCGCGCGCGATCTGGGCCAGGAATATTTCCGCTTCGATGAGGCCACGCAGTCGCTGATCGGCGACCATAGCGGCGAGACGTTCGCGTCGGGCATGCGGTTGCAGTTGCGGCTGGCCGAAGCCAATCCGGTGTCGGGCGCGCTGCGCTTCGAACTGCCCGACGGCAAGGGATCGGCGGGGAGCGGCGACACGCGGACGATCCGCCACAAGGGCGCGCCGCGCACGCTGAAACGCCGGGGACGGCCCGCCAACATCCGGCATCAGGGGCGCAAGCGTTGATGCCGGCCGTGCTGGCACGGCGGGGCAGGTTCGGGCGGTGGTGGCGGCTACGGGTGATCGGCAGCGTCGATCACGACGCGGTGCTGCGCCAGGTGGCGGAGGAGGCCGGCTGGTCGTGGCGCTATGGCTTCATGATCGTCGTGTCGATGGCGCTGTCGTTGCTGGGGCTGTTGATGCCGTCGGTCGCGGTGCTGATCGGGGCAATGCTGGTGTCGCCGTTGATGATGCCGATCATCGGCCTGGGTTTCGGCATCGCGGTGCTCGACGTGCCCGATATTCGCAAGTCGCTGTTCGCGCTGGCGATCGGGGCGGGGCTGGCGGTGGGGCTGTCGGCACTGCTGGTCGCGCTGTCGCCCATTCAGACGATCACGTCGGAGATCGCGGGACGGACGCGGCCGACGCTGTTCGACCTGCTGGTCGCGTTTTTTTCGGCGCTGGCGGGGGCCTATGCGCTGATCCGCGGGCGCGGCAACACGGTGGTCGGCGTGGCGATCGCCATCGCGCTGATGCCGCCGCTGTGCGTCGTCGGCTTCGGCATCGCGACCGCCAATGCCACGGTCGCCGGCGGCGCGTTGCTGCTGTTCCTCACCAACCTTGTCACCATCGCGCTGACCGCCGCGTTCATGGCGCGGCTCTATGGATTCGGGCGGCATCTGACGCCGCGTAACACCACGTTTCAGATCGTGCTGTTCGCCGGGGCCATGCTGGCGCTGTCGGTGCCGCTGGTCGCGGCGCTGCGCCAGATCGCGTTCGAGGCGGTGGCGCAGCGGCAGGTGAGGAGCGCCATCCTGTCGCGCTTTCCCGACGATGCGCGCATCAGCCAGTTGGAGATCGATTACCGGTCGTCGGGGGTGCGGGTGCGCGCGGTGGTGCTGACGCCGCGGTTCGACAGCGGCGCGGACCGGGCGCTGAACGGCGAACTGGCGGCGCGGCTCGACCGGCGGGTCGACCTGCATGTCGACCAGATCCGCAGCTCGCTCGACCCGCAGGCGACCGAGGCGGCGCAGATCGCCAAGGCGTCGTCGGGAATTGCCCCGGCGCGCGACCGGATCGTGGGGCAAGTGGCGCTGGTGACGGGGGCGACGCCCGAAACCATCGCGGTCGACGACGATGCGCGGATCGTGCGCGCGACCGCCGCCGAACTGCCCGGATTGCCGCCGGCGGGGTATCGCGCGGTCGAGGCGCGGGCGCGGGCGGCGGCCCCGGGATGGCAGGTCGAGGTCGTGCCGCCGCCATCGGACGTGGCGCCGCCGGTGATCGGCTTTACCGCCGGAATCGCGGACGTGCGCGCGATCGACGATGCGGCGTGGCTGTCGGCGCGGCAGGGGCGGGTGCTCGACGTGCTGGGCGGAGTCGCGGCACAGCGCGAGGCGCTGGCCGGGGCGATCGTCGCACGCGGCGGGCAGGCGCGGGTCGGCGATGCGGCAGGGGCGTTGCGGTTGGGGTGGGTGGAGTGATGCCTGCTTCCACAGAACAGGCAGACGTCATCCCAGCGAAGGCTGGGATCTCTGGCGGCTTGGGCGAGACAGGAGCCGCTTGAGGCCCCAGCCTTCGCTGGGGCGACGTTCGTGACGACGACCGGGACGAGGTTCCCAACGCGACCGTTCGGTGCTGCCGCAGCCTACCCAACCCCGGCTCCGGGGAAGCGTCAGGCCGGTTCGTGGAATTGCAGGTTCGCCAGCCGGGCGTACAGCCCGCCCTGCGCTATCAGATCGGCGTGGCGGCCGGTTTCGACGATGCGGCCCTGCTCCATCACGATGATCCGCGAGGCGGCGCGGACCGTCGCCAGCCGGTGGGCGATGACCAGCGTGGTCCGCTTCGCCATCAGCCGGTCGAGTGCGTCCTGTACCAGCCGTTCGCTTTCGGCATCGAGTGCCGAGGTCGCTTCGTCGAGCAGCAGGATGGGCGCGTCGCGCAGCAATGCGCGGGCGATCGCGACCCGCTGGCGCTGGCCGCCCGACAGGCGCGCGCCGCTTTCGCCGAGATAGGTGTCGAGCCCCTGCGGCAGATCGCGCAGGAAGCTGGCGGCGTTGGCCGCTTCGGCCGCCGCCCACAGCGCGTCGTCCGACGCATCCCAGCGGCCATAGCGCAGATTGTCGCGGGCCGAGGCGGCGAAGATCACCGTTTCCTGCGGCACCATGGCGATGCGACCGCGCACCGCCGCCGGATCGGCATCGCGCACGTCGACCCCTTCGATCAGGATGCGGCCGGCTTCGGGATCGTAGAAGCGCTGGATAAGCTGGAACAATGTCGATTTGCCGGCCCCCGACGGGCCGACGACCGCGACCGTCTCCCCCGGTTCGACGTGCAGGGTGAAGTCGGCGAGGGCGGCGACATCGGTGCGGGTCGGGTAGCGGAAGGTGACATGATCGAAGCCCAGCGCCCCGCGCGCCGGTTCGGGCAGGGCCACGGGATGGGCCGGCGCGGCGATGACCGGGCGTTCGGCCAGCAGGTCGGCCAGCCGCGCCGCCGCGCCCGAGGCGCGCAGCAGGTCGCCGTAGACTTCGGTCAGCGCGCCGAACGATCCCGTCACCAGCCCGGCGGTGATGACGAAGGCGGTGATCGACCCGCCGGTGGTGCGGCCCGACGCCACGTCGCTGACCGCGTCCCACATGATGAGGGTGATCGCGGCGAACAACATGCCGATGACGAAGGCGGTCATCACCGCGCGGGTGGCGAAGCGCAGTTTCGCGGTCTGGAACCCGCGTTCGACCGCGCCTTCGAACCGGTCGCCCTCACGCGGTTCCTGCCCGAACGCCTGGACGATCTTCATCGCGCCCAGCGTTTCCGACGCGATCGAGCCGATGTCGGCGATCCGGTCCTGACTGGAGCGCGACAATTTGCGCACGCGACCGCCGAGCCACATGATCGGCAGCACGATCAGCGGGATGCCGACGATCAGATAGGCGGCGAGCTTGGGCGCGAGCGCGAAGAGGTAGATCACCCCGCCGACCCCGACCAGCAGGTTGCGCAGCGCGACCGAGACGGTGGTGCTGACGATCCCCTCGACGATCGCGGTATCGGCGGTGAGGCGCGAGGCGATTTCGGACGGGCGATTCTCCTCGAACCAGCCCGGCGACAGGGTGAGCAGATTGCGGTGGACCGCGATGCGCAGGTCGGCGACGGTGCGCTCGCCCAGCCACGACACGAAATAGAACCGCCCGGCGGTGGCGAAGGCAAGGATGACGACGACGCCGAGCAGCCCCTCGAAATAGGGCGCGATCGCATCGGCCTGCGCGCCGCCCGAAAAACCGTTGTCGACCACCTGCTTGAAGGTGCGCGGAATCCACAAGGTCGCGACCGCCGCCGTCACCAGCGACACCAGCGCGCCGACCAGTTGCAGCTTGTACGCAATGGTGAAGCGCCACACGAGGCCCAGCGCGGGCAGCATCTTCGAGCGATCGGGGGCGGGGGCCGGGTCTGCCATGCGCGGTGCCTAGCGTGATTGCGGGGGAAGGGGAACCACCCGCCGGTTCGTTGCTTGGGTACAACGAATGTTCATCAATGCCGCGCTACCTTCGGATCGTTGCCCGATAGCGTGAATTATCCTAATTTTACGAGGAACGGGTATTTCCCGTGGCCTTCATCCGGGGAAGTCGATGCTCTACAATGCGTATGAATGGCAGCGGTCGATGCTGGCGGGGGCGAGCGCCATGGCCAATTTCGGTGCCGGCCTGCTCCAGAATCCGAGCAATCCGTTCGCCTATTTCGGTGGCGGGCCGGTGCTGGGATCGGCGCTGGCGGTGTTCGCCCATGCCTCTGCCCCGCGCGGCAAGCCGGCGTTCGGGTTCGACCATACCGAGATCGACGGCAAGCAGGTGTCGGTGCGCGAGGAAATCGTGCTGCGCCGTCCGTTCGGGCAGTTGAAGCGTTTCGTCCGCGAAGGGGTGGAGGGCAGCCCCAAGCTGCTGATCGTGGCGCCGATGAGCGGGCATTATGCCACGCTGCTGCGCGGCACCGTCGAGCGGATGCTGCCGTTCGCCGAGGTGTATATCACCGACTGGCGCGACGCGAAGCTGGTGCCGATCTCGGGGGGGCGCTTCGACCTCGACGATTATATCGATTACGTCGTCGCCTTCCTCGAACAGATCGGTGCCGAGGGCGACCGCCGAGCACATGTGCTGGCGGTGTGCCAGCCTTCGGTCCCGGTCTATGCCGCCACCGCGCTGATGGGTGCCGACAAGCACCCCAACCGGCCGCACACGCTGACGATGATGGGCGGGCCGATCGACACGCGCGAGGCGCCGACGGCGGTCAATACGCTGGCGACGCAGCGTCCGCATGCGTGGTTCGAGCAGAATGTGATCGCGACGGTGCCGGTGACCTATCCGGGCGCGGGCCGTCGGGTCTATCCGGGCTTCCTGCAACTCGCCGGGTTCATGAGCATGAATCTGGGCAGTCACATGATCTCGCACTACGAGATGTTCAAGCATCTGGTGCAGGGTGACGGCGAGGGCGCAGGGACGACGCAGCGTTTCTACGAGGAATATCGCGCGGTGTGCGACATGACCGCCGAATTCTATCTCCAGACGATCGACCTGGTGTTCCAGACGCACGCGCTGCCCAACGGCACGATGAAGCATCGCGGCCGCCCGGTCGAGCCGGCCGCGATCACCGACACCGCGGTCCTCGCGATCGAGGGCGAGCGCGACGATATTTCGGGACTGGGGCAGACCCGCGCCGCGCTGACGCTGGCGACCGCGCTGCCCGATGCGATGAAGCAATATCATATGGCGCCGGGCGTGGGTCATTACGGCATCTTCAACGGATCGAAGTGGCGGACGCTGATCGCGCCGGTGCTGGAGGAATGGATGACCCGGCACGGCGGGTAACAAAGATTCGTTCGGAAACGGGCGGGGGAGCGTTTCCCCCGCCCGTATTCGGGTCAGACGGCGACCTTGGCGTGGCTGCCGGCTTCGTCGCGGCCACGGATCGTCTGGCCAGTGAACATCTTGAGCTTGCCGAGCAGCGACTGGTCGGTTTCCCAGATTTCGGCGCTGTCGAGGTCGAAGCGCAGCATCAGCAGCGAGGGATCCTGCCGTCCCTGCTCGTACCATGCCTCGACATGGGTCGACCAGTATTTGTCGATGATCGCCGGGTCGGTTTCCTCGGTCAGCGTGCCGGCGATGCAGGCGAACAGGTCATGCCCCTTGGCGATGAACTGCACCATCGCTGCGCCGCCTTCGGCCGCGCGATTGTCGCGCTTGGTATAGAACCAGAATTCGCTGTCGGCATCCTCGTCGAGCACGGCGTACATCGGTTCGCTATGGGTGTGCTTGCCGGTAAGGCCGAGCATGACATAGGGGCTGGCGGCCATCGCCTTCCACATCGCTTCGCGGATTTCGGTCGGGCTCTTGTCGGACATGGTGCGTTCCTTGGCTGTGGTGGCAGCAGAACGGCCGAACCCCGCGAGGTTTCCGTATGCTTTGCCATTGCGCAGCGCCGCCGATCTTCGTAGGACGCGCGCCTGCCGCGAACCTTTCGCGGTCGCTGGGGCGTAGCCAAGTGGTAAGGCAGCGGCTTTTGATGCCGCGTACCGCAGGTTCGAATCCTGCCGCCCCAGCCAGTTTCGGCTTGGCCGAAACGATCCGGCCGGCCACTCCTCCGATCCCGCCGCGATAATCGCGTGCCGCGCCGCATCCGCACGGAGACGGCGGGAGGTTCATGCGTTCGGAACGTTGAGCTGCATGTTGGAAAGCCTCGTCGGTACGTGACTATGACCCCACCCGTCTGCGATTTCGGTGTCGGCCCGGCAGGGTGGAGCGAGACCGAGCGTGTCGCCGCGCTCGGGCGGTATGCGATCCTTGATACGCCGCGCGAACAGGTGTTCGACGACATCGTCCGCCTTGCGTCCGACATTTTCGATGCGCCGATGGCGGTCGTCAATCTGGTGGCGGGCGAGCGCCAGTGGTTCAAGGCGGAGGTCGGGATCGGCGCCGATGAGTTGCCGCTCGACGTGTCGATCTGCGTTCATGCCATTCGCCAGCATGGCATCTTCGTCGTACCCGACATGACGCTGGACACGCGCTTCGCGGCCAACCCGCTCGTCACCGGCGCGCCGGGGCTGCGCTTCTATGCCGGCGCGCCGATTGAAACGCCCGAGGGGCTGCCGATCGGCACCGTCTGCGTGCTCGACACCCGGCCGCGTCCCGACGGCATCACCGATCGCCAGCGCCTCACGCTCGAACTGTTGGCGCGGCAGGTGATGACCCAGTTGGAGCTGCGCCGCCAGCTTGCCGTACAGGACGAGCGGGCCCGCGCGCTGGAGGCGGAGATCGCGGCGCGGCGGGATGCCGACGATGCGCTGCGGGCCAGCGACCGCAAGCTGAACGCCGTGCTCGACAATACGCGCATGGCGGTGTTCCTGATGAACGAGGAGCAGCACTGCGTCTATGCCAATGCCGCCGCCGAGGAACTGACCGGCTATTCGCTCGCCGAGATGCAGGGGCGGCCGCTGCACGACGTGGTCCACCACACCCGCCCTGACGGTTCGCACTATCCGCTGGCGGACTGCCCGATCGATCGGGCGTTTCCCGAACGGGCGCAGATGGAGGGCGAGGAGTTGTTCGTCGCGCGCGACGGCAGCTTCTATCCGGTCGCCTTCACCGCCAGCCCGCTGCTCGACGACGCCGGTCGCCCCGTCGGCACCGTGATCGAGGCGCGCAACATTCAGCATCGCCGCGCGCGCGACGCCGCGCTGCGCGAATCCGAGGCGCGGTTTCGCAACATGGCGGACCATGCGCCGATGATGATGTGGGTCACGGACGTCGACGGGCGCTGCACCTATCTCAACCGCGCATGGTATGACTTCACCGGGCAGAGCGAGCGCGAGACTGTCGCCGACGGCTTCGGCTGGCTCGACGCGGTCCACCCCGACGATCGCGGCTGGTCGGGCGAAACCTTCCTTGCGGCGAACGTGGAGCATACGCCGTTCCGGCTCGAATACCGGTTGCGCCGGCACGACGGGGCGTATCGCTGGGCGATCGATGCCGCCTCGCCGCGGTTCGACGGCGAGGGGCGCTTCCTCGGCTATGTCGGGTCGGTGATCGACATCGGCGAACGGCGCGAGATGGAGGACGCGCTACGGCGGAGCGAAGAACGCTATCGCACGCTGTTCGACACGATCGAGGTCGGCTTCTGTATCGTCGAGGTGATGTTCGACGGCAACCGGGCGGTCGATTACCGCTTCGTCGAGGCGAATCCGGCGCTCGAACGGCAGACCGGGCTGGTTGGCGTTGCCGGCCGGACCGCGCGCGAGCTGGTGCCGGGGCTGGAGCAGCGCTGGTTCGACCTGTACGGCGGCGTCGCGACGAGCGGCGACGCGATCCGGTTCGAGGATGGGTCGGACGTGATGGGTCGCTGGTTCGACGTCCATGCCCTGCGCGTCGGCGACCCCGCCGACCGCCGTGTCGCGATCCTGTTCAACGACATCAGCGATCGCCGCCGGGTGCAGATCGAACTCGAACGGCTCAACCGGACGCTGGAGGAACGGATCGACACCGCGCTCGCCGAGCGCAAGCTGTGGGCCGATGTGGTCGAGAACAGCGATGCGCTGATCGGTATCCTGTCGCCCGACTATCGCTATCTCGCGCTCAACACCGCCTATGCCGACGACTTCGCGCGGGTCTACGGCGTCCGCCCGGTGGTCGGCGATACGCTGACCGGGCTGATGGAGCAGTCTTCGGGCGATCTGGACGGCGTGATGGCCATGTGGACCCGCGCGCTGTCGGGCGAGGAGTTCACGATCACCGAGGATTTCGGCGATGCCGATCTCGACCGGCCCTATTACGAACTGCGCTTCAACACGCTGCGCGACGAGCGCGGGCGGCGCATCGGTGCGTTCCAGTACGCGGTCGACGTGACCGAGCGCCTGCGCAACCAGGCGCGGCTGACCGAGGCCGAGCAGCAGTTGCGGCAGGCGCAGAAGATGGAAGCGGTCGGCCAGTTGACCGGGGGTATCGCCCACGACTTCAACAATATGCTGGCGGTGACGATCGGATCGCTCGACCTGCTCGACCGGCGGATCGGGGCCGGCGACGCGCGCGCCAAACGCTATATCGCAGCGGCGACCGACGGTGCGCGTCGCGCGGCGAACCTGACGCAGCGGCTGCTCGCCTTTTCGCGGCAGCAGCCGCTGCGCCCCGAACCGGTCGATGCGAACAAGCTGACCGCCGGCATGTCCGACCTGTTGCGCCATTCGCTGGGCGGCGACGTGCGGCTGGAAACGGTGCTGGCCGGCGGGCTGTGGCGGACGTGTGTCGATGCCAACCAGTTGGAGAACGTGATCCTGAACCTCGCGATCAACGCGCGCGATGCGATGGCGGATGGCGGGCGCGTGACGATCGAGACGCAGAACGCGCATCTCGACGATCGCTATGCCGCCGCGCATCCCGGCGTCGCGGCGGGGCAATATGTGCTGATCGCCGTCACCGATAGCGGGACCGGGATGCCGCCGGCGGTGATCGCCAAGGCGTTCGATCCGTTCTTTACCACCAAGGAAGTGGGCAAGGGCACCGGGCTGGGGCTGAGCCAGACGTACGGCTTCGTCAAACAGTCGGGCGGGCACGTTAAAATCTATTCGGAGCCGGGCGAGGGGACGAGCGTCAAGGTCTATCTTCCACGGCTGCTGAACGACGTTGCCGCCGCTCCGGCATCGGAACAGGCTGCCGAGCTTCCGGTCGGGCACCAGCGCGAGGTGGTGCTGGTGGTCGAGGACGAGCCGTCGGTCCGCCAGTTCAGTGTCGAGGTACTGTCCGAGCTGGGCTATCGCACGCTGGAGGCGGATTCCGCCGCGATGGCGCTGCGGCTGCTCGACGCGCACCCTGAAATCGCGCTGCTGTTCACCGACGTGGTGATGCCGGAGATGAACGGTGCCCGGCTGGTGGATGAGGCGCGGCGGCGGCGCGGCGACCTGAAGGTGCTGTTCACCACTGGCTATACCCGCAACGCGATCGTCCACAACGGCGTGCTGGAACCGGGAGTCGATCTGATCTCCAAGCCGTTCACGATCGAGGAACTCGCCGCGCGGGTGCGCGCGGTGCTCGACAGGCCGTTGTAGCGGCGGCTACCCGGCCGCGGCGGTGATGTCGCCCCAGCTCAAACCGAAACGCGCCAGATATTTGCGCAGCCGGTCGGCGTCGTTGGTGCTGCTGCGCTGACGCAACGACGCGGCGAACAGGGTGCGGCCGGCGTCGGACAGCGTGCGGCTGGCGCGGCAGACGGTGACGACATGGGCGAGCTGGACCCGGTCGAACGGGTCGAGCGCTTCCTGCTGGTCGGGAGAGAGCAGGCCGGTCAGCGGATCGGTGGCAGGGGCCGCACCGCTGGTCCACAGGCGTTGCAGCCGGGCGATCTCGGCGGTCACGCCGTCGAGGTTGATGCGCCCGGCGGGGCTGAAGGTCGCCATGCGGGTGACGCTGGCGGCCAAGTCCCGGAAATTGCCGGGCCATTTTGCCTGACCCCCGGTGGCGAAGGCGAGGTAGCGGTCGCGCGCTTCCTTGTTGAAGGTGATCCGCTCGCCTTCGCGCTCGGCATGGCGATCGAGTTCATAGTCGAGGTTGGGAGCGATGTCTTCGCGCCGTTCGGCCAGACCGGGGAGGGCGAAGGTCCACAGGTTGAGCCGGGCGTAGAGATCGTCGCGGAAGGTGCCGGCGGTGACGCAGGCGGCAAGGTCGCGGTTGGTGCCCGCTATCAACTGGAAATCACTGGCGCTTTCCTTGTCGGCGCCGACAGGGAGAAAGCGCTTGTCCTCGATCGCGCGCAGGATCATCGCCTGTTCGTCCAGGCCCAGTTCGCCGATCTCGTCGAGGAAGAGGACGCCGGTGTCGGCGGTGCGCAGCAGTCCGGCGCGGTCGGCGGCGGCGCCGGTGAAGGCACCTTTACGGTGGCCGAACAGCGCCGACATCGCGCTGTCGCCTTTCAGCGTCGCGCAATTCACCTCGACCAGCGGGCCTTTTACCTGTCGTTTCAAACGCTTGAGTTCGTAGATGCGCCGCGCGAGCTGGCTCTTGCCCGCCCCGGTCGGCCCCATCAGCAACAGGGGGGCGCGGCTGCGGATCGCGACCTGTTCGATCTCGTCGATCATCGCGTTGAAGCCGGCGTTGCGGGTTTCTATCCCTGATTTCAGGAAGTTGGTGCTTTCCCTTGCGTCGGCGGCGAAGCGGGTGGCGATGCTGTCGTAGCGCGACAGGTCGAGGTCGATGATGTTCCAGCTTCCCGCCGCCTCGATCGTGCCGCGACGTGGCTGGGTCTGGAGCAGGCGGCCGGGGAGGAAATGTGCCTCGCTCAAGAGGAACAGGCAGATTTGCGCGACGTGGGTGCCGGTAGTGATGTGGATGAGATAGTCCTCGGCCTCCGGGTCGAAAGGATAGGCACGGGCGAAGTCGAGCAGTTTGCCGTACATCTCTTCGAAATCCCATGGATCGTCGAAGTCGAGGATGTGCGGTTCGACTTTAGTTTCGGGCGAAACATCGGCGATGTCTCCCGTGACATAATCGGCAAGACGCTGATGTTGCGAGCCGTGGAGCAGGATCAGCCGGTCTACTCTCAGATCGTCGTGCATCGTCAGGCCGACGGTCGGCCGCCATTTGGCCCAGCGCGAGGGGCCGAATTTGCTCGCATCGAGCGTGGAGCCGAGAAAGCCGAGGACGACGGTAGAACGCATGACGATACGCTAGGATAAATGTCTATCCGTGTCGATCGGGCAGTTTCCAAGTTGAATACTCGCATCCCGTAATTTTCGGGATAAAATCATTACAAGACAATGGTTTAAGATTTTCCGAGGCGCGTTTTTCGCGTTTGGCACGGCTTTCGCAACGCTATTTGCGTCGGTCCGCAAGGGAATTTGGTCCGGCAGATGGCTGGGGCGACCGGAATAGGCCGGTCGCCCCCGGAATGTGGAGTTGGACGATGGCCAACAAGGGATTGTTCGCAAGTGCCGTGGCGCGGTTGCTGCCGCGTGCCGATGCGCCGAACCGCGAAGCCGCGCCGGCCTATGGCTATGGGCCGCAGGCGAAGCTGGCGCAGTTGGCCGCTACCGGCACCCTGGCTGACAGTTTTTACACGCGCGCGGAGACGCAACTGGCCGAGGTGCTGGCGGCGGCGCGCGACTGTGATCCGGCGTTCGTTGCCAAGGCGGCGGTCTATGCCCGGCGTTCGGGTGCGATGAAGGACATGCCGGCGTTGCTCGCCGCGTATCTGACCGTGGCCGATCCCGACCTTGCGGTGCGGGTGTTTGGCCGGGTGATCGACAACGGGCGGATGCTGCGCAACTATGTGCAGATTTTGCGGTCGGGGCAGGTCGGGCGGACGTCGCTCGGCTCGCGGCCCAAGCGGCTGGTCGTGCAGTGGCTGGAGCGGGCATCGATGCGCGACCTGATGGCGGCGGCGACGGGCACGGCCCCGAGCCTCGCCGACATCGTGCGGATGGTTCACCCGAAGCCGGCGGATGCGGCGCGGCGGGCGTTCTATGGCTGGCTGATCGGCAAGCCGTATGACGTGGCGGTGCTGCCGAGCGAGATCGCGGCGTTCGAGGCGTGGAAGCGTGACACCGCGTTGCCATTGCCGCCGGTGCCGTTCGAGTGGTTGACCGCCTTTCCGCTCACCGCCGAGCAATGGGGCGAGCTGGCGACGCGGATGGGGTGGCAGGCGCTGCGCATCAACCTGAACACGCTGGCGAGGAGCGGCGCGTTCGCGGTGCCCGGCGTGGCGAAGGCGGTCGCGGCGCGGCTGGCGACGCCGGCGCCGGGGGTGCTGCCCTACCAGTTGCTGGTCGCGTTGCGATCGGTGGGGGAGGGCGTGCCGCTGACGGTGCAGGCCGCACTGGAAACCGCGCTGGAGGCGTCGCTGGCCAAGGTGCCGGCGGTCGCGGGGCGGGTGGTGGTGTGTCCCGACGTGTCGGGATCGATGGCCTCGCCCGTCACCGGCTACCGCAAGGGGGCGACGAGCGCGGTGCGCTGTATCGATGTCGCGGCGCTGGTCACGGCGGCGATGCTGCGGAGCAACCGGGATGCGCGGGTGCTGCCGTTCGAGTGGGACGTGGTCGATGTGACGATCGATCCGTACGCCCGGCTGGCGGTGAATGCCCAGAAGCTGGCGGCGATCGGCGGGGGCGGAACGTCCGTTTCCGCGCCGCTCGCCCGGTTGAACCGGGAGAAGGCGGCGGTCGATCTGGTCGTGATCGTGTCCGACAACCAGTCGTGGGTCGACGCCACCGGAAGCGGGGCGACGGCGACGATGCGGGAGTGGGACCGGTTGCAGCGGCGCAATCCGGGGGCGCGGCTGGTCTGCGTCGACATCCAGCCGCACGGGACCACCCAGGCGGCGGGGCGGCCGGAGATATTGAACGTCGGGGGCTTCTCCGACGCGGTGTTCGATGGAATCGCGCGCTTCGCCGAAGGGCGGACGCGGGACTGGGTCGAACTGGTGAACGAAACGGAGGTGTGAGGAACAGGGTCGTGGCGAATGCCGGTGGGACTACATTGCCGCCCGAGACGTCGGTTCGAATCCGACCGGGTCTGCCCGGCTTCAGGCCGACTGATCCGTCGTCCAGCGGTAGGACACGGGCAATGTCTCGCCAATTTTCGTCGCCGCGACCCGGTGGTGGGTGTGCCATGCAGGTGTCGCACGTTTTCGTCATTCCCGCGCAGGCGGGAATCCATATCCGCCAACGTTTGGACAGGAGCCGCGACGACTGCGTGTATGGATCCCCGCCTTCGCGGGGATGACGAAGGGGGCGGGCGCTGGCGTGTCCCAACGGGCCGACCCACCCCCAGCCCCTCCCTGTCAGGGAGGGGAGCAGGCGCGCGCCGATTTCGAGGCTTGCCCACGGCGAATGCCGGCCGGACTACATGGATTGTGATTCCCCAGGATGCGGGTTCGAGTCCCGCCCCGGCTTTCAGCCGGGTAGCTCAATCGGTTGGAGCAGGAGAGGTCCGGTCAAATCCTTGTCGCCGTGGGTCAAGCACAGGCTGGCGAATGCCGGCGGGACTACATCGCCTTTGAAGCGCCCGGTCGATAGCCGGGACGATGTCTCGCCAATCCTCGTCGCCACGCCTTAGTTTTCCGAAGGACGGCGTTTCGAAGCGTCGGCCGTCTCCCCCTCGCCGACAAGGGAGGGGCGAGTGTTTCCGTGCCCTCGCGGGCCGACCCACCCCCGGCCCAGTTTCGGGTGAACAGTGCCCCGCACTGTTCAGGTCATGCCGGGGGCATGACCGACCCGAAACTCTGGTCAGGGAGGGGAGTGATAATGCTGGCGAATGCTGGCGGGACTACATGGTTAGAGCACCCGCAGCGTGTGCGGGAGGTCGGCGGTTCAACTCCGCCTCCGGGCGACCGGATAGCTCAGCGAAACCGTCCCGCCGACCCCTCGTCGCCGGCATCCGAAACAACGCTGGCGAATGCCGGCGGGACTACATTGGTCAAGGCCCCAAAAGGGCTGTGCGGTTCAAATCCGCCCCGGGGCGACCCGGGAATGTCCCGCCAATCCTCGTCGCCGGCACCGGAATTTGATGAAGGAGGTCGTGATGACCCAGACGAACTATGACTATACCGAAGTTCCCGGCGGCGTGCCGATCAAGGCGTGGACGCGCGGCGTGCCCGTCGACGACAAGGCGCGCGACCAACTGGCGCGGGCGGCGCGGATGCCGTTCATCTTCAAGCATGTCGCGGTAATGCCCGACGTGCATGTCGGCATCGGCGCGACGGTGGGTTCGGTGATCCCGACCAAGGGCGCGGTGATCCCGGCGGCGGTCGGCGTCGACATCGGGTGCGGCATGATGGCGGCGCGGACCTCGCTGATGGCGAGCGACCTGCCCGATACGTTGGAGGGCGTGCGCTCGGCGATCGAGCAGGCGGTGCCGCACGGGCGCAGCGTCGGCCGGGGCAAGCGCGACAACGGAAGCTGGGGTAGCCCGCCGCCGGCGATCGTCGCGGCGTGGACGACGCTGGTGGAGCGGTTCGACCGTATCTGCGAGAAGCATCAGCGGCTCAAGAACACCAACAACCTCGTCCATCTGGGGACGCTGGGCACCGGCAACCACTTCATCGAGCTTTGTCTGGATGAGGCGGGGGCGGTGTGGGTGATGCTCCATTCGGGATCGCGCGGCGTCGGCAATGCGATCGGCAGCTTCTTCATCGAACTGGCCAAGCAGGACATGCGCAAATGGCATTTGAACCTGCCCGACGAGGATCTGGCCTATTTCCCCGAGGGGACCGACCATTTCGACGACTATGTCGAGGCGGTGGGGTGGGCGCAGGATTATGCCGCGCTCAACCGGCGGATGATGATGACCAACGTCATCGCCGCGCTGCGCGGGGTGATCGCGAAACCGTTCGAGGCGGCGCTGGAGGCGGTGAACTGTCACCACAATTACGTCACGCGCGAAAACCATTTCGGCGAGAATGTGCTGGTGACGCGCAAGGGCGCGGTGCGCGCGGCGAAGGGCGTGATGGGGATCATCCCCGGATCGATGGGCGCCAAGTCGTTCATCGTCCGGGGGCTGGGCAACCCGGAGTCGTTCGATAGCTGCTCGCATGGTGCCGGCCGGGTGATGAGCCGGACGCAGGCCAAGAAGCTGGTGACATTGGACGAGCATATCGCCGACACGGCGGGCGTCGAATGCCGCAAGGACGAAGGCGTGATCGACGAGACGCCGAGGGCGTACAAGCCGATCGAGGCGGTGATGGCGGCGCAGGCCGATCTGGTCGAGATCGTCCATACGCTGAAACAGGTGGTGTGCGTGAAGGGGTGAAGCGGCGAAGCAGCGACAGGCCGGGGGCCTGTCGCCGCCGCTTCACCGGCCGCGCGGGTGGGCGGAAGGGGAGCCGTGCCGCTTTTGGAGGATGGGATGGAAGGAATACTGACGTGCCGTGCCTGTGGCGCGGCGTTGAGCGGGATGCTGACGATCCTGTCGAGCAAGGACCCGGCGGTGACGGTGCCCGACCATCGCGACGGTGAGCCGTTCGGTCCGCCGGGCGTGGCGTACAAGTCGTGGGAGCCGCTCGCCAAGGCGTTCGAGGGGCCGCCGGTGCCGCTGGAATTCGTGCCGCAGTTCTGGCTGAATCCGGCGGATGTCGCCGGGCGGGTGCGGGATACGACGAACCGCTGTCGGTTGAACGGCTGTTGCGGCCTCGATGGAATGAATGGACCCAACCAGCAATGCGCTTGTGGAGCCGAGGTCGGCACGCTGCAAAGTGATTGTTGGACCGCCCACATCTTCGTGCCCGAACCGGATGCGACCGAGTGGTGCGATGGGTGAGGGCCGCTCGGTGGCGCGCGCCGTATCCCCGCGTAGGCGGGGGGCCAGAGCCAAACGCGATGGCCGGTATGCGTGGCTCTGGATCCCCGCCTGCGCGGGGATACGGCCAAGACGGGGATTTCAAGTTTCGCAGCGAAGTCCTGCGGAAAGGATCGAACGATGACGACGATCAAGACTGCCATTCCCGCCGACGTGCGGGCCGAGATCGCCGCGCGCCTCGCTGCGGTCGAGGCGCAGGAAGGCGTACGGCTGTTGTTCGCGGTCGAATCGGGGTCGCGGGCGTGGGGGTTTCCCTCGCCCGACAGCGATTATGACGTGCGCTTCGTCTATGTCCGGCCACGCGACTGGTATCTATCGTTGAAGGGCGGGCGCGATGTGATCGAGGCGCCGATCGTCGATGACATCGATCTGAACGGGTGGGATGTGCGCAAGGCGCTGGGGCTGTTGCTCAAGTCGAATGCGATCCTGGGCGAGTGGATCGGGAGTCCGATCCGCTACCGCACCGACGATCCAGTCGTGGCGGACCTCGCCGCGCTGGCGGAGGCGGTGTGCGATCCCCATGCCGTGGCGTGCCATTATGCGAAGCTGGGGCTGACGGCTGCAGGGACGTGGCTGGCGGGCGACGGGGAGGTGGCGGTGAAGCGCTATTTCTACGCGCTGCGGCCGGCGCTGGCGATCCGGTGGATGCGCGAACATCCGGGCGAGCGGCCGCCGATGGACCTGCCGTCGCTGCTGGCGGGCGTGCGGCTTGACGATGCGCTGGTCGAGGCGATTGGCCGGCTGGTCGAGGCCAAGGCGACGACCGCCGAGCAGGGCGCGGTGGCGCGGCATGCCGCGCTCGACGCGATGATCCGCGACGAATTGTCGCGGGCGGATGATATTCCCGCGCGGGTCGTGGACGGTCTGGCGCAGGCCGACGCGCTGTTTCTGGAACTGGTGAACCGATGATCGAGATCGATGGCAGCGAGGGCGAAGGCGGGGGGCAGGTGGTGCGCAATGCGTGCGCGCTGTCGCTCGTCACCGGTGAGGCGGTGCGGATTTTCAACGTGCGCGGAGGCCGCACGAAGCCGGGGCTGATGCGCCAGCATGTCACCGCGATCGAGGCGGCGTGTACCATCGGCGGCGGGGTGTGCGACGGGCTGCACGTCGGATCGTCCGAGGTGAAATTCTGGCCGGGCAGGGTGACGCCGGGCGAGTATCGCTTCGCGGTGGGGACGGCGGGGTCGACCGGGCTGGTGTTGCAGACGGTGTTGCTGCCGCTGTTGCTGGCCGATGCGCCGTCGACGCTGGTGCTGGAGGGGGGCACGCACAACATGCTGGCGCCGCCGTTCGAGTTCATTGAGCGGTGCTTCTTGCCGGTGGTGCGGGCGATGGGCGGGCATGTCGCGGTGCGGCTGGTGCGGCACGGCTTCTATCCGCGCGGCGGGGGGCGGATCGAGGTGATCGTCGCGCCGTCGCGGCTGACCCCGATCGAGCGGGTGGCGCGCGGGGAACTGACCGGCGTGTCGGCGTGCGCGCTGTTCGCCGGGCTGCCGTTCGACATCGCCGGGCGCGAGATCGCCGTGGTGCGCGACAGTCTGGGCTGGTCGGAGCGCGAGTGTTTCGTGCGCGAGCTACCGGTGGATCAGGGGCCGGGCAATATCCTGCTGCTCGAAGCGAATTTCGAGCATGGCACCGAGATCGTCAGCGGCTTCGCGCAACTGGGGGTGCGCGCGGAAAAGGTCGCCAAGACGGCGGTGGGGCGGATGCGCGGCTATTTGGCCAGCGATGCGTTCGCCGGGCCGTATCTGGCCGACCAGTTGCTGTTGCCGATGGCGCTGGCCGGCGGGGGCGTGTTCACCACCGTCCGGCCGAGCGAGCATGCGCGCACGGCGGCGGCGGTGATCGAGCGGTTCACCGGGCGGCGCACCCGGTTCGATCCGGTGGAAAGAGGCGTTCATCGCGTGAGCGTTGGCTGATTGCGCGGGCGGCGACACCATGCTAAGTCGCCGCCCGAACCCGGTCCACAGGACGCGGGCGATACGGAGACATGCCTTGTTCGACCTTGCCGCCTTGCGCGGTGCCCGGGTCGGCGGTCTCCGGCCTTTCGCATAGCGCGTCGACTGACGCTGCGACGGGCCGGCATCCGCCACCGTCGCACCTGAACCCCTATCGTCAGGAATGCCGTCGACGTGCGCCCTTCGTGCGTGCGCCCGACGCGATGCGACATGTGGAATCGACATGGATGAACTGAATATCGTCCGGGGCCTGATGCTCCGGGCGGCGGGAACGCTTGGCGCAACCGCACCGCTGGTGAAAGCGCTGCTGGAATGGGCGCAGCCGCATGGGAGCTGGCTGGTGCCCGGCCATGCAGGCAAGCTGAAATGGAAGGCGTTGCGTGCGACGCTGGAGGAACCGGTCGTGACGCCGTTGCGCGCCCCCGCGCTTGAGCTGGCGCGGACGGTCGCGCATCTGCTGGCGTTGCCGCCGGTGGATGCCGAACTGCTGCGGTTGATGGTCGCGTGCGACCGGTTGCCGCGCGCGGCGGCGCTGGCGCGACTGCTCGACCGGCAGGGGCGGGGCCTGCCGCAATTGCTGGGCGAGATGGCGGGGGCCGAGGGCAGCGATGCCGATCGGGTCGCGCGGCGCGGGACGCTGGCCCGGCTGGGGCTGGCGAGCTTCTACATCAATCGCGATGGTGGTGCCGAGATCGACATCGCGTGGACGATGAAACGGCTGCTCGACCGCGCGCCCGCCGACGATGCCGGGGTGCTCGACCTGCTGGTCGGCCCGCGACAGGCGGCGACGCTGGGCATGGAGGCGTTCGGGCATATCGGCGAGGTCGGTTTCCTCGTCCGGCTGCTGCGCGGCGCGCTTGCGGCGAAGGCCGCCGGGGTCAACATCCTGATCCACGGGCCGCCGGGCACCGGCAAGACCGAACTGGCGCGCACGCTGGCGCAAGGCGCGGGCGCGGTGCTGCACGGCATCGGCGAGGCGGACGACGACGGCGAGGAGCCGAGCCGGTGGGACCGGGTGATGGCGCTGACCCTCGGCCAGAAGCTGCTGGCCAAGCGCGGCGACACGGTGCTGCTGTTCGACGAGATGGAGGACCTGATCGGCAATGCCAGCCCGTCGGCGGGCGGCGACTGGTTCCGCGCGCGCGAAGGGAGCAAGGTGTTCGTCAACCGGCTGCTTGAGGCCAATCCGGTGCCGGTGGTGTGGACGACCAACGCGATCGGCAATGTCGACGCGGCGATCCTGCGGCGGATGAGCTTCGTGCTGCGGATGGACCTGCCGTCGCGCGCCGCTGCGCTCGCGATGCTCGGCCGGGTGGCGCGCGAGGAGGCGGTGGCGCCGGGGCCGGGGTTCGCCACGCTGCTGGAGGCCGCGCCCGAGGCGGCGACGGTGCTGCGCGTCGCGGCACGGGCGGGCAGGCTGGCGGGCGAGGCCGATGGCGGGAGCGTCGCGGCCGAGGCGCTGGTGCGGGCACTCCGGGGTGGCACGCTGCCGCATCCGGGGCCGGCGGGGTTCGACCTCGACCTGTTCGAGAGCGACCGGCCGATCGAACCGCTGTTCGCGGCGATGGCGGGAGAGGGAGCAAGCGACGTCTCGCTGCTGCTGACCGGGCCGCCCGGCACCGGCAAGACCGCGTTCGCCCATCATCTGGCGCGCGCGCTCGACCGGCCGTTGCTGGTCAAGCGCGCGTCGGACCTGTTGTCGAAATGGGTTGGCCAGACCGAGGCACAGATCGCCGAGGCCTTTGCCGAGGCGCGGCGGCAGGAGGCGGTGCTGTTGTTCGACGAGGCGGATTCGCTGCTGTTCGATCGCACCACCGCGCGCAATAGCTGGGAGGTGGGGCAGGTGAACGAGCTGCTGACGTGGCTCGACCGGCATCCGTTGCCGGTAGTGGCGGCGACGAACCACGAGGCGAAGCTCGACCCGGCGACGCTCCGGCGGTTCGTCTTCAAGCTGCGACTGGGGCCGCTTGGGGCCGCTCGGGCGAAGGCGGCGTTCGCGCGGTTCTTTGGGGAAACGGCCCCGGCGGCGCTGGCGGAGGTCGAGGGGCTGACGCCGGGCGATTTCGCGGTGGTCGCGCGGCAGTTGCGCCACTGGCCGGCGGCGGACGCGGGGGAACTGGTCGAGCGGTTGCACCGGGAGGTGGCGGTGAAACCGGCGCGGGCGGTTCGGGTGGGGTTTTGAAGGGGACTCCTTCGCCGGCCGGGCGAGTGGCAGGGGCGGGTCGAGTTTGTCCCTTTGCCATAGGGCCGATAGACCTTCACGCTCCCATCGTCACCCCGGACTTGTTCCGGGGTCCACCTGGCCCCAAACGCTGTCGATACAGCCTCAAGGCGCACCGATTGCCGAGCCGTGGACCCCGGAACAGGTCCGGGGTGACGAAAGGGATAGCTGTTTCGGCCGAAAATGACGAAGATCGGCCAGCAATGCTGAATGTCGATCCCGCCTAAAGCGTCGCCCCAGCGAAGGCTGGGGCATCAAGCGGTTCCTGTCGCGCCCTGTACCCGGAGATCCCAGCCTTCGCTGGGATGACGTTTGGTTCGGGGTGGATGGATCGGTCGGTCGCCTGCCCGACCTCCTCCCCTCCCTGACAAGGGAGGGGCCGGGGGTGGGTCGGCCCGCGAGGAAACGTGCGCGCTTCACAACCGGCCGACCCACCCCCAACCCCTCCCTTCCAGGGAGGGGAGCAGGGTTTGCGGGTCCTTCGTTGACTATCGATCCGGCTGACCCATCCCCGACCCCTCCCTTTCAGCGAGGGAGCGGTAGACAGCGCTGGCGTCGCGGCTCGGCGCGGCGCAGCATGGGGTGGCAATCATCAAGGGAATCCATGCCGATGCCGATCACGCCGCCCGACGACTCGCTGTGGCTGTACCTTGGTGCCGATGCCGCCGGGGGCGATGACCCGACGCTCGATCTGTCGGCGGCGGCGCGGCATGGTGATACGCTGTTCCTCGGCAGCGACGAGGGGGTCAGCCTCGAACGGCTGGCGCGCGGCGACGACGGGTGGAGCGGGCACCAGCGCATCGTGCTGGGCGATATATTGCCCCTCGACACCTCGGGCGAGGCGGACATCGAGGGGTTGGCGGAGGACGACGGCTGGCTGTGGGTGCTGGGGTCGCACGCGCGGACCCGGCCCAAGATCGGCAAGGCGGGCGACGACCGGATCGACCTCACGGCGTTCGCCGGGTTGAAGGATACAAGGCCGCGTTGCGTGCTGGCGCGGTTGCCGCTGGCACCCGACGCCGATGCGCCGGGGCTGGTGCTGCCGGTCGCCGCCTATGCCGACCGGCGCGCGGGGATGCTGCGCCAGACGAAGCGTGGCAACCGGTTGGCGGCGATGATGGCGCGCGACGTGCTGCTCAAGCCCTTCACCAAGATCGCGTCGAAGGAGGGCGGGGTCGATCTGGAGGGGATCGCGGTTGCGGGCAACCGGGTGGCGATCGGCATGCGCGGGCCGGTGATCCAGAACTATGCGGTGCTGCTGGAGTTCGAGGCGGCGTTCAAGAAAACCGGGCGGATGACGATCCCCGGACCGTTGCACAAGCGGGTGCTCGACCTGAACGGCCTCGGCATCCGCGACCTGAAGCGCGATCGTGCCGACCTGTTGATATTGGCGGGGCCGACGACCGGGCTCGACGGGCCGTGCGCGGTGTATCGCTGGGCCGACTGGCTGGGCGATCCCGCGCGCGACGACCAACTCGTCCGACGGCATCGGCCCGAGCGGATCATCGAGCTGCCGTACGGGATCGGCGACGATCACCCCGAGGGGCTGTTGCTGCTCGACGGGGCGGAGGGCGCGCGCGATCTGGTGGTGGTGTGCGACAGTCCGGCGAAGGACCGGCTGGACAAGGCGCGGCGCGGGGTGCGGTGCGACCGGTTCCGGCTGCGGTAGGGGCGCAGTAGGTCGAACTGCCGGCTTGTGGTGACGTTCTGTCTGCTCCCCTCCCTGACAAGGGAGGGGTTGGGGGTGGGTTGGTCGGTTGTGGGGCGGTTGCGGTTCCTCTCGGGCCTACCCACCCCCGGCCCCTCCCTTGTCAGGGAGGGGAGAGGCTATGAACCGCTGTCCGGCTGGATGTTGATTGTCGCGACACGCTTGCCCTGCGAAATACCGATCCGCCCCCAAACCCCCGCCATGCCCTAACGGCAGGGAATGGCACAATTACTCATACTTTTCCCATTGCGCCTGTTCGAATTTCTCCGTATTTGTCCGAGTATATCGAAGCCGCCAACGGCTCGAGGCAGGGAGAGGGAAATGGGTTTCAGACCGATCATTCTGGCGTCGGCATCGTCGCTGTCGCTGCTGTGCGCACCGGCGCTGGCGCAGACCACGCCGGGGGCCAACACGCCCGAAAGCATCGGTGCGCCGCTCGGCACGCCCAGCGATGCGCCAGAACAGGTGTCCGACGGCACCCCGGTGCGTCAGGCGACGTCCGACGACGCGGACGAGATCGTCGTTACCGGCGTGCGCGCGTCGATCCTCGGCGCGCTGAACGTCAAGCGCAACGCGACGCAGGTAGTCGATTCGATCGTCGCCGAGGATGTCGGCAAGCTGCCTGACAACAACGTCATCGAGGCATTGCAGCGCGTGACCGGCGTGCAGGTGACGAACCGTGCCGGCGGCGAGGCGGCGGGCATCTCGATCCGCGGCCTGCCCGATGCGCTGACCACGATGAACGGGCGCAACATCTTTACCGCATCGGGACAGGCGTTCGCGCTGGCCGACATTCCGGCGAACCTCGTCAAGCGGATCGACGTGTACAAGACGCGCGCCGCCGACCAGATCGAAACTGGCATCGCCGGGCAGATCGACGTGTTCACCAGGCGGCCGTTCGATTTCGACGGCTTCGCGCTGTCGGGCGTGGCGCGCGGCATCTACAACGAACAGGCCGACACGTTTAACCCCAATGTCTCGGGCCTTATCAGCAACCGCTGGGAAACCGGGATCGGCGACATCGGCGTGCTGGTCAGCGGCAGCTATGCGCGGACCAAATATCGCGACATGAGCGTGACGTCGGGCGCGATGGTGCCGTTCGTCACCCAGAATGCGCCGCCGGGCTTCGTGCCGTTGCAGCGCGTGTTCCCCGAATCCGGCGCGTGGCAGCCGGGCACCGAGCGCGGGCTGCCGACCGCCGCCGGTTCGACCTTTCTGCTCGGCGGGCGGCAGGTGCCCTATTATCTGTCGCGCGACGCGGTGTTCAGCCCCGATGTCGCCGGCACGCGCGAACGCCCGGCGGTGAGCGCGGCGGTGCAATGGTCGCCCAGCAGCGATGCGACCTACACCGCCGAATTCTTCTGGAACCAGTTCAAGTCGACGACGCAGAACAGCCTGTTCTTCAGCTTCGTCGACTGGTGGGGGGCGCTCGGCACCAATCCCGGCTCGACGATCGAGCTGTATCCCGACACCAACATCATCAAGGCGCGCTCGGTCGGCGACGTGTTCGGCTTCAACAGCGGCGACTATACCCGCTCGAAGACCGACAGCTTCGTCTATGCGCTGAACGGCGACTGGAAGGTAGGCGACAATGCGCGCGTCACCGCCGACCTGTCGTACCAGAACAGCCAGTTTGACACGCAATTTCTCGCGATGCGGCTGACCCGCGTGGCGCGGCGGATCGACGTCGATTTCAATACCCAGAACGGTATCCCGTCGTACAACTTCGACAACAACGACCTGCTGGTCGATCCGACCCAGTGGGACGTCGGCGAATTCTATGACAATGCCAACCGGTCGAAGGGCGATGCGATCACGCTGCATCTCGACGGCGAGAACCGCTGGGACGACGGCTTCCTGCGCCGGGTGAAGGCGGGCATCCGCGTCGACAGCCGCAACGCGATGGATTCGGTGCGCACGCAGGACGCGCCCGGCCTCGGCCGCAAGTTCTCGACGCTCGATCCCGGGCTGCAACTGGTCAACAAGGACTTTTTCCAGGGGCGCGCGAGCGTGCCGACGTCGTGGCTGGTACCCAACGGGACCTATATCTACGACAATGTCGATGCGATCCGGCAATTGTATCGCGGCTCGGTCGATCCCGGCATCCAGTTGTCCGACCAGTTGAAGATGATCGACGTGTTCGACATCAACGAGATCACGATGACCGCCTATGCGATGGCGGACGGGCAGTTCGACCTGTTCGGGCGGCCGTTCCACGTTCAGGCGGGCGTGCGCTATGTCGATGTCGATACCGATCTGGTCTTCACCGACCGGCTGAGCGGTGCCGTGACCGGCGCGTCGCAGGGCACCACCCGCTTCCTGCCGAGCGCCACGCTGCGCTGGGAGATCACCGACAACTTCCGCGTTCGCTTCAACTATGGCGAGACGCTGCGCCGGCCGGGGTTCGCCGACCTGAACCCCAATTTCAACCTGACCGGCGACCTGACCAGCATCGGGCGCGGCAGCGGCAGCGCGGGCAATCCGGGGCTGCGGCCGACCGTCGCCAAGAACTACGACTTTTCGACCGAATGGTATTTCGAACGCAACAGCGCGCTGTATGCCACGCTGTTCCGGCGCGAGATCGACGGGCTGGTCGTGCCGCTGACCTCGGTGCTGACGATCCCCAATTCGGGGCTGAACACCAATGTCTTCGCGGTCACGCGGCCGGAGAATGCCTCGAACGGCGTGCTGAAGGGGGCGGAACTGGGGCTGACCTATTTCCCGACCTATCTGCCCTCGATCCTCGACGGGTTCGGATTTCAGGGGAGCCTGACGCTGCTCGATTCGAAGCAGAACATCCCGCTGACCGACGGGTCGGGCAATGTCACCGGCGAGACGGAATCGGCGTTCTTCGGCGTCTCCGACCTGTCGTTCAACACGACGCTGGCGTATGAGAAGGGCGGTCTTGGTGCGCGCCTCTCCTATGTGTGGCGCAAGGAGTTCCTCGCCAACAACGAGGCGCGGTTGTTCGCCAACCCGATCGGCGTGTGGCGGCGGCCGGAAAGCAGCCTCGATTTCCAGCTCACCTATGGCATCACCGACCGGCTGGGGCTGACGCTCGATGCGGTCAACCTGACCAGCCAGACGCAGCAGAACTACTACCGGTTCGAGGATGCGGGCAACGCCGACCAGTTCAACCTGGGCACGACGTTGCTGTCGCGGACCTTCGCGGTGGGCCTGCGCTTCTCGCTCGACTGATCGGTGCCCGTGCGGGCGGCCGCTTGGCGCCGCCCGTTCGCCGATCCCCCTATTCTCGGAGTGATTCCATGATCCGGTCCACGCTTCCGCTCGCCGCGCTCGTCCTGCTCCTCGCCGGATGCAACGGCATCTCGGGCACCGATGCCAGCGGCAATATCTCGGCACCCGTCTATCCCGCGCCGACGCCGACCCCCACGCCGACGCCGACCGCCACCGCGACCCCGGTCGGCCTCGCGCTTACCGGCGATACGATGCCGGTCCATGATCCGGCGATCATCAAGGACGGCAACACCTATTACCTGTTCGCCACCGGCGCGGTCGGCGACCGCGAAGGGCTGCTCGCCACGCGCACCTCGACCGATCTGACCGGGTGGACGTGGCGCGGGGCGGCTTATACCGCGCTGCCGTCGTGGGCGACCACGGCGGTGCCGGGCACGACCGGCATCTGGGCGCCCGACATCGTCAAGCGCGGCGGCGAATATCGCCTGTATTATTCGGTATCGACTTTCGGGCGGAATCAGTCGGCGATCGGGCTGACCACCAACAGCGCCTTGAACCTCAATTCGCCCGCCGCCGGGTGGAGCGACAAGGGCGCGGTGATCCAGTCGCAGACGACCGACAATTTCAACGCGATCGACCCCGCCGTGTTCACCGATGCCGACGGGCGCGAATGGATGGCGTTCGGTAGCTTCTGGTCGGGGATCAAGCTGATCCGGCTCGACCCTGCCACCGGCCTGCGGCTGGCGAGCGACCAGACGATCTATCCGCTGGCGAGCCGGCCCGCGCCGGGCGCGGTCGAGGCACCGTTCGTCGTGCGGCGCGGCGAATTCTACTACCTGTTCGCCTCGTTCGACGAATGCTGCAAGGGCGCGGACAGCACCTACAACACCGTCGTCGGACGCTCGAGGACCGTGACCGGGCCGTATCTCGACAAGGCGGGCAAATCGATGCTCGACGGTGGCGGGTCGGCGGTGCTGGCATCGGGCCGGGGGACGGGGGCGCGCTATGTCGGGCGGGGCCATGTCGCGGTGCTGCAGGAGGCGGCGGGCGACTATATCGTCTATCATGCTTATGACACGCAGCGGAACGGCGCGCCGACGCTGCAGGTGCAGAAGCTGAACTGGGACGCCGATGGCTGGCCGGTGGCGCAGTAGCATGCGCCCGCGCCGTATCCTCGCGGCGATCGCGCTGCTGGCGGCGGGGGCGCAGACCGCGCCGCCGCAGGGCGATACTCGCCCGGTCCACGATCCGGTGCTGATCCGCGAGGGGGCGACGTGGCACGTCTTTTCGACCGGCATCGGCAAGGACGGGCAGGGGCTGATCGCCGCGCGTACCTCCGCCGATCTGGTGACATGGGCACCGGGCACGCCGCCGTTCGCGAGCCTGCCCGAGTGGGCGGCGCGCGCCATTCCCGGCGCGCGCAACCTGTGGGCTCCCGACATATCGTTCGTGAACGGGCGCTACCGGCTGTATTATTCGGTATCGACCTTCGGGTCGAACCGATCGGCGATCGGGCTGGCGACGACGCCGACGCTTGACCCCAAGCGGCCGGGCTATGGCTGGCGCGACGAGGGGCTGGTGCTGGAGTCGCGGCCGGGCGATGCGTATAACGCGATCGATCCGGCGTTCGTGGTGGACCGGCAAGGGCGACACTGGCTGTCGTTCGGCAGCTTCTGGAGCGGGTTGAAGCTGGTCGAGCTGAACCCTGCGACCGGCAAGCCGCTGCGCCCCGCCGCCCGGCCGCTGGCGCTCGCCAGCCGTCCGGTGCCCGCCGGCGCGCCGTCGATCATCGAGGCACCCTATATCTTCGAGCGGGGCGGATGGTACTGGCTGATCGCCAGCTACGACTATTGCTGCAAGGGCGTGAACAGCACCTATTATACCGTGATCGGCCGGTCGCGGACGATCGCCGGGCCGTATCGCGGCAAGGACGGCAGTTCGATGCTGGCGGGCGGCGGCACGCTGCTGCTGCGCGCAGACCTTGAGGAGAAGGGGCGGTTTCGTGGTCCCGGCCATGCCGGCCAGTATCGCGGGGCCGACGGTGTCGACCGCCTCGTCTACCATGCCTATGACAAGGAAAACGCCGGCGCGCCGACCCTGCGGATCGCGACCCTGCACTGGGGTGCGGACGGCTGGCCGGTGGCCCGGCCCCAAGGAGAGTGACCATGACCCTATCGCTTACCCGCCGCTCGGTTCTGGGCGGCATGGCGGCGAGCGCGGCGCTGCCCGCGTTCGCGCAGCGGCGCCCGACCCGGATCGTCAACCCGCTGGTCAAGAACCGCGCCGATGCGCAGGTGTTTCGCCACACCGACGGCTGGTATTATCTGACCGGATCGGTGCCCGAATATGACCGGCTGGTGCTGCGCCGGTCGCGCACCATCGCTGGCCTTTCCACCGCGCCCGAGAAAGTGCTGTGGCGGCACGAGGCGAAGGGGCCGATGTCGGGCTTCCTGTGGGCGCCCGAGCTGCACCGGATCGGCAACCAGTGGATCATGTATTTCGCCGCCGGTCCCAGCGGCGGCGGCGAGGACGTGTTCCGCATCCGCACCTATGCGGTGGTGTGTGACGGGGCCGATCCGATGACCGGCAAATGGACCGTGCTCGGCCAGTTGCAGACGCCGTGGGACAGCTTCAACCTCGATTCGACCAGCTTCGTGCATCGTGGCACCCGCTATCTGGCATGGGCACAGCGCGAACCGGGGATCGAGACGAACTCGAACCTGTATCTCGCCCCGCTCGCCACGCCGCTGACGCTGGCAGCGAAGCCCGCCCGGCTGACCGTGCCGACGTTGCCGTGGGAAATCCGGGGGTACAAGGTGGCCGAAGCGCCGGCGATCCTCGCGCGCAACGGGCGGCTGTTCCTGACCTATTCGGCGAGCGCGACCGATGCGCGCTATTGCCTAGGCATGCTGACCGCGCGCGACGATGCCGACATCATGGACCCGGCGGTGTGGAGCAAGTCGCCCGAGCCGGTGATGAAGACGTCGGTCGAGCACAAGATTTTCGGCCCCGGCCACAACAGCTTCACCGTCGACGAGCGCGGGCGCGACATGCTGGTGTTCCATGCGCGCGATTACGAGAAGATCACCGGCGACCCGCTGTTCGATCCCAACCGGCATACGCGGGTGCAGCCGGTGCGGTACAATGGCGAGGGCGTGCCGCTGTTCGATCCGCCGGTGGCGAATGGGCCGCTGGTGTAGGGACGTTGCTCCCCGCCCTTGTCAGGGAGGGGAGCAGATTAGGAAGCCATTCCTTCGCGCGTCGTCACCCCGGACTTGTTCCGGGGTCTACCTCGCCCCAGACGCTGTCGATAAGGCCTCAAGGCGCACCGATTGCCGCGCCGTGGACCCCGGAACCAGTCCGGGGTGACGAAAGGAGCGGCTGTTTCGGCCGAAAATGACGAATATCGGCCGGCAAGGCTGAATGTCGATCGGCCCGAGAGGAAACGGTAGCGCTCGCCACGGGCCGACCCACCCCCGGCCCAGTTTCGGATGAACAGTGCCCCGCACTGTTCAGGTCATGCCGGGGGCATGACCGACCCGAAACTGTTGTCAGGGAGGGGAGAGGGTCAGATGCCGGCGTCGGTCAGCGCGGCCAACTGTTCCTTGCTCAGTTCGAGCCGCCATGATCCCGCCAGTTCCTCCAGTTGGTCGACGCTGGTGGCGCTGGCGATCGGGGCGGTGACGCCTTCCTGTGCGGCGAGCCATGCCAATGCGATCTGCGGCAGGGTCGCGCCGGTTGCCGCCGCGACCGTGTCCATCGCGGCGAGGACCTTCGCGCCTTTTCCTTCGAGCAGGTCGGCCATGCTGGACCCACGCACGCTCTTGGTCAGGTCGGCCTTGCTGCGATACTTGCCGGTCAGGAAGCCGGCGGCGAGGCCGAAATAGGGGGCGACGCCGATATTGTGCTCGACGCACAGGTTCTGGAGTTCGCCCTCATATTTCTTCCGGCTGACGAGGTTATATTCGGGCTGAAGGACGTGGAAGCGCGGCAGGCCCTCGGCGGTGGCAAGGTCGAGCGCGGATTTGAGGCGCATCGCCCCGAAGTTCGACGCGCCGAGCACGCCGATCTTGCCGGCGTCGATCAACCGGCCGAACGCGGCGAGATAGTCGGCCTGCGGCGTGTCGGTGTCGTCCTGATGCGCGTAATACAGGTCGATACGGTCGGTGCCGAGCCGACTGAGCGAGGCGTCGGCGGCGGCGGCGATGCGGGCGGGGGCGAGCTTCTCGCCGCCGTCGCCCGGCAGCATGCCGACCTTGGTCGCGAGCAATACCCGGTCGCGCTTGCCCGAAGTTTTCAGCCATTCCCCGAGGATCGTTTCGGATTCGCCGCCACGGTGTCCATCGACCCATGCCGAATAGACGTCGGCGGTGTCGATCATCGTGCCGCCCAGATCGACGAAGGCGTCGAGGATGCGAAAGCTTTGGTCGCGGTCGATCGTCCAGCCGAATACATTGCCGCCGAGGATCAGCGGCGGGGTGGCGAGGTCGGTCGCGCCCAGCGTGCGCGGCGGCAGGTCGGTCATGGTCGTTCCTTGGGTTGGGCCACCGTGTCGGGAGCCAGCGCATTGGCGTCGAGCATCGCCGCCGCGTCGTTGAGCGCGGCCGCCTCGCTCTGCGTCACGCCGCCCGGCGCGGTATCCTCGTCGCCGCCGCTACAGGCCGCGAGGAGGAGCAGGGCGGGGAGGGCAAGGGCGGCGGTGCGGGGCATCAGGCATCTCCAAACGAAAAAGGCCGCGTCCCGTTGCACGGGGCGCGGCCTTGTCGTCTAGCGCAGGTCGCGGCTTAGCGCTGCAGTTCGCGGCCGGTCTGTTCCAGTTCCTCGCCCGCTTCGCGCTGGGCGCGGTCGGTCGCGTTGTCGATGCGGTCGCCCGCGCGGTTGGCGGCGGCACCGGCGCGGTCGGCGGCGTTGTCGAGCTTGTCGCCGGCGCGGTCGGCGGCGTTCTCGGCGGCACCAAAGGCGCGGTCGCCGGCGGCCTGCACGTCGTCGACGGCTTCGCCGACGGTCGAGTTCACGTCGGCGGCGACGGCATCGGCGGCTTCACCGGTTTCGTTCTGGGCTTTCTGGCTGCAGGCCCCGACCGAGAAGGCAGCGATAGCGAGCGGCAGGAGGAACAGCTTTTTCATGAATGGCCCTTTCTTGATCCCATGATCCGCCGCCTAACGCATGTTCGCGGCGCTGGTTTCATGAACGGAACGATGGCGTGGCGTGGCACTCCGCGATTGACCCCATATAAAGATTTCTTTATATGATGCGCCATGGTTCCGGCTCTCGACATCCTGCGCGCGGCGAGCGACGCCACCCGGCTGCGGGTGCTGACGCTGCTGCGCCATATGGAGCTGTCGGTGGGCGAACTGGCACAGGTGCTGGGGCAGAGCCAGCCGCGCGTCAGCCGCCATGTGAAGATCCTGTGCGATGCGGGCCTTGCCGTGCGGCGCAAGGAGGGAAGCTGGGTATTCGTGGCGCTGGGCGCGCCGCCGGTGGTGGCACCGCTCGTCGGCGCGCTCGATAGCTGGCTGCCGCAGGGCGATGCGTGGCGCGTCGCCGATCTCGCGCGGCTGGCGGCGGTGCGCGCCGACCGGGCGAGTGCGGCGGCGGCGTGGTTCGAGGCGCATGCCGGCGAATGGGATGCGATCCGCTCGCTCCATGTCGCCGAGGAAGCGGTCGAGGCGGCGATGGCGCGCACGCTGGGGCAGGCGCGGCTTGACCTGCTGGTCGACATCGGCACCGGGACCGGGCGGATGCTGGAGCTGTTCGCGCCGCAATCGGCCGCCGCGATCGGGATCGACCGCTCGTCGGAGATGCTGCGCCTCGCCCGCGCCAAGCTGACCGAACGCGGATTGGACCATGCCGAGCTGCGGCAGGCGGACCTGTATGCGCTGCCGATCGAGGATGGCGCGGCCGATGCGGCGGTGGTCCATCACGTGCTACATTTCGCGCAGCATCCCGGCGCCGCGATCGCCGAGGCGGCGCGGGTGCTGCGGCCGGGCGGGCGGTTGCTGATCTGCGACTTCGCGCCGCACGAGCGCGAGGAGCTGCGCTCGCGCGACGCGCATGCGCGGCTGGGCTTTTCCGACGAACAGATGCTGCGCTGGTTCGGCGACGGCGGGCTTGCCCCGGTGTCGATCGAGACGCTCGACGGGGCCGAACTGACGGTCAAACTATGGATGGGACGTCGCCTGGGCGACGTGCAAGAGGTGAAGGCGGCATGACTCCGACCATTTCCGATATGGAAGAAGCACGACGCGCGCTCGATGCGCCGCTGTTCGCCGATCTGGCGGGCGACTGTTCGGTCAGCTTCGAATTCTTCCCACCGAAGAACGAGAAGATGGAAGCCGCGCTGTGGGAGACGGTGCGCGCACTGGAGCCGCTGGCACCCAAATTCGTGTCGGTGACGTATGGCGCGGGCGGATCGACCCGCGAGCGCACCCATGCGACGGTCGAGCGGATCGCGCGCGAGACGTCGATGCCCGCCGCCGCGCACCTGACCTGCGTCGAGGCGAGCCGTGCCGAGATCGACGAGGTCGCCCAGGCCTATTGGGCGGCGGGCGTACGCCATATCGTCGCGCTGCGCGGCGATCCGCCGACGATGGGGCAGAAGTTCACGGCGCACCCGGATGGCTATGAAAACGCCGCCGCGCTGGTGACGGGGTTGCAGAAGCTGCACCCGTTCGAGATTTCGGTCGCGGCCTATCCCGAATGCCATCCCGATTCCGAACATCAGGCGGCCGATCTCGACAACCTCAAGCGCAAGATCGACGCGGGGGCGACGCGGGCGATCACGCAATTCTTCTTCACGCCCGAGGCGTTCTTCCGCTTCCGCGATGCCGCCGCCGCCGCCGGGATCAACGCCGACCTCGTGCCGGGCATCCTGCCGGTGTCGAACGTGGGGCAGGTGCGCAAGTTTGCCGGCATGTGCGGTGCGGCGATCCCGCCATGGATGGACCGGCTGTTCGAGGGGCTGGACGACCACCCCGGCGCGCGCGCGTTGGTGGCGGCGACGGTCGCCGCCGAAATGTGCCGCAAGCTGTACGCCGGCGGCGTGCGCGACTTTCATTTCTACACGCTCAACCGCGCCGAACTGTCCTATGCGATCTGCCACCTGATGGGCCTGCGCCCGAAGGCGATGGCGATCGCGGCGGCGGCGTGATCCGAGAGGAATTGCCATGACCGATGCTCGCCAACGCCTGAACGAACAGGCCGCCAGCCGCGTCCTCATCACCGACGGCGCGTTCGGGACCGAGATCCAGAACTGGAAACTGTCCGAGGCCGATTATGCCGGCCAACTGACGCTCGGGCACGATCAGAAGGGCAACAACGACATATTGGCGATCACCAAGCCCGAAGTGCCCGAGACGATCACCCGCGCGTATCTCGACGCCGGGTCGGACATCGTGTCGACCAACACGTTCAGCGCGAACCTCATCAGCCAGGCCGATTATGGCGCGGAAGCGCTGGTCGCCGACATCAATATCCAGAGCGCGCGGATCGCCCGCCGCCTCGCCGACGACTATGCCGCGCGCGACGGGCGGCCGAGGTTCGTGGCCGGGGCGATCGGGCCGACCAACAAGACGCTGTCGCTGTCGCCCGACGTCAACGATCCGGGCTATCGCGAGATCGATTTCGATCACCTCAAGGCCGTCTATCGCGAACAGATCGATGCGCTGGTGCATGGCGGGATCGATTTCGTGCTGATCGAGACGGTGTTCGATACGCTGAACGCCAAGGCCGGGGTGATGGCGGCGATCGAGGCGGGGCAGGCGCTGGGCCGCGACCTGCCGATCATGTTGTCGATGACGCTGACCGACCTGTCGGGGCGCAACCTGTCGGGCCATACCGTCGAGGCGTTCTGGCATGCGGTGCGCCATGCGCGGCCGGTGACGATCGGGCTGAACTGCTCGTTCGGCGCGGAGCAGTTGCGGCCGCACGTCAAGACGCTGAGCGAAATCTGCGATACGCTCATCATGGTCTATCCCAATGCCGGGCTGCCCAACGAACTGGGTGCCTATGACGAACTGCCGGCGACGACCGCGTCGCTGGTCGGCGACTGGGCGGATCACGGGCAGGTCAACATCCTCGGCGGCTGCTGCGGATCGACCCCGGCGCATATCAAGGCGATGGCCGAGCGGGTGCGCGGCGTGACCCCGCGCCGGGTGCCGAGCGTGCCGGTGCGGACGCGGCTTGCCGGATTGGAACCGTTCACGATGGCGGCGTGACCATCATAGCCCTCTCCCCCTTGGGGGAGAGGGTTGGGAGAGGGGGTGTCCACCGTCCTCTCCGCTGTATTCCCCTCTCCCCGGCCCTCTCCCCTGAAGGGGAGAGGGAGAGAAAGCTCTCATGACCAACGCTTCGACCAATTTCGTCAACATCGGCGAACGCACCAACGTCACCGGATCGGCCCGCTTCAAGAAGCTGGTGATGGCCGGCGACTATGCCGCCGCGGTCGAGGTGGCGCTGCAACAGGTCGAGAGCGGGGCGCAGGTCCTCGACGTCAACATGGACGAGGGGCTGCTCGACGCGCACCACGCGATGACGACGTTCCTGAAGCTCATCCAGGCCGAGCCGGACATCGCGCGCATTCCGGTGATGGTCGACAGTTCCAAATGGGACGTGATCGAGGCGGGGCTGAAGTGCGTATCGGGCAAGCCGATCGTCAATTCGATCAGCATGAAGGAGGGCGAGGAAGCGTTCCTCCACCACGCCCGCATCTGCATGAACTATGGCGCGGCGGTCGTCGTGATGGCGTTCGACGAGGTCGGACAGGCCGATACCCAGGCGCGCAAGGTCGAGATCTGTTCGCGCGCCTACGACCTGCTGATGACGATCGGCTTTCCCCCTGAGGACATCATTTTCGACCCCAACATTTTTGCGGTGGCGACGGGGATCGAGGAGCATAACAACTACGGCGTCGACTTCATCGAGGCATGTCGGGAGATCAAGGCGCGCTGCCCGCATTGCCATATCTCGGGCGGGCTATCGAATCTGTCGTTCAGCTTCCGTGGCAACGAGCCGGTACGCCGCGCGATGCACTCGATCTTCCTCTATCACGCCATTCCTGCGGGCATGGACATGGGGATCGTCAACGCCGGGCAGCTCGACGTGTACGACACGATTGATACCGAGCTGCGGGTGGCGTGCGAGGACGTGATCCTCAACCGTGATCCGGGTGCCACCGACCGGCTGATTGCACTGGCCGAGAAGTACAAGGGCACCGACGCGGTGGCGGAGAAGGCGGCGGCCGAATGGCGCTCGCTGCCCGTCACCAAGCGGCTGGAATATGCGCTGGTCAAGGGCATCGACGCGCATGTCGTCGATGATACCGAGGAATGCCGCCAGCAGTTCGCCCGGCCGATCGAGGTGATCGAGGGGCCGTTGATGGACGGGATGAACGTGGTCGGCGACCTGTTCGGATCGGGCAAGATGTTCCTGCCGCAAGTCGTCAAATCCGCCCGCGTGATGAAGAAGGCGGTGGCCCACCTGCTGCCGTTCATCGAGGCGGCGAAGGAGCCGGGGGCCAAGGGCAAGGGCAAGATCATCATGGCGACCGTCAAGGGCGACGTGCATGACATCGGCAAGAACATCGTCGGCGTCGTCCTGCAATGCAACGGCTTCGACGTGGTCGATCTGGGCGTCATGGTGCCGTGGACCAGGATCCTCGAAGCGGCGAACGAGAATGACGCCGACATGATCGGGCTGTCGGGGCTCATCACCCCCAGCCTTGATGAAATGGTGACGGTGGCCGAGGAGATGAAGCGCGCCGGCATGACGATGCCGCTGCTGATCGGCGGGGCGACCACGTCGAAGGTGCATACCGCGCTGCGCATCTCGCCGGCCTATGATGGGCCGATCGTTCACGTGCTTGACGCATCGCGCGCGGTCGGCGTGGCGACGACGCTGGTCAGCGACACCGGGCGCAACGCCTATGTCGCGCAGATCGCCGCCGATTACGAAGCGGTGCGCGTGGCGCGCGCGGGCAAGGGGCAGAGCGAACTCACCCCGATCGCCGATGCGCGCACCAACCGCTTCACGGCCGATTTCGCGCAGAAGCCCGGCGCGCCGGTGAAGCCCGGCCGCCATGTGTTCGACGATTGGGATCTGGCCGACCTGCGTGCCTATATCGACTGGACGCCGTTCTTCCGCGCATGGGAACTGGCGGGCAATTTCCCGGCGATCCTGACCGATGCCGTGGTCGGCGAGAGCGCGTCGTCGCTCTATGAGGATGCGCAGGCGATGCTCGACCAGATCATCGCCGAGAAGTGGCTGACCGCGAAGGGCGTGGCCGCGCTGTGGCATTGTCACGCACACGGCGACGACGTGATCGTCGACGTGCCCGCCGAGCAGATCGAACCGGCGCTGGAGGCGGGGCGCGTCTCGCCGCTGTCGGGGGTGCCGCACGACTTCGCCACGCCGATGCAGACGACCCATGCCACCCACGCGATCCGCATGCCGTTCCTGCGCCAGCAGGTGGCGAAGCGCGAGGGGCGGGCGAACATGTGCCTCGCCGATTTCGTCGATCCCAAGGGCGACTGGATGGGTGGCTTCGCGGTCGGCATCCACGGCATCGACCCGCACATCGCCCGGTTCAAGGCGGCGCACGACGATTATCAGGACATTCTCCTGAAAGCGCTGGCCGACCGGTTGGCCGAGGCATTCGCCGAACGGCTGCACCATCATGTCCGCACCGACCTGTGGGGCTATGCGCAGGGCGAGCAACTGACCAACGAGGCGATGATCCGCGAGCAGTATCGCGGCATCCGCCCCGCGCCGGGCTATCCGGCCTGCCCCGACCATAGCCAGAAGCCGATCCTGTTCGAGATGCTGGGCGCAAGCGCGGCGACCGGCATCACCCTGACCGACAGTTTCGCGATGCTGCCGACGGCGGCGGTATCGGGCTTCTATTTCGGCCATCCCGACAGCGCCTATTTCGGCGTCGCGCGGATCGGGCGCGATCAGCTTACCGACTATGCCGCACGGCGCGGGGTGAGCGTGGAGCAGGCGGAGCGCTGGCTGCGGCCGAATCTGGATTGATCCGGTTTCGTCATTCCCGCGAAGGCGGGAATCCATACACGCTATCGGTCCGCTTCTATCGTCGGCGTTGCGTTTATGGATTCCCGCCTGCGCGGGAATGACGAGTGGGGCGCGGGACGAAGCGATCGAACCAAATCCTCCGACCGCCGTTACTGCCGGCGATGAAACGATATGTTGTAACTTCGCGCGCGGTGCGGCATAGCGATGCCATGCGTAGCACTGTCATCCGTCCGGCCGGAGTCGAGGGTCGTCTCGACCGTATCGGCATGGTGTTGTCCGGGCTGTGCGCGGTGCATTGCGTGTCGACCGTCATCCTGACGTTGCTGCTCGCCTCGGTCGGGGGGGCGTTGCTGCATCCCGCGATCCATGAGGTAGGCCTCGCCGTCGCCGTGGCGATCGGGGTGGTGGCGCTCGGCAGCGGCTATTGGCGCCATGGCCGCCGCCTGCCGACGCTGGTCGGTGGTCTGGGCCTGACGATCATGGCTGCCGCGCTGATGCTGCCGCACGGGCTGCCCGAGGCGCTGGCGACGATCGCCGGGGTGGCGTTGCTGGCGTTCGGCCACCATCTCAACCGCCGCGCCGCCTGATCGGCTTGCCGCGCCGCGTACCCACGCTTATCTTGGGCGACATGGCGCATGAGCATCACGAACATAACGGCCCGGCATGGAACAAGGCCGCCGAGGCGGCGCTGATCCGCGCGGGCGAACAATGGACCGCGATGCGTGCCAGCATCTTCGACGTGCTGGCATCGTTCGACAAGCCGGCCTCGGCCTATGACATCGCCGACGCGGTATCGAAGGCGCAGGGGCGGCGGGTGGCGCCCAACAGCGTCTATCGCATCCTCGACCTGTTCGTGAACGCGAACCTCGCCCGGCGGGTGGAGAGTGCCAACGCCTATCTGGCGAACACCCATCCCGACTGCATTCACGACTGCATCTTCCTCGTGTGCGACGCTTGCGGACAGACGACGCATATCGATGACGACAGCATCACCCGCAACGTCCGCTCGGCGGCTTGCGGCGCGGGATTCACGCCCATTCGCCCGGTGATCGAAGTACGCGGCACCTGTGCCCTGTGCAGTGCAGCATCGGCCGTCGCCTGAACCTGCACTGAACTTCCACAATAGTTTGTCCGGCAGCGCGCCTACGGCCAATCGACAGTCCGGTTGACCTGCGATACAGACGGTTGATGGCCGAACCTCTTCACACGCCGCTGCTCGACACCGTTCAGACGCCCGCCGACCTGCGCAAACTGCCCCCCGCCGACCTGCGGCAACTCGCCGACGAACTGCGGCAGGAGACGATCAGCGCGGTCGGTACGACCGGCGGCCATCTGGGGTCGGGGCTCGGCGTGGTCGAACTGACGGTGGCGATCCATTATGTGTTCGACACCCCGGCCGACCGGCTGGTGTGGGACGTCGGCCATCAATGCTATCCGCATAAAATCCTGACCGGGCGGCGCGACCGCATCCGCACGCTGCGCCAGGGCGGGGGGCTGTCGGGCTTCACCAAGCGCAGCGAGAGCGAATACGACCCGTTCGGCGCGGCGCATTCCTCCACCTCGATCTCGGCGGCGCTGGGCTTCGCGGTCGCCAACAAGATCGCGGGGACGCCGGGCAAGGGCATCGCGGTGATCGGCGACGGCGCGATGTCGGCGGGCATGGCCTATGAGGCGATGAACAACGCCGAACAGGCGGGCAACCGGCTGGTCGTGATCCTGAACGACAACGACATGTCGATCGCGCCGCCGGTGGGTGGCTTGTCGGCGTATCTGTCGCGCATCGTGTCGAGCCGCGAGTTCCTCGGCATCCGCGAGGCGTTCAAGAAGCTGGCCCGCAAGCTGCCGCGCCCGCTGCACACCGCCGCGCGCAAGACCGACGAATTCGCCCGTGGCATGGCGACCGGCGGCACCTTGTTCGAGGAACTGGGCTTTTATTATGTCGGGCCGATCGACGGGCACAATCTCGATCACCTGATCCCGGTGCTCGAGAATGTGCGCGATGCCGAGGAAGGGCCGATCCTCGTCCATGTCGTGACCAAGAAGGGCAAGGGCTATGCCCCGGCCGAGGCGGCGGCGGACAAATATCATGGCGTGCAGAAGTTCGACGTCATCACCGGCACGCAGGTGAAGGCCCCCGCCGGGCCGCCGCAATATCAGAACGTCTTCGGTCACACCTTGTCGGCGCTGGCCGACAAGGACGACCGCATCTGCGCGATCACCGCCGCGATGCCGTCGGGCACCGGGCTCGACCGGTTCGCGAAGGACCATGGCGACCGGTTTTTCGACGTCGGCATCGCCGAACAGCACGCCGTGACCTTTGCCGCCGGTCTTGCCGCGCAGGGGATGCGGCCGTTCTGCGCGATCTATTCGACGTTCCTCCAGCGCGCCTATGACCAGGTCGTCCACGACGTCTGCATCCAGAACCTGCCGGTGCGCTTCGCGATCGATCGCGCCGGGCTGGTCGGTGCGGACGGCGCGACCCACGCCGGCAGCTTCGACGTGACCTATCTCGCCACGCTGCCCAACATGGTGGTGATGGCGGCGGCGGACGAGGCGGAACTGGTTCACATGACCTACACCGCCGCCGAATATGACGCGGGCCCGATCGCGGTGCGCTATCCGCGCGGCAACGGCGTCGGCGTGGCGCTGCCCGAGATCCCGCAGAAGCTGGAGATCGGCAAGGGCCGGCTGGTGCGCGAGGGGCACAAGGTCGCGATCCTGTCGCTCGGCACCCGCCTCGAAGAAGCGTTGAAGGCCGCCGACGCGCTGGAGGCCAAGGGGCTGTCGACCACGGTCGCCGACCTGCGCTTCGCCAAGCCGCTCGACGAGGCGATGATCCGCCGGTTGCTGACCAGCCACGAGGTGGCGGTGACGGTCGAGGAGAATGCCGTCGGTGGCCTCGGCGCGCATGTGCTGACCTTCGCCAGCGACAACGGACTGATCGATGGCGGGTTGAAGCTGCGCACGATGCGCCTGCCCGACAGCTTCCAGGACCAGAACGCACCGGCCAAGCAATATGACGAGGCGGGGCTGAACGCGCCGCAGATCGTCGACACGGTGCTCTCCGCGCTGCGCTGGAACGACAGCGGGGTCGCCGAAGTCCGGGCATGACCGGCGGGCAGAAGGCCGCCGCGATCATCGCGCTGGTGGTGATCGCCATGGCTGCGTTCAACTGGTCGCTGTGGCGCCGGCTGAAGGCGGCGCAGGCCGAGCGCGCGGGCTGGAGCGCGGCCGATTTCGACGCGCAACTGGTGGCGAACGGGGTGTCTGCGCAGGTGGCGGTGCTGGTGCGGGAGTTGGTGAGCGCGCCGTTCTATGGTGCCGGCATAGCGCCGCATCCCGATGACGATTTCGCCCGGTTTCTGGCGGTCGATGAAACCGAAGTCGCCGATATTGCCGCTACCGGCTGCGAGGAACTGGGGGCCGACCGGCCGGAGCCGACGGACGTGCCCCCGATCCGCGACCTGCGCGATCTGGCGGAGTATCTCCAGTCGGTTGCCGACGCGAGACGAACGGCATAGATTGATCGCCGAGGAGACTGATCGATGAAGGTCGAGAAGATCGGGGACACGCTCGCCGTCCGGATTCCCTATGATGTGGCCACGGCACTCGGGCTGCACGAAGGGGACGGGGTTGCGATCCAGCGGCTTTCCGAACCAAAGCGTCTTGGCGATGCGGAACTGGCGGAGCTATGGGCAAGCATGGACGAGTTGGTCCGCCCGTTTCCTCCAGGATACAAGTTCGATCGCGAGGAAGTGAACGCGCGTTGATGCGGGCGTTCCTCGACACCAATATTCTGCTATATGCCTATGCTGACGATCCGAAGCAGGTTTCGGCACGACGATTGATCGACGGTACACCCATCATCAGCGTTCAGTGCCTGAACGAGTTTGCCGTCGTCAGCCGACGCAAGCAGCAACTGTCGTGGATCGAGATCGCGAGGCGGATCGCGTTGATCCGACAGGGTATGAGCAGCATCGTCCCCCTTACCGAAACGATCCATGCCGACGGCCTGCGCATCGCCGAACGCTACAAGCTCCAGATCTACGACAGCATGATCGCCGCCGCCGCACTGTCGGCCGGGTGCGATCGGTTGTGGAGTGAGGACCTCCAGCACGGCCTGATGATCGATGGCCGGCTGGACGTCGCCAATCCGTTCCTGTGATTACACCCCGTAATAGCGCTGCTGCATCGCATCGGTCGCGCTGACTGCCAGCACCGAACGTGCTTCCGACGGCGCGCGGACGTGGCCGCGCCCGTCGCCCGAGGCGTCGATCACCCGGTCGAGCAATTCCTGCCCTTCCTCCCACCAGCCGATGCCGCTGGCGGCGTTGAGATGCCCCTGCGCGCCGGCGTCGACGAAGTGGCTGCCCCAATCGACCGCCATCGAATGCGCCCGCTCGATTGAAATCCACGGATCGTCGGTCGATGCAACGACGATCGACGGGAACGGCAGCGGAATGCGCGGTGCGGGCGCGAAACCCTGCAACTCGATCGGCGCACCGGCGCGGTCGACATCGGCCGGGGCGACGAGCAGCGCGCCCGCGACCGGCCAGCCATAGGGCTGTCCCGACAATTGCGCCCACCATGCGATCGCAAGGCAGCCGAGCGAATGGCCGGCGAGCACCACCGGGGCCTGCGCCTGACGGATCGCCTGGTCGAGCTTCGTCACCCACGCATTGCGCAGCGGCCGCGACCACAGTCCCAGTTCGACGCGCGCGGTGTCGGGCCGCGATTGTTCCCACAAGGTCTGCCAATGCGACGGGCCGGAGCCATTGAGGCCCGGCACGGTCAGCACGGTCGGCGATCCTGCGGATAGACTGGAAAACTGGGCCATCGTCCTGCTCCTTGGCAACAACGGTGGAAGCCGGCACCCCTTGGCTTAGGGAGGATCGGGAGTCGGCTTCCGGCATTCAAGATATTCCTACTGTTCCAATAGGCAATAGCCCCGCCGATGAATCGAACGCCGCTTGCGGCCAGCCGAAAGCCGCGCCATGGACGCGCCATGGCCAAGCAGCGCGCAGACCAGCTCCTCGTCGATCGCGGCCTCGCCGAAAGCCGTACCCGCGCGCAGGCGCTGGTGATGGCGGGCCTTGTGTTCGTCGGCGATCGCAAGGTCGACAAGCCCGGTCAGCAACTGTCGGACGACGTGGTGATCGACGTGCGCGGGCGCGATCATCCATGGGTGTCGCGCGGTGGGATCAAGCTGGCGCATGGGCTCGACCGGTTCGGCTGGGACGTGACCGATGCCGTGGCGATCGACGTGGGATCGTCGACCGGCGGCTTCACCGACGTGCTGCTCACGCGCGGCGCGACGCGGGTCTATGCGGTCGACAGCGGCACCAACCAGCTTGCGTGGAAGCTGCGGCAGGACCCGCGCGTCATCGTCCACGAACAGTTGAGCGCGCGGCTGCTGACCGAGACGCACATCCCCGAACCCATCGATCTGGTGGTGTGCGATGCCAGCTTCATCGCGCTGGAAAAGGTGCTGGCCGTCCCGCTGACCTTCGTGCGCCCCGGCGGACGGTTGCTGGCGCTGGTCAAGCCGCAGTTCGAGGCGGGGCGCGGCGAAGTGGGCAAGGGCGGGGTGGTGCGCGATCCCGCCATCCATAGGCGGGTATGCGATGCGGTGGCCGCCTGGCTGACCGGCATCGGCTGGCGGGTCGAGGGGATCGACCCCAGTCCCATTACGGGACCCGAGGGGAACGTCGAGTTTCTCCTTGCGGCACATGCGCCCGCTACCGTTCCTTTGTCCGATATTGACGCACCCGATACACCGCGCCATGCGCCCTGAGCGTGTCGCCATGGCGGCGCGAACCGAAGGGGGTCGGGGATGAGCGAGATCGCATCGAAGGGGCAGTTGCGCGCGGGGTTCCTGCGCTGGGCGGTGGTGACGGTGCCGCTGATCCTGCTGCTGGGGTTCCTGTCGGGGCGGATGGTCCCGGTGGGGTCGGAGAACCGCTGGTATCAGTTGCTCACGCTGCCGGCGATGCGGCCGCCCGACTGGGCGTTCGGCGTGGTGTGGACCGCGCTCTATATCCTGATGGGGGTGTCGCTGGCGATGATCCTGAACGCGCGCGGCGCGCGCGGGCGGGGCAGCGCGATCGCGATCTTCGCGATCCAGATGGTGCTGAACCTTGCGTGGACCCCGCTGTTCTTCGGCGCGCATCAGGTGTCGGCGGCGCTGATCCTCCTCATCGTGCTGTTCGTCGCCGCGGTTATCACTACTGTCGCCTTCGGGCGGATCCGGCCGCTCGCGGCGTGGCTGCTGGTGCCGTATCTGGCATGGCTGGTGATCGCGACCGCGCTCAACTGGCAGATCGACCGGGCGAACCCGGATGCGGAGGCCCTTGCGTCGCCGCCCGCCTCCACCCAAATCGACCTGTAGCATCGGGCGAAGCGTCGCCCGCCGATCCGAAGGAAGTTCCATGCAGTCCGACAACCGCCTGTTCGACGATTTCGCCAAGTTCGTGAACGGTGCCGCGGGCACGATCGCCGGCATGGCGCGTGAAGGCGAGGCTGCCGCGCGCGAGCGGGCCAAGACGTTTCTGGGCGGCATGGACTTTGTCAGCCGCGACGAGTTCGAGGTGGTGAAGGCGATGGCCGTCGCCGCCCGCGACGAGGCCGACACGCTGCGCGCCCGGCTCGACGCGCTGGAGGCGAAGCATGCGGCGGACGTTCCGGCCCCGGTCAGCTTCGACAAGGAACCGGGGGCGGGCGAGGGCGCGCTCTGATTCTTCCTGCCGGGTCGCTTGGGTCGATTTGACTCACGCGAAGGCGCGGAGACGCGGAGAGGTTCCGGGCGCTGCAGTCGTCACCTGCCCGGCGAAGCCCTTCATTTGCCGATCGGTGAGATGGAGAGCCGCTATCGCGGTGGGTCTGACCTCTCTGCGCCTCCGCGCCTCTGCGCGAACATCCCTTCTTCTCCGCAGCCAGCCCAGCCCGCCGCCGCTCTGAGCAGCGCGCAACACCCTCGGCGAACGCAACGCCTCCGCGTCTCCGCGCCTTCGCGTGAACCAAACTTCTTCGACCTTCTCACCACGCCCGGTTTCGCGACCGCAAGATTCGTCCTACAGCACCCGCATGATGCTCGACGAAGTGGAAGAAGACGGCGACGACGCCGCACCGATCGATACGCTGGAGCGGTATTTCGCCGCCCACGGCTGGAAGAATGAACGCGACGCCGACGAGATCGTCGCGCAGGTGAAGGGAAGCTGGACCGAATTCGAGCTGCGCGCGATCTGGCGGGGCGAGGACGGGGTGCTGCAATTCCTTGCGCTGCCCGACGTGCGCGTGCCCGACGAGCGGCGCGCAGCGATGTACGAGACGATCGGCCTCATCAACGAACAGCTCTGGATCGGCCATTTCGAACTGTGGTCGTCGAGCGGCATCCTGTTGTTCCGCCACGCTGCGATGCTCGGCGACGAGCCGCAACTGACGCTCGATCAGGCGGAGATGCTGGTCGATGCCGCGATCGACGAATGCGAGCGCTTCTATCCGGTGTTCCAGTTCGTGATGTGGGGCGGCAAGACCCCGAAGGAAGCGATCGCCGCCTCGATGATCGAGACGCAGGGCGAGGCGTGACGATGGACGGCGGCGCGCTGTGGCTGATCGGCTGCGGCAATATGGGCGGGGCGATGCTCGCGCGCTGGCTGGCCGAGGGTCATGATCCGGCGCGGATCACCGTCGTCACCCGCTCGCCGCGCGCGCTGCCGCCGGGCGTCGCCCATGCGACGATGCTACCCGACGGGCCGCCGCCCGCCACCGTGATCCTCGCGATGAAGCCGCAGCAACTGGACGAGGTCGTCGCGAGCTTCGCCCCGCGCATCGCCGGCACGCCGCTGCTGATCTCGATCCTTGCCGGGGTCGAGGAAGCAGCGCTGGCGCAGCGGTTCGACGTGGGCACGATCGTGCGCGCCATGCCCAACCTGCCGGTCGCGATCGGGCAGGGGGTGGTGGCGCTCCACAGCCACGGCACGAACGCACCGGCGCGCGACACCGCCGAGGCGCTGATGCGGCCGTTGGGACTCGTCGAGTGGATCGAGGATGCCGCGCTGTTCGATGCGGTAACGGCATTGTCGGGCTGCGGGCCGGGGTTCGTGTTCCGCTTCGTCGACGCGCTTGCGGCCGCCGGGGCCGCGCTCGGCCTGCCCGCCGATCAGGCGCAGCGGCTCGCGCTGGCGACGGTGCGCGGATCGGCGACGATGGCGGCCGACGCCGACGTATCGCCGGCGGTGCTGGCCGACCGGGTCGCCAGTCCGGGCGGATCGACGCGGCAGGGGCTGAACGTCCTCGATGCCGACGATGCGCTCAAACGCCTGCTGGTGGCGACGCTGACCGCGTCGGAACGGCGCAATGCGGAGATGGCGGCGGCGGCGCGGGCATGATCCGCGCCTTGCTCCTTGCGCTGGCGTTGCTGGGTGCTGCCCCGGCATGGGCGCAGGGCGCGCCCGCCGACGTGCGCGAACGCCAGCGGGTATGCGCGGGCAAGGACGGCTGGAGCGATCCCGCGCCGCCGGTCCGTATTTACGGCAACGTCTATGACGTCGGCACCTGCGGCATCACCGTGCTGCTGTTAACCAGCACGGCCGGCCATGTCGTGATCGACGCGGCCACGGCGCAGGCGGTGCCGTCGATCCTCGCCAACATCACCCGGCTGGGTTTCCGTCCGCGCGACGTGAAACTGCTGCTGATGAGCCACAGCCATGTCGACCACGCCGGCGGGCTGGCGGCGTTGCAACGCGCCACCGGCGCGCGGCTGATGGCGAGCGCCGCCGCGCGCGCGGTGCTGACCAGCGGGAAGGCGGCGGCCGACGATCCGCAAAGGACGATCCTGACCCCGGTCGCGCGGGTGCCGGTGGCCGGCACGGTGGACGATGGGCAGACGCTGAGCGTCGGTCCCGTTCGCATGCTCGCCCATTCGACCCCCGGCCATGCTCCCGACGGGATGAGCTGGTCGTGGACCTCGTGCGAGGGTAGCAAATGTTACCGGATGGTCTTTGCCGACAGTCTGTCGGCGGTGTCGGCCGACAGCTATCGCTTCACCGACCACCCGGATTATATCGCGCGCCTGCGCGGCAGCATCGGGCGGGTCGCGGCGCTGAAATGCGACATCCTGCTGACCCCGCATCCGGGAGCCAGCGACATGGGTGAGCGGCTGGCGCAGCGTAAGCCGCTGGTCGACCGGCATGGCTGCGTGAACTATGCGGCGCAGGCGCACGCACGTCTGGATACCCGGTTGCGGCAGGAAGTTCGCTGACTCAAGACTGATCGACATTCAGCTTTGTTAGGGGGAATTTGCCCTCGTCTCCCCGCGCGTCATTCCCGCGCAGGCGGGAATCCATTCACGCTGACGCCGGTGATCGAACCGAGACCGTTGCGTCTATGGGTTCCCGCCTGCGCGGGAACGACGAACAGCCGTAGCATTGGCTGAAGATCGATCCCGCCTAGTCGGAGCTGGGAGAGGGGTAAGCGCTCGGACAACGAGCGCGCGAGTCGCAGGCTTGCTTCACCCTTCTCTCGACCTGCGCTAGCCAGCAAGCTTCGGTATCCCTCTCCCCTGTCGAGGGCAGAGGGCAGCGCCAGAATGCCGTGGAAGATCGATTCGACCTACCGCCCCAGCGCCGCCACCGCCGCCTTGTCGCCCGCCGGGATCAGCCCCTCCAGCACCGCCCAGAAGCCGCTGACCGCGTCCTGCCCCGCGCCCGAATAGGCGCGCGACAATTTGGCATTGAGCATCTCGTACAGCCGCGCCTCCAGCGCCTGCCCCTCCGCCGTCAGTTTCAGCAGCCGTTGCCGCGCGTCGCGGTCGCCCGCGCGGCTCTCGACCAGCCCGCGTTCGCTCAGATCCCCCAGCACCCGGCCGAGCGATTGCTTGGTGATCGCCAGCAGCCGCAACAGGTCGCTGACCGACAGGTCGGGCCGCCTGGCGATGAAATACAGCGCGCGGTGGTGCGCCCGGCCCAGCTTCTGGTCGGCCAGCGCCTCGTCGATCGTGCGGGTCAGGTGGCTGTAGCCGAAATAGAGCAGCTCGATCCCGCGCCGCACCTCCGCTTCGCGCAGGAACAGCGCCGATGCGGTCATCGGCTGGGCGGGCGAAATTGGGGCAGTCATGTTGACCTGTTGTGCCATCCGGCCTAACCCGCCGCAAGCATTGATCGATGAGGATGCCATGAGCCAGCCGACCTTCGCCTTCGAACCCCATGCCAACCCGGTGGAGGCGAGCGAGCGCGCGGCGCGGATCGTAAATCCCGGTTTCGGGCGGGTCTTTACCGATCACATGGCGACGATGCGCTGGTCGGACGACAAGGGCTGGCACGATGCGAAGATCACCGCGCGCGCGCCGATCATCATGGACCCGGCCGCCGCCGTTCTCCATTATGCGCAGGAGATTTTCGAGGGGCTGAAGGCGTACACGCTGCCCGACGGCGGCGTCGCGCTGTTCCGGCCCGAACAGAATGCGCGGCGGTTTCAGCGGTCGGCACGCCGCCTCGCCATGGCCGAGCTGCCCGAGGAACAGTTCCTCGCCTCGTGCCGCGATCTGGTGCTGGCCGAGCGCGAGTGGATTCCGGGCGGGGAGGGCAGCGCGCTGTATCTGCGCCCGTTCATGATCGCGTCGGAGACGTTCCTCGGCGTCAAGCCGTCGGCCGAATATCTCTACTGCGTCATCGCCTCGGCGGTCGGCAATTACTGGCCGGGCGGCGCGCGGAGCGTGTCGCTATGGGTGTCGCGCGAGTTCACCCGCGCCGCGCCCGGCGGCACCGGCGATGCCAAGTGCGGCGGCAACTATGCCGCGAGCCTGCTCGCCCAGTCGGAGGCGATCAAACAGGGCTGCGACCAGGTCGTGTTCCTCGATGCGGTCGAGCGCCGCTGGGTCGAGGAACTGGGCGGCATGAACATCTTCTTCGTGTTCGACGACGGCACGATGCTGACCCCGCCGCTGACCGGCACGATCCTGCCCGGCGTGACCCGCGATTCGATCCTGACGCTGGCGCGCGACGCCGGCATCGAGGTGCGCGAGGAACGCTATTCGATCGACCAGTGGCAGGCCGACGCCGCCAACGGCCGGCTGGTCGAGGCATTCGCCTGCGGCACGGCGGCGGTCGTCACCCCGATCGGCAAGGTGTCGTCGGCGGATTTCAGCTTCACCATCGGCGACGGCCAGCCGGGCGAGCGGACCCAGGCGCTGCTCAAGTCGCTGACCGACATCCAGCGCGGCCGCAGCAACGATCCGCATGGGTGGATGCAGCGGATCGGCTGATCCCGATAGCCCTCTCCCCTTCAGGGGAGAGGGTTGGGAGAGGGGAAGCGCAGGCCGCCGCTACCCCATCGCCCGCTTGTAATAATGGAACGGCAGGTAGCTCGCGACATGCTCCCAGCCCGCATCTTTCAGTCGCGCGGTGTCGCTGCCGCTGCCGACGCGGCGGCAATATTCCCATTGCCGGTCGCTGGTGCGGAACGTGAGCGTCAGCACCCCGACGCCGGTCAGTTCATGGCCCTGCCGGCCTTCGTCGGCAAGGATGCGCATCTCGTTGAACGCGGTGGCACCGGTGCGGACGACTTCGGCTTCCGCCATCGACGTATCGGTCGTCGTCAGCGCGCGGAAGCGCTGCTGCGCCGCCTGCTTGCTGATTCCCAGCACCTCGCCGATCTCGCTCCAGCTCAGGTCGGCCCGCCTGGCGGCATCGATCCAGCGATGCAGCGTCAACCGCGCCTCATCGGCGACGATATGCGCGGCGACGATCGCCTCGCCATAGCCCGCCTTGTCCTCGCCGCGGAACGGCGGCTCGCGCTCCGCCGCCCAGTCGAGCACGACCGCAGTGGTGCGCGTGCGCAACCGGTGTTCTTCGGCAATGTCCATGGCACGCTCCGTCAATGAAAGACTGACGGAAAGTCAATCGATCATTGACGAAGATACGTCAAGTAATTGTTGACGCTCTCACAACACCTCGAACAACCCCGCAGCGCCCATGCCGCCGCCGACGCACATCGTCACCACGACGTACTTCACCCCACGCCGCTTGCCCTCGATCAGTGCGTGGCCGGTCATCCGCGCGCCCGACATGCCGTAGGGGTGGCCGATCGAAATCGCGCCGCCGTTGACGTTCAGCCGGTCGTCGGGGATGCCCAGCACGTCCTGGCAATGCAGCACCTGCACCGCGAACGCCTCGTTCAGCTCCCACAGGCCAATATCGTCCATGCCCAGCCCAAACCGTTCGAGCAGCTTGGGCACCGCATAGACCGGGCCGATGCCCATCTCGTCGGGCTTGGTGCCCGCCACCGCCATGCCGACATAGCGGCCGAGCGGTTGCAGCCCGCGCTTGGCTGCCAGCGCTTCCTCCATCACGACGCACGCCGACGATCCGTCGGACAACTGGCTGGCGTTACCGGCGGTGATGACTGCCTGTTCGCCCATCACCGGTTTTAGGCTGCGCAGCCCCTCGATCGTGGTGTCGGCGCGGTTGCCTTCGTCCTTGGTCAGCGTGATCTCGTGCGCCGAGACTTCCTTCGTCGCCTTGTCGACTACGTTCATCGTCGCGGTGACGGGGATCAGTTCGGCATCGAACCGGCCGTTCGCCTGCGCGTGCGCCGTGCGCTGTTGCGAGCGCAGTGCATAGTCGTCCTGCCGATCGCGCGAGATGCCATAGCGCTGCGCCACGATCTCGGCGGTCTGGAGCATCGGCATGTAGATGTCACCGTGCATCGCCACCAGTTCGGGGTCGAACGCGACACGCATCTGCGGCGTCTGGACGAGGCTGATCGATTCGACCCCGCCCGCGACGCAGATTTCCATCCGGTCGTGGACCACCTGCTTGGCGGCGGTGGCGATCGCCATCAGCCCGCTGGCGCATTGCCGGTCGATCGACATGCCCGACACGCTGGTCGGCAGCCCGGCGCGCAAGGCCGCCATCCGCGCGATATTGCCCGCCTGATGCCCCTGTTGCAGCGCCGCGCCGAACAGCACGTCGTCGACCTCGGCTCCCTCTACCCCGGCGCGCTCGATCGCGGCGCGGATCGAATGGCTGGCGAGGGTCGGGGCGGGCAGGTTGTTGAACGCCCCGCGATAGGCGCGGCCGATCGGGGTACGGGCGGTCGAGACGATGACGGCGGAACGCATGGGGCAGGCTTCCTCTACGGGCGGTTCTTGATGGGACGCCATTTGGCGCTCCTCTCCTGCCGCCGGGAATAGCCGGATCGTAGTAGCAAGCGCAAGCCGGTGCCGCACCCGTTACCTTAAAATCAGCTTTCGTTCTGTGCTTTCGCCAAACCGATCCTTCTAAAATGCAAAGGGGCTTGCTCCTTTACACTACCCCAGACGTCATCCCAGCGCAGGCTGGGATCTCCCAGGCATGGCGCACGGCAGGAGCCGCGAGAGGCCCCGGCCTTCGCTGGGGCGACGGTTTGCTGCGGATGGAGCAACGCCGTAGCGTCACCCCGGATCGACGATCCGCCCATCGGCCGCCGCCGTCAGGTTCACCTGCGTCGGATAGGCGATCTCGATCCCCTCGGCGGCCAGCCGGCGCAGGATGGCGAGGCCCACCGCCGTCCGTCCGTCATAAAAGGCGGCATAGTCGGCGCCGGGCGAATCGAAGATCACCTCGAAGTCGAGGCTCGACGCGCCGAAGCCGGTGAAGCCGCAGCGCACGAACTTGCGATCATTGGCCTCCACGACCTCGCGCAGCATCGCGGGCAGGCGCGCGCAGGTGTCGGCCGGGGTCTGATAGGTCACGCCGATCGCGAACACCGCGCGACGATGCTCGCGCCGGCTGTTGTTGATGATTTCCTTGTCGAGCAGGTTCTTGTTGCTGATGATCCGCTCTTCGCCGGTGATCGAGCGGATGCGCGTGGATTTCAGGCCGATCTCCTGAATCGATCCGTCGGTCTTGTCATAGCTGACGTTGTCGCCGCGCCGGAACGGCCGGTCGAAGATGATCGACAGCGCGGCGAACAGATCGGCGAAGATGCCCTGCGCCGCCAGACCGATGGCGATGCCGCCGACGCCCAAGCCGGCGACCAGCCCGGTGACGTTCACCCCCAGATTGTCGAGCACCACGATCAGCGCGATCGCGAACAGCGCGAAGGTGACGAGCAGCCGGATCAGCCCCATCGCCGATGCCAACGCCTCGCCATGATAATGGTCGCTGGCGGTGCGCCGCTCGACGACGCCGAGGATCACCTCGCGCGCCCACACCGCCGCCTGGAACACCGATGCGACAGTGAACAGGAATTCGATGGTGTTGGTCACGGCGGGCGGTGCGCTGGCATAGCCGTCGACTAGCTTGGCGGCGAGCGTGACCATGAAGAACAGGCTGGTGCGCGACACCGCCTTGCCGACGATCCCGCCCCAGCCGGCGCGATCGTTCCGGCACAGCCTCAACGCCCAGCGGCGCACCATCAGCAGCACCAGCACGATGCCGGCGCCGACGCCCAGCGCGATCAGCACCTGCAACCACGTGTCGGCGATCCAGCGCGCGCTGTCCTGAAACAACAGTCGCGCCTGTGCCTGCGCGCGGTCGGCGTTGAACGCGCGCTCGACGGTCGCGGCGGGGGTGGCGGTATTGGTCATGGAAACCCTTTCACGCGGCGCGAGGCGCGGCGTCCTTCGCTTCGAGCAGCGCGATCAGCCCGCGCTCGTGCGCGGACAGGTGTTTGGCCGCGCGCGGCAGTGCCAGCGTGGTGCGGAACGCAGCCTGTCCGTCCTTCGCCAGATCGATCAGTAGCGGGTGGACATAGGATTTGCGCGCGATGGCGGGCGTATTGCCCAGCGCCTCGACGACGGGTTCGAGCATCGCCTTGAGGCTGATGTCCGCCTCCGCCTGCGCCAGCGCCTGAAACGCCAGCACGCTCGCCCCCCAGGTGCGGAAATGCTTGGCGGTGAAATCGCCGCCCATCGCCTCGCGGATATAGGCGTTGACGTCGCTGGAGGTGACGGGGTGTGCCTCGCCATCGTCGTCGATCCAGCGGAACAGATGCTGTCCCGGCAGGTCCTGGCACTTGCGCACGAAGCTGGCGAGCGAGCGGTCGGTGATGGTCAGCACGCGCAGCTTGCCCGACTTGGCGCGATACTGGAGCTTGAGCTTCGTGCCCGAGAGGTGCGCGTGGCGCTTGCGCAGCGTCGTCGCGCCGTAGCTCTTGTTCTCGCGCGCATAGCCTTCGTTGCCGACGCGCACCCGCCCCAGATCGAGCAGCCGCACCACCGCCGCCACCGCGCGTTCGCGGCTGAGCTTGCGCGCCTTCAGGTCGCGCTCGACCGCACGACGCAGGGCGGGCAGGGCATGGCCGAACGCGGCGCAGCGGTCGTATTTCGCCAGCTCGCGCGCCTCGCGGAAATCATTGTGATAGCGATATTGCTTGCGGCCCTTCTCGTCCCAGCCAATCGCCTGGATATGGCCGGCGGGGTCGGGGCAATACCATGCGTCGCGATAGGCGGGGGGCAGGCCGATCGCGTTCAACCGCTCGATTTCGCCCGTGTCGGTGATCCGCTTGCCGTCGGGGTCGCAATATTCCCATCCCTTGCCGCGCCGGCGGCGAGTGATGCCCGGCGTCTCGCAATCGGAGAAAACGCATCCCGGCGCACAATCGATCGGTTCGGCGCTCTCGGCCATCGGCGTTCCCGTTTCAGCTCGTCGGATCAATGTTCGGCTCGTCGCTTCGTTCCGGGAACCCCGCCCGGACCAGCCTGTTGAGAGGCGGACTTACCCCTACGGAGACTGCCCCATGGCCGACCTCACCAATGCCCGCGTGCTGATCCTCGCGACCGACGGGTTCGAGGAATCCGAACTGTTCGATCCGCGTCAGGCGCTGCTCGACGCCGGCGCGCAGGTGACGCTCGCATCGATCAAGACCGATCCGATCCAGGGCGTCGTCAACGACAGCGAGAAGGCGCGGACGATCACCCCCGACCTGACGCTCGACGACGTCGACACCGAACAGTTCGACATGCTCCTCCTGCCCGGCGGCGTCGGCAACCCCGACAAGCTGCGGATCGAGGAACGCGCGGTCGAGATCGTCAGCGAGTTCATGGACGATGACAAGATCGTCGCCGCGATTTGTCACGCGCCGTGGCTGCTGGTCGAGGCCGACGTGGTCGACGGCCGCCGCGTGACGAGCTGGCCGTCGGTGCGCACCGACCTCGAAAACGCCGGGGCCGATGTGGTCGACGAGGAAGTCGTGATCGACGACAACCTCATCACCAGCCGCAAGCCCGCCGACATCCCCGCTTTCTCGAAGGCGATCCTCGAAGCGCTGGCGAGCGAGCTGGCCGAGGCGTGAGGGGCGCGGCGTGGCGGTTCGCCGCCGCGCCGGACGACCGGGCCGATCTACATTCGCTTCGCTGACGCGGAACGACGGTTCCGTTCCTTTTCGTCACTCCCGCGAAGGCGGGAGTCCATATGCGCCAGCGTCGCGACTCCAGCCGAAACGTCAGCGGTTATGGATTCCCGCCTTCGCGGGAATGACGGAAATGCACGTTTGTCCCAAAGATCGATCGGTTCTGGTGCCGGCCTATGGTCGGCGCTACGCTCCGGCGCATGCGCGATATGAAGGCCGAAGCGGCGTTCCAGTCCTACCTTTTCCCCGGCGAACGCATCCGCTGGTCGGGTCGCCCCAGACAGGGGATCGCGTTCGGTGCAAGGGACATTTTCCTCATCCCGTTCTCGCTGCTGTGGGGTGGTTTCGCGATCTTCTGGAACGTGATGGTATGGTCCGAACCGTTCGGCGGCGGCGACGGTGCGCCGCCATTGTTCTTCCGGCTGTGGGGACTGCCGTTCCTGATTGTCGGCCTGTATCTGATCGCCGGCCGGTTCGTACACGACGCATGGCTGCGCAAGTCGCTGCGCTATGCCGTGTCCGACCAGCGCATTCTGATCCTGCGCAACCGCAAGTTCAGCTCGTTTGACATCGAACGGCTGCCGCGCCTCGATCTCACCGAACATCGTGATGGTACGGGGACGATCGATTTCGGCCCTGCCAACATCTTCAGTGCCATGAACGGCATGGACTGGTGGGTTCCGGCGCTGAACCGCTTCGGGCAGTTCTTCCGCATCGCCGCCCCGCGCGAGGTCTATCGCCTCATCCGCGAACCGCGCGCCTGACCGGTACTCGCCCCAGGCCGTTGACCCAGCGCTGCGCCGGCCGCTCGACGAAGCGGTAGAGCAGCCCCGACGCCACCACGACTGCCCCGAAATACGCCATCACGACGCCCCATGGCGCGGCGGCGGCATCGGTCACGAACAACAGCTTGAACACGAACCACATCGGGTAATGCGCCAGATAGGTCGCATAGCTGACCTCGCCCAGCCAATGGACCCAGCGCCCCTCCAGCATATTGCCCGCCCGCCCGGCGGTAAGCGCCAGCGCGAGGAGCAGCGCGGCGAAGCCGACCGGCGCGGCGAGCAACTCGTTCAGCCACCCCGCCGCAAAACCGCCGAGCATCGTCAGCCCGATCAGCGCGGCCCCCACCGCGACGCCGGGCACCGCGTGCCAGCGCAGATACAGCGCGGCGACGATCGTGCCCGAGGTGAACTCGCCGATACAACGCGCCACGCCATATTGGCCGACGTCGCCGTTCATCCCGTGCTCGCCCCGGCTGGCGAGCAGCAGCGCCACCGCCAGCGTCGCGACGGCGATCGCCAGCAGCGCCAAGCCGGTCGAGCGGCGCCGCCAGTCGACGCTCACCGCCGCCACCGGAAACAGCAGATACGCCGCGAACTCCGCCGAGATCGACCACGCCGGGTCGTTCCACGCCAGCGCATGCCCGGTCCCCCAGCTCTGCACCAGCACGACATGCAGCGGCAGCGCGCCCCACGGAAACTGGTCGCCTACCTCGCGCCCGCTCAGCCCCATCGCCGCCGCCAAAACGACCGTCCCCGCCAGCACGAACCAGTGCAGCGGCACCACCCGCGCGAACCGCTTGCGCAGGAAGGGCAGGACGGCGCGCCACCCCTCGGCGGCGAAGCGTGGGCCCCATGCCAGCGCGATGACGAAGCCTGAGAGCAGAAAGAAGAAATCGACCGCGAGATAGCCCTTGTCGAGCACCGCCATCACCGGGGCCGGCACGCCGACCAGCGAATGGCGCAGGTGAAAGAACACCACCAACCACGCCGCGATCCCGCGCGCGCCGGTCAGCGCCTTCAACTCGCTCATGCCGGGACACGCGCCCGTCGCTGGATCGGCCGCCATGCGCCCTCGGCACGCTTCCTCGCCAGATAGGTGTCGAGCCCGATCTGCGCACCGATCAGCATGAATACGAACGGCTGGAACGCGATCGCGATGAAATTCGCGCCGAACAGATAGACGATATGCCCGTTCTGGAGCGCCCCGGCCAAGGGCGCGACCCAACCCTCACCGTCGCCCGGCTTGGCATAGCGCCGCCGCAGCACCTCCATGCGGAATAGCCCGCCAAGGTTGATCGCCAGCCACAGGAACAGCCCCGGCCAGCCCTGTTCGCCCAGCATCTCGAAATAGGCGCTGTGATAGGCGCGGCCCTTGTCGACCTCCAGATCGCGGCGGACCGTCTGGTTGTTGCCCTGTCCGGTGACGGCGACCTTGTCATAGCGGATCTGGTTCTGGCGATACGCCTCGAACCCGCCGCCGAAGGGGTGATTCTTCACATAGTCGAGCGTCCACATCCACACCGCGATCCGGGTCGAGGCCGACGCATCGGACTGGTAGGTGCCGATCGTCTCCATCCGCTGGGTGAACGCGCTCGGCAGGAACGGCACCGCCATCACCGCCGCCGCGCCCGCCGCCATCAGATAGGTCAACCGCCGCTTCACGTCGCGCAGCATCAGCACGCCCAAGAGGCCGATGCACAGCAACCCGGTGCGGGTCGAGGTGCCGACCGGGATCAGCAGGCATGAGAACACCAGCGCATAGCAAAAGCCCCGCACCCGCCAGTCGGGAACATAGACCGTGCCGTATTTGCTGAACCACAGGATCAGCGGGATGATCGCGATCGCGACCGTCGAGATCGTCGATCCTTCGTACAGCCCGGCGTTGTTCGACACCATCAGGTTGAGTTCGCCGTAACCGCCACCCGACCCCAATGTCTTGATGCCGCCGACGATGATGATCGACGCCGCCGACAGCACCATGAACAGCAGCAGCGATTCGATCCGCAACCGGGTGCGCAGCGTCAGCGGCAGGAAGATCGCGAAGGCCAGCGCCTTCCACACCCATTCCCATTTGAACTGCGCGTCGACCGGGAAATCGGCGCCCTTGGTGGTCCACAGGCAGTAAAGCAGCAGCGCCAGCATCAGCCCCTGCCGGGGCGCGATGCGCGTATCGCGCTTGTCGTCGACCACGACCCATGCCCCGATCGCGCAGGCGGCGGCGATCAGCGAAATCTGGATCGAATTGAGCAGCATGTAGGTGAGCCGCTGAGGTGCTACGATGTCGATATAGACATAGGTCAGCACGAACACGAACGGCCGATGCAACCCCATGCCGAACAGCGCGACCAGAAACGCAATGAACGCAAGGTCACGCACCGAAACGGTCTTTCTTCGCGCGCTGCATCGACTCGACCTCGCCCTCGCGGTCGAGGTCGTCGCGCCGCAGCAGCCGCCATACCGCGAACAGCATCAGCACATGGGTAAGGCCCAGCGAGAAATTGTCGATCATCGGCCAGACCCTTCGCGTGTCGCGCCAGCCTTAGGCGACGGGGATTGATGCGACGTTAAGGGCGGGGGGCGGCCCGTCACCCCCGGCCTTCCCGTCATCCCGGCGAAGGCCGGGATCCATGGTCACGAAGCGCATCGCAAGGGCCGCACCGGCCCGTATCCGTGGATTCCGGCCTGCGCCGGAATGACGGAAGGGGGTAGGGGCAACCGCGACCCCGCCAAACCACTACCCCCGAACGATCCCCAGATACGCATCGAGCACCGCCTGATTGGCGCGGTCCCATTGATAGCCCCCGGCATCCTCATGGCCCGCGATCCCCATCTGCCACCGCAGCGACGCATCCTCGCACAACCGCGCGATCGCGTCGGCATAGGCGGGCACGTCGCGCGGCGGCACCAGAAATCCGGTGCGGCGATCGTCGACCAGCCCCACCGCGCCCGATGCGCGCGCCGCGACCACCGGCACGCCCGCCGCCATCGCCTCCAGCGTGACGTTGCCGAACGTCTCGGTGATCGACGGGTTGAAGAACACATCCATCGACGCGACCGCCCGGCCCAGATCGTCGCCCGATCGGAACCCCGCGAACACCGCATGCGGCACGGCCTGCGCGAACCAGTCGCGTGCCGGGCCTTCGCCGATCACGAGGATGCGGTGCTTGACCCCGCGCCGCTGCAATTCCTTGGCGACCTCGGAAAAAATGTCGAGGCCCTTCTCCAGCACCAGCCGCCCGAGAAAGCTGACCGCGACCTCGTCGTCGCCGATCCCCAGCGACCGCCGCCAGTCGAGATCGCGCATCGCCGGGTGGAACCGCGCGTGGTTGACGCCGCGCGACCAGATGCCGATCGGTGAGGTGACGCCCCATTCGCGCAGCAACTCGGCCATGCCGCGCCCGGGCACCATCACCTGATCGGCGCGGTTGTAGAAGCGCTTCGACAGCGCGACCGCGAGGGGTTCGAGAAAGCCGATCTTGTAATATTGCGGATACGTCTCGAACCGGGTGTGGAGCGAGGCGAGGGTCGCGACCCCCTTGTCGCGCGCCCAGCTCAAGGCGCGGTGGCCGAGGATGTCGGGCGCGGCGACATGGACGATGTTGGGGGCGAAGGCCTCCAGATCGGCGCGGACCCGGCGCGGCAGCCCGCGCGCGAGCTTATACTCGCCGCGTCCGCCCGGCATGCCGAACGCGGGCACGCTCACCAGATCGCCGGTCGGCGGGAAGGCGGGCTTGTCGATGGTCGGCGAATAGACGCGCAACGCGACGCCCCGGTCGAGCATGTGGCGGGCGAGCAGGTTCAGCGCCTGGTTCGCGCCGTCGCGGACGTAATTATAGTTTCCGCTGAACATCGCGACGCGCAGGTGGGAAGGCTTCATCGCCGCCGCATAGCGCCGGAACGCATCGCACGCTACCGGAACGCTTGCCGCCGCTGCCGGTTGACCCCGCCGACAACAGGAGCGGGCAATGAGCGACAGCTATAAAAAGGGTGCGACGGTCGAATGGTCGTGGGGCAACGGCACCGCGACCGGCAAGGTCGAGGAACGCTTCGAACGCCGCGTCCAGCGCACGATCAAGGGATCGAAGATCACCAAGAACGGCACCAAGGACAACCCCGCCTATCTGATCGAGCAGGACGACGGTGCCAAGGTCCTGAAACGCGGCAGCGAGCTGAACTGACGCCTCCCCTTCAGGGGAGGGGCCGGGGGAGAGGAAGTCGACCCAAGCCCCCCGATCCCGCCAGCCACCCTTGCGCCACCTCCACCGCGCGCTATCCTCGCCGATACGGCAACGGGGACAGGGCAGGGTGATGCGCGACGAACCTTCGGCGGACCGGGCGCTGCCCGATCCGAAATTCGCCTATGATTATTTCAAGAGCATGGCCTCGGTCAGCGTGGCGACGCTGGGTGGCATCCTGACGCTGGGCGAGGCGGTGTTCGGAACCCGCATCTCGCCGCTGCAAATGGGGCTGGCCGCGTTGCCGGTCGCGATCTCGGGCATGCTGGCGCTCCAGGGCAAGACCGACATCATGCAATATTGTCAGGGGATCAAGCCGCCGCTCGACAGTTCGCGGCTCGCGCTCCGGCTGGTGCCGTCGTTCTACGGGCTGGGTGTTGGCATCTTCCTCGCCTTCCTCACCCTGTCCTATGTCGCGCCCGATGTCGCCGCACGGCTGGGCGCGCGCCCGGTCGAGGCGCATGCCACCGGCAACCCCGAAGGCCCGGTCGCCGAACCGCGCCGCTGAACCGGGCAACCCGCGTTGGGGACGGCATATTCCCCTTTCGTTCCCCATCTGCTAGGCGCGGCGGCATGGCAAAACCCCAGAAGCGCTACGTCTGCCAGCAGTGCGGATCGGTCACGTCGAAATGGGCGGGGCAATGCGCCGATTGCGGTGAATGGAACACGCTGGTCGAGGATGCCGGCGCGGTCGTCACCCCGTTTTCGGCGCGGCACAACCTGCAAAGCGGCGGACGGCCGATCCTGCTCTCCGGCCTCGACACCGACATCGCGCTGCCCGACCGCCTCACCACCGGCATCGCCGAACTCGACCGCGCGCTGGGCGGCGGCTTCGTCGAGGGATCGGCGACGCTGATCGGCGGCGATCCCGGTATCGGCAAGTCGACGCTGCTGCTACAGGCCGCTGCGAAGCTCGCGCTGGCGGGCAAGGGCGTCGCCTATGTCTCGGGCGAGGAGGCGGCCGATCAGGTGCGGCTGCGCGCGCGTCGCCTGGGCCTCGGCAACGCGCCGGTGCAACTGGCGGCGGCGACGTCGGTGCGCGACATATTGACGACGTTCGGCGGCGGCGCCGCGCCCGATCTGCTCATCATCGATTCGATCCAGACGATGCACAGCGACCTGATCGAAGGCGCGCCGGGCACCGTCAGCCAGGTCCGCGCCTCGTCGGGTGAACTGATCCGCTTCGCCAAGGAACGCGGCACCGCCGTCGTGCTCGTCGGCCATGTCACCAAGGACGGATCGATCGCCGGGCCGCGCGTGCTCGAACACATGGTCGACACCGTGCTGGCGTTCGAGGGCGAGCGCAGCCACCAGTATCGCATCCTGCGCGCGGTCAAGAACCGCTTCGGCGGCACCGACGAGATCGGCGTGTTCGCAATGGAGAGCGAGGGCCTGTCGGAAATCTCCAACCCGTCCTCGCTGTTCCTGACCAGCCGCGACGAGAATGTGACGGGCACCGTCGTCTTCCCCGCGCTCGAGGGCACCCGCCCGGTGCTGGTCGAGGTGCAGGCGTTGACCGTCCGGCTGGCGTCGGGGGCGACGCCGCGTCGTGCGGTGGTCGGCTGGGATTCGGGCCGGCTGGCGATGATCCTCGCGGTGTTGGAGGCGCGCTGCGGCCTCGCCTTCGCCACGGCCGAAGTCTATCTCAATATCGCCGGCGGCTACCGCGTGACCGATCCCGCCGCCGATCTGGCGGTCGCCGCAGCACTCGTCTCGGCGCTGTCCGAACGGCCGCTGCCCGCCGACGCGATCGTGTTCGGCGAGATCGCGCTGTCGGGCGAGGTCCGCCCGGTCGCCCACGGCGCGCTGCGTTTGAAGGAAGCCGGCAAACTGGGCTTCGGCCGCGCGCTCGTCCCCGCCGCGCAGACGGCGGAGGGCGGCGCGCTCAAACTGTCGAGCTTCAAGGACCTGTCGAGGTTCGTCGATCATATGCTGGGGCGGTAGTTCACTCCCCTCCCTGACAAGGGAGGGGCCGGGGGTGGGTCGGCCCGCGAGGAACCGCAGCGCCCGCCCCAAACCGACCCACCCCCAACCCCTCCCTTGTCAGGGAGGGGAGATAGACCGCCACTCCCCAACCTCGACATTCCCCGCCGCCCGCGCCATACCCCCACGCATGGCGCTCACCTCGCTCGACATCGCGGTCATCCTCACGGTCGGCGGGGCGGCGGTCCTCGGGTTCCTGCGCGGCTTCGTCACCGAAGTCCTCTCGCTCGCCGCATGGGTGCTGGTGGTGATCGCGCTCAAGCTGTTCCACACCCCCGTCGCCGCAGCACTCGCCGGACCCACCGGCACCGCCGGCGGCGCGGCGACGCTCGCCTTCGCGCTCATCAGCGGCGTCGGCTATTTCGGCGGTCGCCTCGTCGCCAATGCGGTCGGCAGCCGTACCCGCGCCTCGGTCCTCGGGCCGCTCGACCGGGCGCTGGGCTTCGGCTTCGGCGCGCTGAAAGGGCTGATCCTTGCCAGCCTCGCCTTCCTGCTGCTGCTGCTCGCCGCCGATTTCGTCGGCGGTGGCCCGACCGGCCGCCCGGCATGGATCAAACAGGCGCGGACCTATCCGCTGCTCAACGCCACCAGCGCCAGTGTCGCCGATTTCGTCGACCGGCGGCGCAAGGGCGAACCGGTGTTCGGCGAGTAACGACTCGCCACCGTCCCTTGCCTCCCCTACATCCCTGTGCGTGACCGCACTCTACAACACCGAAATCCTCCGCCTCGCCGCCGATACGGCGCGTAGCGTCCGTCTGGCCGAACCGCATGCCTCGGTTGAGAAACGCTCGCCCGTCTGCGGCAGCCGCGTGACCGTCGACATCGCGCTCGGCCCCGACGATCGCGTGGCTGAGGTCGGCATGCTGGTGCGGGCCTGTGCGCTGGGGCAGGCCTCCTCGGCGCTGCTCGCGCAGCACATCGTCGGCCGCAGCCCGCAGGAACTGGTGAACGCCCGCGATACGCTCACCGCATGGCTGGCCGGGGAGGGCGATGCGCCCGACTGGCCCGGCCTGACCCTGTTCGAGCCCGCCCGCCCGCACAGCGCGCGCCACGCCTCGATCCGCCTCGCCTTCGAAGCCGCCGCGCAGGCCGCCGAACAGGCCGCCAGCCACCGGGCGGCGGCATAATGGAGGAGCACGGCACCGCCTCGCTGCTCCATGATTTCGCCCCGCTGCTCGGCGCGGCGCTGGTGTTCGTGCTGATCTTCCGCAAGCTGGGGCTGGGCGCCACGCTCGGCTATCTCGTCGCCGGATCGGTCGTGGGGCCGCAGGTGCTGGGCATCGTCGGCGATGCGGAGGCCAAGCTCGGCATCGCCGAACTCGGCATCACCCTGCTGCTGTTCCTTGTCGGCCTCGAACTCTCGCCCTCGCGTCTGTGGCGGATGAAGCAGGACATCTTCGGCCTCGGGCTGATGCAGGTCGCGCTGTGCGGGGTCGCGCTAATCGGCGTCGTATGGTTCGGCACGCGCTTCACCTGGGGCGCGGTGATCGCACTCGCGCTGCCGCTGGCGCTGTCGTCGACCGCGCAGGTGCTGCCGATGCTGCAATCGGCGGGCCGAATGAAGACCCCATTCGGCGAGCGCGCCTTCGCGATCCTGTTGTTTCAGGATCTGTCGATCGTGCCGCTCATCACCATCACCGCCGCGCTGTCGCGCAACCCGGCCGATGCCGGCGGGCCGCCGGGCTGGCAACTGGGGCTGTGGACGCTGGGCGCGGTCGCGGGGCTGATCCTCGCCGGTCGCTTCCTGCTGCGGCCGATGTTCCGCCTGATCGGCAACATGGGCGAACGCGAGATGTTCGTCTTCGCCGGCCTGTTCACCGTCATCGCCAGCGCCGCGCTGATGCAGGCGCTCGGCCTGTCGACCGCGCTGGGCGCGTTCGTCGCGGGCGTGATGCTCGCCGACAGCCCGTATCGCCACGAACTGGAGGCCGATGTCGAGCCGTTCCGCTCGATCCTGCTCGGCCTCTTCTTCCTCGCGGTGGGCATGATGCTCGATCTGGGCGAGATCGCCGAGCATCCGGTGCTGGTCGTCGGCATGGCGCTGGCGCTGATCGCGACTAAGGGGCTGGTGATCTTCGGCATCGGCCGCCTGTTCGGCATGCCGTGGCGCGGCGCGCTGGCGCTGGGCCTGCTGCTCAGCCAGGGCGGCGAATTCGGCTTCGTCCTGTTCGCGCAGGCGCAGAACGCGCTGCTGATCGCCCCTGAGGCGGCGAGCGTGTTCGGCGCGATCGTCACCTTGTCGATGGCGACCACCCCGTTCCTGATGATGGCCACCCGTCGCTTCCGCGCCGAACCCGAAAAGCGCGAGGGCGGCACCCCCGAAGGCCCGCGCCACGACGGGGCGAGCGCGGTCGTCGTCGGCTATGGCCGCTTCGGCCAGACCGTGGCGCAGATGCTGCTGGCGCAGGGGATCAGCGTCACCGTGATCGACCGCGACGTCGAGATGATCGAAATCGCCGGCAGCTTCGGCATGAAGGTCTATTACGGCGACGGCACCCGTATCGACCTGCTGCGGCTGGCGGGTGCGCAGGATGCCGAACTGCTGCTGTTCTGCACCGACGGCGATCCGCTGGAGACAGAAGCGATCGAGGCGATCCATCAGGCGTTCCCCAACCCCGGCATCTTCGTGCGTGCGTTCGATCGCCGCGCGGTGGTGAAGCTGGCGGGCGCGCCGATCGAAGGCGTGTTCCGCGAGGTGCTCGATTCGGCGGTGTCGATGGCCCGCGCCGCGATGGTCTGCGTCGGCGTCGACGATGGCGAGATCGACCGTACCGAGGACCTGTATCGCAAGACCGACGCCAAACGCCTGTTCCAGCAGAGCGAAACCGGCGACCTGCGCACCGGCCGCGAGATGATCTTCACCAACGCCCGCGTCACCGCGGCGGCGGGCACGGTGCCGGACGACGCCGGGAAGGAGTGAGGGGGCAGGAACGGCGCGCCAGTGCCATGGTCCGGCCCCAAACCGTGCTACCCGGTGTCGCGGTGTCCCGAACCGACGATCCGTCCCGCCTCGTCGGACCGTATGTCCGCCGTCCCGAAATAGATCCTGTCACGGCCGCTCGTCTTGGCGAGGTAGAGGCTGGCGTCGGCGCGGATGAAGACCGCCTCTTCGGTATCCCCCGGCGAGATATGGGTAAGCCCGCCCGAGATCGTCACCGTGAGGCCGGGGTATCGGGCAGCGGTGTCCATGCCGCCGATGGCCGCGCGCAGCCGCGCCAGCGTTGACCTGACCTCGTCGAACGGCTGGCTGGCGAACAGGATCAGGAATTCCTCCCCGCCGACGCGCCCGAATGATTCCTTCAGATGGACGGTCCTGCGCGCCGTTTGCGCGATGCCGGTCAGCACCTCGTCGCCACCGTGATGGCCATAGGTGTCGTTGATCTTCTTGAAATGATCGATGTCCACCAGACAGGCCCAGCCATCGCGCCCCTCGGCAAGCAGTTCCTTCAGCTTGCCGAAGATATGGCGGCGGTTGGAAACGCCGGTCAGTTCGTCGGTAAAGGACTGACGGAACAGTTGCTCGTTTGCCAGCCGCAGCTTCCGCTCGGACACGTTGAGCGACGTGATGTCCGTACCGACATAGACGATCCAGCCGTCGTCCCGTCTGGTTTCGGTCACCCAGATGAACCGACCGTCCTGGAGGTCGCTCTCATAGGTGCGCTGCCGGGATTTGCCCCGGCGCGACCGCACCGACGAAATCCAGTTTTCGATATTGGCGGTTTCGATGATGGTGCCGCGACCCGCCGCGTGATTGCGGCGCATCAGGGCCTGCCAGTCGACGTCTTCTCCCGGCTCCACGAAATACGCCGCGCGAAAGGCCGCGTTGCTGTAGCGCAATACCTCATTCTGGTCGTACACGCCGATCAACGCGATCGACTGGTCGAGCAGCGCCGCGACATTGACCGGCAGGTCCCGCAGGGCGGGTGTCTCGTTTCCGGCCTGTCTCATTCCCATGCCCCGTGCGGTCAACAAGGGTCCGGCACGTAGGTGGCAAAGGTGAAAAAATGGCTGCGCAATCGATGTGATTTCCGGATCGGAATTCTTGCCGCGCTGGTCAGAACGGCCGGGCCGCCGTCACGGTCCGCAAATCACGGGCGTGTCGATCTCCGCACCGTCCGTTTGTCCGGTGGCTACCATCGCCTCATGGTGTCGTGCGATCACCCGGCGGGTTGGAAGATGGCGGTAGCCAGCACCTGAACCCTGTCCAGTCGCTGCTGCGCTTGCGCCGCGCGACTGATGGTGATCGACAAATTCGGGTCCCGCCGGTTGCGGAACGTCGTTGTCGCCATGCCGTCCCGCGAACTGTTGTTCACCGGCTCCCAGCGGGTGTCGAACCCGGGCGACGCGAGAACGCTCTGAACGCTGGGTTGAAGATCGGTGCCGCCGCCACCGGTAATGTGGCAGATCGGGAGTTGGTCCGAAACCACGAGAACATAGCCGGACCTCGGACTCGAATCGATCCGCCAATAATGGTTCGCCTTGCGCATCCGCTCCGGCGGCAGGTTGACCTCGTCGACCTTGTCGACCGAACGCATCTGTTCGCCAAGACCGACGGCCTTGATGAAGGCGTCCGTGCCATCCACCCAGCTCGCCGGATTCAGCAACCATTCCTCGCACCCTCGTAGCGCCCCGTCGAAACCGCGTTCAAGCTTTGGCTCGGCCTGGACAGGCGGAGCGGCCATGAGGGCGAGGAAAGCGGGCAAGGCGTAGCGCATGGCGCGACACTATCCTTGCAGAACGCCGCTCGCCATCATTTCTAGCCGTTCGCTGAACGACAGCCGGCCAAAGCCGGTATCGCCGATCGCCGGCCGGTGGCAGGATCACCACCGGATCGATTCCCCCGCCATCGGAACACCGTTCACGCCCATGCCCCTGCCGCCCGACCGCACGTCATGAAAGGCCGTCCGTTCCGCGAACGCCTTGGCTTCGCACTGAGCGGCCTGCGCGCCGCATGGGCGCGCGAGGCGAGCTTCCGCACCCATCTCGGCTTCGCTGCTGCCGTGCTGATCGCGCTCCTCGCCTTGCGCCCCGCCCCCATCTGGTGGGCGCTGGTCGCGATCACCGTCGCGCTGGTGCTGGCGCTCGAACTGCTCAACGGCGCGATCGAGGGGGTGATCGACCGGCTCCACCCCGATCATCACCGCGAGATCGGTATCGCCAAGGACATGCTGGCCGGCGCGGTCCTCGTCGCGGCGCTTGCCGCGCTGGGGGTCGCCGGGGCAGTGGTGGTCGACACGCTGGAGATTTTTCGATGAACGTCCTGCTTCTCGCCGCCGCGCTGTCGGGGGCGATAGCCGTCGCCGCCGGGGCGTTCGGCGCGCATGGTGCCTCGGGCGCGGCGGCCGACTGGCTGCGCACGGGCGGCCAATATCAACTGGTCCATGCCGTCGCCGCGCTGGTCGCGCTGCAGATGGGCGCGCGCGGGCCGGGCTGGCTGTTCGTCGCGGGCGGGCTGTTCTTCGGCGGGTCGCTCTATGCGATGGCGCTGGGCGGGCCGCGCGGGGTGCTGGGGCCGGTCACGCCGCTCGGCGGGCTGTTGCTGATCGGCGGCTGGCTCTGGCTGGCGGCCCACGCGCTGCGCCGCTGAACCGCTGTCCTACAATATGGCCGCCGGGGTAGGGTGGGAGCGCTCTTTCGATTCCGTGAACCTGCCCCCATGCCGACGCCCCGAAGCAGACACCCGTCAGCAAGCGCCCGCAGACGGCCCGCAAGTGTAAACTTTGTAAACTTTGCCCAGAGCGTTACCAGACCAGATTGGGTCATCGGCGTAGCTCAATCCGGTACGGTAACGCGCTATTGCCCGAAGCGCGCCGCCCCCGCTTGGGCCACCGCCTCGCGCGCCGCTGCCAGCAGCGCGCCGGCCTTCGCCTCGCACTCGCGCTGTTCATAGGCGGGATCGCTGTCGGCGACGATCCCCGCGCCCGACTGGACGTGCATCACCCCGTCCTTCACGATCGCGGTGCGCAGCACGATGCACGAATCCATCGACCCGTCGGGGCTGAAATAGCCGACTCCGCCGGCATAGGCCCCGCGCTTGTCGGCCTCCAGTTCGGCGATGATCTGGCACGCCCGCACCTTGGGCGCGCCCGACACCGTGCCCGCCGGAAAGCCGGCGAACAGCGCGTCGAGCGCATCGGCCTTGCTATCCAGCGTGCCGACCACGTTCGAGACGATGTGCATGACATGGCTGTAGAGTTCGACCGCATAGCTGTCGGTCACGCGCACGCTGCCCGCCGCCGCCACCCGGCCGACGTCGTTGCGCCCGAGGTCGAGCAGCATCAGATGCTCGGCGCGCTCCTTGGGGTCGGCGAGCAGGCTCGTCCGGTTCGCCTCGTCCTCCGCCGCCGTGGCGCCGCGTGGCCGGGTGCCGGCGATCGGCCGGATCGTCACCTCGCCATCGCGCAACCGCACGAGGATTTCGGGACTGGAACCGGTCAGCGCGAAGCCCGGCAGGTCGAGGTGATAGAGGAACGGCGACGGATTAATCCGCCGCAGCGCCCGGTACAGCTCGAACGGTGCGAGCGGAAACGGCGCAGTGAAGCGCTGCGCCAGCACCACCTGAAAAATGTCGCCCGCCGCGATATACTCCTTAGCCGCCGCGACCATTGCGCCATAGCGCCCTTCCGGCAGCACCGGGGTCAGCGCCACCTCGGGCACCTCCGCCAGCCGTGCCGGCGCGGGCAACGCGGCGGCATCCAGCGCAGCGCAGGTCGCCTCGATCCGCTCGACCGCCGCGTCGACCGACCCGCCCGGCCACGCCGGCGCCACGACGAACAGCGTGTCGGACAGCCGGTCGAACACCAGCAGCACCGTCGGCCGCACGAACATCATGTCGGGCAGCCCCAGCGGATCGTTCGCCGCCTTGGGCAAGCTCTCGACCAGCCCGACCGTCTCATAGCCGAAATAGCCGACCAGACAGGCGAGCGCGCGTGGCAGCGCCGGGGGCACGTCGGTCCGGCACTGTCCGACCAGCGTGCGCAGCGCCGCCAGCGTCGGCTCGCCACAGGGGACGAAGGCATCGCGATCGGTCAGCCAGCGATCGTTGATCGCCGCCGCTTGCCCCTCGGCGCGGAACACCAGATCGGGGGCGAGGCCCATCAGGCTGTAGCGCCCGCGCACCGACCCGCCCTCGACCGATTCGAGCAGAAAGTCGCCGCGCCCCGGCTCGATCAGCTTGAGCGCCGCCGCGACCGGCGTCTCTGTATCGGCGACCCGGCTGGTCCAGACGAGCGCGCCCTTGCCGTCGCCCAGCGCGGTGCGTGCGGCCTCGACGCCTTCGACGCCGCTCACTGCGCGGGCGCTGCGGCCGCGCCGCCCGCCAGCTCGCCGCGCACGCGGGCGATGGCCGCGTCGTTGCGCTTCACGCCGACTTCGCGCTTCACCGCCTCGACGAACTGCTCGGCATATTCATTGCCGCCGATCTGGCCCAGCTCGCGCCCGACCCCGGCGATCGCCGCCTTGTCGGCCGAGGCATCGCCGCGCTGGATACCGTCGAGATAGACGACCAGCCAGCCCGTCCCGTCGGGCGCGGCGGTGATCCGCGCCTTCTTGGGCGCCATTGCGAACAGCAGCGACAACGCCGGCGGCACCTGTCCGCCCAGTTGCGCCAGTTGCTGGCGCGACGCCGTGACCGGGCGCGGTGCCGGCAGGCGGACCCCCGCCTGCGCCACCGCCGCCGAGAGCGGGGTGCCGCCGTTGACCTTGGTCAGTATCGCCTGCGCCACCGCGCGCGCCGCCTTCATCGCCTGATCCTGCCGATATTGCCCGGCGACCTGCTCGCGGATTTCGGTCAGCGGGCGCGGCGCGGCGCGGGTGATGTCCCCGGTGGCAACCAGCGCGAAGGTGCCGTCCGATCCAGTCTGCACCAGTTGCGGCGCGTCGCCCGCCTCGGCGGCGAACCCCGCCTGCAGAATCGGGGCAAGCGCTGGGTCGGGCTGTGCGGGCTTGAGCGGATCGACCCCTTGCGCCGTCACCGGCGCGGTCGCCTGCGGCGTCAGACCGGCGTCCTTGACGATCTCGTCGAAGGTCGCGCCGTCGGTGATCCCCGCGTCGATCTTCTCCTGCACCGCGCCCAGCGCCGTCGCGCCCTTGGTCTTGGCGAGTTCGGCGACCAGCTCGGGGCGCGCCTGCTCGATCGTCTTGCCGGGCACCTGCGTGATGCCATCGACCTTCAGCACGACGAAGCCGAACGGCGACCGGATCGGGCCGACCACCGCACCCTGCTGTGCGGCGAAGGCGGCATCGGCTACCGCCGGCGCGCTGCGCCCGGCGAGCTGTGCCTTGGTCTGGCCGGTCAATGTCGTCGCTTCCAGCCCGGCGGCGCTGGCGGCCGCCGCCACGCTCTGGCCGCCACGCACCGCCTGCGCGATGCGGTTCGCCGCCGCCTGATCGGCGACGACGACCTGCGCGACATTGCGCGTCTGCGTCGCGGCGAAGCGCGCGGCATTGGCGCGATACGCGGCCTGCACCTCTGCATCGCTCGGCTGCGCCTGCGCTGCGACGCTCGCCGGGGTTACGATCGCGTAGCGGATCACCCGCCGCTCGGGGATCAGGTAGCGCGCCCGGTTCGCGGCGTAATAGGCCTGCACCTGCTGGTCGGTCGGCGCGGCCGGCGCGGGCAGCGCGGCGGTCGGCACGATCGTGACCTGACCCGAGCGCGCTTCCTTGAGCGACGAGGCATAGGTCAGCGCGATCTGCTGCGGCATGAACTTGCTCTCGATCGTGCGCGCCAGCATCAGCTTGGTCAGCGCCGCCCGGCGGATGTCGTCGCGCAACTGCTGCGGCGTGATCCGCGCGCGGGCGAGCGCCTGTTCGAAGGTGCGCTGGTCGAACTGGCCGTTCAGCCCCTGAAACGCGGCGATGCTGGCGATCTGCCCGTCGACATAGCGGTCGGATACGACCAGCCCATGTTCCTGCGCGAACTGCATCAGCGCGGCATCGCTGATCGCGCGGTCGAGCGATCCGTCGAAGCCACCGGCCGCGATATATTGCGCGACGTCGAGGCCCGGCTGACGCTGGCCTGCCACCTGCACGTCGTTGCGTACCCGATCAGTCAGTTGCTGGTCGGTGATCTGCTGATCGCCGATCGTCGCCACCGCCGACCCGCCGCCGCCCAGCGACGCGGGACGCATGCTGTTCAGATCGGCCATGGCGAAACCGACCGCGATGACCGCAAGAAACGCGAGGCCGACGAAAATGCCGACCTTCGACTTGGTCATGCGCCTGAAGAAACCGAGCATCCGTGCAACCGATCGAAAGAATGGAAACCGGGGTGCTTTAGAAGGCAGGCGCGCACGCTTCAAGGTTGCGTGGACCGCACAAGCCGCTATCGGCTGTAGAACATGTAAAACGGGCGTTGGAGGGCAGGGCATGAGTCGTCGCAAGCTGGTAGCGGGCAACTGGAAGATGCACGGGCTGCGCACCGGCCTCGCCGAGATCGAGGCGATCGATGCCGCCGCGCTCGCCGCGCCGGGGGTGGACGTGGCGCTCTGCGTGCCCGCGACGCTGGTGCATCATGCCGCCGGGATCGTCCGCGCGGTGCGGATCGGCGGGCAGGACGTCCACGCCAACGATCGCGGCGCGCACACCGGCTGCGTGTCGGCGGAAATGCTGCGCGAGGCAGGCGCGAGCGTGGTGATCGTCGGCCACAGCGAACGCCGCGCCGACCAGAACGAGACGAGCCACGACGCGTGGGCCAAGGCTGCCGCCGCGCGTCGCCACGGCCTCGACGTGATCCTGTGCTGCGGCGAGACCGAGGCCGAGCGCGACGCCGGCCGCGCCGAGCGCGTCGTGCAGGCGCAGATCGAGAAGTCGGTGCCCGAAGGCGCGAACGGCGACTGGTTCACGCTTGCCTATGAACCGCGCTGGGCGATCGGCACCGGCCGCACGCCCTCGCCCGAGGAGATCGCGCAGGTCCACGCCATCGCCCGCGCCAAGCTGCGCCAGATGGTCGGCGATGCGGCCGACACGATCCGCATCCTCTACGGCGGGTCGGTGACGGGCGCGAACGCCGCCGCGATCCTCGCCATCGACGACGTCGACGGCGCGCTGGTCGGCGGCGCCAGCCTCACCGCCGACAAGTTCGTACCGATCATCGAGGCGGCGGCCGCCTTCTGACGGGTCCGGCGGGGAGGGGGCGTGCATCTTCCCCGCCGCCAAGGCGTTGACCCGGCAACAGGAACCAAGCGGTCGTCAGCCAGCGTTCAGCGGTGCTATGCTAGCGAGGCCCGACCCGCTGCCATGAGGAACCGTCCGATGCGTCTGTCCGTCCTGCTCCCGAGTGCGCTTGCGCTGGCCGCGCTCGCGCTTCCCGCCGCCGCGCGCGACCGTGGTGCCAATGGCGAGGCGGCGCTGGCGAAGATCACCGCCGGACGCAGCGCCACCGCGCCGGTTTCCTGCATCAACCTGCGCGACATCCGGTCGAGCGAGATCGTGGAGGATACCGCGATCGTCTATCGCATGAATAACGGCATGCTCTACGTGAACCGTCCCGAAGGCGGCGGGCTGCTCGACCGCGACGATATTCTCGTCACCCGGACGATCTCCACCCGGCTGTGCAGCATCGACATCGTGACGCTGGTCGACCGGGGATCGCAGATGTTCAGCGGCTCGGTCGCGCTCGGCGAGTTCGTGCCCTATTCGCGCCTGCCGGGGCGGCGCGGCTGACGGACTTGCGTTGCCGTCCGGCTTCGCGCATAGGGCGCACGGGAGTCGGGCGGACGATGTCGTCGCCAACCCGGTCAGGTCCGGAAGGAAGCAGCCGCAACGATTTCGCAGCGGGTCGTCCGGCTCCCACCCTCAGTTCGGCGCAGCCAGCCTCAGTGCGCTGCCGACCAGGCCACTGAATTTCAACAGATTGACATCGCTCGCGGAATCGTTCCAGCCGGCGGACAGTGCGGCCCATGCGCCATCATTGCCCCGCAGCAGGAAGGTCATGGTGAGCACCCCCGGCTCCGATCCGCCCTTGTACCCGACATAGGACCAGCTTTCGGTCGCCGAGGACAGGCCGGGGTTCTTCGACAGGATCGCGCGCAACTCAGCCCCGTCCGGTCCCTCGCTGTGCCGCCGCAGCCAGTCCATCGTGCGGATCAGGTCGCCCGGGCTGGCGAACCATTCCAGTTCGGCGATACGCACCGGCTTCTTGTCCTGGAACAGATCGCGCGGGATCGCCGCGATCGGCGTTGCCGCGACCTTGCCGTCGAGCATTCGCCGTCGCCCGGCGGCATCGAGCGTCAGATACTCGACCCCCAGCGCCCCGCCGTTCACCCCCTTCAGCTTGAAGAGTTCGAGCGCGCCCAGAAACGGCACGTTGCGCCGGCCGCCGTCGGTCATGCCGACGACGGGCAGCATCGCCTCCACCTTCGTCCGGCCCAGATGAAACAGCAGGATGTCGGTCGCGCTGTTGTCGCTGACCGAGATCATCCGCCCGGCCAGTTCGCGCAGCGGGATCTTGGTGCCCTTGGGCTGTTGCGCATAGCCGCCGCCGGGCAGCGCGCTGCCGTCGAGCGTGACGACATCACCCCACTTACGCTCGCCCGCCGCGATCGACCGGGCCAGTTCGGCAAGGATCACCAGCTTGAACGCCGACCCGATCGCCAGTGGACGGCCGGCTTCATGCCCGGCAGTCAGCGCGGGCGCGCCATCACCCAGCCTTGCCAGCGCGAACCCGGTCCGGCCGGGCAGTGCGGCGATCTGCCGAACGACCTCGTCGACCGACGCCACTTGCGGCCCACGCGGTTCCGCCCCCTTGGCGAGCAATCCGGTGACGAGATGCGGCGCGGCGGAGTCGACCACGATGTCGGCATTGAGCACGCCGCGTTCATAACCGATCCGCACCCGCGCCGACCACGGCGTCACCGCCGTGATCGATTCGACCCCGGTCGGCCTGCCGAGCGCATCGGAGAGTTGCCTGACGATCGCATCGAACTGCGCCTTGGGCACGGCGTTGCGAAAAGCGGGGGCGAAGGTGGTGTCGTAGCCGCTCCTGTTGTCGAGAAGCCGCAGCACATCCTCGGTGCGAGCTCGCACCGCCGGATCATTCGCTACCCCCTGGCGAACCGGTGCCGAACCGGGCGTTGGCGCCGAGGCAACGGCTGCGGCCTGCAGCGCCAACGCGAGCCACATGGCGTCAGGCCGCCGGTCCGGCGGAACCCGTCATCGGCGTCCCAAGCGGTGCAGCCGGTTCGATCGAGAGGTCGATCATTTCGACCCTTGATTCGGTCGAACGCTGGCGGATACGGGTTCCGGTGCCCGTCGTGAACGGCGCGGTCTTGGTATAGCGTTCGACCCGGAACAGTCCCGGCGTACCCGCCGCGAGTTTGAGCGGGGCATAGCGCCGCGACTGAACCGATTCGATCACCTTGTCCGCCCAGTCACCGCTGTAGCCCGCGCTGGTCCGCGCCGCCTCGATGTCCTGCGGCTTGCCGTCGCGATCGATCATGAAGGTCACGTCGATCCACTGATCCTCGACCGAATCGGTGGCAAGCCGCCGCGTGACCGATCCGCCCTCTTCCTCGAGGCGGGTAACGTTCAACCGTATCGGCTCGCCATAGATCAGTGTCGGCCGGGTCGTCGCGGCCAGCGCGGGCATATTGGCCAGCATCTGGTCGCCGCCCTGCTTCCCGCTTTGGCGCGCCGCAATGCGTCCCAAGCCGATCCGCGCGCCATCGACGAATACGGCATGTTCCGGGACGGTGCTGCGAGCGACATCTTGCAACACGTCCCGGGCGCGGCCGCGGAACGCACCATCGGTTTCGGACAGGGCGAGCAGCATGACGCCGCGCCGGAACCGGGCATAGCCCTCCGCTTGAAGATTGCCGGCGGCACGCGCGTCCGCCTCGATCTGGCGATAATTGGCTTCGGCGATCAGGTAGTTGCCGTTCTTGCCATAGACGTCGGCGAGTTCGATCTGCGCGATCTGAATATCCGGGGTGTTCGCGGGCAGACCCGATTTCAATACGCTGACCAGATCCAGCGTGCTGGAACGTTGCAGGCCAATATCGCCCAGCGTTCCCGACAGCCTCGCATGGGCGCGCAACAGTCCCGCAACCTCCCGCGGAAGTTCGCGGCCGTAGCGACGATTGCGGTCGACGCCCGCCGATACCACCCGGTGCGCCATCTGATATTTGCCGGCCACGAACAGATTTTCTGTATGGGCCAGCGTCGCCGCCATATCCTCACGCGGCGAACAATGCTGCGCGAGACAGGATTCAAGCGCCTTGCGGGTGTCTTCCAGTCGCACACCCGTCACGACGATGTCACGGTCGGGGTTGGGGGGCGGTGCCTCCTGCGCGGTGGCCGGTGCTGCGAACAACAATAATGTGGCAATCATCGGTTGCATCGTCGATCGTCCCTTCGGCAGTTCTCCGTCCCCGGATAACAACCTGCGCTTGCCGCGGTTTCGCGTCAATCGCCCGGTCAGGCGTCGATCACCGCATCGTCCAGCCGTGCCGCATTTTCCTGGATGAAGGCGAAGCGGTGCGCCGGGTTGGTGCCCATCAGCCGGTCGACGAGGTCCTTCACCGCCGCGCGTTCCTCATATTCCTGCGGCAACGTGATGCGGATCATGCTGCGACTCTTCGGGTCCATCGTCGTTTCGCGGAGCTGCCCCGGGTTCATCTCGCCCAGTCCCTTGAAGCGCGAAACCTCCACCTTCTTGCCCTTGAAGGCGGTGCGTTCCAGCTCGGCGCGATGCGCGTCGTCGCGGGCGTAGAGCGACTTCGCCCCCACGGTCAGCCGGTAAAGCGGCGGCTGTGCTAGATACAGGTGCCCGCGCCGGACGATGTCGGGCATCTCCTGAAAGAAAAACGTCATCAGCAGCGTGGCGATATGCGCGCCGTCGACATCGGCGTCGGTCATGATGACGATCCGTTCGTAGCGCAGCGCATCGGGCTGGCAGTCCTTGCGCGTGCCGCAGCCCATCGCGAGGATCAGGTCGGCAATCTCCTGATTGGCGACGATCTTCGCGCTGGTCGCCGAGGCGACGTTCAGGATCTTGCCACGGATCGGCAGGATCGCCTGGTTCTTGCGGTCGCGCGCCTGCTTGGCCGATCCACCGGCCGAATCGCCCTCGACGATGAATAATTCGGTGCCCTTGGGATCGTCCGAGGCGCAATCGGTCAGCTTGCCCGGCAGGCGCAGCTTGCGCGACGAGGTCGCGGTCTTGCGCTTGACCTCGCGCTCGGCCTTGCGGCGCAGGCGTTCGTCCATCCGGTCGAGCACCAGCCCCAGCAGCGCCTTGCCGCGCTCCATATTATGGCTGAGGAAATGGTCGAAATGGTCGCGCACCGCCTTCTCGACGAGGTTGGCGGCCTCGACGCTGGTCAGCCGGTCCTTGGTCTGGCTCTGGAACTGCGGTTCGCGAATGAAGACCGACAGCATCAGCTCGCACCCGATCGTCACGTCGTCGGCGGTCATGTCCTTGGCGCGCTTGTTGCCGACCAGATCGGCGAAGGTCCGCAGACCCCGGACCAGCGCCTGCCGCAGCCCTTGTTCATGCGTGCCGCCATCGGGCGTCGGGATGGTGTTGCAATAATAGCTATAACTGCCGTCGCTCCACAGCGGCCACGCCACCGCCCATTCGACGCGCCCCGCCTCGCCCGCGAAATCCTGTCGCCCGGTGAAGAAGTCGGCGGTGGCGCATTCGCGCCCGCCGACCTGTTCGCGCAGGTGATCGGCAAGGCCGCCGGGGAACTGGAACACCGCCTCGGCCGGGACATCGGTGCCCGCGACCAGCTCGGGCGCGCATTTCCAGCGGATTTCGACCCCGGCGAACAGATACGCCTTCGACCGCACCAGCTTGTGCAGCCGCGCCGGCTTGAACTGCAGGTCGGCGAAGATCTCCGCATCGGGGGTGAAGGCCACCAGCGTGCCGCGCCGGTTGGGCGCCGCGCCGACATGGTCGAGCGGCCCGATCGTCTGCCCGCGCGAGAAACGCTGGCGGTAGAGTTGCCGGTCGCGCGCCACCTCGACCACGGTATCGACCGACAGCGCATTGACGACCGAGATGCCCACGCCGTGCAACCCGCCCGAGGTCGCATAGGCCTTGCCCGCGAACTTGCCGCCCGAATGGAGCGTCGAGAGGATCACCTCCAGCGCCGATTTGTCGGGGAATTTGGGGTGCGGATCGACCGGGATGCCGCGACCGTTGTCGATGACCGTCAGCCGGTTGCCGACGTCCAGTTGCACCTCGATCCGGGTGGCATGGCCGGCGACCGCCTCGTCCATCGCATTGTCGAGGACCTCTGCGGCGAGGTGGTGCAGCGCGCGCTCGTCAGTGCCGCCGATATACATGCCCGGGCGGCGGCGAACCGGCTCCAGCCCTTCGAGCACCTCGATCGACGAAGCGTCATAGGCGGGCGGGGTGAGAGCGTTCGCGTCGAACAGATTGTCGGCCATGGCGACGGTATAGAACGAAACGGGGCCATCCGCAAAGGGAGTGGCGGTTGTGGGTCAGGGGTGCGCCATGGGCAAAGCCCATGGCGTCGGTCGCGGCTTTGGGCCGCGCCGGCCGGCTGACCGCAAGGGCGCGGCCGGGCAAATGCCCGGCCTTGCGCGGTCAACGCACCCGTGGCCCACCATAGGGTAGCGGCGGCGGGGGGCGACGGTCGCGGCGCGGGAGCTGCGCCTGATACGCATGGCCGCAATGGTTGACGCAGTACGGAAAGCCCGGATTCACCTTGTCGCCGCAGAAATGAAAGTCGGGTTCACCCGGATGGCCGATCGGCCATTTGCAGATGCGGTCGTTCAGGTCGAGCAGCGTCGTCTTGCCCGAGATCGCATCGCTCGGCCGCGCGGGGACGAGGCGGCGCGGCGGCGCGGGGGTCAGCGGGGCCGATTGCTCGCCGGGGTTCTGGCGCAGGAAGCCGCCGGGGCCGACCGAGCGCAGCACTGGCGCATCGCTGCGCGGCTTCGGCGCGGCGGGGGCATCGTCCTCCTCCTCGTCTTCCTCTTCTTCATCCTCGATCGCATCGGCGAGCGGGGTGAAGGGATCGTCGTCGACCGGAGCAGGTTCGACCGGAGCCGGCGCAGGAGCGGCGACGACCGGTTCGGGTACCGGCGGCGGCGCGGGCGGGGTTTCCGCGACCGGCGCAGGGGCAGGCTCGGGCGCAACGGGTGCCGGCGCGGGAACGGCGGCCGCCGCGGCTGCGGATGCTGCTGCCGCCTTCGATTCGGCCGATCGTACCGGCGAGGGGCGCGACTGTAGCCCCAGGCGATGCGCCTTGCCGATCACTGCATTGCGGCTGATCCCGCCCAGTTCCTCGGCGATCTGGCTGGCGGTCATGCCCGATTCCCACATCTTGGCCAGCGTCGCGATGCGCTCTTCGGTCCAGCTCATGCCCGTACTCGTCCTTCGTTCGATGCGCTTGGGCGACCATGATCCTTGCCGCCGCGCCTGCCAGCGATTAGGCGACGCAGCCATGCAGGAACAATCCCCGTTGCGCGCAAAAATCACTCTGCCCGAACCCGGCGTGCCCGTCATACGGAACGTCAACTGGGGGGGCTTGCGCACGCTCTATATCAAGGAGGTGCGCCGCTTCTTCAAGGTGCAGTTGCAGACGATCTGGGCACCGGCGGTCACGACGCTGCTGTTCCTCGTGATCTTTTCGGTCGCGATGGGCGGGGCGGGACGCACCGTGCTGGGCGTGCCCTTCCCCGATTTCGTCGCGCCGGGGCTGATCGCCATGGCGATGCTGAACAATGCGTTCGCCAATTCCAGCTTTGCGCTGCTGGTCGGCAAGATCCAGGGCACGGTCGTCGACTATCTGATGCCGCCGCTGTCGACCGGCGAGCTGCTGGCCGCGCTGGTCGGCGGCGCGGTGACTCGCGCGTTCCTCGTCGGCATCGTGCTGTGGGGGGCGATGCTGTTGTATCCCGGCGTCCATGTGATGCCGCGCCATCCCGGCGCCGTGCTGTGGTTCGGGCTGTTCGGGTCGGTGTTCCTCGCGCTCGCCGGGGTGCTGACCTCGATCTGGGCGGAAAAGTTCGACCATGCCGCCGCGATCACCAATTTCGTGATTGGGCCGCTCACGCTGCTGTCGGGGACCTTCTATTCGGTCGAGGCGCTGACCCCGCTGTTCCGGCAGATCAGCCACCTGAACCCGTTCTTCTACATCATCTCAGGGTTTCGCTACGGCTTCCTCGAACGCGCCGATTCGCCGGTGCTGATCGGCGGGGCGGTGATCCTTGCCGTTGACGTCGCGATGGCGGTCGGCGCGTATGCGCTGCTGCGCTCGGGGTGGAAGCTCAAGAATTGACGTAACGGGGCAGGGGGCGGTACAGCGCGCCTCCGGGCGGCCCGGTTGGCCGCCCTTTTGCGTTTACAACGCCGATTTTTCTCAAAGGAGCAGTTCGATGACGACCCCCGCACTGATGCCCGTCTATCCACGGTGCGGCGTGCGTCCGGTCCGAGGCGAGGGCTGCTACCTGTACGGCGAGGACGGCACGCAATATCTCGACTTCGCCGCCGGCATCGCCGTCAATGCGCTGGGCCATGGCCATCCGCATCTGACCAAGGCGATCCAGGAACAGGCCGCGACGCTGATGCACGTCAGCAACCTCTACGGTTCGCCGCAGGGTGAGGCACTGGCGCAGCGGATCGTCGACCACAGCTTCGCCGACACGGTGTTCTTCACCAATTCGGGTGCCGAGGCGGTCGAATGCGCGATCAAGACCGCGCGCCGGTTCCATTTCGCCAATGGCAATCCGCAGCGCCACACGCTGATCTGCTTCAACCAGGCGTTCCATGGCCGTACGCTCGGCACCATCTCGGCCACCAACCAGTCGAAGATGCGCGACGGGTTCGAACCGCTGCTGCCCGGCTTCAAATATGCCGAGTTCAACGATCTCGACGGCGCGCTGGCGCTGATCGACGACAGCACGGCGGGCTTTCTGGTCGAACCGATTCAGGGTGAGGGGGGCCTGCGCACCGCCACGCCCGAATTCCTGACGGGCTTACGCAAGGCATGCGACGAGCATGGCCTGATGCTGGTGCTCGACGAGGTCCAGTGCGGCTATGGCCGCACCGGCACGTTCTTCGCGCACGAACATTATGGCGTGAAGCCCGACATCGTCTCGGCGGCCAAGGGTATCGGCGGCGGCTTCCCGTTCGGCGCCTGCCTCGCGACCGAGGAAGCGGCCAAGGGCATGGTGTTCGGCACCCACGGCTCGACCTATGGCGGCAATCCGCTGGCGATGGCGGCGGGGCAGGCGGTGCTCGACGTGATGCTCGAACCCGACTTCTTCCTCCATGTGAAGGCGATGGGCGACCGGCTGCGCGGTGCCCTCGAACAGATGATCCCGAACCACGACCATCTGTTTCAGGAGGTGCGCGGCATGGGGCTGATGCTCGGCGTCAAGCTCAAGTCCGACAGCCGCCGGTTCGTGGCGCACCTGCGCGATCAGCATCAGTTGCTGACGGTGGCGGCGGGCGACAATGTCGTCCGCATCCTGCCGCCGCTGGTGATCGACGAGAGTCACATCACGCAGGCGATCGAAAAGCTGTCGGCCGCCGCCCGGGTCTATGTGCCCGTCGCCGACGATTGATCTGAACGACCCTCCCCGCCTGTGCGGGGAGGGAGAGGACCTATTCCCATGCGCCATTTCCTCGACCTCGCCTCGGCCGGTGCCGACGGCATCGCCGCCATTCTGAACGACGCGCTCGACGCCAAGGCCGCGCGCAAGGGCTGGCCCAAGGGCCGCGCCGATGCCGCCGCCCCGCTCGCCGGGCATACGCTGGCCTGCGTGTTCGAAAAATCATCCACCCGCACCCGCGTGTCGTTCGACATGGCGATGCGCCAGTTGGGCGGCAGCGCGCTGGTGCTCGACGCCGGCACGACGCAGCTCGGGCGCGGCGAGACGGTCGCCGATACCGCGCGCGTCCTGTCGGGCTATTGCGACGCGATCATGGTGCGGACCGACGATCCGGCGAAGCTCGACGAAATGGCGCGCTATGCTTCGGTCCCGGTCATCAACGGCCTTACCGACCATTCGCATCCGTGCCAGATCGTCGCCGACCTGCTGACCGTGATCGAAGCGGGCAAGTCGCTGCCGGGGCTGAAATGGGCGTGGCTGGGCGACGGCAACAACGTGTTGCACTCGATCGTCGAGGCCGCCGCGCTGCTGCACTTCGACGTCGTCGCCGCCTGTCCCGAAGGCTATGATCCGGCGCGCGACGTGATCGAGGCGGCGGGCGGACGCGCCACGATCACCCGCGATCCGGTCGAGGCGGTCCGGGGCGCCGACGTCGTCGTCACCGACACCTGGGTGTCGATGGGGCAGGCGCATGCCGAGGCGAAGCTGGCGGCGATGACCCCCTATCAGGTCAGTCCGGCGCTGATGGCGCATGCCAAGCCCGACGCGGTATTCCTCCACTGCCTGCCCGCGCATCGCGGCGAGGAAGTGACGGCGGACGTGATCGACGGCCCGCAATCGCTGATCTGGCCCGAGGCGGAAAACCGCCTCCACGCGCAAAAGGCGATCCTGCGCTGGTGCTTCGGCCAGATCGGGTAAGTCCTTCCTCTCCCCTCCCTGACAAGGGAGGGGTCGGGGGTGGGTTAGGCCCGCGAGGGACCGGCGCGCCCGCCCCATACCAACCCACCCCCAACCCCTCCCTTGTCAGGGAGGGGAGTAATCCTCTTTCCCCATCGCAAAACGCTTGCGAAACCACTTGCAGCTTCCCATGTGAGCGATCGATCACAGTTTGCCCGGTCAACGGGCAAGGGGAGCTTCTCGTTTTGACCGATACCGTCCGCCTGCCCGATCTCGATCGTGCGATCGGCTTCACCCTGCCCGACCATCATGCGCGCGGACGAGTCGTCCGGCTCGGGCCGGCGGCGCAGGCGATCCTCGACGCCCATGCCTATCCCGCACCGATCGAGCGGTTGCTGGCGGAGTCGCTCGCGCTGACCGCGCTGCTCGGCTCGACGCTGAAGGATGCCGAAGGGCAGTTGACGCTCCAGGCGCAGACGCAGGGCGGGATCGTCCGGCTGATGGTGTGCGATTACAAGAACGGCGAGCTGCGCGGCTATGTCGATTTCGATCGCGAACGGCTGGCCCAACTGGGAAAGAAACCGTCGCTGTTCGCGCTGTTCGGCAAGGGGTATCTGGCGATCACCTTCGATCAGGTGACGTCGGGTGAGCGCTATCAGGGCATCGTGCCGCTGGACGGCGATTCGATCGCGGCGGCGGCGGAAAGCTATTTCCTCCAGTCGGAGCAGATCCCGTCGCTCGTCCGGCTCGGCCTCGGGTTCGACGACAATGGCGCGCGGATCGCCGGCGGCATCTTCCTCCAGCATCTGCCCGAAGGCGAGGAGGGGCGCGAACGGCTGCACACCCGGCTCGACCATCCCGAATGGCATCATGTCGAGGCACTGGGCGCGACGATGGGTGCCGACGAGCTGGCCGACCCGATGGTGCCGCTCGAAACCATCGTCTGGCGGCTGTTCAACGAGGAACGCGAGGTGCGCGTGCTCGCCAGCACGCCGCTGGTGCGCGGCTGCCGCTGCGACCGTGACTATATCGCCGGCGTCATCGCCAAATTCCCGGTCGAGGAACGCACCGACATGGCCGATGAGAACGGCATCATCACCGTCGACTGCGCGTTCTGCGCGACCAAATTTCCGTTGGCGCTGGCCGATATAACGGCCTGATCGGGGGCGGAAGGGGGACAAGATCATGGGGGGTCGTTGGGGTTGGCGGCGCTGGATCGTCACCGTGTCGCTGGCGGTGACGGGTGTCGCGACCGCGCAGGGCACGCGCGCGCCGACGTTGCAGGCGATGCAGGGGGTGACGCCCGGCCGCTGGGAATTGCGCATGCCTGGCTCCACCGTACCGCCGCGGGTGAGCTGCGTCGCCGACCCGGCAATCCTGCTGCGCCTCCATCACCGCGCCGCGACATGCAGCCGGTTCGTGATCGACGATTCGGCGAAGGGCGCGACGGTGCATTACACCTGCCCCGGTGCCGGCCATGTCCGCAGTCGCCTGCGGATCGACACGCCGCGCGTCCTGTTCATCGAAAGCGAGGGCATCGCCGACGGGATGCCCTTTTCCGACGCGATCGAGGCGCGGCGGCTGGGCACTTGCTGAGCGCGACGTCGGCGGTTTTTCGCAAATCGCCCGTTAAGCGGTGGTTTAGCTTAATTATGCCATATCCGTCCGGTATCCCCATGGATGCGCATGTTTCCCTAAGACATGAAACCTCCTCCGGGCCGCTTTGCAGCGGCCCGTTCTTTGGGAGCGGTTGCGCCTTTGCCCCACCCGGCCTAGCTGACCCGCTATGATGGAAGCACCTTTAAGCGTCGTCCTCGTCTCGGGCGGCCTCGACTCGATGGTTTCGGCGGCACTGGCGCGGGAGGCGGGGCATCGCCTGCTCGCGCTGTCGATCGACTATAACCAGCGCCACCATATTGAACTGGCCGCCGCGCGGCGGATCTCGCACATGCTCGGGGCGGAGCGGCATATCGTCCTGCCGCTCGACCTGCGGGCATTCGGCGGATCGGCGCTGACCGACGATGCGCTGGCGGTGCCCAAGGAAGGCGTCGGTGCCGATATTCCGATCACCTATGTCCCCGCGCGCAACACGATCTTCCTCAGCCTCGCGCTCGGCTGGGCCGAGGCGGCGGGCGCGCGCGACCTGTGGATCGGGGTCAACGCGCTCGATTATTCGGGCTATCCCGACTGCCGCCCCGAATTCATCGCCGGGTTCGAAACGCTGGCCGAACTCGCCACCCGCGCGGGCACCGAGGGTGATCGCTTCCGCATCCACGCCCCGCTCCAGCACATGACCAAGGCGCAGATCGCCGCCGAAGCCGCGCGGCTGGGGATCGACGCCGGGCTGAGCTGGTCGTGCTACGATCCGGTCGGCGCGCGCCATTGCGGTCGCTGCGACAGTTGCCGCCTGCGCGCCAAGGGCTTCGCCGAGGCCGGCCTGCCCGATCCGACCGACTATGCGCAGACGCCCCTCGAGGCGGCATGACCTATTCGGTGAAGGAAATGTTCCTCACCCTGCAGGGGGAGGGGGTCCACGCCGGCCGACGCGCGGTGTTCGTCCGTTTCGCCGGGTGCAACCTGTGGACCGGGCGCGAGGTTGATCGGGCACGGGCGATCTGCCGCTTCTGCGACACCGATTTCGTCGGGACCGATGGCGTGGGCGGCGGCAAGTTCGTCGACGCCCAGGCACTGGCGCAGGCGGTGGTCGGCCACTGGGATGGCGATGCGGCGCGTCGCTTCGTCGTGCTGACCGGCGGCGAACCGATGTTGCAGGTCGACGATGCGCTGGTCGACGCGCTGCACGCCGCCGGCTTCACCATCGCTATCGAAAGCAACGGCACGATCGCGGTGCATCCCGGCATCGACTGGGTCTGCATCAGCCCCAAGGCCGGCAGCGAGGTCGTCCAGCGGCACGGCGACGAACTGAAACTGGTCTGGCCGCAGGCGGGGATCGATCCGGTCGTGCTGGAAGACTGGGACTTCGCCAACCATCTGATCCAGCCGATGGACGCGGCGGGGCAGGAGGTCGCCAACCGCGACGTGGCGGTCGCGCTGGCGATGGCGCGGCCACGCTGGCGGCTGTCGCTTCAGACGCACAAGCTGCTCGGCCTGCGGTAAACGTCAGCCCGGCTTGGCCGCGATCGTGATCTCATAGGCACCGGTCAGCGGATCATGGTGCAGCGGCGCGCGCAACTGCCGCGACAGGCCGAGGATGATCCGCCCGTACCGCTGCTTGACCAGCGTTTCGAGCGCATCGCTCTCGACCAGCGCGGGGGATACCGCGCGCAGCAGCGCGGTGTCGCTGTCCGCCACCTGCCGCACCGATACGCCGATCGGCGCCTGCGGATTGACCGATCCGGCAAGCTCGATCAATTCGGTCAGCAGGAACGAGACGGCGACCGCCACGTCCTGCGTCACCAACACCGGTTCGACGTTGAGGGTGATGCCGATGCTCCGTGATCCGTCGGGCGCGGTGGCGCGGATGTTCGACGCCAGCTCGCCGACCACCGCCTTCAGTTCCAGCCCGCGATTTTCCTCCATCTCGGCATAATGATGGCGATGCACCGCCGCCAGTGCGTCGACCCGGCGCTGGATCGTCGCATAGGCGTCCGACGCCGCCTCGCCATGCGCGCTGCGGGCATGGAAATTGATGAGGCTGGCGATGACCTGCAGGTTGTTCTTGACGCGGTGATGTACCTCGCGCGTCAGCTTGGTCTGACGCACCAGCCCGTCGGCCATCGACTGTTCGTGCCGTTCGACCGTGCGGGTGAGTTCGAGGAACGTCTCGCCCAGATCGGCGATTTCCTGCGCGGGAATGCTGCCCAGATCGACCGGGGCGAGCGGCTCGCCGGGGCGATAGCGGCCGACGTCGTCACGGAACCGGCGCAACGGCCGGATCAGCATCCGGTCGACGACCAGCCAGCCGATGCCGGTGGCGGCGATCCACATCACCAGCGGCAGCAGCATCGCGACGATCGCCGAGGATGTGATCGGTGCCTTGCGCACCACCATTTCCAGTTCGAGATCGTCGAGCCCCAGCGGAATGTCGATCCGTTCGAGCCGCTGGAACCCGGATTCGACCGGCATCGTCTCCAGCGGCAGCGCGCCATCGCCGTCGCCGTCCTGCCGGAGCAGCGCCGAGAAGGGCGCGGCATAGCCACTGGGCTGCGCCAGATCGCGCAACATCGCGGCCGGGAAAAAGGCGACGGCACGCGACCGGCCGCCCGGTCCCGCAATATCGACCAGCAACCCCTTGTCGCCCAACTGGGCGCGCAGGCCGTTGGCGTCGGGCTTGCCGCGCTGCGGTGTCGGAATGTCGGTGCCGCAGACCAGCCGCCCGTCGAGGCCCCGGATCGCGAACCGCGCGCCGCTGGTCGATTGCTGGGCGAATACTCCTTCGACGCGCGCGCAGCCCGGCGTGTTGGCCGGATCGAGCGCCAGCGCATTGGTCGCGACGCGCAGCGCGGTCATGTCGCCGACCAGTTCGATCGCGATCGCCCGCGACGCCTCGGTCGCGGCGACGCGCAGGCGCGCGCGCGTATCGAGATCGGCGGTCCGCGCGGTCTGGAACGTGGCATATAGCGCGATCAGCGCCAGCGGCAGCAACGCACCGCTGAGGATCAGCACCAGCTTCGCGCCCGTTGCCATGCGGCGAAGGGCGACGGCCGGGCTGGCGCGATGTCGGCGAACGGAGGGGGAGGTCGTCACGCGGACGACGGCTATTTCAGCTTGCTGAGCAGGTCCAGCATCTCATCGGGTACAGATTCCCCGATCGCGTCCTGATAGACCGCACGCAACGCATTCCCCAAAACGGAAGAGTCTTTCCGGTCGGTCTTGTCGGCCTGCGACGCGACCGTCGATGTCGCGCTGGGCTGCTTCGCCGCCTTTTCACCATCCTGCACGAATGTAAGCCTTCCCCCGGTGCCCGGCCCGATGCCGGCTAAAACCAAACCCGCTCCCCGCAGAGGTCAAGACAGGCTTGGACAAGCTGGTCGGGCGCCCATGGAAACAAAAGACGTGCTCGATGGTTCCATGGGTCGATGCGTTTCGGGGGAGGCGTCCTTCCCGGTCCCGTATCGATCTGTTTTTGCACGCTCGCCATTTGGCCGATACGTCGGACCGGTGGCGGGACGAAGGAGAATTGACTGACCATGTCGCTCGGACAGCAGCTTGCGCCGCACCTCCCTTTCCTGCGGCGCTACGGCCGTGCGCTCACCGGCAGCCAGAGCGAGGGCGATCAATATGTCCGCGCGACGCTGGAGGCGATCGTCGCCGCACCGGAAGAGTTCCCGCGCGACGTCGATCCCCGGCTGGGCCTGTATCGCACCTTCCAGGCGATCTGGGGCTCGTCGCAGCCCGAGGCGTTCGGCGACGGCAGCCTTGGCGGATCGGACAATGAAGTGATCGCGCAGGCGCGCCTGTCGCGCATCGCACCGCTGTCGCGCCAGGCGCTGCTGCTGACCGCGATGGAAGGCTTCACCAACGAAGATACCGCCTATCTGATCGATTCGACCCATGACGAGGTCGAGGAACTGGTCGCCGAGGCGCTGCGCGAGATCGAGCAGCAGACCCGCTCGCGGGTGATGATTATCGAGGATGAGCCGCTGATCGCGATGGACCTCGAACAGATCGTCCGCGATCTGGGCCATGAAGTCACCGGCGTCGCCGTCACCCGCGACGAGGCGGTCGCGTTGGCGATGCAGGACCGGCCGGGCCTCGTCCTCGCCGACATCCAGCTCGCCGACGACAGTTCGGGTATCGACGCGGTGAAGGACATCCTGTCCGAATTCAACGTGCCGGTGATCTTCATCACCGCCTTCCCGGAACGGCTGTTGACCGGCGAGCGTCCCGAGCCGACGTTCCTCATCACCAAGCCGTTCCAGCGTTCGACGGTGAAGGCGGCGATCAGCCAGGCGCTGTTCTTCGACGAAGCGACGGTGCCCGGTCAGGCATAACGATTACGGACCCAAAACGAAACTCGGGGGTTGGAGCAGGCATGGCAAACGACAATGAACGCATCCATGTCAGCAAGACCGACGCCCGCGCCGGGTCGACCCCCGGCGTCACGCGCTATGTGCTGGCGGTATCGCTGACCGCGGTGATTATCGTCATGGCCTATATCCTGCTGTCCTGACCGGACCGATGTCCCGGCCGCCGCTTTCAATCGGCGGCGGCCGACCCTATGTTCGGGTCGGGCCGTTGGCCGACCGCGTATCGAACGGATAAGAATGACCGAACCCGATAGTGCCGAGAACGCGGATGTCGAGGTGCATGAGCACGTCGCCCTCTCCGACCCGGAATTCAAGAAACAACTGGCACAGGTGATCCCGCATCTGCGCGCCTTTGGCCGGTCGCTGTCGGGCAGCCGCGATCTGGCCGACGATCTGGTGCAGGAAACGCTGCTGAAGGCATGGGCCGCGCGCCAGCGGTTTCAGGCCGGCACCAACATGCGTGCGTGGACCTTCATCATCCTGCGCAACCTGTATCTGTCGCAGATGCGCCGCGCCCGCTTCAAGGGCGAGTGGGACGATCTGGTCGCCGACCGGATTCTCGCCGCGCCCGCCAGCCAGGATCGCCATGTCGAACTGGCCGACATGCAGCGCGCCCTGCTCCACCTGCCGCAACCGCAGCGCGAGGCGCTGATCCTCGTTGGCGCAGGTGGCTTCGCCTATGAAGAGGCGGCGGAAATCTGCAACGTGGCGGTCGGCACGATCAAGAGCCGCGTGGCCCGTGGCCGCGTCGCGCTAGAAGCGTTGATGACCGAGGGTCAGTTGCCGTCGCGCGCATCGCAGCCGGACAATGGCGGACAGACCGTGCTCGACACGATCATGGGCGAGGTCGACGATCTGAGCAGGGATCGCTGATCCGGGCGAGCGATCGTTTCGGCCCGTCGGACGAAACCGACGCCATGATGCTCAGTGGTGCGCGGTACGACCCAGCCGGCGCAGACAGTCCTGCCATTCTTCGGGCAAATCCCCCGCCGGATCGAAACTGCGCCGCAGCGCATGGCCGATCCCGTCGGCGCGTGTCGGCCCACGGACGATCTGGTCCGCAATCGCGGATTTGTGCAGGGATGGATCGTTCGGTGCCATAACGGTTTCAACGTCCGCTGTTGCGAATCGTTGCTTGCCGGATCGCAAGACGAAATCATGATGCCGTGCCACAGCGGGTCCCGGTGGCGCAGGAGACGGTGACGATGCACTTCCCTGCTGAACTGATCGACCGGGTCCGGGCCGGATCGTCGTTCCTTTCGACGCTGCTCGACCGCGAGGCCGCCTTTCTCGACGGGCTTGCCGGATTCGATGTCGATCCGCTGGCGGCGGTTGCGGTCGACGACCCCGCGATGGCGATCGGCCAGCGGCTGCGGATCGAGCGGCGGCGGCTGGCGCTGCTGGTCGCGCTGGGCGATCTTGCCGGGGCCTATGATCTTGCCGCCGTCACCCATGCGCTGAGCGACTTCGCCGACCATGCGCTGACCCGCGCGATTCATGCCGCGATCGAGGAGCGCACGCCGGGCGCCGCGCCGACCGGCTTTGCCGCGATCGCGCTCGGCAAGCAGGGCAGCCGCGAACTCAACTATTCGTCCGACATCGATCCGATCCTGCTCTACGATCCGGCGACGTTGCCTAGGCGGGAGCGCGACGACCCGGCCGAGGCGGCGGTGCGCATCGCCAGGCGCGCGACCGAACTGCTCCAGACCCGCGACGGCGATGGCTATGTCCTGCGGGTCGACCTGCGTCTGCGGCCCTCGCCCGAAGCGACGCCGATCGCGCTGCCGATCGATGCCGCCGTCTCCTATTATGAATCCGCCGCGCTGCCATGGGAGCGCGCCGCCTTCATCCGCGCCCGGGCGGCGGCGGGCGACATCGCGCTTGGCCGTCGGTTTCTGGAAGCGATCCGCCCGTTCGTATGGCGACGCGCGCTCGACTACGGCGCGATTGGCGAGATTCGCGACATCACCCGCCGCATCCGCGACCATTATGCGCAGGGGCAGGCATTCGGCCCCGGCTATGACCTGAAGCGCGGCCGCGGCGGCATCCGCGAGACGGAGTTCTTCGCGCAGGTCCACCAACTGGTCCACGGCGGGCGCGACCCGGCACTGCGCGCGCCGGCGACGCTCGACGCGCTGGCGGCACTGGCGGCGGCAGGCCGGATCGCACCCGACGAAGCGGTGACGATGGCGCAAGGCTACACGCTGTTCCGCACGATCGAACACCGCCTGCAAATGGTCGACGATCGCCAGACGCACAGCCTGCCCGCGCAAGGAGGCGCGCTCGACAATGTCGCCCGGCTCCACGGCCTGGCCGATGGCGCGGCGCTGCTCGACCTGCTCCGCCCACACGTCACGGCGGTCGCGTCGGTCTACGACCGGCTCGACGGGGCGGGCGGCACGACGCTTCCGGCCGAACCCGCCTCGCTCGCCCGGCGGCTGGCGGCGGCGGGGTTCGCCGATGGCGAGGCGGCGGCGCGGCGGATCGGCGACTGGCGCGGCGGGGCCTATCCCGCGCTGCGCAGCCCCGCCGCGCGCGCCGCGCTGGAGGACAGCCTGCCGCAACTGGTCGACGGCCTCGCCACCGCCGCCGATCCGCATGCCGCGCTGCTGCGGCTCGACGCGATGCTGGCGCGGTTGCCCAGCGCCATCAACCTGTTCCGCCTGCTCGAAGCGCAACCGGCGCTCGCCCGCCTGCTCAGCACCATCCTGTGCCACGCCCCGACGCTGGCCGACGCGCTGGCGCGGCGCGCGACACTGCTCGACGCGCTGATCGATGCCCGCGCGCTCGACCCCGTCGGCAGCGTCGCCGAACTGGTGGCGACGATGCAGGCCCGTGCGGGCGAGGGCTATGAACGCCTGCTCGACCATGTCCGTGACGTGGTGAACGAACAGCGCTTCATGCTGGGCGTGCAGGTGGTGGCGGGCACCGGCGATCCGCTGGCGGTGGCGGGCGGCTATGCCCGCGTCGCGCAGGCGGCGGTGGAGGTGCTGACGCAGGCGACCGTGGCCGACTTCACCCGCCGCCACGGGCGCGTTCCCGACAGCGAACTGGTGGTGCTGGCGCTCGGCCGGCTGGGCGGCGGCGCGCTGACCCATGCCTCCGACCTCGACCTCGTCTATTGCTTCACCGGCGATTTCTCCGCCGAATCGGATGGAGCCAAGCCGCTCGGCGCGGTCCTCTATTACAACCGCCTCGCCCAGCGGCTGACCGCCGCGCTGTCGGTCCAGACCGCCGCCGGTCCGCTGTATGAGGTCGACACCCGCCTGCGTCCCTCGGGCGCGCAGGGGCCGCTGGTCGTCTCGCTCGCCGGCTTCGAACGCTATCAGCGCGAGGATGCGTGGACATGGGAGCATATGGCGCTCGCCCGCGCCCGGCCGATCGCCGGATCGGCGGCGGCGCGGGGGCAGGCGGCGGCGATCATCGACCGGGTGCTGCGCGGCGACCGTCCGCTGCGCGACGTGACCGCCGACGCGGCGGCGATGCGCGAGGAGATGGCCCGCCACAAGCCGCCCGCCGGCCCGCTCGATGCGAAGCTCGGGGAGGGGGGGCTCGTCGACCTCGAATTCACGGTCCACGTCCTGCAACTGCGCCACCACATCGGCCTGACCCCCGATCTGGGCGCGGCGATCGACGCGCTGGTCGCCGCCGGGCTGCTACCGCACACGATGCGGCAGGCGCACGACTTCCTCACCCGACTGATCGTCGCGATGCGCCTCGTCGCGCCCGACGCGCAGCCGCCCGCGCCCGCCACCCGCCCGATCCTCGCGGCGGCGCTCGGCGAGCCCGACTGGGCGGCAAGCCTTGCCACGCTCGACGCCACGCGGCAGGCGGTGTCCGCCGCATGGGCCGCGGTACGACAGGGGAGCGACGGACAATGAACATCGGCGACATGGCACCTTCGGTCCGCCTGACCGGCAGCGACGGCACGCCCTTTGCCCTCCACGACCGGATCGGTAGCGGTCTCATCGTCTATTTCTATCCCAAGGCGGATACGACCGGTTGCACCCGCGAAGCGCAGGACTTTTCCGTGGCTGAGGGCGAGTTCGCCGCCGCCGGTTTCGGGGTCCTCGGCGTCTCGCGCGATACCCCGGCCAAGCTTGCGCGCTTCGCCGCCAAACATGATCTCACCGTCCCGCTGGCGTCGGACGAGGACGGATCGGTTTGCGAAGCCTTTGGCACATGGGGCGAAAAGCAGATGTACGGTCGCACCTATATGGGTATCGAACGCGCGACCTTCGCGGTCGCCGCCGATGGTCGCCTCACCCATGTCTGGCGCAAGGTAAAGGTCCCCGGCCACGCCGCCGCCGTGCTCGCTGCGGTGCGCCACGCGGGTTGATCCGAATCGATTGCGATACCGCTACCAACCGCGTCGTGATGCGGATGACCCGCCCAAGCATCGCATCGTTAACGCTTCGCCGCGCGATGGCGGCGGTTGGCCGCGCGCGAACCCCTTGCCCCGTTGCATAAAGGGCACAGAGTCGGTCATTCCCTCGTTCCGTCGAGGCGCGGAGGGGCTGCTGTCGAGACAAGGGTTCACCGAACGTGTCGGGCTACCGGCACGATCGCAACGCTGGGTCGCGAAACCATAATGCCGAATACGTCTGTATCGAACACGAACACCGCGATCGTCAGCCGGTTCCGTGATTTCTTCCGTACCCGCGACTTTCTGTTGCACGACGGCCGCCGCCTGCGCCGCCTGTCGATCCCCGGCCGGGCACAGGCACTCGCCGCCGGTTTCGCCGCCATCACCGTCGCTTTCTCGGGCTATGGCATGGGCCATGCCGCGCTCGGCACCGCCGCCGCCGCCGGGCTGGTCGATGGCCCCAGTGCCGAAACCCGCGTCGCCGCGATGCAGCAGCAGGTGAAGGCGATGCGCGCCGACGTCGTCCGCCTGCGCGCCGATGCCCGCGCCCATGCCGCCCGGATCGATCGCCGCCAGCAGGCGCTCGCGGCCGTGCTCACCGGATCGGACGACGCCGACCAGCTCGTCCTCGCCGCGCTTGCCCAGCCGTCGGTCGATGCCGCGCCGATCGTCACCCGCCCGTTCGATCGCGTCGCCCGCCGTCAGGCGACGATGGCGGCACAGGCGAAGGCGATGGCCGACGCCCGCTATGCCGATACCGCGCGTTCGATGAAGCGCCTCGGCCTCAATCCGCGCCGCGTCGCCCCGGCGATGGGCGGTCCCTATGAACCTGTCGATGCCGCGACGGCCGCGGCGGCCACCGCCAATGCGCCGACCGCCGATGCCGCCGCCGACGCCCAGTTCCGCGCGCTGTTCCTGAGCTGGAAGAAGCTCGACGGCATCGAACAGGCGGCGATCTCGATCCCCTCGTTCCAGCCGGTGGCACACATGGCGTTCACCAGCAACTTCGGCGTCCGCTCCGACCCGTTCCGCGGCACCGCTGCGATGCACGCCGGGGTCGACATCCCCGGCCCGATCGGCACCCCGGTCTATGCCACCGCCGACGGTATCGTCGCCCGCGCCGAACGCGCCGGCGGCTATGGCAACCTCATCGAAGTGAACCACGGCAAGGGCATTGCCACCCGCTACGGCCATCTCTCCAAGATCCTCGTGTCCGACCATGCCCGGGTGAAGCGCGGCCAGTTGATCGGCCTGATGGGCTCGACCGGCCGCTCGACCGGCAGCCACCTCCATTACGAAGTCCGCATCGACGGCTCGGCGGTGAACCCCGCCCCCTATCTGCAGGCCGGCGAACTGGCGATGGCCGCCGACCGCGCCCAGCGTCAGCGGCTGGGGATGGGCGGCCCGGCGAACTGACGGTTCGATATTCAGCGAAGCGCTTTCTTGCTCCCCTCCCTGACAAGGGAGGGGTTGGGGGTGGGTAGGCTCGTTGTGGAGCGCTTGCATTCCCTCTCGAGCCTACCCACCCCCGGCCCCTCCCTTGTCAGGGAGGGGAGGTACCAAGCAACGCTGTCCGACCTAATGTATATCGGTCCTGATCCACGCTGACGGTTCGGCCAGATTTTTTGCGGCAACGTCTATGGACTCCCGCCTGCGCGGGAATGACGTTACCGGTTTAGCAAACCGTTGGGTCGCCAAAGCTTGTCGCAAGCCGCAGTTGCCCCCGGCCGTCCCGGCGCTTATCTCCCTCCCATGGACGCCATCCCCGAAGTCACCCTGTCGCCCGCCGCCGCCGCGCGCGTGGCGGCGATCGCCGCCAAACAGGCGAAGCCCGCGATCCTACGCCTCTCGGTCGAGGGGGGCGGCTGTTCGGGCTTTCAGTACCGTTTCGGCCTCGCCGATGCGCCCGATGGCGACGACCTGATCGCCGAAACCGACGGGGTGCGGCTGGTGGTCGATCCGGTCAGCATCGATCTGGTGCGCGGGGCCGAGGTCGATTTCGTCGAATCGCTCGGCGGCGCGGCGTTCCGCGTCACCAATCCGCAGGCGGCCTCGGGCTGCGGCTGCGGCACCAGCTTCGCCGTCTGACGTGAAGATCGTCACTTACAACGTCAACGGCATCAAGGCGCGACTGCCCCGGCTGATCGAATATCTGACCGAGGAAGCGCCCGATATTGTGTGTCTTCAGGAACTGAAGTCGAGCGACGAAACCTTCCCGCAAGCCGAAATCCGCGCCGCCGGCTATGGCGCGCTGTGGCATGGGCAAAAGGGCTTCAACGGCGTCGCGGTGCTGGCGAAGGGTGTCGATCCGGTCGAGCGCCAGCGCGGCCTCGCCGGCGAGGATGACGATGCGCACAGCCGCTATCTCGAAGCGGAGGTGAACGGTCTGGTCGTCGCCTCGATCTACCTGCCCAACGGCAATCCGCAGCCCGGCCCCAAGTTCGACTACAAACTCCGCTGGATCGACCGCCTGCGCACCCGCGCCGCCGATCTGTTGGCGCAGGAGCATCCGGTCGTGCTGGCGGGCGACTATAACGTCATCCCCAACGACGACGACGTGTTCTCGGTCCGCGCGATGACCAGCGACGCGCTGATGCAGCCCGAATCGCGTGCCGGCTACCGCGCCTTGCTGGCGCAGGGCTGGACCGATGCGCTGCGCACCCGGTTCCCCAAGGGCGGGGTGTGGACCTTCTGGGACTATCAGGCGGGATCGTGGCAACGCGACGCCGGCTTCCGCATCGATCATCTGCTGCTCAGCCCGACCGCCGCCGACCGGCTGGTCGATGCTGGGGTCGACAAGGCGCATCGCGGCCGGGAACGGGCCAGCGACCACGCGCCGACGTGGGTCCGCCTGCGGTGATCCGCTTTTCGGTGGCGGCGCTGGCTGCCCTGCTGCTGCCTGGTATGGCGCAGGCGCGTGACTATTGCTCGACCCGGCCGAGCCTCGGCCAGTCGGCGTGCGTGCTCGATCCCGGCCGGGTCGCGATCGAAACCGCGCTGTCGGATTGGGAGCGCGACGACGACAGCGACACCGTGTTGTTCGGCGACAGCCTGTTGCGGATCGGCCTGACCGACCGGGTCGAGGCGCAGATCGGCTGGACCCCGCTCGGCATCGCGCGCGACCGTGATGATGGCCGTCGCACGGCGCGCAGCGGCGACGTGACGCTCGGGGGCCGGATCAATCTCCACCATCCCGACGGCAGCGGCCTGTCTTATGGCCTGCAACCCTCGCTGACGATACCGATCGGTCGCGCGCCGATCGGCGATGGCCACTGGAGCGCGGCGCTCATCGCCCCGATCGCCTATGATCTGGGCAAGACGTTCAACGTGCAATTCTCGCCACAGGTCGCCGTGACCAACGGTGAGGTCGATCCGGGGGCGGTGCTCGGCCTCGACATCGCGCTGGCCAAGAAGCTGACGACGACGGCGGAACTGCAATGGCAGCGCGCCGACCATCGCGGGCAGGCGAGTGCTGCGCTGTCGGTGGCATGGCAATTGTCCGACGACCTGTTCCTCGATGCCGGCGGCGTGGTCGGCCTCAATGCCGCCGCGCCGTCGCTGCGCTGCTACAGCGGTATCTCGCGCCGATTCTGACCTTGACGGCGCTGTCCTACACTCGCGCGCCGCGCCATATCGTCATGGTTGATCGGGCAGGGCGCTATTGCGAATGCTACGCAAAAAAACGCGGGCAAGTGTAAACTTTGTAAACTTTGGCGGTCGTATGGCTATCCCAACCAATGGCGTAATTCGCCGCGAATTGGTTGCATTTCCCACAGCTACAACTGTAGTCATTATGTAAGACATTGATTTATAAAGGATCGTAAAACTGGCACGGCAGGTGCAATGCTATGAGCAAGCCCGGTGAAACACCGGACTGCACAGGGAGACAGCATCATGACCACCATCCGCCTCGTCGCTTCGCTCGTCCTCGGTCTCGCCATCGCGACCCCCGCGATCGCCGCCGAACCCGATACCGTCGCGACCACGACGACCGCCGCCACCGCTGCCGGCACCACGACCGCAGCGTCGATCCTGCCCGCATCGAAGACTCGTTATTGCGTCCAGCTCGACCTGACCGGCACCCGGATCAACCGTTTCCGCTGTGAAACCCGCCGCAACTGGCAGGCGATGGGCGTCGATATTGACGCGATGCTCAAGACCAGCCGCCGCTGATCCCGAAAAAGGACCGATCCGATGGCCTTCTCGACCCTGATCGCGGCGCTGTTCCTCACCGCCGCCCCATCCACCGCCGCGACGGTGACGGTAACCGCCCCGCTCACCGGCGCGATGCGCGACGGCACGCCGCTCTCCGCCGGGACGAAGATCTGCATCCGCAGCCCCCGTCCGGCATCGCACCTCCCGCTCGTCGAATGCCGGCGCTATGCCGACTGGCTGGCCGAAGGCGTCAACCCCACGAAGCTGCGCCGCATCCGCTGAACCCCGCCCGCCGGCACGGGACGAAAAGCCCGGCACCAACCCCTTAATCGACGGAACACACCCATGCCGATCGCGACCCTGTTCGCGGCGCTGCTCCTCGCTGCGCCACAGGTGGCAACCCCTGCCGCCGCCACGCTTGCCACCACGACGATCCAGCTTGCCGACGGCACGCCGATCCGCCCGACGACCCGCGTCTGTTTCAAGAACGCGCGGACGGGATCGATCACCCCGACCAAGCTGTGCCGCAGCTACGCCCGCTGGCTGCGCGACGGCATCGATCCCGCACTGGCCCGCCGCATTCGCTAAACGCCGTCAAAGCTGGCGTTCGTACATCTGGTAGATGCGGTTGATGCGGCTGTCGATCGTCGTGGCGATCGCGTTCATGCCCTGATTGTCGTCGAGCACCCAGCCGATCTCGCCGCGCGACGCGCCGAACTTCGCCACCGCGTCGCGGCGGATATATTCGATCATCATGAAGGCGAGCTGGCTCGCCATGCGCGACGCCTGCAATTTCTTGACCACGCCCATCAACGGCACGCGCATCGTCCGCGCCTTGGGCGCCCGCAGCCACAGCAGCAGCTTGGCCCAGTTGAACGGCAACAGATTGCCCTTCATCGGTTTGAGCGGCTCGTTCATGTCGGGCAGGGTAATCATGAAGGCGACGGGTTCGCCGTCCAGCTCGGCGATACGGATCAGGTCGCCGAACACCAGCGGCTTCAGCTTCTTGCCGACGTCGTCGACCTCGGGCTGGGTCAGCGGTACGAAGCCCCAGTTGTCCGACCACGCATCGTTCAGGATGCGCAGAATGATCGCCGCCTCGTCGGCGAACTTCGACTTGTCGACCCGGCGGATATGGATGCGCGGGTTCTTCTCGCCCGCCGCGACGATGCGCTGGACGATCGGCGGGAAGTCCTTGGTGATGTCCAGCTCATAGGTGACGAGCTGCTTGACGCCCTGATAGCCCGCCGCCTCGATCCACCCCTGATATTGCGGCAGGTGATGGCCCATCAGCACGGTCGGGCTATGGTCATGTCCCTTGATGAGCAGTCCGGGCTCTTCCCAGATCGACAGGCTGCACGGCCCGATCGTCTTGGTCATGCCCTTGCCGCGCAGCCATTCCTCGGCCGTCGCGATCAGCGCCGATGCGGTCTCGCCATCCTCCGCTTCGAACATGCCCCAGAAGCCGACACCGGGACCGAAGCCCTTGTCGGCGGGCATCGTCAGCGCCAGCGTGTCGAGATGCGCCGAAATCCGGCCGATTACCCGGCCGTCGCGCTCGGCGATATGAAGCTGCCCCTCGGCATGGCTGAACCAGCCGTTCTTCTTCGGATCGATCGTCGCGGCGACTTCCGATTTCAGCGGCGGCACCCAGTGCGGATCATTGGCATACAGGCGATAGGGCAGGGCGATGAACGCCTTGCGATCGGCGGCGGACAGGACCGGACGGACGGTGATCGACATGGCTTCCCCCCAAACGACAACGGGGCGGCAATGCGCCGCCCCGTATCAAACATCAAATGACAAATCGGTCATCCGCGGTAACGCGGGTGCCCCTTGGCGACGCCGCCAGACAGTTCGGCGACCTTCGGATATTTCTTTGCGACATCCTCGGTATAGCCGAGGTTGAAGACGGTCGGGCTCTTCTCCGGCCGTTCCGAACGCTCGTAATGGGTCCCGAAAATCTTGTCCCAGAAGAAGTTGGTGATGCCGAAATTGCCATGTTCGTCGTGGAAGTGATGCGCCATGTGCTTGCGCTTCCATGCGACCAGCAGCTTGTTCTTTGGCTTGTAGGCCAGATGCTGGATGCAGTGGCAGAATTCGTAGAAGCAGGTCGTCAGCAGGCCGGTCGCCAGCGCCGCCATCGCCCCGCCGAACCCGCCGATGGCATAGCCGACCGGTGCGGTCGCGATCGCGATCGCCGGCAGCGTGGTGTGGAGCGCACCGAACAGGACCTCCAGATGGTTGGGGTCCTGATGATGGTCGTAATGGATGCGCTTCCACGTTGCGGCGAGCGGCGCGAACTTGAACATCCAGTTGGAATGCAGCACCCAGCGGTGCAGCACATACCACACCAGCGGATAGGCGACGATCGCGATGCCGATCGACGCCAGCGTCGGGACCAGCGGCGCGGGCGACCAGATGAACAGGCCGACCGCGACGACCGACAGCGCCAGATAGGCGATGATCGCCGGATACTGGAAAAACGCGACGACCAACTCCTTGAAGGTCATCTTGTCGAGATGGTGCGACTTCTTCCAGAAGCCCTGCTTCTCGGTGATCGCGGTCATCGGCACAACTTCCTCAAACGATTCCTTGACCGGGCATGTAACGCCCATCGTGATGCTTTGGCGACGCTTTGCGGCCAAAGTGGGACGGTATCGCGTCTATTCCTCGGTACGGATCAGCACGGCCTCACCGATCAGGAAGAACAACAGGAACGGCGCCCAAGCCGCCAGAAACGGCGGATAGGCACCCAGGTTCCCCATCGCCAACGCGAAATTGTCCGCCACGAAATAGGTAAAGCCAAGCGCCATGCCAATGACCGCGCGGACGAACAATTTGCCCGATCGTGCCACGCCGAATGCCGCGACCGCCGCCAGCAGCGGCATCAGCACCGCCGACAACGGCCCCGACAGCTTGTGCCACAACGCGCCTTCCAGCGCCTTGGTCGGGCGACCGGCTTCGGTCAGATCGTCGATCGCCACCGATAGCTGGGTGAATGACAGGCCATCGGGATCGACGTTCTGGAGCGTGAACTGGTCGGGCCGGACCCCGCCCGCGATGCGCAGCGTGCCCAGCCGTTCGCGCAGTCCGCTTGCGACGGTGAAGCGCTCCGCTCCTTCGATCCGCCATGCACCATCCTCGCGCCGCCCGGCGCTGGCCGTAACGAGCGCGCGGAGCGAGGAGCCTTCGCGGGTGTAGACGGTGATTCCGCGCAGCCGGGTGGCCTCGCCCCGACCCGACACCTGCCGGACCTGGATCAGATTGTCACCGTCGCGCACCCACACGTTGGTGCGATCACCACGGTCGACCGGCATCGGTCCATAGTCGACATTGTCCCATGCGGTGAGCGTCGCGGTGGCGCGCGCCACGACCCGTTCGTTGAAACCGAACGACAGCGCGGCGACGCCGAAGCTGGCGAGGATCAACGGGGCGAGTACCTGATGCGCCGACAGGCCGGCGGCTTTCAGGCTGATGATCTCGCTGTTCTGATTGAGCTGCGTCAGCGTCAGGATCGTGCCGAGCAGGACCGAGAAGGGCAGGAAGCGGGCGACGATCTGCGGCGTGCGCAGCGACACGTAGCGCAGGATTTCCGCCTGTCCATTGCCCGGCTGGGCAAGGATCTTGCCGCTTTCGCTGAGCAGGTCGAGCGCCTGCAACACCAGCACCAGCGCGAACAGGATCGCGAAGGTCCGCACGAGGAACAGCCGCGCCATATAGACGGCGATCGTGGTCGAGGGGAACAGCGCACGCATCACGCCGCCGCCTTGCGCTTGCCCGGCAGATACCGGCCGATCAGCTTGCCAAGCTTGGCGGCACCGCGTTCCAGCCCGCCGATCGGCTGGCCGCCGGGGACATAGGCGACGACATAATAGAGCCGGAACACCAGCGCGGCGAACAGCAGGAACGGCCCCCACAGCGCGATGATCGGATCGATCCGGCCGAGGCCGCCGACCGCTTCGCCATATTCATTGACCTTGTGATAGGTCACGAGCAGCACGATCGACAGGAACACGCCGAGCGCCGAGGATGATCGCTTGGCCGGCACGCCGAGCGCCAGCGCCAGCAGCGGCAACAGGAACATCGTCGCCACCTCCGCCAGCCGGAAGTGGAAATTGGCGCGCGCCGCGTCGCGATCCTCCTCGCTGACCTTGGGATCATGGCCGGCCACGGCGAGCTGCGGCAGCGTCTGTTCGAGGTCGCGGCCGCCGCGCGGGCGGAAGTTGCCGAACTTGGGCAGATCGATCGGCAGGTCGTGCGCGGTGAAGGTCAGCGTGCGCGGCACGCGGAAATCGGGCGCGTTGTGGATTAGCGTGCCATTGGTCAGGCGAAAGATGATCGTGTTGGGATCGTCGGTGCGCAGGAACTGGCCGCGCTCGGCGGTCACGCCCAGCCACTGGCCGTCGCGCTGGCTGGCCTGTACGAAGATGCCGCGCAGGTCGGCACCCGACCCACGGCTTTCCTCGATGCGCAGCGTCATCCGGTCGCCCAGCTTGGTGAATTCGCCGACCTTGATCGACGCGCCGAGCGCGCCCGAGCGCAGTTCGAAGCGCAGCGCCTCGTAATTATAGCGCGCGAGCGGCTGGACGAAGCCGACGATCGCAAGGTTCGCTGCCGCCAGCACCGTCGCATAATAAAATGGCACGCGCAGCAGCCGCCAATAGCTCATGCCAACGCCGAGCATCACGTCGAGCTCGGACGAGGTGGCGAGCTTGCGAAAGGCGAGCAGGATGCCGAGCATCAGCCCGATCGGGATGCCGAGGCCAAGATATTCAGGCAGCAGATTGGCCAGCATGCGCCACACGACGCTGACCGGCCCGCCTTCGGCCGCGACGAAGTCGAACAACCGCAGCATCCGGTCGAGCACGAGCAGCATCGCCGAAATGAGCAGGGTCGAGAACAGCGGCACCGCGATCAGCCGGGCCATGTAGCGATCGATCGATGGCATGGGCACGGCTATAGCGGAGGTTGCGGGCGAAGCTAGTCCCGTTGCGAGGGTGCTACTGCTCCCCTCCCCGACAAGGGAGGGGAGCAGATCGGATCAGATCGCGCCGACCGCCTTGCCGGCCGCCTCGAACATGCCGATGATCGTCTCGACCTGTTCGGCGCTGTGTTCGGCGCACAGCGAGCAGCGCAGCAGGAAGGTGCCGGCCGGGGTGGCGGGCGGACGCGCCATGTTGACGTACAGGCCGCCGTCAAGCAGTGCCTGCCACATCGCCACCGCTTGGGCCTGATCCTCGAGGATCACGGCGATGATCGCCGATTGTGGCGTGTCGGTGCCGAGCTTTAGCCCCAGATCCTTCAGCCCGCCGTGCAACCGTTTCGAATTGCGCCACAGATGCGCGCGCTTGTCGCCGGCGTGCATCAGCTTGCGGATCGAGGTCGCGGCGGTAGCGACCACCGACGGCGGCAGCGACGCGGTGAAGACATAGGGCCGGCACACCAGCCGCATCACGTCGAACTTCGGATGGTTGGAGACGCAGAAGCCGCCGACCGTACCGACCGATTTGGAGAAGGTGCCGACGACGAAATCGACATCCGCCTCGACGCCCTGTTCCTCATACACGCCGCGGCCGTTGGGACCGAAGAAGCCCATGCCGTGTGCCTCGTCGACCAGCACCATGCAGCCGTGCTTCTTCGCCACCGCGACCATTTCGGGCAGCGGTGCGATGTCGCCGAGCATCGAATAGACGCCTTCGAGCACCACCAGCTTGCCCGGCTCTTTCGGCAGCCGGCCGAGCCGCTTGTCGAGATCCTCGACCGAATTGTGGCGGAAGCGCACGACCTCGGCATTGCCGAGCGCGCAGCCGTCGTAGATCGAGGCATGGCTGTCGGCGTCGAGGATGATATATTCGCCCTTGCCGACCAACGTCGAAATGATGCCGAGGTTCGCCTGATAGCCGGTCGAGAACACCATGGCGTGGGTCGTGCCGTAGAATTCGCGCAGCGCCGCTTCGCAATCCTTGTGCGGATCATACGTGCCGTTCAGCACCCGGCTGCCGGTGGTGCCCGATCCGAACTCGTCGAACGCCTTCTTGCCCGCCGCGATCACGTCCGGGTCGAAGGTCATGCCCATGTAGTTGTAGGTGCCGAGCAGGATCGTGTCCTTGCCGCGGATCACCGCCTGGGTCGGTGACTTCACCTCGTCCATCACGATCGCGAAGGGATCGCGCACGCCGGTCGCCAGCAGCGCCTCGCGTTCGGCGATCAGCGCGTCGAACTTGCTGAACAGGTCACGTTCGGGCGCGACCGGCGTCGGGTCGGCGGGCAGGGCGTGCGGGGTGGCGGCGGCTTCGGTCATGATCGGGGCCTTATGTCTTCAGGCGGTCTTCAGCTTCTCGACGGCATCGGCCAACTGGCCGACCGTCTCGATCTCGGCCTGCATGTTCATGGTGATGACGATGTCGAATTCATCCTCGACCGCCGCCACGAAATCCATGACGGTCAGGCTGTCCCATTCGAGATCGCCGGCAAAGGTCGTCGCGTCGGTGAGCGCCACGCCCTTCTTGTTGAAGGGGTCGATCAGGCCGGTGATGGTGGCGAGGGTGGCGGCACGGTCGCTCATGCGGGTCTTTCCAATATGCGTGGTTGCGCGGGCCTATAGCAGACCATGCGCACGATACCATGCCGCCGTATCGCTAAGGCCGCGTGGCGTGGCGATGCGCGGTTCCCACAGCTCGGTGGGCGGACGGCGTGCCGGGTCGGCGGTCCAGTCGGGATGGGCGAGATAGCGGGCGCGGTCGGGGGTCAGCTTGGCCCCGCTGCCGCGAAACCTGCGATCGAGGCGCGCACCCAATCGCAGCAGCCGTTCGGGCAGGTGCAACGGCAGCACGCGCTGCCCGACCGCCCGCCCGATCAGCCGGGCCAGTTCGGCATGGGTCAGCGGGTTGCCATCGTCGACCTCGTACAGATCGTGCGCACCGGGCCGATCGGCGAGGGCGAGCAGCAACCGCGCCAGATCATCAACCGCGACCAGCGCGAGCCGGCCGGGCGGCGGCAGGAGCGCGAGCCCGATCTTCGCCATGCGGAACATGTCGCGCAATTCGGTATCGCCTGGACCATACACCCCGCTCGGGCGGACGATCGTCCAGTCGAGATCGCTCGCCTCGACCACCGCTTCACCGGCGCGTTTGGAGGCGCCATAGGCCGATAGCTGCGGCTCGCGGGCGGAGAGCGAGGAGACATGGACGAACCGGCCGACCCCGGCGGCCAGCGCGGCATCGACCATCGCCTGCGTGCCGGTCACGTTGCCGGCGGTGAACCCCGCCGCGTCCGGCGCACTCACCACGCCGGCGAGGTGCAGGACGACATGTGCCCCGCCGACCAGTTCGTTCAGGCTCTCCGGCCGGTCGAGCGCGCCGCGTACCCAGCTTACGTTCGGCTCGGCCGGTTGCGCCCGGCGGGTAAGCGCGCGGATGTGCCAGCCGGCACTGGCACCCAGCGCGATCAAGCGGCGGCCAACGAAACCGGTGCCGCCGGTCAGCGCCATTGTCTTCACAGCAACGCCATATGATTGCGGTGGACCAGCGCCGAACGCGGCGCGTACCCGAGCAGGTCGCCCAGTTCGTCGCTGCGCCGCCCGACGATCCGCGCGGCGTCGACCGCGTCATATTCGGCGAGGCCGCGCGCCACGGTGCGACCATCGGTGGCGACGATGCGGATCAGATCGCCGCGTGCGAAATCGCCCTCGACCGATACCGCCCCGGCGGGGAGCAGGCTGCGCCCCGAGGCGAGTGCCGCGACCGCGCCGGCATCGACGCGGATCGCCCCGCGATCGGTCAGCCCGCCCGACAGCCATGCCTTGCGCGCCGGGGCATGGCGTGGGGCGGCGAACACCGTGCCATGGCCGGTCGCGGCGAAGCGGGCGAGCGGATGGTCGATCCTCCCGCTGGCGATGGCGAGCGTCGCGCCGGCGGCGGTGGCGATACGCGCCGCCTCCACCTTCGACACCATGCCGCCCGATCCCATGCCCGACGACGATCGGCTGTCGGCCATGCCGAGGATCGTCGCGTCGATCGTCTCGACATGGGGAATGAGGCGCGCATCGGGGTTGGCGTGCGGATTGCTGTCGTACAGCCCGTCGATGTCCGACAGTAGGATGACGCCGTTGGCGCGCGCCGCCGCGCCGACCCGTGCGGCGAGCCGGTCGTTGTCGCCGAAGCGGATTTCTTCCGTAGCGACGCTGTCGTTCTCGTTCACCACCGGCACGACGCCCAGCTTGAGCAGCCGGCCGAGCGTCGCGGCGACGTTCAGATAGCGGCGGCGGTCCTCCAGATCGTCGAGCGTGACGAGCAGTTGCGCGGCGGTGAGGCCATGATTGCCGAGCAATTCGGCCCAGACGCTCGACAGCGCGATCTGTCCGGTCGCGGCGGCGGCCTGCGCATCCTCTAGGCTCGCCCGGCCGCCCCTGGGCAGCCCGAGCCGCCGCGCACCAAGCGCGATCGCCCCCGACGAGACGACGACGACCTGCTGCCCCGCCTTCACCCGTGCGGCGATGTCGGCGACCAGTCCGGCGAGCCAGTCGCGCCGGACCGTGCCGTCGGCCGTGACGAGCAACGACGAACCGACCTTGACGACCAGGCGCGGGCCGAACAGGTCGGCGTCGGGGCGGGGGGCGTCGGCTAGACCGGCGACCATTCGCCCGGCTCCCCGTCGGCTTCCCCGGCGTGCATCTCGGACGGGCCGATCGCGGCGAGCAGCCGGTCGAGCACCGCCTCCAGCCCCTGCCCGGTCGCGCCCGACAGCGGGAGTACCGTCGCGCCGCTCTCCGCCTCCAGTTCGGCGATCAGCGCGGCAGTCAGTTCCTCGTCGAGCAGATCGGCCTTGTTGAGCGCGATCACCTCGGGCTTCTCGGCGAGATCGGCGCCGTAATTCTCCAGTTCCTGCCGGACGATGCGATAGGCGGCGACCGGATCGTCAACATGGCTGTCGATCAGGTGGAGCAGCACCCGGCACCGTTCGATATGGCCGAGGAAGCGGTCGCCGATCCCGGCGCCTTCCGCTGCGCCCTCGATCAATCCCGGAATGTCGGCGACCACGAATTCGCGATCGCGGTGGCTCACCACGCCCAACTGCGGGCGGGTGGTGGTGAAGGCATAGGCCCCGACCTTGGCATTCGCGTTGGTCACGGCGTTGATGAAGGTGGACTTGCCGGCATTGGGCAGCCCGACCAGCCCGGCGTCGGCGAGCAGCTTGAGCCGCAGCCATACCCACGCCTCGTCGCCCGGCCAGCCGGTGCCGTGCTGGCGCGGGGCTCGATTGGTCGACGTCTTGTAACTGGCATTGCCGCGTCCGCCGTCCCCGCCGCGCAGGAATATCTCGCGCTGGCCGGTATGGGTGAAATCGGCGAGGACGGTTTCCTTGTCCTCCGACAATATCTGCGTGCCCACCGGCACGCGGATGACGAGATCGCGACCGCCGCCTCCGGTGCGGTTCGATCCCGAACCGCCCGAACCACGCGGCGCGCGGAAATGCTGGGTGTAGCGAAAATCGATCAGCGTGTTGAGGCCGGCGACCGCTTCGAAAATGACGTCGCCGCCCTTGCCGCCGTTACCGCCGTCGGGGCCGCCATACTCCATGAACTTTTCGCGCCGGAAACTGACGGCGCCGGGGCCACCCACGCCCGAACGGACGAAGATCTTGGCTTGGTCGAGAAAATGCATGGCATCCGCTTAGTCGGAGTCGCGCGATGGGGGAAGGGTGTTCCTTGAGTGTCAGAGCCACCGGTGCAGCACCAGCGCGTCGACCTCGCCCAGCGCCGGATGGTCGAACGCGCCGGGCAAGCGCCCGACCTGTTCGAACCCCAGCGACAACCACAGCCCGATCGCGCGGACGTTGGTAGCGATCACGAAATTATACTGCATCGCGCGGAAGCCGGCGGCGCGGGCGTGATCGAACGAATGCAGTGCCATCGCGCGGGCGATGCCGCGTCCGGTCGCCGCGCCATGCGTCGCATAGCCGCAGTTTGCGACATGCCGTCCGCCGCCGTCCTTGTTCGCCCGGCAGAAATAGCTGCCGAGGACCCGGCCATCGACATCGGCGACGAACACCGCGTTGCCCGGCGCGTGCCAGAAGGCGAGCGCGGCATCGACCGGCAGGTCGCGGTCGAGCGCATAGCTTTCCCCGGCGCGGACGATCGGCATCAGGATGTCAGCGATGGCCGATGCGTCATCGGGTATCGCCGGCCGGATCAGCACGGCAGGTCGCCGCGCGTGCGCAACAATGCGCGGGTCGCCAGGTCGCGCGCCTTTTCTCGCGGCAGGCGGAGCGCCTTCGCCATCGCCCCGCCGAGCAGCGCATCGCCCAGTGCCATCAGCACCAGTTGCAGCGTCTCCTCCGCCAACGGCAGTTCGCTAAGCGCCTGTTCGCTGCCCAGCCGGTCGACCAGCGCGTGAATCGCATCGAGGATCGGGTCGAGCGCATCGTCGTTGCCCGACAGGATCATCCAGCTCGCCAGTGCGCCGGCGCCTTCGCGATCGAACGCATCGAACGTCAGGTCGACGACCTCGCGCGGATCGTGATCGCCTTCGTGCGCGCGCAGCACCGCCGCGCCGATCGATGCGGTGATCGTCGTCGCCATCCGCTCGGCCAGCGCCTTTTGCAGTCCCGATGCCGACCCGAAATGGTGGAGCAGATTGGCGTGCGTCCGCCCGATCCGAAGTCCGACCGCCTTCAGCGTCACCGCCTGCGGCCCGGCTTCGATCAGCAGATCGCGCGCGGCATCGAGCGCGGCATCGCGCGACGCTTCGGGGGACAGGCGACGGCGAGCTATTGACATCACTGTAAGTAGATCACATTTCGCATCGGTTAGTTGGAGCAGAACCGTGGCGAAAGCAAAGACTCCCGACGATCTGACCATCACCCCGCGCGACGTCCGCTTCGGGCGGGACCGTGCGCCCGGACGCTGGTGGCTGAACGGCGACGCGTACGCCACCGCCTTCTACAACGCGCTGTCGGTCACGTTTCCCAAGGGCGAGGGCTATTTCATCGACAGCGTGCGGGCGTATCAGGATCAGGTGCCCCCGCGGCTGGCGCAAGAAATCCGCGCGTTCGTCCGGCAGGAGGCGATCCATACGCGCGAGCATATGGCGTTCAACCGGCAGGTCACGGATCATGGCTATGACACGTCGCGGCTGGACGCGCGAGTCGACCATGAACTGTCGATCACTCGAGGCAAGCCGCCGATCGCCAATCTGGCGGCGACGATGGCGCTCGAACATTTCACCGCGATCCTCGCGCACGAACTGGTCGCCGATCCCCGCCATCTGGCGGGCGGCGAGCAGCAGGTGGCCGACCTCTGGCGCTGGCACGCGATCGAGGAGATCGAGCACAAGGGCGTCGCCTACGACACCTGGGTCCATGCTACTCGTGACTGGAGCCGGTTCCGGCGCTGGCGGATCAAGGCGCTGGTGATGCTGATCGTGACCGTCAAATTCTTTCGTGGACGCACCGCCGGCATGCTCGACCTGCTGGCGCAGGATGGATTGACCGGTGCCGGGGTAAAGTGGCGGCTGTTCGGCTATGCGTTCGGCCGGCCGGGCATGGCGCGGCGGGTTCTGGGCGCATGGGCGGCATTCTTCCTGCCGGGCTTCCACCCATGGAACCTCGACGATCGCGCGCTGATCGGGCTGGTCGACAGCGAGTTCGCGGCGGCACGGCTGGCGCCTGCCTGACGCTTGCCCTGTCGGCGGCATCGGCGCAGGGAGAAGCGATGCGAACGGTATCGGAAGACGCGGCGGTCCGGCTCTATCATCTCGACGACGAGGGCGGGGTGGCGACGACCATCCTGTACGGGACATTGTCGGAGGCGCTGGCAGCGGCGGCCAATGAGCCGGAGGCGGTTCAGGGCGGCTTGTATCTTCAGACGAGCAGCGACGTCGTCGCCTATCTCGATCTGATCGAGGGATAGTGCGGGGCGGCGGTCATGGCCGCCCCGGTCTGGCTTATTGATAGCCGCCCTCTTCCTCGCGTTCCTCGGCGGCTTCTTCCTGCGCCTCTTCCATGTCCTTGGGTTCGTTCGGGGTTTCTGGATCGATCATCGGCCGGTTGCCTTTCGCGGGACGGCGGGGGTGCCGTGCGTATCAACCGCCCGTACCCGTCGCTCGTTCCCGCCGCCGGTCATGCGACCAGCCGGGGATCGATCACATATTCGATCGATTCGACATGGCAGCCGCGCCCGGCGCTATAGGTCGACAGCGTTTCGCCGGTGGCGGCAAATCCTAACCGCCGCAGCACCGCGCCCGACCCCGGATTGTCGACATAATGTCCCGCCGCCACCCGCTCCACGCCGAGCGCCGCCGCCAGCCGCAGCACCGCGCGGGCCGCTTCGGTCGCATAGCCCCGCCGCCAGGCGCTGGGCGTGATCCAGTAGCCGAGATTGTGCGATATATCCCCGAACGGGCCGATCCCGATCGATCCGATCAGCGCGCATTTGCCGCCATTGTGCGCGAAGATCAGGAAATGCGGACCGGACGTGGCATAGCCGTTGGCGATCGCGGCCTGCGCATCGGCCAGCGTATAGGGCCATGGCGCGCGCGACAGATTGCGTACGACCGCTTCATGGCCGATCGCGCTGGCCAGGGCAGGGGCGTCCTCGGGCCAGCCGGGGCGCAGGGTCAACCGTTCGGTACGGGCGAACACGGGCTCTCTCCTGAAGCGCGGCACAGATTGTGCGGCGCGGTGGGACCGGAGAGAGCAAAGAAAAAGGGAGCCGGGATGACCCGCCTCCCTCTTGTTGGCTGGTTCCGTTGCCGGAACCCGGGTCACCCTGGTGGGCTACCCGGATAGTAGCCCGTTATTCTGCGGCCTGCGCCTGCATCTCGACATACGCAAACTTGCGGCCGAGCTTGCCTTCCTTGAACGCCACGCGGCCATCGACCAGCGCGAACAGCGTATGGTCCTTACCCATGCCGACGTTCACGCCCGGATAGAACTTCGTGCCACGCTGGCGCACGATGATGTTGCCCGCGACCACTTCCTGGCCACCGAACTTCTTCACGCCAAGGCGACGGCCGGCCGAATCACGACCGTTGCGCGACGAACCGCCTGCTTTTTTATGTGCCATGGTTCAAACTCCTTGTATTCGCTCAGGCGCTTATGCGGCGGCGCTGTCGTCGGCGCGCTGGTCGCCGATCGCGGTGATCTTCAGGATGGTGTGCTGCTGGCGATGACCGTTCTTGCGACGGTAGTTGTGACGGCGGCGCTTCTTGAAGACGATGACCTTCTCGCCCTTCGCCTGTGCGACGATTTCGGCCGATACGGTCAGTCCGTCGACCGACTTCAGGTCGGCACCGTCACCGGCAAGAAGCACGTCGCCGAGCGTCACGCTGCTGCCAGCTTCGCCATCGAGCTTTTCGACGACGATCTTGTCTCCTGCGGCAACGCGATACTGCTTGCCGCCCGTGCGCACGATTGCGAACATGGCCCTTGCTTCTTTCCCAAATGCAATATGTCCGCGTGGAGATACCCCACGCGGCAAGTAGCGCTGGACCTACGTAAAGCGTTCCCGGCTGTCAATGCCGAACACCGATTCGGGTGTAGGAAAGCGTTGTTGCAGCGCGGCAACAGCGCTGTGACATTCGCATGACGCCTCTATCGAGCGGCTTGTATTGTAAAAGCGGGTGCCGGACGCTCAGGGCGCAACGACGATGCGGGAAACATCGTTCGGGGGAGATTTTGATGCGTAACACCCTTTTCAACGCGCTGGTGCTGACGAGCGCACTCGTCGCCATTCCGGCCAATGCGCAGATCGCGACGCCGCCGCCCGCCGATGACGTACCGGCCGGCGAGGAGATCGTCGTCGTCGGCACGCGCGCGCAGGGCCGCACCGTCGCCGAAAGCCCGGTCCCGGTCGACGTCATCACCGGCGATGCCCTGGTCAACGCCGGCTATACCGAGACGAACAAGCTGCTGAACCAGCTCGTCCCCTCGTTCAACTTCCCGCAGCCGTCGATCACCGACGGCACCGACGTGGTCCGTCCCGCGACGCTGCGCGGCTTGTCGCCCGATCAGACGCTGGTGCTGGTCAACGGCAAGCGACGCCATTCGACGTCGCTGCTCAACGCCAACGGATCGGTCGGGCGCGGCTCGTCGGCGGTCGATCTGAACACCATCCCCAGCCTCGCGATCGAACGGATCGACGTGCTGCGCGACGGTGCCTCGTCGCAATATGGTTCGGACGCGATCGCCGGTGTCATCAACGTGCAGCTCAAGCGCCGCGAGGGCGGCCGGGCGACGATGACCTATGGCAAATACGTCACGACGATGGACGGCGTCGGTCAGGTATCGGGCATCGCCACCCAGACGAACGGCCAGCCGCAGGTGCGCGCCGATGGCACCTATGTCCTGAACGAAACCGGCGACGACCGCGACGTGCGCGACGGCCGCACCGTTACCTTCGCCGCCAACATGGGTCTGCCGGTCGGCGAATCGGGCTATCTGAACCTGACCGGCGAATATCGTGATCGCGAGCCGACCAACCGCGCCGGTTTCGACCCGCGCCGCAACTATCCGCTGCAGGCGAACGGCACGGTCGATTCGCGCGAATTCACCTATGACCGGGTCAACCACCGCTACGGCGACGCCAAGACCACCGATTTCAACTTCTTCCTGAACGGCGGTGTCGATCTCGGCAGCACGTCCGAACTCTACGTATTCGGCAGCTATGGCATCCGCGACGGCGAAAGCGCCGCTTTCTATCGTCGTGCCTCGGGCCGAGATACCAACAGCAATATCCAGGATCTGCGTAACTGCACCTTCACCGGCACGGTCTGCACGCCGTTCTACGCCGATGGCTTCCTGCCGCTCATCACCAGCCAGATGGAGGATTTCGCGGCGGCGGTCGGCGTGAAGGGCGATCTGGGCGGCTTCGCCTATGACCTGTCCTATGTCTATGGCACCAACGCCTTCGACTTCCGCATCGAGAACAGCTTCAACGCCTCCTATGGTCCGCAATCGCAGCGCGCGTTCAAGGCGGGCGGCACGCGCTTCGGCCAGCAGACGGTGAACCTCGATCTGCAACGCGATCTGTCGGTGGGCTTCCTGTCCGACCTGTCGCTGGCGCTGGGCGGCGAATATCGCAACGAGAACTACAAGATCCTCGCCGGCGAACTGCAAAGCTACGCCGCCGGCCCGTTCGCGTTCAGCAACGGCGCGGCCGCCGGATCGCAGGGCTTCCCCGGCTTCTCGCCGAACAGCGCGGTCGATGCATCGCGTGACAGCATCGCCGGCTATGTCGAGCTGGACGGCAAGTTCAGCGATGCGTTCAACGTCGTCGCCGCCGGCCGGTTCGAACACTTTAGCGATTTCGGCAACACGGTGAACGGCAAGGTCGCCGCCCGTTTCGCCCCGACGCCATGGATCGCGGCGCGCGGATCGATCTCCACCGGCTTCCGCGCGCCAAGCCTTGCGCAGCAGTTCTTCTCGTCGTTCGCGACGCAGAACATCGGCGGCACCCTTGTCGAGATCGGCACGTTCCGCGTCGGCGATCCGGTGGCGCGCGCGCTGGGTTCGCGGCAGTTGGAGGCGGAAAAGTCGCTCAACATCGGTGGCGGCCTGACGCTGACTCCGCTGCGCGGGCTGACGCTGACCGCCGACTATTACAACATCAAGATCAACGACCGCGTCATCCTGTCGGAAAATCTTCAGGGCGCGGCGGTCGTCGCGGTGCTGCGCGGCGCGGGGATTCAGGACATCACCTCGGCGCGGTTCTTCATCAACGGCATCGATACCCGGACGCAGGGTGTGGAAGTGGTCGGCACCTATCGCGTGCCCGATCTCGGCATCGGCAGCGTGACGCTGACCGCCGGCTACAACTACAACCAGACCGACATCACCGACCGTTCGACGCTGTCGGCGATCCCCGGCGTCACGCTGTTCGGGCGGCAGGAATCGCTGCGGCTGACGCAGGGCCAGCCGCGTTCGAAGATCAACCTCGGCGCCGACTGGTCGCAGGGCATCTTCGGGCTGACCGCGCGCACCAACCGGTACGGCAACACGCTGTCCCCGGGCGGGGCGGTGGCGACCGATGTCGTGCTGACGCCCAAGTGGCTGACCGACCTCGAACTGCGGGCGACGCCGGGCCAGTTCGAGCTGGCGATCGGCGCGAACAACCTGTTCGACGTGTATCCGACGCGCAACCCGATCCTCGGCGCGGCGGCGATCAACAACTATTTCATCCCCTACAGCAGCTTCTCGCCGTTCGGGTTCAACGGGCGCTATCTCTATGCGCGCGCCGGCGTGAAGTTCTGATGCCGGGCCGGGCGGGGGAGAACCCCGCCCGCCTTAATGGCGATGTTCGCGGCGCAGGCGATAGCGGCCGCCGGCATAATCGTCGAACAGCCCGGTGATCGCCGGATGGTCGACCGGCTCCTCGCTGTCGTCGACGATCAGGTTCTGCTGGCTGACATAGGCGACGTACGACGCCTCGGCATTTTCGGCGAGCAGGTGATAGAAGGGCTGGTCCTTGCGCGGGCGGGCTTCCATCGGGATCGATTCATACCATTCGTCGCTGTTCGCGAAGACCGGATCGATGTCGAAGATCACACCGCGGAAATCGAACATCCGATGGCGCACGACGTCGCCGATCGAGAAACGGGCATGGGCGACCGGCGGCAGCGGCGTGCCGAGGTCGAGGGGCTTGGCGGTCATGGCCTTCATGCGAAATATTTAGGGTGTCGGGGCGATTGCAGCAAGGAGGCGCTTGCAAGTCCCGAAACCTTGGGCTAACCGGCCCCCCTCGCTGACCACCGTGCCGCGCTGACCTGCGGCATGGAGCGAGAAACCTCTGCGGAGAGGTGGCAGAGTGGTCGATTGTACCGCACTCGAAATGCGGCGTGCCTTTACGGGTACCGAGGGTTCGAATCCCTCCCTCTCCGCCATTTACCTGACAAGCTGCTGATAAGCCTTAAAATCCTTGAAAACCGGGCTTTCTGCAGCGATGCTTGCTACAAAATCTGCTACAAAAAGGGGAGAAATCCTTGAAGCGGGTGAAGGGGCATCGTTACCTGTATCGGCGTGGGGAGTATCTTGTCTTTCGGCGGGGCGTGCCCAAGCGTGCTCGTGCCGCCTTTGGGAAAACCGAGGTTCTGACGTCCTTGGGGACAGGCAGCATTTCCGAGGCTCGGCACTTGCTCGCCCGCCAACTGGAAAAGTTTGACCGCCTGCTGGCCGAGGCGACCGGCACCAGATCGTCAGCCGTGGTTCTTGATACCATCAAGCGAGAGCCGACAGCGGAAGAAGCCGAAGAAGGCGTGCGTCTGTGGTTCGCGGAGCGTGTCGGTCGTCTGATCGATGAGGTGAATACGATCACCGATGAAGATCGGGCGGTCGACCTTATGCAGGATTATGATGCCCTATCGGGAGACGCCGCCGCCGGAATGAGGATCGGCAGTGAAAGCGCCATGATGACCGATTGGATCGTCGAGGCGCTGATAGAGCGTTTCGGTTGGCAGATCGCCCCTAGCACCTCGTTGCACCGTCGACTGACGAAACTCGTTGGTCGCGGTCAGATGGAGGCTGCGCGTCGGTTCGCGCAGGAAGCCAATGGCGATCCCGTCCGCGTGTTGGATGACACTTTCTCGCCCGAGCAATATCGGTTAGATGCTGAGCGCCAACGCGAACGAATGGCTCGGACCCCGGTGTCTATGATGGGGCTGTTCGATGGCTATGCCAAAGAGCGGAAGCCCGCTGCGGCCACGATCAAGGCGTGGCGGCGTCAGCTATCAGCCTTCAAGGCGTTCGTCGGGCATGATGACGCCGCCAAGGTGACGCCGGAGAACGTCGTGGCATGGAAGGACCACCTGCTTCACAAGGCAGGCAAAGACGGTTCCGGGTTGAGCGCCAAGACCGTTGGGGAAACGTATCTCTCGGCTTTGAAAACCACACTCCGTTGGGCCGTCGAGAACCGCAAGCTACCTAACAATCCTGCCGAGACCACCCGCGTGCGCGGGGCGAAGAAGGTTCGCAAGCGCGGGCCAGGTTTGACCGACGAGGAAGCCAACCAGATTTTGAAGGCGACGCTCACGCCGCCGCCGCCCCGGCTGTCCCCGGAACGCGCATTGGCACGACGTTGGGTGCCGTGGATTTGTGCCTACACAGGGGCGCGCGTGAACGAGATCACTCAATTGCGCGCTCAGGACGTGGCGCAAGTTGATGGCATCTGGACGATACACATCACGCCGGAGGCGGGACCGATCAAGACGTCAGTAGCGCGGACGGTGGCCCTGCATCCACATCTCGTTGAACAGGGATTTCCGGCGGTCGCACGCAAAGCGACGGGCTACCTCTTTTTTGATCCCTTGCGGCGTAGGGGAGGGTCGGACGAAAATCCGCAATCCAAGAAGGTCGGCGAGTTTCTCGCTGATTGGGTGCGAGAGATCGGCGTCGATGATCCTGACGTTCAGCCCAATCACGGATGGCGGCATCGGTTCAAAACGGTCAGTCGGAATGTGCGGATGGACCCGGAGATTAGAGATCGAATTCAGGGTCACGCGCCGAGAACCGAAGGGGAAGGGTACGGCGACGTATCGCCGCAGGCAACATTACGGGAAGTTTCTCTGCTTCCAAAGTATGATATACTGTGTCAATAATACTGATGTGGCCAGCTTAACACGCTGCTATATCCTGAAAGATTTTTGCGCGTCGTCATGTGAGTTGTGCGGATATTAATCCTTTCAAGTCAGACGCTTTCATTTTGGTATGTAGACTTGCAATACTTGCAACTGGTTGCATTCTGCAGTGGCCAATTAGCCGACATGCACGCGAACATCATATCCCAATGAGCGGAGGGCCTTTGATGTTCGGCCGTTTCGTGGCGGGAAGCGGTCGGGCATTGCCCATCCGACGAGTTCGCCATAGGCCGATACGCCCATGCAATCGAGTTTCCAAGATGGCTCGGAGATCGCGTCCCACAGCCGATCGGGGAGCAAATCAATCGGACCGCCGTATAGGATGTATTGGATTACCTCAGTGACCGATGCGCCCGATGCGGTTCGGCTCGTCCAGATGTGCTTCGTGAGTGCATCTAGCTTTTCGGGGATCGAAAATTGTGTTCCAGTAGAGGGAAGGCCGACGGTACGGTTTGCGACGCGACGCGAATATTCACGCATCGCATGAATGTGCTCCGCAACCTTTCGAAACTCGGCAAACTTCATTCGAGCTAGGCTGTCGGAACGAAGCGCGTCGCGCAAACGAGGCGCGGTCTCGTTGATCGCAATCGCCTCCTGTTCCAATCTGGCAGACGCCTTCCACCATTCCACCGCTTCGTTAAGGCCTTTCGCCGGATTGAGGCGGAATTGCTCATAGTAGCGTTCGAAGTCAGCTCGACGGCCATCGAACGTGCGCATGTAGTAGTGCGCATGAAGAAATTGATCGGCTTGAGCGCCCGCCGCTGCTTCTGGATTAACCCACGCTGGCCTGTTCCCAATCTGGCTGACAGTAGCACCAATGTCTCGAAGCGTTTGAAGCGTCGAGCGCCATTCATTTAAGAACGCCTGCCGTTGTCGATTACTTGCCGCCTTGGGGGCTGTCCGAACTAGGCCCGACCACTGCTTGATACTCGGGTGCTGCCAGAAGGGGCTTGGATCAGACTTCGTCGCGGCCAGCTTCTTGGCTCGCGCGATCATCCAATCCCGAAGCTCCTCGGTCAGCGGCGTAGCTTGTGCATCAAGCTGAGCGAACAGGTCAGAAATCTGGCGGTCTAATTCGTCGTCGATCTCTGCTTCTGGGAAGAAGCAGCCTGCCTCGACATTCTTATACCAAGCTTTCGACGTCAGGTTTGCCGATCCGATATATACCCCGAACCCGCGCCACCAAATCACCTTCGCATGATGATGCTGTACAAGCTTGCAGACGAAGTTCGGTGATCGCCGAGAAAGGAAACTGTTGAGAACGCCGACAGTGACGGCGACTTCGTCGTCCAGCCGCCCCCAGAAGCGAAGCGGCACGCCTTTGTCCCAACACCAATCGAAAAGAAGCCCCGTGTCTGTCGCGTAAGCGACCGCCGCCCAGACAGCTTCGGTTTGTAGTTTGCCATCGACCGGTTGACTGGCCTGCTCGATGAAATTGCGAAGATAGATGCCATTGATGCCGCCCAGAACGAGCTTCATTCTTCACCCACCTGCGGCGCTTCAGTCTTACGAATGCGCTCGTAGACCTCGCGCGCGATGTGGTCCTGAGCGGCACCTCGAAAGCTCCGGTCCTTCATCACGCGGCCGAAGATCTCTTCATTTCCCTCCATGCGGTCGATGAACAAATCTTCGAGGATGCGGCCAAAGAAGGCGGAAAAATTCGCGAAGTTGTTGGCTTGGGCGGCCTCGACCACTTTCTCATCGCGCTCAGCCGTAGCCCGCACCTGATCGAAGAAGAGCTGGTCTGCTTCGGTGAAATCGGTCCCGAACCGCTCATTCAGCTTCTCGACCAGCGATGACAGGGCAACTTCGGTATCCTTCTCGCGAGCGGTGCCAACATCGGTCGGCCCCTTGAGCGGCAGTGCGTCGCCCTGCGTCAAATCAATGGTGCCGTCGTTCACCTGACTGAGCCGGAAGAATTTTAGCGCGACATCGTCGTCGAGCGTGAATTTAGATCCATCGCCCGGCCGGGGAAGTTTGGGCGATAGGTTGCGAAGGAAGGCATAGAGCCGCTCCAGCCCCTCATCAAAATAGGGCATGATCTGCGAGAGGAAGGAATAGAGGTTGTTGAACGCGGTCATTTGTCCGCGAAACTCCTCCTGAGCGGTCTCTTCCAGCCTGTTGAAGCGATCAACCGAGCGGTCGAGAACTGCGTTCATCGTCCGGTGATCCTGCCCTGTATGATCGCGCCGTCGCTTGAACCAGACCTCCGCAAATTCATCGACATCGGCGGGGGTGAACACGGCAGGTTGCAGCAATTTGTGATGCAGTTCATTCAGTCGTTGGGGGTCGGCATTTTCACCAACGGGCGTCGTCTCGTAATAGGGTTTGAACGCCTTATAGATGTCGGCCTCTTCGTTGTTGAAATCGAGGACGAACGTGCGTGTCTTGCCGGGTGCAGTGCGGTTGAGGCGGGACAGCGTCTGGACCGCCTGAACGCCCGCCAGCTTCTTCACCACATACATGGTCTGGAGCAGCGGCTGATCGAACCCGGTCTGATATTTCTCCGCGACGATGAGCACACGGTAATCCTCGCCCGCGAACCGCTCCGGCAATTCCCGTTCGGGCAAGCCGTCGTTCATGCCCACTTCGGTGAAGGCGGAACCGGGATCGGCCGGGTCCTCTACCGTACCGGAAAAGGCGACCAGCGCGCGAATGCCCTGATAGCCATTGTCGCGGATATAGCGATCGAAGGCCTGCTTGTAGCGCACGGCGGATAGGCGCGATCCGGTGACGACCATCGCTTTCGCCCGGCCGCCCAGTTCATGCATCACGCGCAGACGGAAATGCTCGATGATGATCGCAACTACCTGCCCGATATTGGTCGGGTGCAGTTCCAGGTACTGCCCCAGCGCCTTCGCCGCCTTCTTCTTCGGCACGTCGCGGTCATTCTCGACCTGCTTCACCAGTCCGAAGAAGCGTTTGTAGGTGGTGTAGTTCTGGAGAACGTCGAGGATGAAGCCCTCCTCAATCGCCTGCCGCATCGTATATTCGTGGAATGGCGCGGAGCCGGACGGACCCGGTTCGTCGAACACCAGTTTGGTCTTGAACTTGGGGGTCGCCGTGAAGGCGAAGAAGCTCAAGTTCTGCTGGCGGGCGCGTTGCAGCATCTGCTGGCGGATCGCGGCCTTGGCCTCTTCGGAAAGATCGTCATCCTCCTCGTCGCCCGCCTGAGCCGCAATGGCGTCGGCAATGCCGTCCTTGTTGAGAATGCCCTTGAGCGCCGCGACCGTATCACCGGATTGCGAGCTATGCGCCTCGTCCACGATCACGGCGAAGCGGCGATCGCGAGTGTCTATCGCCACGCCTTCGCCCTTGGCCTCCAGCGTCTTGATCGCCTGTGAGATAAAGGGGAATTTCTGGATAGTCGAGATGATGATCGGCGTGCCGTTCGACAGCGCCTTGGCGAGTTGCTGCGTATTCTCGTCGATCTTCTCGACCACGCCGGTCTTATGCTCGAATTGATAGATGGTGTTCTGCAATTGCTGGTCGAGGACGCGGCGATCGGTGATCACCACCACCGAATGAAACACCTTCTCATCCTCGGCGTCGTGGAGCGTCGCTAGCCTGTGAGCCAGCCACGCGATGCTGTTCGACTTGCCCGACCCGGCCGAATGCTGGATCAGATAATTGTGTCCCGATCCATGCGCCGCCGCGTGGCCGACCAGGCTCCGCACTGCGTCGAGTTGATGATAGCGCGGGAAGATCATCACTTCCTTGCGGACCGTCCGAAAGCCAGTGGACGTCTCCACCGTTCGTTCGCTGACATCCAGGTGCATGAAACGCTGGAGAATATCGAGCAGGCTGTCAGCCCGAAGCGCCTCATCCCACAGATGATGGGTTTTCCAATTGCCATCGACCGGCGGATTGCCCGCGCCGTGGTTGTGCCCGCGATTGAAGGGCAGGAAGTAGGTCTCCTCCCCCTTCAACTGCGTCGCCATCCACACCTCGTCGGGATCTACGGCGAAATGCACCAAGGCGCGTTCCTTGAAGCGGAACAGCAGATCACGGCCGTCCCGATCCCGCATATACTGGGTGCAGGCATCTTCGGCGCGCTGGCCGGTCTGGGGGTTCTTTAGTTCCGCCGTGACGACCGGCAGTCCGTTTACTGCCAGCACCACGTCGATCACGCATTCGCGAGCGCGACCGTCCGGTTGTTTCAGAACGTCGGATTTGAACCGCACCTGCCGTGTGACCGTCAGCCGGTTGGCTGCGTAGCGAGCGGCGCTCTCCGGGTTTAGCCCGGAATTGGGCTGGAAATAGACGAGGCGCAGCGTTTTACCGTAGCATTTAAAGCCGTGGCGCAGCACGCCCAGACTGCCCTTGCTCGCCAGCTCCTTGGTCAGGCTGTCGATGATCATGGCGGCGGTGCGATCCTTGAGCATCGCCTCTAGCTGTCCCCACCGCACAGGCTGACTGGCGCGGATGAAGCTGATCACATCGTCGGGGAACAGCGCCGTTACCGGATCGAACGTCTTGGGGTCGCCCTTCCGATAGCGATCGTTCATGATGAGGCCATATTCAATGGCTCGTTCAAAATCGGTTTCGGTGTGGCCCGCCATAGTCCCCTCAAACCGTCCTGACAGACGTATTCTCTAGCGTGTCGAGTGTCAGCCCAGCGAGCTGATCATAATGATAATGACGAATGGATGGATCGCGGGCCAGATACTGCCCGGCGGGATCGAGATAGGCTGCAGGGTTTTCGTTTTCCGTGAACACGAATTTTCGGACGCGAATGCTGCGGTCATCGCCGGTATAATGGTTGATGATCTTGCGGAGGCTGGCGCACCAATGTGCGCCAGATTTAAGCTGATCGATGATTGAGCTAGCATCAAGGCTCTTGGTCTTGAACTCGATTAGATAGGCATTGATGCAGCGGCGATGGCTTTGAAATATGATGAAATCGCACCGCTTTGACCACTGCTTGCCGTTGTCATCGAGGAAATGAAACAGGGCTTCCTTGCGGCCATCCAACTTTATGGCAAAAGCTTTCCCATTGAAGGGCAGCGTAACCCTGCGGGTCGATTTCTTTGTTTCCCCTTCGCGAAAGTATTTTTCTGTCAGTGTCAAATAGCCTGTAGACCCATTGTCGATGACGTAATCGTCCGAGATATAGGCACGCAGATGATCGAAATAGCTCGATGCGTCGAGGCTCATTGAAGCCCCTCTATCTGTCCCGTGACTGCGGACGTGATGACGGCGGATCGGTATTCCCTTAATGCAGAAATGCTCATTGAAACTTTGCGTTCGATCGCTTCGGCCTTCGCGATAGCGACGCTGACCTGTTCAGCGATAGCCGTTTGCTCCTCCGGCGGCGGCAGAGGAAGCATGTACTTTTTAATTACATCGACATTGACCCGCTTGAAGGTCGCACCGACAAGATAGCTCCGCAACTGTACCAAGCAGGCTGTTGAGTTCAGGAAATGCTCAAGAAATTCGGGGCGGATGATAGACGGCCTGATAAGGCACAGGTCCTGTCCCAAGCATATCGTCCGATCATCCCGCACAAGGGCGGCGGAGCCCACGGACGCATTGCGACTGTAGATGATGTCGCCAACTTGAGGCCGTCGTCCACCTTCCGACATCATTGTAAATTCATCGTCGCTGACCTGTCGCTTGGTGTGATAGTCGATTGCATACGGAGAAATCTCGGTAGTGCTTACAAGCGGAATGCCATCGTCGATATATTCTGGCGTCCTGTGCTTGCAGTCGATTACCTGAGACACGAATGATAGGCGCTTCACCTCCCAATGCGCGGGGATTTGGTCGAGCCAGTCGATGCCGCTGTCTTTCATAGGCGCGGCGGGATCAAGGCCCTTGGTGACGGCTTGGGTGATGATCGCCTGCCGCTTTTCGACGAGGTGTTCCAGCAGCGCCTGTTTCTTCGTGATCAGCCCGTCGATCTTTGCGGTCTTTTCATCGAGAAAGGCGGATATACGTTTTTGCGCTTCCGGTGAGGGAACAGGGCAGCGGATGCTGCCGAGCATCTCCAAATTCAGGCCATCCCGGCCGTCTTGACTGGAGAGATTGCGAATGTGGCGATACTGGCTTGTGAGCCACCAATATAGAAACTTACCTTCAATCGCGCTTGGGACGATCGCCGCGAGTGACTGGTTGCCCGTCGTTTCGATGTCGAGATAGCCGACCATCGCTTTGGTTTTGCCCTGTCCGGCCAAGGCCATGACAACCGATCCACGCGGCATCCATTTGGCGCTGGAATTGGCAAGGCCTTCCTTCGTGATGAAATCCGACGGCTGGCGAATGACACCTTGATTGACTGCGCCAGAGTTGAGCCAGGGGATGGTTCCGTCATTCCAGTAATAGGAAAAGTTCTTGTCTGGCGTGCCCCCGGAATAGCGACGAGACAGCCACCTGACAGCTATCGCCTTCCAGCCATCTGGCAAGGGCTGCCCATTTACGACTGCGGGCGAGGCGTTCACGCCACCAGACCCTTGAGCAAGCCTGCAATCTCACCTTCCAGTGCCGTAATGTCCGCCTCAATTTCACCCAATTGGCGCGGCGGATTGTAGACGTAGAAATGCCGGTTGATCGGGATTTCGTAGCCGATCTTGGTCTTGGCATAGTCCACCCAAGCATCGGGGACGTGAGGCAGAACTTCGGCAGCGATATAGGCATCAATGGCGGGTTTCATCGCCGCGACCAGATCGTGATTGGGAATCTCCGGCCCGAAGTTCATCGGCAGGGGCAGCGCGGTTCCGAGGGGCAGGGGGATATTCTCGGTGTCGCGCAATTCGCTGTCCGGCTCCGGCCGACCCTTGCTGTCGCGACAGATTTCCGCCGTGGGGTCGCGCTCGCCCAGGGCGGCGAAGATTACTTTCTTGATTGGCGTGGGCAGCTTGAGTTTCGCGCGCTTCGCAGCGGCCTCCAGCGCCGCCTCGAAGCGGCCCCGGTCCTTGTATAGCCCGTTGCCCGCGAGCGTGCGGAGCATCGCCCGGATGGCTTCTTGCAACGCGCGGCCTTCGGCTTCCTCTGCTTCGGCGGCTTTGGCGTCCTTGCGCTTCTTCGACACGGCCAGATTGATGAAGGCCGATTGCTCGTTTAGCCGCGTGATCCGCTCTGTCGTCGCCTCGAAATTCAGGCGCAGGGGGCGTTCGACCGTGACTTTCAGAAAGCCAAATTCGCGGTTTTCAAAGATGCGGCTGACGACGCGGTTTTCCCAGGTTCCAGCCCTTATGTCAGTGCAGACCCGTGCAGTCTCTCCATCGCGGTAGTTACTGTAAATTTCCGTTAGCTGATCAATATGCCCGCCAGGCTTCACGGATAACTCATTGCGCTTGTTATTGAGGCTCTTCGTCATTCGGTCGAAGAAGCGCGTGCCGTCGATGAGCTGGACCTTGCCGCGCCGCTCCGGTGGCTTCCGGTTTGTAACAAGCCAGATGTAGGTGAAGATGCCAGTGTTGTAGAAAAGCTGATCGGGCAGCGCGACGATCGCGTCGAGCTGGTCGTTTTCGATGATCCAGCGTCGGATATTGGACGGGCCGGACCCGGCATCGCCGCTGAACAGCGGTGATCCGTTGAAGATGATCGCGATCTTTGACCCTTCGCCGCCTTTGGTGGGGCTGGGGTGCATCTTCGACATCATATGTTGCAGGAACAGCAGCGAGCCGTCGTTGATCGCGGGCAGGCCAGCGCCGAAGCGGCCACCGAAGCCAAGCTCTTCCGCTTCCTTGGCGACGACCTTTTGCTGATCCTTCCACTCCACGCCGAAGGGCGGGTTGGCGAGCATGTAGTGGAATTTCTTTTCCGGGAAGCCGTCGCGCGTCTTGCCGTCGCCCAGCGTGTCGCCGAGGACGACGTTGTCGGTGTCTTCATCCTTGATGAGCATGTCCGAGCAACAGATTGCCCAGCTTTCGTCGTTATATTCCTGTCCGTAGAGGCCCAGATTGGCCTTTTCGTTGCCCGCGCGGATGGTTTCTTCCGACACGGACAACATGCCGCCGGTGCCGCAAGCCGGATCGTAAATCTCGCGGTAGACGCCCGGTTTGTAGACATCCTCCTCGCCGGTGTAGACGAGGTGGGTCATCAGCCGGATGACCTCGCGCGGGGTGAAGTGGTCTCCGGCCTCCTCGTTCGCCTGCTCGTTGAAGCGCATCACGAGATGCTCGAACAGATAGCCCATCTGAAGATTGTCGATGCCCGCGTCGGGATGCAGATCGACATCGGCCATCGCTTTCACGATGTTGAAGAGCCGGTTGCTGGCGTCGAGCTTCTCGATCTGCTCGCTGAATTTGAAGCGATCGAAGATGGCGCGGGCGGTGTCCGAGAAGCCGTTGATATAAGCGACGAGGTTTGGCGCGATGTTCTCGCTATCGTCGAGCAACTTGGCGAAGGTGTAGGGGCTGGTGTTGTAGAGCGGCTGGCGACGACGCGCCGGATCGACGATCTTGTTCAGCAGCTTGGGGATGGCGCGTTCGGGCGTCCCGGCCGCAATTAGGCGCGCATACTCCGCGACCACGGCTTCCTTGGTCGGCTCCAGCACGCAATCGAACCGGCGCAGCACTACCATCGGCAGCATGACGAGGCGGTATTGCGGGGGGCGATACGGGCCACGCAGTCGGTTTGCGATTTCCCAAATTTTACCAGCGACGAGCTTGTGGCGTTCAGTAAGCAAATTTTATCCCCATATTGGGGAGAGGCTCTGCCATTCGAGCAACGCGGTGTCACGAGTGGATCATCGAGTTTCCCATATGCCCTTGCTCCAGTGAGACAGCATGGCGAACGATGATCGCTGTCTCACACAGGTCCGATCCTCGCCAATGAAACGCTGTCTCATAGGTTTTAGAAGTCAATGAAAATCCATATAAAACAATAACGCAGGTCTGGACTGCGCTCGGCAGGCGGCTATCCTCTTGTAAACAAAGGGGATCGACCATGTTGATTGGATATGCCCGGACCAGCACGGCGGAGCAGCTCGCCGGACTGGAGGCGCAGCAGCGCCAGCTTGTTGCAACGGGTTGCACGAAGGTGTTCTCTGAACAGGTTTCGTCGGTCGCTGCCCGCGATCAACTCGATTTGGCGCTGGAGTTCGTGCGCGAAGGCGACGCGCTGGTCGTCACCCGGCTTGATCGGTTGGCGCGTTCGACGACCGATCTATTGTCCATTGTCTCGACGTTGGAGCGTAAAGGGGTCGCGCTTCGCGTTCTCGATTTTGGCGGCTCGGAAATGGACACGAAATCGCCGAGCGGCAGGATGCTGCTGACCATGTTCGCCGCCGTCGCCGAGTTCGAGCGGAGTATCATGTTGGCCCGACAGCGCGAGGGCATCGCCAAAGCGAAGGTTGAGGGGCGCTACCGAGGTCGGGCACCGACCGCTCGGGCCAAGGCTCAAGATGTTCGCGCACTCGCAAACTCAGGTGTGGGTGCAAGCGCCATTGCGGCCAAGCTCTGCATTTCCCGGGCATCGGTTTACCGCATCCTTGCCAATCAGCCGGGAGTGGCAGCGTGAACCGGGTTGCCATTGCCTTCTCGGCTATCGCCGCCGCGCTGGGGGGCATGTACGCGGTTGCAGTTGAGGGGCAGGCCCCCGAGCTGCCGCTTGATGAGGTGAAGCCGTTGGTCGCACGCATGCGAACGAACACTCGGCTTCTGGCGCGTCAAATCGCCGCCGCCGTCGTTCTAAACCGATGAGCGGGCACAGCTACAACGGCTTTACCGCTGCCGAACGTCGGGCCGGTGGTCGCGCTATCCGTCAGGCGCTGGCAGAGGGCGGGTTGCGTCCTTCTTCCTCCTGTTCGGTGTGCCGTGCTGGCCTGGGGCTGTCTCACCATTGGCACCTTGAGGACTACACGGCTCCCCTGTCCGCATATCCAATCTGTCGACGATGCCATTACGCGGTGCACATCCGCTTCCGCCGCCCGGACTATTGGCAACGCTTCCTGCGGGAGCTTGGCGCAAAAACGTGGGTGCATGATCTCGCTGTCACGCCCATGCGTCAGCGTTTGTGATTTCGCGTCTGGCGTCGGCGGCGATGCCCTTACTATTGTGGGGCGCGAGCACTTAACGGCAGGAAGGAAATCCGATTGCGACCACCAGCGGTGAGGATCGTAAGGGCAAGGCACCGTGATCGCGCATCTTCACTGCCCGGCTTCGACCGTAACTTCCCGCCACAAACGCGCGAATGGGGCATCGACAAGCTGCAACTGAAACTGACAGGGCAGTGGCGCACGACGCTGGCGGATGGCCGCGCCTTTTTTGCTAACCGGTTGTCCGACCCTGCACTGCCATGGCTACGCAATCATGATGCGAATAGGGGGGCTGTCACTGTCGAGACTGTCCAATCCTCCTTGCTGACGTTGTCCTTGAAGATTTCGGCAACGCGTTGCAGCGAGACGGAGGGAGCAATCGTCGCTGAGCTGTCAGCGAACCCCACGCGCACCCTCGCGTCGTTGATCGCGAGGTTTGGCGATCAGGAGGATTTTCGGGCGCGGATATTCTCAATGGATGTCCTGACTTTCTTCGGCGTCGCGGTCGAACCATCTGGCATCCCGCGCAGCCTTGATGGCTCAGACAACTATTTGCCGGATCGTCCTCCTGTCCGCAGCCTCCTTGGTGATGATCCGTTTGCCACGTTCATTCCCACTTACATCGCGCAGTTGCAGATCCTGCTAAGCCGAACGCTGTCGGAATACGACGGTGGGTTCGGGTTCGACGGAAGCGATCAAGTTATCGCATCGCCGGACGGCGTGATCCGACTGAGTTGGGGACAAGTCGCGGTTCCGCAAATCGAAACCTATTTCGAGAGGTTCCACCGGAACGCTATACCCGCTGTCAGGGGAGCCGCTGTGTCCATACTCGACGCGGACACCGCTTCGCGTGTTACGCTGTACCCGGCATATCAGGAGCAGCCCAGTCTGGAACGACATGGTGATCGTCTGGCGTTGACCGCCGCGATCTCATCAACGGTTGATGGTCGGCATACTCTATCCGTTTATGCCAAGACGCCTTCCCGCATCCGTTTTGAGGTGCGCCGTCAGCGGCGAGGTCGCTACGGGTCGGATGCGATTGGAAATAGGGGTGCAAGCTGCCCCCCGCACATGGCGCGTTTGGTCAACATTTTGCTGACCGTCGAGCGCCAAGATGCTGCCCGGCTAATTCGATGGACCGAGCTCTTCGAGTTTTTCGATGAACCGGACCTGCCTAGCATCGGCGATCTCGCCTATGTCATGCGGGCCATCTTTCGTGCAGCGAATGGGTCGGCAGAGCTGTTCGACTTGCTGACGGAAAGGCTGTTGGTCGATGGTGGATTGGCGATAGGGATCAACCCCCAGATCAGTATAACTGCCATCCGTTATCTGGAGCGGGCAGGCGTGATCGAGAAAGGGCGGATACGTCACAGATACAGCCCATCCCAGATCGCTCGGTATAGGCTGGTTGGCGTTTATCGGTCCCTGCGTGAACGGATGCTAATGGGCATATCGGGCCAATCCGGTGCAGACATGACCCGCGCTATTTAAACAGAACGCCCGGATCGACCTTCAACGCGAGTGCTAGCTTCTCGACGACGATGATCGTCGGCGCACGCTTTCCACGCTCTATCCCGCTCATATAGGTCCGGTGAACGCCGACCATATCCGCAAACTCGTCCTGTGAGATAGCCGCTGCCTCGCGCAGCGACTTCACGTTCCGGCCAAATCGCTCCCTGATGTCCATCGGCGACGATGGACCACAGTGTCTCCGATAGAACGACAGCCGATAGTCTACATATTTGTTGCCAGCAACCGAGCGCTCTGTAGACCATGGGATACAACTGTTTTGTTGGGAGGAACTATGCGAAACCTGATTATCGCCGGTGTGGCTCTGCTGGCTGCGACGCCCGCGCAGGCCCATTGGCAGTATGCCAAGTGGGGAATGACACCTGCACAGGTAATCGCGGCTGGTAATGGCAAAGCGAAGGCGGCGGCGGGCGACAAGTCCGTGCAGGGTGACACCACCCGTGATGTAGAAACGGATTACAGCACGGGTGACCGCGTATTTCGCGCCAGTTTCTGGTTCGACGCCATTGGCCTCCAGAAGGTCACGTTGTCACCTACGGGGGAGCGGCGGTGCCTCGATTTGCGGCGCGATCTTTTGGCAAAATATGGAGAGCCGGTGGAGCGCGATCCTGGCTCGGTCGAAAGACTGATGTGGGCCGATAGGCCGTCCAATAATCGGATCGTCATCATCTTGGACGGCGATAGCTTCTGCGAGTTGCAGTATGCGCCGCTGGTATCGCGGGCAGGGGCGGGCCTCTAACATGATTGCCATCCTCTTAGCCGCTGCGTTGGCATCGCAGTCTGCCTCGAAGTACGACGCGCCGCCGATTGATCCGAACAAAGAAGGGCTTCTCGCGATCATGCGGGAGCAACCGTTTTGGGAAGGCTCCTCGACGAAGACCCCGGATGAACTGACCCTTTGTGTCGTTAGCGCGCTTTGGCATCATGACATGAACGCCGGGGCCTTCCCGGCTGGCGGTTCGGTCTACGTCAAAACGCAGTTCACGCTTGCAAGACTGTCCCCCCGAAATGGAGGCGGTACGGATGTCACGCTATGGGGTGGTGGTGGAAGCAAGAGCGGGATCGTTCCTCGCGTCAGAGGCTGCTTGTAGGCCAAGCGAGGGGCGTTCCCCTTCGTGAACATCGTAGCGAATAAAGAACATAACGCTGCTTTTTGCATGTTGGCGATCATCTCGGTGGAGTGAAGATCGTAGAGAGTGAGAGAGGGTATGGGTCATGTCTTCTGCTAGATTTTTCAATTTTCTGGCCAAGCTAGATGCTACAAAAACCCCTACAAACAGCATGATGGGCTGAGCTTTATGCCATTGTAAAATAATAATATTTAGGAAACTGTTGAGTGTCCCTCCCTCTCCGCCACTACACGCATGAAATCCGGCGGCTCGGCGATCTCTCGCTAGCCCGTCAGGCATGTGGCCAATCTTGGCGATTCGCTTTCGCCATAGAACGGTCAACCATGCGGTTGTTCTGGTCTTCGGTAAAAATGCGGCCTTGCCGGTTGGCCGGCCTGTTTCTTCGTCGGGCGACGTGCCACGTCCTTGCGCAAGCCGTGCAAGGAGCAATGAGGCCGATCGGGTCCTGATCGAAAATGTGTTGCTGACTTGCCATTCGCCGATGCGGGAGATCGCCAGCGAACAGCCAGCAGTCTATCGTATTCTGCCAAGCTATATACTTGGGAGAACGATGTCCTGACGAGCATTGTTCTACATGGTTCGGGTTGACTGCGAACCGTTTTGGTCGGAAATTATCTTCATCATTCTCTGAACCAAATATCACGCACGAATGCGCGATAATTTTCGGTGGCTTGTAATATCGAAAAATATTTATGAAATAATTATATGACTTACCCGCGCGTTTCGATTTTGATCGGTAAGTAATGTTATGATAAAAGTGATTTAAATTGAAGCTATCAAGAATTTTAAACAGAAAATACCCGTTTTCCATTTACGTGCATTGTATAATATTGCAGCTTATTTTCGGGAATACCCAGAACGTAACCAAGCCGGCATAGCATTATTTCCATATTGCTTCGGAACCGATGCGGTATGTTGCACGATTAGCTGCGGACCATGCGGGTTCAACTAGGTTCGGACACCCAAGCCCATGCACGACTTCCATCAGGAAGTCTTGCGCAAGCATTGAGCCAAATCCTGTTTGGTCGGATTTGGGCGGCGCTTCGGTAGAAGCGTCGTCGCCATCGATGTGTAGACAAGTCGGAGAGACGTAATGGCAACGGCAATCGTCCCTTCCGGCACCGCCCGAAGCTCGCGGGGCACGACGCCGACCGGTACGCTCGATGCGCTCAATTTCTTTCTCGCTGATGTGCGCGACGGACTGGGTCCGTATCTGGCGATCTATCTGCTGGTGGTGCGCGGGCCGTCGCATGGCTGGAACGAGGCGACGGTCGGGCTGGTCCTGACCATCGCCGGGATCGTCGGCCTGTTGTCGCAGACGCCGGCAGGCGGGCTGATCGATCGGGCGAAGAACAAGCCGCGCATCGTCATCGCCGCCGCGCTGCTGGTGACGGCGAGCAGCCTGTCGCTGCCGATCGTTTCCGGCTTCACGATGGTGACGATCACCCAGTCGATCGCGGCGGCGGCGGGTGCGGTGTTCGCCCCCGCCATCTCGGCGATCACGCTGGGACTGGTCGGGCCCAAGCTGTTCGCCAAGCGCGTCGGTCGCAACGAAGCGTTCAACCATGCCGGCAACGCGGTGTCGGCCGGGCTGGCAGGCGTGCTTGCCTGGTCGTTCGGACCGGTCGTCGTCTTCTGGCTGATGGCGGCGCTGACCGTCGCCAGCGTCGTGGTGTCGGCGCGGCTGAACAACGACGACATCGACAACGCCGTCGCGCGTGGCCTCGACTGCGAACCCGAAGCGGGGTGCGAGGAGCCGAGCGGGTGGAAGACGCTGCTCGAAAATCGCCCGCTGATGATCTTCGCGCTCGCCGCCTTCACCTTTCACCTCGCCAATGCGGCGATGCTGACGTCGGTCAGCCAGTTGCTGGGGCGCACCGTCGGCACCGACAAGGCGACGTCGCTGACCGCCGCGTGCATCGTCGCCGCGCAACTAGTGATGGTGCCGGTCGCGATCGTCGTCGGCCGCAACACCGAACGCTGGGGCACCAAGCCGATGTTCCTCGTCGCGTTCGGTTTCCTCGCGATCCGGGGTGCGCTCTACACCGTATCGAACGATCCGTGGTGGCTGGTCGGGGTGCAGGCGCTCGACGGGATCGGGGCCGGCATCTTCGGCGCGCTGTTCCCGGTGATCGTCGCCGATCTGACCAAGGGGTCGGGCCGGTTCAATGTCAGCCAGGGAGTGGTGTCGAGCGTCTTCGGGCTTGGCGCGGCACTGTCGGCGACGCTCGCCGGATCGATCATCGTGTGGGCGGGATATAGCGCCGGATTCCTGACGCTGGCCGGAATCGCCGCCGTCGGCTTCGTCCTGTACCTGATCGCGATGCCGGAAACGCACAAATGACCCAGCCGGCGGTGCTGAGCTGGGTCCATATCGGCGACCTGCATATGGACGAGGCGGGCGGCTGGGAAAGTCGCGACCGGCTGGCGGCGATCGTTGCCGAGATCAACGACCATGTCGGTGACGGCGTGGATTTCGTCTACCTGCCCGGCGACAATGCAAACCATGCCACCGCCGAACAATATCGCGTGATAACCGATACGCTGGCGTCGCTGCGCCTGCCGTACCGCGTGATCCCCGGCGACCATGATTACGAAACGGGCGATCTTGCACGGTATGAGGCGGCCTTTCCGGTGGAAAACCGGCCAGAGGTGGAAGTGATCGCCGGTCATCGCTGCATCTTCCTCGACATCGTGTCGGCTGGCGCGGGCGGCCCCGACTTCCGCCTGACCATGCACCACCGCAACCGCTTGCGGGCCGAACTGGCGCGGGCGGAGGCGGCGGGGCAGGTGCCGGTGGTCTTCATGCACGCCTATCCCGGCGACCTTGCGGCGGATGGCGAGGAGATCGCCCGCTTCCTCGCCGATGCCCGTGTCGCGTTCGTCGACACCGGCCATACCCATTATAACGAACTGCTGAACGACGGCCGCGTCGTCTATGGCGCGACCCGGTCGACCGGCGAGATCGAGGAAGGCGACGGCCGGCCCGGCTTCTCGATCGTCACGCTCCACGACCGCGTGCCGAGCTGGCGGTTCAAGGAAACGGGTGGCGCCTGGCCGTTCGTGCAGATCGTCGCCCCCGCCGACATCCGGCTGGTGACGCGCCCCGCCGATCCGACGCAGGTGCCGCGCCCCGGCACGGTCAGCATCGTCGCCAGGCTGTTCGGCGATACCGATGGCCCGGTGCTGTTGTCGGTCGACGGCGGCTCCGACACGCCGATGGTCGCGGCCGGCGAGGGCGGGCTATGGTCGGCGGCGGTCGAACTGGCGGCTGGCGCGCACCGGATCGCCGTGACCGCCGGCGACGACCGCGACGTGATCGGGATATTGGTGCGCGGCGAGGCCGATACTCCCCGGCGCGGTGCGCCGATCGCTTCCGGCCGCGACCTCCACACCATCGGCGCATGGCCCGACCATGGTATCATGGGCACGCAACTCGGCCCCAACAAGAACGGACGACACTGGTGATCCTCGCGACCGGGGCGACCTGGGGAATTTGTGCGGCTGCAACCGCGGCGGTGATCGCGCGGCCGTTCCGCTGGCCCGAAGCGGTCTGGGCACTGGCCGGTGCCGCGCTGCTGCTGATCCTCGGCCTCCTGCCGGTGTCGGCGGCGCTGGGGGCGGTAGCGAAGGGCGGCGACGTCTATCTGTTCCTGATCGGCATGATGCTGTTGAGCGAGGTCGCGCGCGCCGAAGGACTGTTCGACTGGGTGGCGGCGACCGCTGCGATCCATGCGCGCGGGTCGCCCACCCGGCTGTTCGCGCTGGTCTATGTCACCGGCATCGTCACCACCACCTTCCTGTCGAACGACGCGACCGCCGTCGTGCTGACCCCGGCGGTCTATGCCGCCGCGAAGAAGGCGAAGGCCGATCCGTTGCCGCTGCTGTTCGCCTGCGCGCTGATCGCCAATGCCGCCAGCTTCGTCCTGCCGATCTCCAATCCCGCCAACCTCGTGCTGTATGGCGGGAAGATGCCGCCGCTCGGGCAATGGTTCGCGTCGTTCGCTTGGCCGTCGCTGGCGGCGATCGGGGTGACGTTCCTCGTCCTGCGCTGGCTGGAGCGCGACCGGTTGGCGGGAACGTGCATCAGCACCGTCGAGCGCACGCCGCTGACACTGGGGGGCAAGGCCGCGTTCGTCGGTATCGTCGCCACGGCGGCGGTGTTGCTGGTGGTGTCGGCGCTCGACATCGAACTGGGGCTGCCGACCGCGATCGCCGGGATCGCCACGACGCTGGTGGTCTGCGCCATCGCCCGCTCGTCGCCGGTCACGTTGCTGCGCGACGTGTCGTGGAGCGTGCTGCCGCTCGTCGCCGGGCTGTTCATATTGGTCGAGGCGCTCGACCTGACCGGAGTGATCGGACAGGTCGCGGCGGCGCTGCGCGCGGCCTCGTCCGATCCGGTCCGGGCAGCGGCAGTGTCGGGCACGATCCTCGCCTTCGCATCGAACCTGATGAACAACCTGCCCGCCGGGCTGGTCGCCAGTACCGCGGTGGCACAGGCGCAGCCGCCGCGGTTGGTGGTCGACGCGCTGCTGATCGGCGTCGACCTCGGCCCCAATTTGTCGATCACCGGCAGTCTGGCGACGATCCTATGGTTGCAGGCAATCCGCCGCGAGGGGCAGGACGTCGGCTTCTGGCGCTTCCTGAAGGTCGGGGCCGTCGCGATGCCGCTGGCGCTTGTGGCGGCGCTCGGCACGCGGATCGCGCTGGGCTGACGCGACCACCCATCGGCGTGCCGGAGCGGCGCGAGTTGCCGGCAAACGGCCATCGTTCCCGATCGCTTCGATTCTTGTGCGGAATTACTGTCAGACGCCGGCCGGGTTCGGTCCGATCGACCCGCACGGTCGTGGCGTCAGGCTTCCGCTGCCGCCGAGTGACGAACCCCGCTGCCTCATGCTGGCCGCGTTCCTCAGGGGACGATGGGGCAGGGGTCGATCACGAGCATCAGGCGACGGCCGCCGGTCGCGACGATCGGTGGCGACCGGTGCAGGACGCTCGGCGGGTCGAGCAGCAGCCGGCCCTTGAACACTCCGACCGACCCGGTCGCGACATCGCGAACCGCGTCCGGTTCGTCGGCGTCGCACCACTGCGTCCCCGGCCCAGCATAGGTGCATAACAGCCGCAGCGTGACGTAATCGGCGTGAAACCGGCGGCAGGAGTCGGTCTCGATCACGTCGAGCCGGACCCGCAGCCGGTCCTCGCCGGTCAGCGCGGCATGACGGGCGACGAGCATCGCAATGTCCCGCCCCAGCACATCCGCGAGCATGTCGCCATAGCCGGCTGCCCGCAGGTCGCCGTCGACCGCATCGCCCGCGCGGCAATCGAGCCGGACGTCGTCGATCGTCGCATAGTCGAGCCCGTCGAGCGCATCGCGGAGCGCCGGGTCGAGTCCGCGCGACCAGAGCACGAGCGCGACTTCCGGCCGGGCGATCGCATCGAGCGCGGCGGCATCGGTGCCGGCGACGACCTGCCGGGGCAGCGTCGTCACGGTCATGCCGCCAGCTCCGGCTGCGGCTGGCCCCATTGCGGGAACGGGTCGGCAAGGTCCCGCCAGCGTTCGGGGATGAAGCCGTCCGCCGCGACCAGACAGACGTCGAGGTGATCGCGAATGCGTCCCTCATCCATGCCGATGCCGATGAACACCAGTTCCTGCCGCCGATCCCCCCAGATGCCATCCCAGTGGCGGGCGACGAACTCCTCGAACCGGCCGTCGTCGGGCCAGTGGTGCTTGGGGAGGGCCGCCCACCACTTGCCCATGCGCGACGTCGTCGTCTGGCTGCCCGCCACTGCCAGTTCACCGACCCAGTCGGGGCGGGTCGCCAGCCAGAAATGCCCCTTGGCGCGCACGACATGGTCGAGCTCGCCATCGGTCAGGAAGCGGTGGAACTTCGCCGGATCGAACGGGCGACGCGCGCGATAGACGAAGCTCTCGATGCCATATTCCTCGGTCTCCGGCTGATGCTGCGCATAGCCATAGAGTTCCTTGGCCCACAGCGGGTGGCGCGACGCCATCTCCTCGTCGAACCGGCCGGTCGCCAGCACCTGGTCGAGGTCGACCCGGCCATGGTCGGCGGCAACGATCAGCGCATCGGCGTTGAGGCTGGCGACCAGCTTCTTGACGATCGCCAGTTGTTCGGGGGAAACCGACGATGCCTTGTTGACCACGACGACATCGGCGAACTCGATCTGTTCGACCAGCAGCCCGACGAGGCTGCGATCATCCTCGTCGCCCATCGCCGCGCCGCGCTGGGCAAGGAAATCCTGGCTCGAATAATCGGCGAGCAGGTTCACCGCGTCGACCACCGTCACCATCGTGTCGAGCCGCGCGACGTCGCCGAGCGACACGTCCTCCTCGTCGCGGAACGAGAAGGTCGTGGCCACCGGTAGCGGTTCGGAAACGCCGGTGCTTTCGATCACCAGATAGTCGAACCGTCCCGCCTCGGCCAATGCGCGCACCTCGGCCAGCAGGTCGTCGCGCAGCGTGCAGCAGATGCAGCCGTTGGTCATCTCGACCAGTGCTTCCTCGGATCGCGACAGCGCCGCCTCGCCGCCGCGGACGAGGTCGGCGTCGATGTTCACCTCGCTCATGTCGTTGACGATCACCGCCACCCGCCGTCCCTCGCGATTGGCGAGGATATGGTTGAGCAACGTCGTCTTGCCCGCCCCCAGAAAGCCCGACAATACGGTAACGGGGAGGCGGCGGTCCACGGCAGCAGAGATACCCATAGCGATAGTCCAGATAGTAATGTTACAACATTACATAGCGGATGGATCGACCGCTGTCCACGTCGACGATTACCGGTCGGGTTCAATCGCGGTGGGGCACGACGTTCCGATATACCGCGCGATAGGCGTCCGCCTGCCGGTCCAGCCCATGGCCCGCAACCCGCTGGCGCGCCGCGCTGCCGAGGCGGTGTCGCAAGTCACGCGAGGTCGCCAGTCGCTCGATCGCCTCCGCCAGCGCGCGCGGGCTGCGCCGGGGGACGAGCAGGCCGGCATCGCCGACCAGCGCCGGGATGCCACCTACCGCCGAGGCGACGATGGGCAGGCCGGCGGCCATCGCCTCGATCAATGCCACCGGCGTACCTTCATGATCGGACGGCAGCACGAAGCCGTCGAGCCGGCCGAGAAACCCCGCGACATCATCGACCGCGCCGAGCAGCGTGACGTCGAGCCCCGCGCCTGCCTCACGGATCGCGTCGCCGGTTGGGCCATCGCCGGCGATCAGCAACCGGTAACGTTGGCCCCGCCGGTCGAGCAGGCGCAATGCGGCGATCAGGTCGCCGTGCCGCTTGACCGGGTGGAGCCGGGCGGCGATGCCGAGCGTGAAGCCGCCGTCGCCGACCCGCTGCACGCCGGCGAAGCGGGCAAGATCGATCCCCGGCGCAATCACGCTAATCGGACGCCCGGCCCAGCGAAAGCGGCGGGCGAGATCGTCCGAAACGGCGGTGATCGCGGCGCTGCGTCGAAGCCCGGCCGTGATCGCCGGAAGCCAGCGCCAGCCGCTGCCCAGCGCGACATGCAGCGTCGTAACGACCGGCACGGCAAGGCTTGGCAACAGCGCGGCGGTGACATGGCCATGTGCATGGACGACGTCGATCCGCTCCGCCGCGATCGTTTCGTGCAGCGACCGGGCGAAGGTCGCGGACCGGCGATCGAGCGAAACGACCGGGGCCTCCGGTTCGACAACCGCGCCGGTCGCCGCGTCGAAGGTGACGATGACCGGCATCACCCCGTGGCGCGGCGCGGATCGGCAAAGATCGGCCACGATGCGCTCACGTCCGCCCACCGCCATATGTGGCAGGACGTGCGCGACGCGGATCACGTTCGCGCGAGCCGATCGGCCGCGTCGCGGCGGTATTTGCGGAACGACGGGGCGTGCTTCTCGACCCGTGCGCCCGCCTCGCAATGGCAATTGGGGCAGTTGAGCTGGAACGCATCGCGCGCCGCGCGGTGATGTTCGGGGGTGTAGAGAATGTCCGCCAGCCGCTTTTCATGCAGATTGCCGAGCGGGAAGGTGACGTAGCAGAGCATCACCGACCCGTCGGCCCCGACCCACAACAGCTTGCGGGCATCGCACGGGATGCGCATCCCCTGCTGCTCCATCGCCCAGTCGGCGAACGCGGCGATCGCCGGGGCGGACTCGGTCAGCAGGTCGGGCTCGGCCGCCTTCAGCTTCAGCAGATGGTCGATGACGCGGTCGATCGCCGGCTTGTCCTCCGGCCGGAACTGCAACTCGCGCTCCGGCCCCTCCTGAAAATAGGGCAGCGAGTAATGGACGACGTCGACATGCACCTTGGCCTGAAACCGCCGGGCAAAGGCGATCATGTCGTCGACCGCCTGAAGATTCGCCGAACGCCGGCTGAGCAGGAAGTTGATCTGAATATCGAGCTCGTCCGGCCCGAACATCGCGCGGGTATTTTCGAGGCTCTCGACGAACCGGGCATAGCGGCCCGGCCGCTGGACATACTCGTCGAACGCACCATCCTGCCCATAATAGCCGATCGTCACCTTGCGCAGCCCGGCGGCGTGAAGGTCGGCGATCTTGCGGTCGAGGATCAGGGCGTTGGTCGTCATGTAGCAGCCGACGCCCAGCCGGTTGGCGGTTTCGACCATGCGCACCACGTCGGGATGGAGCAGCGGCTCGCCGCCATAGAGCCGCACCGCCGGCACCCTGGCGGCGGCGGCATCCTCGAGCAGCTTCTCGACGATCTCGAACGGCAGTTGCGCGCCGGGCATGAAGTCGCGCCCGTATTTGCACCCCTGACACCGCAGGTTGCAGTGCGCGGTGATGGCGATCGTGATCTTTTCTGTGTTGGCGCGAATGGTTTGCGGCCAATGGGCGGCGACCGATGATCGCATCCGTTCGGACACGCGATACCCCGCCTTCAACGTCGGTGCGGTCGCGGGAAGGGCTTTGGCCAGCGAACGTGCAAGCGTCTCGATCGTCATCGTCGGAACCTCCAGTATTGGCGACGGTATACGGTCGGAAGGTTGACGGTATCTTGCGTCGTCGGCCATGGCGGCGGCGCATTATCGACGGACAGGCGCGTTACCGCGACGCCTTCCATGATTTCCTCGAACCGGACAGCCATCATGCCCAGCATTCTTCCCGGCAGACGGACGTTACTCGGCTGCGTCGCGGCGGCCGCATTGTGTCAGGTCGCGCCGGCCCCGGCGACCGGCGGGCAACGTGCCGGCGGCGTGCCCGGCGCGCTGACGACATGGCTCGAACGGCCGGCGGCCGAACGGACGATCGATGCGCCGGTCCTCGCGCGCCCGCTCGACCGGGCGGCGGCGGCACGGGCACTGTCGCTGCTTTCGGCGGCGCGGTTGCGGACCGTTGCCGAGGCAGGGCGTGCGGCGATCGATGCCAAAGCGATCACGCTGGATGGCCGGACGCTGCGCTGGGAAAGCCGGACCTTCGGCAACGCCCCCGCCGGCAGCCGCAGCCTGTGGATCTCGCTCCATGGCGGCGGCAACGCCCCGGCGGCGGTCAACGACCAGCAATGGCGCAACCAGATCCGCCTCTACGAACCGGCGGAGGGCATCTACCTAGCGCCGCGCGCGCCGACCGATACGTGGAACCTGTGGCATGAGCCGCATATCGATCCGCTGTTCCAGCGGCTGATCGACTATCAGGTCGCGGTCAACGGCGTCGATCCCGACAAGGTGTATCTGCTGGGCTATTCGGCCGGGGGCGACGGGGTGTGGCAGCTCGCCCCGCGCATGGCGGACCGCTTCGCGGCGGCGGCGACGATGGCGGGCCATCCCAACGAGGCGCGGCTGGAACCGGTGCGCAACCTGCCGTTCGCGATCTTCATGGGCGGGGCCGATGCCGCCTACGACCGCAACCGGATCGCCGCCGAGAAGAGCGCCGAGCTCGCAGCGCTGCGCCGTGCCGATCCGGGCGGCTATGTCGGGCTGTCGCGTATCTATCCCGGATTGCCGCACTGGATGAACCGCAAGGACGCCGAGGCGCTGCCGTGGATGGCGCAGTTCCGCCGCGACCCTTGGCCCAAACGCATCGTGTGGGTGCAGGACGATGTGACGAGCGACCGCTTCTACTGGTTGCAGATTCCGCAGGGTGCCAAGGTCGCCGCCGGGGACCGGATCGTTGCCACCGTCACCGGACAGACCATCGCGCTGACCGGCGCGGTCCCGGCGGGAACGACGCTGCGCCTGTCCGACCGGCTGCTCGATCTCGACCGGCCGGTCACGGTGACGATCGATGGCCGCCGCGCGTTTCACGGGCGGGTGCCGCGCACCGCGCGGGCGATGTGGCTGTCGCTGCTCGATCGTGCCGATCCGGCGAGTGCCGCCAGCGCGCTGCTGCCGCTCAAATAACGAAAAGGCCCGCCGCGAACCAGTCGCGGCGGGCCTGTCCGGTAGCGCAGGATCAGAAGTTCAGGCCGATCCCGGCGACGACGTTGCGACCGAGCAGGTCGTAGCGGAACACCGTGTTGGTGCGCAGCAGGCCCAGCAGGTTGCGCGAGTTCGGCACCAGCGGCGGATCGGTGTCGAACACGTTGTTGACCGACAGGCGGAACGTCATCCGCTTGGCGATTTCGAACGCGAAGGCGACGTCGATGTAGTCATAGGCATTGATCCCGCCATAGGTCGTGCGGCGGTCGGCGGCGGTGAACGGAATGCCCAGATCGGTATCGGTGACGTTATAGGTCACCGTGGTCGGCGCGGTATGCCGCCAGTTGACCGACGTGTTGAACACGTTGTCGGCGGTCGTCCAGGTGGCGCGCATGTTGTGCGTCCACTTGGGCAGGCTCTCGCCGCAGAACGGCCCGTAATAGCCTACGCAGTTGCGATCGGCGAGTTCGGGGGCGTCCTGGTTGCCGACCTTGGTGGCGAGCGATCCGTTGAACGACAGGTCGATCCGGCCCGCCTTGCCAAGCGAGCGGCCATATTGGCCCTGGAAGTCCCAGCTATGGAACGACGACTTGAAGGCGTTGGTCAGCCCCTGTGCGAAGAAGCCGGTTGTCGGATTGTCCGCTGCCGGGCTGTACAGCGTGAAGGTGCCCGGATTGCGCACCACGCCGCGGCAGTAGAAGTCGGTCTGAATGCTCAGACAGCCGTTCAGGAAGTCGTTGGCGGCGTAGTAATTGATCGAATCCTCAAGGTCGACGAGGATGCGATCGACCGACACGGTCAGGCCCGGCAGGAAGCGCGGACGCAGGATCATGCCGAACGTCTTGGTATAGGCGGTTTCCGGGGTCAGCCCGAAGCCGCCGTTGCGGATCGTGCAGGCGTCGTCGGGGCAGCTCAGCGTCCGGCTGCCGTACAGATTGTCGGGCAGCCCGGTCGCGCGGCACTGGGCGATCGTCGCGGTCGGTGCGCGGAAGTTGTTGGGGTTGCTCGGGTCCGGCGTGCTGGCGCACGGATCGTTGCGCGAACCGATGTTGTTATAGACGATGTTGCTCGCCGAATCGGCCTGGGTCACGCTCGGTGCGCGCTGCGCCTTGTTGTATGCGCCACGGAAACCGATGTCGGGAATCGGCGACCAGATGCCTTCCAGTTTCCAGGTGTTGAACGTGCCGCGCAGGCGGTTGTACTTCGATACGCGGTAGCCGGCGTTGAACTGGAGCAGTTCGGTCCATGGCCGGTTCTCGATCAGCGGCGCCTGCAACTCGGCGTTCACTTCGACGATGTTCTGCGTGAAGCGGGCGTCGGTGCCGCCGGCCGCCGCACGGAACGCGGCATTGGCGGTGTTGGTCTGCTTTTCGGCGCGGAACTCCCCGCCGAAGGCGACCGCGACCCCCTGTTCGGCGAGCGGCGAGGTGATGCCGTATTTGCCGAGATCGCCGCTCAGCGTGGCCAGCGCCTGCCACATCTGCGGGCTGCTGGTCTGCGACGTGTTGGAGAAGTTGACCGGTCCGACCGCGAAATAATAGTCGTTGACCGCCGGATCGCTGTTGTACGGGATGAAGGCGTTGAACGGTACGCAGGCAGGATCGCTGCCGTTGATGACCGAGCGGCACGTCGGCACGCCGTTGACCAGCGTCACGTCGAGCGAGCGGTTCACCCGGTTGAAGTCGGGATTGGCGAGGCCGAAGCTGGTGGTGTTCAGCCGCGACAGCACGCCCGCCACGTCATAGTTCCAGTTGTCGTCCAGCACCTGTCCGCGCAGACCCGCCGTGACGCGGAAGCCCTTGTTCACGAAGCGCGCGTTCACCGGCGGTGCGCCGTCGAAGCGATAGCGCAGGTCGATCGGTGCATAGGTGGCGGTGCCCGCCGCCGCGCCGCAGATCGTCGTCGCCTGCGACGCCGACAGATAGGGGTTGTTGCAGGGCAGCGAATAGGGCGTCGAGCCATAAGCGCCGAAGTTCAGCGTGCGGTTGAGCTGCGGGTTGCGCGACTTGTCGCGATAGAACAGCGCCGACGAATAGAGTTCGATGTCGTCGGAAATCCGCGCGGTCAGGAAGCCGCCGGTGTTGATCCGCTCGAACTCGCGCTGGAAGCTGAAACCGTCGAACGGATTGGCGGCGGTGTTCGGCCCCGAATTGATCGGGACCAAGGTCCGGTTGCCGGTCGGGCTGTTGACCAGCACCCGTCCGCGATTGGCTCCCGATTGCGGGATGATCGTGCCGTTGGGGGTGAAGCTGGCGATCGAGCAGGCGAGCGGCCCGTCGCGGGTGGGCTGGGTCACTTCGCAGGCGGCATAGGACCGGTCGGCGGTACGCACGAGGTCCGACTGGCGATAGTTGACGAAGCCGGTGATGTTCACCGCGCTGTCGAACAGGTTCTTGCCGAACGACACGGTGATGTTGCTGCGCCCGCCGTCGTTGGCGGTGCCGGTGCGCGCCGGGAAGAACGCGCGCCCGGCGGCGTCGGTCACGGCGTTGGCGCGGTTGTCGTGGTTGTAGAAGCTGTAGTTGGCGTCGAGCCGCACCCCGTCGAAATTCTTCTTCAGGATGAAGTTGACGACGCCCGAGATCGCGTCCGATCCGTACACCGACGACGCACCGCCGCTCAGCACGTCGATCCGTTCGACCAGCGCGCTGGGGATGATGCTGGTATCCATCTGGTTGACCAGACCCAGGCGAAGCCCGTCGACCAGCGACAGCGTGCGCTCGAAGCCCAGGCTGCGCAACTTGATCCGCTGTGCGCCGTTCGAATCAGCGTAATTCTGCTCGGCGTTGGGCTGGATCTGCGGAAGGCGGTTCAGCACTTCCTCGATCGTCGTCGCGCCCTGTGCCGCGATCTCGGCGGCGGTCGTGGTCACGATCGGTGCGGCCGACTTGTTGTTCGGACGGACGATGCGCGTGCCGGTGACGATGATCGTGTCATCGTTCCGCTGCCCCGAATTGTCGGTGGCGCGGGTATCCTCCAGCTTTGCATCGGCAACCGGATCGCCGGTAGTCGTCTGTTCTCCGGTCGATCCGACCTGCGCGACCGCGGGAAACACCATTCCCGTCGCCAGCACTGTCGACAATAGCGACAGTATTACCGTACGTTTCATTCCCACCATTCCTTCCCTGTTGGTATTGCAGCACTTTTTAGTGCGTTCCTGTCAAAGCGCTCGTCGGACGCGGTCCGGTGTCGAAGTCTTGCGACCGCGAACCCAGCTGACCGCGTGACGCCGGCTCTGGCCGGTCGTTCGATCGACGAGTGACATCAGAACGGGGCTGGATTTGATTGCCGCGAACAAAGTCGGCGGTTCGCAGCAATGGAACCGGTTCCGGCAGCATCGTATCGCGTGGCGAATAGAATTATGCTCAAAATCATTCCCCCCGAAATGTCCAGCCCCGGGCGGAACCTGCGTGTTTCGCAGAACTTTTCAATTGTAAAACGCCACGTCACCTAGAAAAAATGTCATTTTGTATAAATGATGCGGAACTGTCACCTTTCGCTATGCTATTGTTAGCGTATTCACCAACTCGCGCCGCCTGCCGGTGGCCCACGCCGACCCCCAAGAGGAAACCGCATGGTATCGCCCTTGCTCACCGTGCTGCTCGCCGGAGCGCTTCAGGCCGCCCCGCCGCAGCAACCGGCCGAAGGCGAGATCGTCGTTACCGCCGCGCAACGCGACGTGATGCGCGAAACCGCGCGCCGGGTGGAAGCGGTGCTTCCCCCGACGACCATCGACCAGCCGCTGGCGCGGTTTACCGATCCGATCTGTCCGGGGGTGGTCGGCCTGTCGCGTGAAACCGGGCAGGCGATCGTCGACCGGATCGGCATCGTTGCCGACGGCATCGGCTTGCGCATCGGGGCACCGGGATGCGACCCCAACGTCCTGCTGATCGTCACCCCCGACGGGCGCGCCATGGTGCGTGGCCTGATGACGCGGCGCACCGCCAACCTGCGCGCGCAGACCCTTGCCGACATGCGCCGTATCCTCGGCGAGCCGGGCGGCGCGCGCGGCTGGGTGGAGTGGGAAACGCGCAGCCGTGACGGCGAACGTGCGACCGTGAGTGGCGACGGACCGCCGACGCTGGAGGTGCAGGGGGCCAGCCGGCTGGCGAACGCCTTCCGCCGCGACATCGTCAGCGCGGTGGTGGTCATCGATACCGCCGCCGCCACGACCCGGTCCCCGCTGCAGATCGCCGATTACGTGGCGATGCGCGCGCTGGCCGACGCCCGCCCCGGCCGACGGATCGAGGCCGAATCGATTCTCGCCGCTTTCGCTCCCGGCGACGGGCAGGCGACACCGGACACGCTGACCCCGTTCGATCGCGGTATCCTGCGCGGGCTCTACAGCGGGCAGGGTAATGTAACCGCCGGGATGAAGCGCGCGACGATGGTCCGCGCGATCCTCGATCCCGCCGGCGGCGAGGCACCCGGCCGCTGAGGCGAACCGTCGGTGCCTGCCCGTCATCGTCAGAATCGTTGCTACGTTGGCGGATCAATCGACAGGACGAGGCGGCGGCCAATGAAGCACCTCGGGCGGGTTCAGTAGTTCCCGGCCCCTGAACCCGCCGGTCGGCACCTCGCAGATCGCATCCTGCCCATCGACGCAGCACCATTGCATGCCAGGGCCGACATAAGTGGGTTCAGGCCCAGCGTGCGGCAGCCGGTGTGAAAGCGACTGCCCGCATCGGTTTCGATCACGTCGAGCCGAACCCGTAACCGGTCCTCGCCGGTCAACGCGGCACGACGCCGGACGAGCAGGGCGGGACCGATCGATCGGTCCGCATCGACCTCGGCCGACAGATCGCCGATGCTCGCCAAGTCGATCGTCGCGATCACCGCCCGCACCGGGCCGGGCGATGCGATCAGGGCTGATACGGCAGCGATGACTGGTGAAGGACGATCCGCACCTTGCCATCGCCGCATTCCTTGAACACGAAGCTCTTGTTCACGAAGATGTGGCTGTCGTCGGCGCCGATGAAGTGGACGTTGCACTGCACGATGGCGATGTCGCCGTGCAGGACATAATCGAGCTTGTTGTACCACACCTTGACCCATGGTTTGAGCTTGAACCCCTTGTCATCGGGGAACTCGGGATCGCCACCGACGAAATAGGATAGCGCACCAGCCTTTGTCGGGCGGAAGGTCTGCGCACCATGGGTCAGGGTCGGCTTGAACAGCACCTTGCCCGCATCATAGTCGTAATTGTCGCTCAATACCTGGGTCGCGAACGCATGGACGTCGCCACCCTCGCTATGGACCTTGCCGACCGCGACGACATTGTCGCACCACGTCTGCAACGTCACATGTACCATCTGATCCGTAAACATCCCGTTCGCCTCTTCCTGCATGATCTTTGGACCAGCAACAGGTAGAGGATATAATATTACACTGTATTGGCGAAGTGTGAATAATCGTTTCCGGCACGGGGAAGGCGCGGACCGTGTCGACCCGTCCCGTGCCAGCCCGGCCGGTCAGCGCTTCGGCGGCTCAAACAACCGGCGCAGGAACACCGTCTCGACCTCGCGGCGCAGGTCGTTGTTCGGTTTCTTCTGGAAGCCGTGCCCTTCGTCGGCGAACAGCACGTACCATGCCTCGTTGCCCTTGGCGCGCAGGCTGGCGACGACCTGATCCGATTCGGATTGCGGCACGCGCGGATCGTTGGCGCCCTGCATCACCAGCATCGGTTTGGTGATCCGCCCGACATTGGCGACCGGCGAGATCCGCGTCAGCACCGCGTGCATCGCGGGCACGCGCTCGTCGCCATATTCGGCACGTCGATTGTCGCGGCGATAGGCTTCGGTGTTCTGGAGGAAGGTGATCCAGTTGCTGATGCCGTACCGCTCGACCCCGCCGACCAGCCGGTCGGAATAATGCGTCATGACCGCAAGGCTCATATAGCCGCCATAGGACTGGCCATAGACCGCGACCCGCTTCGCATCGAGGCCCGGCTGGCGCGCGATCCAGTCGAGCAGCGCGCCAATGTCCCTGACCGAATCCTCGCGCTTCTCGGCATTGTCGAGATTCAGATAGCGCCGGCCATAGCCGTCGCTGCCGCGAACATTGGGCAGGATGACCGTCGCTTTGAGCACATCGGCGAAATATTGCGCGCCATAGTTCCAGCCGGGGCGGGTCTGCGCTTCCGGACCGCCGTGGATGTCGATGATGACCGGGGTGCGCGTGCCGGGGGCCACGTCCTTCGGGCGATAGACGAACGCCGGGACCGACAGCCCGTCGAACGAGGAGAAGCGGATCAGCTCGGGCTCGACCAGTTTCGCGGGGTCGAGATCGCCCAGTTCCGACATCGTCCAGCGGGTCAGTGTGCCATTGGCCACGCCCCAGCTCCACACGTCGCCCGCCGAGGTCGCCGACGTCAGCCCGATCGCGAGGTTGCTGCCATCGCCCGAAAAGCGCAGCGCGGTCAGCACGCCCTGCGGCAGTTTCGGCTGCGGCAATGCGCGACGGGTGATGCGGTCCTGCACCACCACCCGCGACAGCCCGTCCTCGTTCACCGAATAGGCAAGCACCCGGCCATCGTCGGTCAGGTCATAACTTTCGACGTCCCATTTGAGGCCGGGGGTCAGCACCGTCCGCTTGCCCGTCGCCAGGTCGATCTCGACCAGTTGCCGCGTGTCGCTGCCCGCGTCGGAAATGGCGATCAGCCGCTTGCCGTCGGGCAGGTAGCGCGGATCCTGATAGAGCGCCGGCGGGGCATCGGCGGCGATGCGGCGCGCCTTGCCGGTGGCGATGTCCAGTTCGAACAACTGGTCCTCGCGGTTCGACAGGCTGCGCACGAAGATCAGTCGCGATGCGTCGGCGGCGATGGCCGCCGGCGCGACGGCCCCGTCCGCGCGATAGAGCACCCGCGCCGCGCCGCCGGCCTTCGGATCGGCGGCGAGGATCGAATAGGCGGCGCTGCCCTTGGTCGCCTGCGACCATGCCAGCAGCGTGCCGTCCTTGCTGAACACCGGATTTTCGTTGCGCGTCCCCGCCTCGGTCAATTGCCGCGCCGGCCCGGTCAGGCCGCGCGCATAGAGCTGGAACCATTCGTCGCCACCGGTGTCGCGGGTCAGCACGAAACGGTCGGTGCCGGGGATCACCATCGCCCCCGCCACCGGCTCGGTCCCGAAGGTCAACTGGGTGCGGACCCCGCCCGGCCGCGCGACGTGATGGAGCTGCTGGGTCGAACCGAAGCGGGTGGCGATCAGCATCGACCCGTCGGGCAACCAGTCCTCGAACTGCGCGGCGCGGCTGTTCTGATAGCGCTGGACCGCCTCGCGCACGTCGCCTGGAATGTCGGGCACGCCCGACAGGGTGGCGCTGCCCACCTGCCGCTGCGGGACGGTCTGGGCGGAAACGCCTGCGGCAAGGGCCAGCAGGCTGATCGAAAGCGCGATGGGTTTCAGCATGGCGCGATCATCGGACAGCACCGGTGACGGCGTCAAGCGGCCCGCACACGCGGCGTGGCGTCGAGGCGCATGGATCGACTATAGCCCTGCCATGGTTCGCGTATTCTTCCGCTTCTGCACGGCGTTGCTGACGCTCACGGCATCGCCCGCCCTGGCGCAACAGGGCGGGTTCGACCTGACCGGCCCGCAACTGACGATCACCGTCGGGCGGGGCGACGCCACGCTGCCGCTGACCGCCGTGCCGTCGCTCAAGCCCGGCGACCGGCTGGTCGCGCGGGCGGAGCTGCCGGCGGACCAGTCGGCACGCTATCTGATGGTCGTCGCCTTCCTGCGCGGCGCGACCAATCCACCGCCCAAACCATGGTTCTTCCGCGCCGAGACGTGGAAGCCCAAACGCAGCACGCTGACCCTGAGCGTGCCCGACGGCGCCGAACAGGCGATCGTGCTGATGGTGCCCGATGCCGGCGGCGGCTTCGACGCGGTGCGCGATGCGGTGCGCGGGCGGCCCGGCATCTTCGTGCGGGCGGCGCAGGATCTGTATCAGGCGTCGCTCGACCGGGCACGGCTCGACACCTTCGTCGCCATGGTCGGGTCGATCGGCGAGCGTGCTCCCGAACGGCTGGCAGCGGTCGCGCCGGTCCTGGCCGACGCGCTGCGGATCAAGCTGAACCAAGAATGTTTGACGCGCCAGCGGGCGTTGCAGGCGGCGTGCCTGATGCAGGATCGCAGCGCGACGATCCTTCAGGCGGGGCGGGGCACCAGCTTCACCGAAACGCTGACCGGCGCGCCGGTGAACCTCGCCTATGGCGTTGCCGCGACGCGCGAGGGCGGGGCGGGGTTCTACAGCCCCTATATCGGCCTCGCGCGTGATCTGGCGCGGTTGTTCGGCGCGTTTCAGAGCGCGCAATATCAATATCTCCCCGCGCTGACGACGGGCAGCGGCGATCGGATGACGCTGCAACTGAACGCCGCGCCGTCGTTCCAGAATCCACGATCGGTGCTGGTGGCACCGCTGCCGCCGATCGGCGCGGCGACGCCACCGGTGTTCCGGGCCGGTGCGACCGCCCCGGTCTGCCTGACCCGGCCCGATGCGGTGCTGACGCTCGACGATGCGTCGTTGCTGTTCGCGACCGATTACGCCCAGGATCTGACGCTGCGGATCACCACCACCAACGGCCAAAGCGTCGACGTGCCGATGGTACGCGACGTCGAACATGGCGGCGTTCGCGCCACATCGGGAATGCCGGCGATCGCCGGGCCGGTCACGGGCGGCGTGCTGCAAGGGCGCTGGGGCTTCGATCGCTTCACCGGGCCACGCCTTGCGGTGCAGGCCGATGCCGCCGGTACGTGGCACGCCGAGCCCGACGCCTCGGTGGTCGTCGGTCGCGAATCGCCGCTGACGCTGCGCGGCGGCGCTTCGGCGTGTGTCGCCGGCCTCGCGGTCGTCGCGGGTGACGACACGATCCTGCCGGTCGAGTGGAAGGCCACCGCACCCGACGAATTGCGCGCGACGTTGCCGCTGGGCAAGGTCCGGCCGGGTCCGCTGACGCTCAGGATCGCGCGCTATGGCGTGGCCGATCCGGCCGCGCTCGCCCTGACCGGCCGGGTCGAGGCGAGCCGGCTCGACCGTTTCACCATCCATGCCGGCGACCGCGACGGGGTGCTGACCGGACAACGGCTGGATCAGGTCCAGTCGCTCGACTTCGCCGGGCGGCGCTTCGTAGCGGGTGTGTTGACGCGCGGCGCGAAGGGCGACCGGCTGGTCCTGCAAGCTGATGGCGCGATCGAGGCCGGCGATAAGGCGACGAGCGCGAAGGTGCGGCTGCGCGACGAGCGAACCGCCGGCGTCGACGCGACGCTCGCCCCGCCGCGTCCGTCGCTCACCGTCGTCGGCCGGGATGTGACGGTTCGGCCGGTGGCGGGAACGCTGCCGCTGCGGCTGCCCGACGGGATCGTGCCGGTCGATGCGACGCTGCACTTCTCGCTGCGGGTCGACGGTGGTGTGACCGGCGACGACCGGATCGAGATCGCCGGCGCGGAGGGCAGGACCGTATCGCTCGATTTCGCGTCGGGCGGGATACAGCGGATCGGCGGCGACGTCGTCGTTGCGTCGATCGTGCCGCAGGCGTTGCTCGGGCCTGATGCGGCGGGGCCGCTCAGGGTCCGGGTCCGGCGCGGGGAGGCGGCGGGGGACTGGCGGCCGTTGGCGCAGGTCATCCGCCTGCCGGCGATCACCGGCGTGACCTGTGGCGCGAGCGGCGGGTGCGTGCTGATGGGACGCGACCTGTTCGTGATCGCGGCGGCGGGCGATCCGTCGGACCCGCAGCGGATGACGATGGTGCCGGCCGGGTTCGTCGGATCGTCGATCACGCTGCCGCCGCTGTCAGGAAGAACGGTCGCGCTGCGGCTGCATGACGCGTCCGATACGCCGGTAGAGCTCGATCGGCCCGCCGGCTAGGGCCGATCGACATTCCGCTATTCCGGTGCAGTTTGTAGTCGAAAACACCACCCTCCCTTGTCACCCCGGAACCAGCCCGGGGTGACGGAAATGGTTGTTGCTGGCGTCACGGCCGACCGAAGGTCGATCGGCCCTAGATCAGAATCGCGGCAAGACAGGCGTCGAGCCGGTCGGCGGTGCCGGCGGGGACATGCAGGCCGAGCTTGCTGCGGCGGTACAGGATGTCCTCCGCCGTCCGCGCCCATTCGGTGTGGACGAGATAGTCGACCTCGGCACGGTGGAGACTGCCGCCCAGGTCCTGCCCGAGATCGTTCACCGTGCGCGCCGACCCCAGCAGCCGGTCGACCCGCGTCCCATAGGCGCGCGCGAGGCGGCGCAGCAGCGGTTCGGGCAGCGCGGGGTAGCGCTCGACGACCACGGCCACGAACCGATCGAAATTGGCGAACTCTCCGCCCGGCAGCGCCGCCGTGCCGGTCCATGGTCCGCCCGCGTCACGAAAGAACGGCGTCAGATCGCGCATCGCATGTTCGGCGAGACGGCGATAGGTGGTGATCTTGCCACCGAACACGCTGAGCAGCGGTGCGTCGACACCCCCGGACCCGGCATCGAGATCGAGCACATAATCGCGCGTGACCGCCGAGGCATTGGCGGCATGATCGTCGTAGAGCGGACGGATGCCGGCATAGCTCCACACGATGTCGCCTTCCGCCACGGTCCGCGCGAAATAACGGTTGATGGTGCCCAGCAGATAGCGGGTTTCCTCCGCGCCGATCGCCGCCTTTGCCGGGGCACCGGTCCATGGCAGGTCGGTCGTGCCGATCAAAGTGAAGCGCCCTTCATAGGGGATCGCGAAGACGATCCGGCGATCATCGTTTTGGAGCATGAACGCATGGTCGCCATCGTAGAGGCGCGGCACGACGATATGGCTGCCCTTGACCAGCCTGACGCCACGATCGGCACGCGCGCCACCGATGCGGCCGATCACGTCGGCGACCCAGGGTCCGGCGGCATTGACCAGCGCCGTGGCGCGGACGATCCGCACGCCGCCGTCGGACCGCAGCGTCGCGACCCAGCCGTCGCCCTCGCGCCGCGCATCGATCAGCGTCGTGCGGGTGGCGATCGTCGCCCCCCGTTCGGCGGCGTCGAGCGCGTTGAGCACGACCAGACGGCTGTCCTCGACCCAGCAGTCGGCATAGACGAACGCCTTGCCGCGCCGCTCGCGCAAGCCCTTGCCCAGCGCCGAACGGTTGAGCCGGACGGTGCGTGTCGCCGGCAGCGTTTTCCGCCCGCCGAGGTGATCGTAGACGAACAGCCCCAGCCGGACCATCCACGCCGCCCGCGGGCTGTGCGTCTGCGGCAGGACGAACGACAATGGCCAGATGATGTGCGGGGCGATGGCCAACAGCCGCTCGCGCTCGATCAACGCCTCGCGCACCAGCCGGACCTCGCCATATTCGAGGTAGCGCAGGCCGCCATGGATCAGCTTGGTCGAGGCGGACGAGGTATGCGCCGCCAGATCGTCCTGCTCCACCAGCAGCACCGACAGGCCGCGCCCGGCGGCATCGCGCGCGATGCCGGTGCCGTTGATCCCACCGCCGACCACCAGCAGGTCGAAGCGTTCGGTATCGTCCTGCGCCATCGTGGTCCTTGACCCCCTGCCGTACCGGTGATCGAACGAAACGACCGCCCGGCGCGTTCCGGGCGGTGAAGGGAGAGCGCGGGTGGCATCGCACATATTGGTCGTCGATCAGGGGACCACCTCGACCCGCAGCATCCTGTTCGATGCGGCGGCCCGCCGCATTGCCATCGCGCAAACCGAATTCACGCAACATTATCCCGCACCCGGCCGGGTCGAACATGATCCGGAGGAAATCTGGCGCGACGTGGTGGCGACCGCGCGCGAGGCGATCGCGACCGGCGGGGTGCCGGTGGCATCGATCGCCGCGATCGGCATCACCAACCAGCGCGAGACGGCGGTAGTGTGGGACCGCGCGACCGGTGTGCCGATCCACCGCGCGATCGTGTGGCAGGACCGGCGCGGGACCCCGCAATGCCAACAGCTTCGGGCCGATGGCGCCGAGGACATGATCCGCGAGCGCACCGGACTGATCGTCGACCCCTATTTCTCCGCCACCAAGATCGCGTGGCTGCTCGATCATGTGCCGGGCGCGCGGGCGCGGGCCGAGCGCGGCGAACTGGCGTTCGGGACGATCGACAGTTTCCTGTTGTGGCGGCTGACCGGTGGCAGGTCCCACGCGACCGATGCGACCAACGCCAGCCGGACGATGTTGTTCGACATCCACCGCCAGTGCTGGGACGAGGAACTGTGCCGGCTGCTGCGCGTGCCGATGGCGCTGCTGCCCGAGGTTCACGACAATGCGCATGGGTTCGGCACGACCATGCCCGACCTGTTCGGCCGCGCCATCCCGATCGCCGGCATGGCGGGCGATCAGCATGCCGCGCTGTTCGGGCAGGCCTGTGTCGACAAGGGCATGGCCAAGTCGACCTATGGCACCGGCTGTTTCATGCTGCTCAACACCGGCGACACGGCGGTCGCGTCGCGCCACCGGTTGCTGACCACTCCGGCCTATCGGCTGGGTGGCCGGACCACCTATGCGCTGGAAGGATCGATCTTCATCGCCGGCGCGGCGATCAAATGGCTGCGCGATGGCCTTGGCGTCATCACCCACGCCAGCCAGACTGACGATCTGGCGACGCAGGTGCCCGATAGTCACGGCGTCTATATGGTCCCGGCGTTCGTCGGGATGGGCGCGCCCTATTGGGAGCCGGACGCGCGCGGCGCGATCTTCGGCCTGACGCTGGGTGCGACCGCCGCGCACCTTGCCCGGGCGGCGCTTGAATCGGTCGCCTATCAGACGATGGATCTGACACAGGCGATGGTGGCCGATGGCGGTGGGCAGCCGGCGAAGCTGCGGGTCGATGGCGGCATGGCGGCGAACGACTGGCTGTGCCGCTTCCTCGCCAACATGATCGGCGTGCCGGTCGAACGCCCGGCCGATCTGGAGACGACCGCGCGCGGGGCAGCGTTCTTCGCGGGGCTGGCGACCGGCATCTGGTCGGGTCTCGGCGACATTCGGGCATTGTGGGCGCGCGAACATTGCTTCGACCCAGCGATGAGCGCCGACGAGCGCGCGCCACTCGTCGCCGGGTGGCGCGACGCGGTGCGCCGCACGCTTGGTTAGCTGGTCTGCGGCAGCGCGGCCAGTTCGCCGCTCTCCCGGCCCTTGCGGCCATAGAACAACTCGAACAACGGGCTGGCCATCATCGTCGTCACGATCGCCATCAGCACCAGCATCGAGAACAGCGTCGGGCCGATGATGCCCTTTTGCAGCCCGATGTTGATGATGATGAGTTCCATCAGCCCGCGCGAGTTCATCAGCGCGCCGATGCCCAGCGCGGTTCGATTGTCCTCGCCCGACAGGCGCGCAGCGAGATAACAGGCACCGCCCTTCGCCAGAATCGACGCGACGAGGATGCCGAACGCGATCAGCAGCAGGCCGGGCGAATTGACCATGTCCATCCGCGTGTTCAGACCCGAATAGGTGAAGAACATCGGCAGCAGCAGCACGACCGTCAGCGGTTCGAGCTTGCGGCGGATTTCCTCCGTCAGCAGCCCGCGCGGCATTACCGCGCCGAGGATGAACCCGCCGAAGATCGCATGAATGCCGACGACGTCCATCAGGAACGCCGAGACGCAGAAGGCGATCATCACCAGCGCGAACACCGGAATGCGCAACTCCCCGTCGCGCTCGACCATGCGGGCGAGCGGGGCGAGCAGCCGCGGCCCGGCCAGCAATACGAACAGCGCCCATGCCAGCCCGCCGCCGATCGCGAGGATCGCGACGCCCGCGCCCCCGCCGAACGTCGCCAGCACGATCGCCAGCACGCACCACGACACGGCATCGTCGAACGCCCCGGCGGTCAGCGACAGCGTGCCGAGCGCGCTGTCGGCAAGGCCGCGTTCGTTGATGATCCGCGCGAGCATCGGAAAGGCGGTCAGCGCAATGCACGCGCCGAGGAACAGCGTGGCGTTCGACTGGCTGATGCCCGGCGTGAACAGGTCGGGCACGCCCAGCAGCATCGGCGTGATGAGGACCGCGATGCCGAACGGCGCGACGATCCCGGCCAGCGAGACGAACGACGCGCTGCGTGCCTTCGACTTGAAATGGTCGAGCCGCAGCGTCGTGCCGACGAGGAACATGTACAGACCGACACCCAGTTGCGCGCCGGCATACAGGACGTTCTTCGTTTCCTTCGGAAAGATCGCCGCCTGAAGATCGGGCGAGAACAGCCCTAGCAGCGAGGGGCCGAGCACGACGCCGGCGATCATCTCACCGACCACCTGCGGCTGCGCCAGCAGCTTCTTGCCGAGCCAGCCGACGACGCGGCAGGCGATGAGGATGACCGCGAGTTGCAGGAAGAAATGGACGCTGAAATCGCCCGGCGCATAGCTTTGCGCGGTGGCGGGCGTCGCCGGCCCATGCGCCGATAACAGTCCCGATGCCGTGCGTCCAAGGCTGTCCAGCCAGTCGTCCATTCCCGTTCCTCCCCCATGACGGCCGATCGTCTGCGGACCGGATCGGGCGCTTACACGCACAGGACGCGATCGATGCAATAGGCCGTTCGGATCGACGGCCATGATTTTCGCCGACGGGTGGGCGATCGTTGTACCGGTGCTACAAGATAGGTACGTACCTACATATCTTGTGATCGATGCGGGGCATTTCGCCATGAAACTGCTGTCCAGCCGGGCGTTCAATCAGGACGTCAGCCATGCCAAGCGACTCGCGCAGGACGGCCCGGTGGTCGTCACCGATCGCGGGCGACCGACGCACGTGCTGGTCGGCATCGACCTGTTCCGGCACCTGTCGGGGCAGGGCGACGGCATCGTCGAGGTATTGGCGATCGACGAGCCGGTCACGACCGATCCCGACTGGCGGGCGATCCGGGGACGGGTGCCATGATCCTGCTCGACACCGATGTGCTGTGGGAATTGCGCCATGGTAGCAGTGGCCGGGGCGATGCGACGGTCGCGGCATGGGCGGCGGGGCAATCGCGCGGCAATTTGTTCGTGTCGGCGCTGGCGCTGGCCGAACTGGGGGCAGGGGCGCGATCAATCGAACGCGCGGACAAGGCGGGCGCGGCGGCGATGCAGCGCTGGGCAGACGGGGCGGTGCGGCGCGCGTTCGACGGGCGCATCCTGCCGGTCGATACCGGCGTGGCGATGCGGGCGGCGACGCTCGGCTATGCCAATATGGTCGACGGCCTGATCGCCGCCACCGCGCTCGAACAGGGGCTGACGCTGGCGACCAGCAATCCGGCGGCGTTTCGGATGGGCAAGGTGCGGACGGTCAATCCGTGGCGCTACACGCCCGCGCCGGGCGAGCTGCCCGCCGACGACGGCGACTGGCGACAGGCATCGCGCGGGCGCGCGACATGGCTCAGGAACCTGTTCGCGCGGGGATAGCCGGCAGTCCGCGCAATCCGTCGACCAGTACGCGATGCGGCGGCAGGTCGCGCACCGCATGGTCGCCATAGCTGCGGATACGGGCGAACAGCCGCTGCGCCTCGGCCTGCTGCGCCGCGCCGCCCGGCGGCGGCACCGTCGCGAAGCCCATGCCGTACAGGATATATTGATAGTTGAAGAAGGCGAAGGTTTCGGTGTCGACCGGAAAGTCGAACCGGCTGGGCGGGCGATGCCGCCACTGGTCGAGCAGATCGGTCAGCCGTGGGGACCAACTGGCGGGATCGGCATTGTCGCGCCAGAACGGCTCGGTCCGGTCGCTCAGGCAATAGTGCAGCTTCAGGAAATCGACGATCCCCGCGAAGCGCGCCGCCATCACCGCATTGAACCGCCCGGCCGGGGCATCGACCGGCCCGGCATGCGGCAGCAGTTCGGCGATCATCGCCGCCGCCGCCTCGATCAGCACGACGCCGGTCGATTCCAGTGGTTCGAGGAACCCGGCCGAGAGGCCGACCGCGACGCAGTTGCCGATCCATTGTCGCGGACGCCAGCCGGGGTCGAACGTCAACCGGCGCGGCGTGATCCCGTCCGCCGCCGGCCCCAGATAGGCGCGCAACAGGTCAGCAGCGCGATCGTCGTCGATATAGCGGCTGGCATAGACGCAGCCGATGCCGCGCGCGCCCGACAGGCCGATGTCCCAGATCCAGCCCGCCTCGTGCGCGGTCGCGATCGTCGTGCTCTCGATCGGGGCGTTGGGATCGCCGCAGGGCAGCTTGCAGGTCAGCGCCCGGTCGGTGAACAACTGGTCGGCGACCGACCGGAACGCGGCACCGGGCAACCGGCCGATCAGTTCGGCGCGAAAGCCGGTGCAGTCGACGAACAGGTCGGCGTGGAGCGGTCCGGCATCGGTATCGATCCGCTCGATCGTGCCGTCGTCGTTCTGGACCACGTCCGCGATCCGCCCTTCGATATGGGTGACGCCCGATGCGCGGGCGCGATCGGCGAGGACGCCGGCCAGCCGTACCGCGTCGAAGTGATAGGCATAGGCGAGCGGGCCGTCGAAATCCTCGTCGCCGGGCTGTTTGGGCGCGCGATTGGCGGCGGCCACCGGATGCTGGATCGTCACCGCCTGCGCAAAGGGCGGGCGGGTCGCGGGGTCGGCGCGCAGCCAGTGCGCGACCAGCCGGTCGGCGGGGAAGGGCGGCTCGAACGGATGATAATAGCGATGCGGCACGGGTCCGCCGCGCCGCCAGCCGTCGAAGCGCACGCCCTGTTTGAACGTCGCCCCGGCGGCGGTGACGAACTGCGCCTCGTCGATGCCGAGGAAGCGGAGCGTTTCGCGGATCGTCGGGAAAGTGCCTTCGCCGACGCCGATGATGCCGATGCCCGGCGATTCGAGCAGTGTGATCCGCACCGAACTGCCCAGCGCCCGCGCCAGATAGGCGGCGGTCAGCCAGCCGGCGGTGCCGCCACCGACGATCGCGATGCGTCTCTCTGCGCCCATACCCGGCGGTCTAGCGCAAAGCGCGATTCAACGCACGGGCCGGAAATCGAGATCGGCGTCGCGGGCATAGGTCTGCCATACCGCCGCCGAGCGGAAGCCACCGACACCGCGACTCCACGCCGATCCGGCATGATAGACGAAGGGCTGCCCCGGCCGGACGCGCAGGAAGATGAGGTAATTGTCGGCATCCTGCCCGATGCCGACGATCGCCGCCGGATCGACGCGGATCGCGAGGCCCATCGTCCCGTGCCCGCGATGCTCCGGCCCCCATAACGTCATCACGCCGCGCGCGCGATCGACGCTCAGCGTCGGGCCGTCGCCACCGGCCTTCTTCGACAAACCGATGCCGACGGTCAGTGGCTCGGGCGAACTGGAGCGGAGGACCGACTGCATCCGCGTGAAATGGGTGCCCATCGGCAGCGTGAAGCGCCGCGTCTCCCACACCCTCCGGCTGACATCGACCGGCCACGGGGCATAATCGACCTCGAACTGCGCGACGGTGCCACCGGTCCTGAGGATGCGGTGCGCGGTGAAGTTGCGCGAGGCCCACAGCTTGTTGTCGAACCAGATGCCGAGGCCACCCATACCGCGACTGCCACCGACATTGTAGAAGTCGATCCCCTCGCCATGAAAGCCATGCTGGTCGCCGGTGCGAAGCTGACGATCCATGAACGGCCGCGCGACATTCTTGCCCCACGCATCAATGCCCGATCCCGACGGCGGCTCGACCGCTTCGAGCGCATGGCCATAGATGCGGTGCGCGGTGCGATCATTCTCCCACAACAGGTCGTCGTGGCGATAGTCGGCCAGCATCACCCGCGCGCCCGGCCGGCGATCGGCGGCGGGCGGTTCGGGCAGCGGGCTGACGATCGGCGGCAGCGGCACATCCTGCGCCGGCCCGGTGGCGGTGGTCAGCAGTCCTATCGCGGCGATCCAGCCGTGGCGCATGGTCGATCCTCTCCGCAGTTCCTGCCGGCGTGTCGGGGGCATAGGGCAGCGGACCGGCAAAGTCATCGGACGGTGCCGGGCCGTTGCCGGTCAGCGCAGGACCAGCCGCAGCGTCGTCGGTTCGGGAATGTCCGCCGTCGGCCGGTCGCGGTTCGGCGGGCGGGTCGGCCATGCGATCGCCACGCCGTCGCTCTGGACGGTGTTCAGCGTCATGCCCGGCGGCGTCGCGATCAGCGGCGCAAGCGTGTCGGCCAGTGTCGTGCCGGGGCGCTCACCCCGTCGGGCGAGCGTCGCCTCGTCGACGATCAGGTCGATCGGCGTACCATCGCGCCGGACCCGGATGCGCAGCAGCCCGGCGGCATCGGCCACCGCGCCCTCGACGAACAGCCGGCTGTCGAGTGATCCGCCGCCGCCGAAGTCCCAGCGGAACCCCGCCCACTCGCTCGCCTGCGCGATGTGCCAGCGGCGTCGCTCCCACCGCGCGAGGAAGATCTGGGTCGATCCGTCGGCGACGAACTTGTGATAGGTGATGATCGGCCGACCCTGCCGGTCGAAGCCGATGACGCTGTTGTTGTTTATCATGCCGCCGCGCACCGGCACCGGATCGACGATCCCCGCCGCCTTCAGCGTGATCGGCAGCAGCAGCGGCGTGCCATCGGCCCGGGTCCAGTGGACCAGATCGCGGCTGACGGCATAGGACAGGTCGTGGTTGGTCGCGGCGTCGGGCGTCTCGCGCCACACCCATGCCACGTGAAAGCGTCCGTCCGGCCCCGGCGTGGGTCCCACGAAATAGGCGTTGCGCCGCCCCTCGCCATCGACGAGCGGGCTGGCAAGCAGCGCGCTCCACCGTCCGGTGGCAAGGTCGTAGCGATTGTAGATCTCGTTGCCGTTGCCGCTGCCCCCGTCGCGATATTTGAAGATCAGCCCGCCCGCACCGTCGCGCAGGAAGACGGGATAGGTCATCCGCCGTTCGCGCGGTCCATCGACCATCGTCGCCACGCCCACGAAGCTGCGCGGATCGTCCGGCCGCGTGGTGCGGAAATAGACCAGCGGATCATTGTGCAGATTGGCGACGACATGAATCTGCCCGGCGGAATCCACCGCCGCCGCGATATAATTGTGACTATCCCACCCGGTCCAGCTCGCCAGCCGGTGATAGACCCAGCTCGCGCCATCATCGCGCGCACGGGTCGCGACGGTCAGTTGCCGGTTGGCATCATAATAGGCGACGACGATCCGTCGTTCGGTCGTGACCAGCGCGAAGCGGCTGTAATGGCCCGCCCATACCCGGTCGATCGCTTCGATACGCGGCAAGGCTGGCCGTGCCGCCGACGACATGGTCAGCATCAGCGTGGCGAACAGCAGGCGGGCGATCGGCATCGGCGACATCCGTTGGAACAGGCGTGACCACCGGTATCCCACCACCGGGGCGCTGCACAGGGGCGGTAGTGCTGCACGTCGGGATAGCACCCTTGGTGCGAGCGGTGCGCTGATGGATCGTGTTGATCTCAAATCCCAAGCGTATCGACAGGGATCGATCCAGATATGGAATTAAAGTCCGTTTTGGATCAAATTGCTGTCAGCGCTATCGCCTGCCTTGCAAGGAACAAGGCGTGTAGAAATATGAAAATAATCTTTTGGTTTGTTTCTGTAGCCGCTTGCGTACATCATGCGTCACCGCCCGTTGTTTGCGATGGACAGTATTCGCGGACTGCGATAGCGCTGCCCCCCGATACAGGGGGAATGTTATGATGAATCGCGCGTCCGGTCGTGGCTTGGTCAAGTCGCGGGCTCTGGCCTCGAGCGGGATGTTGTTCGCGATGATGGTCGCGGCACCCGCCTATGCCGAATGCGCGCCCGACCCGGCCGTCGCAAATACCGATGTCACCTGCAGCGGGACCGACAACAACGGCATACGGATCACCGTCCCCAATCCGCGCGTCATCGTCGAAAACGGTGCCGTCGTGCGCGGGGCAGGGGCGCCCGCGATCGATCTGACGCCACCGGCGGAGAATTATTCGTCGGCATCGGTCACGGTCAACGGTTCGGTCGACGGGAATGGCAGCGCCGGTATCCGGCTGCTGCGTCCGACGTCGAACGGATTCAACAATTATCAGTCGCTGTATCTGAACCTGAACGTTGCCGCCGGGGCGAGCGTCACCGGCAACGTCGGCGTTCTGCTGACAGGACCGGCGGCGACGAACAATTTCTCTTATTACGGCGATACTTTCGCGACGATCGACAACGCCGGTACAATCAACGGCACCACCGGCATCGGACTGGTTGCCAATGCGCCGAACAGCGGTTTCCAATCGATCACCAACCGGGCCGGCGGCACGATCGGCGCGATCGTGGGCCAGGTGCGCAGCCTGACCAACAATGGCACGATCGACGGCGGTACGCGCGGCGCGCTGATTCCGCTCGGCAGCACCACGACCTATTCCAGCAATTCGATCGTCAATAGCGGCACGATCACCGCGTCGACCACCGCCGCGACGATCCAGAGCGACCTGTCGTCCAATAATTTCGGTTCGCTCAATCTGACCAACAGCGGCGTTATCGCCAATGCCGGGACCGGCGCCGCGCTGAATACCAAGTCGGTGTATCTGTCCAACGCGACGACCGGGCGGATCACTACCGCCGGTTCGACCGCGATCCGCGCCGCCGACCTGCTGTCGCTCGAAAATCGCGGCACCATCACCGGCGACGTCGTGGTGGCCGCCACGTCGAACGGCTCGAACTTTGTCAATGGCAGCACGATCACCAACCGTACCGGCACGATCACCGGCAACGTCCGTTTCGGCGCAGGCAACGACACGCTGGTCGTCGCCTATGAAAACGGCGCGGTGCGCACCGGCATCAGCGGCGCGATCGACGGCGGGGCGGGCACCGATCAGTTCCAGGTCCGCTTCGCCGACAGCGCGACGCTCGCGTCGTCGCTGCTCCAGTCCGCGACCGGGTTCGAAACGCTCGGCCTGTATCTGGCACCCGCGACCACCGTGACGCTCGCGACCGGTTTCACCTCGCCAGGCACGCTGCGGATCGGTGGCGACGGCACGGTCGTCAACAACACCGATCTGGCTGCCGCGCAAACGGTCGTGACGAACGATCTGGGCAGCCAGTCCTATGGCGGGTCGAATTTCACCAACGCCGGCACGATCCGCTCGACGGCCGTGACGCCCGATGCCTATGCCTTGGCATGGAACAACGGTGGCCGGGTCGAGAACAGCGGCAGTATTGTGTCGACCGGATCGGGTGTTTCGGTGCAGTCCGGCTTCAACAGCCGTCTGGTCAACACCGGCACGATCACGACAACCGGGACCGGCGCAAACCTGTTCTCCGCCGGGCTGACCAACAGCGGCACGATCCGTTCGACTGCCGGGGTCGGCGTCGTTTTCAACGGCTCGAACTATTCGAACGAACCCAATGTCAACACCGGCCGGATCGAGGGGGCGCAGGCGGGCGTGGTGCTTGGTGGCGATCTGCGCAACGCCGGCACAATCACGTCGGCGAACACCGGGGTCGCGATCAATGGTGGCGCGCAACTGGTGAACCGCGCGGGCGGTACGATCTCGGGCGGTGCGCGGGCGATCGGTCCGGCATCGAACGGCCAGAATTTCTATCAGTCGATCAACAACGTCACGATCGCCAACGCCGGCACGATCACCGGTGATGTCGTGCTGTCGGATGGCAGCGTCTACAGCTCCAGCAACAACACCTATTTCGCGCTGCGCGGCGGCGTCCTCAACGGCAATCTGGTCCTCGGCAACAACGGCCGGATCGTGACCGAACTGGCGAACGGCGGGCCAGGCATCTTCGCCGGCATCAACGGCACTGTCGATGCGCCGGGCGCGGCCATCACATACCGGGTGCGCGGCGACGCGACCGTTAGCGTCAATCCCGGCACGTTCGGCAACGTCGGCTATGACCTGTACGACAATGCCGCACTGACGATCGCCAGCACCACCGGCACCCGTCCGCTGATCTTCGCGGGCAACGGCAGCGTCGATACCTCGGTCGACGTCACTACCAGCGCCGGTCCGATCCTCATCCTGACGACGCCGACGCTGGCAGTCGAGGAAGCGGCGGCGACGCAGAACCTGCGCGTGACCAGCCGTGGGGTACTGACGCTCAACTACGGCACGAACAGCAGCGCCAATGCGGCGGTCGTCGCCGGCAGCGGCAGCACCTTCACCAACGCCGGGACCATCGCGGTCGTCGATCGCGGGCCGTCGTTCCAGCGCGCCTATGCCATCGCCGGCGGCGAATCGATCGTCAATACCGGCACGATCAGCCTGAACGGCGGTATCGGCATCGGCAACAGTATCAACGTCACCAACACTGGCCGGATCGTCCAGACGACTGGTGGGCTGGCGGCGACCGGGATCGTTAACGCCGTCACCCTGACCAATACCGGAACGATCGACGTTGCCGGTACGGCGGTGCAGTACGACTATTCCTATTCACCCGCGACCATCCTCAACAGCGGGCGTATCGCCAGTTCGACCGGATCCGCGATCGTGCAAAGCGGCTACGGCTATTATCCGCTGGTCCTCACCAACCAGGCCGGGGCGACGATCGCCGGTAATGGCGCGACCGCGATCCGGGGAACCGGGATCATCATCGACAATGCCGGGACGATTACCGGCGACGTCAATCTGCGCGGCGACCAGTTTTCCTCCGGCTATTCCGCCTATGTCGCGAACGGCGGGGCATTGAACGGTAATCTGCTGTTCGGAAATGGACCGGACCTGTTCGTCGAAACCGACGGGCAAACCGGCGTTACCGGCCGGATCGATGGGGGTAACGGCAGCGACATCTACCGCTATCGCCGGACGACCAGCGGCACGGTGACGCTCGGACAGCGCACCGCCACCAGTTTCGAGCGCGAGGAGGTCGAGGCGATCAACGTCGGTACGGTCCTGACGATTGCCGGTACGCCATCGACCTCGGCATTGTGGCTGAGCGGCAACGGCGCGTTCCTCAACACCGTCGACTTCCGCGACGGTATCTATACCGGCAGCGCCTTCAGCTATGCCGATCTCGGCAATCTGGTGCGCTTCCCGCAGATCGGCGGCTTCACCAACCAGGCGACGATCGGCTTCTTCAACGGCCAGACCGGCGCGTTCACCAACACCGGGACGATCGGTCGTGCGGGCCTGAGCGGTCCGGCCGTGCAGGTTTCGGCGAAGGGGGCAATCGGCTTCGACAACAGCGGGACGATCCGCAACAACGGCATGTCCAATTTCGGCTGGAACGGCACTGGCAACTTCGGCCCCGCCGATGCGGTGTCGCTCTACAGCGACTGGTCGATCGTCGCGCGCAACAGCGGCACGATCCAGGGCGGCGGCCTGATTGCAAGCACCACTGGCGAGTTCACCGGGGCACCGGGCGAAGGGTTCGGTGTCGTCGTCATCAACACCGGCACGATCTCGGCGCGGCGCGGCGCGAGTGACTATGGTGCCGCACTGTATATGAACGCGCGGGACAGTGTCACCAGCGGCAAGCTGCAACTCGTCAACGGCGGTTCGATCATCGCGGAAGGCTCGGTCGGGCAGGCTGTGGCCGCCAGCTTCGCGCCGGCCGAATTCGCGGGCGTGACGCGGACGGTGGAGATCGCCAATTCGGGCGTGATCCGCGCCAATGGCGGCGGTATCGAACAGGTTTTCGATACCGGCAACGGTGCCGGCATCTATACCCTGCCGGGTTCGGCAATCTCGGTGGACGCGCCATGGAGCGTGCGCACCACCATCGCCAACTTCGGCAACGGCGTGATCGAGGCGACCGGCGCGCGCTCGTCCGCGATCATCGTGTACGGCTCCTATCTCGACCTAACCAACGCCGCGACGATCCGGGGCGGGGCGGGCACCGTGCTTGCCAACGACGACCTGCTCGGCCTCACGCTCGGGACTCCCTATCTGGCGGGTGCGGTGCAGGGCAGCCGTGGCGACGACCGGATCAGCAACACCGGCACGATCATCGGTTCGATCGCGCTCGGCGCCGGCAATGATTACATCGAGAATTACGGCCGGATCGACGGCAATGTCTTCCTCGGCGCGGGCGACGACACCTTCGTCCATGCCGGCTATGCGACGCAGATCGGCACGGTCGATGCGGGCGAGGGCGTCGACACCTTCGTCCTCAACGCAAGCGGCGGCGGCAGCGTCAACGGCGACCAGTTCGTCAACTTCGAACGCTTCCGTCAGATCGGGGCGGGTAACGTCACCTATTCGGGCATTTTCCGCTTCAACACCGTCGACGTCAGCGGCGGTTCGCTGACCGTCGCGGCGGGGCAGACGCTCACCAGCGCCGGGGCGACGACGATCACCGGCGGCGATGGCGCGGAGACGATCTACAACTACGGCACGATCGCCGGGTCGGTTTCGCTGGGCGGGGGTAACGATTATTTCCTGAACGCCGGGCTGGTCGCCGGATCGGTGCTGCTGGGGTCGGGCAACGACGTGTTCGTCGACCGTCCGGGGTCGCGCGTCACCGGCACCGTCGACGGCGGCGATGGCGACGACCTGTACAACGTGATCCTCGCCGGCGACCGCAATGGCCTTGGCAGCATCCGCGGGTTCGAACGGCTGTTCGTCGAGGGTAACGGCACGCTCAGCCTCACCCAGACCGAGGCGCTCGATCGCATCGCGCTGGCCGGCACCAGCCTCAACCTGACGCAGCAGGGCAATCGCGTCGGGCTGATCGGCGGCACCGACGCCGCCGAGCGGGTCGTGATCGACGGCGATGCCGGCGTGATCGCGCTGGGTGGCGGCGACGATGTCGTCTCGATCGGCAGCGCGACGGCGGCGGGCTTCTATGCCGGCGGCACCGGCAACGATCTGTTGCGCTTCGCCAATACCGGCGCGGTGACGCTGAGCGGTCAGGCGATCGGCTTCGAAACCGTGTCGTTCGCCGGCGGTGCGCTGACCGTGACCGGCAGCTTCGGCGAAGGCGGGGCATCGGTGGCGTTCGGTGACGGCGATCAGTCGCTCACCATCGGCACTGGCGGCCGTGCCTATGGCAGCATCGACCTGGGCGCGGGCAACGACAGCTTCCGCCTCGCGGCGGGAGGCGCGCTGTTCGGCACCGTCGCGGGCGGTGCGGGCAGCGATCTCGCCACGATAGAAGTGAACGGCACTCGTACGCTGGCCGAAGGCACGCTGACCGGGTTCGAGACGCTGGCAAGCGCCGGCAGCGGCATCCTGACGCTGACCGGTACGCAAGCCTATGAGCGGATCAACGCCGCGACCGACCTGACCATCGCGTCCGACGGACGGGTGACGGCACCGATCACTTTCGGCGCCGGCGATCAGCGACTGGTCGTCAACGGCCTGTTCGCCGGGTCGGTCGACGGCGGGGCGGGCAATGACGCCATCACCGTGACCAGCGGCAACGCCGCCTCGGCCAACGCCTTCAGCTCGATCAGCAATGTCGAGGCGTTCGCGATGACCGGCGGCTATGCCACCATCTCGGGCACCGCCTCGCTCGGCGTCGCCTCGCTCAGCGCCGGGCGGCTGGTCGGGCTGGCCGGATCGACGATCAACGCATCGCGTATCAACGTCGGCGCGGGCGCGACCTTCGGGTCGGCGGGCACGGTGAACGGCAATCTGACCGTCGCCGGGCTGCTCAGCCCCGGTGCGTCGATCGGCACGATGACCGTCAATGGCAATGTCGCGCTGCTGTCGGGATCGATCTCGCAGTTCGAACTCGCCCAGTCGGGCGGCGACCGGCTGGTCGTCAACGGGGCCGTCTCGATCGAGGCGGGATCGACGCTGCAACTGCTCACCACCGGCACCATCCGGCCGGGCACGTCGTTCGACCTGATCGTCGCCAACGGCGGGATCACCGGCAGCTACTCGACCATCCAGAAGCCGTCCGACCTGTTCGGCTATGTCGCGCAGCGGTCCGATCGCATTTCGCTGCTCGGCCAGTTCCGCACCGACGGCAGCGTCTCGCCACAGGTCGCGCGCAGCATCGACTATGCCAACCGCACGCTGGTGCTCCAGCCGGACGGCAGCGCGCTGGGCCTTGCCGCACCGGCGCTGCTCAACGCCAACGGCGGGGCGGATGCGACCCGCTTCGCGCTCGTCACGCCCGAAGCATATGCCTCGGCGACGCAGATCGGCGTCGACAATGCGCTGACGCTGGCGCAGACGACGCGCGGCCCGGCCTTCGCCACCGGCCGCACCGACGCGGGTGCCTATACCTTCGCGCAGGTCCTCGGGCAGTGGCACACGCTGGGCGCCGACGCGACGCAGGGCACCGCCAAGGCGCAGACGCGCGGCAACGGCTATCTCGGCGGGATCGGCTATGGTGACGCCAACGCTTCGATCGGGGTGTTCGCCGGCTGGCTCGACACGCGCCAGTTCATCAACACGCTGGCGACGCAGACCCGTGCCGACGGCCTCGTCGCCGGTGCGACCGCGCGCTACCAGGGCGCGGGCGGCTTCGGTTTCGCCGGATCGCTGGTTTATAACGACGCGCGGGCACGGACCGACCGGCTGGTGCCGGGGCGGATCGGCGCGGCCACCAGCCGCTATGACCTGACGAGCTGGAGCGCCGATGCGTCGGTGTTCTACGCCGCGCCGATCGGCGATAGTTGGGCACTGACCCCGCGCGTCGGCGGCACCTTCGTCCGCACCACCCGCGAAGGCGTGGGCGAAACCGGCGGCAGCCCGTTCGCGCTGACGGTAGCGCGCGACCAGCATCGCGCGGGCTTCGTCGATGCGGGCCTTGGCTTCGGTCGCAGCGAACTGTCCGATGCGGCGTTCCGGCCGTTCGTGACGCTCGGCGGTCGCTATCAGGTTCAGGGGACGCGGACCGAGGCGCTCGGCGGCTATGCCAATGGCGGACTGGGGCTGCTGGCACTGGGCGCGGGGCGTGCGCCGATGGTCGGCACCGCATCGGGCGGCGTCACTTATCGCTACACGCCGAACTTCGAACTGTATGGCGTCGCCAGTGCCCAGACCGGTCGCGACGATCATCAGGAATCGGTGATCGCGGGCGCGCGGCTGCGCTTCTGATGCGAAAACACCGGGGCGATCGCGTGATCGCCCCGGTGTCCATTACGTAACGGTCGGGATCAGCCGCAGACGCGGCGACCGTTGCGGATCACATAGCGGCAGGGACCACGATACTGGACGCCCATCGCACGCGCTTCGCGCGAGCGCGGGTCGATGATCCGCTCGCCACCGCGATAGCGCGAATTGCCCCACCGGCGGTCGTTGCCCGCCCGACGGTCGTTGCGCCAGCGGCGATCCCCGCGCCGGTCACGATCCCAGCGCCGGTCGTTGCGGCGATCGCGGTCCCACCGGCGATCGTCGCGCCGGTCGTGACGGCCATCGCGCGCGTGATGCGGCTGTGCCTCGGCCACGCCGGGGGTAGCGGAGACGGTGGCGGTCGCCCCGGCCAGCATCAGCCCGATGCCAGCAAAAATGTTCAACAGTTTCTTCATGTTCGTTCCTCTCACGCCGATACTGTGCCGTCGGAGGTGAACCGGCGATGACGACAGTGCGTCATCAAAGCCATCGCGCCGGGCAAGGTTCCCGGCGCGCGCAACGAGACATCAATAGGCGGGCGACCACATCCGCCGCGCAATCGCGGCCCGATCGACGCTGTCGGGTGTCGTCGCCACCCCGTCGGCGACCGCCTGCGCCGCGACGACCTCGGCGATGTCGAGCGCCACGTCGCGCAGCCGTTCGATCGGCGGCAGCAGCGTGTCGTCGCTGCCCATGCCGCCCAATGCCCGCGCGGCGGCCATGAACATGCCATCGGTGATCGAACGCGCCCCCGCCGCCAACGCGCCGAGGCCAACGCCGGGAAAGATATAGACGTTGTTGACCTGCGTGACCCCGGCGATGCCGAACGGGCTGCCGGTGCCGACCAGCGCACGGCCCGCGCTCCAGCGCAACAGGTCGGACGGATGCGCCTCGGCGCGCGATACCGGGTTGGACAGCGGAAAGATCACCGGTTGCGCGACATGCTGCGCCATGGTCCGCACCACGCCTTCGCCGAACGCGCCATGCTGGCCCGATGCGCCGATCAGCACGGTCGGACGGACGTTGGCAACGGTATCGAACAGATCGATGGCCCCCAGCGAAGTGCGGGTCCAGCCGGCGCAGTCGGCCGGGTCGCGCGCCAGCGCCGCTTGGGGTCCGCTCAAGCCGTCCATATCGGACAGGATCAGCCCGTCGCGATCGACTGCCCAGATACGCGCCCGCGCCGCGTCCTCGTCCAGCCCGTCGCCGACCAGCGCCCGCACCAGCATTTCGGCGATGCCGCTGCCCGCCGCGCCCGCACCGAACAGCACCACCCGCTGGTCGGCCAAGGGCACCCCGGTCCGCCCGATCGCCGCCAGCAGCGTGCCGACCGCTGTCGCCGCCGTCCCTTGAATATCGTCGTTGAAGCTTAGCAACCGGTCGCGATAGCGATCGAGCAGCCGGTACGCATTGTGCCCGGCGAAATCCTCCCATTGCAGCAACACGCCGGGAAAGCGCGCGGCGACCGCACCCACGAAATCCTCGACGAAAGCGTCATATTCCGCCCCCCGGATGCGCGGGTTGCGCCAGCCGACATAGAGCGGATCGTCGCGCCGCGCGGCATTGTCGGTGCCGACGTCGAGCAGGATCGGCAGCACCTCGGCGGGATGGATGCCGGCGCAGGCGGTATAAAGCGCCAGCTTGCCGATCGGGATGCCCATGCCCCCGGCACCCTGATCGCCAAGGCCGAGGATACGCTCGCCGTCGCTCACCACGATCACCTTCACCCGGTCGAGCGCCGGATCGGCCAGCATGTCGGCGATGCGGTGACGGTTGGGCCATGACAGGAACAGACCCCGGGGCCGCCGCCAGATTTCGCTGAACCGCTCGCACCCCTCGCCGACGGTCGGGGTATAGACCAGCGGCAGCATGGCGGGCAGATCGCGCTGGACCAGCGCGTGGAACAGGATTTCGTTCGAATCCTGCAACTCGCGCAGGAACGCATAGCGCTGGAAATCATCGCCCATCCGCGCCAGCGCCCGCCGCCGCCGCTCGATCTGGCTGTCGAGCGTGCCGACATGCGGCGGCAACAGGCCGTGCAGCCCGAGCGCGTCGCGCTCCTCCTCGGTAAAGGCGGTGCCCTTGTTGGTCAGCGGGTCGGCGAGCAGCGCACGGGCGGCGGCGTGGGGGGCGGGGGACATAAGCGGACTCGTTTCAAACAGGCAAGGAAAGGCCCCGGTGACGGGCACCGGGGCGTCAGGAGAGTCGCGATCAGAAACGGAAGCTGACCCAGCCGGCCACGAAGTCGGAACTGCGGTAATTGGCATCGGTCAGCGCCGGGCCGGCGATCAGATGCTCGTAGCGCGCGGTCAGGCTGACCCGCGGGCTGACGGTGTAGATCGCCTGAAGGCGGATGGTATCGGCGATCTTGCGCGCATTGCCCAGTTGCGTGCCGGCGAACGCCTGTCCGTTGGCGCGGTAGACCGCATCGTTCAGGCTGTCGCGCCACGACAGTTGATATTCGGCGGCGACTCGCAATTTGCTGTGCGGCTGGACCTGCACGCTCGGCGCGAAGGCGATCATGTTGGTCGGCGTCGCATAGAGCTGGTAGCTGTAATAGATGTTGTTGCCGAACGGCGCGAGCGAGGTCTTGAGCGTACCGCCGTTGTACGAATTGCCGCCGCTCGCATAATCGAAGTGGAAGCCGACGCGCGGCGCGGTCTTGGCCTTGCCGATCTTGTACGTCTGTTGCAGCAGGATCAGCCAAGCCGAGATCGGCCGGTCGTTGAACTCGCCGCCCTGATGGTTGATCGTCCAGTCGAGGTTGACCGGACCGGCATCGCCATAGAGGTGCAGGCCGTAGAATTTGCGCACTTCCTCGGCGGTGCGGCCGCCCCATACCGCTGCGCTGTTGCGCAGCCGCCAGACGAAGGGATCGAAGAACAGGTTCGATCCGCCGAACAAGGTCTTGGGCAGGACGAAGCCGGCGGTGCCGCCCGAGAAACGGCGATTGTCGTCGACGATGTCGTCGCGCGTGCCGCCGACGCCCAGCCGGGTCGTCTTGAAATCGAACACGTCGCCGCGAACCCTGTCGCCCTTCGCCCAGGCGCGCACGCCGTTGTAGACGAAGAAGATGGTGTTGTTGTCGCGCGGCACGACCATCAGGTTGGGACCATCGGCGAAGGTCTGCCGGCCATAGCGCACGCCGACGTCGACGCCGCCGATCGTCCCGGTCACGTCGGCGAAGCTCTGCTGCACGACGAGGTCGTTGTGCAACTGTCCGGCCTTCGCCCCCAGATTGCGGCCCGACATGCCGGCATGCGCCAGCTCGCCGTACAGGCGGACATGCTCGCCGATATGCAGGTCGGCACCGCCGACGACGCGGAAGATGTCCTGCCGCTGCGCTTCGCGGTCGCGCAGATTGGGATTGGTGGTCAGGTTGACGCGGGCGCGGAACTCGCCAGACAGCGTCAGATAGACGTCGTCGCCGACGATCGGGATGTATTTCAGCCGATCGAGGATGTCGTCGCGCTTCTTGGGATCGCGATACTTGCTCCAGTCCTCGGCCCAGCGCGACTGGTTGTAGCCGCCGGCGGTCACGCCGTCGCCGACGCCGGTGGCGGGATATTCCTGCGCCACCGGGCGGGCCGTCCCCTTGTCGGCCACCGGACCGCGCATTGCGGACGGCGAGTTGCGGTTGTCCGAACCGGTCTGCGCCACGACGGCGACCTGGGTGCGGACGGGCGAGGCTTGCGGAGCGGTCTGCGCAGCGGCGGACGTTGCGGCGACGAGGGCGATGGCCGGGATCGTCAGGGCGGTGGTGGTGCGGCAGAGCCGCAGGAACATGGTCATCGATACCTCTCCGGTGCCTCGCGGGGCGGAACATGCCACCGGCCGGGGTCTTCCCTCCGGCCGATCGCTTAAAGGATGGTTACTCGGCCGGAACGGCACCTTCGGGCATCTGGTCGACGCGCAGGCTGCGCCCGGCCAGCGCCTCGTCGAACTGATGCTTGTCGAGCTTGCCTTCCCACTTGGCGACGACGACGGTGGCGACCGCGTTGCCGATGAAGTTGGTCAGGCTGCGGCACTCGCTCATGAAGCGGTCGACGCCGAGGATCAGCGCCATGCCGGCCACCGGCACTGTGGGCACGATCGAGAGCGTCGCGGCCAGCGTGATGAAGCCCGCGCCGGTGACGCCCGCCGCACCCTTCGACGACAGCATGGCGACCGCGAGCAGCAGGATCTGCTGGCCGATCGTCAGGTCGACGTTGCATGCCTGGGCGATGAACAGCGCCGCCAGCGTCATATAGATGTTGGTGCCGTCGAGGTTGAACGAATAGCCGGTGGGAACGACCAGACCGACGATCGACTTCGGAATGCCGGCGCGTTCCATCTTCTCGATCAGCGACGGCAGCGCGCTTTCCGACGACGAGGTGCCGAGCACCAGCAGCAGTTCGGCCTTCAGATACGAGATCAGCTTGAAGATCGAGAAGCCGCAGGCCCGGGCGACGAGGCCGAGGACCACCGTCACGAACAGGAAGGCGGTGAGGTAGAAGGTGCCGACCAGCGCGGCGAGGCTGAACAGCGTGCCGATGCCGTATTTGCCGATGGTGAACGCCATTGCGCCGAACGCGCCGAGCGGTGCCGCCTTCATGACGATCGCGACGACCTTGAAGAAGGCGATCGAGATGTCGTTGAGCGCGTCGAGCACGCGCTCGCCCTTGTCGCCGATCATGGCGAGGCCGATGCCGAACAGGATCGCGACGAACAGCGTCTGGAGGATGTTGCCCTCGGTCAGCGCCGAGATGAAGGTGTCGGGGATGATCCCGGTCAGGAAGCCGGTGATCGTCGAATCATGCGCCTTGGCGGCATATTCGCTGACCTTCGACGTATCGAGCGTCGTCGGATCGATGTTGAGCCCGGCACCCGGCTGGACCACGTTGCCGACGATCATGCCGACGACCAGCGCCAGCGTCGAGAAGGTCAGGAAATAGGCGAATGCCTTGCCCGCCACCCGGCCGACGCTGGCGAGGTCGCGCATGCCCGCAATGCCGGTGACGATCGTCAGGAAGATGACCGGCGCGATAATCATCTTCACCAGCTTGATGAAGGCATCGCCGATCGGTTTCAGCGCCTCGCCGGTCGACGGGTAGAAGTGCCCGAGCAACACGCCCGCGACGATGGCGACCAGCACCTGGATATACAGGTGGCGATACCATGGCTTCGCGACGGGCGGGACCGGCGGGTGGCTGGCGGTGGGGGCAATCATCATGCGGGTGCCTTTCATCCTCTGAACTGCGCTTTGCCGTTCTGCGACGGGGCTTGGCGCGATGGAGGCACGATAGTTTGCTGCAACCCGGCTTGTCCTAAACGCAATCGCAAATAAAATATCATTCAATACCAATGCTATGGTTCAAGATGTGGCGTGTCGGCATGCAGTTTTCTGCCACATCGGACGGTGCGATGTGCAAATTGTTGCACAGGTGCGGCGTGCGACCTATACCGACTCCATGACGAAGCCATCGCGTCCGTGGACCGGCTGGACCCTCGCGGCGCTGTTGCTCGGGGTCGCGGTGGCGCTGCTGGTCGGGCGGGTGGTCGAACGGCGCGCGCGCAGCGACATGGTCGCCGGGATGACTGCCGACGCGCGACTGCGACAGGTGCTGCTCGCCAGCGAGATCGCGCGGTTCCGCCTGATGCCGCTGGCGCTGGCCGACGACCGCGACGTGGTCGGCGCGGTGCGCGGCGTGCCCGATGCGCAGCGCGCGCTGAACACTAAGCTGGCGGGGCTGGCGCGGACGACGGGCGCCTCGGTGATCTATGTGACCGACCCGACCGGCTTCGCCGTCGCGGCGAGCAACTGGGACGATCCGCAGAGTTTCGTCGGCAAGGACTATAGCTTCCGCCGTTATTACCGCGACGCGCTGCGCGACGGTGCCGCCACCCAGTTCGCACTCGGCACCGTCAGCCACCGCGCCGGCCTGTACCTCAGCCGGCGCACGCGCGAGGGCGGGGTGGTCGTCGTCAAGCTGGAGTTCGACCGGATCGAGCGTGAATGGCACGCGGCGGGCGGCATCACCTTCGTTACCGATGCGGCGGGGGTGGTGCTGATCGCCAGCCGCCCGGCATGGCGTTTCACGACGACGCGGCCGATCGCGCCGGCGGTCGCTGCCGCCGTCCGCGCCGATACCGGCGCGCAGGCGCTGGGGCCACCGCCGTTCGTGCGGCAGGGCGACACGCTGCGCCTGCCGCGCTCGACCACCGCCTATGAACTGGTGACGACCCGGCCCGACGATGCCGGCTGGCAGGTGCATCTGGCGATGGCGCCGCCGCGGACGATCGCTGGCGTGGTGCGCGGCGCGGAGCTTGCCGCCGCGCTCGTCACGCTGGCGCTCGCCGGCCTCGGCTGGACGTTGCGCGAACGGGCACGCCGCCGCCGCCTGCGCACCAGCGAGCTGGAGGCGGCGGTCGCCGACCGCACCCGCCTGTTGCGCGCCGAGATCGAGGACCGGATCGCCGCCGAAAGCCGCGCCGCCGATCTGCGCGAGGGATTGCGTCAGGCGAACCGGCTGGCGGCGCTGGGCCAGATCACCGCCAGCGTCGCGCACGAAACCGCGCAGCCGGTCGCCGCGATCCGCAACTATGCCGCCGCCGCCCGCCAGTTGCTCGCGCGCGGCGACCTTGCGGCGGTCGACGGCAATCTCGGCACCATCGCCCGGTTGACCAATCGCATCGGGTCGGTGACGGCGGAACTGCGCGGTTTCGCGCGCAAGGGTAGCGGGACGATCGGCCCGGTCGTGCTCGCCGATGTGGTCGACGGCGCGCTGCTGATCCTGAAGGAACGGCTGTCGCGGGTGACATTCCATGGTGTGGCCGTGCCCGGCGACCTGCTGGTGATCGCCGGGCGCGTCCGGCTCGAACAGGTGTTGGTCAACCTGTTGCAGAACGCGACCGAGGCGCTCGACGGCCGCGACGATCCGGCGATCACCCTGACGCTGCGCAGCGAGGAGCAATGCGTCTCGCTCACCATCGCCGACAACGGCCCCGGCATCGATCCGGCGATCGCCGACCGGCTGTTCACGCCGTTCGCCACCAGCCGGCCGAGCGGTCTTGGCCTCGGCCTCGTCATCGCGCAGGACATCATGACCGATCTGGGCGGATCGCTTCGTCTGCTGCCGTCCGATCGGGGGGCGACGTTCGAGCTGACGTTGCGGCGCGTGCCATGAGCGCGGGGAAGGTCGCGCTGGTCGAGGATGACGAGGATCTGCGGATCTCGACCGCGCAGTTGCTGACGCTCGCCGGGTTCGATGTCACGACCTTTCCCGCCGCGCCGCCCGCGCTGCTCGCGATCGACGCCGAGTTCGACGGCATCGTCGTCACCGACGTCCGCATGCCGCATATGTCGGGGATCGAGCTGTTCCATATCCTGAACGAGCGCGATGCGACGCTGCCGGTCGTGCTCGTCACCGGCCATGCCGATGTGGCAATGGCGGTCGATGCGATCCGGCGCGGCGCGTGGGATTTCCTGTCCAAGCCATTCGATCCCGACGCGCTGATCGCCGCCGCCACGCGGGCGATGGCGGCACGCTCGCTGGCGCTCGACAACCGGCGACTGCGCGCGCAGGCGGCCAGCGCAGAACAGGTCGCGCTGGTCGGCAATTCGCCTGCCGTCGCCCGGCTGCGCGAGATGATCCCGGCGCTCGCCAATGCCGACATCGACCTGCTGATCGAAGGCGAGACCGGGACCGGCAAGGAATTGCTCGCCCGGCTGATCCACCGCGCGGGCAGGCGGGCGCGGCATCGTTTCATCGCGGTCGCCTGTGCTGCCTTGCCCGATGCGCTGATCGACAGCGAATTGTTCGCCAGCGTCGGTGATCGCGGCGCGATCGGCGCGCATCGCGGCACGTTGTTCCTCGACGATATAGATCAGGCATCGCGGCCGCTCCAGGCGCGCCTGACCCAGTTGGTCGAGGAACGCGCCATTCGCGGCTCGCGCGATCCGGTGCCGGTCGACGTCCGGGTCATCGCCACCGCCGCCGAGGAAGCCCGGCGCGCGGCCGATGCGGTCGCCCCGGCGCTGCTCTATCGCCTTGCCGCGGTACGGCTGCGCATGCCGCCCTTGCGCGAACGGCGTGAGGATGTGCCGCTGCTGTTCGCGCATCTGGTCGATGCCTCGGCCGGGCGGTTGCGGCGCGCCGTACCGCCGCTGACCCATGAAGCCCGCGACCTGCTGGCGCGGCACGACTGGCCGGGCAATGTGCGCGAACTCGCCCATTTCGCCGACCGGTTCGTGCTCGGGCTGGACGACGTGGCGGGCGATGCCGCCGACCCGTCGGACACGCTGCCCTTGCCCGATCGGCTGGCGGCGTTCGAACGCGATGCGATCCTGTCGGCGATCGCCGCGACCGGCGGCGAGATCGGTGCGGCGATCGACCGGCTGGGGATTCCGCGCAAGACCTTCTACTACAAGGTTCAGCGCCTTGGCATCGATCTGCGTACCGCCCGGCGACCGGGATGAGCGAAATCCGCCACCTGCGCGCCCGATCTACGGGTGCATTCGGTCCGAAACGTACCGATCTTCGGCATCGCGACCGCTTGCGGACGATCGTCATCCAGCGTTTGTGGAAATCGAAACGGGGCGGATACGCCGGCATGACCGGACAGCAGGGGGAATGATGACGGATCGGGTAGCGTGAGCGTCAGGGACATGGAGCGCGCCCGGCTGGCGATGGCGATCGGGCAGTTGGGAACCGGCGATTCGGTGGCGATGCGGCTGGTCTATGACCGCACCTCCGCCAAGCTGTTCGCGGTATGCCTGCGCGTGCTGAAGGACCCGGCGCTGGCCGAAGAGGTGTTGCAGGACGTGTATCTGAAGGTCTGGCACCACGCCGACCGGTTCGATTCGGTCCGCGCCAGCCCGATCACCTGGCTGTGCAGCATTGCCCGCAACACCGCGATCGACCGGCTGCGCTCGACGCAGCGGCAACCGGTCGCCGACGGCGAATTGCCCGACATCGTGCCCGACGAATCGCCGCTGGCCGACGTGGTCATCGAACAGCGGCAGGAACAGGACCGGATGCTCGCCTGTATCGCCAAGCTGGATGGCGGCCATGCGATTTGCATCCGGGCTGCTTTTTTCGACGGCTACAGCTATGGCGAACTGGCCGACCGGCACCGGGTGCCGATCGGGACGATGAAGAGCTGGATCCGCCGTAGCCTGCTCCGCCTGCGGGAATGTCTCGACGATGCCTGATGCCGCCGCCCGCGAGGACGATGACCTGACCGCCGCCGAGGCCGCGCTGCGGTTGATCGACGGTGCGGATGGCGACGCGGTACGCCTGCGCGCCGCCAACGATCCGGGGTTTGCCGATGCCGTGGCGCGTTGGGACGAACGGCTGTCGCCGCTGTTCGCCGAAATCGCGCCCATCGCGCCGCCCGACGCGGTGTGGCGGCGGATCGCGGCGCAACTCGACGATCCGGTCATGCGGTTGCAACGGCGGGTTCGCCAGTGGCGCTGGACCAGCGCGGCGCTGGGCGCGGTCGCCGCCACCCTCGCGGTCCTGCTGTTGCGCCCGGTCGCGCCGCCGCCGGTCGCGGTGCCGGTCGTGCCGCTGCTGGCGGTCGCGCAACTGTCCGATCCACAGGGCAAGCCGCTGCTCGCGGTCGGGATCGAACGGCGCAGCGGCGAGGTGCGCGTGCGGATGCACGACCTGCCGCGTCAGGCGCTGCTGCCCGAATTATGGATCATCCCGGCCGGGGGTGCGCCGCAATCGCTGGGGCCGATCGGTCACGACGGGATGCTCGCCATCCGGCTGCCGACGGCGCTGCGCGGGGAGACGGTGGGACCCGCGACGCTGGCGATCAGCATGGAACAGGCCGCCGGCATGCCGCACGCCGCACCCGCTGGGCCAATCGTGGCGACGGGGACGATGATCGCGCTGTAACGCGGATTGTCTTCAAAAACTCGCGAAAGCGCGAGTTTCGAGGCGGTGCCGGCCCGCTCCCCCTCCCGGCCACCCACGGTGTATCCTGATTGGGTGGCCGGGAGGGGGAGCGGGCCGGCACCGGTTTTCAGACGAACGCTTAGCCCAGCCCGTCGGCCGCGACATAGGCCAGCCCGGCGCGCCCCTCCAGACCGGGGCGGTCGCGCAGCACGATCCGCCCGCGCGAACAGCGCACCAGATGCTCGCCCTCAAGGACGTGCAGGCAATCGGTCACGGTCGCCCGGCGCAGGTTCAGCGTGGTCGCGATCGCGGCATGGGTGACGGCCATGGTGTCGCCATCGATCCGGTCCTCGATCATCAGCAGCAGCCGGGCGATCCGCCGCTCGGGCGCGTCGCGCAGCGCCGAGGCGAGGGTGCGCGCGGTCTGCATCGAAAACCGCTGGGCAAAGGCCAGTACCGCGGTCACCACCGCGCTGTCGTCGGCCGCCGCGTCGATCATCGCGGCGGCGGGAACGACGATCGCCGTGCCGCCCTGGATGCGGATCGTCGCAGTGAACGGCGCCGGATGCTCGCCCAGCAGGCGGGTCCAGCCGATCACCCCGTCGCGCCCGACGATGCCGATGTCCTGCGACGATCCGCCGGTCGACACTGACAGCATCACCGGCGCGCTCTCTGGAAAGATCAGCCGGTCGATGGGATCGCCGGCGCGCATCACCACGTCGCCCGGTTCCAGTTTGATGCGGCTGGCCGCCATCGCCAACCGACGACGCGCGGTCGCGTTCAGTCCACCGACCAGTCGGTTGTCTGTTGTTGGCAGATAAGACGCGGTATCGCCCGAACTGTCTATCTTCACCCGAAACTTCCTTACGCAAAACAATTGCCCGTAAGTTTCGTCGCGATCAACGCGGCGGATGCACCCGGTACGGAACCGTACCCCGGTGGATCCGAACGGGCCGGCCCATCGAATCTGATGGTTGAAGCGCAAAAGGATAATCAGGGAGAATACGGATGGCCGATCAGATGCTTGTTGCCGAAGCGTTCGACGCCCGGGCAAAACGACGCGAAGAACGACGCGATTTCTTCCGTCTGATGGGCGGTGCCGCCGCTGTCGGCGGGGCTGCGGTCCTCGCCAGCCAGTCGGGAATCGCCGAGGCGCAGACCGCGCCAAGTGATGCCGATGTGCTCAATTTCGCCCTGAACCTCGAATACCTCGAAGCGCAATTCTATTATTATGCGGCGTTCGGCACCGGTCTGCCGACCTCAATCCTGAGCGGCACCGGCACGCAGGGTGCGGTGACGGGCGGACGGCAAGTGTCGTTCTCCGATCCGCTCGTCGGCCAATATGCGCGCGAGATCGCGCAGGACGAGCGCGCCCATGTCGAATTCCTGCGCACCGCGCTCGGCACCGCCGCCGTCGCCCAGCCGGCGATCGACATCAGCGCGACCCCGACCAGCGCCTTTTCCAACGCCGCCCGCGCCGCCGGACTGATCGCCGCCGGTGCTACCTTCGACCCTTATGCCAGCGACGAGACGTTCCTGCTCGGCGCTTATATCTTCGAGGACGTCGGCGTCACCGCCTACAAGGGCGCGGCACCGCTCTTGACCAACAAGACCTTCCTCGAAGCCGCCGCCGGCATCCTCGCGGTCGAGGCATATCATGCCGCGATCGTGCGCACGACGCTGTACGCCAAGGGTATCGCGACCCCGTCGGCGATGTTGATCGAGGCGACCGACAAGATTTCGGACGCACGCGACAGCCTCGACGGCAGCACCGATCTCGACCAGGGCCTTAGCCCGCTGTCGAGCAATGCGACCGCGACCAACATCGTGCCGCTCGACACCAACGGCATCGCCTACAGCCGCTCGGCTGGCCAGGTGCTGAACATCGTCTACCTCAACCGGGCCCAGACGAACGGCGGCGGGTTCTTCCCGAACGGTGTCAACGGCACCATCCGCACCAGCGCCGCCAACTAACGCCGTAGAGCGACACGGAGATTCCCATGACCATCCAGGATCCGATTCTCGAAGTGCTCGAAGCGTGCGACGAACGTCGCGCCGCCCGGCGCCAGTTCATGCGCTACGCCGGTGGCGCAGCGGTCGCCACCGCCGGCGCGTCGCTGCTCGCGGCATGCGACGACAAGGGCAGCGGCTATGTCGCCCCGGTGCCGACACCCACGCCGACGCCCACCGCTACCAGCGCGATCAGCGATGCCGACGTGCTGAACTTCGCGCTGAACCTCGAATATCTCGAAGCGCAATTCTATTCGTTTGCCGCGACCGGTGCGGGGCTGCCCAACAGCAGCCTGAGCGGCACCGGCACGCAGGGTGCGGTGACGGGCGGCGCGCGGGTCAACTTCACCGACCCACTCGTCGCGCGCTATGCTCGTGAGATCGCCGCCGACGAAGTCGCCCATGTCAACTTCCTGCGCGCGGCGCTGGGGTCGGCGGCGGTGGCCCAGCCGGCGATCGACATCGGCGTGACCGCGACCAGCGCCTTCTCCAACGCGGCGCGCGCCGCCGGGCTGATCGGTGCCGGAGAGGCGTTCAACGTCTATGGCAGCGACGAAGCGTTCCTGCTCGGCGCGTTCATCTTCGAGGATGTCGGCGTCACCGCGTACAAGGGGGCGGTCAGCTTCATCAACAACAAGACCTTCCTCGAAGCCGCCGCCGGCATCCATGCCGCCGAGGCCTATCATGCCGGCCTCGTCCGCACCGTGCTGTACCGCAAGGGGGTGAACACCCCCAGCCTCAACCTGATCGATCAGGTCGAGGCGATCTCGAACGCGCGCGACAGCCTCGACGGCAGCAGCGATCTCGACCAGGGCATTCGCCCGACCGGCAGCGGCACCAGCGCGGTATCCAACCTCGTGCCCACCGATTCGAGCGGGATCGCGTTCAGCCGTACCCCAGCGCAGGTGCTGAACATCGTGTACCTCAACCGCTCGCTGCAAACCTCCGGCGGTTTCTTCCCGAGCGGGGTCAATGGTACGATCCGTACCAGCGCCAACAACTGACCCGATCGCTGCTGCACCCGACATGCCGCCCCTGTGGGGCGGCATGTTCTTTTCGGGGCGGGAAAGATCCGGTATGATACTGGTTTCACTCCATTAGTGCATTGATTTAACTGTAGATTGTCCTGGTGTCCCGGCATTAAGAACCGCAGCGATACGGCGATCGGAACCGTAGCGGAGAATGATCGGGATGACCGGAACGCAACAACGATCGTGGGTCGACCCTGTCGCATCGGCCGGCCAGCGCCGATGACGGTCGCCCGCCTGTTCCTTGCCGCCGGCGACCGGTTTCCCGCGCCGGCCGGGGCCATCTGCTGCACGACGCTCGACGACCTCGACCGGGTCCACCGCGACACCGCGCCGCGCGACGTCGCCATCCCGCTGGGTCTGACCCCGGCAATGCGATGGTCGATGCTGGCGCTCCCCATCGGCCGCCACCGGATCGCGAGCGATGCGATCCACGCGATCTCGGTGATTCGCGCGACCGGCAGCATACAGGTGGCGGGACGCACGCTGGACCGCACCGCGCTGCTCGCCGATCGCCACCCCCTGCGCATGCTGGAGGCCCGTCTGGTCGAGGCGATCGTCGAGGCGATCGGCGAGCATGATGCCGCGCGCTGGGCCGAGGATTGCAGCGCGGCGATCGGCGCATGGCAGCAACGACGATCGCGGCTGCGCGCTGAACGGCACGAAATGGCGCACCCGGAGGGATTCGAACCCCCGACCAAGGAGGTAGAAGCTCCTTGCTCTATCCATCTGAGCTACGGGTGCCCGCCCTCCCGTTAGCGCGCATTGCGGCGGAGCGGAACCGCTATCATAACGTCCGGCATGCGGGGACGGGGGGACGGCATGACGGAACGGATCGACACGAGCAGGACGGGACGGGGCGGTTTCCGCCATTTCGACATGGTGATGGCGGCATTCGTCGCGATCCTGCTGCTCTCCAACGTCATCGGCGCGGGTAAGGTCGCGGCGATCGACATCGCCGGCACGCCGTTCGTGTTCGGCGCGGGCATCCTGTTCTTTCCCGTCTCCTATGTGTTGGGCGACGTGCTGACCGAAGTCTATGGCTATGCGCAGGCGCGCCGCGCCATCTGGGTCGGTTTCGCCGCGCTGCTGTTCATGGCGTTCATGGCCGCCGCCGTCGTGGCGATGCCGCCAGCGGCCGGCTGGACCGGGCAGGGTGCCTATGAAAGCGTGTTCGGCCAGGTGCCACGGATCGTCTTCGCCTCGATCGTCGCCTTCTGGGCCGGCGAGTTCGTCAACGCCTATGTCCTCGCCCGTATGAAGCTGTGGACCGGTGGCAGGGCGCTGTGGACCCGCACGATCGGGTCGACCGTGGTCGGGCAGGCGGTCGACAGCGCGATCTTCTACCCGCTCGCGTTCCTCGGGGTGTGGCCGACCGGGCAGGTGCTGACGGTGCTCGCCACCAACTGGGCGCTGAAGGTCGGCTGGGAAGTGGTGCTGACGCCGCTGACCTATGGTGTAGTCGGCTGGCTCAAGCGACGCGAAGGCGTCGACGTGTTCGACGCCGACACCGATTTCTCGCCGTTCGCGTCAAGGAAGCCACGCGATGTATGACAAGGTCGGCTTCGATGACTATTTCGCCAATGTTGTCGGAGCGACAAAAAATAGTTGCGATTACTATCGCGCGTTTCTGAAGCGGATCGATCATGCAGTCGGCGGGCTGGACGAGGCTTTAGATCGTGACGGCGCCGAACATCTCGCCGAGTGGGCACGGACAACGGACCTTGAGCCGTTTGCAACGTATCGGTCAAATGCTAGGGCCGTTCTCAAACGGTACTCCCTGTATCGGCTCGGGAAGTTATCTGGTCAGGTCGACGAAAGTCCTGACGTATCGTCGGAGGAGGTTGTCGTGGACCTCGCCGATACGATTACCGCCGACGCCAATTTTCTACGCGAACGCGAGATGCAGACGCAGGTCCGGTTGCAATTGGGAACGTTGGAGCCTGGACTCGTCGCGATCGATGGCGCCATCGAGGTCAGCGTGGCGACCGGACGGATCGACATATTGGCGCGTGATGCCGAGGGGCGTACCGTCGTGATCGAACTCAAGCCCGGCAAATGCCCGGCGGGCGCCCTCGAACAGCTACTCGCGTATGCCTATGACATTGAGCAGGAGCATGGCACCGGCGTTCGGGCCATGCTGGTCGCAGGCTCGTTTTCCGATCGCATCCGCGCCGCCGCCCGACGGGCAGGCGGCGTCGAGCTACGAACCTACGCCTATTCGCTGAACTTCGCGACGCTGGCGTAGCGGCCTACGCCCCGATCGTCGCCAGCAGTCCTTCGAACAGGGCGCGGCCATCCCGGCCACCGTGCGCTGCTTCGATGCGGCGTTCGGGGTGGGGCATCATGCCGAGCACATTGCCCTTGGCATTGATCAGGCCCGCGATGTCGCGCGCCGATCCGTTGACCGGTTCGGCGTAGCGGAACGCGATCTGGCCCTCGCCCTCGATCCGGTCGAGCGTCGCGTCGTCGGCGACATAATTGCCGTCGTGGTGCGCCACGGGCACGCGGATCGTATCGCCCGCGCGGTAACCGCCGGTGAACGGCGAGGTGGTGTCGCCGACCTTCAGCGCCACGTCGCGGCAAACGAAGGCCAGGCCGCGGTTGCGCATCAGGGCGCCCGGCAGCAGCCCGGCCTCGGTCAGGATCTGGAAGCCGTTGCAGATGCCGAGCACCGGCAGCCCCTTGTCCGCCGCCGCGACGACGGCCTGCATCACCGGCGACCGCGCGGCGATCGCGCCCGAGCGCAGGTAATCGCCATAGGAAAAGCCGCCCGGAACCGCGATCAGGCCGATGTCGTCGGGCAGATCGCTGTCGCGGTGCCACACCATCGTCGGCGCGGTGCCGGTCACGGCATGCAGCGCGGTCGCGATGTCGCGGTCGCAGTTCGATCCCGGAAAGACGATGACGGCGGTCTTCATGCGCGCTCCACCCGGTAGTTCTCGATGACGGTGTTGGCCAGCAGCTTGCGGCACATCGCGTCGATCGTCGCGTCGTCGGTATCGTCGGCGACGTCGAGCTCGATCAGCTTGCCGACGCGCACGTCCTCCACGCCCGAAAAGCCGAGCGAGCCGAGCGCATGTTCGATCGCCTTGCCCTGCGGATCGAGCACGCCGTTCTTGAGCGTCACGACGATGCGAAGTTTCATGGGACCGCCCTGGTTTGCGTCATGGATAGGATGCGCGCGCTATGGCCCCGCGCGGGCGCGGGCACAAGGGGCCGGTTTCGCTTGAGTGCGCGCGTCTTACCCGTCTATCACACCGCCATGGATACGCCGCTCGCGCTCGCCCCCCTCGATCCCCGCTTCCTGCGCGTTTTGCGCTGGCACGGCGCGATCGTCGCCGTCGTGCTGCTGGCGGCGGCGCTGGGGGCAGAGGCGATCCTCTACCAGACCGATCTGCCGAACGGCATCGTGCTGGCGATCGCGGCGGCGCTGGCGGGATGGCTGGCGCTGGTCGCGCCGCCGCGTCGCTTCGCCCACTGGCGCTTCGCGATCGACGACACCGAACTGCACGTCGCGCAAGGCTGGTGGGTCCGCATCCACACCATCGTGCCGGTCGGACGGGTCCAGCATATCGATCTGACGCAGGGGCCGATCGAGCGGATGTGCGGCGTCGCCACGCTCGTCCTCCACACCGCCGGCACCGAACACGCCGAGGTCCGCGTGCCCGGCCTTGCGCGCGACCGGGCAGAGGCGGTGCGCGACCGCATCCGCGCCGCGATCGAGGCATCGCCGTGGTGAGCGTGGCCGACACGCGCCGCCTGCACCCCGGCACCATCGGCCTGTCGATCATCGCGCAGGCCCCCAAGCAGATCCCCGGCCTGATCGCGCTGTTCGCGGCATTCTCGCGCGGGCGGGTCGAGATCGCCGCCGCGATCCTCGGGGTCGGCATCGTGCTGCTCGGCGTGTTCGCATGGGCCCGCTGGCGGCAGTTCAGCTACACCATCGACGCCGGCGAACTGACCATCGCCGAGGGGCTGCTCCACCGCAGCCGCCGCTCGATCCCGTTCGATCGGATCCAGGACGTGTCGATCGAACAGAAGCCGCTCGCGCGCCTGTTCGGTCTTGCCCGGGTCAAGGTCGAAACCGGCGGCGGCGAGGCGGATGAGGCATCGCTCGACAGTGTGACGCTGGCCGAAGCCGCGCGGCTTCGCGCCGTGCTGCGACAGGGCGGGACCCCTGCCGCCGCCGCCACCGGCCCGGTCGAACCGAAGCGGGTGACGGTGTTTGCGATGCCGATCGGCCGGGTGCTGGCGATGGGCGCGTTCGGTTTCTCGCTGGTCTGGGTCGGCGTGTTGTTCGCCGCGCTCAACCAGTTGGGCGACCTGATCGATTTCGACTGGCGCGAGGTGCGCGACATCGCCGGCATCGCGCGCGAACAGGCGATCGGCCTCGTCACGCCGATCTTCGCCGCGCTCGCCTTCGTCGTCGCGCTGCTGCTGGGCGCGATCAGCGGCATCGTGCGGACATTGCTGGTCGAATATGGCTTCCGGCTGGAGCGCGAGGGCGACCGGTTGCGCCGGGTGCGCGGGCTGCTGACCCGGACCGAGGTGGTCGTCAGCCTGCGCCGGGTGCAGCTTGCGCTGATCGAACGCAGCATGGTCAGCGGCCGCTTCGGCTGGTCTAGCCTGCGGTTCCAGACGCTGGGCGGCAGCGACGATGCCGGCGGGCGGCAGAGCGTCGCCCCGTTCGCGCGCGACGAAGAGGTCGCGGCGCTGCTGGCGGAGGCCGGCTATCCGCGCTTCGATCCGCTGCCGCTGCGCCCTGTCGCGTTCGGCCATGTCGTGCGCGCGGGGGTGTGGCGCGGCGGCGTGCCGCTGGTCGCGATCGCGGTCGGCACCGTCTTCCTGCCGCTGGTCGCCTTCGCGCTGGTGCTGGTGCCGATCCCGGTCGCGCTCGCGCTGATCGCGCGGCGGCGGCACCGTTATGCGATCGTCGGCAACCATCTGCAGGTGATGCGCGGCGTGCTCGCCAAACAGGCGTGGATCGTACCGCTCGCCCGCATCCAGGCGGTGTCGGTGACGCGCGGGCCGCTGCAACGCCTGCTCGGGATCGCAACGGTCCGGATCGGCACGGCGGGCGCGCGCGGGATGGCGCGGCCCGATGTCGTCGACCTCGCGGTCGAGGATGCCGACGCGCTCGCCCGCGCGCTACTGCGAAGGCCGTAGCGATTCGGAAACGAACGTCATCCCAGGGAAGGCCGGGATCTCTCGCGGATCAGGCGGAACACGAGTCGCACGAGACCCCAGCCTTCGCTGGGGTGACGCGCTATTCCGATGGACCATCCCTCGACGGAGGAGGCATGAGCGCAGGTTCGCCCTTGCGCCGCACGCCCGCCAACGGGGTCGCGACCGCCGCCGGCTCCGGCCGCACCGCCGCGGCCGGCGTCGGGGCAGGGGCGGGCACCGCGCGGCGCATGCACTGTGCCGGCGACCGGGGCACCTGCTGGCAGTTCCACAGCGTCCGCTCCAGCGGCACGCCCCGGTCGCGCAGATAGCTGAACCGCATCGTCGCAATCGACGCCGGATCGCTCGCCGCCACCGCGCTGGCGGGAACCTGCGCCGCCTCGCCCCAGCCCAGCAGCTTGCACCGCGCCCGATCGCCACAGACGGCCTGCGCCAGTTGCGGCCATTGGTCGGGCGGCAACGCGGGGTCGAGCGCGATCAGGAAGGTATCGGGATCATCCGCACTGGGACGCAAAGTGGACGGTGCGAAACTGCCGGTCAGCAACCCCGCCTCACGCTCGACCGCCAGCACCTCGGGTAGCTTGTGCGCGTCGCTATACGGTGTGAGCTGGAGGATACGCGGCTCGACGCTCTCGGGCGTGCGGCGGAACGCGCCCGGCGTGCCCCACCAGCCAGTCCAGCGGAAGAACAGATGCGTGTCGACCGCCGCGATCTTGTCGAGGCTCGACTGCCAATAGGGCACGACCCAGTCGGTATGGTAATGCGTGGCATAGCCGACCGGCGCATAGACCGCCCCGGCCAGCGCTGCCGCCGCAATGCTGCGCGCCCGGTCCCAGAACGGCAGCGGATAGGCCCGCGCCAGCGCCCCGTCGCAGGTGAAGGTGAACTGACAGCCGGTCGTCCGCTCCGACCCCTGGAACACCACGCCGCACACGCTTTTGGAAAACGCCGGATGCCGCACGCGGTTGAGCACCACCTGTGCCACCGCGCGCTGCCCCACGGCATCGTCGCCCGCCTCGTACAGCACTGCCGCTGCCAGACAGTCGGTGGCGCGGGTGCGGTTCTCCAGATCGCCAACAAAGGCGAACGGTTGCGCCGCCGGATTGGGGCCGGCGACGAACGGCACGGTCGCATTGAACGCGCGGGCCTCATCGGGGGGAAGCGCGCGGAACGCGATCGGCTCGACCGGCGGCACCACATCGGGCGGGACCACCGCGACCGGCTGCCGCGCTTGCCGGATCGTGGTGGCGTTCACCACCGGCGCATGCTCGACGACGATCGCCGGCACCACGACCGCGCCGAGTGACAGCGCGACGAGCACGCCGTCGAGGACGGACGATCCGGTACGGACACCGCCCGCCCCCGCCGGGGACGCCGGCACGGGGCGGGCGGGGCTCGTCACTGTTCGGGCAGGAAGTCGGGTACCGACAGATAGCGCTCGCCGGTGTCGTAGTTGAAGCCGAGCACGCGCACGCCATCGGGCAGGTCGGGCAGCTTCTGGAGGATCGCCGCCAGCGTCGCCCCCGACGAAATGCCGACGAGGATGCCCTCCTCGCTCGCGCTGCGCCGCGCCATGTCCTTGGCGACCGCCGCGTCGACCTTGATGACGCCGTCGATCGCCTGGGTGTGCAGGTTGGCCGGCACGAAGCCCGCGCCGATCCCCTGGATCGGATGCGGTCCGGGCTGCCCGCCCGAGATGACCGGCGAGAGTTCAGGCTCGACCGCATAGACCTTCAGCTCGGGCCATTCCTGCTTGAGCGCCTCGGCGACGCCGGTGATGTGCCCGCCGGTGCCGACCCCGGTGATGATGACGTCGATCGGCGTATCGGCGAAGTCGCGCAGGATTTCCTGCGCGGTGGTGCGGACATGGACGTCGACGTTGGCCGGATTCTCGAACTGCTGCGGAATCCATGCGCCCGGCGTCTGCGCCGCCAGTTCGTGCGCGCGCTCGATCGCGCCCTTCATGCCCTTTTCGCGCGGGGTCAGGTCGAAGCTTGCACCATAGGCCAGCATCAGCCGCCGCCGCTCAAGGCTCATGCTTTCGGGCATCACCAGCACCAGCTTGTAGCCCTTGACCGCCGCGACCATCGCGAGGCCGACGCCGGTGTTGCCGCTGGTCGGTTCGATGATCGTGCCGCCAGGCTTCAGCTCGCCCGAGGCTTCGGCCGCCTCGATCATCGCCAGCGCGATGCGGTCCTTGATCGATCCGCCGGGGTTCGACCGTTCGGACTTGATCCATACCTCGGCGTCGCCGAACAGCCGCTTGATGCGGATATGCGGCGTATTCCCGATCGTTTGCAGGATGGTATCGGCCTTCATGGCTGGCTCTCCTTGGGGATGACTTCGAGATTGTCGGGGGGCGTGAAGCTTCGCGCGGCGCGCAGTTCGGGGAACAGCCGCGACCACAGCATCGTAACGCCGATCGCCAGCACCCCGCCGCCTGCCACCGCTACGACCGGGCCGACCAGTGCCGCAAGAAAGCCCGACCGAGCCTCGCCCAGTTCGTTCGATCCCGATACGAACAACGTGGATACCGCGCCGACGCGCCCGCGCATGGCATCGGGGGTGTGCAACTGGATCAGCGACTGGCGGACATAGACCGACACCATGTCGGTCGCACCCACCACGAACAGCGCGGCCAGCGCCAGCAGCACCGCCGGCGCGGTATCGTGGCCGATCGCGGCGGCACCGAACACCGGGATCAGCAGCGGCGCGGACAGGCCGAACAGCGCGGTCGCCGCCCCAAAGCCCATCACCGACAACAGCATCTTGGCCCCGACGTCCTTCGACAGCGGCCGGAATGCGAACACGCCCGCCACCACGACCGCGCCCAGCGCCGGCGCGGCACGCAGATGGCCAAGCCCGTCCGCGCCGATCTGCAAAATGTCGCGCGCATAGATCGGCAGCATCGCCGTCGCCCCGCCCAGCAGCACCGCGAACAGGTCGAGCGAAATCGCGCCGAACACCAGCCGGTTGCGCCGGACATAGGACAGGCCATCGAGCATCTGTCGCCACGGATTGGCCTTCCCCGCGATCACCGCGCGCGGGATCGGCGGGATCAGGAACAGCATCACCAGCCCGAACAGGAACAGCGCCGCCGACACCGCATAGGGAAGATAATGGCCGGCGGCATAGAGATAGCCGCCCATCGCCGGCCCCAGCACCGATCCACCCTGCCACGCGATCGAACTCATCGCGATTGCGGTCGGCAGCACGGCGGCGGGCACGAGATTGGGGGCGAGCGCCTGCAACGCAGGACCTGCGAACGCCCGTGCGACGCCCAGCAGCGCGGCGACGAAAAACAGCCACGGCAGGCTGATCGTGCCGCTATAGGTCAACCACGCCAGCAACAGCGCGCAGCCTCCCTCCAGCGCCACCGATCCGCGCGCGATCCACCGCCGGTCGACCCGGTCGGCGACCCAGCCCGCCACCAGCGACAGCACCAGCAACGGAAGGAACTGCGCGACGCCGATCAACCCCAGTTGAAACGCGGACTCGCGCACCGTCATCGTCTGCCGAGCAATATCGTACACCTGCCAGCCGATGACCACGACCATCGCGATCTGCGCCAGCGTGTTCGACAGCCGGGCGAGGAAATAGGCCCGAAACGCAGGGATCGCGAAAGGATGCGGGGAAGCGGACATGGGAGAGGGGCTTAGGTCCGCTTCCGGAGGAGCGCAATGCAGATCGGCTTGGGGGGTATTGCGGAATGCCTTGCCCGACCGCCAATCCCGATCGTCATTCCGGCGGAAGCCGGAATCCATGGAAACGGGACGGTACGACAAGACGCGCAACGGCCCGCGACCATGGACCCCGGCCTCCGCCGGGGTGACGTGGCCGGCTCAACGCTGGCCGAGAAACGCCAGCAGATCGAGTGTCAGCCGATCGCTCTCGGTCGCGAACAGCCCGTGCGGCGCGCCGTCATATTCGATCAGCTTGGCATTCGGCAGCGCCTTGGCCAGTGCGCGGCCGGTCGCGTCGATCGGCACCGTCTGGTCGGCGGTGCCGTGAATGATGAGGGTCGGCACCGTGATCGACGCAATGTCACCCCGAAAATCGGTCGTCCCGAACGATTCCGCGCATGCCAGCGTCGGCTTCAGCCCCGCCATCATCGCCGTGTTCCACGACAGGTCGAGCGTTTCCTCGCTCACCGGGCTGGTGATGAAGCCCACGCCATAGAACTGGTCGAAGAAGGTGCGGAAGAATTTCGGCCGGTCCGCCTTGATATTGTCGGCGATCTCGTCGAGCTGCTCCTGCGCCACGCCATCGGGATTGTCGTCGGTCTTGAGCATGTACGGTACGACCGAGCCGATGAACCCGGCCTTCGTCACACCCTTGCCGCCGTGCCGCGACATGTATCGTGCCACTTCGCCGCCGCCCATCGAGAAGCCGATGATCGCCGCATTGTCGGTGACGCCGGTTTCCTTCATCACATCGGCCAGATCGTCGGCCAGCGTGTCGTAATCATAGCCCGACCACGGCTGGTCCGATCGGCCGAACCCGCGCCGGTCATAGGCGATTACCCGGTATCCGGCATCGGCCAGCGCCATCGACTGCGGGTCCCAGCTATCGGCCGACAGCGGCCAGCCATGGATCAGGATGACCGGCTGCCCCTGTCCCCAGTCCTTGACGAACAGGCTCGTTCCATCGCGGGTCTTGATATAGGGCATCGTACTTGCATCCTCGCTCAACGGGTAACACCGCTGGTGAACGAGCGACCTTCCCGCCGGTTGCTTGGACGCCGGTACGAAATCGTGCCCCGAAGATTGATCCAGCTCCCTTTCAACAAGCGTCATCCCAGCGAAGGCTTGGATCTCCCGGTGATGGCGCGCGACAGAAGCCGCTCGAGGCCCCAGCCTTCGCTGGGGCGACGCTTTCGTTCGGATGGACCGGGGTCTGGGACCGATCGACATTCAGTCGGCCGTGACGCCTGAACAGACCATCTCCGTCACCCCGGACTTGTTCCGGGGTCCACAGTGCAGCGATCGCTGCCGTTCGAGGCACTTGCGACAGCGTTCGCGGCCAGGTGGACCCCGGAACAAGTCCGGGGTGACGAAGTAGGGTGGTATTTCCGACTACGAACTGCACCGGAATAGCTGAATGTCGATCCAGCCTAGGACCGCGAAACGATGCCCAGCCGCAGCCGGTCGCCATGTTCGACCTCGGCCAGCAGTTGCGCATAGCGCTCGGCCATCTCGGTATGGACCACCCGCACTTCGGGCAGGAACGCGCCATCGGCACGCGCCCGCGCCTCGATTATGCGGCGGCGATAATAGTCGGCGTTGTTCCGTTGTTCCATCGAACATCTCCCGCAACATCAGTTGCTGAACAGGGGATGTACGGCAAAAACCATCCGTCGTTCCTGATCTGCATCAGTGGCGAACAGTATACGGCAAAAAAGATCAGTCGATCGTCACGAAGGTATCGAGCACGCGCTTGCGCCCCGCGGTCGCGAACTCGACTTCCAGCTTGTTGCCCTCGATCAGTTCGATCGTGCCATGGCCGAACTTCTGGTGGAACACGCGCTGTCCTTTTTTCAGGTCGCCGCGCCCCTTGTTGCCCAGGCTGATCGCGCTCGCCCGCGCCTCGACCACGCGCGACGGGGCGGGGGTGAAGGTCGACCCCTGCGACGCCGCGCGCTGCCAGCCCGGCCCACGCCCGGTGCCGCGCGACACATCGGCAAAGGGATCGCCGCGTTCGGACCAGTTGGCCCGCCACAGGCTCTCGCCACCTGCCATCGTCGTCTCGGTCTCGACATGCTCCGCTGGCAATTCGCCGACGAAGCGCGACGGCAGCGACGAATTCCACTGGCCATAGATGCGCCGGTTGGCGGCGTGCAGCACCACCGCCAGCCGCCGCGCGCGGGTGATCGCGACATAGGCGAGGCGGCGTTCCTCCTCCAGCGACGCGGTGCCGCCCTCATCCATCGATCGCTGCGACGGGAACAGCCCTTCCTCCCATCCGACGCAGAACACCGTGTCGAACTCCAGCCCTTTGGCGGCGTGGATCGTCATGATCGTGACCTTCGGCTCCTCGGCCGACGCCTCATTGTCCATTACCAGGCTGACGTGTTCGAGGAACGCGCCCAGCGAGTCGTATTCCTCCATCGCCCGGACCAGCTCGGTCAGATTCTCCAGCCGCCCGGCGGCCTCGGCGGTCTTTTCCGCCTGATACATAGCGGTATAGCCGCTCTCGTCGAGCAACTGCCGCGCCAGTTCGGCATGTGGCAGGCTCTGTGCCATGTCGCGCCAGCGCGCGAAATCGCCGACCAGCCGCCCGAGCGACTTGCGCGCCGCGCCGGTCAGCTCGTCGGTGTCGAGGATGCGCGCCGCCGCCGTCATCAGCGAACTGCCGGTCGCGCGGGCGAAACGGTGGACCGTCTGCACCGCCTTATCGCCCAGGCCCCGCTTGGGGACGTTGACGATCCGCTCGAACGCCAGATCGTCGGCCGGCTGGTTGACGACTCGCAGATACGACAGCGCATCGCGGATTTCGGCGCGCTCGTAGAAGCGAAAGCCGCCGACGATGCGATACGGCATGCCGGTTGCGATGAAGCGGTCCTCGAACTCGCGGGTCTGGTGCTGCGCGCGGACCAGGATGGCGAACCCGTCGAGGTTGCGCCGCTCGCGCTCGATCATGTCGGTGACGCGGCGTGCTTCCTCGGGGCCATCCCACACCCCGATCACGCGGACCTTTTCGCCCACGTCGCATTCGGTCCACAACGTCTTGCCCAGCCGCCCGCCGTTATGCGCGATCACCCCCGATGCCGCGCCGAGGATATGCGGGGTCGACCGGTAATTCTGTTCCAGCCGCACGATCTTGGCACCGGGAAAATCACGCTCGAACCGCAGGATATTCTCGACCTGCGCGCCGCGCCATGAATAGATCGACTGATCGTCGTCGCCCACGCAGCACAGGTTGCGCCGCTCCTGCGCCAGCAGCCGCAGCCAAAGATACTGGACGCTGTTGGTGTCCTGATATTCGTCGACCATGATGTAGCGGAAGCGCTGCTGATACTGCGCCAGCACCTCGCGGTTGGTCCGCAAGATCGTCAGCACATGCAGCAACAGGTCGCCGAAGTCGCAGGCGTTCACCGCCTTCAACCGGTCCTGATATTGCTGGTACAGTTCGCCGCCGCGCCCGTTGGCGAAGCGCTCGGCCTCGCCCGCATCGATGTCGGCCGGGGTCAGCCCCTTGTTCTTCCACCCGTCGATCAACCCCGCCAGGCTGCGCGCCGGCCAGCGCTTCTCATCGAGGTTCGCGGCGAGGATCAACTGCTTCATCAGCCGCAACTGGTCGTCGGTGTCGAGGATCGAGAAGTTCGACTGCAACCCGACCAGCTCGGCATGCCGCCGCAGCATCTTCGCGCCGATCGCGTGGAACGTGCCGAGCCACGGCATCCCCTCCACCATGTCGCCGACCAGCCGGCCGACGCGCTCGCGCATTTCCTTCGCCGCCTTGTTGGTGAACGTCACCGACAGGATTTCGGACGGATAGGCCTTGCGGGTGTAGAGCAGGTGCGCCAGCCGCGCGGTCAGTGCCGCCGTCTTGCCGGTGCCTGCCCCTGCCAGCACCAGCACCGGCCCGTCGGTCGTCAGCACTGCCTCGCGTTGGGGCGCGTTCAGCGTGCGCAGGTAGGGCGGTTCATCGGTGGCGGCAGGAACAGGCGACATGGCCGAACAGGTAGGGAACGAAGCGTAAAGCGGCAAGCAAGGAAGTTGTTTCGCAACCGTCATCGTATCGACATGGCCCCGCCACGATGCTGCAATGCGACACGGCTAGGGGCTACGTGCCGGCGGACGGCGGCACCCGGTTGGCGGGATGACCATCGGCGCGACGGGCGATCTTCGCAGGAGCCTTCCCCATGACCATCCGTACCGTCGCCCTGATGGCGACCGCCCTGACGTGCGTCTCGTCCGCCGCCCATGCAGAACTGCGCGAGCCGGTGAGCGCCCGCGTATCCTATGCCGGCCTCGACCTCGCCACTACCGAAGGCCGCCGCCTGCTCGACGCGCGGGTCGATGCCGCCGCGAGGCGCGCCTGCACCTCGGTCGTCACCGGTATGCGCGGCTATGCCGACATTCGCCGCTGCCGCACCGAAATGAAGCGCGACGCCCAGGTCCGCGTGGCGCAGCTCGCCCGGCCGGTAACGGTCGCCAGCGTCCGCTGACTATTCGTCATTCCCGCGAAGGCGGGAATCCATACACGCTGACAGTAGCGAACTAACCGCTACGCTGGCGTTTATGGATTCCCGCCTTCGCGGGAATGACGAACAGGGGCTTTGCCGAAGCGCTCAACGGCTACGCCGCACTGTCGAACAGATTGAACCCGCTCGGCAGGCGGTTGGGCAGCTTCTCCCCCCCGATGACCGCGCCGATCGCATTGATTGCGCCTAGCAGGTCCTTTTGCGGATAGGGCTTGGCGAGACACCCCGCCGCGAACACCCGCGCGCCCTCGGGGCACGCCCCCGTCACCAGCAGCACCGGTATGCCGCGACCATGCGCGGTGCGCGCCACGTCGACTCCGCTGCCGTCGGCCAGATTGACGTCGGCCAGCACCAAGTCCACTTCGGTCCCGCCTTCGATCACCCGCAGCGCGTCGGCGACCGAATCGACGGTCGCCGCGATCTCGAATCCGCTGGCGGTCAGAAAATATTCGGTATCGAACGCGACCAGCGGTTCGTCCTCGACCACGAGGATGCGCGTGATGTGCCGTTTCTTTCGACCGAACAACATGGACCCACTCGCTTTCCACCGGATGGCTTCCATCCTATACGATTGCGTCAAACTCACGAACGCGATGAAGGAACCGCTTTGGCGCAAACTTTCATCGCCTCGCCGCAAGCTGGATATTTTCGTCATCGCCACGCCTCCTGAATCCCCCGCCGAAACGCCCGCCGACGGCCAACGCATCGCGAAACTGCTGGCCCGCGCCGGCGTCGCGTCGCGTCGCGACATCGAACGGATGATTACCGCCGGCCGCATCGCGATCGACGGCGTCACCATCGAGACGCCGGCGACGATCCTGCGCAACTTGAAGGGCGTGACCGTCGACGGCGCGCCCGTCGCCGCACCCGAACCCACGCGCCTGTTCCGCTTCCACAAGCCCGCCGGCACGCTGACCGCCGAGCGCGACCATACCGGTCGCCAGACGATCTACGACCGGCTGCCCGCCGGGCTCCCGCGGCTCATCCCCGTCGGCCGCCTCGACCTGAATACCGAGGGGCTGTTGCTGATGACCACCGACGGCGAGCTGAAACGCCGCCTCGAACTGCCCGCCACCGGCGTCGAGCGGACCTATCGCGCGCGTGCCTATGGCGAAGTCAGCCAGCAGCAGCTCGAGGACCTGATGCTCGGCATCGAGATCGAGGGGGTGCGCTATGGCTCGATCAACGCCAATCTCGAACGGCGCACCGGTACCAACACCTGGATCGAGATGACGCTGACCGAGGGCAAGAACCGCGAGGTGCGCCGCGTCCTCGAACATCTCGGACTCAAGGTCTCGCGCCTGATCCGCACCCGCTACGGCCCATTCTACCTCGAAGACCTGCCCGAAGGCGAGGTCGACGAGATCCGCCAGCACGAACTGGTCGCCTTCCGCAAGACGCTGGTGAACAAGCCGACCGTCAAGCCGACGCCCGAGGGGGCCGATCCGGCGGCGCTGAAGGCATGGAAGCGCGCCAGCCCGCTGCCCCGCCCCGAACCGGTGGCGACGCCGCGCACCGACGAACGCCGCCCGCGTATCGAGCGCGACGGCCAGCGCTCGGGCTTCAGCGGCCGGCGCCCCGACCGCGAGGGGCCCGCCGGAGCGCCGGGGCAGGGCGAACGTCGTACGCTTGCTCCCCGCCCGCAAGGCGATGGCGAACGCCGCAGCTTCGGCGCCAGGCCGCAGGGTGACGGTGAACGCCCCCGCTTCGGCGCACGACCACAGGGCGACGGCGAGCGCCGCAGTTTTGGTGCCCGACCACAGGGCGATGGCGAGCGCCCCCGCTTCGGCGCGCGACCGCAAGGTGACGGTGAACGCCCCCGTTTCGGCGCCCGGCCGCAAGGCAGCACCGAGCGCGGCGGGTTCGGCGATCGTCCCCGGTCGACCGATCCGCGTCGTGCCGGCCCACGCACCCACGCCACCGAACGCCCGGTCGATCGTCAGGACGGGTTCGATCCGCTGACCCAGGCGGGACAGACCCCATCCGAACGCAAGCAGCCGGGGCTGGGCGATCGCCGGGCCTATGGCCATGCCCCTGATGGCGCCAACGCCCGCACCCGGCGGGCAGCAGCCTATGTCCAGCGGCCGGGCTATGACGGTGTCGCGCGGGTTTCACGCAAACCCCGCGACGACGAGCAGGAGTCGGCGCCCCGCCCGGCGCGTGGTCCCGCCCGGACCGGCGGTATCGTACGCCGTGAGGAACCCGCCCCCGCGCCCCCGCGCGGTCCGGTTGACCGACGCATGACGCAGGCGGAGGCGTCCGACGCCGATCGGGCCAGCTTCATCGACCGGCCCAAGCGCAAGCCGACCGGCTGGGCCAAGGCCACGCCATCGACCCGACCGACCAAGGGCAAGCCCAAGGGCGGGCGTCCGGGCGGGGGCAAGCGCTGATGCGGATCATCGCCGGAGAATGGCGCGGCCGCCCGATCGCCGCGCCCAAGGGAGATGCCACCCGGCCCACCGCCGATCGTACGCGCGAGGCGTTGTTCTCGATGCTGGCCAGCCGCATCGGCAGCTTCGACGAACTGGCGGTCGCCGATCTGTTCGCCGGATCGGGGGCGCTGGGGCTGGAGGCCTTGTCGCGCGGTGCCGCCACCTGCCTGTTCGTCGAACAGGACCGCGCGGCGCTCGACGCGCTGCGGGCCAACATCACCAAGCTGGGGGCGGGGGGCACCGATGTCCGCGCTACCTCGGTCCTGTCGCTCGGGCCAGCACCGCGTCCGCTCGACCTGGTGATGATGGACCCGCCCTATGACAGCGGCGCGGGTGCGGTCGCGGCGGACAAGCTCGCCCGGCTTGGCTGGATCGGCCCCGCCACCTGGGTCAGCGTCGAAACCGCGAAGCCCGAGACGATCGACCTGCCGCAATTCACGATCGATGTCGAACGTGTCTATGGCAAGGCGAAGATCACTCTGCTTCGCCTCGCCTGAACTGCCCGGGCCTGATCGATCGACGTCATGCCGGCGACGGGTCCGAGCAAAAGCAGCGGACTTCCAGGCGCGTTAACGCCTTGGTGGGGACGCCGTGCTAGGTCGGCGATCCAGTACGGTATCGGACGGAACAGGCCAGGTGGACGGTGCGATCTATGCGTTGATCGGGAATATGTGCGTCGCGGCGTTGTTCGCGGTGGCGTTCGCGACCATCCGCCTGTCCTATTCGGGCCAGCGCGAGGTGATGTGGTTCTTCGCGGTCTATGCGATCGGCATGCTGACCCCCTTGAGTGAACTGGGTGTCCGGCTGACCCAGTGGACGGGTACGTTCACCGCGACCAGCTATGCGTCGTTCCTGCTGTGCATCGTGCTGATGCCGCTGGGCTTCGCCGCGCTGGGCGGCCTGCGCAAGCCATGGGCGGCGGCCGGTGCGATCCTGCTGCTCGGTGTCGTCATCCGCGCCGGCATCTGGGGTGGGCCACGCAATACGCTGTGGTACGAACTCTGTTTCCAGGCGCCGTTCGCGACCGCCAGCGCGTTGTCGGCGGTCGTCGCGCAGCGAATGGCGCGTACCGGCGGCGGCCGGCTATGGTGGGGGCTGACCTTCGTCTCGGGGCTGCTCGGCGTCCACTTCCTCGTCAAGCCGTTCTTCGCCGCCGCCTATGGCTCGGGCGCCACCGCGCGCGACTATGCCGCCAGCGCCTATGCGCTGTTCTCGCAGGCGACCGGCGGCATCCTGATCGTTACCGCCGGGCTGATGGTGCTGTTGCTGGTGATGCAGAAGGTGATGGGCCACACCATCGCCGAATCCGAAACCGATCCGTTGACCGGCCTCGCCAACCGCCGCGGGCTGGAACGCCGCGCCGCGCGGCTGTTCGATCCTGCCGCCCGCTCGCCGGTCGCGGCGATCGTGTTCGACCTCGATCATTTCAAGCGGATCAACGACGGTTATGGCCATGCCACTGGCGATGCGGTGCTGCGTGCCTTCGCGCATGTCCTGCGTACCGCGCTGCCGCCCGACGCGCTGGTCGCCCGGCTGGGTGGTGAGGAATTCGTCGCGCTGCTCGACCGGACGACGCTGCGCGGCGCATGGCTTTCGGCGCAGGCGGTGCGCGGCGCTATGCCGGCAATGGGCGCGCACCTCCCGGCCGTCACGGTCAGCGCGGGGCTTGCCGAGCGTGAGGGCGGCGATACGCTCGAACGCCTGCTGGAACGCGCCGACGGCTGGACCTATGCCGCCAAGCGGGCGGGGCGCAACCGCGTCTGCCCGATGCCCGAACCGGTCGGGGCGACGCCGCCGTTCAGCGCCTCGGCGTGATGGCGAGGCCGATCAGGCTCGCCACCCCCGCCGCGCCAAGGATCATGCCGACCGCGCTCAGGCCATGTCCGACCGACAGCGCCTGCGCGATGCTCGGGGTCAGCCCGCCACCGATCACCCCGCCGACGTTGAACGCCATCGACGCGCCGGTATAACGCACCCGCGCCGGGAACAGCGAGGGCAGCCAAGCGCCAAGCGGCCCATAGACTAACCCCATCATCAACAGCGCGAACGACAGCCACGCCCCGATCGCGAACAGGCTGCCCGCACCGACCATCGGCGCCAGCAACGCGCCCGCCGCGACCACGCCGACGCAGCCTCCGGCAAGCACCCGCCCCGGCGTCGCCCGGTCCGACCACCATCCCGCCCACCCGATGCCGACTGCCATGAACAGGATCGCGACCAACTGCGTCTGGAGGAACGCGCCGCGCGGATAGCCGAGCGTCGTGGTGCCATATCCCAGCACGAACGTCGTCGCGATGTAATAAAGCGCGAAACAGGCGACGACCCCGAACGTCCCGGCCACGGTCGCGCGCAGATGCCCGGCCGCCAGTTCGGCGATCGGCACCCCGGCGGGCGCCTCCTGCTCCAGCGCGGCCCGGAACGCCGGCGTCTCGGTCAGCTTGAGCCGCACCCACAGGCCCAGGCCCACCAGCGCGACGCTGAACAGGAACGGCAACCGCCAGCCCCACGCCACGAAATCGGCATCGCTCAAGCTCAGGCCGAGGATCAGGAACAGCCCGTTGGCGGCGATGAACCCCACCGGCGCGCCGAGCTGCGGCACCATGCCGAATCGCCCGCGCCACCCCGGCGGCGCATTCTCCACCGCGAGCAGCGCCGCGCCGCCCCATTCGCCGCCCAGCCCCAGCCCTTGCGCGAACCGCAACGTACACAGCAGCAGCGGCGCGACCCAGCCGACCTGGGCATAGGTCGGCAGGAACGCGATCAGCAGCGTCGACCCGCCCATCAGCATCAGCGAGGCGACCAGCGTCGATTTCCGCCCCAGCCGGTCGCCGAAATGTCCGAACACCACCGCGCCCAGCGGCCGCGCGATGAACGCGAGGCCGATCGACAGGTAACTCGCCATCAACTGCGCCGAACTGCTGTCCGACGGAAAGAACAGCGGCCCGAACACCAGTGTCGCGGCGGTCGCATAGATATAGAAGTCGTAGAACTCGACCGACGTACCGATCAGGCTGGCGATCAGGATGCGACGATGCGTGGCCATCGGATGGGGAACAGTCATGCCGGTGCGCCTACCCGATCGGCCGGGCAGGGCAAGAAGCTTTCGGTTGGCGGGGTTCAGGCGCAACTATCGGAGTGCGCCGCTGTTCGAAGGTAAGGGTGCTGTTCCGCGCCAGCCTGTTCGTCATTCCCGCGAAGGCGGGAATCCATAGACGCTGACGTCACGATAGACCCGAAGCGTCCGCGTATATGGACTCCCGCCTGCGCGGGAGTGACGAACGCTGTTGGTGTTTGTCCCCCATATCGCTCCGAATTCCAACCACCTTGCTCCAACCGCACCCCCCGCCTACGGTCCCGCGCTGCACAAGGGGACAGGCATGACCGACGCCGCGCCGACCGGACTGGCGCTGATCCGTACCGGGCTGGGCAATCGCAAGACGGCCACGATGCTGGCGTTCGGCTTTGCCGCCGGGCTGCCGTTCACGCTGCTGCTCGGCACGCTCAACGCATGGCTGGGGGAGGCGAAGGTGAACCTCGCCACCATCGGGCTGCTGTCGTGGATCGGGTTGCTCTACGCCTTCAAATTCCTGTGGTCGCCGCTGGTCGATCGCCTCCGCCTGCCGCTGCTCGAACGGTTCGGGCGGCGTAAGTCGTGGCTGCTGCTGTGTCAGGGGGTGCTCGCCGCCACCTTCGTCGCGCTGTCGGCGACCGACCCGGTGCTGGGGCTCGGCTGGTTCGCGCTGCTGGCGGTGATCGGCGCGTTCGCCGCCGCGACGCAGGACGTGGTGATCGACGCATGGCGGATCGACGTGGCGGATGAACGCGCGACGCTGGGCCTGCTGTCGTCGACCTATCAGCTCGGCTATCGCACCGCCAGCCTCGTCGGCGGCGCGCTGGCGCTGGTGATGGCGGCACGGATCGGCTGGCCACTGGTCTATGCGATCATGGGTGCCCTGATGGCATTGCTGCTGATCGTCACCCTTTTCGCGCCCGACACGCCGCGCCCGGCCGCGCTGACACCGGGCGAGGCCGCCATCGGCCCGTCGCGTGCCGACAAGCGCACCGGGCTCATCATCGTCGGCCTTTGCTGGGGCTGGGCGATCGTGACCATCGCCGCCTTCATGGCCCGTGCGCTCGCCGTCGGCCCGGGCGAAACGCCACCGAGCGTCGGCGATTTCACCCGCCTTACCGGCCCGTGGATCGTCGTCGCGACCGTCGTCGTCCCCGCGCTCGTCGCGGCATGGCTGACCCGGCGGAGCGGGGCGGGGACCGACCCGGCAACCGGCATCGTCGAACACGGCTATCGCGCGCTCATCCTGCCGATGGCCGAACTGGTCGGGCGGCTGGGCTACGGCGTGGTGATCGTCCTTGGGCTGATCCTCAGCTACCGGCTGTGTGATTCGATCTGGGGGCCGTTCGCCTATCCCTTTTATCTCACGGAACTGCACTACACGAACGACGAGGTCGCCTTCGCCTCCAAGATCTTCGGCGTCGGCATGACCATCCTCGGCATTTCGCTGGGCGGCATCCTGTTCGCGACGGCCGGACGGATGCCGACATTGCTGCTCGGCGCGATCGTCGCGGCCTTAAGCAACCTGCTCTATGCCGATCTGGCGGCCGGCGCGCCGGTGATCGATGCGGTGGCGGGCGCGACCGGGCTGCTGAACCTTGGCGTCGATGCGCGGATGGTCCGGCTGATGGTCGCGATCTCGGGGGAGAATATCGCCGGTGGCCTCGCCGGCGCGGCGTTCGTCGCCTATCTCTCCTCGATCGCCAGCAAGGAACACAGCGCGGTGCAATATGCGCTGCTCTCCTCGCTCACCCTGCTGGTCGGCTCGCTCGGCCGCGCGGGACTGGGCGAAGCGGTCGAACAAATGGGCTATGCCCCCGTCTTCCGCTTCACCGCCGCGCTGGGGCTGGTCGCGGTGGTGTTCGTCCTGCTCGAATGGGTCCGCTGGAGCCGCGAGACGAAGCGGGCCTGATTCCCCTGACACAAACGTCATCTCAGCGAAGGCGGGGATCTCCCGCTGACAGCGCGCGACAGGAGCCGCACGAGGCCCCAGCCTTCGCTGGGGCGACGATTCCTAGGGTAAGAAGTGGGTAGTTCACGCGAAGGCGCGAAGAAGGTTGGTTCGCGCAGAGGCGCAGAGGCGCGGAGGAGGTGGTTCGGGACGCAATGTCCCGTGCGATCGGGAGGCCGGCAACAGGCCCGCTATCGCGGGAAAGACAGCCTCGAACGCAACCTCCTCTGCGCCTCCGCGTCTCTGCGCGAACAAAATCTTCTTCCTAAGCCGGCACCTCATCATTCGCCGCCAGCACGGTGCCAGCCAGATACAGCGACCCCGCGATCAACACCGACTCCGCCCCGACCAGCGCCACCCGATCGAGCGCCGAAGCGGGATCGTCCGCCACCTCGGCACGTACTCCCAACGCCCGCGCCATCGCCGCCAACGCCTCGGGCGCATGACACGCATGCCCCGGAACCGGCACCGCCACCACATGATCGACGACCTGCGCCAGATGGCCCAGCACGCTGCGCCCATCCTTGTTGGCGAGCATCCCCAGCACCAGCGCCGATGGCTCGCCCCGAGCGATCCGTGGCCACCAAGCTGCCACCTCGATCGCCGCCGATTCATTGTGCGCCCCGTCGAGCCACACGCCGTGCCGGGACACGACCCGTCCGGTCAGCGGCCCGCGCTCGCGCAACCGCTGCATCCGCGCCGGCCAGCGCGCCGCCCCTGCCGCCGCGACGATCGCCGCATCGGGCACGTCGACCGCCGTCTGATGCCGCAGCATCGCTGCGGCGAGCGCCAGATTGTCGCGCTGATGCGCCCCCGCCATCATTGGCATCGGCAGCGTCAGTTCGCCCCAGTAATCGGTGTAGCAACCATCATCAGCCCGCCAGTCACTGTCCCGACAATAGAGCGTCGCCCCGACCGCCGTGGCGACCTTGCGTACCCGCGTCATAACCTCGGGCGCATAGCGCTGCACCACCAATGGCACGCCCGGCTTGGCGATCCCCGCCTTCTCGCCCGCGATGCCGATCAGCGAGTTCCCCAGAAACGCCTCGTGATCGATCCCCAGCGCCGCGATGCCGCACACCGCCGGTGCCGGCAGAACGTTGGTCGCATCCAGCCGTCCGCCCAGACCCACCTCGATCACGCACGCCTCCGCCGGCGTCCGCGCAAAGGCGAGGAACGCCGCCGCCGTCGTGATCTCGAAGAAGCTCGCGCCGATCCCGTCGGCCACGTCCAGCACTTGCGCCAGCAGCGCCGCCAATGCGCCGTCGTCGATCAGCGTGCCGCCCAACCGGATACGCTCGTTGAACCGCACCAGATGCGGACTGGCATAGACATGGGCGCGCAACCCCGCCGCTTCGATCGCGGCGCGCAGATAGGCGCAGGTCGATCCCTTGCCATTCGTCCCCGCGACATGGAACACCGGCGGTAGCGCCAGATGCGGATCGCCCAGCCGCGCCAGCAGCCGCGTGATCCGATCGAGCCCCAGCACATCGGCGCCGGGCGACAACAGGGTCAACCGGTCGAGCTGCGCCTGCACCGCCGGGTCGGCCGAAATCGCGAAATCGGGCATGCCCGGCTCAGGCCGCCGCCTTCTGTCCCAGAAACTCGATCAACTGCGCCAGTTCGCCGGGCAGGTCGCGGCGATGCGTCACCCGGTCGATCAGGCCGTGATCGCGATAATATTCGCTGGTCTGGAAATCGTCGGGCAGCTTCTCGCGGATCGTGCTCTCGATCACCCGCCGCCCGGTGAACGCCAGCGTCGCCTTCGGCTCGGCGATCTGCACGTCGCCCAGCATCGCATAGGCGGCCATCACGCCCCCCGACGTCGGATCGGTCAGCACCACCAGATAGGGCAGGCCCGCATCGTGCAGCATCTCGATCGCCACCGTGGTGCGCGGCATCTGCATCAGGCTGAGGATGCCCTCCTGCATCCGCGCGCCGCCGCTGGCGGTGAACACCACATAGGGCACGCCGCGCGCGATCGCCGCCTCGACGCCGGCGATGAACGCCTCGCCGACGAACTGCCCCATCGATCCGCCCATGAACGCGAAGTTCTGCACGCCGATCACGCAGCCATGCCCCTGAATCATACCATAGGCGTTCTGAAACGCATCCTGCTCGCCGGTGTCGGTCCGCGCGGTCTTGAGCCGGTCGACATAGCGCTTGCTGTCGCGGAACTTCAGCGGGTCCTCGGCGACTTTCGGATTGGGCAATATCTGGACGCTGCCGTCATCGAACAACTGTCCGAACCGCTCCTTTGGCCCGATGCGGCCATGATGGTCGCACTTCGGACAGACGTGCAGATTCTCTTCCCATTCGCGGGTGAAGATCATCTGCCCGCACCCCTTGCACTTGTGCCAGAGATGGTCGGGCGTTTCCTTGCGCGCGACGAAGGGGAGGGCGTTGCGGACGCGGTTCAGCCAGCTCATGCCGGGTCCTTTGCCGCGTGGCGCACCGCGCTGGCAAGCGTTTCGATATAGGCGCGCACCGGCCCGGCGGCATCGGCCCCGTGCGCGGCGACGATCTCGACGATCGCCGATCCGACGACGACCCCGTCCGCCACGCGCGCGATGCTCGCCGCCTGTTCGGGAGTCCGCACGCCAAAGCCGACCGCGATCGGCAGAGTGGTCGCTGCCTTCAACCGCGCGACCGCATCGTCGATCGACGCCTGCACCGCCTGTTGCTTGCCGGTGATCCCGGCGACCGAGACGTAATAGAGGAACCCGCCGGCCCCCTCCAGCACGGCGGGCAGCCGCGCGGCATCGGTCGTCGGCGTCGCCAGCCGGATCGCGGCGATGCCATGGGCGCGCAACTGCACGCCGAGGCTGTCGTCCTCCTCGGGGGGAATGTCGACGCAGATCACCCCGTCGACGCCGGCGGCGGCGCAGGCCTGCGCGAACCAGTCCGCCCCGCGCCGCACCATCGGATTGGCATAGCCCATCAGCACCAGCGGCACGTCGGGGTGGCGCACGCGAAACTCGCCCGCGATCCGCAGCACGTCGGCGGTCCGCGTGCCCGCCGCGAGGCTGCGGATGTTCGCCGACTGGATCGCCGGCCCGTCGGCCATCGGATCGGTGAACGGCATGCCCAGTTCGATCACATCCGCCCCGCCCGCGACCAGTGCGTCGAGGATGGCGGGCGTCGCGTCGGACGTCGGATCGCCGGCGGTGACGAAACACACCAACGCTGCGCGCCCTTGCGAAAACGCCGAAGCAAGCCGGGTCAAAGCCCTCTCCCCTTCAGGGGAGAGGGTTGGGAGAGGGGGTGGGTCAAGAAACCGTCCAACAAGCGCAACACGCCTTCCAGATTAAACATCACGTCAGAGTTAGTGAACCGCACTACCCGATAGCCTTGCGCGGTTAAATACGCGGAACGAGCTTGATCATACGCAGCCGTCTCGCCATGCAAATGCCCGTGGAGTTCGATGATCAGCTTGGGCGAGTTGCAAGCAAAGTCGGCAATATACGACCCGATCACCTTATTGCCGCCGAAACTTGACCCCCGCAAACCGCTCGGTGCGCAACGCGAACCACAGCTTCTGCTCGGCAGGGGTAGGGGCTTTGCGCGCTGCCTTCGCCCGTTCGGTCAAACCAGCGTCGCGCACTGCCCCTCTCCCAACCCTCTCCCCTGAAGGGGAGAGGGCTTTAGATTTCTACCCCCAGCGCGCTTGCCACGGTGAAAATATCCTTGTCTCCCCGCCCGCACAGGTTCGCCAGGATGATCTGGTCGCTGCGCATGGTCCTCGCCCGCCGCGCCACCGCCGCAATCGCGTGCGCCGGCTCCAGCGCGGGGATGATCCCTTCGCTCCGACACAGCATCTGGAACGCGTCGAGCGCGTCGACATCGGTCGCGCTGTCATACTCCACCCGGCCGATGTCACGCAGCCACGCATGTTCCGGCCCGATCCCCGGATAGTCCAGTCCCGCCGAGATCGAATGCCCCTCCGCGATCTGCCCGTCCTCGTCCTGCAACAGATACGTCTTGTTGCCGTGCAGGATGCCGGGGAAGCCGCCCGCCAGCGACGCGGCATGATCCTTGTCCAGCCCGTGGCCCGCCGCCTCGACGCCCAGCATCGCGACCTCGGGATCGTCGAGGAACGGATGGAACAGCCCGATCGCGTTCGACCCGCCACCGATCGCCGCGACCAGCAGGTCGGGCAGGCGCCCGGTGCGCTCCAGCATCTGCGCGCGCGCCTCGCGGCCGATGATGCTCTGGAAATCGCGCACCATCTCCGGGTAGGGATGCGGCCCCGCCGCCGTGCCGATGATGTAGAAGGTGTCGTGGACGTTCGCGACCCAGTCACGCAGGCCTTCGTTCATCGCATCGGACAGCGTGGCCGCGCCGCTCGTCACCGGCCGCACCTCGGCACCCAGCAGCTTCATGCGGAACACATTGGGCTGCTGCCGCTCAATATCGCGCGCACCCATGTAGATGACGCAGGGCAGGCCGAAGCGCGCGCACACGGCGGCGGTCGCCACGCCATGCTGGCCAGCACCCGTCTCGGCGATGATCCGCGTCTTGCCCATGCGGATCGCTAGCAGGATCTGCCCGATGCAGTTGTTGATCTTGTGCGCGCCGGTATGGTTCAGCTCGTCGCGCTTGAACCACACCTGCGCTCCCATGCCCGGCGCGGCCGACGCGCGCAGCGTCTCGCTCAACCGTTCGGCATGATACAGCGGGCTGGGCCGCCCGACATAATGCGTCATCAGGTCGTCGAACTGTGCCGCGAACGCCGGATCGGCCTTGGCCGCCGTATATTCGCGATCGAGGTCGAGGATCAGCGGCATCAGCGTTTCCGCGACATAGCGGCCGCCGAAGTCGCCGAAATGCCCGCGGTCGTCGGGCTGGGCGCGGTAGCTGTTGGGGGCGTTCATGGGCCGTCCGTTACGCCCGCGCGTGCCCGCTGTCGAGGGGATCGGGGACTGACCGGGACATGCGCGGAAGCGCCCGTTTCGGCAGTTCAGTCCATTCCACTCGCAAACGTTACCCCGGACCTGTTCCGGGGTAACGGATCGGGCCTGAAAGCATCCCGGATCGCTGAACGTCGATCCGCCCTAGGCGTCCGCCACCGCCCGTCCGAACGCCACGATCCGCTGAATATCCTTCACGCCGGGCGCGCTTTCCACGCCCGACGACACATCGACCAGCGGCGCGCGCGTCACCCGGATGGCCTGCGCGACATTGCCCGCGTCCAGCCCGCCCGACAACGCCCATGGCAACGGATGCGCGAAGCCGGCTAGCAGCGTCCAGTCGAACCGCACCCCCATGCCGCCGGGCAATGCCGCACCCTCGGGCGTCTTGGCATCGTACAGCACGCGGTCCGCCGCGCCGCCGAGCGCCCGCGCCCCGTCCAGATCGGCGCGCGTCTTGACCGCCACCGTCCCCCATGTCTCGCGCCCGAACCGCGCCCGGATCGCCGCGATCCGCGTCGGCGCGGTCTTGTGCAACTGGATCGCGTCCAGCCGCCCCGCCGTCACCGCCGCGTCGAGCAGCGCATCGTCGGGATCGACGAACACGCCCACCTTCGCGACTCCGCCCGGCACCTGCGTCGCCAGCCCTGGCGCCTTGTCGAACTCCAGATGCCGGGGGGAGGGGGGGAAGAACACGAAGCCGACATGGCTCGCCCCGGCGGACAGCGCCGCCGCCAGCGTCTCGGGCGTCGACAGGCCGCAAATCTTGAAACGGGTCATCGGTCGCTCACCACACAAGAGAAAACATACCCGCCCCGCGAGGTACGGCCCCACATCCTTTCCTCTCCCTGACAGGCGAGGGGCCGGGGGTACGGGGCAGGGGCCGACACAGCCTCGCCGACCCGCCCCCGCTCCCTCCCTTGTCAGGGAGGGAGCCGCCACACAACCGGAGACCGCCGGTCCGCCACCACCCGTCACCCGCGAACCCTATGCCGCCACTACGCACTTTCCCGGAATCGATCTCGAATCGCTATGGCGCGGGGCGTAGCTGATCGGGGCGGGCACATGCACGCCCGCGCCACCGAAGGTTTCCCGATCATGTCGCCTACCCCCCAACCGGACCCCGCCGACCTCGTCGTGCTCTATGTCGGTCAGGATGTCGCCGGCCACTGGCTGGTGCAGGACGCCGCCCGTCTGCTCGAAGGGCGTTTCGTGTCGCTCACCGCCGCGCTCCGCTTCGCCGAGGCCGAGCGGCAGATGTACCATGCCAGCGTGCGGCTGGCGACGATGCCGCTGGTCCCGGTGATCCCGTTCGGCCCGGTCGCGGCCGATGTCCGGGCGCTGCCCCGTGCCGCGTGAGCGCGCCCGGTCCGACCCACGCTGGGCGGATGTCGCCGCGACGCTCGTGGCGTTGCGCGATCGTCGTCGCCATGCCGTGCGCATCGTCGATACCGATTGCGGCTGCGGCACGCTGCTGATCGCCGCGCTCGCCCATGCCCGCAGCCTTGGCTTCACCGCGATCGAGGGGCGCGGCCTCGATCGCTCGCCGGCCTGCCTCGGCCGGGCGCGACGCGCGGCGGCCGCGCTGCACGATCCGGCGATCGGTGTGGCGTTCGACGCGACCGACGTGGCGACCGCGCTCGGCGAAGAGGCGGAGGCACCTGCCGACATCCTGCTGTGCCGCGCCGTGCCCGCCTGCGGTATGGCGGCGGGGCGGGTGGTGATCGCCGACCGCCATGCCGATGCCATCCAATGAGCCGCCGCAACCTGCGCTGGCGGGCCGCCGGCGTCGTGTTGCTGGCCATCGCCGGCACCGTCGCGGTCGTGGGCTACGGTGCGACGGCGACGCTCGTCGCGCTTCCCGCCGCGCTGCTCGGCCTGCCGCTCGCCCTCCACGGCAAGCGCGTGGCGCAGGCGATCCGCGCCTGTCGTCACGGCCATGCTACCACTGCCGCGATCGTCCACGCCGCGCACCGGCGGCGGCTATGGCGACCCGCCGGGCCGTCCCGCACGGACCGATCGATGCCATGACGGCGGAATAAACGGCCGAGTCGCGCCTCAGTGCTAACTGGTGCTTGCTGCCGCTCGCGAATGCGCGATGTGCAAACTTCGGCGCCGGAAATTGATATGTCGGTCGGACAAAAGGACTATATTGCAATAATTTGCTACAATGGCCCGGCCGTGTGGGAGGGCGTTGCGTGTAAACTTCGTCATCTTTCACGCGCCATGGGCAAAGCCCATGGCGTCGGTCGGCGCTCCTCGCGCCGCCGGCCGAACGCGCCTTGTGCGGCTCGGTGCAGCTTCGCTGCACCTTGCCCGGCGCGTCAGAGCGTTGCCTCGATCGCCCTAGCTGCCTGGTCGGGGTCCTCGGCCTGCGTGATCGGTCGGCCGATCACTAGCACCGATGCCCCGGCGTCCAGCGCGGCGCGTGGTGTCACCACCCGCTTCTGGTCGCCGACACCGGCGTTCGCCGGACGGACGCCGGGCACCACGAAGAACCCTTGCGGCCACACCTTCTTGGCCGCCGCGACCTCGGCACCCGAACACACCACCCCGTCGATCCCGGCGCTCTTCGCCAGTTCGGTCAGCCGCACCACCTGCTTGTGCGGGTCGGGGGCAAGGCCGATCGACGACAGGTCGTGGCCGTCGAGGCTGGTCAGCATCGTCACCGCCACCACTTTCGTGCCGACCGGCGCGGCGGCCTTGGCATCCTCCAGCATCGCCCGCCCGCCGCTGGCATGGACGGTCAGGATCGCCGGATCGAGCGGCCCCAGCGCCTGGATCGCCTTGGCGACGGTATTGGGAATATCGTGGAATTTCAGGTCGAGGAAGATCGGCAGGCCAAGATCGGCCATCGTCCGCACCCCCGCCCGGCCATTGGCCATGAAGAACTCCAGCCCCAGTTTCAGCCCGCCGACATGGCCCCGCACCTTGTGCGCCAGCGCCTTGGCCCGCTCCAGATCGGGGGTGTCGATCGCGACATAGATCGGCGAGCGGCTCATGCGACCACTCCCGTCACGGGCTGCGGCACCACCACCGGCTCGACCGGCTTGGCCAGCGGCACCGTCCGGTCGGCGGCGAACAGCCGCTGGCGCATCCGCCACCGCGTCAGCCTGAGCGCGACGAACGTCGGCAGGAACCCCGCGAGGAACGTGACGAGCAGCAACAGCGGCAGGTTCACATCGGCATACAACGTCCCCCACAGCTTCAGGGGAACCATCGTCATGTTGTTGAGCGCAAAGGCGACGATCACCCCCACCAGCAACGCCCAGAACAGGGTTTTCAGGAACTGCATGGGGCCTTGCCTCTCGTGTCGCCGGGGTATCGTCCTTTCCTTACGCCCGCCCGCCCGCTTTTTCCAATAGTGGTGGTGTCAGCCGATCTCGGCGCGCAGCTCGGCGAACAGGTCGCCGATCGCCGCCAGCCGTGGTTCCTCTTCGTCGAGGATCGCCACGAACGCACGGCGTTTCAGCGTCGCGACATAACCCGGTGGCAGGTGGACATCGGCCGGCAGCGTCGACAGCGCGATGTCGATCATCCGCTCGGCACCATGCAGCCGCCCCCACAGATAGTCGTTCTCGCGGTACGACCGGCTGAAAAACGCCCCGAAATTATGGAAGCGGATGCCCTTCAACGTGGCCTCCGCCCCGCCACCCCGGATCGAGGGGGCATCGTCGGGCGCGATCCGGTCGACCCGCACCGGATCGAACTCGTCCAGCCCCTCGCCCCCCAGCAGCGGCAGCGTGGCGACGTCGAAGAACGGAAAGCCGAGATAGGCAAGCAGCAGCGGCCGCCGGATTTCGCGCGGCATCGCGGACAATGCCGCCGACAGCCGGGCATCGGTATCGGCATCCAGCGTCGGCAGGTCCATCGCGTCGCCCATCGCCGCCAGTACTTCCGCCGGATCGGCCCGCGCATCGCCGGCCAGCGATTTCAGCCCGGCGAACCGGTCGGCCCGCTCGCATGCCAGATAGGGGGCGAGGCTCGCGAACACCGCTTCCCGCACCGCCGCCAGCGGCGCGCTGCCATGGGCACCTTCCATCGTGGTCAGCGTGCGCACCAGCAACCGCAACCGGCGGATGCGGAACGGCAGGTCGTGGCTGCGCAGGAAATCGATCGTCGCGTCGCTCGCGCCCTCCGGGCCGAAGCAATCCGCCCCCGCCGCCCGCACGGCACCGGCGAAGCGCACCCGCGTCCGCCGCACCCATTCGGGCGAGGCGTCGCCGGCGATCGCCCCGGCCTGCGCCGCCAGCCGGTCGAGCAACTGCCCGATCTTGAGCAGGCCATAGGCGGCATGGCCGATCCCGGCCTGTTGCGCGGCGCGCACCTGCGCCTTGGCGCGCCATCCCGCCAGCCGCGCCGGCGTCGGCCAGTCGAGGAACAGCGTATAGCCGAACAGTGCCTCGACCTGTTCCTCCACCGGTCCGCGCACCTGCTCGACGATCGCCAGCATCCGCTCGATCTGTTCCGAGCGCCGCTGGATCGCATCCAGATTGTCGCGGATTGGCTGTTTGCGCGGCAGTTCGGACAATGCGCCCAAAATCGTCTGGAGGAACCCCGGCGGCCCTTCGCTCGCCGGGGCGAGACCGAATTTATGCCCCGGTGCCGGGTCGAGATAGACGAAGCGCCGGTCGATCTGCCGCTTGGCCGGGCGGTTGCGCAGCGCATCGATCGCCGGCTGGAACGGGGCATTGGCCAGCACCGATCCGTCGATCAGCGTCGCCGCCTCCGCCATGCCGACCGCCGACTGGCGCGGCAGCACGCGCCGCAGGAACGCCTCGCGCCCGTCCCACGCCATATCCCGCTCGGTAAGCGCGGCGTCCAGCTCGCCGACGCGGAACGGCGGAAAGGCACCGGGAAAGCTCGACGTCGCCCGCGCCGCGAACACCAGCTCGGCCGCATCGGCCAGCGTCCCCCCGGCATGATCGCTGAACCCGATCACCAGCCGGTGTTCGGTTTCGACGACCTCGGCCGGCGAATTGAGCCGCAGCAGTTCGGGGTGGCCGGTGAAGTCGGTCACGGTGACGAACAGGTCGAGCGGCTGGCCATCGGGCAACAGCCTTGGCCCTGCCGGGGCCGCTGCCATCGCGGCAAAGGCATCGAGCAGCATGTCGACCATCACCCGCCCGCCGAACGGCGGCTCGAACCAGCGCGCGCGAAAGAAATGGTCGAGCTTGGCACGCAGTTCGTCGCGTGCGGCCCGGTCGACGCTCGACACCTCTTCGCCCTCACGGCCCAGCGCCATCCACGCGATCGGCCGCGCCCATGGCCGCGACAGCGCGCTCGCCGGGGCCTGCACCGGATCGATCAGCGCCTCGATGTCGGCCTTGTCGAGCCACAGCGCGGTCAGCGGGTCGAGCGACTGGCCGGTGGCGATCGCCTGCGCCAGAAACACGCCATTGATCCCGCCGGCACTCGCCCCGGCGACGATGTCGACCAGCACGCGCAGCCGGATGCCGGTCCGCGCCGCCAGATCGGCGAGCATCTCCTGATACACGCCGGCGCTGCCGGTCAGCGGCTCGGCACCGTCCTGCGCCGCGCGGCTGGCGCGGGCGATGTGCCAGATCTCCTTGACCAGCCCGTGCATGTAGACCGCGAGGCTGATCCCGCCGTAGCAGATCAGCGCGAGGCGCAGTTCGCGTTCCTGCGGCGGGCGGTCGGCGCTCACGAAGCGTCCAGCACCGCCCAGATCGGCAGATGGTCCGACGCCTTGCGTGCCGCCGCGCTATGGTGGACGCCCGCCTCGACGATGCGCAGCGCCGGCGACACCATGATCCGGTCGAGCCGCCCGATCGGCCGTCTGGCATGAAAGCTGGGACCGGTATCGGCGAAGCGGTGATCGCGCGCGAAGTCGCGCAGGCAGCCGGACTGCGGCGTCCATTCGTTCAGGTCGCCCATCAGCACGCAGGGCAGATGCGGCGCGCATCCGTCCAGTTCACGCAGGATCGCGTTCGCCTGTTTGCGCCGCCACAGCCCGGACAGATCGAGGTGCATGCCGACCACCCGGATCGTCACGCTGCCGATCGTCACATCGGCGCGCACCGCGCCGCGCGGTTCCAGCGCCGGGATCTCGATCCGGTGCGGCTCGGCGATGATCGCACCTTTCCGCACCAGCAGCGCATTGCCGTGCCACCCCATCGACTGCGCCCGCATCGCCACCGGCACCGCAGCCCACGGACTATGTTCGTCGAGCATGTTGAGCGGGATGACGCCGGCCCGTTCGCCCAGCCGCCGGTCGCATTCCTGAAGCGCGATGATGTCCGCGTCGATCTCGCGCAGCACCTCCAGCGTGCGTTCCGGCATCCGGCGGCGATCGGTGCCGATCGCCTTGCGCATGTTGTAGCTGGCCACCTTTATCATCGTAGCCGATCCAACGTCGCTTGCACGGTTTCGTTTCGTGGCCGCAGCGAACCGGGACCGATCGACATTTGGCGGCAACGTCAGCGAAATTGCTCCCCTCCCTGACAAGGGAGGGGCTGGGGGTGGGTACGGTCGTGGCAGGCGCACCGGTTCCTCGCGGACCGACCCACCCCCGACCCCTCCCTTCCAGGGAGGGGGGAAGCCGAACGCCTCATTGACGGCCATCCACCCTACCGCGGTAGCCGGATCGTCGCGTCCAGCCCGCCGCCGTCGCGGTTGGCCAGCGTGATCTCACCCCCCGCATCGCCCACGATCGCGCGGGCCAGCGCGAGGCCGAGGCCGATGCCGCCGGTGCCGCGGTTGCGCGACGTCTCGATCCGGGTGAACGGATCGAACACCGCGTCCAGCCGGTCGGGCGGAATGCCGGGACCACGATCGCACACAATGATCGTCACCGCCTGCGCGCCCGTTTCGACCCGCACTTCGGCCGTGCCGGCATATTTGACCGCGTTCTCGATCAGGTTGCGCACCGCGCGGCGCATCAGATTGGGCCGCATCCTGAGCGGCACCCGCGCCGCCTCGACGAAATCGACCGCCGCGCCCAAATCGCGGAAATCCTCGACCACCGCATCGACCAGCGCCGCCACGTCGACGTCGGTCGGCGGTTCGCTCGGACGCCCCAGCCGGGCGAGCGACAGGATGTCCTCCAGCGTCGCGTTCATCTCGTCGATCGTCTCGGCCATGCGCTGGCGATCGGTATCGTCCTCGACCGATTCGATGCGGACGCGCAGCGCAGCCAGCGGGGTGCGCAGGTCATGGCCGATCGCGCCGAGCATCCGGTCCTTTTCCTCGATCATTGCGTTAACCCGTCGGGCAAGGTCGGCGAAGGCGGCGATCAGCAGCCGCACGTCCTGCGGCCCCGACGGCTCGATCTCGGGCAGCGGCCGCCCCGGCTGGAACGCGCGCGCCGCCCCGGCCAGCCCGCGCAGCGGCTTGGCGATGCCGCGCCCGACCCACAGCACCGGCACCAGCACGATCACGTAGAGGATCAGCGTCTGCGCCAGCAATTGCCAGAGCAACCCGCGCTCGGCGATCGGCCACGGATTGTTCGCGACCAGCCAGCCACGCCCCGGCAGTTCCACCACGACCCCGATCATGGCACCCATCCGCCGCAACCGTTCGACCCGGCGCCGGTCCATCTGCCGGGCGCGGATGTCGGCTTCCTCGACCGCACGCACCCGCGCCTCGATGCGGCCGACGGTAATCCCGGCATCCGCGAAGCCGCGCCGGATCGCTGCCTCGACATCGGTTTCATGCTCGCCACCGGGCACGGCGGGGGCACGAGTGACCAGCCGGACCCCGCGCAACCGGTCGGCACGACGCGGATCGGGGACGACGGGGCGGGGCGAATTCACCCGTTCGGCGGCATCGACCAGCCGGGTGACGGCGGGCAACGTCACCTCGGCGAAGCGGAACGCGCGGCGTTCGCGCAGCAACAGGCCGAAATTGATCGCCTGCGCCACGAACAGCGCGATCGCGACCAGCAGCGCGATCTGCCCCGGCAGGCTGGCTGGCCACAGGCGTTTCACAGCCGGGTCACTTCGGAGGCCAGCGTATAGCCGCCGCCCCAGACCGTCTTGATGATCTCCGGGTTGCGCACATCGGCCTCGATCTTCTTGCGCAGCCGGCTGACCTGATTGTCGATCGCCCGGTCGAACGCCGCCGCCTCGCGCCCTTGCGTCAGGTCGAGCAACTGGTCGCGGGTCAGCACTTGGCGCGGCCGCGTCACCAGCGCGTGCAGCAGATTATATTCGCCGGTCGACAGCGGCACCGACACGCCCTCGCGATCGACCAGCGCACGCTCGCCGGTCTTCAGCACCCAGCCCGAAAAGGCGAACGATCCCGCCTCCGGCGCATGCTGGCGCACCGCACCGCTGGCGGTCCGGCGCAGCACCACCTTCACCCGCGCGGCCAGTTCGCGCGGGGAAAACGGCTTCACGACATAATCGTCGGCACCCATCTCCAGCCCGACGATCCGGTCGGTTTCCTCGGCCCGCGCGGTCAGCAGGATCACCGGCGTGTCGCCCGTCTCGCGGATGTGGCGGCACAGCGACAGCCCGTCCTCGCCCGGCATCATGATGTCGAGGATCGCGAGATCGATCGCATAGGCGTTGAGCCGCGCGCGCGCCCCCTCGGCATCGCCCGCCTGGGTCACGCGGAACCCCTGTTTGGTGAGATATTGCGCGAGCGGTTCGCGGATCGATCGCTCGTCGTCGACGAGCAACAGGTGCGGAATATCGGCCATGTCGGACATGCTAGGCGAGCCTGTAGGTCAAGGGAACCGCCGGACGGTGCCGGGAATGGCACCGTCCGGGGTCAAGGATGCGCGATCAGTCGTCGGCGCGTTCGGCGCGACGCTCCATCCGCTGTTCGCGCCATTGCTGGCGTTCGGCGGCATCGATCCGGCCATCCTTGTTCATATCCTGCCGGTCGAACGCGGCGGCGGCCTGTGCGCGATATTCCTCGCGGGTGATGACGCCGTCGCGGTTGGTATCGGCACGTTCCAGCATCCGTCCGCCACCAAAGCCGCGCGGACCACCGGGCGGGGGCGGGGAACCGGCATCACCCGCCGGACGCGGACCGCGCGGGGGCAGGGCGGTGCGTTCGGCGGCGCCGATCCGGCCGTCGCGATCGGTATCGATCGCGTCGAAACGCAGGTCGGCCCGCGCCAGTGCATCGGTGCGGGTCAGCACGCCGTCCGCCATCGGGCGGGGCGGCTGGGGAACGGACTGTTGCGCCATCGCGATGCCCGGTACGGCAAAGGCGACAAGCGAGGCGGCAAGAAGCAATGGGCGCATGAAGGACCTTTCGGTGGAACGGGGCACATCCCCGGTGGAGGATGCACCCCATATGCCCGCGACTTGTCGCCGCGCTATGTCGCCTCGCGGTTCCGATTGTCGCAGTTTGTCGCAACCCGTCGCGTCAATCCGCCTTGGGCGTGCCGAACAGGATGCGGCGCTGTTCATCGGTCATCGGCGTGTCGCCCCGACCGATCGCCTCGCCCTTGTCATACGCCGCCTTGGTCGCGGGCCGCGCGGCGATCGCGTCGAACCAGCGTTTAAGGTTGGGGAAGTCGTTCAGATCCTGCCCCAGCTTCTCGTGCGGGACGAGCCACGGATAAGACGCCATGTCGGCGATCGAATAATCGCCGGCCAGATACTCATGGGTCCCCAGTTGCTTGTCGAGCACGCCGTACAGCCGCGCCGTCTCGCGCCGATACCGGTCTTGCGCATAGGGAAGTTTTTCGGGGGCATAGACGTTGAAGTGGAAGTTCTGGCCCGACATCGGCCCCAGCCCGCCCATCTGCCACATCAGCCACTGGATCGCGTCATACCGCCCACGCGGATCGGCGGACAGGAAGCGCCCGGTCTTTTCCGCGAGGTACAGCAAGATCGCCCCCGATTCGAAGAGCGCGATCGGCTCGCCGCCGCCCGCCGGTTCGTGATCGACGATCGCGGGCATCCGGTTGTTGGGCGAGATGGCGAGAAATTCGGGACGGAATTGTTCGCCATTGGCGATGTCCACGGGCACGATGGTGTAAGGCACTGCCGCTTCCTCGAGGAACAGCGTCACCTTGTGCCCATTGGGCGTCGGCCAGAAATGCAGATCGATCATGGATGGTCCTTTCGACACGCGGTCACAGTCGTAAATGGTGCCACCCCGATCCCCTGCCAAGAGCTACACTCCCGCCCAGCGCAGCCCGCCGGGCAGGTCGCAGGCGGCATAATCGACCTGCAACACCCGCCGCCGCGACGGGTGTGCCGCCGCGTCCGACGCATGCAGGATCGGTGTCGAATAGAGCCATACGTCGCCGCGATCGGCGGTACAGACGAAGCGGGGCGATGCCGCGACGATGGCGGGAATATCGCCTTCCGCAATCCGCCCCAGCCGATGCGATCCGCCGGCCACCAGCAACGGCGCGTTGGTGCCGGGCACGGGGTCGAGGTGTACGCGCATCGTCACCATTGCGGCGAGCAAATCGGGCGGCGGCGCGACATGCTGCAACCCCTGCTTGACCGTCCATGGCCCGTAGCCGGGAATGTCATGCCGTCGTGCGACGACGATCGTCCGGTCCTGATGCCAGCCGAGCGCCCAGTTGGTGTCCGCCGTCTTGTCGAACAACAACGCCCGCACCGGCCTGGTCCGGTGGCCCAGCACCGCCGCCGCCAGTCGCCCGATCGCACCGGTGCCCGACAACAGGTCGCTCAAGGCGCCGATACCGTGCAACCGCACGCCGGCCCGTTCGGGCGGAACGTGCGCCAGTGCCGCCTCGATCGCGGTGACCGCGGTGGCGGCGGCACCAGGCAGGTGCCGTGCGCCATCGCGATCGAGGTCGGGCGTCACCGCTCGAACAGCGTCAGCGGCACGGCATCGGCCATCGCCTTGTATCCGACCGCCGATGGGTGGAGATGGTCGCCTGAATCATAGGCGGGCAGCAACCGGTCGGGATGCGCGGGATCGCGGACCGCCCGGTCGAAATCGATCACCGCGTCGAAATTGCCGGGGGTGCGAATCCACCGGTTGACCGCCTGCCGCGCCGCTTCGGCCTGCGCATCGGCGTGATAATAGTCGTTGCCGACGAACGGCATCACTGTGCCGCCGATCACGCACAACCCGCGGGATCGCGCGCGGGCGACGATCTGCGCATAGCCGGCGATCAGCCGCGCGGTATGCGCGTCGCGCGCTTCGGCGCTGACGGGCCGTTCGCGGGCGAGGCCGCCCAGATCGTTGATCCCTTCGAGCAGGATCAGATAGCGCGCGCCCGGCTGGCTCAGCACGTCGCGATCGAACCGCGACAGCGCATTGGGGCCGCTACATTCGATCAGCACGCAATTGCCGCCGATGCCGTGGTTGACCACCGCCACGCTGCGCGTCGTACGATGCGCGGCAAGCCGGCGGGCGAGTCCGTCGGTCCAGCGCGCATTTACCCCGTCCCTGGTCCCGTATCCGTCGGTGATCGAATCACCGAACGCGACGATCGCCCGCGCGGTCGGGACGGCGTCGACCTCGACGCCCGCGATCTGGAACCAGCGTTCGACCGGCGCGGCACCGGCAAAGGCGGGGTCGGCCAGCGCATCGCCCGGCGCGATCCAGCTTCGCGTGCGCGCGCCGGGATGGCCGGTCTGTTGCTGCGGCAGTTCGGCGAAGCGGATGCTGATCGCCAGATCGTCGAACGCCGCGACCGGCAGCGTGACCGGATCCGACCACCAGTCCGCCCCCGCCGGGATCGTCACGTCGCCCCGCCCGGCGAAGGTCAGCGCCCGGTCGCTTGCCTGCTTGGTCGTGGCCGCTGCCGGACCGGTGGCCAGCGCGACATGCGCGCCGGCAATCCGCAGCGGCGTCGCGCCGAAGGCGTTGGTGAACCGCACCCGCACCGCCCGCCCGCCGAGCGACAGCCGCACGATCTGACGGATGGTCGTACCGGTCGCCTGCTGCGGCGTCAGCATCTGTTCGGCATTGGTTTTCAACGGTGACGTCGTCCACCCCGCTACCCACGGCCCGGCAGCCGCCGGCGATCCGATCATCGCGGCCAGCAACACGATCACGTTCCAGCGCATGGCATCCCCCCTCTTTTTTTCGACCCGGACTAACGAACTGGTATCGCTATCACAATCGCCGCCGAAATCGGCGAAAATATACTTCGCCAAATTGCAGGTCAGTTCGCGCGCAATCACGCTGCATCTATTGATTTTTTGTCAGGTCGGTCGCTAAAGTACGATATTAATTAGTTAATTGATGTAAGTTTACTTATATTGGAGGTTGGCGGTGCTCCCATTCGACGAGACTGTTCCGACCGTACCGGTGCCGAAATCACTGTCGGTATCTTCCGCCGATCTTGCGCGCCGCTTTGGTCAGTTGCGCCAGATGCACCCCGATGATGCGATCGTCGTAACCCATCACGGCCGGCCGACCCATATACTGACCACCGTGTCGCATTACGACAGTCTGCGGCAGGTTCCGTCGGGGGACGGATCGTCGCAACCGGTGATCGACGCGGTCCAGCGCTTCGCCGATTGCCTGCGCAACGGCGTGCTCCAGATCGATTACGAGATGACCGTGCTGGTCGCGAACCAGGTCGCGCATGTGATGGTCGATCACGCCGACCGCTCGCTGGTCGGGCAGAAGATCTTCGAGGCGGTGCCGACGCTGCGCCGCTCGCTCGTCGGCACCTATGTCCGCCGCGCCGTGGCGAGCAAGGAGCCGTGTACCGCCGAATTGCCGTCGCTGTTCCGGCCGGGCAACTGGATCCGCGTCGACGTCCATCCCTATGCCCGGCATGTGACCATCTTGTTCCAGGATATTACCGACGATGTGCAGCGCCACCGGATGGGCGACCGGCGCGAGGCGATCCGCGCGGCGGTGGAGGGGCATGACGGCGTCGGCTATGCCTGCGTCAACACCCGCGGCCATATCGAACAGGTCGATGCGAGCTTTTCGGGGCTGATCCAGTTGCCCGCCGAGCGGCTGCGCCACGTCGCCGTCGCCGATCTCGTGCCGGTGGCGCACCGGGTCGCCTTTCGCAAGGCGCTCGATACCGTTCTCAGTGAAGGGGGGATCGGGACGATCGATACGGTGATGCTCAACAACGAAGGGCAGGGGGTGCCGGTGAGCGTGGCGATGTCGGAAATGCACGGCAGCTATGGCAGCGAAGGCGCGGTGCTGTTGCTGACCCGGTCCTGACTATCCCACCAGCATCGGCGTGCCGCAGCGTACGCCGTTCACCCGGACGTCGGCCTCGCCGATACGGACGCCGGCGAGGCCCGTGACCTGATCGACCACCATGTCGAGCGCGGGCGCGGCGAGTGCGAGAACGTTGCCGACGCTCGACACCAATGGACCGGCCGATAATCCGAGGCCCAGCACCCGCGCGTCGAGGTCGACATTGCGGATCAGGCTGGAGGCGACGCCCCGCGCGACGTCGTTGGTCGCGACGGTCTTGACCGTGCCGCCGTCGATCTCGCCGGCGTTGAAGGTGACGCGCTGCGCCTGCGTGCCGCCCAGCCGGATGTCGGCGAACGCCGAGACGGACGCGAGCGGCAGCGCGACGACGCGCGCCGGGCGCAACTCCATCGCCCGCTGGAAATTGCCGAGCGCCGCCGGATCGAGGTCGGCGATGGCGACCCGACTGACCGCCGGCGTCACGTCGAGCGCCGCGCTCGCCCTGGCCCGCCCGCCGTTGCAGCCGACCGAGGCCAGTTTCGCCTCCGCCTCGGCCAGTTCGACATAGATCGGGGTACGAACGGCGGCGAGGCCGAGCGGCACGTTGACCAGCGCAACGTCGAGCCACAGCCGCGTCTGCGCGGTACGGACCACCCGCTCGCCGCTGGCGCCGATCGACAGCCATGGACTGTTCGCGGCGTGTTCGCCGATTTCCAGCCACATCCGGATTTCGCCGATGCCGGGAATACCGAGGTCGACGCTGGTCTGCACCTGCCGCGTCCCGCCCGAGATGAGCAGTGATTCGCGCAGCAGGGTGAAGGCATCGCTCGCCACCGGCCGTGTCGGATCGCTGCGCACCGCGCCGGTCAGCGGTCCCAGATCGATGATCGTGTCGAGCCGCACGTTGCGGTTGGGCAGCCGCCCGGCCAATGTCCGCAGCGCCTGCGCCGCCGCAGCATTGGCGGTCGCGCCGGCCATCGCCGTCACCAGTTTGGGCAGCGCGATCCGCGTGCCGAGCACCTCGCCGAACGTCACCGCCTGCAACCCGATGTCGCTGCGCAGCAACTCGCTCATCCGCAACAGGTCGACCTGCGCCCCGGCCAGCGCAGTATAGTCCATGACGGTCAGGTGCAGTTCGGTGCCGGCCAGTTGCGACAGCAGCGCATTGGGCAGGCCGCCGCGCACCGCCGCCAGCCGCGACCCGATCGAAAAGGCGGCAAGATCGATCCGCGCGGCGGTGGCGCGCGCGGCGATCGGCGTGGCCTGTCGCCCGAACACCTGGGCGAAGATCGGCTGCATCCGGCTTTCGAGCGACACGCGCGCCGCATTGGACGGCAGCGCCCCGGCGGTGAACCGTGCGCCGGGCGCGATCGCCGGGTTGGGATCGAACCGGCCGATCGTCATCGCGGTCAGGCGGGTCTGGTTGGCCGGGGCGGTGGCGACCGCCGCCTGCGCACGGTTGGTGCCATCCTCGACCTGCGCGGCGGCGGCGAGCGCGGCGGCGTCGGCCACGCCCTGCAACCGCCGCTTTTCGAGGAACAGCGAGGCGGTATCGACCCCCAGCACCGCCGATCCGAGCAGCATCGCCAACCCGCCGGCCATCAGCATCGTGACATTGCCGTCGCGGCGATCGACCAGTCCCGACAGAGGCGCCGGCCGTCGCATCTACAGCCCCGTCAGCAACATCGTCGCGCGGCGCTCGATCGTCTTGCTCTGCGCCGGCACGATCGGCAGCGATAGCAGCGGGTTGGCGGTGCCGTCGTAGCGGGTGGTGACGGTCAGCCGCTGGCCGTCGTCCTGCACCGTCACCGTCACCGCGCTCGCGGCGACGCCATAGGTCTGCGCCAGCGTGGTACGCGCCGCGTTGGTGGCCAGCGTCGCGCGTTCGCCCTGCGTCAATCCGGCCAGCGCGGCGCGTCCGGCTTCGTTCGCGCTCTGCTGGACCGCGTGCGACATGGCGAGCCACGTCCCCCCGGTCAGGATACCGAACAGCAGCGTCAGCAGGACCGGCAAGGCCAGCGCGAGTTCGACCACCGCCGCCCCGCGCCGGTCGTGCGCCAGTGCCAATTCACGCAAAGTGCGGATACCCGGAATAGTTCGCCGAATCAGTCGCATCGCAGCCCTTCCGTTGCCGGGATCGATCGTGCCGCCACGATCAGCGCGGCGACGGCGCGCGCCGCCGCCTCGCGTGAGGCATGGCGGACCATGCTCTGTCCGCACCACCGCCGGTCCGCGCCGCGCCGGATCGACCAGACGAGCCGATAGGCGGTGCCGAGCGCGTCGGTATCGACGCTGATCGTCGCGGCGATCTCGGGCGGATCGACCACGTCGCCCCCGGCTTCGGCAACCAGACGGGTGACATCGGTGCCGAACCCTGCCGCGACGGCATCGTCACCCGGAGCGATCGTCAGGCCGGCGGTTCGGGAAACCGGCGGTATCGCGCCGGGCCCAGCCATGACGTCCGGCGAGGCCAGCGCCGGGATCGTCACCGCTGCCGGTCGTACCGTGCCGTGGATCATCGCCGCCCCGGTCAGCGCCAGCCCGATCGCGGCGACCGCCATGACCTTCGCCTCGACCGGCAGGCTGGCATAGGCGATCAGCACCGCATCGGCGATCGTCAGCGCGGCGAGCAGCAGCAGGAACGGGAGCGTCAGCAGCGTCGGATGGGCCATGCCCGCCAGCGCCAGCGCGATCTGAACCCCGGCCAGCGCCAGCGCGGCGACGGTGCCGGGCGACCATTCCCACGACCTTTCCGAAAATCGCACCAGCATCGAACCACCTTTCGGGAACGAGCATAGCCACGATTGTTCAAGCGAAGTTGCCGGACAGGTTCCCAATGATTTGCGTAATTTACGGCAATCTCCCGAAACCTGCGGCGACCGCGAACAGTCGCGACGCTCCGGCCAGCCACGGCGGCGTCGGCGCAATTTTTGATCGCATGAGGGCATCGGGACAGGTGACAGCCGTGCCAGCATGATCTACTATGTGCATATAAGTATCAAAATATGGGACACGAGTCACAGATTTCGTGATCCCGATACAGGGAGAGGAAGAACATGAAGTTCCGTATCCATGCGCGCCGTGGTGCCTCGTTCGCGGCGCTGTCGGTCGCGCTGCTTGCCGCCGTGCCTGCCGCCGCGCAGACGACCCCGGCCGACACCGGCGGCGATACCGCCACGCCGCAGACCGCCGACGAAGGCGAGATCATCGTCACCGGCTTCCGCGCCTCGCTCGACAGTGCGCTGGGCCAGAAGCGCCGTGAGACGGCGGCCGTCGACAGCATCGTCGCCGAGGACATCGGCAAGTTTCCCGACGCGAACCTCGCCGAATCGATGCAGCGCGTGCCCGGCGTGGCACTGGCGCGCGGCGACGGCGGGGAAGGGCGCAACATCTCGGTCCGGGGTCTGGGAGCGGGCTTCACCCGCGTCCGCATCAACGGCATGGAGGGCACCGCGCAGACCGGTTCGTCCGACATCTATGGCGCGGGCAACAACGGCCGCAGCTTCGATTTCAACATCTTCCCGACCGAAATCTTTTCGGCCCTGTCGGTGCGCAAGACCCCCTCGGCCGATGTCGAGGAGGGCTCGCTCGGCGCCACGGTCGACCTGACCGCGCCCAAGCCGCTCGACGCGCGCGGGGATTTCGTGCTGACCGCGACCGCGCGTGGTATCTGGAACGAATTGTCGAAACAGGTCGACCCGCGCGCTTCGTTGCTGGTGTCGAAGAAGTTCGCCGACGGCACGTTCGGCGTCCTTGCCTCGGTCGCCTATCAGAAGCGGCATCTGCGCGAGGTCGGCTATTCGGCGGTCGATATTCTGTCGGCCAATACCAACGGACTGTTCTGTTCGCCGGTCGGCGTCAATCCGCTTTATCCCGCCTTCGGAACCAAGGGCGCGACGATCGGCGACTGTTCGACCGGCAATCCGCGCACCGGATCGGTCGCGGCCTACAACACCATCCTCGGGCTGCGCCGCGCCGACCTGCCCAACACGCCGGGCAGCGGGGCGTTCTTCCCGCGCCTGCCGCGCTACCTGAATTCCGAACAGGATCAGGAACGCATCGGCGGCACCTTCACCGTGCAGTTCAAGCCCGACGACAATACCGACATCTCGGTCGACCTGCTCTATTCGCGCTTCGACGTGGAGCGTCGCGACAATTACATCGCCGGCATCTCGTTCGGTCGGTCGATCGCCAACAATGGGCAGCCGATGGTGTCGGTCCGCGATGCGCAATTCAGCGAGAACGGCTCGCTGCTTTATGGCCTGTTCGACGGGGTCGACGTGCGCTCCGAAGGGTTGGTCGACCACTTCGTCTCGACCTTCAAACAGGCCAATTTCAACCTGAAGCACCGGTTCAACGACGCGCTCGAACTGACGATGCTGGTCGGGCGCAACCAGTCGGTGTGGGACGGGCGCAAGCGGTTGCAGACGTTCATGGACGTCATCGACAGCGACAATTTCTCGATCGATTTCCGCGGCAAGGGCAGCACGCCGACGATCGGTTTCGGCTTCGATGTCGCGAACCCGGCGAACTTCACCTACGCCCCCGGCCTGTCGGACGGCACCGTGCTTGGCGGGTTCAGCTATCAGGGCAAGCCGTCCAAGAACACGACCGACAATTTCACCGGCGAGGTCAATCTCGGCTGGACCGTCGCCGAAGGCTTCACGGTCAAGACCGGCGGCCAGTATCGCGAGAGCGATTTCGTCTCGTCGTTCCTGCGGCCGTACAACGCCGACACCGTCGTCCGCGCGCTGCCCGCCGGGACCAGCCTCGCCAGCATCACCCGGCAGATCGACGGTGTCGGCGACCTGTTCGGATCGGGTGCGCCCAATAGCTGGGCGGCGATCGATCCCGACAAATGGGCCTCGACCTTCGGCTTCGATGCGGTGCGCTATTGCGGCGTCGAATGCGGCGGCGGGCGCAGCCGGGTGAAGGAGGAGATCAAGGGCGCCTATGTGATGGGCAACTTCGATCTGACCGACACGCTCGGCATCGGCGTACGCGGCGACGTGGGCGTGCGCTATATCAAGACCGACCTGTTCACCTCGGGCTATATCGCGGTCGCACCGCCCGCCGGGCAGACCTCGCCCACCAACCTCGTCGGGCAATATGCGCAGGCGCGGCGCGGCTATGACGACTGGCTCCCTTCGGCCAATGTCGTGATCGAACCGGTGCGCGACCTGTTGATCCGCCTGTCGGGGGCCAAGGTGATGACCCGGCCCGAACTCGGCATCCTGACGCCGACCAGCGGGGTCAATCCGGTGACGCGTGTCGGCAACGTCAACAACCCGTTTCTCGAACCGATCCGCGCCAACACCTTCGACGCCGCGCTCGAATGGTATTTCAAGCCGGGCTCGCTGCTGTCGGTCGCCTATTTCTACAAGGACATCAAAAGCTATATCCAGAACGTCAACAGCCAGATCCCGTTCAACCAGTTGGGGCTGCCCAACGCGCTGCTGGAGAACAGCCAGACCTCGCCCGACGAGCTGTTCACCGTGTCGCAGCCGTTCAACACGCCGGGCGGTCCGCTGCAGGGTGTCGAGGTCAACGCGCAGTTGCGGCTCGACTTCCTGCCCGGGTTCCTCGGCAATCTGGGCGTGCTGGCCAATTACACCCGCGTGACGTCGGAGATCGAATATGTCCTCGCCAGCGTGGGCGGGGTGCCGACCGTGACGACGCCCAACGATCTGGTCGGCCTGTCGAAGAACACCGCGTCGGGCACGCTGTTCTATGAGGACGATCGGTTCAGCATCCGCTCGACCGCCAATTATCGCGACCGCTTCATCCGCGGCATTCCGGCATCGCCCGGCAGCGATCTTCAGGGGAACAAGCCGACGCTCTATGTCGATGCCTCGGCATCCTATGGCATCACCGACACCATCAAGCTGATCGTCGAGGCGACCAACCTGACCGACGAGCGGAACGTCCTCTATACCGACAGCGTCCGGCAGGACACGCTGTTCGAGACGCGGATCGGCCGGACGGTGACGGCGGGCGTTAACGTGCGGTTCTGAGATTACGTCTCCCCCCCTGGAAAGGGGGGGGCGGGGGTGGGTCGGGTTGCGAGGGAACGGTAGCACCCGCCCCAGACCGACCCACCCCCAGCTCCTCCCTGGTCAGGGAGGGGCTGGGGGTGGGAGCCTCAACCCCGCGCCCGGATCAGCCCTTCCTGCGCGACGCTGGCGACCAGCCGCCCGTCGCGGGTGAAGATGCGGCCGCGATTGTGGCCGCGTGCGTGACCGGCCCATGGGCTGTCGGTGGCATAGAGCAGCCAGTCGTCGACCCGGAACGGCTCGTGCAGCCACAGCGCATGGTCGAGGCTGGCGACCTGTATCCGCTCCATCAGCCAGTTGACGCCGTGCGGCAGCATCGACGTGCCGAGCAGCATCGCGTCGCTGGCATAGGCGAGCATCGCGCGGTGCAGTTCCATATCCTCGCCGACCGGGCCGCAGATGCGGAACCAGCTCGCCTGTTCGGGGGCACGCGGCGTCGGGTCGAGCCAGTGGCGGCCCGAGGCGGGGCGAAATTCGAGCGGTCGTGCCTTGGCGAGCAGCGGGGTGAGGCGTTCGGGAATCCGGTCGCGCATCGCCTCGATCAGATCGGCCTCGGTCGGCAGGTCCTCGGGCGGGGGCACGTCGGGCATCGCGTCCTGATGGTGCATGCCCTCTTCGGGCAGGTGGAACGAGGCGGCCATGTTGAGAATCGCCTGTCCGCGCTGCATCGCGATCACCCGCGCGTTGGCGAAGCTGCGCCCGGCGAAGTCGCGCTCCACCCGGTAGACGATCGGATGCGCCTCGTCGCCCGGCCGCAGGAAATAGGCGTGGAGCGAATGGGCGATCTTGTCGCCGCCGATCGAGCGCTGCGCCGCCTGCAACGCCTGTCCGATCACCTGACCGCCGAACACCCGGCCGACCCCGCCGGGGTTGCGCGCGCCCCGGTAGAGGTCGGTATCGATCGTCTCGACGTCGAGCAGCGCGGTGAGGTTCGCGACCAGGGTCGTGCTATCGGTCATGGCTGCTCCAACGGTCGGCGGACGCGGCGGTTCAGTTGAACCGCCCGCCGCTCTCGGCCTTTTCGCGCAGCAGCGGCGCGACCTCGAAGCCGTGCTTTTCTAGGCCGGCGACGATCTTCTTCAGCCCTTCCATATCGGCCCAGAACATCGGACCACCGCGATACGGCGGCCAGCCATAGCCATAGACCCAGACGACATCGATGTCCGATGCGCGCTGCGCCTTGCCCTCGGCGAGGATCTTCGCGCCTTCGTTGACCATCGGATAAAGCGTGCGTTCGATGATTTCCTGTTCGGTCACGTCATGCTGCGGCGTGCCGGTCTTTTCGCGGAAATCGGTGATGATCTCGGCGACGCGGGGGCTGGGCGACGGGTTGCGCCTGTCGTCATAGTCGTAGAAGCCCGCGCCCTTCTTCTGGCCCCAGCGATCCTCGGCGGCGAGCGCGTCGCGGATATTCTCGATCCGGGTCGGGTCGCGGTGCCAGCCGATGTCGACGCCGGCCAGATCGCTCATCTGGAACGGACCCATCGGGAAGCCGAAATCGACATGCACCCGGTCGACCTGTTCGGGGGTCGCGCCTTCGAGCAGTAGCTTGGTCGCTTCCTCCTGACGCGGGATCAGCATGCGGTTGCCGATAAAGCCGTGGCAGACGCCGGCAACTACCGCGACCTTGCGGATCTTCTTGGCGATGGCCATCACGGTCGCCAGCGCATCGTCGGCGGTCTTTTCGGCGCGGACGACCTCCAGCAGCTTCATGACATTGGCCGGCGAGAAGAAGTGCATGCCCAGCACGTCCTGCGGCCGGTTGGTCGCGGCAGCGATGACGTCGATGTCGAGGAAGCTGGTGTTGGTCGCGAGGATCGCACCCGGCTTGGCGATGGTGTCGAGCTTGGCGAAGATGTCCTGCTTGACCGCCATTTCCTCATACACCGCCTCGATCACCAGATCGCAGTCGGCGAGCGCGTCCAGCCCCAGCGTGGCGGTGAGCAGCCCCATCGCCGCCTCGACCGCTTGCGGCTTCATCCGGCCCTTGGCGGCGGTCGCCTCGTAATTCTTGCGGATGGTGGCAACGCCGCGATCGAGCGCGTCCTGCTGCATCTCGACGATGGTGACAGGAACCCCGGCCGACAGGAAGTTCATCGCGATTCCGCCGCCCATCGTGCCCGCGCCGATCACGCCGACGCGGTTCACCGGGCGCAGCGCGATGTCCTTGGCAATGCCGTCGATCCGCGACGCCTTGCGTTCGGAAAAGAAGATATGCCGCTGCGCCGCCGACTGCACGCTGAACATCAGTTTCATGAACTGCTCGCGCTCGAACTGCACCCCTTGCGCGAAGGGGGTTTCGCTGGCCTTGACCACGCAGGCGATGTTGGCGGCCGGCGCTTCATAGCCCCGGAAGCGGCGGGCGTTGGCCTTCTCGAAGGCGGCCACGGCTTCGGGGTCGGGCTGGACCGGCTTTTCGGAGGTGCGGGGCAGGGGGCGGACGTCCGCCACCTCGGTCGCGAAGGCGATGGCGTCGACGAGCAGGCTGTCCTCGCCGGCCAGCCGGTCGATCAGGCCGGCGTCCTTCGCTTTCGTCGCGGAAATCGGATCACCCTTCGCCACCAGTTCCAGCGCCACCGCGACGCCGCCCAAGCGCGGCAGACGCTGGGTGCCGCCGGCGCCGGGCAGCAGGCCGAGCTTCACTTCGGGCGTGCCGAGCTTCGCGCTGGGCACCGCGATCCGGTAATGGCTGGCAATCGCGACCTCGCAGCCGCCGCCGAGCGCGGTGCCGTGGATTGCCGCCACGACCGGCTTGTCCGACGCCTCGATCATGTCGACCAGTTCGGGGAGCAGCGGCATCACCGGCGGCTTGGTGAATTCGGTGATGTCGGCCCCGGCGAAGAACGTCTTGCCGGCGCAGGCGATGACGACCGCGCGGATGGAATCGTCACCGGCGGCTTCCTCGATCGCGGCCTTCAGGCCGAGCCGTACCGGGGCGGCGAGCGCGTTGACCGGCGGGTGGTCGGCGATCGCGACCAGCACGTCGCCATGGCGTTCGGTCTTGACGGACATTGCGGGCATCTCTCCATCGGTTGTCATACCGGGAATTCTAAATCCCCGGTGGTATCGGGGCCTTCTATTGCCTTTGGCTCCCGCGTAATCAATAGTCCGTCGCAACGGATGTGGAATTTCCGGCAAACCCGATATTCTAGGAGGCGGTGATCGAACGGGCGGTGACAGGAGCGGACGATACGGCGTGGCCGGCGATGTCGGATGCACGGATCCGCGCGCTGCTGACCGCGCCGGGTGCCCCGTTCGAGATGGGCGAGGCGGTGATCGGCGCCGTTCCCACCCGCATCTGGCGCAATGCGCCGGCCGATCTTGCGCTGCTGGCGCGGGCGTCGGCGGTGCATGGCGACCGGCTGGCGATCGTCTATGGCGACGACCGGGTAAGCTATGCCGCGCAGTACCGGGCGATCACGGCACTGGCGGCGCATCTGCGGACGCTTGGTATCGGCAAGGGCGACCGGGTGGCGCTGGCGATGCGCAACCTGCCCGAATGGCCGGTCGCCTTCTTCGCGATCGTCGGCATCGGGGCGATCTGCGTGCCGCTGAACGCATGGTGGAGCCCGGCCGAGCTGGCGTTCGGGATCGCGGATTCGGGCGCACGGCTGGCGATCGTCGACGGCGAGCGCCATGCCCGGATCGGCGAGAGCGCGGTGCCGATGCTGGTCGCGCGGCCGACCGGGCCGGTGGCCGCGCCGGCGCAGCCGCTGGAGGCGGTGATCGGGGCGTGCGCTGATTGGGCCGGGCTGCCCGGAGTACCGTTGCCGGAGGTGGCGATCCTGCCCGACGATCCGGCGGCGATCTTCTATACCAGCGGGACGACCGGACGCCCCAAGGGTGCGCTTGGCACGCATCGCAATCTGGCGACCAATATCCTGTCGTCGGCGTATAACACCACCCGGACGATGCTGCGCCGGGGGGAGATGCCGCCGCCCGCCCCCGAACCCAAGACGGGCCTGCTGGTCATTCCGTTCTTCCATGTCACCGCGTGCAGCGCGGTGCTGATGGGGATGATGGCCAGCGGCGGCACGATGGTGCTGATGCGCAAATGGGACGCGGGCGAGGCACTGGCGCTGATCGAGCGCGAACGGGTGCAGGCGACCGGTGGCGTGCCGACGATCGCGTGGCAGTTGCTCGACCATCCCGACCGGGCGCGCTACGACCTCTCCTCGCTGGAGACGATCAGCTATGGCGGCGCGCCGTCGGCCCCCGATCTGGTGCGACGGCTGCACGAGAGCTTCGGGGTGATGCCCGGCAACGGCTGGGGCATGACCGAGACGATGGCGACCGTGACCCAGCACAGCGCCGAGGATTATCTGGCAAGGCCAACCAGTTGCGGGCCGCCGGTGCCGGTCGCCGACCTGAAGGTCATGGCCGTGGATGGCGCCGGCGAATTGCCGGTCGGTGAGGTCGGTGAACTATGGGTGCGCGGCCCGATGATCGTGGCGGGATACTGGCAGCGGCCCGAGGAAACGGCGGCGACCTTCATCGACGGCTGGGTCCGTACCGGCGACCTGGCGCGGCTGGACGACGAAGGCTTCTGCTACATCGTCGACCGGGCGAAGGACATCATCATCCGCGGCGGCGAGAACATCTATTCGATCGAGGTCGAGGACGTGCTGTACGCCCATCCCGCCGTGAGCGACGCGGCGGTGATCGGCCGGCCGCACCGCGTGCTGGGCGAGGAGCCGGTGGCGGTGGTGCATCTGTCGCCGGGGTGCCAAGTCGAGGCGGCCGAGTTGCAGGCGTTCGTCGGCGAGCGGCTCGCCGGCTTCAAGGTGCCGGTGGAGGTACGGTTTTCGGACACGGTGCTGCCGCGGAACGCCAATGGCAAGATATTGAAGGGCGAGTTGCGGGCGATGGTTTTGGCGGCTTGAGGCTCCCCTCCCTGACAAGGGAGGGGTTGGGGGTGGGTTGGCCTGCGAGGGAATGTATCGGTGTCCTCGAAGCCTACCCACCCCCGGCCCCTCCCTTGTCAGGGAGGGGAGGAGTTTTCGATCGGTTCGGGTGGCAGGTTGCACCTGTGCGACATTTGCCGTCAGTCGGTCTGAACGGGTCGAGGCGTGTGTCGGCGACCCGCCGGCAGCCACCATGACGCCAGTGCGGCGTCCCCTTCGCAAACGCGGCGAAAACTGCTACGCGCCCGCCCCATGCTCAATCTGAACGGTATCACGGTGCGCCTTGGCGGGCGGACGATCCTCGACAATGCCAGTGCGGCGCTGCCGCCGGGCAGCCGGGTCGGGCTGATCGGGCGCAATGGCGCGGGCAAGTCGACGCTGGTGCGGGTGATCGCCGGCCAGCTCGAACCCGACACCGGCACCGCCGAGATGCCGCGCGGGTCACGCCTCGGCTATGTCGCGCAGGAAGCGCCGGCGGGACAGGCGACGCCGTTCGAGATGGTGCTGGAGGCCGATGTCGAACGTGCGCGGTTGATGCACGATGCCGAAACCGTGACCGATCCCGACCGGCTGGGCGACATTCACGAACGGCTGCTGGCGATCGACGCCTATGGCGCGCCGGCGCGCGCGGCGCGCATCCTCGTCGGGCTGGGCTTCGACGAGGAGATGCAGGGCCGCGCGCTGGAGAGCTATTCGGGCGGCTGGCGGATGCGCGTCGCGCTGGCGGCGTTGCTGTTCAGCCAGCCCGACGTGCTGCTGCTCGACGAACCGTCGAACCACCTCGACCTCGAAGCGGTGATGTGGCTGGAGGATTTTCTCAAAGGCTACAAGGCGACGATCGTCGTCGTCAGCCACGAGCGCGATTTCCTGAACAACGTCGTCGACCATATCCTGCATCTGCATCAGGGCAAGATCACCCTGTATCCCGGCGGCTATGACGCTTTCGAGAAGCAGCGCGCCGAGCGGCTGGCGCAGATCGAGGCGGCGCGCGCCAATCAGGCGTCGCAGCGCGCCAAGCTGCAGGAATATGTGGCGAAGAACTCCGCCCGCGCCTCGACCGCGAAACAGGCGCAGTCGCGGCTCAAGATCCTCGCCAAGATGAAGCCGATCGCGGCGATGGCCGAGGATCCCAGCCTGACGTTCGACTTTCCCGATCCCGACGAACTGCGCCCGCCGCTCATCACGCTCGACATGGCGAGCGTCGGCTATGGCGACACGCCGATCCTCAAGCGGCTGAACCTGCGGATCGACCCCGAGGACCGTATCGCGCTGCTGGGCCGCAACGGCAACGGCAAGACGACGCTGGCGCGGTTGCTCGCGGCGCAATTGACGCCGATGGACGGCGACATGAACGCGGCGGGCAAGATGAAGGTCGGCTATTTCACCCAGTATCAGGTGGAGGAACTCAGCACCGACGACACCCCGCTCGAACATATGACGCGGCAGATGAAGGGCGCGTCGCCCGCCGCGGTGCGCGCACAGCTCGGCCGGTTCGGCTTTTCGGGCGACAAGGCGATCACGCTGGTCGGCAAGCTGTCGGGCGGCGAGCGGGCGCGGTTGGCGCTGGCGCTCATCACGCGCGAGGCACCGCATATGCTGATCCTCGACGAGCCGACCAACCATCTGGACGTCGATGCGCGCGAGGCGCTGGTGCAGGCGTTGAACGCCTATACCGGCTGCGTGCTGCTCGTCAGCCACGACCGCCACATGCTGGAGGCGACCGCCGACCGGCTGGTGCTGGTCGACGAGGGGACGGCGAAGGAATTCGACGGGACGATCGACGACTATATCGCGCTGATCCTCGGCAATTCGGCCAAGGAAAAGGCGAAGAAGGCCAACAAGAAGGACGACCGCAAGGCGGCGGCCGAAGCGCGCGAGAAGGCGCAGGTGTTGCGCAAGGGTGCGCAGGCGATCGAGCGCGATCTGGCCAAGCTGACCGAGCAGCGCGACGCGCTGGACGCGGCGATGGCGGGGCAGGCGTCGCCCGCGCTCGCCCGGCTGACGATGGCGCAGTTGATGAAGCGCCGCGCCAGCCTCGACACCGAGATCGAGGCGGCGGAGGCCAAGTGGATGGAGGCGAACGAGGCGCTGGAGGGACTGGCGGCGTAGGGCATTTCGTCATTCCCGCGAAGGCGGGAATCCATAGACGCTGACGGATCGGCTGGAAGCGCGACGCCAGCGTTTATGGGTCCCCGCCTTCGCGGGGACGACGAGGGGGAGGGCACGCGGCGGACGATGCGTTGGCAGGGGGGGAAGGATGGTTGTTCTTGTCGCCAGTACCTTCCCTCAAACCAGCGTACGTTTCACCGTCTCATAACAGTCGTCGATATGGCTGTTGCCGACCAGCTTCATCGCGCCGAAGCTGATGCCGGCGGCGGCGACCTGTCCGGCGAAGGGGACGAAGCGTAGCACCGATTTCGTCGCGTAGCGCGCCGCGACGCGGCGGACGAGCGCGGTGACGATGCGGCGGGTGATCGATCGGCCGATGACGCCGTTGCCGAGATTGGCGGCGATCAGGAAAATCTGCTTCGCGCGATCGGGTTCGAGCTGTTCGACCTGATGCTTGCTCAACCCGAAACGCTGGTTGATGTCGGGCAGCAGCTTGGTCAGGATATTGGCGTCGACGAGCAGGTCGGCGCCGGGCACCGGCACCACCGCCGCGCCGGCCGAGACGAGCGCGCGTTTCGTCACCAGCTTGCGCGCCTCGTCGGCCACGCGGTCGAGTTCGGCGAGCGACGTGATCTGCATGGATACCCCCGGTTCCGTTTCGTTGCCGCGCATAACGCGCGAGCTTGCCAAGCGGCTCCCAATGCCTAGGTTCGTCGTAATTCGATATTGCATACGGACGACTGGATGAAAATCGCCTTGAGCCTGCTGCTTGCCTCCACCGCGCTGCCGACGACAGGCGGCGCGCAGACCAGTGCCGCGACGCTCGACGCGACGCCGCTGACCGCGCCATGGGGCGGACCCTATGAAGGGGTGCCGCCGTGGGACAAGGTTACACCGGCGATGTTCCCGGTCGCGTTCCCGGTGGCGATGGCCGAGATGCGGCGCGACATCCACAAGGTCCGCGACGACACGCGCCCGGCGACGTTCGACACGGTGATCGTGCCGCTGCAACTGGCCGGCAAGACGATGGATCGGGTGGGCGCGATGTGGGGCGTCTATACCGGCAATCTCGCGACCAAGGAGGTGCAGGCGATCGACCGCGAGTGGTCGCCGAAACTGTCGGCGTTCAACGACGAACTGTTCCTCGACCCCAAGCTCTTCGCGCGGGTGAAAACGGCGTATGATACGCGCTCGAGCCAGCGGCTGAACGCGCAGCAACTGCGGTTGCTGGAGCGGACCTATCGCGGCTTCGTGCGGCGCGGCAGCCTGTTGACCGATGCGCAGCGCGCGCAGGTGAGCGGGCTTAACCAGCAATTGTCGGTCGCCTATAACGAGTTCAGCCGCAAGGTGCTGGCCGATGAGGAGACGTGGATCGTCGTCGATGACGCGAAGCGGCTGGCCGGCCTGCCCGACAGTTTCGTCGCGTCGTTGAAGGCGGCGGCGGACGAGCGGGGCCTTGCCGGCAAATGGGCGATCGTCAACACGCGCTCGTCGGTGGCGCCGGTGCTGACCTATGCCACCGATCGTTCCTTGCGCGAGGCGGTGTGGAGCAAGTTCGTCAAGCGCGGCGACAATGGCGACGGCAACGACACCAAGGCGACGATCGCGACCATCCTGAAACTGCGGCAGGAGCGCGCGAAGCTGCTCGGCTTCCGCAACCATGCCTGGCTGCGGATGGACGATACGATGGCGGAGACGCCGGCCAACGCCCGCGCGCTGATGATGCGCGTGTGGCCCGCCGCCGTAGCACGGGTGCGGCAGGAAGTGACCGACATGCAGGCGCTGGCCACGCAGGGCGGGGCGGCGATCACGATCGAGCCATGGGATTATCGCTTCTACGCCGAAAAGGTGCGCAAGGCGAAATACGACCTCGATGAGAGCGAGGTGAAGCCGTATCTCCAGCTCGACAATATCGTGCAGGCCGCCTTCTATGCGGCGGGGCGGCTGTACGATCTGAAGTTCACCGAAAATACCGGGCAAATCCCGGTGTTCGAGAAGAACGTGCGGACCTTCGCCGTCACCGATGCGCGCGACGGGGCCAACGTCGGCGTCTTCTACCTCGACAATTTCGCGCGTAGCGGCAAGCGGTCGGGCGCATGGGCGACGCGCTATCGCGGGCAGCAGAAGCTCGGCGGCGAAACGAACGTGCTGGCGTCGAACAACAACAACTTCGTGAAGGGGGCGGGGGGACAGCCGACGCTCATCAGCCTCGACGATGCGACGACGCTGTTCCACGAATTCGGCCATGCGATCCATTCGCTGGTGCAGGACGTGACCTATCCCGGCCTTTCGGGGACGCCGCGCGACTTCGTGGAATATCCGAGCCAGGTGAACGAGAACTGGCTGCTGACCCGCGACGTGCTCGATCGTTATGCCAGGCATTACCAGACCGGGCAGGCGATGCCGCAGGCGCTGGTCGACAAAATCGAGAAGTCGTCGACGTTTAATCAGGGATTCGACACGGTCGAATATCTCTCCTCGGCGATCGTCGACATGGAGTTGCACGACCGTGCGGAGCCGGTGAGCGATGTCGCGGCGTTCGAACGCGATACGTTGGCCAAGCTGGGGATGCCCAGGGAGATCGTGATGCGGCACCGCCTGCCGCAGTTCAATCACCTCTTCTCGTCGGATGCCTATTCGGCGGGCTATTATTCCTATCTGTGGTCGGAGACGATGGATGCCGATACCTGGGCCACGTTCGTCGCGACCGGCAACGTGTGGGACAAGGCGACCGCCGACCGGTTCCGCAAGACGTTGCTGGCGACGGGGAACGAGACCGATCGCAAGGAAGCGTATCGCGCGTTTCGCGGGCGCGACCCGGATGTAACTGCGCTGTTCCGGCGGCGGGGGTTTCCGGTGGAGTGATGAGAGTGGGCGCCGGTAGCGGAGTAGCCGCTGTCGCCCCACTAGCATAAGTTCCCCGATTACACGTAAACGCTAGACGTTGCATCGGAAGCAAGCTTGTGAGAGACGCGCTGTTCGGAGAAGTCGAATATGAATTTGGATGGGTCGGCCAATGCGCATGGCCTTTCCTCGGCGCCGTGTCTGTTACTCGCCTGGTAATCCCGTGCGACGAAGGTGCTGAGATAAGCGCGGTTCAGAGGGAGGCTTACGCGGCTTTCAAGCAGCACAAAGCTAAAATGTGCAAAGCCGCCGAAGATGCGATCTTTTCACAATATCGCAAAAACCTGCCGGACTTGCGCGCACGCTTCGGTGGGCAATTCGCCGATCAGTGGTCACCGGAGATGGCAAGTGCGGAAGACCTAACCCGTGTGTTGACGCCGTCTGAGTTGATAATTCAAGAGTCCTTCGGCTCGCCGTCCGAGCGGGTTGTCGGTCTGCTATTCGACTGCGTTTGGGAACCAAGTTTAGGTTTTGCGGCGAAGTTCGTGGACGAGCGTTTGTGCGGTGTGGGTACTCAGGACATCGTTCTTTAGGAGGTTGGTCAATGGCCGCTTTCCATCAGATCGCGTTGCCCGTTCATGATGCCGTAGCCGCCAAGGACTTATAATGCCTCTGGCCAATGGTCGGACTGGACGGTCGGTTTCGACCGGATCGCGTTACTGTCAAGCTCCGTCCGTATCCCGTCTGACCCGAACATCAGTTCGTCCGGCCGCAGCGCATGCAGCGTCTCGCCCACGCCGCCGACCCCGCCGGTGCTGACCACGACATAGGCGATGGCGTTGTCGCCGCACCCTAACATCGCGTCGACGATGGTGCCCACGCCCTCCCCATCGGGGCCGGTCAGCGTCGCGCCGACCACGCCGCCCGCCGCGTAGAGCGAGGGGACCGGGGCACGGGCGCTGGCGTCCGCCGCCGCGCTGCTGCCTTTGTCGTAGCTCGCCTGCCGGCCGAGCCAGCGCCAGATGCCGACGAGGTTCACCACCGTCAGGAAGCCGTTGGAGAGGACGAGGTTGGTCTGCCCGCTCGACAGACCGACGATCGTCCACGCGACCGATCCGACCGAGAAGACGACGAAGCCCCAGCCCGTCACCCGCGCGCCGAGATTGGCCGCCGTCATCATCGCCGCGATCATCGTGGCGGCCGGCGCGATCCAGCCCGCGAGTCCGCTCAAGCATCGTCTCCCAATGGTTTCAATGCGATACGGGTGAAGCGCGCGACAGTTCCGACGAAACTTGGGCGACCGACGCAACCACCCCCTCGCTAAGTTCGTTGAAATTATATAACAAGCGTTTGTAACGAGTCTGCGCGACCGCTGAAGCGGCGACGCGGAAGCGACATGGAGAGTGCATGACCGGCGACCATCGCCCCAACCTGCCGCGCCTGGCGCTGCACGTACCCGAGCCGAAGTTCCGCCCCGGCGATGCGGTGGACTTCGCCGATGTGACGGTGCCGGCCGCCGGCGCGCAGCCCCGCCCCGATCCGGCGGCCGCCGCCGACCGGTTCCACGATCTGGCCTATACGCTGGTCCGTGTGCTCGACGAGGCGGGACAGGCGGTGGGACCGTGGAACCCGCGCCTCGACCCCGACATGCTGCGGCGGATGCTGCGCCACATGGCGATGGTCCGCGCGTTCGACGAGCGGATGTTCCGCGCGCAGCGGCAGGGTAAGACCAGCTTCTACATGAAATGCACCGGCGAGGAGGCGATCGCCGTTGCGGGCACGATGGCGCTCGACCGCGACGACATGACCTTTCCCAGCTATCGCCAGCAGGGCATTCTGATCGCGCGCGACTATCCGCTGGTCGAGATGATGAACCAGATCTATTCGAACCGGGGCGACAAGCTGCAGGGCAAGCAGTTGCCGATCATGTACTCGGCGAAGGACCATGGGTTCTTCTCGATCTCGGGCAACCTGACCACGCAATATCCGCAGGCGGTGGGCTGGGCGATGGCCTCGGCGTCGAAGGGCGATACGCGGATCGCGGCGACATGGTGCGGCGAGGGCAGCACGGCGGAAGGCGATTTCCACTCCGCGCTGACCTTCGCCACCGTCTACCGCGCGCCGGTGATCTTCAATGTGGTCAACAACCAGTGGGCGATCAGCAGCTTTTCGGGGTTTGCCGGCGCGGAGGCGACGACCTTTGCCGCGCGCGCGATCGGCTATGGCATCGCCGGGCTGCGCGTCGATGGCAACGACGCGCTGGCGGTCTATGCCGCCACCGCATGGGCGGCCGAGCGGGCGCGGCTGAACGCGGGCCCCACGCTGATCGAGCATTTCACCTATCGCGCCGAGGGGCATTCGACCTCGGACGACCCCAGCCAGTATCGGTCGGCGGGCGAGCCGACCGCATGGCCGCTGGGCGATCCGGTCGCGCGGCTGAAGGCGCATCTCGTCACCATCGGCGAGTGGGACGACGACCGCCACGCCGGGATGGACCGCGAGGTCGCCGAGCAGGTGCGCGCGGCGCAGAAGGCGGCGGAGGCCAACGGCATCCTCGGCCACGGGCTGCACCAGCCGCTCGACACGCTGTTCGACGGGGTGTTCGAGGAGATGCCGTGGCATTTGCGCGAACAGCAGGCGCAGATGATGGCCGAGGAGCAGGCCTCCGGCCGCCCCTGGGCGCGCAAGGAGGTTTGACATGGCGCGGATGAACATGATCCAGGCGATCAATTCCGCGATGGACGTGATGATGGCGCGTGACGCGGGCGTAATCGTGATGGGCGAGGATGTCGGCTATTTCGGCGGCGTGTTCCGCGCGACGGCGGGGCTCCAGTCGAAATACGGCAAGACCCGCGTGTTCGACACGCCGATCACCGAATGCGGCATCATCGGCGTCGCGGTGGGGATGGGGGCCTATGGCCTGCGTCCGGTGCCCGAAATCCAGTTCGCCGATTACATCTATCCGGCGCTCGACCAGTTGGTGAGCGAGGCGGCACGGCTGCGCTATCGCTCGGGCGGGGAGTTCATCGCGCCGATCACCGTGCGATCGCCGTTCGGCGGCGGCATCTTCGGCGGGCAGACGCATTCGCAGTCGCCCGAGGGCATTTTCACCCATGTGTCGGGCATCAAGACGGTGATCCCCTCGACGCCCTATGACGCCAAGGGGCTGTTGATCGCCGCGATCGAGGATAATGACCCGGTGCTCTTCTTCGAGCCCAAGCGCATCTACAACGGCCCGTTCGATGGCAATTGGGACAAGCCGGCACAGAACTGGTCGAAGCATGCGGGCGGCGAGGTGCCCGAGGACTATTACCGGATCGAGCTGGGCAAGGCGAAGGTGGTGCGCGAAGGCGGCGACCTGACGATCCTCGCCTATGGCACGATGGTCCATGTCGTGACCGCGACCGTCGAGGCGGCGGGGGTGGATGCCGAGATTCTCGACCTGCGCACGCTGGTGCCGCTCGACATCGACGCGATCGAGGCGTCGGTGAGGAAGACCGGGCGCTGCATGATCGTGCATGAGGCGACGCGCACCGGCGGCTTCGGCGCCGAACTGTCGGCGCTGGTGCAGGAACGCTGCTTCCACCACCTCGAAGCGCCGGTCGAGCGCGTGACCGGGTTCGACACGCCGTACCCGCACAGCCTCGAATGGGCGTATTTCCCCGGGCCGGTCCGCATCGGACAGGCGCTGAAAAAGATCATGCAGGACTAGAGAGCCATGGCACGTTTTTCCTTTCGTCTGCCCGACATCGGCGAAGGCATTTCCGAAGCCGAAATCGTGGCATGGCATGTCGCGGTCGGCGACCGTGTCGAGGAGGACGGTCGCCTTGCCGACATGATGACCGACAAGGCCACGGTCGAGATGGAGAGCCCGGTCGCGGGCACCGTCGTCGAACTGGCGGGCGAGCCGGGCGACCAGGTGGCGATCGGCGCGACGCTGGTGGTGATCGAAACCGAAGCGGAGGTGGTGCAGCCCGCCGAACCCGAACGGGTCGAGGCGGAGAATCCGGGGGTGGAGGAAGTCGCGTCCGAACCTGCGCCGGCCGTACCGATCGAGGAACGTGCGCCGGAGCCGGCACCCGAACCCGCCCCTGCGCCGTCGCGCGAGCGGGCGACGACGCTGGCGTCGCCGGCGGTGCGGCAGCGGGCCAAAGAGCTTGGCGTCGATCTGGCGTCGGTGCGCCACGAGGGGCCGCATATCCGCCATGCCGACCTCGACGCCTATCTGCGCTATGGATCGGCGCAGGGCTATCACGCGCCGAACGCCAGCCGCGCGCGGGCGGACGAGGTGGTCAAGGTCATCGGCATGCGGCGGCGCATCGCTGAGAATATGGCGGCGGCGAAGCGGCACATCCCGCACTTCACTTATGTCGAGGAGATCGACGTCACCGCGCTGGAGGCGATGCGCGCCGACCTGAATGCGGGACGGGGGTCGCGGCCCAAGCTGACGCTGCTGCCGTTGCTGATCGTCGCGATCTGTCGGACATTGCCCGACTTCCCCATGCTGAACGCGCGCTATGACGACGAGGCCGGGGTGGTGACACGGTCGGGCCGGGTGCATCTGGGCATGGCGACGCAGACCGATGCCGGGTTGATGGTGCCGGTGATCCGCGACGCGCAGGACATGAACCCTTGGGGTCTGGCGGGCGAGATCGTCCGGCTGGCTGAGGCCGCGCGGACCGGCAAGGCGACGTCCGCCGAACTGTCGGGCGGCACGATCACCATCACCTCGCTGGGGCCCTTGGGCGGCATCGCGACGACGCCAGTCATCAACCGGCCCGAGGTCGCGATCATCGGCCCGAACCGCATCGTCGAGCGGCCGGTGTTCCGTGCGCGCGCCGGCGGCGGCGAGGAGATCGTCAAGGCGAAGCTCATGAACCTGTCGATCAGTTGCGACCACCGCGTCGTCGATGGCCATGACGCCGCGAGTTACGTTCAGGCGTTGAAGCGGCTGATCGAAACGCCGGTGCTGCTGTTCGCCGACTGACCCGTCCGGTCATCGCCCGTACAGCCGCCCCGGAATAGCCGTGATGCAGGAGGATCGGGCGATGCGGGTGATGACGGCGTTGGTGTTGGCGGCGGTCGCGGTTCCGGCGGTGGCACAGGGAACGGCGGACTATGACTTCAAATATAGCTATCCGGCGCAGGCGGGGAGAATCGCGCCGCTGAAGGCATGGCTGGAGGCGGACAAGGCGAAGCTGCGGACGAGTACCGCGCGCGACGCCGCCGGGGATCGGCGCGAATCGAAGCGCGGTGGCTTCCCGTTCCGCAAGCATGACGCCTCGCGCGAATGGCAGGTCGTGACCGATACGCCGCGGTTCCTCAGCCTGTCGTCGGTGAGTTACGGCTATACCGGCGGCGCGCATGGCTCGACCGCGTCGGGGAGCATGGTCTGGGACAAGAGCGTGGGGAAGCGGCTCGATCCGAAAACGGTGTTCGTGTCGAACGCGGCGTTGCAGGCGGTGGTGATGCCGGCGTGGTGCAAATGGATGCGCGCCGAGCGCGATCGTCGCGCAGGTGGGCCGATGCCGTCCGACGGCATTTTCGGCAAATGCCCGGCGGTCAAGGACGTGACGGTGCTACTGGGATCATCGAACGGTCGCGCGTTCGACCGGATCGGGGTGATCGCCGACCAATATGTCGTCGGCTCCTATGCCGAAGGCCAATATGAGACGACGGTGCCGGTGAGCACGGCGGTGCTGCGCGCGGTGAAGCCCGAGTATCGCGGGGCGTTTGCGGTTCGGTAGGCGGGCGATGCGCTGCGAAGAAAAAGGAAGGTTGGTTCGCGCGGAGGCGCGGAGGGGTTTCGCTTCTGGCGATGTCCTGCGGTAGCCAGCTACGTCGGGTTTCGCGGCGCTCTCCTCTTTGTCATTCCCGCGAAGGCGGGAATCCATAGACGCTACCGTTTCGTCTCTTTCAGGAACGTCGGCGTGTATGGATTCCCGCCTTCGCGGGAATGACGATGGGGGCCGCGGCAGGCGCTACTTCTCCGCGCCTCCGCGCCTCCGCGCGAACAAAACCTTCTTCGCGCCTTCGCGGGAACCGACCTTCCTTCTTCCCGAACCCCCTACGCGATAGGCTCCCCGAACATCAGCGCCCGCACATAGCGCACCGGCGGCGAGCCGTGCGAGATGACCGCGTCGTTGTAGCGCATCAGGTCGAACTTCGTGCCGTCGCGGCGTTCGGCGTCGCGGCGCAGGTCGATGTGTTCGCTGTAGCCGACGAAATAGCTCGGCAACTGCGTCGAGCCCAGCCGGGCGCGGGTCCATTTGCCGGCGGCCTCGCGCTCCTGCTGGAACGCGCCGCGCATCATCATGTCCATTGCGGTCGCTTCGGTGAGGCCCTCGGTATGGATGCCGATGTCGAGCAGCGCGTTGGTGATCGAACGCATCCGCATCTTGAGGACGGTCAGCTTGAACAGCGGATCGCCGTCGAGATAGTCGGCGTCGGCCATCATGCCCTCGGCATAGACCGCCCAGCCTTCGACGAACGGCCCCGACGACAGGACCGCGCGCAGGATCGACTTGTTCTCGTTGCTGTGCGCGATCTGGAGGTAGTGGCCCGGCATCGCCTCGTGGATCGACAGGTCGTGGAGCATATAGTCGTTATATTCGCGCAGGAACGAGGTGGCCTGCGCGTCGGACCAGTCGGCCGGGATCGGCGAGACGGCGTAGAAGGTGCCGAGATGCTTTTCGAGCGGCCCTGGGCTGTCGCAATAGGCGACGGCCACGCCCTGCTGGAACTTGGGCATCTCGATGATCTCGACCGGGGTGGCCGGCACGCGCACCAGCTTCTTTTCGCGGACGAAGGCGGTGGCGGTGGCCAGTGTCGCGCGCGCCTTCGCCATCACCTGGTTCCGGTTCGGGCGGCGGGCATAGGTCATTTCCAGCGCCGCCTCGATCGCCTTCTGCTGCTGCGCCGGGGTCGGGCGGGCAGGGGTGGGCGGCGCGGTGGGGCGACCGTGCAGGACGGTGCGGGCCAGCGCATACATTTCGGCCCGCGTGTCGGCGGCGGCGCGGGTGGCGCGCGTCTTGATCTCACCACGCGACAGCGGCGAGACGAGCGCGAATTTCAGCTTCTGGTCGTACAGCGCCGTCCCTAAACGGAAATCGCCCTTCGCGGCGGGGACCAGCACAGTGTCGAGCCAGCGCTGCTGTTCGGCGACCGCGCCGCGCAGCGTCGCCACCGCCCGGTCGAACCGCGCCCGGTCACTGCGCGGCAGCGTGTCCTTGTGGGGGGCGAGCATCGTGTCGACGATCTGGAGGATGCCGCCGTTCTGCTTGGCGACGGTCGTCGCGAAGATCGCGGGGACGCGCGCGGGGACGATGGTCTCGCGCATCTGCGCGTACATCGCCGGCACCTGCTCCATCCGCCGCGTGGCGGAGCGCAGCCGCTGCGGCCATGGCGCGAAGTCGCGCGCCGCCAGCGCATAGAGGCCGCCCGAAATGGTGCCATTGGCCCCCTGCGGGTCCCACGCGAAGGGTTGCAGCACTTCCAGCGTCCACAGTTGATAGCGCAGGTCGTTGTCGAGCAGCGCCGCATCGACCTGATCGTCGCGCGACAGCGTGGCGCGATCGATCCGGCCGAGCTCGTCCAGCGTCGCGCGCAGGAAGGCGGCGTCGCGGGCGCGACCGGCGGCGGACAAATCCTCGACCTCGCCGTCATGCGCATGGTTGCCGAGCGCGGTGGCATAGCCCGGATGCAGCCGCGCCATCCCGGCCAGATAGGCCGCCGAGAGCCGGGCGAAATCCCCCGCCGCCCCGCCCTGCGCCACGGCGGGCAGCGCGCGGGCGAGCGGCGCGAGCGCCATCAGCGCGACGAAATGGCGGCGGTACATCGGATTTCCCCTCAGACTGATCGGCATACGCTACCTTGCGACACCATGCGCACAAGCGGAATCATGCGCCGTCGCGCAAGTGGATCGCGCGGGCGAACACGGCGGCGAACATCTCCGGGGTCAGTCGCCCGGTGTTCTGATTGTAGCGCGAGCAGTGATAGCTATCGAGCAGCATCACCCCGCCGGGCATGCGATGTTCGGCGAGATGCGCGAACGGTGCCTTGGGCAGCCGCCCGCCCAGCACCTTCACCGCCGACTGGTGCGCGATCGCGCCCAGCGCCACCACGACCTTCAGCGACGGCATCGCCGCCAGATCGGCGTCGAGGAACGGGCGGCAGGTGCGGATTTCCTCCGGCGTCGGCTTGTTCTCGGGCGGCAGGCAGCGGACGGCGTTGACGATCGCGACGCCGCGCAACTCGGGCGCATCGGCGACCTTGCCGGTATAGCTGCCTTCGGCCAGCCCGGCACCGATCAGCGTGTCCCAGAACAGTGGCCCCGACCGGTCGCCGGTGAACGGCCGCCCGGTGCGGTTCGCGCCCTGCAATCCCGGCGCGAGGCCGACGATCGCCAGCCACGGGTCGGCATCGCCGAAGCGCGGCACCGGTGCGTTCCACCAGTCGGGGTGTTCGGTGCGCAGCGCGTCGCGGGTCGCCACGAGGCGCGGGCAGCGCGGGCAGTCGACTGGAGGGGCGATCGGGGCCGCGATCATGGGTTCGGCAGGGGTGGTGATGTCCATCGGCAGGCGATAGTCGCGGGGGATGTCGAGCTCAACCTATGCCATCGCGATCGGATCGAACCGGTGGGGCCGCCATGGCGGGCCGGTGGCGGAAGTCCGCGCGGCGGTGGCGGCGCTGGACGGGGTGCGGGCGGTCGCGCCGGTCATGGCCAGCGCGCCGCTCGGGCCGTCGCTGCGGCGGTACGCGAATACCGTCGCGATCATCGACAGCGCGCTGGGGCCGGCGGCGTTGCTCGGCGAACTCAAGGCGATCGAGCGCAGGTTCGGGCGGCGCCGCGGGCGGCGGTGGGGATCGCGGGTGATCGACCTCGACATCATCCTGTGGTCGGGCGGGTGCTGGCGCTCGCCCGGACTGGTCGTGCCGCATCTGGCGTTTCGCGAACGCACGTTCGTGCTGCGGCCGCTGGCGGCGATTGCGGCGGGCTGGCGTGATCCGGTGAGCGGGCGGAGCGTGCGACAGTTGCAGCAGATGGTTGACCACGGCCGTCGCCGCGCCTAGGGGCTGGCGCTTCGTTGATGGGCCCGTAGCTCAGTTGGTAGAGCAACGGACTTTTAATCTGTAGGTCTCGGGTTCGAATCCCGACGGGCTCACCAGCGAAATGCGACGCATTGTCCGGTGTTTGAGCCGTGACGGCATGGCGTTCCCCCGATCTCCGGCGCATGACCCGCACCCTGTTTCACGGGCGGGGGTCGATCGCACCATGTACCTCGACGAGCATTGCGGCGCGACGGTCCGGCCGCCGGTGGGCGAGCGGTGGCACCTGCCGGGCGATGCGCGCATCCTGATCCGCGTGGGCGACGCGCGGGCATGGGCGCAGGTCGGCGCGTTGCCGCCGGCACTGCTGCCCACGCTGGCGCTGGTCGGGCCGACCAGCAAGCCGCTGCGGATCATGGCCGACAGCGCGCAGGACGTGGTGGTCGTGCCGCTCGGCCCCGCCGAATGGGCGCAGGTCCTGCCGCTGTCCGCCGCCGCCGTCGCCAACCGCATCAGCCCGTTCGATCCGCTGCGCGCCGGTGCGCTGGCGCGCGACCTTTCCGCCGCCATCCGCCCGGCGATGCCCGCCGCCGAGATCGCGCGCCATGCCCGCGCCGTCCTGATCCGGCGGTGCGACGCCGCTGCGGCGCCGGGCGATCCGCTGGTTCCCCGGTTGCAGGCGGCGATCGACCGCGACGAGGCCGCCAACGCCGGACGGATCGCCGAAACCCTCGGCCTGTCGCGCGAGGCGCTGGGGCGGACGGCGCTGCGCCATTTCGGTTTTTCGACCAAGTCGCTGCTGATGCGCCGCCGCTTCCTGCGCGCGCTCGACCGGTTCCGCGAGGCGGGGCTGACCGCGGCGGCGCGCGAGGGCGGGTATCGCAGCGTGCCGCATCTGCTGCGCGATGCGCACCTGTTCCTCGGCATGACGCCGCGCCGCTATGTCGAGCAGGCGATAGCCGGATAAGCCGGTTGCGCGGGGGCGGGCGAGCGTCGACAAGCGGCGGCATGTCGCTTGCCGCCGAACCCCGCCCGTCGCGCCGTATCCCGTGGAGCATGATCGGCATTGCCGGGGGCGTGGCGGCGCTGCTGATGCTGTTCTTCCTCGCGTCGCGGGTGGTGGCGGGGGATGCGTTCGCCTTTGACGGCCGCATCCTGCTGGCGCTGCGGCGGCCGGACGGCACGCCGGTCGGGTCGGCGAAGTTCGCCTCGGCGGTGCGCGACGTGACCGCGCTCGGCGGGGCGACGGTGCTGACGATGGTGGTGATGTTCGCCGCCGCGCTGCTGGCCAGCCTGCGCCGGTGGCGCAGCGCCGCGCTGGTGATGGTCGGGACCGGGCTTGGCTGCGCGGCCAACAGCGGGCTCAAGCATCTGGTGGCGCGGACCCGCCCCGATCTGGTCCCGCATCTGATGCAGGAAACGTCGAGCAGTTTCCCGAGCGGCCATGCCGCGCATTCGGCGATCGTCTATCTGACGCTGGCGACGCTGGCGTTCCCGATCGTGCGCGGCCGGGCGACGCGGGGGGTGATCGTGGGCACGGCGGCGCTGCTGGTCGCGGCGATCGGTGCGAGCCGGGTGTATCTGGGCGTGCATTGGCCGAGCGACGTGCTGGCCGGGTGGACGTTCGGGGCGTTGTGGGCGGTGGCGTGGTGGCGGGTGGAGATTCGGGTGTTGGGGCGGTGATCGCTTAACCGATTGCTAAGCGGGGCAATGCTTCATCGTCGTACCTGTCATCACGGAGCGTCGATGTCCCTTGTGTTGTCCCGGCCCTATCAGGCCGACGAACTGTTCCGCCCGGCACCGCACGGTCCGAAGAGCGACCGTCCCGATCACATGAACCTGAGCGCGCATCGCCGCCCCGGCCGCGCGATCGACATGGCGTCGCTGCGCGGAGCGGGCGTGTACGGCCTGTTCCTAGACGGAGCGCTGTTCTACGTCGGCATCTATTCGGGTGCCAAGACCGACAGCATGGCCGGCAGCGTGCTGACGCGATGGCGGCTGCATTTGACCTATCAGACGCTGCGTTCGCCCAACGTCTGCTTCACCGCCGCCGACGTCGCCCGCATTCTCGACGATGCGCCGAATGCGCCGTTCGATGCGATCGCCGGGGCGCTGGGCGGACGCGAGGTCGATCGTGGCGCGCTCGCCGCGCAGGGGCATCCGCTGATCGAAACGACCGGGGCCAGTTGTACCTATCGCAAGGCGCGCTTCGCCGCCCGCAACTGGGACCTGCTTCGTCCGGGCCGCGAGGACGAGATGTTCGCGCGGATCAGCTTCGTCTATGCCCGGCTGGATCCGGCGGCGCTGCCCGTGGGGGTGCCGATGGACCGGGCGCACCGGCAATGGATCAAATACAAGTGGCTCGAACGGTGCGAGCGCCATCTCATCGATGCGCTCAAGCCGATATGCAACAAGGAGACTGCTGTCGGCACCGAGCAGCAGGCGACGCTCGACGACTTCCGGCGCGAACTGATCGAGGCGCTGAAGGAACCGTTGCCGCCCTATTCGTCCAAGGATGCCAGCGTGTCTGCCGATCTGGCATCGACGGAAGCACCGACCGTCGCAGCGGAGCATATCGCCGAACCCGTCGATACGGACGATAGCTGCGCACCGGGCGAAATCGCGTTCCGTGCGAGACTGGACCCGCCGGGCGAGGCGTTCCTCGACGAGCTCGATCTCATCGCTCCGGCGGGTATCGAACTCGATTACGTCGGCATCCCGCAGGCGCGTCTCTATCGCGAGCCGGGACATGCCGTCCTTGTCAAGATTACCGCCACCAGCCGAGGTGTTTTGCGGGGATATGCGCGAACCGGTGCCGGCGTGGTGCAGGCGCTGGGGTTCGCCGATCCGGTCGAAAAACCAGGCTGGACCGACTTTGCGATCGATCCGGCGATTCACCAGCCGACCGCATTGATCGCGCTGGCCGGGGCGGTGATCGGTGGGAGCGCATAGGCCGGGCGCTGCGGAAGTGGGCTAGTCGCCCAGCTCCCGCAGCAGCGCCTTGGCCGCCGCCGTCTCCGCTTCCTGTTTCGACGTACCGGTGGCCTCCGTCGCCGCCAGCTTGCCGATCGTGACGCGCACCGTGAAGCGCGGCGCGTGGCCCGGGCCGGACTTGTCGACGATGGCATATTCGGGGGGCTTGCGGTTGTGCGCCGCCGCCCATTCCTGGAGCGCCGATTTGGGGTGGCGGGGGACCCGCAATTGCGCGTCGATGCGCGCACCCCACAGCGCGCGCACCAAGCCGCGCGCCGCGTCATGGCCGTGGTCGAGGTAGAAGGCACCGATCAGCGCCTCCATCACGTCGCCCAGCACATTGTCGCTGTCGCCCGCGCCATCGTCGCGCGCCTGCTTGCCGAGTTTCAGATGGGGCACGACGCCGATCGCGCGCGCGATGTCGGCGCACACCGCACCGGTGACGAGCGCGTTGAACCGCTTGGACAACGCGCCCTCGCTCTCGCCGGGAAACCGCTCGTAGAGCCATTCGGCGACGGCGAGGCCGAGTACACGGTCGCCGAGAAATTCGAGCCGCTCATAGGTCGCGTGCGCGGTGCTGCCATGGGTCAGCGCGCGGGCATAGTCGTCGATCCGGTTGGGCGCGCGGCCGAGCGCGCGGGCCACCCAGTCTGCCAGCGGCTCGCTCAGAAGCCTTCCCCGATCCGGCTCCAGCGCGCGGCGCTCACCCATGTCCATGGCAGCAGCCAGTTGGCCGATCCGTCGGTCGAGAAGAAGTTCACCACTGCCTTGCCCTCGATATTCTCGAGGGGCACGATGCCGATGCCGCCGCCTTCGCGCGCCGGGAAGCGGCTGTCGGCGCTGTCGTCGCGGTTGTCGCCCATCAGGAAGGCGTGGCCGGCGGGCACGGTGAACACGCCGGTATCGTCGGCCTCGGTCGTGCCGAGATCGAGGACGTTGTAGCTCTTACCGCCGGGCAGCGTCTCGCGGAACTGCGGATAGGCGCAGGCGGGTGCCTGCGCGACCACGCGCTGGAATTCATAGCCGCAGCCGGTGTTGGGCGAGACGGGCACGACGAAGTCGGCGATCCGCTGCTTGGGGACGGCGGTGCCGTTCAGGAACAACTGGCCGCCGCGCATCTGCACCGTGTCGCCGGGCAGGCCGATGACGCGCTTGATATAATCCTGTTTCGCGGTCGGCGGTGCCTTGAACACCACCACGTCGCCGCGCGCGGGCGTGCTGGCCATGATCCGCCCGGGGATCAGCGGCAGGCTCCACGGTAGCGAATGGCGCGAATAGCCGTAGTTCCATTTGGTGATGAACAGATAGTCGCCGATCAGCAGGCGCGGCTGCATCGACCCCGACGGGATCGAGAAGGGCGAGAACAGGAACGAGCGGATCACGAACACCACGATCGCGAGCTTCAGCAGGAACAGCAGCAGATCCGCCGTTTCCGACCGTTTCGGCTTGGGCGCGGGGGATGCGGCGGGCGCGGGAGTCGCGGGGGCGGGATCGAGAGCCATGGAGCGTGCCATGCTAGGGCGGGGGCGGGGCGTCAAGCGGATCGCATCGGCACTGGACCTGTACGGACACGCATCCTAGGGCTGCGGCATCCTATTCCCAAGCGACGAACGAGGCACGACATGGCGATGCAGGACTGGTCCGCGATCGAGAATCTTCCGCAAACCCGGCTGACCGATCTGTTCGCGAACGATCCCGACCGGCTCGCCAAGCTGAGCGTCGACGTCGGCGGCATCCATTTCGATTTCGCCAAGACGCATCTCGACGATGCCGCGGTGGACGCCTTCACCGGGCTAGCCGCGACGATGGAACTGGCCGCCAAGCGCGAGGCGTTGTTTTCGGGGCAGGTCATCAACGTGACCGAGGGGCGCGCGGCGACCCACACCGCCGAGCGTGGCGAGGGATCGGCCGAGGACGTGGCGCAGGCGCGTGGCTTCCAGACGCGGATGCGGCAGGTGATCGACGCGATCGAGGCCGAGGCGTTCGGCCCGGTGCGCCACATCCTGCACGTCGGCATCGGCGGATCGGCGCTGGGGCCGGACCTGATCTTTGACGCGCTGGGCCGTGACGAGGACCGCTATGACGTAGCGATCGTGTCGAACGTCGACGGCGTGGCGATGGAGGAGGCGCTGAAAGGCTTCGATCCCGCCGCGACGCTGCTCGTCATCGCCTCCAAGACGTTCACCACGACCGAGACGATATTGAACGCCACGTCGGCGCTGGCGTGGATGAGCGAGGGCGGGGTCGAGGACCCGTACGGCCGCGTCATCGCGCTGACCGCCGCGCCCGACAAGGCGGTGGAATGGGGCGTCGACGAGACGCGCGTGCTGCCGTTCGCCGAGAGCGTCGGCGGGCGCTATTCGCTGTGGTCGTCGATCGGCTTTCCGTTCGCGCTGGCGCTGGGCTTTTCGGCCTATGAGGAATTGCTGGAGGGCGCGGCCGAAATGGACCGGCATTTCCGGCTCGCCGACCTGAAGGAAAACGCGCCGGTGCTCGCCGCCTTCGCCGACCTGTATTATGCGCAGGTCGTCGGGTGCGAGACGCGGGCGACCTTCGCCTATGACGAGCGGTTGCGCCTGCTGCCGTCGTATCTCCAGCAGCTTGAGATGGAATCGAATGGCAAGTCGGTGACGGCGGCGGGCGAGCCGCTGGGGCGCCATTCGGCGGCGATCACCTGGGGTGGCGTGGGCACCGACGCCCAGCATGCGGTGTTCCAGTTGCTGCACCAGGGAACGCGGATCGTGCCGCTGGAATTCGTCGCGGTGGTGGAGGCGGGCGACACGCTCGACCCGGCGCATCACCGGCAGTTGCTGCTCAATGCCTTTGCGCAGGGCGCGGCGTTGATGGCGGGCAAGGCGAACGACGATCCGGCGCGCGCCTATGCCGGCGACCGGCCGTCGTCGACACTGCTGTTGCAGGACCTCGATGCGCGGACGCTGGGCGCGCTGATCGCGTTCTACGAAGCGCGGACGTTCGTGAACGCGGCGCTGATCGGGATCAACCCGTTCGACCAGTTCGGCGTCGAGCTTGGAAAAGAAATGGCCAAGGCAGCCGATCGCGGCGGCCAGACGTTCGATGCGTCGACCAACGATCTTCTGGCACGGGCGGGACTTGCATGAGCGACTATGACTACGACCTGTTCGTCATCGGGGCGGGATCGGGCGGCACCCGTGCCGCGCGCGTCTCCGCCGCCTATGGCGCGAAGGTCGCGGTGGCCGAGGAATATCGCGTCGGCGGCACCTGCGTGATCCGGGGCTGCGTGCCCAAAAAGCTGCTGGTGTACGGCGCGCATTTCGCCGAGGATCTGCGCGATGCCAATGCGTTCGGCTGGGACGTGCCGGCGCAGTGCCATTTCAGTTGGGAGCGGCTGCGCGACAATGTGCTGGCCGAGGTCGACCGGATCAACGGCGCGTACACCGCGACGCTGGAGAACCACGGCGTCGACATCCTGCACGAACGCGCGACCGTCACCGGTCCGCATTCGGTGAAGCTGGCGGGCGGGCGCGAGATCACCGCCGAGCGCATCCTGATCGCCACGGGGGCGACGCCGGCGGTGCCGTCGTGCCCCGGTGCCGAACACGGCATCACCTCGAACGAGGCGTTCCATCTGGATGCGATCCCCAAGCGTATCCTGATCGCCGGCGCGGGCTATATCGCCAACGAGTTCGCCGGGGTGTTTCACCAGCTTGGCGCGCATGTGGTCCTCATCAACCGCAGCGACGTGATCCTGCGCGGCTATGACGAATCGATCCGCGACCGGTTGCTCCAGATTTCGATGACCAAGGGCATCGAGTTCCGCTTCCATGCCGAGTTCGAGGGGATCGAGAAGGGTGACGACGGTTGCCTGACCGTCAGGATGTCGAACCACGAACCCGTTACCGTCGACATGGTAATGTTCGCCACCGGCCGCGTGCCCAATACCGACGGGCTGGGGCTGGAATCCGCCGGCGTCGTGCTGGACGACAAGGGCGCGGTGCAGGTCGACGACAAGGCGCAGACGGCGTGCCCGTCGATCTATGCGGTCGGCGACGTCACCAACCGGGTGCAACTCACCCCGGTCGCGATCCGCGAGGGGCAGGCGTTCGCCGACCGCACCTATGGCGGCAAGGACGTGACCGTCGATTACGTCAACATCCCCTCGGCGGTGTTCAGCCATCCGCCGATGGCAGGCGTCGGCATGACCGAGGGCGAGGCCAAGTCGAAGCTCGGGTCGGTCAAGGTGTACCTCTCCGACTTCCGCCCGATGAAGAACGTGCTGGCGGGTCGCAACGAACGCGCGCTGTACAAGATGATCTGCGACGACGTGTCGGGCAAGATCGTCGGGCTGCACATGATCGGGCCGGATGCGCCCGAGATATTGCAGGCGGCGGCGATCGCGGTGAAGGCCGGGCTGACCAAGGATGCCTTCGACGAAACGGTCGCGCTGCACCCGACGATGGCGGAAGAACTGGTGTTGATGAACTAGGGGCGGGAAACGTCATCCCGGTCTTCGTAACCTGCTCCCCTCCCTGAGAAGGGAGGGGCTGGGGGTGGGTAGGTCTGGGGCGGACGCTGTCGTTCCCTCGCGGGCCGACCCACCCCCGACCCCTCCCTTGTCAGGGAGGGAGGAAGGCGTGCGCCCGTCACCCTTCCGCCAGAATCGCATCGGCCTCGCTCATCCGATCGCCGCCGACGCGCTCGCCGATCGTTGCCGTCACCGCGACGTTCATCGTCACGTTGCCGAGCGTGCGCACGATGTCGGGCAGCGTTTCCACCGCGACGAGCAGCGCCAGCGGTTCGACCGGTACGCCCATCGCCACGGCGATCGGCGCGATCGAGGAGACGAAGCTGATCTGGCCTGGCAGGCTGGCCGCGCCCATCGTGGTGATCGCGCCCGCCGCGATCCCCGCCGCGATCTGCCCCGCGCCCAGCGGCACGCCGAACACATGCGCGACATAGAGCGCGACGCCGACGTTCATCGCCGGACCCGTCGCGCGGAACAGCGCCACCGCCATCGGCAGCACCACGCCCGACGTTGCCACCGGCACGCCGAGGTCGCCCGCGCCCTTGAGCATCGCCGGCAGCGAGGCGAGCGACGACTGGGTCGAGATCGCGACCGCCTGTGCCGGGGTCGTGCCCTTCAGGAAGCGCGCGATCGAGATCCGGCCGCCGAATCGCGCCAGAGGATAGGCGAGCAGCCAGATCGTCAGCCCCACGCTCATCAGGATCAGGACGTAATGGATCAGCGCGCCGAACGCTGCTGTGCCGGCGCGCGCGCCGACGACATAGCCGAGCGCGAACACGCCGATCGGCCCCAGCCACAAGACCCAGTTGATGACGATCAGCATCGTGTCGGCGATCGCCTGAAACAGCCGCACCAGCACGCCGCGATGGTCCTGCGGCAAGCGGGTGAGCGCGAAGGCGAAGACGAGGGTGAACAGGATCAGCGGCAGGAACTGGTCGTTCGCCGCCGCCGATACCGGATTGGTCGGCACGATCGCGACGAGGAAGTCGGTGAACGGCGGCACCTTGTCGACCGGCGCGGCGCTGCCGAAGGTCGCGCGCAGCGCCTGCGCGGCGGTATCGCCCAGCGGAAACAGGTCGAGCAGCGACAGGGTGACGAGCGCGCCCAGCGCCGACGAGGTCCACAGGATGACGACGAACAGCAGCAGCGAGCGCGTGGCGATCCGCCCGGCGCGCGCCGCCTCCGCCGTCTGTGCCACGCCGGTGACGAGCAGCGCCACCACCAGCGGGACGATCGTCATCCTGAGGGCATTGAGCCATGCGGTGCCGACCGGTTCGGCGACGGCGATGCCCGATACCGCCGTGTCCGGCGCCTGCGCCGCCAGCACGATGCCCAGCGCCAGCCCCGCGCCCAGTCCGCCCAAAATTCGTGTCGCCTGCGACATGCTCGCCCTTTTAACAAAGTGGCGGTAGTAGCGTCGCCACGCAAAGGCTCAACCTGAAGGCGTATGGCACGATGGCAAGGAAATATTTCGGCACCGACGGCATTCGCGGGCTGACCAACACCCGGCCGATGACGGCGGAGATGGCGATGCGGATCGGCATGGCCGCCGGCGCGCATTTCCGGCGCGGCGATCACCGCCACCGGGTGGTGATCGGCAAGGACACCCGGCTGTCGGGCTATATGCTCGAAAACGCGATGGTCGCGGGGTTCACCTCGGTCGGCATGGACGTGGTGCTGGTCGGCCCGATGCCGACCCCGGCGGTGGCGATGCTGACCCAGTCGATGCGCGCCGACCTGGGCGTGATGATCTCCGCCAGCCACAATCCGTTCTTCGACAACGGCATCAAATTGTTCGGGCCGGACGGCTACAAGCTGTCCGACGAGGCCGAACTGGCGATCGAGGCGCTGATCGAGAGCGAGATCGAACTTTCGGCGCCGGGCGACATCGGCCGCGCCAAGCGGATCGAAGATGCGCGCGGCCGGTATATCCACTTCGCCAAATCGACCTTCCCCAGCGACATGCGGCTCGACGGGGTGAAGCTGGTGCTCGATTGTGCCAATGGCGCGGCGTACAACGTCGCGCCCTCCGCGCTGTGGGAACTGGGCGCGGAGGTTGTCGCGATCGGCGTGTCGCCCAACGGCAAGAACATCAACGACCGCGTCGGCTCCACCGCGCCGCAGACGTTGTCGGAGACGGTCGTCGCGTCGGGCGCGCAGATCGGCATCGCGCTGGATGGCGACGCCGACCGGCTGATCGTGGTCGATGAACAGGGCAAGGTGATCGACGGCGACCAGTTGATGGCGACGATCGCCGCCGGCTGGGCGCGCGCCGGGCGGCTGAAGGGCGGCGGGCTCGTCGCGACCGTCATGTCGAACCTCGGCCTCGAACGGCATCTATCGGCACAGGGGCTGGGGCTGGTGCGCACCGCCGTGGGCGACCGCCACGTCCTCGAAAAGATGCGCAGCTCGGGCTACAATGTCGGCGGCGAACAGTCGGGACATATCATCCTGTCCGACTATGCGACCACCGGCGACGGGCTGGTCGCGGCGTTGCAGGTACTGGCCGAGATCAAGCGCGCGGGCGCGCCGGCGAGCGAGGTGCTCCACCGCTTCGATCCGCTGCCGCAACTGCTCAAGAACGTGCGGTTTTCGGGCGGCAAGCCGCTCGACGATCCGCGCGTGCGCGATGTGGTGGCGGGCGTCGAGGCCGAACTGGCCGGCCGCGGGCGGCTGGTGCTGCGGCCGTCGGGCACCGAACCGGTGATCCGGGTGATGGCCGAGGGCGACGACGCGCGCCATGTCGAGGCGGTGGTCGACCGCATCTGCGACGCGGTGCGGCAGGTCGCTGCCTGAAACCGATCGACACGCAACGGGGCGCTCGGCCACTCCCCTGCCTGGAAGGGAGGGGGCGGGGGTGGGTTGGCCCGTTGTCGAACGCTTGCCTTCCCGCGCGGGCCGACCCACCCCCAGCCCCTCCCTTCCAGGGAGGGGAGCAATGTTGCTGGCTTTGCACCTGAATATCGATTGGACCCAAATGCTAGACATGAAGCCGGCATGCGAGCGGTGCGACACGCCGCTCGCGCCCCATGCGCACGGGGCGTTCATCTGTTCGTTCGAGGATACGTTCTGCGCCGATTGCGCCGACGAACTGGACGAGGTGTGCCCCAAGTGTCGCGGCGAGCTGGTCGACCGGCCGGCGCGGCCAAAAAAGGCAAGCGGCGCGCGTTGAGTTTCGCGACGGTGAGCCAGCGGATTCAGGCGCACGACCACCCGAAGTGACGACGCAAGGTTCCGCTGGCTCATGACCGATATAGCGTGCTGACCGCTTCTTGTAAGTCCCGGCTTTGCAGGGGCGTGGAAGTCCGCGTCGATCCGCTCGATTCTGTCCGCCAGCCGAAAAAGGGGTAGCTTGATCGCCGCGCGCGGGATGCTAACGCAGCGGTCATGACCACTCCCCGTATCCTCATCGTCGCCGGGTCCGATTCCGGCGGCGGCGCCGGCATCCAGGCCGACATCAAGACCGCGACGATGCTGGGCTGCCATGCGATGACCGCGATCACCGCCGTCACCGCGCAGAACACGCTGGGCGTCGATGCGGTGCATGCCGTGCCGGTCGACATCGTTATCGCGCAGATCGACGCGGTGGTGCGCGACATCGGCGTCGATGCGATCAAGATCGGCATGATCGGATCGGCGCGGACCGCGCATGCCGTGGCCGACAAGCTGGCCGAACTGCCGGGCGTGCCGATCGTGTTCGATCCGGTGATGATAGCGTCGAGCGGCGCGCGGCTGGCCGACGAGGCGACGATCGCCGCGTTCGACCGGCTAATGGCGCTGGCCACCGTCACCACCCCCAATCTTCCCGAGGCGAAGGCGCTGGGCGGGGTGGCCGCGATGCTGGGCAAGGCGCGCGCGGTGCTGGAAAAGGGCGGGCACGGCGAGGGCGAGGTGGTGATCGACCGGCTGCACCAGTCGGGCAGCGGCGCACCGCCGGTGATCGAATGGTCCGGTCCGCGCATCGACGGCATGGCGACGCATGGCACCGGCTGCACCCTGTCCACGGGAATCGCCTGCGAACTGGCCAAGGAATGGATGCTGCCCGAGGCGATCGGCCGCGCGCGCGACTTCGTGCGGATCTCGATGCTCGGCGCCAACGAACTGGGGCGCGGCGCGGGGCCGATGGCGCAGCAGGGCGTGCGGCTCGACCTCAACCAGTCGCGCTGGTCGCCGATGCTCAATCAGGTGACGGTGCCCGCCGACGACGTGGCGGCCAGCGAGCATTTCTACCGGTTGCTGGGGTTGAAGCAGATCGTCCGCTCCAGCCGCCGCTATGCCCGGTTCGAGACCGAGGGCGGCGCTACCTTCTCGATCGAGATGACCGAGGAACGCAAACGCCCGCTGGTGTTCTTCGAGGTCGGCGATCTGGGCGTGATCGTGCCGTTCCTCAAAGGGCAGGGGCTGTCGTTCACCCAGGAACCGGTTGACCGCCCATGGGGCTGGCGCGAGGCGCGGCTGCTCGACCCGGCGGGCAACGAGGTCTGTCTGTATCAGGCGGGCGAGATGCGCCGCTTCCCGCCGTGGCGGATCGGCGGTGGCTGAACTGGCGACGTTGTTCCGCTGGCGCGTGGCGAATGCAGTGCGCGTTGCGTTCGAGGCCGACTGGCGGATCATTACCGAGGCGCTACTGGAGCAAGGGTCGTCCGGATCGGCATTGTTCGATGCCGGCGACGGGGTCCTGTGCGCCTTGGCCCGCTGGCCGGATACGGCGACCCGCGACCGCGCGTTCGCGGTGTTGGCGGACGACCCTCGCGTCGCGGCATTGCGGCGGCACGATGCCGAGCCGCTCGAACGGCGTGACATGACGTTGATCGCCGATCTGTGGAAGTTACCCGATGCCTGATTTCGCGCATGAGGCCCGCCATGCCGGACTGGTGGCGGGTGTGGACGAGGCGGGGCGCGGGCCGCTGGCCGGGCCGGTGGTCGCGGCGGCGGTGATCCTCGATCCGGCGGACGTGCCGGAGGGGCTGGACGATTCCAAGGCGTTGTCGGCGAAGCGGCGGGCGGTGCTGCATGCGCGGTTGATGGAATGCGCGCAGGTCGGCGTCGGCGTGGCGAGCGTTGAGGAGATCGACCAACTCAACATCCTGTGGGCAAGCATGCTGGCGATGGAGCGCGCGGTCGCGGCACTTGATGTCGTGCCGGCGATGGTGCTGGTCGATGGCAATCGCTGTCCGAAGTGGCGCTATCCGAGCTTCGCGATCGTGCGCGGCGATGCGCTGAGCCTGTCGATTGCCGCCGCGTCGATCGTCGCCAAGGAGACGCGCGACGCGATGATGGTCGCCGCCGATGCCGAATATCCCGGCTATGGCTGGGCCTCGAACAAGGGGTATGGCGCAAAGGTGCATCTGGCCGGATTGCGCGCGCTGGGCGTCACGCCGCTACACCGGCGCAGCTTCGCGCCGGTCGCGCAGGCGTTGCTGCTGTAGATTTGCGACGAACCGTTTTTTACCAGATGTTGAGTCCGCCGGCACACGACAGACTCCATATGTGGCCGGAAGCGACTCGATTCGGCGCGGGAACGAATCGCTTCGACCACAAGAGTCAACCCCACCCCCTTGACCGCGACTCGCGGATTGGCCGAAATAGCGGGCTGCAAGGGGAAGAAATACGATGGTCGCGACGAAAATCCGGGTGCGGGAGCCAAAGACGGTCAGCCTGCCGCTCGACCGGATCCTGATGGACGACTGCATCGCCGCGATGCAGTCGCTGCCGGCGAAGTCGATCGACTGTATCTTCGCCGATCCGCCCTATAACCTGCAACTGGGCGGCGACCTGCTGCGCCCTGATGGCAGTCAGGTCGACGCGGTCAACGACGACTGGGACAAATTCGACAGCTTCGCCGCCTATGACGCCTTCACCAAGGCGTGGCTGGCCGAGGCGCGACGCATCCTGAAGCCCGACGGCACGATCTGGGTCATCGGCAGCTATCACAACATCTACCGTGTCGGGTCGATCATCCAGGACAAGGGCTTCTGGATTCTCAACGACATCGTGTGGCGCAAGTCGAACCCGATGCCCAATTTCAAGGGCACGCGCTTCACCAACGCGCATGAAACGATGATCTGGGCGTCGATGGGCGAGAAGGCGCGTTACACCTTCAACTATCGCCAGATGAAGACGCTGAACGACGAATTGCAGATGCGATCGGACTGGGAATTCCCGATCTGCGGCGGGCCGGAGCGGCTGCGCAAGGACGGGACCAAGGTCCACCCGACGCAAAAGCCCGAGGCGCTGCTGTACCGCGTGCTGCTGGCGTCGACCAAGCCCGGCGACGTGGTGCTCGACCCGTTCTTCGGCACCGGCACCACCGGCGCGGTCGCCAAGCGGCTGGGGCGGCGCTTCATCGGCATCGAACGCGATGCGGGCTATGTCGAGGCGGCGACGGCGCGGATCGAGGCGGCGCTGCCGCTCGACGAATCGGCGATCCGCGCGATGCGCGCGCCGACGAAGCCGCCGCGCGTCGCCTTCGGCGTGCTGGTGGAGAACGGCCTCGTGCCGCCGGGTACGGTGCTGACCGATGCGAAGCGCCGCTGGCGGGCGAGCGTGCTGGCCGATGGATCGCTGCTGTCGGAGTGCGGCATGGCCGGATCGATCCACAAGCTGGGATCGGGGTTGCAGGGTGCGCCGACGTGCAACGGCTGGACCTTCTGGCATGTCGCGGGCGCGGGCAAGCTCGCGCCGATCGATACGTTGCGGCAACAGTGGCTGCTCGCGACGCAGCCGTAACCGGGGGCGTTCAGCTCGACACTTCGTCATTCCCGCGCAGGCGGGAATCCATAAACGTGACGGTTGCGAATCCAACACGAACGTCGGCGGATATGGATTCCCGCCTTCGCGGGAATGACGATGAATGCGTAGGGAATGGCGGTTGATACTGCACCCGTCGTTGGGGCAGGGCGGTGCCCATGAGCTTCTACCTCCGCCCCGTGCGCTTCATCGACTCCCCCATCGGCCTGCCGGACGGGAGCGTTACCCGACTCGCCGGCGGGATGCTGTGGTTTGCCGCCTATGAGGCGCGCTGGCGCGATGGACGGCGCGCGGTCGTTGCCATCGCGGACCTGCCGGCATGGATCGATGCCCTACCCTCCGCCGAGGCCGAACGCGCGCGGCGCATCCATGCGCGTGTCACCGCGCCACGACCGCCGCTGCGCCTCGGCGAGCGGGTGATCCGGTTCGACCAGCCGCAGGTGATGGGCATCCTCAACGTCACCCCCGACAGCTTTTCGGACGGTGGGGCGCATGTCGGCGATCCGGCGGGCGCGGCGGCGGCGGGTGTCGCGATGGCGGCGGCGGGCGCGGCGCTGATCGATCTGGGTGGCGAATCGACGAAGCCGGGGGCGACGACCGTGTGGGAGGGCGACGAGATCGCCCGCGTCGTACCGGTCGCCACGCGACTGGCCGCCGCCGGAGTCGCGGTGTCGGTCGACACGCGCAAGGCGGCGGTGATGGCCGCCGCGCTCGATGCCGGGGCGGGGGTCGTCAACGACGTCGCCGCACTCGCCTTCGACCCACAGGCACTGCCGCTGGTCGTCGCGCGGGGTTGTCCGGTGGTGTTGATGCACTCGCCCGCGCCGACGCAAGGGCCGCATGGCGGCAAGGGCTATGCCGATCCGCTGCTCGACGTGTTCGACTGGCTGGAGGCGCGGGTCGAGGCGGTCGTCGCGGCCGGCGTGTCACGCGACCGGATCGTCGTTGATCCGGGCATCGGCTTCGGCAAGGCGCTGGCCGACAATCTCGCGCTGGTGAACGGGCTGGCGCTGTTCCATGGCCTTGGCTGCCCGGTGCTGCTCGGGGCCAGTCGCAAGCGGATCATCGGCGCATTGTCGAACGAGGCGCCGGCCGACCAGCGGCTCGGCGGATCGGTCGCGCTGGCGCTGGCGGGAGTCGAGCGTGGCGCGCAGATCGTGCGGGTGCATGACGTGGCCGAGACGGTACAGGCGATCCGGGTATGGCGGGGGTTGCGCGACGCGGCGCTGGTCGCCGGGTAGGTCGCGGTCCGATTCGCATCGGCGAACCGGAAAATTCTCTGGTCGGGGCGACAGGATTCGAACCTGCGACCCCCACACCCCCAGTGTGATGCGCTACCAGGCTGCGCTACGCCCCGATCAGAGAGCGGGCGCTTTAGGCGGGCTTTTCGCAGCATGCAAGCCCGAAGCGTGGGGTCAGCGGCATATGTTGCGCCGCTTCGTGGCAAATGATAGCTGCCCCGCGTGACAGGATGCCGCAATCGCGGCGTTCGCTTTTTCGGAAAATCCAGGCCAGCAATGTTCGTACCTTCCGCCTTTGCCCAGTCCGCGACCGCCCCTGCCGGCGCGGGCGGCTTCGCCGGCACGCTCATCGGCATCGCGCCGCTGCTGCTGATCTTCGTCGCCTTCTATTTCCTGCTGATCCGTCCGCAGCAGAAGCGGATGAAGACGTTGCAGGCATCGATCGCATCGGTGAAGCGCGGCGACACCGTCGTCACCTCGGGCGGCATCCTCGGCCGGGTGACGAAGGTGGAGGACGCGATCGTCGAGGTCGAGATCGCCGCCAACACCCGCGTGCGCGTGGTCAAGGCGACCATCGCCGAGATCACGACGCCGGCCGGCGCCAAGCCCGCGAACGACTGATGCTCGACTTTCCCCGCTGGAAACGGATCGCCATCTGGGCGTCCGTGATTCTCCTGTCGCTGTTCGCGGTGCCCAGCCTGCTGCCCGAGGCGACCCGTGCGAAGCTGCCCGGCTGGGTGCCTGCGCCGACGATCAACCTCGGCCTCGATCTGGCCGGCGGCAGCTACATCCTGCTCGAAGCCAAGACCGAGGATGTCGCCGGCACCCGGATCGAGGCGATGCGCGAGATGATCGCGACCGAGATGCGCCGCGCGCCGCGTGTCAGCGTCGGTGACATTTCGACGCGGAACGGCCAGATCAGCTTCATGGTGCGCGACGCTTCGCAGGTCGATGCCGCGCGCGAGAAGCTGCTGGGCCTGACCGGCGGCGGGGCGGGGATGACCGGCCAGCGCGAATGGGACATCGAGGTGCGCGACACCACGCGCTTCGTGCTGACCCCGACGCAGGCGGGCCTGCGCCTTGCGGTCGAGAATGCGATGAAGGACGCGACCGAGGTCGTGCGCCGCCGCATCGACGCGCTGGGCACGCGCGAACCGACGATCATCCAGCAGGGCAGCAACCGCATCGTCGTGCAGGTGCCGGGCCTGAGCGACCCCAAGGCGCTCAAGGACCTGCTCGGCAAGACCGCGCGGCTGGAATTCAAGCTGGTCGATCAGGCCGCCGATCCCGCCGCCGTGGCGCAGGGCCGCGCGCCGGCCGGCAGCCAGGTGCTGCCCTATGCCGGTGCCGGCGCGCCGATCGCGGTGAAGCGCACCACGATCATTTCGGGCAGCGAAGTCGCCGACGCGCGTCAGTCGTACGACCAGAACGGTCAGCCCAACGTCACGATCAACTTCAACGCCGAAGGCGGCCGCCGCTTCGCCCGCGTGACGCAGGAAAACGTCGGCAAGCCGTTCGCGATCATCGTCGACAATCAGGTGATCTCCGCGCCGAACATCAACGAGGCGATCCTCGGCGGATCGGCGTCGATCTCGGGCGGGTTCACCGTCGACGGCGCCAACCAGCTCGCCATCGCGCTGCGTTCGGGCAAGCTGCCGGTCGACCTGACCGTAGTGCAGGAAAGCACCGTCAGCCCCGAACTGGGCGCCGATTCGATCAAGGCAGGCGTCACCGCCGCAATCATCGCGACGATCGCGGTCATCGCGTTCATGGTCATGACCTATGGCCGCTTCGGCATCTATTCGACGATCGCCGTCGTGCTCAACATCCTGATGATCCTCGCGGTGATGGCGTTCCTGAACGCCACGCTGACGCTGCCCGGTATCGCCGGCTTCGTGCTGACGATCGGCACGGCGGTCGACGCCAACGTGCTCATCAACGAACGCATCCGCGAGGAACGGCGGCGAGGGCGTAGCGTGCTGCAATCGCTGGAGCTGGGCTATAAGGAAGCCAGCCGCACGATCTTCGAGGCGAACGTGACCCACGCCATCGCCGGCGGGATCATGCTGATCCTGGGGTCGGGGCCGATCCGCGGCTTCGCGGTCGTGCTGCTGCTCGGCATCGCCAGTTCGGTGTTCACCGCCGTCACCTTCACGCGCATGCTGGTCGCCGGATGGATGCGCCGCCATCGCCCGACCGACATCACCATCTAGGGCCATACCCCCATGCGTCTCATCAAACTGGTTCCCGACAATACCAACATCCGCTTCGTCGCGGTGCGGAAGGTCGCGTTCGCGGTCACGCTGGTCCTCAGCCTGCTGGCGGTCGGTCTGGTCTTTGCCCGTGGCCTCAACTTCGGCGTCGACTTCATGGGCGGCGTCGCGATCGAGGAGAAGTTCGCCTCGCCGCCCGCGATCGACAAGGTGCGCGCCACGATCGAGCGGCTGGGCGTGGGCGAACCCGCGATCCAGCAGTTCGGCGATCCCAAGCTGGTGTCGATCCGCCTGCCGGTGCCCGAGGGTGACAGTGGTGCCACCGACCGGCTGGTCGAACGGGTCAAGACCGCGCTCGCCACCGAATTTCCCGGCGCGACGTTCAGCAACTATTCGACCGTGTCGGGCAAGGTGTCCGACGAGCTGGTGACGAACGGCGTGCTGGCGGTGGTGCTGGCGATCGTCGGCATCGCGGTGTTTTCGTGGTTCCGCTACGAATGGCAGTTCGGCGTGTCGACGGCGGTCGCGATCATCCACGACGTGCTGATGACGCTCGGCTTCTTCGCGCTCACGCAGATGGCGTTCGACCTGACGATCGTCGCCGCCGTGCTGACTATCATCGGCTATTCGATCAACGACAAGATGGTGATCGACGACCGTATCCGCGAGAACATGCGCAAGTTCCGCAAGATGGAGATGCGCGAGCTGATCGACCTGTCGGTCAACGAAACGCTGCCGCGTACCGTCATGACCTCGCTCACCATCCTGCTCGCGCTGACCGCGTTGCTGGTGTTCGGCGGGCATGTGCTGCGTGGCTTCACCGCCGCGATGATCCTCGGCGTGATCGTCGGCACCTATTCGTCGATCTATGTATCGTCGTCGCTGCTGATTACGCTCGGCCTCAAGCCCGGCGCGCCGGTGGGCGAGGGCACGGTCAAGGAACCGGTCCCGACCAAGCCCGCCACCCGCCGGTGAAGATGGACCGCGTCCGGCAGGGTGACGGGCCGCTCGTCTCGGGGATCACGACGGGCGGTTTCCGGGTGGATGACGGCATCTACCCGGCGCTGCTGCTGACGCCGAAACGCGCCGAGGGCTGGGAGCCGCCGGCGTTCGAGGCGCTCGACGTGGCGGCGCTGGCGGCGATCCTCGACATCCAGCCCGCGCCCGAATTCCTGCTGCTCGGCACGGGCGCGACGTTGCGCCAGCCGTCGCGCGCGTTCGTCCGCGCGCTCGATGCGCGCGGCCTCGGCATCGAGGCGATGGACAGCCGCGCCGCCGCCCGTGCGTGGGGCGTGTTGCGCGACGAGGGCCGCTGGATCGCGGCGGCGATCTACCCGCTGTAACGGTTCACCAGCGCGCCCAGGTGATCGCGCAGTTCGCGGGCGTTGCGTTCCCAGCTATAGGCATCGACGGTCGCCCTGGTCGCGACCGGATCGGCGGCCTGCGACAGCACGGCGGCAATGGCCTGGGCGAAGGCGGCCGAGTCGCGCGTGGCGATCCGCCCGGCGGCGCGGGTGGTGACGACCTCGCGCGCGGCGCCCGCATCGGGGATGACGATCGGCGTGCCCGACGCCAGCGCCTCGACCCACGCATTGGCGAGGCCCTCCGACGACGACGCCAGCGCCATCACATCCGCGGCGGCGAGCAGGTCGGGCAGATCGTCATGCGGCAGCGATCCGCACAGCCGCACCCGATCGCCGATGCCGAGATCGGCGATCCGCGCCGCCAGCGCCGCCCGGTCCGGCCCGCCGCCGACGATCCACAGATGGACGCCGGGCAACGCCGCGACCGCATCGAGCACGATCCGGTGCCCCTTGCGCGCGATCAGCGCGCCGAGCGACACCACCAGCGGCGCGGCGATGCCCAGCCGCGCGCGGGCGACGGCGCGATCGACGCTGCCGAAGCGCGTCCGATCGATGCCGGTGCGATGCACCCGCACCGGGCGATCGATTCCGGTCGCAAGGATGTCGTCGGCCATCGACCGCGATACCGCGAGCAGCCCGTCCGCCGCCTGTCCGGCGGCGCGAACCTGCGCCGCCGTGGCCGACGCATGGCCCCAGTGATGGATGTCGGCACCGCGCGCCTTGATCGACACCGGCACGCCGAACGCCTTGCCCAGCGCAATAGCGGCCGGACCATCGGGAAAGAAGAATTCGGCGTCGATCACATCGAACGCGAATTGCGTTCGGATGCGTGTGAGCAACGGGCGCAGGCGACGGGCGAGCAGGGGGGCATGAAACCGCCCGCCGGTCAGCGGCAGGTTGACGAAGCGTGGCCGCTCGACGCTCAGGCCCTTCCACGTCTCGGCAGCGGGCAGGGCGGACAAGGCACGATAGCGGGCGGCGATCGATGCCGGAAACGGCGGCAGTCCGACCGGCGCGATCACCCGCACCTCGACATCGCTCAAGCCGGCCAGCCCCAGCGTCTGACGCTCGACGAACACCCCGAAATTGGGGCGGGTCGCATCGGGGAACAGGGTGGCGAGGGTAAGGACGCGCAACATTGCCGGGGACGATAGCGCGAAAATGTGAACCAATCGTCGCGAACCGGCCGGCATCCCAAAGGATACCGGCCGGCACCCGAATCAGCCTTCCAGCGTGTGGTCGAGCGTGATCTCGGCGTTCAGCAGCTTCGAGATCGGGCAACCGGCCTTCGCACCGGCGGCGATCTCCTCGAACTTCGCCGGTTCGATCCCCGGCACCTTCGCCTTCAGCATCAGCGCCGACTTCGTCACCTTGAACCCGTCGCCATCCTTGTCGAGCGACACCTTGGCGGTCGTCTCCAGCGTGCCGTCGCTATAGCCGGCACCGGCGAGCGCGAAGCTCAGCGCCATGGTGAAGCAGCTCGCATGGGCGGCGGCGATCAGTTCCTCGGGGTTGGTGCCCTTGCCGTCCTCGAACCGGGTGTTGAAGCCATATTGCTGGTCGGCCAGCACACCCGACTGGGTGGAGACATGGCCTTTGCCGTCCTTGCCAAGACCTTCGTACCGGGCGGAAGCGCTGCGGATCATGCGGGGGAACCTTTGTCATGAAAAAGGGGCGGGCCCGTCGCCGGACCCACCCCTCAGAATACGTCAGATCGTGGATGGTTCAACGGCAACGGCCACGGCTGCCGCCGCGTTCGATCTCGCGACCCGCCAGCGCGCCTGCGGCACCGCCGATCAGCGTGCCGAGCGTGCGGTCGCCGCGCGTGTCGACCGTGCGGCCGACCAGCGCGCCGGCGACGCCGCCGACGACCAAGCCGGTCGTTCCGTTCGGCTTGCGGCAATAACGGCGACCGTCACGACCGCGCCATTCGCGATAGCGCGAGCGGCGCTGCGCTTCGGCCTTTTGCGTGCCGATCGACGGCGTGTTGTCGGAAAAGGTCGCGCCGACCGGTGCCAGCAACGAAGCCGCGGCGATTGCCATCAGGATATTACGCATGGAACAAGTCCTTTCATCAACATCAGTGCTGGATCGCTTAACGCAGCGATCCCCTGACAGTTTCATGAACGAAACGACAGGAAGAGATTGTCCGGCGACGAACCGAACCGGTCAGCACTTGCCGAGCATTTGCAATGTCTTCCAAACCTTTCGCGCAGATGTACCGGGCGTCAGTCGAGCGGGTAGCGTGCGATCGGTTCATACCATGCGCCGTCATGGCTAAGATGGCTTTCGTACAGCGTGAACTGGTCGAACCGCTCGGGCGACGACGATAGGCTGGCGTGGCGGTGCAGGAAGCCGTCGACCGGACCGGTCGAGGCGTTCAGCCGGGCGATGGTCATATGCGGCAGATACGCCCGCCCCTCGGGGGGAAGGCCGAGCGTCGTCAGCGCACGATCGATCTTGCGGTGGAGCGCGCCGACCGTGTCGTGCGGCGTCACCCCGGCCCATAAAGCGCGCCCGGCATGGCGCTGCGCGAACTGGCCGACGCCGTCCAGCGCCAGCATCGGCGCGGGGCCATGGACCGATTGCAGCGCGGTGGCGATGTCCTCGGCGACCGGACGTTCGACCTTGCCGATGTAGCGCAGCGTCAGATGAAGCTGCGCATCGTCCTGCCAGCGCGCGGCATCGACGCCGTCCATGATGGCGAGCAGCCGGTCGCGCATGGCGGGCGGCGGGCGGAGGGCGACGAACAGGCGGTGCATCGTGAAATCTCCCGGGTGCGTAACAAAGTGTTGCTTCTTGCGTTTGCCTTGAAATTGATGCCTCGCGGCGCGATATTTCCACCATCCGACGTCTGTGTCGGCGATAGGAGTTACCAATGGCGAACTGGTCCGATCCCCGGACGACGGCCGCACCGATCACCCGTACGCGCACCCGTGACATGGCGCGCGACGAAGGGCTGCGGTCCTACATGTTGTCCGTGTACAATTACATGGCCTCGGGCGTGCTGCTGACCGGCATCGTGGCGCTGCTGTTTTCCTGGGGTGGTGCAAGCTCGCCGGCGGCGGCGGTGTTCCTGCAACCGGGGCCGCTGAAATATCTCATCATGTTCTCGCCGCTGATCTTCGTGATGGTGATGAGCTTCGGGATCAACCGCCTGTCGACCACGGCGGCGCAGGGGCTGTTCTGGGCCTTTGCGGCGGTGATGGGTCTGTCGATGTCGACGATCTTCCTGCGCTACACCGGCGGGTCGATCGCGCTGACGTTCTTCTCGACCACCGCCGCGTTCCTTGCGCTCAGCCTGTACGGCTACACCACCAAGAAGGACCTGACCGGTTTCGGTACGTTCCTTATCATGGGTGTCGTCGGCCTGATCGTGGCGTCGTTGCTGAACCTGTTCTTCCAGTCGGGCATGCTCAGCCTCGTCATCAGCGGCGTCGGCGTGCTGCTGTTCGCCGGTCTGACCGCCTATGACACGCAGCGGATCAAGAACATGTATTATCAGGTCGCCGGCACCGATTTCGCGGGCAAGGCCGTAATCCTCGGCGCGCTGTCGCTGTATCTCGACTTCGTGAACATGTTCCAGTTCCTGCTGTCGTTCATGGGCGGCAACCGCGACTGATCCACATCAACCGACACGCCAAGGGGCCGGACGGGAGACTGTCCGGCCCTTTTTCATGCACGGAACGCGCCGCTCCCGCCGTCGTTAGTGGCATGAAGGAGTGAGGGATGATGGATAGCGACAACAAGGCATTCGACGACAACGCGATGGATTCGCTCGCCGTCGCACCCGATGGCAGCGAGCAGGACGCAGGCGTGCCCGCGCGCGGCGACGCCGGCGAGGATGCTGCGATCAACGACCGTGTCGAGGACCAGCCGAACGATCACGACGCACGGCTGGACGAGGGTCTGGACGAGACGATGGATGCGTCGGATCCGGTATCGATCAGCCAGCCGTCGCATCTGGGCGGGCCGGCGCCATCGTCGGGCTATGACGCCGAAGCCGAGGCAAAGCGCGCGGCGCAGCAGGACTGAGCAGTCCCAAACCGATGAGAACGGCGTGTCGACTGGTGTCGGCGCGCCGTTTTCGGTATCTGCGGGATATGATGATGGCCCGGTCGATACGTGGAATGATGCGGTGGTGCGCCGCGCTGCTGCTGGTGCTCGGCGGGATCGTGCCCGCGCAGGCGGCGGTGACCATAACCTTCTGGTCGCAGGAATTCGGCCAGAATTTCCCGCATGCCTTTTTCACGCTCGCCGGCACCCCCGACAGTGGCGGTCCGGCGATCGCCGAAAGCTATGGCTTCACCGCCAAGGCGCTGACGCCGGCGATATTGATGGGCACGGTCGGCGGGATGATCGACCGGCCGAAGCCGAAATATATCGCGGGCAGCAACGCGCATTTCTCGGTCGTGCTGAGCGATCCGCAATATGCCGCGATCCGCTCGCTGGTGGCCGAATGGGGGCCGGGCGGCGATTCGCACTATAACCTCAACCGCCGCAACTGCGTCCATTTCGTCGCGGAGGCGGCGCGCCGCGCCGGTCTGACCGTCGTCGAGGACAAGAAGCTGATGAAGAAGCCGCGGTCGTTCAGCCAGTCGCTCGAAGCGGCGAATATCGGGCGGGTGACGGTGATCGAACTGCCGGCGAAGGACTATTACGCCTCGCTCGGCGCGCCGCCGGTCATCGTCCCGGCCGGCTGACCGGTGCCACGCGCGCGGCGGGTGTACTTTCGCCAACCGGCGATTTTGGGCACATAGCGCGACAGGCGACGATGGAGGCGACGATGCGGTGGTGGATCATGGGCGCGGCGATGGCGGTCGCCGCTTGTAGTCAGGACCCGCAACCGGCCGCGACCAACACCGCTGGGGAAGTCGAACAACCCGCGCCGATCGCCTCGCCGACGCCCGAAGCGCTCACCGCCATCCCGACGCGCTTCGTCGGAAGCTGGGACAGCGATGCCGCATCGTGTCGCGCGGTCGCTCCGGGCGAGCAACGGCTGGCGATCGCCGCCGACACGCTGACGATCGCCGGCACCGACTATCCCGCCCAATCGATCACCGCCGCCGAGGCTGGCGCCGTCGATGTCGATGTGGTCGCCGACCGGTCGGGGATCACCGCGCAGCGCCGCTATCGGCTGGCGCTGGCAGAGGGCGGCGCGCTCGACCTGACCGGGGTCGATGGCAATGCCCGTCGCGTACGCTGCGACGCCCCCGCCGGTGCCGAGGCCGCCGCGCGCAACGCGGTGGCACTCAACCTCGCACCCGACGGCATCCAGACGGTGGCCGGGGCCAGCAGTCGCCAGATCGGCTTCGGCACCCCCGCCGAGATCGTCCTGCGCGTCGCCGAGGCGGCGATGCAGGCGCTGCCCGAACGCTCGCGCAACACCGATTGCGGCGAAGGGCCGCTCGACATCGCCAGCTATCCGCGCATCCACCTGTATTTCCAGGACGGCCGGTTCGTCGGCTGGGCGGCGCGCGGACGCGGGCTGACGACGATGGCCGGGGTCGGCATCGGATCGAAGCGCGCCGACGTCGAAGCGGTGATCGATGCACCGGTCGAGGATACCAGCCTTGGCCGCGAGTTCAGCAGCGGCGGCCTGTCGGGACTGTATGACGCGAAGGACAGTGTCACCGAACTATGGGCGGGCAGCGTCTGTCTGGCCCGCTGATCGACGCGGCGGGTGCCGCCGATGCCGCAGCGGTGGTGGCATTGTGGCAGGCCTGCGGGCTGACCCGGCCGTGGAACGATCCGCACACCGATTTCGACCGCGCGCTGATGGCCGGGAACGCGACGATCCTGCTCGCGCGGATCGACGCTGCGATCATCGGCAGCGCCATGGTCGGGCAGGACGGCCATCGCGGCTGGGTCTATTATCTCGCGGTCGTGCCCGAGCGGCGGGGGCAGGGCATTGGCGGCATGCTGATGGCCGCTGCCGAGGCGTGGCTGATCGCGGCGGGCATTCCCAAGGTCCAGTTGATGGTGCGTGGCGGCAATGACGCGGCGCTTGGCTTCTATCGGAAACTGGGGCTGGAACGGCAGGATGTCGTCGTTCTAGGACGGTTCCTAACGGCTACTGATAGTCACTTGCAAAAGCGATAGGCCGCGCGTACCCGGTGCGAAACCGCTCAAGGAAATCGCATGTCCGCCTTCGTCGCCCTGCTCGTCGCAGCCGCCGCCACGTCCGATCCCGCCACCGTCGCTCCCGATCCGCAGCGTGGCGATGAGATCGTGGTTACCGGCGAGCAGACCGAGGGCAGCGACGACTATGCGGTAAAGGCGCAGACGACCGCGACCCGCCTGCCGCTCAGCCTGCGCGAGACGCCGCAATCGGTCAGCGTCGTGACCCGCGCGCAGATCGAGGATTTCCAGCTCAACGACGTCAACGCGCTGCTGGCGACGGTGCCCGGCGTCAACGTGCAGGCGCAGGAAACCGACCGCTTCTATTATTCGGCGCGCGGCTTCGACATCCAGACGTTCCAGATCGACGGCGTCGGCCTGCCGTTTCCGTTCCAGATCCAGAACGGATCGGTCGATACCGCGCTGTACGACCGGATCGAGGTAGTGCGCGGCGCGCCGGGACTGTTGTCGTCGACCGGCAATCCGTCGGCGGTCATCAACTTCATCCGCAAGCGCCCGACCCGCGATGCCGCCGCATCGGCCAGCGTCCAATATGGCTCGTTCGATCATTTCCGCCTCGACGGCGACGTCAGCGTTCCGCTGACCGCCAACGGATCGGTCCGCGCCCGTGCGGTCGGATCGTATTTCGATACCGACAGCTATCTCGATCGCTACGGTCTGCGGCGCTGGACCGGCTATGGTACGGTCGAGGCTGATCTCGGCCCCGATACCGTCGTCAACCTCGGCTATGGCCATCAGAACCACAAGAGCCGCGCGGCGATGTGGGGCGCGCTGCCACTGTATTACAGCGACGGCAGCCGCATCGACTATGCGCGATCGGCCAACAGTTCGCCCGACTGGTCGAGCTTCGACGTGACCGACCGGCAGATTTTCGGCGACGTGACCCACCGCTTCGGCGACTGGACCGCGAAGCTGACCGTGCAGCGCCGCGCGATCGACGAGGACGACAGCCTGTTCTATGTCTATGGCGAACAACTGCCCGGTGAAGTGAACGCCGCGCCCGACCGCGCGACCGGCCTTGGCATCGTCAGCTATCCCGGCCGTTTCCGCAGCACCGCGCGCAACCTGCTGATTGACGCGAACCTCGCCGGCACCGTGTCGCTGTTCGGGCGCGCGCATGACGTGATGTTCGGCGTGAACCGGTCGGCGCAGCGCTATACGCAGGACTCGGCCTATGACGGGGCGGCGATCGGCGTCTCGCTGCCGTTGTTCGGCGGGTTCGACGGGTCATTCCCCTATCCCAACTTCCCCGCGTTCGACCGCAGCCTCGACACGCACAGCCGGCGCGAGACGGTGTACGGCCTCGTCCGCCTCAACCCGGCCGATGCGCTGAAGGTGATGGTCGGCGCCAACGCCACCCGCGCGTTCAGTGAGGGCGTGTCCTATGGCGCGCCGACCGACTATGACCGGTCGCGCTTCCTGCCGTTCGTCGGCGCGACGCTCGACCTGACCGGCAGCATCAGCGCCTATGCGAGCTTCGCGACGATCTTCAACCCGCAGACGCAGGTCGATGCGCAGCGCCGCCTGCTCGACCCGATCGAGGGCGACAATCTGGAGGCCGGGCTGAAGGGCGAGTGGCTCGCGGGCAAGCTGAACGCCAGCGTCGCGCTGTTCCAGGCGCGGCAGAAGAATACGGCGGAGGCCGCCGGCTTCGATGCGACGATCGGCCAGACGCTGTATCGCGGCGTCGACGCGACCTCGCAGGGTATCGAGCTGGAGATGAGCGGACAGCTCGCGCCCGGACTACAGGCGACCGGCGGTTTCACCGCGATGCGCATTCGCGGCACCGACGACCGGCCGGTGCGGACCTTCGTGCCGCGCACCACCGCGCGGCTCAACATCGTCTGGTCGCCGACGATGCTGCCCGACCTCAAGGTCGGCGCGTCAGGCCAGTATCAGGGCAGCATGTACCTCGAACCCGGTGTCACCGCGACGACCGGACAGCCGGTGCGCATCGCGGAAGGTGGCTATGCGACGCTCGACCTGATGGCCCGGTACGACCTGACGCCGCGCGTGGCGCTCAGCGCCAATGTCCGCAACATCAACAATGCCAAGGCGCTGACCGCGCTCAATTTCGATCAGGGATATTTTAACGCGCCGCGCACGGTGCTGGGCACGGTGCGGGTCAGCTATTGAGGGCAGATCGGAGCGATCCGCCCTCGCGCCGAACCCGTCATCCTGGCCGGATTGACCTTTGACGAGGTTTTCGCCTTCTCCCCTCCCTGACAAGGGAGAGGTCGGGGGTGGGTCGGCCGGTTGTGGAACGCGCACCCTTCCTCACGGGCCGACCCACCCCCAGCCCCTCCCTTGTCAGGGAGGGGGGCCATTATGCGGGCGTTCCGAACGAATGCCGATCAGGTGAACTCTGCCGCAACCTACCCGACGAACGCGCGCTCGATCACATAGTCGCCGGGCTTGGCGTTCGATCCTTCCTCGAACCCCTGACCCTCCAGATAGACCGAGAAGTCGCGGATCATCTCGGTCGATCCGCACAGCATGATCCGGTCGGTCGCCGGGTCGAACGCCTGCGCGCCGCCGATCCGCGACGAGAACAGCGTGCCGTTGTCGACCAGCGCGTCGATGCGGCCGGTGGTGTGGAACGGCTCGCGCGTTACCGTGGGGACATAGGTGAACTGCTGCGCCGCCTGATCCTCGACCAGCGGATCGCCGGCGAGGTTCGCCTCCAGCGTGGTGCGGAAGGCGAGATCGCTGACCCGGCGGACCGAATGGACCACGACGATCGATTCATACATCTCGTACACGTCGGGATCGCGGATGAGGCTGAGGAACGGGGCGAGGCCGGTGCCGGTCGACAGCATGAACAACCGGCTGCCGGGCTTGAGCGCATCGGTGACGAGCGTGCCGGTCGGCTTCTTGCCGAGGTAGATTTCGTCGCCCGGCACGATCTGTTGCAGCTTCGACGTGAGCGGGCCGTCCTGCACCTTGATCGACAGGAACTCCAGTTCCTCGGCATAGGCCGGGCTGGCGATCGAATAGGCGCGCAGCAGCGGCTTGCCGTTGTCGCCGGGCAGGCCGATCATCACGAATTCGCCCGAGCGGAAGCGGAAGCTCGCCGGGCGGGTGATGGTGAAGCTGAAGAGATGCTCGTTCCAGTGACGCACCGAACGCACGCGCTCGACGCTCAGCGCGTTGGTCGGTTCGAGGCCGTGGGTTACGGCGGTGCGGTCGCTCATCGATAATCCTTACGTCCTGACGCTGGAGCCCGGGGGAAGCCCGACCTGGCCGAGCATCGCCGCCGTGCGGGCCAGCGCGCAAAAAGTGGGTGCGATCGCCCGATCGGCGACCAGCAGCGAAAGCGTGGTCCGTGCCTTCGCATCGCGCCCCGTTACGAGATCGCGCGCCAAGGTCAAGAGAACCGATTCATCGTCGGTCACAAGCCCGCATTTACAGTTGATCTGGATCGGCACGCGGGCGTGGGTGGAAAGCTGCGTCATCCATGTGTCGAAATCGGCGAGCGCCTCCAGCGCGCCGGCCTGCGCGAAGCGTGCGGCCAGCATCGCCTGCGGATGCTGGCACGCGGTTCGTGCCGCCACCCACAGGCGGATCGCGCGTACCAGAAAACGGTCGCCGGGCGGCAGGGCGGCCAGCGGGCGGTCGATCAGATCGTACATGAAGCCTCGCTATTGATACTCATTCGCAAAGGCTATTGCCGGGACGCGGAGTCGTCAAGGGCCGATCGACGCGGCATGGCGCCGCGCGGGGAGTCGGATCGGCGAGGCTTAAATAATATATTCAGCAATACGCCTCACCATCCTCGGCGACAGGGGAGGGCTACCATGAAATTCAAGGTTCGCGGCCGTATCAACCTTATCGGCGTCGTGGCGGCGCTGGGGCTGGTCGCGCTGCTGTGTATCAGTCTGTTCCGCCTTTCCGCAACGATGCACGACGATATTGAGCGCAGCACGCAACAGGTCGTCGAAACCGCGCGCGCCGTGGTGGAACATTATCATGACGAGGAAGTCGCCGGGCGGATGAGCCGCGCCGATGCGCAAAAGGCCGCGCTTTCGACGCTCGGCTCGCTGCGCTATGGCGACAAGGATTATTTCTGGGTCAACGACATGCACCCCCGCATGTTGATGCACCCGATCAAGCCGGAACTGAACGGCACCGACCTGACCAACAACCGCGATGCCTCCGGCAAGGCGCATTTTGTGCAGATGGCGCAGATCGTGCGCGACAAGGGTGCCGGTTTCCTCGAATATCAATGGACTAAGCCGGGTGAACCGGTGCCGCAGCCCAAATTGTCGTACGTCATGGGCTTCGCGCCATGGGGCTGGGTGATCGGATCGGGCGTCTATATCGACCGGATCGATGCGGCGGTGTGGCGTTCGGCGGCGATTCTCAGCGGGCTGGCGCTGATCGTGCTGGTGGCCGTCGGGCTGTTCTCGCAGGCGATCGGCCGGTCGATCTCCAAACCGGTCGAGGCGCTTGCCGCCCGGATGCGCGGGCTGGCGGTCGGCGATACCGATGCGGCGATCCCCGGCATCGGCCGGCACGACGAGATCGGCGAGATGTCCGACGCGCTGCAGGTGTTCCGCGACGCCGCGATCGTGGCGCGCGAACGCGAGGCCGAGCAGCAGCAGGTCGTCGCCGAGGTCGGGCAGGGGCTCGACGCGCTGGCGAAGGGCGATCTGACCGCGCGGATCGATGCCGAATTCACCGGCGCGTTCGCCAAGATCCGCACCGATTTCAACCAGGCGATGGTCGCGGTCGGCGATGCGATGCAGGCGGTGTCGCATTCGGCGGGCAGCATCCGCACCGGCGCGACCGAGATCAGCGGCGCGTCCGACGACCTGTCGCGCCGCACCGAACATCAGGCGGCGTCGCTGGAGGAAACGGCGGCGGCGATGGACGAGATCACCATGACCGTCCGCCAGACCGCCGCCGGCGCGTTGCAGGCCAACGAGACGATGGCCGCCACCCGCGCCGATGCCGAGGCGGGCGGCAGGATCGTCCGCGACGCGGTGGAGGCGATGGGCCGGATCAAGCGGTCGTCCGACGAGATTTCGCAGATCATCTCGGTGATCGACGGGATCGCGTTCCAGACCAATCTGCTGGCGCTCAACGCCGGGGTAGAGGCGGCGCGCGCCGGCGACGCCGGGCGTGGCTTCGCGGTGGTCGCCTCCGAAGTCCGCGCGCTGGCGCAGCGTTCGGCCGATGCCGCGCGCGACGTGAAGGCCCGCATCCAGTCGAGCGGCACGCAGGTCGAAAGCGGCGTCGCGCTGGTCGGCGAAACCGGCCGCGCGCTCGACCGGATCGTGACCCGCGTCGTCGAGATCGGCGATCTGGTCGGCCGGATCGCGGCGGGCGCGGACCAGCAGGCGCTGGGGCTGCAACAGGTCAACACGGCGGTCAACGAGATGGATTCGGTCACGCAGCAGAATGCGGCGATGGTCGAGGAAAGCACCGCCGCCGCCCGCAGCCTTGCCGCCGAAGCCGAAGCGCTCGCCCGCCACGTCGCCCGCTTCCGGCTGGCGATGGAACCGGCGGTGGTCCAGATGGCCCCGCCCGTCCGGCGCTATCGATCGGCGGCGTGAGCCGGCATGAGGCGCCGGCTACGGGTGAATCTTTAGGCCCAGTCGATATTCACGACCGCATCGTCACCCCGGACTCGTTCCGGGGTCCACGGCGCAGCGATCGATGCAGCCCGAAGAATGATCGACAGCGTACGCGGCCAGGTGGACCCCGGAACAAGTCCGGGGTGACGACGAAAGGCAGGATTTTCGATCAGGCGTCGCACTGGAATGGTCGAATGCCGATTCGTTAGAGGCACCCCGTATCGGCGTACAGCACGAACATCGTGGCGATCTCGCCGGTACGTTCCGTTTCCCAGTCGATGCGGACCCGGCTGCCGCAGAGGGGGCCGCCGAATTTGACCGAGGCGCTTTTCCGGTTCGGGTCGATCTGTAGTCCTTGCGTCTCGAGATAGGCGATCAGCGCGCGTTCCGGGCTTCCCCGCATCTGTCGCGCCTCGATCCGGTCGCGGATCATTGCTTCGCCTCGGCGATATGCCATTCCTTCGATACCGGCGAACAGCGGCGTCGAGGGAGGGCCGGATTGCTGACACCCGCCCGGAAGCACCAGCATCGACGCCAGAAGCCAGCCGTACATCCGGTTTGTCGCCATCATGCTGCCGGGATACCATCGATCCCGGTTCTTGGGCAGGGTCGAGCTATCCCGGTCGCGACCTTGGGATTTTGACGCGCTCTGTCCGACGATAAAGGTGATCGATGACACTGACGATGTACGGCATCCCCAACTGCGATACGATCAGGAAGGCGCGGTCGTGGCTCGACGCGCACGGCGTCGCCTATCAATTCCACGACTATAAGAAGGCCGGCATCGACCGGGCGTTGCTCGAAACCTGGGTCGCGGCGCTCGGGTGGGAAGCGTTGCTCAACCGTAGCGGCACGACGTTCCGCAAGCTGCCCGAAGCCGCACGTGCCGATCTCGATGCCGCGCGCGCGATCGACCTGATGCTCGACCAGCCGTCGATGATCCGTCGTCCGGTGCTGGTCGACGGGGCGGGGATCGAGATCGGGTTCAAGGCCGATCGCTATGCGGCGCGGTTCGCCGCCTGATTCAAAAGAGCGATTGGCCGGCGCCGACGGACCCGTTACGCTCCCGCATCGAATCATGCTTTGGGGGAAGCATATGCCGTCAGCGATCGGTCGACGTACGCCACCTTGGTTCCGGTTCGTCGGGCTGTTACTGGTCCTGTGGGGCCTTGCCGGGATTTTCGCCTTCTACAGCCATGCGATGATGAGCGACGCGGCGCTGGCGGCGCTGCCCGATTATGACCGGCGGATGTATCTGGTGCGGCCGGGCTGGTTCGACTGGATTTATGCCGCCGCGACCTGGGGCGGGCTGATCGGCGCGCTGCTGCTCCTCGCGCGGCGGCGACAGGCGGCGGCGGCGTTCGCGGTGTCGCTGCTGGCGGTGGCGGTGCAGTTCGCGTGGGTGTTCGCCGCGACCGATCTGATCGCGGTCAAGGGGGCCGGCGCCACCCTGCCGTTTCCGCTGGTGATCTTCGCCATCGCGCTCGCCCAACTGGCGCTGGCGCGGCATGGCATCGTGCGCGGGTGGCTTCGCTGATCGCGCTCCGCTAAAGCGCGGGCATGTCCACGACCTTCACCATCGACACCGCCACCAGCCGCGCGACGCCCACTCCGGTCCCGGCCAAGCGGCTGACCATCCCCGCGATCCGCGCCGCCAAGGGCAAGACCCCGCTGGTGATGCTGACCTCCTATACCGTGCGGATGGCGCAGTTGCTGGATGCGCAATGCGACATGCTGCTGGTCGGCGACAGTCTGGGGCAGGTGATCTATGGCCTGCCGTCGACCGTGCCGGTCACGCTCGACATGATGGCGGCGCATGGCGCGGCGGTGGTGCGCGGCAGCTATCACGCGCTGGTCGTCATCGACATGCCGTTCGGCAGCTACGAAGCGAGCCCCGCCCAAGCGTTTGAAAGCGCGGCGATGCTCCTGAAGGCGACCGGCGCGGCGGCGGTGAAGCTGGAGGGCGGCACGGCGATGGCCGAAACGGTCGCGTTCCTGTCGCAGCGGGGTATCCCCGTCATGGGCCATGTCGGCCTGACCCCGCAGGCGGTGAACCAGTTGGGCGGCTATGGCGCGCGCGGCCGCAGCCCCGAGGAGGCCGCCAAGATCGTCGCCGACGCGACGGCGGTCGCCGAGGCCGGCGCGTTCGCGGTGGTGATCGAAGGCGTGGTCGAACCGATCGCCATCGACATCACCAATCGCATCGCCTGTCCCACCATCGGCATCGGCGCATCGGCCCAATGCGACGGGCAGGTGCTGGTGGCCGAGGACATGCTCGGTCTGTTCGAGCGGACGCCGCGCTTCGTGAAGACCTATGGCGATATTGCCGGCCGTATTTCCGCCGCGGTCGATGCCTATGCCGGTGATGTCCGGTCGCGGGCCTTTCCCGGCGCGGCGCAGCTCTATCCGCCCAAGGGTTGAGAGGTTTTTTGAAAACGCGCCGAAGCGCGTTTTGCGGCACCGGCCCGCTCCCCCACCCGGCCACCCACAGCGTATCCTTGATGGGTGGCCGGGTGGGTCCGGAAACTTGCGCCTTCGCAAGTTTTCAAACAACTTCCCCCGCGACCAACCGCTTTCGTTTCGGCCGGGCGTCGGTTAAAGGAGCCCGCTTGACTGAACCCCCGGAGCTTTCCCCTTGGCGCTGACCCCGCAGAACAACGACGCCTTCATTCGCGAAGTGGACGACGAACTGCGTCGCGAGCAGATGTCGCATATCGGCCGGCGCTATGGTCTGTGGATCATCGGTGCGGTCCTGCTGGCGCTCGTCGCGTTCGGCGGCTGGACGTGGTGGCAGCATCACCGCAACACGGTGGCGGGCGAACAGGGCGAAAAGCTGGCGGTCGCGCTCGATGATGTCGCGGCGGGCCGCAGCGCGCAGGCGACGGCGGCGGTACAGGCGCTGACCACGTCGGATCGGGATGCGGTGCGCGCCACCGCGCTGCTAACGCAGGCCGACCTCCTGCTCGGCAAGGACGATCGCAAGGGCGCTGCCGCCGCCTTCGCCAAGGTCGCCGCCGACGACTCGCTGGCGCAGCCGTTCCGCGATCTCGCGCTGGTCCGCCAGACGGCGGTCGAATATGACGGCCTTGCGCCGCAGGCGGTGATCGACCGGCTGCGCGGCCTGGCCGACAAGGATAGCCCGTGGCTTGGCAGCGCGGGCGAGATGGTGGCGATCGCCTATCTTCGCCTCGACAAGCCGCAGCAGGCCGGGCAGACCTATCGCCTGATCGCGCAGACCGAAAGCGTGCCCGAAACCATCCGTGCCCGTGCGGTGCAGATGGCCGGGTCGCTCGGCGTCGATGCTGCTCCCACGCCCGCTGCGGCGCGCTGATCCTTCCTTTTGAACGCGGATACCGTTTCCATGAAGAAGCACCTGAAACTTTCGGCAGCGGTCGCCGCGCTCGCGCTGCTCGGTGGATGCGGCGTGTTCAAGGGCGGCGGCGGCCCCAAGACTCCGATCGTCGGCCAGCGCGTGCCGATCCTCGCGTCGGAGGAACTCGCGGTCGCCGATCCCACGCTCGCCGAGTTGCAGGTCGTCCTGCCGCTCGCCACCACCAACGCCGGCTGGGCGCAGCCGGGCGGCAGCGCGTCGAAGTCGATGGGCCATCTGGCGCTGGGCGATACGCTGCGCCAGGCGTGGTCGGCGCGCATCGCCGGTGGCAACACCCGCACGCGCCTCGCCGCCGCCCCGGTGGTCGATAACGGCAAGCTGTACGTGATCGATGTCGAGGGCGTCGTCACCGCGATGGCGGCCGACACCGGTGCGCAGCTCTGGACCGCGCAGACCGTCAAGGGTGACGAGAACCCGCGCGCCCGCTTCGGCGGCGGCGTCAGCGCCGAGGGTGAGCGCGTGTTCGCCAGCGATGGCCTGGGCGACGTGGTGGCGTTCAACGCCGCCGACGGCAAGGAAGTGTGGCGCGCCAAGCCCGGCGGCCCGCTGCGTGGCGCCCCGACGCTGGCCAATGCGCAGGTCTATGTCGTCAGCCAGGACAACCAGCTTTTCGCGCTCGATCAGGCCGACGGCAAGGTCGTGTGGACCCAGTCGGGCAGCCTTGAAGCGCAGGGCGTGTTCGGCGTCGCCGCGCCGGCTTCGGCGCAGGGCACGGTGGTCGCCGGTTTCTCGTCGGGCGAACTGAACGCCTATCGCTACGAAAACGGCCGTTCGGTCTGGGCCGACAGCCTGTCGCGCACCTCGGCGTCGACCTCGGTGTCGGCGCTGGCCGACATCGATGCCGAACCGGTGATCGACAACGGCCGGGTCTATGCGGTCGGGCAGGGCGGGCGCATGGTCGCGCTTGAACTCACTTCGGGCCAGCGGCTGTGGGAACAGAATCTGGCGGGCATCTCGACGCCATGGGTCGCGGGCGAATGGATCTTCGTCGTTACCGACGACGCGCGCCTGCTGTGCATCTCGCGCGGCAGCGGCAAGCTGCGCTGGGTCCAGCAACTGCCGGGCTTCCGCAACGTGAAGAAGCGTAAGGGACCCATCGGCTGGGTCGGTCCGATCCTCGCGGGCAACCGCCTGCTCCTCGTCAATACCGAAGGGCAGTTGGTGTCCGCCTCGACCGCCGACGGCAACATCACGACGACGCAGGAAACCCGGTCGAAGGCCGGCTATACCCTGTCGCCGATCGTCGCCAACGGCATGCTGTACCTGCTCGACGACGCGGGGCAGCTCACCGCCTGGAAGTAATTCCGCCCCTCTTCCCCAACCGTCATTCCGGCGAAGGCCGGAATCCATTGTGTCGGGTGGTATCGATCATGCGATGCCGTCACCCCATCCATGGATTCCGGCTTTCGCCGGAATGACGGTTTCGGGACACCCCCTCGACCCACCGGCCCATACTCCCTACACTCCGCGCATACCGCGCACCCCAGGAACACCCATGCCCAACCCCGTCGTCGCCATCATCGGCCGTCCCAATGTCGGCAAGTCGACGCTGTTTAACCGGCTGGTCGGCAAGCGGCTGGCGCTGGTCGACGATCAGCCGGGCGTGACCCGCGACCGGCGCGAGGGCGAGGCGAGCCTGCTCGGGCTGGACTTTACCATCGTCGACACCGCGGGGTTCGAGGATGAGGATGCCGCGACCCTGCCCGGGCGCATGCGGATGCAGACGCAGGCGGCGGTCGAAATGGCCGATGTCGCGCTGTTCATGATCGACGCGCGCGCCGGCATCACCCCGCTCGACGAGGAGATCGCCCGGTGGCTGCGCTCGTCGAACGGCACCGTCGTCCTTGTCGCCAACAAGGCGGAAGGGCGCGCGGGCGAGAGCGGCGTGATCGAATCGCTGGCGCTGGGCTTCGGTGATCCGGTGCAGATGTCGGCCGAACATGGCGAAGGCGTTGCCGACCTGTTCGACGCGCTGCGCCCGCACATCGAACGCGAGGAAGAAGAGGTCGAGGAGGAGGACGAGAGCGAGTATGATCCGCAGACCGCCGTCCTCAAGCTGGCGATCGTTGGCCGTCCCAATGCGGGCAAGTCGACGCTCATCAACCGCTTTCTCGGGCAGGACCGGCTCATCACCGGGCCGGAAGCGGGTATCACCCGCGATTCGATCGCGGTCGATTGGGAATGGACCGATGGCGAGGGCAATGGCCGGGCGGTCCGGCTGATCGACACCGCCGGCATGCGCAAGAAGGCGCGCGTGCAGGAAAAGCTGGAGAAGCTGTCGGTCGCCGATGCGCTCCACGCGATCGACTTCGCCGAGGTCGTCGTGCTGTTGCTCGACGGGACGCGCGGCCTTGAATTGCAGGACATCAAGATCGCCGATCGCGTGTTGCAGGAAGGGCGTGCGCTGGTGATCGCGCTCAACAAATGGGACGTGGCCGAACATGCCTCGTCGCTGTTCAACGGGGTCAAGGGCGCGCTTGAGGACGGACTGTCGCAGGCGAAGGGCGTGCCGCTGCTCACCGTGTCGGCGGCGACCGGCAAGGGGCTCGACATGCTGATGAAGGTCGCGTTCGAAACGCGCGAGGCGTGGAGCCGCCGCGTTTCGACCGGCCAGCTCAACCGCTGGTTCGACCGCGCGCTCGAAGCCAATCCGCCACCCGCACCCGGCGGCAAGCGCGTCAAGATGCGCTACATCACCCAGAACAAGTCGCGCCCGCCCAGCTTCGTGCTGTTCGGCACCCGCGTCGACCAGTTGCCCGAGAGCTACAAACGCTATCTCATCAACAGTCTGCGCAAGGAATTCGGCTTCGGCGCGGTGCCGGTGCGGATCAACATGCGCGCCCCGAAGAACCCGTTCGACCACAGCAAGTGATCCACATCGACGCCCGCGGCATGCGCTGTCCGTGGCCCGCCATCCGGCTGGCCCGGGCGCTGCGCGACGGGGCGACGGTGGTGGAAATCACGGCCGACGACCCCCGCGCGGGCGGTGAGTTGGCGAGTGCGGCGGCGGCGGTCGGGGCGACGTTGCGCGTCGTGGCGGACGGGGTATTTAGAGCCGAACGATGAAATTGGCCGACGTGGTCTGCTGACCACCGCAGGTTTCTAACGACGGCAATTCCGTACCAGATACCGGGCGACGGCGGGAGCGGGGCGTTCGGTACGAAGCATCGGAGCAAGCGACCGGCAGATCGTCGTTTTTCGGACGACGTCGCCTATTCGAAAGATCCCCGCCGCCGCCGATGGGTCGGTTTCATGCACCGCTATCCACACCACCGGACTTTGCGGATTTCCGCTGCCGATCGCGATAGCACGAATGCCGCTTCGTCCAGTGACCGCCATCGGAAGACGGGCGATGTCCGTTTCGGATTGCATCATAATCTGCTGTAATGCGGCGTAGATTTTCCGGCTCGGCGTATTGCGGACTTCCGCTGTGACGATCCACGCCGCCCCAATGACCACGATGGCAGGTGGTAGCATCAAGAGGAGACGCTTATTCACGCGCAATACTGATCTGGCGGATTTGTCGGGAGAAGTACCACGATGCTGCATCTCTACGATACCTTGGATGGTGCTACTTCGCCTCCCACGGCTTGTCGCGCAAATTCAGATGCGTGATCCCGCGCGCCTGCAATCGTGGCCCGAGAAACCGGTAGAAATACCAGTCCTTCGCCGCGAACGGCGTCAGGTGGTACAGCACCCGCTCGGCCAGCGTCCAGCGCACCCGCCGGCGGTCGGCCCGCCTCGGCGATGGTTTCGCCCAGAAGCGATAGGGATAGACGACGCGGCCGAGCTTCGCGACGCGCTGCATGATCTCGTGGTCGAGCAGGACGTAGGGCCAGTGTTTCTCCGAAAAGCCGCCCGCCTGCACCAGCGCCGCCGTACGGAACGCCTGGCCATAACCGCCGGTATGCGTCTGCTTCGCCAGCACCCGCGTCACGACCCCCGAATAGAGCGCGCGGCGCAGCGGCTGCCCCGACGCATCGACCCCCAGCGCCATCACCGCTACCACCGCCGGATCGGCATCGAACGCCCGCTCCGCCTCGGCCAGATAGTGCGGCGGATAGAAGGTGTCGGCATCGCCGAACGCGCTGAACTCGGTGGTCAGATGCGCCATCGCCGCCTCCAGCGCATGGATCTTGCCCGGCCGTGCTTCGCGCAGATGCACCACCTCGACCCCCGGTGCCGCGAAGCTCCGCGCGATCGCGTCTGAGCCATCGGTCGAGGCGTTGTCGACCAGCACCAGCCGGAACGGCACCCCCTGCGCCGCCAGCGCGGCCAGCGTCGCGGGCAGATAGTCCGCCTCGTTGTAATAGGCGATGACGAAGGTCCAGCGCATCATCGGCAAAGCTCCATCAATCGCGCGCACGCGGCCTCCGACGACCGCGCCCCGTGCGTCGCCACGACATGCGCCCGCGCCGCCGCGCCCATCGCCACCAGCGCACCCGGATCGGCGAGCAGCGCCGCGACCTTCGCCGCATAATCGGCATCGCGCACCAGCAGGCCACAGGCGGGCGGGATCACGTCCGGCCCGATCCGGTCGTCGAACGCCGCGACGGGCAGGCCGCACGCCATCGCCTCGGGGATCGCGCGCGGGAAATAGTCGCGCCGCCCGGCGTGGAAGAACAGCCGCGCCTGCGCCAGCATCGCCGGCACCTGTCCGTTCGGCACATGCCCCAGCCAGTCGACCCACGGAAACCGCGCCTTGAGCTTGCCCGCCTGCGGCCCGTCGCCGATCACCGCCACCCGGTGCTGCCGACCCAGCGCGGCGATCTCGTCGAACTTTTTGTAGCGGGTGAGGCGGCTCGTCGCGATGACGTCGTACCGCTTCTCCGCCTCCACGGGGGCGAAGCGGGCGGTATCGATCGTCTTGGGCAGCCGCTGCATGCCGCTGCCGGGGATCGCCCGCCGCCAGAACCGCCAGCCCGGCGCGGTCAGCAACGACTCCTGCACCGCCGACTCCGGGAACAGCAGATCGGCATGCGGCACGATCCGGCTCCAGTAATCGCCGCCGATGACGAGCGCGAACCGACGCCGCCCGGGCCGTAGCACCCGGTCGAACAGCTCATATCCCGCGCCGCCATTGCTGCCGATCAGCACGAACAGGTCCGCCGGATCGGCCTTCGCCGCCGCGACCATCGTGTCGCTCCACTGGTCGCGGGTCTTGGCTTGCGGGTTCGACGGCGCGAACAGCCGGATCGGATAGGGCGCGACCCCCGGCAACGCCGACAGCGTGTCGAGCGGCTCGCGCGCCAGCCCCCACAATTCGACATCGACCCCATGCTCGGCAAGGATGCCCGGCATCCGCCGGTCGCGATTGTCCCAGCGCAGCCATTCGCCCTGATCGGCGATGCCGTGATGGGTCGGATAGGTCAGGACGAAGATGATACGCATCAGCCGCCCCGGCTACCAGCGTGGGCCGCAGGGCGCCAGCCATTGCCGTTTCGTGGACCACGTCCTAAGGCGCGATCGATGAACTGGTCGGACGATGGCGCGCGCATCAGTTGCGTGATGGTGACGGCGAACCGGGCCGCGCTGGCGCGCCGGGCGGTCGATTGTTTCCTGAGGCAGACATGGCGCAACCGCGAACTGGTCGTCGTCGACGACGGTACGCAGGACTATACCCCGCTGTTCGCCGCGATTCCCGCCGATCGGCTGATCTACGACCGGGTGGCCAAGACGCCCGACAATACATTGGGACGCTTGCGAAATCGCTCGCTCGACCGCGCGACCGGGGCGATCGTCGCCCAGTGGGACGACGACGACTGGTATCACCCCGAACGCCTCGCCAGGCAGGCGGCGGTACTCACTGGGGGCAAGGGGGCGTGCGTGCTGCGCGGCACATTGATGCACCTCGACGCGCCCGGATGGTTCGACCACCCTTACGTTGGCACGCTTGAGCCGGGCGTGCCGGGCAGCATCGTCCATCTGGCCGATCCGACCGCGCGCTACCCGGAAAAGCGGCGCGGCGAGGATACCGATTTCCTGCACCACTGGCCGCGCGAGGCGATCGGCGTGCTCGACTCGCCCGGCCTGTTCGTCCGCGCGTTCCACGGGTCGAATACGTGGGAGCGCGATCATTTCGAGCGCCGGGTGCGCAATACCCCCGCCGCCGCGATCGAATATGCGCTGCGTCGCCTGTTGCCCGGCGGGGTGTGGCGCCATTCGCGCTTCCGGCTCGATGCCGCCACCCGTGCCGCGTTCACGGCGTTCGTCGCCGATTCCCGCGCCGCCGGGGTGTTCGCGTGACCCTCGCCGACCGGTTCGCCCGCGTGCATGCGTGGTCGGAAACCCCTGCGGCAAAGATATTCGGCCGCGTCTGCCGCGCGTTGTTCTTTGTCGGTGTGCTGGCGTGGCTGGTGCTGAAGGTCCGCGCGATCGGGTGGAGCAACGTCGCCGCCGCGCTGCCGCGCACGCCATGGTTCTATGTGCTGTTCGTCGTGATGTTCATGGCGTTGCCGCTGTCCGAAGTGCTGATCTTCCGCCTGCTGCTCGGCCGTCCGTTGCCCGGTGGGTTGCCGGTGTTCGTGCGCAAGCGCGTCTTCAATTCGGCGTTCGTCGGCTATTCGGGCGAGCTGTATCTGTTCGTCTGGGCACGCCAGCGGCTGGGAATCGCGTCGAAGACGCTGCTGCTGGCGATCAAGGACAATGCGATCCTCTCGGCGCTCGCCTCGGCCGGGATCACCTCGGTCCTGCTGCTGATCTTCATGGCGACCGGCCGGGCGAAGTGGATCGCCGACTGGCTCCATTCGGCGGGCGGCATGGTGCTTGCCGCGCTGCTGGTCGCCGGCTTCCTGACGCCGCTGCTGCTGCGGTTGCGGCGGCAGATATTGTCGGTGCCCTGGGCGACGGCGGGCACGGTGTTCGCCATTCATGTCGCGCGGATCGCGGTCGTCGTGCTGTTGCAGGCGACGCAATGGGCGGTCGTGTTGCCCACCGAACCGTGGAGCGTGTGGGTGACGTTCCTGACGGTGCAGATGGTCATCAGCCGCCTGCCGGTGGTGCCCAACCGCGACCTGCTGTTCCTGTCCGCCGCGCTGGAGATGAGCCATATCGTCGATGGCCCGCGCGCGGCGATGGCCGGATTGCTGCTGGCGGGCGGCGCGCTGACGCAGGGCAGCAACCTGCTGTTCTTCCTGCTGACCAGCTTCGAACGGCGGCGCAGCGGCTCGCCCGCCCCGATCGCCGACGAACCGGCGATCGAGGCGGTCATCGCGACGCCAGGCGCGCCGCCCGCGAACGAATAGAAGCCTTTTGTAAACTCGCGGAAGCGCGAGTTTCCTGCGCGGTGCCGGCCCGCTCCCCCTCCCGGCCACCCACAGCGTATCCTGAATGGGTGGCCGGGATCGGCGCGTTTTCAAACCGAACCTCAGGCGTTGGCGCGCTCACAGATGAAGCGCGACAGTTCCTGCCGCAGCGGCATGCCCTCGGTCGGCCGCAGCGGGCCGTCGTGCGCGGTATAGGTTTCGACATGCGCCCGCGTGTCCGCCACGCCGACGATGTGGAACAGCCCCTGTTCGCAATCGAGTTCGGTGCGGGCATAGGCGACCTTGCTCCCGCGCTGCTGGCGCAGGATCGCGATCGTCGTTCCCGCCGCCGTCCGCCGCTGGCGCAGCAGTTCATAGCGCGAGCGCGGGTCCGACGGCGTCGGAATCGCGACACCCTCCAGCTTGTACCGCTCGGCCCCGTCGCCCGCGATCGGCGTGTCGACCAGATTGCGCAGGCTGACGCCATTGTCGCCCGTCGCCGCAACCTCGGTCACGTCGCGCGAATTCGCGCCGCCGCAGGCCGCCAGCAGGGAAAAGGCCATCGTCGCAACGATTGCTCGCATCGTTCATCCTCTTGAAATTGCCAGTCCGACACCGATCCGCCGCGTCGCGGCAAAGTTGCCGCCACGCCGCCAATGCCGCGATCATCCCCGCGTTCAGCGCGACCGGATCGCTCCGACCAGGGTCATGAACGCGATCGCGCCGAAAGCGAGGAACAGGCCCCCGGTTTCCTCCCAGCCGATCTCCATCAGGCGATCGAACCGGTCGGTCGAGGGCAGGTAGGAACGAAGCGTTTGGTAGGGTATATCCATGACGCATCGCAACATAACCGCGACTTTCAGGAATGGAATACGCACCACCGCAGCTTCCGCTCCGTTCACCGGGCGGGAAATCATATGTTACAGTCATGCAAGACGGCGGTGCGCAACCGGCAAGGCAAGTGTAGCATTAGCGGGGAAGTGCCGGCATTGTTGCGAAGTGTTGCCTGTCTTCGATCATGATGCCGGCCAAGGCCGCGACCGATCGAAAAGACCTGCTTCACCTCCGGTCCAAAGTGGTGCGTCTTCACCGATTGCGGCATGTCCCGGGATGACGACGAATGTCGGACGTCCGCCGCCGGTCAACTCGCCGGGCAAAAACGACGCTTGCACAGGGGCATGACTGTCCATACACCCCGCATATTCCGTTTATCGATAACGTTTGGGGGTTTCGAATGTTTCGTACCATGGCGTCCGTCCTGCTCGCTTCCACCGCGCTCGCCGGTGCTCCCGCACTGGCGCAGACCGCGCCGTCCGCCCCGCCGGTGAAGGCCGCGCCGCTCTCGGCGCTCGTCGCCCCGGTCAACATTCCGTACGAAAAATTCACCCTGCCCAACGGCCTGACCGTCATCACCCATACCGACCGCAAGGCGCCGATCGTCGCGGTGTCGGTGTGGTACGATGTCGGGTCGAAGCATGAGCCGACCGGCAAGACCGGTTTTGCCCATTTGTTCGAACATCTTATGTTCAATGGCTCGGAAAATGCGCCGGGCGATTTCTTCGATCCGCTGCGCTCGATCGGCGCGACCGACCTGAACGGCACGACCAGCTACGACCGCACCAATTATTTCGAGACGGTGCCCAAGCCCGCGCTCGACCGCGCGCTGTTCCTCGAATCCGATCGCATGGGCTATCTGCTCGGCGCGGTGACGCAGGGCGTGCTGGATGAACAGCGCGGCGTGGTGCAGAACGAGAAGCGGCAGGGCGACAACCAGCCCTATGGCCTGGTGCGTTACAAGATGACCGAGGGCATCTTCCCGCAGGGCCACCCGTATCGCCACTCGGTCATCGGTTCGATGGCCGATCTCGACGCCGCCAGCCTAGAGGACGTGAAGTCGTGGTTCCGTGGCCATTACGGCCCGAACAACGCGGTGCTGGTGCTGGCCGGCGACATCGACGCCAAGGAAGCGCGCCCGCTGGTCGAGAAATATTTCGGCGCGATCCCTAAGGGCCCGGAATCGGTCCTGCCGACGATCACTGTGCCGACGCTGGCCGCGCCGGTGCGCGAGGAGATGAAGGACCGCGTCGCCGCGACGATGATTATGAAGGTCTGGCCGGTGCCGGGTCTGAACGATCCCGATTCGCCGGCGCTCGACGTGGCGATGAGCGCGTTCGGCGGGCTGGCCTCGTCGCGGCTCGACAATGAACTGGTGAAGCGTGAGAAGCTGGCGGTGCAGGTGTCGGCGGGCGTGCAGTCGCTGTCGCAGGCCGGCATGCTGATCGTCCGTGCGGTCGTGCGCCCCGGCGTCGATGCCAAGCAGGTCGAGGCACGGCTCGACCAGATGATCGCCGACTATCTGCGCACCGGCCCTACCGCCGACGAAGTGGCGCGCGTCGCCACCACCAACGTGTCGCAGACGATCGGCGGGCTGGAATCGGTCGGCGGTTTCGGCGGCAAGGCGGTCGCGCTGGCGCAGGGCGAACTCTACTCGAACGATCCCGGCTTCTATAAGAAGGAGCTGAACGAGCTGGCGACGATGACGCCGGCGCGCGCCAAGGCCGCCGCACAGAAGTGGATATCGCGCCCGGCCTATACGCTGGTCGTCGTCCCCGGCGCGCGCGAAGGCTATGAGGAAGCCAAGGCGGCCCCCAAGGTCGCCGACACCAGCGCGCCGACGCCGGCCACCGCCGAAGGTCCGGCCAAGGGCACGCGCGGCGCCATGCCGGGCGTCGCCGACATCGGCGGCGCGCTGCAATTCCCCAAGGTCACGCGCAGCCGCCTGTCGAACGGCATGGAGCTGGTCTATGCCCAGCGCACCGCCGTGCCGATCACCCAAGTGTCGATGGCGTTCGACGCCGGCATCGCCGCCGACGTGGCGGGCAAGCTCGGCACCGCCGGCATGACGCTCGCGACGCTGGACGAGGGCACCACCACCCGCAACTCGATCGCGCTGGCCGAGGCCAAGGAGCGGCTGGGCATGTCGGTCGGCGGCGGCAATTCGGCCGATCAGACGACGTTCGGCTTCGACGTGCCAAGCGCCAACCTGACCAGCGCGACGATGCTGTTCGCCGACATCCTCAAGAACCCGGCGTTCGACCCGGCGGAGATCGAGCGGGTGCGCGGCCAGACGCTGGCGCAGATCGGCCAGCAGCGCACCAGCCCGCAGGGGCTGGCCGACATGACGCTGCCGCCGCTGCTCTACGGCGCGGATTCGCCATATGCGAAGCTGGCGGCCGGCGTGGGCGATCCCGCCGCCGTCGCCTCATTGAAGCGCGAGGACCTGCTGGCGTGGCGCGCGGCATGGCTGCGCCCGGACAAGGCGAAGGTGTTCGTCGTATCCGACCGGCCGCTGGCCGAGGTGCAGGCAGCGCTGAACGCGGGCCTGGGCGACTGGCGTGCGACCGGCACGGCGGGCACCAAGACCTTCCCGGCGCAGCGCGCGGCGATCAGCCCCAAGATCGTGCTGGTCGACCGGCCCGATTCGCCGCAGTCGCTGATCGTCGCCGCCGAAATGACGCCGCTCAACGCCCGCACCGACACGCTGGCGGCCACCACCGCCAACACGGTGCTGGGATCGGGCTTCCTCAGCCGGATCAACATGGACCTGCGCGAAGCCAAGCACTGGTCCTACGGCGCGCGCGGCGGTTATCAGTTGATGCAGAACGCGGTGCCCTATGTCATCAACGCGCCGGTGCAGGCCGACAAGACCGGCCCGGCGATCGCATCGCTGCGTGAACAGATCAGCGGGTTCCTGGGGCAGAACGGCGTCACGCCGGTCGAATTCCGCCGCTCGATCGATGGCGAGACGCGGCAGCTCGCCGGCACCTACGAAACGTCGGGCGCGGTGCTGGGCGCGATGCGCAGCAACGACTTCCTCGGCCGCCCGGATAACTATCAGGCGACGCTGCCGCAAAAATATCGCGCGCTGACCCCGCAGGCGCTTGACGCTGCGGCACGCGCGTCGATCGACCCCAATCGCTTCGTCTATGTCGTGGTCGGCAACGCCGCGACGGTCCGGCCGCAGCTTGACGCGCTGGGCCTGCCGGTGGAAGTCGTGCAGCCAGCGGCTGCGACGTCCGCTACCGGCGGCAGCAAGTAAGGAGAGCGACGATGGCCAATGTGGATGGAAGCTGGGATACCGTCACCAAATCGCCGATGGGCGATCAAAAGGCGACGCTGACCGTCAAGAGCGACGGCGCGACCTTCACCGGCAGCTATTCGGGCGCGATGGGATCGACCGGGATCACCGACGGCAAGGTCGAAGGCGACAAGCTGTCGTGGAAGGTCGCGATCGTCGTGCCGATGCCGATGACGCTCGACTGCGAAGCGACCGTCGAGGGCGACACGATTTCGGGCACGGTCGGCGCGGGCGCGTTCGGCAGCTTCCCGATGGCCGGATCGCGCGTCGGCTGATCTCGCGCTGACCGACGACACACGGCCCGTCCGCAGCGATGCGGGCGGGCCGTTTGCGTTTGGGACTGCTCCCCTCCCTGACAAGGGAGGGGCCGGGGGTGGGTAGGCTTCGGTCAAGCGCCGCCGTTCCCACGCAACCCGACCCACCCCCAACCCCTCCCTGCCAGGGAGGGGAGCATCATCCCTCCAGCACCGGCGGCTTCGGCTTCTCCCCCGGATCGGGCGCATAGCCGGTCAGCAACCGCGCCCCCCGGCCATAGGTGAACCACGACCACGACCAGTTGACGTACACCGCCACCCGGCTGCGGAAATCGACCAGCAGCATCAGGTGGACGAGCGACCACGCCAGCCACGCGACGAACCCCTTGAGCTTCATCCCCCCGATCTCCGCCACCGCACGCGACCGGCCGATCACCGCCATCGAACCATAATCGCGGTAGCGGAACGGCCCCGGATCGGGCGTGCCGGCGATCCGCCCCGCGATCAGCCGGCCGACATACTTCCCCTGCTGCTTGGCGACCGGGGCAAGGCCGGGGAGGGGGCCGTCGTCGCCCTGAAAGCTGGCGACGTCGCCGATCGCAAAAATGTCGGGGTGCCCCGGCACCGAGCAATCGGGCCGCACCTTCACCGCGCCATTGCGCGCGGCGTCGGCGCCCAGCCACCTGGCCACCGGTCGCGCCGCCGTGCCCGCCGCCCACAGCACCGCCGCCGCATCGATCCGCTCGCCGCCGACGGTCAGCCCGCCGTCGTCGATCGTTTCCACCGCCGCACCGGTCCGCACCTCGACGCCGAGCGACTCCAGCGCGCGCCTCGCCGATGCCGACAGCGCGGGATCGAAGCCGGCAAGGATGCGATCCCCCATCTCGCACAGCACCACCCGCGCCCCGCGCGGATCGACATGGGCGAAATCGCGCGCCAGCGTCGTGCGCGCCAGTTCGGCGATGGTTCCGGCCAGTTCCACCCCGGTCGGCCCGCCGCCGACGACGGCGAAGGTCAGCAACCGGCGCAACTCCGCCGGATCGTCGCATTGTTCGGCTCGTTCGAACGCGCCCAGCACCGCCGCGCGGATCGCCAGTGCATCGTCGATCGATTTCAGCACGAAGGCATGCTCCGCCCAGTCGTCATGCCCGAAGAAGCTGTACGCCGCCCCGGTGGCGAGGATCAGCCGGTCGAACGGCAAGCGCCGCCCGTCGTTCAGCCGCACTTGCTTCGCGGCGGCATCGACCCCGGCGACCTCGGCCATCAGCACGCGGGTATTGCGGTTGCGCCGGAGCAGCGCGCGATTGGCGGTGGCGATGTCGGCGGGGGAGAGCGCCGCGCCGGCCACCTGATACAGCAGCGGCTGGAACAGGTGATGGTTGGTCCGGTCGATCAGCGTCACCTGCGCATCGGCATGGCGCAGCGCCTGCGCGGCGGCGATCCCGCCGAAGCCGGCACCCACGATCACGATCCGTTCGGGCATGTCGTTCGCTCTCCCCCAAAAGGCCGCATGGCGGCGGCCCCTCACGGCTTCAACCCGCAGCGCAGCATAGGTTTCCCTGTCGCTGCCTGCCGCATCGCCGAACCGGCCCTGCCGCAAATTCACCGGAAATCGGGCATTCGCGCCTTGGTTCGTTCATGGAAGCGACAGATACCGTTGCAGTTGTGCAACAGATATACGGTTCCGTGCCCAATCGTACTTCGCGATGCAACAACCACCGGAGTGCGGGGTTCAGAGGGGCCACGGGACAACCGGCGCGCCTTCGATGCCGGAACCGTTAGTTCTCAAGTGAGGTCATGTATGCGTACGCTTATCACTGTTGCCGCCGCAGCCGCTGCGTTCGTCGCCGCGCCGGCTTTCGCGCAGGATGCCACCTATGCGCAGGATCCCGCCGCCACCGCCACCGAGCCCGCCCCGGCGGTCGAGGCTCCCGATGGCACCAGCGGCATCGGCTTTGAACCCTATGTCGCGATCCTCGGCGGCTGGGAACAGTTCGATTCCGAGCGGACCAAGGCCGGCATCCCGCTCGTCCCGCGCGACAACAAGCTGAACGGCAGCCTCGTCGAAGGCATCCTCGGCTTCAACGTGCCGCTCGGCCCGGTGTTCGTCGGTGCCGAAGGCAGCGCGTCGAAGGGTATCTCGGGCGACATCGATTGGGATTACGGCGCAGCCGGTCGTTTCGGCGTCCGCGCCGGTGACTCGGGCCTGATCTACGGCAAGGTCGGCTATCGCTGGGTCAATTTCGCAGCGTTCGGCAACGACAGCCGCGACTATCACGAAATGACCTATGGCGCCGGTTTCGAAGTCGGCCCGAAGGACATCGGTCTGGGCGGCATCACCGGCAACTCGGGCGTCCGCCTGCGCGGTGAAGTGTCGACCTTCGGTTCAGCGCACAGCTTCCGTCCGATGCTGGGTCTGACGACCCACTTCTAAAGACGGCTTATATTGGGCGGGTCCGGCGTATCGGGACCCGCCCCGGTGATTGCGTATCGAAAGACCCCGGACGGTAACGTCCGGGGTTTTTTGTTGTGGGTAGCTTCGGGAGCTACCTGCTCCCCTCCCTGACAAGGGAGGGGTTCGGGGGTGGGTAGGCCGGTTGTGGCGCGCTTGTGTTTCCGTATCAGCCGACCCACCCCCGGTCCCTCCCTTTCAGGGAGGGGAGATGCCACGAGCCGCTGTCTGGCTGGATGTTAATCCGGCGTGGAACGACAAAAAGCCGCCGGGCGCGAACCCGGCGGCCATTCCCCGTAGGACAACAGGGAAGCTTATTCCTCGACCGTCACCCGGCCGCGTCGGACGACCATGCCGCGCTCCGCCATCTCCTTGCGGAAATCATGTTCGGCATCGGCCACCTCGCGACGATATTCATGCCACGCATCCTCGCGCGACGAAGCATCCCTGGCGCGCGCCAAATCCTTGCGCAGTTCGCGCTTCGCCTCGGAAATGTCGGTCTTGTAGTCGAGGTAATAGGGGTTGTAGTCCGAATAGACCGGCACCGAGCGATCGCGCGCCAGCGACGGAGTGGCGGTCAGCGCGGCGGCGGTTGCGGCCAGAAGCAATGTCGTGCGGTTCATGGGTCGTCTCCCTGATACTGAACTTGCCGAGCGACAACCATTGTACGCTGCGGACGGTTCCTTCATCTGTCGTTCATCTGCCCGACGCCCCCTCGATATTGTCCGATCAACCGGGGCATGGCCGCAAGACTTGTACGACGGCGACAGGCATCCGATGTTGTCGCAGGCATCATTAGGGCACGATGAACATGGCCGGACGGGTAAAGCGCAAGGCGGGACTGGCGGCGGCCGAGGCGCTGGCCGATCGCTCGATTGCGCCGCCGGTCTGCGCGCTGTGCGCCCGCCCGATCGGCGCACAGGTGGAATGGCACCATCGCATCCCCAAGTGCGAGGGCGGGCGCGAGACGGTGCCGCTCCACCCGATCTGCCACCGCACGATCCACGCCAGCGCCACCAACGCCGAACTGGCCGGGCCGCTCGCCGATCTCGACAGCTTGCGCGACGTACCGGCTGTCGCGCGCTTCGTGGCATGGGTGCGGGACAAACCCGCCGACTTTCGCGCGCCGGTTAGGCGGGGGCGATAGCGCGCTGTCCTACAACGGCGTGCGCCGATACACTTCCGGCGAATGCGAACGGGAGGTTTTTGCGAATGCTACGCAATCCGAACAGCAACACGTCGTTAGTGTAAACTTTGTAAACTTTGGGGGGGATTGGCGGGCTGGCACGGGCAAAGCCCGTGCCGTCGGTCGGCGCTTTGGGCGCCGCCGGCCGGCCGCGCCTTGTGCGGCTTGGGGCAGCTTACGCTGCCCCTTGCCCGGCGCTTACTCCGCCGCAACCCCGCCGAACATATCCCCCATGCCGCTGGCTTCCTCGTTCGCCGCCGGCACCGCCTTGGCCTTCTGGCGCTTGTCGAAGCCGTCCCACACCTCGTTCCAGTTGCCGCGCGTCGCCGCCTTGGAATACTCCGTCGCGCGCTGTTCGAAGAAATTGGCGTGCTCGACGCCGTTCAGCAGCGGGGCGAGCCACGGCAGGGGGTGTTCCTCGATCAGATAGATCGGCTTCATCCCCAATTGCCCCAGCCGCCAGTCGGCGATGTAGCGGATGTACTTCTTGATCTCCTTGGCGGTCATCCCGTGGACCGGCCCCATTTCAAAGGCGAGATCGATGAAATTGTCTTCCAGCCGCACCGTCGTCTGGCACATGTCGGCGATGTCGTCGCGAACGCTGCGCGTCATGCAGTCACGTTCCTTGCAGAAGGCGTGGAACAGCTTGATGATCCCTTCGCAGTGCAGGCTCTCGTCGCGGACCGACCACGACACGATCTGCCCCATGCCCTTCATCTTGTTGAAGCGCGGGAAGTTCATCAGCATCGCGAACGACGCGAACAGTTGCAGCCCCTCGGTGAAGCCGCCGAACATCGCCAGCGTCTTGGCGATGTCCTCGTCGGTATCGACCCCGAAGTTCTGGAGATAGTCGTGCTTGTCCTTCATCTCGCTATATTCGAGGAAGGCGCCATATTCGCTCTCGGGCATGCCGATCGTGTCGAGCAGATGGCTGTACGCCGCGATATGCACCGTCTCCATGTTGGAGAAGGCGGCGAGCATCATCTTGACCTCGGTCGGCTTGAAGATGCGGCCATATTTCTCGTGGTAGCAATCCTGCACCTCGACGTCGGCCTGAGTGAAGAAGCGGAAGATCTGCGTCAGCAAATTGCGCTCGTGCGGGGTCAGCTTCTGCGCCCAGTCGCGGCAATCCTCGCCCAGCGGCACCTCTTCGGGCATCCAGTGGATCTGCTGCTGACGCTTCCAGAAATCGAACGCCCAGGGGTATTCGAACGGCTTGTACTGCTTGCGGGCTTCGGTGAGCGACATGGGGTTACTCCGGGGAAACTGAAAAGAGATTATCGAAGAAATATGGCGTCATCCCGGCCTGCGCCGGAAGGACGAAAGCGAAGGAAATCATGCCGACCCCCACGACCATTGCGCGATCCCGAAGATCGCGAGGATGATCCCGAGCGCCAGCGCCATCATGCCGGTCATGGCATGGGCATAGCGCGCCTGCGGCGTGGCCCGCCCGCGCAGCCGCGCAAGCAGCCACACGCCAAGGCCCCCCGCGACCAGCGCGGTCGCCAGCATGATGAGGACGTTCTGCGTCATGCGACCAACTGCCGGGACATGCGTTTGACCGCCGACCCCAACGGAGAAACATCATGGCCGATCTGAGCAACATCAACGAGCACGCCGAAGTCATCGGCGCCGACGGCGTCCATGTCGGCACCGTCGACCGCGTCGAAGGCGACCGCATCAAGCTGACGAAGAAAGACAGCGGCGCACAGGTCGAAGGCGCGGAGTCCAGCCACGAAGGGCACCACCATTACATCGACGGCGGCCTCGTCGCCGAGGTCGAGGGTGACACCGTCCGCCTGTCGGCCAACGCCGACGTCGCGGTAACGTTCGAGACCGAAGAGGACGGCTCGGCGATCTGAATATAGTGCATCGGCCGTGCGCGGGGCAGGGCGACCCGCCCCCGCATGGTCCGAGGCGCGCTTGATCGTCATGCCGCGACCCGGTCGTGCCGCGGCTTCAGATGAAATTCGACGTTGTTCGAGAACAGTTCGTAATCGTCATAGCCTTTCAGCAGCGCGCGCTTTTCGGGCGTTAGATGCACCTCGCAGAACCGGCCAAGTTCGGCATGGTCGCGCGTCACCTCGAACCCCTGGGCCTCGAACATCGCGCGCATATCGGCACGCGACATGCGGTTGAGATAGGTATCGACGGTAAAGTCCGGGTCGGTCAGATGCGCCCATGCGGTGTCACCGGACGGCTGCTGTTCGGCATGCTGCGGATACCATTCGACGGTATGGCCGCCGGTGATGCCGGTGAACACGCAGGGCCGCGAGATGACCATCCCGCCCGGGCGCAGGTGCGACCGGACGGTGCCGAGCATAAGGCGGAGTTCCTCGGGCGGAATATGTTCGAACACGTCGAACGAGATCATCAGATCGGCCTGTCCGATCGCTGCCCATGTCGCCTCGTCACCGGCCGAACCGATGGTGAACCGAACCTTGTCGGGCGCATAGCCCGGCAGTTCGCGCCGGATCGTCGCATGGAATTTCGGCCACTCGCGCCGGTCGAACAGCGCATAGCGCGCCACGCTCTTGACCGCCCGTTCGATGCCGTTGGTCCGCGCGGTGCGCAGCGCATCGCCCAGCGACAGGATCGGCGCGTCGAGGTCGATCGCATGGACCTGTGCGAACATCCCGCTCAGCAGGAACGCCCGGCGCGGTCGTGGCCCGAAACCGATCTCGACCACGCTCGAGTCGGCGGCGCGCTTGCCGGTCGCCTGTTCGAACGATGCGACATAGCCTTGCAGTTCGCGCAGCTCGTGCAGCGCCGCTTCCTCGCCGCTGGCTTCGCTTACGCGATGGCGGATCAGCGCGGCGGCATAGCGCAGCTTCTCGATCGGTCCGACCTTGCCGGACGAATTGGTTTTGGCCATTCCATCTTCCCGTTCCTGTACCTCGAGGTGTCTCCTCTAGGATACGTCGAACCGATCCGCGACCTGTCGTCTTACGTCACGCCGTCAGACGGGACGGCTGCGCCGCCCCGCTGCCCGACGTGACGAGTCATCGATTTGCTTACGCAAATCGATGCCGTCCGCTCACTGACAGGCAAGGCACTCGTCATAATCGGTCGTCTCGCCCAGATCGAACTTCGCCAGTTCGGAGGTATTGTCCGCTTCCACGCCGCCCGCGAACCCGGCGCGCTGCACCGACTTCGAGCGCAGGTAATAGAGCGATTTGATCCCCAGCTCCCACGCGCGGAAGTGGAGCATCAGCAGGTCCCACTTCTCGACGTCGGCCGGGATGAACAGGTTGAGCGACTGCGCCTGATCGATATAGGGCGTGCGGTCCCCGGCCAGTTCGAGCAGCCAGCGCTGGTCGATCTCGAAGCTGGTCTTGAACGTGTCCTTTTCCTCGACTGACAGGAAGTCGAGATGCTGGACCGAACCACCCCGCTCGAGGATCGTGTTCCACACCGCGTCACTGTTCTTCGACTTCGCGATCAGCAGCTTTTCGAGATACGGGTTCTTGACCGACCACGAGCCCGACAGCGTCTTGTGGGTATAGATGTTCGCCGGGATCGGTTCGATACAGGCGCTGGTGCCGCCGCAGATGATGCTGATCGACGCGGTCGGGGCGATCGCCATCTTGCACGAAAAGCGCTCCATCACGCCCATGTCGGCGGCGTCGGGGCAGGGCCCACGCTCGCCGGCGAGCTGCATCGACGCCTCGTTCACCTGCGCGCTGATGTGGCGGAACACCTTGAGGTTCCACGCCTTGGCCATCGCGCCTTCGAACGGCAGGCCGCGCGCCTGCAGGAACGAATGGAAGCCCATGACGCCAAGTCCCACCGAACGCTCGCGCTCCGCCGAATAGCGCGCCCGCGCCATTTCGTCGGGTGCGCGGTCGATATAGTCGGTCAGCACATTGTCGAGGAAGCGCATCACATCCTCGATGAAGCGCTTGTCGCCGTTCCACTCGTCCCACGTCTCGAGGTTGAGCGACGAGAGGCAGCACACGGCGGTGCGATCGTTGCCGAGGTGATCCTTGCCGGTCGGCAGCGTGATCTCGCTGCACAGGTTCGAGGTCGACACCTTCAGGCCCAGGTCGCGGTGATGCTTGGGCATCGTCGAGTTCACATGGTCGCTGAACACGATATACGGCTCGCCGGTGGCGAGGCGGGTTTCGACCAGCTTCTGGAACAGCGAGCGGGCGTCGACCGTGGCACGGACCGACCCGTCCTTCGGGCTCTTCAGTTGCCATTCGGCACCGTCGCGCACCGCTTCCATAAAGGCATCGGGGATCAGCACGCCGTGATGCAGGTTCAGCGCCTTGCGGTTGAAATCGCCGCTGGGCTTGCGGATTTCGAGGAACTCCTCGATTTCCGGGTGGCTGATGTCGAGGTAGCACGCCGCCGACCCGCGCCGCAGCGACCCTTGCGAGATGGCGAGCGTCAGCGAATCCATGACGCGGACGAACGGGATGATGCCGCTGGTCTTGCCGTTCAGGCCGACCGGCTCGCCGATGCCGCGCACATTGCCCCAATAGGTGCCGATGCCGCCGCCGCGCGACGCCAGCCAGACATTCTCGTTCCACGTCTCGACGATGCCCTCAAGGCTGTCGGGCACCGAGTTGAGATAGCAGGAGATCGGCAGGCCGCGCCCGGTGCCGCCGTTCGACAGGACCGGCGTAGCCGGCATGAACCACAGCTTCGAGATATAGTCGTACAGCCGCTGCGCATGGGCGGCATCATCGGCATAGGCCGAGGCGACGCGGACGAACAGGTCCTGATAGGATTCGCCCGGCAGCAGATAGCGGTCCTTGAGCGTATCCTTGCCGAAATCGGTCAGCAGCGCGTCGCGCGAATGATCGACCTCGACCGCGTGGAGCTGGGCATCGACGGTGTGGCTGGTCCGCACGACGGGGGCCGGGACAGGGGTCGATTCGGCGAGGGGGAGTTCGGCTGTCTGGGCGTCCTGACTGTCGGCGAAGGTCATTGTCCCGTTCCTCATGTGTTCGTCCGGGGGCAGCGCCTCCGGCAATGGTTCGGGCGCGCCGCCGGATACGGGGCTGCGCCATGGTCGGTCCGGCGGACGGGTCGAGGCGCGGTGGCGTCGGTCCCGGTGGTATCGGACAGAATACTATGTGTAGCGGCTGGTCGGCCGTCTGGCCCACTAATTGTAGGAAATCGCGGGATGTGCAAGCCGCGAATTTTTTGCGGAACGCGGGAACCGGCATGTCGCGAACCGCCGTGTGGACGCGACGCGCGCTCGTCCGCCGTGTCGCGAAAATGCAAGAGAGGTTTTGGGGACCTGCGAAAAAATACGGGGCGGTCGAAGCGCTCAGCGGCGGGCCGGGGCGGCGTCCTGCATCCGGCACCGATGCGCCACGCGAGTCTGCCATCCCATAATCAGCGGCACGCCGATCAGTTCGATGCACAGCCCCGCGACATGCCCGGTCGAGGGTATTCCCAGCTCGGCGAGCGACAGCAGCCGGGCCATGCCGCCCGCGACCACCATCGCGCCCAGCAGCCGCAGCCGCGTGCCCTTGCGCTCGATCCCGGGGATGCAGCCGACGAACCCCAGCCCCATCACCACGAAGATGCCCGAGAGATAGCGGAAATGGCTGTCGAGATCGACTGCCGGACCGGCTTGCAGCCAGCTCGCGCCACGCACGATCCCGATCGTGCCGGTCGTCAGCGGCACGATGCACGCCAGCGCCACCACCGCCTGTAACAGCGTGCGTTCGCGCCGGGGACTCATTGCCGTTCGCGCTCCAGCAGTTCGGCGCGTACCCGGATCGCGCGCACCGACATGCGGACCTCGACCAGAAACCACGTCAGCCCGCCGATCAGCAGCAGCATCGACAGGATGAACGCGATCGCCACCGCCTTGCCCAGCCGCAGGTCGAGCAGTTCGGCGGTGAACAGCATCGCCACGACGGTGCAGTTGGCGACCGCCGACAGTACGACGAGGAACACCGCGCTGTTGATGACCCGGATCCGCCGGTCGAGCAGGCGCAGTTCGAAGACGTGGCGGTCATGCTCCGGCCCGATCGAGCTGGGGTGCAGCTTCTCCAGATCGCGCGCGCGGTCGACGATCCGCGCCAGCCGCCCGACCATGACGTTCAGGATCGCGCCGATTCCGGCCAGCAGGAACACCGGCGCGATCGCGGTCTGGATCGTCTTGGCGACGGTCGAAAGGACGGGTTCGAATTCCACGACAGCGATATGACGCCCGCGACCGATACGGGCAAGGCGGCTTCTCCACCGGATCGTAACGTCTGCCCGCCAGTTTGCCCGGCGATGACCCGCTCCACCGTTTCCGTTCCCGACGCCCGGCCCGATGCCCGGATCGTCGATGGCCTGTCGCCCGCGATCGATCTGGTCGCGGCGGCGGCGCCACCGTCGCATCGTTTCCTGCGCCGCCAGTGGTTCGCCGCCGCGCTGACGGCCTATGGCGGTGTCGCGCGGACGGTGACGGTCGCGCGCGGCGACGCGCCGGTCGCGGCACTGCCGCTGGTGCCGCTCGGCCCCGGCATTCTGCGCCTGGGGCAGGTGCCGGGATGCTATTGGCCGTTCCGCAGCCTGCCGGTCGCGGCCGATGCGACTCCGGCCGAATTCGATACGCTGCTCGCCGCCACCGGGCGGGCAGTGCGCGGGTTCCGGCTCGGCCCAATCTATGACGGCGACCCCGCGCTCACCGGCTTGCTCGCCGCCGCCGGCCGTGCGGGCTGGCGGGCGATGCCGCGCTTCGTCGCCGACAGCTTCCTGCTCGACATCGCCGCCGTGCAGGCGGAGGGCGCATGGCCGCGCGGCTCGACGTTGAAGAAGAACCGTTTCCACGAAAAGCATCTCGCCAGCCATGGCGCGCTCGACTGGTCGTTCGTGAGCGGCAGCGACTGGAATGCAGCCGTGTTCGATGCGCTCGCCACGGTCGAGGAGCGGAGCTGGATCGCCGAGCGGACTGACGGCAGTGACGCCAAGTTCACCGGTGAAGGGCACGGCGCGTTCTGGCGGACCGCCGCCGCCGATCCAGTGATCGCCGGTATGTTGTGGGCGGCGGTGCTGCGCATCGACGGGGTGCCCGCCGCCTTCTCGTTCGATCTGAACGCCGGCCACCTGAAATACGCCATCGCCAACAGCTATAACCCCGCCTTCGCAAAACATTCGCCGGGGCGGCTGCTCTATTACCGCAATCTGGTCCAGGGGATGGCCGACGGCATCACCCTGGTCGACTGGGGGGCGGGGGACAGCGGCTACAAGCGGGTCATCGGCGCGCAGCAGGGGCCGGCGATCCGCGACTGGCTGTTCCTGCGGCCGGGGTTGCCCGCGCTGATCGGCCGGTTGCTGCGACGACGTTGGAGCGCCAGCGGGCAATAGCCATCTGCTCGGGACCTGCGTTTCGGATCAATCACTTGCCTTGGCTGCATCCTTTGGATGATTGAGCGCGACCACCGAATCGCGAACATGTCGCGCGGGGTCGAAGGGCGATCATGGACGTCGTCCGGCGCGGGCCGATCGATCCATGGCCGCCCGTACCGGACCACCGAACCTTCCCGCGCAAATGGTCCGTCATGTCGTTCCTTCCGCCTGCCTTCACCCGATTGCCGATCGCTATGGCAGCCTATGGCGCGGTGATCCTGTTGCTGGCGACGGCGACGCTGTCGTTCGCGTCGGCGATGGCGGGGGCGGTGCTGATCTGGCCGGTCAATGCGGTCGCGGTTTCGATGCTGACCCGACAGCCGGTCGCCCGGCTGCCGCAGTGGCTGGCCGTCACCGCCGTGGCCATGCTGCTGTCGCATGTCGTGCTCGGCATCGAGACGCGATTGGCGTTGGGGTTCAGCGCGATCAACCTGATCGAGATCACCGTCGTCGCCACACTGCTGCGGCGCTCGGGCGCCGATCCGATGCGGCTGCGCGGCTATGCGCTGACGATCCTTGCGGCGATGGCCGGCGCGGCCGTCAGCACGCCGCTGGCCGCCGGACTGTCGGCGGCGGTCGGCGGGCCGGTGTCGGTGCTGGCCATGGCCCGCTGGTTCGCCGCCAGCGTGATGGGCATGGTGATCGTGGTGCCGGCACTCGGCGCCAGCCGCCGCGACCTGCCCGGCGAAGGCACGATCGGGCCGGTCGCGCTCGTCCTGCTGCCGTCGATCGCGGCACTCGTCGCGACGCTGGTGTTCGGCATCGGCAATTATCCGCTGCTGTTCCTGCTGATGCCGTGCGGGGTGTTCGCCGCCTTCCACCACGGTTTCGGCGGCGCGGCGCTGACCACGCTGACGATCGCGATCGTCGCCACGATCTTCACCGTCCACGGCGACGGGCCGATCGCGGCGAGCTTTCCCGAAACCATCGATCGCTTCCTGTTCCTGCAACTGTTCCTGTCGGCGATCACGCTGACCGCCTTTCCGATGGCGACGCTGCTCCACCACCGCGATCGCGCGCTGGAACAGACCCGCGCCGCCGAGCGCGAGTTGCGCCTGCTGACCGATCATTCGACCGACCTGATCCTGCGCATCGGCATGGACGGCATCCGCCGCTATGCCTCGCCCGCATCGCAGCAACTGCTCGGCTATGCGCCCGAGGAGCTGGTCGGGCGCAGTTCGTTCGAACGGATGCACCCCGACGACAAGGAACGGATGCGCCGGGCCTGCCTGACGCTGACCGAAAACGGCGTCGGCGTGGTACGTCGCTATCGCCAGCGGCATCGCGACGGCCAGTATGTGTGGCTGGAAGGCGCGTTCCGCCTGACGCCGGGCGACGGGCCGGTGGGGGAAATCGTTGCGACGGTGCGCGACATCGGCTTGCGTCAGGCCGCCGAGCAGGCCGCGACCGCGGCGATCGCGCAACTGGAGGAGCGGCAGCGCCTGCTGGCGATGGCCGAGGCGGCGGCGCAGATCGGCCATTGGCGCATCGATCACGACGGACAGCGCTTGTTCTGGTCGCCCGAGGTGTTCCGCATCCACGGCCTGCCGGTCGGCGACGCCCCGCCGCTGGGCGATGCGGTCGACTGTTATCATCCCGACGACCGCGCGATGGTCCGCTCGCGGATCGCGCAGACGTTCGCGGGCGAGGGACCGTTCGCGTTCGAGGCGCGGCTGCACCGCAACGACGGCGCGCTGCGCTGGGTATCGACACGCGGACAGGCGGAACAGGGGCCGGACGGCACGACCGTCGGGCTGTTCGGCGTGTTCCAGGACATTACCGAACAGGTCACGGCGATGGCCGAACTGCGTGCCGCGCGCGAGGCGGCCGAACGCGCGCTGGCGGCGCGCGCCACCTTCGTCGCGACGATCAGCCACGAGATCCGCACCCCGCTGACCGCGATCCTCGCCGCCGCGCAATTGCTGCGCGACACGCCCGAGCGGGTCGAACGGATGCGGCATCTCGACTCGCTCGAACAGGCCGGACGGACGCTGTCGCATATCGTCGACGACGTGCTGACCTTTTCCAAGCTGGAGGCAGGGCAGGGCGAGGCGGAGGCGATCGCGTTCGAGCCCGACGCGCTGATCGCCGGTATCGCCGGCATGTTCGCGACCGACGCGGCGGCGCATGGCATCGCGCTGGAGGCCGATATTGCCCCTGGCCGGGTGATCGGCGATCCGGCGCGGTTGCAGCGGGTGCTGACCAACCTCGTCGGCAATGCGATCAAGTTCACCCGTGCCGGATCGGTCCGCATCACCGCGACCGCGAGCGGCGGCGATCTATGGTGTTTCGATGTCGCCGACACCGGCGTCGGCATCCGCGACGACCGGCTGGAGGCGATCTTCGAGCCGTTCGTGCAGGCCGACGCATCGACCACGCGCAGCTATGGCGGCACGGGCCTGGGCCTCAGCATCAGCCGGATGCTGGTCGAATCGATGGGCGGTGCGATCGGCGTCGACAGCCGCGCGGGCGAGGGATCGCGCTTCTGGTTCACCCTTCCGTTGCCGGCCACCGTCGCCGCGACCAGCGAGATCGCCCCGCCGCCGCCCGCCGCGCCGGTCCGCCCGCGCAGCATCCTCGTCGCCGAGGACAACGACACCAACCGCTATCTGATCGCCGAGATCGTCCGCCGGCTGGGCCACCATGTCGTCGCGGTCGAACATGGCGCGCGCGCGGTGGAATATGTCACCGACCGGGCGGGGCATCCGATCGATCTGGTGCTGATGGACGTGCAGATGCCGGTCATGGACGGGATCGCCGCGACCCGGGCGATCCGGGCGTGGAGCGGCGCCGGCGCGCGCGTGCCGATCTTTGCGCTGACCGCCGATCTGTCGGCCGAACGCCGTGCCGAAGTCGTGGCGGCGGGCATGAACGGTGTCCTTGCCAAGCCGGTCGACATCGCGGCGTTGCGTCATGCGATCGCGGGCGTGACCGTGGAGCAGGACGAGGAACACGATACCACACCGGACGTGGCGGCGATCGATCCCGGACGGGTCCGCGCGCTCGGCGAGACGCTGGGGCCGGCGGCGCGCGACACGCTGCTCGGCCTGCTGGTCGAGGATGCCCAGCGTATTCCGGGGCGTCTCCGCGCATTGGTCGGCGGCGGGCGGGGCGATCTCGCCCGGCGCGAGGCGCATGCCCTGCGCGGTGCGGCGGCGAGTGTCGGTGCGCAGGCGCTGGTGGCCGCGCTCCGCGTGGTGGAGGACGCGCGGGAGGATGCGCCGATCGATCCGGCATGGCTCGACACGATCGATCGCGCGGCGCAGGCGGTGGTCGCCGCCGCGCGCGCGGTGAGCGACCAGGCGTGATGCGTGAAGGTCAGTCCTCGGCGTCGAATGCCTGAAGCGCCAGCACCGCCTGCGTCCGGTTGCTGACGCCCAGCTTGCGGAAGATCGCCGACAGGTGCGACTTCACCGTCGGTTCGGCGAGTTGCAGGTCATAGGCGATCTGCTTGTTCTGATGCCCGTTGGCAATCGCGCGGAGCACGCGCAGTTGCGCGATCGACAAGGTGCCCATCCGCTGCGCGAGGTCTGCGCGCCGGTCGTCGCTCGCGCCGATGTCGATTCCTGCGGGAATCCAGCGTTCGCCGGCGAGCAGGTTGCGGATCGCCGCCACCATCTCGTCGATCGGCGAGGATTTGGGGATGAAGCCGCTGGCGCCCCGCGCCACCGCCTGACGGATCACGCTCGGATCGTCCCGACCGGACACGATCGCGATCCGCGCGGCCGGCCGCACCGCACGCAGTACCGCCAGACCGGCGAACCCCTGCACATCGGGCAGCATCAGGTCGAGCAGGATCAGGTCGTGCGGACGGATGCGGGCGAAATCCTCCGCCTCGGCCAGCGTCGTCGCGCTGTCGATCGTCACAGCCGGATCGACGACCCGCGCCGCCATCGCCAGCGCGGTCGCACACATCGGATGGTCGTCGGCGACGAGGATTTGCGACATCGAGGGCCTCCATTCCGTTTCGGCACCGTAGCGATACCGCGAACCGGTTTGACAGGCCATATCACAAAGGCGGGTCAGTTGAAGGGCGAAGTGATTGAAGATGCGACCGTCTTGTCGCGGGACAGCACGACCGGGGCACCGGCGAAGTCGGTTTCGATCACTTGGTCGATCGACCGTTCGATCCCGCGGGTAAGGTCGGCTGGCACCTCGACCACGAAGCCGCGCGCGACCAGCCCGTCGATCGCCCAGCGGACACAATAGTCGGCGGCGACTCCCACCACGATCGCGCGGTCGATACCCGCCGCGCGCAACCCGGCGAAGAAACCGTCGCGCGCCACCGCCATGGATGCCGGCTGCCGCAGGTTGTGGAGCGTCAGCCCCGGTTCGGCCCACATGTCGAACACGCCTTTTTCCAGCCCGAGACAGGGAATGTCCGCCGCCACGACATCGGCCCCGACCAGATTGCGCCAGCCCGGCGTGCCATGGACGCAGTGGATCGGAAACAGCGTCGCCTCGGCGCTGGTCGGATAGGTATCGGCGAAATGGGTGTCGAAGGTGAACACTACCGCCGCCGTATCCGCCGCCTGCCGCCGGCCGAGCCATGCGCGGATCGGCGCGGCCAGCCGGTCGGCATCGGGCACCGGCAAAGCCCCGTCCGCCAGCATGAAATCCGCCTGGGTATCCACCACCACGATCAGATCGCGCATCTTCCAGCTCCTGTCATCCGATACTGGACATATATGCTATAAGGATATATGTAAAGTGCATGGAAGGCATGGCATCCTCCGAAGCATATGATCCCGGGCGCTATGATCGCCCATCGGTGACGGTCGATATTGTCGTGCTGGGAATCATGGATGGCCGTCCGGTCGTGCTGATGACCCGGCGTCGGCAGTCGCCGTTCGCCGGTCGATGGACGCTGCCCGGCGGGTTCGTCGGCATCGACGAGGCGCTGGAGACGGCAGCCCGACGGGTGCTGGCGGAAAAGGGCGGGCTGGTCGGCCCGGTGCCCGAACAGGTCCATTGCTTCGGCGCGGTCGATCGCGATCCCCGGATGCGGATCGTCAGCATCGCGCATCGCGTGTTGCTGACCCCGGCGGAGCTTGCCGGGCTGACGCTGGACGCGGGGCAGCGGCTTGCGACGATCGATGCGACCGGCGCGGTCCGCATCGATGGCGATGCGATTGCGCTTGGCTTCGATCATGCCGCGATCGTCGCGTTGACGCTCGACCGGTTGCGTGGCGGGATCGACGACGCTGCCTTCGCGCTGTTGCCCGATCGCTTCACGCTGCGCGATCTTCAGGGCGTGCAGGAAGCGGTGCTGGGCCGCGCGCTCAACAAGCCCGCCTTTCGCCGCCGGATGCTCGACAGCGGGCGGATCACGCCCACCGGCGACCGCGAGGCGGGAACCGCCTTTCGCCCCGCCGCCTTCTATACCCGCACCATAAAGGATTGATCGATGGTGATGACGGATATTGCCACCCGTGTCTGGAACCATGGCTGGCGGCTGGACCCGGTGGTGCGCAGCCTGCTCGATACCGATTTCTACAAGCTGCTGATGGTGCAGATGATCCGCGAGGTCCGCCCCGACGTACAGGCGACCTTCGCGGTGCTGAACCGGACGAAGGCGGTACGGCTGGCCGAGGTGATCGACGAGAGCGAATTGCGCGCCCAGCTCGACCATGCGCGAACGCTGCGCTTCTCGAAGCAGGAGCTGATCTGGCTGGCGGGCAACAGCTTCTATGGGGTCGAACGGATGTTCGCGCCGGGGTTCATCGACTGGCTGGCCGACTTTCGCCTCCCCGAATACGAGCTGTCGGTGCGCGACGGGCAATATGAGCTGCGTTTCGCGGGGCCATGGGCTGAGACGTCGCTATGGGAAATCCCGGCGCTCACCATCCTCAACGAACTGCGTGCCCGCGCGGCGCTGGCCGATCACGGCCGCTTCGCGCTCGACGTCACCTATGCACGGGCGAAGGCGCGGTTGTGGGACAAGGTCGAGCGGTTGCGCGACCTGCCCGATCTGGTCCTGTCGGACTTCGGCACGCGGCGGCGGCACGGCTTTCTGTGGCAGCGCTGGTGCGTCGAGGCGTTGCAGGAGGGGCTGGGCGACCGCTTCATCGGCACGTCGAACGTGCTGCTGGCGATGCAGGCCGGGCTGGAGGCAGTCGGCACCAACGCGCATGAACTGCCGATGGTCGAGGCGGCACTGGCCGACGACGATGCCGGCATCGCCGCCGCACCCTATCGCGTGCTGGAGGAGTGGCGGCGGCATTATGGCGGCAACCTGTTGATCGCGCTGCCCGATGCGTTCGGCACCACCGCGTTCCTACGCGATGCGCCGGCGTGGCTGGCGCAGTGGACCGGCTTCCGCCCCGACAGCATGCCGCCGATCGAGGGCGGCGAGCAGATCATCGCATGGTGGCACGCCCAGGGCGTCGATCCGCGCAGCAAGTTGCTGATTTTTTCCGACGGAATGGATGTCGACAGCATCACCGCGACCTACCACCACTTCCATGGCCGGGTGCGGATGAGCTTCGGCTGGGGCACCAACCTGACCAACGACTTTCGCGGTTGCGATCCGCTGGGCGCCGGCGGGCTGGAGCCGATCTCGCTGGTGTGCAAGGTGGTCGAGGCGAACGGACGCCACGCGGTCAAGCTGTCCGACAACCCGGCCAAGGCGACCGGGCGGCCGGAGGACATCGCCCGCTACCTGCGCATCTTCGGCGAAGGCGGGCGCGTGGCGCAGCCGGTCGCGGTGTAGCCGTCGCTACGCCGCGACCGCCGTGCTGCCACGCCGGGCGATGAGCGCAACGATTGCGGGCAGCACCAGCAATGTGAGCGCAGTTGCGGTCATCAACCCGCCGATCACGACCGTGGCCAGCGGGCGCTGGACCTCCGCGCCGGTGCCGGTCGCCAGCGCCATCGGCACGAAGCCGAGGCTGGCGACCAGCGCGGTCATCAGCACCGGGCGGACCCGCTCCATCGCCCCGTCGACGATCGCGGTGGCGGCGTCCACGCCGGTCGCTTGCCGCCGGCCGATCGCGCTCATCATGACGAGGCCGTTCAGCACCGCGACCCCCGACAGCGCGATAAAGCCGACCGCCGCGGTGATCGAGAAGGGGATACCGCGCAACAGCAGCGCGAAGACCCCACCGGCCAGCGCCATCGGCACCGCGCTGAACACCACGGCGGCCCGCACCCAGCCACCGAGCGCCAGATACAGCAGCGCGAACACGCCCGCGAAGCACAGCGGCACGACGATCAGCAACCGGTTGCGCGCCGACCGCAGGTTTTCGAAGGTGCCGCCCCAGTCGATATACATGCCCGGCGGCAGCGCGAGCGCCGCCACCTTTGCCTGCGCCTCGCCGACGAACCCGCCGAGGTCGCGTCCGCGCACGTTGGCCTGCACCACGACCATGCGCTTGCCGTTCTCGCGGCTGATCTGGTTCAGACCTTCGGTGTAGCGGAAGCGGGCGACCTGCGCCAACGGCACCGAATCGGTATGGCCGGTCGCGTCGGGCGGCAGCATCACCGGCACCGATCCAAGCGCCGTCACATCGTCGCGCGCCACGTCGGGCAGACGGACGACGATGTCGAAGCTGCGATCGCCTTCGTAGACGACGCCCGCCTCGCGACCCGACAGCGCGGCGGCGACGGTGTTCGCCACCGCGTCGACTGGCAGGCCATAGCGTGCCGCCGCCTGCCGATCGACCACCACGTCGAAGGTCGGCGCGCCATCGGTCTGTTCGGCCTGCACGTCGGCGGCACCGGCGATGGTGCGCAGCGACGCGGCGATGCGCTGGGCGGTGGCCTGCATCGCCTCCAGATCGTCGCCGTACAGCTTGACCGCCACGTCGGATCGCACCCCGGCGATCAGTTCGTTGAAGCGCATCTGGATCGGTTGCTGGATTTCCGAGCGACTGCCGATCAGCGGCTTCATCTTCGCCTCGATCCGCGCGAGGATGTCGGCCTTGCTCGTCACCCCGGCGGGCCATTCGTCGCGGGGTTTGGGGATGACATAGGTGTCCGATGCGTTGGGCGGCATCGGATCGGTGCCGAGATCGGCGTTGCCGTTCTTGGAAAAGACCAGCGCGACCTCGGGCAGCGTCTTGATCGCATCCTCGATGCGGAGCTGCATCGCGGTCGACTGGTCGATCGAGGTGGAGGGAATGCGGAAGTTGGTGACGGTGATGTCGCGCTCGTCGAGCTGCGGCATGAACTCCTCGCCCAGCGCCCCGAACCCGACGATCGCCGCGACGAACACGCCGGCCCCGGCAGCGACGAAGGGCAGGGGCCGCGCCACCGCCCTGGCCAGCCACGGCGCATAGCGCGCCTTGAACCAGCGGATCGGCTTCACCTCGGTCTCGCTCACCCGCCCGGTCACGAGGATCGCGATCATCGCCGGCACGAAGGTGAGCGACAGCACCAGCGCCGAGGCGAGCGCCAGCATCAGCGTGACCGCCATCGGCGCGAACGTCTTGCCCTCCACTCCCTGAAACGTCAGCAGCGGCAGGAACACGAGGAAGATGATCGCCTGCCCGAACACGGTCGGGCGGATCATCTCGCGCGCGGCCTCGCCGGTTTCCTCCAGCCGTTCCTCCTTCGTCAACAGCCTGCCCAGATGCTCCTGCCGTTCGGCGAGGCGGCGCAGCGCGTTTTCCACCACGATCACCGCGCCATCGACGATCAGCCCAAAATCGAGCGCGCCGAGACTCATCAGATTGCCCGAGACGCCGAGCGCGTTCATGCCCGTGGCGGTCATCAGCATCGCGATCGGAATGACGGCGGCGGTGATGAGCGCGGCGCGGACGTTGCCGAGCAGCGCGAACAGCACGACGATGACGAGCAGCGCGCCCTCGACCAGATTCTTCTCGACCGTGGCGATGGTCGCGCGGACCAGCGACGCGCGGTTGTAGACCGGCGTGGCGACGATGTCGGCGGGCAAGGTGCGGTTCACCTCGACCAGCCGGTCGGCGAGCGCGTCGGCGACGATGCGGCTGTTCTCGCCGGTCAGCATCAGCACGGTCGAGATGACCGCCTCGGCCCCCATCAGGCTGCCGGAGCCGGTGCGGACCCCGCCACCGATCACCACCTGCGCGACGTCGGCGACCCGCACCGGCGTACCGCCACGGCTCGCGACGATCGCCGCTTCGATGTCGCCGATCGATTTCAGCCGGGCATCGGCGCGCACGAGAAAGCTTTCCCCGGCGCGACGGACATAGTTGGAGCCGGTCGAGACATTGGCCCGTTCCAGCGCATCGGCAAGGTCGGTGAGCGACAGGCCATAGGCGGTCAGCGCGCCGAGCTTGGGCTCGACGACATATTGCTTCACATAGCCGCCGTTGGAATCGACCCCCGCCACCCCGGGAACGCCGCGCATCTGCGGACGGATGATCCAGTCCTGTACGGTGCGCAGATAGGCGGCCTTGGCGAGCGGGGTCGTCAGCCGCTCACCCTCGGGGGTCACATAGCTGCCATCGCCCTGCCAGCCAGGCCTGCCCGGGGCCGCGCGCGCACCGCGCCCGTCGGGATGGGCGAAGGCGACCGAATACATGAAGATCTCGCCCAAACCCGTTGCCAGCGGGCTGAGCCGTGGCTGGACCCCGGCGGGCAGGCTGCCCTGCGCCTGCGCCAGCCGTTCGGTCACTTGGGCACGGGCGAAATAGATGTCGGTCGAATCGGCGAAGACCGCCGTGACCTGACTGAAACCGTTGCGCGTGACCGATCGGGTCATCTCCAGTCCGGGGATGCCGGCCAGCGCGGTTTCGACCGGAAAGGTGATCTGTTTCTCGACGTCGGTGGGGCCGAGCGCGGGGACGAAGGTGCTGATCTGCACCTGCCGGTTCGTCACGTCGGGCACGGCGTCGATCGGCAGGCGGGCGATCTGCCACGCGCCGATCGCGATGACGATCAGCGTCAGGAACGCGACCGCCCAGCGTCCGCGCACCGATGCGGTCAGGATGCGCGCGATCAATGATGGTCCCCTTCGCTCTTGCCGAGTTCGGCCTTCAGCAGAAAGGCATTGGCGGCGGCGATGCGCGTGCCCGCCGCCAGACCGCGCAATATCTGGACTCGCTCGCCGCTGCGGGTGCCGACGATCACGTCCTGCGCGCGAAAGCCGGTGGGGGTGGCGACGAACACGACGGTACGCTCGCCCAGCGTCTGCACCGCTTCGGCGGGAACGGTGACACCGCCGGCAACGGTGCCGCCACGGGTGAAAATGCGCGCCTGTACCAACTGGCCGGGCGACAGGGTGGAGGCCCCGGCCCCCGGATCGACCACGACGGTCGCGGCGCGGGTTTCGGGATCGACCACGCCGGTCGCCGATCGGACCGTGCCGGGCACGATCCGACCCGGATCGATGGTCAGTTCCACCCGGTCGCCGGGGTGGACGCGCGCGGCATCGGCCGGCGGCAGCGCGGCGGTGACGGTCAGGCGGGTGGCATCGGCGACGCGGAACAATTCGGTCGCGGCGGCGACATATTGGCCGAGTGTCGCGGGGGCGGCGGTAATCCGCCCGGCGATCGGGCTGACCAGCGCGACCGAACGACCGTCGCGCGCGACGCGCAACGCCCCGGCGGCCGCCCCCGCGCGCGCGGCATCGGCCCGCGCGACGGCGAGCGCGGCCTGCGCCGTTTCAAGGTCGGCGCGAGGCGACACCCCTTGCGACAACAGGCTGCGCTCGCGGGCCAGTTGCCGCTCGGCCAGCGTCACGCGCGCGGCGGCGCCGGCACGATCGGCGACGACCGAGGACGCGTCACGGCTTTCGATCAGCGCGATCGTCTCGCCACGCGCGACGGGATCGCCGACGCGCTTGAAGATGCGGGTGACGGTGCCATCGGCGCCGGCGGCCAGCACGGCCTGCGCATCGGGTGGCGAGGCGACGGTCGCGGCGGCGGAGAGGATCGCGTCGATCGACCCGGCGGCGGCGGCGACGACCGTGATCTGCGATGCGGCGATGCCGGCGGCGTCGATCGCGACGGTATCGGTCGGGGCCTCGTCATGCTCGGCCTCCGCCGGTGGCGCGGGGGCGGCGGTGGGCACCGGCGAGGTCAGGCGCGCGGCACCGAAGCCTGCGGCGGCGGCGAGGACGATGCCGATCGCGGCACCGGCGTAAAGGCGTTGCGAGGTCATTCGACGATTGCTCCGGTAAGGGCCTGGCCGTGCAGCCGGGCCAGTGCTGCGCGCGCGTCGATCCGCGCGGCGGCGGCGTCGAGCGCGGTGCCGCGCACGACGCCCAGGTCGTGACGGGCGATCAGGACTTCGCTCAAGGGTGCCTTGCCCGATTCATAGGCGATCCGGGTCAGCCGATAGGTTTCGGTGGCGGTCGCGACCGATCGCACGGCGGCGGCGGCGCGCTGGTCGGCGGCGGCGACCTGTGTGGCGGCGGCGACGGCCATGGTGCGCGCCGCCTGTCGCTGGGCGTTCAGTTCGATTTCGGCGGCAGTGCGTTCGGCTTCGGCGGCGGCGATGTTGCCACGGTTGCGATCGAACAGGGTGAGCGGCAGCGAGATGCCGGCGACCAGCGCCGTCGCCCGGTCCGCTTCGAGACGGCGGATGCCGATCTGCGCGCTGACGTCCGGCAATGCGCGTTTGCGTTCGGCGGCGATGCGCGCGGTGGCGGCATCGCGTTCGGCCAGCGCGACGCGCATTTCCGGTGATGCCGGCGGCCCGACCGGTACGACCGGCGGCAGCGTGTCGAGCAGCGAGGCGGACAGCCCGGTATAGGGCGTTTCGGTGCCCGCCAACACCGCCAGTTGGGCAAGCGCGGTCTGATAGGCGGCGCGGGTGACGGCAAGGTCGGCGGTAAGCGCTGCCACTTCGCTGTCGGCGCGCAGTTCGCGCAGCCGCGCTTCCTTGCCCGCCGCCACCATCGCGCGGGCGACCTTCAGGTCGGTCGTCGCCTCCGCCACTTCTTCCTCGGCAAGATCGATCCGCCGTCCGGCGATCTCCGCCATCGCATAGGCGCGGGCAAGATCATGGGCATAGGCGACACGCCCGGCATGGGCGCGGGCGCGGGCGGCATCGACCCCGGCGATCCCCGCCGCGATCCGCGCGGCGCGCTTGCCACCCAGTTCGACGACATGGTTGAGCTGGATCGTCGTTTCGGCACGGGCGAAGCCGCCATAGGGGTCGGAGCCGCCGATATTCTCGACATAGCCGCTGATCGTCGGGTTGGGACGGGCCCGCGCCTGTTCGGCAAGCCCCTGTGCGGCCTGGGTACGCGCGTCGAGCGCGGCGATGCGCGGCGCGGTGCCGCGCTCGGCGAGCAGCCGGGGGAAGGGCGGGGCGAGTTGCGCGGCGGCGGGCGGTGCCGCCGCAAGCACTGCGGCCAGCGCGAGCACGCGCCGCCAGCAAGGGGAAACGGACATGGAACATCCTGCACGACAGAGTGAGCGTCGGAGGCGTGTTCGAGGAACACGCGCGGACGTTCAGGCGCGCGGGGGACGAATCGGCGAAAGGGGGGTGAGGCCGGGCGGCAGCGTCGCGATCACACGCAGCCACGGCTGGCGCGGTTCGGCGACCAGCGGCAGGGCAAGGGTGGCGCGGGGCACCGCCATGCCGTGCCCGATCGCATGGGCGGCGACATGGACCATCGTCGCGGCGTCATCGGCGGGCGGCGTGCCGCGCTTCAGCGCCATGGTGGCGACCGGGCGGTCGTCGTGGAGGTCGGCCGCATGCCAGGTCGCGACCGACACGATCGCGCACAGCGCCAGCAACGCCGGCACGGCGGCAAACAGCCAGGAGCGGAGCAGCGCGAGCGTCACGATACGCAGCTTTATAGCGCGTGGGGCCGGGCGGCAAATCAATATCCCGCGCTCCGGCCGATCCCGGCGTCCGTGCCGCCCGGTGCGATGAACGGCGCGGTCGTCGGGGCAGCATGGCGTCGCAATGTCGTCCCCCTTGTCGTTCGCCCAGAGCATAGCGGACGACTAGCGGGGGAATTGCCAAACTGGCGGACCGGACACCGTCGCTATGCGCTATCGCCGTCCGGTGCGGCAGGATGTGCCGCACGATGCTGCCCCGCTATAAGGGTCAGAACCATGCGCGGACCCCGGCGACGACCGCCACCCCCCCGCTGTCGCCTCCGGCTTCGCGGGCGAAACGACGGGTGTCGCCGAAGCGGCGTTCCCATTGGACGCCGACATAGGGGGCGAATTCGCGCGCGATTTCGTAACGCAGGCGTAGACCCAGCTCGGCCCCGGTCAGCCCCGTGCCGGTGCCGGTCGCGCGGATGTCCTGCGCCGACAGGTTCAGTTCGACGCGCGGCTGGAGGATCAGCCGCTGGGTCAGCCGCTGGTCGTAATAGCCTTCGACTCGGGCCAGCAACTCGCCGCGCGTCGAGAGAAAGGCGGCGGCGTCGATCTCGAACCAGTAGGGCGCGAGTCCCTCGATCCCCACCACCCCGAAGGTGCGGGTCGGGGTCGGGCGGATGTCGTGCCGGATGCCGGCCTGCAGGTTGAAATACGGACCGATCGCCCGCGAATAGAGCGCCTGCACCTCGGCCGATTCAACCCGGTCGTCGCCCTCGCCTTCGGACTTGACGACCAGTCGGTGGAGATCGCCGCCCCACCAGCCTTCGCCCTCCCAGCGATAGCCGCCACCGGAGCGAACTTCGGCGAGGTCTACCAGCAATTGTGTGAACCGTTGTCCGCCGCCCTCGTCCACCATCATCCGGTCGCGTGCGCGCGCCATCGCGGCCGTCCCCCAGAGCGCATCGGCGGCGTGCGGCATCGGCACCGGCGGGGCGGGGGCATCGCCGGGCGGTAGATCGGTGCCGGTCGCGACCGGCGATGGTGCGGACATATCGTGGCCGGCGTGGGGATCGGCGGCTGGCATGTCGGACATATCGTGACCGGCATGCGGATCGGCCGCCTGCGTGGGCGGCATGACATGACCCGCATGGGGGTCGGTGCCCGCTGCGGCGGGTTCGGCCGGACTGGCCTGCGCGGCGGGTTTCGCACGCACCTTCGCCTTGGCCGGCGGGGCGGCGGGCATGGTCATGCCGGGCATGGTGTGGCCGCTGTGGTCCTGCGCGGCGGCGGGCAGGGCGAAGACGCTGGCCAGCAGCGCGGCGATCGTGCCGTTCATGCCGCCGCTCCCGCCGGACGGACGGTGACGACCCGCATCATCCCCGCCAGCATGTGATAGAGCATATGGCAATGGAACGCCCAGTCGCCGGGCGCATCGGCGGTTAGATCGAAGCTGACGATGCCACCGGGCTGCACCAGCACGGTATGTTTGCGCGGGGCATGATCGCCCTGACCGGTCACGAGGTCGAAGAAATGACCGTGCAGGTGGATCGGGTGGCCCATCATCGTGTCGTTGACCAGCTTTACCCGTACCCGCTCGCCCAGCGTAAAGGCGAAGGGTTCGTGGGTGTCGACCATGCGCTTGCCGTCGAACCCCCACATGAACCGCTCCATATTGCCGGTCAGGTGGATTTCCAGTTCGCGTCCCGGGGCGCGCACGTCGGGGTTCGGTTCCAGCGCGCGGAGCAGGCGATAGGTCAGCACGCGATGGCCGACATCGCCAAGCCCCTGTCCCGGATAGCCGGTCCGGTCGACCGGCATCGGCGACAGCGTCTGCACGCCCGGCGTCTTCGCGACCTGTGGCGCCACGTCGAAGTCGCGCATCTTCATCGCACCATGATCCATCCCGGCCATCGGGTCCGACGGGTCGGCGGCGGCATGCCCCATCGCCGCATGGTCCATTCCGGCCTTGCCCGTGGCAGCCGGCGCGGTCGCAGCAGCCGTCGCGATCGCCGCGCCCGGCGTCGCCAGCCGCCGCGATGCGTTTTGCTCGGCGCTCGGGTCGGGTGGGCCAGTGGGGGCTTCGTCCATCGCCATGCCGCCCATTCCCATGTCGGTCATGTCGGCCAGCGGGCGCGGGCGCAGCGGCGGCACCGGCGCGGTCATGCCGATACGCGGCGCCAGCGTCGCGCGCGCCATGCCCGACCGGTCGACGCTTTCGGCGACCAGCGTATAGGCGCGGGCCTCGGCGGGCGTGACGACCGCGTCATAGGTTTCGGCGACACCGATCTGGAATTCGTCGACCTCGACCGGCTCTACGTTCAGCCCGTCGGCCTGGACGATCGTCAGCGGCAACCCCGGAATACGCACGTTGAAGGTCGTCATCGCCGATGCGTTGACGATCCGCAGCCGCACCCGCTCCCCTGCCACGAACAGCCCGGTCCAGTTGTCGCGTGGGCCGCGCCCGTTCACCAGATAGGTGTAGGTCGCTCCGGTCGCGTCGGCGATGTCGGCCGGGTCCATCCGCATCGCGCCCCAGGCGCGGCGGTCCTTGGCGCGCTGGTCGGCGCCGCCCAACAGCCCGCCCAGCGTCTGCCGCTGGAAGTTGTAATAGCCCGGTTGCAGCTTCATCCGGCGAAAGATCGTGGCGGCATCCGACCGGCTATGGTCGGACAGCACGATCACATGCTCGCGGTCGTAGGCGACGGGATCGCGGTCGGCGGGGTCGATGACGATCGGGCCGTACAGCCCTTCCTGTTCCTGCCCGCCCGAATGGCTGTGATACCAATAGCTGCCGTTCTGGCGCACCGGAAAGTCATAGTCGAAATGACCGCCCGGCGCGATGCCGGGAAACGAGATGCCGGGCACGCCGTCGTGCTGGAACGGCACGAGCAACCCGTGCCAATGGATCGAGCTGTCGACATCGAGCGTGTTGACCACGCGGATGCGCGCACGCTGCCCTTCGCGCAGGCGGACGAGCGGGGCGGGCGACGTGCCGTTGATGCCGACCCCGCGCGTCGTCACCCCGTCGACCGTGCGGGTCAGCCGCGCGATGCGCAGTTCGATCGATTCGCCCGATACGGTCGGGAGCAGGCCGGCCCCTTGCGCCCATGCCGGGGTCCAGCGTTCCAGCGCCAGCGCGCCGCCCGCCATCGTGGCGCCGCGCAGCAGCGTGCGCCGGTCGATCGTCGTCATGCCCATATCCTTTTGCCAACGCGATCCGCGCCGTCCGTCCCTGTGATACGCAGCCGCCGGACGCATCCCTCATCCCGGCCCGTCATTCGGGCAGCATCTCGCCCAATCGCAGCCGCGCGCGACGCAGCCGGGTTTCGACCGCCTTGGCACTGACGCCGAGGATCGCCGCCGCCTCGCCATGGCTCGCCCCCTCGATCGCACACAGCACCAGCGGTTCGCGCAGCGTGGCGGGCAGATCGGCGATCGCCGCGCGCAGCCGGGTCAACCGGTCGCGGTCCGCAATGGCGATGTCCTGCCCCGGCGCGCCGTCGCCGAGCGTGTCGGCGACCTCCTCGATCGGGCGCGCGCGCCACAGCCAGCGGCGCACCGTCCGCCGCCGGCTCCAGTCACGGCACTTGTTGAGCGCGATCGTCGCCAGCCACCCGGCCATCGGCCGGGCCGGATCGTAGCGGCCGAGCGCGCGATGCGCCGACAGGAACGTCTCCTGCACCAGATCGAGCGCCTCGTCCGCGTCGGCGACGTTGTTCAGGATCAGTCGATAGACCCGCGCGCGGTGCCGGGCGAACAGCGCGGCGAACGCCATCTCGTGCCCGCTGCGCGCCAGTACCGCCAGATCGGCGTCCGACACCGCCGCCAGCGCATCGCTCACCGCTGGCCGGCGGTCAGCGCCCGCGCCACGGCGCGGTCGAACACCGGGGCCTGATCGGGGCGCAGCAGCGCGCGCATCGCGAAGACATGCGCCAGCGTTTCCTTTTGCAGCGTGCCCATCGTGTGGTGGCAGGCATCGACCGCCGCCGTCACGCGCGGTCCCGCCGCATGTTCGGCGGCCATCGCCGTGGCGAGGCGTGCGTTGTCGGCGCGCATTCGTGCCTCCAGCGCCGCGCGCCGTATGGCGAAGCGTGCCTCCAGCGTGTCGATCGCGCCACGCTGCGCCGGGGTCAGCGTCAGTCCGTCGTGCAGCAGCGCGTGCAGTTCGCCACCGTCGTGATGCGGCGGCGTGGTCAGCATCCGCCCGGCAACCACCCCGGCGAGCGCCGCGACGAAGGCGACCAGCGCGACCAGCAGCGTCCAGCGCGTGCGGCTCATCGCCCGGCCAGCAAGGTGGAGGGGGCCAGCGCCATGTCGATGCCCAGCGGTGCCGCCGCTGCCGGGCTGCCCGTCGGCCCCGCCGCGCCCAGTCCAAGAAGGACCGCGCCGACCGCCGCGCCGCACGCCATCGATAATCCCGTCCCCCGCGCCGCGCGATCGGCCGCGACCCGCGACAACAGCACCCCCTCCAGCCGCGCCAGCGCGGGCGGTTCGTCGGTGTCGCCCAGCAGGGCCAGCGATCGGTCGAGGTCGGTCGGCATCGGGCATCTCTACATCGGTAACGGGCCTATCCAATACGCACGCCCCGCCGCTTTCCCTCAAGCCCGAAAATCATTTCGTCCGGGCGAGGGACGGTGTCGCCCGCTGCGTATCGCTTGGCATGGGGCCGGACAGTCCGGTCCTGCTTCCTGTCTGACGAAGGATCGCAATGCGCCATCTGATCGCTCTTGTCGTGCCCGCCCTGCTCGCTGCCGCACCGGCGTTGGCCCATCCGAAGCTGCTTGCCGCCACCCCTGCCGCCGAGGCGACGGTGCCCGCGACCAAGGTGGTGCAGCTTGGATTTTCCGAACCGCTCGTCGCCGCCTTTTCCGGCATCACGATCGAGATGACCGACATGCCCGGCATGAAGATGAAATCGCCGATGCGGATGCCGCTGCAGACCAGCGTCGCCGCCGATGGCAAGACGCTGGTGGCGACGCTGGCCCGGCCGCTGCCGCGCGGCAGCTACCGGCTCGACTGGCATGTCGTGTCGGGCGATACCCACCGTGTCAACGGCAGCTACGCCTTCAAGGTCAAGTGATGGACCTGCCCGGCATCGCGCTGCGCTTCGCACTGTTCGTCGACCTGCTGCTGCTGGTCGGGATCGCGGGCTATGCCGGGTGGCGCCATCCTGTCGCGCGGCTGCCGTGGATCGTCGCGATGCTGGCGATCGTCGGCATGCTGCTGTCGGCCGCCGGACTGGTCGTGCTGGCGGCGGGCATGGCGGGCACCGCAATCGGCGACGTCGACCGCACGACGCTGGAGATGGTGGTGACGGCGACGGCGGTCGGCCGGTCATGGGTCGTGCGGATCGTCGCGCTGTGCGTGGCGGTGGCGCTCGCCGCCCGTCCGCGCCTTGCTGCGCTCGCCGGCGCGGTGGCGCTCGCGACGCTGGCGTGGGGCGGGCATGGCGCGATGGATGAGGGGGTGATCGGCCGGGTGCATCTCGTCGCCGATATTGTCCACCTGTTCGCCGCCGCATTGTGGATCGGCGTGCTGGCGCTGCTCTGCGCGCTGCTCGTCCGCCTGCCCGACCCGTCGCGCATCGCCCGCACCCACCGGCTGGCGTCGGGGTTCGCGGGGCTGGGCACGGTGCTGGTCGTGGCGATCGTCGCGAGCGGGATCGTCAACGCCTGGCTGCTCGTCGGCGGCTTTGGCGGACTGACCGGTACGCTTTATGGCCGGTTGCTGCTCGTCAAGCTGATGCTGTTCGCCGCGATGTTGTGCCTCGCCGCCCTTAACCGGTTCCGGCTGACCCCGGCGCTCGCCCTGCCGACCGGTGATCCGGCATCGGCGTGGCGCGGGTTGCGGGCGAGCGTCGCGGTGGAAACCGGCTGCGGTATCGCCATCCTCGCGCTGGTCGCGTGGCTCGGCACGCTCGCGCCGCCGGTTGCCGGGCTGTAGCCCGCGCGCCCTGGCTGCTATTTCCGCTTCTTCGCCGTGGTCGCGGTGAAGTCGGGATCCTTGTTGGCGACCCAGTCGACGAACTTGCGCACGTCGGGATGCGCCAGCAGCATGGCGACATCGGTGCCGTGACGCTGCAATTCCGAATTGGTGAAATTGGCCATCAGCGTCTGCTGACAGATCGGGTGCATCGGCACGACATCGCGCCCGCCCCGGCTCTTGGGCACGGGATGGTGCCAGACGATGGTCTTGCCGGTCGGCCGGCCGCACAGCCAGCATGCGACCGGGGGCGGCGCCTCGTCCTCGTTCTCCGCTTCCGCCGGATAGGGACCATGTTTGGGGTGTTTGCGGGCCATGCCTTGAAATTATCCACCTGAAGTCGTGCCGTACCGCGGTCGGTCCGCGTCAGCCCTGATAGCGCAACGTGTTCGCGAACCCATCGTTCGCCTTGGTCATCTTCGCGATCTTGCGCAGGGTCGCGCGCACGTTCCGGTCGAACCGGCGATCGTCGTAGATGCCAGTGGTGCGATATTCCTCCTGCGCAAGCAGCGCCTTCACCTGCGCGGCGAACGCCGTCCGGTCATCGGCATGGTCGCCGGTCCGCAGCGCCCGACAGGCCCATTCCTCGCCCGCCGCCTTGTCATAGTCGTCCTGTGCCGTATAGCCGCGCCGATCCGCCGCCGCCTGATCGAGCCGGGCAGCATCGATCCGCCGGTCGAGCCAGGTGCGGACGAGATCGGCATCCCATGGTTTCGACGTGTCGTTCATCCGCTTTCCTACTCTGACAGCCGGCCTCTTACCCGAAAGGCGCTGGTGGGACAGCCTGTCGACGCGCCCGAATGTCGTTTCGATCGTTGTGCGACGCAAAGGAGATCGCCGCCATGTTCCGACATCCCGACGCGACCATTATTCAAGGCGCTGCCGCTCTGTCGAAGGGCGGGCTGTCGCCGCTGCTGGCGCTGGGGGCGGTCGGCCTCGTGCTGGGGGCGAGTGCGGCCATCGGGCGGCGCAATGCCCCCGATCCGTCGCACCCCCGCATCCGCCGCTGGTATCGCCGGCTCGACAAGCCTGGTTTCACCCCGCCCGACGCGGTGTTCGGGGCAGTGTGGCCGGTGCTGGAAACCGGCCTTGCCGTCGGCGGCTACCGGTTGCTGCGTGAGCCGTCGGGCACGGCGCGCAACACCGCCGTCGCCCTTTGGCTGCTGAACACCGCGATGGTCGGCGGCTGGACGCAGTTGTTCTTTCGCGAGAAGCGGCTGGGGGCAAGTGCGGCGACGTCGGGGGCGATGATCGCCTCCGGTGCCGCCTATGTCGCCGCCGCAGCGCGGGTCGACCGGCCGGCGGCGGCGACCGGCGTGCCGTTCGTCGCGTGGCTGGGCTTCGCGACGCTATTGGCGACGCGGATTTGGGGCGACAATCGGGGGGAGGGGCGATGAGCCGCGTCACCGTGTGGCACGACGGCAATTGCCCGCTGTGCCGGCGCGAGATCGCGCTGATGCGGCGGCTCGACCGGCGCGGCCGGATCGAGTTCGTCGATGCGACCGGCCCGGCGGACTGTCCGGTCGACCGCGCCGCGCTGCTCGCCCGGTTTCATGCGCGCGAGGACGGGCGGATGCTGTCGGGCGCGGCGGCGTTCGCGGCGATGTGGCGCGCGATCCCGCTGCTGCGACCGCTGGGGTTGCTGGCGCGCTATCGGCCGGTTCTGGCCGCGCTGGAATATGGCTATCGCCGGTTCCTGATTGTCCGCCCGCGCCTGCAACGCTGGCTTGGGGCGCGGGAGGCACGCGCATGAGGCCGCGTCCTGATGCGCCCGCGCCGGGACAGGAAAGCGCGTGGGACTATCCCCGTCCCGCGATCGCGCAAGCCAGCGACCGGCATGTCCGCATCGTCCATGCCGGTATCGTCGTCGCCGATACCGTCGCGGCGGTCCGTACGCTGGAGACGAGCCATCCGCCGAGCTGGTATATCCCGCCCGACGCAATTGCGGCTGGCGTGCTGCGCCCCTCGACGCGGCGGTCGTTCTGCGAATGGAAGGGGGAGGCGCGCTACTGGCATGTCGAGGTCGGCGGGCAGCGGTTCAACGACGTCGGCTGGAGCTATCCGAACCCGACGCCGGCCTTTGCCATGCTGCGCGATCATGTCGCCTTCTATGCTGCGCCGTTCGACGCCTGTACGATCGATGGCGAGCGAGTCCGGCCGCAGCCCGGTGGCTTTTATGGCGGCTGGATCACCGATGACCTCGCTGGACCGTTCAAGGGCATTCCCGGCAGCATGGGATGGTGAGCGTGCCGTTACTGCCCGGGCTTGCCGACTGGCGTGAGGCACCGCGTGTCCGTGTGGCCAACGACCGACCGATCGCCGGCGACGCGCGCTATGTCCTGTGCTGGCTGCAACAGGCGTTGCGCGCCACCGACAATCCGGTGATCGATGCCGCCGTCCGGCTGGGCAATGCGCTGGGGCTGCCGGTACTGGTCTATCACGGGGTGCGCGAGGACTATCCCTATGCGTCGGACCGGCTGCACCATTTCATTCTGGGGGCGAGCCGCGATCTTGCCGCCGGATGCGCGGCGCGGGGCATCGCCTGCGTCTGCCATGTCGATCGCACGGGGCACCGCGAGAAGGGGCTCGTCTATCGGCTTGCCGCCGATGCCGCCGCGCTGGTGATGGAGGATCAGCCGACCTTCGTCGCGCGCTGGCAGGGCGAGCGGGTGGCAGGGCGGGTCGCGATCCCGGCCTATGCGGTCAACGCCGCCTGTCTGGTGCCGCCGGCGGTGCTGGGCGACGGCATCGGCGGCCGTTCGGGCTTTCTGCGGCGTCACGAACCCGAACGGGCGGCATGGCTGGAGGCGGTGGACGAGCCGGCCGAGGTGGCGGCCTATGCCGGAGCGTTGCCGTTCGTGCCCGATGCGCTGGACGACGATCTCGACATGCTGATCGCCGGGCTGGACATCGACCACAGCCTGCCCGCCAGCGCTGCGTTTCCCGCAGGTCGGGCGGCGGCCGGGGACCGGCTGCAGCGGCTGATCGGCAAGGTACTGCCGGGCTATGCCGTGACCCGCAACGACGCGACCCGGCGCGAGGGGGCCAGCGGCCTGTCGCCCTATCTCCGCTTCGGCGTGCTGGGTCCGCGCGAGGTGATGCGCGCGGTCCATGCGGCGGCGGCGGGGGCGAAGCACAAGACCAAGTTCGCCGACGAACTGCTCGGATGGCGCGAGTGGTTCCACTATCAGGCGCGTGGCCTTGCGGCGCCCGAGTGCTACGACCGGGTCGCCGGCTGGGCGCGGGCGACGCTGGCCGAGCATGAAGGCGATCCTCGGCCGGAGATCGAAACCCTTGCGGCGATGCTACGCGGAGAGACGCGCGACGAGACGTGGAACGCCTGCCAGCGGCAGTTCCTGCGCTTCGGCTGGATGCACAACAATCTGCGGATGTACTGGGCCAAGCGGATCATCGCGATGACCCCCGACCCCGCAACCGCATGGGCGACGGCGTGCTACCTCAACGATCGGCTGAGCCTCGATGGGCGCGATCCGTCGACCTATGGCAATATCGCCGCGATGTTCGGCGGCGCACCGGGCGACAGCGAGGGGCCGATTTATGGCCGGGTGGCGACGCGCGGCGACGGATCGACCCGCCGGCGCGATGGCGGCGACGCATGGATCGCCGCCGCCGCCGCGCGACCGGTGCCGCAGGTGTCCGTGCCAACGGAACTGCCGGCCGAGCGGTATGTCAGGTGCGGATATACCTGAAATACCAGACCTCGTGCCCCTGCCGGCGGGCCTTGCGTTCGTAGCGGGTTTCCGGCCAGTCGGCGGGGCGGGTGAGGAAATCGGCGGCGGTCTTTGCCTGCCATGCGAAGTCCGGGCGCTGGTCCATCACCATCATCGCCCAGCGGCAATAGGTCGGATCGTCGGTGCCGAGGCGGAACTCGCCGCCAGCGCGCAGCTTGCGCGCGATCAGGTCCATCGGCCCATGGTTCATCATCCGCCGTTTGGCATGGCGCGCCTTGGGCCATGGATCGGGGTGGAGCAGATAGACCCGGTCGAGCGAGGCGTCGGCGAAGCGTTCGATCACCTCCAGCGCGTCGCCCATGTGCAGCCGGACGTTGGCCAGACCGTCGTCGCGGATGTGGTTCAGCGCGCCGACCACGCCGTTCAGGAATGGTTCGCAGCCGACGAAGCCGTGGGCCGGGCGCATCGCCGCCTGTCCGGCGAGATGCTCGCCCGCGCCGAAGCCAATCTCGATTTCGAGCGGGCGGTCGTCGCCGAACAGAGTGGCGGCGTCCAGCGGCCCGGTATCGGGGACGGAAACGCGGGGCAGCAGCTCCTCGACCAGCGCGGCCTGGCCGGTGCGCAGCTTGTGCCCCTGACGACGGCCATAGAGGCGGCGGATGGTGGTGGGATCGTTCATGGGGCGGGCACGTAGGCGGGGTCCGGCCAAACGGCAACACTTTGCCACGGACCCATGGCCGTTGTGAGGGGTTCGATTGCCCGAGAGGAACATGGTCGTGGGCAGGAAGCAGCAGGCGAAGGACCAGGCGAAAGCGCTGGTCGATGCCGATACCGAGGCGGGACAGGCGGTGGCGCGCGAACTGTCCGACCATCCGGTGGTGAAGGTCGCCGGCTGGCTGAGCGAGGTCGCCGACCAGCCGCCGACCGTCGCGATCAACTTGGGCGTCATCGCCACCGGCCTGTTGTCAGGCAATGGCCGGCTGACGCGGACCGGCGCGCGGATGCTGGCGGCGCATGGGCTGGCGACGGCGGTGAAGGCCGTGATGAAGCACAATATCGACCGGGCACGGCCGTATCTGTTCGCCAGCCGGGAGGCGCATCGACCGACGCCGGGCGAGCGCGACGAGGGGCCGCATAATTCCTTTCCCTCGGGCCATACCGCCGGCGCGGTCGCGGTCGCGCGGGCGGTGGCGCGCGAATATCCGCAGGCTGCCGGTCCCGCCTATGCCGGGGCGGGGGCGATCGCCGCGATCCAGATTCCGCGCGGCAAGCATTTTCCGATCGATGTCGTGGTCGGCGCGGTGATTGGCTGGGCGGCGGAGGAACTGGTGGCGCGCGCCGTGGTGACGCTGCTTGAAGCCGAACAGGGCGCGCGCGGCCAGCGGGGCGGGTAGCACCGTCCGGCGACGCGGCGGGCATCGACCCGCCCCCAAGGGCGGATCGACATTCAACGAAATGGCTTCCCAATCTGCTCCCCTCCCTGGAAGGGAGGGGTTGGGGGTGGGTAGGCCGGTTGTGGAGCGCTTATGTTTCCTCTCGGGCCAACCCACCCCCAGCCCAGTTTTGGGTGAACAGTGCCCCGCACTGTTCAGGTCATGCCGGGGGCATGACCGACCCGAAACTCTTGTCAGGGAGGGGAGGCGCCTGAGGCACCGTCCGGCTGAATGTCGATCGGTCCTAGTTCCGGTGGTCCAATTTCGCCCAAAGTTTACAAAGTTTACACTAATGGCGCGTTTGTTGCGAACGTATCGCAACAGTGGCGATCGGTGATCGTGGAGTCATCTTCGCGTGGTCAAGGAGCGGCCGGTACGCTACCCGGCCGCCGCACTGTAGGACAGCGCCGCTACTTGCCCGACCCCACCATGGCAGAATTGACGTCGACCTGCCGCTTCTTGCCCCAGGTCGAGGTGCGCGACAGGGCAGGGCCTTCGAGCGCGGCGATCACCTGATCGGGGCGAGGGAGCGCGGTCATCGGCGGGTAGCTGGTCGTCGCCCCCAGATCGTCGAGCGATACCGACCAGCGTGGCGGGGCCTTGTCGTCGAGCAGCACGCCCATCGCGTCGGGTGCGACGCTGGCTCCGCGTCCCGAATCGGTGAACGCCAGCAGATAGGCGTCGGTCGCGGCATTGGCGCGGTAGACGCCGCCGACGCGCGCCGGGGCCGGATCGCGGCACCACAGCACCGACGTGGCGGCGGGTTCGGGCGTCGCCTTGGCCAGCAGCGAGGCGAACAGCCCGCCGGTGATCGCCGCCGACGTCAGCGCCTGTTCGTCGCGGACCGGCTGCGCGGTGGTGGGGAAGGTGAGCGGCGTGGCGCAATCGGCGATCGGCTGCGCGGCCGGGCCGGTCGCGACATTCTTCGGCCAGTCGAGCGCCGCCAGCACGGCGGGCATCCGCGCGGCGACACCCGCGCCGTCGAGGGTGGACGAGCTGTAGCGCACCTTCACCAGCCATTCGCCGAGCGGCAGCAGCGCCAGCGCCGTGCCGCGATAGGGCGGCTTGGTGATGCTCCATGCGCCGATCAGGCCGCTGGGCGTGGTCTGTCCCGGCGGCGTGAAGGCGGCGGGGGCCATCGCCGGAGTGACGGTGCCGAACAGGTCGGTGCGCGTTTCGATCGAATGGCGGGCCCGGTCGAACCACACCGGCACCGCGCCGCTGACCTGCCGATAGACATAGACGGTAATCATGTCGTTGCCCCGTTCGTAGCGGGCATAGACGTCGAGTTCATCCGCGCCGAGTGCCTCGACGCTGGTGCGGGGAATGCCGTCGAGGACGGTGGGAACGGCGAGGCGGCTGTGGCGGAAGCGATAGGGCTTGGTCGCCGAGGTGCGGATGACGGTCTTGCCCATCTGCTGCGCGGTCGCCGGCATTGTCGCGGCGATCATCGCGCCCAGTGCGGCCGTGAGCAGGCCCTTCTTCATCCGCATTGGCATTCCCCCCTTTGGTGCGCCGTCTGGCCGGGCGCTGTCGGCACGTTTTGCGTGATTCGGTGTACCATGTTTGATCGACATTTATTTCCGTACCTTCACCCCGGACGTGTTCCGGGGTCTACGGTGCGGCAATCGGTGTGGTTCGAGTCTTGAGTGGCAGCGTGTGCGGCCGAGTGGACCCCGGAACAGGTCCGGGGTGACGAAGAGGATAGCGCGTTCGTACTCCCGCGAAGGCGGGAGCCGATATGCGCCAGCGTCATGATTCCGGCCGAAACGTCAGAGGTCATGGATTCCCGCCTGCGCGGGAATGACGAAAATACGCGGTCATCGCCGAGGGCCGATCGGTTCTGCGAGATCTGGTTCAAGGCGGATGGACCAACCACTAGCGACGTGGCGTGGCGGGCATGTCGAACGGGCGGACCGGTTGCCCCGGGCGGAGCAGGAACGCGCGCGCCGGGCCGGGGATCACGACGACCAGCGGCCGTCGGTATGCTTCGACCGCGAAGCTGTGGGTTTCGTTGGGCAGCGGCGCGGTGAGCGTCGAGGCGATGGCCAGTGCCTCACGGACGCCGGGCGGCGGGGGTGGCAGCGTCATGCAGCCTTTGGAAAAGGCGTAGGGGGTGCCGGGCGTGCCATCGACGGCGACCTCGACGCGGTAATGGCCACCGATGGGCATCTCGCCCGCCTTCATCTGCGGCGACAGGAAATAGACCGAGGTCGGGCCGGTCGCGGTCAGCGGCGGGACGACGACCGTGTTGAACGACGACCCGCACGGGCCGATGCCGGCCGCGCCGATCGCCTTGGCGGCGGCGTTGCGCGCCGCGATCAGGCGGAGTCGTTCGGGCGACAGGATGGCGGCGTCGCCCGACAGCATCGTGGCATCGACCAGTTTGCCGCCGACCAGCCGCGCCGAATAGAGCGCGCGCGGTGGGTTCGAGCGGTCGTGGAAGACGACGGTCGGTTCGCTTGCCGGACCATCGACGATCCAGCCGCCGGCCTGATCGCGCCGCTGGCCAAGGTGGGGCATCACATCGTCGGTGCCGAGCCATGCCGCGCGGTCATAGGCCGCCATCAATCGTCCGCGCGCGACGATGCGGTCGAGTTCGGCCTGCTCGGCAGCAGTCGGTACGGGAGCGGGTACGGTTGTAGGTGTCGTCTGGGCAGCGGCGGGCAGCGCGGCACAGGCCGCGAGCAGAAGCAGGAAGCGTCGCATCAGGTCCCCCCTTCGACGCGGCCCCCAATGCAAAGGAGGTCCGCCGTCGCCGGCGAACCTCCCGCAAAAAACGCACGCTGTCGAGACGGTTTACGCCGCGAGCGCCGCCTTCAGTTCGTCGACCAGGTCGGTCTTTTCCCACGGGAACAGGTCGCCTTCGGGCTTGCGGCCGAAATGGCCATAAGCGGCGGTGGCGCGATAGATCGGCTTGTTGAGGCCGAGTGCCATGCGGATGCCGCGCGGGGTCAGGCCGCCCAGCTTCTCGATCTTGGCGATCGCGGTTTCGATCGCGGCGTCGTCGGCGGTGCCGGTGCCGTGGGTGTCGACATAGAGCGACAGCGGCTTCGACACGCCGATCGCATAGGCGAGCTGAATCGTGCAGCGCTTGGCGAGGCCGGCGGCGACGATGTTCTTCGCCAGATAGCGGGTGATGTACGCCGCCGAGCGATCGACCTTGGTCGGGTCCTTGCCGCTGAACGCGCCGCCGCCGTGCGGGGCGGCACCGCCGTAGGTGTCGACGATGATCTTGCGACCGGTGAGGCCGGCGTCGCCATCGGGGCCGCCGATCTCGAAGCTGCCGGTCGGGTTGATGTGATATTCGGTCGCGTCCGACAGCAGGTCGGCGGGCAACACGTCGGCGATGACCGACTTCACATAGGCGTGGAGTTCGGCTTCCTTGTCGCCCTCGTCATAGCCCGGCGCATGCTGGGTCGACACGACGATCGCGGTCGCGGCGACCGGCTTGCCGTTTTCGAAGCGCAGCGTGACCTGGCTCTTGGCGTCGGGTTCGAGGAACGGCGCGGTGCGCGCGTGACGGTCGGCCGCCATCTTCGCGAGGATCTTGTGGCTGTAGTCGAGCGTGGCCGGCATCAGGTCGGGCGTCTCGTCGCAGGCGAAGCCGAACATGATGCCCTGATCGCCGGCGCCTTCGTCCTTGTTGCCCGATGCGTCGACGCCCTGCGCGATATGCGCCGACTGCGCATGCAGGTTGTTTTCGAAGCGGAAGGTTTCCCAGTGGAAGCCCGACTGTTCGTAGCCGATCTTCTTCACGGTTTCACGAACGGCGGCCTCGATCTCGGCCTGCGCGCCGTCGGCCCACTGGCCGTTCTCGAACACGCCCTTGCAGCGAATTTCCCCGGCCAGCACGACGAGCTGGGTGGTGGTCAGCGTTTCGCAGGCGATGCGCGCTTCGGGGTCTTTCGACAGGAACAGATCGACGATCGAATCGGAAATCTGGTCGGCGACCTTGTCGGGATGGCCTTCGGATACCGATTCCGAGGTGAAGAGATAATTGGAACGCATGGACTTCCTCTGGTTAGAGCGAAAGCGCGCGGCCGTTGCCATGCCGCATATAAAGCTTTCCTTATGTCCATGGCCCTAGCGCGCGGCGCGGCGGATGGCAATCGCGAGGCCGCTAAGCAAAACTATCATCGCCAGCGCCAGCCAGTTGCCCAGCCGCGCGAACGGGGTCGGGGGGTGCGGGGCGGGGATCGGGACCTCGATCGCGTCGGCGCGGCGCATGGGGATGGTTGCAACCAGCGCGCCCGATGCGTCGATCACCGCCGAAATCCCGGTGGTCGTGGAGCGCAACACCGGCAATCCTTCCTCGACGGCGCGCAGCCGCGCCTGTGCCAGATGTTGCGGTGGCCCCCAACTGCCGTACCATGAATCGACGGACGGATTGACGATGAAGCGTGGCCGGTGCGTCGGGTCGACGACCTGCCCGGAAAAGATGATCTCGTAGCAGATCTGCATCCCCGCATCGCCGAAACCGGGAACCGCGATCGTCGCTGGGCCGGGGCCGGGGCGGAAATCGACATCCCCCATCACCAGCCGCGACAGGCCGAGCGGCTGTAGGATCGAACGCAGCGGCAGATATTCCCCGCCCGGCACCAGATGCGCCTTGTCGTACCGGCCGATGATGCGGGCATCGGCGGTAATGGCGAACACCGAATTGCCGGCCCCTTCGATCCGGCGCTGGCGATCGAAGAACAGGGCGGTTCCGCCGACCAACGCCACGTCGCGCGACCCCAGCGTCTCGGCAATGCGCGTGCGCAGCAGGAACGGGGACTGCGGATACCATTCGGGGGGATAGCCATCCTCCAACGGCGGGTTGACCGCACCTTCCGGCCAGATCACCAGTCGGGGAACCGGTCCCGGCCGTCCCGACAGTGCGACCAGCGTATCGAATACCCGATCGTCATACCCCGGCTGATTCTGCTCCTCCTTGCCCGCATTGGGCTGGACCACGCGCACGCGCGGTGCGTCGGACGATACCGCCGGGGTGGCGGGGCGTTCCATCCATGCGAACCCGGCCATCAGCACGGCAAGCCCGACCAGCACGGCGTAGCGTACGCGCGACCGGGGCAGCAGGATCGCGGCGCTGGCGGCGACGGTCAGCCCCGACAGCGCGTAGGTGCCGGTGAAGGCGGCAAGATGGCGCACCGGGGTCGGGACCCAGATCGCGCCGACCGGGTTCCATGGATAGCCCGTCATTACCACCGCGCGGAGGTATTCGGTGGCGATCCAGCCCGCGCCGGCGATCAGGACGAAGCCGAGATTGGGGCGCTCGCCCCGCCGCCCCAGCCGCCATGCGAGGCCGCCCGCCAGCATCGGATAGATCGCGAGGTAGAGCGCGAGGCCGACGACCGCGACATAGCCGAGCGCGGGCGGCATCCGGTCCTGAAAGTCGAAGGCGTGCTGGATCCAGTTGTTGCCGATGGTGAAATGGCCGACGCCGAACAGCCACGAGTGCCACAGCGCGGTCCTGAGGCTCGGCGCGTTGTGGACCAGCCACAGCCACAGCGCGAACGCGGCCAGCGTCACCGGCCACCATTCGAGCGGCGCGAAGCCAAGGGCCGAGGTCAGGCCGGCGAGGAGAGCGAGGAGCGCGGACACGCGCGGCATATCCGCCGTGGGGCTGCCGGGTGCAAGGGGGAGTTGCCGTTGTCCCTTAGTCACCCCGGACTTGTTCCGGGGGCCACGGCTCCGCTGGCGGAGCGGTCCGCCTTCGGACCGGGGCGTTTGCCGCACGGTGGACCCCGGAACAGGTCCGGGGTGACGAAGAAGGCTTCTGCCTTTCGCCGGGTAGCGGTATCGCGAAGCCATGACCGCCTATGCCTGGCTCGCCGTCGCGATCGTCGCCGAAGTGATCGCTACCTCGATGATGCGCTCGACGCAGGGATTCACCCGCCTCGTGCCCTCGATCGTGACCGTCGTCGGCTATGTTGTCGCCTTTTATTGCCTGTCGCTGGCGCTGCGCACGATGCCGACCGGGATCGCCTATGCGATCTGGTCGGGCGTCGGCATCGTGCTGGTCGCGGGGATCGCGTGGGGGTGGCAGGGGCAGCGGCTGGACGGGGCGGCGCTCACCGGCATGGCGCTCATCATCGCCGGGGTGATCGTGATGAACCTGTTTTCGCGCAGCGTGGCGCACTAACTGGGGAATATCACCGTACAGGAGCGTTCATGACACAGCCGGTCGAAGTCGACATTCCCCACAAGCTGGGCCGCGCAGGGGTGCGGACGCGAATCGATGGCGGCATCGACAAGCTGGCGGGCATGATCCCCGGCGGCACGATGCACGACAAAAGGTGGGAGGGGGATACGCTCCACTTCACCGTCAGCGCGATGGGGCAGAGCGTGCAGGCGCGCTGCGAGCTGCACGACACGCATGTTCATGCGGTGCTCGACCTGCCGCCGATGCTGGCACTGTTCGCCGCGAAGATTCGGGAGAAACTGGGGCGCGATGGGCCGGCACTTCTCAAGTAACGTTCGTCATTCCGGCGAAGGCCGGAATCCATTGTGTCGGGTGCTGGCGACTCTATCGCTGCCGTCACCCATCCATGGATTCCGGCCTTCGCCGGAATGACGGAGGGAGGGCCTCAGCGCGCCGCCAGAGGCTGGCTGACGCGCCAGATCACGTTGCCGACGTCGTCGGCCACCAGCATCGCGCCGGTGCGGTCGGCGATCACGCCCACCGGACGGCCGTGGACCTGCTTGCCGTCGGCGGTCAGGAAGCCGGTGAGCAGATCGACCGGGCGGCTGTTCGGCAGCGGAAAGCCGTTGGTGCCGAACGGCACATAGACGACCTTGTAGCCCGACGGCGGCACCCGGTTCCACGATCCGTGCAGGCCGACCACCGCGCCATTGCCGAAGCGGTCGCCCAGCCGCATCGCATCGGTGAAGGCTAGGCCCAAGGGCGCGACATGCGCGCCCAGCGCATAATCGGGGCGGACGACATATTCGCGCAGATCGGGCCGCTGCGGCTGGACGCGATCGTCGATGTAGCCGCCCCAATAATGCCACGGCCAGCCATAGTTGCCGCCGAATTCCACCTTCGTCAGATAATCGGGCGGCATGTCCGACCCGATCATGTCGCGTTCGTTGACCACCGCCCACAATTCCTTGCTGCGCGGTTCGAACGCCATGCCGTTCGCGTTGCGCAGGCCCGTGGCATAGATGCGGAAGCTCTTCTTCGCGGGATCGACCTGCCAGATCGCGGCGCGGTTCTTTTCGACGTCCAGCCCGTTTTCGGCGATGTTCGACGCCGATCCGACGCTGACGTAGAGCGACGTGCCATCGGGCGCGGCGACGACGTTGCGCGCCCAGTGGTTGCCGCCGCCGGGCAGCGCGACGATCTTCTCCGCCGCGGCGGTGATTGTCGTCTGGCCGACGCGGAAGGGATAGCGCACCAGCGCGTCGGTGTTGGCGACATAGAGCCAGTCGCCGACCACCGCCATGCCGAACGGCGAGTTCAGCCCGGTCAGCAGCGCGCTGCGGCTCTCCGCCACGCCGTCGCCGTTCACGTCGCGCAACAGGGTGATGCGATTGGCCGAGGGGGTGCCCGCCCCGGCGCGGTCCATGAACCGCTTCATGAACCAGCCGGTGATGCCGCCGCCCTCGCGCGGCGGGCTGTTGCTCTCCGCCACCAGCACGTCGCCGTTGGCGAGGGCATAGAGCCAGCGTGGATGGTCGAGTCCCTTGGCGAATGGCTGTACCTGCAAGCCGGCGGCTGCGGTCGGCGTCTGGCCATCGGCCCAGCCGATCGGTTCGGCGACGCGGACCGTCGGGATACGCTGCGGCCGCGCCTGCGAGAGTTGCGGGGTCCGGCCGGTCACCGCCTGTTCGCTGAAGCGCGCCCGGTCGGGCCGGGTCAGATAGAACGCCAGCAGCGCGAGCAGCACGACGACGATGATGGTCAGGCGGATGACGTGTTTGCGCATGACGCCTGAATAGGCGGGCGCGGGGGCGGGGGGAAGCGGTGTCCGGGGGGTGGGGGTGAATTTTCGTGGGGGGAGGCTCAGGTTGATTCACCTGCCTTGAAGCGAGCGTCATCCCAGCGAAGGCTGGGATCTCCCGGGGCTAATGCGCGACAAGCGCCGCTTGAGGCCCCGGCCTCCGCCGGGGCGACGCTTGTTGCGAGGTGGAGCAGGTAGGTCCACGACGGAACGGCAGCACTCGCCCCGAACCGACCCACCCCCGGCCCCTCCCTTGTCAGGGAGGGGAGGAGGTCGCCCTATTCGTCCTCGGTCGACACCGGCGGATGGAGCCGCAGGCGCAGCACGCGGCGGGTGTCGGCGGCGACGATCTCGATCTTCCAGCCCGAGGGGTGGTCGAGGCAGGTGCCTTCCTTGGGCACCTCGCCCGCCAGCACGAAGGCGAGACCGCCCAGCGTCTCGACATCCTCGTCGACTTCGCCGAGACGCGGGTCGATCAGTTCGGCGGCGTCCTCCAGCTCGGCGCGGGCATCTGCCTCCCATGCGCCGCCGTCCAAGGGCACGAACAGGTCTGTCGGGGCCTCGTCATGTTCGTCCTCGATCGCGCCGACGATTTCCTCGACCAGATCCTCGATGGTGATGAGGCCGTCGGTGCCCGAATATTCGTCGAGCACGATCGCCAGATGGGTGCGGCTGGCCTGCATCTGCGCGAGCAGGTCGAGCGTGCCCATCGACTGCGGCACGTACAGCGGCTGGCGCAACAGGCTGATCGCGGTCGGGGGATGTTCCTCGCCCTTGGCGAGAATCGCGAAGACGTCCTTCACATGGACCATGCCGACGACGGTATCGAGCTTTTCGCGGTACACCGGCAGGCGGCTGTGCCCCGCCTCGGCGAAGATCTTGACCACATCGGCGAAGGGGGTGTTCTCCTCCAGCGCGACGATGTCGGCGCGCGGCACGCCCATGTCGCCGGCGTCGCGCTCGCCGAAATGCAGGATGTTGCGCAGCATCTTGCGCTCGATCGGCGACAGGTCGCCCTTCACCTGCGCGTCATGTTCCTCCTCGTGCGCGGCGATGACTTCCTCGATCCGTTCGCGCAGCGTCTCGCTGGCCTCGGTCCCGAAGATCAGCGAGCGCAGGCCGCGCCATATGCCCCCTTCGCCGCTGCTACTGTCGCCGGGCGTGGTGCTGGTCGAAACGTCGGCCATGATGGTCGTGTCAGTCCTCTGTAACGGGATAGGGATCGTGCAGGCCGAGTTCGGCGAGCGTCGAACGCTCGATCGCCTCCATGGCTTCCGCCTCGGCATCATTCTGGTGATCGTGACCTAGCAAATGCAGGCAGCCATGGACAATGAGGTGCGTGGCATGATCGGCGACCGAAATGCCGCGTTCGGCCGCTTCGGCGGCGCACACGCCGTGGGCGAGGACGATGTCGCCCAGCAGCACCTCGCCATCGTCGCTGTTCTGCGTCACCGTGTCGAGCAGGTCGCTCTGGATCATCGGGAAGGACAGGACGTTGGTCGGCTTGTCCTTCTGGCGATATTGCCGGTTGAGCGTCTGCACCTCGTCATCGCTGGTCAGGCGGACCGCGACCTCGATCAGCGCCGCGTCGGTCAGCCAGCCGCCCTGCGGCGTGCGGCCGATCAGCGCGGTCGCGGCACGGGTGGCGAGCGCCTCCCAGTCGGTGTCCTGCGGCCAGTCCGCCTCGGCCTGAACGGCGATGTCGATCATGAAAGGTCGGTCCTTGCGAAATCGTCGCCCTTGTAGAGCAGGCGGGCATGATTGGTACGGGCGCAGGCATAGGCGAAGCAATCGCCCATGTTGAGTTTCGCGTCGTGGCGACCCTTGCCGTAGCGCGTGAACGCCTCGACGGCGATCAAGGATTCGGACGGGCCGATCGGGGTCAGCGCAATATCCATGTCGCGACAGAACAGCTCGACGAGCGCCAACGCCTCCGGTGGTTGGCATTTTCGACTGCGCGCGACCGCCATGGTCGTTTCCCATACCGCGATTGCCGAGGACAACAGATGTCCGTCATCCGCCATCCGGTCGATCAGCGATGCGGCATCCGGTTCGTCCGTCAGTATGGATACCAGCGCCGACGCATCTACAAAGAGGGTCAAACGTCCTCCTCGCCGCTCAGCCAGTCGTAAAACGCTTTATCCGCTTTCAGTCCCGTGGGTGGCGGCAAGGGATTCGCTGCACGCCATTTAGCCATCCGATCGCGAAAGGTGCGGCGTCGTTCTTCCGGAGACAATTGGGTTTCCAGCGCCGCCAGCCCACGGCGAACCACGTCTGTTTTACTGATACCAAGCTGCTCGGCCAAGCGAGCAGCATGTTCGGCAGTAGCCGGGTCCTTGATGTAAAGCGACGCCATCGCAACCTCCGAACGGGATATCCCGCAAGCTAGTGCGGGATATCCCCTGTATCAAGCGTCCTTGCCCTCGTATGCCTCGACGATGCGGCCGACGATCGGGTGGCGCACCACGTCGCCCGCGCCGAAGCGGGCAAACGCGATGCCCTCGATCCCCTCCAGCCGGCGGGTGGCGTCCGCCAGGCCCGATGCCTGCACGCCGCCGGGCAGATCGGTCTGGTTGGGATCGCCACACACCACCATGCGGCTGTTCTGGCCGAAGCGGGTGAGGAACATCTTCATCTGCGCCGGCGTGGTGTTCTGCGCTTCGTCTAGGATGACGAAGGCGTCGGCCAGCGTGCGGCCGCGCATGAACGCGATCGGCGCGATCTCGATCTCGCCCGACAGGATGCGGCGTTCGACCTGTTCGGCGGGCAGGCAGTCGTTCAGCGCGTCGTAGAGCGGGCGGAGATAGGGATCGACCTTCTCCTTCATGTCGCCGGGCAGGAAGCCCAGCTTCTCGCCCGCCTCGACCGCCGGGCGCGACAGGATGAGGCGCTGCACGCTGCCGGTGATGAGCTGCGCCACCGCCTGCGCGACGGCGATATAGGTCTTGCCGGTGCCCGCCGGCCCCAACGCGAAGATGATGTCGTGGTCGAGCAACTGGCGCATGTAGCCGGCCTGCGCGATGGTGCGCGGCACGATCGTCTTCTTGCGCGTGCGGATCATGATCGAGGGCGCGCCCTCGCCATTTTCCGCGCGGAAGATGCCGTCGAGTGCTGGTTGCGACGACATGGCGATCACCGCGTCGATCAGGCCGGGATCTACGCCCTCGCCGCGCAGGATGCGGCGGTGCAGTTCGTTCAGCACCTCGCGGGCATGGGCGACGGCTTCGGCCGACCCCTCGATGCCCACGCGGTCGCCGCGTGCGGTGATGTAGACGCCCAGTCGTTCCTCCAGCGCGAGCAGGTTCGCGTCGAACTCGCCGAACAGGCGGGGGAGGAGTTGCGGCTTGTCGAAGGTGACTTCGGCGCGGGCACGTTGGCCGGCCTGGGCGGGGACGGGCTTGCGGCTCATGCGATCCTTTCGGGTACGGGAACGGGATGGCGCGCGGGGCCGGTCGGGACGGAGGCGGCGGGGCGGGGCGGCATCATCGGTGAAGGTGGCAGATGGCGCGGGCCGGGGGAAGGGGTGTTTTCGGTGTTTGTTCGCGCGACGGGTACGAGGAAGAAGGAAGCTTTGGTTCGCGCGGAGGCGCGGAGGCGCGGAGTGGTTCCGGGATTTGCCACGTCTCGCGTCAGCGAAACCTTCCATCCCGTTGCAGCGGAGGATCGGGGGATCGCTACGCGATCGCTATCCGCTGGCAAACCTTCTCCGCGCCTTCGCGCCTCCGCGTGAACCAACCTTCTTTCTTCGCCCCGTCGAACCCGATCGTTACTTCAACGTCGCCATGTCGATGACGAAGCGGTATTTCACGTCGCTCTTCTGCATCCGGTCGTAACCCGTCTCGATCTCGTCCATCGCGATCGTCTCGATGTCCGCCGTCAGGCCGTGCTGGTGGCAGAAGTCGAGCATTTCCTGCGTTTCGGCGATGCCGCCGATCAGCGATCCGGCGAGCGAGCGGCGGCCGAAAACCAGCGTGCCAACCGAGGGCGAGGGGTGCGGCGTCTCCGGCACGCCGACCAGCGTCATCGTGCCGTCGCGCTTGAGCAGACCCAGAAACTGGTCGAGGTCATGAGCGGCGGCGACGGTGTTGAGGATAAAGTCGAAGCTGCCGGCGTGTTCGCCCATCGCGCCTTCGTCCTTCGACACGATCAGGTCCTTGGCCCCCAGCCGGATCGCGTCGTCGCGCTTGTTCGGCGAGGTCGAGAAGACATAGACGTCGGCGCCCATCGCCGCCGCGATCTTGACGCCCATGTGGCCGAGGCCGCCCAGACCGACGATGCCGACCTTCTGACCCGGCCCGACGCCCCAGTGCTTGAGCGGCGAATAGGTGGTGATGCCCGCGCACAGCAGCGGCGCGACGGCGGCGAGGTCCTTCTCGTCGTGGCGGACGTTCAGCACGAAATCCTGATCGACGACGATATGGTCCGAATAGCCGCCGAAGGTGTGGCCGCCCAGCACCGGATCGGGGCCGTTGTAGGTGCCGACGAAGCCGGTGCCGGTGCAATATTGCTCCTCGCCTTCATGACACGACGGGCATTCGCCGCAGCTATCGACCATGCAGCCGACGCCGACGGTGTCGCCGACCTTGAACTTCGTCACGTCGCTGCCGACGGCGGTCACGGTGCCGACGATCTCGTGCCCCGGCACGCACGGATAGAGCGTGCCCGGCCATTCGCCGCGCGCGGTGTGCAGGTCGCTGTGGCAGACGCCGCAGTAGCGGATGTCGATCGCGACGTCGGTGGCCTGCGGGTCGCGGCGTTCGAACGAGAAGGGCGCGAGCTTCGCGTCGGCGCTCTGCGCGGCATAGCCTTGGGCGGGGGTCGTCATGGCGGGGAGCTTTCCGTGAAAGAGTAGGGGATTCCCCGCCTGCAATGCGGCGCGACGGTTTTGGTTGCTGATATAATATATCGCGATATGGATTTTTCGGCGGGAGGGTGTGGGTTGTGCGGCGAATAGCAGTATCGTCACCCCGGACTTGTTCCGGGGTCCACCTCACCGCACCCGCAGCGCCCGTTCATCGAGCGGAAGCGCCTGCCGCACGGTGGACCCCGGAACAAGTCCGGGGTAACGATTATGGGATTACGCCAGCGACCGTTCGCCGTGTTCGAGCATCGCGGGAATGACGAGATCCTCTTCGTCCGCCAGATGGCGGTGCAGCAGCCCCAGCAACGCATCGGTCCGCGCGGCATAGTCCGCCGCGGCGCGGTCGGGCGCCCCCGATCCGCCGAGCGCGGCGAGGAGCGTGCGCGCGGCGTCGGCGTTGGCGACCAGCGCGGCGTGGATCGCGTGATGATCGGCGTCGAGCAGGTCGAAGCCCGCCGCCATGCGCGGATCGAGCGCGCGGAACTTGGGGAAATAGGCGTGATCCTCGATCCGGTGATGCGCATCGAGGTGTTGCAGGAAGCGGTTCAGTTCGGGGACGAAGCGCCGCTGGAACCCCGCCGGATCGAGCCGGCCCCCAAGCAACGCCTTGATCGTGGTATCGATCGCCGCCGCTTCGGTTCGCAGGCTGGCATGGACGTGGAGCCAGAAGTCGGCAAGCTGGCCGAAATTCGCGTGGCCGCGCCAGCTCGGCTGCGGATGCGCCGCGCGCAGATAGGCGAGGTCGTCGCCGATGCCGCCGCGCATGCCCAGCGTCAGGTCGCTCACGCCGCCGCCCGCATCCGCTCCACGCCCGAGAGGGAAACGGGGCCGGCACCGACGACCTCGACCTCGACCATATCGCCGACCTTCGCGTCGGTCATGAAGTGGACCGATTGCAGCCACGGCGACTTGCCGAGCATCTGCCCGGCCTGTCGACCCTGGCGTTCGACCAGCACCTGGCAGGTGCGGCCGACCGTGGCGTCGTTGAACGCCTTCTGGTCGCGCAGCAGCGCCGCCTGCAACCGTTGCAGCCGTTCGTCCATCACCGCCAGCGGAACGTCGCCGCCCATGTCGGCTGCGGGGGTGCCGGGGCGCGGACTGTATTTGAAGCTGAACGCCTGCGCATAGCCGACCGCGTCGACCAGCTTGAGCGTCTCCTCGAACTCGGCATCGGTTTCGCCGGGGAAGCCGACGATGAAATCGCCCGACAGCGCGATGTCGGGGCGCACCGCGCGCACCCGGTCGAGGATGCGCAGATAGCTGTCGCTGGTGTGGCTGCGGTTCATCGCCTTCAGCACGCGGTCGCTGCCCGCCTGCACCGGCAGGTGGAGGAACGGCATCAGTTTCTCGACATCGCCGTGCGCGTCGATCAGGCCCTGCGTCATGTCGTTGGGGTGGCTGGTGGTGTAGCGGATGCGCTCCAGCGCAGGGATGCGGTCGAGGTCGCGGATCAGCGCGTCCAGCCCGCGCCCGTCGGCATCGGCCCAGGCGTTGACGTTCTGCCCGAGCAGCGTGATCTCGCGCGCGCCGGCATCGACCAGCGCCTTCGCCTCGTCGAGCACGCGCGCGTACGGCCGGCTGATCTCGGCACCGCGGGTATAGGGCACCACGCAATAGGTGCAGAATTTGTCGCAACCCTCCTGTACGGTCAGGAACGCGCTCGGCCCCACGCGGCGGCGCGCGGGCAGGTGGGCGAACTTGGATTCGACCGGCATGTCGGTGTCGAGCTGCGCGGTGCCCGACGCCGCCTGCGCGACCAGTTTCGGCAGGTTGTGATACGCCTGCGGGCCGACCACCACGTCCACCTTGGCGCGGCGCACGATCTCCGCGCCTTCGGCCTGCGCCACGCAGCCGGCGATCGCGATCATCGGATCGGACCCGTGTTTGCGGATGCGGCCGATGTCCGAATAGACCTTTTCGGTCGCCCGTTCGCGGATGTGGCAGGTGTTGAGCACGACGAGGTCGGCGGTGTGTGGATCGTCGGTCGCGGTCATGCCCTCGGCGCTCATCAACTCGGCCATGCGCTCGCCGTCATAGACGTTCATCTGGCAGCCGAACGACTTGACGTGAAAGGTCTTGGGGGTGGTGGTCATCCGGCGGCCTGTACCGGATTTGGGTGGTTTCGAGAAGATTGGTTCATGCGACGGCGCGGACGGGCGAAGAAGGTTGGTTCACGCGGAGGCGCGGAGGGTAGAAGAAGGGATTGGTTCGCGCAGAGGCGCGGAGGCGCAGAGAGGATGTAAAGCAGGAGGTGTCAGCCTGTCCGGCGAAGCCTTGTCTCATGCTGCGGCCGGGAGTGGAGTGCCGCTGGCGCGGCGAGCGCACTTTCTCCGCGCCTCCGCGCCTCCGCGCGAACCAAAACTTCTTTCTTCCTACCTTCGCGCCTTCGCGTGAAGATTGATCTTCTTCTGCGATTCAGCCGGAGCCTCGAGCGGTTCCTGTCGCGCGCTGTCACCGGCAGATCCCAGCCTTCGTTGGGATGACGTGCGGTGAAACGGGACTGGATCAGGCCTATGCGGGATCGACATTCAACTATTCCGGTGCAGTTCGTAGTCGAAAACACCGCCCTCCTTCGTCACCCCGGACTGGTTCCGGGGTCCACCTGGCCGAGAACGCTGTCGCAAGTGCCTCGAGCGGCATCGATCGCTGCGCCGTGGACCCCGGAACAAGTCCGGGGTGACGGAAATGGTCTTTGCTGGCGTCACGGCCGACGAAATGTCGATCCGCCCTAGACGCCCCGCTCGGCCATAACCTCGGCGATCAGGTCCTTGCGGCTCAGCTTGCCGATCATCGTCTTGGGCAGGGTGAGGCGGACGACGACCTCGTCGACGCGCTCGTGCTTGCCCAGTTGCGGATTGAGCCATGCTTTCAGCGCTTCGCCGTCGACCCCGGCATCGTCGGTCAGCGTGACATAGGCGTGCGGGCTTTCGCCGCGATAGTCACTGGGCAGGCCGATCACCAGCGCCTCGCGCACCGCCGGATGGTGATAGAGCACGCGCTCGATCTCGCTGGGGAACACCTTGAACCCGCCGACCGCGATCATGTCCTTCAACCGGTCGACGATGCGGATGAAGCCGTCCTCGTCGATCGTGCCGACATCGCCGGTGCGCAGCCAGCGCGTGCCGTCGGCGTCGTGGCAAAAGGTAGTGTCGTCGGCTTGCGCGCGGTTCCAGTAGCCGCCCATGATCTGCGGCCCCGCCACGACGATCTCGCCCGGTTCGCCATCGGGCGCGGGGCGGCTGGCATTCTCCTTGTCGACCAGACGGACGCGGGTGCCGGCGATCGGCTGGCCGATGGTGCCGGGTTTCTGCATCCCGGCATAGGGGTTGCACGACACCACGCCTGAGCTTTCCGACAGGCCATAGCCCTCGACCAATGTCGCGCCGGTCGCCGCCTCGAACCGCGCCTTCAGTTCGGGGGGCAGCGGTGCCCCGCCCGAGATGCAGTGGGCGAGCGAGGAAAAATCGGTCTGCTTCAGGCGCGGATGGTCGAGCAGCGCGCGGTACATCGTCGGCACGCCGGGCAGCGCGGTCGCCTTGGTCCGGTCGATCGCCGCCAGCACCTGTCCGGCGTCGAAGCGGGGCAGCATCACGATCTCCCCGCCCGACAGCACGGTGCGGTTGAGGACGCAAGTATTGGCGAAGACGTGGAAGAACGGCAGCACGCCGAGGATACGGTCGACCGCCTGCCCGCGATCGGGATCGAGCCATGCCACCTGCCGCGCATTGGCCGCCAGATTGGCGTGGCTGAGCATCGCGCCCTTCGGGCTGCCGGTGGTGCCGCCGGTGTACTGGATCAGGGCGAGGTCGCGCTCCGGGTCGATCGCCGGCGTCGCGCAGCCGCCGTCGTTGGCGATCAGCGCGGAAAAGGCGGTGATGCGCGGATCGTGCGGCCGCGCCGTCACCTCGCCCGAGCGGAACCAGCGGTAGAACAACGACTTGGCCGGCGGCAGCGCGCCAGCGACCGACCCTACCACCAGCCGTTCGAGCGCGCTGTCGTCGAGCACCCTGAGCGCGGTCGGCAACAGCGCCGAGGCCGACAGGGTGAACAGCAGCTTCGTGCCCGAATCGGCGACCTGCGCCGCCAGTTCCTGCGCGGTGTAGAGCGGCGAGAAGTTCACCACCGTCGCGCCCAGTTTCAATATGCCGTAATAGGCGGCGATGTAATGCGGCACGTTGGGCAGGAACAGGCCGATGCGGTCGCCCGGCGCATAGCCCATCCGCGCAAGGCCGCACGCCACCCGGTCCGCGCCGTTCTTCGTTTCGGCATAGCTGTAATGCCGGCCGAGGAAGTCGATCAGCGGTGCCGGCCCGCGTCGGGCGGCCGATTGCTCGAACAGGTCGACCATCGACATCGGCGGGATCGGGGTATCCCATGGCACGGGATGACCATAGCGGGCGGGCGGGGGGACGGCGCTGCTCATTGACATGAATGTTAGCAGTAGTTGCGATTACCGCAAGCCGGGTTGCAGTTTGTGCAACCGCGAGATTTCACGCTGCGAGTGCGAGCGGGCGGGCGCGTTCGGTGCGGTCGCGCCCGGCCGCCTTGGCATGGAACAACGCCTGGTCGGCGAGACGGTAGAGCTTCTTCCAGTCGCCCTCGTTGGCGAGCGGGCCGTGGCACATGCCGATGCTGGTGGTGACGCGCAGGTCGAACGGCATGTTCTGCGCGCGGACGACCGAGAGGACCGCATCGGGATCGGGCATGGCGCGGGCCGGCCCCAGCATCGCGAATTCCTCGCCGCCCATCCGCGCCAGCAGCACGCCGTCCTGACGATGATCGCGCAGCACGCGGGCGAAAATGCGCAGCACCTCGTCGCCGCCGTCGTGGCCGATGGTGTCGTTGACCTGTTTGAAATGATCGATGTCGAACAGCATCAGCGTGCGCGGGCCGTCCGCCACGATCGCCCGCGCCATGAACGCCCGGCGGTTGAGCAGGCCGGTCAACGGATCGGTATCGGCCAGTTCGCGGCTGATCGCTTCCTGTCGCACCGCCTCGTCGCGTTCGATGCTGAGCAGGCGGATGCGATAGGCGATGGCGAGGCTGGTGAGCAGCGCCTCCGCGCTCATCGCCAGCAGCGTGGAATTGTCGATCCAGAAATTCCACTCGATCAGGTTCAGGTTATACAGGCCGCGCATCACCACCATGCCGATCGGCGATGCCCAGGTGAGCGAGAACAGCCAGAGATAATTGCTGCGCCGTGCCCATGCCCGCCACAGGATCGGCATCACCACCAGCGGCACGCTCATGAACATCACCGAATACACTTGGTCGAGCAGCCGGATCGCGACGGGCGCGAACGCCATGAAGGCGGCGCCGAGCGCAAAGAACGCGGTGGCCGCGCCGTCGGTCGCCCGCCCGACCCAGCCGGTAAAGACGCGCGGTTCGAAGAAGCGCCGGCTGAACGCCAGTGCCGCCGCCGTTGCCCATGACAGCACGACATGGTTGAGCGTGATCCGGTTGTTGTTCGGCAGGTCGGGGATCAGCCACGCCAGCGCCCCCGACGACGACAGCGCATAGAGGTTCAGGCACAGCAGCATCGCGCAATAGGCGATCTGGAAATCATGGCGCAGCGCCTTCCACAGCGCGAGATTGTAGATCAGCAGCGCGGTACACAGCCCGACGAACCCGGCATAGAGGCCGGCGAGCAGCAGGTCCGACCGGATGCTGTCGGCATCGTCGCTGATCCGCGCGCCGACCACGATGCCGCGCAGGTTGGCTGCCCCGTCGATCCGCCACAACAGCCGCCGGATCGTGCCGGGCCGGTCGTCGAAGCGATGTTCGACCACCGCGCCGAGGCGGAGATGGCCGCTGACCCCCGATGCGTCGCTGGCGATCCCCTCGATCCGGCCGTCGTCGCGGATCGCATAGAGGGTGAGCGCGCGTTGCCACAGGCTGGCCTGACGGACGCGCAGCGCGCCGTGATCGTCGTCATGCCGCTGCACCGGTCCCGACAGGACCCAATAGTCGCCGGGTCCGAAGTGTTGCTGCGGCGTCGCGCAGTCGAACCGGGCAGGTTCGGTGAGGATCGCGCGCACGCTGTCCCCCGGCTGTGCCGGGCGGACGCACAGCGCCACCGGATCGCCGATGATCCCGGCCTGCGCCGATGCCGGCGTGGCAGCGAATACTGCCAGCGCCAGCAACATGATCGCCCAAATGTGTCGAACCCGCGACTCCATCGCCCGATGATGCACGACAGCCGACAATTTTCGGTAAATGCGGGTTTTGCCGGAACCGCGCGGAAGCGGGCCGGCACCGCAAAACGCACCCTCAGCCCGGCGCGACGACGATCGACCGCAGGCCGGCGGCGACCGCTTCCTGCGACAATGCCTGCATCGCGGCGGCGGGGGTGCCGATCGGCATCATCACCCGCGCGCTCGACCGGCCGTCGCCCAGCGCCTGCGGAAAGCTGGTCATCCGGGTCGGGCGGTGCGCGCCCTGTGCGCGGACGAAGGCCTCCACCGCCGCGCTGGGGCCGGCCACCGTCAGTTCCGGGCCGCCCGCCACCGGTGCCACGCCGCAGCCCGCCGTGGCGCACGCCAGCACCATGGTCGCCGCCATCGTCATCGATTTCCGCATCCCCGTCCCCTTCGCCGGCCGTGTCGGTCACGGTCCGTTTGTCGGAGGCCAAGCTGACACGCGGTCAGCCGGTGCGCAACACCCTTATCCCAGCGCCTCGTCGAGCAGACGGGCGAGGCGCAGGCCGCCCTTCTTCACCTGATCCTGCGCGATCGGCACCAGCCGGGCGATCGTCGCATCGTCGAGCTTCACCCGCCCCGCAGGCTTGGGCGCGCAGGCATCGCCGCCCAGCGCGGGGGCATAGGCATAGTCGCGGCTGACGGTCCAGCTATCGCGGCTCCAGTCCTCGACGCTGCCCGCCTGCACGGCCGCGCGCTCGGCCGGGGTATAGACGCGCAGGATCGACGGCGGGGTCGAGATCGCGCGCTCGGCCAGCGGCCCGTCCCAGATCGAATGGAGGTTGAACCGCTCGGGGGCATAGACGCCGTAATCGGCCTTCACCCGGTTCCCGCCGAGGTCGCCACGATCGCCGGCATGGAGCGGCATGTGCAGGTCGCCGACGAAATGGACGAGGAAGGCCAGCGCCTGCACCTTTTCGCGCATCGGCACCTTGGGGTCCTTCAGCAGCTTCACGTCGCGCTCGATCTGCGCCGATACGCAATTGCCGTCCCTGCACGCTGACTTCAGGTCGAACGGCTTGCACACGTCGACGTTCTGGTAGTGCCACGCATAGGCATAGCTGAATCGCTCGCCCAAGGGCTTGACGCAATCGGCCCACACGCTGGCCTGTTCGATCGTCCGCGCCGGGCAGGTCGGCGTCTCCAGCAGCGCCTGATGCCGCAGGATGCGCTCGATCGCCGCGCGGGTTTCGGGGCGGACGTTCAGCCTTGCGATGGTCGCGACGCTCTCATGCCCGAACTCCCAATACGCGTGGGCGGGCGAGGCGGCGAACAGCGCGGCAAGCGCGAGGATCAGGCGGCGAATCATGGGGTTGGCGTTAGCTTGCGGCTTCGTACAGTTCCAGCGGCAACCCGTCGGGGTCGGTGAAGAAGGTGAAGCGCTGTCCGGTATGTTCGTCGATGCGGACCGGTTCGCACGGCACGCCATGCCCGGCCAGTCGCGCGACCTCCGCGTCGATGTCGGCGACGGTGAAGGCGAGATGGCGCAGGCCGAGCGCTTCGGGGCGCGACGGGCGGGCCGGGCTGTCGGGGAAGGTGAACAGCTCGATCTGCGCCGATCCGATCGCGAGATCGCATTTCCACGATTTGCGTTCGGCGCGATAGACTTCGCGGATCACGCTCAGGCCCAGCACGTCGCGGTAAAAGCGTTTCGAGCGGTCATAGTCCGACGCGATGATCGCGACATGGTGGAGCGCGACGAGGCCGCTCATGCCTCGTCACCATAGATCGCGACGTGGCGCGTGCCGCCGGCGGCGGCGCGGCCGCGGAACATGCCCGGCGTGGTGAAGCTCCACGCCGCATCGCCCTTGGGGCCGGTGACGATCACCCCGCCGGTGCCGCCCAGCGCCTGTACTTCGCCCAGCACGGTATCGGCGGCGGTTTGCAGGTCCTCACCGGTGAAGCGGATGCGCGCGCCGATCTCATGCCCCACGCCCACGCGGATGAAGAATTCGCCCGAGCCGGTGGCGCTGACCGCGCACGACCGGTCGTCGGCATGGGTGCCCGCCCCGATCAGCGGCGAATCGCCGACCCGGCCCCAGCGCTTGGCGGTGACGCCGCCGGTCGAGGTGGCGGCGGCGACATGGCCATGGCTGTCGACCGCGACCGCGCCGACCGTGCCGTATTTCATGTCGACATCGAACCAGTTGTCGGGATCGGCCTTCATCGCCTCCAGTTGCGCGCGGCGCGCGGGCGTCAGGAACCAGTCGGGGTCGGCCTGTTCCACGCCCTGTTCGGTCGCGAACACGTCGGCCCCCTTGCCGGCGAGCAGGACGTGCGGGCTGTGGTCCATCACCGCGCGGGCAAGCGTGACGGGGTGGCGGCTGCGGGTGACGCCCGCCACCGCGCCCGCCGCGCGGGTGTGACCGTCCATGATCGCGGCGTCCAGCTCGATCCCGCCGTCATAGGTCAGCACCGCGCCGCGCCCCGAATTGAAGGTGGGATCATCCTCCAGCACGCGCACCGCCGCCTCCACCGCGTCCAGCGCCGCGCCGCCCGCCGCCAGCACCGCCTCGCCCGCGCGCAAGGCGGCGTCCAGCCCGGCCCGTGCCGCCGCGTCGGTCGCCGCGCTCACCGTCTCGCGGGTCAGGACGCCGGCGCCGCCGTGGATCATCAGCGTCCAGGAAGGAGTGGGGGAGGCGGACATGGCGACGTTCCTGTGGACTGCGAAAAGGGAGCGCCGCCTGCTATCAGATCGCGCGCGCCATGCCACCCCGCGCCGCGGTTCCACGCGGCGGCATCCCCAGCAGCAGCCCCAGCGTCGGCACGGCACGCGCGGCCAGACAGGCGGCGGCACAGGCGGCGATCGTCACCGCGAACACGATCACCGCCATCGCGCCCGCGCCAAGATCGAACGGCAACAGGAACCAGATGGTCGCGACGATCACCGGATGATGCACCAGATACGCCGGGAACACCGCGCGCGACAGCGGCAGCCGCCAGCGATGGTCGCGGTTGGCCAGCGCATCGGCCAGATGGAACAGCGTGACGATCATCCCCCACGCCATCACCGATCGCGCCGCCCGGTCGATCGCCATCACCAGATGCGGCGGCACGGCGGTGCCGGGATAGCGCAGCTCGACCGCCGTCGTCACGATCCCGCCGGCCAGCGCGATCCCCGCCGCCGGCCGCCAGTGGCGGTGCAGCGCCCCCCACAGCGCCGGGCGTCGCCCGAGCAGAAATCCCGCCGCGAACAACGGCCAATATTGCGAATGCCCCGCCCAGTCGCTCGCCAGCCCCATCCGCTCGGCGACGGTGAACAACAGCGCGAGGCGCAGCCCGACCAGCAGCGCGAGCGGGGCCCAGAGCAGCCGGTGGCCCTGCATCAGCCAGCCGGCGGCGCGATCGAGCAGCCGGTCGGTCCGCCCCCCTGCGCCCGCGAGCAGTGCGACCAGCACCATGGTATAGACCCACAGATAGGCGACGAACCACAGATGCTCCCAACTGGGAAAGGCCACGCCCCAGAAGCGCCCGTCGTGCCATGCGTCATGGACCCAGAACCAGCCGAGCGTCCGGGGATAGCCCCCTTCGCGCACCCGCACCCACATTTCCACCGGCACGACCGCGACCATCGCGAAGGCGAGCGGGACCAGCAGCCGTTTCGACCGGTCGATCGCGAAGTCGCCGCGCCCGGCCGAGCGCAGCGACAGCATCGCCGAGGCATAGCCCGACACGGCGAACAGCAATCCCAGCCGCCACGGCGTCACCGCCATCATCGGCACGATCAGCCAGTGAAAGGCATAGGGCGTCTTGACCACCCAGTCCCACGGGCTGAACGCCATGGCGATGTGATAGGGGACCAGCAGCGCGAAGGCGGCGATGCGCAGCCAGTCCAGCCCGTAATGTCTTGCCCGAAGGTTCACGTACGCGAAGGCCTACCCCGCCTCGCGCGCCTTTCGCACGAAACAATGCGGGGCTATAGCAAGCCTCCGGTTACGCAAGCCTTAGCGAGAATTTTCATGTCGATCCGTCCGTGGCGCGATATACACCGCCGTCAAAGCCGCCAGATCATGGTCGGCAACGTGCCCGTCGGCGGCGACGCGCCGGTCACGGTGCAGACGATGACCAATACCGACACGTCGGACGCGGTGGCGACGCTCGACCAGATCCGCCGCTGCGAGGAAGCGGGCGCGGACATCATCCGCGTCTCCTGCCCCGACGTGCCCAGCACACAGGCGCTGCGCCAGATCACCCGCGCCGCGCGGGTGCCGATCGTCGCCGACATCCATTTCCACTACAAGCGCGCGCTGGAGGCCGCCGATGCGGGGGCGGCGTGCCTGCGCATCAATCCGGGCAACATCGGATCGAACGAGCGCGTCGCCGAAGTCGTCCGCGCCGCCAAGGCGAACGGCTGCGCGATCCGCATCGGCGTGAACGGCGGCAGCCTCGAAAAGCATCTGCTGGAGAAATACGGCGAGCCGTGCCCCGACGCGCTGGTCGAATCGGCGATGGACCATATCAAGCTGTTGCAGGACCATGATTTCCACGAGTTCAAGGTCGCGGTAAAGGCATCCGACCTGTTCATGGCGGTCGCGGCGTATCAGCAACTGGCCGAAATGGTCGATTGCCCGCTGCATCTGGGCATCACCGAGGCGGGCGGCTTCGTCGGCGGGACGGTCAAGTCGGCGATCGGCATCGGATCTTTGCTGTGGTTCGGCATCGGCGACACGATCCGCGTGTCGCTGTCGGCCGAGCCGGAGGAGGAAATCCGCGTCGGCTTCGAGATTCTCAAAAGCCTCGGCATCCGCAACCGCGGCGTGCGCGTGGTGTCGTGCCCGTCGTGCGCGCGGCAGGGGTTCGACGTGATCCGCACCGTGCAGGCGCTGGAGGAACGGTTGCAGCACATCCGCACGCCGATGTCGCTGTCGGTGCTCGGCTGCGTCGTCAACGGCCCCGGCGAGGCGCGCGAGACCGACATCGGGATTACGGGGGGCGGCAACGGCCGGCACATGGTCTATCTGTCGGGCGTCACCGACCATCACGTGCAGGACGCCGACATGATCGAGCATATCGTCAAGCTGGTCGAAGCGAAGGCGGCGGAAATCGACGCGGCCGGCGCGGGCATGCCGCAGGCAGCGGAGTAACGCTTTACGCTCCCCTCCCTGGCAGGGAGGGGCTGGGGGTGGGTAGGCCGGTTGTGGCGCGCGTACCTTCCCTCGCGGGCCGACCCACCCCCGACCCCTCCCTCGTCAGGGAGGGGAGAAAAACGCCCTACGATCCCCCCAGCACGTTCACGCTGAACGCCACCACACCAAGGTTGAACAGGAACGCGATCAGGCAGTGGCCGGTCGCCACCCGGCGCATCGACCGGCTGGTCAGCGTGACGTCCGACGTCTGGAACGTCATGCCGAGCGTGAAGGCGAAATACACGAAATCCCAGTAGTCGGGTTCGTCGGTGCCGGGAACCGACAGCCCGCCGGTATCCCGGCCATCGCCGGCGGCGGTGTAGAACAGATGCGCGTAATGCAGCGTATAGACGGTGTTGGCGAAGCCCCATGCCAGCAGCAGCGTGGCGACGACCAGTGCCATTACCGGCGGTCTGGGAGCGCCGCGCTGGCCCAGTTCGGCGGCGATCGCCGCCAGCACCACGATCGCGATCCCGCCCGACAGCAGCAGCAGCAGCGCGCGGTTGGCGTCGTTGCGCAGTGCTGCGGCGCGCATCGCATCGGCCGATGCGCCGAGCAGCGGCACGCACGACAGCAGGAAGACGACCGCCCCGGCATCGAACGCCAGCGGAACCCCGCTGCGCCAGCCGAGCGCGGGGACGCTCCACGCCCCGGTCGCGCCCGCGACCAGGGCGAAGGCGAGGAAGCGCGGCGGCGCGATGCGTTGGCCTAGATCGAGCGACATGGCACCAGTCTATCGCACCGCCTTGTCGTTCGGAAGCGGCCCGGCCGGTCCCGCTGACGGGGCCGGCCGGGTACGGTGCCGGTTCAGCTCTTGATCGTCACCATGCCGACCGGCTTGTCCTTGGTCGATGCGTTGGCGGCGATGGTCTTGACCTTGACCGCCTTGGGCTTGCGGACTTCCTTGTTCGACTTCTGCTGGCTCTTGGCCATGACGCTGTCCTTCGTGGGCGAGACGCCCGGTGGCGAGCCTACACCATCCGCATCCCGACCCTTGCATCCAATCGGCGGCCACGCGACAGCGGTTTCGCCCGCCGTTCGCAAAGGTCCGCCCATGTCCGCCGCCCCGTCCAGCCTGCGCGCCTTCGCGGTCGCCGCCGCCGGCATCGCCGTCTATACGGTGATGGACACGCTGATGAAGCGGCTGTCGATCGACAGCGGGGCGTACAACGCGGTGCTGTGGCGGTCGGTCGTAGGCAGCGCGATGTGCGCGGTGCCGTTCGTCCTGCGCGGCGGACGCTGGCCGGGGCCAGCGCTGCTTTGGCTGCATGTCGCGCGCGGAGTCGCGGCGGGATCGTCGGTGGTGCTGTTCTTCTGGGGCCTTGCGCGCGTGCCGATGGCGCAGGGGGTGGCGCTGACGTTCCTCGCGCCGCTGGTCGCGCTGTTCCTCGCCGCGCTGTTCCTTGGCGAAAGCATCCGGCGCACGGCGATCACCGGGTCGCTGATCGCATCCGCCGGCGTGCTGGCGATCGCGGCGGGGGAGGTGCGGGCCGATGCCTCGACGCAGGCCGTGCTCGGCAGCCTCGCGTGCGTCGCCGCGTCGATCCTCTATGCCGGCAACCTGATCCTGCTGCGACGACAGGCGCAGGCCGCCGACCCGGTCGAGGTCGCGCTGTTCGCCAGCCTCGTCATCGCGGTGATGCTGCTGCCCGCTGCCCCGTGGCTGGGGGCATGGCCGCGCCCCGACCAGTGGCTGGAGATCGCCGGCGCGGCGCTGCTCGGCACGGTGTCGACGATGGCGCTGGCATGGGCCTATGCCCGGGCGGAGGCGCAGGTGCTGGCCCCGGTCGAGTACAGCGCGTTCGCATGGGCGGCGCTGATGGGCTGGCTGGCGTTCGGCGAGCGGGTGTCGCTCTATACGGTGGTCGGCGCGGCGCTGATCGTCGCCGGGTGTCTGGTGGCGGTGCGCCGGCGTGCGCCCGTGGTGCAGAGCGAGGCGGGGGCATGAGCGTGGACGAAGGGCTGATCGCGTGGGTCGCGGATACGCTCGTGCCGGTCGGCACCGTCACCTTCCGGCGGATGATGGGCGGGGCGACGCTCTATCTCGACGGGACGGTTTTCGCGATCGTCGCCGACGACGTGCTGTGGTTCAAATCGGACGCGGAGGCCGATCCATTGTGGGAAGCGGCGGGGTGCGAGCGCTTCACCTATGCCCGGCGTGACGGCACGACTGCGACGATGATGTATCGCCGCGCGCCCGACGACGTGCTCGACGACGGCGATGCGCTGTCGCACTGGGCCATGCTGGCGATCGAGGCGGGACGGCGCGCGCCGGTCCGGCGACGCAAGGCGAAGGGGTAGGTACGGGAGGGCACGGACCTGGGTCCCGCGCCCTCCCGGTTCGGCTCAGCGGCCGGGCACGTCGTATTCGTGCGGCTCTTCGCCCTTGGCCTTGGCTTCGTCATAGCGCTCGATCGCCTCGACGGTGATGCGCTTCGCTTCCTCGGCGCCGCCCCACGTCCCGATTCGGACCCACTTCTTCTTTTCGAGGTCCTTGTAGTGGGTGAAGAAATGCTCGATCTGCTCGAACACGATTTCGGGCAGATCGGTCTTCTCGCCGACGTTGCTGTAATAGGGGAAGGTCGCGTCGACCGGCACGCAGACCAGCTTCTCGTCGCCGCCGGCCTCGTCCTCAAGGTTCAGCACCGCGATCGGCCGGGCGCGCACGACGCAGCCGGGAATGAACGGCGTGCGCGACACGACCAGCGCGTCGAGCGGATCGCCATCGGGCGACAGCGTGTGCGGCACGAAGCCGTAGTTCGCCGGATAGCGCATCGGCGTGTGGAGGATGCGGTCGACGAACAGCGCGCCCGAAGCCTTGTCGAATTCATACTTCACCGGTTCGCCGCCGGTGGGCACTTCGATGATGACGTTCAGGCTGTTGGGGGCGTCTTCGCCCACCGGGATCATGTCGATCCGCATATCAGTATCTCCCTCTTGTTCGCTTGGTCGCGGAAAAGGAGCCTTTTCCGCAATCAGACGCGCTCTTTAGCCGGAAATCGGGCGCGTTGAAGCAACATTTGCGTGGAATCGCGCCGGGGCGGGACGGCCCGCCCCGGGCGTCGGTCATTTGGCGGTCAGCAACCGGTCGAGGCCGTTCTCACCCTCGCCGACCTTTTCGAGCCGGGGATAGCGCAGGCCGTCGTGATAGGGGATCGCGATCTCCTTCACCGCATCGTCCATCCGCACGGTCAGGCGGATCGGCTCCTTCGCGCCCTTCGCCGCCGTCACCGCCTCGCGCAGCCGATCGGGGGTATAGGCCTGCCCCGCCACCGCGATCAGCGTGGTGCCGGTTTCGAACCCCGCCTTGTACGCCGGACTCCCCCACAGCACGCTGCCGACCTTGCCGTCCTTGTTGACGGTCAGCCCCAGCGAATAGGGCAGGCTGGCCCCGCCGCCCGACTTTTCGCGTCCTTTCAGATACGGCGTCGGCGTGTCGGTGTAGACGATGCGATAGCCGTTGGCGGCAAAGCCGCCGGTCGGCGCGCGATCGGTGCGGGCGTTCAGTCGCTTGTCGAGGAAACCGGCCCAGTCATAGGGCTGGATACCGTTCAGCGTCCTGACGACATCGGCCAGCGTATAGGGCAGCACGCCCCAGTCGCCGTCGCGCATCCCGAAGAAGGCGCGCGCGAAATCGTCCATCGACTTCGTGCCGTTCGACTGGGCGCGCAGCATGGAATCGACCTCCATCCACACCAGCAATCCCTCGTTGTAATAATCCTCCGAGCGCTGCCAGCTCACCCAGCCCTTGGGGCGACGGGCCGAGATGATTGGATCGTTGGTGGTATCGACCAGCGGCCGCCACTGACGCCCCTCGCGCGCGTCGAGCGCAGCGGCAATGTCGGCATAGGCGTCGAGCGTATCCTGCTTGGACACGAGGCCCGATCGCGCCTGCAACACATAGCCCCAGAACTGCGTCTGCCCCTCATACACCCACAGCAGCGAATTGCGCATGGGGGTGCGGAAATCGGGGGTGAACAGGTCAGCGCCGCGCCGGTACTTGCCGTCCCAGCTATGGGTGAATTCATGCGGCAGCAGGTTGCGTTCGCCCGGCCCCGATGCCCAGTCGGTGAAATAGCCCGGATCGACGCCATTCTCCGACGAGCGATGATGTTCGAGGCCGATCGACCCCAGCTTGTCGCTGATCGACAGCAGGAATTCGTACTTGTCGTAATGCTGCGCGCCGAACAGCTTCACCGCCTGTTCGACCAGCCGGGTATGCGCCGCGATCTGCTCCGGCGTCGCGGCCAGCTCGGACGGCTTGTCGGCGGTGACGTTCAGCCCCACGCGGTCGGTAAGCTGGAACCGCTTGAAATATTTGCCCGCCAGCACCGGCGAATCGACCAGCGTCTCGTAGCTGGTGCGCTCATAGCGATAGACGCCGTTCGATACGGTCGAGGGCAGCCCCGCCGCCGCCGTCCAGCCGGCGGGATAGCGCACGGTCGCCTCCACGGGGATGCGGCGGGTGTAATAGCCGGCGGGATACAGGCTGACCGATTCCCATTGCAGGCTCAGCATTTCCGGGGTGATGGCGATGCGGCCCTGGTCGGGCTGTGTCGCGGTCAGGAACTGGAACTGTACGTCCAGCGTGCGGGCACCCGCCGGCACGTCGATGTGGAAGGCATGGACGTCGACCACGTCGCGCGTCCATGGCAGTTCGCGCCCGTTCGTGCGGACGACGAGGCCGGCCAATTTCTCGATCTCGCCGCGCGGCCCGTGCTTGCCCGGCAGCCACTTGGGCATCAGCAGCACCATATGGCCGGTGCGCGCGACCGGAATCGTTTCCTTCACGCGGTAGATGTTCTGCACCGTGTCGGTCGCGTCGACCTCCAGCTTGATCGTGCCGGGATAGTCGATGTCACGCGCGGCGGGGATGGTATCGGTGATCGGGGTCGGCTGCGGCAGGGTGTTGCCCGGCGGGTTGATCTGCTGCGCCACGGCGGGCAGCGCGGTGGAGACGAGCAGGGCGGCGAGCGACGCGATACGCAGCATGGACTTCCTTCGGGAGCGAATATGCTTCACCGGATAGTTACCGGTCCGGTGATAGCGGATGTACCCATGTATCACGACAAGTCGTTGCCCGCGCAAGCCGAACTCGATGTCAGGCCTCCCTCGGCGGTGTCGTCCGGCGTCGGGCTGGCGGGGCTGGCCGGGCTGTTCGCATGGGTCGCGGTGGCTTGGGCGTATGGCATGGACGGGCCATACGCGGCGCTGGTCAACGTCGCTGCCTGCGCGGTGCCGATGGTGGCGTGGTCGCTGCTGGTCGACAAGGTGCATCGCCATCCCTCGACCGGCATCGATTGGGCTACCGTGCGGCCGTGGCGCGAGACGATCGACATCAGCCTGACCAAATTGGCCGGGCTGTGGCTCACTTGGGCGGGAATCGCCGCGATCTATGCCACTGGGCGCTTCTACTGGCAGGGCAATTTCGCCTTCTCGATGTGGGTGTTCGGGCAAGCGGCGGTGCCGCTGTTCGTCCTCTCGATCCCCTATGTGATCTGGCTCGACCGGCGGCTGGTCGAGCCGAAGGACGGTTGCTGGGCATTGGGCGCCTGGGCGATGCACCTTGACGAACCGATCGACCGCGCCGCCATCTGGGGGCACTTACGCGGCTGGGCGGTCAAGACCTTCTTCCTCGCCTTCATGCTCGCCATCGTGCCGCCGGGGTTCGGCGAGTTCATCCGCGCCGACCGCTCGGCGATCCTGTCGGGGCCGGTGCCGCTCGCCAACTGGCTCATCACCTTCATGTTCGTGATCGACGTCGCGATCGCGACGGCGGGCTATATCTTCGCGATGCGCCCGCTCGACAGCCATATCCGCAGCGCGACGCCCTATGCGGCGGGATGGGCGGCGGCGCTGATCTGCTATCCGCCGTTCATCCTGATGGCCGATGGCGGGCCGTTCGACTATCGCCCCGGCACCGCCGACTGGACCCACTGGCTCGCCGGGCACGACTGGCTGTTGTGGATCGTGGGTGCCGTGCTGGTGGCGCTGACCGCGATCTATGCGTGGGCGACGCTGGCGTTCGGCCTGCGCTTCTCCAACCTCACCAACCGCGGCATCCTGACCCACGGGCCGTATCGGTTCAGCCGCCATCCGGCCTATCTCTCGAAGAACCTGTTCTGGTGGATCTCGACCATCCCCGTGCTGACCACATCGGACAACTGGGTCGAGGCGCTTCGCAACACCGCGATCCTCGCCTGCGTCAGCGGCGTCTACTACTGGCGCGCGCGGACCGAGGAATGGCATCTGGGGCAGGACCCAGCGTACCGGGCGTACAGCGGCTGGATGGACCGGCACGGGTTGATCCCGCGCCTGTTCGCCCGGATCACGGCCCTCCCTGACAAGGGAGGGGCCGGGGGTGGGTCGGCCGGCGAGGGAACGCCGGCACCCGCCACGAACCTACCCACCCCCGACCCCTCCCTTGTCAGGGAGGGGAGAACGACGCCCTAGAAACTATAATCCTCGTACACCTTCGTCAGGTCGCCGGCCCATTCGCCGGCGAACTTGTCGAGCAGGATCTGCGCGGGCACCTTGCCGGATCGCACGACCTCGCGGAGCGGTTCGAGGAAACCGCTCTCGTCCTCGCCCGCCGCGTTGGTGCGGCCCCGCGCGCGCAGGCCGCTGCCGGCGATGTCGAGCACCTGACCCGCGATGTCGCGCAACCGACCGCCACCGGGCAGCGGCGAGTCGAGCCCCAGCGCCGGCGCGGCGTCACGCAACGCCTGCCGGTCCGCGATCGACCAGCCCTTCACCAGATCCCATGCCGCATCCAGTGCGCCCTGGTCGTACAGCAGCCCGACCCACAGCGCCGGCAGCGCGCAGATGCGGCCCCACGGACCGCCATCGGCACCGCGCATTTCGAGGAAGGTCTTGAGCCGCACTTCGGGGAAGGCGGTCGACAGATGATCCGCCCAGTCGTCGATCGTCGGCTTCTCGCCCGGCAGGACCGACAGCTCGCCCTTCAGGAAATCGCGGAACGACAGCCCGGCGGCGTCGATGTAGCGGCCGTCGCGATAGACGAAGTACATCGGCACATCGAGCGCGTAATCGGCATAACGTTCGTAACCGAAGCCGTCCTCGAACACGAACGGCAACATGCCGGTGCGCGCCGGATCGGTGTCCGACCAGATGTGCGAGCGATACGACAACTGCCCGTTCGGCAGCCCTTCGGTAAACGACGAATTGGCGAACAGCGCGGTCGCGAGCGGTTGCAGCGCGAGGCCGACGCGGAACTTCTTCGCCATGTCGGCTTCGCTGGCATAATCGAGGTTCACCTGGATCGTGCAGGTGCGCAGCATCATGTCCAGCCCCATGCTGCCGACGCGCGGCATATGGTTGAGCATGATGCCATAGCGGCCCTTGGGCATGATCGGCAGTTGGTCGCGCCGCTTGTCGGGCCACATGCCAAGCCCGAGGAAGCCCAGGCCCAGCTCGTCGCCGACCGCCTTGACCTGTTGCAGATGCCGCCCGGTTTCGGCGCAGGTCTGGTGCAGCGTTTCGAGCGGCGCGCCCGACAGCTCGAACTGTCCGGCGGGCTCGAGGCTGACCGATCCGTCCGCACCGGTCAGCGCGATGACGTTGCCATTCTCCTCCACCGGCCGCCAGCCGAAGCGTTCGAGCCCGGCCAGCAGGTCGCGGATGCCGCCCGGTTCGTCATACGAAGGTGCGGCATAATCGGCGGTGCGATAGACGAACTTCTCATGTTCGGTGCCGATCCGCCACCGTTCCGCCGGCTTCTCGCCGCCCGCGAAATAGTCGATCAGTTGGGCGCGGTCCTCGATGACCGCTGCGTGGGTGTCCGAAACGGTCTTCGTGCTCATGGTCGCGCCCATACGCGCGCCGGTCGGGACGCGCTAGGGGGCTGTGGTTGATCGCGATATAGCGCGGCTACCAATCGCCCGCCGCTGCCATCCACAGCGCGACCGCCGCCGCCGCCGCCGTCTCGGCGCGCAGGATGCGCGGGCCGAGCGCGATGCCGACCGCCTGTGGGTGCGCGCGGATCGCGGCGCGTTCCTCCGCGTCGAACCCGCCTTCGGGGCCGATCAGGATCGCGCCCGGCCCGGCATGGTCGCGCATCGCCGCCGTGGCGGGGACGCCGCCGGTCTCGTCGGCGAAGAACAGCGTCCGCCCCTCCGGCCAGTCGCGCAGCAGGTGCGCCAGTTTCACCGGCTCGGCGAGTGCGGGCAGCGCGGTGCGCCCGCACTGCTCCGCCGCCTCGACAGCATGCGCGCGCAACCGGTCGAGGTTCAGCCGGTCGACCACCGTCCGCCGGGTGACGACGGGCAGGATGTGATCGACGCCCAGCTCGCACGCCTTTTCGATCGTCCAGTCGATCCGCCCCTTCTTGGTCGGGGCGATGCACAGCCACAGGTCGGGCACCGCCTCGCGCTCGCGCAGGCGTTCGGTGACGGCAAGGGTCAGGTCGCGCTTGCGCACCGCTTCGGCCCGCGCCAGCCATTCGCCGCTGGCATCGTCGAACAGGCGGACGGGATCGCCGTCCTTCACCCGCATCACCGACAACAGATAATGCGCCTGCGGCCCGTCGAGCGTCACGCGGACATCGGGGGCGAGCGGCGTCGCGACGAACAGCCGCGGCGTCGAATCGGGCGGCCAGGCAGGGGTGGCGGGCATGGGCGGGGGTATAGGGCGCAGTTCCAGCTTCGTCATTCCCGCGCAGGCGGGAATCCATACACACTGACGTCGGCGATGGAGCCGCAAGCGTTGCGTCTATGGATTCCCGCCTGCGGGGGAATGACGAGGTTTTTCTACGACGCCACCTTCATCAACACCAACCCGCCAAGCAACAACCCCGCCGCCGCCAGCCGCAGCGGCGTCACACTTTCGCCCAGCAGCACGATCCCCACCACGAACGCGCCCAGCGCGCCGATCCCGGTCCACACCATATAGCTGGTGCCGAGCGGTAATCGCTTCATCGCCAGCGCCAGCAGGCCGAAACTCGCGAACATCGCCGCAAAGGTCACGATCGTCGGCCAGAGCTTGCTGAACCCGTCCGACCGCTTCATCCAGTACGCCCAGACGATCTCCAGCAACCCGGCGATCGTCAGCAGCACCCATGGCATCAGCCCGGCTCCCCATAACGCTCGATGCGATAGGCGGCGTCGAGATAGCGTTCCGCCGCCGCGCGCAACGCCGGCTGCTTGTCGAACGCCTCCGCCGGCACCGGCGCGAAGTCCAGCGCATCCATCAGCGTCCACAGCGCGAAGCGGCGCGCGGGATCACGTTCGATGCCGAAGTCGATCGCGATTCGCTCCTTCGCGCGCGCCTGCACATCGGCGGGGGCGGTATCGGGATCGTGATCGCCGAAATAATGGCCGAGCAGTTGGTCGAGGTCCATGGGGCGACGCTGTAGGGTATCGCCGCCGGTTGCGCCAACACCGTGACTTGCAGCGCCGGCGACAAGGCCTTACGCAGCACCAATAATACCAATCTGATACCGGAGGATCGGAATGACGCGACGCTGGACCCTGCCGCTGGCCGCCCTGCTGGCCACCGCCGCCCCGGCCTTCGCGCAACTCCCGACGCTGCCCGCGCTCACCCCCGCGCCGGTATCGACGACGCTGAGCGGCGGCGCGGTGACGCTGGGCGACTCGGTGGTGCTGGTCGCGCCGGGCACCGATCCGGCGATCGTCGCGCTCGTCCGGGCGATGCTGGGCGATGCCGGGGTCGGGACGATCACCACCGCGTCGCGCCTGCCGGCCACCGTCGATCGCCCGCATATCGTGCTGGGCACCGCCGAAGCCGCGCCGGTCCGCGCCGCGCTGGCCCGCAGCGGCACCGCCGCCGACGCCCACCGCGAAGGCTATGTCCTGACCGTCGCGCGCGACGGCGTCGTCACGCTGGCCGGCACCGATGGCGACGGCCTGTTCCATGGGCTCCAGACGCTGCGCCAGCTCGTGCGGCGGGCGTCGTTCCCCGCGCTCACGATCCGCGATTATCCCGCCATGCCGATCCGCGGCACGATCGAGGGCTTCTACGGCAAGCCATGGACCACGCAGGACCGCGAACGCCACCTCGACTTCCTCGCGACGGTCAAGGCCAACACCTATGTCTACAGCCCGAAGGACGATCCCTTCGCGCGCGACAAGTGGCGTGAGGCCTATCCGGCGGCGACGCTGGCCGAACTCGGATCGCTGGCGCGGCGGGCGCGGGCGAACCATGTCGATTTCGTCTACGCGATCTCGCCCGGCCCCACGATCTGCTTTTCCGACCCCGCCGATCAGGCGGCACTGGAGCGCAAGTTCGACGCATTGCGCGGGCAGGGCATCCGCAGCTTCTATGTCGCGCTCGACGACATCGAATATCAGAAATGGAACTGCGAGCGCGATACCAAGTCGTTCGGCCCCTCGGGCGCGGCGGCGGCGGGCAAGGCGCAGGGGCAGTTGCTGAACGCGGTGCAGGCGCATCTGGTGGCGCGCGATCCCGCCGCCCCGCCGCTCATCATGGTGCCGACCGAATATTACGACGCGAAGGAAACGCCGTACAAGGCGGCGCTCCGCACCGCGCTCGACCCGCGCATCGTCGTGCAATGGACCGGCACCGACGTCGTCCCCCCGGCGATCTCGATCCCCGATGCGAAGGCCGCGACCAAGGCGTTCGGCCGCAAGACGCTGCTGTGGGATAATTATCCGGTCAACGATTATGCCCAGACCACCGGGCGGCTGTTGATGGCGCCGTACGTCAAGCGCGAGGCCGGGCTGTCGGGCGAACTGGCCGGCATCCTGTCGAACCCGATGAATCAGGAAGCGCCGAGCCGCGTCGCCGTGACCGGCATCGCCGCCTTCGCGTGGAACGACACCGGCTATGATGCCGAGCGGACATGGACCGCCGCCGCGCGCGAACTGGCCGGCGGCGACGCCCGGGCGGCGCAAGCGCTGCTGACCTTCTTCGACACGCAGCACATCGCGCCCACCTTCGGCAGCCAGCCATGGCAGGAACAGGCGCCGAAGCTGAAGGCGCTGCTCGACCGGGTGCGCGACACGATCGCGGATGGCGACGCGCCCGCGCGGGCGGCTGTCATCGCCGAACTGACGCAACGCGCCGATGCGATCGCCGATGCGCCCGACATCATCCGCGCGGGCGTCGCCGATCCGGCGTTCGCCACGCAGGCCGCGCCGTGGCTCGACGCGATGGGCACATGGGGCCGCGCGCTGCACCTGACCGCCGCCGGCCTCGCCGCCGCCGATGCGGGCAATCCGGCCGCGACCCGCTATTTCGCCGACGCCAGACGGCTGGCGGCCGAGGCGGCGGCGGTCCGCACCATCCCCGGCGCGACCCGTTTCGATGGGACGATCAAGATCGCCGACGGCGTGCTCGACCGCTTCATCGCCGACGCGCCGGGCCTGATCGCCTTGCCGGTGCGGTAGCGCTCTTTCTCCCCTCCCTGACAAGGGAGGGGCCGGGGGTGGGTAGGCCCGCGAGGGAACGGCAGCACCCGCCCCAGACCGACCCACCCCCAACCCAGTTTCGGGTGAACAGTGCCCCGCACTGTTCAGGTCATGCCGGGGGCATGACCGACCCGAAACTCTTGTCAGGGAGGGGAGCAAACCGGCCACCCATGGCAGCAGGGGACGATGACCGATCCTGCCGCCACCCATGTCGCCGATACCGAACATCGCGGACTAATCGCCGTCCTGCCGCCCGCCGCCCGCCCGTTCGCGTTGCTCGCGCGGTTCGACCGGCCGATCGGCTGGTGGCTGCTGTTCTGGCCCGGCGCATGGGCGATCGCGCTGTCGGGCCGCGCCACCGAGCGCTGGGACATGCTGCTGTGGTTCCTGCTCGGGTCGATCGCGATGCGTGGTGCGGGTTGTGTCTACAACGACATCATCGACCGCGATCTCGACCGGCAGGTGGCGCGCACCGCCCGGCGACCGCTGGCCAGCGGCGCGGTGTCGGTGAAGGCGGCGTGGGTGTGGCTGGTGATCCTCAGCCTCATCGGCCTCGTCGTGCTGCTGCAACTGAACCTCACCGCCGCCATCGTCGCGCTCGGCAGTCTGGCGCTGGTCGCCGCCTATCCGTTCATGAAGCGGATCACGTGGTGGCCGCAGGCGTGGCTCGGCATGGTGTTCTCCTGGGCGGCACCGGTCGCATGGGCGCAGATGGCGGTGGGCGACTGGGCCACGCTGGCGCTGCTCTATGCCGGGTCGATCGCGTGGGTGATCGGCTATGACACCATCTATGCCTGTCAGGACATCGAGGATGACGCGATGGTCGGTGTCCGCTCGTCGGCCCGCGCGATGGGCGGGCGGGTGCGCGGCGGGGTGACGTTGCTGTACGGGGTCGCGATCGTCTGCTGGGCAGCGGCGGTGTGGCGGGTGTTCCCGACGCCCCTCGCGCTAGCCGCGCTGCTGCCCACCGCGCTGCACCTGTTGTGGCAGGTCGCGACGCTCACGCCCGACGATGGCGCGAACACGCTGGCCCGCTTCCGCAGCAATCGCGACGCCGGATTGCTGCTGTTCCTCGGCCTTCTTGTCGTCGGACAGGCGGCGTGAGCGTTGCCCTCGGCGCGAACGCTTCCCATGTCGCTGCCATGCTGACTCCCGCCATCGCCGCCGACCGTGCCCATGCCGCCACCCTCCGCGCCCGCGCGCACGGCGCCGACGCCGCCGATGCGATCCTGATCGCCGATACCGCGCTGGCGGTGTCGGTCCGCTTGGGCGCGCTGGAGGATGTCGAGCGCTCAGAGGGATCGGAACTGGGCCTGCGCGCCTTCGTCGGCCGGCGCTCGGCAAGCGTCTCGACCTCCGACCTGTCCGATGCCGGCCTCGATGCGCTGGCGCAGCGGCTGGTGGCGATGGCGCGGGCCGCGCCCGAGGACCCATGGGCCGGCCTTGCGCCTGCCGAACGGCTGCTGCACGGCGCGCCGCCGCTGCTCGACCTCGACGATGGTGGCGACGTCTCGCCGCAAGCGTTGCGCGAAGCGGCGCAGGCGGTCGAGGATGCCGCGCGCGCCGTTCCCGGCGTCACCAATTCCGAAGGCGGATCGGCCAGCGTCAGCCGTGCGGTCGTGGCACTGGCGACCAGTCACGGCTTCGCCCACGGCTATGCCGTCACCAGCCACGGCATCTCCGCCAGCGTCGTCGCCGGGAGCGGCGAGGGGATGCAGCGCGATCACGCCCATCACGCCACGCGCCACCGCCGGATGCTCGAAGCCGCCGACGATGTCGGCACCCGTGCGGGAACGCGCGCCGTCGCCCGGCTGAACCCGGTGGCGATGACCAGCGGCGTGGTGCCGGTGGTGTTCGACCCGCGCGTCGGCGCCAGCCTGATCGGCCATATCCTCGGCGCGATCGGCGGCCCGTCGATTGCGCGCGGCACCAGCTTCCTGCGCGACTGTCTTGGGAAAGCGATCCTGCCGACCGCGCTGTCGATCCTCGACGATCCGCACCTGCCCCACGGCCTGCGCTCGCGCCCGTTCGATGGCGAGGGGCTGGCGGTGTCGCCGATGGCGCTGGTCGATCACGGCGTGCTGGAGACATGGCTGCTCGACAGCGCGTCGGCGCGGCAACTGGGGCTGGAGCCGACCGGCCATGCCTCGCGCGGATTGGGCGGCCCGCCCGGCGTCACCACCGGCAACATCCATCTGGCGGGCGGCAGCGGCAGCCGCGACGCGCTGATTGCCGACATCGACTATGGCGTGCTCGTCACCGAACTGATCGGGCAGGGGGTGAACGGCGTCACCGGCGACTACAGCCGGGGCGCGTCCGGCTTCCTGATCGAGAATGGCGAGATCACCCGTCCGGTGTCGGGGATCACCATCGCGTCGAACCTGCGCGACATGCTCGGCAGCCTCGCGGCGGCGGGCGACCTCGAATTCCGCCAGGGGGTGAACGTGCCGACGCTGCGAGTCGCGGCGATGACGGTCGCGGGTGGCTGACGCCGCGCTTCTCGGGCGCGTCGTCGCCATCGCAGGCGAAGCGGCGGCGCTGGCGCACGCCCGGTTTCGCGGCGACTTCGCGACATGGGAAAAGGCGCCGGGCAATCCGGTGTGCGAGGTCGACCTCGCCGTCGACCGGCTGCTGCGCGAGCGGCTGTCGGCGCTGCTGCCGGATGCCGGCTGGCTGTCGGAGGAAACCGCCGACGATGCCGACCGGCTGATGCGCCGCCGGGTGTGGATCGTCGACCCGATCGACGGCACGCGCGACTATATCCGCGGGCGCGACGGCTGGGCGGTGTCGATCGCGCTGGTCGAGGATGGCCAGCCGGTGCTGGGCGTCCTCCACGCCCCGGCACGCGGACAGGTGTGGACGACGCTCGCCGGGGCCGGCGCCCATGCCAACGGCAGCCGCATCCACGCCAGCACCCGCACCGATTTCGCCGGCAGCCGCACGCCGGTCGACGCGCTGGCGAAGGCCGATCGCGATCTGGCGGTGGTGGCCAAACCCAATTCGATCGCGCTGCGCATGGCGATGGTCGCGAGCGGCGACGCCGATTTCCTGGCAACCCTGCGCTGGGGCAATGAATGGGACGTCGCGGCCAGCATATTGCTGGCGCGCGAGGCAGGGGCGACCGTCACCGACGCGATCGGCCGCAAGCTGCGCTTCAACCAGCCGCGCCCGCAATTCTTCGGGGTGATGGCCGCCGCGCCGGGCATCCACGCGGCGGCGGTGGAACGGCTGCGCGACCGGGCGATCGTGGCGCTGGGCAAGCGGTAGGATGGGGTGGCTGGCGCGGTTGTTCGGGCGGGAGCGGCGCAAGCCGTTCGAGTGGTTCAAGGTTGACCGTAGCAAGGCGCAACCGCGCCCGGTCGCGCCGCTCGAAGCGGCCGATGATCCCGGCTGGGCATGGCGGACGCTGGTCGCATGGTGGGACCGGACCCGGAGCGACATCCCGATCGGTGGGGCTTCCGACGAAGCGATCGAAACGCTGGAACGCCGCTACGACATCGTCTTGCCGCCCGACTTCCGCGCATATCTCACCAACGCAATTCCGTCGCGCGAGGAAGAGATGGATGCCGGGATGGGAACATGGTGGCACCTCGATCGCATTCGCAACCTGCCCGACGAGTATGAGCATCCGGTCGGCCCGGTGATTTCCGATGGCGGCCGGCCTTGGCTCTTCTTCGTCGACCATTTGATCTGGAGTTGGGCGTGGGCGATCTGCTGCGAACCCGGACCCGATTGGGGGAAGGTCGCCGTGATCCTCAGCGAGAACGACGACTGTATCGTGGCCGCCAGTTTCTCCGACTTCGTCGCCGGCTACATCGCCGATCCCTACGACATGACCTGAACCCCGGATCAGCCGCCATTCATCGGCGTTATGCCATCACGATGGCGATGACCGCGACGCTCCCCGACCGGACAAAAGGCACCGCGCTGGCGGTGACGATCGGCCTGCACGTCCTGCTCGGCTGGGCGCTGATTATCGGGCTGGGCGTCGACATTCCCCGCGCCGCGCAAGGCGCGCTGGCGACCTTCGACATCCTGCCGCCGCCGCCCGATCCGCCACCCCCGCCACCCGTCCCGCAAGTGGTGCGTCAGGGCCGCCCCGAAGGCCGCGCCGCGCCGCCCAATATCCGCTCGAAAGCGACCGAGATCGTCGCGACCCCGCCGGTCGTGCCGCTTCCCGTCCCCCCGCCGGTCGTCGCCGCACCGGTCGCCGGTCCGGGCAACGACGCCTCATCGGGCGCGACCGACACGGTCGGGCCGGGCACCGGCGCGGGCGGGATCGGCGACGGGTTGGGCAGCGGCGGCGCGGGCGATGGCGACGGGTCGGGCGGCGGCGACACTCCCCCCGAACAGATCGGCGGCTCGCTGCAAGGCGCGCGCCTGCCCCCCGATCTGGAGGAAAACGGTTTCGAGGGTACCGTCGAGGTCGATTATGTCGTCGAACCGAACGGCCGCGCGACCGACTGCCGCATCCGCCGCTCGAGCGGCAACCGCGCGATCGACCTCGCCACCTGCCGCCAGATCGAACGCGCCTTCCGCTTCCGCCCCTCACGCGACGGACGCGGCCAGCCGGTGGCGTCGGTCATGGTCCAGCGCCACGAATGGGATGTGGAGCGGGAGTAGCAATAGCTTCTTACAATTGGTGAAACAACCTTAGGTATGGTGAAGCATATGGCAAAATACTACAGTTCTATTGAAATAGAAACAAATCTAAGCCGCAAAATCAATGATTCTGCCGAAATACCCGAAGGATTTTATAATTTATCATCAGTAACAATCGCAAAAACATCCTATCTTCAAAGTCTGCTTCAGGAAATGATATATGTAGTGCATGGAAGTAATCTATTAGGCGCAAAAAAAGCACTAAAAGATTTTCCAAATCCTAAGGATAGATTTGATTTTTTAGTGAAATTTGACTTCAAATCTAATGACTATGTGGTTGATACTGTTTTCAATCATGTTCAAAAAGTATTCTATGATTTGTACGAATTAAGAAACACTTTATCCCATGAAATTTGGGCAACTTCCGAAAATTATTCTGGAGCAGTAATATTTTCGAAGCTAGACGAAGAATCGCGTTTACAGATGGTACGAGGAAAATTCCTTCACGTTGAAGGTTATACCACGTTGGAAACGTTCAACGCGACAGTACGTTACATTCGCAAAGTGAAGGTTATTAGAAAAGATCATCTTCATTTGGCAATCAACGATCTCAATATCGCGGCTTGGAGTATGACGAATATAAGAAATATTTTAGACTCAGAAAATTCTGTCACCAAGGACGCAGCGCGGAAGGCTTTTCTTGTATTTAAAGGAACTTCTCACCTATTTGATGAATCCGAGCGTCTCATGGGAACTGTAAATTATTCCAGCGAAGCATCGAAGCGAATAAATATTTAGCCTACTCCTCGCCCTGATACTTGATCTGCAAATACCGCTCGCGTGTCGCCAGACTGTCGAGATCGCCCTGCGCCAGTTGCTGCGTCATCGCCGCGATCTCGCCGTCGATGACCTTCAACCCCTCGACCAGTTGTTCGTCCGGCGTGCGCCCGTTGCGCGCCACCCGGCGCAGCGGCTCGGGCACGCGCTGATAGCCGCGCACCAGTTCGGGCAGTTGCTCGCCCACCAGCTTGCGCACCTCGGCCGCCGCCGGCTCGCCCTCGTTCAGCCCGACGAGCTGTGCCGACAAGGTATCGAGCTTGATCCCGATCGCATCGGCCAGCGTCATGGCGGGCGCGGGCAGGGCGGGGCGCTGTGCCGATAACCAGCGCTCGGTCTGCGCGGGCAGCGATTTCAGGGGCGCCTGCCCCAGTTGCTCGACCACCACCTCGCGCGTCACCGGCATCAACGCGAACAGCGCGGTGGCGGCGATCAGCAACGCCATCACCAGCATCGCCCCGCCCAAACCCAGCGGCATGAACCACCCGATCAGCAGCGCGCCGACGATGATCGCGCCGTCCGCCGCCGCGATCCGGCCCAGCCGCTTGAGCACCTCCGCCTCGCGCCGCCGCCGTGCGCGCGGGGCGACCGCGCCGTGCCGCTCGCGCACGCGCTCCAGCGTCAGTTCGGCGCGCTCCAGCGTTTCCTCGGCACGGGCCATTGCGGTTACATCGCCTCCAGCTTGAACGTCTCGCCCTTGCCCGCCGCATTCTGCGACGCGCCCTCGGCCCGCGCGATATAGCCCTTCGACTTCTCGATCTCGCTCGACAGCGTGCCGACCGTGGTCTTCATCGAATCGAGCGCCTTCAGCTTGAAGGTGTCGATCGCGTCCATCGTGTCGTACACATTCTGGAACGCGCGTTGCAGCACCTCGACCGGAATCGTCGCCGATGCCGCCTGTTCGTGGATCGTCGCCGTCTGGCTCTTGAGCAGCTTGCTGGTCGAATCGATGATGTTGGCGGTGGTGGTGTTGAGCGCGGTGATCTGTTCGAGCACCAGCTTCTGGTTGGTCAGCGCCTGCGCCACCGTCACCGCCGTGCGCAGCGCACCGACCGTGGTGGTGCTGGCGCGGTCGACGCCCTTCACCAGCTCGACATTGTTCTTCTTGACCAGATCGAGCGCGAGATAGCCCTGCACCGTCACCGCCATCTGCGTCAGCAGGTCCTGGCTACGCTGGCGGACATAGAACAGCGCGGTTTCGCGCACCGCCTTGGCCTTGGCCGGATCGCTGTGGTCCAGCTCGTTGGCCTTGTCCTCCAGCTTCTGGTCCATCTCCTTCGACAGATAGATCATCTGTTCGAGCCGGCCCATCGCGGTCCACAGATTGGCGCGTTCGGTGTCGATGGCGGCATTGTCCATCAACAGCTCGTCCTTGCCCGACTGCAGACGTTTCAGGATTTCGGCGATGTGGCTCTGCGCGGATTTATAGCCGTCGAAATAGTCGCGGACCTTGCTGCCGAACGGGATCATCCCGAACAGCTTTTTCGGCTCCATCAGATTGCCCTGACGGCCCGGATCGAGATCCTCGATCGTGCGGCGAAGCTGCGCCAGATCGGTGCCGACGCCCGCTTCCTGGTCCATTGCCCGCACCGGCCGGTCGAGGAAGCGGTTCGACTGGCCCGCCGCCTCGCGGATCTCGCGCGCGCCAAGGTTGCTGATCGCATCGACCCGCTTGCCGAATTCGGGCGAATTGGTGTCCTGCGCGATCAGTTGCTCGATGAAGTCGTCGACCCGGGTCTGCAACTCGGTCTTCTTGGTGTCGTCCACCGGCACCAGCCCGGCGGCCTTGGCCGGGGCCACCGTCGGCACCGGATCGGGCGGGGTCAGCACCAGCGTCGGTTCGTCGATCGTCAACGTCGCCATAATCCCTCCAACGGTCGTCCCGCCCTAGATGCCGGGGAACGTCACCGGGTTCAACTGTGGTATTTAGATAATACACCACGGTGATGCAACCTCTTGTCCCACGTTGTCAAACGCGATAGCCAGCCCGGCAGAGGGGATTGCCATGACGAAGCGTTTATCCGGCCTGTTGCGGACCGCCGCCCTGTCGCTCGCGTTGGTGACGCAGGCGGCGCAGGCACAGGACCAGTTCATCGATCCCAACACGCTGCGGCCGTCGCTCGATCCGACGCGGACCGCCAACGGCCTCGCGCTCACCCCGCCGATGGGCTGGAACAGCTGGAACAAATACGGCTGCACCATCACCGAAAAGATCGTGCGCGACATGGCCGACGCCATGGCCGGCAACGGCATGAAGGCGGCGGGCTATAGCTATATCGTCATCGACGATTGCTGGCATGGGCAACGCGACGCCAACGGCTTCATCACCGCCGATGCCGCCAAATTCCCAAGCGGGATCAAGGCGCTCGCCGACTACATCCACGCCAAGGGCCTGAAGTTCGGCATCTATTCGGACGCCGGTGCCAAGACCTGCGGCGGCAAGCCCGGCAGCCAGGGCCATGAATATCAGGACGCGCTGACCTATGCCCGCTGGGGCGTCGACTATCTGAAATACGACTGGTGCTCGACCGGGGTGCGCAATGCCGAGGAAGCCTATGCGCTGATGGCCGACGCGCTGAAGGCCAGCGGGCGGCCGATCGTGCTGGCGATCTGCGAATGGGGCAACAACCGCCCGTGGGAATGGGCCAAGAAGATCGGCAATCTGTGGCGCACGTCGTCCGACATCCGTGATGGATGGAAGGGCCGCGAGAAATGGTCGATCGGCATGACCGACATCGTCGACATCAACGAACCGCTCTATCCGCACGCCGGCCCCGGCCACTGGAACGACCCCGACATGCTCGAGGTCGGCAACGGCGGCATGAGCGACACCGAATATCGCGCGCATTTCAGCCTGTGGGCGATGATGGCCGCGCCGCTGATCGCCGGCAACGACATCGCCACGATGAACGACGCGACGAAGGCGATCCTGCTGAACCACGAGGTCATCGCGGTCGATCAGGACGCGCTTGGCGCACAGGGCCGCCGCGTCCGCGACGACGGCGACCGGGAAGTCTGGTCGCGCACGCTGTCCGACGGATCGCGTGCCGTGATCTTGTTCAACCGCGGCGAGACGCCCGCGCCGATCACCGCGACCTGGCCCGAAATCGGCTATCCGGCGGGGGTGACGGCCGAAGTGCGCGACCTGTGGGCGCACAAATCGCTCGGCCGCATGGCGGGCAAGGTCGCCGCGACCGTCCCGGCGCACGGCGTCGTCATGGTCCGTATCATGCCGGGTAAGTAGAAGAGGGTTTTCGCGCAGAGGCGCAGAGGCCGCAGAGGGAAGGGCGAGATCAGGAGACGCTGTCGCTTGGCTATTACAACGACAGCGTCGAACGCCCCCTCTCTGCGCCTCCGCGCCTCTGCGCGAAAACTCCTTCTTCTCTACTGCGATCAGGAAGAAGAAAGGTTGGTTCACGCGGAGGCGCGGAGGCGCGGAGGGGTTCCGGTCGTGGCGTCCGTCATCCGCGCCAGCAGCTTCTTGCCTGCGTTTCCGGTAGCGCACCGTCTCCCGGACGCGAACCGGGTGCCGCAAGCGCAACCCCTCCGCGTCTCCGCGCCTCCGCGTGAAAAAAATTCCAGCGTATTTTACGCCAACACGCTGCACCGCAAAAACGCCCCCTTTGCGGAATCGTGATAAATACGCTAAGCGCGCGCCCAACTGCACTCCCGCACGATCCAGGAAATAGTATGAGCCTTCGCAACGTGGCGATCATCGCCCACGTCGATCACGGCAAAACCACGCTCGTCGATCAGTTGTTCCGTCAGTCCGGCACGTTCCGCGACAACCAGCGCGTCGAGGAACGCGCGATGGATTCGAACGACCTCGAAAAAGAGCGTGGCATCACCATTCTCGCCAAGCCGACCTCGGTCGACTGGACCCCGCCGGGCAGCGATGAATCGATCCGCATCAACATCGTCGACACCCCCGGCCACGCCGATTTCGGCGGCGAAGTCGAACGCATCCTGTCGATGGTCGACGGCGTCGTCCTGCTGGTCGATTCGTCGGAAGGCGCGATGCCGCAGACGAAGTTCGTGACCGGCAAGGCGCTGGCGCTGGGCCTCAAGCCCATCGTCGTCGTCAACAAGGTCGACCGCAGCGACGCGCGCATCCAGGAAGTGCTCGACGAAGTGTTCGACCTGTTCGTCTCGCTCGACGCGAACGACGAACAGCTCGACTTCCCGGTGCTGTACGCCTCGGGCCGCAACGGCTATGCCTCGACCGACATGGACGCGCGCGAAGGCACGCTGATCCCGATGTTCGAGACGATCGTGTCGCACGTTCCCGCGCCCAAGGTGGAAGTGGAGGACGTTCCGTTCACCTTCCTCGTCACCCTGCTCGACCGTGACAACTTTCTCGGCCGCGTGCTGACCGGCCGCGTCAACTCGGGCACGATCAAGCTGAACCAGCCGATCCACGCGCTCGACAACGACGGCAAGATCATCGAAACGGGCCGCGCGTCCAAGATCATGTCGTTCCGCGGGCTGGAGCGCGTGCCGGTCGACGAAGCCAAGGCGGGCGACATCATCTCGCTGGCCGGCCTCGCCGTCGCCACCGTGTCGAACACCATCTGCGACCCGCAGGTCACCGAGCCGCTGCACGCGCAGCCGATCGATCCGCCGACGCTGTCGATGCGTTTCGCCGTCAACGATTCGCCGATGGCGGGGCGTGAGGGCACCAAGGTCACGTCGCGCATGATCCGCGACCGCCTGTTCCGCGAAGCCGAATCGAACGTCGCCGTGAAGGTCACGGAAGCCGCCGATCGCGACAGCTACGAAGTCGCCGGTCGCGGCGAATTGCAGCTCGGCGTGCTGATCGAGACGATGCGCCGCGAAGGCTTCGAGCTGGGCATCTCGCGTCCGCGCGTGCTGTTCGGCGAGGATGAGGACGGAAAGAAGACCGAGCCGTACGAAACCGTCATCATCGACGTGGACGAGGAATATTCGGGCACGGTCGTCGAGAAGATGAACCTGCGTAAGGCCGAGATGACCGACATGCGTCCCTCGGGCGGCGGCAAGACCCGCATCACCTTCTCCGCGCCGTCGCGCGGCATGATCGGCTATCACGGCGAGTTCCTGTCGGACACGCGCGGCACCGGCATCATGAACCGGCTGTTCGAGAAGTACGGCCCCCACAAGGGCCAGATCGAAGGCCGCAAGAACGGCGTGCTGATCTCGAACGGCGCCGGCGAAGCGCAGGGCTATGCACTGGGTCCGCTCGAAGAGCGCGGCATCCTGTTCGTCGGCCACGGCGAGGCGCTGTACGAGGGCATGATTATCGGTGAGAACGCCAAGACGGATGACCTTGAGGTCAATCCGATGAAGGCGAAGCAGCTCACCAACTTCCGCGCATCGGGTGGCAAGGACGACGCGATCCGCCTGACTCCGCCGAAGAAGATGACGCTGGAACAGGCGATTGCGTACATCGACGACGACGAGATGGTCGAAGTGACGCCGAAGAACATCCGCCTGCGCAAGCGGCATCTGGACCCCAACGAGCGCAAGCGCGCGAGCCGGGCGAAGGCCGCCTGAGAATAGCGGGGCCGGGCAAGGCGGGCCGGGCAAAGGCGTAGCGAATGCTACGCCAAGCCGCACAAGGCCCGCCCGGCCGGCCTTGCTAAAGGCAAGGACCGACGACGTGGCTTCGCCACGTCGGGCGACAGAAAAAAGAACGGCCCCGGGAGCGATCCCGGGGCCGTTTCCTATTGTGGGAAGAACGCCTTGATCGGCCGCGCCGCGCCGGGTGTGCCGTCGATCACCGCATGGGTCAGTGCCATGCCTGCGCTGCTGTAGGCGAACAGTTCGGCCAGCAGGAACATCGCGACGAAGAAGCCCCAGCCCCAAGCCCATGCGACATGAACCCGGCCGGTTCGCCGCCAGTCGGCGATCGCGCCGAGGATCGGGAAGATCGACGGCGCGATCAGCGCCGCGATCCACCAGCCCCACGGAATCAGGAACGGCATCGGCAGCAGGCGTCCGAACCCCGGCCCGGTAATCGCGGCCATGGCGCAGAACATCAGCCGGCGATGCCAGTCGGTCCGCCGCCGCAGCGCGATGGCGGCACCCGTCAGCAGGGCGAAGGTCAGGATGCCGGCCGGATTGCCGATCAGGAAGGAGTTGACGTCGAACACCGGCGGTCCGCCATGGTCGCGCACGGCATGCAAGGTAATCGCAATGGCCAGCGTGACCATGACCGGCAACCATATCAGCGCGAGCCAGCCAAGCCGCCGATGCCAATGGAGTGCTCGACCGGCGACCAGGGCGGTCTGCGTCACATACAGCGCGATCCAGCCCAAAAAGACGAGGCCGTGGACGTGGTAGACGAGCGGCAGCGCGAAGGACGAGCGTCCTGCGGCGAGGTTTAGCGAAAATCCGGCGACCAGCACGGCCGCCATCGCAATCGCCGAGTAGAGAAAGAACCGATGTTCCCGCGTCGCGACCGACTGCGGCATTGACCGTGTAGCCATGTGTTATTCCCCCGATAACCCATGGACCGGCACCTTACTCCATTTCAGCCGGCAATACGATCGTTACGAAGGCGATTCGATCGGCGATGCGATGCCGTCAGCCCACCGGCACCCGCTCGTTCAGCAACGGGACCAGCTCGCGGTTCAAATCGTCGAGCGTCATCGCCCCAGCCTTGGCATACCGCACCACCCCCTTGCGATCGACGATGTAGTTGGTCGGCACCGCCGTCGCGTCGTCGATCCCCCTGATCCGCTTGGCCGGAGTGATCGCCAGCGTGTTGAACAGCGCCTTCATCTTGAAGATCGGCACCGATCCCTCGGTCGTCACCGCGAACACCCGCATGCCATGCTTGCTGACCTGCCGGTAATAGCCATCGAGCAGCGGCAGCTCGACGCGGCATGGCACGCACCACGTCGCCCAGAAATTGATGAGCACCACTTCGCCGCGATGCTCGGCCAGCGTCGTCTTGGTCCCATCGGCCAGCGTGAACTCGATCGGCGGCGCGACCTGCCCGACCTTCAATTCCTTGGCGGCGGCAGGCGTGGCGATCGCGGCGGCGGCGAGCAGCGGCAACATCCATTTCAGCATATAGTATATCCCCCCGGCGCACAGGATTCGCCGAACCACGGATTTCGTCAAGCCGTTGCCGCGCCATGCCCCGCGCTGCTATCCCGCACCCCATGCCCCATCTCTATCTCGTCGACGGCTCCGGCTATATCTTCCGCGCCTATCACCGGCTGCCGCCGCTCACGAACATCCATGGCGAGCCGGTCGGCGCGGTCTATGGCTATACCTCAATGCTGTGGCGGCTCGCCGATGCGCTGCACAAGGCGGACGGGCCGACGCACATGGCGGTCATCCTCGACAAATCGTCGAAGACCTTCCGCAACGACCTGTACGACCAGTATAAGGCGCACCGCCCGCCGCCGCCCGAGGACCTCGTCCCCCAGTTCCCGATGATCCGCGATGCGACCCGCGCGTTCAGCCTGCCGTGCATTGAGGAAGCGGGGCTGGAAGCCGACGACATCATCGCCTGCTATACCCAGGCAGCGCTGGCACAGGGTTGGCAGGTGACGATCGTCAGCGCCGACAAAGACCTGATGCAGCTCATGACCGACCCGTCGGTCGACATGCTCGACACGATGAACAACCGCACGCTCGGCCCCGAGCATGTCGTCGAGAAGTTCGGCGTGACCCCCGACAAGCTGGGCGACGTGCTGGCGCTGATGGGCGACAGCGTCGACAACGTCCCCGGCGTCCCCGGCGTCGGCCCCAAGACGGCGGCCAAGCTCATCAACGAACACGGTAATCTCGAAGCGGTCCTCGCTGCCGCACCCGAGATGAAGAAGGGCAAGCTGCGCGACAATCTGATCGACCATGCCGATGCCGCGCGGCTGTCGAAGGTGCTGGTGACGCTGAAATGCGACGGGGCCTTGCCCGAACCGCTCGACGCGCTGGCGATGCAGGGCATCCCGGAGGCACCGCTCCGCGCGTTCCTCGAACATCACGGCTTCCGCACGCTGCTGACCAAGCTCGCCACCGTCGCCGATCCAGCCCCCGACACCCCGGCCGCACCGGTGGCGGACGATGACGAGGTGCCGTGCAACCACGACGGCTATGAAACCGTCACCGATCTCGCCACCCTCGACCGCTGGATCGCCGAGGCGACGGCGCTGGGCCATGTCGCGATCGATACCGAGACGACCGGGCTGGACGCCACCCGCGCCGACCTCGTCGGGTTCAGCCTCGCGCTCGCCCCCAACCGCGCCTGCTATGTGCCGATCGCCCATGGCGGCACCGACATGTTCGCCGAGAAACCGGTCCAGATCGATCGCGACGCCGCCGTCGCCGCGCTGAAACCACTGCTGGCCGACCCGTCGGTGCTCAAGATCGGCCATAACCTGAAATACGACATGGTCGTGCTCGCGCGGCTGGGCCTCACCGTCGCGCCCTATGACGACACGATCGTCATGAGCTTCGCGCTCGACGCGGGCAACCACGGTCACGGCATGGACGAACTCGCCGCCACGCACCTGCGCCATAGCTGCATCGCCTATAAGGACGTCGTCGGCACCGGCAAGAAACAGGTCGGCTTCGGCGAGATCGACCTCAAGACCGCCACCCGCTACGCCGCCGAGGATGCCGATGTGACGCTCCGGCTCCATCGCCGGTTCAAGCCGCGCCTGGCGTATGAATCGGTCACGACCGTCTACGAACGGGTCGATCGCCCGCTGGTGCAGGTGATCGCCGACATGGAGCAGGCCGGGATCAAGGTCGACGCGAAGGTCCTCGCCCGCCTGTCGGACGAATTTTCCACGCGCATCGCCGACCTCGAAACCCAGATCCACGACTTGGCCGGCACGAAATTCACCATCGGCTCGCCCAAGCAACTCGGCGACGTGCTGTTCGTGACGCTGGGGATCAAGGGCGGGCGCAAGGGCAAGTCGGGCGTCTATTCGACCGACGTCACCGAACTGGAACGCATCGCCGCCGACAGGACATCGGCCGGTGCCGAGATCGCCGGGCGCGTGCTCGACTGGCGACAGCTCACCAAGCTCAAGAACACCTATACCGACGCGCTCCAGGCGCAGATCAACCCCGCCACCGGCCGCGTCCACACGTCGTACAGCCTCACCGGGGCGCAGACCGGCCGCCTGTCGTCGACCGACCCCAACCTCCAGAACATCCCGATCCGCACCGAAATCGGTCGCCAGATCCGCGACGCCTTCGTGGCCGAGCCGGGCAACGTCATCCTCGCCGCCGACTATTCGCAGATCGAACTGCGCCTAGCGGCCCACATCGCCGACGTGCCGCAGTTGCGCGAGGCGTTCGCGCGCGGTGACGACATCCACAGCATCACCGCGCAGGAACTGTTCGGCGAGGTCAACCGCGACACCCGCGGCCGCGCTAAGACGATCAACTTCGCGATCCTCTACGGCATCAGCCGCTGGGGCCTCGCCGGGCGGCTCGACGTCAGCGCGGAGGAAGCACAGGCGATGATCGACCGCTATTTCGATCGTTTCCCCGGCATCAACCGCTACATCGCCGAAACCACGCAGGCCGTGCGCACCACCGGCTTCACCACCACCCTGTTCGGCCGCAAGACCCATTTCCCGCGCATCAAGTCGAAGGTGCAGCACGAACGCCAGGGGGCGGAACGCGCCGCGATCAACGCGCCGGTACAGGGCACCAGCGCCGACATCATCAAACGCGCGATGACCCGCATGGGACCGGCGCTGGCGCAGGCCGGGCTGGGCGAGGTGCGGATGCTGCTCCAGGTCCACGACGAACTGGTCTTCGAACTGCCCGAAGCGCTGGTCGAGGCGGCGACCCCCGTCATCCGCCGCGTGATGGAAACGGCAGCCGAACCGCTGGTCGACCTGTCGGTGCCGCTGGGCGTCGAGATCGGGACGGGCAAGAGCTGGGGGGCGGCGCACTAGGACCGATCGACATTCGGCTATTCACGGTGTTGCTCTTGCGTAGATGGGCATTGCGCATCGTCACCCCGGACTTGTTCCGGGGTCCACCGAGCCGCAGTCGCCGTCGACAGAGCCTCAAGCCGCACCGATTGCCGAGCCGTGGACCCCGGAACAAGTCCGGGGTGACGATGGGGCGTGAAAGTCGAATCTGACCGGGAAAGGGGCGTCTACCCCCGCCGCGCCGCCAGCCACCGATCGATCTGCCCGATCTCGCGTTGCTGCGCGTCAATCACCGCCTGCGCCAGCCGTCGTGCGTCCGCGTCCCTGCCATGGCGAAGCTGCGCCTGCGCCATCGCGACCGCCGCGACGTGATGCACCCGCATCTGCTGCATGAAGTCGACATCGGCATCGCCGGTATAGGCGGGGGCGTCGTGCATCATCGCCGCCATCGACTGTTTGAAGGCCTTCGTCGCCGCGCTGTCACCCTCGGCCGGGGTCATCGACGCCATCGCCATGGCGTGCCCGTTGCCGGCGGTCGCGTCGGTCGCGTCCGGCTGGGGGGAACAGGCGGTCAGTGCCGCCGCCGTCATCGCTATCATCGCCCGCATCGGCTGCCTCTCCGTATCAATCTGGAGTCCGGTCAAGTCGTCGACCGCGGCGATCGTTCCAAAGCGTTGCCCGCAAGCCGCACCCGGCGTGCAAAGCGTAAACGAGGGGCTATGGCGCGGCGGCGGCATCCCCTATGACGCGGCGATGACCTGCCCCCCGCGCGGCGCATGACCGACGCGCCGACCCCGCCGACCGACGACATCGCCGCACTCGCCAAGGGTGGGCGGACGAACGTGTTCGGCTTCGTCCTGCGCCTCGTCGCGCGGCTGCCGTTCCTGTTCATCGCCGGTCGCGTCTATGGGCCGGAGATCGTCGGCCGGTTCGCGCTCGCCGTGCTGGTGGTCGAACTGGCGGCGCTGATCGCGACGCTCGGCCTCAAACGCGGGCTGGCGCAGGCGCTGTCGTCGACCACCCGGCCGCACGCGCATGTCGTGTGGGATGCGCTGGCGGTCGCCTTCATCCTCTCGGTCGCGGCCAGTGCGTTGCTCTTCGTCTTTCCGCAGATCATGTATCCCAACAGCCAGGTGATCGGCTTCGAACGCCTGCTGCCGCTGGTCGTGTTCGCCATCGCGTGGTCCGACGTCAGTCTGGCCGCGCTCGCCTACCGGTTGAACGTGAAGGCGGCAGTGACCGCGCGCGCGGTGGTCGAGCCGTGGACGATCTCGATCGCCGCATGGTGCCTGAGCTATTATTCGACGCGCGACGGGCTCATCATGTCGTACGTGCTGGCGATGGCGGCGGCGCTTGCCGCCTCGATCATCCCGTTCGTCCGCAGCTATGGCCTGCCGGTCGGCTGGTCGCCGCATCTGGGGCCGATGCTGGCGCTGGTGAAGCGCAACATGCCGCTGGCCGGGGCCGACGCGATCGAATGGGGCACGCGCAACGTCGATCGCTTCATCCTCGGCCTGTTGTTCGGCCCGGCGACGGTCGGCGTCTATTATATGGCGCAACAGGTCGCCTCGCTGCCGCAAAAGCTCAAGACCAGCTTCGATCCGGTGCTGGGGCCGGTCATCACTCATAGCCTTGCCGATGGCGACAAGGCGGCGGTCGCACGACAGGTGCGGCAGGTCGGCTTCTGGATCATCACCGCGCAGGCCGCACTGGCGCTGGCGGGCAGCATCCCCGCCTCGGGCGTGATGGGCGTCGTCGGCCGCGAATTCGTCAGCGGGGCAGGGGCACTGTCGTTCCTGCTGATCGCCGAGGTGTTCGCCGCAAAGGGCGCGGTGTCCGAAGCCGCGCTGGTCTATATCGCGCGCCACCGCAACCTGATGATTTCGCTGGCGCTGCTCGCGTTTCAGGTGGCCTTGAGCTTCGCGCTGGTCGCGCTGATGCGGCGGCTGGGCTGGCCCGAGCCATGGGCGGCGGCGGGGCCGGCGGTGGCGCTCGTCACCTCGGTCTCTATCGGCTCGGTCGTCAAGTCGGGGCTCCTCTCGAAGCTGCTCGGCCATAGCGTGCGCGATTTCCGCCCGGCGTTCGTCTGGGCGGTGCTGGCGGCGGCGCTGGTCGGCTCGGCGATCATGCAGTTGCCGCGCCGCTATGAATGGGCGGAGATGCTGTTCGGCATCCCGATCATCCTCGCCACCTATTTCGCGATCCTGTGGCGCTGGGCCTTCCGCCCGGAGGACAAGGCACTGTTCCACAAGAGCGCGGCGGCCGGCGAGGCGCACCTGCCGACCGACCGCTACAAGGTGTGACCCCGCGTTACTTGATGAAATAGCCGACGACGCCCCACCGGCCGCCGTCCTTCGCCAGCACCACCGTTTCGGTCGCACCGGCGCGGTTGGCAAAGGTCGTGCGGAACTCGACCAGTTGATATTCGCCCGCCGGGGCGCCCGGCAGCGACGTGGTCGTGGTCGCCCGCTGGACGGTCCGCGATCGAACCGCGCCCAGCGGCGCGCGCACCGGCTTGACCTGTGCCGTCCACTGATCGGCGGTCACGGCACCGCGGAAGGTCGCCCCGGCGGCCTGCCAGCTATCCTGCCAGCGTTCCTGGTCGACGATCGTCAGCCATTGCCGTGCGACCTGCTGCCCCGCCGGATCGCTCGCGACCTGTTCGGTGGCGGCGGGTGTCGGCGCGGCGGTGTTGAAGGCGGTAGCGGCCGCGATGACGGCGGCGATCAGGATCGACATGGTGAGCATTCCTCCACTGAGCCAGAGCAGTCGGGTCGACTGCGGCGGACCACTGGAAGCACCCGGAACGGCGTTGGGGGACACCCCCAATTGCTTGTCCCCCATGGTTTGGGGGGCACCGCGCTCGGCATCGCCCAAAATCCTTGCGGCCTCGCGGCTGCTCGATACCGCCAGCTTGCGCCGCGCGTCGCGCAGCCGCTCGTTGATCGTGTGGATCGACAGGTTCAGATGCGCCGCGATCGACTTGGCGTCATGCCCGGCGAGCAGCAGGCGCAGCGCCTCCTTCTCGCGTTCGGTCAGCGTATCGAGCCCCTCGCGCATCACGCGGTCGCAAACGGTGTCATCCCCGTCGTCTAGGAGGACGACCGGTCGACGGCAACCGCGACGCGGCCGCTAGCGATAACGCGACAGCGCCAGATCGCCCGTCTCGATCGCCGCTTGGCCCCCCGACATCAGGTCGGCGATCACTGCCGCCGATCCGCACGCCATCGTCCACCCCAGCGTCCCATGGCCGGTGTTCAGCCACAGGTTGGACAGCTTGGTCGCCCCCACCACCGGGGTACTGTCGGGCGTCATCGGCCTGAGTCCACTCCAGAAACTCGCCCGCGACACGTCGCCCGCGCCGGGGAACAGGGAGCCCAGCGAATATTCCAGCGTCGCGCGGCGCGCATCGGGCAGGTCGTTGTTGAACCCCGAAATCTCCGCCATCCCGCCCACGCGGATGCGATCGCCGAGCCGGGTGATCGCGACCTTGTAACTCTCGTCGAGCAGCGTCGAGACGGGCGCGCGCCCCTCGTCGACGATCGGCACGGTGATCGAATAGCCCTTCACCGGATAGACCGGCAGCCGCAGTCCGAGCGGCTCGACAAGGCGCGGCGAATGGCTGCCCAGCGCCACCAGATAGGCATCGCCGCTCACCGTGCCCCGGTCGGTCTCGACTCCCGTCACCCGGTCGCCTTGGCGCACCAGCCGGCGGATCGTCTCCCCCAGGCGGAACTCGACGCCCGCCGTCGCCGCCATGTCCGCCAGCGCATTGGTGAACTTGAAACAGTCGCCCGTCTCGTCCCCCGGCAGCCGCAGCCCCCCGGCGATGTCCATGTTGCTGCCCGCCAGCCCCGGCTCGGCGGCGATGCAGCCGGCACGGTCGAGCACCTCGAACGCCACGCCATCGGCCTTGAGCACCGCGGTATCCTTGTCGATCCCCGCCAGTTGCTTTTCCTCGCGGAACAGTTGCAGCGTGCCTTGCGACCGTTCGTCATAGGCGATGCCGGTGGCGGCACGCAGCTCGATCAGCTTATCGCGGCTGTACTCGGCCAGCCGCACCATCCGCCCCTTGTTCACCGCATAGTCGCGCGCGTTGCAGTTGCCGAGCATCGCGACCAGCCAGCGCAGCATCGCCAGATCGACCTTCGGGCGCAGGATCAGCGGGGCATGTTCCATGAACAGCCATTTGAGTGCCTTGCGCGGAATACCCGGCGCCGCCCATGGCGAGGCATAGCCCGGCGAAATCTCACCCGCATTGGCGAAGCTCGTCTCCAGCGCCGGGCCGCGCTGGCGGTCGATCACCACCACCTCATGCCCCGCCTGCGCCAGATACCATGCGGAAGTGACGCCGATCACTCCCGCGCCGAGAATCACGATCCGCATGTGCTTGCCTCTCGCTCGCCCGCCACGGGCAGGATGCGCCGCGCATGGCGATGGCGCAGTCCGGTCAGGATTTCATAGGCGATCGTGCCCGCATCGGCGGCGACGCGGTCGATCGTCTGGTTCGGGCCGATCAGTTCGGCATGGCTCGCCTGCGCGAGTACGTCGTCGGGCACGCCGGTCACGTCGATGCAGATGCTGTCCATCGACACCCGCCCGGCGATCGGCGCGGCATGGCCGCCGACCCAGGTCATGCCCCGGTTACTCAAGGCGCGCGGCCAGCCATCGGCATAGCCATAGGACAGCGTCGCGATCCGCCGGTCATGGTACGCGACCGACGTCAGCCCATAGCCGACCCCGGTCCCGGCGGGCACGTCGCGCACCTGCACGATCCGCGCATCGAGCGTGACGACCGGCCGCATCGGATTGGCCACCCCCATCTGCGGCGCACCGCCGTACAGCGCGATTCCCGGTCGCACGACATCGCCCTGATCGCCGGGCAGGAACGCGCCCGCCGAATTGGACAGCGAGCGCGGGGCAGGGGGCAGCATCGCCGCCAGCTCGGCGAAGCGCGCGCGCTGCGCGTCGTTCGCCGCCGCATCCGGTTCGTCGGCGCAGGCGAAATGGCTCATCACCAGCACCACCTCGATCCCGTCGAGCCGCGCCGGCCTGGCGGCGATCTCCGCCACTTCCGCCGGGGCAAGCCCCAGCCGCGACATACCGCTGTCGACCTGCACCGCCGCCGGCAACCGCCGCCCGGCGCGCAATGCCGCGACCCGCCACCGCGCGATGTCGATCGGACCGTTCAGCACCGGGATCGCTTCCGCCGCGATCAGTGCCGCTTCCTCATCCGGCGCGATCCCGTTCAGCACGAACAGCCGCGTATCGGCCGGCAGGGCGGGGCGCAACGCCACCGCCTCCCCGGTCAGCGCGACGAAGAAGTCGCGGCATCCCGCCGCGTACAGCGCATCGGCGACCAGCCCCGCGCCCAGCCCATAGCCGTCCGCCTTCACCACCCCGGCCGCGCGCGCCGGCGCGACCCGGCCGGCGATGGTCCGGTAATTGGCGACCAGTGCGTCAAGATCGATCGTCAGCAAACCCATGCCCGTCGTCGGCTCCTTGCCCGTCCACGACGCTACTACAGTCGGCGCGGCAGATTGTTCGCGATTGTCGCATGATCTGCCATAGATTGTATCGAACGCAACAAGCGACGACGGAATCGCAACCATGACCCTCGACGCGATCGACCGCAAATTGCTCAGCCTGCTGCGGCAGGACGCCCGCCGCCCCAACAATGCGCTCGCCGCCGAGGTCGGCCTGTCGCCGTCGGCCTGCCTGCGCCGCATCCGGCTGCTGGAGGACGGCGGCGCGATCCGGGGCTATACCGTCGTCACCCGCGCCGACCCCGCCGATCACGGCGCGACCGTGATCGTGCAGGTGACGCTGGAGCGTCAGACCGAGGAATATCTCTCGCGCTTCGAAGCGGCGGTGCGGCGCCACCCCGAAATCCAGGAATGCTGGCTGATGACCGGCCAGTCCGATTACTGGCTGCGCGTCGCGGTCGAATCCGCCGGCGCGTACGAGGCGCTCCACACCGACATCATGTCGCGCCTGCCCGGCGTGACGCGCATCAACTCCAGCTTCGCGATGCGCAACGCGCTGATGCCAAGAAGGCGGGGCTAATCCCCTTATCGTCATTCCGGCGAAGGCCGGAATCCACGGATACAAGCCGGAGCGACTCCAGCAATACGTCCCAAGACCATGGATCCCGGCCTCCGCCGGGATGACGATCGTCCGTCCTACCCCAACCGCGCCAATTTCCGCGCGGTGCGCACGTCATGCGCCACCACCGCGCCGCTCAGCCGCTCGATGATCTTGAGCAATCGCCCGCCGCGTGCCGCCTCTTCCTCGCGATCGTCGACCAGTTCGCTGCCCCATTCGCGCGCCAGCGCCGCGATCATTGCCGGCGGCGAATGATCGACCGTGACCGACCGGAACGGCAGCACGATGCTGGGCGAGGCGAAGCGGTCATGCCCGGCCTCCGCCACCGGATCGACGAGGATCGCCCCGGCCACCCGCTGGACATAATGCGCCGGTGACAGCCGCGCCCACCACGCCGCCGCGCGGCAGCCCGCGCCATGCGCCATCAGGATCACCGGCGCATCGTCATCGCCGACGAACCGGTCGATCTTCGCGCCAAGGATGTTGCGGTCGCCATCGGTCGCCCGCCCGATCGGCAGCAATGTCGCGCGCAACCGGTCGATCGCGTCCGCCATCGCCATCGGCGGCGCGCCATCGATCAACGCCAGGATTCTCGGGCCAGCAGGGGCAGCGATCGCAACCATCGGTCGTCTCCACGTCGAACCGTCGCACAGGCTATCACAGCGCACGAACGACGCAATCGTTCATACCGCAGCAATGCCACGCAATATCGTGTTGTTCAGACTGCTCCCCTCCCTGGAAGGGAGGGGCCGGGGGTGGGTAGGCTTGAGGCGAGCGCTCCGGTGCCCTCGCAGACCGACCCACCCCCAACCCCTCCCTGTCAGGGAGGGGAGCGACTCACAGCGGCAACGCCGTCGTCGCCTTCACCTCTTCCAGCACCGCATAGGTCCGCGTCTCGCGCACGCCGGGCACCGTCGTCAGCGTGCGGCCGAGGAACGCGCGATAGGCGTCCATGTCCGCCATCCGCACCTTCAGCAGATAATCGAACCCGCCCGCGACCATATGGCACTCCAGCACTTCGGGCAGGTCGCGGACATGGTTGCCGAACGCGGTGAACACGTCGGCCGTCGTCCGGTCGAGCAGCACCTCGATGAACACCAGCAGCGACCGGTCGAGCTTGCCCGGATCGAGCAGCGCGGCATAGCCCCGGATGACCCCGCTCTCACGCAACCGCCGCACCCGCTCGAATGCGGCGGCGGGCGACAGCCCGCACTGCGCGGCCAGCGCCTGATTGGTTATCCGCCCATCGGCCTGCAACACCCGCAGCAGCTTGCGGTCGGTCTGGTCCATGATCCTGTTTCCCCGGCCAACGGTCGCGGTCCGCCACGCCGGCCGCCCCACACCCATCGTCACCCCGGACCTGTTCCGGGGTCCACCTGTCCACAAACGGTATCGCCCGATCCTCAAACGCATCGCCTGCCGCCCGGTGGACCCCGGAACAGGTCCGGGGTGACGGGTGGTGAATAATCCATTCCCGCTACGTACCAAATAACAAAAATCATCGGCCATCCCCCGCAACAACCGACACACCTTCACCCGATCCCGCCCTATACCGTCGATACCACATGGAGAAACCGATGCCCGCGATCGACTGGGATGCCTTGGACGCCGACAAGTTCACCGACGAAGCGGTGTTGCTCCCGCAATTGCTGGCACAGGTCCCGCTGACCACCGCCGACCGGTCGCAAATCGTTGCCGACGCCGCCAAGCTGGTAGCGCGCACCCGCGCCGCCGCCGCCAAGCCCGGCGTAGTCGAAGGCTTCCTCCAGCAATTCTCGCTCGGTACGCAGGAAGGGCTGGCGCTGATGTGCCTCGCCGAAGCGCTGCTGCGCACCCCCGACGCCGCGACCCGCGACCGGCTGATCGCCGAAAAGGTGGGCGCGGCCGACTGGGCGGCGCATCTCGGCCAGTCGTCCAGCCTGTTCGTCAACGCCTCGACCATCGGCCTGACCCTCACCGGCAAGCTGGTCGGCGACGCGGGCAGCGCCGGGATCGGCGAGACGATCCGTCGCCTCGCCGGGCGGCTGGGCGAACCGGTCATCCGCCGCGCGCTCGCCGCCGCCGTCGGCATCATGGGCGACCAGTTCGTGCTGGGCGCGACGATCGAGGACGCGCTGAAGCGCGCCGCCAAGGAAAACTATCTCTGCTCGTTCGACATGCTCGGCGAAGGCGCGCGCACGCTGGCCGACGCCGACCGCTACGAAGCCATCTATGCCGCCGCGATCGACGCGGTCGGCCGCGCCCGCGCACCGGGCAGTACCCCCGAACAGGGCCACGGCGTCTCGGTGAAACTCTCCGCGCTCTGCCCACGCTACGAAGCGGTGCGCGAGGGCGAGGTCATCGCCGATCTCTACCCGCGCCTCCACCGCCTCGCCCGCATCGCCGCCGGCCATGCCCTGAACCTCGCGATCGATGCCGAGGAGGCCGATCGCCTCGCGCTGTCGCTGAAACTCGTCGACACCCTCGCGCGCGAAGCCGATCTCGGCGACTGGACCGGCTTGGGCGTCGTCGTGCAGGGCTATGGCAAGCGCGCGCGCGGCGTCATCGACCGCCTCGAACGCCTGTCGCGCGACACCGGGCGGCGGATCATGGTCCGGCTGGTCAAGGGCGCCTATTGGGACAGCGAGGTGAAGCGCGCGCAGATCGCCGGCCACCCCGGCTATCCGGTGTTCACCTCCAAGGCCGCGACCGATCTCAGCTACCTCGTCTGCGCACACAAGCTGATCGCCGCCGCCCCCGCGCTCTATCCGCAGTTCGCGACCCACAACGCCCACACCCTCGTCGCGGTCCGCCACATGGCGGCGCGCGCCGGGGTGGCGATCGAACATCAGCGTCTCCACGGCATGGGCGAGGGGCTGTACCGCGCCGCCGGAGCGGGCACCGACAACAGGCTGGTGCTCCGCGCCTATGCCCCGGTCGGCGGGCATGAGGAGCTGCTGCCCTATCTGGTGCGCCGCCTGCTGGAAAACGGCGCGAACTCCAGCTTCGTCAACGCGCTGCTCGACGAGGAGATTGCGCCGGAAACCATCGTCGCCGATCCGGTGGCGGCGGTCGCCGCGCAGCCGCACCAGCACCCCCGCCTGCCATCGCCCGCCGCGATCTATCACGGCCGCGCCAACCCGCTCGGCCGCGACTATTCGATCGCCACCGTCCGTGCCGAGGCCGATCGCGCCCGCGCCGCCTATGCCCCGATCACCGCCGGCCCGATCGTCGGTGGCCGGATGCAGACCGGGGCAGGGGCGACGCCGATGGCCAGCCCGGTCAATCACGCCCGCATCATCGGATCGGTCAGCAACGCCACCGCCGCCGACATCGACGAAGCCGCCCGCCGCGCCCGTGCCGCGCAACCGGCATGGGACGCCGCCGGCGGCCTAGCGCGCGGCAAGGTGCTGCGCGCCATGGCCGACGCGCTCGACACCCAGATGGACCGCTTCATCGCCATCCTGTCGGCCGAGGCCGGCAAGACGCTCAACGACGGCGTCGCCGAAGTGCGCGAGGCGATCGACTTCTGCCGCTATTACGCGCTGCTCGCCGAAACCCGCTTCGCCGGGCCGACCGTGCTGCACGGCCCGGTGGGCGAGGTGAACCAGATCGAACTCCACGGGCGCGGCACCTTCGTCTGCATCAGTCCGTGGAATTTCCCGCTGGCGATCTTCACCGGACAGGTCGCCGCCGCCCTCGCCGCCGGCAACGCGGTGCTGGCCAAGCCTGCCGAACAGACACCGCTCGTCGCGCATGAAGCCGTCCGCCTGTTCCACGCCGCCGGCCTCGCCCCCGATCTCCTCGCGCTGCTGCCCGGCGAGGGCGCGGACGTCGGCGCGAAACTCGTCGGCCATCCGTCGATCGCCGGCGTCGCCTTCACCGGCGGCACCGACACCGCATGGGCGATCAACCGCCAGTTGGCCGACCGGCGCGGCCCCATCCTGCCGTTCATCGCGGAGACCGGTGGCCTCAACGGCATGTTCGTCGACACCAGCGCGCTGCGCGAACAGGTCGTCGACGACGTGCTGCTCTCCGCCTTCGGCTCGGCCGGCCAGCGCTGCTCGGCGCTCCGTCTGCTCTATCTGCCGAAGGATACCGCCGATGCGGTGATCGAGACGCTGATCGGCGCGGCCAGATGTTTGGGCGTAGGCGACCCCGCCGACCCCGCCACCGACATCGGCCCGGTGATCGACGGCGACGCACGTGATGCGCTCGACGCGCACGTCGCCCGCTTGGAGCGCGAGGCGAAAATCCTCTTCCGCGCCGATGCGAAGGAATGGGCGGCCAAGGGCACCTATTTCGCCCCGGTCATCGCCGAAATCCCGACCCCCGACTTCCTCGAACGCGAGGTGTTCGGGCCCATCCTCCACATCCATCGCTACGACCCGGCCGATCTGCCGCAGGTCGCCGGCGCCCTCGCCGCACGCGGCTATGGCCTGACCCTCGGCATCCACAGCCGCATCGACCGTTTTGCCGAGGAAGTCGCCGCGCTGGTCCCGGCGGGCAACGTCTACGTCAACCGCTCGATCATCGGCGCGGTCGTCGGCGTCCAGCCCTTCGGCGGCGAGGGCCTGTCGGGCACCGGCCCCAAGGCCGGCGGCCCCGACGCGCTGCTGCGCTATGCAGCGGAACGCTCGACCTCGATCAACATCATGGCCAAGGGCGGCGATCCTGCGCTGCTGAATTTGTAAGCGGGGTGGGGGCCAAGGAAAAGGGGCCGGAAGCGTAAAGCCTCCGACCCCTTTTCTTCTGGCAACCGACACGGGAATTAATCCCGCGTCGTCGGTCGGGAGCCTGCGCTCCCGCCGGCCGGCCTCGGGCCGTGCCCTGCGGCACGGCTGCGGCGCTTACGCGCCTGCGACCTCGGCCGTATCGACCTTGATCCCCGGACCCATCGACGAGCTGAGCGCGACCTTGCGCACATACTTGCCCTTGGCGCCCGACGGCTTGGCCTTCACCACCGCATCGACCAGCGCGTCGAAGTTCGCGCGCAGGTCTTCGGCCGGGAACGATGCCTTGCCGATGCCCGAATGGATGATACCGGCCTTCTCGACGCGATACTCCACCTGACCCCCCTTGGCGGCTTCGACGGCGGCGGCGACGTTCATCGTCACCGTGCCCAGCTTCGGGTTCGGCATCAGGCCCTTCGGCCCCAGGATCTTGCCGAGACGGCCGACGAGGCCCATCATGTCCGGCGTCGCGATGCAGCGATCGAAGTCGATCTTGCCGCCCTGGATCGCGTCCATCAGGTCCTCGGCACCCACCACGTCGGCACCCGCCGCCGTGGCTTCGTCCGCCTTCGCGCCGCGCGCGAACACGCCGACGCGCACGGTCTTGCCGGTGCCCTTGGGCAGCGTCACCACGCCGCGGACCATCTGGTCGGCGTGACGCGGATCGACACCCAGGTTCAGCGCGACTTCGATCGTCTCGTCGAACTTCGACGTGGCGTGGGTCTTGGCAAGCGCGATGGCTTCATCGATGCCGTGCAGCTTCAGCGTGTCGACGGCGGTGGCGAGGGTCTTCGCCTTCTTGGTCAGCTTGGCCATGATCTCAACCCTCCGTGACTTCGAGGCCCATCGCGCGGGCCGAACCTTCGATGATCTTCGTCGCCGCGTCGATGTCGTTGGCGTTCAGATCCTTCATCTTGATCGTCGCGATCTCGCTCAGCTGCGAACGCTTGATCTTGCCGGCAACCGACTTGCCCGGCTCCTTCGAACCCGACTTCAGGTTGATCGCCTGCTTGATGAGATACGTCGCCGGCGGCGTCTTCGTCTCGAAGCTGAACGACCGGTCGGCATAGACGGTGATGATCGTGGGCAGCGGCGTGCCCTTGGCGATGTCGCCGCTGGAGGTCTGCGCGTTGAAGGTCTTGCAGAATTCCATGATGTTCACGCCGCGCTGACCCAGCGCAGGTCCGATCGGCGGCGACGGCTTGGCTTCGCCCGCCGGCACCTGCAGCTTGATATAGCCGGTAATCTTCTTGGCCATGTTCACTCTCTTTCAAGTTTAGCGGTCCGTGCGGCGCATCCGTTGCCGGAGCGCCTCCCGCCATGGTTTTCCAAAACTGTCGTATCGGAAGCGTGCGCGCATAGTCGAAAGCGCCGCCGCTTGCAATGTTGGACTTACAATGATCCGCTCCGCGCCATGGCCAGACCCTATAGCCGCGCGCAGGCGCTCCAGAACGCCGCCTTCCTCAAGGAACTCGCCCGCACCGGCAACGCCCGCGACGCCGCGCGCACGCTGGGCCTCAACCGCTCGATGCTGACCAAGCGCCGCAACGCCGACCCCGACTTCGCCCAGCGCTGGGAAGGCGCGCTGGCGCTCGCCGCCGCCGCCCTCGCCGATACCAATGTCTCGCCCGACGACGCCCGCCTCGTCCGCTCGAAAGGCCGCCTGCAACTGCGCGCCACCAGGGCCCGCCACATCGACACCGCCGCCGAGCAAGCCTTCCTGCGCGCGCTCACCGCCACCGCCAACGTGCGCCTCGCGGCGAGCGCGGCGGGCTTCGCCCATTCGAGCTTCTACGCCCGCGCCCGCCGCCACCCCGGCTTCGCCCGCGAGATGCGCCTCGCGCTGGCGGTGGGCGCCGAACGGCTGGAGATGGCGCTGCTCGAATCCGGCCTGCCCGAAGCCAATGTCCACGACCAGTGGCGCCACAACGATCCCCCGCCGATTGAGCCGATGACCGTGCAGCAGGCGATGCAACTGATCGGCTGGAACGACCGGCGGCAGAAGGAACTGGTCAATCCGGCGTTCGGGCCGAAGCGCGGCGAGAGCAACGCCGCGTGGAAGGACCGGTGCGCGCGGGAATGCCGCGTGGCGTGGCTGCTGGACGAGGAGGACCGGCTGTTGGTGAGCTACGCGCAACTGGAGTGGCGGCGCGGGGGCAGGCGGGAGGAGTGGGAGCCGCTTACGCCGGATGAGGATTTGCTGGCGGCGATTAAACGGGTGAGGTGGGGGAAAGCATCAAGATAGCCACTATCAGTTGCCTATTAAGAAATTTAATATTCGTTCAAAGAATAATAACGAGGAGGTTCAATTCCCGAAAGCCCGTAACGCCGATAATATTTCCGCGCTGCGCGCCAAGCACGAACAAAGCTAGGAAGTGACGCATCGTTTCTAATTTCTGGGTATTGATACCAACTTCCAGATATTAATTCTTTTTTGGTCAATACCGGAATAGATACTCCAAAATTACTAGAAAGCATGCGGCGTCTTTCTCGCTGCGCCCTAGCAATGATATTTAACAGCCAGCCATCCAATTCTATAAGAGTTTTTGGGTCCGTAATGAGCGGAAAAAATCCCATTAGTCCACGCATGTATGGGGGTTTGCTGGCATCCGATAAGAATCCATCGATCTGACTTTCTCTCAACCCTCCATAAATATATTTACGTATTTCGTTAATGCACGTGGTTAAGTCCCAATCTGTAAATCCGGGACCTACGCGTAACGGATTAAAGGAGTCGCCTAAATTTCTTCGATGAAGGAAAAGGTTTTTATGAACTATACTCGAAATTTTTGACTTTATTCGTTTTATTGATTTAGACGGAATGTTTACGCCACAAGCAGTAATGCTATGACCAAGATAATCTATTTTAGAAATAGTTTCTAATTGATCGCCATCGTCAGTATCAATGGTAAAGGTCCGCATTTCACGTTCTGGACTTCCGCCAAATAGTAAAATGCCCGGAGATTTATCATAATTTATTTTCAGGCCAGCCAAATTGCAATGGTCCCGAAATGCTGCTGAAATCGCCAGCGCGTCGGAATATGAGTGAGCTACTGCGACAACATCATCAGCAAAACGTACAAAAGTTCCGTTTAATTTTTCAAGTGCTAAATCTAATTCGTGGGCTGCCGCATTTGATAAGAACAATGACAGTGAGCTACCTTGCGGGACCCCAGAATCTCTGACATCAAACACGTTGTGACTATAGGTAGAAATATGAGCATATTCATGCTTGAGAAAAGAATTTATAGCATTTCGCTCAGCTTCCGGAAGTAAGAATAATTGCCGCTCAAATAGAACTTTTCTAATATAAGAATGATCAATAGTATCAAAATACTTAGAAAAATCGTACTGAACTATATACGATTTTGGAGAGTCGAGGGATTTTGATAAATTTAGTATAGCGTCAAAAACATTTTGGTCAGGACGATAGGCGTAGCTCAGGCGTGAAAAAAGATTTATATTCCTTTTCGTAGCCTTACGATGAACTAAATTTGCAAGAGCAGAGTCGGGAATTGCAAAGGCCATGATCTTTCGATGCGAACCATCTGGTTTTGGAAGGTCGAATTGAATAGCCGGAACTGGATGATACAGATTATCCTGTAGCTTGCGCCATATGGTTCGGCTCAGGTATCGAGCATGCCGAATGCAATATGCTGGATCGAAATGAGGGTGGTAATTCCACCAAGCAGGGTCTGCTTCTGATGGAATACCAGGAACCAGCCCAGTTCGCTTACGATATCGATCAGCATTTTTGAATGAAATGGCGCGATCAATTCTACGATTACGTAAAACAGATTGAGCTTTGCGAATAATCGCTTCTTCAATCAGTTCTTGCAAAATTGTATCCCCTTCCGAGTAACGCGCCCCCGTGCAAGGCACGGGGGCGGCCACCACAATCGGAGAGTCAGGGTTTCTTTTGCGATTGGCGAACGAGTTCGGCAGAACTCGACTGCAAAGTAAGTATCCCGACGTGGCTAGTGCGTCCCGCACATGTCTTTAATTCAACTGGATACTCGTCGGAAGTCAAGGGGGTGTCCGAAGCGTATCAAGAGCTTTTCCCAAACCAAAAACGGCGCAGGGCCTTCGCCCTACGCCGCTAACGTCGGTCGGGTTGCACCCGCCGGCCGGTGTCCGCCGTCTCGCAGTTAGCTGGCGCTAACCGCGTGCGGACAGCAAGTCAGGCTTTGCCTTACTTGCTTCGTTCCACCTGCTCGAAGTCCAGTTCCACCGGGGTTGCCCGCCCGAAGATCGACACCGAAACCTTCACCTTCGACTTGTCGAAGTCCAGTTCCTCGACCACGCCGTTGAAGCTCGCGAACGGGCCGTCGAGCACCTTGACCGAATCGCCGATCTCGAAATCGACCTTGATCTTCTGCTTGGTGGGCGAGGCGGCGGCTTCTTCCTTGCTGTTGAGCATCCGCGTGGCTTCCGCCTCGCTGATCGCCTGCGGCTTGCCCGATGATCCCAGGAAGCCCGTCACCTTCGGCGTGTTCTTGACGAGGTGATAGACCTGATCGTTCAGGTCCAGCTTCGCCAGCACGTATCCGGGCATGAACTTGCGCTCGGACTGCACCTTCTTGCCGCGCCGCACCTCGGTCACGTTCTCGGTCGGCACCTCGATCGCCTCGACCGCATGGTCAAGGCCAAGGCGCGTCGCCTCGGTCATGATCGAATCGCGGACCTTGCCCTCGAACCCCGAATAGGCGTGAATGATGTACCAACGCGACATGAAAGTCCTTTGAAGCTCGTGGGAGTGCGGGGTCGAGGCGTTACTGGGCGAGGCGCAGCAGCGCCTTCACGATCGCATCGAACATCGAATCGACGCCAAGGAAGAAGATCGCGAGCAACGAGGTCATGATGACCACCATCACCGCGGTCATCACCGTTTCCTTGCGCGTCGGCCACGTCACCTTCGCGGTTTCCGCCTTAACCTGCCGCATGAATTCGACTGGAGTAACCTTGGCCACGCGCGCACCCTTGTTGCGGTTGATCGACATTTGGACACAAGGCCCCGTCCGGTCCCTTACAAGAACCGGCGCGGCCCATCCACGCTGTCGGATTGGGCATGGTATCTAGCGACGAACGCCGCCCCATGCAAGCAATGCCGGGCGGCGTCGCTCAGAGCAGGCTGACCGCCGCGAACCCGCCGACCAGCGCCACCACCAGCAACGTCCCGATCAGCGTCAGCCGCTTCTCGATGAAGTCCTGCACCGGCTGGCCATAGCGCTTGAGCAGGAACGCGATCAGGAAAAACCGGAACGCGCGGGTGATCGCCGCCGTCAGCACGAACATCCCGAAATTGAACTTGGCGAGCCCCGACGCGATCGTGACCAGCTTGAACGGGATCGGCGTCAGCCCTTTCAGCAGGATGATCGCCGCGCCGTATTTGGCGAACGACGCCTGGAACGCGGTCGCCTTGTCCTGCAACCCGTACAGCTCGATCACCCAGCGCCCAACCGTGTCGAACAGGAAATACCCGATCGCATAGCCGACCATCGCCCCCAGCACCGACGCGATCGTGCAGATCGCCGCGATCCGGTACGCCCGGGTACGATGCTGCAGGATGACCGGCACCAGCACGACATCGGGCGGGATCGGAAAGAACGAGCTTTCGCAAAACGACACGACGGCAAGGCTGCGCACCGCATGGCGATGGTTGGCAAGGCGAAGCGTCCAGTCATACAGCGCACGGAACATCGTCGGCGTCCAGATGGGGGAAGGGCGCGCGGGGTGCGCTGGCACGAGTGGAGGGATTCGAACCCCCGGCCCTCGGTTTTGGAGACCGATGCTCTACCAGCTGAGCTACACTCGTGTGCGGAGGCGGCCTCTATCCCGGTCCAACCGGAAGCACAAGGCCGATTATTGGATAGCCGATCGGGCGGTCTGTAGGACAACGAAAACTTGCGGGTTCAGGCCGCGATCGCGTAGGGCTTGATCTCGCCTTCCAGATACAGTTTGCGCGCCTTGGCCCGGCTCAACTTGCCCGATGACGTGCGCGGCAGCGTGCGCGGCGGCACCAGCTCGATCACGCAGTTCATCCCCGTAACCGACCGGACACGCTCGCGAATTTCCTCGCGCAGCCGCTGCCGCTCGGCCTCGTCCGACGCGCGGCATTGCACCAGCACCGCCGGGGTTTCCTCGCCGCCCGGGGTGGTGATCGCGAAGGCGGCGATGTCGCCCGCCTTGAATCCGGGCAGTTGCTCGACCGCCCATTCGATGTCCTGCGGCCAGTGATTCTTGCCATTGACGATAATCATGTCCTTGGCGCGGCCGACGATATAGACGTAACCCTCTGACATATAAGCCATGTCGCCAGTGTCGAGCCAGCCATCGGCCATGCACGCCGCGGTCGCCTCGGGATCGCGGAAATAACCGCTCATCAGCGACGGGCCCTTGCACCACAGCTTGCCGATCGCGCGCTGCGGCAACAACGTGCCGTCCTCCTCGCGGATTTCGATCGCCATGTCCTTCACCGGCTTGCCGCAATTCACGATCGCGCGATACCGCTGCGGCCGGTCGGCGCGCCCCGCGTGACCGGAAAGTTCCGTCTCTTCAACCAGTTCGACGATGATCCCTTCGCCCGGCGGCATGATCGCCACCGCCAGCGTCGCTTCGGCAAGGCCATAGGACGGCAGGAACGCCGACGCCTTGAACCCGGCATCGGCAAAGGCATCGACGAACGACTGCATCACGTCGGGCCGGATCATGTCCGCGCCGTTGCCGGCAAGCCGCCAGCGCGACAGGTCGAACCGGTCGGCCGCCTTGGTCTGGCTCGACATCCGCCGGGCGCAGATGTCGTAGCCAAAGGTGGGCGAGTAGGAAATCGAACTGCCGGTGTTGCGGGTGATAAGGTCGAGCCACGCCAGCGGCCGCCGCGCGAAATCCTCGGTTTTCAGATAGTCGGTCGACACCTGGTTGGCGACGACCGACAGGAAGCAGCCGACCAGCCCCATGTCGTGATACCATGGCAACCACGACACGCAGCGGTCCTCGGGGTTCACTTCCATACCATGGCTGTGCGCCGACAGGTTGTTCAGCAGCGCGGCGTGGGTGATCTCGGTCCCGTGCGGGAAACGGGTCGAACCGCTCGAATATTGCAGGTAGCAGACATCGTCGGTGGCGGCCTGCGGTAGATCGCCGACCGGTGCGTCGCTGGCGGAAAAGCGTTCCCAGTCAATCCCTTCGACCCCGGCGACCCGCGCGGCTTCGCCCGCCATCGCTTCCAGTTCGGCCGGATAGAGCAAGGTCGTGGGATCGCAGCTCGCCAACTGCACGCGGAGCTGCTCGACATAGGCGTCGCGCCCGCCGAACGACGTGGGCAGCGGCAGGGGCACCGGCCACGCCCCGGCATAGACGACGCCGAAGAACAGCGCGGCGAACTCCGGCCCCGTCTCGGCGATCAGCGCGATGCGGTCCTTCGGCCGCACGCCATGCGCGATCAGCCGGTGCGCCTGCGCGAGCGCATCCTCGCGCATCTCGCGAAACGGGTAGGGGCGGGTGAGCGTGCCGCGTGCGTCGTGAAAGTTCAGCCCGCGTGTCCCCGTCGCGGCATAGTCCATCGCTTCGCCCAGCGTCGCGAAATCGGCGAAGCGGCGGGGGAGCGCGTCCATGGTCGGTGTCGCCACCGGCGTCGCTGCAACAGTTCCTTCAATATTCGTCGTCATTCTTGTCCAACTCACGGCACCATGGCGGGTAACACGCGGCTCCCAAGCGGATCGCCATAGCGACAACCGGCCGCGCGGCACAGTCCGTTTCAAAATCGCGGCGCACTATGGCACAAACATGGCGCATGCCCCGTGAACCCCGCCGCCCGCCGCCCGCGCTGACCCAGCCGGCACTCGAACGCCTTGCGCTACGCTATGTCGAACGCTTCGCGACGACCCGCGCCAAGCTGCTCGATTATCTGCGCCGCAAGCTGCGCGAACGCGGCAGCGAAGGGGTGATCGACCCCGAAGCGCTGGCCGATCGCATGGTCGAACTGCGCTATGTCGACGATCTGGCGTTCGCGGAATCGCGCGTGGCGGCGATGGCCCGGCGGGGGCTGGGGCCACGCCGGGTGCGCGATGCGCTGCGCCACGCCGGGGTGGCCGGCGAGGACAGTAGCACGCTGGACGAGGCGATCGACGAGGGGGCGGAGGCGACCGCCATGGCCTTTGCCCGGCGCCGCCGGATCGGCCCGTTCGCACCCGAACCGGTCGAGCGCGACCAGCGCGAACGACAGATCGCGGCGATGGTCCGCGCCGGTCATGCACCGTCGCTCGCCCGGCGAATCGCGTCGATGACCGCCGACGACGTCCCGGACTTGCGTGAAGACCATGCTTAATCGCAAAGAAATCGTCGCGTTCGTGAAAGATCGTGTTAGGATGCGGGCAGGGGGATTGCAAATATATGCGCATGGAGGCTCGAACCACCGCAGACGATTTCTCCGTCGTTTCGTCGGGCGTCGTGCCGTTCGACGATGATGCCGAGCCGGGAATCGCGATCGGCGGCGTCGTCAAATGGTTCGACGTGACCCGCGGCTTCGGTTTCGTGGTCGCCGACGATCCGGACGTCGGTGATGTCCTCGTGCATTTTTCGGTGCTTCAGGATCATGGCCGCCGGACCCTTCCCGAAGGGGCGCGGATCATCTGCCACGCGGTACGCAAGGCGCGCGGCATGCAGGCGACCGAAATTCTCGAAATCGACCTGTCGAGCGCGATCGAACCGGTGCGTCGCCCCGCCGACCGCCCCGACCGCATGGCATTGGCCGATCAGGCGGGACCGTTCGAGCCGGTGACGGTAAAGTGGTTCAACCGCCTGAAAGGCTATGGTTTTCTGGTTCGCATTAACGAACCCGGCGATGTGTTCGTCCATATGGAAACGCTGCGGCGCGGCGGGATTGAGGAAGTCGATCCCGAGGAGCGGCTTGTCGCGAGGATCGTCGATGGGCAGAAGGGGCCGCTGGCGATCGTGGTCGAAAAAGGCGAGTAAGCGCGTGACATTGCAACGGATGGCCGCCGCGGCGGCACTGGCGCTCGCCGCCGCGACGGGCGGCTGCCAGTCGGGCGGGAGCGACGCCGCCACCCAGGCCGGCGTCGCGACGAAGCGCGTCACCATCACGACCGCCGCCGGCAAGACCCATGACTTCACCGTCGAACTCGCCGCGACCGAAGCGCAGCAGCAGCGCGGGTTGATGTACCGCCCGTCGATTCCCGCCGATGGCGGCATGTTGTTCGCGCCCTATCCGCCCGACGGCGGCCCGCCCAAACCGGCCAGCTTCTGGATGAAGAACACGCCCAGTGCGCTCGACATCCTGTTCATCCGTCCCGACGGCACCGTGGCGACCATCGCCGAAGACACCATTCCCTATTCCGAAATCCCCGTCGGATCGGGCGAGCCGGTGTCGGCCGTCCTCGAACTGGCCGGTGGCCGCGCCGCCGAACTGGGCATCGCGGCGGGCGACAAGGTGACGTGGAAATGATCGGCACCGTTGCCCCATCCGCATCGGGGCGCTAAGCGGACCACCATGGGTATCCTCGCGAACATCTTCACCTGGTGGAACGGTGCCACCTTTGGCACCTGGATGGGCCTGCGCGGCATGGCAAAGGTCGGTTCCGACCATCTCGGCAACGTCTATTATCAGGGCGGCAAGGATACCGCGGGGCAGCCGCGCCGCTGGGTCATCTATTCCGGCTCGAACGATGCCAGCCGCGTGCCGCCCGACTGGTTCAGTTGGCTGCACCACCAGATCGAGGGGACACCCGACGAATCGCTGCCGCCGGTGCGCCAGTGGCAGCAGGTCCCGATCGAGAACCAGACCGGCACCGCGCTCGCTTATCGCCCGCCCGGCGTGCTCGACAAGGGCGGCGCGCGGGTCCGCGCCACCGGCGATTATGAGGCGTGGAACCCCGACGCATGACCCCGCGTCGCTGGCTGGTCGGGCTGGCGATCGTGGTGGTGGCGGGGCTGATCGGCTGGCTGGGCTGGACGCGGTGGCAGGATAGCCGCACCGCCACCGCACCGGTCGCCGCCGAGGTCGCCGTGCCCGATGCCGCGCGTCCGCGCACCGGTGGTGGTACCGAAGTCGTCAGTGTCGACACCGGGCTGGACGAACGGCTGCTGGCCGGTGCCACGCCGATGGCGCAGCGCGTCGCGGTGGTCGGGTTGCTCAACAAGCGCAACGGCGAAACCCGCGACCTGACGCTGAAACCCGGACAGGCGACGCGGGTCGGCGATGTCGTCGTCCGCCTGCGCGGGTGCGAGCGCACCGCGCCGTGGGAGCAGGAGCAATATACCGGCGCGTTCGTGCAACTGGACGTGCGCGGCGCCGACACCAAATGGCGCCGGGCATTTTCGGGCTGGCTGTTCAAGGAACGGCCGGCACTGAACGTCGTGCTCCACCCGATCTACGACGTGTGGCCCAAGAGCTGCACGATGTCCTTCCCCGAGGAAGGGCCGGAAACCGTATCGGCGGGCGGCGGCGCGACACCGTCGCCAACTGTCAGGCGGTCGAGCGCACCGAAATCGGCACCGGTGACGACACCGGCCGAATCGACCCCGATCGCGTCGGACAACAACGCCGAATAGCGCGCGCGGGGTATCTCGACCGCTCCCATCGATTCGAGATGGTCGGTCTGGAACTGGCAGTCGAGCAGCCGATAGCCGCCCGCCCGCAGTCGCGCGACGAGCCACGCCAGCGCGACCTTGGAGGCGCTGGGCGCGCGGCTGACCATGCTTTCGCCGAAGAACGCACCGCCGATCGCAAGGCCGTATAGGCCGCCCGCTAGCCGATCGCCGTCCCACACCTCGACCGAATGGGCGAAGCCCAGCGCGTGCAGTTCGAGAAAAACCGCTTCGATCGGTCCGTTGATCCATGTTTCGGTGCGATCGGCCGCGCTTTCGGCGCACAGCGTAAGAATATCGGCAAAGGCACGATCGGCGGTGACGCGGTAGCGGTCGCGCACGATCAGCTTGCGCAACGTGCGCGACAGGTGAAACCCGTCGAGCGGGAGGACGCCGCGATATTTCGGTTCGACCCAATAGACGCCGGGCGCGTCGCGCGTATCGGCCATCGGGAAGATCCCGGCGGCATAGGCGCGCAGCACCATTGCCGGGTCGAGGCGGTCGCTATCGCTCACAGGACCGCACCGGTCGCGAACAACGGATGGCCGTGCGATGCGGCGATACGAAGGGCAGGGGCGGTCGGCATGGCCGGCCCACCCTATCACCCCGCATCGCCGCGTCGAGGCGCTATCGGTTCATTTCCCCGCCAGCGCGCGGGCGATCGGTTCGATCATGTCCTCGGGGATGCGCCGGGCGATGACCGGCATCGTCGCCTGGCTCTTACGCGCGTCGACCACTTCCTTTTGGCCACGCCACTGGCGCAGCCGATCCGCGATATAGCCCGCCCGCTGCCCGTCGATCACCGGATAGCGGTTGGCCATGCCCGGTGTGTGGCAACTGCGACAGGCGGGGAGCTGCTGGTCGGGCAGGCCGCGCTCGATGATCCGCAGCGCCGCCGCATCGCGCGTCGGCCGCACGGCACCGCCGATCCCGTTCGGCATCGCCGCGAAGCGACGGGCAAGCGCGACCCGTTCCTCGGGCGTCAATTGCGCGGCGGCATTCCCCATCACCGCGCTCTGGCGGCGGCCGGTGGCATAGGCTTCGAGTGCTGCGGCGAGATAGCCCGGGTTCTGCCCGGCGAGGACCGGAATATCCTTCTGTCCCCGGCCCAGCCCGTCGCTGCCATGGCATCCCGCGCAACTGTCGAAGCGGCCGTTCGCCGCGCCGAACCCCTGCGCATTGCTGCCCGCGAGCAGGCGATATTCCTGCGGGCTCATCTTCGGCAGGCGGCGGACGAAGGCGACCATGCGGCGCACCTCGTCGGGCCGGTCCTTGGCACCCCATGCCGGCATGCCGCTGAACTTCACGCCATGTTCGAGGATCCAGTAGAGCTGCTTGTCGGTCCATTCCTTGGCGTTCTTCGCCAAATCGGGCGCGGGCGGCGTGGCCTTCTGCATCAACGGCAGCGGCCGGACGCCCGGCGCGCCGTGGCACGACGCGCAGGACGTGGCGTAATAGCCCGCCGCGCTCACCAGCCCGCTGGCGTCGGCGGCATCGTCGGGCACGGTCAGCGCAGCGCGGGTCTGCACCGAATTGCGCATTACCCAGTGCAGGAACCAGTCGGTGACTGCCCAGTGCCCCGACGAGGCGGCGACATTGAACGCCCCCGACCACGCATAGGCCATGCCGAGCGCGAAAATGCCCAGCAGCGTCACGATCACGCGCTTCCACGTCAGGCGGATGGTCATGGCTGCGGCTCCGGTTGACGTAGCAGCGTCGCGAGAAGCGCCAGGCCGCCGAGGAAATAGCTGGCCGCCCCGACCATCAGCATCACGACGCCGCCCAGTTGCTGGTCGGCGAGCGGATCGTGCATCCCATGCGCCATCGCCGGATAGAGCGGGCGGGGGGCAAGGCCGATCAGCGCGCCGAGCAACGTCATGTGCATCGAGGTCAGCAGCAGCGCACCAACCCCCCCCGCGCGCCGGTCGCGCCCGGTGCCGAGCACGGCGGCCCAGAGCAGCAGCCCGGCGGCGAGGAACGACGCCTGTTCGACGACCATCGCCACGATCGACCGATCGGCGAGCAGGCGCAGCGCGGGCAGATGCCAGCCCCACACCGTCACCAGCTCGACCAGCGACATGCCAAGCGGCGTGACGATCGTCGGCCAGCGCCGTGCCGGGTCAAACCGTCCGTCGCTCAGGCCGAACGCGATCAAGGGCGCAGCGATCGCGACGGCGATCATATGCCCCGCCATATGGCCGACCATTCCCGCCTGCGCCGCCGCCAGCCAGCCGGCGGGCAGTAGCGCGCCGCCGATGAGGAACGCCGCGCGCTTCACCGGCAATCCGTCAGAAACAGCACCGGCGCAGCGGTGAACAGCACGCCGACGAAGCTCAACGCCGCCAGCAGCACGGTCGAGAAGGCGAGGAAGCGAATCCGGTCGCGGTCGGTGCTCTCCTCGTGCGGGGGATCGTCGCCGGGCACCCGCGATTGCAGATGCGCGACGATCCCCGCCGCGAGGATCACCGCCAGCGCGGCGAGCGTGCCGACGGCGTAGAGGATGGGAAATCGCGGAAAACCGCCGACTTTCGCGCAATGAATCGCCGCCCACAGATAGGAGAAGAGGAAATGCACCGCCCACGCGACCGGCGGCACGATCAGCGACCACAGGGTGACTTTCAGCCGGCCGACCATGCCATGCAACCCGCGTTTCATGCGACCCCCGGGAACAGGCCGATCGTCGCATAGGTGACGATGGCGGTGAGCGCCATGAAGTGCTGATAGACGGTGATGTTGCGCAGATCGGCATCATAGCGCGGCGTCATCCGACCGGCGATGCTGCGCGCCAGCGTATAGCTCTGCATGATCGCGCCGATCCCGGCATGGGCGGTAGTCCAGATCACCAGCACCCACACGATTGCGGGATAGCTGTGCAGTTCGGGGTCGAGCCCGGTCGTCAGCGGCCCCTGCAACCCGGCCCAGATGCCGCAGAGGCTGGCGGCGATGCCGAGCGCGAGCAGCCCCCGTGCCGCACCCACCCCGCCACGCCGGTTGAACCCGCGCGCGCCCACCGTCGCCAGCCAGCTCGCCGCCGCCAGCGCCAGCGCGACCATCGGCCAGAAGGTGCCCGGCCCATCCATGCCCGGACCCGATGGCGGAAATTCGGGATGCACCGTCCAGAAGAAATAATAACCGAACACCAGCCCCGAAAAGGCGGTCGCATCGGCCATCATCGTGATGAACATCGCCCACCATCCCGGCGCCGCCGAGCCGGAGACATAGAGCGGCAGCTCGATGCCATGGCCGATCGGCTTGCTGTCCTTCTCCGGGATTTCGGCGGTGCCGGTCCACAGCCAGTAGAGGACGCAGCCCAGCGTCACGAACGCCCCGGCGAGCGACCACCAGTAGAGGTGATAGGTGGTGAGGATGAACACGCTGCCCAGCGCGACGGCGGTCATCATCGGCACCCAGCTTGGCGTGCCGAGGCGCACGACATAGAGCGGGCGCGCGTCGAGCACGCTCGTCACGATCGTCTCGCGCCGGCCTTCCTCGGCATCCGCCAGGAAGAAGCGACCCTCGTCGACCTTCTTCACGAAATCCTTCTGGTCCCAGATCGGGTAGCGGCTCTCGATCAGCGGGACCGAACGGATGCCCCAATCCTCGTCATCGGGATGCGCCAGCCATTCGAGCGTGCCGGCGTTCCACGGATTGCGCACCGCCTTGGCCCGCCACGGCGAGCGAGCAAGATCGATGCAGACGATCAGCGTGCCGAGCGCGAACAGATACGCCCCGGCGGTCGACGCAAGGTTCAGCCAGCCGATGCCGAGTTCCGCCGGATAGGTGAACACCCGGCGCGGCATGCCGAACAACCCGCTGAAGTGCATCGGGAAGAAGGTGAGGTTCGCGCCGACGAACAACATCCAGAACGCGGTGCGCCCCATCCGGTCCGACAGTTTCTTACCGGTAATCAGCGGCCAGTAATAATACAGCCCGCCGAACAACGGCAGCAGCGTGCCGCCGATCAGCACGTAATGGAGATGCGCGACCACGAAATAGGTATCGTGCGCCTGCCAGTCGAACGGGGCGATCGCGACCATCACGCCGGTCAGGCCGCCGATCACGAAGATGGCGAGGCTGCCCGAGGCATAGAGCAGCGGCGTCGACCATTTGACCTTGCCCGCCCATAGCGTCGCGATGAACGCGAAGATCTGAATGCCGGTCGGGATCGCCACCGCTTCGGACGCGGCGGAGAAGAAGGCGAGGCTGATCTTGGGCAGGCCGGTCGCGAACATGTGGTGGACCCACAGGCCGAACGACAGGAACGCGGTGCCGACCGCCGCCAGCACGATCCACGGATAGCCGAGCAGATGGCGCTGGGCGAAGGTCGGGATCATCATCGCGAACAGCGCGATCGATGGCAGGAAGACGATATAGACTTCGGGGTGGCCGAAGATCCAGAACAGGTGCTGCCACAGCAGCGGATCGCCGCCGCGCGCCGCATCGAAGAACGGCCAGTTGAGCAGCCGCTCCATCTCGAACAGCACGTCGCCCGCGATCAGCGGCGGGAAGGCGAACAGGATCATCACCGCGACGACGAGGATATACCACGCATAGAGCGGCATCAGGTTGAGCCGCATGCCGGGCGGGCGGCATTTGAGCACGCCGACGATCAGCTCGACGGCGGCGGCGACCGACGACACCTCGATGAAGCTCAGCCCCAGCATCCAGATGTCGGCACCGAGGCCGGACAGGTCGGTACGGGTGGTAAGCGGCGGGTACATGAACCACCCGCCATCGGGCGCGGCGTTGAAGAAGATCGATCCGCCGACGAATACCCCGCCGATCAGGAACGACCAGTAACCGAACGCCGACAGCCGCGGAAACGGCAGGTCGCGCGCGCCGAGCAACTGCGGCAGGAGGATGATCGACACCGCCTCGAACATCGGCACGGCGAACAGGAACATCATCATCGAGCCGTGCAGCGTGAACAACTGGTTGAAGCTGTTCGCCGAGACGAGGTCGTTGTCGGGCACCGCCAACTGGGTGCGCATGATGAGCGCCAGCACGCCCGCGAACAGCATGAAGCCGAACGCGGTCAGCGTGTACCACGCGCCGACGCGGTTGTTGTTGCAATCGGTCCAGCGCAGGAAAATGCCCTGCGGTGCTTTCCACACCGCACGCAGCCGTTCCTCCTGCGCGGCGCGGAGCGCGGGATCGTCTTGCGCGTGGAGGCTCATTTCAGACTTTCCAGATAGGCGGCGATCGCCTGCGCCTCGGCGGGCGGCAGATGAGTGTAGGCGGGCATCCGCGCGCCGGGCTTCACCGACGGCGCGTTCAGAATGAAGGCGACCAGCGCCTCGCGGGTCATCGGCTGCGTTCCCGCGCCAAGCGAGGTGCGGCTGCCGAAGTGGGTCAGGTCGGGCGCGATCCGCGCCACCGCTTCGGTGCCGGCGATCGCATGGCATCCGGCGCAGCCATCGGCGACGAACGCCTGCGCCCCGGCCGCCGCGACGCTGCCGGCAGGCGGCACGATCGCCGGGCGGCGCTCGGCGGCGAGCCATGCGTCGAACGCCACCGGCTCCATCGCCACGACGTCGAACGCCATCAGCGCGTGGCTGAGCCCGCAGAATTCGGTGCAGACGCCGCGGAACTTGCCCGGCTTCGTCGCGCGGACCACCAGCCGGTTGGTGCGGCCGGGGATCATGTCCATCTTGCCGGCAAGACCGGGTATCCAGAAGCTGTGGATCACGTCACCGGCGGTCAGGTCCAACTGCACGGTGCGGCCCACGGGGATGCGGATTTCGTTCGCGGACATGACCGGCGCGGCACCGGGCGGCTGGTAACGGACCGCCCACCAGAATTGCTCGCCCTCCACCGCGATCCGCAGATCGCTGTCGGCCACTGGCAGCGGGCGCATCGCCGGCAGGCTGTAGAGCAGCAGCGACAGCAGCACGATGACCGGTACGACTCCGCCGAGCCAGCCGACCATGCGCATGCCACCCGACAGCGTCAGCTTGCCTTCCGGCGCGCGCACCGCCGCGATCATCAATCCGGCGACACCGGCGGCGATGACGACCGCGCCGACGAGCATTATGACGGTCAGGTGGCGAACGGTCGCCGCCTCCTCGCCAAATACCGTCAACGCCGACTGATGCCGGTTGCACGCGCCAAGTGCGGCGAACGCCGCTAATCCGATTGAGGCGCTGAACCGCCGCATGATCCCCCTTCGTGCCGCTCCATTGGGGTATACGGCACGGCAGCGAAACGAGTATTGCCGCCTAGCGTTCCATCACGATCGCGATTGGACCGGGGCGTACCGGAACATGCAGCCCGTCGGCGACCGCCGGGCGCGCGGTCACGCCAGCAACCATGGCAGCATCATGCCAGCCAGCCCCCGGTGAATCCGGCCCGCTCCAGCCCGCGCCGGATATGCGGATTGCGGCGCATGACCTCCCAGATCATTCCCGACCGGCGGTTCTCGATCCCCAGCACGATCGGCCCCTGATCGATGCCGAGATAATCGCCGTCGACCCAGCCGATACCCGGCACGATCCGCCCATGCTGCAACGGCCGGTCGCTGCGGGTCAGCGTCGGGTTGAACGAATCGCGAAAGCCATAATGGTCATAGATGCCCGCGCCATAGCGCGCGTGCAGCTTCGCGATCATCGGCTCGACGATCTCGGGCGCGAACGCGATCGATCCGAGCGCGGCGGTGGGCGCGATCGTGCCATCGTCGCGTTCGCCCGGACCGCGTGCCGAATAGCTGAAGAACTCGCGTGGGCTTCCATCGATGGTCACGGTGAAGTCGCCCGGACCATCACAGGCGGTCAGCCCCCAGCAATCCGCGCCATACCCCGTCTTGCGACCCGGATTCTCGATCGCATAGGCGCGCTGGGCATGGGTCGCGCGGCGGCTGTTCTCGAAATAATCGATGCCCTTGGACGCGATATAGGAATCGCGGATGCCACGGAAATCGACCCACATATGGCTGTACTGATGGCCGAACAGCGGCGCGAACTGCAAATGCGGTTCGCCCCAGCGATTGCCCCAGCTCGCCTCGAACCGCTTCGTCAGCGCGGCCCATGTCGCCGGCGGCAGCGGATGCGTTGGGCTGGCTAGCGCCAGCACATAGAGGATCATGCCCTCGTTATAAATATCCCAGTCCGACCGGATGAACCCGGTTTCGGGATGCCAGCCCATCGACACGAAGGTGCCACGCGGCGTGATCCAGTCCCATTCGACCGCCCGGTAAAGCTGTTCGGCCAATGCCCGGATCCGTGATTCCTTTGGATCGGCACGATCGAACCAGCTTTGCGCGAACAGCACGCCGCCCAGCAGCAGCGATGTGTCGATCGTCGACAATTCGGTCCGGCCGAAGCGCGTGCCGGTCTTCGCATCGAGGAAGTGGTAGAAGAAGCCCTTGTGCCCGCTGGTGCCGGACGCGGCAGGGCCGCTGGGCGCGCGCGCGAAGAATTCCAGCGTCGCGAGCGTGCGGTCGCGGTTTTGGTCGCGGGTGATCCAGCCATGTTTTTCGCCGACGCCATAGCTGGTCAGCGCGAAGCCGACCGCCGCGATCGAGGCGAAGCTGGGCGTCGGCCAGCGATCGGGCGCCAGCCCGGTCACGGGATCGGTCGTGTCCCAGAAGAAGCGGAACGCGCGTTCCTGCACGTCGGACAGAAGATCGGGGGTGGCGAGCGCGCCCATGCCGCCCGGCGCGGCGCATGCCCCGACGATCGCGGCGCTGCCGGCGGCGAGGAAGTGGCGGCGGTCGATCATGGGCTGGCCTTACGTCCATATAAAAAAGCCGGATCGGGCAAGGGGGGCGCCCGATCCGGCAGGAAGGGAAAGATCAGAAGCGATAGCCGACGCGGAACTGGATGCGCCGGGGCAGGGTGAGCAGGTCGCGGCCGATTCGCGCCGAATCGAGCGTGTCGACCGGCCGGCCGGTCGCCGGGTTGACCTGGTTGTTGAAGAAGTCGTCGAAGCCCGAGAAGTTGTTGTTGTTGAAGGCGTTGAGCAGATCGACCGCGATCTCCGTCTCGCCGCCCAAAATCTTCAATTTGTTCGCCAGCGTCAGGTTCACCTCGCAGAACGCGAATACGCCCTTGATGCAGTTCTTGTCGGGATAGCGTGCGCTGAACTCGTTGAAGCCGGAGGTCGCGCCGTTCGTGCCGTCGGTGACGCGGAACGCCTGACCGCTGCCAAACGTGCTGAGCGTCGAGAACTGGAAGCCCAGCGGCAGGTCGACGATCCCCGACAGGACCAGCCGGTGCCGTTCGTCGCCGTCGCGCGGCCGCCAGCCGTAATCGTCGGGGGTGACGGCATCGAGGCTGAAGAGATCGCCGCCGTTCTGCTCGCCCTTCGACAGCGTATAGGCGATGTTCACGCCCCAGCCCGACGTCTGGGTATAGGGCTTGTCGGCGGTGACGTAGAGCGCCTTGTACCGGGTATCGAGCCCGTCATAGCCGATCAGCGCGTTCGAGAAGCCGAACGGCACCAGCGGCGCGGTGGTGCAGCACGGACCAATCCCGTTGTTCTGGCGCGTGGCGAACAGGTTGGTATAGCCGTTGCGGCCACGCTGATAGGATCCCGTCACGGCGAACTGCCACCGGCCGACCTGCTGGCGCACGCCGAGGCTGACCTGATCGTTGACCGGCGGCTTGGTGTCGTTCTTGACCGCGAACAACTCCGGCGTACCGCTGGTCGAGGTGGCACGCAGTTCGAGCAGCCCCTCGCGCGTCAGGTAGCGCGGATTCCAGACGACGGTCTGCAGTCCGTTGCGCGGCTGGCCATCGCGCGAAAAGCGGAACACGCCGATCGGGTTGATCGTCCGCGACTGTTCGTCGACGGTGTTGTTGAAGTTGTTGCGATCATAATAGCGTCCGAACCCGCCGAACACGACGGTCGTGGCGTCGTCCTTGATGTCGTAGGAGAAGCCGAAGCGCGGCGCGAACGCCCCGGCGAACGGCTTGCGATTGCTGCCGGTGCTGATGTAGTTTTCGGGATCGAAATAGCTGGTCGCGGGCAACGCACGGAGCGCCGCTGCGGCGTTCGCCGACGTCACGAAATCATTGTTGTTGCCGTTGGTTTCATAATCCCAGCGCAGGCCGAGGTTCAGTTGCAGCCGGTCGGTCACGTCCCAGTCGTCCTGGACGTACAGGCCGACCTGCGTGTTCGACCCCCGCACCGTGCCGTTCCCCAGCCCCAGCCGCGCCTCGGCGGGGAAGCTGAAATCGGTGTCGTTGGCGAGGTTGGTGTTGGGGTTTTCGACCGTATCGATGCGGAAGGTATAGCCCGGTTGCAGGAAGGCGAGGTTCGAGAATTCGATGTCCGTCACCTCGACCCGCGCGCCGACCTTGATCGCGTGATTGTCGATACCCGAATAGGTGAAGTCGTCGCGCAGCGTATAGCCCTGCTGGATTTCCCGCCGCGATGCCTCGCGCCCGCCGAACTGCAACACCGTGTCATAGTTGAAGCTCGACTGACCCGGATTCAGCGACGTCGGGCTGAAATTATAGTTCAGATAGTTGAGGTTGACTTCATTGATGAAGCTGTCGCCACGATAGGTCCATTTCAGCAGATACGTCTCGACCGTGTTGCGCTTGTTCTCCGCGAATTCATAGGCAACGTTGCCGCCGAACCCTTGGATGTCGGTTTCCTCGCGGCGGCTGTACGACAAGTCGAACGTCTGCGCGTCGTCCGGCGTGAAGGTCAGCTTGCCGAAGTAGAAATCGCCCCGGAACGGGCTGACGAAATTGCCTTCGAACTCGCTGATCCGGCGGCCCGATGCAGCCTCGAACGCGCGGATATTGTCCGCCGTGCCGGTGGAGTCGACGATGAACGCGCGGTCCTGATCGTTGCCTTCATACGCGCCGAAGAAGAACAGCTTGTCCTTGATGATCGGCCCGCCGAGCGACACGCCATATTGCTTGCGCTCGAACGCCGGCTTGTCGCGGCCATTGATGCGGTCGAGGTAACTGCGCTCGGTCAAACCGCGGTCGGTGTACTGACCGAAGACTTCGCCATGGAAATCATTGGTGCCCGATTTGGTAACGGCGGTGATAATCGCCGATCCGGCCTGCTCGTATTCGGCCTTGTAATTCTGCGTCAGGACGCGGAATTCCTGCACTGCCAACTGGCCGAACGGATTGCCGCGGCTGTTCTGCTGCCCGGCCACGCCGCCTTCGCGCAGCTTGTTCTTGAGCGACACGCCGTCGATGAAGACATTGACCTGCGAAGCGGTCGAGGCGCCGGCCTGAAACCCCTTGTTGGTTTCGCTGTCGTTATAGCGGACGCCCGGCGCGAGCGCTGCGAACGACAGGAAGTTACGATCGGTCTGCGGCAGGGTGCGGAGCTGTTCCTGCGTCACGTTGGTCGCGATCTCGCTGGTCCGGCTTTCGATCAGGCGGCTGCCGGTCACGACGATGACGTCGCTGTCGTCACCTTCGGCCGCAGGAGCGGCGGCGGTGCCGTCGGCGGCCGGGGCGGCGGCGGCGCCCAGCGTGATGTCGAGGCTGGCCGACTGGGCGATGCCGACGGTCGCTTCCTGCGACGCGCTTTCGCCGTTCGGGCCGGTAATCGCGATCGCATAGCCGCCCGGACGGATGCCGTTCAGCGTGTAGCGGCCGTTGGCATCGGTCGTGGCGCGATAGCTCTGGTTCGTGCCGGCCGAGGTTGCGACGACGCTCGCCCCCGCCACCGCCGCACCCGACGCATCGCGCACCGTGCCGCGGATCGACGCGGTCGTCGTCTGCGCGGCGGCCGGCGCGATGGCCACCATGCCGCTGGCGAGCGTCGTCGCGGCGACCAGCGCCGCGCGGAACATCGACTTCTTCATGGAAATATTCCCCTTGCTGCCCGTGGGTCCGGGCCGTCCCTGGATGTCGTTGTCTCACGCACCACCAGGACCGGTGCGCGATGTTCGATGGAGCAGTCGTCGCCGCCGCCGATCAGGTCGATCAGGCGCGCGACCGCGCGTTCGCCCAGCCGCGCGATGTCGATGCGCAAGGTGGTGAGGGCGGGCGAGATCAGGCGGGCGAGCGGTACGTCGTCGAATCCCGCGACCGCGATGCGGCCGGGCACGTCGATTCCGGCGCGCCGGAACGTCATCAACAGGCCGATCGCCATCATGTCGTTGGCGGCGAATACCGCATCGACGTCGCCGTCGCGCGCGATCAGCCGTTCCGCCGCCGCGACGCCCGATTCCTCCAGAAAGGTCCCGCGCTCGATCATCGGTTCCAGGCCCGCGTCGGCCATCGCGGCGCAGTAGCCCGCGACCCGTTCGTCGGCGTCGATATTGCCCGCCGGGCCGGCCAGATGCAGGATGCGTCGCCGCCCGGTCGCGACCAGATGGTCGACCATCATCCGCGCGCCCGCGACATTGTCGATCCGCAGTTCGGGGCGGGGCTGGTGATGCGGCGCGCAGTTGACCAGCACGGTGGGGACGCCGGCGGGCATATGGCCGAACAGCCGGTCGGGATCGATATGCGGGGCCATCACCACCAGCCCGTCGACCCGGCCGCGCATCGTGTGCAGCGCCTCGATCCCGCGTGCCGGATCGTCGTGCATGTTCGACAGCAGCAGTTGCAGGCCGCGCGCCGATGCCTCGCGGTCCATGCCGCGCAGCAGTTCGGAGAAGAATTCGCCGTGCAGGTCGGGCAGCACCACGCCGATCGCGTTCGACCGCGCGAGGCTGAGCGAGCGTGCCCCGGCATGCGGGATATAGCCGAGTTGCGCGGCGGCGGCCTCCACCTTCTCCCGCAGCGCGGGGCGGACGTTGGTCAGGCCGTTCAGCACGCGCGATACCGATGCGACGGACACGTCCGCCACCCGGGCTACATCGCGGATCGTGGCATTCGCCATCGCCTTTGCAATCCACTCCCTGCGCCGCTGCGATTCGTACCAGCGGCTTTTCGTCGGCCGGATGCCGATCGCTCTTGATGTAACCGGTTACATCAAACTACAACGGGCTTCAACCAGGATTCGCATCGCCGCCGCTGACAGGCCGGCGGGCAGGCAGGAGAGGGGATCGCATGGAAGACATCCGCATTTCGCGGCGCGCACTGATGATGGGCGCAGGCGCCGTCGCCGCATGGCAGGCATCGCCCGCGCGCGCGCTGCTGGCGCAAGGGGCCACCACCGCGCTGCCGGCGTCGGTCGAGGCGCTGATCGGCCAGATGACGGTCGAGGAAAAGGCCGGGCAGTTGACGCTGATGGCTGCCGCATGGGCCGGGGGGGCGGCCAATGCGCTGAACCCGATCGGCGCGACCGCGACGTTCGACGAACAACTGGCGCAGGTGCGTGGCGGAAAGCTGACCGGCGTGTTCAACGGCAATGGCGCGGAAATGGCGCGGCGGATGCAGACGGTGGCGATGCGCGAGGCGCGCCTCAAGGTGCCGTTGCTGTTCGCCGCCGACATCATCCACGGTTTCCGCACCGTGTTCCCGATGCCGCTGGCCGAAGCGGGCAGTTTCGACCCCGACCTTGCCGAGCGCACCGCGCGCGCCGCCGCCGTCGAGGCATCCGCCGCCGGCATCGACTGGACCTTCGCGCCGATGGTCGACATCGCCCGCGACGCGCGCTGGGGTCGCGGGATCGAGGGGGCGGGCGAGGACATCTTGCTTGGCAAGGTCATGGCCGAGGCGCGGGTGCGTGGGTTTCAGGGCCGGCGCGGGCTGATGGCCGACGATGCGGTCGCCGCCTGCGCCAAGCATTTCGCCGCCTATGGCGCGGGCGAGGGCGGGCTCGACTATAATACCGTCGACGTGTCCGAACGGACTTTGCGCGAAACCTATTTCCCGCCGTTCCAGACCGCGTTCGCCGCCGGCGCGCCGACGACGATGGCGTCGTTCAACGAACTGTCGGGCGTGCCCGCCACCGCCAATCCGTGGCTGCTCGACACCGTGCTGCGCAAGGAATGGGGGTTCAGCGGCCTCGTCGTCTCCGATTATACCGGCGATGAGGAACTGATCGCCCACGGCTTCGCGGCGGACGCACGCGAGGCGACGAAACTGGCGTTCATGGCCGGCGTCGACATGTCGATGCAGTCGGGCTTCTACCTTACGCATCTCCCCGATCTGGTCGCGAAGGGCGAGGTGCCGATGGCACGGCTCGACCAGGCGGTGCGGCGCGTGCTGGCGATGAAGGTGCAACTGGGGCTGTTCGACAACCCGTTCCGCCGCATCGATCCGCGCCGCGAAAAGACGCGGGTGCGCACCCCCGAACACCTCAAGCTGTCGCGCGAGGCGGGGGCGAAGTCGATCGTGATGCTCAAGAACGACGGCGATCTGTTGCCGCTGCCAAAAACGGGCAAGCGCATCGCGCTGATCGGCCCGTTCGTGCAGGGCCAGCGCGAGCTGATCGGGACGTGGAACGTCTATGGATCGGACGCCGAGGCGGTCGACTTGCTGACCGGGGTGCGCGCGGCCGTCGCCGATCCGGCGCTGGTCAGCGCGGTCGATGGATCGGGCATCACCGATCCGATTCCCGGCGGCATCGACGCGGCGGTCCGCGCCGCCGCCGTTGCCGACATCGTCGTGCTGGCGATCGGCGAATCGCAACGCATGTCGGGCGAGGCGCAGTCGCGCACCGACATTGGCGTGCCCCAGGCGCAGCTCGATCTGGCGCAGGCAGTGCTTGCCACCGGCAAGCCGACCGTCGTGCTGCTGCGCAACGGCCGGGCTATGGTGCTGGAAAAGCCGGTGCTGGACGCGCGGGCGATCCTCGTCACCTGGTTCCTCGGCTCGCAGAGCGGCCCGGCGACCGCCGACATCCTGTTCGGCGACATGTCACCCTCGGCGCGCCTGCCGGTCAGCTTCCCCTATGCGACCGGGCAGTCGCCCTATTATTATGCGCACAAGACCACCGGCCGGCCCAATCCGCCGGGGCCGCTTGCCGAATACAAGGCACGGTATCGAGAAGGGCCGAACGCCGCGCTGTTCGCGTTCGGCCATGGCCTGACCTATGGCCGGATCGCGTACAGCGACCTCGATCTCGGCGGCGGGCGGATGGCGCTCGACGGCACGCTGAGCGTGCGCGCCCGCGTCACCAACAGTGGCACCCGCGCCGCGACCGAAGTGGTGCAGCTCTACATCCACGACGTCGCCGCCAGCATCACCCGCCCGGTGCGCGAGCTGAAAGCCTATCAGCGCGTCACGCTGGCGCCCGGTGAATCGAAGCTGGTGACGTTCACGCTGAAACCCGCCGACCTCGCCTTCATCGGCACCGCCAACCGGCCGGTGACGGAGCCGGGCAGCTTCCGCCTGTGGATCGCGCCGTCTGCCGAAGCCGAGGGGGTGAACGGCAGCTTCACCGTCGCCTGAAGCATCGGGCATCCTTCGCGTCTGCCCGCGCGTTAGAGCGGTAACCAGACACGAAGGATGCCCCGATGACCGACAAGCAACCCAATCAGGCGATGCCCGGCGAAAAGGGCGCGGCGAAGCCCGACGGCGTCAATTCGACCCCCTCGGGCGGTCAGTCGAACGGCGAGGCCTATCCCAACCCGCAGACGGGCAAGGAGGGTGGCCGGTTCGATGGCGGTCAGACGTTGAAGGATTATCACGGCGGCCCCGGCGGGGCCGACAATCAGGCCGCCGGGACCGACTGACCGGCGTCGTCATAGCCGAGGTCGCGGCTGATCGCCTGCGCGGTCGCCGCGACCTGCGGGCCGATCGCCGTGACCTTGTCCTGCGTCAGATATTGCGCGGCGGTGGCGATGCCGATCGCGGCGACGATCCCGCCGGTCACGTCGCGGATCGGTGCGGCGACCGAACGGATGCCGTCGTTGCCGATACTGTCGTGGATCACGTGCCCCCGCCGCGCATTGGTGCGCATGTCGGCGACCCATGCCTCGACCGCCGCATCCTCCGTACCGGGGCGGACGGCGTGATACAGCCGCGCCAGCCCGGCGGCGTCCTCGTCGAACAGCAGCGCCTTGCCGATCCCGGTCTGCGCCACCGGCCGCCGGTCGCCCGGCCGGGTCGATACTTCCAGCCGCTGCCGCCCCGCCGCGCGGTCGAGGTGGAGCGAATGATCGCCCTCGCGCCGGCCGAGGAACACGCACAGCCCGCTATCCGCCGACAGCGCCTCCATCCGCGCGCGGGCGACGCGGACGATGTCGATCCGGCGATGCGCGGTGAACCCCAGTTGCAGCAGCATCGGCCCCAGCGTCAGTTGGCCCTTCTCTCCTTGCGCGACATAGCCGCGCTCGACCAATGCCGCCGCCAGCCGGTGGGTGGTCGTCCGGCTGAGCCCCAGCATCCGCGCCAGTTCGGCGACGCGCAGCGGCGCGTCGCGCAGCGCCTCGACCAGATCGAGGCCGCGCATCAGCGTCTGCGTACCGCGCGATGCGGTGGAGGGTTCGTCGGTCGGCTCGCTCATCGCGCGGTCCTTATCACCCCGCCGCGCCCGGTCCAGCGGCGATGCGGTCCTGCGCCATCACCAGCGTGCCGAGCGGCCCGGCCTCGTCGCCCAGCGCCGCCGGCACGATCCGCTCGCCGATATTGCCCGCATCGACATAGCCGAGATACCCGCCGAGCGCCGCGACCGTGCGCGTCCGCACGAGGTCGAGCAGATGCGGCTGCCCCAGCCCCACGCCGCCGCCGACGATGATCCGCGCCGGCGACAGCGTCAGGAACAGGGTCGCGAACGCCTCGCCCAGCGCATCGGCGATATAAATCCAACGCGGATCGTCGACGGCGAGCAGATGCGCGCCATGCCCGCACCGCGCCGCGATCGCCGGGCCGCTGACCAGCCCTTCGAGGCAGTCGCCATGGAAGGGGCAGGCGCCGGCGAAATCGTCGCCCGGGCTGCGGCGCACGCGGATATGCCCGGCTTCCGGGTGCATCATGCCGGTGACGGGCCGGCCGCCGACGATCAGCCCCATGCCGACCCCGGTGCCGACCGTGACATACAGGAAGTCGGACAGTCCGACGCCCGCGCCGAACCGCCCTTCGCCCAGCGCCGCGCCGGTCACATCGGTATGGAACGCGACCGCGCCGAACCCTTCCGCCAGCGGCCCGACAATATCGGCCCCGGCCCAGTGCGGCTTGGGGGTGGGCAGCATGACGCCCTCGCGCACCGATACCGGCCCGAAGCTGGCGATGCCGATCGCACGCGGTCGATATTCGGTCCGCCACGCCGCCAGTTGCCGCGACAGCGCGCCCAGCGTCTCCCCGGGGGTCGTCGTCGGCACGCGATACCGCGCCAGGATTTCCCGACCCCGCCCGATCACCGCGATCGATTTCGTGCCGCCCAGTTCGACGCCCGCGACGACGGCTTCGCTGCCCATGATGCTTCCTCTCCCTGTTATTGCCGATAGTGGCGCACCCGCCGGGCCCCCGGCAAGTACGCCTACCGTACACGATGGCATATCGGATACTGCAAACGATTGTACGCTTTGCCGCACCGCAAAGATTTTCGCTAGGCGCACGGCGATATTTTCTCGTACAAGCATGGGGATGGAGCAAAATCGATCCACGACCCCTCGCGTGCGGACCATTGCCGATCTCGCCCGGCTGGCGGGGGTGTCCGCCGGCACCGTTTCGCGCGCGTTGGCCGGCAAGTCGCTGGTGAATGCCGAGACGCGCGACCGGATCCAGGCGCTGGCCACCGAACATAGTTTCCGCCCGAACCAGATGGCCAGCCGGCTGCGGACGCAGCGCACCGGGGTGATCGGCATCGTCGTGCCGCTGGGGCACGAACGGCGCCAGCATCTGTCCGACCCGTTCTTCATGACGATGCTCGGCTTTCTCGCCGACCGGCTGACCGAGAATGGCTATGACCTGATGCTGTCGCGCATCATTCCCGATGCCGCCGACTGGCTGGAACAGATCGTCGATTCGGGGATGATGGACGGTGTGCTGCTGATCGGCCAGTCGGACCAGATCCCGACGATCGAGCGGGTCGCCGAACGCTATCGCCCGCTGGTCGCATGGGGCAGCAGCAACCTCGACGGGCAGGTGCATTGCGCGGTCGGCACCGACAATGTCGCCGGCGGCCGGCTGGCGGGCGCGCGGCTGATCGCGCGCGGCTGCCGCCGGGTCGCCTTTCTGGGGGAGATGCGCGCGCCCGAAATCCGCGACCGCTACGACGGCGTGGCGCAGGCGATGGCGGCGGCGGGGATCGACCATCCGCCGGTCCAGCTCGACACGCACCTCGCCTCGGACATCATGGAGCAGGAGATCGCCGGCCACCTCGACCGGGTCGGCGGCACGATCGACGGCATCGCCGCCGCGTCGGACGTGATCGCGATGACGACGCTGCGGGTGCTGGCGGATCGCGGCATCCGCGTGCCGGACGACATGCCGGTGGTCGGCTATGATGACCTGCCGATCGCGATCAGCGCGGTGCCGCGCATCACGACGGTGCGACAGGACCTCGCGACCGGCGCCAATGCGATGATCGACGCGCTGTTCCGCCGCATCGCGGGAGAGGATGCGCCATCGCTGGTCCTGCCCCCGGTGCTGGTGGAACGCGACTCGGCCTGACGATACTTGCTCCCCTCCCTGACAAGGGAGGGGCTGGGGGTGGGTAGGTCCGTGGCGGACGCACCGCTCCCTCGCAGGCCGACCCACCCCCGACCCCTCCCTTGTCAGGGAGGGGAGTCAGATCAACCCAGCGGCGCGCACTTCGCCTCGACCCATGCCGCCGTCTCGCCATCGAGCAACGGCACCAGCAGCGCCGCGACCTTCGCGTGATAGGCGTCGACCCATGCCCGCTCGGCCCCGGTCAGCAGCGCGGGCACGATCAGCGAGCGTTCGATCGGCACGAAGGTCAGCGTCTCGAACCCCAGCATCGGCAGGTCGCCGCCGGGAATGTCGCGCTCCACCGTCAGCAGCAGATTCTCGATACGGATGCCGTATTCGCCCGCCTTGTAATAGCCCGGCTCGTTCGACAGCATCATGCCGGCGCGTAGCGGTTCGAGCGGCCCGCCACCCGGATAGTTCGGTGCGCCGATCCGCTGCGGCCCTTCATGCACCGACAGGAACGCGCCGATGCCGTGGCCCGTCCCATGCGCGTAATCGAGCCCCGCTTCCCATAGCGGCCGTCGGGCGAAACCGTCGATATGCCCGCCGAGCGTGCCGTCGGGGAACACGGCGGTATCGATCGCGATATGGCCCTTGAGCACGCGGGTGAAGCGGTCGTGCATCTCGTCGGACACCGGTCCCACCGGCATGACGCGGGTGATGTCGGTCGTGCCGTCCTGATATTGCCCGCCCGAATCGATCAGGTAGAGCTGGCCGGGCAGGATCGGCGCGTCGCTCTCGACGGTCGCCTTGTAATGCGGGCTGGCGGCGTGGGCTCCGGTCGCGCTGATCGTGTCGAACGACAGGTCGCGCAGCAGGCCGGTTTCGCCGCGGATCGCCTCCAGCCGGTCCGACGCCGACAGTTCGGTCAGTGTACCCGAGGGCGCGGTTTCCTCGAACCATTTGAGAAAGCGGACCATCGCCGCCCCGTCGCGCGCTTGCGCGGCGCGGTGATGCGCGATCTCGACCGGGTTCTTGATCGCCTTGGCCAGCACGCTCGGATCGCGTGTCGCGACGATCGTGGCACCGCCGGCACTCAGCGCGCCATGGATCGCGGCGACCGCGCGGTCGGGATCGGCGGCGACGCGCTTGCCGGCGAACCGGCCGAGCACGTCCGCGAAACTGGCGATGTCGCGCACCGTCACCGCATTGCCCAGATGCCGGGCGACGTCCTCGCCGACCTTGCCGGGGGCCACGAACAGCTCGGCGGTGCCATCGGCCCGGACGATCGCATAGCTCAGCGCCACCGGCGTTCGCGCGACATCCTCGCCCCGCACGTTGAAGACCCATGCGATCGAATCGAGCGCCGACAGCACCACCGCATCGGCACGCCGTTCGCCCAGCCACTCGCCGATCCCCGCGCGCTTGTCGGCCGAGGTCCGCCCGGCGAGGTCGTCCGGGTATACGCTCATCGCGGCGGGCGAGGGGGCAGGGCGGTCTTCCCACAGCGCGTCGATCGGGTTCGCGTCGACCGCGACCAGCGCCGCGCCGTTCGCGCCCAGCGCGGCGTCCGCCGCCACGACCCAGCCGGTCGTTGCCAGCCACGGATCGTAACCGATCCGGTCGCCCTCGACCGTGTTCGCCGCCAGCCAGTCGGTCATCGCGGTCGCGGGCACCTGCACGAACTGCCAGTCGTCGCCATCGACCTGCTCGCGCACCTGCAACGTATAGCGCCCGTCGGTGAACATCGCGGCGGTATCGCGCAGCACTACCGCGCTGCCCGCCGACCCCTTGAACCCGGTCAGCCATTCCAGCCGCTGGGCATAGGCGCCGACATATTCGCTCATGAACTCGTCGGTCAGCGGCACGACGAAGCCGGTCAGGTTTTGCTTTGCGAGGTGGGCACGAAGGGCGGTCAGGCGGGCGTGATGGTCGATCATGTCACGGGCGATACCATCCGGGGCAGGGGTGCGGAAGATTGGTTCACGCGAAGGCGCTAAGGGCGCGAAGAAGCAGGTGGGTTCACGCGGAGGCGCGGAGACGCGGAGGAAAGAAGCAGCAGAAGGATTTTTCGCGCAGAGGCGCAGAGGCGCAGAGATCGCAGAGAAGGCGTATCCGCTGGACCGTTCCGCGTCAGCGGAACCCGCAAGCCTGCGGTTGCCGCAGGAGTGACAGCCGCTGTCGCGGCGAACGTCACCGCGAACGCCTTCCCTCGGCGATCTCTGCGCCTCTGCGCGACCATCCCTCCTTCTTCTTTCCTCCGCGTCTCCGCGCCTCCGCGTGAACCAACCTTCTTCGCGCCCTTCACGCCGTCGCGTGAACCAAAACCCGGCAAGACGCCTCGACTTCCCGAACCACCCGCCCCAAATGACGCGCCATGACGAACCCGATCCCGCCCATCGCCGAACAGCGCGCCCATGCTTACGACCATCACGGCATCACCGTGCAGGACCCGTGGAACTGGCTGCGCGACCCGAATTATCCCAAGGTCGAGGATGAGGACGTGCTGTCCTACCTCAAGGCCGAGAACGAGTATTTCGATGCGGTGATGCGCCCGCACGCTCCGCTGGTCGACACGCTGTTCAAGGAAATGCGGGCGCGGATCAAGGAGGACGACGCCACCGTCCCCCAGCGCGACGGCGACTGGTGGTATTGGTCCGACTTCGAGACCGGCGGCGAATATCGCCGCTGGTGGCGCAAACCCGTCGCGGGTGGTGACGACGAACTGATCCTCGACGAACCGGCACTCGCCGACGGCAAAGAATATTTCCGGCTGGGCGCATTGTCGGTCAGTCCCGATGGCCGGCTGCTTGCCTATGCGATTGACAACGACGGCGGCGAACGGTTCGAGGCGCGGGTGAAGGACCTCGCCACCGGCGAACTGCTGCCCGACACCATCCCCGGCACTTTGTCCGAACTGGTGTGGACCGCCGATTCGACCGGCTTTCTCTACGGCCTCGCCAACGACCAGTGGCGCACCGACAACGCCCGGCTCCACCGCATCGGCACGCCCGTCGATCAGGACATCGAACTCTATCATGAGGCCGACGAGGGCTGGCGCGTATCGGTCGGCGAGACGCAATCGCGCCGCTTCCTCGTCATCTCGGCGGGCGATCACGTTACTAGCGAGGTGTATCTGATCCCCGCCGACGATCCGACCGCCGCCCCGATCCTCGTCCGCGCGCGCGAGGAACATGTCGAATATGACGTGGAGGAGCATGACGCCACGCTCTACATCCACACCAACGACACCCACCCCAACTTCCGCCTCGCGAAAGCCGCGCTGGAAACCCCGGACGTATGGGAGGAGGTGATCGCTGCCGACCCGCATTTCTACATGACGGGGGTGACCACCTTCGCCGGTTTCTTCGTGATCGAGGGGCGGCTGGACGGCCTCGACCAGATTCGCCTCCACGACTATGCCGGCGGCGCGCCCAAGCCGATCGACTTTCCCGAAGCGAGCTTCGTCGTCGGTCTTGGCGACAATCCCGAATATGCCGTCGACACGCTGCGGCTCGGCTATGAATCGATGGTCACGCCGGGCACCGTCTACGACTATGACGTCGCCTCGGGCGAGCTGACCGTGCGCAAGGTGCAGACGATCCCCTCGGGCTACGACCCGGCGAAATACGCGACCGAACGGCTCAACATCCCCGCGCGCGACGGCACCGCCATCCCGTGTTCGGTGGTGTATCCCAGGGACTTTCCGCGTGACGGCACCGGCAAGCTCTATCTCTACAGCTACGGTGCCTATGGCTATGCGATCCCGCCGGGCTTCTCGACCAGCCGCATGTCGTTCCTCGATCGCGGCATGGCGTTTGCCATCGCCCATATCCGCGGCGGCGACGATCTCGGCCAGCAATGGTATCTCGACGGCAAGCTCGACAAGCGGACCAACACCTTCACCGATTTCGTCGACGTGGCGAAGGGGCTGATCGAGCTGGGCTTCACGGACAAGGGCCGGATCGCCATCGCCGGCGGATCGGCGGGCGGCGAGCTGATGGGCGCGGTGATGAACTCCGATCCCGAGCTATGGGGCGCGGTCGTCGCCAGCGTGCCGTTCGTCGATGTGCTCAACACCATGCTCGACGACAGCCTGCCGCTGACGCCGGGCGAATGGCCCGAATGGGGCAACCCGATCGAGGACAAGGCGGCGTTCGAGCTGATCGCCTCGTACAGCCCCTATGACAACGTCACCGCGCAGGGTTATCCGCCGGTGTTCATCTCGGGCGGGCTGAACGATCCCCGCGTGACCTATTGGGAACCGGCCAAATGGGCCGCCCGCCTTCGCGCGACCAAGACCGACCATAATGTCCTGCTGCTCAAGACCAACATGGGCGCGGGCCACGGCGGCAAGTCCGGCCGCTGGGAATCCTTGCGCGAGGCGGCGGAGGAAATGGCGTTCGTGCTGTGGCAACTGGGGGTGGAGGGGTAAGACCTCCACCGTTCCTTCGTCATTCCCGCGAAGGCGGGAATCCATACACGCTGCCGTTCCGCCTTAGATCACGACCGCTGCGTCTATGGGCTCCCGCCTTCGCGGGAGCGACGAAGGGGAGAGCGGTTTACCGCTCGATCCGCGTCACATGCCCCATCTTGCGCCCCGGCCGCGCCTCGCGCTTGCCGTACAGGTGGAGATGCGCGCCGCTCTCGGCCATCAGCGCGGGCCATGCCGCGACATCGTCGCCGATCAGGTTCGTCATCTCGGCACGCTCGGCGGTCATGCCGACCCCGCCCAGCGGCAGGCCCAGCACCGCGCGCACATGGTTCTCGAACTGCGAGGTTTCGGCACCCTCGATCGTCCAGTGTCCCGAATTGTGCACGCGCGGTGCCATTTCGTTGAACACCGCTCCGTCGGGTCCGCAAAAGAACTCCAGCGTCAGCACGCCGACATGGTCGAGCGCCTCGGCGACCTTGGCCGCCAGCGCCTCCGCCTGTGCGCGCCACGGCTCGATCGCCGGGGCGGGCACGGTCGAGGTGTCGAGAATGCCGTCCTTGTGGACGTTCGCCGGTGAAGGATACATCGCGATCGCGCCATCGCTCCCCCGCGCCAGCACTACCGAAAACTCGGCGGAAAAATCGACGAACGCTTCCAGCACCGCCGGCCCGCCGCCGATCGCGTCCCACGCCGCATCGGCATCGCCCGCCGCCATCAACCGCGCCTGCCCCTTGCCGTCATAGCCGAAGCGCGTGGTCTTGAGCACCGCCGGGCATCCGACGCTGGCGATCGCCGCGTCCAGCGCGGCGCGATCCGCTACCTCGGCCCAGCGCGCCGGGGTGCCGCCCAGTGCCTCGACGAAGCGCTTCTCGCGCACCCGGTCCTGCGCGATCTCCAGCGACTGCGCGGAGGGACGCACCTTGTCGCCCAGTGCCGCGATCGGCGCGGCGGCGATATTCTCGAACTCATAGGTGACGACGTCGACTTGGCGCGCAAACGCCCGCAGCGCGTCGATGTCGTCATACGCCCCACGGCTATGGGTGAACGCCACGTCGTTCGCCGGCCCCGTCTCGGGCGCATAGACATGGATGCGATAGCCGAGCTGCGCCGCCGCCATGCCGATCATCCGGCCGAGCTGGCCCGAACCGATGATGCCGATCGTGGCACCGGGGGGCAGCACGCTCATCGCGGGTCGATCGCCACGCCATCGGTCTGCGCCGCGCGCCACGCATCCAGCCGCTCGGCCAGCGCCGGATCGGCGGTCGCGAGGATCGAGGCGGCGAGCAGCCCGGCATTGATCGCCCCGGCCTTGCCGATCGCCAGCGTCCCCACCGGCACCCCGCCGGGCATCTGCACGATCGACAACAGGCTATCCATGCCCTTCAACGCCTTGGATTCCACCGGCACGCCCAGCACCGGCAACCGCGTCATCGACGCGACCATGCCCGGCAGATGCGCCGCGCCGCCCGCGCCCGCGATCACGACCTTCAGCCCGCGCGATACCGCCGTGGTGGCATAGTCGACCAGCCGGGCGGGAGTGCGGTGCGCCGACACCACTTTCGTCTCATGCGCCACGCCCAGTTTGCCGAGAATCTCGGCGGCATGGGCCATCGTCTCCCAATCGGAAGTGCTGCCCATGATGATGCCGACCAGCGGTGCGTCGTTCATTGCTTGGCCCGTAGCGCTTGGAGAAGCGCGCTGCTTAGGCAAGGGGGCGGGGCAGGGCAAGCGGGGAGCGTACAACGTTCCGCGTATTGGGTCGGTAAGGCGTCCTCCCATCCATCGTCATTCCCGCGCAGGCGAGAATCCATACACACTGACGCTGCGGTTCAAGCCACCGACGTTGCGTCTATGGATTCCCGCCTGCGCGGGAATGACGAAAAACGAGACTTACCGCTCGTTCAGATAATAGCGGTCGGTCGGCGTCAGATCGTCGGCCAGCTCGTACACGATCGGCTGCCCGGTCGGGATTTCGAGGCCCGTGATCTCGTCGTCGGGAATGCCCGAAAGATGCTTCACCAGCGCGCGCAGCGAATTGCCGTGCGCCGAGATCAGCACCCGCTTGCCCGCCTTCAGTTCGGGCGCGATCCGGCTGTCCCAATAGGGGAGCACGCGGTCGATCGTGTCCTTCAGGCTCTCGGTCTGCGGAATGTCGATTCCGGCATAGCGGCGATCGGCCGACAGGTCCCACGGGCTGTCGGCTTCGGGCAACGGCGGCGGCACGTCGAAGCTGCGGCGCCATACCTTGACCTGCGCATCGCCGTGCAGCGCCGCTGTCTCGGCCTTGTCCAGCCCGGTGAGACCGCCATAATGCCGCTCGTTCAGCCGCCAGTCCTTCTCCACCGGCAGCCACAACCGGCCCATCGCCTCTAGCGCGAGGTTCAGCGTCTTGATAGCCCGCGTCTGGAAACTGGTGAAACACTGGTCGAAGTCGTGGCCCTTGGCGCTAAGCAACTCGCCCGCCGCCTTGGCTTCCGCCTCGCCCTGTTCGGTCAGGTTCACGTCCCACCATCCGGTGAAGCGGTTCTCGAGGTTCCAGGCCGACTGGCCATGGCGGATCAGGACGAGCGTGGGCATGGAACCTCCGTTGCAGTTGTCGGCCGTCCGCCTAGCCTAAAGCGTCCGGCAGAGGAACCGGTTGAAGTCGGTCGCGTCGGCTTGCTCTTCTCCGTTGTCAAGAAGCGGAGGGACGCCCGATCAGCCCGCCTGCTCGAATTCTGCCAGAACCTCCAGCCAGTCATGCGCCAGCGCCTTCGAGCGTTCGGGCGACCAGCCGAATTCGGGATCGGCGTTCTCGTCATGATCCTTGAACGGCATCTCCAGCGTCATGGCGAGCGCGCCGAAGCGGTTGGCGACCTGGTTGGTCGACATCGCCAGATTGGCGCGCCCTGCCGCTGCGACCGGATAGCCGAGCTTCGTCTGGAAATCGGGGGTGGCCGCCGCCCATGCCGCGCCGAACGCGGTGAAGCGTGCGCCATGTTCATTGGTCCAGTTGGGAATCCCCTCGTAACCGGCGATGAAATTGGCGGGGATCGCCTCGTCGCCATGCACGTCGATCGCGATGTCGACCCCGGTTTCGTCCATCCGGCCCAGCACGCACAGCACCTCGGGGCTGCGCTCCGCCGTGGGCGCATGCCATTCGCGGTTGAGGTTCACGCCGGCCGCATTGGTGCGCAGATGTCCGCGATACGACCCGTCGGGGTTCATGTTCGGCACGCAGTGAAAGGTAAACCGCTCGCGCAGATCGGCGGCGATCGCATCGCCCGGATCGGTCAGCCGTTCGAGCAGCCCTTCCATGAACCATTCGCACATCGATTCGCCGGGGTGCTGCCGGGCATAGGCCCACACCTGGCGGGGGCCGGTGCCGAGCGTCAGATAATCGATCGCCCGCCCGTCGAGGCTTTGCCCCAATTCGCGGTGCGCGACCCCCGGCTTCGCGGCGATCCGCGCGACCAGATCGTCGTGCCGTTCGAGGGTGTAGGGCGCGAAATAGGCGAACCATGCCAGTTCACTGTCGATCGTAGCGGTGAAGGTCAGCACGCCATCGGCATAGCCGGTTTCGACCTGCCGCCACGCATGAAGATCAGTGCTCATCCGGGCGCGATAGCCCGGCCAGCCAAACGCATAGGCGGCACCCCCGGCATTCACGATGCGGAAGGTGAGAGTCCGCCCCCGCGCCCCGGCGATGCGGAAGTGGAACCACTGATAGAAGTCCGACAGATGGTCGGCGACGATCTCGAGGTCGATCACGTCGCCTTGGCAAGCGACCACACGGATGTTGCCGCTGTCGAACGCGGCGTTGATGCTGATGCTGATGCTCATTTCACCGTGGTAGTGATTCCCGACTCGCCTGGGAAGTTGCGGAACAACGCATTCGCCAACCGGTCGGCCTGAAATACCGGTTGCGCCCCCGCCGTCCGTTCGAGCGAGCTGGTCAGCGCGCGGCCTTCCCAGATAGTGGTGCCGTCGCTGCGCCGGCGGATCTGCACCGCCAGTTCGGAACCGACGACCTCGCGCTGGCCCCCGCCGCCAAGGCCGAAGCCCACGCCGCCACCGACGCCCAGGCCACCGCCGCGCCAGCCGCCCCCGCCGCCGCCCGCGCCGACGCCGATCGACACCGGCGGGCGCTGCTCGACGAAACCGCGCGACGCGCGGGTGAACGCCACCGCGACGATCATGTCGCCGCTGCCCGAGGCCCCACGCGCAAAGCCCAGCTTCGTCATCTCGCGGGCCACTGCTTCGCCATAGGTCTGGAATTCGGGACTGACGACGGCGTTGGTCGACAGCGGCTCGACCGAGAAGCTGCCGCGCGCGATCGGCTGGTTCAGGTGGAACCGCGTCACATCGACCGGGGCGATACCCGATCCGGTGGTGGCGCAACCCGAAGTCGCGATGGCCGCCAGTGCGGCAAGGCCCAGTCCGATCGTCCGCTTCATGTCCATTCGTCCCGTTTTCAGCGCTTTTCGTGCGGTTCAACGTGCAGAGCGGGCGATTGGGTTCATTGCGGTAGCGTTTCGGTGGTCAAATTTGCCCGGACGCTTGACGAATCCGATACCGGCCGATAGGCGACGCTTCGTTTCCGGCCGTGCGAGCGGCCCTTTTGCCGTGTTGAGAGCCGAAACCATGAAGATCGTCAATTCGCTGAAGTCGCTCAAGGATCGCCACCGGGACAACCGCGTGATCCGCCGTCGCGGCCGCATCTACGTCATCAACAAGACCAACCGTCGCTTCAAGGCCCGCCAGGGCTGATGCACGGCGGCCGGGGCATCGTCCCCGGCCGGTCGCACGAAAGGGCGCGGTTGCCGGCATGGCGGCCGCGCCCTTTCGCATGAATCTCAGGCGGCGACCGTCGTGTCGATCGGCGGCACGTCGCCCAGCACCGCCCAGCCGGCCGGCCCCAGCGCCTCCATCGGGCGAAACCGGGTCTTGTACGCCATGCGCGGCGACCCCTTCACCCAATAGCCGAGATAGACGTGCGGCAGCCCCGCCGCCCGCGCGCGGCGGATATGGTCGAGCACGACGAAGGTGCCCAGCCCCTGCCGGCTGTCGTCCTCGGTTTCGAAGAAGCTGTAGACCATCGACAGCCCGTCGGCCTGTTCGTCGGTGATGCACGCCGCGACCAGCTTGCCCGGCCGCCCGTCGAGCGTCGGTTCGCGATATTCGACGATCCACGACGTCACCGGCGAATGTTCGACCATGTCGGCGAAGTCGCTCTCGTCCATCGCCGACATGCCGCCGCCGGGATGCCGCGCGGTCAGATAGCGGCGCAGCAGGCGGAACTGCTCGTCGGTCGCCCATGGCTTGCAGGTGCGGATTTCGAGGTCGCCGTGGCGGCGCAGCAGCTTGCGCTGCGTGGCGTTGGGCGCGAACGCCCCCGCGACCACGCGCACCGAGATGCAGGCACTGCACCCTACGCAGCTCGGCCGGTACGCGACCGACTGGCTGCGACGAAACCCGATCCGGCCGAGCGCATCGTTCAGCTCGTCGGCATTGGGGCCGTTCAGCTCGGTGAACACCTTGCGCTCCTGCCGCCCGGGCAGATACGGGCAGGGCGAGGGGGCGGTGACGAAGAAACGGGGAAAACGAAACGGCGCAGTCACCCGGCGATCCTTCGTCCAGCGGTCCAGCTAATGGTGTCGAACGCCGATATGGCGCGGAAGCCGCATCGTGAAAAGCGGCTTGAGCATCAATGACGGTTAATCGTCACGCCGGTGGTCCCTTTGGATGATGCGGCGCGCCGTCAGTCCCGTTTCTCCCCTCCCTGACAAGGGAGGGGTCGGGGGTGGGTAGGCACGCGAGGGAACGTCGCGCCTTCCTCGAACCGACCCACCCCCAACCCCTCCCTTGTCAGGGAGGGGAGAAGCAAACATCGCCCCGCCCGCTATGCCAGTTCCACCGTGCTGACCTCGTACCCGCCATCGCGCAGTCCCTCGACCAGCCGGTCGAGATGGGCGCGGTCGCGCGTCTCGCATTCGATGTCGGTGATGAGCCCCTTGGCGGGCAGGGTGGTGAACACGCGCTGGTGATACACCTCGATGATGTTGACCGCCTGTTCGTGAAAGATCTTGGCGACGTGGAACAACGCGCCTGGCCGGTCCTGCAACCGGATGCGCAGCCGCGCCAGCCGTCCCGACCGCGCCAGATCGCGCAGCAGCACGTTGGCGAGCAGCCGCGTGTCGATATTGCCGCCGCACAGCACGATGCCGACGGTCTTGCCCTTGAACCGGTCCCCGTGCCCCAGCAGCGCGGCTAGCCCCGCCGCGCCCGCGCCCTCCACCACGGTCTTCTCGATCTGGACGAGCAGGCTGACCGCCTCCTCCAACTGGCGTTCGCTGACCAGCACGATGTCGTCGACCAGCGCCTCGACCACCTGCGCGGTCAGGCCGCCGGGCTGCTTGACCGCGATCCCCTCGGCCAGCGTATCGCCGGCACAGTCCATCGTCGTGCCGTGCAGCCGGTTGTACATCGACGGGAACAGCTCGGCCTGCACGCCGATCACCTCGATGGCGCGGCCCGACGCGCGGGCGACGGTCGCCATGCCGCTGATGAGCCCGCCGCCGCCGATCGGCACGACCAGCGTGTCGATGGCGGGCACGTCCTCCAGCATCTCCAGCGCGACCGTGCCCTGGCCCGCCATGATCCGCGCATCGTCGAACGGATGAACGAAGGTCAGCCCCTGTTCGGCTTCCAGCTTGCGGGCATGGTCGTATGCCGCGTCGAACGTCTCGCCCTCCAGCACCACGGTCGCGCCGTGGCTCTGCGTCTGCATCACCTTCACGGTCGGCGTCGGCTTGGGCATCACGATGGTGACGGGCACCCCCAACCGGTTGCCGTGATAGGCGAGGCCCTGCGCGTGATTGCCCGCCGATGCCGCGATCACGCCCTTGGCGCGGGTCGCCTCGTCCAGTTGCAGCAACGTGTTGAGCGCGCCGCGCTCCTTGTAGGCGGCGGTGAACTGGAGATTCTCGAACTTCAGATAGACGGTTGCCCCGGTCAGTTCGGACAGGGTGCGGCTGATGAGCGTCGGCGTGCGCACGATCGACCCCGAAATCCGCATCGCCGCGCCGCGTACATCGTCGAGCGAAAGGGGCAGGGCGGGCGAAGCGATCGGGTTGGTAGCCATAGGGTTCCGCGCCTAGCCGATTAGACGCAGCGGGGAAAGGCGGCGGACAAACCGGCTCACCATTCGATCGACAGCGTGGCGGACACGGTGCGCGGGCTGCCGGGATAATTGGTGGTCAGCGCGACCGGCTGTTCGACATAGAAGCGGTCGGTGACGTTGCGCACCACTACGCCCAGCCGGTATCGATCGGCGATGGTATAGCCCGCCGTCAAGTCGAAGCGGGTATAGCCGGGGACCGAGTAGCTGTTGGCCAGATCACCCGCCCGCGCGCCGACGCGGATCGCGCCGCCGCCCAGCATCGCGCCGCCCAGCGGCCCGGCGGGGATGCGATAGGTGGTCCACAGATTGCCGCTCCATTCCGGCACCCCGCGCAACCGGTTGCCGACCGGGATCACCGTATCGCGCGTCAACGTGGCATCCAGATAGCCCGCCCCGACGATCCAGCGCCATCCGGGCAGCACCTCGCCGCTCAGGTCGACCTCGGCTCCGCGCGATCGTTGCTGGCCGGTGACGATCACGAAGCCGTTGTTGACCGGATCGGCGCTGGCCACGTTGTTCTTCACGATGTCGAAGATCGCGGCACTGGCGATCAGGCGGCCGCCGACGGGGGTGAACTTGATCCCCGCCTCATACTGCCGTCCGGTTTCGGGGGGCGCGGTGCCGCCGTCGGCCTGCGCGGCGGTGCGCGGGCGGAACGACGTCGACCAGTTGGCATAGAGCGCGACCGACGGCACGGCATGCCACACGATCCCCAGCCGGGGCGATGCGCGCCGTCCGTCCTCGGCGGTGGCGATCCCGGCGGTGGTCGTCGTCTGGTCGACATCGTCCCAGCGGACGCCCGCGACGATGTCGACGTGGTCGCCGATGCCGATCTGGTCCTGGACATAGGGGGCAAGGAACCGCGCGCGCACGTCGACCGTGCGGAAGAAGGCGAAGGTGCCGGGCAGCGCCCCCTGCACCGGATCGGCGACGCGGATCGATGCCAGCGGCGCGCGCCATTCGCTGGTCGTGCGGCGCGCATCGACCGCCTCGAACCCGGCGAGCAGCAGGTGGGTGAGCGGCCCGGTATCGAAGCGGAACAGCGCCTCGCTCTGGCTGGTCGTCGTCGCCACCGTCTGCGACTGGCGGACGCCGCGCCGCTGCAACAGCGTGCGCGCGGTGTTGAAGCCGGTGAAATCGGCGACGGTCCGCCCGCTCTCGCCGCGTTGATGCGACAGGATCTGGCGCAGCGTCAGCCAGTCGGTCAGGTCATGCTCGATCCGCCCGCGTACCCCGTGCTGCCGCCCGAAATTGCGCGACCATGGCTCGCCATAGCTGCGCGACGCGGGCCCCCGCACCGCGCCGTTCACGACCAGCAGGCCGCGATCCCCCGGCGTCACCTGATCGGTATAGTCGTAATCCACATCGGCGCGGGTCGCGGCATCGGGCCGCCATGCGATCGAGGGCGAGAAGAACACGCGGCTGCCGTCGATCTGGAAATCGCGGAAGCTGCCGCTGCGTTGCGCGGCGATGCTGAACCGGGCCGCCAGCACCTCGCTCGCCGGGCCGGTCACGGTCGCCTGCACCCGGCGCAGCCCGTTGCCGTCGCCCTGCACCTGACCTTCCATGCCGAAGGTGAAGGCCGGGCGACGGGTGACGATGTTGATCGTGCCCCCCGGTTCGCCGCGCCCGTACAGGACCGACGCCGGTCCCTTCAGCACCTCGACCTGCGCGACATTGGCGAGGTCGCGGACCGTTTCGGTGAAGTTCTGCGCCGGGTTGGCAAGAATGCCGTCGATCGCATAGGACGACAGCTCGAACCCGCGCACGACGAACAATTCGGTCCGGTTGCCCTGCGTGCCGCCGGGCTGCACGTTCGACACATTGGCGACCACATCGGCCAGCCGCAGCAGTTGCTGCTCGTCGATCGTCTCGCGCGGGACGACCTGTATCGCCTGCGGAATGTCCTCGATCGCGGTCTGCGTCCGCGTCGCGCCGGTCGCGACTTCGGGGCGGATGCTATGGCGCCGTCCGACGACCAGCAGCTCGTCGATCAACGTGGCGTCCTGTGCGGCGGCGGGCAGCGGTCCGGCCAGCGCGACGAAACCCCATGCAACCAAACGCCTCGTCAAATCCCTGCCCCCGTATCGCGATTTCGTGCCGTTCCTCCTGCCCGCGCATCCTTGCCTGCGTCGGTCGGCATCGTGCCGCTACGGTCGGCGCTGCCTCTAAGGACAATGCGAGTCGTTATCAATAGCAAAGGTTGCTGTGGTTGGGCGTACGGCCCCTTTCGCGAATCCGCGACACCCCCTAAACCCCCGCCATGGCAACCATCGCATTCATCGGCACCGGCGTCATGGGCGCGCCCATGGCCGGGCATCTCGTCACCGCCGGGCACCGGGTGGTCGTCTACAACCGCACCCGCGCCAAGGCGGACGCTTGGGCGGAACGGCACGGCGGCACCGTCGCCGACACACCCGCCGCCGCTGCGAAGGGCGCGGATGCGGTGTTCGCCTGCGTCGGCAACGACGACGATCTGCGCGCCGTAACGCTGGGCGACGACGGCGCGTTCGCCGCGATGGCGTCGGGTGCGCTGTTCGCCGACCACACCACCGTCTCCGCCGCGATCGCCCGTGAACTGGCCGATGCCGGCACGGCAAGCGGCCTGCTCGTCCTCGATGCCCCGGTTTCGGGCGGACAGGCAGGGGCCGAGAACGGCAAGCTCTCGATCATGTGCGGCGGCTCCAGCCAGGCCTTCGCCGCCGCCGAGCCGATCATGGCCGCCTATGCCCAGCGCATCGTCCATGTCGGTGAGGCGGGCGCGGGGCAGACGACCAAGATGGTCAACCAGATCTGCATCGCCGGCGTCCTGGGCGGCCTCGCCGAAGCGCTGCGCTTCGCGCAAAAGGCCGATCTCGATCTGGACAAGGTCCTCGACGCCGTCTCCGGCGGCGCGGCGCAAAGCTGGCAGATGGTCAACCGCTGGCCGACGATGGCACAGGACCGGTTCGACTTCGGCTTCGCGATCGACTGGATGCGCAAGGACCTCGGGCTGGCGCTCGACGAGGCACGGCGGCAGGGGGCGACGCTGCCCGTTACCGCGCTGGTCGACCAATTCTATGCGGAGGTACAGGCGATGGACGGCGGGCGACAGGATACCAGCGCGCTGGTGCGGAGACTGGCCAAGTGAAGCGCCTGCTCCTGATCCCCGCGCTCCTCGCCGCCGCCCCTGCGCTGGCCGACGGCCTCGTCGACAACGTCAACGGCGTCGCGCTCGATTCGCGGGGGCAGGTCGTCCGCTTCTCGGCGATCGTCATCGACAAGGAAGGCAAGGTCGTCCGGCTGGTGCCCAAGGGCGAGAAGCCGCCCAAGCGCCCCGACTGGCGCACCGACATGGGCGGGCGCACTGTTATGCCTGGGATGATCGACGCGCACGGCCACGTCATGGCGCTCGGCTATCGCGGGCTGGAGATCGACCTGTCGGCCACCCGCTCGCTCGCCGACGCGCAGACGACGATCCGCGCCTATGCGCGTGCCAACGGCAACCGGCCGTGGATCGTCGGCGGCGGGTGGAATCAGGAGGCATGGGGCCTCGGCCGCTTCCCGACCGCCGCCGAACTCGACGCGGCGGTCGGTGACAAGCCGGTGCTGCTCGAACGCGCCGACGGCCATGCGGTGTGGGCCAACAGCGCGGCGATCAAGGCGGCGGGTATCACCGCCCAGACCAAGTCGCCCCCCGGCGGCCGGATCGAGCTGGCGAATGGCCAGCCCTCGGGCGTGTTCGTCGATTCCGCCGCGACGCTGTTCGACGCCGCGAAGCCCAAACCGTCGCCGCGCGAACGCAACGCCGCGTTTCTGAAAGCACAGGACACGCTGCTGTCGAACGGCATCACCGCCACCGCCGACATGGGCACCACCGTCGACGACTGGCAGGTGTTCCGCCGCATGGGCGACATCGGCCAGTTGCGCGTGCGGATCATGAGCTATGGCATGGGGCTCGACACCGCGCTGAGCGTGGCCGGATCGGGACCGACGCCGTGGCTTTACGGCGACCGGTTGCGCATGGGCGGGATCAAGCTCTACGCCGATGGCGCATTGGGCTCGCGCGGGGCATGGCTGAAAGCGCCGTACAGCGACGCGCCGGGCCAGCGGGGCCTTTCGTTCATCGGCGATACCACGTTGCTCAACGTCATGAGCCGCGCGACGATGGACAATTTCCAGCTCGCGATCCACGCGATCGGCGATCAGGCGAACCGGCAGGTGCTCGACGCGATCGCCGAGATCGCCTCGTCGTACAAGGACGATCGCCGCTGGCGGATTGAACATGCGCAGGTCATCGACCCCGCCGACCTCCCCGCGCTGGGGCGCAACGGCACCATCGCCTCGATGCAGCCGGTCCATGCTACCGGCGACCGCACCATGGCCGAGGCACGGCTGGGCGAGGCGCGGCTCAAAGGGGCCTATGCGTGGGCGACCGTGCTGCGGGGCGGCGGGCGGCTGGCGTTCGGCTCGGACTATCCGGTCGAGAGCCCGAACCCGTTCGTCGGCTGGGCCGCCGCCTTCACCCGCGAGGATGCCAACGGCCAGCCGCCGGGCGGATGGCGCCCCGAAGAGCGGGTGACGCGCGAACAGGCGTGGAAGGCCTTTACCCAGGACGCGGCCTATGCCGGCTTCGCCGAACAACGCTTCGGTTCGCTGCTGCCCGGACAAAAGGCCGATTTCCTCGTCGTCGACCGCGATCCGGTGGCGGCGACCCCGGCCGAACTCCGCGCGACGAAGGTGCTCGAAACCTGGGTCGGCGGCTACAGGGCATGGCCGCTCAAGGACAAGCCGGAGGTGGCGGCGGGGCGGTAAGGGGTCGCCGTCCGGCCTCTCTGCGCAGCCAATCGTCCCTTTGGCGAAAGCTGGAGCCTCAAGCGCTTCCTGCCACGCTTTGTCGCCGGGATGACGTCAGGCTCGACTTGGCCAACGCCGACTCTGTCCCATCGCGGAACGCCCCCGAATCCACGGGTGTACCCGCGCCCGATCCGGGGTAGGACCTGCCCATGGCCGCGAAGCTGCGAACCGCATTGGGAGTGACGCTGCTGCTGGGCGCGATCGGCGCGACGGCGGGGGGAGCGTTGATGCTGATTGGCGCGCACCCCGCCGCACCGGCCGCCCCGCCGCTGCCGGTCATCCGCGTCACGCCCACGCCGTCCGCCCGCCCGACTCCGGCGACCATCCGCCCGACGCCGACCCCCGCCGCGACTCCCGCGCCCGAGGCGATGGTCGTCCGCCACATCCTGACCATCGACGGTCCGTTCACCCACGGCCGCTGGCTGTGGGACGAAAGCGCCGCGCCCAAAACCGGCCCGATCGTCATCACCGTCGATCTGGACGCACAAGTCCTCTCGATCTTCCGTGACGGCTATGAGATTGGCACGGCGGTCGTGCTGTACGGCGCCGACTGGAAACCCACGCCGCTCGGCGCGCTCAAGATCACTCAGAAGGACGCCGACCATGTCAGCAACCTCTACGGCGCGCCGATGCCGTACATGCTCCGGCTGACCAACGACGGCATCTCGATCCACGGCAGCGACGTGCAGCCCGGCGGCGCGACCCATGGCTGCATCGGTGTCCCCACCGCCTTCGCCCGCAAGCTGTTCGCGGCGGTGAAACTCGGCGACCGCGTCATCATCACCAACGGCAAACGGCTGGCGATGGGCGCGGCGATCGCCCGCCGCTGACGTTTAGTGCCCGGCGGACCGGCGGTGGCCGACGCGGGCAGTTTCTGGTACGCCGAACCAAACGAGGACCGGGGGTTGCAATGCGAATGATGATGGTTGCGGCGGCGGCATTGCTCGTTGTCGGCTGCGGCGGTGCGGGCGGTAGCAGCGGGGGCGGGACGGTGTCGGGTCCGCCGCCATCGCCTACGCCGACCCCTACGCCGTCACCCTCGCCATCGCCCGCCGCGCTCTACACCAAGATCGCGGAAGCCGCCGTGCCGACGAAGTATTCCGCCATCTGCAACGATCCGCGTGTCGGGCTTAGGCTACTCGGTCTGGGCGACGGCGTCCGACTGCTTGGCGATCTGGTCAACGATGTTCAGATTGTCGAAAGCCCTTGGAGTGGTCGTCTGACCTTCGGAGCGGCCGACCGCACGCCCGGCATCGACCTTCCGGTACGGGAATATTCGCTGCCATTCGACGGAACCGAGCGGACGGTCCTGTCGCTGCGCCCATTACGCATCAACCAGCAGCTGTACGATTATGTCGGCCGGCTCGATCTCTATCGGCGCTCTACCGGAGGAAGCGACGGTTATTCCTACGGCTGCCTGTACGGTGCCCCGACTCTGACGACGGACCAGCCCACGTCGGTGATCCAGATTACGGGGCGGGTGACGGGTATTGCCTCGGTCACGGAAAGCCCTACGGTATCGCGCGGATACAATATGTCGATCAGCGAGAGTTCGATCGCTTTCGATCCGGTCCAGCGGCAGGTCACGGTCAGCGTGACGCTCAAGGGAACGCCGACGCGTGACACAAACCTGCCCGAGTTGTCGCTGGGAACCTTCAGCCAGACGATCCCGCTGTATGAAGACGCCTTCTACCGCGACGTACCGAGCGGCTCCACCGGTCAGCTCCAGGTATCCGGCACTTTCTTCGGGCCCATGTTCGCCGAAACCGCGGTGCTGTTTTCGATCACGGGCCAGACTCCCGAAAAACACTCCTTTTCGCTCATTGGCCAGATTACCGGCAAACGGTGATCGGCGGCGCGGCCGGCGGTTGCCGTCTCAGGCGACCGCCGCCTCACCCATCTCGTCGGGCTCGCGCAGCACGTAGCCGCGGCCCCACACCGTTTCGATGTAATTCTCGCCATCGCAGGCGGTGCTGAGCTTCTTGCGCAGCTTGCAGATGAAGACGTCGATGATCTTCAGCTCGGGCTCGTCCATGCCGCCGTACAGGTGGTTCAGGAACATTTCCTTGGTCAGCGTCGTGCCCTTGCGCAGCGAAAGCAGCTCGAGCATCGCATATTCCTTGCCGGTCAGGTGGACGCGCGACCCGTCGACCTCGACCGTCTTGGCATCGAGGTTCACCGCCAGCTTGCCGGTGCGGATCACCGACTGCGAATGGCCCTTCGACCGGCGCACCACCGCATGGATGCGCGCGATCAGTTCCTCGCGGTGGAACGGCTTGGTCACGTAATCGTCGGCGCCGAAGCCGAACGAGCGTACCTTGCTGTCCATCTCGTCGATGCCCGACAGGATCAGGACCGGCGTCTGCACCCGCGCCACGCGCAGCTTCTTCAGCACGTCATAGCCGTGCATGTCGGGCAGGTTCAGGTCGAGCAGGATGATGTCGTAATCGTACAGCTTGCCCAGATCGAGGCCTTCTTCGCCCAGATCGGTCGTATAGATATTGAAACCCTCGGTGGTCAGCATGAGCTCGATCGCCTTGGCGGTCGTCGGCTCGTCCTCGATCAGCAGCACGCGCATCCGGCAGTCCCCCGTTTCGCGGCACGCTCTTCCCTGTCGGCGCGCAAGCGAGAACAATTACTGTAAACCTTTCTGAAGGCAAAAGGTTAATTTCCGCTTAAGCCAGAACGATTCGTTAGGATGAGCGGTTAACGTGACTGGCATAAGCGCCGGAATCGTTCGGACAAAAACTCGATCAGCGCCTCGACCCGCGCGGGCCTGAGCGTGCCGGGCGGGGTCAGCAGGTGCAACGCCACCCCGGCCCCGGTCCATGCCTCCAGCACCGGCTCCAGCCGCCCGGCGGCGATGTCGGCATCGACCAGAAAATCGGGCAGCCGCGCCACGCCCAGTCCCGCGCGCAGCGCCGGCAGCATCGCCTCGCCGTTGTTCGTCGCCAGCGGCCCCGCCGGGCGGACCGCCACTTCCTCTGCGCCCTGCCGGAAATGCCAGATCGCGTTGGGCAGGTTGGTATAGCCGAAACAGGCATGATGGCCGAGGTCGGCGGGATGCGTCGGTCGGCCGTGTTTCTCCCAATAGGCCGGCGCGGCGACGATCCGTATCGCCACCGGGGCCAGCCGCCGCGCGCGCAGCGAACTGTCGGGCAGGTCGGCGATGCGCAGCGCCACGTCGATCCCGTCGGCCACGATGTCGACCTTGGCATCGGACAGCGTCAGGTCGATCTCGACGCCGGGATGCGCCGCAAGGAAATCGGCGATCGCCGGGGCGACATGGGCGAGGCCGAACGACATCGGCGCCGCCACCCGCACCAGACCGGTCGGCGCGGCGGCGGCATCGCGCGCCTGTTCCTCCGCCCCCTGCGCCTCGGCCAATATCCGCGCCGCCCGCTCGCTCAGCGACTGGCCGGCATCGGTCAACGCGAGCCGCCGCGACGTCCGGTGGAACAAGGTGGTGCCGAGCGACACCTCCAGCCGGGCGACCGCCTTCGACACCGTCGCCTTCGACACGCCGATCGATGCCGCCGCCGCGCTGAACGAGCGATGCTCCACCACGCAGGCGAACATCGCCCACGCCTCGAAATCCGGCAGCCGCATGGATGTTCCTCGTTCCCGAAACGATCGGTTTCCGACGTTTCCGTTTACGCGACTGTCACGCCGCCTATCTTGATCGTCAAGCAAGGAGACTTCGAATGATCGACAAACGTGACTTCGCCAGCCTCGGCCACGCCGACCACGGCTGGCTGAACGCCCGCCATCATTTCAGCTTCGCGAACTATTATGATCCCGCCCGCATGGGCTGGGGCGCGATCCGGGTGTGGAACGACGACGAGATCGCCGCCAATTCGGGTTTCCCGCCGCACCCGCACAAGGACATGGAGATCATCACCTATGTCCGCTCGGGCGCGATCACCCATCAGGATTCGATGGGCAACAAGGGCCGCACGTCGGCTGGCGACGTGCAGGTGATGAGCGCCGGTTCGGGCGTGCGCCACGCCGAATACAACCTCGAACCCGAAACGACCCGCATCTTCCAGATATGGATCGAACCGCGCCAGAAGGGCGGCACCCCGTCATGGGGAGCCAAGCCGTTCCCCAAGGGCGAGCGCTCGGGCAAGTTCGTGACGCTGGCCAGCGGTGCGGACGACGAGGATGCGCTGCGCATCCGCGCCGACGCCCGCGTGCTCGGCGCCACGCTGCGTGCCGGCGAGAGTGTGGAACATAGCGTGGGGGCGGGGCGTCACGCTTATCTGGTCGCCGCGACCGGCGCGTTCACCATCGACGGCGTCGCCTTTCAGGCACGCGACGGGGCGGCGCTCTCGGGCGGGCAGACCGTTACCATCACCGCGATCGAGGACAGCGAACTCGTTCTCGTCGACGCCGAATAAGCAACGTCTTTCCCAAGGGAGTATGCCTGCATGTCGAAGGTTCTGGTCCTCTATTATTCGTCCTACGGTCATATCGCGAAGATGGCCGACGCCATCGCCGAGGGTGCCCGCGCCGGCGGGGCCGAGGTGGATGTGCGCCGCGTGCGTGAAACCGCGCCCGACGAGGTCGCCAAGTCGGCGGGCTTCGTCGTCGCCGATCATCACGCGTTGCTGACCGATCCCAACGAACTGACCCACTACGATGCGATTATCGTCGGCACCGGCACCCGCTATGGTCGGATGTCGAGCCAGATGGCCGCCTTCTGGGACACGACCGGCGGCGTGTGGGCCAAGGGCGGGCTCGTCGGCAAGATCGGCGGCGCGTTCACCTCCACCGCGACCCAGCATGGCGGGCAGGAGACGACGCTGTTCTCGATCATCACCAACCTGCTGCACCATGGGCTGACGATCGTCGGCCTCGACTATGGTTATGACGGCCATGGCGGACTGGACGAAGTGAACGGCTCGACGCCCTATGGCGCCTCGACCATCGCGGCGGGCGACGGCAGCCGCCAGCCGACTGAGATCGAGCTGGGCGGCGCCCGCCATCAGGGCAAGCGCATTGCCGAACTCGCGACCAAGGTCTTCGGGTAAGACAGGGCAGGGGGCGCTCCGCCGGGCCGCCCCCTGCCCCCCGATCGCGCGGGTCGCCCTGCGCGACAATAGCAAGCATAACATATGTTAAATACCGGAAATTAGGAATTGGCGTCGCAGAACCGCCGGATGGATACCCTGCGATGAACCGCTGCGAGGGCTGCCGAAACGCCGCCGACCAGTTCGATCTGGCGATGGCGTTTCAGCCGATCGTCGATGTCGAAACCGGCACGCCATGGGCCTATGAAGCGCTGGTACGCGGCCCGAACGGCGAGGGGGCGGCAACGGTGCTCGCGACCGTCACCGACGCCAACCGCTATGCGTTCGACCAGCAATGCCGGGTGGCGGCGATCACCCAGGCCGTCGCCGCCGGCATCGTGCCGACCGGTGCCCGACTGTCGATCAACTTCCTGCCGAACGCGGTCTATTCGCCGGTCGCCTGTATCCAGTTGACGTTGCAGACCGCCGCTGCGGCGGGCTTCCCGACCGATCGCCTGATCTTCGAATTCACCGAGAATGAGGAAATCCGCGACACCGGGCATCTGGGCAATATCATCGATACCTATCGCCGGATGGGCTTCGCCACCGCGCTCGACGATTTCGGGGCGGGCCACGCCGGCCTCGCGCTGCTGGCCCGGCTGCAAACCGATGTCATCAAGCTCGACATGGAATTGATCCGCGACATCGATACCAGCCAGCCGCGCCGGATCATCGCCGAATATCTGGTCGCGATGCTCCACCGCCTCGGCATCACTGTAGTCGCCGAAGGCATCGAAACCCGCGAGGAATATGGCGCGCTGCGCGCCATGGGCGTGCGCTACATGCAGGGCTATCTGTTCGCCCGCCCGGGGTTCCGAACGCTGCCGACCCCGATGCTGCCGGTCGAAGTGCCGCTACGCCTGATCGCGTGAGCGGCCCTTGTTCGAGTAAGGGGGTCGGTCCCGATCGAACCAGGCTGGTTCCACGGCATCGCGTAGCCGCGTCAAAGCGCTACACCGGTGGTGCGCCACAGGAATTTCTTGGCGCGACCGACCGTGCCGCTGTCGTGCGAACGGCGGAGTTTGGTGGGTAGCGGTGTTGCACCACGGACACTGCTTCGGCATCGTTGGGGTATGAAGCTATCATTCTGGCGAACAACGGCGGCCGCTTTTCTGATGGCCGGAGCGGGATGCGCAAGCCGCACGACGACAGTGCCGTTCAATGTGATCGTTCGAGGTCCTGCAACGGCGTGCAGCATCGAAGTAAACAGACGCAAAGTCACCACGGACGAGTTACTGGCGATCGCGCGACCGGAAGCGAGGTTAGGGCGGCGAGCCCATATCGATGCCAATATAACGGAAACGCCTTACCGATGCTTGGGTGGCGCGATATACACGCTACAGATGGCGGGTTTCAAAGATGTGGGGTTTGCCGCCGAGCCACCTTCGAGCGAGAGGTAGCCTCATGTCCGAAATTGAGCGTTAGCGGACGGCTTGCCGAACCGCATCGGCCCAATCGTCAGGCGTGGCGGGATCGTTAAGCGCACATCGCGCGAAGCGCAGTTTCGCCGTCCAATAGGGTTGATGCTGGTCCGATTGCCGTTTGCGAAGGTTGCCACGAAGCGGCGATCCACTCAACGTCCGCAAACCCCGCGCCGATAATTCCGGCGTCACCGACAACCAGCCGATACTACTCGAAGCTATCGAATGCCCGTCGAATCTCGAACGGCGCCGAACTCGCCGACCCCGGCACGAAATCGGCGTGTCGCCGCCGCACCGCTTCCGGCGTCGCCCCGAACGCCTTGCGGAAACTGCGCGACAGCGCCGCCGGGTCGCGAAACCCATAGCGCCGGGCAAGCTCGGCCAGCGTGCTGGTGTTGCGCGGGTTGGACACCGCCCGGTGGAGCGCGCGCAGCCGGCGCATGCGATCATAGGCAAGCACGCCGCCATCGCGCTCGAACAGGCGATACACCACCGATCGCGACACCCCCAGCGCGGCGGTGATGCCCTCGATCGACAGGGTTCCGGGCGGCTGCGTCGCGACATGATCCTTCGCGGCGGCCAGCAGCGACGACGTTCCGGTACGCTGGATCGCCCCGGCGCGCAGCATCGCGGCGGCGGCAAGATCGCGCAGGATCGCCGCATAGAGCGGCGCGGCGCTCGCCGCCGCGTTGGGGAAAAAGCCGACCAGCCCGACACCGACATCGCGCAGCAGCGTCAGCTCGGCAACGGGAGGCAGCGGCCCCTGGAAATCGATCGGACCGGTCACTTCCTCAAGAAACCCCCGCGCAAAATACAGGATGAGGCAGCGGGTGCGGGTCGCCGTCACGGTGCTTGGCCGGCTGGAGTCGCGCAGGAAGGCGGCGGGGGCGGTCAGCACCGCCGTCGCGCCATCGGCCTCGAAGGTCATCGTACCGTCGAGCAACTGGCAATATTGAATGTAATCGGCGTCGACCGCGTTGACGAGCGCACGGTCGCGCACCGCGACGAACGGATCGACGTCGACCAGCGTCATCTGCAACGCGCCGAGGTTCCACATGTCGCCCCGGCATAGAAACGGGCCGGGTTCGGGCTGAGACAGCCGCGCACCGCGCGTATGCGCCGCCCAATAGGCAAATTGTTCGGCCACCGGTAAGACGGAGGTGTCCATGACGACCCTGGGGATCGTGCCGGAAGAATCGTCGTGCATCCCATATCCGGGCCAGATGTCGTCGCGTTCAGCGTCAGCCAAACGACCCGTCCGGGCAAGCCCGCTACCGTACCATCTCCCCCGGCGGCACCAGCCATAGTTTCCGCGCCGAGACATCGAGCGTCATCCCCCCGGCCAGCCCGAGCAGACCCATGCCGATCAGCCCGTCGCCGTTCGCGCCGTCGACCGCGTCGATGAACACCCGGGTCGAGGGCAGCGCCAGCGGCCCGACGCTCACTGCCGGTCCGGTACACAGCCGCCCGGTTCGCGCGCGGCCGTCGCCGGTGCGGAAGCTGCTGTCCTCGCATGCGGCATCGGCCATACCCAGCCGCGCCCATGCCGCCGGCGTCAGGATCAGCGCGCCGCTCAGCCCGGTATCGACCGTCACGATCATCCGCTTGCCGCCCAGCGTGATGGCGATACGCGGCCGCGCGTCGAGCAGATCGACCGCGCGCGCCGTGCGCTCGACCGTCCCGCCCGGCAGGAACGCAATCGTGCGCGCGCCCGGCCGTGTCGCGACTGCGAACCGGCGATAGAAATCGGCTCCGACGACCAGCGCGATCGGCCGCCCGATCGATCGCGACATCGGCACCAGATCGATTCCGGTCATCGACGGCAGCGTCACCGCGAACTGCCCGGCGACCGCCACGGCCACCCGCTCGACCCGCTGTCCATTGAGCGCGGTGCCGGCATCGACCCGTACCGACGCGCGCGGATCGATCGTCAGCCCCGCCGCGCGCGCGAAGCCCAGATCGACGAAACTGCGTTCCGCCCGGTTGTCGAGCAGCGCCCACGCCTCGCGCCCGGCGATCCGCACGCGGAACACCACCAGCCCGCCGACGTCCTCATATACGACCGGCCGGCGCGCAGCCGCCGGCGGCAGGCGAATCACCGGAGCGACCGGCCGGGGCGGGACAGGGGCGGCGGCCTGCGCGCCAAGGATCAGCGACAGTGCAGCCCCGATCAACCGGTTTTCTCCTGAGGTTGAAAGACATGCTCGCACCCGCCGCTCACCCCGGCAAGCACTGTCCTGCGACCGGGCCGAAATGTCAGGCCAAGATCTACATGCAACGATCCCGGAGGATCTTTCCAATCTCTATCCGTCGTCACCCCGGACCTGTTCCGGGGGCTACCGTTCCACCGGCAATGGCGTTCGCCCGTCCAGCGGTGTCGATTGCGGCGCTGCGGGTCCGGGGTGACGGGTTTGGCAACGGCATCGCTGCATGCTGATACGGTTCAGGCCATGGGTACGTCCCGCCCGGTTTCATCCTGAATCCAGATTCCGCGTGCCAGCGCCACAGGCATTACGACCGCCCGGGAGAAGAACCAACCGAACCCCGAAACGCACCCCCTCCGCGTTTCCGCGCGAACCAACTGCCCGCCCGAAAAACCGAAGCGCAACCTTCGGTAAACGCCCCGCTACCGCACCCCCGGCTCGGCCGGAAACCGCGTCCGCGCTTCGGCGAACAGGCCGCGCGCCACCGGCGCACCCGCTTGCGCCGCCGCCGTGCCGACCCAGCGCCAGTGCCACGGCTCCCACTTCACCTGCTGGTGGTTTCCCGCGGGAAACGACATTTCGAAGCCGAAGCTTGCCGCATTGGCGCGCAGCCACCGCCCCGCCGGGGTCGCGGCGAAACACGCCTCGGCATCGCATGCCCGCGAGGTGCTGGTCCCGAAATCGATGACATAGCCGGTGGCATGCTCGCTATGCCCCGGCGGCGCGGAGGCCCATGCCCGCTCGGTAAAACTGCCCGATCCGTCACGGCCGATTCCGCCGCAGAAGGTCTGCCGCTGGAGCGCCTCCGACCGGTGGCACGATACCGCGCGCAGCGTGCCGCGCACCGCCGGATCGGCGTCGGCCGCCGCCAGCAGCCGCCCAAGGTCAACCAGCATCGCCGGATGCACCTTGCAACTGCCGCCGCCGAGCGACGCCGGCGCGTCGACCAGCGCGCTCGCCGGCGTGTCGGGATAGGCGAAGTGGTTGAACAGCCGCCCGTCGGCACCCGGCTGCACCATGCCCCGCCCGCACAGCGCGACCGGTTGCACCACTTGGCGTGGCACCATCACCACCGGCGGCACGACCGGGGTCGGCGTCGCTATGGGCACCACGACCGGCGGTACGGCAGGCGGCGTCGCCACCGGCGTACAGGCAATGGGCATCAAGCAGGCGAGGACAGGCAGCGAACGACGCACAAGTTTCTCCCGGGTCGCATCCTCTCGCCTCGGGCAACCACTGGCATGGTACGGCCAAGGATGGCAAGGAGACGAAATGCTCGATGACCTTGTCCTGTTCATCGATGGCGAAGCGATCGTCCTCGATAAACCCGCCGGCCTGCCGGTCGATCCCCCGCGCGACGGTTCGCCCAGCATCGCCGGGCGCGCCGATGAACTGCGCTTCACCTTCCAGCGCGAACCCACGCCGGTCCACCGCCTCGACCGCGATACCAGCGGTTGCCTGCTGCTGGCGCGCAACCCGAAGGCGCATGCCCGCTTCCAGCAGGCGTTCGAACAGGGCCGGGTGACGAAACGCTATCTCGCCGTGCTGGACGGCGTGCCTGACGCCGAATCCGGCGAGATCGACCTGCCGCTGGCCAAGGTCAGCAGCGTCGAGGACGGCTGGCGCATGGTCGGCGATCCGCGGGGCAAGGCGGCGCGGACCAACTGGCGGCTGCTGCGCACCATCGACGGGCGCGCGCTGGTGGCGCTGTTCCCCGAAACCGGGCGCACCCACCAGATCCGCGTGCATATGGCCGAAGGGCTGGGCTGCCCGGTCGCGGGCGACCCGGTCTATGGCCGGGGCGAGGGGCTCATGCTGCTCCACGCCGCCGGGCTGGTCGTGCCGCGCGACAACAAGCCCGCGATCGACGTGACCGCGCCATGGCCGCAAAGCTTCGTCGCCGCCGGCTTCGACGAGGGGTAGGTGCCGCGCATCGCGATCACCCGCGCCATCGCGATCGACAGCGGCGAGCTGGAGGAAAGCTTTACCCGCGCCTCCGGGCCGGGCGGGCAGCACGTCAATACCACCGACAGCGCGGTGCTGCTGCGCTTCGACGTCATGGCCTCGCCCGGCCTGCCCGACGCGGTGAAGCTGCGTCTCGCCACGCTCGCCGGATCGCGGCTGAGCAAGGACGGCGTGCTGACGTTGCGCGCCGACGCCTCGCGCTCGCAGGAGCTGAACCGGCGCGAGGCGCGCGAACGCCTGTTCGCGCTGATCCGCGAAGCGACGATCGTACCCAAGAAACGCCGCCCGACCAAACCGACCAAGGCCTCGCAGGTCCGCCGGGTGGAGGGCAAGAAGGGCCGGGCACAGGTGAAGGCCGGGCGCGGCAAGGTGCGGATGGATTGAGGGACGGCGGAACGGCGCTGTCCTGCAAGGCGCGAACCCGATATGCGTCAGCGATGTTCTTCAAACGCCATCTGGAGCGGATGCGATCGCTGTTCCTCGACCAGTTCGAGGTGGAGGGTCGCGATTATCTTTTCCGCAAGAACATGAAGGAGCCGCCGATCCGCGTCACCGCGATCGAACGCGATGCGTTCGCGGCGGATTTCGTGCGGCGCGTGAAACATATCGTTTGGGCGCTGCTGGTCGCGACGGTCCTGTTATGCGTCGTTCCTGTGCTGATCGCCCCGGATACTGATGAAGGAATCCAAAAGACTGTTATCGGCATCGGCGTCGGTGGCATCCTGACGCTCTGCCTTGGGGCCGGCTATTTGGCATGGGCAGCCCCGGCACGGGCGTTGGAGCGCCGCCTCGTCATGGGATTGCCCCGGTCGAAAGCGGAGATGCGCCGCCGGGCCCTGGAAGAGATGACCTACGGTCAACTGGTTCTGGGCCTGATAGGCGCCGCGTTGATCTTAATATCGAAAGGCATGGACTCATGGTGGACGATCTTCGCCGGAGGTCTTGTCGTTACGGCATTGGTGCAAGCCATCCGCAAATGGCGTTTCGATCGCAGCCGCGACAACTGACACCATTGGCCCCGCCACCCCGCACCCCTACATCGCGGCCATGTACCAGTTCGACATCTCCGCCGCCGACAAGGCCGACCTCTACCGCGATCTCCTGTCGGCGCTCGATTCGCTGACCGCCGACGAGGGCGACGCGATCGCCAACATGGCCAATGCCTCGGCGTTGCTGATGCAGTATCTGCCCGACCTCAACTGGTCGGGCTTCTACCGGTTGGTCGACGACGAACTGGTGCTGGGGCCGTTTCAGGGCAAGGCGGCGTGCATCCGCATCGCGCTGGGCAAGGGGGTGTGCGGCACCGCCGCCGCCAACCGCACGACGCAACTGGTGCCCGACGTCCACGCCTTCCCCGGCCATATCGCCTGCGACGCCGACAGCCGCGCCGAACTGGTCGTGCCGATCGTGGTCGGCGACCGGCTGGTCGGCGTGCTCGACCTCGACAGCCCGGTCGCTGGCCGGTTCGATGCGGCCGATCAGGCGGGGTGCGAGGCGCTGATAGCGATGCTGGCCCCGCGCATCGCCTGATTGCTCCAAGGCGGGACGATCGCCGCGACGTTTGCCGCGTTGGCGGGGAACCGGCGCGCGTGGTAAGGTTTCGGCAACCATATTCGCGGGCGGTTCCAGCCCGCAGCCAATCAGGGAGCCGTTTGGCCGATGCGCACGCCGTTGATCGCCGCCACCATAGCCTTTGCCGCCGCGACCGCCCTGCCGACCGGCGTGGCCGATGCGCAGGTCGTCGCCCATGGCCAGCGGGGGCATGCGCCCCGCATGGTGCCCGGCGGCCATCCGCGCGTGAATCTGCCCGGTCCGCGCTGGGGCGGCAAGGTGCGCGGGCGCTGGTACGGCGGCCATTACGCGCCGGGCGGCTGGAACGCCTATCGCCAGCCGGCGCGCGGCTGGATCATGCCGCGCTACTGGGTCGCGCCGAGCTTTTATGTCCAGGACTGGTCGACCTACGGCCTCGCCCAGCCGCAGGCGGGCTATGGCTGGTATCGCTATTATGACGACGCCGTGCTCGCCGATCGCGATGGCCGGGTGTACGACTATCGCGGCGGCATCGACTGGGATGCACGCGACGACGGACGCTATGTCCGCGACGATCGCTATTACGACGACCGGTACGAGGGTGAGCGCGTCGTCACCCGCCGCGACAACGGCGTCGGCGGTGCGGTGATCGGCGGGGTCGTCGGCGGGGTGGCGGGCAACGTCATCGCTGGACGCGGCAACCGGCTGGGCGGCACGATCCTCGGCGCGGGGGTAGGGGCGCTGGCCGGCACCGCGATCGACCGCGCGGAAGATCGCGGCCGCCGCATGCCCCCGCCGCCGCCCGAATATGGCGCGCCCTATGCCGTGCTGGGCGACGACGTGCCGGTTGCCCCCGACGACGGCTATTACGACGATCGCGGCGCGCCCGACGTTGTCTATGCGCCCCCACGCGAACAGGTGCAGCCAATCGGCCGGTCGTACGACCGCCGGGTCGAGCGCCGCTATGTCGAACGCGGCCCGGTGCGCGGCGGCTATGTCGAAACGCATCCGCAGGTCGGTGGCTATACCACCACGACCAGCAGCTATGGCGCGGCGGGCGGCTATGTCGCAAACGGCTATTATTATCCGCCGGCGACGGTGACGACGGTCACGGTCGGTTCGCCCACCGTCACCACGACGACCACGACCGAAGAGATCGTGACCTATTCGAGCCCACGCACCGTCAAGCGCCGCGCGACCTATCGCGCGCGGCCGTCCAAGACGCTCTGCCGCTGCTGACCGGGCGGGCGGGGCGGCCGTTCAGCGGCTGCCCCGCCCGGCGAAGGTCGCGATGCTCTCCGCACCCAATGCGGACAGCGCGGATACTGCGACGAAATGATCGTCGACGATCACGCCCTTGAGCACCGCCTCGGTGCCGGTGACGTCGTGGCTTTCGCGCCAGTCCTGCGCGTCGTTGCGCCGCCAGCGGATGCGATAGCCCGCCGCACCCGGCACCGCGGCCCAGCGCACCGTCGTATCGGTCGCCAGCGCCCCCTCGATCGACGCGGTGGCCGGTGCCGCCGGGGCGGCGGCCAGCCGGGCGATCGTCGCGACGTTCAGCGCGGTCACTTTCGCCAGATAGGGAAAGTCCATCCGGTCGATCGTATCGCCATAAATACGGGTGCCGTCGCGGCGCAGGTCCTGATGCTGGGCATCGTAATTCTCGACCCCGACCGAGAAGCGGACCGCCGGATAGCCGAGTTTGAGGAACGGTTCATGATCGCCGCCCCGCCCGAACCGGTCGGGCCGCCGGTCGAGAAACGCATCGAGCCCGCCGGGCAACGTGGCGGCGACCGTATCCACCGTCTTGGCCAGCGCCCGCGACGGGCCGTCATCCTCGCCGCCGGCGGCACGCCGCGCGATCTGCTGCTCGATCGATTCGGACGCGCGAATCCCTTCGGAAAAGACCCGCACCCGGTCGGCGATCCGGCGGCCGTCCTGCCCGATCGTATTGCCGACAATGTCGTTGTTGAGCACCGCGGTAACGGTCCAGCCACGTTCCTTCGCGGTGTCGGCAAGGAGTTGCGCGCCCCACAGCCCCTGTTCCTCGCCCGACAGCGCGGCATAGACGATCGTCGCGTCGAACTTTTCCCTCGACAGGATGCGTGCCGTCTCCAGCACCAGCGCCACGCCCGACGCATCGTCGTTGGCACCGGGCGCGTCGCTGGTCGCATTCATCACGTCGCTGACGCGGCTGTCGATATGGCCCATCACGATCACGACTCGTTTCGGATCGCGACCCTGCTGAAAGCCCAGCACGTCGACGACGTTTACCCCGTTCGGCGCGCGCGGTCCCGAAAAGCCCCGCGCGATATTGGCGACGGTGATGCAATTGCCGCAGGTGCTGCCAATCCGGGTCAGCGCATCGGCGAACCAGCGCCGCGCCGCGCCGATCCCGCGGGTCGCATGATCGGGGTCCGACGCGGTGTGCCGCGTGCCGAATCCGACGAGCGTTGCCACATCGGCACGGAGCCGTTCGGGGCGGGGGGCATCGCGGGCGATCGCAGGGAACGAAAGGGCAAGGGCGGGCAGCAGGAGAAAGTGGCGCATTTGAACAGGATGCCGCCGCGCGTCGCGAAGCTCAACCGGTTTCATGCGATACCCATGGCATGCCAAAACCTACTATCGAACTAGGGTTGATGCAGAAATAGAATGTTTGGTTTCGTTTTTTGCAATTGCTAACGGACCGCGTGCGATGCACAACGACTGTGCCTTTCAGGCATCCTCTCCTAAAAACTTTCAGGGTCGGCTTCGCCGGCCCTTTTTTTTGTGCGCGCGTGGCGCTAACGGACCTCTCGCCAGCGCTGCGCTGATAATAATAGAGGATGCGGCCGGAAATTCCGGCAAACAGCAGCAGCTTGCGGGGGATCGAGCGCGAATGGCGTTCCGCGGCTCTCCCCCGCACGGCATCTCCCACCATTCATCTTCAGCGGTTCTACCTGAACCCCGCCCGAACGAATCAGCTCAGCCGGTCGATCGCGTCGCTGTCGAGGCTGCCGGGGACGATCATCACCGGCACCGGCAGCGCGCCGGCATCGGTGCCCGAAAAATGACTGACCAGTGGTCCGGGCGCACCGGTCGCGGCGGCGCCCAGCACCAGCGCGGCGATCTCGGGATTGGCGGCGATCATCTCGCGCACGATTCGCGCGCCATCACCGATCCGTACGGTCAGATGCGGTTGCAGCCCCGATTCGGCGATCAGCGTTCCCGCCGCCGCCTGCAACAATGCCTCGGCGCGTTCCTTGGCTTCCTCCTCGATCGTCGCCTGCACGCCGCCCCACGGCGCGAACTCCTGCGGTTCGACCAGCGCCAGCACCTCGACGCCGCCGTTGGTCTTCACCGCGCGGCGGGCGGCGAAGCGCAGCGCGACCGCGCTTTCCGGGTTCTCGTCGACCACCACCAGATAGGTCCGCATCCATCGCTCCCCTTAAGCCGATATTCATGCGCACGACCCTGCCGCTCACGCAAGACGGCGCGCAGGGCTTGACCCGGACGCGCCCGGCGGCGAAGAGGCGCGACGAGCCTGAGAGGACCAATCTGCCCCATGCCGATCGAGATCAAGATGCCCGCCCTGTCCCCCACGATGGAAGAGGGGACGCTGGCCAAATGGCTGGTGAAGGAAGGCGATACCGTCAAATCCGGCGACATCATGGCGGAAATCGAAACCGACAAGGCGACGATGGAGTTCGAGGCGGTCGACGAAGGCGTGATCGGCAAGGTGCTGATCGCCGAAGGGACCGACAATGTGAAGGTTGGCGCGGTGATCGCCATCCTGCTCGAAGAGGGCGAGGACGCTTCGGCAGTCGACGCCGCTCCCGCCAAGTCGGCAACGCCGCAGCCCGCCGATGACCAGTTCAAGGGCAAGCCCGACGCCACCGATCCCAACAAGACCGGCAGCGAGGCGCAGCCCGCGCCCGCCGGCACGTCGGATCATGGCCGTCCCGCCGGTGCCGGCGCGGCGCAGGGCGATGGCGGTCGCGTGAAGGCCAGCCCGCTCGCCCGCCGGATCGCCGCCAACAAGGGCCTCGACCTGTCCGACGTGACCGGCAGCGGCCCGAACGGCCGTATCGTCAAGGCCGATGTCGAAAGCGCCAAGCCCGGCGAAAAGACCGCGCCCAAGGCCGAAGCCGCCGTGTCCGCTCCCGCGCCGAGCGCCGCAGCCGCACCGGCGCCCGCCGCCGAAGCGCCCAAGCCCGCCGCCGTGTGGTTCGACGATTCGATCCCGCACACGGTCGAGAAGCTGTCGAACATCCGCAAGACGATCGCGCGTCGCCTGACCGAATCGAAGCAGCAGGTGCCGCACATCTATCTGACGGTCGACATCCGTCTGGATGCGTTGCTCAAGCTGCGTGGCGATCTGAACAAGTCGCTCGATGCGCGCGGCGTGAAGCTGTCGGTCAACGACCTGCTTATCAAGGCGCTGGGCGTCGCGCTGGAAAACAGCCCGAAGTGCAACGTTACCTTCCTCGGCAACGAAATGGTGCAGTACAGCCGCGCCGACGTGTCGGTGGCGGTGTCGACGCCGACCGGCCTCATCACCCCGATCATCCGCGACGCCGCCAACAAGGGCGTGGCGAAGATCAGCACCGAGATGAAGGACCTTGGCCGTCGCGCCAAGGAAGGCAAGCTGAAGCCCGAGGAATATCAGGGCGGCACCGCGTCGCTCTCGAACATGGGCATGTTCGGCATCAAGCAGTTCGAAGCGGTCATCAACCCGCCGCAGGGCATGATCCTCGCGGTCGGTGCCGGTGAGAAGCGGCCGTACATCGTCGACGACGCGCTGGGCGTCGCGACGGTGATGACCGCGACCGGCAGCTTCGATCACCGGGCGATCGATGGTGCCGACGGTGCCGAGATGCTGAAGCTGTTCAAGGCACTGGTGGAATCGCCGCTGGGCCTGATCGCCTGACCGTGCGCGCCCGGCTGCTGACCGAGATCGTCGCTGCCGTCGCGGGACTCGCGGCGGCATGGGCGATCGGGTCGCTGTCGGCGTGGTCCTATCCGCTGGGTCGGCGCGACATCTGGCTGGTGACATGGGTATCGATGGCGGTCGTCGCGCTGCTGGGCATGCGGCAGGTGCAGCGCGCGATCGCCGAGGAACGGGCGAAGGGAGCGGACCGCGATGGTTGAGAACAGCGCCACGCCGCCGACCGGCCAGCCCGCGCTCCGCGTCACCGCGATGCCGGCGGACACCAATCCCTATGGCGACATCTTCGGCGGCTGGATCATGTCGCAGATGGACATGGCCGCCGGCCTCGTTGCCGCGCGCCATTCAAAGGGGCGGGCGGTGACGATCGCGGTCGACGCGATGCAGTTCTACGCCCCCGTGGCGGTCGGCGACGAAGTGTCGGTCTATGCCGATCTGATAAAGGTCGGCCGGTCGTCGATGACGATCGAGGTCGAGGCATGGCGTCGCGACCGCTTCGGCGAGGCGCTTGACCGGGTGACGCAGGCGCGATTCGTGTTCGTCGCGATCGACGCGGACCGCAAACCCAGGCCGATCGACGCCTGAATTTCATTTCTTGGATCACGCTGCTCGACCGGGCAGCATCGAGCATAAAGGCAAAGTGATGGCTGAATCTTACGACCTCATCGTGCTCGGGTCCGGCCCCGGCGGCTATGTCGCGGCGATCCGTGCGAGCCAGTTGGGCCTGAAAGTCGCGATCGTCGAGCGCGAGCGGCTGGGCGGCATCTGCCTCAACTGGGGCTGTATCCCGACCAAGGCGCTGCTGCGCTCGGCCGAAATCTATCATTACATGATGCACGCCGCGCAATACGGCCTGTCGAATGAGAAGCCGGCGTTCGATCTGAACAAGGTGGTCGACCGCAGCCGCAAAGTGGCGGGCCAGCTCAATGCCGGCGTCAAGGGGCTGATGAAGAAGAACAAGGTGACGGTGCATGAGGGCATCGGCACCATTACGGCCAAGGGCAAGCTGACCGTCGCGCAGGGCGACAAGAAGACCGATCTCGAAGCCAAGCACATCATCGTCGCGACCGGTGCCCGCGCCCGCGATCTGCCGTTCGCGAAGGCCGACGGTTCCAAGATATGGACCTATCGCCACGCGATGGTGCCGCCCGAAATGCCGACCAAGCTGCTCGTCATCGGATCGGGCGCAATCGGTGTCGAATTCGCCAGCTTCTATAACGACATGGGCGCGGACGTGACCATCGTCGAGATGCTCGACCGGATCATGCCGGTCGAGGACGCCGAGGTCAGCGAGTTCATGCACAAGGCGCTGACCAAGCAGGGCATGACGATCAGGACCAAGTCGGGCCTCGAAAAACTCGAAGCGACCGCATTGGGCGTCAAGGCCGCGATCAAGGGGCCGGACGGCAAGGTCGAACAGGCCGAGTTCAGCCATGCGATCGTCGCGATCGGCATCGTTCCCAATACCGAGAATATCGGGCTGGAAGCGCTCAAGATCGAAACCGAGCGCGGCCACATCAAGACCGATGGCTATGGCAAGACGAACGTCGACGGCATCTGGGCGATCGGCGACGTGACCGGTGCCCCGTGGCTGGCGCACAAGGCGAGCCATGAGGGCGTGATCGCCGCCGAGGCGATCGCCAAGGCGCTGGGCAACAAGGACGTTCATCCGCACGCGATGGACAAGAACAACATCCCCGGCTGCACCTATGCCCGTCCGCAGGTGGCGAGCGTCGGCTTCACCGAGGCGAAGGCCAAGGAAGCCGGCTACACCGTCAAGGTCGGCAAATTCCCGTTCATCGGCAACGGCAAGGCGATCGCGCTCGGCGAGGCGGAAGGCTTCGTCAAGACGGTGTTCGATGCCAAGACCGGCGAACTGCTCGGCGCGCACATGGTCGGCGCGGAAGTGACCGAGATGATTCAGGGCTATGTCATCGCCCGCCAGCTCGAGACGACCGAGAAGGAGCTGACCGAGACGGTGTTCGCGCATCCGACGATTTCGGAATCGATGCACGAATCGGTGCTGGGCGCCTACGGCCGCACGCTGCACATGTAACTGTAACGCCAACGTCATATTGACCGCTTGACCCGCGCCGGTGCCCAACGGCATGGCGCGGGTCCATGAAGCATCTGTTCCCGGCGACCCTGGCCGTATCGCTCATGGCCACTCCGCCTGCCGCTGCGCAGACGGTGCAGGAACTCCAGCGCCAGATCGACGAGTTGAAGGCGGTCATCGCCGAAATGAAGGCGCAGCAGGCACGGATCACGGCACCGGTCGCCGTCGTTCCGACTGTAGCACCGGCGGTGGTTTCTGCCCCCCCGCCACAGCTTGCCGCCGCGCCCGCCGCACCGAAGCGCAAGCCATGGTATGAGCGGATCAGCGTTCGCGGCTATACCCAGTTGCGGCTGAACGAGATCATTTCCGGCGATCGCACCGCGCCCGACGGCATCGCCCGGCTGCGGTCGGTGCATGACGGCGGGATCGGCGACGACACCGGCTTCACCTTCCGCCGCATCCGGCTGGTGTTGCAGGGCGATCTCAACGACCGGGTATCCTTCTACCTCCAGCCCGATTTCGCGCAGAACGTCGCCAACCAGTCGGTCAGCGAGCGGCGCGAAAGCTTCGTGCAGTTGCGCGACGCCTATGCCGATGTGTTTCTCGACAAGGATAAGCGTTTCCGGCTGCGCTTCGGCCAGTCGAAAATTCCTTATGGCTGGGAAAACCTGCAATCGTCGGGCAACCGCCTGACGCTCGACCGGGCGGATGCGATCAACAGCGCGGTGCCGAGCGAGCGCGATATTGGCGTCATCGCTTATTACACCCCGGCGCGGACCCAGGCGATCTGGGACGCACTGAACGCCGATGGTCAGAAACTGTTCGGCAATTACGGGGCTTTTGGCCTGGGGCTGTTCAACGGGCAGGGGGTCAATCGCGAGGAAACCAACGATGCGGTGATGGTGACGGCGATGGCGACATGGCCGTTCGCGGTCGGCGGACAGGTGGTCGAGTTGGGCGGATCGGCGCTGCACAACCGGGTGCAGCCCGAAGTGCGCAGCGGCGGGGTCAGCGCCACGCCGTTCACCGAGGAGCGCGTGGCGCTTCATGCCATCCTGTACCCCAAGCCGTTCGGGTTGCAGGCCGAGTGGAACTGGGGGCGAGGGGCGGAATATGATCGCAGCCTGCGCCGCATCGTCGACCGGGACCTGAGCGGTGGCTATGTCCAGGCGATGGCGCGGGTGAAGCATTCCCCGCTCGGACCGTTCATGCCCTATGCCCGCTGGCAGCGCTATCGCGGCGGGTGGAAAGCCGCGCTCAATGCCCCACCGCTCGATACCGAGGAAGTCGAACTGGGCATCGAATTCCAGCCGTTCGCGCCGCTCGAACTGACGATCGCCTATGCCGAGATGGACCGCGCCGAGGCCGACGAGCGGCGTACCGGGCGCGCGGAGGGCAGCCTCCTGCGCACCCAGTTGCAGTGGAATTATTGAAGCGGCTTACCGGAACGGCGGTTCGTTGAACGCGCGCAGCTTGCGGCTGTGGAGCCGTGCGCCTTCCAGTCGCAGTTGTTCGCACGCCTCGATGCCGATGCGCATATGTTCGTTGATCGCGCGTTCGTAGAAACGGTTGGCCTGGCCTGGCAGTTTAAGTTCGCCGTGCAGCGGCTTGTCGGAGACGCACAGCAGCGTGCCGTAGGGGACGCGGAAGCGATAACCCTGCGCGGCGATCGTCGCCGATTCCATGTCGATGCCGACCGCGCGTGACAGCGAGAAGCGCAGCGCCGAGCGGCTGAAACGCAATTCCCAGTTGCGATCGTCGGTGGTGACGATGGTGCCGGTGCGCAGGCGTTGTTTCAGCTCGTCGCCCGACTGGCCCGACACGATCTCCGCCGCGCGGGCCATCGCCACCTGCACCTCGGCAATGGCGGGGACCGGAATTTCCGGCGGCAGCACGTCGTCGAGCACATGGTCGTCGCGCAGATAGGCGTGGGCGAGGACATAGTCGCCGATCCGCTGGCTGGGACGCAGGCCGCCACAATGGCCGATCATGAGCCATGCCTCGGGACGCATCACCGCGAGGTGATCGCAGATCGTCTTGGCGTTTGATGGCCCCACGCCGATGTTGACCAGGGTAATGCCGGTGCCGTCGGGCGCGATCAGGTGATAGGCCGGCATCTGGTGCCGCCGCCACGCGCTGTCGCTGACCATGCGTTCGGCATCGTCGTCGGCGGTCGCCAGCACACCGCCCGCCCCCGACAGCGCGGTATAGCGGCTGGGCGTGCCATCGGCGGCGGGTTTCAACTGTTCGCCGGCCCAGCGGACGAATTCGTCGACATAGCGGTGATAGTTGGTGAACAGCACATAGCGCTGGATATGTTCGGGCGGGGTGCCGGTATAGTGGCGCAGGCGGGCGAGCGAGAAGTCGGTGCGCAACCCGTCGAACAGTGCCAGCGGGCGGTGATCGTCCTGCGTCGCCCACAGGCCATCGGCGATCTCGTCGCCGATATGCGCCAGTTCGGTCGCGGGGAAATGGCGCGCCAGTTCGGTGGCGGACACCGCGTCGAGGCTGAGCGCATGACCGGCGTCGAGCACATAGGGGAAGGGGATTTCCTGCCGCCCCGGTGCCGCTTCGACGCTGACGTCATGGTTGGCGATCAGCAGGTCGAGCTGTTCGGTCAGATAGGCGGCGAACATCGCCGGCTTGGTCACGCTGATGCGATAGTCGCCAGGCGTCGTCAGCCGGCCATAGGCGCGCGACGGCGTCGGGCGGTCGCTGCCGCCGCGATAGGTCAGGCGGATTTCGGGATAGGCGAACGATCCGTCGATCCGCGCCGACGACGATGGCGGCGTGCCATCGGTCAGGTAGCGGTCGAGTGCCGCGCGCAGCCGCGCGACGGAAGCGGTGTAGAGCCGATCGAGTTCGGCGACGATCTGGGAAGCCTGCGTCATCGACCGTGGCTAAGGCGTCGCGCGGTGCGACGCAAGCCCCGGCACGCGATGGGCGCGTGCCGGGGCCGGGGATCAGATGGCCGGGGGCGGAACCGTCGGTTCGGCATCCGCTTCGCGCTTCTTTTCCATCAGCTTCGATGCGCCGAAGGCGGCACCGGCGATGGCGGCGGCGGCACCGGCGACGATCGCGGCGGTGGCACCGGGATGCGCCTTGACCGTCTCGGCAGTCGACTTGGCGGCACCGGCCACCGCGTCGCGCGACCGGGCGGCGGCGTCGCTCACGCTTTCCTTGGTGGAGGCGAGCGCTTCGGACGCCTTTTCGCCCAGCGTCTTTTCGGTCGGGGCCAGCGGATCGGCCGGGGGCACTTTGGTCATGATGGCTCCTTGTCGCTTCGATATGGTTGCGTAACCATTCCGTAACTCGATCGTCGTCGTACGGTTCCGTACCGATCGTCGGACAGGGTCACAGCGACGCGAGCAGATGCTCCGCCGAACTGACCTCGAACGCGCCGGGTTGTTCGACATGGAGCAGGCGAACGACGCCATCGTCGACCAGCATCGCATAGCGTTTCGACCGCACGCCCATGCCATAGGCCGACGAATCGACCTCCAGCCCGAGCGCGCGGGCGAAATCGCCGTTGCCGTCGGCCAGCATCGTCACGCGGGCGTCGACGTCGTTCGCCTTGCCCCATGCGGCGAGCACGAAGGCGTCGTTGACCGCGGTGCAGGCGATTTCGTCGACGCCTTTGGCGCGAAACGCCGCCGCCTGTCCGACGAAGCCCGGCAGATGCTTGGCCGAGCAGGTAGGGGTGAAGGCACCGGGCACGGCGAACAGCGCGACCGTGCGGCCCGCGAAGAAATCCCCGGTCGTCACCTGATCGGGGCCGTCGGGCGTTACCTTGGCGAGCGTGGCATGGGGCAGGCGGTCGCCGGTCTGGATGGTCATGCGTGTCTCCGGGTACGGGGGATACAGGCAGCTTGGGTGCGGCGCGCGCCGTTTTCAAGCATGGCGCTCGGTCGTGCCGCACGGTAGCGTCGCACGGACCATGGACCAGACGCGATTCCTAGCCGGACAGATATTGCTGGCGATGCCCGGTATCGGCGACCGCCGGTTCGATCACGCTGCCATCGCCATTTGCAGCCACGACACGGACGGCGCGATGGGGGTCGGCATCGGCGATACGATCGACGGGTTGACGCTGCACACGCTGCTCGACCAGCTTGACATCGAACCGGGCGCGGCCCCCGACGTCGCGGTGCATATGGGCGGGCCGGTCGAGCCGCGGCGTGGCTTCGTGCTGCACGATGCCGACTGGGGCGGGCAGGACACGATCGACGTCGCCGGGCGCTGGGCGCTATCGGGATCGGTCGACGTACTGCGCGCGATCGCCGAAGGGAACGGGCCGGGCCGCTTCCTGATCGCGCTCGGCTATGCCGGCTGGAGCGAAGGACAACTCGAATCCGAACTGTCGCGCCATGGCTGGATGAACGTCGCGGGCGATGCCGCGCTGTTGTTCGACGTGCCGACGCAGGGCCGCTGGAAGGCGGGCTTCACCCGCGCAGGAATCGACCCGAAATTGCTGGCACCCGAGGGCGGGACGGCCTGATCCTTTCAGTTTTCGTCAACGCTCCGGTGCTACGCCGCCGGGCGTGCTACCGTTGCTCGACCAGGCCCGTACCGCGTTCGTCGCATCGCTCCACGTCTGGGGCGTCAGCTTCGCGATCGTCACCGCGATCGAACTCCTCGCGCCGCGCAGCCGCTACCCGGTCGGCGGCCGTCTGCACGGGCTGTTGTTCTGGACGATCTGGCTGGCGATCAGTTCGCTGACCTATGCGCTGTTTCGCGGCATCTGGGCGACGATCGGCGTTCCGCCGCTGGTCGTCCTGCCGACCGGCGCGCGGTGGGCGGGACCGCTCGCGGTGGTCGTCGCGCCGATCCTCGGCGCGCTGGTGTACGACTTCTTCTTCTACTGGTGCCACCGTGCCCAGCATCGATGGCTGTGGCGCTATCATGCGGTGCATCATTCGATCCGCGAAATGTCGGCGGTCAATGCGTGGCATCATCCGGTTGAACCGCTGCTCCAGGTGCTGCTGATCGCCATCCCGACCAGCCTGATCGCCAGCGAGGCGGCACCGGTCGTGCCGGTCGCGCTGATGCTGATGCAGCTCCAGTCGCAGTTCATCCATTCGCCGACCCGCTGGCATTTCGGCCCGGCGGCGGCGGTGCTGGTCGACAACCGGTTCCACCGCATCCACCATTCGGTCGAGGAGCGACATTTCGACCGCAATTTCGGCGCGTTCACGACATTGTGGGACCGGCTGTTCGGCACGGCATGGATGCCGGCGCGCGACGAGTGGCCCGATACCGGCATCGCCGAGGTCGATCAGCCGCGAACCCTGCGCGACTGGGTGATGCTGCCGGCCTATTACGATCGCGCGGTCGGCCGGAACGTCGAGCGGCCGGTGGCCGCGCAGCGGATATAAAGAAATCTTTATATAGGGTTTGCGTTTCGACCATTGGCTTAGTAGAGGCCGCGCATTCGCCATGGGCGTGCCCATGGCCCCACGCGCAGGAGTTCCCATGGCCACCGCCATCGCTGACAAGCAGACCGATTACGTCATCAAGGACATCGGCCTCGCCGATTTCGGTCGCAAGGAAATCGAGATCGCCGAAACCGAGATGCCGGGCCTGATGGCGCTGCGCGAGGAATTCGGCGCGTCGCAGCCGCTGAAAGGCGCGCGGATCACCGGTTCGCTGCACATGACGATCCAGACCGCCGTGCTGATCGAGACGCTGACCGCGCTCGGTGCCGACGTCCGCTGGGCGACGTGCAACATCTTCTCGACGCAGGATCATGCCGCCGCCGCGATCGCCGCCAAGGGCATTCCGGTGTTCGCGATCAAGGGCGAGAGCCTTGCCGATTACTGGGATTATGTCGGCGACATCTTCAACTGGGGCGACGAGACCGCCAACATCATCCTCGACGACGGTGGCGACGCCACGATGTTCGCGCTGTGGGGCGCGAAGCTCGAAGCCGGCGCGACGCTCGGCGAGCCGGAGAACGAAGAGGAAGTCGAGTTCCAGCGCGCGCTCAAGGCCTATATCGCCAAGCGTCCGGGCTATCTGACCGAAACGGTCAAGAACCTGAAGGGCGTGTCGGAAGAGACGACGACCGGCGTGCATCGCCTGTACGAGATCGCGAAGAAGGGCGAGCTGCCGTTCCCGGCGATCAACGTCAACGACAGCGTCACCAAGTCGAAGTTCGACAATCTGTACGGCTGCAAGGAATCGCTGGTCGACGCGATCCGTCGCGCGACCGACGTGATGCTGGCGGGCAAGGTCGCCTGCGTCGCGGGCTTCGGTGACGTCGGCAAGGGTTCGGCGCAGTCGCTGCGCAACGGCGGCGCGCGCGTGATGGTCACGGAAGTCGATCCGATCTGCGCGTTGCAGGCGGCGATGGAGGGCTTCGAGGTCGTGACGATGGAAGAGGCCGTGACCCGCGCCGACATCTTCTGCACCGCGACCGGCAACGCCGACGTCATCACCGCCGAGCATATGGCGGCGATGAAGCCGATGAGCATCGTGTGCAACATCGGCCACTTCGACAGCGAGATCCAGATCGCCGCGCTCAGCAACTATGAGTGGGACGAAGTGAAGCCGGGCACCGATCTGGTGAAGTTCCCCGATGGCAAGCAGATCATCGTGCTCGCCAAGGGCCGTCTGGTGAACCTCGGCTGCGCGACCGGCCACCCGTCGTTCGTCATGTCGTCGTCGTTCACCAACCAGGTGCTGGCGCAGATCGAGCTGTGGACCAAGGGCGAGCAGTACAACAACGAAGTGTATGTCCTGCCCAAGCACCTCGACGAAAAGGTCGCGGCGCTCCACCTCGAAAAGCTGGGCGTGAAGCTCAGCAAGCTGACGCCGAAGCAGGCGGGCTACATCGGCGTGCCGGTCGAAGGGCCGTTCAAGCCGGATCACTACCGCTACTGATCCGGCGCGGCATCGCGTCGAGTATCGAAGGGGCCGGCCACCATATCGGGTGGCCGGCCCTTTTTCGTTGCGCCCGACCGCGCGGATCGCTCGGAAGGGCGACAGGCGCGACGTCCGATGTGACGCCGCCCCTTTCTCCCGACGACCGGCTCGACTAGGCATCGTTGCCATGCCCTTGCGAACGAACCCGTCATGACGCCCCTGCTCGTCAATATCCTGTGCGGCGTCGTGCTGGCGGTGTTGGTCGCGGTCGCCGGCTGGGCGTTGTGGCGCGGGCTGGCCGCCGCCCGCGCGGGCCGGGCGCAGGCGGCGCTGTTCGATTCGCTTCAGGCCACGTTGGCGGCGTCGCCCGCGCTGTCGATGATCGTGCGCGCCGACGGGCGGCTGTATCTGTCGCAGCCCTTGGCCGACCGGCTGGGCCATGCGGCCATGCCGGCGATGCTCGGCGACCTGTCGGGCGGCGAGGATGGGCTGGAGCCGGGCAGCGCCGACCGGCTGGTCGAGGCGATCACTTCCGCGCAGCGCGGGGGGCGGCCGTTCCGCACCGTCGTCCGCGCGACCGGATCCGCGCGCTCGCTGTTCGCGATCGGCGACCGCGCGCCCGACGAACTCCATGCGCCCGGTGGGGTGCTGGTGTGGTTCTTCGACGCGACCGAATTTCACGACGAGATCGCGACGCTGGGCCATGAGGCGGAGGAATATCGCGCGGCGTTCGAGGCGCTCTCCAGCCTGATCGAAGCCGCGCCGATCCCGATGTGGTATCGCGACGACACGCTGCGCCTTGCGATGGTCAACACCGCCTATGTCCGCGCGGTCGACGCCGCCGATGCGTCGGAGGTGATCGGGCGGCAGGTCGAGCTGGTCGAGGGTGTCGGACTGGGCGGGCCGCTGGCCAGTGCGTCGATCGCGCGCGATACCGGTCAGCCGCAGGCGGCGGCGATGCCGGCGACGATCGGTGGTGCGCGGCGGATGCTGCGCGTTCACGATACCCCCTTGCGCGATGGCGGCACCGGCGGCTTCGCGATCGACGTCCACGAGATCGAGGAGGCGCGCGGCGGATTGAAGCGCGCGCGCGATGCGCAGCGATCGATGCTCGATCGGCTATCGGCGGGGGTCGCGCAATTCTCCGCCGACCGGACGCTGGAATTCTGCAACCAGCCGTTCCGGCGGACGTTTGCGATGCGCCCCGAATGGCTCGCCGACCGGCCCGAGTTCGACCGGGTGCTCGAGCGGATGCGCGAGGCCAAGCGCCTGCCCGAAGTCCGCGATTTTCCCGGCTGGAAGGCCGAGCGGCGCGACTGGTTCCGCGCGGCCGAAGGCGCGATCGAGGAACAATGGCACCTGCCCGGCGGCACGCACCTGCGCGTCGTGGCGCAGCCGCTGCCCGAGGGAGGGTTGTTGCTGATCTTCGAGGACCGCACCGAACAGGTGCAACTGGCCAGCGCGCGCGACACGCTGCTGCGCGTGCGGACCGCGACGTTCGACAATCTGTTCGAGGCGCTGGGCGTGTTCGCCGCCGATGGGCGGTTGCAGATCTGGAATGCCAAGTTCCGGCAGGTATGGGGGCTGGACGATGCGTTTCTCGACAGCCATCCGCGCGTCGACGCGCTGGCCGAACGAGTGGCGGACAGCCTTGCCAATCCGGGGCGGGCGACGCTGATTCCCGAACTGGTGCGCTTCGCCACGCAACAGCGAATGCAGCGATCGGGCCGGTTCGCGATGGCCGACGGGCGGCATTATGAATTCGGCGCGGTGCCGCTGCCCGATGGCAACGCGTTGCTGACGATGCTCGACATTTCCGACAGCCGCCGCGTCGAACAGGCGCTGCGCGACCGCAACGAGGCGCTGGAGGCGGCAGACCGGGTCAAGACCGCGTTCGTGGCATCGATGAGCTATGAACTGCGCACCCCGCTCACCTCGATCAAGGGGTTCGCCGAGATGTTGCAGGGCGGCTATGCGGGGAAGCTGAGCGAGGATGGTGGGCGTTATACCGACGCGATCCTCGAATCGGTCGAGCGGTTGAGTGGGCTGATCGACGACACGCTCGACCTGACCGCCAACGAAACCGCGCCGATCGCGCGGGCGACGGTGCCGTTGAAGCTGATCGCGGGGCATGCGGTCGAGGCGGTGCAGGGCGATGCGCAGGCGCGGGGCATCGAACTGGTCAGCGAGATCGCGCCGTCGGCCGGCGTGATGCTGGGCGATGCGCGGCGGTTGCGGCAGGCGATGGGGCATCTGCTCGACCATGCGATCACCGGGCTTAGGCCCGGTGGGCGCGTGCTGCTGCATATCGACGGCGATGCGGCGCGGGTGCGGATCGTGGTGTCCGACGATGGCCCCGGCATGTCGCCCGAGGCGGTGGCCCGCGCGTTCGACCGGTTCGCGCAGGCCGGCGCGTCGCGGGTCGGCGAACGCGCGCTGAGCGTCGACCTGCCGCTCGCCCGGCAGGCGGTCGAGGCGCATGGCGGAACGATCGAACTGGTGTCGGAGAAGGGCGTGGGGACGCTGGTCACGATCGACCTGCCGCGCGAACCATGATTCTGCCGGACGAGACTGCGGCGCTGGCGCTGGGCGGCAGACTGGCGCGGGTGGTGCGTGCCGGTGATGTCGTCGCGCTGTCGGGGCCGCTGGGGGCGGGCAAGACCAGCATCGCGCGCGGCGTGCTTGCCGGGCTGGGGCTGGAGGGTGAGGCGCCGTCGCCCAGTTTCGCGATCGTGCAGCCCTATGATCCGCCCGAAGTCGCTATCAGCGTGCTGCATGTCGACCTGTATCGGATCGAATCGCCCGGCGAGGTCGTCGAACTGGGCCTCGACGATGCGCGCGACGATGCAGTGCTGCTGGTCGAATGGCCCGAACGATTGCCCGATGCCGAATGGGACGATGCGCTGTGGCTGACGCTGGCGTTCGCCGATGGCGGCGGGCGTAGCTTGACAGCGCGGGTGCCGCCCGCTTGGGAACACCGATGGCCGCTGACCTGAACCCGCGCGACGCGGCATCCGCTTTCCTGACCGCCGCTGGCTGGGGCGACGCGCGCGTCGTGCCGCTGGCGGTCGATGCGTCGTTCCGGCGCTATTACCGAGTCGAGGACGGTGCCCGTAGCGCGGTGCTGATGGATGCGCCGCCACCCGAGGATACGCGCAAGTTCGCCACCATGGCGGCATGGCTGACCGACCGGGATTTTCCTGCCCCCGCTATCCTCGCCGACGATCCCGACGCCGGCTTCATGCTGGTCGAGGATTTCGGCGACGACCGGATGCGCGAGGCGCTCGACGTGGCCCCCGAGCGTGGGGGCGAACTCTATGCGGCGGCGGTCGATCAGTTGCTGCGGTTGCAGCAGCATGAGGCCGCGCCGGTTCCGCCCTACGACCGTGCCTTCATTCTGCGCGAAGCCGATCTGATGATCGAATGGTATTGCGGCGCGCTGAACCTGACCGTCGATGCGGCGGGGTATCGCGCGGCATGGGACCGCGCGTTCGACGCGATCGAGCCGATGCCGGTCACGACGGTCCTGCGCGACTATCATGCCGAAAATCTGATGCTGCTCGCCGACGATCGGCTCGGTCTGCTCGATTTTCAGGACGCGCTGGCGGGGCATCCCGCCTATGATCTGATGTCGTTGTTGCAGGACGCACGGCGCGACGTGAGCCCGGAAATCGAGACGGCGATGCTCGCGCGCTATCGCGCCGCGACCGGGGCGGGCGAGGGGTTCGACGTGGCCTATCACCTGTTCGGCGCGCAGCGGAACGCCAAGATTCTCGGCATCTTCACCCGGTTGTGGCGGCGCGACGGCAAGCTGCGCTATGGCGTGCTGTGCCCGCGCGTCTGGGCGTATCTGGAGCGCGATCTGCGGCATCCGGCGCTGGCAGACCTCACGCGCTGGTTCGACGACAATATCCCGGCAGACCGGCGCGGGAACCCACAGGAAATCGCATGACTACCCTTCGTTCGATCCGCCCCAATCCGCAGGCAGCGGTGCCCGAAACCGCGATGGTGATGGCGGCGGGGCTGGGCAAGCGCATGCGCCCGCTCACCGCGATGCGACCCAAGCCGCTGGTCGAGGTGGCGGGCAAGCCGCTGATTGATCATGTGTTCGACCGGCTGCGCGGGGCGGGCGTGAAGCGTGCGGTGGTGAACGTCCATTACCTTGCCGATGCGATGGAAGCGCACCTGAAGCACCGGGTGAAGGGCATCGACATCGCGGTGTCCGACGAGCGGGGCCGATTGCTGGAAACCGGCGGCGGGCTGGTGCAGGCGCGGGACCTCATCGGGGACAAGCCGTTCGTCTGCGTCAACAGCGACAATTTGTGGGTCGACGGGCCGATCGATTCGATCCGGCTGTTGAGCGCGCTGTGGGACGACGCGACGATGGATGCGCTGCTGCTGTTGGTGCCGCTGGCGCAGGCGCAGAGCCATCGCGGGCAGGGCGATTTTCACCTCGACGCGCTGGGGCGGATCACCGGGCGGCGCAAGCCGGGGCGGCTGGCGCCGTTCGTGTTCACGGGCGTGCAGATATTGTCGCCGCGGGTGATCGCCGACTGGCCCGAAGGGGCGTTCTCGACCAACCTGTTCTGGAACCGCGCAATCGAGGCGGGCCGCGCGTTCGGCGCGGTGCATCAGGGGCTGTGGTTCGACGTCGGTACGCCGGCGGCGATCCCGTACACCGAAGCGGTGTTGGCTGATGGCTGAGGCGAAGCGCCTCAACCTCTATACCATCCCGATCCACCGGGCATTCGCCGATGCGCTGGCGGTCGGGCTGATCCGGCGGTTCGGCGGCGACCGGATGCGGCTGGCGCAGGGCGTGGTGCTGGTGCCGACCAACCGTGCCAAGCGGACGGTGCAGGAAGCATTCGTCCGCGCCAGTGGCGGCGGGTTGCTGCTCCCCCGACTGGTCGCGATCGGCGACCCCGAAGTCGAGGAAGCCGCCGGGGCCTTCGCCGATCCGGCCGACGCGCCCGAACCGGTGCCGCCCGCCGTCGATCCGCTGGCACGGCGGATGATCCTCGCCCGGCTGGTCAGCGAGGAGCGGACGCGCGCCGGTCGCCCGGTCGACGGGGCGGAGGCGATGCGGCTGGCGGGCGATCTCGCCAACACGCTCGACCAGTTGCTGGTCGAGGAAGTCGATCCGGCGCGGCTGGCCACGCTCGACGTCGATGAATCGCTGTCGGCGCATTGGGAACGCTCGCTCGAACTGTTCCGCATCGTGCTCGATCGCTGGCCGCACGAACTGGCGGCGCTGGGGCAGATCGACATGGCCGAGCGGCGCACGCTGCTCTTGCGGCGGTTGTGCGCCCGCTGGACCGCCACGCCGCCGCGCGGGTTCGTGTGTTCGGCGGGCATCACCACCAATGCCCCCGCCGTGGCGCAGTTGCTGCGCTGTATCGCGGGGATGGAGCGCGGCATGGTGGTGCTGCCCGGCCTCGATACCGCGATGGACGACGGCGAATGGGCGTCGCTCGGGCCGCATGAACCCGATCCGGTGACGGGGCGGCGCAAGCGATCGATCGAGACGCATCCGCAGTTTCACCTGAAGCTGCTGCTCGACCGGATGCGGGTCGGCCGGCACGAATTCCTGCGCTGGCAGGCGGCGAGCGAGCATGACGCGACACCGACGCGCAGCCGGGCGATCGCCACCGCGCTGGCCCCGGCCGATCGTACCCACCACTGGATCGACGTACCGCCCGCCGACCGGCGGCTGTCGGGGGTGCGGATGGTCGAACTCGCCACCCCGGCCGAGGAAGCACAGGCGATTGCCATCGCGCTGCGCGAGGCATTGGAGACGCCGGCGCGCACCGCCGCGCTGGTGACGCCCGACCGGACGCTGGCGCGCCGGGTGGCGGCGCATATGGCGCGGTGGGACATCGCGATCGACGATTCGGCGGGGCAGCCGCTGTCGCTGATGGCGCCGGGCACGCTGCTGCTGGCGCTGGTCGAGGCGGCGACGCAGGGGTTCGCGCCGGTCGCGCTGCTGGCGCTGCTCAAGCATCCGCTGGTGCGGCAGGACGGCGACCGGATCGGCTGGCTCGACGGGGTGCGACGGCTCGACCGGGCACTCAGGGGGCCGCGCCCGGCGGCGGGACTGGCGGGCATCGACCGGCATCTGAGCGAGGGCGATCCGCGCGACGCGGCGATCCGCGCGGCGGCGCTGCCGTTCTGGGAAGAGGCGCGGGTGTTGCTGACGCCCTTGGCGCGCGCCTTTGCCGGTGGTCCGCAGCCGCTGGCCGATCTGCTGGCGCTGGTGCGCGAGAGCGCGACCGCGCTGGCGGGCGATGCGGCGTGGCGGCGGCCCGAAGGGCGCGGCGCGGCGGAACGCATCGCCGAGCTGGAGGCGCAGGCGTCGCTCGGGCCGCCGGTGATCGATCCGGCGGCGTTGCCGATGTTGCTGCGACTGTTGCTGGACGAGGTGGCGGTACGGCCGGCGCAGGGCGCGCATCCCCGGCTGGCGATCCTCGGGCTGCTCGAAGCGCGGTTGCAGAGCGCCGACCTGATGATCCTGGGCGGGTTGAACGAAGGGGTGTGGCCCGCGCTGCCCGCGCCCGATCCGTGGCTGGCACCGCGTATCCGCCAGGAACTGGGGCTGGCCGGCCTCGATCGGCGGATCGGGCTGTCGGCGTTCGATTTCGCGGCGGCGCTGGGCGGGCGCGAGGTGGTGCTGACGCGGGCGGCGCGCGATGCGACTGCGCCGACGATCGCGTCGCGGCTGTGGCTGCGGTTGCAGGCGCTCGACGACGGGCTGGAGCGTGCGGCCGCGTTGCGCGACTGGGCGCGGGCGATCGATACGCCGGCGGCGTTCGCCGCCGCTCTCCGGCCGGCGCCACGGCCGCCGGTGGCGCTGAGGCCCCGGCGGATTTCGGTGACGGAAGTGGACCGGCTGAAGGCCGATCCGTACGCCTTTTATGCGCGGCGGATGTTGCGGCTGGTGCCGCTAGACGCGGTCGATGCCGATCCGAGCGCGGCGTGGCGCGGCACGGCGGTGCATGGCGTGCTGGAGCATTGGGCGGTCGAGGACGGGCTGGACCCGGTGAAGCTGGGGCGCAGGCTGGACGCGCTGCGCGACGATCCGCGCACCCATCCGCTGTTGCGTGCCTTGTGGGTGCCACGGTTGCGCGAAGCGATCGACTGGGTGGCGGCGTTCACCCACGAGAAGCTGGCCGAGGGGCGCAGCGTCATCGGTGTCGAGGCGGCGGGCCGGCTGGAGATCGCCGGGGTGGAGCTGACCGGCAAGGCCGACCGGATCGACCGGGCGGCGGACGGAACGCTGGCGATCATCGACTACAAGACCGGCAAGGCCCCGAGCGCGAAGGCAGTAGCGGCAGGATACAGCCTGCAACTGGGGCTGTTGGGGTTGATGGCCGAGCGCGGGGCGTTTCCGCGGATCACGGGCACGGCGGCGGCGTTCGAATATTGGTCGCTGACCAAGGACAAGGACCGGTTCGGCAAGATGGCGACCCCGGTATCGGCCGATGGATCGGGCGGCAGGAAGGTGGCGACCGCGGACTTCGTTGCCCTCGCCAAACGCCATTTCGAGGAAGCGGTCGGCCGTTTCCTGACCGGTGACGAGGCGTTCGTCGCCAAGCTGGTCCCCGAACACGCCCCCTATGCCGAGTATGACCAGTTGATGCGTCGTGACGAATGGTATGGCCGTGAGTGAGGTAAAGGCGCTCCAGCGTCTGAAGGACGATCAGGCGGCGGCGAGCGATCCGCATCGCCATGTGTGGCTCTCCGCCTCGGCGGGGACCGGCAAGACGCACGTCCTGTCGGCGCGGGTGTTCCGGCTGCTGTTGCGCGGCGTCGATCCCGCCGCGATCCTGTGTCTGACCTTTACCAAGGCGGGCGCGGCCGAGATGGCCGAGCGGATTTCCTCGCGCCTCGCCCGCTGGGTACGGTTGCCGCGCGAGGAATTGAAGTTCGATCTGTTCGCGCTGGGCGAGGATGTGAACGACGACGCGCTGATCGCGCGCGCGCGGACGCTGTTCGCGCGGGTGCTCGATGCGCCGGGCGGCGGCGTGCGGATCCAGACGATCCACGGCTTCTGCCAGAGCCTGCTCGCCGGCTTCCCGGTCGAGGCGGGGCTGGTGCCGGGCTTCCGTCCGCTGGAGGCGCGCGAGGAAGCGGGCATGGCGCGCGAGGCGCTGGCCGAACTGCTGGTCGCCGAACAGCGCGGCGGATCGACGCGGATCGGCGATGCGATCGCCGCGATGAGCCTGCGCATGGGCGAGGGCGCGGCCGAGACGTACTTACGCGAATGTGCGAGGCAACCGCAGGCGATGGCGGAACTGCCGAGCGGCATCCAGCCGTTCCTGCGCCGCGCGTTCGACCTGCCGATGGGCGACATCGAGCAGGTGATCGCGAGCGAATGCAGCGACGACGCCTTCGATACCGATGCGCTCGAACGGCTTGCCGCCGCCAACCGGGCATGGGGAACGCCGACCGGGACGAAACTGTCCGGCGCGATCCTGGGCTGGCTGGCGTCGACGCCGCACGACCGTTCGCGGCGACTGGACGAGGTCCGCGCGATGTTCTTCACCCAGAAGGATACGCTGAAAGTCGCCAAGCCCAAGGTGCTGGCCGCCGAACCCGATCACAACGAACTGGCGACCGGGGTGGGGACGCGCGCCGCCGAACTGATCGCGCTGCGGGGCCAGGCGGGCTATGCCGATGCGCTGGCCGGCGCGCTGGAGGCGGGGCGGGCCTATGCCGATGCCTATGCCCGCGCCAAGCGCCGGGTCGGCGGGGTCGATTTCGACGACCTTATCCGCGAGACGTTGAAGCTGCTGGCGCAACCCGGCATCGGCGAGTGGGTGCGCTTCAAGCTCGACCAGACGACCGAACATGTCCTGATCGACGAGGCGCAGGACACCAATCCCCAGCAATGGGCGATCGTCCGGTCGCTGGTGGAGGAATATTTCAGCGGCGACGCGGTGCGCGCGGCGGGGATGCGGACGCTATTCGTCGTCGGCGATTACAAACAGGCGATCTTCGGTTTCCAGGGCACCGACCCGATCTTCTTCGAGGCGGCGCACCGCGACTTCACCCGCCGTGCCGAACTGCCGCCGGGCTATCATGGCGCTGCCCGCGAGCTGGATACGCTGTCGCTGACGCACAGCTTCCGCACGACGCGGCCGGTGCTGGAATTCGTCGACGCGGCGATTGCCGCCTTGCCGGGCAACGGCATGGGGATCGACCGGCCAGAGGCGCACGCCAGCGAAGTGCCGGGGCCGGGCAGCGTAACGCTGTGGGCGCCGACCGTGGTCGAGGCGGCGGGAGACGACGAGGAAGGCTGGATCGACGATTCGACCCGCGTCATTGCCCGCGACATCGCGCGGGCGATCAAGGGCTGGATCGGCACGCTGCCGCTGGCGTCGAAAGGGCGGATGCTGGAGGCGGGCGACGTGATGGTGCTGGTGAAGCGCCGCGGCGACCTCGCCTCGCTGATCGTCGCGCGCCTGTATGCCGAGGGAGTGCCGGTGGCGGGCGTCGACCGGCTGCGGCTCGACGCGCCGCTGGCGGTGCAGGATCTGCTGGCGGCGATCCGCTTCGCGCTCCAGCCCGACGACGACCTTAGTCTCGCCAATTTGCTGGTGTCGCCGCTGATCGGCTGGACGCAGGAGCAGTTGCTGGCCGGCGCGCTGCGCGAGGGCGGGAGCCTGTGGCGGCACCTGCGCCAGCGCGACAGCGAGGCGGTCGAGCCGTTGTCGCGCATCCTGCGCCGTGCCGATTTCACCACGCCCTATCGCTTCCTCGAGGAAATCCTGTCGGGCGAGCTGGACGGGCGGCGGCGGCTGGTCGCGCGGCTGGGCGCGGAAGCGCACGACCCGATCGACGAATTGCTCAATGCCGCGCTGTCATTCGAGGCGGTGGCGACGCCGTCGCTGCAACGCTTCGTCGAATGGTTCGACCGGGGCGAGGTGGAGATCAAGCGCGACGCAGGTGCGGCGGGCGGCGCGGTGCGGGTAATGACCGCGCATGGCTCCAAGGGGTTGCAGGCACCGCTGGTGTTGCTGGCGGATGCCGCGATCGATCCCGCCAAAAGTCGGCGCGACATCATCCGTTGGCGCCCTGATGGTCACGATGGCGAGGCGTTTCCGGTGTTTCGTCCGCGTCCCGCCGAACTCGGCACGCCGGTCGACGATGCCGCTGCGGCGGTCGACGCGCGCGAGCTTCAGGAACATTGGCGGCTGTTCTATGTCGCGGCGACTCGTGCCGAGGAACGGCTGGTGATCGCCGGCGCACCCTCGGCCCAATGCGCCGGCATTCCGCCGGCGCTCAGTTGGTACAGCGCGGCGGCGGCGGCATTCGATTCGCTGGGCGCGGCGGAGCAGGACGGCGAGCGGGTGTTCACCGGCACGCGCGACGAAGCGCCAGCCCCCGCGCGGCTGCGGCGTGCCGCGAGCCGGCCCGGCATGGCTGCCGTTCCCGACTGGCTGCATGTGCCCGCCCCGCGCGAGGCGCGGCCATCGCGCCCGCTGGCCCCGTCAGCGCTGGGCGAGGATGAGGTGGCCGATCCGCCGCCATCGGCGACGATGCGCGCGGCGGCGGAGCGCGGGCGGCTGCTCCACCAGTTGTTCGAACGCCTGCCCGACCTGCCGCGCGACGCGCGTGCCGATGCGGCCGAGCGCTGGCTGGCCGGGGCGGCGGGGGTGAGCGATGCCGGCCTGCGCCGACGGATGACGCGCGACGCGATGGCGATCCTCGACGATCCGCAGTTCGCCGACCTGTTCGGCCCCGATGCGCTGGCCGAAGCGCCGATCGCCGCCGCGTTGCCCGGCGGCGACGTGGTTGCCGGCACCGTCGACCGGCTGTGCATCGGCGACACGCGGGTCCGCGTGGTCGATTTCAAGACCGGGCGGCGGGTGCCCGCGTCGATCGAGGACATTCCGGTCTATCATCTCAAGCAGATGGCGGCCTATGCCGCCGCGCTGACGGTGATCTTTCCCGACCATGCGATCGAGGCGGCGCTGCTCTACACCGCCGGGCCGACGATGTTCGTGTTGCCCGACGCGCTGCTTGCCCGTCACAAGCCGGGCTATCGCGCGGGGGAACAAAGCTACGCGGGCGAAGCTTGAGGTCGCACGCCGCCGCCCATAGATACGGGGTCAAGAAGGAGAATTTCCCATGCCGACCAAGACCGTGACCGACACCAGCTTTTCCGCCGACGTGCTGCAATCCGACAAGCCGGTGCTGGTCGATTTCTGGGCGGACTGGTGCGGGCCGTGCAAGATGATCGCCCCGGCGCTCGAAGAGATCGCCGACGAACTGGGCGACAAGGTGACGATCGCCAAGGTCGACATCATGGCCAACCCCGAAATTGCCGGGTCGATGGGCGTCCAGTCGATTCCGCTGCTCAAGCTCTTCAAGAACGGCCAGCCGGTCGCCGACCTGCTCGGCGCGCGGCCCAAGAGCCAGTTGAAGGCGTGGCTCGAGGGTGAACTGGGCTGATGACACGAAGGGCGAAGATCGGTTCCGCGATCTTCGCCCTTCTGGTTTTGGCGTGTCTGGTCGTGGCGTTGGCGTCACGAACCCAAAGGCCTTCGGTCAAAGCGCTGTACGACCGAAGCGTCCTGTTCCTGACCGGGAACGATCCTCTCACCAGATGTTGGAAACGCGAACGAGACGGCTCATTCGAATTTGACGCCTTCATCGGTGCCCGTCGCTGCTACGACTTCGCGCCGCCCAAATCCTATGATGGCATCTATATCGACGAGTTCGAGGGCCAGCGGTTTGTGCCGCAGGAAAGGCTGAACGGACGATATGACCAGGTTCCCCGAATCTGGTTCAGCATGGATGAACGGTCTGACCTTCGCATCGAACCGCTCGTCGGAATGCAGCGGACGGACAAAGGCGATGGCCGGACCCGGGTCTGGCGTGTTCGCTTTGTTGGTCGGGAACCCAAACGAACGGGACGCTATGGCCATATGGGCATGAGCCGTCGGATGGTGCTGATCGATCGACTGGTATCGGCCGATCAGCTCGCGACCTACGACGGCTATCTACCCGATGCCTTCGACCTACGCACGATCAACTCCGGTAATCGGCGTTGATCGAGATGTAGCCATGCGTCAGGTCGCAGGTCCATACCGTCGCATGGCCTTCGCCGAGGTTCAGGTTCACACCGATCTCGATGTCCTGCCCCTTGAGATGCGCGGCGACCGGGGCTTCGTCGTAGCCGGTGACAGCAAGACCGCCTTCGGCCACCTGCGTCGTGCCGAAGCGGATGGCGAGCTTGTCACGTTCGGCCGGCTCGCCCGCCTTGCCGACCGCCATCACCACGCGGCCCCAGTTGGCGTCCTCGCCGGCGATGGCGGTCTTGACCAAGGGTGAGTTGGCGATGCTCATCGCGATGCGGTGGGCGCTGCCATCGCTGCTCGCCCCCTCGACGGTCACGGCGATGAACTTCGATGCGCCTTCGCCGTCGCGGACCACCAGATGCGCGAGTTGACGGCACAGGTCGTGCAGTGCGGCGGCAAACGCGTCCGCGCCGTCATCGTCGAACGACGCGATCGGATCGCCGCCCGCCGCACCGGTTGCGAAGGCGAGCACGGTGTCGCTGGTCGAGGTATCGCCGTCGACCGTGATGCACGAGAAGGTCTGGCGATTGGCGGCTTCCAGCGCCGATTGCAGGAAGGCGGGATCGACCGCCGCATCGGTGAAAATGAAGCCGAGCATCGTCGCCATGTCGGGCGCGATCATCCCCGACCCCTTGATGATGCCGGCCAGCTTCACCGTGCGGTCGCCGACCTTGGCGGTGACGAACGCGCCCTTGGTGAAGGTGTCGGTGGTGCCGATCGTCTCGGCCGCCGCTTCCCAGTCGCACGGATTGGCGACGAAGGCGGCGTCGAGTCCCGCCTCCGCCTTGTCGATCGGCAACGGCACCCCGATCACCCCGGTCGAGGCGACGAACACGTCGGACGGCTGGCAGCCGACCGCCTGCGCGGTGCGCGCGGCGATCGCCTCCACGGCGGCACGGCCGCGGTCGCCGGTGAAGGCGTTCGAATTGCCGGCATTGACCACCAGCGCGCGTGCGCGGCCCAGCACCAGCGCCCGGCGGCACCATTCGACCTCGGGCGAGGGGCATTTGCTGTTGGTCAGCACGCCGGCCACTGCCGTCCCCTCGGCCAGCGTCGCGAAGGTCAGGTCGGTGCGGTCCCATGTCTTGTAGCGCGCGCGCGCGACCCGCAGCGTCACCCCGCCGATCGGCGGCAGCGCGGGAAACGGCGTGGCGAGCGGGGAGGTGGCAGTCGACATGGGCGTGGGTCCCGGTCTAGCCTGCACCGGATATGGGGCAGGGGATGGATATGCGGCGGTTCCTACGCATGGGCGCGGCGGTTGCAACGCTTTGTTGGGGTGGCGGGGCTTTGGGACAAAGCGCGCCGGTGCCGATCGATCCGGCGTCGTGGATAACGCACGACGATTATCCGGCCGAGGCACTGACGAAAAATCTGGCCGGCACGGTCGAGCTTGCCTTTTCGGTCGATCCGGCAGGCCGGGCAACGGGTTGCTCGATCGTCATATCCAGCGGCAGCACGATATTGGATGATGCCGCATGCAACGCCATGATCCCCCGCGCCCGCTTTGAACCGGCAAGGGACGCGAGCGGCAAGGCGGTTGCCGGCACCTCGCCACGGCGGGTTCGATGGACCCTGCCATCGACTGTCGCCAGTCCGGCGCCGGCACACTCCTTTGCACTGATCGAACAACTGACGTTCGATGGCGATGGCAAGATCGTCGGCTGTACCGGTCGTGCGTCCGGCGACATCGGTGCCGAAATGCCGGCTTGCCTGCGGGTGGGCGACTCATTGGCCGTCAGCCAGTTCATGACCGGCCGATACCGTAACGGGGTGGCGACGCGCATGGTGACGCAGATCGTGGAAGGCGACACGATGCCGCTGAACGCGCCCACGAGCGACGTGCCACCGAACTGGACGGTTGAGCGCAGCTTCACGTTGCAACCGGACGGGGTCGTCGCCGATTGTTCCCAGCGGGAGTCAGGCAAGGGAATCGTGCCCTGCGAGACAGGGCGGAGCTATGCGCCGCCACTGGACGGCCGCCCGCACCGGGTTTCCTACGAAACCCGCTGGGCCTTCCAGCCCGCGAAGTGACGCGCCCCGGCTGGACGCGGGGCCACCGCTTCCCTATGTCTCGAACCTATGCGACCGGTCATCCGTCGCGAAACGACAACGTCTGGACGACCTGCTTGCGTTTGCTGCTGTTTCTCTCTGCGCTGCTGACGGGCCTGACCGGCCTGTTGCCGGGCGTGGGCGCGCTTCAGGCGCGGCAGGTAGCCGAGGCGCAGGCAGTGGCCGGACAGATCGCGGTCGCGATCGTCGAGGCACCGTCGATGGCCGTCGCGCGTCCCGATCAGCCATTGCTGCGCAATCCACAACCGCTGTTCCTGACGCCCGCGCCGCATGTCGCGGTGCGCGCGCGGACGCTGCGCACCCACGAATAGCGCGTACCCGGCGCCTTTCGTCCTCCCGTTATTTCCGCGCAGCCGCCGAACCCGTTGCGGTGCGCGCTCGCCATTTCAAGGAATACCAGCCCATGTTCGGTGGTCTCGCCAAATCCCTGTTCGGGTCATCCAACGACCGGTACGTCAAGTCGCTCGGATCGATCGTCACCAAGATCAACGAGTTCGAAGCGCGGTTGACCGCATTGTCCGATGAGGATCTGGCGGCGCAGACGCCGAAGTTGCGCGAACGACTGGCGAACGGCGAAAAGATCGACTCGCTGCTGCCCGAAGCGTTCGCGACGGTCCGCGAGGCGTCGCGCCGGGTGCTCGGCATGCGCCATTTCGACGTGCAGATGGTCGGCGGCATCGTGCTCCACCGTGGCGAGATCGCCGAGATGCGCACCGGCGAGGGCAAGACGCTGGTCGCGACGCTGGCCTGTTACCTCAACGCGCTGCCCGGCGACGGCGTCCATGTCGTCACGGTCAACGACTATCTGGCGCGGCGCGATGCCGAGCAGATGGGCCGGGTCTATGGCTTCCTGGGGCTCACCACCGGCGTCATCGTGCCGAACCTGAGCGATGGCGAACGTCGTGCCGCCTATGGCAGCGACATCACCTATGGCACGAACAACGAGTTCGGCTTCGACTACCTGCGCGACAATATGAAGTTCGACCGCGCGTCGATGACGCAGCGGCCGTTCGCCTTCGCGATCGTTGACGAGGTCGATTCGATCCTGATCGACGAGGCGCGCACTCCGCTCATCATCTCGGGTCCGACCGACGACAAGTCGGACCTGTACCGCTCGGTCAACGAGGTCGTGCAGCGGCTGTCGGCCGACGATTACGAGAAGGACGAAAAGCAGAAGTCGATCGTGCTGACCGAGGACGGCACCGAAAAGGTCGAACGGATGCTGGAGGACGCCGGGCTGCTGATCGGCGCGAACCTGTATGATTTCGAGAACACGCAGGTCGTGCATCACGTCAACCAGGCGTTGCGCGCCAACATCATGTTCAAGCGCGACACCGATTATATCGTCAAGGACGGCAAGGTCGTCATCATCGACGAGTTCACTGGCCGCATGATGGACGGCCGCCGCTGGTCCGATGGTCTGCACCAGGCGACCGAGGCCAAGGAAGGCGTGACGATCGAGCCGGAGAACCAGACGCTGGCATCGATCACCTTCCAGAATTATTTCCGCATGTATCCCAAGCTGTCGGGCATGACCGGCACGGCGGCGACCGAGGCGCCCGAATTCTTCGACATCTACAAGATGAACGTCGTGTCGATTCCGACCAACGTTCCCGTCCGCCGCGTCGACGAGGAGGACGAGTTCTACAAGACGCTCGAGGACAAGTTCCGGGCGATCGCCAAGAAGATCCGCGACCATGCCTCGCAGGGGCAGCCGGTGCTGGTCGGCACCGTCTCGATCGAGAAGTCCGAACTGCTCTCCGACTTTCTTACGCAGGAGCAGGTGGATCACAAGGTCCTGAACGCGCGCTATCACGAGATGGAAGCGCATATCGTGGCACAGGCCGGGCGGCTGGGCGCGGTGACGATCGCGACCAACATGGCCGGGCGCGGCACCGACATCCAGTTGGGCGGCAACCTCGAATTCCGCATGCTCGACGAGCATCCCGATCTGGTCGAGGGCACCAGCGAATATGACGCGGTCGCCGCGCGTATCCGTGCCGAGATCATCGAGGAAAAACAGGCGGTGCTCGCCGCCGGCGGCCTGTTCGTGCTCGGCACCGAACGGCACGAGAGCCGCCGCATCGACAACCAGTTGCGCGGCCGCTCGGGCCGTCAGGGCGATCCGGGGCTGTCGCGCTTCTACCTCTGCCTCGACGACGATCTATTGCGCATCTTCGGGCCGGACACGCTGTTCGCCAAGATGATGCGCAACAACATCGAGGACGGCGAGGCGATTGGCAGCAAGTGGCTGAGCCGCGCGATCGAGACGGCGCAGCGCAAGGTCGAGGCGCGCAACTACGACGTGCGCAAACAGGTCGTCGAATACGACGACGTGATGAACGACCAGCGCAAGGTCATCTACGAACAGCGCGCCGACATCATGGATGCCGATGCAGTGGGCGACGTGGTGATCGACATGCGCCATGCGGTCGTCAATTCGGTGGTCGGCGCGGCGGTGCCGCCCGACAGCTATCCCGAACAGTGGAATGTCGAGGGTCTGCGCGAGCAGGCGCAGGAACTGCTGGGCGTCGACGCGCCGGTCGCCGACTGGGTCGCCAACGAGGACGGGCTCGACGCCGAGACGATCGAGGAGCGGGTCCGCGTCGAGGCCGACGCGCTGGTCGACCAGAAGGCGGCCGAACTCGATCCCGAGGGCTGGACGCAGATCGAGAAGTCGATCCTGCTCCAGACGCTCGACCATCACTGGAAGGAGCATCTGGCGATGCTCGACGCGCTGCGGGCGGTGATCCATCTGCGCGCCTATGCGCAGAAGACGCCGATCAACGAATATAAGCAGGAGGCGTTCGCGCTGTTCGAGCGGATGCTGTCGGGCATTCGCGAGGACGTGACGCGAACGATGGCGCATGCGAACTTCAATTTCTCCGCCCCGCCCGAACTGCCCGAGCTGCCCGATTTCCTGACGATGCACATCGATCCGCTGACCGGCGAGGACGACACCTGGGACATCGATGCGGCGACGCGCGGACTGATTTCCACCCATGTGCCGACGCTGCAGATGCCGATCGGCGACGCGGAAGCATTGGGCGACGATCCGGCAAGCTGGGAAGGGCGGGTCAGCCGCAACGCGCCGTGCCCGTGCGGATCGGGGCGCAAGTACAAGCATTGCCACGGCGCGCTGGTGGCGTGAGGACGGGGGCGGGGCGACAACGTCCCGTTATGACGTAAAAAAGGCCGCTGTCCCGATGGACAGCGGCCTTTTATTTATCGATCGGGAAAGGAGATCAGCGCCGTTCGACCGGCGCCGTCACCGTCGGACCGAGGCTGCGCAACACATCGCGGGCGTCGAACGCGCGGATGTTGTCGGCGGGTTTCGGACCACGGCCCAGCACGATCTCGGCCACCGCTTCATATTTGTCGACCGTACGAATATCGACCGAGCGGTCGAAGAACGGATCGCCCCAGAACGGGTCCCAGCTCCGCCAGCCAAACGCGCGGCTGCGATAGCGCCATGCCGGACCCCAGCCACCCCAGCCGAAGCCCGCGCCCCATCCGGGGCCGAACCCGCCACCGCCAAAGCCCGGCGTCGAATAGGTACGGCTGCGCAGGTTGGTATCGCGGTCGGCCAGGATGAAGTTGTCGAAGCCGCGCTCCAGCGTCAGTTGCGCCGCGCGATAGAGCAGATAACGCTCGACCGTCTCGCGCGACGTCAGGCTGTTGCCCGAAAAGCTGATCTGAAAGCGGTTCGCCTCGACCTGCTGATCGCTGTAGCCGTTGCGATAGAAGCCGGTGCCGGTCGCTGGCTGATAGGGTGTCGGCGTGGCGCAGGCGGCAAGGGCCAGCGCTCCGGCAAAGGTCATGCCGATCGCCCGGAGGCGGGCACGGGGGGTAGGGTGCAGCAACATCAGTTTCTCCAATGCCGCCATGGTTCCCGACCGATGGCGAGTATCCTGATCGTTTAAACGAATGGTCGCCGGTTCGGGTCCGTAGGCCGGACCGGCGGACCGTGCAGGATATGAGATTAGCGGTGGCTGAACGGCATCCGTTGCAGCGTTCGAATTGCTTCAACTACGGTGCTGTTCATGGTTAACGTCGTGATAACCGACGCGGTCTATGGGAGTCGCGAGGCAGGCGACGGGAGCGGGACGCATAACGATGGCAGAGACACCGGTAACGGTCGAACCCTGCGACCGGGAAGCCGCGCGCCGGCTGCGCGAGGAAATCCAGCGGCAGATCGGCCCGAGTTCGGGGCTGATCGCGATCGAGGATGATGATTTCGACGTGCAGCTTTTCGCCCGCCATCGCGCCGCGTCGGCACCGGTCGTGGCGGCAGGGCCGGTAGACCGGCTGACGATCGGGACGATCCTCGCCCGCAATTTTTCGCGGTTCATCCGAATGTCAGCGACCGTATCCGGGTCGGCAACGCGGCCTGCAACGAACTGTTCGTCGCACTCGCGCGAGCGCAGGTCCGCGATACCGGCGTTTGACTGCATCCCGAAGGTTCGGGCGAAGCAATCGCAGACAATATCATGGATTGAGTAACAACGCCGTCGTGCGGCTGTGCCCGGAAGGAAGAACAGATCGCGTCTTCCGGGGTGTCGCTGGCTCCCTGAGTAGGATTCGAACCTACGGCCGCTCGATTAACAGTCGAGAGCTCTACCGCTGAGCTATCAGGGAACAACTGCGAGGCCGGGTCTTTAGCAGCCGAATCAGGCTTTGCAACGCCTAATTTTGCTTTTTACGCATCAGCCGGCGAACTGCTCCATGGTGATGCGGTCGTCGAGCGCGTGTTCGGGGTCGAACAGCAGCGTCAGGTCGCGCACCCGGTCGATCACGATGTCGACCTGCGCCACGTCGCGCACCTCGCGCTGGTCGGCGACCGCCGAGACGGGGCGCTTGTCCGGTTCGAGGACACGCAGCGAGATGCGCGCCTTGTCGGGCAGGATCGCGCCGCGCCAGCGACGCGGGCGGAACGGGCTGATCGGGGTCAGCGCCAGCATCGCCGACCCCATCGGCAGGATCGGGCCGTTGGCGGACAGATTGTAGGCGGTCGAGCCGGCCGGCGTGGCGGCGAGGATGCCGTCGCACACCAGTTCGGGCATCACGACGCGGTCGTTGACCGCGACTTCGAGCTTCGCGGTCTGGCGGGTTTCGCGCAGCAGCGAGACTTCGTTGATCGCCGGCAGCACGCGGACCTCGCCGTCCATCGTCGTCGCGGTCATGGTGAGCGGCGAGACGCGGAACGGCTTGGCGCGGCTCAGCCGCCGCTCGAGATCGTCGAGCCGCCATTCGTTCATCAGAAAGCCGATGGTGCCCAGATTCATGCCGAACACCGGCACCGTCCGCCGTCGTTCGAGCAGGGTGTGCAACACCTGCAACAAAAACCCGTCACCACCCAGCGCGACGATCAGGTCGGCATCCTCGATCCCACACCACTCGTAGCGTTCGCGCAGCATATCCTCGGCGGCGCGGGCTTGCGGGGTGGGCGAGGCGAGCAAGGCGAGGCGGGTCATCCGCCGGTCACGCTCATGTGGCGGGTGACGGCGGGGGCAGCGCCGGCCTCGATACGGAAGTCGTGCGCGGCGGGTTTCCTGGGCAACGCGGCGTCGAGCGCGGCGTCGAGCGCGTCGATGCCGCCGGTGCGCAGCGCATCCTTGAGGTCGACATGATCGTCATGGCCAAGACAGAGGTAGAGCTTGCCCTCGGTCGTCAGGCGCACGCGGTTGCAGCCGGCACAGAAATTCTCGGTCAGCGGCGAGATGAGGCCGAGGCGGTTGCCCTGTCCGCCGACCCGCCAGTAGCGTGCCGGGCCACCGGTGCGATGCTGGTCGCGGGTCAGGGTGAAGCGTTGCCCGAGCGTCTCGAACACGCGGGTGAGCGGCACGAACCGGTCTGTGCGGTCCTCGTCGATCGCGCCGAGCGGCATCGTCTCGATCAGCGAGAGGTCGTGGCCCTCGCGGCCGCACCAGGCCAGCATGTCGCCGACCTGATCCTCGTTCAGCCCTTTCAGCACCACCATGTTGATCTTGACCGCGATTGCAGCGTCGCGTGCGGCGGCGATGCCGTCCAGCACCTGGGCAATGTCGCCGTGGCGGGTGACGTAGCGGAAGGTAGCGGGATCGAGGCTGTCGAGGCTGACATTGATTCGCCGGATGCCCGCATCGGCCAGCGCGGGCGCGTGATCGCGCAGCCGGGTGGCGTTGGTCGTCATCGTCAGTTCCGACAGGCCGCCGCCGTCCAGCATCCGCCCGAGCCGGCGGCACAGGTCGGTCACGTCGCGGCGGACCAGCGGCTCACCACCCGACAGGCGGATCTTGTCGATGCCGCGCGCGACGAAGCGTTCGGCGATGACCGCGATTTCCTCGAGGCTCAACAAGCGGTTGCGCGGCAGGAAGGTCATCGCTTCGGACATGCAGTAGCGGCACCGCAGGTCGCAGCGGTCGGTGACGGAAATCCGCAGGTAGCGGATGGTTCGACCATGCGCATCGATCAGGGAAGGGGCGCAGGTCATTACCGCGAAGCTAGGGTGCGTTCACCGGCCATACAAGGTGTCCATTGCCGCCCCCGATGCGCGGCCCTAGGGTCGCGTGATGGGTGGGGGGAAAACCGCGGGCATGGGTCATGATGCGGCGCACGAGCGCGCGCTGTTCATATTGTCGTTCCGGCAGCGCGACGAGCTGACCGCGATCCTGTCGCGCGCCGGTTGGCGGATCGTGGCCGCACGTCGCGCGGACGGCATCCGCCAGCGGGTGGCGGCGAGCGGGACGGCGATCGCGATCGTCGATGCGCGCGGCGCGATCGACGACGGCATCGCCGCCACCGCCGAACTGGCGCAGGTGGCGGGGCATGGCGATGCGGTGCTGGTGCTGGTCGCCAAGGGTGATGTCGACCGGCTGGGCGCGCTGTACGAGGCGGGGGCGACCCATTTCCTCATCAGTCCCGTGACCGAGGAAATGCTGGTGCAGGGCGTGCGCTTTGCCGAGCGGCACGTCCACCGGATGGGCGGCGGGTGGCATGATCCGCTGGCCGGCGGCGGCGCGCCGCTCGGCTGGCGGCTCGATAGCGTGCGGGGCAGCGTGCAGTTGACCCCGGCGCTGGCCGAGGCGACCGGCTTCGGCGAGACGGCGACGCCGCGCGGGCTGTTGCGGCAATTGGGGCAGGACGGGCGGCGGACCGCGCTGGCGGCGATCCGGCGGCTGGGCACGGCATCGCCCGCCACCGCCTTCGCCCACGACCTGCCGGGGCTGGGGCGGGTGGTGCAGCATGTCGCGCGCGATCCGCACAGCCAGCGGCTGCACGCGCTGGTCGAGCCGCTGGCGCGGGTCGGCGATATTGGCGCGGTGGTGCGCGAGGCGCTCGGGTCGGTGCGCGATCTGGCGGGGACGTTGCGCTGGATCGACCGGCGGATCGAGGCGGGCGAGGTGCCCGGCATCCGCGTGATCGCGATCGGCGGGATCGATCCGGTCAACCGGCGGCAGGGGCGCAGCGTCGGCGACACGCTGCTGCGCGCGGTGGAGCGACGGATCGAGCGGGCGGTGCGCGATGCCGGGCTGGTCCGCGCCGCCGTCGCCCGGCTGGGCGGCACCGAGTTCGCGGTGCTGCTGCCGCATGGCGCCGATCAGGATTTGGAGGCGGCACTGGCGCGCGCGGTGGCGCGGCCGTTCGTGGCGGGAGACGACATGGTCGCGCTGACGCTGCGCCAGGCATGCGACACGGTGCAGCCGGGCGAGGACGGCGCGGCGCTCGTGCGCCGGGTGCAGGCGCTGTTGCCCGGCGCCAGGGCGGGCGACGGCGACCGGCCGGTCGCGGTGCTGGATGCGCAGCGGCTGGCGGCGGATATTGCGCGGGCGATCGAGACGCGCGAGATCGCGATTCTGTTTCAACCGCAGGTGAAGCTGACCAGCGGTCGGATCATCGGGGTCGAGGCGCTGGCGCGCTGGCGGCACGGGCGCGAGGGCGAGCTGGGTCCCGAGCTGCTGTTCGACGCGGCGGCGCGCGCGGGCCTTGCCGGGCGGCTGTCGGCGCATGTCCAGCGCGAGGCGATGCGGATCGCCGCCGGCTGGCCCGGGGCGCTCGGCCACCTGCGGCTGTCGATCAACGTAACCGCCGAGGATGTGGCGCAGGCGGATTTCGCCGACACGCTGCTGGCGCGCGCCGATGCCAGCGGGTTTCCGCGCGAACGGCTGACCGTGGAAGTAACCGAGAGCGGGCTGATCGCCGAACTGGGCGAGGCGGCGGGGCTGCTCGCGGCGCTGCGCGCGGCGGGGTGCCGGGTGGCGATCGACGATTTCGGCACGGGCTATTCGAGCCTCGCCTATCTGAAGGCGCTGCCGCTCGACTATCTCAAGATCGACAAGAAGCTGGCGCAGGACATCGTCGGGTCGCCGCGCGACCGGGTGGTGGTGCGCGGCGTGATCGACATGGCGCGCTCGCTGGGGCTGACAGTGGTCGCCGAAGGAGTCGAAACCGAGGCGCAGCGCGACGCGCTCGCGGCGGAGGGGTGCCAATTGTATCAGGGATTTTTGTGCGCGGAACCGCTGGAAGTAAGCGCGTTGGTGGCGTTGGTTGGTTAGGGTGCTGATATTGCTGCAGTATCGAAGGTTGCACCGGTGCGTTTCCCGGGCGTTTCGCGCAACCATCGTGTGACCTTGGTGCAACCGTCGCGTCCTTCGGGAGCGGCAGCGCTGACGCGCCGGATATGGATGCGGTTTTCAAAGAACGACGCGATACCAAGTCGGGATCGACATCCAACGATCCGGGAGGCTTTCTCACTCCCGATCCGTCGTCGCCTCTGACCTGTTCCGGGGTGACGGGTTCGGCAACGGCATCGCTGCATGTCGATCCGCCCCGAACGATGCGCGGGTTGCAGGACCGCCGCTCCGACCGGGTCGGGCACGACCGGTCTTGGCTTGCCGGCCGGGGACTCTAAGAATGGCGGCATGGGACGATGGTCAGCCGGCAGGGAAAAGGCGCGGAACGGAACGGGCCGGCTGTTCCTGCAGGATCGGCGGATCGCGTGGAACGTGATCCGCGCGACGTTCGCCAATTGGCACGATCGTGCGATCGCCGCCTTCCTGCTGCTGGCGGCACTCGCGATCGCGCAGGCGTGGTTCGCCGAGCGTCCCCCGATCGTCGCGGCATGGGTGGCGCTCGCGGTCGGTGCCCTGTCCGGCGTCGGGGCGGAACGGCTGGTCGCGGCGCGCCTCGTGTTCCACGCCAGCGACGGGTTGCTGGCGGCCGATGCGCTCGATGCCGGGCAACGCCGGCGCTATCGTGTCGCGTGGCATGGTATTGGACTGGGGGTGTTCGTCGCGGTGATGCTGGTCGTGCGGGCCTCGTTGTCGCCCCTCGGCGGCGTCGGCTATATCGCTGGCGTGCTGGTTGCCGGGGCGGCGGGCAGCATGACGATGCCGGAACGGGTCGCCGGCATGTCGCGACCGGGATGGACGGTTCGAGCATGGTCGCACCGTCCGGCCGCCGGGGGCGTCGCCGCTGCGATCCTGCTGCTGTCGCTGCTGGCGGCACGCACGCTGGGGATCGAGGCGCGGATGGTGATCGTCGGCGCCGAAGTGCTGCTTTTCTCGCTGTTGCTGGCCGGGGTCGACGATGCCGTCGTCCGCTTCATGACTTTCGCCGGGTACGACGTGTGGCGCATCGTCGCGCGTCACGCGCGAGGGTTGGCCGGCTTGTTTGCGGTCGCGCTGCCGGGGTGCTGGGCGATGGTCGGGCCGGTCGCCGCCGGGATCGGCGCTGCCATCGGCGTCGCGGTCCTGCTGCTGGTGACGCTGCGCGTTCTGGCGTACCGGTTGCACGCCAGGCGGTTTGCCGATGTCCTTGTCTCATTGCTCGCAGGGCTGCTGATGACCGTAGCCTATTCGCTGCCGGTAGCGCTGCCGGTGATCGTGGTCGCGATGCTGTGGCAGTTGCATCGCCGGGGACGCGCCCGGATGTGGCTGCTGGCATGATTGCCGCCATCGACCTCGTCGGTGTCGCGGTGGAGCGCGGCGGGCAGCGCGTCGTGCAGGGCATCGAGCTGACGATCGCGCGTGGATCATGGTTCGGTGTCATCGGTGCCAATGGATCGGGCAAGACCAGCCTGCTCCGAGCGTTGGCGGGCAGGCTGGCCTTCGCGGGCGGATCGTGCCGGGTCGATGGGGAGGAACTGGTGGAGAACCGGGTCGCACGGGCGACGCGCTTCGGGTTCGCTCCGCCGGCCGACAAGCTGCCCGACGCGCTGCGGACACGCGATATTCTCGATCTGGTCGGCGGCGGTCGTGAGGATGTACGGCGTCGGCTGGGGGGCTTGTACGACGCGCTGGGGCTGGCTGCGTTGATCGACCACTGGGTCGGTGATTGTTCGGCGGGGATGCGGCAGCGGATCGCGATCGCCGCGGCGTTCGCGGGTGGTCACGCCCATGTGATCCTCGACGAGCCGTTCAACTGGCTCGATCCCGTGGCCGTTTTCGATCTGCGCGCGGCGTTGCGCGGGCGGGTGGGGGCGGGGCTGACGCTCATCACCGCGCTGCATGATCTCCACACGCTGGCCACTGCCTGTGATGCGGGGCTGATGCTCGCGGATGGCAAGGTCGCGCTCGCACTGGACGAGGGCAGGCTGCGGGCAGCGGCGCGGGACCCGCAGGCGTTCGAGCGGCAGACGATCGACCGGCTGCGATCCGCGTCGGGCGGATAGCGGGCCGGGATAATCGCGTTACGTCGATCGTCGGGGCGAGCGCACCGCCGCATCATGCCAGTCGGACCCGGCCGGGAGCGCTTCCGGCGGGGCGTGGCGGCGGATCAGGGTGCGGATGGCTTCGTTGATCGGTTGCCATTCGGGATTGTCGAGATTGGTGGTCCACGTCCGGCTCTGCCCACCGCTAATGCGTTCGAGCGCGGCGGGGGTGCCGTCGACGTCGATGCCGTCGTCGCGGGTGAGCTTGGGCAGGAGGCTGTCGACCAGCAGGAAGAAGGCACGTTCTTCCTGCCGGGGTACGTTGAAGCGGTAGCGTTCGCGCGGACGGCCGCCGTCCCTGGGGGTCACGACCAGCACCGCCTTGGCCGGGGCGCCGAGCGCATGAACCGCGATCTGGAACGCATAGGCGTGGTCGGACAAGCTCGGCTGGGCAACGAAGCGCAGCCCGTCGAGCGGCGCGGGGGCGAGCGTGTGGGCGAGGCGCGCCTGGCCTTTACGCAGCGGATCGCGGGTCGGGGTGTCGATCGGCGCGGTCCTGTAGGCGGTCGACGCCTTGGCGTCGCGCGCCTCGCGCGGATCGTTGACGAGGAGATAGGCCGCCAGCGTCAGGCCGACGAGGATCGCCAGCGGCACGATGATGCCGAGCAGCTTCCTCATGACGCCGCCTTCGCCAGCCCGCGCGAAATCTGGAGCGCGGCGTTGAGGCGCGCCTGCGGATCGGCGAAGCTGCGGCTGACGACCAGCTTCATGTCGGGACGCAGCTTGGCGGTGCCGTTGAGCTTGTCGACATAGGCGAGCAGCCCGTCGACGTTGGGGAATTTATCCTCGTGGAAGCTGACGATCGCGCCTTTCGCGCCGACGTCGATCTTGGCGATGCAGGCTTTCTTGGCGTTCAGTTTCGCCTCGATCAATTGCAGCAGATTGGCGGTCGCCAGCGGCAGCTTGCCGAACCGGTCGATCAGTTCGGCGGCGAAGGCATCGATCCCGGCGCGATCCTCGACATCGGTCAGGCGGCGATAGAGGCCCATGCGCAGGTCGAGATCGGGGACATACTCCTCGGGGATCAGGATCGGCGCGTCGATGGTGATCGTCGGCGAATAGTCCTTGGGCGCGTCGTCGCGTAAGCCCCCGGCCTTGGCGTCGAGGATCGCCTCTTCCAGCATCGACTGGTAGAGTTCGAAGCCGACCTCCTTGATATGCCCCGACTGTTCATCGCCGAGCATGTTGCCGGCCCCGCGAATGTCGAGGTCGTGGGAGGCGAGCTGGAACCCCGCGCCCAGCGATTCGAGGTCGGAGAGGACCTTCAGGCGCTTTTCCGCCGCTTCGCTCACCAGCCGTTCGGGCGGCGTGGTCATATAGGCATAGGCGCGGGTCTTCGACCGGCCGACGCGGCCGCGCAACTGATAGAGCTGCGCCAAGCCGAACTTGTCGGCACGGTTGATGATGAGCGTGTTGGCCGAGGGGATGTCGAGGCCGCTCTCGACGATGGTGGTCGAGACGAGCAGGTCGTAGCGCTTGTCGTAGAACGCCGACATGCGCTCCTCGACCTCGGTCGGGGCCATCTGGCCGTGGGCGACGACATAGCGGATCTCGGGAATTTCCTCCGACAGGAACTTCTCGATCTCGGGCAGGTCGGCGATGCGCGGGGTGACGAAATAGGCCTGGCCGCCGCGATAATGTTCGCGCAGCAATGCCTCGCGCAGCACCACCGGGTCCCATGGCATGATGTAGGTGCGCACCGCGAGGCGATCGACCGGCGGGGTCTGGATCACCGAGAGTTCGCGCAGGCCGGACATCGCCATCTGCAATGTGCGCGGAATGGGCGTTGCGGTCAGCGTCAGGACATGGACGTCGGCCTTCATCGCCTTCAGCCGTTCCTTGTGGGTCACGCCGAAGCGCTGTTCCTCATCGACGATGACGAGGCCGAGGCGCTTGAAATCGACCTGTTTCGACAGCACGGCATGGGTGCCGACGACCACGTCGATCGTGCCGGCGGCAAGGCCCTCACGCACCTTCTTCGCCTCGGTCGCGGTGACGAGGCGGCTGAGGCGGCCGATCTCCATCGGGAAGCCTTCGAAGCGCGACTTGAAATTATTGTAATGCTGGCGGGCGAGCAGCGTGGTCGGGCAGACGATCGCGACCTGCATGCCGGCCATCGCCGCGACGAAGGCGGCGCGCAGGGCCACCTCGGTCTTGCCGAAGCCGACGTCGCCGACGACGAGCCGGTCCATCGGGCGGCCCGCGCCCAGATCCTCGATCACGTCGGCGATGGCGCGTTCCTGATCCTCGGTTTCCTGATAGGGAAAGCGATCGACGAAGGCGGGATAGCCGCCGCTGTCGGGTTCGGCGATGTCGGCGGGACGCATCGCGCGCTTGGCGGCGGTGGCGATGAGGTCGCCCGCGATCTCGCGGATGCGCTCCTTCATCCGCGCCTTGCGCCGCTGCCATGCCTCGCCGCCCAGCCGGTCGAGCGATGCGCCTTCCTCGCCCGCGCCGTAGCGGCTGAGGACTTCGAGATTCTCGACCGGCACGTAGAGCTTGTCGCCACCGGCATATTCGAGTGCGACGCAGTCGTGCGGGGCCTTGGCCACCGGCACCTGCGTCAGCCCGACATAGCGGCCGATGCCGTGGTCGGCATGGACGACGAGATCGCCCGGAGAGAGCGTCGCGAGTTCCTGCAGGAAGGCGTCGGTATTCTTGCGCCGCTTGGCCCGGCGGACGAGGCGGTCGCCGAGCATGTCCTGTTCGGTCAGGACCGCCACGTCGGCGCTGGTGAAACCGTGATCGAGCGGCAGGACAACGAACGAGACGGTCGACTTCGCCCCGCCCAGCGCCTGTTGCCATGTGTCGACGGTCGACACGCCGGTCAGGTCATGATCGGCGAGCAGGCCCATCAGCCGTTCGCGCGCACCCTCTGAATAGCTGGCGAGGATCGGCTTGCGACCCTGTTTGCGAAGCGCGGCGATGTGATCGACGACGGCTTCGTAGATATTCGCCTGTTGCGTGCGTTCGGGGGTGAAGTCGCGCGGGGAGGCGACGTCGAAATCGACGACGGTGGCGCTTTCCGGTTCGTGGAACGCCGTGAGCTGGTGCGCGGCGGCGTCCGACAGGCGGTCGGTCCATTCGTCGGCCGACAGGTAGAGTGCGTTGGGCAGCAGCGGGCGGTAGCTGCCCGGATCACTGGTCTGCGCGCGGACGCGGTTGGTGTGATAGTCGGCGATCGATTCGAAGCGTGCCTCGGCGGCGGCGGGGACGCCGGCGTCGCGCACGATCACCGCATCGGGCGAGAGGTGGTCGAAGAAGGTTTCGAGTCGGTCCTCGAAGAACGGCAGCCAATGCTCCATGCCCGACAGGCGGCGGCCGTCGCTGATCGCCTGATAGATCGGATCGCCGGTCGCGGTCGCGCCGAATTTCTCGCGGTAGCGGGTGCGGAACCGCTTGATCGACTCCTCGTCGAGCAAGGCTTCGGACGCGGGGAGCAGGGTGAAGCCATCGACGCGGCCGGTGGTGCGCTGATCCTCGGGGGCGAAGGTGCGAACCGTCTCGATCTCGTCGCCGAAGAAGTCGAGGCGCAGCCCCATCTCCGATCCCGAGGGCCAGAGATCGACGAGGCCGCCGCGCACCGCGAACTCGCCCGCATCGTGAACGGTGTCGACGCGGTTGTAGCCATTGGCTTGCAGCAGCGCGGAGAGGCGGGGGAGCGAGATGCGCTCGCCGGGTGCCAGGCGCGCGACCAGTTGGCGGATGCGGAACGGGGTCAGCGTGCGCTGGGTCGCGGCGTTGACCGTGGTCAGGATCAGGCGCGGGCCTTTTGGCTTGGCTTGCAGCGCGTGGAGCGCGGCGAGGCGTTCGGCCATCGAACGCAGCGTCGGGCTGGCGCGGTCATAGGGGAGGCAGTCCCATGCCGGGAACTGGAGGATCGTCAGGTCGGGCGCGAAGAACGGCGCGGTCGCGGCGATCGCGCGCATCGCCGATTCGTCGGGGGCGATATGGACGAGGTCGCCCTTTGCGCCGCGCGCAAGATCGGCGAGGAGGACGGGGAGGAAGCCTGCCGCCACGCCCGCAAGGGTAAGGCTGCGGGGGGCGGACAGGATCTTGGAGAGGTCGGGCATCGGCGTCCTATAAGCCCTCTCCCCCTTGGGGGAGAGGGTTGGGAGAGGGGGTGTGCGGGACAGATGTGTGGCAGTCCCCTCTCCCCGGCCCTCTCCCCTGAAGGGGAGAGGGAGTTACTTGCTGACCGGCACGAAATCCATCGCGCGCATCGCGTGGAGGACGGGGTGGTCGAACTGCGCCGGCGCGGGCTGGACGCCCATCGCCCATGCCATGATGTCGACGTCCTGTTCCTCCAGAAACGTTTCGAACCAGTCCATGTCGGCGTCGCTCCATGTCGCCGAATGCTGGTCGAAATAGCCGCCGATCATCAGGTCCGCCTCGCGCGTGCCGCGATGCCAGCTTCGGAATTTCAGGCGTTTGAGGCGAATGTCGCGATCCATCGACGCTTCCTTGGGGGCAAAGGGACAGCGAGGCTCGCCCGATCGGCAAACTCGCGATAGGGAGGGCAGATAGTCATGCGTCCCGAACTCCTCAACCCGCTGTTCGCCGAAGTCACCTCGCTCAAGGGCGTGGGGCCGGCGCTTGCCAAACCGCTCGACCGGTTGAAGCTCCACCGTGTCGTCGACGTCGCGTTCCATTGCCCCAACGGCTGGGTCGACCGGCTGAAACGCGACGAGCTGATGGCGCAGGATGCGGGGCGGGTGATCGCGATTCCGCTGACCGCCGTCGACTACCGGGTAAGCGCCGGGCGCGGGCCGACGCGGGTGCGTGCCGAGGACGCGCATGGCAACAGCGTGAACCTGACCTATTTCGGCGGATCGTCGGGCTGGGCCAAGAAGCTGCTGCCGCTTGGCGAAACGCGGCTGGTGTCGGGCAAGCTCGAAACCTATGGCCAGGAATTGCAGATGGTCCACCCCGACCATGTCCTGCCGCCTGACGAGGCGGCGAGCCTGCCCGAGCGCGAGGCGATCTATCCGCTGTCCGAAGGGCTGACCTCGCGCCGGCTGGGGCAGTTGGCGGCGCAGGCGATCGAGCGCGCGCCGGACTTGCCCGAATGGATCGAGCCGAGTCTGCTCGCCAAGCGCGACTGGCCGGCATGGCGCGAGGCGCTGGCGCGGGTCCATGCCGATCCGTCCGACGCGAAGGCCAAGGAACGGCTGGCCTATGACGAGGTCTTCGCCAACCAGTTGGCGCTGATGCTGGTACGCGGCGAGGCACGTTCGCGCAAAGGACGCGCGCTGACCGGCGACGGGCGGCTGCGTGGGCGGCTCGACCTGCCGTACAAGCCGACGGGGGCGCAGGCGCGGACGATCGGTGAGATCGAGGGCGACATGGCGCAGGTGCAGCCGATGCTGCGGCTGCTGCAGGGGGACGTGGGGTCGGGCAAGACGCTGGTCGCGCTGATGGCGCTGCTGATCGCCGTCGAAGGCGGCGCGCAGGGGGCGTTGCTGGCGCCGACCGAAATCCTCGCGCGGCAGCATTATGCGACGCTGCAACGCCAACTGGCCGGGACCGGCGTGAGCGTGGCGGTGCTGACCGGCCGCGACAAGGGGCGGGTGCGCGAGGGCGTGCTGATGGGGCTGGCGGCGGGCGAGATCGACATATTGATCGGCACGCATGCGATCTTTCAGGAAGCGGTCGGCTACCGCGATCTGGGGCTGGTGGTGGTCGACGAGCAGCACCGCTTCGGTGTCGCCCAGCGGATGATGTTGCAGGACAAGGCGGCGGTGCCGCCGCATCTGCTGGTGATGACCGCGACGCCGATCCCGCGCACGCTGACGCTGGCGCAATATGGCGAGATGGACGTCAGCCGGCTCGACGAGATGCCGCCGGGACGCGAACCGATCGAGACGGCGGTGATGCCCGAGGAGAAGCTCGACGCGGTGATCGACGGCCTCGCGCGGCATCTGTCGGCGGGGAAACAGGCCTATTGGGTCTGCCCGCTGGTCGAGGAGAGCGAGAAGTCCGACCTCGCCGCCGCCGAGGCGCGGGCGGAGGCGCTGCGCGCGCGGTTCGGCGACAAGGTGGCACTGGTCCACGGCCGGATGAAGCCGCTGGAAAAGGACGCGGTGATGGCCGAGTTCGCCGCCGCGCGGACCGGCGTGCTGGTGGCGACGACGGTGATCGAGGTGGGCGTCGACGTGCCCAACGCCACGCTGATCGTGATCGAGGCGGCGGACCGCTTCGGTCTGGCGCAGTTGCACCAGTTGCGCGGGCGGGTGGGGCGCGGCGGCGGCAAGTCGGTGTGCGTGCTGCTGCGCGGGAATGCGCTGTCGGAAACGTCGCGGGCGCGGTTGGCGCTGATGCGCGAGAGCAACGACGGCTTCCGCATCGCCGAGGAGGATCTGCGGCTGCGCGGCGGCGGCGAACTGCTCGGCACGCGGCAGTCAGGCGAGGCGATGTTCCGGCTGGCCGAACCCGACATGCTCGGCGCATTGCTGCCGGTCGCGAACGACGATGCGCGGCTGCTGATTGATCGCGACGGCGGGCTGACGGGACCGAGGGGGCAGGCGGCGCGGGTGGCGCTGTACCTGTTCGAGCGCGATGGTGGTGTGAAACGGTTGCGATCGGGATGATGACTCCCCTCCCTGTCAGGGAGGGGTTGGGGGTGGGTCGGTCTGCGAGGGAACGGTAGCATCCGCCTCGAACCTACCCACCCCCGTCCCCTCCCTGTCAGGGAGGGGAGAACGTCAGCCCTTCACCACCAGCTTCACCAACTGCCCCGGCACCAGCCGGGCGTCGTCACCCAACCCGTTCAGTGTCAGGAAGCGTTCGCGCTGATAGTCGCCATAGGCCATCTGCCGGGCGAGGCTGTCGATCGTGTCGTTCGCGCGGACGGTGGCGATGCGGATGCGCTTGCCGGTGATCGCGCTCGCCTCGGCCTGCGTCAGCGGGGCGAGGCTTTGCAGCAGCGACTCGAACGGGCCGATGCCCTGGCCCGCCGGCGTCACGATCTGGAAGAGATAGGTCGCCGAAGGGTAGCGATAGGCGGCGACCGTCACGTCGACCTGTCGGTTGCTGGCGGTTGCGCGGGCCGAGGCGATCGCGACCTCGGTGCCGTTGATCCGCGTGACCCTTGGTTCGGACACGTTCTGCGCGCCGAGCGCGGTCAGCCGCTGGCGGGCGACGCTGGCCGGATCGCCGGCGGCGGCCATGCGAAACTCGGCCTGTCCGCCTTGTCCGGCGATCGTCACCGCATCGGTGCCGTTGGCGATGGTGTAGCCCGACGGCGCGGTGAAACGGATGCGCAGGGCCGGGTGGCGGAAAATGCTGCCGTCGATCACGCCCTGCGCGGGATCATCGTCGTAGCGCAGGCCGTCGAGCATCCGCAGATAGGTGACGTCCTGCGCCGGCTGCGCGGTGGTGCCGCCCGCCTGCGTCGCCAACGCCTCGGCGCGGCGGACGCGCTCGGCGCCATTGGGGTGGGTGCTCATCCACGTCGGCACGGCAGTGGCGTCGCGACCCGAGGTCTGCTGGCCAAGCGCCTGTGCCTCGTTCAGTTGTGACAGCGCCTCGGCCATGCCGATTGGCGCATAGCCGGCGGCGGTGGCATAGCGCACGCCGAACTGGTCGGCCTGATATTCCTGATTGCGGCTGTACGACAGCGTATAGAGCTGCGAGCCGATACCGGCGACGCGGCCGAGGATGTCGCTGCCCGTCACCGCGCCAAGGCCGGCGGCGAAGAGATTGCCGATCGTCGAGCGGGTGCTGCGCGAATTGCTGTGGCGCGCGGCGACATGGCCGACTTCGTGCCCCAGCACGGCGGCCAGTTCCGCCTCGCTGTTCATCAGCGCCAGCAACTGGCGGGTGACATAGACATAGCCGCCGGGGATGGCGAAGGCGTTTTCGACCGGCGAGTTGAGCAGGGTGACGGTGAAGTCGCCGCTGGCGTTCGACAGGCCCGATTGCAGCGCGACCCGCTTGCCGATGCGTTCGACATAGGCCGACTGCGGGCCGCCATAGGCACCGCCATATTGGGCGATGAGCTGCGGATTGGCCTGCGCGCCCTGTGCCCGGTCGCTCTGCGAGATTGATCGCGTCTGCGCCATGGCGGGTGCGCTGACGCTTGCCGCCACCAGCATCGCCGCCGTCCAGATCCTTGCCGTCATTCGTCGTCCCCGTTGGTTCGTTTCCCTCGAATACGTTGCGATAGGGCAACGGTTCCGTATGGCGGATGAACGGCACGCCGGAGCCGGCTGGGCCTTTGCGCTTGCATTGCGCAAGCGTATCGGTTTGTATGGAACGAAGCAAGAACGGGGCAAGTGATATGGCGCGGTTGAACTATCTGGAACTGCCGGTCACGGCGACGGGGGCGGCCAAGGACTTCTACGCGGCGGCGCTGGGCTGGTCGTTCACCGATTTCGGGCCGGACTATGCCGCGACGACCAGCGGCGATACCGATGTCGGGCTAGACGCCGATACCGCGCTGACCATGCTGCTGCCGGTGATTGAGGTCGACGATCTGGAGGCGACGCTGGCGGCGGTCGAGGCGGCGGGCGGCGTGGTGGTGCAGCCCATCTTCGCCTTTCCCGGCGGGCGGCGGTTCCACTTTCGCGATCCCGACGGCCATGTGCTGGCGGCGATGGTGGCAGAGGCGTGACAGCGGGCCGACCGCTGCGATAGGGTGCGGCGATCGGACGGGGGGATTGGCATGATCGGGACGATGATGGCGCTGGTGCTGGGTATGCAGGCTGCGGGGGCAGCCGACCTGCGCCAGCCGGGCAATGTGGTGAGCGCGTTGCAGGCGGCGGGCTACAAGGCGCAGTTGAAGCTCAACAAGGCGGGCGAACCCTTCATCGAAAGCGCGACCAACGGCGACTCGTTCACCGTCGACTTCTATGAATGCGACGGATTGAAGGACTGCAAGTCGATGCAGTTTTCGTCATGGTACGAGAAGGAGCCGATCTTCACCCCGGCGGTCGCCAACGAATGGAACGCCAAGCGGCGCTTCCTGAAGGTCGCGGTCGATTCGGACGGCGACATGCGCCAGTTCCTCGACGCGACGGTGGTCGGCGGCATGAGCCAGGCGCAGTTCGCCGAGGTCGTCCAGTGGTACAGCGACATGGACGCGATGTTCGCCGCGTATCTGAAGGAAAAGCGGGAGGCGGCGAAGGGCAAGGTCGCGGGGAAATAGGCGACCTTAAAATTTGATCCTTCCACCTCGCGACAGGCGTCATCCCAGCGAAGGCTGGGATTTCCCCGTCGTAGCACACAGCAGGAGCCGCTTGAGGCCCCAGCCTTCGCTGGGGCGACGCTTTTGATCAGGTGGATACGATTCTACCGCTCCAGCAGGCGCGGCATCAGCTCGACGAAGTTGCAGGGGCGATGGCGGATGTCGAGCTGTTCGGCGAGGATGCCGTCCCAGCCGTCCTTGACCGCGCCGGTGGAGCCGGGGAGCGCAAAGATATAGGTGCCGCGCGCGACGCAGGCGGTGGCGCGCGACTGGATGGTCGAGGTGCCGATCTTGGCGGAACTCTGCCAGCGGAAGAGTTCGCCGAAGCCGGGGATCAGCTTGGTCGCGACCGCCTCGACCGCTTCGGGGGTCACGTCGCGGCCGGTAACGCCGGTGCCGCCGGTGGTGATGATACAGTCGACCGCCGGATCGTCGATCCACGCATGAAGCCGCGCGACGATCGTCTCGACATCGTCGCGGACGATCGCCCGGTCGGCGAGGACATGGCCCGCGCCCTCGATCCGCGCGACCAGCGTGTCGCCCGAGCGATCCTCCGCCAGTCCGCGCGTGTCGGAGACGGTCAGGACGGCGATGCGGACGGGAACGAACGCCCGGCTTTCGTCAATTGGCATCGGCCACCCGGGTCGCGCGGTTGGCGATGACGCGGACGGCGGCGGCACCGGGGAGTCCCGGGAATTTCGGCCACATCCCCTGCGCCAGCGCCGAGCGGCTGGCCGAGGGCTTGCCCGCCTGCTTCTCGTACATCCAGTAGTTGCGCAGCACCGTCATCACATAGCCACGCGTTTCCCAATAGGGGATCGATTCGATGTAGAGCAGCGGATCGCCACCGTCGCGCGATTGCAGGTTCCACGCCTCGACCGGGGTCGGCCCGGCATTATAGGCGGCGATGACCTTGGGCAGCAGCCCGCCGGTGAACGGCCGGTCGCGCAACTGCTCCAGATAGCCTTGGCCGACCGCCATGTTGATCTGCGGCTTGGCGAGCGACGCCTTGTCAAGCGTCAGGCCGTGCGCGCGGGCATAGTCGGCGAGCGCGCCGGGGCGGACCTGCATCAGTCCCTTGGCCCCCGCCGGGCTGACCACGTCCGAATCGAAGCGTGATTCCTGCAACGTGTGGGCAAACACCAGCGCCTTGTCGACGCGCCAGCCACCCTCGGGCGTCCAGTCGGGCGACGGATAGCGCGCCTCGGCGAGCGGGCGGGCGCCCTGCGGGCCGTTGTGCGACAGCCAGAGCTGGGTCGCGGGGAGGTTGAGGTTGCCCGACAGACGGGTGAGCGCGGCATAATCGTCCGCCCCGCCGATCCGCGCCTGATGGCGCAGCACCCGGTCGGCGAGCGTATCCTCGCCGACCTCGACCAGCGCCGCCGCGACCTTGACGTTGGGGCGGCGTTCGAGCGCGCGCCAGTCGGCGGTAACGGGGGCGGCCTTCTCACCGCGCCCCTCGATCAGCCCCAGCGCCTGACGCGAGAGCAGCCCGTAATAGGTTTCGCCATATTGCGCGGCGGTCTGCAACCGGGCCTGCACCAGATCGGGCCGGCCGCAGGCGATGTCGGCGCGCGTCGCCCAATACAGCCCGGCCGAGCGCAGTTCGGTGTCGGCGGCGCGCTGCGCGACGCTGGCGAAGGCGTTCTGCGCGGCGGCGCAATCCTGCTGCCGCCATGCCGCCAACCCCTGCGTCCAGTCGGCTTGTGCCGCCCAGTCGCCTTGCCCGCGCTGGGCGATGGCCGACAGGCGGCGGGCGTTGGCATCGTCGCCGCCGACGAAATAGATCCACGCGACGCGGCCCTGCATTTCGGTGAGGGCTTCGGGGGTGAGGTCGGCGGCGCGGGTGGCGATCAGCGCTTCGGCAGCGGCGCCGTCGTCGGCCTTCACATAGGGTTTCATCGCCTCCAGCAACTGCGCGGCGGCGGTGTCGCTGCGCACCGCGCGGGCGCGGACGCGCACCGGGGCGGCATCGAACCAGATCAGGCGTTGCTGCGCGGGCAGGTCGGGCAGGGCATCGGCACCGCGCAGCTTGGCGAGGCGGGCGAGGTCGGGGGCCTGCGGCAGATCGGGCGCTTCGGTAAGCAGCGCCATCAGTTGCGGCAGTTCGACCTTCGGCGACCCCTTGGCCATGAACAGTTCGGCGCGGGCGACGGCGTGAAGCGGCCCGGGCTTCATCGCGTTCAACCGCAATTGTGCGTCGGCCCATGCGCCGGAGCGGATCGCGGCGAAGACCGCACGATACGCCTCGCGATCTTCGGGGTTTAGTTGCGGCGGGATGCGCGGTTCGGCGGCGGCGACGGCCGATCCGCGTCGGGGCGCGTCGTCGTCGGCCCGCGCGGGGGTCGACAGGGCGGGCAGCATCAGCGCCGCGAACACGAAGGGAGCAAGCTTCACGTGTCGGTTTCCCTGATAAGCAACTGCAGGTCGCGCCACACCTCACCCTTATATTGCGGTCGGTCGAGCAGGAACCGCGGATGAAGGGTGGCGACAGTCGGGCAGGATATTCCGCCATGGTTAAGATCGCGTAAACCACCGCGCCGCCCGTCGGGGCCGAGCACGGCATGGCACGCCTCGCGCCCGAACAACAGCAATTGCTGCGGCTGGGCGAGGGTGACGAGGCGGCGGGTGAGGTCGTCGAGCGTATCGAGCGCGTTGAGAGGAATCCGCCCCGACAGCGGCCGGGCGAGCGCTACGCCGGCGATGGCGACGCTCTCGCGCGACTGGCCGATCGCGGTCAGCATCCGGTCGAGCAACGCGCCGACCGGGCCGGTCATCCAACCCGATTCGGGTGTATCGCTTTCCTCGGGCAGATCGGTGACGATCAGCAACGGCACCCCCGGCGCGATGGCGAGCGGCACTACGGCCGCGTTCCACGCCGCTTCGGGCGCGTTGTCGCCGCCGCGCCACGCAAGGAAAGCGTCGAGCGTGTCGGGCGGCAGGTCGGGCGCGGCGAGCGCGGTCGCCGCGACGGCGGCGGGGGTCGCGGCCGGCCGGGGGGCGGCGAACCAGTCGCGCACATCGTCCTCGACCAGCACGTCGACGCCCGCGTCGCGCCACCATTCGAGGGTGCTCGCCGCCGCTTCATGCCAATCGATATGCTGGTCTGCCCCCATCGCGCCGTTAAGGCGGTCCTTGACCTCCCCGTCAATCTGCCCAAATCGGGTACAAGGACAAGCCGTTGCAGCGGCGCGACGACAGGGGTCGGCGCGGGGCCGCCCGAGAGGACATGAGAGAGATGAGCGAACGGGAATCGATGCCCTATGACGTCGTGATCGTCGGCGCGGGGCCGGCCGGCCTTGCCGCCGCGATCCGGCTGAAACAGGTGGCGGCGGAAACCGGCGAGGAAATCGCGGTCTGCGTGCTGGAAAAGGGATCGGAGGTCGGCGCGCACATCCTGTCGGGCGCGGTGTTCGATCCGCGCGCGCTGGACGAGCTGCTGCCCGACTGGCGGACACAGGGTTGCCCGATGGCTGAGGTGCCCGTTACCGAGAACCATCACTGGCTGCTGACCGAGCAGGACAGCAGCGAGGTGTCGCACCGCATCCTGCCGCCGTTCATGCAGAACAAGGGCACCTATACCGGATCGCTCGGCAATCTGACGCGCTGGCTGGCCGAACAGGCCGAGGGGCTGGGCGTCGAGATCTTCCCCGGCTTCGCCGCCGCCGAGATCCTCTATCACGACGACGGATCGGTGAAGGGCGTCGCGACCGGCGACATGGGCGTGGCGCGCGACGGGACGCGCAAGCCCGACTGGCAGCCGGGGCTCGAACTCCACGCCAAATATCTGTTTCTGGCCGAGGGGGTGCGTGGGCACCTGTCGAAGCAGATCATCCGCAGCTTTGATCTGGCGAAGGACAGCCAGCCGCAGGTGTACGGTCTGGGCATCAAGGAATTGTGGGACATTCCGGCGGAGAACCATATGGCCGGCCGGGTGATCCATACGCAGGGCTGGCCGCTCAGCGAAACGCGCGGCACCAATGGCGGCGGGTTCCTGTATCATCAGGCGAACGGGCAGGTGGCACTCGGGCTGGTGACATGGCTCAACTATGCCAATCCGCACCTCTCGCCATTCCACGAGATGCAGCGGTGGAAGACCCACCCCGCCATCGCCGCGATCCTGAAGGGCGGCAAGCGCGTGTCCTATGGCGCACGGGCGATCAACGACGGCGGGTGGCAGTCGGTGCCCAAGCTCACCTATCCCGGCGGGGTGCTGATCGGGTGTTCGGCGGGGTTTCTGAACGTGCCGCGGATCAAGGGCATCCATACCGCGATGAAGAGCGGCATGATGGCCGCCGAGGCCGCGTTCGCCGCGATCCGCGACGGCCGCTCGGGCGACGAGCTGACCGCGTACACCGCCGCCTATGAGGCGAGCTGGGTGTATGAGGAACTGCGCAAGGTGCGCAACGTCGTGCCGCTGGTGAAGAAGTTCGGCGATTTCGTCGGATCGGGAGTCGCCAATGCGACGATGTGGGCGGAACATTGGGGCCTGCGGATGCCGTTCACGCTCGGCCATCATCCCGATCACGAAAGCCTGTGGCGCAAGGATCAGGTGAGTGCTCCGGTCTATCCCAAGGCCGACGGCGTGCTGAGCTTCGACCGGCTGTCGTCGGTGTTCCTGTCGAACACCAATCACGAGGAGGACCAACCGGTCCACCTGACGCTGAAGGACCCGTCGATCCCGGTCGAATACGACCTGCCATTGTATGACGAACCGGCGCAACGTTATTGCCCGGCGGGGGTTTACGAGATCGTGGGGGCGGACACCGATCAGCCGAAGTTCGTCATCAACGCGCAGAACTGCGTCCATTGCAAGACGTGCGACATCAAGGACCCGACGCAGAACATCAACTGGGTCGTGCCGGAAGGCGGCGGAGGACCGAATTATCCGAACATGTAGCCTGGCGCTGACTGCCGCCGCACTCGCGGCGGTGCCGGCCTATGCCGATGTGCCGCGCGGCAACGCCGACGGCGCGCTGGCGGCCTATGTCCGCGCCCGCGCGGCCGATGATGCCGGACAGGTGGGCGTGGCGGCGGCGGGCTATGCCGCCGCGCTCGCCGCGCAGCCGGGCGATCCGGTCATCGCGGTGCGCGCGCTGCGCGAGGGGCTGGCGAGCGGCGATCTGTCGCTGGCGCGGCGGGCGGGCGCGGTGCTGCGCGCCGCCGATGTCGCGCCGGCCGACATCGAACTGCTGGCCTTCGCCGATGCGCTTGTCGCGCGTGATGCCGCCGGGCAGCGCGCGGCGCTGGCGCGGTTGCAGGGAACGCCGATCGCGTTCCTCGCCCCCATGATGGCGGCATGGACCGGCGCGGCGACGCCGGCGGAGGCCGAGGCGAGCGGCGGGGCGATCGCGCGGCGCTATGGCGCCGAGAACCGGGCGCTGCTGCTGCTGGCCGACCGGCGAACGGTGACACAGGGCGCGGCGGCGGTGCGCTCCTTGCTCGGCAGCGACGGCCGCAATCTCGACCTGCGGTTCAACGCTGCGCAACTGCTGGCCAATGCCGGAGAGCGCGATGCGGCGCAAGCGTTGCTGGCGGGTAACGATCCGGTGCTGGCGCGCGCCGCCGCGACGATCGGGCGGGGCGAGAAGGGCGATGCGCGCTTCGGCGTGTCGCGGCTCTATGCGCGCATGGCGGGCGACCTGTCGGCGGAGGGGACCGAACCGCTGGCGATCCTGCTGGCGCGCGCCGCGCTGGTGCTCGATCCGGGCTATCACCGCGCGCGCCTCGCGCTGGCGGATTCGCTGGCGCGCGAAGGGGCGAGCAGGGCGGCGCTGGCCGAACTGTCGGTGATCCCGCCCGATGATGCGTTCAACCCCAGCGCGGTGGCGCTGCGCATCGCCCTGCTGCAACGCGGTGGCGACGCGGCGGCGGCGACGCAACTGGCGCGAGTGCAGGCGGCGACCCAGCCCACCAATATCGCGGCGCAGCGGCAATATGCCGACCTGCTGCTCGACACCGGCCAGCCACGAGAGGCAGCGGCCGCCTATGCCGCGACGATCGAGCGCGCCGGGGCGGGGGCGGAATGGACGCTGTACCTGCAACGCGGCGCGGCGCTCGATCAGGCGGGCGACTGGGCGGCGGCGCGGCCGATGCTGGCGCGCGCGGTCGAACTGGGGCCCGACGAGCCGGCGGCGCTCAACTATCTGGGCTATGCCGACATCGAACATGGTGGCGACGTGCGCAAGGCGACGGCGATGTTGGAGCGCGCGCACGCCCTGTCGCCCAAGGACCCGGCGATTGCCGATTCGCTCGGCTGGGCGAAGTTCCGGCAGGGCGATCTGGTAGGCGCGCTGCCGCTGATCGAGGGCGCGGCGCGGCAGGCGCCCGACGATGTCGAGATCAACGAGCATTTGGGCGACCTGTATTGGGCGGCCGGGCGGCGCTATGAGGCGCGCTATGCGTGGCGCGCGGCGGCGGTGTCGGCGAGTGGGGCGGATGCCGGGCGGCTGGCGAACAAGGTTGCGAACGGCCCGGCTTCGTAGCAAGCGCGGGGGCGATGATCGTCGAACCGGCCCCCGCCAAGCTGAACCTCGCCCTGCACGTCCGCGCCCGGCGCGACGATGGCTATCACGAGCTGGAAACGCTGTTCGCGTTCGTAGCCGATGGCGACCGGGTGACGATCGCCCCCGCTGACGTCGATTCGTTCGCGATCACCGGGCCGTTCGGCGCGGGGCTGGCGGGGGAGGGCGATAATCTCGTCACCCGCGCGCGCGATGCGTTTCGCGCGGTGTTCGGCGAGGGTGCCCCCTTTGCGATCACGCTCGACAAGCATCTGCCGGTCGCCTCGGGCATCGGCGGCGGATCGGCCGATGCCGCCGCGACGCTGCGGGCGATGGCGCGTGGGGCAGGCGTAGCGGCGGACGATCCCCGGTTGATGACCATCGCCGCCGCGCTCGGGTCGGACGTGCCGGCCTGTCTGGTCGGGCGGACGATGATCGGGCGCGGACGCGGTGAGCGGCTGGAGCCGATCGAGGCACCGCATTGGCCGGTGCTGCTGGTGAACCCCGGCGTCGCAGTGTCGACGGCGGCGGTGTTCGCCGGCTGGGACCGGGTGGATCGCGGAGCGCTGGCGCACGGCGACGTACTGACGATCGCGCTGGCCGGGCGCAACGACCTCGAAGCGCCCGCACGGGCGCTGGCCCCGGCGATCGATGTGGTGCTGGCGCTGCTGGAGGCGCAGCCGGGGGTCACGCTGGCGCGGATGTCGGGATCGGGGGCGACCTGCTTCGCGCTGTTCGCCGACGTCGCCGACTGCCGGGCCGCCGCTGCCACGGTCGCCGCCGCGCAGCCGGGGTGGTGGTGTCTCGAAACGGCACTCGCGTGACAGCGATCTGTATCGATCCGGGACGGCCCCCGCGTCGCCCCGCAGGGTGGAGCATCTGGCCCGATCCTTGCTGGGAGTTCCGCGCGGATCAGACGCCAGGAGCGGGACGTCCGTGGACGGCCTCGTCAGACGCCGTCCGCCCTGTCGGGCACAGCGCATGACGGTCGCCGCGACGATCGATGGCGGCGACCGCAGCCTGTTGCTGCTGGCGGACCATGCCGGGGCCGGCGTGCCCGACGACATCGCCATTCCGCCGTACCTGCTCACGCTGCACGTCGGGGTCGATCTCGGCACCGACGCGCTGACCCGCGCGCTGGCCGAACGGCTGGACGCGCCGGCGATCCTCGGCACCGTCTCGCGCCTCGTCATCGATCTTCACCGCGAGAGCGATCATCCCGGGCTGATCCCGGTGGTGTCCGATGGCCATGCGATTCCGGGCAACGTCGGCGCCGACCGGGTCGATCGCATCGCCAGATTCCACGCGCCCTATCATCGCGCGATCCGCTCAGCGGTGCGTCGCGACCGGCCGCGTCTGATCGTGGCGATTCACAGCTTCACGCCGCGCCTCGAAACCGGCGGCGGTCCGCGGCCGTGGGAAGCAGGTATCCTCTATGGCCGCGACGATCGCGCGGCGCGGCCGGCGCTGGCCTTCCTGCGCGGCGAGGGTATCGTCACCGGCGACAACGAACCCTATTCCGGCCGGCGGCTGAACGCGACGCTCAACCGCCATGCCGTGGCGCAGGGCATCGCATCGCTCTCAGTCGAGGTGCGCAACGACCTGATCGCCGACGCCGCCGGGGTGGCGCGCTGGTGCGATCTGCTCGCGCGGATGGTCGCGCGCGTCCGTAATTCTCTTGCGCTCGAAGGGGGCTTGGCGACATAGGCTGTCGCCCATGACCCAGAACTTCGACAAGTCGCGGCTGCCGAGCCGCCATGTGTCCGTCGGCCCCGAACGCGCGCCGCATCGCTCCTATTATTACGCGATGGGCATCGCCGAAGAGGATATTGCCAAGCCGTTCGTCGCGCTTGCCTCCGCCGGCAACGACAGCGCGCCATGCAACACGACGCTCGATTTCCAGGCCGATGCCGCGCGCGCCGGCGTGGTCGCAGGCGGCGGCATGCCGCGCCGGTTCAACACCATCACCGTAACCGACGGCATCGCGATGGGCCATCAGGGGATGAAATCCTCGCTGGTCAGCCGCGAGGTGATCGCCGATTCGGTCGAGCTGTCGGTGCGCGGCCATTGCTATGACGCGCTGGTCGGCTTCGCCGGCTGCGACAAGTCGCTGCCCGGCATGATGATGGCGATGCTGCGGCTGAACGTGCCGTCGATCTTCGTCTATGGCGGATCGATCCTGCCCGGCCGGTTCGAGGATCGCGACGTGACCGTCGTCGACGTGTTCGAGGCGGTGGGGCGCTATGCGGCCGGCACGTGCCCGCTGCACGATCTGACCGCGCTCGAAAAGGTCGCCTGTCCGGGGCACGGTGCGTGCGGCGGCCAGTTCACCGCCAACACCATGGCCTGCGTCGGCGAGGCGATCGGCCTGTCGCTGCCCAATTCGAACATGACCCCCGCCCCCTATCGCAGCCGCGAAGAAATCGCGGTCGCGGCGGGCAAACAGGTGATGGAGCTGGTCCGCCTCAACCTGCGCCCGCGCGACATCGCGACGCGCGCCGCCTTCATCAACGCCGCGCGCGTGGTGGCGGCGACCGGCGGCTCGACCAACGCGGCGCTGCACCTGCCGGCGATGGCGAGCGAGGCGGGGATCGATTTCGACCTGTTCGACGTGGCCGAGGCTTTTAAATCAACGCCCTACGTCGCGGACCTCAAGCCCGGCGGCAAATATGTCGCCAAGGATATGTACGAGGCCGGCGGCGTCTACATGCTCATGAAGACGATGCTGACCAACGACCTGCTCGACGGCAACTGCATGACCGTTACCGGCAAGACGCTGGGCGAGAACATCGACGAAGTGACGTGGAACCCCGATCAAAAGGTGATCTACGACGTGAAGACGCCGCTGTCGCCGACCGGTGGCGTCGTCGGCTTGCGCGGCACGTTGGCCCCGAACGGCGCGATCGTGAAGGTCGCGGGGATGAAGCGGTTGCAGTTCACCGGCACCGCGCGTGTGTTCGATTGCGAGGAGGATGCCTTTGCCGCCGTCGAGGCGCGCAGCATCACCGAAGGCAGCGTGCTGGTGATCCGCTACGAAGGGCCGAAGGGCGGCCCTGGCATGCGCGAGATGCTGTCGACCACCGCCGCGCTCTATGGCCTCGGTATGGGCGAGAGCGTCGCGCTCATCACCGACGGGCGTTTCTCGGGCGCGACGCGCGGTTTCTGTATCGGCCATGTCGGACCGGAAGCGGCCGAAGGCGGACCGATCGCGCTGGTCGAGGATGGCGACATCATCACCATCGACGCCGAGGCGGGGACGATCGACCTCGACGTCGCCGCCGATGTGCTGGCGGAGCGGCGCTCGCGCTGGCAACCGCGCGTCAACGACTATCAATCGGGCGCGCTCTGGCGCTACTCGACGACGGTCGGTCCCGCCTGGCAGGGGGCGGTGACGCACCCGGGGGCGAAAGCCGAACGTCATGTCTATGCGGATATTTAACGGTCTTGCCGTCGCCCTGCTGCTTGGCGGGTGCGGCGGCGGTACGGCCGACACCGGCGTCCTCGCCAATGTCGAGGCCGAACAACGCGCGGCGGCCGAGGAAAGCGGGCTGATCGAATGTTCTCCCGGTGCGGATGCGCCGTTCGCGCGGGACTGCACGATCGAACAGACCGCCTCGACCGAGGGTACGGTGCTGACCGTCCACCAGCGCGACGGGGCATTCCACCGCCTGCTCATCACCCGCGACGGTCGCGGCGTGGTGGCGGCGGACGGATCGGAAGCGGCAAAGGTCGCCATATTGGGCAAGGACCGGATCGAGGTCGCGATCGGCGGCGCGCGCTATCTCCTGCCCGCCACGGTCGGACCGGTGGCGAAGCGGTGAACCCGCTGCCGTCCGCCGCGCCGATTCTGTCGGCGGCGGCGATGCGCGACGCCGAGGCGGCCGCCTTTGCCGCCGGGGTCGATCAGGACGATCTGATGGAACGCGCCGGTCTTGCGGTGGCGCAGATGGTGCAGCGCGTGGCGATGGGGCGCGACGTGCTGGTGCTGGCGGGGCCGGGGAACAATGGCGGCGATGCCTTCGTCGTCGCCCGGCTGTTGCACCAATGGGGTCATGACGTGAGCGTCGCGGCGCTGCCCGGCAGCAACGAGGGCAGCGCGGCGCGGATGCGGGCACGCTGGCGCGGTGGCACGACGCCGCTGGCCGAGCCGCCGCCGCGCGCGGTGGTGGTCGACGGACTGTTCGGCACCGGGCTCAACCGGCCGCTGGTGGCGGAGGTCGCCGCGCCGCTCGCCGCGCTGATCGCGGCGGCCGAAACGGTCGTGGCGATCGACGTGCCGAGCGGATGCGACGCCGATGCGCGGCAGGACCTGCCCGGTGCGGCGCGCGCCGATGTCACGGTGGCGCTCGGCGCGCTCAAACCGGTTCACAGCGCCGATCTGGCGCGGTGCGGGACGGTGGTGCTGGCCGATCTGGGCATCGACCTGCCCGACGCGATCCGCACCATCGCCCGGCCGGTCATCGCCGTGCCGGAACCCGACGCGCATAAATATCGTCGCGGGCTGGTCGCCGTGCTGGGCGGGGCGATGCCGGGGGCCGCCCGACTGGCGGCGCGGGCGGCCTTGTCGGCCGGGGCGGGCTATGTCGTCCTTGCCGGAGAAGGGACGCCGGGCGGACCCGATGCACTGGTCCATCGCTTGGTGAACAGCGACGCGGCGCTGGCCGAACTGGTGGATGACGATCGGCTGGCGGCGTTGCTCGTCGGGCCGGGGCTGGGTCGCGATGCGGCGGCATGGCGGTTGATCGATGCGGCGATGGCGAGTAGCGCGCCGCTGGTGCTTGACGGCGATGCGCTGTCGCTGCTGGGCAGCGACGGGGTCGGCCGGATCGCGCAGCGACGCGGGCCGACATGGCTGACACCGCATGCCGGAGAGTTTTCGCCTATGTTTCCAGAACGATCGGGCAACAAGCTTGAAACGACGATAGCTGCTGCCAAAGCGGCACGGGCGACGATCGTCCACAAGGGACCCGAGACGGTGATCGCCACGCCTGATGGCCGAGCCGTCGTTGCGGCGGGTGCGTCGTCGTGGCTGTCGACGGCGGGGACGGGCGACGTGCTCGCCGGTATCCTCGCCGCGCGACTGCGGCCGGGGCAGGCGGCGGCGGCCGAACAGGCGGTGTGGCTGCATGGCCGTGCCGCGCGCCTCGCCGGGCCGGCGTTCGTCGCCGATGCGCTGATCGACCATCTGCCGGCGGCGATTTCCGAATGTCGCTAGACGGCGACGTGATCGTCCGCGTCGCGGCGAAGGGCGACGGGGTGACTGCCGATGGCCGCCACGCGCCACTGGCCGCGCCCGGCGACCGCTTGCTCGGCGACGGCACGCTGATCGCCGGCCCGCATCGGCAGGTGCCGCCGTGCCGCCATTTTCCGGGCTGCGGCGGATGCCAGTTGCAGCACCTCGACGTCGAATCCGAAGCCGCGTTCGTTGCCGACCGGGTGCAGGGCGCGCTGACGGGACAGGGGCTGTCCGCCACCGTCCGCCCGGCGCTGCTGTCGCCGCCGCGCACCCGGCGGCGGGCAACGCTTCACGCCGAACGGCGCGGGCGGCAGGTGACGCTGGGGTTCAGCGAGGGTGCCAGCCACCGGATCGTCGACCTTGCCGAATGCCATATCCTGTTGCCGTCGCTGTTCGCGGTCGTCGCGCCGCTCCGCACGTTGCTGGCGACCGCGCTCAAGGACCGATCGCGCGCCGACGTGCATCTGGCGCAGGTCGACCAGGGCGTCGATGTACTGATCGCCGGGCCGATCGCCGATGGGCTGGCGGCGGCCGAGGGGCTGACCCGGTTTGCGCAGGAGCATGGCTTGGCGCGGCTGTCGATCGACGACGGCTATGGCGCGGAGGCGCGCTGGGAGCCCGAGCCGGTGACGATCACGCTGGGCGGCGTGCCCGTGCCGTTCCCGGCGGGCAGTTTCCTGCAAGCGACGGCGGACGGCGAGGCGGCGCTGGTCGCGGCGGTCGATGCGGCGATCGGCAGCGCGGCGATCGTCGCCGATCTGTTCGCCGGGCTCGGCACGTTCACCTTCACCCGCCCGGCGCGGACGCGGGTCTATGCCGGCGAGGCGGGACGCGAGGCGATCACCGCGTTAAAGGCCGCCGCCGGCCGCGCGGGGCGGGTGGTCGCCGCCGACCATCGCGACCTGTTCCGCCGCCCGCTGACCCCGGCGGAGGCCGAGCGGTTCGACGCGATCATCCTCGATCCGCCACGCGCCGGCGCACGCGAGCAGGCGACGACGCTGGCGCAGGCAAAGGCGCCGATCATCGCCTATATCTCGTGCAATCCCAGCAGCTTCGCGCGCGATGCGAAAATGTTGTGTGAAGGCGGCTACCGGCTCGACTGGGTGCAGCCGGTCGGGCAGTTCCGCTGGTCGACGCACGTCGAACTGGTCGCGCGGTTCGTGCGCGAAGATGTTACCCCGGATAGTCCGCGCCGGTAAAGAACAGCCCGTCGGGCGGCGCGTTCAGCCACAGCGCCGAACGGTCGCGCGCGGCGAGGATCGCGGCAAGGTCGTCGGGGGTGCGGCGACCCTGCCCGACCAGCGCGAGGCAGCCGACCATCGATCGCACCTGATGATGCAGGAACGAGCGCGCGGCGGCGTGGATGCTGATCGTGTCGCCGTCCTGTGTCACCGCCAGCCGGTCGAGCGTGCGCAGCGGACTGTCCGCCTGGCAATGCGCCGAGCGGAAGGTGGTGAAGTCGTGCCGCCCGACCAGCCGTTCCGCGCCTGCCGCCATCGCCACCATATCGATCGGCTGCGGCACCCGCCATGCAAGGCCGTGGGTATGGGTCAACGGCGCACGACGGTTGACGATGCGATAGACATAGGAACGGCGCCGGCACGAGAAACGCGCGTGCCAGTCGTCGGCGACCACCCGGCAATCGAGGATCGCCACCGGATCGGGCCGGAGGCAGGCGTTCAGCGCCTCCATCAGCCGGAACGGCGCGATCGCCTTGGCGACATCGGTATGCGCCCGCATCGCGGTGGCATGGACCCCGGCGTCGGTACGCCCGGCGGCGTGGACGGTCGCTTCTTCCCCGGTGATCTGCCGCAGCGCGCGTTCGATCGCGCCCTGCACGCTGGCGCCTTCGCTCTGCCGTTGCCAGCCGACGAAGGGGCGGCCGTCATATTCGACGACCAATGCGAACCGGGTCATGCGATGCGCGTGCCCACCGGGATCGGGAAGCCTCGCAACATCTCTTCGGACGAGGTCGCGCCGCGTCCGGCGCGCTGGACCACGGTCGGGATCAGCACGCCCTCGCCACAGGCGATCTCCAATGCGCCGCCGACGACGGTGCCGGGTTCGGCTCCGGCGGTATCGGGATCGACATGGGCGGAGAGCACCTTGATCCGCTCGCCGTTCACTTCGAGGAACGCGCCGGGGGCGGGGTTGAACGCGCGTACCTGCCGCTCGGCCTGCACCGCGCTGCCGTCGAAGCGCAGCCGCGCTTCGGCCTTGTCGATCTTCGGCGCATGGGTCATCCCCTCGCTCGCTTGGTCGACCGGGGGATAGCGGTTGGGGTCGGCCAGCACATCGAGCATCAGCCGCGCGCCCATCGCGCTCAGCTCCTCTGCAAGATCGCCGGCGGTCTTGCCGGCAACCGGGGTGCGACCCTCCAGCCGGACCGGCCCGGTATCCATCCCGGCCGCCATCTGCATGATGCCGACCCCGGTTTCCTCGTCGCCGGCAAGGATCGCGCGCTGGATCGGCGCGGCCCCGCGCCAGCGCGGCAGCAGCGAGCCATGGACGTTGAGACAGCCGAGCCTCGGCGCGTCGAGCACCACGCGCGGCAACAACAGACCGTAGGCGGCGACCACCGCGACATCGGCGTTCAGCGCCGCAAACGCCGCCTGTTCGTCCGCTCCTTTCAGGCTGACCGGGGTCCGCACCGCGACGCCCAACTGCTCGGCGAGCCGCTGGACCGGCGAGGGGGTCAGCGCCTTGCCCCGCCCGGCACGGCGCGGTGGCTGGCTATAGGCCGCGACGACAGTATGGCCGGCATCGACCAGCGCCTGAAAAACCGGCACCGCAAACTCGGGCGTGCCCATGAAGATGATCCGCATGACCGCCTCTCGACACCGTGGCGCTCGGGGTTGCAACCCCCTATCTTGGGAGCGATGGCTTCTCCCGAAATCGATGCGCTGACCCAGGCGCTGTCCCGGCTTCCCGGGCTCGGTCCCCGTTCGGCGCGGCGCGCGGTGCTGCATCTGGTCAAGAAGCGCGAGACGGCGCTCGATCCGCTGCTGGTCGCGCTCGACCGGGTGGCGCGGCGGCTGGCGACCTGTTCGACCTGTGGCAACGTCGACACGACCGATCCGTGCGCGGTCTGCACCGATCCCCGGCGCGACGACCGGTCGCTGTGCGTCGTCGAGGAGGTCGCCGACCTGTGGGCGCTCGATCGCTCGCGGCTGTTCCCCGGCCGGTTCCATGTGCTGGGCGGGCGGCTGTCGGCGCTGGAAGGCGTGCGGCCCGACGACCTGTCGATCGACGCGCTGGTCGCGCGGGTCGCGGCGGGTGGGATCGACGAGGTCGTGCTGGCGATGAACGCCACGCTGGAGGGACAGACGACGGCGCATTACATCGCCGAGCGGATCGAAAAATATCCGGTGCGCCTGACCCAGCTCGCCCACGGCCTGCCGGTCGGCGGCGAACTCGATTATCTGGATGAAGGCACGCTGGCGCAGGCGCTGCGCGCGCGTCGCCCGGTCGCTTGACGGCATGGGATATGCTAGTAGCTAGGCGGTCATGGCTATTCTTCCGATCATCGAGATTCCCGATCCCCGCCTCCGCCTCGTCTCCGAACCCGTCGAGGGGCTTACCGACGAGGTCAGGACGCTCATCGCCGACATGTTCGAGACGATGTACGACGCGCCGGGCATCGGCCTTGCCGCGATCCAGGTCGCGGTGCCGTGGCGCGTGCTGGTGATCGACCTGCAGGAAGAGCAGGACGAGGAGGGCAAGCCGGTCAAGGCCCCCCATGCGTTCGTGAACCCCGAGATCGTCGAGACGTCGGAGGAACAGTCGGTCTATCAGGAAGGCTGCCTGTCGATCCCCGAACAGTTCGCCGATGTCGTCCGCCCCGAACGGTGCCGCGTGACATGGACCGACCAGCATGGCGCGACCCACGACGAATGGCTCGACGGGCTGATGGCGACGTGCCTCCAGCACGAGATGGACCATCTGAACGGCGTGCTGTTCATCGACCACCTGTCGCGGCTGAAGCGCGACATGGTCATCAAGAAACTGAACAAGGCGCGCAAGGCGGCGTAACGCCGGTTCATCTGCGCCACCGATCATCAACGTCACCCCGGCCTTCGCCGGGGTGACGCCGTGGGTAAGTGCGCCCGAAGCGACGAACCGAACTCCCGTCACCTTGTCGGTCGGACGGTGGGCGGGTAGGTTCCCCGTCCGTTCCACCCGGAGTATCGCATGGACCCCGTATTGTTGCTCGTCGTCATTGCCGTCCTGCTGGCCGGGCTTGCCATCGGCTGGCTGGCGGGCAGCCGACAGGCGCAGCAACTGCGCGAGGATCGCGACCGGCGCGAGAATGATTTCAAGGCGGCGATCGCCGATCTGGCGCTGGCGACCGAGCGGGCGAAGGAAGTACCGGCACTGCGCGAGGAACTGGGCGAGATCCGCGCTGATCGCGACGCGCTGCTGATCGATCATGCCGCGCTGAAAGCCAATGCCGCCGCGTTCGAACAGCGGCTGACCGAATTCAAGGACGCGCGCGAGGCGATGGCGGCGCAGTTCCGCGAGACGGCGCAGGTGATGCTCGACGGCGCGCAGCGCGCGTTCCTGACCCGCGCCAACGAACGCTTCGCACAGGCCGGCGACACCAACGAGATGAAGCTGAAAGCGCTGCTGGCCCCGGTCGAGGCGACGCTCAAGCGCTATGAGGCGAGCATCGGCAAGGTCGAGGGCGAGCGGCAGGAAGCCTATGGCACCTTGAAGGGCCTGATGGATGCGATGCGCATCGGCCAGGAATCGGTCAAGAGCGAGGCGGCCAAGCTGGTCAACGCGCTGCGCTCCGCCCCCAAGGCGCGGGGCCGGTGGGGCGAACAGCAGCTCCGCAACGTGCTGGAAACATGCGGGCTGGCCGAACACACCGATTTCCAGATGGAAGTATCGGTGGATCACGGCGAAGGGCGATTGCGCCCCGATGCGATCGTCAAGGTGCCCGGCGGCAAGAGCCTCGTCATCGATGCCAAGGTGTCGTTGAACGCCTATCAGGACGCGCATGGCGCGGTCGACGAGGGCGAGCGCGCCGCGTTCATGACCGCGCATGTCGCGTCGATGAAGAACCATGTGAACGCGCTCGGTGCCAAGAGCTATCAGGCGCAGTTCGAGGATACGCCCGACTATGTCGTGATGTTCGTCCCCGGCGAGCATTTCCTCGCCGCCGCGCTGGAGCATGCGCCAGACCTGTGGGACTATGCGTTCGACCGCCGGGTGCTGATCGCCACGCCGACCAACCTGATCGCCATCGCCCGCACCGTCGCGGCGGTGTGGCGGCAGGAGAATCTGGCGGGTGAGGCGCGGCAGATCGGGCAGTTGGGGCGCGAACTCCACGCCCGCCTCGCCAAGATGGGCGAGCATATCGCGCGGCTCGGCAAGAATCTAGAAGGGGCGAACACCGCCTACAACGCCTTCGTCGGCAGCCTCGAATCGCAGGTTATGACCTCGGCCAAGCGGTTCGAGACGCTGAACGTCGACACCGGCGGCAAGTCGATCGACCCGCTGCCGATCGTCGAACAGTCGCCGCGCCCGCTTACCAAGCTGGCGGTGGCGATCGCCGAGGCGGAGGAAGCGCGGGCGGAGTAGAGCGGCCAACTCGCGTTTTTCCTCCCCTACCTGAGAAGGGAGGGGTCGGGGGTGGGTTGGGTGGTTGTGGCAGAACAACCTTCCCTCGCGGGCCTACCCACCCCCAACCCCTCCCTTGTCAGGGAAGGGAGGCGAGAGGTGACCGGCGTCACCCTTCTTCCGCCGCGCCCAGCACCAGCCCGATCGTCACCGCCGCGATCCGAGCCGCGATCAGCGCGCACAGCCGCTGCGGATCGTCGCGCGCAGGGACATATTCGGCCAGCACCAGCCCGGCGATCGTGCCGCGTTCGGCCAGCGCGCGCAGCAGCAGCACGACCTCCTCATAACGCAACCCGCCCGGTGTCGGCATCGCCACCGCCGGAAACGCCGCCGGGTCGATCCCGTCGCAATCGATCGACACCAGATAGCGCCCGCCCGCCGGCACCTGGTCGATCGCCTCGTCGATACCGTGGCGGATCAGGTCATAGGCGGTGACGATCCGGCTGCCCCATGCCCGCGCATCGTCGATCTGCCACGCGCCGCCGCTGCCCAGCCCGCGGATGCCGATCTGCACCATGTCCGTCACATGATCCATCTCGGCCAGCCGCCGCATCGGCGAGCCATAGCCGTTCGGCTCGTTCAGGATCACATCGCCCCAGTCGACATGCGCGTCGATCTGCACGACGGTCAGCGGTCCGGCATCGGCGAAGCCGGCGGCGACCGGGATCGGCACCGAATCATCGCCACCCAGCACGATCGGCACCCCGCCCGCCGTCAGCACGGCGCGGGTCGCGGCGGTGATCCGCTCGCGGTTGCCGGCCGCATCCTCGGGCATCGTCGCGACATCGCCCGCGTCGCAGGCGCGGCGAAAATCGTCCGGGTCGGGAAAGGGGGTGAAGCCCAGATCGAAATCGATCTGCGACAATTGCCGCGCGAACCCCAGCGATGCGCTGCGGATCGCCGCCGGGGCGTCGGCCGAATGGCTGGGGTCGGCGCTGTTGTAGGGGGTCGCCTCGCTCGCGCCGAACACCACGACGCTGGGGCGCTCCAGCGTATCGAGGTCGGCGGCGGGCAGGGCGGCGAAGGTCGGACGGGTCATGGCGCATGCAATGCACCGCTTGCCCAAAGGTTCAGGGGCGATGCTGTCCCAGCACGGTATAGGCCATCACCGCCGTGGCCACCGCCGCGTTCAGGCTGTCGGCGCGGCCCAGCATCGGCAGCTTGACCAGCAGGTCGCATTCGGCGGCCATGTGCGGCGGCATCCCCTGCGCCTCGTTGCCGGTCAGCAGGAACGTGGGGTCGCCATAGCTCGCCGCGCGATAGTCATGGTCGGTATCGAGGCTCAATCCCACCAGCATCCCCGGACCGGCGCGCAGCCAGTCGCGGAAGGTCGCCCAGTCGGCCCGCGCCACCGCGACGGTGAAGATCGCCCCCATGCTGGCGCGCACCGCCTCGACCGAGAACGGGTCGACGCACTCGTCGATCAGGATCAGCCCGCCCGCGCCGGTCGCATCCGCCGTGCGCAGGATGGTGCCGAGGTTGCCCGGATCGCGCAACCGTTCGACCACCAGCCACAACGAGGCGTTGCGCCGGTCGATCGCGGTCAGCGCGGTCGAGAATTCGTCGTACACGCCGACGACCGCCCCCGGATTGTCCTTGCCCGACAATTTGGAGAGGATGTCGACGGTGGTGGCGATGGCGATCCCGCCCGCCGCCTCGGTTTCCTCGATCAGCGTTTCGAGCAGCGGGTGCTTCTCGTCGCTGGCATAGAAGAGTTCGGCGGGGAGCCAGCCGGTCTCGCGCGCTTCGGTGAGGATGCGCAGCCCCTCGGCCAGAAACCGGCGCTGTTCGCGGCGGTGGCGCTTCTCGCGGAGCAGGCGGGCAGCCTTGACGATCGGGTTGGAATAGGCGGTGATTTCACGCGGCATGGGCGCCGGTTAGCGCAAAGCCTGTTCCGCGTCGATCGAATCGAGAATGCGCGCGCCGGCCATGAACACCGCGATCGGGCACACCGCGAACAACAGCCAGCCGCCGATGCCGGGATAGAGCTGGACATAATGCAGCCCGCGTTCGACCGCGCCGACCGCAAGGCCATAGATGACGAGGAACGCCTCGAACTTGGACTTGATGGTGAACAGGCTTTTGAGGCGGTCGAGCATGATTCACCCCTCTGCAAATCCTGTACCATCCGCAGATACCCGCCATTTCGACGGTCGGCAACATGGTTAAATGTCAATTAACCCGACAAGGTCGAGTGCTTCGTACAGCGCGATCCGCGCTGCCTCGATCCTTTCGATCAGCGCCGGATCGCCGATGTCGCCCGGCGCGATGCGTTCGGGCCAGTATGCCTCGATGACCGCCGCGATCCGGTCGAGCTTCGCCTCGTCGACTATAAAGCGCGGATCGATGTTCGCCGGATCGGCGACGACGCGCAGCCGCAGACAGGCGGGGCCGCCGCCATTGGCCATCGATTCGCGCACGTCGACGACCTCCAGCCGCCGGATCGGCCCGTTGCCCGCGACCAGTTCGGTCAGCCATGCCCAGACCGACGGCGTGTCGCGCGCCTCGGCGGGCAGGATCAGCGCCATGCCCTCGCCGCCGGGCAACGTCACCAGTTGCGCGTTGAACAGGTAGGAGGCGATGGCGTCCGCCAGCGAGACGCGCGCGGCGGGCACCTCGACGATCTCGACCGACGGCATCGCCGCGCGCAGGTCGGCGAAAAAACCGTCGCGGTCCTCGAACGCCTGCTGGTGCACAAACAGCACACGCTCGTTGGCGACCGCGACGACATCGTTGTGGAACGCACCGGCGGCGATCGCCGCATCGGACTGGCGGACGAACAATGTGCGGGCGGGGTCGAGCCGGTGGGTCCGCGCGGTGGCTTCGCTGGCAACACGGTGCTGGCGGGCCGGGAAGGGGCCGCCGCCCACGCCATAGACGAACACCTCGACGCCCGGCGCATCGTGGGTGTAGCACAGCCGCATGTGGTTGGCCGCGCCCTCGTCACCGAACGGGGCGGGAACCGGGCTGTGGACCGCGAACGCCGGATCGGCGAAGGCGGTGCGCAGTTGCGCCAGCGTCTGCGGCCATTCGTGGCTGCGATGCGGCATCGTCACCAGATTGGCGACCGACAGGTGGCAGCGCCCGTCGCCGCAATCGGGCGCGGGCGAGACGGTCGCGGCATTGGCCGCCCACATCGCCGACGCCGATAACGCCTGCGCCTGCAACTCCGGCGTGGCATCGGCATAATCGATCGACAGCGCCTCCAGCCAGCGCCGGTCGGGCCGGGCATGGGGCAGCAATATGCCCTGCGTCAGCCCCAGCGCGAGGTTGGCGCGCATCTTCGCCACCCCCTGCAACGCGGCGGCGCGAGGGCGGGAGACTTCGCCCGCGTTGCGCGTCGCGGCGAGGTTGCCGTGGCTCAGCCCCGCATAATTGTGGCTCGGCCCGATGATGCCGTCGAAGTTGATCTCGCGCAGCATCCTATCGCTCCACATGATGCAGGGTCGCGCCGACCTCGACGCCGAGCGCGCGGGCGGCTTGCGGGTCGATCGCGATGCCGTCGCCCCGCAGCGTCACTTCGCCCAGACAGGCGCGAAAGTCGCCCAGCCGCCCGGTCGACAGGATCGACGGCGTGCCGCCGCCCGCGATCTCCACGACCTTGCCCTCGCGCCGGTCGCGCACCGTCGCGATCTGGTCGGTCCGCGCGGTCATCGACGGGCCGCCGTCGAAGATGTCGACGTATTTCTCATAGGCGAAGCCCTCGTTCTCCAGCATCCGCATCGCCGCGCGCCCGGTCGGGTGCGGCAGGCCGATGACGCCGCGCGCCGCTTCGGGCAGCATCGCGATATAGACCGGGTGGCGCGGCATCAGGTCGGCGATGAACTGGTTGCCGTGGATGGCGTTGAACTGGTCGGCATCCTGAAAACTCATGCCGAAGAACCTCCCTGCGACCCCGTCCCAGAACGGCGATCCCCCCGCCTCGTCGATGATCCCGCGCAATTCCGCCAGCACCCGGTCGGCGAAGCGCGCGCGGTGGCGGGCGATGAACAGATAGCGCGAGCGGGCGAGCAGCAGCCCCAGCCCGCCGGCGCGCTCGCCGGGATGGAGGAACAGCCCGCCGACCTCGCTCGATCCTTCCAGATCGTTGACGAGGTTGAGGATTTCGGCGCGGAACGTGCGGCCCAGCGCCTCGCTGTGCTTGGTCAGCGTGGCGACGCGATAGGAATAGAACGGCCAGCGCTGCCCGACCTTGGTGAAAATCTGCGACGTGCCGCGTACCTCGCCGGTGTCGATATTCTCCAGCACCAGCACGAATGCCTCGTCGCGGGGTTCGTCCTCGTCATGGGCAAAGGCAAGCGCGCTGCGTTCCAGCTTGGCGATCAGCGCGTTGCGATCGGGCGGCAGGTTGGTGAAGCCGCCGCCGGTCAGCTTGGCCATTTCGTAGAGATATTTCAGATCGTCTTGGCGCGCGGCACGGATGCGGAACGTCACAGGCCCCCCTTGCGCGCGATGCGCGATATGGCGACCGCCGACAGCGCGGCACGTTCGGCCAGGCTGTCGACGATCATATATTCGTCCGGCGAATGGATCGCGCCACCGCGCACGCCCATGGTGTCGATCACCGCCACCCCTTGCGCGGCGATGTTGTTGCCGTCGCACACCCCGCCGGTGTCGCGCCACGCTATCGGGATGCTCAGGTCGCTACCCGTCGCCTGCACCAGCGCGAACAGCTTCGCCGCCTCGCGGTCGATCGGTTTGGGCGGCCGGTTGAAGCTACCGTGGCGGGAAATGGCGACGTCGCGCTCTTCCGCGACCTCGGCGATGATGCGGTCGATCGCCGCGTCGGCGCGGGCGATGTCGGCGGCGGCCTTCGGGCGGAAGTTGACGCGCAGCACTGCATGGTCGGGCACGACGTTGTTCGGCCCGCCGCCATCGATCCGTGCGGGATTGACCGCGAGGCCGGGGCCGCCCTCCGCCGCCAGTCGCAGCGCGAGATCGGCGGCGGCGACCACCGCGTTGCGACCCTCCTCCGGGTTGCGCCCGGCATGCGCGCTGCGCCCGGTGACGGTCAGCGAGAAATTGCCGGTGCCGCCGCGCGCGCCGGCCAGCGTCCCGTCGGGCAGCGCCGGTTCATAGGTGAAGGCGGCGACCTTGCCCACCGCATGGGCCTCGATCAGCGCGGCGGAGGCGAACGACCCGGTTTCCTCGTCGGAATTGACGACCACGTCATAACCGAAGTCCGTTGGCGGCCCGCCCCGCTCGATCGCGCCCAGCGCGGCGAGCAGCACCGCCAGCCCGCCCTTCATGTCCGCCGCACCGGGACCATTCAGCACGGCGGGTTCGCTGTAGCGCGCCTCCTGAAACGGATGATCGACGCCGTACACCGTGTCCATATGCCCGGTGAACAACATCCGGCAGGCCGCCTGCGGACGAACGCGCAGCAGCAGGTGGCGGCCATGCTCGATCGCCCGCACCCGCCCGTCCGGCTCGACCGCATCGACCGGGGCGGGGTCGACCAGCGTCAGTTCGCCGGGCAGGATCGCGAAGGCATCGGTCAGCAATCCAGCCATCGTCGCGAGGCCCGGCAGGTTGCGCGTCCCGCTGTTCACCGCGACCCAGCGTTCGACCGATCGCAGCATCGCAGGCCCGTCGATATGCTCGATCAGCCGCCGTTCGTCAGACGATACTCTCTCCATGGAAGAGGGGTGTAGCCTGCCTAGAAGGCGTAGACCAGCGATGCCCGCCCGGTGGTGTCGGCGTTGACCCGCCCGGCGGGGGGCAGGCTTTCATACTGGATATTATAGGAAAACCGCGCCGACAGCGGCCCGAGCAACTTGGCATCGATCGCGGTCAGGCTGGTGACGGTGCTGTTCGCCGCCTGGAGATAGGCCGAGGTGTCCTGCCGCAGCGTCAACGCCGAGGTCAGCTTCCAGTCGAGATCGACCGACCCGCGCCCCGCAAGGTTGCGCTCGACATTGCCGTCGGTGAAGGTCGTATGGCGGAACGCCGGTCCCAGTTCGACGTCGAGCGTGATCGGCCCGCGCGCCAGCACGGTATAGCCCGCCCCGCCCGATGCCGAATAGCGGTCATAATAGCCGAAGAACTGGTCCGATTCATACTGCGCCGCGCCATAGACGTAGAGCCTGTCGTCGACCTTGTAGTTCGGTTCGAACGCCGCGAGATAATGTTCGCGGGTGGTGAGGTTGTTCGTCTCCTGATAATCCGCCTGCAACTTCAGCTTGTGCCGCCAGCGATAGCCTTCGCGTGACAGGTCGAGCACGCCGGTGACGCCCAGCGTGTTCGAATTGCCGCCGTTGATCCAGCCGCCGATCTCGGCCCGCCCTTTCAGCAGCGCGCCGAACGAGGCGGTGCGCAGCAGCTTGACGTTCTTTTCGCTGCGTTCGGACGTATAATGCGACGCCAGTTCGGCGATCTTCTGCGAATGTTTCGGCGCGGCCTTGCGCGCATATTTGACGATGGTGGCGACGTCGCCGTCGTTGCCCGACGCCATCGCTTCTTCCAGCATCGTGCGGATCTCGATCGGCAGATCGGGTTCCGGCGGCAGGTCCGCATAATAGGCGCCGAGCGGCAGCAGGAACAGGGGGTTGGGCATCGCCACTCCGCTATAGCCGATCCGCTTGCCGCAGCGTGAACGCTCCGTCGCGTCTCAAGGGCGGCTCACCGGTGCAGGTGCGGGGAAAAGGCAGCGATCACCGCTTCGTACAGCGTCTTCTTGAACGGCACGATCATCGTCGGCAGGTCGGCGGGGTCGGCCCAGCGCCATGCGCGGAACTCGGGCTCGGGTGTCTGGATGTCGATGTCGCCGTCCTCACCGTCGAATGCGAACAGGAACCAGCGCTGGCGCTGGCCGCGCCATTTGCCCTTCCAGATGCGGCCGATCATATCGTCGGGCAGGTCGTAGAACAGCTCGTCGGGCGCCTCGGCGATCAGCCGGACCTTGGTCGCGACCACCCCGGTTTCCTCGCGCAATTCGCGCACGGCGGCGTCGAGGGGTGCCTCACCGGGATCGATACCGCCCTGCGGCATCTGCCACGCCTCCAGCGTCGAATCGAGCCGCTGGCCGACGAAGATCTGTCCGTCGCGGTTCATCAGCATGACGCCCGCGCAGGGGCGATAGGGGAGCGAAGTCTTGTCCATGTCGGCTCCCTTACCGCGTGCCCGCCGCCTGCGCCATCACCCGGTCGGCCTCCGCCTCGGTCACGATCGTCTTCAACACCGCCAGCGCGCCCGCGACATCGCCGACGCTGGAGGGGATCGCGCGGCGCAGCGTCACGAACCCATGGATATTGCCCCGCGCCTCGCGGAAATTGACGGCCACGCCCGCCTGCGCCAGCTTCGCGGCATAGGCCCGCCCCTGATCGCGGATCGGGTCGAGGCTCGCGGTCAGCACCAGCGCGCGCGGCAGGTCGTGACAATCGCCCAGCAGCGGCGACCCGCGCACCTGCGACGGGTCCGATCGATAGGCGTCGGCGAAATACTGCAATCCCTCGCGGGTCAGCAGATAGCCATCGGCGAACTGCTCGAACGACGGATAGGCTTGCGAGAAGTCCGCCGCCGGATAGATCGGAAATTGCGCGATCACCGGTACGGCGGCGGGTGCGTCGCGCAGGGCCATCGCGGTGGTGATGGTCAGCTTGCCGCCCGCGCTGTCGCCGGCCAGCACCAGCGATGCGACCTTCAGCCCCAGTTCGGGCGGCGCGTCGGCCACCCACCGCGCCGCCGCCTCGGCATCGTCGGGCGCGGTCGGCCACGGATGTTCGGGGGCGAGGCGATAGGCGACCGACACCACCGGCAGGTCGAGCGTGCGCGCCATTTCGGCGCAGAAGCCGGCATGGGTCGCGACATCGCCGATCACGAAGCCACCACCGTGATAGAAGACGACCACCGGCCCGGCGACCCGGTCCTCGCAGGTGTCGAACACCCGCGCGCCGATCGTACCGCCAGCCACCGGAATGGCCACGTCACGCATCACCGCCAGATCGCCGACGCCCAGATCGGCGACGTCCTTCATCGCCAGATACTGCGCCCGCGCCGCCGGGGCATCGAGTTCGTGCATCCGTGGCCCCGGCACGCGCGCCAGATAGTCGAGGAACACCCGCACATCGGGCCGGACATACGGATCGGACAAACGGCGTCTCCTGTGGACCATGCGCGTTGCGGCGCGGGGCTTGCCCCCTACCTATGCAGCGTGATCCCCGTCGTCCACCACCCCGACTATGTCGCCGAAGCGCCGCCCGGCAGCCGCTATCGCTGGGGCAAGAACGGCCTCGTCCGTGACCTGCTCATCGATCTGGGCGACCGGGTGGAATGGCACGAAGGCCCGCCCATGCCGCGCGCGTGGATCGAGGCGGTGCATGACGACGACTATGTCGCCGAGGTGATCGAGGCGCGGGTGCCCCCGGTCAAGGAACGGCGGATCGGTTTCGCCGTCACCCCGCCGATGGCGTTGCGCGCGCAGGCGGTGCCTGGCGGCACCTATGCCGCCGCGCGGGTGGCGATCGATCGCGGCTATGCCGCCAACACCGCCGGGGGCAGCCACCATGCCCTGGCCGATACCGGGGCGGGCTATTGCGTGTTCAACGACCTCGCCATCGCCGCCCACCGGCTGGTCGAGGAGGGGACGTGCAAGCGGGTCCTGGTGGTCGATGTCGACGTGCATCAGGGCGACGGCACCGCCTCGCTGCTCGCCGGGCGGCATGGCCTCGCGACCTATTCGATCCATGCCGAAAAGAATTTTCCGGCGCGGAAAGCCCGCTCGACGCTCGACGTGGGCCTGCCCGACGGGGTGGGCGACGACGAATATCTGGCGACGCTGGAGGCGACATTGGTGCCGCTGATCGATTCGTTCGCGCCGTCGCTGCTGCTGTATCAGGCGGGGGTCGATCCGTTCGCCGGCGACCGGCTCGGGCGGCTGGCGCTCACGCAAGGCGGCCTGATCGAGCGCGACCGCTGGATGGGGCGGCTGGCGCGCGCGAAGGGACTGCCGATCGCCAGTGCGCTGGGTGGTGGCTACGGCGACCTCCTCGAAGTAGCGCATCGCCATATCGCGTCGATCGTCGCGGTGGCGGAGGGAACCGGGGTCGCTGCGCAGGCGTAACGTCGCTCGATGACCGATTCCGTCCTGCTCTGGCTCCGCCAGGACCTCCGCCTGCGTGACCACCCCGCGCTCGTCGCCGCCGCCCACGCCGGGGCGGTGATCCCGGTCTATGTCCTCGACGACGATGCACCGGGCGACTGGCGCATCGGCGGCGCGCAACGCTGGTGGCTGCACCACAGCCTGACCGCGCTCGACAAGGCGCTGCGCGACAAAGGCTCGCGCCTGATCCTGCGGCGCGGCGACGCGGTGAAGGAATTGCAGGTGCTCCTGCACGAAACCGGCGCGGGCGAAATCCACGCGATGCGCCACTACGAACCATGGTGGGTCAAGGCACAGGACGCGCTCGGCGACCGGCTGACGCTCCACGACGGCAACCACCTGCGCCCGCCCGAAAGCGTCACCACCGGGTCGGGCGGGATGTTCAAAATCTATTCGTCGTTCTGGAAGGCGCTCAACCGGATGCTGCCGCCCGACGATCCGGTCGCAGCGCCCCGCAGCATTCCCGCGCCGCCCAAATGGCCGAAGTCGGACAAGCTCGCCGACTGGACCCTGCTGCCGACCAAGCCCGACTGGTCGACTGCGTTCAAGGCATGGACCCCCGGCGAGGACGGCGCGCACGCCGCGCTCAAATCGTTCGAGGACCGGGTCGACGACTACGACACCGCCCGCAACCTGCCCTCGATCGACGGCAGCTCCAACCTGTCGCCCCACCTCCACCATGGCGAGATTTCTCCGCGCCAGGTCTGGGCCGCGCTCGACGGGTCGGGTGACAGCCTGACGACCTTCCGCAAGGAACTGGCGTGGCGCGACTTCGCCAGCGGCGTCATCCTGTCGATGCCCGACTATGCCGACGCCAACGGCCGCCCCCGCTACGACGCGATGCCATGGCGCACCGGCGCCGCCGCGAAGCGCGACCTCAAGGCGTGGCAGGAAGGGCGCACCGGCTATCCGATCGTCGACGCCGGCATGCGGCAATTGTGGCAGGTCGGCTGGATGCACAACCGGGTGCGGATGATCGCCGCCTCGTTCCTCATCAAGCATCTGCTGATCGACTGGCGCGAGGGCGAGCGCTGGTACTGGGACTGTCTGGTCGATGCCGACTACGGCAACAATGCGGTCAACTGGCAATGGGTCGCGGGCACCGGGGTCGATTCGAACATGTTCGGGCGGATCATGGCCCCGCTGACCCAGTCCGAAAAATTCGACGCCGCCGGCTATATCCGCCGCTGGGTGCCCGAACTGAAACATCTGTCCGACGCGCAAATCCACGATCCCGACGCCGCCGGATGCCGCCCGAAGGACTATCCCGAAAAGCGGATCGACCACCGCGAGGCACGCGAACGCGCGCTGGCGGCGGCGAAAGGCGTCTGATCCTACTTGCCGACGGTCGCATGCCGTGCTGTCAGGCGCGCGATGTCTGCCGACCCGTTCGCCCTGCTTGCTCCGCTGTTCGCCCGCGCCCTCGACCGGATCGACCATGGCCTCGCCGTCGGCGCGATCGAGGCGACGCTGCCCGACGGGACCCGGCGTAGGCTTGGCGGGCGCGGCGACGGACCGGTGGCGATCGTCGTCCTCCACCGCTGGCGCGCGATGTGGCGGCTGGCGCGCGGAGGCTCCGCCGGCTGGTACGAGGCATGGGCCGATGGCGACTGGTCCAGCCCCGATCCGGTGCCGTTGTTCGACCTGTTCATGCGCAACGCGCAGACGCTCGGCACCGCCGCGCGCGCCGGCGGCATATCGCGGCTGCTGCGCCGGTTGAACCACCGCGCGCGCCGCAACGACCGGCCGGGGGCAAGGGCGAACATCGCCGCGCACTACGACCTCGGCAACGACTTCTACCGCGAATGGCTCGACCGCACGCTGACCTATTCCAGCGCGATCTTCGCCGACCCCCACGAACCGCTCGACACCGCGCAGCACCGCAAGCTCGCCGCGATCCTCGACCGGACGGCGACGCGGGCGGGGGACCGCATCCTCGAAATCGGCTGCGGCTGGGGATCGTTCGCCGCCGCCGCCTCGGCCGCCGGGCGGCGGGTCGAGGCGATCACGCTCTCGCAGCGCCAACTGGCGCAGGTCGAGGCGCTGGCGCTGCCCGGCGTCGCCGTCTCGCTCACCGACTATCGCGACGTCACCGGCACGTATGACGCGATCGCCAGCATCGAAATGGTCGAGGCGGTCGGCCACGAATATTGGCCTGCCTATCTCGACACGATCGCCGCCCGGCTGAAACCCGGCGGCCGCGCCGCGCTCCAGTATATCGCCATCGCCGAACCGCTGTTCGACGCCTATGCCGGCAATGTCGACTTCATCCAGGCGCATGTCTTTCCCGGCGGGATGCTGCTGTCCGAACCGCGCTTCCGCGCGTTGGCCGAGGCACGCGGGCTGGCATGGCGCGACGTCCACCACTTCGGCCTCGACTATGCCGAAACGCTGCGGCGCTGGCGCCACGCCTTCGACACCGCCCGCACCGACGGCCGTCTGTCGATGATCGATGACCGGTTCGCCGATCTGTGGCGCTATTACCTGATGTATTGCGAGGGTGGGTTCCGGGGCGGCGGCATCACCGTGGCGCAGGTGACGCTGGTGAAGGGCGGCTGATCCAGGCCGGGTCGACATTCGACGAAATGGCTTCCCAATCCGCTCCCCTCCCTGGAAGGGAGGGGTTGGGGGTGGGTTGGCCAATTGTGGAGCGCGTACGTTTCCTCGCGGGCCGACCCACCCCCGGCCCCTCCCTTGTCAGGGAGGGGAGCCGCTGGCCCTACCCACACAACGCCTGCCCCTTAGGGCTACGCAGCGCCTCCGTCTCCGACGCGCTCTCGCTCAACCGATCTAGCGTCAGCCCGGCGAGCGACGCCCGCCGGGTACACAGTCGCTCGCACCCAGCCGGCAGCTTGCCCGGAAAGCGCACCCGCTCGCCGTCGAACCCGGCATCGAAGCGGCAGCCCTGCCCGAAATCGACCGACAGCGTCTCGCCCATCCGCGTCGCGCTCCCGCGCGCGGTGCAGCCGATGCCGTCGCCATAATCGATGAACCCGCCGATCCGCACTGTGTCGCCGCGCTCGATCAGGCACAGCCGGTCGCCCTCGCGCGCGAACAGCCCGGTCGCCGCGCTGATCGCCGGATCGCGCACGATGCCGCGCTCGATCGCCGCCGCCTCCAGTGCCGCGCCGCCCTGCGCCGGTCCATCGCCGCCCGGCCCCGAACAGGCGGCGAGCAGCAGCAGCCATGGCAGCGCCCTCATGAAACCGGGACCAGCCGATCCCCGTCGATCCGGCGAAAGAAGCAACTGTCCGCGCCGGTATGGCAGGCAGGGCCAGCGGGGATGCAGCGCAGCCACAGCGCGTCCTGATCGCAATCGATCCGCGCCTCGACCACGCGCAGCACGTTGCCCGACGTCTCGCCCTTCTTCCACAACCGGGCACGACTACGCGACCAGAAGGTCGCCTCGCCGCTCTCGATCGTCAGTCGCAGCGCGTCAGCGTTCATATGCGCGACCATCAGCGGTTCGCCGCTGGCGGCATCGACGGCGATCGCCGTCAACAGCCCGTCGCCATCGAATTTGGGGTTCAGCACCAGTCCGGTGTCACGGTGTTCCATCGCCGCAACTCCTATCGCCGATCACGGTTCCGCCGCAATCGACGATCAAAGGGCGACAAATCGATTCCGCCTACCTATATGGCGGTCGTGTGACACGCTTATCCCCGGAAGGGCCTATGTTCACCACCCATCCATTCGACGACGACAAACTGCGCGAAGAGTGCGGCATCTTCGGTGTTTCCGGCGCGGACGGCGCGGCGGCACTCGTGGCGCTTGGCCTCCACGCGCTCCAGCACCGTGGCCAGGAAGCGGCCGGCATCTGTAGCTGGGACGGGGCGATGTTCCATACCCAGCGCGCGCAGGGCCATGTCGCGGGCAATTTCGACCGGCCGGAGATCATCGAATCGCTGCCCGGCGCCACCGCCTGCGGCCATGTGCGCTATTCGACCACCGGCGAGACGTCGAACCGCAACATCCAGCCGCTGTATGCCGAACTGGCGTCGGGCGGGTTCGCCGTGGCGCATAACGGCAATCTTTCCAACGCGATGCGGCTGCGCAAGGATCTGGTCCGCACCGGATCGATCTTCCAGTCGACCAGCGATACCGAGGTCATCATCCACCTCGTCGCGACGTCGAACTATCGCACGCTGCTCGACCGGTTCATCGACGCGCTGAAACAGGTCGAGGGTGCCTATTCGCTGATCTGCATGACGCCCGAGGGCATGATCGCCTGCCGCGATCCGCTCGGCATCCGGCCGCTGGTGATGGGCCGTCTGGGCGACGGTGCCTATATCTTCGCGTCGGAAACCGTGGCGCTCGACGTGGTCGGCGCGGAGTTCGTCCGCGAGGTCGATCCGGGCGAACTGGTCATCGTCAAGAACGGCGAACTGCGCTCGATCCGCCCGTTCGCGCCGCTGTCCCCGCGTCCCTGCATCTTCGAATGGGTCTATTTCTCGCGGCCCGATTCGATCAGCGACGATCGCTCGATCTATTCGGTGCGCAAGGCGATCGGTGCCGAGCTGGCGTCGGAAAATCCGGTCGATGCCGATCTGGTGATCCCGGTGCCCGATTCGGGCGTCCCCGCCGCGATCGGCTATGCCCAGGCATCGGGCATTCCGTTCGAACTCGGCATCATCCGCTCGCACTATGTCGGGCGCACCTTCATCCAGCCGGGCGACAAGGTCCGCCATCTGGGCGTGAAGTTGAAGCACAACGCCAACCGCAAGCTGATCGAGGGCCGCAAGATCGTCCTGATCGACGATTCGATCGTGCGCGGCACGACCAGCCTCAAGATCGTGCAGATGATGCGCGATGCCGGCGCGGCCGAAGTCCATATGCGCATCGCGTCGCCCCCTACGCGGCATAGCTGCTTCTACGGCGTCGACACGCCCGAACGCGCCAAGCTGCTCGCCGCCAAGCTCGATCTCGGCGGGATGACCGATTATATCCAGGCCGACAGCCTCGCCTTCGTGTCGATCGACGGGTTGTACCGCGCACTGGGCGAAGCGGCGCGCACCGCCGTCCGTCCGCGCTATTGCGACGCCTGCTTCACCGGCGACTATCCGACGCCACTGACCGATCAGGACGAAACCAGCTCGGTCGATCAGCTTGCCATGTTGGCCGAACGGGTCGGATGAGCGAGCGGTTGAAGGGGCAGTTGGTCCTCGTCACCGGTGCCAGCCGTGGCATCGGTGCCGCGACCGCGATTGCGCTGGCCGGGGAGGGGGCGCATGTCGTCCTCGTCGCGCGCACGGCGGGCGGGCTGGAGGAGGTCGAGGACGCGATCTATGCCGCCGGCGGATCGGCGACGATCGCCCCGGTCGACCTGTACGACCTGACCGCGATCCCCCGCCTCGTCTCGGCGATCGCCGAGCGGTGGCGGGCGCTCGACGCGCTGGTGCTCAACGCCGGCGCGCTCGGCACGCTGGGACCGGTGCCGTCGTTCGACCTGAAGGAATTCGACAAGGTGATGGCGCTGAACGTCACCGCCAACGCCGCGCTGATCGCCGCCTTCTCGCCGATGCTGCGCCTTGCGCGCGCCGGGCGGGTGGTAGGCGTCACCTCGTCGGTCGGGGCCGTGCCGCGCGCCTATTGGGGGATGTACGGCGCGTCGAAGGCGGCGTTCGACAATCTCGTCGCCAGCTATGGCCTCGAAATGGCGAACATCTCGCCGGTCCGCACCGCGATCGTCGATCCGGGCGCGACCCGCACGAAGATGCGCGAACGCGCCTATCCGGGCGAGGACCCGCAGAGCGTGAAACCGCCCGAGCGGGTGGCCGACGCGATCGTCGGCCTGCTGGCCGACGGGTTCGAGACGGGCACCCGCATCCGGGTGGATTGAGCGCGCGGCTGCTGTCCTACACCGCCGTCGAACGATAGATCGGGCAGGGGAGGCAATACCGCTTCTCCTGCTCTTTCTCTGTCGTCGACATATCACCGGGTCCGCCTGTCGCGCGATGTCGTGGTTAGTGTAAACTTTGTAAACTTTTGGGGGAATTACGGCTCGATCGTCGGCGTCCACGGGCGTTCGCGAAACCATTTGGTAATGATGTATTTCGTCCCCTCGACCACCGCCATGCCCTCGTGCAGCGTGGCGAGGTTGGGGCTGCCGTCGGGGTTCATATTGTCCCACGCGACCAGCATGCCGGGACGCGGATTGAAGCGGACCCCGGCCTGCGGAAACCATGTTGCGCCGCCCTGTTCGACTTCGTTCAGATAGACCATCGCCGTCCAGGTGCGCTGCCCGCCCTGCACCGCCATCGACGCCCAATAGGGTTCGTTCTCGTTGAAATAATCATTGTGCGCGCGGAACTGCTGCCCCGGCGCATAGCGTTGCCCCTGCATCGTCTCACCATGTTCGGGCGGCAGGCCCAGCAGATGCGCGATCTTCTCGTCGATCGGCTGCAGCAGCGGGTGCCAGCGGTCGAGATCGCAACTGTCGCTGGTGCGGAAATTGGGGTCGTTGGTGCTGGTGAGCAGCGTCGACTTGCGCCGGCCGTTGTCGATCGTCGCGATCAGCAGCGCGCATTCCTCGTCCGACAGGAAGCCCGGCAGCGCGAAGAGGACCGCGGCATCGGTCTTGGCGCGGCGGATGCCGGGCACGGTCGACAGGTTCGCCTCGACCTCGCGCCCGAATTCGGCGCGGACGGGGGAGGGGGTGCCGGGTGGCTTGCGAAGGGCGGTGGTCATGGCTGCGTTCAATCAAATCGGGAGCATGGTGTCGAGGGGAAGCCCTCTTCACCCGTCATTCCGGCGAAGGCCGGAATCCATTGTGTCGGGAGGCTGCGGCTCCATCGATACCGCCCGTATCCATGGATTCCGGCCTCCGCCGGAATGACGGGGGGCTCAATCAATGCCCCACCGGCGTCTCCATCAACTCCACCAGCACCCCCCCCATGTCGCGCGGATGGACGAACACGATCAACGTCCCATGCGCCCCGATCCTCGGGTGCCCCAGCACCCGCGCACCCTTGGCAGTCAGATCGGCGATCGCGGCATGAATGTCCGCCACCTCGAAACACAGGTGATGCTGCCCGCCGCCCGGGTTCTTCACCAGAAACCCCGCGATCGGCGAGACGTCGTCATACGGCTCGATCAGCTCGATCTGGGTATTGGGCGCGTCGATGAAACACACCTTCACCCCCTGCGCCGGCAGATCGAACGGCTCCCCGATCGCCTCCGCGCCGAGTAGGGTGCGATACATCTCGATCGACGCCGCGATCGACGGCGTGGCGATGCCGACATGGTTGAGGCGGCCGAGGGTCATGGTGGTATCTCCTAACATCCGCCAAGCGTGTCGCGCTCGCCGCCTTCGGGAACATAGCGCTCGCCGCGCCGCACGTAGTGGGCGTCGAAATTGCGCGCGCCGGTGAAGCGGACGACGAACGACCGGTTGGGCACCACGTCGACGATCTTGCCGACCGTCGTCTTGGACTGTTCACTCGGCACCGCGCCGTCGTCGCTCGCCATCACCTGGATCGTGGTGAGTTCGGCGGGGCCGGCCGGGCGCAGTTCGGTCAACGTCGCGAACGAACAGCTATAGCCCTGCCATGTGCCGCCGCCCTCGGTATAGACGACCGGTAGGTCGCCGATCGTGCGCGATACGCTCCATTCGGAAATGCTGCCGCTGCTGCCCGATCGTACCGCGAACGGCAGCGCGCGGGTGACGTGGATGCCGCCTGTGTCCTGTCGTAGATAATGGATCGCGATGGCGCCTCCCTCGGCATGCGCCGCGTCGGGGATCGTGCCGGGGTTGACCAGCACCGGGCCGAACGGCGTGTCGACCAGTTGCCCGTCGGCATAGACCATCCGCGACCCCTCGGGCGTGCGGGCCTCCATGCCATCGGGAAACGCCGAACGCTGCGCCGCCGCCAGCGTCAGGCCGCCCGGCGAGGGCTTGGGCGTCGGCGATGCGGCGGGGGCAGGGGCGGCGGGTCGATGGTCGACGAACAGCCGCACCGCCGCGAACCCGGCCACCGCCAGCACGACGAAGATCAGCGCGAGGCGGAACAACCGGTTCACAGCGGAATATTGTCGTGCTTCTTCCACGGATTTTCGAGGCGCTTGTTCCTGAGCTTCCGCAGCCCCAGCGCCACCCGCCGCCGGGTGGAATGCGGCAGGATCACCTCGTCGATGAACCCCTTGCTCGCCGCGACGAACGGGTTGGCGAAGCGCGCCTCATATTCGGCCGTCCGCGCGGCGACCTCGGCGGGGTCCTTCGAGCGGAAGATGATCTCCACCGCGCCCTTCGCCCCCATCACCGCGATCTCGGCGGTCGGCCACGCATAGTTCAGGTCGCCGCGCAGATGCTTCGATGCCATCACGTCATACGCCCCGCCATAGGCCTTGCGGGTGATGACGGTGATCTTCGGGACCGTCGCCTCGGCATAGGCGAACAGCAGTTTGGCACCGTGCTTGATGATCCCCGAATGCTCCTGTCCCACGCCCGGCAGAAATCCCGGCACGTCGACGAAGGTCACGATCGGTATCTCGAACGCATCGCAGAAGCGCACGAACCGCGCGGCCTTCTTCGACGAATTGATGTCGAGGCACCCGGCCAGCACCATCGGCTGGTTGGCGACGATGCCGACGGTGCGCCCCTCGATCCGGCCGAACCCGATCAGGATGTTGCCGGCATGGCCCGGTTGCAGCTCGAAGAAGCTGCCGTCGTCGACCGTCCGCACGATCAGCTCGTGCATGTCATAGGGCTGGTTGGCGCTCGGCGGGATCAGCGTGTCGAGGCTCGGCTCGATCCGGTCCCACGGATCGTCCGACGGCCGCGCGGGCACGCCGGTCCGGTTGGAGGCGGGCAGGAAATCGATGAAGTCGCGCGCCGCCAGCAATGCCTCGACGTCATTCTCGAACGCACAATCGGCGACCGAGGACTTGGTGGTATGGGTGATCGCCCCGCCCAGTTCCTCCTGGGTGACGATCTCGTTCGTTACCGTCCTGACCACGTCGGGGCCGGTGACGAACATGTAGCTCGAATCCTTCACCATGAAGATGAAGTCGGTCATCGCTGGGCTATAGACCGCACCACCGGCGCACGGCCCCATGATGAGCGAGAGCTGCGGCACGACGCCCGACGCCAGCACGTTGCGCTGGAACACCTCGGCATAGCCGCCGAGCGATGCGACGCCCTCCTGAATCCGCGCGCCGCCCGAATCGTTGAGGCCGATCACCGGCGCGCCAATTTTGAGCGCCATATCCATGATCTTGCAGATCTTCTGCGCATGCCGTTCGGACAGCGATCCGCCGAACACCGTGAAATCCTGGCTGAAGACATACACCAGCCGGCCGTTGACCGTGCCCGATCCGGTGACGACGCCATCGCCGGGGATCACCTGATCCGGCATGCCGAAGTCGACGCAGTTGTGCTCGACATACATGTCGAGTTCCTCGAACGACTCCGGGTCGAGCAGCACCTCCAGCCGTTCGCGGGCGGTCAGTTTGCCCTTGGCATGTTGCGCCGCGACTCGCTTCTCGCCGCCGCCGGCGCGCGCGCCTGCACGCCGTTTCTCCAGCGCTTCGAGTGCTTCGAGCATCGTCTCTCCTTGGCCGCTTGCTGCGGGTCTTGTCCCCCTCTTGCCAGCAAGCGAGCCCCGAGCGCAACATTCTTACGTCAGCCGAAGCGATAGCCCGAGACGACCCAGCCCATCACCGTATCGCGATAATCGCACACCGCCGGCCCGTCGCCGCCCGCGCCCAGCGCCACCATCAACGGTAATAGATGCTCGGCCTCCGGGTGGGCGAAGCGGGCGTGGGGCAGTGTTTCCCACCCGATCACCCGCTGCGCCCGCGCCGCAGGATCGGGATCGGTGACGGCAGCAGTGAGTGCTGTGTCCCATTCGGTGGCGACCGGCGTCACCTGCGGTCCGCGTGCGCGCAGGTTGTGGAAGCTCATCCCCGACCCGACGATCAGCACGCCTTCGTCGCGCAGCGGCGCCAGCGCGTGGCCAAGCGCGACATGCCCTGCGGGATCGAGGCTGTCGATCAGCGAGAGTTGCACGAGCGGAATGTCCGCTCCGGGCACCGCGACCATCATCGGCATGAACACGCCATGGTCCCAGCCGCGCGCCGCCTCGTCGGTAGTCACGAACCCGGCCGCCGCGAGCAACTCCGCCGTCCGCCGCGCGAGCGCGGGTGATCCGGGCGCGTCCCAACGCAGGCGATAGGTGTGTTCGGGAAAGCCGTAATAGTCGAACAACAGGCCCGGCCGTTCGCCGACATGGACGGTCGGCACCGGCGCTTCCCAATGGCCCGACACCATCAGGATCGCCCGTGGTCGTTCCGGCAACGAGGCGATGAGACCCGCCAGATACGCTTCCATCGGTCGCCACATCGGATCGGGGGCCGCACCGGGGTTGAGGAAAAAGCACGGCCCGCCGCCGTGTGGGAGGAAAAGGGTAGGGAGCGTCATGCCCTGAACGTCGCCCCGTCGCCGCCCCACGACAAGATGCTCGCAAGGAAACGACCCGTTTCGCTTGGCGTCGCGCCGCCGACCGCCCTACAAGGCGTCGGCATGAGCCGCCTGACCGTCAACAACAATCCGGTCGAATACCGGATCGATCCCGACACGCCGTTGCTGTGGGCGCTGCGCGACGTGTCGAACCTGACCGGCACCAAATATGGCTGCGGCACCGGGCATTGCGGGGCATGCGTGGTCGATGTCGACGGGCGCGCGGTCAAATCGTGCCAGGTATCGATCGGCAGCCTCGAAGGCACGTTCGTCACCACGATCGAGGGGCTGTCGCGCGATCGCAGCCATCCGGTGCAGGCGGCGTTTCTCGCGGCGCAGGTCGTGCAATGCGGCTATTGCGTGCCCGGATTCGTGATGGCTGCCGCCGCGTTGCTGCGTCAGAACCGCGATCCCGGAGAAGCGGAGATCACGCAGGCGCTCGATCATCTGTGCCGCTGCGGCATCTATCCCCGGCTGATCGATGCGGTGCGCCGGGCGGCGGCGGCGCACCGCGGCGACACCGTGCTCGAACCGCCGCCGCGCCCCGGCATCGATCGCGCCGAGGCCGCGCGCGAGGTGCCGGCGCTCACCCCGCCGGAGTGACCGGTTCCATACGAACGAATCCTTTCAATCGCCTGTCATCGCCATTCAGCAACGGTTGATCGCTTGTGGGGCATAACGGCAGCATCGAAGCCGGCGATGTCTCCGGCGGTGGAGGAAGCATCATGAAGTCCCGTTTCCTGCTGGCACTGCTGGGTGCGACAACCCTGATCCCGGCGACCGCGATGGCGCAGGACGCGCCCGACCGTCCCGGCCCGCGCGGCCGCGAGCGGATCGAACGGCAAGGCGGCGGCGAAGCGCCGGGCGCGCGCGCCGAGTTCAATACCGCGGTGCGGGTCGAGGCTCCCGAAGCCCGTGTCGAGCGGCCGCAAAGCGACGCCGGCCCGCGCTGGCAGGGCCGGCCCGACCGGGGCGATCGCGGCGACGGCGGCAATGCGCGGCCCGACCGCCCGGATCGTGGCGAGCGTGGCGACGGCAACCGCTGGCAGGGCCGACCCGATCGTGGCGACCGTCCCGACACCGGTGCCGGTGCCGGTGCCGGTGCCGGTGCCGGTGCCGGTGCCGGTGCCGGCTGGCAGTCTCGCCCGGATCGTCCCGCCCGCCCCGAAGGCGTCGATCGGCGCGAGTTCCCGCGCGATGGACAGGGCCAGGTCGATCGCGACGCGCTGCGCCGGCAATGGCAGGACGGCCGTCGCGGCGAATGGCAGCGCGATCAGCAGCGTGGCGAGCAACAGCGCGACCAATGGCAACGCGATCAACAGCGTGACCAGTGGCAGCGCGACCAGCAGCGCGGCGACTGGCAGCGTAACCGCGACCGTCGTGACGGCGGCTGGAGCCGCAGCGACGGCGACTGGCGCGACAACGGCCGGTATCAGAACGACCGGAACGATCGCAGCCAGTGGAACCGTGGGTGGCGCGCTGATCGCCGCTACGACTGGAACCGCTATCGCGACTCCAATCGCGGGCTGTACCGCCTGCCGCGCTATTATGCACCGCAAGGCTATGGCTATGGCTATCGTCGCTTCGGCATCGGCGTGACGCTCAATTCGTTCCTGTTTGGATCGAACTACTGGATCAACGACCCCTATTATTATCGTCTGCCCGAAGCGTACGGGGCCTATCGCTGGGTGCGCTATTACAACGACGCGCTGCTGGTCGACGTGCGGACCGGCCGGGTGGTCGACGTGGAATACGACATCTTCTGGTGATCCTGCCGTGCCGCGATGGTCGTAACCGACCGTCGCGGCACGTTATTGCTGGCGTTCGCCGCCGCCTTTCCGCAAAACCGTAACAAAAGATACGGGAGAGCGATTCGATGGCGGATGATCTGCGCATGACGCGCGACGGCGACGTGCTGCGCCTGATGCTTGACCGGCCCGACCGGCTGAACGCCGCGCCGCCTGCGCTGTTCGATGCGATCCGCGAATGTTTGGGCCATCTGGACGGCGCGCGCGCCGTCCTATTGTGCGGCGAAGGGCGCGCCTTTTGCTCTGGCGCGGACATCGCCGCCGCCGCCGGCCTTGCCGACCCGCATGGCGCGCTGACCGATCATTATCACCCGACGTTGCAGGCGATCGCCGACCTGGACGTGCCGGTCGTCAGCGCAGTGCGCGGCGCGGCGGCGGGCATCGGGTGCAGCCTCGCGCTCGCCGCCGATTTCTGCGTCGCGGCGGACAACGCCTATTTCCTGCAAGCCTTCATCAACATCGGCCTCGTCCCCGACGGCGGGGCGAGCTGGATGCTGCCGCGCCTGATCGGGCGGGCGCGGGCGGCGCGGATGATGCTGCTGGGCGAACGGATCGATGCCGCGACCGCGCTCGACTGGGGCATGATCCACGCGGTCGTGCCCGACGATACGCTGGAGGCGGAGGCGCTGGCGCTCGCGCACCGGCTCGCGGCTGGGCCGACCGTCGCGCTGGGCCTTGCCCGCCGCAACCTGACCCACGCACTCGACAGCAGATACCCGGACGCGATGGCGCGCGAGGCCGAGGCGCAGCGTACCGCGCGCGGCACCGCCGACGCCATTGAAGGGGCCGGCGCGTTCATCGCCAAACGAAACCCCCGCTTTCTCGGGCGTTGATGGCAAACCTCGACTTCACGGCCCGCTTGGCCCAAGGAACCGCATGATGACCGGCCCGACGATCGACGACTGGCAGAAACTCGCCGCCCGCGAGGTAAAGGATGCGGACCTCACCTGGACCACGCCCGAAGGGATCACGGTCAAGCCGCTCTATACCGCCGCCGACGCGCCCGATCCGGGGCTGCCCGGCTTTGCGCCGTTCACCCGCGGGGTAAAGGCGTCGATGTACGCCGGTCGGCCATGGACCATCCGCCAATATGCCGGCTTCTCCACCGCCGGGGAATCGAACGCCTTTTACCGCCGCAATCTGGCGGCGGGGCAGAAGGGGCTGTCGGTCGCGTTCGATCTGGCGACGCATCGCGGCTATGACAGCGATCATCCGCGCGTCGCCGGCGATGTGGGGAAGGCCGGGGTCGCGATCGACACGATCGACGACATGAAGATCCTGTTCGACGGCATCCCGCTCGACACCATGTCGGTCAGCATGACGATGAACGGCGCGGTGCTGCCCTGCCTCGCCTTCTACATCGTCGCGGCGGAGGAACAGGGCGTCGGCCCCGAAAAACTGTCGGGCACCATTCAGAACGACATTCTGAAGGAGTTCATGGTCCGCAACACCTACATCTATCCGCCCGAACCCTCGATGCGGATCGTGTCGGACATCATCGCCTATACCGCCGAGCATATGCCGCGTTTCAACAGCATCTCGATCAGCGGCTATCACATGCACGAGGCCGGGGCGACCGCCGTGCAGGAACTGGCGTTCACGCTGGCCGACGGCATGGCCTATGTCCGCGCGGCGATGGAGCGCGGGTTGGACATCGATGCGTTCGCCGGGCGGCTGTCGTTCTTCTTCGGCATCGGCATGAACTTCTTCATGGAGATCGCCAAGCTGCGCGCCGCGCGCACGCTGTGGAGCCGGATCATTGCGGATTTTGGCGGCAACGCCCGCAGCCAGATGCTGCGCACCCATTGCCAGACCAGCGGCGTCTCGCTGACCGAGCAGGACCCGTACAACAACGTCATCCGCACCACCGTGGAGGCGATGGCAGCGACCTTCGGCGGGACCCAGTCGCTCCACACCAACAGCCTCGACGAGGCGGTCGCCCTTCCGACCGACTTCTCCGCCCGGATCGCGCGCAACACGCAGTTGATCCTTCAGGAAGAGACGGGAATGACCCATGTCGCCGATCCCCTGGGTGGCAGCTATTATGTCGAGGCGCTGACCAAGGAACTGGCCGACAAGGCATGGGCGCTGATCGAGGAGGTCGAGGCGGCCGGCGGCATGATCGACGCCGTGAATTCGGGGCTGCCCAAGGAACATATCGAACGCGCCGCCGCCGCGCGTCAGGCGCGGGTCGACCGGGCCGAGGACGTGATCGTCGGCGTGAACAAATACCGGCTGGCGCAGGAGGACCCGATCGACATCCTCTCGATCGACAATGCCAAGGTCCGCACCGACCAGATCCGCCGCATCCAGGCGGTCCGCGCCGGCCGCGACGAGGCTGCGGCGCAGGACTGCCTGACTCGGCTGCGCGAAGGGGCGGCGGGCAAGGCCAATCTGCTGGCGCTGTGCGTCGCGGCGGCGCGTGCGCGCTGTACGCTGGGCGAAATGTCGGCGGCGATGGAAGTCGCCTTCGGCCGTCACGCGGTGCAGGTCACGCCGGTCAAGGGTATCTATGGCCCGGCGCATGCCGACGACAGCGGCTGGCTTCGCGCGGGCGAGGGCGTGGCGGCGGTCGAGCGGCGGCTCGGGCGCAAGCCCCGCATGCTGGTCGCCAAGATGGGGCAGGACGGCCATGATCGCGGCGCGAACGTCGTCGCCAGTGCCTTTGCCGATCTGGGGTTCGAGATCGTGTCGGGGCCGTTGTTCCAGACGCCGCAGGAAACCGCCGACCTCGCGATCGAACGCGGCGTCGACGTGGTCGGCGCATCCAGCCTCGCCGCCGGGCACAATACGCTGATCCCCGAACTCATCGCGCGCTTGGGCGACGCCGGGCGTAGTGATATTCGCGTCATTGCCGGCGGGGTCATCCCGCCGCAGGATTATGCGCTGCTCCGCGAGGCCGGGGTGGCGGCGATTTTCGGACCGGGCACCAATCTGGTCCATGCGGCGGCGGAGGTGCTGAAACTGCTCGGCCATAATTTGCCGCCGGTTGGAGAGACTGTGGAATGAATGTGATGACTGCTCCGGTTGCCCCGGTCGATGGACGTACCCCCGCGCAGGCGGGGGCCCAGGGTAACGGACGTGACGCTTTGGATTCTGGGCTCCCGCCTGTGCGGGAGTGCGCCGAACAGGTTCGGCACAACTGGACCCGCGCGGAAATCGCCGACCTGTTCGACCTGCCGTTCGACGAACTGATGTACCGCGCGCAGACCGTCCACCGCGCGAACCATGCGGTGGGGCAGGTGCAGCTCTGCACGCTGCTGTCGATCAAGACCGGCGGCTGCCCGGAGGATTGCGGCTATTGCTCGCAATCGGCCAGCGCCGACACGAAGCTGAAGGCCGAAAAGCTGATGGAGGTGCAGGCGGTGCTCGCCAGCGCCGCCGAGGCGAAGGCGGCGGGGTCGCAGCGGTTCTGCATGGGCGCGGCATGGCGCAACCCCAAGGACCGCGACATGGACGCGGTGATCGCGATGGTCGAGGGGGTCCGCGCGATGGGCATGGAAAGCTGCATGACGCTGGGCATGCTGACGCCCCAGCAGGCGCAGCGGCTGGCCGATGCCGGGCTCGATTATTACAACCACAATATCGACACCTCGCCTGAGAATTACGCCAACATCATCTCGACGCGCAGCTTCGAGGACCGGCTCGACACACTGGCGCATGTCCGCGCGGCCGGGATCAACGTGTGCAGCGGCGGGATCGTCGGGCTGGGTGAGACGCGCGCCGACCGCGTCGGCTTCGTCCATGCGCTGGCCACGCTGCCGCGCCATCCCGAAAGCGTTCCGGTCAACGCGCTGGTGCCGGTGAAGGGCACCGTGCTAGGCAACATGCTCGCCGACACGCCGTTGGCGAAGATCGACGACATTGAATTCGTCCGCACCGTCGCGGTCGCGCGGATCACCATGCCGATGAGCATGGTCCGCCTGTCGGCAGGGCGCGAGAGCATGGGCGACGCGACGCAGGCCTTGTGCTTCATGGCCGGCGCGAACTCGATCTTCACCGGCGACCGGCTGTTGACCGCCGGCAACGCCGGCGACGATGCCGACGCGACGCTGCTGGCGAAACTCGGGCTGACACCGATGGTGGCCGAGGAACCGATGCGGAAGTCCGCATGCTGCTGACGCTGCTGTTCCTCGCCGATGCGGTGGGCGGCAATTGCGCCAAGGCGCCGACGCAGGCGGCGGCGAACGATTGCGCCGCCTCGGGCTGGCGGGCGGCCGACGCCGACATGACCCGCGAATGGCGGGTCGCGCGCGCGGCGATGCTGGCGCGCGACGCGCGCGATACGACGCGCGGCGGCGGGTTCGGCTATGGCGCGGCGCTGCTGGAGAGCCAGCGCGCTTGGCTGAAATTTCGTGACACGCAATGCGTGCTCGAAGCCGGTGTCGATGGCCGCAGCGTCGACGGCGGCGACGCACGGCCGTTGGTGCGCTTTTCGTGCATGGAGCGCATGACGATCGCGCGGACGCAGGCATTGCGCCATCTGCGCGGCGGTTGATGCTGACCCCGGCAAACGGGGCGGATGAGGAGAGTGACGTGTTCAAGAAGATTCTGGTCGCCAACCGGGGCGAGATCGCCTGCCGTGTCATGCGGACCGCGCGGCGGATGGGGATCGCGACCGTCGCGGTCTATTCCGATGCCGATGCCCGCGCGCCGCATGTGCTGATGGCGGACGAGAGCGTCCGGCTGGGGCCGGCGCCCGCCGCGCAAAGCTATCTCGACCCCGAATTGATCCTCGCCGCCGCGAAGGCCACCGGCGCGGACTGCATCCATCCGGGCTATGGCTTCCTGTCGGAGCGCGAAAGTTTCGCGCGCGCCTGCGCCGATGCCGGTGTCACCTTCGTCGGCCCGCCGCCGAACGCGATTGCCGCGATGGGCGACAAGATCGAATCGAAGAAGCTGGCGCGAGGAGCCGGGGTCAATGTCGTCCCCGGCTATCTGGGCGAGATCGCCGATACCGACGAGGCGGTGCGGATCGCCGCCGACATCGGCTATCCGGTGATGATGAAGGCGTCGGCGGGCGGCGGCGGCAAGGGCATGCGCCTCGCGTGGAGCGAACAGGACGTCCGCGAAGGCTTTGAGGCGACCAAACGCGAGGGGCTGGCCAGCTTCGGCGACGACCGCGTGTTCATCGAAAAGTTCATCGAATCCCCGCGCCATATTGAAATCCAGGTGCTGGGCGACCGCCACGGCAACATCGTCTATCTCGGCGAGCGCGAATGCTCGATCCAGCGCCGCCACCAGAAGGTCGTCGAGGAAGCACCGTCGCCGTTCGTCACTCCGGCGATGCGCAAGGCGATGGGTGAACAGGCGGTCGCGCTCGCCCGCGCGGTCGGCTATCATTCGGCGGGTACGGTCGAACTGATCGTGTCGGGCGCGGACACCAGCGGCGAGGGGTTCTATTTCCTCGAAATGAATACCCGCCTTCAGGTCGAGCATCCGGTGACGGAGGAAATCACCGGCCTCGACCTCGTCGAACAGATGCTGCGCGTCGCGGCGGGCGAGCCGCTCGGTTTCACGCAGGACGACGTTAAGCTGACCGGTTGGTCGATCGAGAACCGGGTCTACGCCGAGGACCCGTACCGCGGCTTCCTCCCCAGCACCGGCCGCCTGACCCGCTACAATCCCCTTTCCCCTTCAGGGGACAGGCCGGGGGCGGGGCAGTCCAAAGTCCGCGTAGACGATGGCGTGGTGGAAGGGGGCGAGATCAGCATGTTCTACGACCCGATGATCGCCAAGCTCGTCACCTGGGCGCCGACGCGCGAGGAGGCGATCGACGCGCAGATCGCCGCGCTCGACGCTTTCGAGGTCGCGGGCGTGGGCAACAACATCGATTTCCTGTCGGCGATCATGCAGCATCCGCGCTTCCGCGCCGGCGCACTCACCACCGGCTTCATCGCCGAGGAATATCCACAAGGCTTCCACGGCGCCCCGGCCGACGCCGCGTTGCTACGCAAGCTTGTCGGGATCGCGGTCGCCGCCGATCTCGACCGCAGCGACCGTGCCGCCGGTATCGATGGCCAGCTCGGCGACCGGATCATCGGATCGACGCAGCGGGTGGTGACGATCGGCGATCACCGGTTCGAGGTGAGCGTCGATGGTCATTCGGGCGGGCTGCTGGTCAACATCGACGACGAAGCGCCGCTCGACATCACGATGCACTGGCGGCCCGCCGACCAGGTCGTGACCGCGCGGATCGACGGCGATCCGCTGACCGTGCGCATCGCCCGCACCATCACCGGCTGGCGACTGACGACGCGCGGGCGCGTGCATGACGTCGCCGTCCTGCCGCCGCATGTCGCAGCGCTCACCCGGCACATGATCGCCAAGGTCCCGCCCGACCTGTCGCGCTTCCTGCTTTGCCCGATGCCGGGGCTGCTGACCCGTGTCGAGGTAGCCGAGGGCGACCGGGTCGAGGCGGGTCAGCCACTGGCGGTGGTCGAGGCAATGAAGATGGAGAACATCCTGCGCGCCGAACGCCCCGGCACCGTCGCGCGCATCGCCCATGCGCCGGGCGACAGCCTCGCGGTCGACGCGGTCATCATGGAGTTCGAGGGGTAGAGACCATCCCGTTCGGCCGTTACCGCTGAAACCGTCACCCCATAGAAGGCTGGGGTCTCAAGCGGCTCCTGCTGTGCGCCATCACCGGGAGATCCCAGCCTTCGCTGGGATGACGTCGGCTCTGAACGGGCTGCACCCCAAAACACGACGCGCGCGGAACCCTTTGCCCGCCCGGTGCTTATCGGGCGGGTGACGATCGTTTCATCCGCGCAACCATGGTGGGAAGCCGCCACCATCTATCAAGTCTATCCGCGATCCTTCGCCGATGCCGATGGCGACGGCGTGGGCGACCTGAACGGGATCGCGGACCGGCTCGACTATCTGGTCGACCTCGGCATCGACACCATCTGGATCTCGCCGATCTTTACCTCGCCGATGGCCGACTTCGGCTATGACGTCGCCGACTACACCGGCATCGATCCGCGCTTCGGCACGCTCGCCGATTTCGACGCGCTGCTGGCGAAGGCGCACGCGTGTGGCCTGCGCATCCTGCTCGATTTCGTGCCCAACCATAGTTCGGACCAGCATGCGTGGTTCCAGCAGAGCCGCTCGTCGCGCGACGATCCGAAACGCGACTGGTATATCTGGCGCGATCCCGCCCCGGACGGCGGTCCGCCCAACAACTGGATCAGCGATTTCGGCGGCCCGGCGTGGACCTATGACGACGCGACCGGCCAATATTATTCGCGCGCGTTCCTGCCCGAACAGCCCGACCTGAACTGGCGCAACCCGGCGGTGCGCGCGGCGATGCTGGACGCGATGCGCTTCTGGTTCGATCGCGGCGTCGATGGTTTCCGGCTCGATGTGCTGTGGCATATCGTCAAGCACGGCGGTTTCCCCGACAACCCGCCCAACCCAGACTATCACCCTGGCATGGGCGAGATGCACCGCGTCCACCAGCTCCATTCGACCGACCAGCCCGAAGTCCATGTGATCGCCGCCGAGATGCGCGAACTGGCCGACCGCTACGGCGCGGTACTGGTCGGCGAAATCTACCTGCCGGTGCCGAAGCTGATGACTTATTACGGCAGCGCCGACCTGCCCGGCGTCCACCTGCCGTTCAATTTCCAGTTGATCGAGGCACGGTGGAACGCCGCCGACCTCGCCGCGCGCATCGTCGAATATGAAGCAGCGTTGCCGCCGGGCGGCTGGCCCAACTGGGTGCTGGGCAATCACGATCGCCCGCGCATCGCCACCCGCGTCGGGCCGGCACAGGCGAGGGTCGCGGCGATGCTGCTGCTGACGCTGCGCGGCACGCCGACGCTGTATCAGGGCGACGAACTGGGCCTGCCCGACGCCCGCATCCCCACCGACCGCGTGCAGGACCCGCGCGAGCTGCGCGAGCCGGGGCTGGGCCTCGGCCGCGATCCGGTCCGCACGCCGCTCCCATGGGACGCGGCGGGCGGCTTTACCATCGGCGAGCCGTGGCTGCCGGTCGATCCGGCGCACCTGCCGCTGAACGTCGCGGCGCAGGCCGCCGACCCGGCATCGATGCTCGCGCTCTACCGCCGCTTGCTGGCGCTGCGCCGCGCCACTCCGCCGCTGGCCACCGGCGCAATCGACACGGTGACGGCGAGCGGCGATGTCCTGCGCTACGACCGCAGCGACGGCACGACCCGCTATCGCATCCTGCTCAACCTCGGCGACACCCCGGTCCCGGTCGGGACGGTAGGGGCGGTCCTCACCACCGACCCGTCGGGCACCGCCGATCCCCATCTCCTGCGCCCCGCCGAGGGCATCATCGTGAAAGTCTCCTGATGCGTATCGCCATGCTCGCCCCCATCGCGTGGCGCACGCCGCCGCGCCACTATGGTCCGTGGGAACTCGTCACCAGCCTGTTGACCGAGGCGCTGGTCGCGCGCGGCGTCGACGTGACGCTATTCGCCACGCTGGACAGCCTCACCTCGGCGACGCTCGCCGGTGTGGTGCCCGCACCCTATAGCGAGGACCCGGCGATCGATGCCAAAGTCTGGGAATTCGCCCATCTCGCCCATCTGTTCGAGCGCGCCGGCGAGTTCGATCTGATCCACAATCAGGCCGATTTTCCCGCGCATGCCTTTTCGGGCCTTGTCGACACCCCGATGGTCACGACGATCCACGGCTTCTCGTCCGACCGCATCCTGCCGATGTACGCGCCCTATCAGGACCGCGTTCACTATGTCGCGATCAGCGACGCCGACCGGCATCCGTCGCTCAAGTATGCTGCGACGATCCACCACGGCATTCCGCTCAGCGACTTCCCGTTCGATGCGGTGGGCAGCGACGATCTGCTGTTCTTCGGCCGGATGCACCCCGACAAGGGTGCCGCCGCCGCCATCGCCGCTGCGAAAGCGGTCGGCAAGCGCCTCCACCTCGCCGGCATCGTGCAGGACGACCGCTATTGGCGCGAGGAGGTCGAGCCGCATGTCGATGGCGAGCGTGTCATCTATCACGGTGCGGTCGGCGGCACGCGGCGCACCGACATGCTGGGGCAGGCGAAGGCGCTGCTCCACCTGATCGGCTTCGACGAACCCTTCGGCCTGTCGGTGATCGAGGCGATGGCCTGCGGCACGCCGGTCATCGCCTATAACCGGGGATCGATGCCCGAACTGATCGAGGACGGGGTCAACGGCTTCCTCGTCGACACGCTCGACGAAGCGATCGCCGCGATCGGCCGGGTGGGGGAGATCGACCGGGCCGCCTGTCGCGCGCGCGTCGCCGAACGCTTCTCGGTCGAGGCGATGGCCGAGCATTATCGCGCCTTGTATCGATCGATCTTGGGGGAATGAAACCGGCCTGATCCCTGTCGGTTATCGGCTCTGCAATCCGAACGGAGAGGGCCGATGCCACGCGGCGACAAGAGCAGCTATACCGACAAGCAGAAGCGCAAGGCCGCGCATATCGAGGAAAGCTACGAAGCGCGCGGGCTTCCCGAAGACGAGGCGAAGGCCCGCGCATGGGCGACGGTCAACAAAGATTCGGGCGGCGGCAACAAGTCCGGCTCGGGACGCGGCAAGCCCGACAGCCACGCCTCGGCCCGCGCCGGCGGCAAGGCATCGGCCGATCGCTCCGCCGCCGATCGCTCGGCGGCGGCGAAGAAGGGCTGGGAAACCCGCCGCCGGACCGCCAGCACCTGACCGGGATGCCGGATCAAGCGTCGTCGCAGGCCGCTTCAAGTACGGCATAGACGAGGTCAAGGTCGTCCTCGCCGATGCAATAGGGTGGCATGACGTACAGCGTGTTGCCGAGCGGCCGGAGCAACACGCCCGCATCGCGGAACCGCGCGGTCAGGTGCGGCACGACCGGCGAGAGATACCCTTCCGCCCCGCCCAGATCGAATGCGGCGATCGTGCCGATCCGCCGCGCCGCCGTGACCCGGGGATGCCGCGCCAGCCGCGCCAGCCGCTCCGCCTGCCGCTCAGCCAACAGCGCGATCCGCTCCGCCACCGGCTCGTCGCGCCAGATGGCGAGATTGGCGTTGGCGGCGGCGCAGGCGATCGGATTGGCGGTGTAGCTCGACGAATGGAAGAACATCGTTGCCCGGTCCGGCCCGTAATGCACCTGATAAACCGGCTCGCTCGCCATCGTCACCGCCAGCGGGATGGCCCCCCCGGTTAGCCCTTTCGACAGACACAATATGTCGGGCACCACCCCGGCCTGTTCGCAGGCGGTGAGGGTGCCGGTGCGGCCCCATCCGGTCATCACCTCGTCGGCGATGAACAGCACGCCGTGCATGCGACAGATCGCCGCCATCTCGGCCAGCACGGCGGGCGGATACATCATCATGCCGCCCGCGCCCAGCACCAGCGGCTCGACGATGAACGCCGCCGCGCCCGCCCGGCATGCTGCTGCCAGCGCATCGTAACTCGCCTGTTCGCGGCGCGGGGCGGGAAAGGGGATGGTGCCGACATCGAACAGCAACGGCGCATAGGCCCGGTTGAACACCCCCCGCGCCCCCACTGACATCGCCCCGATCGTATCGCCGTGATAGCCGTGTTCGAGCACGAGGATACGGTGGCGATCCTCGCCCCGGTTACGCCAGTATCCCAGCGCCATCTTCAGCGCGACCTCGACGCTGGTCGATCCCGAATCGGAAAAGAACACCCGCGTCAGCGCGTCCGGCAAGATCGCGCGCAGCCCCGCCGCCAGCGTCTCGGCCGGTTCATGGGTCCATCCGGCAAAGATGATCTGGTCGAGCGTGCTCGCCTGGTTGGCGATGGCGGCGGCGATGCGCGGATGATTGTGGCCGTGCGTCGTCACCCACCATGACGAGATCGCATCGACGATCCGCCGCCCGTCGTCGGTCCACAACGCCGCGCCATCACCACGCACGACGCGCGGGATCGGCTCGCCCAGACCATGCTGGGTGAAGGGGTGCCAGATCGGCGAGTCGCTCACAGGAAATCGCTCCGGTCGAAATGGTCGGCGAATGCCGCCGCCAGCGTGTCCGGCCCCAGTCGATCGAGATGCGGCAGCCGCCCCAGCCGCCGGACGCCCCCCAGCCGGACGATCGTCGCCTCGCTGTCGGGCACGCTCTCGCCGACGAAGGCGATGCCGCGCACCGCCACCCCGCGCGCGCGCAACGCCTCGATCGACAACAGGCTGTGGTTGATCGTGCCGAGCGCGGTTCGCGCGACCAGCACCACCGGCACGCCCCAGCACGCGAACAGATCGGCAAAGGTCACGGGGCCGACGATCGGCACCAGCACCCCGCCGGCCCCTTCCACCACCAGCGGCCCCGCCACCTGTGGCAACGCCAGCCGGTCGAGGTCGATCGTCACCCCGTCGATCGCGGCGGCGCGATGCGGTGAACAGGGCGTCGCCAGCCGGTACGCTTCGGGCAGGATGCGATCGCCCGGCAGGCCCGACAGCCGCGCCACCCGCTCGCGGTCGGTCCCGTCGTCGGTCCCGGCCTGTACCGGTTTCCAGTAGGACGCACCGATCGCCCCCGCCAATCCGGCGGCGAACACCGTCTTGCCGACATCGGTATCGGTCCCGGTGACGACGATCACGCTCACCGCAACCGCTCCAGCACCCCGGCCAGCGCCGCGACATCGGCGAGCGTCACGTTCAGCGTCAGCGAGATCCGCAACCGTGCCGTCCCCGCCGCGACAGTCGGCGGGCGGATGCCGCGCACGTCGAACCCGGCGGCCTGAAGCCCCTCGGCCAGCCGCATCGCCGCCACGTCCTCGCCGACGATCAGCGGCAGGATTTGCGATCCGGTCGCCTTCACGCCCAGCGGCGCCAGCAGCGCCGCCGCGGCGTCGATCAACGCGGCCAACCGCGCGCGCCGCTCCGGCTCGTCGGCCAGCATCCGCAACCCTTCGCGCACCGCCGCCGCCATCAGCGGCGAAGGCGCGGTCGAAAAGATGAACCCGCGCGCGCGGTTGACGAGGAACTCGCGCACCACCGCCGGGCCGCATACCAGCGCCCCCTCGGCACCCAACGCCTTGCCGCAGGTGCGCAGCGTGACGACGTTCGCCTGTCCCTCCAGCGCATGGGCGAGGCCACGTCCGTCGGGGCCGAACACCCCGGTCGCATGCGCCTCGTCGATCAGCAGCATCGCGTCGTGCCGCTCGGCGACCGCCGCCAGCGCATCCAGCGGCGCCCGGTCGCCATCCATGCTGTAGAGGCTTTCCACCGCGATCCACGGCGTGCCCGTCCCGCCCTGACCCCGCCATGCCCGGATCGCATCCTCCACCGCATCGGCATCATTATGCGCCGCCTTCACGGCGGGCACCCGCGCCAGCCGCATGCCTTCATGCGCGCTGGCATGGACCAGCGCGTCATGGACGATCAGGTCGCCCTTCTGCGGCAGCGTCGCCAGCAACGCGGCATTGGCGGCGAACCCACTTGAAAACCACAGTGCCGATTCGCTGCCGAAGAAGACGGCGGCCTCCGCCTCCAGCGCGTCATGCTCGGCATGATTGCCGCGCAGCAGCCGCGATCCACCCGCGCCGATCGCCACGCCGCGCCCCAGCGCATTGGCCACTGCGGCCGCCAGCCGCGCCGACCCGGCCAGCCCCAGATAATCGTTCGACGCGAAGTCGATGCCGGCGATCGGCATCAGCCGCCGCCGCCGTCCGATCGCCGCCAGCCGGTCGAGATCGTCGGCATGGGGCCGCAGCAGGGCGGGGAAGGGCGCAGTCACGGTCACTGTCGCCGGCGCATATCGGCTCGGGGCCAAGCGTGCAAATCCATGCGCGCGCGATGGCGTCGCCCGGCAGGACCGGCTAAGTCGCTATCATGGCAGACGGTACCCCGATCCCGAACGATCCCGAAACTTCCGTGCGACGTATGGGAGCGACCGGCACCGCCGCGCAGCCGCCGTCCGATCCGGTCGATGCGGTGGTCGACGCCCCGACCGAGGAACTGCGCCGCGACCGGCTGCTTGCCTCGCTCACGCTGATCGCCGGGGTCGGCCTGCTGCTCGCGCTGCCGTTCGCGCTTCAGGCGGGCGCGCGCTTCTTCCTGCCGCTCACCGCCGCGATCGTCATCGCCATCGCGCTGGTGCCGCTGCTCGAATGGCAGGAGCGTCACCGCGTTCCAGCACCGCTCGCCGCGCTGTTCTGCGTGCTGCTGTTCCTCATCATCGCCAATGGCGCGCTGGCCTCGATCGTCGTGCCGGCATGGGGCTGGGCACAGATATTGCCCGAACGGATCGACCGGGTTCAGGCGAACGTCGCGCCGCTGATCGATTTCTACGCCAGCCTCGAAAAATTCGTGAACGGCCTCATCACCAACGTCGCCAGCGCGCCCACGCGCCAGACGACCACCGCCGTCGCTCCGCCGCAATCGCTGCTCGACCTGTTCGCCACCTCGGCCCCGTCGGCGCTGCTGGAGATGTTCTTCGCGATCCTCGTGATCTATTTCTTCCTCGCCGGCTGGACCAACCTGCGCCGCGCGGCGATCACCAAGCGGACCAGCTTTGGCGGCGCGATGGCGACCGCGCGGGTGATCCAGAACGTCGTCGACGACACTTCGGCCTATCTCGGCACCATCACCCTCATCAACCTGATGCTGGGCGTCATCGTCGCGATCGCGCTATGGTATATCGGCATGCCGACGCCACTGATGTGGGGCGGGATCGTCGCGCTGCTCAATTACGTGCCTTATCTGGGGCCGATCTTCGCCGCGCTGCTGCTGGCGCTGGGCGGACTGATGACCTTTACCGACATCTGGTGGGCGCTACTGCCGGCCGCGATCATGGTCGGCGCGCATCTGGTCGAGGCGAACGTCATCACCCCGCTGGTCGTCGGCCACCGCCTGACGATCAATCCGCTGATGATCCTCATTACCCTGAGCTTCTGGGGCTGGGTCTGGGGCACGCCCGGCGCGCTGCTGGCGGTGCCGCTGCTCATCATCATCCAGACGGTGCTGAAAGGCGCGGGCAAGCCCGACATCGCCGGCTTCCTGTTCGAACACGGCACGCTGATCCAGGATATTCCGCCGCCGCAAAGAAATACCGCGAACGGCAACACCGGCGTTGACAGCCCCGGAACGGCTCCGTAAAGCCCGCCTCCTCGCTAGAGAGCGGGTGTAGCTCAGTTGGTTAGAGCGCCGGCCTGTCACGCCGGAGGTCGCGGGTTCGAGCCCCGTCACTCGCGTTGGATGCGGTGGCCCTTCGCGAAGTTCCAGATCGTTACCGTCGATGTCTCGGACGCACGCCTAAACACGTCATCCCAGCGAAAGCTGGGATCTCCCGGTGACAGCACGAGGCAAGTGCCGCTTGAGGCTCCAGCCTTCGCTGTAGCGACGCTTGCCGGCGGCTGGATCGAACTGCAGCGCTACGGGTCCCAACTTTCTGCAAGCGGATCGTTGACAGGCCGGAACGGCGCTTCTAAAGCCCGCCTCCTCGCTAGAGAGCGGGTGTAGCTCAGTTGGTTAGAGCGCCGGCCTGTCACGCCGGAGGTCGCGGGTTCGAGCCCCGTCACTCGCGACGGCGCCTACCGCCAGCGACCGGTTTCCATCCAGCGCAGCATTGCCCGCATCGGCAGCACCCACAACCACGCGATCCCGGCGACAAGATAGAAGCCAAGCTGCACCAGCCAGTGCCAGCCGCCGATCGTGCCGGACAGCATCGCCACCGCCACCGCCCACAGCATCAGCAGGACGAGAATGGCGAGCACGCCCACCGGTTTGCGCCAACTCGGCTCGTTCACAATGTATCTCCAAAAATCCGAACGTCGCGTTCGGTGACGATCGCGTGCAGCGGCACGTCCCACGGATCGGCCGGCAACACCGCCACCGCCTGTACCTCCCACGCGATACCGATTCGCCGCGCGTGCGGATATTCGGCGAATGCCCGGTCGTAATGCCCCGCCCCCTGGCCCAGCCGGTTGCCGACCGCGTCGAACCCGACCAGCGGCGTCAGGATGATGTCGGGCACCACGCTTGCCGCATCAGCCGGCGGCTGGCGCAACCCGAACGGACCGGCGACCAAGGTCGCCGCCACCGCGAACCGGATTGGCGAGGTGCGGTCGATCACCACCGGCAGCGCCAGCGTAGCGCTGGCCGCCCGCACCGCTTCGTCGAACGCCGCCGGATCGGCCTCGCTCCCGATCGGCACATAGCTGGCGACGACCAGCCTGGGCCGCAGCGCATCGAGGAACAGGGCAGGGGGCAGGATCGCACCGCCACCACCAGCGACGAACGCATCGCGCAAGCCACGCAGCCGCGCGCGCAAAGCACGTTTGTCGTTCATGATCGCATGGGGTGGCGGGACCACCATGGGCCGTTTGCCGGAGTATCCACCGACGCACAGTACGTCAGGTGGGGATCATGTACGTCAGACCAGGATCTGCGCAGGGACAACCCCCTTGGATGAAGAGATAGCCTCAGGGATAGTTCAAGGCTCGCACCGGGCAGTACCCGCCGACCCCTATGTAGGACGCGCGGCGGGGCAGGGCAATGGCGTGCATTCCCCTTTCCCTCGCCCCTGAAAGGGGAGAGGGATGCGCAGACTTGGTCTTTGCGCAAGCAAAGTCCTAGTCGGAGCTGGGAGAGGGGTAGGCGCTTGCGCAAGCAAGCGCGCGAGCCGTCGGCTCGCTATTCCCCCGCCGGCTCCTCCAGCGCTGCCGCCACCGCCTCCAGCCGTTCGGCGATTCGCTCCAGCACCGCCGGGGGCAGCCCCGCTGCCGGGTTCGCCTCGCGCTCCGACAATTGGTCCGCCAGCATCAGCGCGATATACAGCAACGTCCGCTCGGACGATCCGCCCGACGCGCGCTGCGCGGTGGCGGCATGCCGTTCCAGCATCGCGCCCAGCGCACGCAGCGACGATTCCTCGCCATCGCGACATGCTACCAGATGCGGCCGCCCAGCGACCGTCAACGTCACCTGCGCCATCAGTCCGCTCCCGCTTCCCTGGCGATCAGCGCGTCGATCGCGACGATCGCATCGGCCATCCGCGCCTTCAGCATCGTATGGCGCCGTTCGAGCGAATCGGTGGCGAAGGCACGCACCTGCCCGGCGCGCTCGATGCGCGCCAGCGCACGTTCGATCCGCTCGATCGCGGCGGTGTGGGGATCGTCGGTCATACCAGGAAGCTGGGATTGCTAAACATGTTAAACAAGATGGTACCTTGCCGGTTGACGGATCGTCGCCACGGTTCCAAAGGCTCGCGCGACACCGTTGTTTCCAGCGCCCAACAGGAGTGCGCGTGACCATTTCCCAGCTCGAACTCGCCAACGCCATCCGCATCCTGTCGATGGACGGCGTCGAAGCCGCCAATTCGGGGCATCCCGGCATGCCGATGGGCATGGCCGATGTCGCGACGGTCCTGTGGTCGAAATTCCTGAAGTTCGATCCCGCCGACCCGCACTGGGCCGACCGCGACCGGTTCGTCCTGTCGGCGGGGCATGGATCGATGCTGATCTACTCGCTGCTCCACCTGACCGGCTATGCCCGGCCGACGATCGGCGACATCGCCTCGTTCCGCCAGCTCGGCAGCCCGTGCGCCGGCCACCCCGAGAATTTCGAGCTGCCCGGCATCGAATGCACCACCGGCCCGCTGGGGCAGGGCCTCGCGATGGCGGTCGGCATGGCGACCGCCGAACGCCACCTCAACACCGTGTTCGGCGACGACCTGGTCGATCACCGCACGTGGGTGGTGGCCGGCGACGGCTGCCTGATGGAAGGCATCAACCATGAGGCGATCGGCCTTGCCGGGCATCTCGGCCTCGGCCGGCTGAACGTGCTGTGGGACGACAATCGCATCACCATCGACGGGTCGACCGACCTGTCGACCAGCGAGGATATTCCCGCCCGCTACGCCGCTACCGGCTGGCACGTCGTCGCCTGCGACGGCCACGATTTCGCCGACATCGAACGCGCGCTGGCCGAGGCGCTGGCCGATCCGCGCCCGTCGCTGGTCGCCTGCCGCACGGTCATCGGTAAGGGCGCGCCGAACAAGGGCGGCAGCCACAAGGTCCATGGCTCGCCGCTGGGGGCCGAGGAAATTCTGGCGACCCGCGCCGCCTTGCTGTGGGAACATGAACCCTTCCATCTGCCCGAGCCATTGACCGATGCGTGGAAGGCGATCGGCGCGCAGGGGCAGGACCTTCATGCGGCATGGAACGATCGGCTGGCAAGCCGTTCGGATCGTGCCGAATTCGAACGCCGCATGGCCAACCGCCTGCCTGACGGCTGGTCGCTCGGCGATCACATCGCGTCGCTGATCGCCGAGCCGAAGAAGATCGCCACCCGCGTCGCCTCGTCGCTGGCACTCGAAGCGATCAACGCCGCGCTGCCCGAAACCATCGGCGGCTCGGCCGACCTGACCCCGTCGAACAACACCCAGACCAAGGCGCTCGTACCGCTGACCGCAACCGATTATGCGGGCCGTTACATCCATTACGGCATCCGCGAATTCGGCATGTCGGCGGCGATGAACGGCATGGCGCTGCACGGTGGCGTGCTGCCCTATGGCGGTACCTTCCTCGTGTTCGCCGACTACGCCCGCCCCGCGATCCGCCTGTCGGCGCTCCAGAATGCCGGCGTCGTTTATGTCATGACGCACGACTCGATCGGTCTGGGCGAGGACGGTCCGACCCACCAGCCGATCGAGCATGTGATGAGCCTGCGCCTCATTCCCGGCCTCGACGTGTACCGCCCGGCCGATGCGGTCGAGACGGCGGAATGCTGGGAACTGGCGGTGCAGCGCCGCGACGGTCCGTCGCTTCTCGCGCTGTCGCGTCAGAACCTGCCGCAGCTCCGCACCGAAGCGAGCGAGAACCGCTCGGCCCGCGGCGCATACCGTCTGAAGGCCGCGCAGGCCGACCGCCGCGTCATCTTGATCGCCAGCGGTTCGGAGGTCGAGATCGCGACCAACGTCGCCGCCGCCCTCGAAGCGCAGGGGATCGGGGCCGATGTCGTGTCGATGCCCTGCTGGTCGCGCTTCGACGCGCAGGACGCCGCCTATCGCGAGGACGTGCTGCCCCACGCCCGCCCGAGCGAAATCCTCCGCGTCTCGATCGAGGCGGGAACGACGATCGGCTGGGAACGCTACACGATGGTCGACGGCTTGCGCTTCGGCATCGACCGGTTCGGCGCATCGGCCCCGGCGGACAAGCTCTACGATTATTTCGGCCTTACCGCCGATGCCATCACCGCAAAGGTGCTGGCGCGGCTCGCGAACTGAGGGAGACGAGGATATGACGAAGGTAGCGATCAACGGGTTCGGACGCATCGGCCGTCTGGTGGCGCGCGCGATCCTCGAGCGCCCCGACAGCGGCCTCGACCTGGTGGCGATCAACGATCTGGCCGACGCCACGTCGAACGCTTGGCTGTTCAGCCGCGATTCGATCCACGGCAAATATCCGGGCGAGGTGTCGGCCGAGGGTGACGATCTGGTCGTCGACGGCAAGCGCATCCGCGTGACCGCCGAGCGCGATCCCGCCAACCTGCCGCACGGCGAACTGGGCGTCGAACTGGTGCTCGAATGCACCGGCTTCTTCACCGATCGCGCATCGTGCCAGAAGCATATCGACGCCGGCGCGCGCCGCGTCCTCATCTCGGCACCGGGCAAGAACGTCGACCTGACCGTCGTCTACGGCGTCAACCACGACAAGCTGGAGGCCGGCCACACGATCGTGTCGAACGCTTCGTGTACCACCAACTGCCTCGCGCCGGTCGCCAAGGTGCTGAACGACAGCATCGGCATCGAACGCGGGCTGATGACCACGGTCCACGCCTATACCAATGACCAGAAGATCCTCGACCAGATCCACCCCGATCTGCGTCGTGCCCGCGCCGCCGCGCTGTCGATCATCCCGACGACCACCGGCGCCGCCCGCGCGGTCGGCGAAGTGCTGCCCGAACTCAAGGGCAAGCTCGACGGTTCGGCGGTGCGCGTGCCGGTGCCGACCGGCAGCCTTATCGACCTGACCTTCACGCCGAAGCGCGACACGACGAAGGAAGAGGTCAACCAGTTGCTCAAGGATGCCGCCGAGGGTGCGCTGAAGGGCGTGCTAGAATATTCGACCGACCCGCTGGTGTCGGCCGACATCGTCCACACCCCCGCCTCGTCGACGGTCGACAGCCTCGAAACCGCCGTGCTCGACGGCAAGCTGGTCCGGGTCGTGTCGTGGTACGACAATGAATGGGGCTTCTCGAACCGCATGGTCGACACCGCGACCGCGATGGCGAAGCTCGGCTGAGCCACATGGCGGGTGGTATCCTCAAGGGCATCGCCCGCCACGCCTTCTCGCGCGGGCCGATCGAGCTTGTCCCGTCGGTCCGCGTGACCCGCGAGGGCGGGCTCGACGGCGATTTTCGCGGTAGCCTGAAACCCGGCCGCAACAAGCGGCAGGTGTCGCTGATGGAAGTCGGCGACTGGGCGCAGGCGATGACGCTGATCGGCCACGACCTGCCGTGGTGGGAACGCCGCGCCAATTTACTGGTCGAGGGGTTCGACCTGCCGCAGACGCCGGGTGCGCGCATCCGCGTCGGCGGGGTGCTGCTCGAAATCACCAAGGAATGCGATCCGTGCAGCCGCATGGAGACGATCGCCGAGGGCCTGCGCGCCGCGCTCACCCCCGACTGGCGCGGTGGTGCGCTGGCGCAGGTGGTCGAGGGCGGCACCATCGCCGTCGGCGACGCGATCGAACTGGAACAACCCCGTCAGGGCAGCGCCCGGGAGCGATAACATGAGCCGGAATTTCAAGACGCTCGACGACATGGGCGACCTGACGGGCAAGCGCGTGCTGGTCCGCGAGGATCTGAACGTGCCGATGGCCGATGGCGCGGTCAGTGACGACACCCGCCTGCGCGCCACGATCGGCACCGTCGGCGAACTGGCCGATCGCGGCGCGATCGTGCTGATCCTCGCCCATTTCGGCCGGCCCAAGGGGCAGCCGAACCCTACCATGTCACTTGCCCCGGTCACGAAGCCACTGGCGGAGGTGCTGGGTCGCGAAGTCCGCTTCGTCGACTGGGACGGCGCGGCGGACGCGATCGCGACGATGCAGCCGGGCGATATTGCCGTGCTGGAGAATACCCGCTTCTTCGCCGGCGAAGAGAAGAACGATCCGCAACTCGTTGAGAAGATGGCCGCGCTCGGCGACTATTACGTCAACGACGCCTTCTCGGCCGCGCACCGCGCCCATGCCTCGACCGAGGGGCTGGCGCACCGGCTCCCCGCCTTTGCCGGGCGGCAGATGGAAGCCGAGTTGGACGCGCTCGACAAGGCGCTGGGCAATCCACAGCACCCGGTCGCGGCGGTTGTCGGCGGGGCCAAGGTGTCGTCGAAGCTCGACGTGCTGAAGCATCTGGTCGGGCAGGTCGATCACCTCATCATCGGTGGCGGCATGGCCAACACCTTCCTCGCGGCGCGCGGTGTCGATGTCGGCAAGTCGCTATGCGAGCATGATCTGACCGGCACGGCGGACGAAATCTTCGACGCGGCGGAAAAGGCCGGCTGCACCATCCACCTGCCCTATGACGTGGTAGTCGCGACCGAGTTCCGGCCGAACCCGGCGACCCGCACCGTCAACGTCCACGAAGTCGCCGCCGACGAGATGATCCTCGACGTTGGTCCCGCCGCCACCGAGGCGCTGGGTGATGTGCTCAAGAACTGCCGGACTTTGGTGTGGAACGGCCCGATGGGCGCGTTCGAAACCCCGCCGTTCGACATCGCGACGGTCGCGCTTGCCCGCACGGCGGCGGCGCTGACCACCGATGGTTCGCTGGTGTCGGTCGCCGGCGGTGGCGATACCGTCGCCGCGCTCAACCAGGCCGGCGTGTCAGGCCAGTTCAGCTTCATCTCGACGGCAGGCGGCGCCTTCCTCGAATGGATGGAAGGCAAGGAACTCCCCGGCGTGGCGGCGCTGGCGCGCTGATCCCGACCGCCAGGGCTGATCGTCGCATCCGTCTTGGCGGCCCACCGCCAAAACCACCCACGATCGTCATTCCGGCGAAGGCCGGAATCCATACACGCTGACCTGTCGCCTCCAGCGAGGGCGGCAGTTGCGCCAGAAAATCTGGTTCACGCGGAGGCGCGGAGGCGCGGAGGAGTTGCGCCAGCGGTGACGCCCCCCGCGCCAGCGGCTTCAACGTCCGTGGCAACCGGACGCGGCGTCTCCCGATCGCGCACCACGCGCCCGGAACGAACCTCCTCCGCGTCTCCGCGCCTCCGCGTGAACCCCATATCCTTTCTCTCGAACCGCCCGTCCCAAAGCGCACCCGCTCTGCGCCTTTGCGCCTCTGCGCGAACAACTCCTTCTTCAAAGCCCCCAGCAACCCCTAACAATCCGCTTGATCCCGCCTCCGACCCCCGCTACCCGTTCAACACGTTAAACGGAAGGCGGCCCCCGCGTGCTTGGCGTACGACTCGATACCGAACTGGAAGAACGGCTGGCGAATGTCGCCCGCTCGCAGGGCCGCTCGAAGAGCGACATCGCCCGCGACGCGGTGCGCCGCTACGTCGAACTGCATGACGAGGCGTTCCGCGCCGAAGCCCGCCGCCAGTCCGAACGCGCCGCCGCGCGCGACGACGGCGCCGACTGGGCCTTCTTCGACCGGGTGGAAGCGGAGGACGGCCGGTGGAAATAAGACGCGGCATGATCGTGCTGGTCGAGGGGCCCGAAGCACTGGCGGTCAAGCGTCGCCCGTTCCTCGTCGTCCAGTCGGACCTGTTCAACGAGGCCCATGCCTCGGTCACGCTGGTCCCGATGACGAGTCTCACCGGTGGCGAAACGCTGTTCCGCGTGCCCTTCGCCCCCTCCGACACGACCGGCATCACCGTCGAGAGCGAGGCGCAAGTCGACAAGATCAAGACGCTGCGCCGCAGCCGCATCGTGCGCGTGCTGGGGCAGGCGACCGCCACATCCATGGAACAGGTCGACCAAGCGCTGCGGCGCTGGCTGGCCCTCTAAAACAAGGGGACCGACATGAACACGGCCGAAATGACCGCGAAGATCGCCGACGGACAGGGCTTCATCGCCGCGCTCGACCAGAGCGGCGGATCGACGCCCAAGGCGCTGAAAGGCTATGGCGTCGAGGACGGGGCATGGGAAACCGACGAACAGATGTTCGGCCTGATCCACGACATGCGCGCCCGCATCATTACTTCCGACGCCTTCACCGGTGACAAGGTGATCGGCGCGATCCTGTTTGAACGGACGATGGACGGGCAGGCGGGCGGCAAGCCCGTACCGCAGGCGCTGGCGGACAAGGGTGTCGTCCCCTTCCTCAAGATCGACAAGGGGCTGGAGGATGAGGCGAACGGCGTCCAGTTGATGAAGCCAATGCCCGAACTCGACACGCTGCTCGCCCGCGCTGCGACGCTCGGCATCTTCGGCACCAAGGAACGCTCGGTCGTCAATCTCGCCAACGAAGCCGGCATCGCCGCCGTGGTGAAGCAGCAGTTCGAGGTGGCGCATCAGGTCATCGCCCATGGCCTGATGCCGATCATCGAACCCGAAGTGAACATCAAGAGCGCCGAGCGCGCCGCCGCCGACGCGATCCTGCTCGCCGAACTGGTCAAGGCGCTCGATGCGCTGGACGGCGACGACAAGGTGATGCTCAAACTGTCGCTGCCCGAACAGGCCGGCCTGTTCCAGCCGTTGGTCGATCACCCCCGCGTACTGCGCGTCGTGGCGCTGTCGGGCGGGTTCGCCCGCACCGAAGCCTGCGCCGAACTGGCGAAGAACCCCGGCATCATCGCCAGCTTCAGCCGCGCGCTTCTCTCCGACCTGCGCGCGCCGATGACCGACGCGGAATTCGACGCGGCGTTGGGCGAGGCGATCGACGAGATCCACTGCGCCTCGACCGAAAAGACGCTGGTCGCGGCGTGATCGCGATGCGGGCCGGGATCACCATGGCGGCGCTGCTGCTGGCGGCGGTTCCGGTCCGCCCGGCCGCCGCCTGTTCGATGATGCGTGGGTACAAGGTGCCGACCAACCTCGAACTGGCGGCAACGGCCGATACGATCGTCATCGCGCAAGTCGATAGCGAGCGGAAGGGCAAGGACGCCTTTGGCGGCGTGGTGCTGGCCACACCGCTGGCGTTGCTCAAAGGGTCGGCGCTCCCGCCGAGAATAGAGATTGACGGTGCGCATCTGTCCGACAGCCCGGACATGGTTTTCCGCAACGATCCGCGCGAGTTGCGCCGCCCCAATCCCGGCGCACTGATCGGCGGATGCGTCCGCTATATCTTTCCGACCGATGCCCGGTTGCTGCTGTTCCTGAAGCGTGACGATGCGGGCAAGCTGGTGCCCTATCGGTCGTCGTTCTCGCGCGATGCAGAGGATGTCACTGGCCCGGACGCGCTCTGGGCGAAGGCGGTGCGCGAGTATGTCGCCATCGCCGCCCTGCCCAAGCCGAAACAGCGCAAGGCGATGGAGGCGCGGGTCGCAACGCTGAATGCCACCGGCGATGTGGACGATGCGGCGATCGCCGCCGACCTGAAGGTCGAGTTGTCGCACCGACGCCTGCCGCCGTTCGACTGATTTCCCGCTTCCCTCCGCGCCGCCGCCGGGGCAGGGAAGCATGATGACCCAAGACGAAGATCCGCTCGGCGCGCTTTCCCCCGATTTCGCGCAACAGTTCGTTCGCGACGTGCGCCGTCCGCCGTGCCAGCTCTACCTCGTCTCGCCGCTCGACGTGACCGGCACCTTCCCCGATCGGCTGCGCAGCGCCCTGGATGCCGGCCCGGTCGCCGCCTTCCAGTTCCGGGTGAAGGATGTCGACCAGCATGCCGCCGCGCGGCTCGCCGAACCGCTCCAGCGCATCTGCGCCGATCATGACGTCGCCTTTCTGGTCAACGACAGCATCAGCCTGACCAAGCGGCTCGGCGCGGACGGCGTCCATCTGGGGCAGGACGACGGCGATCCGCGCGAGGCCCGCGACGTGCTGGGGCCGAACGCGCAGATCGGCGTCACCGTCCACGACAGCCGCCACCTCGCGATGGAAGCAGGGGAGGCGGGAGCGGATTATGTCGCCTTCGGTGCCTTCTACCCGACCACGACCAAGGCGGTGCGCCATGTTGCCGAACCGGTCCTCCTGTCCTGGTGGTCGGCGGTGTTCGAACTGCCGTGCGTCGCGATCGGCGGCATCACCCCGGCCAATGCCCGCCCGCTGGTGACGGCGGGGGCCGACTTCCTCGCCGTGTCGGGTGCGGTGTGGAACGGTGACGAGGCTGCCGCGATTCGTGCTTTCGGCGAGGCGCTGGCGCGCTGACGAAACCGCGGCGGTCGTCGATCGTTATCCTGCCTCAACGAAATAGGTTTGGGGCAGCGTATGAAGCGATTGGCACTGGCGGCGATCCTCCTTGGCGGGGCAGCCGTGGCGCAGGCCCCTGCGCCCAAGCCCGCGTTCGATCCGAACATCCTGCATGCCGAGGTGCTGCTCGACCGTCACGGTTTCCCGACCGGCGTGATCGAGGGGAAGGCCAACGCCGCCTTCGCCAAGGCGCTGCGCGGGTTTCAGACGGCGAAGGGCTTGCCCGTCACCGGCAAGCTCGACGCGCGCACCACCGCTGCGCTCAATCCGGCGATGCGCCCGGCCACGGTAACGCTGACCCTGTCCGAGCGCGCGCTGGCTGGGCCGTACACCAACCCCATCCCGAAGGAATATGCCGACCAGGCGAAGCTGACGACGATCGGCTATCGCTCGCCGCTCGAAAAGCTGGCGGAGATGTTCCACACTACGCCCGAAACGCTGGTCGCGCTCAACAGCCGCGAAACGCCGCTGCGGCCCGGCACGCGGGTGGTATTCCCCAACGTCCTGCCGGCGTCGCGCAGCTATCCCGGCGACCTGTCCGACCAGTTTCGCCAGACGCTAGCGACGCTGAACGTCGACGCCACCCAGCCACAGGCCGACCGGGTGGTGGTCGACAAGTCCGAAGGTTGGCTGCGTGCCTATGCCGGCGATCGCATCCTCGCCCAGTTCCCCGCGACGATGGGATCGGCGCACGATCCGCTGCCGATCGGCGAATGGACGATCAAGGGCGTCGCCGCCAATCCCGACTGGCAGTATAACCCGGCGATCCTGCGCACCGCCGACAAGTCAGATGCAAAACAGATCGTGCCGCCGGGGCCGAACAATCCGGTTGGCGTGGTCTGGATCGATCTGTCGAAGGAGCATTACGGCATCCACGGCACCCCCGAACCGCAGAACATCGGCAAGACCGAGAGCAACGGCTGCATCCGCCTGACCAACTGGGACGCCGCCCGGCTGTCGCTGATGGTCAAGCCGGGCACCCCGGCAGTCTTCCAGCCATAAGGGTAGGGGAGGGGCGGTATGAACCGGATTGGCTGGGCCTTCCTCGGCTTCTTCGCGATTGCCATCCTGCTGGCGGCGTTCCTGATCGACACCGACGATGAACGCCCGCCGGCGTTCGCCGCGCCCGCCGTCGTCGGCCCCGCCGCCCCTTCGCCCGCCGGCGTCCTGACCGTCCCGGTGGAGGGCGCGCCATGGCGGGCGATCCGCGATAGCTGGGGCGAAGCGCGCGGCGACGGTACGCGCGGCCATACCGGCACCGACATCATGGCACCCGGCGGAACCCCGGTGCTGGCGGCGGCCGACGGGGTGGTGGAGAAGCGGTTCTTCAGTGCGGGTGGCGGCGGGATCACGCTGTACCTGCGTTCCCCCGACCGGCGGCTGTCCTACTATTACGCGCATCTGGCGGGCTATGCGGCGGGCATCGCGGAGGGCGCGCGTGTACGTGCCGGACAGGAGATCGGCTATGTCGGCGACAGCGGCAACGCCGGGCGCGGCAACACCCATCTGCACTTCGGGATCGAACGGATCGACCCCGCCCAGCCATGGTATCGCGGGCAGGCGATCGATCCCTATCCGCTGCTTGCCCGTGGCCGGCGCTCGGAGTAAGGGCGCGGCTTCGCTTTTTCCAACAGGTATGGTTCTCCATGAAGATCAGCGGCGTCGACATTCGCCCCGGCAACATCATCGAATATGAAGGCGGCATCTGGCGTGCGGTGAAGATCCAGCACACCCAGCCGGGCAAGGGTGGCGCCTATATGCAGGTCGAACTGAAGAACCTGCGCGATGGCCGCAAGAACAATGTCCGCTTCCGCTCCGCCGAAAGCGTCGAGCGTATCCGCCTCGATACCAAGGACTTCCAGTTCCTGTATCCCGAAGGCGATATGCTGGTGTTCATGGACAAGATCACCTACGATCAGGTGTCGCTGCCGCGCGACCTGTTGGGCGATGCCGCCGCGTTCCTGCAGGACGGCATGGATGTCGTCATGGAAATGTACGACGAGGAAGCGATCAGCGTCCAGTTGCCCGACACGATCGAGGCGACGATCGTCGAGGCCGATGCGGTGGTGAAGGGCCAGACGGCATCGTCGTCGTACAAGCCCGCCGTCCTCGACAACGGCGTCCGCGTGATGGTGCCGCCGCATATCTCCTCGGGTACGCGCATCGTCGTCGACGTGTATGAGCAGACGTATGTGAGGCGGGCGGATTGAGCCGAGCGGACGGACGGAATAGCGAACGCTATTCCGCCGCTCCGCCGGCTCGGCCGGCGCGCGTAGCGCGACCGACGACGCGGGCTTGGCCCGCGGCGCGACCAGTATTCCACGGGAAGTAAGATCATGTCCGCCCAATCCGGCCTCATCACCGTCATCGAACGCGCCGTCCGCAAGACCGGCCCGCGCCTGCGCCGCGATTTCGGCGAGGTCCAGCATCTCCAGGTCAGCCGCAAGGGGCCGGCGGACTTCGTCTCGATCGCCGACAAACGCGCCGAGGAAACGCTGGTCGAGGAACTGCGCAAGGCCCGGCCCGACTGGGGCATGCTGCTGGAGGAAGGCGGCGAGATTCAGGGCGATCCCACCAAGCCGCGCTGGATCGTCGATCCGCTCGACGGCACCACCAACTTCCTCCACGGCCTGCCCCATTTTGCGATCTCGGTCGCGGTCGAGGAGCCGAACGGTGTGGGCGGCAAGCCCGAGATCACCTGCGCGATGGTCTATAACCCGATCACCGACGAGGGCTTCTGGGCGGAGAAGGGCCGGGGGGCATGGTTGCAGGGGCAGCGGTTGCGCGTCTCGTCGCGCCGCGACCTGTCCGAAGCGCTGATCGCCACCGGCATCCCGTTCCTCGGCCATGGCAATTTCGCCGAATGGACCCGCATCTTTGGCGCGGTCGCGCCCGAGGTCGCCGGCATCCGCCGCTTCGGTTCGGCGGCGCTCGATCTTGCCTATGTTGCCGCCGGTCGGTTCGACGGTTTCTGGGAGTCGGGTCTGAGCAAGTGGGACATCGCCGCCGGCATGCTGCTGGTGCGCGAGGCGGGTGGTTTCGTCACCGACTATCGCGGCGCTGACCGCGCCTATGAAAAGGGTGAGGTGCTGGCGAGCAACGAGCAGATGCAGACCCGCCTGCACAAGCTGGTCGCCGGCGCGCTGCGCTAACCGCTGGTTGTCGTCATCGTCGCCGACCGTCGCCCTGCGTTTGCGGGAGGACGGCGGCCGTGCTGGCGGCGGGTTGAACTGCGAATGATTCTCACCCTGTTCCGCCCTTGATGCCCCGCGCCCATCGGCCTAAAGCCGGGCGCAATCCTTACCGCAACCGCGAGAGACCCTGCCTTGGTCGACCTGTCGCAATATCTGCCGATCCTGATGTTCCTGGGCATAGCCCTGGTGCTGTCGACGGCGTTCGTCGTCCTGCCGATGGTGGCTTCGCGCTTCACCGGCTCGCACAAGCCCACGCCGGAAAAGCTCAGCGAATATGAATGCGGCTTCCCCGCGTTCGAGGATTCGCGCAGCCAGTATGACGTGCGCTTTTATCTGGTGGCGATCCTGTTCATCATCTTCGATCTCGAAGCGGCCTTCCTATATCCTTGGGCAGTCTCGGTTTTCGACCTCGGCTGGACCGCATGGTTCTCGATGATGATCTTCATCGGCGAACTGGCGCTGGGCCTTGTATATGCTTGGAAGATGGGAGCTCTCGAATGGGAGTAGAACTCACGACGCCGCCGCACGGCTTCGGCGCGGGCAATGCCGCTGGCGTGCCGGCGCAGGCCCCCGATCAGGGTTTCTTCAACGACCTGAACGGTGAACTGACCGACAAGGGCTTCCTCGTCACCTCGACCGAGGATTTGTTCACCTGGGCGCGGACCGGTTCGCTGTGGTGGATGACGTTCGGGCTGGCGTGCTGCGCGGTCGAGATGATCCACGTCAACATGCCGCGCTATGACATGGAACGGTTCGGCGCCGCGCCGCGCGCGTCCCCGCGTCAGTCGGACGTGATGATCGTCGCCGGCACGCTGTGCAACAAGATGGCCCCGGCGCTGCGCCGCGTCTACGACCAGATGTCGGAGCCAAAGTACGTCATCTCGATGGGAAGCTGCGCCAACGGTGGCGGCTATTACCACTATAGCTACAGCGTCGTGCGCGGTTGCGACCGCGTGGTGCCGGTCGACATCTACGTCCCCGGCTGCCCGCCGACCGCCGAGGCGCTGCTGTACGGCGTGATGCAGTTGCAGCGGAAGATTCGTCGTTCGGGGAGCATCGAACGGTGAGGGCACCCGCACCCCGCTATGCCGCCAACGACGGCGTGATCGATACGGCGAAAGCGGTGCTCGGCGATCTGCTCGTCGAGGCACAGGACCTCGTCGGCGAAGTGTCGCTGACGGTCGACCGCGACCGCCTCGTCATGGCGATGGAATTGCTACGCGAGACGCCGGGCCTCAAATACGAGATGCTGGCCGAGATCGCCGGCGTCGACTATCCCGAGCGGCCCGAGCGGTTCGACGTCGTCTATCATCTGCTGTCGATGACGCGGAACCATCGCATCCGCATCCGGGTGACGACCGACGAGGATCATCCGGTGCCGTCGGTGACGGCAATCTGGTACAACGCCGGCTGGCTCGAGCGCGAAGTGTACGACATGTACGGCGTGCTTTTCACCGGCAATGCCGATCTGCGCCGCATCCTGACCGATTACGGCTTTCGCGGCCATCCGCTGCGCAAGGACTTCCCGCTGACCGGCTATGTCGAGATGCGCTATTCGGAAGAGGCCAAGCGCGTGGTCTATGAGCCGGTGCAACTGGCGCAAGATTTCCGCACGTTCGATTTCATGAGCCCGTGGGAAGGGGCGGAATACGTCCTGCCGGGCGACGAAAAGGCCGCCGAACCCAAGCCCGCCGTCGGGCAGGCGCCCGGCGCACAATCGCCCGCAACCGCCGATCAGGTGAAGCGCGCCGACGAACGGGCCAAGGATGCGACGCCGCAGGTCGACAAGCCGAAAGTGACCGAAAGCGCGGCCGATACCGGTGCGGGCAAACCGCATCCCGGCAACCGGCCCGACAGCAAGCCCGTCGATCCCGACGTACCTTCGCCCGATGCGAAGGCTTCGTCGGCGGAGAACAAGTGATGGCCGATTACGATCAGCACATCGACGCCGCCAACCCGACGCCGGGCGATGTCGAGATCCAGAACTACACGATCAACTTCGGGCCGCAGCATCCTGCGGCGCACGGCGTGTTGCGGCTCGTCACCGAACTGGACGGCGAGATCATCGAACGGATCGATCCGCACGTCGGCCTGCTCCACCGCGGCACTGAAAAGCTGATCGAGTACAAGACGTACGCGCAGGCGCTGCCGTACATGGACCGGCTCGATTACTGCTCGCCGATGTGCATGGAGCATAGCTACGTCCTCGCGGTCGAGAAGCTGCTCGACATCGAGGTGCCGCTGCGCGCCCAGTATCTGCGTGTGTTCTTCGCCGAATTGACCCGCATCATGAACCACATGCTGAATCTCGGTTCGCATGTCATGGACGTGGGCGCGATGACGCCGAACCTGTGGATGTTCGAGCTGCGCGAAGACACGATGAACTTCTACGAGCGGGCGTCGGGTGCGCGGATGCACGCGAATTTCCTGCGCGTGGGTGGCGTGCGGCAGGACGTGCCGCTCAAGCTGCTGACCGATATTGCCGAGTGGCTCGACACCCGTCTGCCGCGTCTGTTCGGCGATGCGATCAGCCTCGTCGCCGAGAACCGCATCTTCAAGCAGCGCAACGTCGACATCGCAATCGTCAGCCGCGAGGATGCGGTGCGCTGGGGCTTTTCCGGCCCGATGATCCGTGGTGCGGGCATCCCGTGGGATATTCGCAAGGCGCAGCCGTACGACGCCTATGACAAGGTCGACTTCGACGTGCCGGTCGGCACGCGCGGCGACTGTTACGACCGGTTCATGGTCCGCGTCGAGGAAGTGTATCAGTCGGCGCGCATCATGAAACAGTGTCTCGCGCAGATGCCCGAGGGACCGGTTGGCAGCCTCGATCGCAAGGTCGTCCCGCCCAAGCGCGGCGAGATGAAGCAGTCGATGGAAGCGCTGATCCATCACTTCAAGCTGTACACCGAGGGCTATCACGTTCCGGCGGGCGAGGTCTATGTCGCGACCGAAAGCCCCAAGGGCGAATTCGGCATCTACATGGTGTCGGACGGCAGCAACAAGCCGTACCGCGTGAAGATCCGCCCGACGGCGTTCAGCCACCTGCAGGCGATGGACTTCATGTCGAAGGGCCATATGCTTGCCGACATCACCGCCATTCTGGGTGCGATGGACATCGTGTTCGGGGAGTGCGACCGGTGAGCCGGATCGATACGGTAACGGCGATGATGGAGCGCTACAACGCGCGCGACGCGGCGGGATATGCCGCGTTCTTTGCCGACGATGGCTGCGAGGCATTGTATCGTGGTGACGTGGTGCGCGATGGTCGCGAGGGCGTCGAGAGCGGCATGGCGGTGGTGTTTGCCGAATTTCCGCAGAACCATGCCGAAGTGTTGCAGTCGTTCGAACTGGGTGAGCGTGTCGTGCTGCACGAACGGGTCCGCCGTTCGCCCGATGCCACCCCGTTCGACGTGATGACCGTCTATTCGTTCAGCGGCGACAAGGTCGACCGCGTGGAGTTTATTCGCTGATGGCCGACGCCCCCACCATTCCCGATGAGGCCGAAGTCCGCGCCCGCTGGAGTTCGTTCGCCTGGAACCCGGCTAACGCCGAAAAGGCGCGGGAGATCGTCGGTCGCTATCCCGCCGGTCGCCAGCAGTCCTGCACGATCCCGTTTCTCGACCTGGCGCAACGACAGGTCGGCGCGGAGACGCAGACGCAAGGCTGGCTGCCGGTTCCGGTGATCGAATATATCGCGCGCGAACTGGGCATGCCCTATATGCGCGTCTACGAGGTCGCGACCTTCTACACGATGTTCAATCTCGCGCCGGTCGGTCGCTATCATGTGCAGGTGTGCGGCACGACGCCGTGCATGCTGCGCGGGTCGGACGACGTGTTCGCCGCGTGCAAGAACCGTGGACTGGTCAAGGGCAAGACGACGCCGGACGGCCTGTTCACGCTGACCGAGGTCGAGTGCATGGGCAATTGCGCTTCCGCGCCAATGGTCCAGATCAACGACGATAATTACGAAGACCTCGATTACGATCGCACCACCGCGATCCTCGAGGCGCTGGCGAAGGGCGAGACGCCGAAGCCCGGCACGCAGGAGCCCGGCCGCCACACCGTCGAGCCGGTCGGCGAACCGACCAACCTTGCCGCGATGATAGCCGGAAATCATGATTACCGGTCCGAATGGGGCAACGGCCAGGGGCCTGCGGCATGAAGGCGCTGGGCAGCCTGTTGCTGGCGATCCTCGTCGGGATCGTGGTGTTGTGGATCGCGCTCGAACTGTTCGTCGGCGCGCTCAAGCTGCTCGGCATCGCGATCGGCATCGGCGCGATGGTCGCCGTGTATTTCATCGCCGAGAAGGCGATCGGGAAGGGACGATAAGGATGCTGGCCGACAAGGATCGCATCTTCACCAACGTCTACGGGTTCCAGCCATGGAACCTCGACGCCGCGCAGAAGCGGGGTGACTGGGACAATACGAAGGCGCTGCTGGCGCTGGGGCAGGACAACATCATCGACCGCATCAAGGCGTCTGGCCTGCGCGGACGCGGTGGAGCAGGCTTCCCGACCGGCACCAAATGGTCGTTCATGCCCAAGGCGCCCAAGCCCGACCGGCCGAACTTCCTCGTCATCAACGCAGATGAATCCGAACCCGGTTCGTGCAAGGACCGCGAGATCATCCGCCACGATCCGCACAAGCTGATCGAAGGCGCGCTGGTCGCCGGTTTCGCGATGCGTGCGCGGGCGGCGTACATTTACATTCGCGGCGAATATATCCGCGAGGCCGAGGTGCTGTTCGCGGCGATCGCCGAGGCCTATGCCAAGGGCTTGCTCGGCAAGAATGCCTGCGGGTCGGGCTATGACTTCGACGTGTTCGCCCACCGCGGTGCCGGCGCGTACATCTGCGGTGAAGAAACCGCGATGCTCGAATCGCTCGAAGGCAAGAAGGGCCAGCCCCGGCTCAAGCCGCCGTTCCCGGCGGGCGCGGGCCTGTATGGCTGCCCGACGACGGTCAACAACGTCGAATCGATCGCGGTCGTGCCGACGATCCTGCGGCGCGGCGCGGAGTGGTTCTCGAGCTTCGGCGCGGAGAATAATCGCGGCACCAAGCTGTTCCAGATCAGCGGCCATGTGAACCGTCCTTGCGTGGTCGAGGAAGCGATGAGCATCCCGTTCCGCGAGCTGATCGAGAAGCATTGCGGCGGCATCCGGGGTGGCTGGGATAATCTGCTGTGCGTCATCCCCGGCGGATCGTCGGTGCCGCTGGTGAAGGCCGAGCACATCATCGATGCGCCGATGGACTTCGACGGGCTGAAGGCGGTCGGATCGGGCCTCGGCACGGCAGCGGTGATCGTCATGGACAAGTCGACCGACGTGGTACGCGCGATCAGCCGGCTCTCGTACTTCTACAAGCACGAGAGCTGCGGCCAGTGCACGCCGTGCCGCGAAGGCACCGGCTGGATGTGGCGGGTGATGGAGCGGCTGCGCACCGGCGATGCCGACCTGTCCGAGATCGACACGCTGCACCAGGTGACGAAGCAGGTCGAGGGCCACACCATCTGCGCGCTCGGCGACGCGGCGGCGTGGCCGATCCAGGGCCTCATCAAGAACTTCCGCCCCGAACTGGAGCGGCGGATCAACGAGAAGCGCGGCGGTGGCTCGCTGCCGATGCAGGAAGCGGCGGAATAATGCCTAAGGTCAAGGTAGACGGGGTCGAGGTCGAGGTGCCGCAGGGTGCCACCGTCCTCCAGGCATGCGAAGCGGCGGGGAAGGAGATTCCCCGGTTCTGCTATCATGAACGGCTGTCGATCGCCGGCAATTGCCGGATGTGTCTGGTCGAGGTGAAGCCGGGGCCGCCCAAGCCGCAGGCATCGTGCGCGCTGCCCGCGGCCGACAATCAGGAAATCCGCACCGACAGCGCGATGGTGAAGGCCGCGCGCGAAGGCGTGATGGAATTCCTGCTCATCAACCATCCGCTCGACTGCCCGATCTGCGACCAGGGCGGCGAATGCGATCTGCAGGACCAGTCGGTTGCCTATGGCCGTGGCCATTCGCGCTATGACGAGAACAAGCGCGCCGTCACCGAAAAGTACATGGGTCCGATCGTCAAGACGGTCATGACCCGTTGTATCCAGTGCACCCGCTGCATCCGCTTCGCCGAAGAGGTCGCGGGCGTCGAGGAGATCGGCGCGATCTATCGCGGCGAGAATATGCAGATCACCAGCTATCTCGAACAGGCGGTGACGAGCGAATTGTCGGGCAATGTCGTCGATCTGTGCCCGGTGGGTGCGCTGACGTCGAAGCCCTATGCGTTCGAGGCACGGCCGTGGGAGCTGAAGAAGACGCTCGCGATCGACGTGATGGACGCGGTCGGCACCAATATCCGCCTCGACGCACGCGGGCGGCAGGTGCTGCGCTGCGTACCGCGCATCAACGAGGACGTGAACGAGGAGTGGGCGCACGACAAGACGCGCCATGCCGTCGATGGGCTGGTCCGCCGTCGTCTCGACAAGCCCTATGTCCGCAAGGGCGGCAAGCTGGTCGCGGCGGAGTGGGACGAGGCGTTCGCGGTGATCGCGGCGGTCAATGCCGGATCGTCGGTCGCGGCGATCGCGGGCGATCTGCTCGATTGCGAGACGATGTTCGCCGCCAAGGCGCTGGTGAATGCGCTGGGATCGTCGCTGCTCGAAGGGCGGCAGACGGGCATGGCCTATGACGTCACCAACCTTGGCGCGGTCGCGTTCAACACGACGATCGCCGGGGTCGAGGACGCCGACGCGATCCTGCTCATCGGCAGCGACCTGCGCCACGAAGCGCCGCTCATCAACACCCGCGTGCGCAAGGCGATCAAGAAGGGCGCGCGCGTCTTCGCGATTGGGCCGGAAGTCGACCTGACCTACAAGGCGGAGTGGCTCGGCGATGATCTCGGCCTGCTGAACGGTCTGCCAGATCGCGCCGCCGAGGCGCTGGACGCGGCCAAGCGGCCGATGGTCATCGTCGGGCCGGGCGCGCTGAAGAACGGCCATGGTGCCGCGCTCAAGCTGGCGCAGGACGGCAATCTCGTCCGCACGCTCGAGGACGGCACGGTGTGGAACGGCTTCAACGTCGTTCATCTGGCCGCCGCACGCATGGGCGCGCTGATGCTCGGCTATGCACGGGCGGGCGGCATCGCCGACATCGTCGCGGCGAACCCGAAGCTGGTGTTCTTCCTCGGCGCGGACGAAGTCGACTTCGCCCAGTTCGCGAACAGCACCAAGGTCTATATCGGTCATCATGGCGACAAGGGCGCGGCGGCGGCCGACATCGTCCTGCCGGGGGCCAGCTATGCCGAAAAGCCCGGCACCTATGTCAACATGGAGGGCCGGGTGCAGCGCGGCGACCGCGCGGTCTTCGCACCGGGCGATGCGCGCGACGACTGGACCATCCTGCGGGCGCTTGGCGAATTCCTCGGCGTGACGTTGCCGTTCGACGATTTCGCCGGATTGCGTGCGGCGATGGCGGCGGCGGTTCCCGACCTCGGCCGTGAAGCTTTGGTTCGGTATGACTGGAACCCGCCGGCACTCGACGCTAAGGCGTCGGGCGCGGTGACCTATCCGGTCACCGACTTCTACCTGACCAACGCGATCTGCCGGGCCAGCCCGACGATGCAGCGTTGTTCGGCCGAACTTGTCCATGGCCAGGATTTCGCGGAGGCCGCCGAGTGAGCTTCTTTTCCAGCCCGACGACCGCGATGGTCGGTTGGGGTATGAACCCGAGCGTGGCGTGGACTCTCGCCACGCTGATCGGCATCCTCATCATCGCGCTGCCGCTGATGCTGGCGGTGGCGATGATAATCTACGCCGATCGCAAGATCTGGGCGGCGATGGCGCTGCGCCGCGGACCGAACGTGGTCGGGCCGTTCGGCCTGCTCCAGTCGTTCGCTGACGGGTTGAAGGTGTTCCTCCAGGAAACGATCGTGCCGTCGTCGGCCAATCGCGGGCTGTTCCTGCTGGCGCCGATCATCACCTTCACCGTCGCGCTGATCGTCTGGGCGGTGATCCCGTTCGACGTCGGCATGGTGGTGGCGGACATCAACGTCGGGCTGCTCTATATCCTCGCGGCATCGTCGCTCGGGGTATATGGCGTCATCATTTCGGGCTGGGCGTCGAACTCGAAATATCCCTTCTACTCGGCGCTGCGTGCCGCCGCGCAGATGGTGAGTTACGAAGTCGCGATCGGGTTTGTCCTGATTGCCGTCGTGCTGTGGGCCGGATCGTTCAACTTGACGACGATCGTCCTCGAACAGCGCGGGCATATCTTCGGCTTCATCAACGGTTTTGGTTTCAACCCGCTGCTGTTCCCGATGGCGGTCGTGTTCCTGATCTCGTCGCTCGCCGAAACCGCGCGTGCGCCGTTCGATCTGACCGAAGCGGAATCGGAACTGGTTGCTGGTTATCAGACCGAATATTCGTCGATGGCCTTCGCCCTGTTCTGGCTTGGTGAATATGCCAACGTCATCCTGATGTGCGCGCTCAACGCGCTGCTGTTCTGGGGTGGCTGGTTGCCGCCGGTCGACTGGGCACCGCTTTATTATGTCCCCGGCATTATCTGGTTCCTCGGCAAGACGTTCTTCTTCTTCTTCGTCTTTAGCTGGATCAAGGCGACGGTGCCGCGCTACCGCTACGACCAGTTGATGCGGCTGGGCTGGAAGGTGTTCCTGCCGATGTCGTTGATCTTCGTCTTCCTCGTCTCGGGCTGGCTGATGATCCAGCGCGTGGGAGTGCCCGCATGAGTATCGCCCAGACCATCCGATCGTTCACCCTGTGGGAGTTCGTGAAGGCGCACGCGCTGACGCTGCGGTATTTCTTCAAGCCCAAGGCGACGATCAACTACCCGTACGAGAAGAATCCGATCAGCCCGCGCTTCCGGGGCGAGCATGCGTTGCGTCGCTATCCCAACGGGGAAGAACGCTGCATCGCGTGCAAGCTGTGCGAGGCAGTGTGTCCGGCGCTGGCGATCACGATCGAGGCCGAGCCGCGTCAGGACGGCAGCCGCCGCACGACGCGCTACGACATCGACATGACGAAGTGCATCTATTGCGGGCTGTGCCAAGAAGCGTGCCCGGTCGATGCGATCGTCGAGGGGCCGAATTTCGAATTCGCGACCGAGACGCGCGAGGAGCTGATCTATCACAAGGACAAGCTGCTCGCGAACGGCGACCGCTGGGAACGCGCCATCGCCGCGAACCTTGCGAGCGACGCGCCCTATCGGTAAGGGCGCCGGTGTTCCGTAACGGCGGGGACCGGGTGTTCCGCTCCGCCGACCTAATGACAAGCGTATCGTCCCGCAGCCAGCGGGGCGAACAGGGGGAAGAGCAGCGCTCGTGATCCAGACACTCGCCTTCTATCTGTTCGCCACGATCGTGGTGGCATCGGCTGCGCTGACGATCACGTCGCGCAACCCGGTCCATTCGGTGCTGTGGCTGATCCTCGCCTTCTTCAACGCCGCTGGGCTGATGGTGCTGGCCGGTGCCGAGTTTATCGCGATGCTCCTCGTCATCGTCTATGTCGGTGCGGTCGCGGTGCTGTTCCTGTTCGTCGTCATGATGCTGAACATCGACTTCACCGAGATGCGCGCCGGCTTCGTCCGTTACCTGCCTGCCGGCCTCGCGCTCGCGGTGCTGCTCGCGGTCGAGCTTATCATCGGCGCGTACGCATGGACCGCCGGGCGGATCGATCTGGCACGCCGCGTCGCGCCGGTCGATGTCGCGGTGCCGAACATCGAGGCGATCGGGCGGCTGCTCTATACCCGCTATCTCTATGTGTTCGAAGGCGTCGGCCTGGTCCTGCTGGTCGCGATGATCGGGGCGATCGTGCTGACCCAGCGCGTGCGGGTCGACTCGCGGCGGCAGAACATCCATCGCCAGGTCAGCCGCCGGTCGAAGGACGCCACGCGCAACGTCAATCAGCCCATCGGGCAGGGGGTCGAGCTGTGATCGGGATCACCCATTATCTGGTCGTCGCGGCGATCCTGTTCACGCTGGGGGTTCTTGGCATCTTCCTCAACCGGAAGAACCTGATCGTCATCCTGATGTCGATCGAGCTGATCCTGCTGGCGGTGAACATCAATTTCGTCGCCTTTTCGGCACAGTTGGGGGATCTGGTGGGGCAGGTGTTCGCGATGTTCGTGCTGGCGGTCGCCGCCGGCGAGAGCGCGATCGGGCTGGCCATCATGGTCATCTATTTCCGTGGTCGCGGTTCCATCGCGGTCGACGACGTCAACCGGATGAAGGGGTGATGCCGGTGATTGGGATTTCGGAGGCGTTCGCATGAGCGCCATCCATATCGTCGTGTTCCTGCCGCTGCTGGCGTCGGTCGTCGCGGGGCTGTCGAACCGGGCGTTCGGCATTGCGTTCCCGAAGATCGTGACGACGGTGGGGCTGCTGGTCGCCGCCGCGCTGTCGTGGAGCATCTTCGTGCCGTTCCTCGCCGGAACCGCGACCGCCGGCGTCGCGCCGGTATCGACGTGGATCGTGTCGGGCGGGATGGACATCGCATGGGAACTGCGGGTCGATGCGCTGACCGCGGTCATGCTGGTCGTCATCACCAGCGTCTCGGCGCTCGTCCACCTCTATAGCTGGGGCTATATGAGCGAGGACCCCGATCAGCCGCGGTTCTTCGCCTATCTGTCGCTGTTCACCTTCGCCATGCTGATGCTGGTGACGGCCAACAACCTCGTCCAGATGTTTTTCGGCTGGGAAGGCGTCGGTCTGGCGTCGTACCTGCTGATCGGTTTCTGGTTCCGCAAGCCATCGGCCAACGCCGCCGCGATCAAGGCGTTCGTGGTGAACCGCGTCGGCGATTTGGGCTTCATGCTCGGCATCTTCGGCACCTACTTGGTGTTCGGGACGATCTCGATCCCCGCGATCCTCGAAGCTGCGCCGTCGATGGCCGGTTCGACGATCGGCTTCCTGTGGTTCCGCGCCGATACGATGACGGTGTTGTGTCTGCTGCTGTTCGTCGGTGCGATGGGCAAGTCGGCGCAACTCGGCCTCCACACGTGGTTGCCGGACGCGATGGAAGGCCCGACCCCGGTGTCGGCGCTGATCCATGCCGCGACGATGGTGACGGCGGGCGTGTTCATGGTATGCCGCCTGTCGCCGATGTTCGAAGTGTCGCCGACCGCGCTGTCGGTCGTGACCGCCGTCGGTGCCGCGACCTGTTTGTTCGCCGCGACGATCGGCCTCGTGCAGACCGACATCAAGCGGGTCATCGCCTATTCGACCTGTTCGCAGCTTGGCTATATGTTCTTCGCGGCGGGCGTCGGTGCCTATGGCGCGGCGATGTTCCACCTGTTCACCCACGCCTTCTTCAAGGCGTTGCTGTTCCTGGGGGCCGGCTCGGTCATCCATGCGATGCACCACGAACAGGACATGCGCTATTACGGTGGCCTGCGGAAGCATATCCCGCTCACCTTCTGGGCGATGATGGCGGGTACGCTGGCGATCACCGGTGTCGGTATTTATGGCATTGGCGGCTTCGCGGGCTATCACTCGAAGGATGCGATTCTTGAGGCGGCATGGGCATCGGGTCCGAACGGCTATGGCGCGTTCTATGTCGGTACGTTCGCCGCGCTGTTGACCAGCTTCTATTCGTGGCGGCTGATGTTCCTGACCTTCTTCGGCAAGCCACGCTGGGCCGGGTCGGAGCATATCCAGCATGCAGTCCACGATGCGCACGGTCACGGGCATGACGATCATGCCCACGGCCATGATGCGCACGCGGCGGCCGAAGATGCGGGCCATGCGCCGTCGACGCACGACGCGCATGCCAGCGATGTCGTCGAAGGCACGGCGGGCTATCACCCGCACGAAAGCCCGTTGCCGATGCTGATCCCGTTGATCGTGCTGACGGTCGGCGCGGTTGCCGCCGGCTATGTCTTCCATCACTGGTTCATCGAACCGGAGGCGGGTGAGACGTTCTGGAAGGGCAGCCTGTTCTTCAACGAGCATCTGATGCACGCGATGCACGAAGTGCCGTTGATGGTGAAGCTGGCCGCGACGATCGTGATGCTGATCGGGTTCGTGAGCGCGTTCTACGTCTACATCGCCCGGCCGGGCACGGCGGCAGCGATCGCGGAGACGTTCCGCGTGCTGCACCGCTTCCTGCTCAAGAAGTGGTATTTCGACGAGCTGTATCATCTGCTCTTCATCCGGCCCTCCTTCGCGCTGGGACGTTTCTTCTGGAAGCGCGGCGACGAGCAGACGATCAACCGCTTCGGCCCCGACGGGTCGGCGGCGCTGGTCGGCCTGTCGAGCCGCTTGGCGGTGCGGATGCAGACCGGTTATCTTTATACCTATGCTTTCGTCATGCTCATCGGCCTGACGGCGGCTGTTACCTGGGCGATCGCGTCGTGATGCGCGGTTCGAAGCAAATGGTTCGGGGGAATAACAAGTGAACGGCTTCCCGATCCTGTCGGCGATGCTGGTCGTACCGGCGGTCGCGGCGGTATTGTGCCTGTTCGTGTCGGCCAACGCCGCACGCTGGACCGCACTGATCGCCACGCTGATCGACTTCGCGCTCGGCATCGCGCTGTGGACCAGTTTCGACGTGGGCGGCGCGCAGTGGCAGTTCGTCGAACATGCCGATGTGTTCGGCCGCTTCGCATGGGCGCTCGGCATCGACGGGTTCGCGCTGATGCTCATCATGCTCAGCGTGTTCCTGATGCCGATCTGCATCGGCGCGTCGTGGCGTTCGGTGACGACCCGCGTGCCCGAGTATATGGGGCTGTTCCTCGGCGTCGAAGTGCTGATGATCGGCACGTTCGCGGCGCAGGACCTGCTGCTGTTCTATGTCTTCTTCGAAGGCGGCCTGATTCCGATGTACCTCATCATCGGCATCTGGGGCGGGGCGAACCGCATCTACGCTTCGTACAAGTTCTTCCTCTACACGCTGCTCGGCTCGGTGCTGATGCTGATCGCGATGATCTACATGGTCAATGTCGCGGGCACGTCGGACATCCCGACGCTGATGGCGTATGATTTCCCGGCGCATGTCCAGACATGGCTGTGGCTGGCGTTCTTCGCGTCGTTCGCGGTCAAGATGCCGATGTGGCCGGTCCACACCTGGTTGCCCGACGCGCACGTCCAGGCACCAACCGCAGGGTCGGTCATCCTTGCCGGCGTGTTGCTGAAGCTCGGCGGGTATGGCTTCCTGCGCTTCTCGATCCCGATGTTCCCCGAAGCAACCGGCGAGTTCACCTGGCTGATCTTCGCGCTGTCGGCGGTTGCGGTGGTCTATACCTCGCTCGTCGCGCTGGTGCAGAGCGACATGAAGAAGCTGATCGCCTATTCGTCGGTCGCGCACATGGCGATCGTGACGATCGGCCTGTTCGCCTTCAACCAGCAGGGTATCGAAGGCGCGATGATCGTGATGCTCAGTCACGGGCTGGTGTCGGGCGCGCTGTTCCTGTGCGTCGGCATCATCTACGACCGGCTGCACACCCGCGAAATCTCGCGCTACGGCGGTCTGGCGATCAACATGCCGCGCTATGCGGTATTCTTCCTGTTGTTCACCATGGCGTCGATCGGTCTGCCGGGCACGTCGGGGTTCGTCGGCGAGTTCCTGAGCCTTGCCGGCACCTATCAGGTGTCGACGTGGGCGGCGCTGATCTGCACCACCGGCATCATCCTCGGCGCGGCCTATTCGCTCTATCTCTATCGTCGCATCGCACTGGGCGATCTGGTGCATGACGATGTGAAGGCGATGCAGGACGTCAATCCGCGCGAACTGCTCCTGCTCGCGCCGATCGCGGCGGTGGTGCTGTGGATGGGCGTGTATCCCGAAAGCTTCCTCAAACCCATGCGCGGCGACGTCGCGCTGCTGATCGAACGGATCGAGCGGGCGAACCCGGGGTCGGATTCGCGTCCGACGGACGGCAATCCGGCGGCTGCGGCCGCGCAACATCACACGAGCGGCGGCGAAGCGGCGCACGGGGAATCGCACTGATGAGCTACGCCCAACAATTGACGATGACGCTGCCCGAGCTGGTGCTCGCGGTTGGGGCGATCGTGCTCATGCTGGTGGCGGCATGGGGCAAGGAGGCGGCGACGCGCGGTGTCAGCATCGCGGCGGTGGTGATCCTCGCCGGTGCGTCGGTCGCGCTAGTCGGCAACGGATCGTCGGGCGGCACCGCGTTCGGGGGCATGTACCGTGCCGATGCCTTCGCCGGTTTCGCCAAGATCCTGATCTTCCTCGCCTCGGCGGTCGGGATCATCGTCGCGCCGCGCTTCTTCGCGCGGACGACGGGTGACGACCTCAAGCCCGAATATCCGATCCTCATCCTGTTGTCGGCCTGCGGCATGGGCATGATGGTGTCGGCGTCGGACCTGCTGCTGCTCTACGTCGGGCTCGAATTGCAGAGCCTTGCCGCCTATGTCCTTGCCAGCTTCATGCGGCGCGATACGCGCTCGGCCGAAGCGGGCCTCAAATATTTCGTGCTGGGCGCGCTGGCATCGGGCATCCTGCTCTATGGCATCAGCCTAGTTTATGGCTTCTCCGGCACGACGCTGTTCGACGATATTGCCGTCGCCTATGCCGCCGGGACCAACACCGGGCTGCTGTTCGGGCTGGTGTTCGTGTTCGCGGGGATCGCGTTCAAGCTGGCGGCGGTGCCGTTCCATATGTGGACGCCCGACGTGTACGAAGGCGCACCCACCCCGGTGACGGCGTTCTTCGCATCGGCCCCCAAGGTTGCGGCGATGGCCATGGCGCTGCGCGTGGCGATCGAGGCGATGGGGCCTGCGGTCGACCAATGGCGGCAGATCGTGGTGTTCGCCGCGCTCGCCTCGATCGTGCTCGGCGCGGTCGGCGCGATCGGGCAGGGCAATATCAAACGGCTGCTCGCCTATTCGTCGATCAACAACGTCGGCTTCGCGCTGATCGGTCTGGCGGCGGGCACGCAGGCGGGCGTGGCGGGCGTGCTGTTCTATCTCGCCATCTACATCGTCATGACGCTCGGTTCGTTCCTGATCCTGCTTCAGATGCGCGGTGAAGATGGTCAGCCGGTCGAGAGCGTCGCGAGCCTCGCCGGTTTGTCGCGCACGCGGCCGGCGCTGGCGCTGGCGCTGGCGATCTTCATGTTCGCGCTGGCCGGTATCCCGCCGCTGTTCGGCTTCTGGGCGAAGTACGCCGTGTTCGATGCCGCGGTACAGGCCGGGCTGTTCCCGCTGGCGGTGATCGGTATCGCCGCATCGGTCATCGGTGCCTATTATTACCTGCGCGTCGTCAAGACGATGTACTTCGACGATCCGGCCCCGGCGTTCTCGCGGGAACCGGCCCTTATCGAAGGTGGTCTGATCGCGGCGGCGGCGGTCGTGATCTCGCCGGTCGGCATGTTCCTGATTCCGGCGCTGACCGGGTGGACGATGACGGCGGCGCGGGCACTGTTCTGAGCGTCCGCACCGTCGCCGAAACCGGGTCGACCAACGCCGACCTGCTGGCGGCGGCGACCGAGGGCGCACCCGAGGGCGCATGGCTCAGGGCAGAGAGGCAGACCGCCGGACGTGGTCGCATGGGCCGCACCTGGGCCGATTCGACCGGCAATCTGTTCGCCAGCACCATCGTTCGCTTGCGGCCGGACGATCCGGTCGCACCGTCGCTGGCGCTGGTCGCGGCGGTTGCGCTGCACGCCGCGATCGATAGCGTCCTGCCGGGGCACGCCGCGATCAAATGGCCGAACGACCTGATGATCGACGGAGCGAAACTGTCCGGCATCCTGCTCGAGCGTAGCGGCGAGGCGGTCGTGGTCGGCTTCGGGGTGAACCTTGCCATGGCACCGGTCGTACCCGGTCGGCGGACGATCTGCCTTGCCGATCAGGGGGTGCGGATCGCCCCGGACGACATGCTCGACCGGTTGCGTGCATCGTTCGCCCATTGGTTGGCCGAATGGCGTCGTGCAGGGGTTGGCGGCATTTGCGATGCGTGGATGCGGGCAGCGCATCCGGTCGGGGCGTCGCTTCGGGTATCGTTGCCCGACGGGACCCGGACCGAAGGGACGTTTGCCGGTCTGGACCCGGCCGGGGCGCTGCTGCTGGCGCAGGGCGGCGGCGCGGTCCGCACGATCCATGCCGGGGATGTCGACACCTGAACCGGGACGCTTGTCGAGGGGCAGGCGGGATGCTAGCCGATCGTCCATGTCCGTCGAACCTCACACCGTAAAGCGCGTGGCCGGCCTTGCCCGGATCGCGATCACCGATGCCGAAGCCGATCGGCTCGCCCCCGAACTGGGCAATATCCTTGGCTGGATCGAGCAACTGGGCGAAGTCGACACCAGCGGCGTCGCGCCGATGACGGCGGTGATCCCCAACCATCTGCGCCTGCGCCCCGATGCCGTCACGGATGGCAACGTGCGCGACCGGGTGCTGGCGAATGCGCCGCAGGCCGAACATGGCTTCTTCACCGTGCCCAAGGTCATCGAATGATCCGTCGCCGTATCCCGACCGACCCGACCTGCCGCGCAAGGATTGCCGAATGACCGACCTTACCGACCTTGGCGTCGCCGCGATCCGTGACGGCGTGCGCGACGGCAGCTTTTCCGCGCGCGACGTCGCCGATGCGTTCGTAGGTGCCGTAGCCGCCGCCAAGCCGCTCAACGCCTTTCTCGTCGAAACGCCCGACCATGCGCGCGCCGCCGCCGATGCCGCCGATGCCGCGCGCGCGGCGGGCGAGACGCCGAAGCCGCTGGCCGGCGTGCCGATCGGCATGAAGGACCTGTTTTGCACCAAGGGCGTCGAGACGACGGCGGCGAGCGGCATCCTGAAGGGCTTCGTACCGCAGTATGAATCGACCGTTTCGGGCAAGCTGTGGGCGGCGGGCGCGGGGATGCTCGGCAAGCTGAACCTCGACCAGTTCGCGATGGGATCGTCGAACGAAACCAGTGCGTTCGGCAACGTCGTCTCGCCGTGGCGGCGGCCGGGCGATACCGCGCCGATGGCGCCGGGCGGATCGTCGGGCGGGTCGTCGTCGGCGATCGCGGCGCGGCTGTGCCCGGCGGCCACCGGCACCGATACCGGCGGGTCGATCCGTCAGCCGGCGGCGTTCACCGGCATCACTGGGATCAAGCCGACCTATGGCCGTTGCTCGCGCTACGGTGTCGTCGCCTTCGCCTCGTCGCTCGATCAGGCGGGGCCGATGGCGCGCGATACCCGCGATTGCGCGATCATGTTGGAGGCGATGGCCGGGTTCGATCCGAAGGACGCGACCTCGCTCGACCTGCCGGTTCCGGCGTGGGAAGCGGGGCTGAACGCCGATCTTCGCGGCAAGCGCGTCGGTATCCCGAAGGAATATCGCGTCGATGGCATGCCGGCGGAGATCGAGGCGCTGTGGCAGCAGGGGATTGACTGGCTGCGCGATGCGGGGGCGGAGATCGTCGAGGTGTCGTTGCCGCATACCCGTTATGCGCTGCCGGCCTATTATATCATCGCCCCCGCCGAAGCGTCGTCGAACCTCGCGCGCTATGACGGCGTGCGCTACGGCCAGCGGGTGCTGCCCGACGGGGCGGGATTGCAGGACATGTATGCGGCCACCCGCGCCGCCGGGTTCGGTGACGAGGTGAAGCGGCGCATCCTGATCGGCACCTATGTGCTGTCGGCGGGCTTCTATGACGCCTATTATACCCAGGCGCAGAAGGTACGGACGCTGATCGCGCAGGATTTCGAGGCGGCGTGGGAGCAGTGCGACGTGCTGCTGACCCCGACCGCACCGTCGGCGGCGTTCGCGCTGGGCGAGAAGTCGGCCGATCCGATCGCGATGTATCTCAACGACGTGTTCACCGTGCCGTCGTCGTTGGCCGGGCTGCCGGCGATGAGCGTGCCGGGCGGCGTCGACAAGGACGGGCTGCCGCTGGGGTTGCAGATCATCGGCAAGCCGCTCGACGAGCAGGGCGTGCTGAACGCAGGTCTTGCGATCGAGCAGCGCGCCGGGTTCGTCGCCCGGGCGGACAAGTGGTGGTGATATGCAATTCCTCGTCGAATTGCTTTTTCAAGTAATCGTCGAGGGTATTGTTGAGTTGATCCGATTGATCTTCAAGCGGCCTGCAAGATGGTTCGTTCCGACGAAGCCAGTACGCAAGCCACGGCAGAAACGGCACAAATGAGGCCGAATGATATGACTGAATTCACCTATCGCATCCGTGGCGCGACCGGCGACTGGGAGGTCGTGATCGGCCTTGAGGTCCATGCCCAGATCACGTCGAACGCCAAGCTGTTCTCCGGCGCGGCGACCGCGTTCGGTGCCGAGCCGAACACGCAGGTCAGTCTGGTCGATGCGGCGATGCCGGGCATGCTGCCGACGCCGAACCGCGAGTGCATCCGTCAGGCGGTCCGCACCGGCATGGCGATCGACGCGGTCATCAACAAATGGTCGCGGTTCGACCGCAAGAATTATTTCTATGCCGATCTGCCGCAGGGCTATCAGATCAGCCAGCTCTATCATCCGCTGGTGGGGGAAGGCTCGGTCACGATCGTCCTCGATGAGAAGGATCCGAACAGCCCGGTCAAGACGATCGGCGTCGAGCGCATTCACGTCGAGCAGGACGCCGGCAAGCTGATGCACGATCAGCATCCGACGCGCTCCTACGTCGATCTCAACCGGTCGGGCGTGGCGTTGATGGAGATCGTCAGCCGCCCCGACATGCGCTCGCCCGCCGAGGCCGGGGCCTATCTGTCGAAGCTGCGGTCGGTGCTGCGCTATGTCGGGTCGTGCGACGGCAACATGGACCAGGGATCGATGCGCGCCGACGTGAACGTCTCGGTCCGGCGACCGGGCGAGGAACTGGGGACACGGACCGAGACGAAGAACGTCAATTCGGTCCGCTTCGTGATGGCGGCGATCGAACATGAGGCCAACCGGCAGGTCGCCGTGCTGGAGGATGGCGGCCGCATCGTTCAGGAGACGCGGCTGTTCGATCCCGACAAGGGCGTGACCCGGTCGATGCGGTCGAAGGAAGACGCGCACGACTATCGCTATTTCCCTGATCCCGATCTGCTGCCGCTCGAACTCGACGATGCGTTTCTGGACGAATGCCGTGCGTCGCTGCCCGAACTGCCCGATGCCAAGCGGGCGCGGTACGAGAATGATCTTGGGCTGTCGCGCTACAATGCGGCGGTGCTGACCGCCGAGGTGGAAACGGCTCGCTGGTTCGAGGCGCTGTTGGGTGAAGGTGGTTCGGACGTGTCGGCAAAGTCGGCCGCCAACTGGTTGATTTCCGACTTGTTCGGTGCGCTCAACCGCCTTGGCAAAAGCGTTGCCGACAGCCCGGTGTCGCCCGCGCAGGGGGCCGAACTGCTGCGGCTCGTCGCCGATGGCACGCTGTCGGGCACGCTGTCCAAGCAGGTGTTCGAGATCATGCTTGAAACCGGGCAGGGGGCGAACGCCATCGTCGAGGAGCGCGGGCTCAAGCAGACCAGCGACACCGGCGCGATCGAGGCGGTGATCGCCGACGTCATGGCGAAGAACGCCGACAAGGTCGCCGATTATCGCGGGGGCAAGGACAAGCTGTTCGGCTTCTTCGTCGGGCAGACGATGAAGGCGATGGGCGGCAAGGCCAACCCCGGCGTCGTCAACGACCTGCTGAAAAAGGCACTCGGCTGATGCGTCTCGCGCGGCGGATAGTGCTGGCGGCACTGGTCGTCGTGGCGAGCGTGCCCGGTCTCGCGCAGACGCCGGAGCCGCCGCTGCCGCGTGTCGCGATCGTCACGACGGCAGGTACGCTGACCGTCGAGGTGGAGACGAAACGCGCGCCGATCAGCGCGGCGAATTTCCTGCGTTACGTCGACCAAAAGCGACTGGATGGTGTCAGTTTCTACCGGATCGTCAAGGTCGGGCCGGAGTTCGGTTTCGTCCAGTTCGGCCCACATACCGATGCGAAGAAATATCTGCCGCCGATCAAGCACGAATCGACCACGCAGACGGGCCTGTCGCACACCGACGGTACGCTCTCGATCGCGCGACTGGGCCTTGGCACGGCGCGTGGCGAGTTCACCATCTCGGTCGGCGATCAGCGTCGCGCGCTGGATGCCGCGCCGGGCGTCCCGGCGGACGGGCAGGGCTATGCCGCGTTCGCAAGGATCGTCGGCGGGCGTGACGTGCTGTTGAAGATTCTCGACACACCGGTCGATCCCGCCAAATCCACCAGCGGCGTGTTCAAGGGGGAAATGCCCGCCGCGCCGGTCAAGGTCCTGACGGCACGGCGGGTCACGACTGGCTGACGCTTACTGCGCGTCGGCGTCCTGATTGCGGACAACACCGCCCGATCCGCCGGCGGTGTCGGGTGACACGGTGGGTTCGGTAGGCGAGGTCTGGCCGACCGTCGTGTCGCCACGTTCGATATCGCCATTGGCGGTGTCGACCGCTTTTTCGATGTCGCTGCGACGGTCGGTGTCGTCCTGCGGCGCGCTGTCGGGGTGCGGGCTGCGGTCGCGGTCACTCATTTCAATGCTCCATCACGGGTTGGCCGGGGACCGGCGTTACGCCGGGATCGCCACCGGGCATCGGGCTTGGCACGTCGATGTCGGGACCGGGCACGTCGATTTCGGGCGGCGGTGCGACGGGTTGGCCCGGTTCGGTCTGCGGCACCGGATATTCGGGCGGCGGCGTGATCGGCGCGACGCCGGGATCGGGGGCGGGCGTCTCGGCGGGGATCGGGGGCTCGACGGGCATGGCATCAGTCTCCTTCGCATGGCTCAACGCGACGGCGAGGGCAGGGTTGCGGCTATCGTTACGATCTGCGAAGCGTGGCGACTTGCCCCGGCGTGCATGGCTGCTATAGACGCGCCCGTGCCGGCGGCGTCCGCTCGGCGGGCGTGGCGGAACTGGTAGACGCGCTGGATTTAGGTTCCAGTATCGAAAGATGTGGGGGTTCGACTCCCTTCGCCCGCACCAGTGACGCCGCCGCCCGGTCGAGGCTGGAGCCGCCCCGAATCGATTCCTTTGACGAAAGCTTCGAGAATGCAGACTGTCGAGACGTTGAACGAGGGCCTCAAGCGCGCCTACACGCTGACCATCACCGCCGCCGAGATCGACGCGAAGGTCGATGTCGAGGTGAAGCGCGTTGCGCCGACGGTGAAGATGCCCGGTTTCCGCCCCGGCAAGGTTCCCGCGAACCTGATCCGCAAGATGCACGGCGACGCGCTGTCGCAGGACGCGCTGAACAGCTCGATCCAGGACGGCATCCAGTCGCTGCTCGCAGAGCAGAAGCTGCGTCCGGCGACCGCGCCGCAGGTGTCGCTGGAAGGCGATTATGCCCGTGGTCAGGACGCAGCGGTCACGGTGTCGCTCGAAGTGCTGCCCGACGTGCCGGCCCCGGCGATCGACGGGCTGAAGCTCGAACGGCTGACCGTTCCCGCCGACGAGTCGGTGGTCGATGCACAGGTCGAGCAGCTCGCCGCCAGCAACAAGCGTCACGACGACGCACCCGAGGGGCATGAAGCCGCCACCGGCGATCTGGTCGTGATGGACTTCGTCGGGAAGGTCGACGATGTTGCATTCGACGGCGGCACCGGTGAGGGCATGTCGGTCGAGATCGGCTCGGGTCGCCTGATCCCCGGTTTCGAGGACCAGTTGGTCGGCGTGAAGCAGGGCGACGAGAAGACGATCAACGTCACCTTCCCCGACGATTATCAGGCCGAGAATCTGAAGGGCAAGGCCGCGACCTTCGACCTGAAGATCACCGGCGTGAAGGTCCCGGCCGAAGGCGGCCCGGACGACGAGTTCGCCAAGTCGCTCGGCCTCGAAAGCCTCGAACAGCTTCGTGGGCTCATCAAGGGTCAGGTCGAGCAGGAACTGAACGGCCTGACCCGCACCCATATGAAGCGCAAGCTGCTCGATCAGCTCGCCGCCGGGCATGATTTCGACGTGCCGCCGTCGATGGTCGAAGCCGAATTCGAGCAGATCTGGGCGCAGCTCCAGCATGAAGCCGGCCACGAATCGGACCCCGAAGCGGCACGCGCCGAGCTGGAAGCCGAGCGTGACGACTATCGCCAGATCGCGGTCCGCCGCGTCCGCCTCGGCCTGCTCCTGTCGGAGATCGGTCAGGCCAACGGCATCGAAGTGACGCAGCAGGAAATGCAGCGCCTCATCATGCAGGCCGCGCAGCAGTATGGCCCGGAAGATCGCCAGCGCTTCATGCAGTATGTCCAGCAGGAGCCGATGGCGGCAGCCCAGCTTCGCGCGCCGCTGTACGAGGACAAGGTCGTCGACTTCCTGTTCGGCAAGGCCGAGATCACCGATCGCGAAGTGACGCGCGAGGAACTCGAAGCCGAGATCGAGAGCGAGGAAGGTGCGGTGCCGCACGTTCATGGCCCCGACTGCAACCACGATCATGATCATGGGCACGACCACGCACAGGACCATGCGACTCCGATGAGCGACAAGGACGTGGAGCCGGCGGCTGCCGACGCCCCGGCCGAGGCCGAAGCGCCCGAGAAGAAGGCCGCGACGCGCAAGGCTCCGGCGAAGAAGGCCGCCGAAGGCGATGCGCCGGCAGAGGGCGAGGTAGCGGACGCTGCCGAGGCCGCGCCGAAGAAGCCGCGCGCCAAGAAGAAGGTCGAGGCCGCTTCGGACGAGACTGCCGAAGGCTAATCCGTTCGATCGGTTGCGACGACGAAGGGGCGGTATCGATCTTGCGATCGGTGCCGCCCCTTCGTTGTGGGGCGGCGCGGAACGCTTTCCGCTTTTCCGCCATGCCGAATCCGAATAGCGGATGCGCGTGACCGAGCATTCCTCCCGCATCGCTGTCCTGCTGCCCTGTTACAATGAGGAGGCGGCGATCGCCGCCACGGTGGCGGGGTTTCGTGCCGCGTTGCCCGATGCGACGGTCTATGTGTACGACAACAACTCGACCGACCGCACGATCGAGGTCGCGCGGGCGGCCGGCGCGGTGGTCCGCAGCGAACGTATCCAGGGCAAGGGCGCGGTGGTGCGGCGGATGTTCGCCGACATCGATGCCGACGTCTATGTCATGGCCGATGGCGATGCGACCTATGACGCCGAGGCCGCGCCCGCGCTGGTCGCGCGATTGTTCGACGAGCAGTTGGACATGGTGGTCGGACAGCGGGTGAGCGAGGCGGTGCTCGCCTATCGGCGTGGGCACCGGTTCGGCAATGCGATGCTGACGGGCATGCTGGCGCGGCTGTTCGGACGGAGTTTTACCGATATTCTGTCGGGCTACCGCGTCTTTTCGCGCCGGTTCGTGAAGAGCTTTCCCTCGCTGTCCGCCGGGTTCGAGATCGAAACCGAGATCAGCGTCCACGCGCTTGAACTGCGCATGCCGGTCGCGGAAGTCACGACGCGCTATTTCGCGCGGCCGGAAGGGTCGGCGTCAAAACTGTCGACCTATGGGGATGGCTTCCGTATCGCGCGGACGATCGCGACGCTGTACCGGATCGAGCGACCGCTGTGGTTCTTCGGTGCGATCGGGCTGGTGCTGGCGCTGACCGCGCTGATCCTCGCGATCCCGCTGGTGATTACCTATGCGAACACCGGGCTGGTGCCGCGGTTCCCGACCGCGATTCTTGCGACCGGGCTCGTGATCCTCGCCTCGCTATGCCTGTTCAGCGGGCTGATTCTCGACACGGTGGTGCGCGGTCGCCGTGAGGTACGCCGCCTTGCCTATCTGGCCTATCCAGCGCCCGGCAGGGTATAGGGGCGGGACCGCCGGAAAGGCGGCGACGGTCTGGACGAGATAGCGTTAGCGTATCGTCTGCTGGACGGGCGACGATCCAGCGCTCGACGGATTGTTACGGGAATCGATCGCGGAACAGCGCTCGACGAACATATGGGGCGGCCAGTCGATGCGACGGCGGCCGGCGCCACGCTTCGCCCCTTGCGCAGCCTTCGCGCAGCGCCGATGTAGGGCACCGAAACCTACTGAGCGGGAACCCAATGCAGGATATTCACGACGGCCTCGTCCCCATGGTCATCGAACAGTCGAGCCGCGGCGAGCGCAGCTTCGACATTTATTCGCGCCTGCTGCGCGAGCGCATCATCTTTGTCACCGGCGGCGTCGAGGATCATATGGCCTCGCTCATCACCGCGCAGTTGCTGTTCCTCGAATCGGAAAATCCGAAGAAGGACATCTGGATGTACATCAACTCGCCGGGCGGCGTCGTCACGGCGGGCATGGCGATCCACGATACCATGCAGTACATCCGTCCCCGCGTTGGCACCGTCTGCATCGGTCAGGCCGCGTCGATGGGCAGCTTCCTGCTGGCGTCGGGTGAGCCAGGCATGCGCGTCGCGCTGACCAACGCGCGCATCATGGTCCACCAGCCGTCGGGCGGCGCGCAGGGCATGGCATCGGACATCGAGATCCAGGCGAAGGAAATCCTGCGCATCCGTCGCCGGATGAACGACCTCTACGCGAAGTACACCGGCAAGCCGCTGGAGGAGATCGAACGGGCGATGGACCGTGACACCTTCCTCGAAGCCGATGAGGCCAAGGTATTCGGTCTGGTCGATCAGGTGTTCGACAAACGCCCGGGCGTGTCGGAAGACGCGACGTCGGCCTAAGATCGAGCAGGGCCGGCATAGCGCCGGCCCTGCTATCGGTAGCGTGCCTTCAGGCGGGCGCGGACCGGAACGTCCCACCAGCGATAGACTGCCCAGGCGGCGGCGATACAGCCGCCTACCACGAACAGCCCGCCGATCGGCGTCCACGCCGATCCTTTGAGGCCGGCCCGCGCCCACGCGCCGCCGAACAGCAACAGCAGCGGCGCATGCATGGCATAGAGCGGATAGGAAAGTTCCGCGCCGAAGCGCGTCATCCTCGGCATGTTCATCCTGCTCCCGGCCGCCGCCAGCACCAGCAGCGGAAAGACCCCAGCGGTCAGTACGAGATCATACCAGCGCGGATCGAGCCAGGGCTGCGGCAAGATCGTGATCGACAATGCCAGCGTCGCGATGATCCACGGTCGCCGGCCGCCACGGGTTAACCAGCCGGCACGATGCGCGTGGAGCGACAGGACACCGGCCGCAAACCCCGCCGATGTTCGCAAGCCGCCCAGTGCCCAGCTTTCGCGGGCCGGCCCCATCGGTCCGAACCCGCCGAGCTGCCAACCCAGGATCGCCAGCACCGCGAACGCTACCCCGGCGAAGATTATGAGGTTCCGTATCGTCCACCATCGTACCGTCCGTGCGAAGATCAGGTTGACCACCAGTTCCCAGAAGATCGACCAGATCGGCGGATTGACTGGCCACGGGTCCCCGGCCACCCATGTCGCGGGCCATGGCACGATCGCGGCGGCCATGGCGGCAACCTCGCCCGTTCCGATCGGCAGGCCATTGGTCCTGAGGCGGACGACATAGGCGACGATGCCGATGCCGGCACCGGCGACGATCATCGGGTACAGGCGGATCGCCCGATCCCGCACGAACGCCGGCAGCGTGCCGGACCCGGCCAGTCGATCGCCATAGGCATGGGCGATCACGAACCCGCTCAGGACGAAGAAGAAGTCGACAGCGACATAGCCGTGCGCGAACCACCATCTCGACCCGAACCACGGCTGGGCATGGTAGAGCAGGACCGCGAACGCAGCGACACCCCGGAGCGCGTCCAATGCCGCATATTGATGGCGGGGGCGGGGCGGGATCACCTCTGCCGAACCGCGGATGCGTCACCGCGATGATCGACCCGGTAGAGTTGGGTACGGCCATTGTTCCAGACCAATGTCACCGGATGATCCCGCCGTATCCGGTCGCGCTCGCTGTTCAGGATCCAGAGATAGTCGATGTCGCGCCACGGCACCCGCGTCAGCAAATCGTCGAACACCGGCCATTGTCCGCGCCGGCACCCCTGGCGCGGCACGGCCTGCCCTTGCAGGGTCCACCAGTTCGACCCGGTCCGGTCGCGAACCGAGAGCAACTGGCCCGGAGCCGCGAACAGATCGTTCACCAGCGCGTCCCGGCGGATCGTGGCGACGCTCGGCAGATGCCAGAGCCGTGGCAACTGCCAACGCTGCTCGCAATGTTCGCGCACGAGCGCCATGACCCGGGCGCCGCGCGGCAGGCGATCGAGCGCGGCGATCTGTGTCTGCGCGGTATGTTCGGCCGCCAGTTGCGACGTGGTGACGGAAATCAGCCGCGCAGCGAACAGCGCCAGCGCGATCCAGCCGATCCAGCGGGGAAGCGGGCGCATTTCGCGTACGGCGAGGATCGCCAGCATGATCGCGACGGGAATCAGCCGGGTCGCGGCGAACATTGACCCGAGCAGTTCGTTCGGCATCGCGAGCGACAGTATAGCCAATATTACCGCCGGCACGACGATGACCGGCACATAGGCAAAGCGGCGCGATCGCCAGACCGGCAGGGTCGCGGCTGCAAGGACCGCTATGGTCGCGGTTCCATCCAGCGCGATCCACCGGTCCCGCAGCATACCGGCCAGCCAGATCAGATCGTTCCTCCAGTCAAACCACAGTCCGATGGCATTGTGGCTGTCGCCGCGCCACGCGATCAGGATCGCCAGCGGCCAGAGCAGCGGCAGGACGGTGCCCCCGCCTTGCCGCACCCATGCCGCAGGACGTGCGCGTTCCTGCCATAGCGTGGCGATCGTCGCGCCACCGATCAGCACGCCGAGCACGCCCCATCCGATCGCATGGGTAACGATGAGCAGCGGCGCGGCGACGGCGGCAACAAGTATGCGCTGCCCCTGGCCGGACCGTAGCCACAGCGCGAATACCAGCAACGCCAGCGCCACCGACAGGCAGGAATTCAGAAAGCCGAACTGGAACGGATAGGAATGCGCAAGCGGCAGCGCGAACAGGCTGATCGTCGTGACCCGGCCATGAACCGCGCGTACGACCGCGAAGATGCCGAGAACGGTAAGCGCCGGGATCAGCGCGGTTACGATCGTCACCGCCGGCAACAACCCGAACAACTTGCCAAGCGGAACGACGAGCAGGTCCACGCCCAGATTGGGAATGAGCCGCCACGTGAAGTCGAAATGCCCGGCCAGTTCGGGCGACTGTCCGATCGTCTGCTGGATGTGAAACCGGGCGACATGCGCCGGGACATCGGTCAACCACGGTATCGTCGTCCAGCAGAGCGGAACCGCCGCTGCGACCGCCAGCAACACCGTCGCGCGTTGCGTCTGCCACCAGGCGATCGGCGTGGCGTCCTGCATATTTCCCCCCGGTTTGGCTATTTGCCTATCGCGGCAACGGGAAGCCGGTCAAGCGACGGGTGGCGAGGACCTCACGGCATCGCAACAGCGTTCAGACGCGGGTTTCCGGCGATATTCTATCGGAATGCAATAGCTCGGCATCGATACGATCGTACAGCGCCGGGAACCGCGCAAGGCTGAGCTTCCGCGCGAACAGCGCCGGGCTCCTGGCGATGACGTCGAAATCTATCGGGCCGAGCAACGCGGGATACTGCGGCTCTGGACGGTTCCAGATCGTTAGCCGCAGGTCGTCGTTCACGATCGCAGCCTCAAACGGCGAGTTGGCGAGGATGGTCTGGATGAATCTCTCGTCCGGCAACATGGTGTTGGCATAGAAGCGGAGGAGCCATGGTTTGCTGCGTCCCGTGTCGGCGATATGCCGGAGCGCGGCATGCGTCAGCGTCCACCATTGCCCGCCGCCATGGGCGACATGGTTGTAGGGAAGCTTGCGACGCCATCCGGGTATCGCGATGGCGCGCGAGCGAAACCGGAAATGGAAGCGTTCCACCCGACCGGGCGCGCGGTAGACTCCTTCCTGCTCACTCCAACGGTTGGGGGCTTTCATCGCAAACGCCTCGATGAACTCCGCCGTCGGGTTCGCATCGAGAATCGCGGCGATCTCCGCTGCGGATTTGATGGGATAGTCGGCGCCCGACAACAGTGTCGCGCGATCGAACCGAATGTCCGACCTTTCCGCCGCGTAGATCAGTTCCATCGTCGCACGGACGATACCGATTCCGCTCCAGAAGCAGCGCCGGCGGCGGACGAAGCTGGTCCGGGGCCGCTCTCCGATCGAAGCGACCATTGCGTCGTACGTCGCCTTCGGCGTCCGCGCGTCGACATGGACGAACACGGGCGACGTGGCCGGCAGTGCCGCAACCAGCCGGGCGAGTTGCGCGGGATCGGTATGACATAAAATCAGGTAGGCGGCGATCACGGACGCTCCTCATGTCGTACTTCGGGGCCATCGAAATCCGTACCGGGCCGGGAATGGCGGGACAAGCGGGGTGGGGTTGCCGTCACATTCCGCTGTTGGCGACTTGTTTCGGGCGCGGGGTGTCGACATATTGCGTACAAAGGCTCGATCGCGTGTATGTGGGTCGGGACGGGATTCAGCCCATGGGGCGTCTGGGAATATGGTATGACGAAACTGAGCGGTGGCGACTCCAAAAGCACCCTCTACTGCTCGTTCTGCGGCAAGTCGCAGCACGAGGTGCGCAAGCTGATCGCGGGACCGACCGTGTTCATCTGCGACGAATGCGTCGAACTGTGCAACGACATCATCCGTGAGGAAACGAAGTCGGCACTCGTCGCCAAGAAGGACGGCGGCGTGCCGGCGCCGCAGGAAATCTGCAACGTGCTCGACGACTATGTCATCGGGCAGAAGCAGGCGAAGCGCGTGCTGTCGGTCGCGGTCCACAACCATTACAAGCGGTTGAACCATGGCCAGAAGGGTGCCGACGTCGAACTGGCGAAGTCGAACATCCTGCTGGTCGGCCCGACCGGTTGCGGCAAGACGCTGCTGGCGCAGACGCTGGCGCGCATTCTCGACGTGCCGTTCACCATGGCCGATGCGACGACGCTGACCGAGGCGGGCTATGTCGGCGAGGATGTCGAGAACATCATCCTCAAGCTGCTTCAGGCGTCGGACTATAACGTCGAGCGGGCGCAGCGCGGGATCGTCTATATCGACGAGATCGACAAGATCAGCCGCAAGGCGGAGAATCCGTCGATCACCCGCGACGTGTCGGGCGAAGGCGTGCAGCAGGCGCTGCTCAAGCTGATGGAGGGTACCACCGCGTCGGTGCCGCCGCAGGGCGGGCGCAAGCATCCGCAGCAGGAATTCCTGCAGGTCGACACGACTAACATCCTGTTTATCTGCGGCGGGGCGTTCTCGGGCCTCGAGAAGATCATCGCCGACCGGTTGCAGGGCAAGTCGATCGGCTTCGGTGCCTATGTCGCGGCGCCCGAAGAGCGTCGCACCGGCGAAGTGTTACGCCAGACCGAGCCGGAGGATCTGCTCAAGTTCGGCCTGATCCCCGAATTCGTCGGTCGTCTGCCAGTGATCGCGACGCTCGAGGATCTCGACGTCACCGCGCTCATCAAGATCCTGACCGAGCCGAAGAACGCGCTCGTCAAACAGTATCAGAAGCTGTTCGACATGGAGGGCGTGAAGCTCGGCTTCAACGAAGAGGCGCTGGTCGCCGTCTCGAAGAAGGCGATCGAACGTAAGACCGGCGCACGCGGGCTTCGCTCGATTCTCGAGGGCATCCTGCTCGATACGATGTTCGACCTGCCGTCGATGGACGGCGTGGACGAGGTCGTGGTCGACAAGGACGTGATCGACGGCCGCAAGGAACCGGTCCGCGTCTATGCCGAAAAGAAGAAGGCCGGCGACGCGGCGTAATCACGACATTTCCCGAATGAATGGCGGGTGTCGGGCGACCGGCACCCGTTTCTCGTAGCGGTATACCCGTCCTTCCGGCGAAGGCCGGGCAAGCGGATGGCTTTTCCTATCAACGCCCTCGCGCTATTCCACCGGTCATGCCGATCGATCTTATCTGCCTCGATGCCGACGACACGCTGTGGTACAATATGCGGCATTTCGAGGAGGCGCATGATGCCTTTACCGCGATGCTCGAACCGTTCGCGGCGGCGCGGGTGGCGCGCGAAACGCTGGATGCCTGCGAAGCGCGGAACCTGAAACTCTATGGCTATGGTGCCAAGGGATTCACCCTGTCGATGATCGAAACCGCGATTCAACTGGGCGGGCCGGATTTACCCGGATCGGTCGTCGCCGATCTGCTCGCCGCCGGTCGGCGCCTGCTCGCGCATCCGGTCGAACTGCTGCATGATATTGAGGTGACGCTCGACCGGTTGGCACAGCGTGGCCGGCTGGTGCTGGTGACGAAGGGCGATTTGCTCCATCAGGAAGCGAAACTGGCAGCGTCGGGACTGGGCGACCGGTTCGCCGGGATCGAGATCGTCAGCAACAAGACCGAGGCGACGTTCACCCGGTTGTTCGCGCGCTACGGCGTCGCTCCCGACCACGCGGTCATGGCCGGCGATTCGATGCGCTCCGATGTGTTGCCGGCACTCTCGGCAGGGGCATGGGCGGCATTCGTGCCGCAACCACTGGCATGGGATCATGAGACGGCGGCCGCGCCGGACGATCATCCCCGTTTTCGACGACTCGCCGATCTGGCCGAACTACCCGACTGGATCGACGCGATCGTATAAAATCCGGCCGGGACGGATACATCGCGCACTGCTGTGCATTGCTTTACCGTAACGATTCAAAGGGGGCATGATGGCAGGGGCGACCGATCGGGAAGCAGCGTTGGCGGCGGAACGGGAAGAAGTGGTGGTAACTCCCGCCACCAAACGGGCGCTGCGCGACCGTGCGGCGTTGCCGTTGTGGTCGCTGATTATCCCGGCGCTGGGGCCAGTCGCCATCCTGCTCAATCTGGCGAAGACCAGCGGGATCGGCGTGCTCGTCGCGGCGATCATCATGTTCGGTTGCGTGATCGCCGCCGTCCATCATGCCGAGGTCGTCGCGCACAAGGTCGGCGAGCCGTTCGGCACGCTGGTGCTGGCGGTCGCGGTGACGGTGATCGAGGTGTCGCTGATCGTCTCGCTGATGCTCTCCGGGTCGGGCGACGTTGCCACACTGGCGCGCGACACGGTGTTCGCGGCGATCATGATTATCCTAAACTTCATCGTCGGCATCTGTCTGCTGGTCGGCGGCATCCGCCATCACGAACAACGGTTCGTGTTGCGGGGGGTGAGTGCCGCGCTGTCGGTCCTGGCGGCGATGGCGGTCCTGTCGCTGGTGCTGCCGAACTATACCTCGACCGTGCCGGGACCGACGCTCTCGTCGTCGCAGCTTACGTTCGTGGCGATCGTATCTTTGATCCTCTATGCGACCTTCGTGATGGTCCAGACAGTGCGGCACCGCGATTATTTCCTGCCGGCGGCCGATGGCGCGCTGCCCAAGGATGCCCATGCCGAACCACCGAGCGTGAAGACGGCGTGGATCGCGTTCGGCGTGTTGCTGGTCGCGTTGGTTGGCGTGGTGTTGCTCGCCAAGGACCTGTCGCCGACGATCGAGGCGGCGGTGCTGGGCGCCGGGCTGCCGCTGACGGTGGTCGGCATCCTGATCGCCGGGCTGGTGCTGGCGCCCGAAAGCCTGGCAGCGGTCAAGGCCGCGCGCAAGGACCGGCTCCAGACGAGCCTCAATCTTGCCATGGGCTCGGCGCTGGCCACGATCGGGTTGACGATTCCGAGCGTCGCGGTCGTCTCGCTGGTAATGGGCTGGCCGCTGTCGCTGGGGATCGACGCGAAGTCGATGGTGCTGTTCGCGCTGTCGATGCTGGTGTCGACGCTGACGCTGGGCAATGGGCGGACGACGGTGCTGGCAGGAATCGTCCATCTGACGATCTTTGCCGCCTATCTTTTCACCACCGTCATCCCCTGATCGGCTATCGGCGCTGCCGGGCGGCCAACGCCAGCCCGGCAGCGATCTGGACCATCGCATAAACCCGCCGTCGCCCCGGCCGGTTTACGAACGGGCGGACGAGCAGTTCGGCCCCGCCGGCCTCACTGCGCCACAGGTCGACGTGGCGCTCCGGCTGGAGCAGGCCGAGCAGGCCGTCGCCGATCATGAAGGTGGCGGCCATTTCGGCCGCGCGTTTGGACATATCACGCATCCGTCATCAACGCGCGGTGGCAGGTGATGGTGCCTGCATCCGTTCGAGCGCCGCCGACCGGCGCAACACCCGCGCCATGGGGTCGAGGACGACATGCGCGCCCGCCGGCACCGGCAGGACCGCCACGCCCCCGGTCATCGGCACCTGCTGCACCACGCCATCGACGGCAATCTCGACCGGCAGCGGGAAAGGACGGTTGCCCGGCACCGCCCAGCGGAGCGTCAAAGTATTGCCGCCGCGCCGCTCGACCAGGTCGGGCAGCGCCGCCTCGCGCAGATAGACGTCGAAGAACCATCCGAGATCGCGGCCGCTTTCCTGCGCGACGGCAGCGATGAAGTCCTGCGTCGTGCCGAACCGGGGGCGGAAGTTGCCGGGCCGGGGGTCGGGGCGGCCATAGACCAGCCGCCGGGTTGCCGCGAGGAACGCCCGGTCGCCGATCAGGTGGCGCAGGGTGTGGAGCATCCACGCACCCTTGAAATACACATCCGCCCCCGGACCCGCCGCCGTCTCGCCGGTCGACTGCGGCTTGCCGGCGATCAGCGGTGCCCTGGCCACGATCCGCTGCTGCTGCGTGAGCAGCATCGCGGTGTAGCGGGCATCGCCTTCGCGCCACCGGGCATAGAGTGGCTGCATATATTGGGCGAAGGCTTCGTGCAGCCAGAAGTCGTCCCAGTCGGCCGCCGTCATCTGGTTGCCGAACCATTCGTGGCTGAATTCATGCTGGAGCAGCCAGTCGAACCCCTCGGGCGCGGGCTTGTAGCCATTGCCATAGGCGTTGATCGTCTGGTGCTCCATGCCGAGATACGGCGTCTCCACCACGCCCATTTTCTCCGCCCCGAAAGGGTAGGGACCGATCGCGGTTTCGAGGAAGTCGAGCATCGGCGGAAACTCGGCGAACAGCCGCGCGGCCTTGGCGTCGTTCCCCTCCAGATACCAGAAGGACAGCGGAATGACGTTGCCGTAGCGGCTGCGATACCGGCCGGTCAGTTCGCGATACGGCCCGACCGAGATGGCGAGCGCATAGGGGTTCACCGGCCCCGATTTCCAATGCCAGGTCGATCGCCCGTCGCGCAGCCGATCGATACCGGTCAACACGCCGTTGGCCGGTGCGGACAGTCCCGCTGGAACGGTCAGGTGCAGCGTGACCCCGCCCGGTTCACCCTGAGGAAAGTCGAGGCAGGGCCACCACAGGTCGCACCCCATGCCCTGCGCGGTGCTGGCGAACCACGGCTTGCCGTTCGATTCGGACCAGACGAAGCCGTCGTCCCATGGCGCGCGCCGGGCGACGCGCGGCGGCCCGGCATAGGTCACGCGCACCACCACGGTTCCGCCAGCGGCGATCGGGCGATCGATCCGTATCTGCCCATCCACCTGCCGCCATGCCTCGCGCGGGAGCGGGACGCTGCCCAGCGCAACATCGGAGACGGTCAGCACCCCGTCGAGATCGAGCGTGATCCGTGGCACCGCCGCCGTGGCGACGATCGTCAGCGTCGCCCGCCCGGACAGCCGTCGCTTGGCCGGCAGCGCCTCGATCGCGATGTCGGCCTGTTCCAGCCGGAGCGCCGCGCGTTCGGGAGCGATCGCACCGCCCGACCGCGCCGTCATCGGTGGAACAGGGGCGGGGAGGGACGCCGGCGCCTGTGCCGCCAGCAGCAATGCGGCGAGCGATGGCGTCATGATACGTCTCGGTGATTGATGGCGTCGCCCAAGCCACCATATAGTGTCGTGGATCCGGCAGGGTGGCCGGGTCGTGGAGTCTGCATGTCGAAGATCGATCCTGTTCCTGCCCCATCGCTGACGCTGCCGGTGTTGCCGCTGCGCGACATCGTCGTCTTTCCGCACATGATCGTGCCGTTGTTCGTCGGTCGCGACAAGTCGGTCGCTGCGCTCGAAGCGGCGATGGCGGGATCGAAGGAGATTTTCCTCGTCGCCCAGCTCGATCCGGGCGAGGACGATCCGGCGCGCGAGGACCTGTACGATGTCGGCGTGTCGGCCGAGGTCATGCAGATGCTTAAGCTGCCCGACGGCACCGTCCGGGTGCTGGTGTCGGGAAAGCGCCGCGCAACGCTGACCTCGCTGGAGACGGTCGACAATCATCTGGTCGCGACGATCGATCTGGCGGCGGACGATGACACGACGCTGGAGGACGCGGCCGAGGGTGTGGACGAGCGTGTCGAAGCGGCCGTCGCCAATCCGAGTGCCGAGCTGAAGGCACTGATGCGCTCGGTTGTCGATCAGTTCGAGAATTACGCCAAGCTCAACAAGAAGCTTCCGGCCGAAACCGCGACGCAACTCGCCGAGCTGGAGGACCCGTCACGGCTGGCCGATGCGGTCGCGGGCAATATCGCGGTCAAGGTGGCGGACAAGCAGGCGCTGCTGGTCGAGGCCGATCCGCACAAGCGGCTGGAAATGGTGTTCGCGTTCATGGAGGGCGAGCTGGGCGTGCTCCAGGTCGAGAAGAAGATCCGCAGCCGCGTGAAGCGGCAGATGGAGAAGACCCAGCGCGAATATTATCTGAACGAGCAGTTGAAGGCGATCCAGCGCGAACTCGGCAACGAGGGCGAGGATGGCGACGGCGACGAGATCGCCGAGCTGACGCAGAAGATCGCGACGCTGAAACTCAGCAAGGAAGCACGGACCAAGGCGACGTCGGAGCTCAAGAAGCTCAAGACGATGGCGCCGATGAGCGCCGAGGCGACCGTCGTGCGCAACTATCTCGACGTGCTGCTCGGATTGCCGTGGGGCAAGAAGTCGAAGCTCAAGAAGGACATCGCCGTCGCGCAGAGCGTGCTCGACGAGGACCATTATGCGCTGGAGAAGGTCAAGGACCGGATCGTCGAATATCTGGCGGTGCAGGCGCGGACCAACAAGCTCAAGGGTCCGATCCTGTGCCTCGTCGGCCCGCCCGGCGTCGGCAAGACCAGTCTGGGCAAGTCGATCGCCAAGGCCACCGGCCGCGAGTTCATCCGCCAGTCGCTGGGCGGCGTGCGCGACGAGGCCGAGATTCGCGGCCATCGCCGGACCTATATCGGGTCGCTGCCGGGCAAGATCGTCACCAATTTGAAGAAGGCCGGCGCGTCCAACCCGCTGTTCCTGCTCGATGAGATCGACAAGCTGGGTCAGGATTTCCGTGGCGATCCGGCATCGGCGCTGCTCGAGGTGCTCGATCCCGAACAGAATGCGAAGTTCAACGATCATTATCTGGAGATCGACATCGATCTGTCGGACGTGATGTTCGTGTGCACCGCGAACACGCTGAACCTTCCGCAGCCGCTGCTCGACCGGATGGAGATCATCCGGCTGGAGGGCTATACCGAGGACGAGAAGGTCGAGATCGCCGAGCGCCATCTGGTCGCCAAGCAGGTCGATGCCCATGGTCTGAAGCCCGGCGAGTTCGAGCTGACCGAGGGGGCGTTGCGCGACCTGTTGCGTTATTACACGCGCGAAGCCGGTGTCCGCACGCTGGAGCGCGAGATCGCCAAGCTGGCGCGCAAGGCGCTGCGGCGTATCCTCGAAGGCAAGGCGACGTCGGTCACGGTGACGCCCGACAACCTCGCCGAGTTCGCCGGGGTGCGGAAGTATCGCTTCGGCGTGGGTGAGGAGGAGCATCAGATCGGCGGCGTCACCGGGCTGGCATGGACCGAGGTCGGTGGCGAGCTGCTGACGATCGAGAGCGTGACCGTGCCGGGCAAGGGCGGGGTCAAGACGACCGGCAAGCTCGGCGACGTGATGAAGGAATCGGTCGAGGCGGCGTGGAGCTACGTCAAGGCGCGCTCGCCCGGCTATGGCATCAAGCCCAGCCTGTTCCACCGCAAGGACGTGCATATCCACCTGCCCGAAGGCGCGGTGCCGAAGGACGGCCCCTCGGCGGGTATCGGTCTTGTCACCTCGATCGTCTCGACCCTGACCGGCGTGCCGGTGCGGCGCGAGGTCGCGATGACCGGGGAGGTGACGCTGCGCGGACGGGTGCTGCCGATCGGCGGCTTGAAGGAAAAGCTGCTCGCGGCGCTGCGCGGCGGGATCAAGACGGTGCTGATCCCGGCCGAGAACGAGAAGGATCTGGCCGAGATTCCGGCGAACGTCCTGCGCGGACTGGAGATCGTGCCGGTCGCGCATGTCGATGAGGTATTGCGGCTGGCGCTTACCGAACCGCTGGTCGCGATCGATTGGAGCGAAGCTGACGATCTGGCCGCGCAACCGCCGCAGCCGGTGCCCGGGATCGGCGAATCGCGGCCGCATTGACCGGCCGGACGGTGGCAGGGGCGGCGTTCCCCGCCACCGTTCGTCGCATTCGGTGGCCCGTGACTGCGTTGCATTCCCGGTGGTTGCGAAACTCCCGCCATTTTGCTTTGACACCCGGCGGTGAAGCGGCCTTATTGCCGCGTTCGAGTGTACCGGTATTTTTAAATCAAGGGGTTTCGTCGGGATGAACAAGCAGGAGCTGATCGGACAGGTCGCCGACCATTCGGGACTGACCCGTGGCGACGCGATGAAGGCGGTCGAAGCCGTGTTCGACGTCATCTCCGCCGCGCTCAAAAAGGGCGATGAAGTCCGCCTCGTCGGGTTCGGCACCTTTTCGGTGTCGCGGCGCAAGGCATCGACCGGTCGCAACCCGCGCACCGGCGAACCGATGACGATCAAGGCATCGTCGCAGCCGAAGTTCAAGGCCGGCAAGGGCCTCAAGGATTCGGTGAATTAAGCGCTGGACAGCGGTTATCAGTCGGCCTAGAGGGCCGTCCTCCGGGTTTCCGGGCGCGTAGCTCAGCGGTAGAGCACACCCTTCACACGGGTGGGGTCACAGGTTCAATCCCTGTCGCGCCCACCAGATCAACGGCCGTCCGGCCCGCACGACCTTCCAGCGAAGGCGGCGGGCGGGGCGGCCGTTTCTGATTCCGGTGCGCTTTCCGGTCGGACACGGGTGGTTGTAATAATTACGCCATCATTTCTACGTCGAACCGTCATCGAAACAGCACGCAAGAGTCATGCGCCGCGCCTAACGGGCGGGTCGTGGGTCGGCCAAAGGGGGAAACCTTGGACGATCGCCGGGTCAAAGAGCCCGCAGCAACGATCAACCACGTTTCGGGAGTTCACGGTGATGGCCAACAGCAAGCGCTTCGGCTTTATTCTTTTGGCGACGACGGCCAGCGCCGCGCTGGCCGGCTGCAGCGGTGCCGACGGTGTCGCCTCGCCGGGCGCGGGCAGCGTGAACATCACCGTTCCGGCACCGGCCCCCACGCCGACGCCGACCCCCGCCGCGACGCCATCGGCGATCACCGCCGCGCAGTTCGCGACGTCGACGACCGTCAATGGCATCAGCATCACCTCCGACGAACAGCTCGCCATCGTCAACGCCGGCACCAACAACAACGTCAGCGGCGTCGGTTCGGTGCTGAACGGCCTGTATCCGGTCGCCAATGCCTCGGCGACGACCGCGACCGACCCGTCGACGATCAACAGCTTCTTCACCAGCACCAACTATGTCGGCGCGCTCAACGGCCCGTCGGACACCGCATTCCAGGGCTGGACCTGCAACGCGCCGGGCATCGACTTCGGCGGCAGCGCCACGTCGTGCTCGTCGACGACCGCGCTCGCCAACTACATCGGCACCTCGGCCGAGGCATCGGCCGCAGTCTGCCCGACCGGTACGATCGACGACGGTCTGGTGCAGGCGCGCAAGGCGTGCCGCATTCCGCAGACCATCACCAGCAACCTGACCCTGACGCGCGTCCCCGGCGTCTTCTATCGCCTGCGCGGCCAGACCGAAGTCGGCACCGATCTCGGCTCGACCGGCGGCACCGGCGCGACGCTGACGATCGAACCGGGTGTCGTCGTGCTGAACGACGCGAGCGAGGCGACCAACGACCTGCTGCTCGTCAACCGCGGTTCGCGCCTGAACGCGATCGGCACCCGCGCGCTGCCGATTATCTTCTCGGGCCAGTTCAACATCGGCGGCAACAACAACTTCGGTGACGGTTCGCAAGGGTTGTGGGGCGGCATCATCCTGCTCGGCCGCGCCGCGACCGGCGTCTGCGCCGCCGGCACCGGTCCGAACAACGCCGACGGGTCGTCGACGACCTGCCAGCAGGCGATCGAGGGTGTGACCGGCCGCTTCTACGGCGGCCCGACCGCGACCGACAGTTCGGGCCAGATGTCCTACGTCCAGATCCGCTACTCGGGCATCGCGATCAGCGACGGCAACGAGTTGCAGGGCCTGACGCTGGGCGGCACCGGCTCGGGCACCGTGCTCGACCATATCCAGAGCCACAATTCGGCCGATGACGGCGTCGAGATCTTCGGCGGCACCACCAATGCAAAGTATATCGCGATCACCGGTGCCGACGATGACGGCTTCGACATCGACAACGGCTATCGCGGCTTCATGCAGTTCATGATCGCGGTGCAGCGCGCATCGGGCGCGACCAGCGACTCGTTCTCGACCGAGATCGATTCGAACAACAACGAAGACCTGCTGCCGCGTACCTACAGCACCTATGCGAACTTCACCTTCATCCAGACGGCGTCGGCCCCGGCCGCCATCCGTCAGCGGGGCGGGTCGGACATGCGCTATGTCAACGGCATCGTGAAGTCGCCGTCGGGCGTGCCCTGCCTCAACCTGATCGCGGGTGAAACCAGCGCGACGGACCGTTCGACGATCCGCGCCGCCGACACGACCAAGCAGGATGCCGGCCCGCCGGTGTTCAGCTCGGTCTATTTCGCCTGCTCGGGCCGCTGATCCGCCTGAGCGTCGCTATCCAGCGATGACACGCCGATGCCGGGGCGGGCCATTACGCCCGCCCCGGCATTCGTCTTTCGAGAATTCCTTGTTGGAGCCCCGGTCATGCAGCACCGTCGCGCCTATGCTACTCTTCTTCTCCTGACGTCGCAGTTGGTCGCGCCGGCCGTGCTCGCGCAGACCGCCGCTCCCAGCGCACCCGCCCCGGCACCGGCGACCGCACCGCCGGTGCAGACCGGAACACAGCCCGATCCGAACCAGCCGGGGTCCACGATCGACCCCGCGACCGGTGCCGAAACCGCAGTCGAGGTGTCCTCGCCCGGCTTCGATCAGGGCACGGCCGAGGAAATTGTCGTCGTCGGCCGCAACATCCCCAACGTCGTGCGCGCCACGCCGCAGGTCGTCTCGGTCCTGTCCGAAGCCGACATTGCCCGCACCGGCGACGGCGACATCGCCGGCGCGCTGACCCGCGTGACCGGCCTGTCGGTCGTCGGTGGCGGCTTCGTCTATGTTCGTGGTCTCGGCGATCGCTACTCGTCGTCGCTGCTCAACGGATCGCCGTTGCCCAGCCCCGAACCGCTGCGCCGCTCGGTCCCGCTCGACATCTTTCCGACCTCGATCGTCGGATCGGCGATGGTCCAGAAGACCTATTCGGTCAATTTCCCCGGCGAATTCGGCGGCGGCGTCATCAACCTGACGTCGAAGGCGATCCCGACCAAGAATTTCGTGTCGATCGGCGGATCGATCAGCGCCGACACGGTCACGACCAGCGAACTGGGCTATACCTATGCCGGCGGCAAGGCCGACTGGACCGGGTTCGACGACGGCACGCGCGGCGTGCCGGACTTCATCCGGAACGCGGACAAGGGCACCGGCCTGATCCCGGTCGATCAGGTCGCCCGCCTGTCGAATGCCCGCACCACGTTGTTGCAACAGAACAACCAGTTGCCGGCCAACTTCTCGGGCGAAATCTCGGGCGGCTCGGTCTATGACATCGGCAGCGACCGCCTCGGCCTGATCGGGTCGGTTGGCCTGTCGAACACGTTCCGCACCCGCGACGCGATCCAGCAGGACACCGTCAGCGAGAACGGCAACATCCGCAACGACTTCCGCACGGTGCTGACCGACAACCGGGTCGTCGCCAACGCGCTGCTCGGCGTCGGCTATCAGTTCGCCGACAGCACGGTCCGCTGGACCAACGTCTACATTCACGACACGCTGAAGCAAGGCCGCCTGTCGGCCGCCGAACAATATAACAACCCGAGCGGGCTGCGCGTCCAGCAGAACACCAACTGGTTCGAACGCCAGCTCATCGAAACCCAGTTGGTCGGCGAGTTCAAGCTGACCGACGCGCTGAAGTTCGACGCGCGGGGTGCCTTCGCCAATTCGAAGCGCAATGCGCCGTACGAGCGCCAGTTCGACTATCTGTGTTCGAACCGCACGACCAACGGCCTGTCGATCACCACGCAGGGCGCCCCGGTATCGTCGCGGTTCAACTGCAACGGCGCGTATCAGGTGACGCAGCGCTTCTCGCCGTTCGCCAGCGTCGTGTTCAGCGAGCTGAACGAAGACCTGTACACCGGCCAGGCCGACCTGTCGTACAAGCTGCCGACCGACCGGCCGATCACGCTGTCGACCGGCTATTTCTACTCGGACACCAGCCGTAACTCGCGCCGTCTCCAGTTCAATTACCAGACGAGCCAGGGAGCGGGCACCGCGCCGGGCTTCCCCAACAACCTGCTGCGGCCCGATTATCTGCTGGGTCCCGACTCGCTCTACAATGCGTGTCCGTTGCAGGGGGCGGGGCGCTGCACGATCGAATTGCAGTTCAACACGCCGCTGGGTGCCTATGCCTATGACGCGGGGCTGCTGATCCACGCCGGCTATGTGCAGGGCGAGGCCGAACTGGCCGACGGCCTGCGCGGCGTCGTCGGCGTGCGGTACGAAACGGCGAAGGAAACGGTGACGCCGGTCGATGTCGCGCCGACCGTGCTCGACAATGATTACTGGCTGCCGGCGCTCACGCTGACCTACAACTTCACCAACAACATGCAGCTTCGCCTGAGCGGTTCCAAGACGATTTCCCGTCCCCAGTTCCGCGAACTCGCCGCGCAGCAGTTCCGCGATCCCGATTCGGATCGCCTGTTCTTCGGCAACCCGTTCCTGACCGACACCCAGCTCTATAACGGCGAAGCGCGGTACGAATGGTTCTTCGGTCGCGATCAGCGGCTAACGCTGGCCGGCTTCTACAAGCGGATCGACAATCCGATCGAGCAGGTCGGCTTCTACACCGGGTCGGACGACCGGTTGCAGACCGGCTTCACCAATCTGCCCAAGGCGACGCTGTATGGCGGTGAGTTCGAGGTGCAGAAATACTTCCCGCTCGATTTCATCGACGGGGGCTTCTTCGCCACGCGCCGCGCGCTCGTGCTGGTGAACTATACCTACACCAAGTCTTCGATCACCGCCGATGCCACCTGTGTGCCGAACGTGCTGGGCCAGCGTCTCGCCCCCTGCACCGCGGCGGGCTTCGGTCCCGCCGAGTTGCAGTTCCGCGACGGCGCACCGCTGACCGGCCAGTCGGACCATCTGGTCAACGTCCAGTTGGGCCTTGAGGACACGGCGACGCTTTCGCAGCTCACCCTGCTGTTCAACTATGCCAGCGACCGCGTGACCAACCGTGGCCCGGCCAACCTGTCGGGCGTCGGCTTCCAGCCCGACATCATCGAGCGTCCGGGCATCCGCCTCGACATCGTCGGGCGGCAAGGTTTCGAGATCGCCGGCGCCAAGCTGGAGGTGAAGGCCGAAGCGCGCAACCTGACGGGAACGCGCTTCAACGAAGGGCAGACGTTCGACGGCGGGAACATGGTGTATATCAACCGCTACGATCAGGGGCGGATTTTCTCGCTGGGCGTCACGGCGGCGTTCTGAATGATCTACAGGCCGGGAGTCTGATCGCTCCCGGCCTGACGCAGAATGTCCGACAGACGATCGTCGTCGCTGCGCGCCACGTTGAACCGCATATGATCGCGCCATCCGCCGCTGGTGCTGAACACCGGCCCCGGAGCCAGCACGATCCCGTGCGCCACCGCACGCCGCGCGAGATCGACGGCGTCGACCCCGTCGGGCAACCGTGCCCACAGGAAGATGCCGGCGGCCGGTTCGATCCACGGTTCGACGCCGACCGCGCGCAACCGCGTGACCACCCGCGCGGTCGCCCGGGCGAGGCGGGTACGAACCGCCTCGACATGGCGGCGATAGCTGCCATCGGTCAGCACCGCATGCAGCAGGTCGGCGGTGAGCGGGCTGCCGGCCACCGAGGTGGCGATGCGCAGATCGGCCAGCCCCTCGATCCAGTCGGGTCGCGCCGCGATATGGCCGCAGCGCACCGCCGCCGACAGCGATTTTGAAAAACTGCCGATACGGATCGTCCGGTCGAGCCCATCGAACGCCGCGAGGCGCGGTGCCGGGGCATGTTCGAAATCGGCGAAGATGTCGTCCTCGACGATGACCATGTCGTGCGTCTCGGCGATCCTGAGCAGCCGGTGCGCGCTCGGCGCGCCGAGCGTCGCCCCGGTCGGGTTATGTACGCCCGAGTTAGTCAGGTAGAAGCGCGGCCGGTGCGTCGCGACGGCGGCGGCGAAAGCGGTGACGTCCGGCCCGGTCGGGGTCATCGGCACGCCGATCACCGTGGCGCGGTGCGCGCGCAGCAGCGCGAGGAAGTTGAAATAGCACGGATCGTCGACGATCACCGTATCGCCGGGCTGGAGCAGGAAGCGGCAGACGAGATCGAGCGCGTGGGTGCCGCTGTCGGTCAGCAGTATCCGGTCGGGTCCGGCCTCGATCCCCTGATCGGCCATGCGCCGGGCCAGCAGTGCGCGCAGCGGGAGCGAGCCGAGCGGCGAGGCATAGCCCGACAGCGCGCCGTCGCCACCACCACGGGCGGCACCGCGCATCGCCTTGCGCAGCGCGTCGCCCGCCAGCCAGTCGTCGGGCAGCCAGCCACAGCCGGGCATCGGGCCGTGCCGCTGCTCGCCCAGCGACTGGCGCAGCATCCACAGCGGATCGACCTCGCGTTCCGACACGGGGGCGATCCGGCCGAGCGCGAGCGGGGCCAGTGGTGCTGCGACATAGAAGCCCGATCCCGGCCGCGACCGGATCGTGCCCTCGGCCGCCAGCCGGTCATAGGCGTCGACCACCGTCGATCGCGCGACGCCGCTCGCCTCCGCCATCGCCCGGATCGACGGGAGCCGTGCGCCCGGCGTCAGCGTGCGCGCTTCGATCCGGTTGCGGATCATGCGGACCACTCGTCCGGTGCGGGTTTCGTCGGGGGAAATAGTCGCCATTGTGCTGCCGGTGTCGCCAATACAGTTCGACGCGATTGTACCGATGCGTGTCTGTCGACGCCAGTCGGCGCGCGATAGGAAGAGCCCGCATCCGCAGGAGATCCACGACCATGACCCGCCCGTTCCACCTCGTCGACGTGTTCGGCACCGATCCGCTGACCGGCAACCCGCTGGCGGTCATCGCCGATGCCGAGGGGCTGTCGGGCGAAGAGATGCAGGCGATTGCCGGCTGGCTGAACTTTTCGGAGACGACCTTCCTGTTGCCGCCGACCGACCCGGCGGCGGACTATCGCGTCCGCATTTTCACCATGGCGCACGAACTGCCCTTCGCGGGGCATCCCACACTTGGCAGCGCGCATGCGTGGCTGGCGACGGGCGGGCAGCCGAAGCAGGACGGGATGATCGTGCAGGAATGTGGCGTCGGGCTGGTAACGATCCGGCAGGGGGGCGATAGCCTCGCCTTCGCCGCCCCGCCGCTGTTGCGCGGCGGCACCCCGACCGAAGCGGAGATTGCCGAGGTGGTGACGCTGCTGCGGATCGACCGCGCGGCGATCGTCGATGCGGCATGGGCGGACAATGGTCCGGGCTGGATCGCCGTCCTGCTCGAATCGGCCGACGCGGTGCTGGCGATCGAACCGGTACGCCACCATCCCGAGCATATCGACATCGGTATCGTCGGTCCGCATGCGTCCGGCGCGGAAAGCGCGTTCGAGCTGCGCGCCTTCTTCACCGACGCGCATGGCGGGCTGATCGAGGACCCCGTGACCGGCAGCCTCAACGCCTCGGTCGGCCAGTGGCTGTTCGCCAGCGGCCGGGCGAGCGGCAGCTATGTCGCCGCGCAGGGCACGCGGCTGGGGCGGACCGGACGCATCCATGTATCGCAGGACGCCAGCGGACAGGTGTGGGTCGCGGGTGCCACGCGGACGCTGTTCACCGGGCGGATGCAGCGCTGATGCAGGTCGCGATCCTCACCTTCGACGGCTTCAACGAACTGGATTCGTTCGTGGCCGCCGCGATCCTCAACCGGCTTCGCCTACATGGCTGGGCGGCGCACATCACGTCGCCGGACGAAAGCGTGACGTCGATGAACGGCGTCACCGTTCACCGCCAGCGCCCGATCGCATTCGTGGAGGAAGCCGATGCGGTGCTGATCGGCAGCGGTATCCGCACCCGTGAGATCGCCGCCGATGCGGGCCTGCTTGCGCGGCTCAGGCTAGATCCGACGCGGCAGTTGATCGCGGCGCAATGTTCGGGGACGCTGCTGCTCGCGAAGCTCGGCCTGCTCGGCACCTTGCCGGCCTGCACCGACCTCACCACCAGGCCATGGGTGGTGGAGGCAGGCGTCACCGTGCTCGACGCGCCGTTCGCCGCACATGGCAACGTCGCGACCGCGGGCGGCTGCCTTGCCGCGCCCTATCTCGCCGCATGGATGATTGCGCGCGGCGGATCGACCGCCATGGCCCGCGAGGCACTGCACTATGTCGCGCCGGTCGGGGAGAAGGCGCGGTTCGTGGATCACGCCATGGCGGTCGTCGGTGCGGGCGGGCGATGACCTCGCCTATCGTACATCGCACCGTGGGTAGCGGGCGGACGTCAGGCACAGCCCTCCGCTTCGCCGGTCGATCGACAGATCGAACAGCGACGCGATCAGCGCGATCGAGCGGTCGGGCGTATCGAGCGGGAAGCGGCCGCTGACGCTGAGCCGTCCGAGCATCGGGTCGGCGAGCCGTATCGGCGTGGCGCTATAGCGTTGCAGCCGCGCGACGGCGGTGGCGAGCGGGATGGCGTCGCCATCGATCCATGCGCCGCGCCAGCTCATCCGGTCGGCATCGCCCAACCGATGGAGCAGGATGCCGCCGTCGCGAACGCTGGCATAGCGTCCCGCCTCGACCACCACCGGTTCGCTGCCGGGCACGTCGAGCCGGACGCGGCCGCGAAAGACCCGCAGCTCGCTGCCCCCCGGCAGTCGTTCGGCGCTGAAATTGGTGCCGAGCGCGGTCATCGTCGCATCGCCGGTGTTCACGCGAAACGGTCGCGTGCCGTCGTGGCGGACGTCGAAGCGCGCCGCCCCCGTGGCGAGCGACAGGTCGCGCCCGCCGCTGCCGAAGGCGATGGTGATGCGGGATGCGGCATCGAGCGTCATCGCCGATCCATCGGGGAGCATCACCGCGCGCCGCTGAGCGATGGCGCTGGCATAGTCCCGCCGGTCAACGAAGCCGGGGGCGACCGCCCGCCAGCCGAGTGGTACCGCGACGATCACCAGCGCCGCCGCCGCGGCGATGGCGAGCCTCCGCCGCAACCGGGTGCCGACCGCACGTCCCCGCCAGCGCGCCCGGCGGGGTGCCGCTGTCGGCGGCAGGGCGGGTTCGCTCGCCACCGCATCGAACAGGGCCGGATCGCCCAGCAGGCGACGGAACCGGTCGAACGCGACGGCATGATCGAGCGACTCCGCCAGCCACGCGCGCAGTTCGGCACGGCCGGGGGCGTCCAGCGTTTCACCGCGATCGGCCCAGTCGGCGGCGATCGCCAGCACCCCGTCAGCGATCATTGCCCGAGGTCCAGTGCGTCGGCGACAGCGGCAAGATCGATCATCGCGCGGACGAGGTGCTTCTTCACCGCTTCGATTCCTATGCCCAGCTCCTCGGCGATCTCGCCGCGCGACTTGCCCTCGATATGGCGTTTGACGAACACCGTGCGGCGCTGCGCGGGCAGGGTGGCGAGGACGGTTTCGAACCGGGCCAGCCGTTGCCGGTAATCCAGCGTGGCATCGGGCAGCGGCGCGGCGCAGACCAGGTCGGGATCGACGGGCTCGCCCGCCCGCCCGTCGCGCCGGGCACCGGCATAGACGACCGAATCCGCCACGCGGAACGCATAGGCGAGCGGTTGCTCGATCGTCTGTCGCCGGTCCTGTTCGATGACGCGCAGCATCGTTTCCTGCACTACCTCCTCCGCCTGATCGGGATCGCGCAGCCGTTTGCGGGCATAGGCGAGCAGCCGGGCATAGCCCGCCGTCAGCGCCGCCGCCGTGCCGCTCACGCGCGCGTCCCCTGCCCGTAGAGCGGGCGGCACCGGGATCGGGGACATCGTGGGGGCACAGGTGGCGGCACGCCGGTCCTTTATCGCGTGGCGGCACGCGGGCAACGACAATCGGGCGGGACCGCCGCAGCGGCCCCGCCCGGGTATTCAGAAGGTGACGCGCACCCCGCCGAGGACGGTCGCCCCGGAATGGGTCGACACGTACAGACGCTTCGTCGAGTCCGAATATTGCCGTTCGCGCTGATCGGTCAGGTTGATGCCGTCGAGCGTCAACTGCATTCCCGGCACGATGGTATAGCGCGCCGAGAAATCGACATAGAAGGTGCTCTCATAGCCGGTGATGTCCTGATCCTTGCCCAACGTGCTGAACACCGGCGACGCGCTGAAGACATAGGGGCTGCGATAATTGCCCGAGACGCGCGCGTTGAAGCGATCGTCCTGATAATAGAGCGTCGCATTGGCGTTGACCCGGCTCAATCCCTCCAGCGTCGTCCGCGTGCTGCCGGGGATGATCGTCGCATAGTCGAACTTGGAATCGATCAGCGTCAGGTTCAGCACCGTGCCCAGATGATCGAACGGCGCGGGCAGGAACGTGAAGTCGCTCTGCCCCGACAGCTCCAGACCGGTGATGTCGGTCTTGCCGATGTTCACCGGCCGGCTGAACGAGGCGACGTTGGTCGTGTCGGTCAATCCGGGCAGCAGGCTGGTCGGCAGGCCGGTGGTGGCAAAGGCGACGTTGTTGATCGTCCGGTTGGTGATGAAGCCGTCGAGCTTCTTGTGGAACAGCGCGGCGGCGACATAGCCGACCTTACCGAAATAGCGTTCGATCGACAGGTCGAGGTCGGTCGAGCGATAGGGCCGCAGGTTCGGATTGCCGATCGATACCGTCACTTCGCCATTGTCGCGCGCCACGCTGCCGTTCACCGCCAGCGATCCGAGGCCCGGCCGGTTGATGTTGCGTGCGGCGGCGGCCCGGACGATCAGCCCGCGTGCCGGTTCAACGACGAGGTTCATCGCCGGCAACACGCCGTCATAGTCGCCGCGCACCGTCACTTGTCCGACATTGGCGACACCCGACGAGATCACGTCGGTACGGTAATAGCGGAACCCAGCATTGCCGCGGAACGGCAGCGCGCCGAGCATCTGGTCCCAGTCATATTGCACGAAGCCCGCGCCGGTGCGTTCCTCGACAGTGAAGACGTTCTGGCGCGTGCCGAGATAATCGGCGCGGTTGACGCCCAGCGTCTGCAATGCCTTGGCATAATCGACGACGGTCCAGTCCTGTCCGGGATAGTCGCGATAGGTGCGGGCATAGGCGGCGATGTTCGAACTGACCGCGCCCGACCGGAATTGCGGCAGCAGCACGTTGTCGACGCCCTGACCATAGCCGCTGTTGCCGAACCGGCGCCATTCGCCGCCGACGCTGATCGTGCCGCCGGGCATCACGTCCCAGCCAAGCGAACCCTTGGCATTGTCGAACGCCGAATCCTGATAGCTGGCGCCGATGTTGATGTTGCGCGCGTGCCAGCGCGTGGCATCGGCGGTGTCGTACTTATAGGTGTTGACCAGCGAATAGGTGCCGCCGCGATAGTCGGACACCACGTCGCCATAGGTTTCGAGGTAGAATTTGTCGCTGAGGGGGATCGAGAAGCGCGACCGCTCGACACCGCCCAGCGCGGTCAGCCGGACGCCCGGTGCCACTTCGGCGTCGCCGCTCAGCACCAGTTGCCTGAACACGTTCTTCGTGTCCTGCCGCCGCGTCTCGGTCGCGGTGTTCGCGCCGCTGACGTCGAGGTACACGACCTCGCGCTGGTCGTTATACTGGAGCGCGTTGATGGTGGCGTTGGGATAGGTGACGCCGGCAAAGGTGCCGCCGCCGCCCAGCCACGTCGAACCGCCACCACCGCGCGAGGCCAGATGGGTTTCGAACCGGTCGCCGCTGAACCGGCCGTACAGACCGTCGAGCGTCACCGTAGCGTTCGGCATCGGCTTCCACTGGATCGATCCGGTCAGGCCGATCCGCTCCTGCGTGCTGTCCCATACCGACAGGCGATTGCCCCGCGCGAACCGCAGCGTGCCCGATCGCACCGCCGCCTGATCCTCGGCCGACAATTTGGCGATGTTGCTGCCGGCGGCATTGTTCAGCCGCCAGCGATAGGTGTCGAACCCTTCCTCGCGCGTCTGGCGGCGGCTGTACGCCCCCGACAGCAGGATGCCGACATCGCCCCAGTTCTGCGACACCAGCGCGGTGAAGCGGGGCTGCACGTCGCGGGTCAGGCTGTTGGTGCCGATCTGTCCGCCGACGGCCGCTCGAAAGCCCTTGTTGTCGAACGGTCGCGCGCTGAACAGCCCGACGGTTCCGGCGAGCCCGCCCTCGGTCTGGTCGGCGGCATAGGATTTGCGGACGTCGACCCGGCTGAACAGTTCGGCGGCGAACAGGTTGAAATCGAACGCGCGGTCGCGGGTCGTCTGTCCCCGGCTGTCCTGCGGCGAATCGACGTTGCCCAGCACTTCCATGCCGTTCAGTTGCACCCGCGCGAAATCGGGGCCGAGGCCGCGCAGGCTGATCCGGCGTCCTTCGCCCGCCTCGCGGTTGATCGCGACGCCGGGCAGGCGTTGCAGCGCTTCGGCGAGGTTCAGATCGGGGAAGGCGGCGATGTCGGTCGCGGCGATCGAATCCTGAATGCCGGTCGCGCGACGCTTCATATCGCGCGCCTGCGCCAGCCCGGTGCGATAGCCGCTGACGACGATCTCGTCGGCGGCACCCATGTCGGTCGTATCGCCCGGCGCGACCTGCGCCAGCGCCGGTTGCGCGCACAGGATCAGCGCGGTGGATGCCATCCACCGCCAGCTATTGTTCTGCATGAAAATCCCCCAATCAAACCCCGGTATCGTCCGGCATCGAACGATTGACTGGGAAGAACATCGACTGGTTCGGGTGGGGACAAAGAAATTTGTAAAATTTTTGTGACAGTTATTGCAGTTTTGTTACCGGATATAAGTCATCGATACGAAGCCCGTAATGTAACAGGACTGTCCCCGACTGATAGGAACGATACTCTACCGTTCATACAGACAGCAGCAGGTTGGATCGATGTTCGTTTATCTACTCGCCATCGCGGCGGTTCAGCCCGGCTATCTCACGCCGGCGCAACGCTTGGACCTGACCGCGATCCTGCCCGGGCCGCCCCTGGCCGGCAGCGCGCGGGCCGATGCCGATGCGCGGATCTTCGCGACCGAACGCGGCGCGCCCGACGATGCGCGCTGGCGGCTGGCGGCGGTCGACGTGTCGTCGGACCTGCCCGAGCGTTTCGCCGACGCGATCGGCTTTCGGCTCGATCTGGCGCGACTGCCCGCGACGCGGCGGCTGCTCGACCGGTTCGGCAGCGACCGGTCGGCGGCGATCGGCCAGGCCAAGGCACATTGGCAGTCGCGTCGGCCGTTCGTGGCAAGCGCCGCGCCGATCTGCGAACCACGGACGGCGGCGCTGGCGGCGAACGGCGACTATCCGTCCGGCCATACCGCGCACGGCTGGGCCTTCGCGCTGGTAATGGCGGAGCTGTTGCCCGACCGCGCGCAGCCGATCCTCGCCCGCGGGCGCAGCTATGGCGCGAGCCGCTGGATCTGCGGATCGCATTCGTGGAGCGCGGTCGAAGGCGGATACCTCGCCGCCGCCGCGATCGTCGCCCGCGACCATGGCGAGGCGGCATTTCGCGCCGACCTGCGCCGCGCCGCGCGCGAACTCGCCCGCTATCGCCGGCGGCTCAGAACCGCCAGTTGATCGCCGCCTCAACGATGCGGCCCTGCTGGGCACGGCCGACGAAAATTTCACCGGCGGGGGCGCGGACCTCACCGCCGATCGCATCGCCTTGCATCACCGCGATCGCATCGAACAAGTTGGTCGCGCGCAGTCGCAGCGTCAGTTCGTCCCGCAACCGCCAGCGCGCGCCGATGTCGATCAGTGCGAACGGCGGCAGCGGCAAGGTGTTGGCATCGTCGGCATAGCGCCGCCCCATCGCCGTCGCATCGAGGTCGAGGGTGATCGGCAGGCCCGGCACGTCGCCGACCAGTCCGATGCGGGCCATCGCATAGGGCACCCGACGCGGGGTCCGCCCGCTCAGATCGGTACGGACGACCGTGCCGTCGATCTGTTCGTCGACGCGATAGTCGATCAGTCGCGGGTCCTGCAGCGTCGCGGCCAGGTCTATCCCGATCGACGGTGCCACCCGCCAGTGCGCATCAATCTCCACGCCGATCGTCCGCGCCCGTGCCCCGGTCCGGTCGGGGACGATCGCACCGCTGTGCGGATGGACGACCAGCGTGTCGATCGCGATCCGGGCGAAGCGGCTGGCGAACAGCGTCGCATCCACCGACACCCCCGCGGTCCGCCACAACAGGCCCAGTTCCTGCTGGTCGACCTGCGTCGTGCGGCGGGGGTCGGCATCGGCGCTGCGGAACAGGCCGGGGTCGGGCATCCGTGTCGCCCGCGTCGCCCGCGCGAACAGGCCGATCGTAGGGGTCGCGCGCCAGTGCAGCGCCGCCGTCGCGCTCCCCCCGGCGACCCGCGCACGGGCCGGCCGGGTCTGCCCAGATGGTACGACCAGCGCATCGTCGGCGATCGTCGCGGGATCGCCCCCATCGATCCGGACGGGCTGCGCGATCGTGGCGTTCATCGTCAGCCATTCGTGACGCAGCCCGGTGTCGAGGCGCAGGTGCGGCGTCAGGTTCCATTCGTCGGCGGCGAACAGCGCGGCCGTCCGCTGCCACGCGTCGATCGCCTCATAGGTGCTGCCGCGGCTGAGCAGGCCATGGTCGGTCAGACTGCCGATCGTCCGCCCGTCGCCGTCGATCGCCACCAGATCGAGCAGCCGCCCCTGGCCCCGCGCCTCGACCAATGCCCGCGCCACCGCCCGCGCAAACCGCCAGCGATAGGCGACGCCGTAGCCGCCGAACGTCAGGTCATGCCGCCCGGCGAGATCGACGGTGCGGGTGGCGGTCATCTCGCCGATCGTTTCGCGCAGGCGAACATCGGCGGCGACGGGGTTGATCGTCTCCACCAGATCATTGCCGGGCAGCGCCGCGAACGGACTGCCGTCGACCGTCCGGCGCAGCGCGACGCCAGCCAGCGCCGGAAAGGTGGCCGCAAGCCGTGGCACGGCGGCATCGAGCACGGCCCGCGCGCTTTGCGGCACGCCCGAGGTCGACAGCGCATAGCGGTTGGTCCGCGACATTCGCTGTCGCCCGCGCCACGTGACGCGCCAGTCGCCGACCGGCAGCACCATCGTCGCCGTCGCCGCGACCAGCCGATTGCGATTGTTGCGCGCAACCGGACGCACCCCCAGCGCCGCGAAATCGACCCGCGCCAGGTCGGGGCCGAACCACGAATCCTGCCGTGGATCGAACCCCGGCAACGGCGTCACCTTCGTCCCGATGCGGCGCAGCGGGAGCGAGGAGACGTTCAGCGTGTCGTCGTCGAGCAGCCGTACCGCCAGCGTCAGCCGGCCGTCGCTGCCGATCGGGCGGTCGGCGCGAAGCCGCGCCTGCCATCCGCCCAGCGTCGTCGCGATCCGCCGGACCCCCGGATCGCGCGACACGCCGCCGCCCGCGATCACCGACCAACGGCCGATCCCGGCGTTGCGATAGCCCTCCAGCCGCAGCAGCCCGCGATCATTGGCCGTCACCCGCGCCGCGCCGCCGCCACCGGCCGTTGGCGCACGGGTACGAAGGTTCAGGATGCCCCCCGGCGCGTTGCTCGCGAAGATGGCCGACGGCCCCCCGCGCACATAATCGGCGCTGTCGATCATCAGGTCGGGGCGGACGAACTGGTCGATGTCGCTCCACGGCAGCGTGTCGTGCTGCACCGGCAATCCATCCTCCTGCACCGCCAGCGCCTGATACCCGTCGAGTGGCAGGCCACGCACCCGGACGGTATTGGCGGCGGTGCCGGCCGATGGATCGACCCACAGCCCGGGCACCGTCGCCAGCACCTCGGCCAGACTGTCGGGTTGCCGCCGGGCAAACGAGTCGGCATCGATATGCGTCGCGGAATAGCTGCGATCCTGTGCCGGCCGTGCGGTGACGCCCCGCCGCCCGGTGACGACGATGTCGGCCACGACCGGAACATCGCCGGGACCGGATGGAGCTGCCGCCAATCGCAACCGCTGTGGCGGTGGCACGGCGGCGGCGCGGACGACGATACCATGCGCCTCGCGCCGGCAATCGAGCCGCGCCGCGCCGCACCACCGCGCCAGCGCCCGCGACAACGCCATCCGCCCTTTCAACGGCGGGCCGGTGCGCCCCGCCAGATCCTGCGGCCGCGCGACCAGCGGCTGGTCGGCGCTGCGCGCGATCGCCCGTAACCCCGGTCCCGCCGGCCCGCGCGGCAGGTCGACGACGATGACCGGATCGTCGGGCGCGGCGATCCCCACCAGCAGCGCGATCAGCGGCACCATCGTCCCCGCCCGTCCATTCCCGATCGTCCGTCGCCCTGCATCGCGCGGCGGCGCATAGCGCCGGATCATTACGCCGGTATGGCGTCGGGCCAGATTTCGATCGAGGCCGAACCGGGCGGCCGGACCATCCCGGAGCGCCGATCGTTCACCGTCGATGCCCATCGTCCCCGAACCCGCAAGTGATTCGCGCACCGGATGGCGGCCACGCCGCCTCCTCCTCACCCGCGCGGCACGGGCGTTCGCCCATGGTCGCGCCATTGCCGAACGGGCGGCGGCGATCGGCGGGATCGAGATTGTCGAATTGCCGGGCGACCGCCTCTCGCTCGACCTGCCCGACGATCCCCGCCGCGCCTATGCCGCCGCCAAGTCGACGCTCGCGGTTGTCGTCGCGCCGCCGTCGAAACGCCGGCTGCAACCGATCGCGCCGAGCGCCGACTGGAGGGTCGACCTTGCCGAAGGATGCCCGGCACATTGCGGCTATTGCTATCTTGCCGGATCGTTGAAGGGGCCGCCGATCACCCGCGTCTATGCCAATCTCGACGAGATACTGGCCGTCCTGCCGGACCATATGGGGCAGGGGACGATCACCTCGCGCGACCGGCACCGCGCGCACGAAGGCACCACGTTCGAGGCATCCTGCTATACCGATCCGCTGGCGCTGGAGCCGATCACCGGTTCGCTGTCGGCGACGATCGCGTGGTTCGGCCGGTGGCAGGCGCCGGTGCAACTGCGCTTCACCACCAAGTTCGCCGACGTCGCGCCGCTGCTGGCCATCGACCACGGCGGCCGTACCCGGATGCGGGCGTCGATCAACCCGCGCGCCTTCGCCCGGTTCGAGGGCGGCACGTCGCCGGTCGCGGCGCGGCTTGCCGGGCTGCGGCGGATGGCGCTGGCGGGATACCCGGTCGGGCTCACGATCGCGCCGATCCTCGCCATGCCGGGCTGGCGCGAGGCCTATGGCGCGCTGATCGACGATGCCGCCGCCGCGCTTGGCGGAATCGCCGATCTCGACCTGACCATCGAACTCATCACCCATCGCTTCAACGCCGGATCGAAGGCGGTGCTGGAGCGCTGGTATCCCGGCTCGGCGCTCGACATGACGATGATCGGTCGCACCACCAAAACCACGAAGTTCGGCACCGAGAAACAGGTGTATGATCCGGCGACGATGCGGTCGCTGCGCGGCTTCTTCGAGGAACGGATCGCGGCCGCGCTGCCGGCGGCGCGCGTCCTCTACTGGACATGACGGTCTTCTTCACCGCCGACACCCATTTCGGCGATCACCGGACGATCAATATCCAGCGCCGCCCGTTCGACAGCGTCGCCGCGATGGATGCGTGCCTCATCGAACGGTGGAACGCCGTCGTCGCGCCCGACGATAGCGTGTGGCATCTGGGCGACGTCGCCCGCCGTCCGGCCGACGTCCCCGGACTGCTCGCCCGGCTGCACGGCACCAAACACCTGCTGCGCGGCAACAACGATCCCGACGCGACCACCGCCGCTACCGGCTGGGCCAGCGTCGGCGACTATGCCGAGATCGCGGTCGACGGCCACGCGCTGGTCCTGTGCCATTATCCGTTCCGAAGCTGGCATGGGCAGCACAAGCGCGCGATCAATCTTCACGGGCACAGCCATGGCCGGCTGAAGCCGTTGCTGCGCCAGTTCGACGTCGGTGTCGATGTCCATGGTTTTGCCCCGGTCACGCTGGCGACGTTGCTCGCGACCCGCCCGGCGCTATGACGCGACGATCCGCTACGCCAGCATCGCCGCGAATGCGGGGGTAAGGGTTTCGCGCAGATCGTCCCCGTCGCGCACCACGATCCGGGCGGCGATGCGCATCGCCGCGATCAGCCGGTCGTCGGGCCATGCGATGGTGATCGCGGTCGCCAGCGCATCGGCAAGCGCGGCGGTGGCGGCGATGACGCTCACCGCCGCCACGCCATTGGTGGCAGGATGACCGCTGCGCGGATCGATCGAGTGCCGTCCGCGCCGATAGTCGCCCGAGGTCGCCACCGCGTACTGATGCAGCGCGACGCGGATCGGGGGCAGGGCGATGCCGGGCGGGTCTTCAAGGTCGACCCACCACGGATCGCCATCGGGGCGCAGGCCACGCCCGACCAGTTCGCCGCCGATCTCGACGAGGCAATGGCGGATGCCATGGCCGGCGAGACAATCGGCGACGGCATCGACTGCATGCCCCTTGGCGACACCCGACAGGTCGAGCGCCAGTCCGCCGGGTTGGCGCAGGCGCCGCCCGGCGGCGTCCCATCGCAACCGCCGCCATCCCGAACCGGCGCGCGCTGCCGCGATGGCCGCTCCGCCGGGCGAGGGTTGCGGCCCCGGCGGGCCGAACCCCCACAGGTCGACGAGATGCCCGATCGCCGGATCGAACGCGCCGCCGCTCGCATGGGCGATCCGCAGCGACAGGTCGATCACCGCCGCGAAATCGTTCGGTAGTTCGACGATCGCGCCAGCAGGCGACGCATTGAAGCGACACAGCGTCGACGTGCCGTCCCAATGGCTCATCTGTCCAACGAGGTCATCGAGACGGGTGTCGATCGCGCGCCGTATCGCTGCCGGATCGGCTTCCTCGGGCAGCGCGCAGCGCACGCTCCAGCCGGTGCCCATCGTCCGTCCGGTCAGCGTCACCACCGACGCGCACGGATTATGCGTTACCAGCATCGCCGCGTCGGGCATGACCGGCAGCGCGATGCGCGGGAGCGGGGTCAGGGCGTCATCACCTCCAGCGTGGTGACATAGCCCATCCGCCGTGCCGTAGCGCGCGGCACGGTGGGCTTCGCATCGTCATGGGTGGCGTTCAGCCAGTACATGCCCGCCTGCGGCCAATCGAGAGCCAGCACCCCGTCCGCGCCGGTGGTGAGTTCGCGCGCACCCTCGGCATTGCGATAGCGTTTGCCGCCGGGCACCACCGTGACCTTCAGCCCCGGCGCGGGCCTGCCGTCGATCAGGAAGCGGAACCGCGCGGTTTCGCCCGCGACCAGTTCGTCGGGATGGGTGAGGTAATCGATCTCCAGCCCCTTGCCCACGGGCTTCAGCACGGCACGGGTCGGCTCGCCCGCCGTCACGAAAATCTCGTTGCGGTTGCTCGTTTCGGTCAGCGTCACGTCGGTTGCATTGGCGGGAATGTCGGCGACGGTCAGCGGCGGGCGGCGCACGCCGTCCGGCCCCGGCGGGCCACCGCGTCCACCGACGCGCTTCTCCTCGCCGTTCACCTTGAAGCTGCCCATCAGCCCCGACATCTCGGTCCCGATCTTCCACGTACCCGGCTTGTCGAGCTTCACGTCGAACACCGAGCGATAGCGGCCGGTCGCGCCGTTCTGCACCTGTCCGGCGGTGCCGTCGGGTTGCCAGACCTTGACCCCGTCGAGGCGGCCGGGCTGGTGATCGGCGTAGAACAGGTCGTTCGACGCGGCGAAATCGACTGTGACCCAGCTATCGGTGCCCGAAAACACCGTGCCCGACGGCAGCAGCCACAGGCGGTGCGCGGACACGCCGGCGGGGATCAACAGGAGAACGGCGGCGGCGAGCAGGCGCCGGGCGAAACGGGGCATCAGCGGTTCCTTGGTCAAGAGGTCAGCGGGCGGCGATGGTGACGGCACCCAGTTCGTGCGATCCGCTGGCGCGGGCCGCCTTGGCGGGTATGGTCAGCGGCACCTGCACCAGTTCGCGGCCGCCGGTTTCGCGCGCCGCCTCGACGTTCAGCACATAGGGGCCGGGGCGAAGGTCGGCCGGCAGCGGGATGCTGTGGGTGCCCGGTGCGCGGGTCGCGCCGCTGATCCCGTCGGCGGGCAGGCGCAGGCTGCGTCCGCCCTTGCGCCACCACGCCCGCAGATCGGCCAGCCATTTGGTCCCCGGTTCCGCCCCGGTCTTGCGGACATCATACCACAGCGCCAGCGTGCGCGGCGCGCCGCCACCGGCGGGTTCGATCCAGATCGCGACATAGGGGCGGTGATATTCGGCGACCGACAGGCGCGGGATGGTGACGCTGACCGTTCCGGTCGGCGGCGCGGGCGCGGCGGCGACGGTGGCACTGCCCAGCACCGCGAGGGAAAGGATACGCATCGGGCAAGCCCCCTTCGTCAATGAATCAGGAATAACGCGAGCACGACCGGCAGGACGATGCCGGTCGCGACCAGTGGCCAAGTGGTCGGGCGCCGCTTCGCATGGAGTTGCAGCAGCAGCAGCCCGGTGATCGAGAACAACACGCACGCGATGGCGACGACGTCGATGAACCAGAACCATGCCGTCCCGGCGTTGCGGCCCTTGTGCAGATCGTTGAGGTAGCTGATCCAGCCGCGATCGGTCGTCTCGGCACGGATCGCGCCGCTGGCCCGGTCGATGCTGACCCATGCGTCGCCGCCGGGCCGGGGCAGCGCGACATAGGCTTCGCCATCGGACCATTCGACCGGGCGGTCGGCGACGTTCAGGCCCACCGCCTGCTCGACTGCGGTGGCCACGGCGGATGGCAGCACCGCTTTCGCGCGCGCCGCGGGTTCGAGCGACGCCGTCAGCCCGGCGGGCAGGGTCGCGCTACGTTCGGCGACGACCGGTTCGGCGGAGATCGACCCCGCGTGGTTCAGCGTGATGCCGGTGACGGCGAACAACAGCATCGCCGCCAGCGCGACGCCGGCGCTGATCCAGTGCCATGCGATGATCTGCTTCGCCCACCACGCCCGCCAGTTGCGCGGCCGCCTGCGCGGACCGGCCGATGTCCGTACCCCTCGTTCGGCGTGAAGATTGCTGTTGGTCATCTACCCCTCTGCACCGCAATTACTGCGACCTATTATCATTAGCAAGCGGTGATACAGGGTTGTTTGGCGGCTACAGCCGACCGGATGGCGTCGGTCGTCGCTCGTCACGCATCGGGGCGAAGCCGATAGCCGACGCCCAGTTCGTTGGCGATCAGGCTACCCATCGGCCCCGGAGTTTCGAGCTTTTGGCGCAGGTTGCGGATGACGATGCGCAGATATTCAACCCGTGGGTCTTCGTCGCCGCCCCATGCGGCGGTAAGGAGGCGGTCGTGCGTCACGACGCGGCCGAGATGTCGCGCGAGGACGGCGAGGACGTCGAATTCCTTGCGCGTCAGATGCAGTTCGCCGCCACCGCGCGATACGATTCGCCGGTCGAGATCGATGCCCACATCGCCGCAGCGGACGACCTTCGGCGTCGTTTCCGGCGATTGGCGATGGCGCAGCGCCACGCGCAGCCGGGCGAGGAGTTCCTGCGTATCGAACGGCTTGGTCACGAAATCATCGGCGCCAAGGTCGAGCGCGGTCACTTTTTCGTCCACGGCGTCGCGCGCGGAGACGACGAGGACCACGGCCGGCCGCAACAGCGGGATCAGGCTCAGCCCGTCGCGGTCGGGCAGCCCCAGGTCGAGCAGGATCGCGTCGGGATGTTCCGCCGCCGCCTGCTGCAACGCCGCCCGGCCGTCCCCCGCCTCGATCACCAGATAGCCGGCGTGGAGGAGGGTGTTGCGCAACAGGCGGCGGATCGCGGTTTCGTCATCCACCACGAGGATTTTGGCAGGCATCAGACAAGCCCTTCGGGTGCGGCATCGCGGACGATCAGCGCGGCGGGGAACATCAGCGCGAAGACGGCACCGGTCCCGTCGTCGCGATTGGCGGCTTCGACGGTCATGCCCATCGCCTCGGCGAACGCCTTCACGATGGCGAGGCCAAGGCCGGTCCCGCCGACGGCGCGGTCCGACCCTTCGAGGCGGCGGAACGTCTCGAATACCTCCGCCTCGCGGCCGGGCGGCAGTCCGGGGCCACGATCGGACACCAGCAGGCGCAACTCGCCGAAGCGGTGCCGCCCCTCGATGACGATCTCGGTCCCGCTGTCGCCATAGCGGCCGGCATTGTCGAGCAGGTTGAGCAGGCAATGGTGCAGAAGCTGCGGATCGGCGCGGACCAGCGGCAGGTCGGGCGGCACGTCGAACCGGACCGGATGGCCGGCCAGCGCGCGCCGCGCGTCATGCGCGGCACCGCTGACGGCTTCCTCAAGGTCGACCGGCTGGATGTTGAGCCTCAGCGCGCCGGCCTCGACCCGCGCCATGTCGAGCAGGTTGGCGACGAAACGGTTGAGCCGCGCGGCCTCGGCCTTGATCGTGCCGATCAGTTCGGGAGTCGCGCCATGATCGAGCTGGTCGGCGGCGGCGATCACCGCCGTCAACGGCGTGCGCAGGTCGTGGCTGACCGACGACAGCAGCGCCGCGCGCAGCCGGTCGCGAGTCCGCACCGTCTCGACATCGCGCATCTCGACCTCCAGCCGCAGGCGTTCGAGGACGAGCGCCGACTGGTCGAGCAGGCTGCCGAGCAACGGCAACTGATCGGGCCGGACCGGATCGGCGGCCGAATCCTTGGCGATGCCGAGGACGCCCAGCACCCGCCCGCCGGCCTTCAGCGGGCGGAACAGCCATTCCGACGCCGCCAGCGTCCCCGATCCCTTGCCCGCCGCCGTGCCGGTGTCGAGCGACCATGCGGCGGCGGCGGTGTCCATGGTGCCAAGGCGATAGCCGGGGTCGCTCGCACCAAGGATTTCGAGCGTCCGGTCGGCCCCCGGCACCATCAGGATCGCCTGCACGTCGAGCAGCCCGCGAACATCGTCGCAGATCCTCTGCGCGGCAACGCCGATGTCGTTGACGCTGGTGATCTGGCGCAGGAAACCGGCCAGCGTCGCGTTGGTGCGGGCGCTGGCGGCGGCGAGATCGGCCTGCGCCCGGACGCGCGACGTCAACTGGCTGGTCGCGACCGCGATGCCGAGCAGGACGACGACCGACACCAGATTTTCGGGGTTGCTGATGCTCAGCGTGCCGACCGGCGGCAGGAAGAAGAAATTATAGGCGAGGCTGGAGGCGATGCCGGCATAGACGCCGGTGCGCAGGCCATAAAGGCTGGCCGCCGCCATGACCGGCAGGAGATAGAGCAGCGCGACGTTGCCGAGGTCGAGGATGCGGAACAGCGCGCTGGCCACCGCGGTGATCGCCGCGACCATCACGGTCGTAAAGGCATAGCCGGCGGGCGTCCCCCATGGTGCCGGCCGCCGCCGGCCGCGCGCCGCCGGATCGGCGACCACCGGCAGGACGTGGACGGCGACGCCGGGCGTGTCGCGGATCACGCGATCGACGACCGATCCGTGCAGCAGTTCGAACCAGCGCGACCGCCGCGATTTGCCCATCACCAGTTGCGTCGCACGCGCATCGGCAAGGAAGCTCTGGATACCGGTCACGACATCGGTCGCCGGCACGGTCGCCACCGCCCCGCCGAGCTGGGTGGCGAGGGTCATCGCCGCCGCGATCCGCCGATGTTCGACGTCGGAAAAATGCGCGGTGCGCGGGGTTTCGATGAACAGCGCGGTCCATGGTCCGCGCAGGCCATCGGCGACCCGTTTGGCGGCACGCACCAGTGTGTTCGAACCGGGCAGTTCGTTGATCGCGACGACGATCCGGTCGCCGCCCGCCCATGTCCCGCCCAGCCCCAGCGCGCGGACGTCGTCGAGCATCCGCGCGTCGACCGCCTGCGCCGCGCGGCGCAGCGCCAGTTCGCGCAGCGCCGACAGGTTCGATTTCGAGAAGAAGTGCGACAAGGCCCGTGTCGCTTCGTGCGGCAGATAGACCTTGCCCGCGCGCAGCCGATCGATCAGTTCGTCGGGGGGAATGTCGACGACCTCGATCTCGGCCATTTCCAGCACGAAATCGGGCACGGTTTCGCGGACGCGGACCCGGGTGAAGCTGGCGACGACGTCGTTCAGGCTCTCGACGTGCTGGATGTTGACCGTGGAATAGACGTCGATCCCGGCGGCCAGCAGTTCCTCGACATCCTGATGCCGCTTGGCATGGCGGCTGCCCGGCGCGTTGCTGTGCGCCAGTTCATCGACGAGGACGAGACGCGGCGCACGGGCGAGGATCGCGTCAAGATCCATCTCGTCGAGGCTGCGCCCTTCATGGGCGACCGGGCGACGCGGCACGATCTCGTGGCCACGGGTCAGCGCCTCGGTTTCGATCCGGCCGTGCGTCTCGACGATGCCGACGACCACGTCGGTGCCGTCGCGCCGGCGTGCCGCCCCTTCCGACAGCATCTCGAAGGTCTTGCCGACGCCGGGGGCGGCGCCCAGAAAGATCTTCAGCCGGCCGCGACCCTCCTGCGCGGCGGCGCGCAGGAGGGCGTCGGGATCGGGGCGGCCGTCACCCGGACCCGCCATCAGCGTGGGCGCGCGCCGGGCAGGGCGTCGAGCGCGCGATTGAGCGCCAGCACGTTGACATGGGCGTCGCCGAGCACCGGCGTCCCGGTCGTCGCCGCCACCAGCGCGCGGACCCGATCGACCGGCAGGCCCCGGACGCGGGCGATGCGCGGCACCTGCGCCAGCGCGGCGGCAGGGGACAGGTCGGGGTCGAGCCCCGACCCGCTGGCGGTGACGAGATCGGCGGGGAGGGGACCTGCCACGCCCTCGGCGCGCCGCGTCGCGACATCGGCCTTCACCCGGTCGGCCAGCGCCTGCGAAGCTGGGCCGAGGTTCGATCCCGACGAGGCGAGCGCGTCATAGCCCTTGCCCGCCGCCGATGGCCGTGTCTGGAAATAGCGGTCCGACGTGAATGCCTGTCCGACGACGGTCGATCCGATCACCGTGCCGCGTGCGTCGCGGACGAGGCTGCCGCCGGCCTGTGCCGGGAACAGCATCTGGCCGATGCCGGTCATCGCCAGCGGATAGGCGATCCCGAGAAGCAGCGCGAACAGGATCGTCATCACGATCGCGGGTCGCAGCGCGGAAGAGAAATCCTTGCCCATGTCGATATTCCTTTAGGCGAGACCAAGGCCGCTGACCAACAGGTCGATCAGCTTGATGCCGATGAACGGGGCGATCAGGCCGCCCAGACCGTAGATCGCGAGATTGCGGGCGAGCAGCGGGCCGGCCGCCATCGGGCGATAGGTGACGCCGCGCAGCGCGAGCGGCACGAGGCAGGGGATGATGACCGCGTTGAAGATGATCGCCGACAGGATCGCGCTTTCGGGCGAGCCCAGCCGCATGACATTCAGCACGCCCAGCCCCGGATAGAGGACGACGAACATCGCCGGGATGATCGCGAAATATTTCGCCACGTCGTTGGCGACCGAGAAGGTCGTCAGCGCGCCGCGCGTCATCAGCAACTGCTTGCCGAGCCCGACGACCTCGATCAGCTTGGTCGGATCGCTGTCGAGGTCGACCATGTTGCCCGCCTCGCGTGCGGCCTGCGTGCCGGTGTTCATCGCCACGCCGACGTCGGCCTGCGCCAGCGCCGGCGCGTCGTTGGTGCCGTCGCCGCACATCGCGACCAGCTTGCCCCCTTCCTGTTCCTTGCGGATCAGCGCCAGCTTGTCCTCGGGACTGGCCTGCGCCAGAAAATCGTCGACCCCGGCCTCGGCGGCGATCGCGGCGGCGGTGAGCGGGTTGTCGCCGGTAATCATCACCGTGCGGATACCCATGGTGCGCAGTTCGCCGAAGCGTTCGCGGATGCCCGCCTTCACCACGTCCTTCAGGAAGATCGCGCCGAGCAACCGTCCGTCACGGGCGACCGCCAGCGGGGTGCCGCCCGCGCGTGAAATCTCGTCGGTGATACGGCGCAGTTCGGTCGCCGCCGCCGTCTGTCCCGCACCCGGATTGGCGCGCAGGATCGAATCGACCGCGCCTTTCTGGATCAGCGACCCGCCGATGCGCACGCCCGAAATCCGGGTCTGCGCGGTGAATGCGATCACCTCGGCATCGTCGGGCAGCGCGGTCGTCGTCACCTGAAACCGCTGTCGCGCCAGCGCCACGATCGATCGGCCCTCAGGCGTTTCGTCGGCAAGGCTGGCGGTCAACGCCGCCTCGGCCAGTTCGGCGTCGCCGGTGCCGCCGACGCTACGGAATTCGGATGCCTGTCGGTCGCCGATGGTGATCGTGCCGGTCTTGTCGAGCAGCAGCACGTCGATGTCGCCCGCCGCCTCGACCGCGCGGCCCGATTTGGCCAGCACGTTGAAGCGGACGAGCCGGTCCATCCCGGCGATGCCGATCGCGGAGAGCAGCGCGGCGATCGTGGTGGGGATCAGCGTGACGAGCAGCGCGGCGAGGATCGCCACCGGTATCCCGCCGCCGGCATAGCGCGCGAAGCCGGGAATGGTGGCGACCGCGATCAGGAAGATGATCGTCAGCCCGACCAGCAGCAGCGTCAGCGCGATCTCGTTCGGCGTCTTCTGCCGCTCGGCCCCCTCGACCAGCGCGATCATCCGGTCGAGGAATCCCTTGCCGGGTTCGACCGTCACCTTCACGCGGATCTCGTCGGAAATGACGCGCGTGCCCGCCGTCACCGCCGAACGATCGCCGCCCGCCTCGCGGATCACCGGCGCGCTCTCGCCGGTGATCGCCGCCTCGTTGACCGAGGCGACGCCGGAGACGACCTCGCCGTCCGACGGGATCAGGTCGCCGGTTTCGACCAGCACGACATCGCCGACGCGCAACTGGCTGGCCGGGACGTCGTCCCATGCGCGGCCGGCTCCGGTCAGCCGCTTGGCGGTCAGGTCGGCCTTGGTCGCGCGCAGCGACGCGGCCTGCGCCTTGCCGCGCCCTTCGGCCAGCGCCTCGGCAAAGGTGCCGAAGAGCACCGTCAGCCACAGCCAGACGACCAGTTGCAGCTTGAACGCGGTGGTGAGGTCGTCCTGCCCGATCACGAGCAGGACGGTCATCAATGCGGCGACCACGGCGGTGACGAACATCACCGGATTGCGGACGAGGTCGCGCGGGTTCAGTTTGACGAACGCCGCCCGGCAGGCCGGCAGGACGAGGTCGGCGGTGAACAGGCTGTTCGATTGGGTCTTTGCCATCATGGCCCCCGTGTCAGGACAACTGGCCGCGGATCATCGCTAGATGATCGGCGATGGGACCGAGCGCGAGGCCCGGCAGGAAGGTGAGGCCGCCGAGGATCAGGATGATGCCGACCAGCAGCCCCACCCACAGTCCGCCCGTCGTCGGGAACGACCCCGCGCTTTCGGGCGTGTATTTCTTGGCGGCGAGGCTGCCGGCGATGGCCAGCATCGGCACGATGATGAAGAACCGGCCGACCCATATCGCCACCCCCAGCAGCCCGTTGTAATAGGGGGTGTTGGCGGTGAGGCCGGCGAAGGCCGACCCGTTGTTGGCGACCGCGCTGGTGAAGGCGTAGAGGATCTCGCTGAACCCGTGCGGCCCCTTGTTGAGCGGCCCGGCCAGCCCCTGTTCCAGCACCGACGACAGTGCGGTGAGGCCGAGGATCATGAGCGGCAGCACCGCGATGGCGAGGACGGCCAGCTTCACCTCGCGCGCCTCGATCTTCTTGCCGACATATTCGGGGGTGCGGCCGACCATCAGCCCGGCGACGAACACCGCGAGAATGGCGAAGAGCAGGAAGCCATAGATGCCGGCACCAACGCCGCCGATCACGACCTCGCCCAACTGCATGTTGAACAGCGGGACCAGCCCGCCCAGCGCGGTGAAGCTGTCGTGCATCGCATTGACCGCGCCGCACGACGCGGCGGTGGTGACGACCGAGAACAGCGCGGAGGCGGCGATGCCAAAGCGGACCTCCTTGCCCTCCATGTTGCCGCCCGCCACACCGATGCCGTGCAGCACCGGATTGCCCGCCGCCTCCGCCCAGTAGGTGACGGTGGTGCCCGCGAGGAACAGGATCATCATCGCCGACAGGATCGCCCAGCCCTGGCGCGTGTTGCCGACCGCCTTGCCGAACGTCCAGGTCAGCCCCGCGCCCAGCACGAAGATCGACAGCATCTGCACGAAATTGGTCAGCGCGGTCGGATTTTCGAACGGATGCGCGCTGTTGGCGTTGAAGAAGCCGCCACCGTTGGTGCCGAGCATCTTGATCGCTTCCTGGCTGGCGACCGGTCCCAGCAGGATCGACTGGCGAGCGCCTTCCAGCGTCTGCAGGTCGACGACGCCGGCCAGCGTCTGCGGCACGCCGCCGCCAATGTAGACGAGCGTCAGCACGACACAGGCCGGCAGCAGCAGGTAGAGCGTGATCCGCGTCATGTCGGCCCAGAAATTGCCGATCGCCTTCGCCTGCGCGCGGGCGAAGCCGCGGAACAGCGCGAAGGCGAGGGCGATGCCGGTCGCCGACGACAGGAAATTGAGGACGGTCAGCCCCAGCATCTGGGACAGGTTCGACATGGTGCCCTCACCGGCATAGCTCTGCCAGTTGGTATTGGCGACGAAGCTGATCGCGGTGTTGAACGACAGATGCTCGCCGACCCCGGCCAGCCGCTGCGGATTGCCCGGCAGCACGCCCTGCAACCGCAATACGCCATAGGTGAAGAACGTCAGCAGCGCGTTGAACGCCAGCATGTGCACGGCATAGCGCCGCCAGCCCTGTTCCTCGGCCGGGTCGATGCCCGACAGCCGGTAGAAGGCACGCTCGACCGGTCCGAGCAGGCGGTGGAGCGGCGTGCGGCGGCCTTCGTACAGCGCGAAGAGCCACAGGCCGGCCGGTTTCGTCAACGCCAGCAGGACGCCGGCGAAGGCGAGGATCAGGAGCCATCCCTGAATGGTCACGGGTTCGCCTCCTTCAGAAACGTTCGGGGCGGAGGAGAACCGCCACCAGATAGACGAGAAGGCCAAGCGCGGTTATCGCCGCCAGCCACAGGTCGGGAGTCATCGCGGTCTCCCTCAGGCGTTGTCGCACAGGCGAACATAGGCGAGCGTCAGCGCCACCAGTCCGGCCATGATCGCGATCCAGAGCAGATCCTGCATATACGGTCCTTTCGGGGTTCAGAAGGCAGCGGTCAGCGCGACCAGCAGCGTGTCGCCGGCGATGGTGCCGGTGCCGTCCTGGCCCCGGCTGAAGCCGGGGCGGAGGTAGCGGGCGTCGCGGGACGAAATGTCGGTGCCGACATAGCCGACGCCCAGCGTCAGGTTGCGCCATGTCGCATCGACACCCAGCGACCAGTCCCAATAGGCGCCGGTCGGGGCGACGGCGGTGGCGTTCGGACCCAGGCCGTCCTGTCCCCGGCTATGCCCGAGATGCGCCTTGGCCATGATCGGCGTACCCGCCACCGCCACCGCCAGCGCGCCGTCGCCCCACAGGTACAGATTGTCGTGCTTGGCGCCGGGGTTCGTATAGATACCGGCGGCGGCATCGGCGCCGGTGGCGTACCATTTGCCGATCGCCTGCTGGGGCGGCGCATAGGCGGCACCGGCGGTGAGCGTCGCCGGGCCGGCGGTGCCGGTCAGCTTGACATAGGGTTCGGCGAAATCGGTCTTGTCCGCGCCGCCGGGATACAGATACCAGGTGAGGCCGACGTCGAGCACGGCATCGTCGGCAAGCCTGGCCTTGTAGCCGCCGATCAGGTCCAGTTCCATGTTCGCGCCGCCGAACGTCCCCCATCCGGCAAGGTTCGAGGCCCATAGGCCGATATATGCCCCGCTCTCATGCGCGACGGTCATCCCGCCCTGCACCGCCATGCCTCCGTCCGACTGCGACACGCCGCGAAACCGGTAATCGGAAGCGATGGTCGCCGATCCGCTGACGGTGATCGCAGGCGGCGGTGCGGCCGGCAGCGACTGCGCATGCGCGGCGATCGGCAACGTCGCGCATGCGACGGCCATGGCCGCAGGACGGAAGTTCATCATGACACCCCTTGCAGACGGCACCGTCCCGTGACGGGCACCTTCAGGGCGTTGCGATTAGGCGCATGCCGCGTAGCAATTCGAGATCGATTCCGGCAAAAGCCGTATAGCGCGCATATAGGCGACGCATTTTATCCGTCCGTACCGGTTCTCCCAAGCGACGCTCGATCACCCTGCGTCGGCGAGGGACCATGGCGGCGGGAGACTTTCTCAACGGGAGAAGCCGATGTTCATCATCTGGAGTGGCTGGGGCGCGCTGACGATTGTCATCGTGGTGGCGGTAACGATCGTGGTGGGTGCGATCGGACAGTTGCTGCTCACGGCCATCGGCTATCCCGGCTGGGCGTTCGTCGCGGTGAGTATCGGCCTGTTCTCGGCGGCGGCGGTCAACTGGATCGTCGGCAGGCGAATGAACGCGACACCGCCGCGCGAACTGGTCGACCCCGCGACCGGGGAGCGCGTCGTGCTGACCCGGACGCACCGGCTGTTCTGGATCAGGATGGAATATTGGTCGTTTCTCGTGGCGCTGCTGGGCTTCGTCCCGTTGCTGGCGCTGCCGGGAGCGCTTCATGGCTGACCGGCTCGCGCGATCGATCCTGCTGCTGCCGCTCGCGTTGTGCATACAGGGACCGGCGGCGATGGCGGCCACCGACGCACGGCCGGTCTATCGTGAGATCGGCGACTGGCTGCTCGCCTGCGACAATCTGCGCAACTGCGTGGCCCGGGCGGCGCGGGACCCGGCGGCCGCGCCGGTGGCGGGCGACGACGCGGAGGTCCGCATGGACATCGCTCGCGATTCAGGACCGAACGGCGCCGTCGCGGTCCGGTTGCAGGCGGAGCATCGGATCGATCCGACAAGCATCCATATCGGCACACGGCCGCCGCCACGGGACCTGCCGTGGCGGACCGGCGGCGATGGGCAGGACGCCTCGCTGACCGGGGAGCCGGCCCGGCGGTTCGTCCGCGCGATCGTCGATGCGCCCGCACTGATGCTGGCCCGCGCCGGACCGGCGCAGATCAGCCTGCGCGGGCTGGCCGCCGTTCTGCTGGCGATGGACGAGGCGCAGGGGCGGGTGGGCAACGCCAGCGCGCTGGTCCGCCCCGGTCCCGGCCCGGCCGGCCTGACACCGCCGCCGATGCTGCCGCCGCGTATCCGGGTCGGTCCACCCGCGCCGGCACTGGCCGATGCGCGGCGTCTGGCGCGGGCTGTCCGGCGCGGACAGGCCACCATCATCGCCGCGCATGAATGCGATCGGTTGCCGGACGACGATGCGGCCTATCCGCTCACGCGGACGGAGGCGATCGTCGTCCTCGGCTGTGGCCGGTTCGCCTATCAGGCGTCGGTACTGCTGTTCCGTACCCCGCGCGACCGGCCGGCGGCGGCGACGCTGCTGACGCTGCCCGACCCGCCCGCCGCGCGTCCGACCGACCCGGCCAGCGCCGGGGAATATGTCGAGGGCGATTATGATCCGGCGACCCGGACCTTCGTTGAGGTTTCGAAAGGCCGGGGCATGGCCGATTGCGGCAGCGCGACCGAATGGACCTTCGACGGCACGGCCTTCCGCGTATCCGCCTTTCGCTGGCAGGATCGTTGCGCCGGGACGACACCCGGCGAATGGCCGGTACTCTATCAGACGAGGCGGTAGGCCTAGGCGGACGGAGAAGACGAAACCAGTATCAGCTACCGCACATCGGGCGACCATCGGCCTTCAACCTCGGGGTCAGGCTGCCGGTTCGCCGCCGGCCCAATGCCAGATACTGGCAGCCGGTTTCGGGGTCGCGCCAGACCCGCACCCGTTCGTTCCCCGTGCTACGGCGAAGCACCTCGGCTTCGGTCGTCGCAGTGTTGTCCGGCACAGACCGGGACGAATCGAACTTGTCACAGCCGGCAAGCAGCGACGTCAACAGACAAAGGGCCAAAGCCGCGCGCATCAATTCCCCCCGCCATCGGCACATCCGATGATGCCAGCCTATGGCCTGGGCCGTTCCGGCGCAAGATCGGGCCATGCCCATGATTCTGCCGCCAGCGGCACAAAGAACGAACGGTGTCTTGCCATCCGACTCCGCCCTGCCGCATAGTGCGGCCAGCGATGCCGATCCGTCCCGAGCACACCTATCTCTATCCGATCGATTGGCGACATATCTCGCATTTCGTGAGGTTCGTGCGCGCGAAGGGTTGCTGCGAACATTGCGGCCGGCGGCACCTGCAACGGGTGTTTCACATGGGCGACGGCCGATGGTGGGATGCCGACCGGCGCTACTGGCGCAACGGGGAGGGGCGGCGGGTGCGCCGTCCGACCGAGGACATCCTCCACGCCGGGCGATGGACGTCGGTGGTACTGGCCTGCGCCCACCTGACCCATGATCCCAGCGACAGCCGGTTCGAGAAGCTCGCCGCGCTGTGCCAACGCTGCCACATGATCCACGACGCGCCCGAGCATCGCCGCCGCCGCTGGATGAACGCGCACTATCGCCGGGCGCTGGGCGATCTGTTCTACGGGCCTTATCCCGAACGCGGCGCCGACTGGATCATGCCGACGCCCGCAAGCATGCTCGACGATCCCCGGTTGCTCTACCTGCGAGTGTAGGCTGCCCCGGAAGCATCGGGAGTAAGGTGCGTGGCGAGCCGGCACGACCGGCTCGCCACCCGGATCACGCCAGCGTACGCACGCCGGGTTCGCGGGCATAGAAGCGCCGCGCCGCCGCAGCGACGAAATCGTCCTCCACCCCGACGATCCCGTCGTCGGGTTCGACGCCGGCCTTGTCCAGCAACGGTTTCGCGCCCGCACTCGCGCCGATCGCCTTGAGGTGGCCGAAGGCGTCCATGACGAACTGCACCGCCGCCGCTTCCTTCAACAGCGTGCGACAGCCTTCATCGGACACGATCACCGCGACCGCGTCGAAGATTTGGCTCGGAGTGCCGGCGAGTTGGCCGTCGGCCTTGCGCTTCGATCCGTCGGCCAGCGTCGCGCCGCCGACCTTGGGCGCGACCAGAACCGGCTTGCCCTTCGCCGCCTTGACCGCCGCGACCAGCGTGTCGATCGCCGCGCCGTCGCTGCCGTCGGTGAACAGGATGCCGACGCTGCGTCCTTCCAGCGTCGTCTTCATGTTCTTGTGGATCGACAGCGCGTCGGACGGCGCCATGTCCACCGGCTCGCGCGCCGCTGCCGCCTTGTCCGGCAGGTCGATACCGAGGCCGTCGGCGACGCGCTTCGCCAGATCCTCGTCGACGTTGCGCAGGTTCGCGACCATCCGCGGCGGCACCTGATCGAGCACACCGACCTTCGACAGTTCGAACACGAACGACGATGCGATATGCGCCTGCTCGCTCTCCGTCTGCGAACGATAGAACAGCCGCGCCTGGCTGTAGTGATCGGCGAACAGCTCGGCCCGGACGCGCAGCTTGTCGCCCTGTTCGTCGGGACCGGTCGCCGCGTTCACCGTGGCGAAACCGCGCTCGATGCTCTCACGGGGGCCGCCGTCCTCGCCATGCGCGGCAAGGCTGTTGGGTTCGTAATTGGCCCGGCCCTTGGGCACCTGCGTCTGCATCTTGCCGTCGCGCTGGAAATTGCCGAACGGGCAACGCGGCGCGTTGATCGGGATCTGGTGGAAGTTGGTCGTGCCCAGTCGCGAATTCTGCGTGTCGAGATAGCTGAACAGCCGACCCTGCAACAACGGATCGTTCGAAAAGTCGATGCCCGGCACGATGTTGGTCGGCAGGAACGCGACCTGTTCGGTTTCCGCGAAGAAATTGTCGGGATTGCGGTTCAGCGTCAGCGTGCCGATGATGCGCACCGGCACATCGTCCTCGGGGATCAGCTTGGTCGCGTCGAGCACGTCATAGGGTTGCGCCTGGGCAAACGCTTCGTCGAACACCTGAACGCCGAGGTCCCATTGCGGAAACGCGCCGGTATCGATCGCTTCCCACAGGTCGCGACGCTGATAGTCGCTGTCGGCGGCCTGAAGCTTCAGCGCCTCGTCCCAGATCGTCGATTGCAGGCCGAGTTTCGGCTTCCAGTGGAATTTGACGAAGCTGGCCTTGCCCTCGGCGTTGACCAGTTTGAAGGTATGGACGCCGAACCCCTCCATCGTGCGGAATGAGCGGGGCAGGGTACGGTCCGACATCGCCCACATCAGCATGTGCGTCGTCTCGGGCATCAGGCTGGCCCAGTCCCAGAAGGTGTCGTGAGCGCTGCCCGCTTGCGGATAGGCGCGGTCCGCCTCCATCTTCACCGAATGGACGAGGTCGGGAAACTTGATCGCATCCTGGATGAAGAACACGGGAATGTTGTTGCCGACGAGGTCCCAGTTGCCTTCGCGCGTGTAGAATTTCACCGCGAAACCGCGCACGTCGCGCGGCGTGTCGACCGATCCCGCGCCGCCCGCGACCGTCGAGAAGCGCACGAAGACCTCGGTCTGCTCGCCCTTGGTGAATACCGCCGCCCGGCTCAGGTCCGATAGGTCGTCGGTCGCCTCGAACACGCCATGTGCGCCCGAACCGCGCGCGTGGACGATCCGCTCGGGGATGCGTTCGTGATCGAAGTGGAAGATCTTCTCGCGGAGAACGAAATCCTCCAGCAGCGTCGGTCCCCGCGCACCGGACTTCAGGCTGTTCTGGTTGTCGCTGATCGGTACGCCGTGGTTGGTGGTCAGGACGGCGTCGTCACCGGTTGCGCGCTGGTGCGTCTCGCCGCCCTTGCCGATCGCTGTGTTCGTGTCGCTCATGTCGATCCTTCGTTCCCCGGATGGGCTCCCCCGTCCTAACGAAGCAGCGCCGCGAAGGACCCATTCGCGAACGCTTATCAACAGCTTGCCGGCAACGGAGCGCGACACGACCCCGACGCCGGGTCTGGCGTCGGCTCACGCTTCCGTCACCCCCGATACCGGGCCTCGGCAAGATCGAGTTCGCGTACCAGTTTCCGTGCGGTTTCGCTGCCGATGGTGCGGCCACGGATCAGTTCGGTCAGTTGCTCGCGCTCTGCCTTCACCCCGATCAGCCCCAGTTCGGCCGACAGCCGTTCCTGCGTCCGCATCGCATCGGCGGTGCCGCCGGTCAGCCCGTCGATCCGCTCGCGATAGAAGTCCATCACCCGCGCGCCGGCGGCGGCATACAGGTCGGGATCGTCATGTGCTTCGGCCAGCGCGTGCTGCTGCCGCTCGATCGCGCGCACCGCCGCCTTGGCGGTCGCGATGCGGGCGCCGTCCTCCTCGGCCTGACGCGACGGTTCGGCGGGAAGCGTCAGGCCGTTCAGCAGCACTGGCAGCGCGACGGTCGCCAGCAGCAGCGAGACGATGATGACCCCGGCGGCGAGGAAGATCGCCAGGTCGCGCGCGGGAAAGGCGGTGCCGTCGTTCAGCGTGAGCGGCAGGGTCAGCACGCCGGCCAGCGTGATCGCGCCGCGCACCCCGGCGAACGAGGTCGTCGCGACCAGCCGCCAGTCGGGGCTGCGCATCGCTCCCGGCGGTGCTTTGCGCAGGATGGTGAGGCGCAGCGACACCCATACCCAGCAGAACCGCAGCAGCGCGAGGCCGCCGACGATCGCGAGGACATAGACCGCCAGCCACCATGGCGAGGCATGGCCGGTCAGCGCCACCGTTTCGCGCGCGCCGTCGAGGATGGCGGGCAATTGTTCGCCGAGCAGGACGAAGATGATGCCGTTCAGCGCGAACTGGACCATGTCCCACACCGAATTGCGTCGCATCCGCGTGACCGCCATCGCCTGCCGCGAGATTTCGGCATAGGTCATCGTCACGCCCGCCCCGACCGCGGCGAGGATGCCCGAGGCATGAACATGCTCGGCGAGCAGATAGGACCCGAACGGGATCAGCAGGCTGACGAGGATCTGCGACCCGGTATCCTCGCCGTAGCGGCGCGTCACCCACGCCTTGGCGCGCGAAACGGTGAGGGTGAGCGCGACGCCGATCGCAAGGCCCGCGCCCGCGACCCACAGGAAGTTGAACGCGGCCTGCGTCGCCGAAAAACTGCCCGTCAGCGCGGCGGCGATGGCGAAACGCAGGCAGACGAGGCCCGAGGCGTCGTTGAGCAGCGACTCCCCTTCGAGGATGTGCATCATCCGCTTGGGGATCGGCACCCGCGCGGCGATGGCCGATACCGCGATCGGATCGGTCGGCGAAACGACGGCGGCCAGCGCGATCGCGACCGCCAGCGGCATTGCCGGGATCATCCAGTGGATGAAGAACCCCATGCCCACCACGGTCAGCAACACCAGCCCCAGCGCCAGTTCGACGACGGTCGACAGATCCTTGAACAACTCGTCCTTGGGGATGCGCCAGCCGTCGAGGAACAGCAGCGGCGGCAGGAAAAGGAACAGGAACAGTTCGGGGTCGAGCGTCACGCGATGCGCGGTCGACAGCCCGATCACTCCGCCCAGCGCGATCTGCACCAGCGGCGTCGGCATCGACCACGGCAGCATCCGCGCGATCGCGCCGCTGACGACCACCGCCAGCAACAGGAACAGACTGATCGACACGACTTCCAAATAGCTTCTCCCCAGACGTCAGCGGGTTGGTAGAGAAGTGTCGCGGTGTAGGGCAACCCGCAACTGGCCGACGGCACGCTGGTCGAGGTGCTTGCCGGCCGGGCGCCGACCCACCTTTACGATCCAGGCCGGCGTCGGGCAGGGCGATCATGCGTGGCCGATCGCGTACCCGTTCCGCCGGGGCGCCACCCAGTATCCGCATCGACCCGGGAGGAACGTCTGGCGTTCGGACGCCAGAAGACGGGCTCGAATGTTGGCGTCTCGTTCAGATGATCACATCGTGTCGGTCGATCGAACGAAAACCAAAGCCGCGATAGCGCGGGATGACCTGATCGCCATCGACCGCGATGTCCGTGTACCCCTCGTCCGTGCCCAGAAAACTGCCCTGCCACCAGTTGCCGCTGACCGCTCCGCCGGTAATGAACGGGATACCGTTCAGCGTCACCGTCTCGGCGACATGGCTATGCCCCTGGAGCACCGCGATCACATGATAGGGGCGCAGGACGCGCAACACCTCGCGGGCGTTCACCACGTTGGTCCAGTTGTGCGGCGTCCTCGTCCATTCCTCCGGCTCGTAGATCGACAGCGCGGTGACGATCGGGATATGGGTCGCGACGATGATCCGCGTGCCCTTGGGCTGCGCGGCCAGATCCCGCGCCAGCCAGGCGAGCTGTGCCGGATCGATCCGCCCTTCATAGCTGCGATCCGGGGTCAGCCCGATCGAATCGAGCACGACGAAATGCACGCCCTTGTGATCGAAGGCGTAATAGGTCGGGCCGAAGCGTTCGATATAATATTGCTTGCCATAATCGGGCGCGGACGGTGCGATGCCGCTGGTCGGGAACACGCCGAAACAGTCGTGATTGCCCAGCACGTGATGCACCTTCGATCCGATCGCCTGTTCGGTTTCGACATACAGGTCCATCAGCCGGTTCGCCCGCGCGCGATCGACTTCCAGCGCGTCATAGACATGGTCGCCGCCCTGGATGACGAAGTCGTAACGCCCGCGCGCGACCGCACGGAAACATTGGCGGCATCCGTCCGCCGCCTGCAGTTCGGGCTGGATATGGCAATCGGTGACGAAGGCGAAACGGAAGGACGGTTCCGCCCGGCCGCGATCAGCGGCACGCGCGGCGGGCAGCAGGAGCGGCGCGGCGAGCGCCCCGGACAGCAGATGGCGACGGTTCATGGCAAATCCTTCGCAACGACGGGCGGCGCGATCCCGATGATCGCGCCGCCCGCCCCCGCCTTGTTTCAGAAATGGGCGCGGAGGGTGGCGTAGAGCTGACGCGGTGCGGCGACCTGCAACGTCGTATAGGTGCCGCCGGGGTCGCTGTTGCGAAAACCGCTGGTGCCGAGCGAGGCATAATAGCGGCGATCGAACAGGTTCACGACATTGACGAGCAGCTCGGCACCGGGCCGGGCCTTCGTGCCGGTCAGGCGATAGCCTGCCGAAAGGTCGACCGTCGCTGCGCCGGGCACCGGGCGGTCGTTGGTGAAGGTATAATAGCGGCTGCTGCGATAATGGCCGCTTACCTGTCCCCACAACCGGTCGTCGTCATACGCCAGTTCGAGGTTGCCGGTGTTGCGCGGCGAGGCGACGACCTGATTGCCCGCGATCGCCACCGGCGCACGGCCGGGCACCGCGACATCGTCGTCATAGGTCGCGACGTTATAGCCCCAGCTTCCGTACAACGACCAGTCGGGGGCGAACCGCCAGTTGGCGGCGCCCTCTACGCCGCGCGACGTCACGCTGCCGACGTTCTGGAGCACATTCTGGTTGCCGACGATCGTCGCGCTGATCGACGATGCGAGCAGCCGGTTGGCGAAGCGGACATGATAGCCGGTGAGCGACAATTGCAGCGCGGCATCGTGATAGCGATAGCCGCCCTCGATCGTGCTGGTCGTCTCGGGCTTCAGATCGTCGCGGATGAAGTTGAACCCGGCCTGCGTGGTCGAGAACGGGCCGCTCGCGGCGGAGGCGACGAAGCCCGCCATGTTGCGCGTATAGTCGGCGAAGACTTCGTTGTGCGCATCGAGCCGGTAGAGCGCACCGACGGTCGGCAGGAACCAGTTGGTCGCGCGGATCGTGCCGTCGATCGGCTGGCGGCTCGTGATCGTCTCCGCCGTGTTGCTGGTGACGAGCGCCTTCACGCCGGCGTTCAGTTTCAGCGCCTCGCTCGCCTGCCACGTATCGCCCAGATGCACCTGCGTGATCTTCGTCGTGAAGCGATAGTTCCAGCGGGTGAAGAACGGATTTTCGTAGAATTTCTGGAACCGGCGCGGTGCGACGCCCGCCTGCAACCCGTAATAATACGCCTGCTGATGGAAACGGTTGTCCTCGATCCAGATCCCGCCCTCGACATGATGATCGCCAAGGTCGGCGGCAAGGCGGGAGATCAACCCCTTGCGGTTGATGTCGTATTTGACCGCCGATACCGAAACCGGCGACCCGCCGAATGCCGCGGGCGAGGGGTCATAGGGGCTGGCGAAGGTGCCGATACCCTTGTCGAGATGCCAATAGACGGTCGTGCTGCCGCTGATCGCGTCCGACAGGCGATAGGCGAGCTTTTCATACGCCAGCATGTCGCGCCGTACGCCGCCGCCGTTGTAATAGACGTCGTCGGCATTCTTATAGGGTGCGGGTACGGCGGTTCCGTTCTGGAGTGCGCGCGCCAGCGCCTCGGCCAGCGCGAAATTGTCGGTCACGTTGTCGACGTCCCAGCCCAGCCGGTTGACCAGATCGAACGACACGTCCGCATAATCGTCCTCGCGACGATCCTGCAGGTTGAGATAGGTGGTCGAGGTGATCGCGTCGCCGATCGGCTGCACGAACTGGACGTTCAACTGGTCCTGTTTCTGCTTGCCGGACCCCTTCCATTTGCCGGTATTCTGATGCGCAAAGGACAGCGCCACGCGCCCGCCGCCGGGCAGGATGCCGCTGTTCGCCCGGGCGAAGGTGCGCCACGTATCCGCGCTGCCATAGGTCTGGGCGAGGTCGATGCCGAAGCTGTCGGCCGGCGGCAACGACGTGAAATCGATCGTGCCGCCGATGTTGCTGGTGGAGGCGGTGCCCAGCGCGCCGCTGCCCTGCGACAACGTCACCGCACCGTTGTTCTCGGTAATGAGGGCGCGGCCGATCGCCAGGCCGTTGTTGTTGCGATACTGCATGTTGCCCAGCGGGACGCCGTCGAGCGTATAGCCCATCTGGTCGGTGGTGAAGCCGCGGATAGTGATCTGTTGCGCCCATTCATACGCACCCAGCGGGTCGGACGACACGAAATCGACGCCGGGCAGCTTGGCGAGCGTCTGCAACGGCGAGGTGCCGGGCGCTTCCTTGGCGAGTTCGCGCGGCGACAGCGTCTGGCTCTGGCGCGACTGGCCGCGACCAAGCACGATGATCTCCTGCGGTTCCGGCTCGGGCGCGGTCGCTGCACCGATGGTCGTCGGGCGCGGTGCGGCGGCAGGCGCGACCGCGCGGAGCGCGATCATCGTCGCGCTCCGCGTGCGGATTTCAAGCGGCTGCCCGGCCATCAGGTGGCGGAGCGCGGCGTCGCGGGTATAGGAACCGCGCAATGCCTTCACCCTGCGTCCGGCCAGCGCATCATAGGGGAACAGGATCTGCACCCCCGCCTGTTGTGAAAAGCGGTTGAAGGCGACGGTGGCGTCACCTGCCGCGATGTCGAAATGATAGGTCCGCTCCGCAACCTGCGCAGCAGCGGGCACCGCCGCGCACAGCAGCGCGACGCCGTTCAGATACCGAAACATGCAATCCCCCGAACAATGTGTCGTTCGGAATGCAGGACGGGTGGTCGGGGACGAACCGCTATCGCTTCGGCAAATTTATTTACGCAGTGACCAGAATGATCGTGCCGTTGGCGTCGCGACGCGCGGCGATGCCGAAGCTGGCCCGCATCGCTGCCAGGAATTCGCGAACGTCGCCGTTCGAGAACCGTCCGCCAATGCGCAGACCGGCCAGCCCCGGTTCGCCGATCCTGATCTTGTCGCGCAGATAGCGGTTATATTCGGCGAGCGCGGCATCGAGCCGGTCGCCCTCGAGCACGAGTACCCCCTGTCGCCATCCACGCAGCCGATCGATGGCCGCATCATCGCCCGGTTCGATGCGTGCCGTCCCGCCCGCCAGCAACAGCCGTTGGCCGGTACGCGCGGTCCGGCCGTTGCCGGTCCCGCTGCCTTCGAGCACGGTCAGCGTACATGCCGCACCGCCAAGCCGGGCGTTGAACGACCCGCTACCAAGCACGAACCGCCCGGCGGACGTCCGCAATTCGACCGGCGTCGCATCGCTGCGGCAGTCGATCGCCGCCTCGCCCCGGTCGAGCCACAGCATCGGTCGGTCGCCACCGATTCGCCAATACAGGATGCTGTCGGTGTTGAGATCGACCGTCAACTGGTCGTCGATGCGGATCGTCCGGCGTTCGCCGACATCGGTGACGGCACGTTCGCGAGCATAGGCGCTATAGGCGAAGCCGCCGCCCATCGCCGCCACGACGCCGGTGCCGATCGCACCGCGCAGGATGGCGCGCCGCGGATGACGCCGGGGTGGGGGCGGCGGCGGTGCCTGCTGCTGCAACGGTCGCAGCGCGCGCACGCCATCCAGCGCCCGCCAGGTCGCGGCGACCTCGGCAAAGGCGATTGCGTGCCGGACATCGGCATCGCGCCACCCCTCGAACGCCGCACGGTCCGCCGTACCCGCGTCGAGCGCCACCAGCCATGCCGCCGCCGTGTCGGTCAGTTCCGTGCCTTGTGCGTGCTGGTCCATTCCGTCCGGCTATTCTCTTGCGCGCCCGATTCCGTCGAACGCATCGCCGTGGTGAGCAGCGACAATCCCTTGGCGAGATGCTTTTCCACGGTAGAGACGGAGATGGAAAGCCTTTCCGCTATCGTGCCCGGCGAGAGGCCGTCGATTTTGCGCAGCCGGACGACGCGCGCGCATTGCGGCGGCAACGCATCGATCAATTGCAGCAGATGATCGAGATCGGACTTCGCCGATGCGACCGAGAAGGCATCGGGCGCCGGATCGGCCAGCACCAGCGTGTCGATCGACGCCAGGTGATCGATCGACACCACCTGCGCCCGGCGCAGCCGCTCGATTGCGAGGTTCTGGACGATGGTCAGGACGAAGGCGCGGGGATGCTGGATTGCGCGATAATCGGCGACGGCCAGCACGCGGGCATAGGCCTCCTGCACCAGATCGTCCGCCTCGCCCGCACCACAGAACAGCGCGGCCTTGCGAACATAGGCCGGCCCGAACGGCAGCACCTCGGCCATGAACCATCGGTCAATGTCGCGGAGCCAGCTCACACCCGTTACCCTCGAACGTCACGGCCGCTCCTAGTCGACCGATATGACGCGACAGCGACAGCCCGAATCGGTGCTCCCTCACCCCGGCGAACATGGCGTTGTCGAAAGCATGAACCCGGCGACGCCGATCAGGCCGACGCAGGCGGCGCGGCTGTCGGACAGGCTCGACCTACCGCTTGCAGCCTTTCACCTGCTTCCCCTCGCGATCGGCGGCATGGGCTGCCCCGACCCCAGCACTTCGATACCTTTCATCAACTGCGCATCGCCGCTCTCGCCAAGCGGGCGGGTGACGTCGACATCGACCGGACGTGGGTGCATTTCGAGGTCGCGGCCGGCGGTATCGCGGATGCGGGTGTGCGGCACGCGCATGATCGATCCGTCGATGAGCGCCGTCGGGCTGGTATAGATGATCCAGCCCGCCGTGGGCTGGCCGACGACCTTGCCCAGCCCCAGCGTGCGATAGCCCTCGGTGAAATCCTCCGCGTCGGAGAGCGACGATTCGTCGGTCAGCAGCACCGTCGGCAGCCCCAGCGCGCGCTGGCCCAGCGCCTGGCGGCTGGGCACCGGTGGCTGGCCGCGGGTCTGCATGGTCAGGAAGTTGCGCCGCGCGAACACGTCGAGCGCATAGCCGTTGACGAACCCGCCGTCGTTGTGGCGCAGGTCGATCACCACCCCTTGTCGCGCCTGATTGGTGGCGTCGAGGTCGAGATAGAGCTGGGTCAGCGATTCCGCCGACATGTCGGGGATATGGACATAGCCAAATCGCCCGGCCGACAGCCGTTCGGTCATCGCCCGCCGCTCCGCCACCCATGCCCGGTAGCGCAGCCCGGCGGCGACGCTGGCCGAAACCGGGCGGACCACCGTCTGGCGGCGCGTGCCGCCGCGATCGATCGTCACGCTCACCCGGTCGCCGACCCGGTGGTCGAGCAGCGCGTCGAGATTGTCGTGCGGGCCGATCGCCACCCCGTCGATCGCGACGATCCGGTCGCCCGGCGCGATCGCCGCGCTGACCGCCGCCGGGCCGTTGGGCACCAGCGTGGCGACGACCAGCCCGCGTCCCGCCTCGGCAGCGGCGGGATCGAAGGTGACGCCGAGATTGCCGACCCGGTCGACCGGCAGCGCGCCGTCGCCGCGCATCGGGCGGTTGATCCCCATATGCGACGCATTCAGTTCGCCGAACATCAGGTTGATGACCCGGCGCAGTTCGTCGGGCGTCGCCGCCGCCAGCGCATAGGGGCGGAAGCGCGCCCCGATCGCGCGCCAGTCGTGCCCGGTGAAGCCGGGATCGAAGAAGCCGCGATCAAGCGTGCCCCATGCCTGATCGAACACGATGCCACGTTCGGCGGCGAAATCGACGTCCATCTCCGCGCCGATGTCGACCATCTGCGGTTTCGGTTCGGCGAGCGGCGTGGTCATCACCCGCCCGTCCTCCAGCCACGCCAGCAGCTTGCCGTCGCCCGACAGGTCGAAATCGCCCTTGGGCCGGTCGTTGGCGGTGATCTGTTGCGCCGACGGCGGCGTGGCGGCCTGTTCGTCGAGGCTGTAGCGATAGAGATTGTCGCGTTCGCGTTCCTGCGCGCGGAACACCAGCGTCTTGCCGTCGGCGGCGATCACCGGCGCCTCGGCGCTCATCCCCAGCGGCAGCACGCTGGCGCGATCGCGCAGGCCGTCCCACTCGATCCGCACCATCGGGCGGACCGGGGCGGCATCGGCGACGGGTTTCGGCGCGGCGGCCTTGGCGGCATCGGGCGTCGCGTCGGGCGTGTCGTCGAACAGCCCGCGAAACAGATCCTCGCGATAACGCGGCACGCGGGGGATCAGGTCGATGCGGACGATGCGCGACGGTTCGGTCCGCTGCGCGGTGTCGAACAGGATGTAGCGGCCATCGGGCGACCATGCGATCTGCCCCAGCCAGCCATTGGCGAGGAACCCGACCTGTCGCGCCGCGCCACCCGCCGCCGGCACGACATGGACATTCACGAACGACCGCGCGTCACGCACCGGGAAGGCGATCCACGCGCCATCGGGCGACCACACCGGACGCGGCCCGTCCTCGTCCACCGCCAGCGCGCCGGTGAACAGCAGCGTGTCGCTGGCCGCGACCTTGCCCTGCGCCGGGCGATAGACGCGCAATTCGCGGCGGTTGCGGACATAGGCGATGGCACGGCCGTCACCCGACCATGACGGCGCGACGGCGACGCCGGCCCTGGTCAACATGGTTTCGCGCCCGCCGGCGATGTCGCTGAGCGCAAGGCGGCGATCCTGCCCCGCTTCGGTGACGTAGAGCAGACGGCGCGAATCGGGCGACCACGCGACCTCGCGCTCGGCGGCGAGGCTGGTGGTGATGCGCTGCGCCGGGCCGCCGTCCTTCGCCGCGGCGGCGAACACCTCGCCATGCGCGATCAGCGCGACCTTGCGCCCGTCGGGCGACAGCGCCATGCGATCGAAGCGGGCGAAGCGTTGATGGCGGCGCGGTTCGGCGGCGGGGGCACCGCGCAGGCGGATCGGCACCGGAGCCGCAGCGCCGGTCGCGGCATCGAACCGCCATACGCCCATGTCGCGTTCGAACACGATGTCACCGCCTGCTTGCGCACCCGAGGGGAACAGCAGCCGGCCATCGGTGAAGCGGGTCAGTTGCTGCGGCACCGCGCCGGGCGTCAACGCGACCCGCCACAGATTCTCGGTGCCGTCGCGGTCGCTCATATAGGTGATCGCCCCGCCATCGGCCGACCAGATCGGCCATGCGTGCTTGGCCCCGTCGCCCAGCAGCAGGCGATAGGCTCCGGTGCCGTCCGCCTGTTTCAGCCAGATTTCGTTCTCGTCGATATGGCTGTGGCCGTTGCGCCACCATTGCGCATTGGCGATGCCGCGCGCGACCAGCGCGATCCGGCCGCCATCGGGCGCGGGCGCCGCCTGAAACTCGGACAGATAGCGTTCGCCGCTGACCTGCTGCGGCGTGCCGCCCGTGACCGGCACGCGGAAAATATCGCTCTGGCGCGCGACGTCGCCCGCGCTCGATGCGAAATAGAGCCACCGGCCGTCGCCCGACCAGCCGTCCAGCTCCTCGTTCGCCTCGGCATAGGTCAGCCGGGTGATCGCGCCGCTGTCGAGGTTCAGGACATGAATGTTGGTGCTGCCACCCCGGTTGGAGGTGAAGGCGAGGCGGCGGCCATCGGGCGAATAGCGTGGCCGCCCCTCGGTCGCCGGATCGGTCACGAGCAGGCGGGCGATCCCGCCGGCGGCAGGCACTTCCCAGATGTCACCGCCCGATACGAACGCGATCGTCGTGCCGTCGGGCGACAGCGCCGGTTCGGACAGCATCGGTCGCGGTACGGGGGCGGCGGAATCCTGTGCGGCGAGCGGCACGGCGGCGGTGGCCAGCAACAAGGCGGCGAGGCGGGCGATCATGCGGGCAACATCCATGCGAAACGCGAAACTGGCAAGGGGCCGGGCGTGTCGCCACGCCCGGCCCCCTGGCGGATCAGAAGCCCTGCTTCAACCGGACGAAGAACGACCGGCCGGTCAGGTTGTACTGGTTCCCCGCGACCGATCCGATGCGATAGGTGAAGGCATCGGGGCCGATCACCGCCGGTCGCCGGTCGAACAGGTTCGTCACGCCGACCTGAAGGTTGGTGCGTTCCAGCACCTGCGCGCGCAGCGAGGTGTAGGCGGTGACATAGGCCGGCACCGACAGCTTCTCGACCACTTCGGCGAAGTCGTTGGAATTGCCATAGGTGTTGCGGCCCGCATAGCCGCCGTAGAAGCGGAAATGATCGGTGCCGGGAACGAACGCTTCCTCGTCCGTCCAGTAGCGCGTGTCGTCGACCTTCCCGATATAGTTCGCGCCGACGAACCAGCTCAGCTTGCGCCAGCTCAGGTTCGCCTCTGCATAGCCGCTGAGTTCGGGGAAGCCCGACAGGCCGTTGCGCTCCAGTTTCGCGCTCAGCGCGTCGCGCGTGACCGAGGTTTCGAGCGCACGGGTGCCGCGCAGTTCGAAGCCCAGCCGGACCTCGCCGGGCAGCGGCACCGCCAGTTGCAGCGCCACGTCGATGCCGCGTGCGCGCTGTTCGGACAGGTTCAGATAGCGGTTCGACACTTCGGTGATCGCCCGCGTCACCGGATCGCGGGTGATCTGCGAACAGAAGCTTTGCCGCTCGGGGCCGCTCAGCCGGTAGCAACTGCCGATAATGTTCGACACGCCGAAGGTCGTCACTTGGTTGCGGACGCGGATGTCGTAATAATCGACCGCGAGCTGCAAGCCGGCGAACCCGGGCCGCACCACCACGCCGAAGTTGAGGTTGGTCGACGTCTCCGCCTTCAGATTGCCCGCGCCGCCGCCGCTGATCCCGCGGATCGAGGTGATGTTGGCGGGGGTGAAGTCGGCGGCGAAGCCATCGGCGCGGCAATTGGCGGCGACGGTCGCGTTGGCCCCCTCGCCATAGCGCTGGCAGGGGTCGGTATAACCGAAAAACGATGTCTGGTCGGCGAGGTTGAGTTCGTAGATCGTCGGCGCGCGGAACGACGTGCCATAGGAAGCGCGCAGCGCGATCGGCTTCACCACCTCCCACGCGCCCGCCACCCGGTAGGTGCCGTTCGATCCATAGGAGCTGTAATCGGTATAGCGCCCCGATGCGGTCACTTGCAGGCTGCGGATCAGCGGCAGGCCGGCGAGCAGCGGGACGCCCAGTTCGCCGTACACCTCGCGCACCGTGTCCGACCCCGCCGTGCGTCCGGCGGTGGAGAAGGCGAAATAATTCTGGTTGCGGGCGTTGTAGCCCGGCGTGTCGTCGAGATCGTCGGTCCTGACCGTGCCGCCGACCGCGAGCGCCACGTCGCCGGCGGGCAGCGTGAACAGCGTGCCCGACAGGCTCGCCTCCAGCGCGAACTGGTCGTAGCGGGTATGGCCTTCCTCATAGCCTTCGAGGAAACCGCGTTCGGCATCGCTCCAGTTCTGGTCGACGAGGAACCGCTTGGTCAGCCACGGGATCGATACGCACGGCGTTGGGCCGGAAATAGTGATCCGGCGCGCGTCGCAGGCGGTGCCCGGCGCGGTCGCCGCGTTCAGCCGGTCCTGATAATAGAAGGTCTGGCCATAGGTGCCGCGCGACAGGCCGACCCGGGCATTGGCGTCGTAGCGCCACCCCTTGAGCGCGCCGCCGGTGAAGGTGCCGCGCAAGCCGAAGCTGGCCTGGGCGAAATCGACGCTCTGTTCGGCGCGGAACGGGTGCACGACCTGCGGCCCGACGACGCCGGGCGAATTGCCGCCGCTGGCGGCGATCAGCGCCGATCCGACGGTGTTGTTGGGATTGGTCGCCGCCAGCAGCGGATAGAGGAAATACCAGCTATTGGACGTCGATTCGCGATGCGAATACAGGCCGGTCAGATAGAATTCGCTGTGCCCCGCAACGTCGAACCCGGCCGAGAAGAACGCATTGAGCCGGCTGTACGGCGAGATCGAATCCGCTTCCTCGAACGCGCGGCTGGTATTGGGCGAATAGGCGAAGGTGTCGGGGAAGCCGGCGCGGTTGGTGCGTACCCAGTCGCGCAGCGGCGCGGTCGCGGGATTGGCGAGCGATTGCAGGTTCAGCGCGGCGGCGGGGTAGGGGCCGTTGGCCCGGCCCGGATCGAGCGTGAAGCTGCCGCCATACCAATAGGGATCGAAGAAGATGCCGGTCGGATTATGGTTGTAGCAGCGGAAGTTGCCCGACCGGTCGCGGGCATCGACCCGCTCGCCGCTGGTCGAGGAATAGACGAAGTCCTGCGCGCAGGCGGTTTCCGCCCGGTCCTTCAGGTTCAGTTCGTATTGCCGGTCATATTCGACCGCCAGCGACGCATAGAAATTCTCGTAATTGCGGCCCCAATAGGCGTTGGCGTTCAGATACTCGCCGCCGCCCGCCTGCGACACGCGCCCGAAGCCGCCGATCTCCAGCCCGTTGCCGCCCTTGCGGGTGATCGCGTTGACGACGCCCGCGATCGCGTCCGATCCATAGACCGACGATGCGCCGGTGGTCAGCACCTCGACCCGGTCGAGCGCGATCGCCGGAATGACATTGTAATCGACCGGCGCGACCTGGCTGCCGGTGCCCGACGGCGCGATGCGCTGTCCGTTCAGCAGGGTCAGGGTGCGGATTGCCGACAGGTTGCGCAGCGATATGGTGCTGACGTTCGCGCCGCCGCTGACGACCATGCCGCCCGCCCCGGTCGCCGCCATCTGGTTGTTGACCTGTTGCGTGCCCAGCGCCGCCGTCGATCGCGCGACCATTTCCGCGGCGGTGGCCAGGCCGGCATTGGCTGCCGTATCGGCCCGGATCACCTGCACCGGCGCGGTCAGCGAAAATTCGGAAGGCAGCCGCGAACCGGTGACGACGATGGCGTCGTCGTCGGCGTCCGGCACGACCGGATCGGTCGCGGGCAGCGGGGCCGCGTCGGGATCGGTCGATACGGGATCGGGCGCGGCGCTTTGCGCGCCGCGCTTCGGCGTGGTCTGCGCGGATGCGGCGGTGCCGCAAATCAGCGCGATGGAAAGAACGAGCGACGATACTCCGGTATGATAGCGCATGATGTAGCCCCCAGCTTCATGACTGCTTTCACCCCTGCGTGATGCCGTTGTGGCGGTGCGGAATCTCTTTCGGATTCCATTGTGCGCTTGCTAACACCAAACCGGATGGGGGTTCTCACCAATCTTTCCCCGGAAATCATGTATCGATGCACGATATTGCAGCGAAAGGATGATCGGATGACGAAAACCGACGCGGTTGATCTCGATCGAATCGATTATCGCATCCTGCGCGTGCTTTCGTCGCAGGGGCGGTCGAGCGATGTCGCGATCGGCGAGGAAGCCGGGCTGTCGAGCAACGCCGTCGCGCGCCGCCGCCGGCAGATGGAGGAAAGCGGCGTGATCGCCGGCTATTCGGCCGACATCAATCTGCGACGCATCGGGTATGGCCTGCTGATCCTCGTCCAGATCGAACTCGCCTCGCAATCCGACCGGGCGATCGGGGAGTTCGAGCAGGCGATCCAGCGCTGCACGGCGGTGTCGAAATGCTGGTTCGTTTCAGGCGACGTCGATTTTCTGGCGCTGGTGCATGTCACCTCGCTGGAGGACTATGACGAAACCTATCGTCAGGAACTATCGATCCTGCCGAATGTCGCGAAGATCCGCAGCTCGTTCGTCCTGCGGCGGGTGCTGGACCGGGCCACGCCACCGTCCGCGATCAAATATTGATCCGCCGTCGCGCAACGCGCGCATCGCGGGGACACGGGTTTCCGGCAGGCGTCGGCGCTCGGCTGGCGTAGATCCTCGACCGAGTTCCCGCCACATTCTCCAGACCCGGTCCCGGCGGATCGTCGTTACGACGACCCGGCCGGACGTTGACGGCACCGCGCAGGTCGTTCCGGGACACCGCCTCACCCGGTGGTTTCCACCGATTACCACTGTTTGCCACCCCTTGCCCGGTTCCTTGCCCTCCGCCTGATCCGCCATCCTTGCCGCACAGCAGACAGGGGGCAGGCGAATGCGGGGCGACATCGGTGCGGCACGACGATCGGGGGCGGTGGCGGCGGGCATAACCCTGCTGGCGCTCGCCTCGCCACTGGCGGCGAAGCCCCGGATCGATCCGGCGGGCCTGACCCCCGCCGTCCTGCGCGGCGACGGCGTGGCGGCGCTCCGGGCGGGCGATCCGGCGGGGGCGATCCCGATGCTGTCGGAACTCGCCTCGCGCCAGCCGCGCGACGCGACCGCGCAGACGCTGCTGGCGCTCGCCTATCACCAGTCGGCGCAGGTGCGCGGCGACACCCCTGATCTGGCGCTGGCCGGCTATGAGATCGCGGCCCGTGCCGATCCGGGGGAGATGTGGCCGGCCGCCCTCGCGGGCCGGGCGACGTTCGATCAGGGTCGCTATGGCGAGGCGAGCGAGCATTTCGCCCGCGCCGCCGCGCTCCGTCCGGGTGACGCGCGGCTGCTCGGCGCGCTGGCGGCATCGGCCTATATGGCGGGCGATCCGGCGCTGGCGATGCTGGCGGCGACCCGCGCGACGACGATCGACGGCGAACGCGATGCGGGGCTGCTGCGCCTCGCCGCGCTGGCAGCAGCAGCAGCGGGCGATCCCGCCGCCGCCCGCGCCCGCCTCGCCCGGCTACAGGTGGTCGCCCCCGATCTCGCCGCCCCCACCGGCGCGCGCGTGGCGCAGATCGAACGCACCGCCGCGCTCGACGCCGCGCCCGATCCGGCACCGGTGGTCGAGGACGGCGTGCCCGGCCAGGTCTCGGTCGACGTCGCGATCATCCTGTCGCAGAACACCCGACGCGAGCGGACGGGGATGAACCTGCTCGACGGGCTGAGCCTGCAATATGGCCTGACCCGCACCGGCACCCGCACCACCCGCGACGACGGCGCGGGCGGCGGCACCAACGAATATCAGCGCGTGCTGACCAGCGCGATCGGCGTGCCGCAGCTCAACTACAACCTCAACCTGTTCAGCCGGGGCGGGCAATTCTACTCGGTCGTCGCCCGCCCGCAACTGACCGCCTATCGCGGCGAGGCCAGCGAGTTCTTCGTCGGCCGTACGATCAAGGTCGCGGTCAACGGCATCCAGTCGGGCTCGCTCGAACAGATCGACATCGGCGTCGCGCTGAAAGTCACCCCGGTCGAGATCACCGCCACCGGCACCCGCGTCAAGGTGGAGGCGGAGCGCAGCTTTGTCACCGCCGACCCGGCGGGCTCGTTCAGCGAGGCGCTGACCACCTTCCGGCAGAAAGTGCTGGCCACCGCCGAGATCCGCTTCGGCGAGACGCTGCTGCTCTCGGGCCTCAACGAAACCGTCGACGACGCGACCTTTTCCAAGACCCCGATCCTCGGCGACCTGCCGGTGGTCGGCAACCTGTTCCACGAGCGTGCCCGCACCCAGCGGCGCGACGCGGTGATCGTGCTCGTCACCCCCGCCCGTGCGACCGGCATCGCCGCGCGCCCGTTCGCGCGCGGCGACCATGCCGCGCGGCTGACCCGGCTGTGGACGCAGGTGGTCGACCCGGCGAGCAACGCCGCCGCCACCGCCGCCCGGCTGGAGCGCACACGCTTCTTTACCCGCATGACCCGCGGCGACGTGACCATGCCCTTTCCCGACGCGGTGCAGGCGGCGGGCGAGATGCTGTCCGACCTCCTGCTCCCCTCGCATCGCTGACCCGAAAGGATTTCCGACATGTCCAGGACCCTGTCCCGCGCGCTCGCGCTGCTCCTCGCCGCCACCGCGCTGCCGGCACTGGCGCAGGACGCGCCGCCGCAGTTCGTCGCCTATGACGACGTGCCGTTCGGCCCCGGCGACCGCGCGCTGCCGCTGGCGGTGAAGCTCGATCCCGGCGACACCTCGGCCAATATCGCGATCTGGGTCGTCTATGGCGACGATGCGGCCGAGGTGCGGGCGGCGACGCTGACCGGCCAGCAGCCGCGCGGCCGCGTCGCGATCACCGCGACCTCGGCCGAGGGGGTGGCGCGAGCGCGCTTCGTGTTTCCCCACTCCGACAACACGACGCCCAACGCGCAGGACGTCCGCGCGCGCAAGCTGTCGTCGGGCGACCGCGTCTTCTACAAGGTGGTGAAGGCGCGTGGGGCCGCCCTCGTCGAATCCCCGGTCGTCGCCTTCGTCATGCCCGACAAGCTGACCATCGCCAATCTGGGCGATTCCTATGCCAGCGGCGAGGGCGCGCCGTATCGCACCGGGGCGAAATGGGACAATGAACTGTGCCATCGCAGCGGCAATTCGGGGCAGGCGCGCGCCGTCGCCACGATCATCGACGAAAATCCAGAAACGGCCATCGCGTTCAAGAACGTCGCCTGTTCGGGCGCGCAGATCACCGAGGGGCTGTTGCTGTCGCAACTCCGGCCGAGCTGGATCTGGGAAGAGGTCCAGACGAATCTGCAGACGCCGGTCCGGCCGCAATTGGCGGTGGTCCGCGACTGGCTGGCCGACAATGGCTATGCCGAACTGAACATCGCGATGGTGTCGGGCGGCGGCAACGACGTCGATTTCGGCGATTTCGTCCGGGATTACCTCGTCCTGCCGGGCGTCATGGGGCCGGACGACGAAGCCGGCGCCAATTTGCGTCGCCGCATCGCGCAGGACGTGCCGCAGCTTTATGCCAGTCTGCGCCAGGCGTTCGACGCGAACTTCACCTACGACCGGGTGCTGGTGTCCGAATATGCCGATCCGATGCGCGGGGCGGACGGCACCTATTGCGATCTGCCGCCATTCAGCCCGCGATCGGAATTCGCGGCACTCGACGCGGCGTTCCTGCGCCCGCTCAACGCCGCGATCCGCGGCGCGGTCGGCGACGGGGCGAAATGGTCGGTGGTGGCGACGGCGGATCGCGCGCGCGGCCACGGGCTGTGCAACGATCGCGAACCCTATTTCAACAACCACCTGGTCGCGTCGTTCGCGATGCAGGGCGATGCCTATGGCATCGTCCATCCCACCCGCACCGGCCATGTCAGCACCTACCGGCCGGCCTATGAGATCGCGCTGCGCGACGCGGTGCGCGACATCCGCCGCAAATGGGCGATACTCGCCGCGAAGCGCAGCGCGAGGGAAAAGGCACAGGCCGCCGCCATGGCCCGCGCCATCGCCGCGCGCACCGCCATCCGTCCCGGTGCCGCCGGCGGCGTGCTGCGCGTCTCGGTGCCCGCCGGGCTGGTCAACCGTCCGCCGTTGACCGCGCCGGCCGGCGACCGCGCGGCGATCACCGATCTGCTCGCCCGTGCCCGCGCCGAGGCGACGGGCAAGGCAGTCCCGGGCGATGCCATTCCCGACAACCGCATCGCGGACGGGCGCGAATGATCCGTCGCGCGCGCCCCGTCCATCCCGTCCTTCCCGTTCGAACCCCGGAGTATCCGTCATGACCACCCCTGCCTCGACGTCTGTCCTGTCCCGCCGCCACCTGCTGGCCGGCACCACCGCCGTTGGCGGGTTGTTCGGCATCGGCGCACCGATCGCCGCGCAGCCACGCTTCACCAAGGCACCGGTCAAGCTGCCCGCGCTGTTCACCGCCATCCCCGACGGGATCAAGGGACCATGGGGGCTGGTGCGCGCCACGGTGATCGACGGCGAACTCTGCCCGTTCCTGATCCGCTCGGCCGATGGCAACGGCCTGTTCGATTTCGGTGGGCGGATGGCGACGATCCGCCTCGGCGACGAGGCCACCGGCCTGACGCTGACCGCTGAGGGGTTCGCGGTCGGCAAGGACAAGCCGCGCCCGCTGAAAGGCAATGTCGCCGCGCTGGTCAAGCTGATCCGCGGCAACAAGGGCTGGACGCGCAGCGCGATGCAGCTCCGCTCAGCCTATGCCACCGCCTTCCCGGTGCTGGCCGCGCAGAAGAAACAGCCGGTCGGCAAACGGCAGATGGCGACGATCGGGCAGGTCTGGGACGATCTGGGCAGCGCCGCCAACTGCACGACCACCACGATCACCGAATCGGTCGAACGCCGGGTGCGCGAAACGGTCGACGTCTGGATGTCGGCGCAGGAACGCTATGCGAAGTGTTTCGACGAGACGGTGCGCGACAGGGACGGGGCCTGCGGATGGTTCGGCGCCGGCGATCCCTCGTTCCAGCCCGCGCGGGTCTGTGCCGCGACCTATTGCGTGGGCAAGGGGTTCGTCGACATCGTGGTCGGCACGATCACCGTCTGGTCGACCATCGTCGATGAAGTCACGCGCGAAGTGACCGAATGCACCGCCCCGCTGCGCGGCTATCTGCCCGACCGGTTCGACCTGCCCACCCTGCCGATCCCGGAGCTGAAGGAACCCGATTTCATCCGCCAGATCCGCGAAGGCATCATGCAGTCGCAGGACGTGCTGCGCGCGGTACAGTTGCTGCGGCGGCACCTCGACGGCGTGCTGTCCGAACTGGGGCCGTTCCGCTGCTTCATCGAAGGCGAATGGAGCATCGCCGCGCTGCCATTGGTCGCGGGCTTCGGCATCCCCTTCGGCGTCAACATCTGCATCGATGCCGCCTGCGCCCGTTCGCTGACGCTCGACCGGGTCGGGGCGGACACCGCCGACGCGCTCGGCACCGCGCTGTCGCTGCTGGCGACGTTCCATTCGGGGGTCGCCACCGCGCTCAACATCGCGCCGATCGCCGAACTGGCGACGGCGGTGTCGGGCCTCGGGCCGATGGCGGTCGCGGCGGGGGCGGCGATCGCCTCGCTGCTGATCGCGGCCATCTATCATGCGGTGGTGATCTCGGCGCAACTGACGCTCGCGCTGCGCTTCAGCGACGTCGCCGCCGATGGCAAGGTGTGCTTCCACCATCCGACGCTGGCCGCCGCGCTGCTGGCGGCAGTGACGGTCGGGTCCTTGTCGCCGGTGCTGCTCACCCCGCCGCTCCTCGTCGACTGACCGGCGCGGCCGGCCCGCCGCGCGACCCTCTGGGCGTGGCGGGCCGGCGCGGATAGGGTGGCGGGCAAAGGGAGCGCCGATGCGGATCGAGGATATATATGCAGCGGCGTTCGGGCGCGAACATCTCGCCACCCTGCTCGAACAACTGGTGCGGTCGTTCGATGCCCAGTCGGGGTTCCTCGCCTGTACCGTGCCCGACGGTGCGGCGTTCCAGGCGCAGTTCGGCAACGACCCCGCGTGGCTCGACCTGTATGCCACCCGCTATCACCAGCACGACATCCTGTTCCCCCGGTTGATGCAGGCGGCCGAGGGACAGTGCGTCACCGCGCACGCGATGCTGGCCGAACCGGCGGTGCGCGCCAGCGTCTTCTACCGCGACTATCTGGCGCCGATGGGCGTGGTCGACAATCTGGCGGTCAACCTGTTCAAACAGCCGGGGCTGAGCGCGCATCTGGCGCTCATCCGGCGCGGTGCCGTGGCACCCTTCGCCGATACCGATCGCGACCGGTTGCAGGCGCTGGTCCCGCATTTACGCCGCGCGGTCTATGTCGGGTCGCACCTGTCGCGCGCGATCGATCAGATGGCGGCGCTGCGCACGCTGGTCGCGGCACGCGGCGATGCGGTGCTGATGCTCGATGCCCAGCACCGCGTGATCGACCATGATCCCGCCGCCGCCGACCTGCTGGCGCTGCGCCACGGCGAACCGGTGCGCCTGCCCGCGCTGGCCCGCGCGATCGACCTCGCCCGGACCGTGGGACAGCCGGTCGCGGTCGAACTGGCGGACGGTGTCGCCACCCCGCTGCCCGTGCTGGTGCAGGTGCTGCCGGTCATCCGCGACCGGTTCGCCGATCTGGGCGACACCGGCGGCATCGCCTGTATCGTCCACCTTACCCGGCTCGACCGTCCCTCGACCATCGCGATCGGCGCGATCGCCGCCTTCTACCGCCTGACCCCGACCGAGGCGCGCGTGCTGGACGATGTCGTCACCCATGCCGACCTGATCGGTATCGGGTCCCGGCTCGGCATGGCGCGGGCGACCGCGCGAACCCATCTCCACCGCATCTATGAAAAGACCGCGACCGGCGGACAGGCCGCGCTGATCGCACTGGCGCATCGCTTCGTCACCATTTCCGGCGGTGACGCCCTAAACAGATGATGGACGCACGCCGCCGCCCACCGGGGTAAACATCTGCGCAGACGGGCGGGGTGGGGCGATGCAGACCACATTTGACATGGATCGCGCAACCGCATTGCCGGAGCGGGACGTCGCGTCGCGCTTCGCCGAGGACCGGATCGATGGCTGGAAATCGATCGCGGCCTATTTCGGGCGTGACCGGACCACCGTCATCCGCTGGGCGCGCGAACGGGCGTTGCCGGTCCATCGCCTGCCCGGCGGCCGGGTCGGCACCGTCTATGCCCTGCGCGGCGAACTGGATCGCTGGGCCAGCGTGCCCGTCAATGGCGCGGATGCGGGCGAGACCGTCGTGTCGGCACCGCCCGCGCTGTCGCCTGATCCTCCTGCCACGTCCGCGCCGGTCGCCCAGGGCCGTCCCCGTCCCCGCCTGCTGGCGATACTGGCGGCGCTGCTGGTGATCGCTATCGTCGCGCTGGTGACGGTGTGGCCCGCCGCACCGCGCGCCTCGGGCGTCGTGCTGCCGGCCGATCCGGCGGTGGCGTCGCGCTTCCTGATGGCGCGCGATCTGGTCGCCGCGCGCAGCCCTGCCACGCTTGCCCGTGGCGTCGCGCTGCTTCAGGCTGTGACGACCGCCGCGCCCGGCTTCGCGCCGGGCCATGCGGCACTTGCCGAGGCGCTGCTGCTGTCGCGCGAGTTCGCGCAGCAGGACGATGCCGAGGCGTTCGACCGCGCCCGCGTGGCGGCGCGGCGCTCGCTGCGCCTTGCCCCCGACCTGCCGATGGCGCGCCGCGCGATGGGGTTCATCGCCTATTGGGCCGATCACGACCGGGCGGAGGCCGATCTGCAATTCGGCGCGGCGCTTGCCGCTGATCCCGACGATGCGCTGACGCGCTTCTGGTACGGCAACATCCTGTCCGACCGTGGCGACCATGTCGCGGGCTTGCGCGAACTGGACCGCGCCCGCCTCGCGCTGCCCGGATCGATCGCGCTGATGACCGATTACGGCTGGGCGCTCTGGGCCGCCGGCCGCGATGCCGAAGGCCGCGCCATCCTAGACTGGGTCGAACGGGCGCACCCCGATTCCCCGGTAGCGCATGAATGTCTCTCGATCATCGCGCTGGTCGAGGGTGATTTCACCGCCCATGCCCGCCACGTCGTCCGCGTGGCCCGGTTGCGACAGGGCCAGTCGCTGCAACGCGACGCCGCGGGACTGGACCGCGCGCTCGCTGCCGGTCCGGCGGAAGTCCGCCGTGTCGTCACCGACCGGGCAGTGCGGCAATTGCAAGCCGGCGCGGACCCGTTCCCCGCCGTCGCGATGCTGATCGCGGCACGGGCCGGGCGATGGGACGCGGTGGCGACCCGCCTGCGCATCGGCGAGGCTCGCCGCGAACGCTGGGGCGAGGCGGGGATTCTCGATCGCGTGGTTCGCTTATCCCCCGATGCCAAGGTCTGGGACGCGCTCATCGCCCGCCGGAGAATCTAGAGTCGAAATCGATTCAGTCGCGCGATCTCCGACGCCTGGTCAGCCAGCGACGGCAGTGGTGATGCCACGGGCGTCGCTACCCTTGACTGTGCCGTGCCGCTACGGATCATTGCCCGCCAGTTCCGTAACATCGATGGCGAATTCCATACCTCGGTCGCCACCTGCATCAGCGGCCGCCCGCTGCTTTCCAGCAGGGCAACTGTCTCCCGCTTGAACTCGGGAGAAAACTCTCGCCTCGTCTTCGGCATTGTACACCTCCATGCCTTTATGGGCTTAGGAAAGGTGTACGCTAAATCGGGGGATCATCAGCGACGAAGCCGTCCGGGTTGTAGGGGAAGTCCCCGCCGCGACTGCCCGCACATCCGGTCAGCAGCGCGGCCGCCGTGCCTACTGCCAACCATGTCCTGGCGACCGATATTCCCGGTCCTTCTCCGTTGGACCGTACGTTCTGCGATAGGCGCGCTCGACGCACTGCGCAAATGCTGTCGCGTTTAGCGTCCGGTATAGTCACGATACCAATCGACGAAGCGCGGCACGCCAACGGTGATCGGCGTCGTCGGGCTGAACCCCAGATCGCGGCTGATCGCGCTGATGTCGGCGCTGGTGCTGGGCACGTCGCCCGGCTGGATCGGCTGATAGTCGCGGATCGCCTTGCGGCCGAGCGCGTCCTCCAGCGTCGCGATCAGCGTCTCCAGCGCTTCGGGCCGGTTGTTGCCGATGTTGTAGAGCCGGTGCGGCGAACGGCTGCCCCCGGCTTTTTCCTCGCCATCGTCGAGCGGCGGCCGGTCGAGTGCCGCGACCACGCCGGAGACAATATCGTCGATATAGGTAAAGTCGCGCACCATGCGTCCGCCGTTGAACACGGTGATCGGCCGGTCGGACAGGATGGCGTCGGTGAACAGCCACATCGCCATGTCGGGCCGACCCCATGGGCCATAGACGGTAAAGAAGCGCAGCCCCGTCTGCGGAATGCGGTAGAGATGGGCATAAGTTTCGCTCATCAGCTCGTCGGCGCGCTTGGTTGCGGCATAGAGCGAGAGCGGGGAATCTACCCGGTCCTCCACCCGAAACGGCTGCGCCGTGTTGCCGCCATAGACCGAGGAGGACGACGCATAGACGAACGGCGCCCCCGGCCGCGCCCGCGCGACCTCGAGCATGTTGAGATGGCCGACCAGGTTCGCGCGGACATATTTGCGCGGTTCGAGGATCGAGTAGCGCACCCCGGCCTGCGCGGCGAGATGGACGATCCCGTCGATCGCATCGGTCTCCAGCGCGGCATCGAGCGCGACGTCGTCGGCAATATCCACGTCGCGCAGCGTGAAGCGGCCGCCGTGTTCCGACGCCTTGATCGATGCGATGCGGGCATGCTTCAGCGCGACGTCGTAATAAGGCTCGAAATTATCGATGCCGATCACGTTGCGCCCGCTGTCGATCAGCCGGCGCGCGACATGCGAACCGATGAACCCGGCAGCTCCGGTGACGACGATACTCAATGCCTGTCTCCGTCTGCTGGTAACGCAAGGAAGCGTCCGGGCTTTGCCGTTGCCATAGATTTGCCGTTCGGGCAGCATCAAAACGCGAGCAAATCCGACGGAACAATGCGCTGCCGCCTTCCCGCCGTTTCATTTCCGTACGGCAACCAGAACGAGGGGGAGGACAGGTTGGCGCAGGAACCGACGAGCAGGGAGAATCCTGACAAGGCTCCACGATCCACACAGGACGACGTGCCTCACAAGCGCTCGCCGGTCCCGGCAGCGAGTGAAACCGATGAGTCTACGAAGACGCTACGGGCCCTTCGCGATACGATCCAGAGCGACATCGAAACGGAAACGGCCATCCAGCTTCGGTTCGATGGCGATCGGGTCGAGATCTGGCGCGTGATTTATTCGATGGTCACGAAGCTCGCGACGCTGCGCAGCAGACTGGAAACCGTCAGGGCGATCAAGAAGACCGACAGCTTTCTGGTGGATAAGGCCATCGTACAGTCGAACGCCGAATCCAGACCGGCCGTCGCCGACGTCTTGCAACCCGGCGGTATCGTATCGATCCAGCGGCTCAAAAGGTGCCTGCTTCGGTTTCACCTGCGGTTACGCTTCCGGCCGATCGCAAGACGGTGGAGATCGGCGCCTTCTTATCGTAGCGGAGCGCGGAGGCTATCTCGTGCTGAAGCCGTCCCGCCCATGGAACCATCCGCTTTGTACCCAGCGGCCGATCAAGCTTCGCTGCAGCCCGCTGGTCGTGTCGACGGTGGACGGCATGCGGGCGACGATTATCATGGTCCATGGCGACGAGCGTACGACGGCATCGCCATCTATGGCGTGAAAGCCGATGGCATGTTCAAGGACTTGTTCGACGGACACCGCTACGACCCGGGATGCACCTATTCGGGCAGTTTCTCCGGCTTCTTCGATCGTATCGGCACCGTAAATCTTCTGCTCCCGACCAGTCCGATCACCAACGCCTTCCACACCCCTGGCCAGCAATGGGGTAGCCGCAAGCTCGATGTTGGTCGTCCGACGGGTACGCTGGCCGCCTTGGAAACCTGACACCAGCACGACGACAAGCCCAAGCAGACCTTCCACGTCCTCAGCCCGTCGGGCGGTTCGCAGTTGCGCTTTCCAGATGATGGTCGATGGCGACCGCGTGATCCTGCTCGGGCGGGTAGGGCAGGAGCTCCAGGGCTTTTCGATCGACATGGAAAAGGGCGTGGGCAGGGTGCGCTCGCCAAAGCAACCGTTTGCCAGCGGCATCACCGGCAACCCGTATCTTTTCCTCGACGCCCGTGCCGACGGAACGCAACAGGTCGCCGCCGCCGTCGCCGTCTACGCCGAAAGTAACAAGGTGCTGATGCTGTGGTACGATCATGGAACGGATGACTGGTCGATCTTGCCGTCCTGATGGCGTTCTTGCCGTTGCACGCAACGGAACGAACGTGCCCCCGGAAAATGGAGAGTTACCTTGAAGCAAAAGGCGAACTCGATGACGAAGCAGCGACGGTTCATGAAGGAATAAGCACGAAGCGGCACGGCTGGTGGCAACCAGCAGACGGACGCAGCAGGAGCTAGCGGAGAATCTGGGTATCGAGCTATCGACGATGATGCGCTGGATCGACCACAGCCAGGAGCGTCTGGTAGAGATGTCTGATAATGCGTTGCAGGCCGATATAATCGCCGAGTTAAAGCTGACGTAACCCCTTTCTTTCATTCAGTGGCAACCAGAGGCCGACCGATGTTGTCGCCCAGGAGTGCAGGTGAAGCAACGGGTGAGATTAACCCCGCCAGTTGCTGCTAGAGCTCGGCAGCGAATACGGCCGGAGTGGTGGGTCTATCCCCGCGCATGCGGGGGAGCCGCGCCGATCGCGCGGCCGAGCGGTTCGAGCGGGGGTCTATCCCCGCGCATGCGGGGGAGCCTCCGACGTCGACAAGATGCTCGGGCGGATGACGGGTCTATCCCCGCGCATGCGGGGGAGCCGCCGCCTGCGCATTGACGAGCGACGCGTTGAGGGGTCTATCCCCGCGCATGCGGGGGAGCCCCGTTACGACCTGTTCCGAAGCACCCGACATAGGGTCTATCCCCGCGCATGCGGGGGAGCCGGTGATGGCCGACTGAAGGGCGAAGGATGCAAGGGTCTATTCCCGCGCATGCGGGGGAGCCGTCAGAACGGATAGAACGGCAGGAAACGGCGAGGGTCTATCCCCGCGCATGCGGGGGAGCCGGTGCTGGATTCCGCCCCGGCCTGCCCGGTGCGGGTCTATCCCCGCGCATGCGGGGGAGCCCCATGGATAATCGTCACGTGCTTCGGAAGCGAGGGTCTATCCCCGCGCATGCGGGGGAGCCCAGTCGCGCGAGCGCGCTTTCGGCTTCGTCGATGGTCTATCCCCGCGCATGCGGGGGAGCCTGCGTCTCCTGCATATAGCGAGCGAGGGGCGTGGGTCTATCCCCGCGCATGCGGGGGAGCCACGTGGGAGTATATTCGCCGCTGTCCTGGCCCGGGTCTATCCCCGCGCATGCGGGGGAGCCAACCGGGTAGCCATTGGCGGCGGTGCGTCGCAGGGTCTATCCCCGCGCATGCGGGGGAGCCATCGGGAACATCCTGCGGGGCTTGGCGCTGCTGGGTCTATCCCCGCGCATGCGGGGGAGCCCGCTGCATCCCTATCGAGGGGGAACCCGGCATGGGTCTATCCCCGCGCATGCGGGGGAGCCTGCGTGAGCCGACCGCGCCATGGTGCGCCGTGGGGTCTATCCCCGCGCATGCGGGGGAGCCGCCGTCGACGAAGGTGCCGGCCGCATCCGCCGGGGTCTATCCCCGCGCATGCGGGGGAGCCGGCCACCGCGACGGCCGCCGACGCTGCGGCGAAGGTCTATCCCCGCGCATGCGGGGGAGCCGCAAGGTTACGCTGGTGGCCGGCGTGCTGTACGGGTCTATCCCCGCGCATGCGGGGGAGCCGAAACCTTCGATTTCGCAATGATCGCCGAGCGGGGTCTATCCCCGCGCATGCGGGGGAGCCAACTCGACGATCGCGGCACGGACGTCGCCGTCGGGTCTATCCCCGCGCATGCGGGGGAGCCAAATCGGGAAAGCGCGACCAGACGTCGAGCTGGGGTCTATCCCCGCGCATGCGGGGGAGCCAACCTCGTGGCCCACACCAAACGCCCCGTCCCGGGTCTATCCCCGCGCATGCGGGGGAGCCCTGGTGTCGAAGCGCACGACCGCACCGAGCGGGGGTCTATCCCCGCGCATGCGGGGGAGCCTCGTGGCGACGTTCGTGGATCCCGACGGCGAACGGTCTATCCCCGCGCATGCGGGGGAGCCGACCTGAGGCGCTTCATGACCGCCGCCCGTGAGGGTCTATCCCCGCGCATGCGGGGGAGCCTGCCCATCTGCTTCGGCAGGGTCTTTGTCCTTGGGTCTATCCCCGCGCATGCGGGGGAGCCGGAAGGCGGTCGCATCGCCTTCCCACAAGTCGAGGTCTATCCCCGCGCATGCGGGGGAGCCTCGCTCAGCGAGAGGTCGCGCTCCCATAGCAGAGGTCTATCCCCGCGCATGCGGGGGAGCCGCGCGGGTGGCCGGCGGCGACGCGAAGGCCCGGGGTCTATCCCCGCGCATGCGGGGGAGCCGACGAAACCGCCGACGACGTCGAGCGCACCCACGGTCTATCCCCGCGCATGCGGGGGAGCCGAAGGCCGCCGCCTGATGCGCGGCGTGGTGGTGGGTCTATCCCCGCGCATGCGGGGGAGCCGGCAGTCTTGACCTCCAAGATGCCGATGCCGCGGGTCTATCCCCGCGCATGCGGGGGAGCCTACCCGAAGCACGGGTAGGTGATGACTGCGCCGGGTCTATCCCCGCGCATGCGGGGGAGCCCTCGCCGGGGTGGCGAAAGGCGACACCCTGCTGGGTCTATCCCCGCGCATGCGGGGGAGCCGATCTCAATGCGCTCTGACAAGGTCGTGCTACCGGTCTATCCCCGCGCATGCGGGGGAGCCGGATGGGTGGGATAAAAGTCGTCGCGCTCGCGGGGTCTATCCCCGCGCATGCGGGGGAGCCTGCCGGCAGATCGCCTGAAAGAAGGGATCGAAAGGTCTATCCCCGCGCATGCGGGGGAGCCTGCCGACCGCCCATTTGCCGATGCCGTCCGCCGGGTCTATCCCCGCGCATGCGGGGGAGCCTTGCCATCGACCGGCCCTGTGACGCCCACCGACGGTCTATCCCCGCGCATGCGGGGGAGCCTGGTCAGCCCGCGCACGCGCGGAGATCCCCGGGGGTCTATCCCCGCGCATGCGGGGGAGCCTGCCCCAGCACCTCGACGATCGCATAGTCGCCGGGTCTATCCCCGCGCATGCGGGGGAGCCTGGTGCGTTGCGGCCACCGGACGCGCCGTGACGGGTCTATCCCCGCGCATGCGGGGGAGCCTTGGAACGAGCCAGTTTCACCAGTTCAGCAAAGGGTCTATCCCCGCGCATGCGGGGGAGCCCGAGGAAGATGGCCGCAGCCAAGCCGTGACGCGGGTCTATCCCCGCGCATGCGGGGGAGCCCAACAGGTCAGTGGCGCGATCTTGCCGACCCTGGGTCTATCCCCGCGCATGCGGGGGAGCCTGGCTGCTGTTGGCCACGCCACCTACATCGCGGGGTCTATCCCCGCGCATGCGGGGGAGCCCGCTACGGGCTTGGCCTGATCGCCGGTGCTGCGGGTCTATCCCCGCGCATGCGGGGGAGCCTCTTCCTGAATTTGTTTGACCATCTGGTCGAGCGGTCTATCCCCGCGCATGCGGGGGAGCCACCTGTGTCGGCGGCGGGGCGGTGCTGGTCGCGGGTCTATCCCCGCGCATGCGGGGGAGCCGGCCAAGCTGGGATGGAACCCCGCTCGACTCCGGGTCTATCCCCGCGCATGCGGGGGAGCCACGCCAGCCATAAGCCCGCGTTGCGCAAAGACGGGTCTATCCCCGCGCATGCGGGGGAGCCTCCTCGAAAGCACCGGCGGCTTCCACGATTGCGGGTCTATCCCCGCGCATGCGGGGGAGCCGTGCAATTGAACGCGGCCTGCACGCGGCCGACGGGTCTATCCCCGCGCATGCGGGGGAGCCTCATCGCGCTGCCTCCGGGGCGGGAGGGAGGGGGGTCTATCCCCGCGCATGCGGGGGAGCCGTGCAGCTTGCAGCCATTACCGGCCCTGAAAAGGGTCTATCCCCGCGCATGCGGGGGAGCCCAACTGCGCCGTGGTCGCGCTCGGAATTACGAGGGTCTATCCCCGCGCATGCGGGGGAGCCGTCAACGCCGCCGGCGACAAAGCGACCGAACAGGGTCTATCCCCGCGCATGCGGGGGAGCCGCCTTCGCCTGGGGCGCGCACGACTGCTGCACGGGTCTATCCCCGCGCATGCGGGGGAGCCATCGCGAGCCAGTCGAATCCGTCGAGGCCGCCGGGTCTATCCCCGCGCATGCGGGGGAGCCGCCTCGATCAGCTTGGTCAGCCGCGACGCAAGGGGTCTATCCCCGCGCATGCGGGGGAGCCGGCACGTCGGCCGCCATGCTGGCGACACCCACGGGTCTATCCCCGCGCATGCGGGGGAGCCAGGTCGCCGAAGCTGGCGGGGGTCAGCGCGACGGGTCTATCCCCGCGCATGCGGGGGAGCCCCGAAGTCCGGCACTCGGCCGCCGACCTTGATGGGTCTATCCCCGCGCATGCGGGGGAGCCACGGACGCCGAATCGCCGGGCAGCAACAACCCGGGTCTATCCCCGCGCATGCGGGGGAGCCACATAGTGAATCGGATCGTGTCATTAGAGGACGGGTCTATCCCCGCGCATGCGGGGGAGCCGACGCGATGCGCCGAAAATTGCTGGTGTCAGTGGGTCTATCCCCGCGCATGCGGGGGAGCCAAGCGTTTTTGCGACGAAAAATGCGGCGACCGGGGTCTATCCCCGCGCATGCGGGGGAGCCGAGGGAGATGCCACGGAAGTCGTCGCGCTCGGGGGTCTATCCCCGCGCATGCGGGGGAGCCGATCCTTCGACGGCCGACCATGGCGCGGCCGCGGGTCTATCCCCGCGCATGCGGGGGAGCCGCCGGTGAACCGCTGCGCGGCCACGAGCAGGCGGGTCTATCCCCGCGCATGCGGGGGAGCCATCCTCGACGGCTTCCCACGGCTTGCCGATCATGGTCTATCCCCGCGCATGCGGGGGAGCCCCGGCGACGTCGATCTCGCGGCCGAACTGACGGGGTCTATCCCCGCGCATGCGGGGGAGCCCTGCACGCGCGCAAAGCCGGTGATGCAACAGGGGGTCTATCCCCGCGCATGCGGGGGAGCCATCATCACCGACGTGCCGAACGGGCTGATCTCGGGTCTATCCCCGCGCATGCGGGGGAGCCTTGCAAGGAATCCCGCCATTCATGCCAACCCAGGGTCTATCCCCGCGCATGCGGGGGAGCCGCCGGCGACGAAGTCTCCGACGAAAATTGCGCGGGTCTATCCCCGCGCATGCGGGGGAGCCATCTGGATGACCTTCGCTTTCTTTGGAGTAGGGGGTCTATCCCCGCGCATGCGGGGGAGCCGTTCTCTGTGTGGCGGCTCCTGCCTCCGCACAGGGTCTATCCCCGCGCATGCGGGGGAGCCTCTGCCACCCAACTGGCTGTTCTCTCTAACAATGTCAAAGATCCATTCAATCCTCCGTTCGGGCGGGGAGCGCGCGGCGGACCAGGAGGATGCCGTCGTGCGCCGTCACATCCTTGGGCGGTTCGCCCAGCGTTGCAAGCCCCAGACCGCCGGCGGCGGCGGATTCGGCCCAGCACATCACGATGCTGCCGCGGCGCAGGCGGCCATGCCATTCCTCGACCACGGCCCAGATCCGGCCGCGCACGCCAGCACTCATCCGGGGCTGGGCATAGACGCCGGGGGCCAGTTCGAGCATCGCCGAGCCGAGAAACCCGCGGTAGCGATCCTCGACGTCGCGGGTGATGACGACGGTAAGCGGCATCGACGTCAGGCCATGCCCGCCGGGGGCGCCGGCGGCGGCGTTTCGCCCGGGAGCAGCAGCGTCTTGATCCGGTCGATCATGCCGGGGATGACGGCACGCTGACGGAACAGCAATGCCGAGCGTTTGCGCACCAGACGTTCAATCGGGGCGGCACCCCGGGCGCGCGCCTCGCGGACGGCGCCGAAGGCGATGTCGAGCAGCACGTCGTGACGATAGAGATCGGCGATGTCGAGGACGAAGCTCTGGCCCGAATCCTCGTGGACGAAGCCCAGTTGCGGGATCGCACCGGTCGCCGCTACCGCGACGCAGGCGGCGGCGGTCATCGCCGATCCGGCATGGTTGATCGCCTGATTGGCAAGATCGCTGGCTTCGGGGTTCTCACGGTCGTAGCGTCGCCCGTTCCACACGATGCCGTGTCGTTCGGCCGCGAGCGCATAGGCCCGCTTGATCCGCGCGCCCTCCTGTCCGCGCAGTACGGCGATCTCGCGCGTCCGCACGATCTCGCCGAAGCGCATCGCGTACATCGCGCGTGCGGTTTCCATACGCAACTTGGGGTCGGCCCAGCGCGTCACCTGCGCCCGCGCCAGCGCCGAACTGTCGGGCATCAGCGGCGGTGCGGTATAGAAGCGGACCGCGCCGTCGCCGATCGCCGCCAGCGCGCATCCGTGGCGGGCGAGCAGGCGCAGCGCATCATGGGTGACGCTCGATCCGGGGCCGAGCAGCACGATCGAGATGGCGTGATAGGGGATCTGATAGTCCCCGGCCGCCATCTGCCCGCCGCCCGCGGTCACGAACCGCAGGCAGCCGTTCTCAACTTCCAGCCGCCCGCGATCGAGCCAGACCAGCCCCTGACGGTCGGCATGCGGGATGCGGGCTTTCTCGAGGCCCAGCCGACCGGAGAGCATCTACCCGTTCCGCCCCGGCGGCCGGAGCAGCAGCATGCCGAAGCCGAACGCGGCATGCCGGCCGACGCCGCGCGCCAGCAGCGCGGCGAACCGGTCGGGGTCGGTCACGCGCAACGTACCCGCGAGGAGGGCATCCGGTCCTTCCACCGGGCAGGTACGCGCCGGCTTGTCGGGCGTGGCATGCCGGCTGCGCCGGGTGCGCTGGCGCAGCGCCATGCGCAGATCGACCGCCTCGATTTCGGCGATCCCGTCGAGCCGGGCGAGCAGCCAGTCGCGATAGACGTGTTCGCGATGGACGGTCTTGCTGTCGCCACCTGCCGCGACCACCCGTTCGCAGGCCGCGACATAGGCGTCGATCTCGCTCGCGCTACGTTGCCACGCGTCCTGCCGCCCGGCCCGTTCGGCGCGCTTCTTCTTGCCGAAACGGACGACCGGGCGGGCGCGAACCTCGAAATCATAGCGGCTGCCGGCGCGCCACGTCGCCGGCATTTCCTGAACATCGGGCGGTGTGGGAAAGACCGAGCGCAGCAGATCGTCGGCGGAGGGAAGGGCCGCCGCATCATCAAGCGCCGACCGGTCGGCAACATAGCCCAGCAGATGCGGACCGCGCGGATGTTCGGCGAAATAGCGGAACGGTTGCGGGGCGGCGCTGCTGAACCGGTTGCGAAGCGCATGGTGCAAGGCATAGCCGCCGTCATCGTCGGCCAGCCGCCGCTCGGCGGCGTAGACGGCGAGCGGATGCCGGTCGATCGCCAGCCGGACGAGATGCAGCGTCATGCGGTCGTCTCCGGCCATGCGATCGATCCGCGCATCACCCGGCGCAGTCCGGCATGGACCCCGGCCGGCCAGTGGCGTTCGTCGGTCAGTTCCTCTTCCTCCGCACTTGCCACGTCCACTGCTTCGCCGATCGGCCATTGCGCGGGCAGGGTGGCGGCCGCGTTGAAGCCCGTCGGCAAGTCCTTGAGCAGCGCTAGCCCGTCTACCAGCGCGGCGGGGATCGTCGCCGCGTCGACGATGTCCAGCACCAGAGGTCGTGACGGCACGAATGGCTTGCGGCCGATGAACAGCGGGCGTTCCGGCCGGTCTAGCGCTGCCCCCAGCGTGTCGAGGTCGGGCGCGACCTCCGCCGGGGTCAGCCGGAAAGCGATCAGGACGCGGGCATCGGCATCCATGTCGCGATAGCGGATGTGCGGCGCGTTATAGGTCGCCGCACCGCCCGCACGTCCCTCCACCCGGCCGCGCGTCGTCCAGCCGCGATCGTTCGCGCCCAGTTGCGCGGTCTGGAACTCGCGCAGCCGTTGTCCGGCGACGACCCGCACCGACCCCATCACGATCCGCTCCTGCAAGGCGGCATGCGCCGCCGCATCATGCCGTTCCCAGCCGAGTGCGTTGGCGAGCAGCCCGGCCAGCATCGACTTGGCGGGAAAATCGCGCACCACCCCGTACGCATCAACCAGATCGCCGCCGAAACTCATCAGCGGCGCGTCGAGATCGAGAAGCAGATGCCTCACGCTCCGGCGCCTTACAACGTTGCCGTGCGCACGACATGACCGGCCCAGTCGGCCAGTTCGCGCAGGCTGTGGTTGGTCACGTCCGGCAGCATTGCAGGATACAGCGCAGCCCAACGCCGCTTTTCACCGGTGTCGTACATTCCATCCATGGCACCTAGCCAATCGGCCATTGTCTGCGCTGTCCGCATGCCGAGCGAAGCGTTGCTGTTCTTGTCGACCAGCGGCACCGCGTCGCGAAAGGCGTTGGCCAGCGTGCGCGGCTGGCGATCGCCTCCTTCGATTAGCATCAGTTCCGCCCGACCATAGGGGGCGGTCGATCCCTTCTTCGCGCCCGGCGTCACCTCGGCGATGAGGTAGACGAGATGTTCGACGACCTGCGCGGCAAGATCGCGGTCCTGATCGCTGGCCCAGTCGCCACGCGCACAGCCGGTCAGGTTCGAGACCAGCAGCGGTACGTCGACCACGACATAGCCATAATAGAGGCCCGAGGTCAGTTGCGTGTCGAATACACCGGCGGCACCGGCGTCACTCTCTTCCTGGCGCAAATCATCGACGACCGTGAAATAATCGAGTTCGGACTGTTCCTGATGGACGGTGAAGGCGTGGGCGACGTGGATTGCGGCGTCACGGTTCGCGCGCGCATCGCTCGTTACCATCCGGCCGAACAGTGCCGCTTCAAGGCTTGATGCCAGTGCGTTTTGTTCACGCAACTGCTTCAGATTGCCTTTTTGGTCGCGTTCCTTCGCCCATGTCTCAACCAGCGTTTTGGCCTCTTTCGGATCGTCGGTTTCGCTGGCGAAGCGTTCCGCCTGCGCCTTCAGATACGCCAGTTCGACGGGGCCGAGCAGCAGCGCCTGCCGTTCGCGGACGCTGGCCGACGTGCCATCGTACAATTTGGCCTTGTCGCCATAGATCGTTTTCAGGATCGCCAGTTCGATCGCGTCGACCAAATCTTTCTTGGGGTGCCTTTGTCGCAAACCGTCCGTAACCCGCTGTTCGATCGCGAACTTGCTGCGAACGCCGTCCGCGCCATGTGCCTTTGCCAGCTTGTCGATCGCATGCTGGTCATCGGCGGTCCGCCAATGCCGCTTGAGACATTGCGACGAAATTCGCGTCCGCGTCGCATTGCCGAACGGCAATTGCTTGGCCAGACCGGCATCGTCGCGGTTGAGCAGCGCGCCGGGCCATGCCGCGAGGAAATGGATTTGCAGGAATTTTGGCAGCATGTCGCTGTTCGTCATGGGATCCCCGTCGTGAATCATGGTTTGGCAATGTAAAAATTATGCGCGATTGCGATGCGGGCGGCCTCGGCACTCTTCGCATCGCCGCTCAGGAGGTGGTACAATCTCCAAAGATTCACCTGACGTTCGCCTTTCTGCGCCAATATCCGGGCAACGCGCCGAACTTGGTCGTCGAGTGCTTCGCCACGCACACTCAGCAGCCGTAACAGCCGAACTTCGGGATAATCGAGCGTCCCTAATATCGTGCCCAGACACTTTTTTTCTTTGTGAACAAAAGGCAAGTTAGGCCCTGCCTCGCCCGTTCCAACCAGCATGGCGGCGAAGTGCGTTAGCATTCGCCAGCGATCGAAGTCGTGTTCCCGCTTGTATAATGGAACATTCGCCTTGGTAATGAAGGCGATGATAGTGCCATCGGCTTTGAACGACTTGGTCAGTGGTATCCGTCGCAGGCTGGCTCGCTGGCCGGTCGAACTGTACTGCAATTGCCACGACAGGCATTCCATCCAGTCGTTGACGTTTACCGAACTGCTTCGCTGGGTAGCAACGGTGGTTGCGCTACTTGCCATGTTCCGCTTTCTTTATCCACGGGTCCATTTTATCGTCGAACTTTATTCGAGCTTTGGGGCGGGCTCGCAGCAGGCGCATTTCGCCAAGTGGTCCGGCATCGGCCGCGCGGTCCAGTTCGGCACCTGCCATCAGGCGCAACCGCTTGCGCCATTCCTGGAGATGGTTGCCCGGGTCGTTTACCACTTCGGCCCAGAAATCCTTGTCAAAGAACACCTGGTCGACGCAGGCGTCGAACCGTTCGACGTAGCGGTCGGTTTTCTTCCGCCCCGAACTGTCGTCAAGGCGCGGTTCGTCTGGCCCGCCCTGAACCAACACCAGCAAAGCGTCGCGCAGAAATTTAGCAGCCATTCCGGCCTGAACCGCGCGTTCTTCCGCTACCTTGCCGACGCGGTCGAGCGGGTCCTCGCTGAAACCGTCCCATTCGCCCATCCGGCTGGTGCGTACCGGGCGGCGGTGCAGTCCTTCGGTCTTGCCCTGTCCGCGCACCAGTGCGGCGGCGAGGATGGTGAGGCCCGCGGGATCGTCGCCGTCGTAGGGATTGGCGAGCAACGGACGGGTGATCTTCTTGTCGTCGAGCAGATGCGTGATCTGACGATAGCCGAAGCCGGCGCTGCTAGGGGTATGACTGGATGACCGGTCAACCTTGATCGGCGCCCAGGGATCGTCGGTGACGCCCTTCGAATCGCCGGGGGCGATCCGCGCGACCTTCGATCCAGCGGCCAGTCCCTCGACCCCATTTAACGGCGTGTGGGTCAGGCGGATGCGACGGCAAATCTCGACGTACAGTTCGTCGAGGTCGGGTAAGCGTAGCGACAGCGTCCCGTCCCACGGCACGGTCCAGAGCAGCGCGGTGCCCTGTCGACGTTGGGGACGGGCGCGGCCATGCTGCACTAGCCGCACCACATCGCGCCAGAACGCCGCCGCCGCGCCACCGTTGCCCGGCCGGATGCCCAGTGTCATCCGCGTGGCAAACCCGCCATTCATCCGCGAGATGCCGTAGTTGCCCGCGCCCAGAAACCCCTCGGTCGTCTGGAGCGTGACCAAGGCGAAGAGCCAGTCCTCCTCGCTCGCGACGGCGATGCGTTCCTGCTTTACGTCGTGGTTGCGCGAGGTGACGAGCATGTCGAGCGCGTCGGGGGTGCGTAGCGGGTTCTTGTAGTCGGCGCGATTGGCCGGGATCACGACCGGCGGCTGGAGCAGCGCGGGTCTGGTCCAGTCCTCGACGACCAGCGACCATGGCTCGCCGTCGGGATACGCGGGGGTCAGCGCGAGCAGCAGCTCCCGCCAAGCGGCTTCGTCGTGCGGCGGTTCGTCGGTTCCGGCGTTCAGCAAGGCGAGTGCTGCGACCTGTACGGTGAAACTATGCCATGGCTCGCGCTGATGCGGGCGCAGCGCGGGGAAACTCCATGCCTCGCCACGCGACAATGCCGCGAACGCGGCGAACAGCGAGCCACGATGCACCGCTCCGTCGCCGTCACGCCAACCGATCATGCGTTCCCCTCCCGTTCACGCCAAGCTGCCGGGAAGCACCGCGCGACGCAAGCCGAAATTTACCAACAGGAACAGCATGAAAACTGGCGCTAAACCGCCGCCCGGCCATGATTGCGACGCTCCTCATCCGGTAGCCTGCCCGAACAGCGCAGCGCCGTGATCGAGCACGGTCGCCGTGGCAAGCGTACGATCGAGATAGAGGTTACGCGCCTCGCAGCTCGTCTCGGCGACCAGCAGACAACTGTGGCAGGCGGCACCGCTCAGCGCGCGTTCGTCCATGTGGGAATCGGGATCATGTTCGGTGCAGATCGGATCGCCCGAACACAGCGCCAGCCGGTCGAGCGCGCGTTCGATGATCGCGCCCAGCCGGGGGACGACGGCGGTGAGGCCACCTAACGTACCGCCCGCGCCGGTGCTGGCGGTATAGAGTAGCAGCCCGTAGCGCTCGCCATCGGGGTCGAGCAGCGCGTAGAGCCGTTCCTTGAGCGAGGTCGCGGGATAGCCGCACTCCAGCGCGATCTCGTTGAGTAGCGCATGCGACAGGCTGTGGATCGCGTAATAGGCCAGCGTCGGGAAGCGCAGCCGGTCGCCGCCGATCTGCCCGTCGCGCCAGCGGTCCCAGCCGCGATAGAGCAGGTCGTGGCGTCGCGCGACTTCGGGGCGGCTCAGCCAGTCGCGCATCACCGCCGGGTCGAAACGCAGGAAAATGCCTTCGCCAAGTTGCTCGACCGCCGGTAGCCATTCGAGATGGTCGGCCAGCGCCGCGCCCTCGACCGCGAGATAGAGTTCCTCCAGATCGCCGTCGATCGCGGTCGGGGCCGCTTCGAACCGGGTGAAGCCGTAGAGGCAGGACACTTCGCGCAACCGGTGGACCGACACCACCGAGGCGATCGGGGCGAGGCGCGCGCGGTTGCCGTCCCATGCCTCGCGCGGCAGCGTCCGGGCGTGCAGCCGTGCTTCGGCATGGTCGGAACCGATCTCGGCCAGTCCGCTGGCCAGCAGGTCGAATTCGGCGACCTTGGGGGCCTTGTCCAGATTCTGCTGGCCGGTCGCGCGAAGCTGGCCGATGCGCCCGACGATCTCCGCGTCGCTCCAGCCGGCGAGCGCGGCGCCGACGGCGGGGTTGGCGCGGCGGGCGATGGCCATCTCCGCCGTCCGCTCGACCCAGCCGATCGCGTCCATATGCTGTTCGATCAGCCGGGTCAGTTCGTCCTCGGCGGCGGGCAGCGAGATGACGGTCAGCACCTGCGGGAAATAGGAGTTGGTCGCGGTGCGGGTGAGAAAGCGCAGATCCTCGCTGCATCCGCCCGGTTCGTCGGTCCGCAACCATGGGCGGCGTCCCCGGCACGGGCCGAACCGGCCTTTCGTCTGCGCATCGCGCAGCGACAGCGCCGCGCCGCAATCGCAGACGATCCGCGTCGCCGCCGGGCTGCCCGACGTGCCCTGTTCCTCCAGCCACAGCGGCTGCGCGCACCGATCGGGCGATCCGATATGGACCGCGAAGGTCCAGTCGATGTCCTGCAAATGCCCCTTGCGGCAGCCGGCGACGAAGCGGATCGGCGTCACCGCCTTGCGCCGGCCGTCGTCGTCGACGAAATCGGCACGGCCGCGTGGATTGAGGTCACGCCAGCGCACCAGCCGGCGGCGGCGGACGTCGCCGACCACCTCGGCATCGCGCGCGACGAACCATGCCGGAAAGATACGTGCCTCGATCCCCGGCGGATCGGCCCGACCGTTCGCTCCTTCGTCATGCGCCGGCGGCGTGCGCAGCGACAGGCGAACGCCGTCGTCGAGCCGCCCGCCGGCGCGCAGCAGCGTTTCGAGCACCGCGACCGCGCGCGGTTCGTGGATCGGCCGCCAACTGCCGCGTTCGCGCATGTGCCACAGGTCGAGCCCGCCGATGATGACCGACCGGGTCGGCAGGTCGACCATAGCGCCGGGACCGAAACCGGTAATGAGCTGCGACTGGCGCAGCGTCGGGCGGTGTCCGCTCATGTCATGTCTCCGGCGCCGCTGACCGTCTCGCCGGTCGGTCCACGGGGTTTGACGAGGACGCCCGGCTCGACGTCGCGCATGCTCCACCCCGCCTGGAACCGGCGGTGCGCGGGGTCGAGGTTGGGCAATGCCGGGTCGAGCGGGGGATGGAGCAGCCGTTGCGGCCGGGTGTCGTAGGTGAAGCCCGCGCCGGTCGCGATCTGGGCATCGGCGATGGCGGTCCAGTCGTCGAGCAGGCCCTCTATCGTCGCCGCCAGCCGTTCCTTGCCCCCGGCAATATCGGCGGGCGCGCGATCGACCAGATGGCGGAGGACGGCGGCCCGGACGGCGGGCGCGTTCGCCAGCGCGTCGACCGCATCGGACGGGGTCAGCGCCGGATCGAGATGGCGGGCGATCGCCACGACCACGGCGGCCAGCGACCGGTCGAGCGCGCGGGCGGACCATGGCGTCACGCTCGTCGCTTCCACCGCGCGGTAGAAGGTGTCGTGGAAATGACCGAATTGTTCGAAGTGCATCCGGTCGCGCGGCTTGTGGACGTTCAGCACCGCCACGACCAGCCCCGGCCGGGCGGGATTGCGCCCGACGCGGCTGGTCGCCTGGATATATTCCGCCGCCGTCTTGGGCTGCCCCTGCACCAGCATCAGTCCCAGCCGGTCGATGTCGAGGCCGACCGAGATCATGTTGGTCGCCAGCGCGACGTCGACCGGCGCTTCGCCGGCCGGATCGGGCAGGAACAACGTTTCGAGCCGGCGCTTGGCCGCCGCCACCTGATCGGTCGACACGCGCGAGGTCAGCTCGACCGGTTCGCCCAGCAGGCGGTTGCCGAACGGGCGGTCGACCGGCTCGATCCGGCGGCGGCGGTCGCCGTAATCGAGCAGGCGGGTCGCCACCTCGTCCTCGACGATCCGCCGCGCGCCGCCCAGTTCGCGCAGCGCGTTGAAATAACACAGCGCGGTGCGATAGGCATCGGCGTCGCCGCCCTCGTCGGCAAGGCCCTGCGCCGCGCCGAGCAGCGTGACGAGCGCTTGTAGGAACACCAGCTTCGGTCCGCGCCCCGCCGCGGCGATGCCGACATACCAGCGTGCCGGATCGGCATCGCTTTCGGGCCGGGTTTGCGCGAAAAAGCTGTCGCGGCGATCGACGCCGGGGGCGGGAAAGATGCGCGTGTCGTGCCGGTCGAACAGTGCGCGGATCTGGTCGCTCGCGCGGCGGACCGTCGCGGTCGAGGCGACGATCTTCGGCCGCACCCGCCGTCCGCCGACGTCGCGAGTTGCCAGCGCGTCGATCGCGGCTTCGTACAGCCCGGCGACGGTGCCGAGCGGACCGGAGATCAGATGCAGCTCGTCCTGGATCACCAGATCGGGTGGCGCGAGCGGATGATCGCCGAGCGTGCGGCCATGCCCCGGTTCGGCCGCGCCATAGAAGCCGGTATCGTCGTGCCGGTCGACATGGCCGAAGAACGCCCCCGCCGGCCCGTTCCATGGCAGCGCGGCGAATTTGTCGACCGTCGCGATCAGGAAGGCGGGCAGGCGGCGATAGATCGCCTCGTCGACCGTCACCACCGGCAGTGCGCGGTCGCCGGTGAACGGGCAGGCGAGGTTCACGCAGCGCAGTTCGAGGTTGGTCGGCGCGTCGGCATTGGGTACGCAGCGAAAGCTCTGCGGGGTGAACGCCGTGTCGCACCACGGGCAGGTCTTGATCGGCGCGGGCGCGCGCGTGTCGCGACCGCTGGTATAGGCGCGGACGCGGCGGACGGCGGTGCCGTCGCTGCGGTCGCCGCGTCGCCCCAGCCGGTTGGGGCTGGCGTCCGATCCCACCCACAGCCCGATCTCGATCGGCCAGTCGCCAAGCAGGGGACGACCCCGATCGTCGCGGTAAGCATCGCCGGTGCGCAACAGCTCCAGCGCGCAGACGACGCCGGCCGCGCGTCCCAACTGGTCGAGCGTCAGCAGCCGCAGCGTATAGCGCATGATGACCGCGACCCCGGCCCCGAGGACGCCGTCCGCACCCAGCCGGCGCAGCGCGATGGTGAAGGCGGCGAGGCCGAGATAGGCTTCGGTCTTGCCGCCGCCGGTCGGGAAGAACAACAGGTCGGCGGTTTCGCGATCGTCATGGCCGCGATCGACCAGCCCGGCGAGGTTCAGCAGCAGGAAGGCGAGCTGGAACGGTCGCCACGCCGGTGCGCTGTCCTGCGGCCGGCGCGCGCGGGCGGCATCGGCGATGGCGCGGTTCGCGATCTCGAACGCGGTGCGCGCGCGTTCGTCTTGGGCAAGTAGCGCGATGCCCGCCGCGATCCGGTCGCAGGCCACCCGTTGCGCCGCCAGCAGCGTGGCGGCGGTGCGGGTGCGTTGCGGTGCGCCGACGATCGCCGGATCGCTCGCCGCCATCGCCTCCTGCGCGAGCGACCATGCGCGATAGGCGGGGATGAGCGGGGCGAGCGCGTCGGCAAGTGCCGTGCCATCGGTTCGCGCGAGGTCGGCCAGCCGGTCCATGGCGAAGGTCACGTCGGCGACCGGGGCCGCAACGGTACGCTCCACCGCCGCGCGCGGCAGATGGGTGGTATGGATGCACCGGACTTGCCCGTCGCCCCCGACGACATGGCCGGTCGAACAGCCGAGGCCGGCGGAATAGGCGGCGCTGTCGCGGTAATGCAGGTCCGCCAACTGGTCGTCCCAGTCGTCGCGGGCGATGCGCGACAGGTCGTGCTGCGCCACGAAGCCCCCGGCGCAGGTCACGTCGAGTTGCACCTGATAGGCATAGGCGAGGTCGCGGTAGTGCGACGCCGGTTCCAGCCGCTTGTTGATGAGAAAGACCGTCACGACCTGCACCGCGCGCGTGGCACCGGTGGCGAGGTTGAGGCGGAACGGCCGCGTCCGCACCGCCAGTTCGAGCGCGCCACCGGGCCGCGCGGTCGCCGCCGAGCCGGGCAGGGGGTGATGCACGATCCCCGCCGCCGCGTCGGGCAACGCGATGGTGATCGTCGCGTCGCGGGGCACGCGCCGCCAACTGATCGGCTGGCCCCTGGGCTCGCCGCCGCTTTCCAGCATTTCGAACGGCACCGGTGGTTCGGGGACATAGTCGCCCCAGCGCACGGTCACGTCGATCGTCGTTGCCGCCGCATCGACCATCGTCGACAGGCCGATGCTGCTGGGCAGGAACCGTCGCCGGGTGGCCGGCGGATCGGGCTCGTCATGGTCGCCGGCGGCACCGCCGGCACCGAACCCCTCGGTGTCGGGGATGAAGCTGTCGACCTCGTCCTCCTGCGCTTCGCCGGCGAGGTCGCCCAGCACGGTCAGTTCGCCCGACGGCGCGATGAAGCCGGCGAGATACCAGCGCGACGGGCTCTCGCCCGGCGGCAGCCGTTCGCTCGCGAGATCGGCATCGGCGGGGTCGGACGGGCCGATCAGATTGCGGCGCAGGCGATCGACGATCGCCGTGCGAACTCCGGCGGCGGTCATGGCAGCGCCCCTTGCATCGCGCGTTCTCCGTTGAGTTTCAGCAATCGCGCCAGCACCTCGTCGCGGAACGCGGCCGGCCAGAACAGCCGGTTCTGATAGCGATGATCGTCCTCGCTCCCGGCGGTCAGGAACACCGGCGCGGCGGCATCGGCCAAGTCGTCCCAGCCATAGGCGACGAGGACCGCGCGATCTATCGCATGGTGCAGTTCGCGCAGGCGAACGATGTCGGCGGCGGTATCGCCCGGCCGGTGGAAACGGTTGTAGGTCGGCGTCATGCCCTGATCGCAGGCGATCATCAGCGCGGCGCGATGGTCGTGATAGGCTTGGCCGACGGTTTCCAACGACACGTTGCTGGAGTAGTCGGTCGGGAAGGGGAAGGTTTCGAAACAGTCGGATGGTGTGTAGCGAACGTCGTCTTTCATTGAGGACGCAAAGAACCGCGTCCAAACCTCATGGACCCGGCATTGCAGCACCGCGAACGCCGACAGCGTCGGAAGTGCGAAGACAGCGGCGGTGTGGGAGAACACGACATTCCCGGGACGTCGCGCGAAACAGACATGCGGTGTCGCACCACAGTTGATGACCAGTACCTGATCGAGCGGTGCGATCGTGCGGTACAATTCGCCGCGACCCCGCAGGAATCGCCACCATATCCGCTGGCCATTGGGGTCGCCCTGCGAAAGCCGGTCGGGCTTTACCCGTTGTTCGACGATAGCGAGCAGGTCCGCCCAATCCGCCGCGACCGGTCCGGCGTACTGCGGCGACACGATGCCATGGCGCAGGCGATCGGCGCGCTCCGCGTCCGAAAGGCCATGCCAGACAAGGTCGCTTTCGCGTCTGAGCGGCCAGTCGGCGAAATCGATGGTATGGCGATGATGGGCATGGGTCGGAGAATTGTTGATCTCCTCGCCGCCGAGATAGGGTTTGATTACCGCTCCGTTTCGCGGATCGACGGACAACAATCGTTGCATCTCGGCGAGTGGCGATGCCTTACCCTTGGCCGCGTTCACATCGTCGAAGGTGAAACCCATGCCGAGCAGGAACGAACCAATGAACGACTGACCTTCATTCTTCACCAACCGGGCCGGCGATCCGTCGAGATCCCCTTCCATCAAATAGGCCGAAATCCGCTGCACCGGGCGATCGTCGAGGATCACCGGTCCGCTCGCCGCACCCTTCACCACGAAGACCTGCGCCACCACGACGGCGGCGTCGCCTTCCCATTGATACCGGCTGACCGCGCGGTAGATCGTGCCGCCGTCCTGCACGATCCGGTGCAGCCCGGTTTCGCGGGTATCGCCCTGGCGGATGGTGTTGGTCGCGATCAGGCCGAACGCGCCGCCCCGCCGCAGCAGCGCGAACGCGCGGCGGAAGAAATGCGCCGCCAGATCGGCATTGCCGTGCGCGCCGGGATGCAGCGTCTTGAGCCAGTCGGGATAGGCGCGGGCGTGACCGGCGGCGATGGTGTTCTTGCCGGCGAACGGCGGGTTGCCGATGATCGCGTCGAACCCCGGATTGGGCCGGGTGAACACATCCTCGAATTCCAGTTCCCAATGGAAGCTGGCGATCCCGATCGGCGATGCCTGCAACCGATCGCGCAACGCCTCCAGCGCGGCCCAGCTTCGCTCGCTCGGTGCCAATACCAGTTGCTGCACCTCCGCCAGCCGCACGTCGCGATCGCGCGCGCCGGTGCCCTCGAAGAACGACTGGAGGATCGCGTCGGCAACCAGATGCGCGCGCTTCAGCGCGGTTCCGGCGGCGCGGTGACGCGCTTCCTGCACGTCATAGGCGGCGACCTCCGCCTCGGTGCGGACCAGCCGGCGCAGTTCGGCCGCCGCATCGATGCCGTCCTGCACGATCGCCTCGACAAAGCTGTGCTGGCCCGACACCTTGCCCCAGGTGACGGCGACGATCTTGGGATTGGGCAGCCCGACCAGACTGTCGCCGGCACGCAGCACATTGTCGAGGAACGTGAATTCATGGTTGCTCGCCAGCGTCTCCAGCCACAGCGACAGCTTGGCGAGATCGATCGCCAGCGGATTGCGATCGACGCCGCGCAGGCAATGCTGCGCGACCAGCCGCTTGGCATGGAGCAGTTCGTCCTCGTCGGCGGGGATCGTCGGCCGCTGCACCGGCCAGCGCCCCCACGCATCGACCAGCCGCTGGCCGAGCTGCCGGCACGCCTCGACCAGAAACGCGCCCGACCCGGCGGCGGGATCGCAGACTTTCAGATCGAGGACCTCTGACGGGCGCGCATCGGGGCCGATCCGGTCGAACGCGGGCCGCAGCGCATGGGCGACGATCGGCCCGGTCAGCGAACGCGGGGTATAATGGCTGCCGGTCCGGCGGCGTTCGTCGGTGGGTTGCAGGATCGGGGTGCCGGCCGCGACCGGGCTGCCGCGCGGCGACGCGCGCGGATCGACGACGGGGGCGAGCGTCGCTACCAGCGCGGCGACGTCGACCGCCTGTCGCAGCCCCTTCGCGACAGCGGCGGGAAAGGTACCGCGCCCGGTCGCCTCCTTCAGCCACTTCTCGCGCTCGCCGCCACGAACCGCGGCGAGCGCAGCGAGATCGACCCACACCGGCACGCGGTTGGTCTTGCCCGCGCGGATCGCCAGCATCGCGCCGCCCGCCGCCTCGACGGTGAAGCCCATCACCGTTTCGTAGACCGACCCGATCTGTTCGACGCTGAGCGACCGATAGGCGACCCGTTCGCCGTCCAGCAGCAGCAGCCCGTCGAGCACGCGCAGGATACAGCCGTCGCCGACCGGCAGCACCCGCGCCAGATCGTCGATGCCATCTTGCCCGAGCAGGAACGGAAACGCCGCCTCGCGGAACAGCTTGCCGCCGCGCGCCTGCATGAAGCCCGAGGGATGCCCGCGCTCGACCAGCCGGAACAGCGCCAGCAACCGCCCCCATGCCCCGCGCCGCTCGTCCATGCCATCGGGGTGGCGCGCGGCATCGTCGCGCAGGTGCAGGTGAAGCGCGCCCAGTGAATAGCCGCGTTCGTACAGCATCGCCGCCGCCGCGCCGCCTGCCGAGGGCATCAGCGCGCGATCCTCGGCATAGAGGATGAAGATCAGCCGCAACAGGACGGTCAGCAGCCCTTCGTACAAATGCTGCGGGTCGTGCGCGGCCAGCCGGCGGACGGGTTCGGGCGACGCCGCGTCGATACCGCGCAACAGTTCGTGCAGGCTGGCGAGGACCTGCCCCGCCAGCCGGATCGACACATCGGCCTGCGCGGCACGGCTTTCGGCGAGCAGGGCTGGCAGCCGGTGCGACGGCGGCCCGGTGAACAGCGCATGGGCATCGAGCAACAATTTCAGCCCGCCGAGCATCGCCCGGCCCGACACCTCGCCCAGCGGGGCCAGCGGCCACGTCATATGCCCCGACACGTCGCCGCGCGGCGCGACGACGAGGCGCAGGACCGCCTCGTGCGCCGGTCCCTCCTTCCGCCCGGTCGGCCGCGCGCCGATCAACACGCCTGCCGGAACGCCGGTTTCACGCAGCAGGCGTTCGAAGCGCTGGTGCGCGGTAGCCGCCCAACCGTCCAGCATGCCCCGCCGGTCGAGGTCGACGTCATCGCCCTCGATCCGTACGAGCAACTGCACCGACCCGTCGGCGGCGAACACCGCCCAGTCCGGTTCAAGCAGCGTCGCGCCATCATCGAGCGAGCATCGCAACCCATCGGGCAGCGCCGGTCCGCCGGGTGCCCCCGCGACCCGCTCGGCGGGCCAGCCCAGCGCGTCCCGAAAGAAGGGCCAGCGATCCGTGCCCGCCAGCGCGCGTGCCACGGCCGCGCCGTCATCCGCGCCCTGCGGCGTCGGCCATGCGCCGATCCGCGCGAGCGCGGCGGACGCGACGACCAGCCCGGTCGGCTGGAGATAGCCGATCCAGTCGTGCGCATCGGTGGGCGATGGCCGGCTCATTCGCCGCTCCAGCCGGGCGGATGGAGATAGACCAGCCCGATCGGCTCCAGCCGGCTCGCGCGCACCCTGGCCGCCGCGCGCAGCCGTTCCGGCTCGCGGACCAGTTCGTCGTCGAGCCGCGTCGCCGCGCGCTCCCACGACCGGCGGTCGGCGGCGCGCTGGCGCGCCTCGGCGGGATCGAGCAGCAGCGCGAACTGGCGATCGTCGCTGCCCCGTTCGCGGCGGATGCGATCGATCCGCTGTTGCAGCAGCGCGTGGAGCGTATCGGCCTCACCGGCGGCGCGACGGTCGAGTTCGGCGGCAATGCGCGCCTGCCGCACCGCTGCCCGTTCGGCAAGGACCGGGCGAAGATCGGCGACGTCGACGGCGGCCTGCGCGGTGATCGCCGCGGCGACGTCGGGCGCGGCCATCCGCGCCTCGCCCAGCGCCGCGATCAGCCCGTCGAGCACGCGCCCCTCCGCCTCGCCGCCCTCGGCCAGTGCCCGGAGCGACCCGTCGCGCGGGGCGGGCCGCCAGTCGGCGGCGACGCTCATCACCTCCTCGTGCAGCCGGGCCGCGCGTTCGCCGAACAACGCCAGCCGTCCGATCAGCACGACACGCGGGCGCGGCACGCTGCCGGTTTCGATGACGCAGGCCCGTTCCAATCCCTGCTGGAACCCCGCCGACAGGAACTGGCCGAGCAGCCGGCGGACGAGGCGATGTTCCAGATGTACCTGCACCACATCGCCGGCGTCGCGGCCGTCGGGCAGGATCGCGGGTGCGAAGCTGACGCGCCGGACCTGCGCATCGGCGCTGGCACGCCATTCCCCCGGCCGCTCGCCGGGGCGGGGGCCACGGGCGCGCAACTCGTCGAACAGCGGTTGCCAGCCGGAATCGCTCGCGAACGCCGGATCGAGCCGGAATACCGGAGTTTCTCCGATCCGTTCACCATCGCTCCAGCCGCCACCCGACCGTTCGAGCGCCAGCGCCACGACCGATCGCAGGTCGTCCGGCTCGACGCCGACCCGGCGGCGCGCGCGTTCCAGCGCGACGGCAAGCTCGGCCTGCTCGCGTTTCAGCCGGGCGCGGCGGGCGACGTCGCCATCGTCGAGATCGCGGACCGCCGCGCGGACCCGTTCGTCGGCTTCCTCGTCGCGGATGCGGGCGGCGAGATCGATGGCCGCCGTGCGGGCGATCCCCCCGCCCATACGATCGGCGATCCGCGCGCCCAGCACCTGACCCGCCGAGCCCAGTTGACGGCGGATCAGCTCGGTCTTGCGGACCAGCGCGTCGAGCACGACGTCCTCTGGCCGGTCGGCATAGACGAAATAGCGGCAGGTGACGGTCGGGCTGGGTTGCAGCTTGCGGTCGATCCGTCCGTTGCGCTGTTCCAGCCGGGCGGGGTTCCATGGCAGGTCGACATGGATCAGGTCGTGGCATTGCGCCTGAAGGTTGATGCCCTCGCGCGCGGCATCGGTGCAGATCAGGATACGCAGCGGATCGTCGGGATCGTTGAATGCCCGCTTGATCGCCTCGCGCCGTTCGGCCGAGGTGATGCCGGTGAAGCTGGCGATGCGCGACGCCTCATGGCCGTCGGCCGGATCGAGCAGCACCCCCAACTGCCGTTCGAGCCAGCGGCGGGTATCCTCATATTCGGTGAACAGGATCAGCCGCCGGTCGCGCCACCGCCCATTCCCGTCGAGCAGATGCGCGGCGGCCCAGTCGAGCAGCCAGCGCACCCGCGCATCGCCCTGGCCACGCACGCTGTCGGCCACGTCGAGCATCGCGGCGGCACAGGCCCGCTCGGCCAGCAGATGGGCATGCGACGCGCCACCGATCCCGGCCAGCGTCGCCGCCTCGGTCTGGACGGCGGCGGCGCTGTCGAGCCGGTCGAGCGAGGCCGCTTCCTGATCGGCGCGTTCGGGGGGCTCGACCTCGACATCGTCGGGCATCGCAACCGGTGCCGCCGGCCCGGCGATCGCCCGGTCGAGCGTCGCGAGATGCACCCGCAGCGTCCGTGCGAAGGCCGGGATCGACGACAGCAACCGCTGTTGCAGGCCGACGAACGCAAGGCGCGCCCGCGCCGCCGCTGGCCCCTTGAGCGCGCCGATCCGCCGCTCGCGCACCTCACGATAGGCGGCGAGCATCGCGGCAAGGCGAATCTCGGGCGCGTCGGCGGGCAGGCCGGTCAGGACGACCGGTTCGACAACCCGTTCGGGAAATGCCTCGCCCAATGCGCGCAGGTCGCTTTTCAGCCGGCGGACCATGACCGGTTCGAGATCGGCGGGCCGCACCGGCACCCCGCGCGTGAACCGCTGCGGATCGAGCAGTTCGAGCAAGGTCGCGAAGCTGTTGGCGTGACCGTTGTGCGGCGTGGCCGACAGGAACAGGCGATGTTCGAACCGGTCCGACAGGTCGCGCAGCGCGCGGGTGAACTGGCTTTCGATCCCATAGCGCCCGCCGCCCGACGGCGCGGCATGATGCGCTTCGTCGAGGATCAGCAGCGAACGGGCGCGAAAATCCTCCAGCACGTCGCGTAAGCCCGCGACATAGGCTTCGTCGGTCAGCAAGCGGTGCGACAGGATGAAGCGCGATCCCGTCGCCCATGGGTTCGCACCATATCCCCGCCGGCGGCGCAGCGTTTCGAGATGCTGGCGATCGACGATCTCGAACGCGAGGCCGAACTTCGTCTGCAACTCATCGCGCCACTGGCCGGTCATCGCCGCCGGGGCGACCACGACCGCATAGTCGACCCGCCGCCGCAACAGCAGTTCGCGCAGGATCAGCCCGGCCTCCACCGTCTTGCCCAGCCCGACGTCATCGGCGATCAGCAGGTTGACGCGCGGCAGGCGCAGCGCCTTGCGCAGCGGCAGCAACTGATAGGGGTCGAGCCGGATGCCCGCGCGAAACGGCGCCTGGAACAGATCGCGTTCGGCGGCGGTCGCGGTGCGCCAGCGGACGGTGCGCAGATAGGCGGCGAACAGCCGGGCGTCGCCGCCGCTGTTGGCCAGCGTGTCCCACGCCTCCTCGTCGCGCAGCCGGGGATCGATCTCGGCGCTCCACAGGACGCGGGCTTCCTCGCCGCCGGCATCGTCGTCGACGCAGGCGAGATGATGGCCGTCATACGGGCCATCCGGTTCGCCTTCGACCAGCCACAGCCGGCCGCGCAGCGACACGAACTGTCCCACCGACGGGCCTGATCCGCCTGTTGCGCCCCGTCGTTCCCGTAACCCGTCCATCCGGTCCGTGTCCCCTCCCGAACGGAGAGGGTGAGGGGGTGGGGGGAGGGGGACAACGCGGACTGGGTCCGTTACCGACCGTTCGGCCCGCGACCGCTGGCGAGAATACATCCGTTATGGATATGAATGGGGCGGCGATGCCGACCGATGATGAATATGCCGGCGGTACGGGAATGGGGAGAAAGCAAGTGGACGTCATGCGACCATGGGCGAAGCTCGAGCGGGACGGGGACGACCGCATCGTCGCGGCGCTGCCGCTGCTCGATCACTGCCTCGACGTGGCGGCGGCGTTCCTCGCGCTGCTCCCGGCATGGCGGCCCGCGCTGGAAGCGGCGGCGGGCAGGTCGTTGACCGAACAGGATGTCATCCGCCTCGCGGTGCTGGTCGCGCTCCACGACATCGGCAAGGTGAACTGGGGGTTTCAGGCACGCTCGACCCCCGGTCGAGAGCCGATTGGCCATACCGCGCAGGTGGCGGGACTGCTGCTGCACACTGAATTAGGCCAAGGTGACGCGGCGACGATGGTCAAGGCGCTGCTCCGATCGTGGAACGCGGCCGATCTGTTCGTGGCGGCGCTGGCGCATCACGGCCGGCCGATCGAGGCGTTCTGTAAGGGTGCGAGTGTCGACTCTCGGGTCGGCTTGGTCGATTATTGGCATTCCGACGCCGGCTATGATCCGATCGCGGCGCTGCTGGACGTCCTTGCCGCCATCCGCGACCGCTACCCGCAGGCATGGGCGGAAGGCCCGCCGCTTCCCGCCGCGCCGCGATTCACCGCGCTGTTCGCCGGGCTGGTGACGCTGGCCGACTGGGTCGGATCGGACACGCGCCGGTTTCCGGTCGGCGCACCGCATGGGACCGAACGCGAGGCGCTGCGTCAGGCATCGGCACAGGTGGCGGTCACGACGCGCGGCATGACCCTCCTGCCGACGCCCGAAGCCGACTTCGCCCAGGCGTTCGGCAATGACCCGTACGACTTCCAGTACGCCGCAGCCGCCGACGATCTCGGCCCGATCGCCCTGATCGAAGCCGAAACCGGATCGGGCAAGACCGAGGCGGCGATGTGGCGCTGGCTCGAACTCCGCCGGCAAGGCCTTGTCGACGGACTCTATTTCGCGCTGCCGACCCGATCGGCGGCGGTGCAATTGCACGGCCGGGTCGACCGGATGTTGCAGCAAGTATGGGGCGATGGCGCGCCCGAAGCGGTGCTGGCGGTGCCCGGCTATCTGCGCTCGGGCGACGCGGAGGGGCAGCCGCTGCCCGACTTCGCGGTCCGCTGGGATAGGGGCGAACCCGATATGGCGGTGGATGCGCGCTGGGCGGCGGAGCGATCGGACCGGTATCTTGCGGCGCGGGTCGCGGTCGGCACGATCGATCAGGCATTGTTCGGCGCGATTCCGATCCGCCACGCACTCTTCCGCGCCAGCGCGCTGTCGCGCAGCCTGCTGGTGGTGGACGAGGTTCATGCGTCGGACGCCTATATGACCGGTCTGCTCAAGCAACTGCTCGCCAATCATCGCGCGGCGGGCGGTCATGCGCTGCTCCTGTCGGCCACGCTCGGCGGAACGGCGCGCGCCGATCTGTTGAACCCGGCCGGCCCCAAGCCGACGCTGGCCGAGGCCGAGGCGGCCCCCTATCCCGCGCTGACCGCGTCCGACGGCATTGCGCGCGCGGTGCGGACCGGTGGGCGAACGAAGCAGGTCGGCATCACGACGGTCGGCTGGATCGACGATGTGGACGCCATCGCCGCCGCCGCGATCGACGCGGCGCGTGCCGGGGCATCGGTGCTGGTCATCCGCAACACCGTCGACGATGCGGTAGATGTCGCGGAGGCAGTCGCGGCGCGTGCCGGCGATCTCGCCTTCGCGGTAGGCGACGTCGCCACGGTCCACCACGGCCGGTTCGCGCCCGATGATCGTCGCAAGCTCGATCGCGCGGTGGAGGCGGCTTTCGGCAAGGGACGCTCGGCAAAGGGGCGGATACTGGTCGGCACGCAGACACTCGAACAGTCGCTCGACATCGACGCCGATTATCTCATCACCGATCTTGCGCCGATGGACGTGCTGCTCCAGCGGATCGGCCGTCTCCATCGGCACGATCGCAACGATCGCGGCGCCTTTGGTGCGGCGCGTGTCCTGGTCCTGCGGCCGGCGGATCGCGATCTGACGTCGATGCTGCGTGGTGGCAATCCGGTCTATCGCAATGTCGTCGTGCTGGAGACGACGCTCGCCCTGATCGAAGCGAATCCGCACATCGCGATACCGCACGACAACCGTCGGCTGGTCGAGCATGCGCTCCACCCGGACGCCATCAAGGCAACCGCGACGGCGCGAGCAAACACCTGGCAGAACCATGCCAATGAGGAAGCCGGTCGCAAACATACGGAGGCCAAAACAGCCGAGGCGCTGGCGATCGATCTGACGCGGGACTATCGCCTGCTGAGCTTCGCCCCCGATGTGGAGGTCGCGGTCGCCACCCGCCTCGGTGGGCGCGACCTGATCGTCGATCTTCCCGAAGGTCTTGCCGGACCGTTCGGCGGGTCAGTCACACGGCTCAAGATTCCCGACTGGATGGCGAAGGGGATGAAGCCCGACAGTCCGGTCACGATCGTCGACACCGCCAGCTTGACCCTTGGCGAGCACCGCTACCGCTACGACCAATGGGGATTGCGCGCCGGCTAGGGCCGATCGACACTTAATTGGCCGTGACGTCCGCATAGACCATTTCCGTCACCCCGGACTTGTTCCGGGGTCCACAGTACAACGATCGATGCCGATCGAGGCGCTTGCGACAGCGTTCGCGGCCAGGTGGACCCCGGAACAAGTCCGGGGTGACGAAGGTAGGGTGGTGTTTTCGACTACGGACTGCACCAGAATAGCTGGATGACGATCGGCCCTAGCCCTTGCACCGATTGTCACCACCGGCCAAAATCGTATCGGGTGTAACGTAAATGTCGCACTCGCCGGTTTCGTATCCGGTTCCGCCGATGGCTGATGGACAGCCACCAAACCCTTCCATAACCTTAACAGGGATTTAGATTGATCCGTCACCGGTGGGGTATCGTATGACTGTTGTTTCGCGTCGCAATCGTCTTGCAATGCTGCTGGGGGCGGCGTGGCTGGGATCGACCGCGCTGGTCGCGATGCCGGCCGCCGCGCAATCAACCAACCTGCCCGCACCGCCGGCACCGACCGGCGGTTATTTCATGGCCAACGGACAGCGGACGACCGACTATGCCGCAGCACTCGATTCATGGCGCAAGGACGCGCAGTTCGCGGTCGATTATACCAAGAGCTATCTCGGTCTCGAATATGCCTATGTCCTCGGACTGAACGGCAGCGGGCAGACGATCGGCATCAACGATTCGGGCGTCGCCTTCGGCCATCCGCTGTTCGGCGGCAGCGGCAAGATCAGCGGTATCCGCACCGTCGCCCCCGCCGGCTATGGCAATGACGGGCAGGTCAATCCCCGTCGCCCGTGGGAAATCCACGGCACCCATGTCGCCGGAACCGCCGCCGGCGCGCGTGTCGCCGGGCAGCGGATGTTCGGCAATGCCTATGGCGCGAACATCCTGTCGGCGACGATCAACTTCGCGGCGGGCGATTTCCTGTGGTGGAAGGATCAGGTGCTCGACGGCACGACCGTGTCGACCCCGCGCGACAACATCGTCGACCTTGCCAATACGGGGAAGGTTCGGATCATCAACAATAGCTGGGGATCGGGCACTTCGCTGCCCTATACCGCGTCGCTCGCCACCGCGCAGGCGCAGTTCCGCCAGGTGCTGAACGGCTTCTACGATCCGGTCCTGAAGAACGATGTGCTGGTCGTCTTTTCGGCGGGGAACGGCGGCGGCGTCCATGCCAGCATCGATGCGGTGACGCCGCTTAACGACATGCGGCTGCGTTCGAACTGGCTGTCGGTCGCCAATTACCAGGCGAACGGCACCGCAGCGCCGAGCACCAGCTTCTGCGGCCAGACCGCAACGTGGTGCGTCGCCGGCCCGGGCAGCTCGGTCATCTCCAGCGTCACGACCTATACCGTCGATACCGCCGCGATTCAGGCGAAATATACCCGCGCCGCCTATCCCGGCATCTATGCCGCGACCACGCTGGCCACGTTGCAGAATGCCGCGACCAACGCATGGCTGACCGTCCTCAACGGCTATCTCAACCGTCGCGCCGCCGCCGCTGCCGCCGGCACCAGTTTCGACGAGGCGGCCGAGCGGACCTTCGCCGCGCAGCAGGCGGTCGGCATCTCGCTCGCCTATGGCGCGCGCTTCGTCGGTGGCGATCCCGACGGCTATACCAGCACGCTCGCCAACATCCTGACCGTGCCCGGCAACGTCGCGCTGATCGGCCGCGACTTCTCGGCATCGGTGCTGACCCAGGCGAACACGATCATCACCGCCGAATTGCAGCAGTTCATCCGCTTCAGCGGTCCGGGCTATGGCGCGCTGACCGGCACGTCGATGGCCGCGCCCAATGTGTCGGGTTTCGCCGCGCTGCTGATGCAGGCGTTTCCCGAATATAACACCGGGCTGATCGCAGACATCCTCGTGTCCAGCTCGCGCGATCTGGACACGCCGGGCGTCGATCTGAAGTCCGGCTGGGGCGCGCCGCAGATGGGCGTGGCGCTGGCCGGGCCGACCGCGCTGCGTCAGACCCGCGAGGTCACGGTCGCGTCGGGCACCGTCGACGTCTGGACCAACGGCATCACCGACGCGCGCGATCGCTATTCGGCGGAAGTGCTCGCCGGCTTCGGCAATGACATCGGCGGGCTGACCAAGCGCGGCGGCGGCGAGCTGATCCTTGCCGGGGTCAGCAGCTACGGCGGCCCGACCCGGGTCGAACAGGGCCTGCTGACCGTCAACGGGCAACTTACCCGATCGGCACTGACCGCCGCCGGTGGCGGCACCATCGGCGGCAACGGCACGCTTGCCACGCTGACCGCCGCCTCGGGTGGCATCGTGTCGCCTGGCAGCGCGAATGCGATCGGCACGCTCTCCGTCGCCGGTGCGGCGGCATTCGGCAGCGGCAGCCAGTTGCTGGTCGACATCGGCGCCAGCGGCACGTCGGACCGGCTGGTCGCCGGCACTGCATCGCTCGGCGGCACGCTCACGCTGCGCCCGCTCGACCGGCTGCCGCGCTTCGGCGATGCCTATACAGTGCTCAGCGCCAATGGCGGTGTCACCGGCACCTTCGCCGCCGCAACCTCGTTCAGCGCGATCCTGTTCCCCGAACTGCGCTATTCGGCGACGCAGGTCGCCGCAACCGTCGCCGCGCGCCCCTATGCCAGCGTGGTCGCGGTCACGCCGGTGCAGACGTCCTACGCCCGCCTGCTCGACAACAACCGCGCGGCCTATGCCTCGCTGCGCGGCACGTACGATCTGCTCGACTTGCAGGATGTCGCGACGATCCGCGCCTCGCTCGAAGGGCTCGCCCCCCGTGCAGAAACCGCGCGCCGCGCGATCGGGACGGTCAGCCTCGACAATATGGCGCGCTTCTATCGCGAGCGGACGGCGGCGATGCAGCCGGGCAATTTCACCGGCGGATCGGTCGCGATGATCGGCAAGCCGCTGGAATTCGCCGCGACCGCCGTGGTCGCGCCGGGGCAGGCGATGAGCGTCGGCGACACGCCGATCACCAACGTCCGCGAAAACGTGTTGCCCGACACCGTCTCCGCCTATCTGGCGGGCGGTTATCTCAAGGGATCGGGCGCGTCGATGCCCAGCACCTTCGGCAGCGACACGCGCGATCCGTTCGACGGCTTCTACATCGCCGGTGGCGTGGAAGCGGCCGTCACCGACACCGCGATGCTCGGCTTCGGCCTGTCCTATTCGGACATTGACGGCGAGCGCCGCTTCGGTCAGGTCGCGAACGGCGAACTGATCCTCGGCACGCTGTACGGCAAGATCGGGACCGTCACCGGGCCGGCGCTCGACGCGCAGTTCGGCGCGGGCGTGTTCCAGTCGCAGACGCGGCGTGCCGGCACGCTGGTCGGCACGGCGGTCGACCTGCGCGGGCGCGACAATGCGCTGGCGCTGTCGAGCGAGGTCGGCGCGAGCTACAGCCTCGGTAGCGAGGCGCTGCGCATCGGGCCGCGCGTCGCGATCCGCGCGAGCCGGATCGACTTCACGCCGATCGCCGAGCGTGGCACCGGGCCGGCATTGCTGATCGCCGAGGACCGCTTCACCAGCGTGCAGGGTCGCGCCGGACTGTCGTTCGACGGACAGGCGAACGGGCTGCGGCCATTCGGTTCGGCATATTTCGTCCATGACTTTCACGACCGGCCGGGCGTGTTCGACGCCGGCTTCGTCGGCGGCACCGGGGTGCGCGCACCGTTCGCGGTGGCGGGGCAGGACCAGAACTGGGGCGAGATCGGCGCGGGACTTGCCTATGGCGGCGAGCGTGTCGAATTCTCGATCGCGGCCGATGCCTCGGTCGGGCGCGACGATGTGCGCAACCAGTCGTACCGTGCCGGCGTGAAGGTGCGCTTCTGATCGCGTTGCTGCTGGTGTTGGCGGGACCGGAAGCGGTTCCGCCGACGTTCCTCAACCGGCCGGGTGCGTCCGCCGCCTTGCTTGATCGCGAGACGGCACGGTGTCGGGCGATCGCCACCGGCCCGGCGACGACGATCGACGGCAGGCAGTTGACGCCTGCCGTGCCGACGCCATTGCCGCGCGCGATCGAACCGGTCCGGTCATCGACCGACACCTGCATGATCGCGCGCGGTTGGCGGCGCTTCGTCCTGTCCTTCGGCGAACAACGCGCGTTGGCGCGAATGTCCGCAGCGCGGCGGATGCGAACCCTCGCGGCATTGCGCAGTGCAAGGCAGCCCGCGATGGGGCGGCTGGTCGATGCTGGTGAACCGATGCTCCGTTCGCCACTCAGCCCGGACTGAAGCCGCTGCGCCGATCAGTCCGCCGCGACCGCGATCGGCAAGCGCTGGCTCGCCTCGGCCTTCAGTCTCGGCGCATGGGTGAGGAAGTTGCGCAGCTCGGTCCGGCGGAGATGCTCGTCGGCGAACTGATCGTCGACGCCCAGCATCCATCGCGGTGCCAGTCGCTCCGGCGTGCGGTGCAGCGCGGTCAACTGCGCGGCGCGATCGCGTACCGCACCGGTGTCGTCCGCCAGCCCGGCGTCGACCAACTGGTCCGCCTGCCGCTCCAGCGCGACGGCGATCTCGCCGGGGGCCAGTTCGGGGTGATATTGTACGCCCCAGAACACGCCGCGATCATGGCGAATCTCCGCCGCCTGCACCCGCGTCGCGGCATTGCCGGCGAGCAGCGTCGCGCCATCGGGCAGGATTTCGACCTCGTCGCCATGGATCGCCGGCGCGTCCCAGCAGCATGGTCGCCCGTCGAGCAGCGGATGATCGCGGCCATCGGCGGTCGCGACGATCCTGCGCGCGATGCCGGCCTCCATGCGTTCCGGCATCTTGCGGACCGTGCCGCCCGCCGCCGCTACCGCGACCTGTAGCCCGGCGCACGAGCCGAACGCCGGCGTGCCCGAGGCGAAGACCACCCGCATGAAAGCGATCTGTCGTTCGACCTCCGGGGTCGGGTCATAGACGTGCAACGGCGACCCGGTCAGGAACACCGCATCGAAACGCTCCAGCGCGTCGATCCCGATCGGTTCGCCATCGGCGTCGGCGGGCGCGACGATCGTGATGTCGGCATGCGGTGCCAGTTGCCGCAAGGTCGCGGCATAGCTTTCGCCCGAACTCTTGCCGGCATGGTCGCGGCGGGCATCGCGTTCTTCCCGCGTTTCGCTTTCGGCAATCAGGAAACGGGGCATCACGATTCTTCGGCAAGCGCGGGGGAGGCACCGATCGCCCGGCTGGCGAGGCCGCGGACGTCGACCCGCGCCTTCAACCGTGCGGCAAGCAGCGCGGTGCCGCTGACCTTGCGCTGGACGAACAGCGTTTCGACGTCGGGAACGTGCCATGTCGCGCGATCGGCAACCAATGCCTTTGCTTCCTCGCGCACGACCGGTGCGAAAGCGCGATCGCCGAAGTCGAACGGGCCGGAGCGGTTCATCGCTTCGTCGATCGCCGCGATCATCCGGTCGACGGCCGGACGATGCGCCTCAGCCGCCGCTGCCCCCAGAAACCCCGTCGCGACCGCCGTTTCACGGATGCGGTTCCGGTCGCGCGCCAGCCCGGCCTCGATCAGCGAATGATAGGCATCGGCGGTCGTCGCCGGCACCGTTCGCGCCGCGCCGAAATCGAGCAGCACAATCGCGCCGGTCGCCGGTTGCCAGCGGTAATTGGCGAAGTTGGGATCGGTCTGCATCACCCCGAATTCAAAGATTTCGCGCAGCACCAGCTCGATCAGCGCGGTCGTCACCGCGTCGCGGCGCTCCTGCGGCGCATCGCTCAGGCTCTCGACCGGCTCGCCCTCGACATAGGACATCGCCAACACCTGTCCGGTCGTCAGCGGTTCATACAGATCGGGCACGACGAAGCGCGCGTCGCCGTTCAGCCGCGCGGCATAGGCCTGCATCTGCGTGCCCTCGCGCCGGTAATCCGCTTCCTCGGCCAGTTGCCGCTTCGCTTCGCCGAGCAGCGGTTTCAGGTCCAGCGTCGATGGCAGCAGGTTGGAGATGCGCAGCAGCGTCGCGACATTGTCGACATCGGCATCGATGCTGTCGCGGACGCCGGGATATTGCACCTTGATCGCCAGCAGCCTGCCGTCGGGCAGCGTGGCGCGGTGGACCTGCCCGATCGAGGCGGCGGCGATCGGCGTCGCGTCGAACTGGCGGAAGCGACGACGCCAGTCGTTGCCCCATTCGCCGCGCAGCACCCGGTCGAGCTGTTGTGGCGGCATTCGGTATCCCTGATTGCGCAGGCGCGACAGGATCGTCGACAATTCGGGCGGCAGCACGTCGCCGGCATCCATCGAGATCATCTGGCCCAGCTTCATCGCCGCGCCGCGCATGTGCGACAGCCGGTCGGCCACCCGCGTGGCATTGGCGGGGGTGAGGACGAGGTCGCTCAGTTGCGGCCGTTCGCCGCTTGCCAGTCGCCGTGCGCCCTCGGCCAGCATGCCACCGGCGACGCCACCGGCAAGGCGGCCGAAGCCGCTCAGCCGCGCGAAGCGTCCGGTGGGAACGGCGCGGCCGCGTGCGGCGGGGAAATCATCGTTTGCCATGCGCGCATAGCTCCCGCCGCCCCGGTCGGGTTCCGTGCGGTACGCAATGGATCAGCCGGCGACCGGCAGCAGCTCCGCCAGATAGGGATGGGCGAGCACTCGAGCGGCGTTGCGCGCACCGATCGCGGTATCGTTGACCAGCCTGCTGCCGGCGACGGTGCGGTACAGCGCGACACAGGCATCGATCCGCGCGAAGCGGGCACCGGCCGCGCCGGCGCGGGTGTAGAAATCCCAGTCGTTGCAATTGTGGAAGCTCGGATCGAATCCGCCCACCGCCTCGACCGTCGCCCGGCGGACCACCGACCAGCTCGGCCCGATGACGCCGCCGCTGGCCAGACCCCGCCGGATGCAGTCGCCGTCCCAGCCGCATTCGGGGTCCTGTGGCGCGGCATCGCCCTCTACCCGGGCGAAATGACCGACGACGATGTCATGGCCGTGCGCGACCTTGGGGTCGAGCAGCGTGCGAGCGGCACCCGGCAACCAGATGTCGTCACTGTCGAGGAAGGCGATCCAGTCGGCACGGGCGAGCGCCGCGCCGGTGTTGCGTGCCTGCGATGCGCCGACGTTGCGCGGCAGGATGAGCGCCGTCACCTGCGGATGGACATCGGCCAGCGCGCGGATCACGCCTGCGCTATCGTCGCGCGACCCGTCGTCGACGACGATGACGTGATCGGGCGCATGATCCTGTGTCAGCACGCTTTCCACCGCGTCGGCGACGACATGGGCACGGTTATGGCACGGGATGACGACGTCGTAGCGCCCAAGCGGCGCGAACAGCGGAACGGGGCGATGCAGCATGCACGCCCCATGCCGGATTTCCGCGACGGATCATAGGCTCAGCGTGGACCGTAGCGCAGCTTGGCGCCGACGTAGAAGAAGCGCCCGACCGGCGAGATCGGCACGTTCGTCTCGAAACCAATATCGGGCTTCTGGTCGGCCAGATTGTTGACACCGCCGTAGAAGGAGAAGTCGTCGCCGGCCGCCACTTCCGCCTGAAGGTCATGCTGCCACAGTTCGTTGTAGCGGAAATATCGCGGGGCGACGAGCGTCGGGTTGGTGTCGGTATCGATCCGCGCGAAACGGCGGACGCCGTTCTGCCAGCGCAGATTGTACGACAGCGTCAGCGGCCCGGCGATCCAGCTTGGCGAGAACACGAAGTTGTATTGCGGGCGGAACGGCTGATCGACGTTGTTCTCGGTCACGGCCCCCGGCGTCGCGATCTGTTCGAGCCGGTCGAGATAGCCACCGACGAACCGGAGGTCGAACGTCCCCGCGCTCGCCGTGGTGAAGCGGTAGGCGATATTCAGTTCGGCGCCGGCGGTGCGGAAAGCGGCGACATTCTGCGGCTGGACGATGAAGCCGTTGATGAAGCCGCTGCCCGGTGCGCGGGTGATCGAGCGGCAATAGGCGTTGTCGAGGGTCGGCTGGTCGACGCAGAGTTCGGCGACGGTGTTGGCGTCGGGGGTGTTGATCGCGTTCCTGAGGTCGATGTCGTACCAGTCGACCGCGATCGACAGGCCGGGAACAAAGTCGGGGCGCAGCACCACGCCCGCCGTCCAGGTGCGGGCGGTTTCGGGACGCAGGTCGCGATTGCCCTCCTGCGTGCCGGGAATGAAGATGGTGGCGTTGGGATTGTTGGCGGCGGTGAAGCTGCCGAAATTGCCCCCGGCGGCGGCGATCAGCGCGCGGCAGTTTTCCGACCGGAACGAGGTGCCGAGGCTGCGATTGGCGACGTAGCAAGGGTCGGAGAAGAAGTTGCTGGTGCCGGTGCGCGGGCGGAAGATCTCGCCGATGTTGGGCGCCCGGACCGACCGGCCATAGGAGCCGCGCAGGGTGATCGCCCGGATCGGCGCGTAGATGCCGTTGAACTGATAGGTGCGGGTGGAGCCGATCGTCGAATAGTCCGACAGGCGGCCCGCCGCGCCGACCGACAGGAGGTGCGCGAACGGCACGTCCTTCAACAGCGGGGCGTTCAGTTCGCCGAACGCTTCCCATACGTCGAACGCGCCGGCCGACGGGGTAGGGATGATATATTCGTCATACTGATAGAAGCGATTGTCGACCAGTTCCTGCGCGGGATCGAAGCGGCTGGATTCGCGGCGATATTCGCCACCGACCGCAAAGGCGACCGGGCCGCCGGGCAGGGTGAACGCCTGGCCGAAGTCGCCGGTCAGCGCCGCATTGGCGACATGTTGTTCGATACGGGCGTTGCTGACCGGATCGAACAGGAAATAGCCGAACGAGCGACCATCGACGCTGTTGCCGCCAAAGGTGTTGACCGGCAGGCAGCCGGCCGCGCGTGCCGCCGCCGAGCGGCACACGACTGCCCCCGAAGCCGGATCGCGTACCGCGTCGAGCGCATTGACGAACTGGTCGTTCAACCGGTCGTTCAGCTTGGTTGCGCGGATGTCGGTGCGGCCATAGGTGTAGGACACGTCGTAGCTGGCATGATCGCTGATCGCCCCGGTCACGTCGACCACGCCGCGCCACGTCCGGCGGCGGTCGCGCTCGCCCCGGCGGGGAATGTCGAAGTTGTTGCGGCTGACATCCACCGAGGAAAGGCCGGCGGCGCGTGCGGCATTCAGGATCGACAGCGGAAGGAACGGATTGTCGAGCGCGATGGTGGCGGGGTAATTGCCGCCATAGCCGCCGAAGGTCGTCACCTCGGTCTGGACGAACTTTCCTTCGAGGCTGAGCTTGAACGCATCCGAAACGTCGAAATGGGTCAGCGCGTTCACCGCGTGCCGCTCGGTGCGTGGAAAGATGTCGCCGATATAGCCCGCGACCGGCGTGTCGTCGCCGCCGATCGAATAGCCGTCATTCACGAGGTTGCGGCCCGGCGTATAACGCGCGCCGTCGCCCCGGAACACCTGATCGCCGATGACGACATAGCCCTGGTTCGAGCCATAGGGATAGCGCAGGTCGCGCACCGGTTCGATCTTGTAACTGCCCGCGCGGGCCGGATCGTAAGTGTCGCTGTTCACGAAATACTGCCGCTGGGCGAGCGACAGATAATCGCGATCGTCGTTCGCCAGCGGATCGTCGGCGTTATATTCATAGGCCAGCGTGACGTTGCCGCGACCATCGGTGAAATTGCGCCCGGCGATGATCGAGGCGAAGCGATTGCCCGCGTCGCCGCGCTCGGAAATGCCGACCTGGCCACGCGCGGCGACCCCGTCGAAATCGCGGCGCAGAACGAAATTGACGACGCCCGACACGCCATCGGCACCATAGATCGCCGAGACGGCGCCGGTCAGCACGTCGACCCGCTGGATCAGGTCGGTCGGGATGGTGTTGATGTCGACGGCGGCGGTATCGGCCTGTCCCGCGACATGGCGACGGCCATTGACCAGCACCAGCGTTCGCGACGGGCCGAGGCCGCGCAGATCGAGCAGGTTCAGCCCGACCTGTCCCACCGCGCCATCGGCCTGCGAATTGCCGGCGGTCCGGGTGGAATCGCGCGAGTTGGTGAGTGCCGGCACCCGCTGGAGAAAGGTCGTGACGTTGGTGTTGCCTGACTGCTGCAAATCCTCCGCGCCGAACGACACGACCGGATTGGGCGCGGTATAATCCGGCCGGGCGATGCGTGATCCGGTGACGACGATCTCGGCACCCTCGTCGTTTTGGGGCACCGACACCTGTTCCTGCGCATGGGCGTTTGCCGTGAACAGGACGAACAGCGCAACGCCGCACGAAAGGCGACGACGACCGGAAACCGACATGAATATTCCCCTGACGACGCCCGCCAAATTCCCCCGGCCGGCGCGAAACTAACCGGTATCAACCCATGAAAACCATTGCGGTTCAATTGTGTACGGAACGGACGCTGAACATACCGGGCATATCGAAAGTACCGTCAGCCACTGGCGCGAAGCGCTGCATTGCGCCATCGTCCGATGATGAGGGCGAGTGTCAGCTTCGAACGCCCGAGCAGGCGCAGCGTCCTGAAGGCGGTTCCGGCACTGGCGATCGGCGGCTGCGCGCGGACGCCAATCAGTGAACCGCTCAAGCTGTGGGCGATGAGCTACGAGGGCGATTATTCGCCGATGCTGATGCCGCGCTTTACCGCCGCGACCGGCATCGCGGTCGACGTCCAGTCGCTGCCCAGCACTGCCAGCCATGAGAAACTGTTGACCGCGTTCGCCGGCGCGGCGCTGCCCGATGTGTTCATGCTGTTCAATAGCTGGATTCGCGAATTCGCGCTGATCGGGGCGATCGCGCCGGTGCGCTCCCCCGCGCTGGTCGCACCGCTGTTCCCCGAGATGCGCGCCGGGGTCGCGGTCGATGGACGCGACTTTGCGATTCCGTGGTCGGTCGCGCCGCAGGTCCAGTATTTCCGCCGCGATATTCTTGGGCAGGCGGGCTATGATACGCCACCGCTCGACTGGGCGGGATGGCGCGCGATGGGCCGGGCGCTCAAACGGCGGCGGCCGGACGAGTATGTGTTCCTGATGCTGCTCAACTGGCCCGGCGCGCTGGTGACGATGCTGCACCAGAGCCGTGCCGAGCCGCTGCGCGACCGAGCGACACGGGGCAATTTCCGTGCCCCCCGCGCACGGGAGGCGTTCGCCTTCTACAAGTCGCTGTTCGACGAAGGGCTGGCCCCGCGCGCGCTGTCGACCGAGGTGCAAGATCCGCTGGCGGCGTTCGCGCAGGGCTATTTCGCGATATGGCCGAGCGCGCCGACGACATTGCGCGACCTGACGCGGCGGGCGAAGGAAATCCCGGCGGAGCGATGGGGCACCGCGCGGCTGGCCGGTCCGCGTGGACCGGGGCCGGTATCGGGCGACAGCGCCAGCCTGTGCGTCTCGATGTCGACCACCCGCCCGGCCGAGGCATGGGCGCTGGTCCGCCATCTGACATCGGTGCAGAGCGAATTGCGGTTTCAGGACCTGATCGGCAACCTGCCCGCGCGGGTCGATGCGTGGTCCTCGCCACAGCTCGCCCAGCCCCAGCTCGCCGCATTTCGCGAACAGATGCGCCAGCCCGCGCCGATCCCGCCGGTGATCGAATGGGAGCGCATCCAGACCGAGATCCAGTTGGCCGCCGAACGGATGGTGCGCGGCACGCTGACGATCGACGAGACGCTGGTGGTGCTCGACGAACGGGTCGACCGGTTGCTGGCCAAGCGGCGTGCGCTGGTGGATGCGGGGCGGCTGGCATGACCCGTCAGGAACGGACCGCATGGGGCTTCACCCTGCCGGTGCTGGCGATCATCCTGTTGGTGTTCGTGGTGCCGACGCTGCTGGCGCTGGCGCTCTCGCTGACCGATTATTCGGTCTATGCGCTGATCGATCGGGCGAACCTGAAGTTCGTCGGGCTCGACAATTTCACCGGACTGCTCACCACCCCGCTGTTCTGGCGGGCGCTGGGCAATACCATATTGTTCGCCGTGCTGGGCGTGCCGATGGCGATCGGCGCGTCGCTCGCCGCCGCGTTGCTGCTGAACGATGCGACCGTCCGGTGGAAGCCGTTGTGGCGGGTGGCGCTGTTCGCCCCCTATGTCACCAGCGTGGTTGCCACGGCGGTGGTGTGGCGGTTCCTGTTCAACGAACGCTTCGGGCTCATCAACCAGGGGCTGGCGATCATCGGGCTGGGGCCGGTCGACTGGCTGGGCAATCCGGCGACGTCGATTCCCGCGATCCTGATCTTCGTGACGTGGAAGATCTTTGGCTACAACATGATCGTGTTCACCGCCGCGCTGTCTGCGGTGCCGCAGGATCTGATGGAGGCGGCGCGACTGGACGGTGCGGGGCGCTGGACCCGGTTCCGCCATGTGACGCTGCCGGCGATCGGGCCGACGCTGATGCTGGCGGCGGTGATGAGCGTCGCCGGCTTCCTCCAGATTTTCGCCGAACCCTATGTGATGACGATGGGCGGGCCGGCGCAGAGCACGACGACGGTGCTGTATTTCATGTTCGACGAAGGCTTCAAATGGTGGAATCTAGGGCAGGCGAGCGCGGTCGCCTTCATCCTGTTCCTGATGATTCTGGCGGTAACGCTCGTCCAGACGCGGCTGGCGCGCCGGGCGGAGTGGTTGTGACGAAGCCGTTGCGCGCCACCCTGATGACGACGCTGGTCGCGGGCCTCACCCTGCTGACGGTCGCGCCGTTACTCTACATGCTGATCGTGTCGTTCATGCCGCGCGGGGAATCGACGATGCTGCCGATCCCGCTGTGGCCGTCGCGCTGGTCGCTGGAGAATTATCACGAACTGCTGGTGCGCCGCCGGATCGACGATGCGTGGTTCGATTATCGCATCCTGCCCGCGCTCAGGAACAGCATCGGCATCGCCGCGCTATCGACGCTGCTCGGGCTGCTGCTGACGGTGCCGGCGGGATATGCCTTCGCCAAGCTGCGGTTTCGCGGGCGCGACCGGTTGCTGAAACTGCTGATCGCGTCGCTGATCGTGCCGGGGCAGGTCGCGATGCTGCCGCTGTTTCTGATCTTCCGGCAACTGGGGCTGGTGAACAGCTATGCCGGGGTGATCCTGCCGGGGCTGGCGGGAATCTTCGCCATCCTGTTCGTGCGGCAGGCGACGCTGTCGATCCCCGATGAACTGATCGATGCCGCGCGGATGGACGGGGCGAGCGAGCGGCGCATCTTTCGCGTCATCGTCCTGCCGCTGCTGACGCCGGTGGTGGTCACGCTCGCGCTGTTCCTGTTCCTCGGGAGCTGGAACGATTTCCTGTGGCCGCTGATCGTGCTGGCGGACCAGCATCGCTACACGCTGCCCGTCGCGGTGGCGGCGATCGCGCGCGAACATGCGGCGGACGGCGAACTGATGATGGCGGCATCGGTGGTGACGACGATGCCGGTATTGCTGCTGTTCCTGTTGCTCCAACGCTATTATCTGACCGGGCTGCTCGGCGGATCGGTGAAGGGATAGGCGCGACCGTCGGGCGCGAACAGGTGCGTTTCGGCCGGGTCGGCGGCGAAGCACAAGGTCTGGCCGAGCGTCACATGGCGGTCGGGGGGAAGCTGGGCGACGATGGTATCGGTCGCGCCGCGCCGGCCAAGATGCGCGAACGATAGCGGCCCGAGCCGCTCGAACAGCTCCACCGCGCCGCAGAACGCGCCATCGTCCGCCGCGCGCAGATGTTCGGGGCGGATGCCAAGGGTGGCCTGACTGCCGATCGCGGAGGGCGGGACCTGCGCGGCGGTCGACAGCAGCGTGCCGTCGGGCAGCCGCACCTGCGTGCCCGAGGGGCCAGCGGCGACGATCATGACGGGCAGCAGGTTCATCCCCGGCGATCCGATCGCGGCGGCGACCGCGAGGCTGGCGGGGCGGTGATATACCTCGATCGGCTGCCCCACCTGTTCGATGCGGCCGGCGCTCATCACCACGATGCGTTCGGCCAGCGTCATCGCCTCCAACTGGTCGTGCGTCACATAGATCATCGTCGCGCCGAGTTGCTGGTGCAGCCGGGCGAATTCGTGCCGCATCCGCGCGCGCAGCGACGAATCGAGATTGGAGAGCGGCTCGTCGAGCAGCAGCACCTGCGGGCGGCGCACGATCGCGCGGGCGATCGAGACGCGCTGGCGCTGTCCGCCCGACAAGGCGCGGGGGCGGCGGTCGAGCAGGTCGGTGAGGTCGAGCATCGCCGCCGCTTCCTCGACCCGGCGGGCGATCTCCGCTTTGGGCAGGCGGGCGACCTTGAGCGGAAACGCGATATTCCCGGCGACGGTCAGGTGCGGGTAGAGCGCATAGGACTGGAACACCATCGCCACGCCGCGATCGGCGGGGGCGGCGTGGGTGACGTCGCGTCCGCCGATGGTGATGCGGCCGCCGCTCGGATCTTCGAGGCCGGCGATCATCCGCAACAGCGTCGACTTGCCGCACCCCGATGGGCCGACCAGCACGACGAATTCCCCGTCGGCGATGGTCAGGTCGCTGGGGTGAAGGACCGTCGTGTCGCCGAAGCGCTTGGACAGCCCCCTGATGTCGACCGCCGCCATCGTTCCTCCTTCACGTTTCGGACCGAAGCAACGACCGTGCCCTATCAAACAGGAACCGGCGGCAGCGTCAAACCGGCGCGGCGTACCGAACCCTTGGGGCGCCTGAGCGTTCAGCGCGCACCGGCATCACTGGCCGGTTCGTTCCCCGGAGTAGTTCATGCCCAAGACCAGCGTCGCCGATCTCTTTGCCGAAACCCTGCATCTGGCCGGGGTCGAGCGCATCTATGGCGTGGTCGGCGACAGCCTCAACGGCCTGACCGACAGCCTGCGGCGGCAGGGCAAGATCGAATGGGTCCATGTCCGCAACGAAGAGGCGGGCGCGTTCGCCGCCGCCGCCGAGGCGCAGTTGACGGGCAAGCTGGCGGTATGCGCGGGATCGTGCGGGCCGGGCAACATGCACCTCATCAACGGGCTGTACGACGCGCATCGCAGCCGCGTGCCGGTGCTGGCGATCGCCGCGCAGATTCCCAGCGGCGAGATCGGATCGAATTATTTCCAGGAGACGCGGCCCGAGGCGCTGTTCCGCGAATGCAGCGTCTATTGCGAGACGATCACGACCGGCGAGCAGATGCCGCGCACGCTCGACACCGCGATCCGCGCGGCGACGGGGCATCGCGGCGTCGCGGTGGTGGCGATGCCGGGCGACGTGGCGCTGACCTCGACCGAGGGGGTGCTGGCGCGCAATGGCGGTGCGCTGTTGCCGGCCGCACCGGTGGTGGTGCCGGGCGAGGGCGAACTGGCGAAGCTGGCGGCGGTGCTAAACGGTGCGGGCAAGGTGACGATCCTCGCCGGGCGCGGCTGTCGCGGCGCGCATGCGCAGTTGATCGCCATCGCGCAGCGGTTGCAGGCGCCGGTCGTCCATGCGCTGGGCGGCAAGGAGTTCGTCGAATACGACAACCCCTATGACGTCGGCATGACCGGGCTGATCGGATTTTCGAGCGGCTACGACGCGATGATGGGTTGCGACACGCTGCTGATGCTCGGCACCGACTTTCCCTATCGGCAATTCTACCCCGAACAGGCGAAGGTCGTGCAGATCGACCTGCGCCCGGAGAATCTGGGGCGGCGGACCGCGATCGATCTGGGCATTGTCGGCGATGTCGCGGCGACGATCGATGCGGTGCTGCCCCGGCTGACGACCGGGCGGGACGGGGCGTTCCTCGCCGATGCGCGCGAGAATTATGCGAAGGCGCGCAAGGGGCTGGACGAACTGGCGCATGGCAAGCCGGGGAGCGGCATCCTCCACCCGCAGGAAGTGGCGCGGGTGGTCAGCGACCTCGCAAGCGACGACGCGGTCTTCACCGCCGATGTCGGCACGCCGACGATCTGGGCGGCGCGCTACCTGAAGATGAACGGGCGACGGCGGCTGATCGGGTCGTGGAACCACGGATCGATGGCCAATGCGCTGCCCCATGCCATCGGCGTGCAGGCCAGTGCGCCCGGCCGTCAGGTCGTCAGCCTGTCGGGCGACGGCGGCCTCGCCATGTTGATGGGCGAGTTGCTGACGGTGCGGCAGTCGGGGTTGCCGGTGAAGATCATCGTCTTCAACAACGGGACGCTGGGGTTCGTCGAACTGGAAATGAAGGCGGCCGGCATGATCGAGACGGGCGTCGCGCTCGACAATCCCGATTTCGCCGCCGTCGCGCGGGCGATGGGCATTCACGGCGTGCGCGTGACCGATCCGGCGCACGTACGGGCAGGCGTGGCCGAGGTGCTGGCGCATCCCGGCCCCGCGCTGCTCGACGCGGTGACGGCGCGGACCGAATTGTCGATGCCGCCCAAGCTGACGCTCGAACAGATGACCGGCTTCACCCTTTATGCCGCGAAGGCGATCCTGAGCGGACGCGGCGATGCGGTGGTCGAACTCGGGCGGACCAATATCGGGCTGATCGGCAGCCTGCTGGGGCGCTGAGTCAGCGTGCCCAGTAACGGACGTAATCGACCCGCATCGCCTGTGGAAAGGCGGTGTCGTCGATTCCGCGCGCGCCGGCCCAGTCGCCGCCGACCGCGACGTTGAGGATCAGGTCATACGGGCGGGTGAACGGCCATGCCGCTTGCCCGCCCGGCTGGTCGTTGCGGACCCGCATATAGCCCCGCCCGTCGATGCCGATGGTGATCGTGTCGGGGGTCCATTCGAGCTGATAGCGGTGCATCGAATCGCAGGCGCGGGGCAGGGTGGTTTCGGCGCCGCGCTGCGTCCCCTTCACATGGTTGAACGCACCGCTGTGAACGGTGCCAAGCACCACGCCGGGATTCGAGCCGACCATTTCCATGACGTCGATCTCACCGGCATCGGGCCATTTGCCGTCGGGTGGCAGCAGCCAGATCGCCGGCCAGATGCCGCGTCCGCACGGCAGTTGCGCGCGGATTTCATAGAAGCCGTAGCCCAGCGGCTGGCGGGTCACGAGCTTCGCCGAGCTATACGCCTGTCCGCCCCAGTCCGGCCGATCGCGCAGCCGTTCGGCCCGCGCCTCGATCACCAGCGCGCCGCGCTCGATCCGCGTGTTCTCGGGGCGGTCGGCGGCGTAATATTGCCGTTCGTTGTTGTACCATCCGGCCTTGTTGCGCGCCGTGTCGTAGCGCCAGCGGGTGGTATCGATCGCAGGCGCGTCGAACTCGTCGGCGAAGCGCGGGGTGCCGGCGGGGGCCGCCATCGGCACGTCCACCCGGTAATTGTCCGCGCCCAGCGACGGCGAAGTCTGCACGGGACCAGCCACGGCGGGGGCCGACGCCGCAAGCAGGATGAATGCCAACCGTTTCATCACCTTCTCCCGTTGTGGACCTTCTGGTCCGCTTGCCACACGAATGGCATGCGTCGGGTATCCAAGGCAACGCAGACTATCCTGCAATCGATTGTTGCAATGATCCCGGCGGCTGCGTATCATATTCACAAGCTCGCGCCAGACGGGCTTGTCCGCGACTGTGAGGATGTCCGATGCGTCTGCCCGCCACCAAGCCCCGCCTGTCCCTGCCCCGTATCCTCGAAATGAACCTCGGGTTCCTCGGGCTGCAATTCTCGTTCGGGTTGCAGCAGGGGAATATGGCGCCGATCTACAGCTATCTCGGCGCGTCGGAAGCGACGTTGCCGTTGCTGGGGCTGGCCGGGCCGATCACCGGGCTGCTGGTCCAGCCGGTCATCGGTGCGCTCAGCGACCGGACCGACAGCCGCTTCGGACGGCGCACGCCCTATTTCATCGCCGGTGCGGTGCTGTGCGCGCTGGGGCTGTTCTTCATGCCGCTCAGCTCGTCGCTGCTGATGGCGGTGTCGCTGCTGTGGATTCTCGATGCCGGCAACAACATCACGATGGAGCCGTACCGCGCCTATGTGTCGGACCGGTTGAACGAGGACCAGCACCAGATCGGCTTCCTGTCGCAAAGCGCCTTCACCGGCCTGGCGCAGATGCTGGCGTTCCTCACCCCGTCGCTGCTGGTGTGGGCGGGGATGAACCAGGACTGGGTCGATACCCACAACATCCCCTACACCGCGCGGATCACCTTCATGCTCGGCGCGATCCTCAGCTTCTCGACGATCCTGTGGTCGATCTGGCGCGTCCCCGAACTGCCGCTGGCACCCGAGGAGCGCGCGCGGATCGCCGCCGAGCCAAAGGGGTTCGGCGCGATGCTAACCGAAATCGGATCGGCGATCCGCGACATGCCGCAGGCGATGCGCAAGCTGGCGCTGATGAGCCTGTTCCAATGGTATGCGATGGCGGCCTATTGGGGCTATGTCATCTATTCGATCGGCCGGTCGGTCTATGGCACGTCGGTCGCGACCTCGTCGGGCTTCCATTCGGCGGTGCTGACCAACGGCGAGATGGCGGCGTTCTACAACGGTATCGCCTTCCTCGCCGCCTTCGCGATGGTGCCGCTCGCCAAACGGATGGGCGCGGCGTCGCTCCATGCGCTGTGCCTGATGCTGGCGGGGGCGGGGATGCTGTGGCTGCCGCATATCACCGACAAATGGATGCTGTTCCTGCCGGCGATCGGCATCGGCATCGGCTGGGCCAGCATCATGGGCAACCCCTATGTCATCCTCGCCGGATCGATCCCGCCGGAGCGGACCGGGGTCTACATGGGCATCTTTAACATGATGATCGTCATCCCGATGCTGATCTTCTCGGGCACGATGTGGCTGTTCTATGACCGGCTGCTGGGTGGCGATCCACGCAACGTGCTGACGTTGTGCGGCGTGCTGATGTTCGCCGCCGCCGCCGCGGTGTGGAGCGTGCGCGAGCGCAACGCCGCCGGGCTGCCGGTCGGAGCGACCGCATGATCGCCGCGCTCCATGCCGGCGACGCCTGCGTCGTGATCGAACAGCGCGGCGTGTTGCCGCCGGTGTGGCGCTGGTGGGGGCCGCGCGTCGGGACCGACCGGCTGCCGCCGATCGGCGACGTCCGCCCGCCGGCCTCCTTCTCGCTCGACGTGGATCAGCCGTTGCCGGTGGTGCCGGCGCGCGGAACCGGCTGGTTCGGCCCCGCCGCGCTCGACGGCCACCGCGCGGGACGATCGTTCGCCCACTGGTTCGAAACGCAGTCGGTCGAGACGGGCGACGATGCGATCACGGTGACGCTGGTCGATCGTACCGCGCGGGTCACCCTCGTCCAGCGGATCGCCCGGACCAACGGCGCGCTCGTCCTGTCGGCATCGGTGGTGAACGACGGCGACGACCCGCTCGACATCGCGTGGCTGGCGGCGGGGACACTGCCGCTGCCCGCCGACTGCGCGGCGATCCACAGCTTCACCGGGCGGCACAATGCCGAATTCGTGCCCCATGCCGAACCGATGCCAGCGCATGGCTGGGTGCGGGAGAACCGCCGCGGGCTGACCGGCCATGCCGGGCCGCCGGGGCTGTTCGTGACCGGACCGGCGGCGGGGTGGCATGCCGGACGGGTGCATGGCGCGCAACTGGCGTGGTCGGGCAACCACCGGCTGGCAGTCGAGCGCGACGACGACGGCGTCTGGATGTTGCAGATGGGCGAGGCGCTGGCCCCCGGTGAGGTCCGGCTGGCCCCGGGCGAGCGCTACGACAGCCCGGAGATGCTCGCGGTGTGCTCGACCGACGGCATCAACGGGGCGATTCAAGCCTTTCACGCGGCAGTCCGCGCCCGCGCGCCATGGCCCGCCGCCGGCGCGCCGCCGCGCCCTGTGCATGTCAACAGTTGGGAAGGCTTCTACTTCGATCATGACGAAGCGGCGTTGATGGCGCTGGCCGACCGGTCGGCCGCGCTCGGCGTCGAGCGGTTCGTCCTCGACGACGGCTGGTTCACGGGGCGAAACGACGATACCGCCGCGCTCGGCGACTGGAGCACCGATCCGGTCAAATATCCGCGCGGGTTGAAACCGCTGGCGGACCATGTCGTCGCGCTGGGCATGGAATTCGGGCTGTGGGTCGAACCGGAAATGGTCAATCCCGACAGCGACCTCGCCCGCGCCCATCCCGACTGGGCGTTGCAGGTGGCCGGCGTGCCCAGGCTTACCTCGCGCAACCAGTGGGTGCTCGATCTCGGGCGCCCGGCAGTGCGTGACTATCTGTTCGATGCGATCGACCGGCTGCTGCGCGACCTGCCGATCGCCTATCTCAAATGGGATCACAACCGCGATCTGGCCCCCGCCGGCGGGGCCGACGGACGCGCGGGCTATCATGCGCAGGTGCTGGGTGCCTATGCGCTGTTCGACCGGCTGCGCGTGGCGCACCCGGCGGTCGAGATCGAGGCGTGCGCCGGCGGTGGCGGGCGGATCGACGCCGGCATCGCCACGCGCAGCCACCGGTTCTGGACCAGCGACTGTATCGATGCGGTCAGCCGGGTCAGGATGCAGCGCGGCTTCCTCCATTTCCTGCCGCCCGAGATGATGGGCGCGCATGTCGGCGCCAGCCCGGCGCATTCGACCGGCCGCCGCCAGGGGATGGCGTTCCGCGCCGCCGTGGCGCTGCCGGGGCATCTCGGCGTCGAACTCGACCCCGCGACGATCCGCGATCGCGAGGCAGAAATCCTGGCAACGGCGATCGCGCGCTACAAGGCGCTGCGCGGCTGGCTTCATCATGGCCGGCTGTGGCTAGGCGAGGGCGCGGACGGGCTGGTGTGGCAGTTGCACGGCGAACCGGGCGACTGGCTGCTTAGCGTCACCCGCACCGATCCGACCACCATCCGCCGCCCGCCGGCGATCCCGCTGCCGCCGCTCAGCGGAGCGGGCGCGGTGCGCGTCCGCCTGATCGATCTGGCGAGCGAGGACGGCCACCCGCCCCCCGACGCCCCGCTGTTCGCCGCGATGCGGGGGGAGGGCGTGGCGTTCGATGGCGACTGGCTGGCGCAGGCCGGCCTGCCGATGCCCGCAATGAAGGCGGAGAGCGTCGCGCTCTTCGCGCTGGAGACGCTATGACGACGACTGCCTGCTCCCCGGCCATGACCCGGACCACCCCGACCCACTGGTCGATCGAGGCCGCGCGACTAGCGGCGGATCAACCCGCCGCCGCGCTGCCGGTGTTCATGCAAGCGGACGTTTGCGCGATCCTGCCCGGTCATGACCTGTGGGACATGTGGCAGATCGCCGATGCCGACGGGCGTACCACGATCGTCGACGGGCGGAGCTGGTGGTTCTTCCTCGCCACGCCGCAGTTCGCCGATCCCGACGATCGCCACGACGCCGCGCGCATCCGCCTGACCAGCCATGGCGCGGACGGCTGGCGCGATCATGGCGATGCCTTTCCCGACGGCTTCGCGCCGGGCAGCCGCGAATGGTCCGGGTCAGCGGTACTCGCCGACGACGGCACGACGCTGACGATGTATTTCACCGCTTCGGGCCGGCGGGGGGAGGCGCGTACCTTCGAGCAACGCCTGTTCGAAACGGTCGGGCGGTTCGCCGATGGCCGCGTTGGTGACTGGTCGCCACCGGTCGAATCGGTCGCGGCGGACGGTGTCACCTATCTGCGCGCGGATCAGGGCGACGCGGTCGATGGCCGTATCAAGGGGTTCCGCGATCCCGGCTATTTCCGCGATCCCGCGAGCGGCATCGACTATCTGCTGTTCGTCGGATCGGCCGGCTGGGTCGACGATGTCCACGACGGCATCATCGGCGTCGCCGAACGCGCCGCGCCCGCTGCGCCATGGCGGCTTAACCCCCCGCTGGTCGAGGCGATCGGCGTCAACAGCGAACTCGAACGACCGCATATCGTGCTTCGCGACGGTCGTTATTATCTGTTCTGGTCAACGCAGGGGAAGCGGTTCGCCCCCGGCACCGGCGCGCCGACCGGGCTGTACGGAATGGTCGCCGACACCATGACCGGGCCGTGGCTGCCGCTCAACAGCTCGGGGCTGGTCGCCGCCAATCCGGCCGCCGAACCGTATCAGGCCTATTGCTGGTGGGTGACGGGCGAGCTAGACGTCATCAGCTTCGTCGATAGCTGGGGCCTCGCCGGGGCGGAGCCGACCGACGCCGCCACCCGCCGCGCGCATTTCGGCGGAACGGCCGCGCCGTTCTTCCGCCTCGCACTGGACGGGACGACCGCCCGGATCGTCACCGACTGACCAGGTGTATCATGTGAAGTGCCGACGCCCGGCCGGGACTGCTCCGGTCGGGCGTTTTGTTGTGCGTGGCCTGCCTCCCGGCAAACAATGAACAAAAAAAGGGCGGCGGGACCGAAGTCCTGCCGCCCATGGTCAGGCTGGGGAGAAAATGGTCAGAAGCGGTAGCGCACCGACGCCGTCACCGTCCGGCCATAGAGCGCGGTGTTGTTGAACACAGCGCTGGTCGACGACAGGATCGGGTTCAGGCTGCCGCCGCCACGGAAGCCGAGCTTGTCGAACAGATTGTTGACGTTCAGCCCCAGTTCGACCCGCTCGATCGGCCGCACGGTCACGAAGCCGTTGACGAAGGTCGACCCCTTGATCGTGTAGAGATTGAAATCGTCCGACGGCGTGGCGGTCTGCCCGTTCACGCTCACGCCGAAGGCGACGATCCCCGCGTCATAGGACGGCGAGACGACATAGAGGAACTCGGGCAGGCCGCCGGGGCGGTTGCCGACGAGCGCCGGGGTCACGCTGCTGACGATCTTCGAGTTGGAATAGGTCGCATCGACCGACAGGTGGAACCCGCCGCTGTTGAGCCGGCTGGAGAATTCCACGCCGAACGAGCGATACCCATTCGAAATGTTCGGGTCGTTGTTCGGTGCCGGATTGTTGATCCGGGTGAAGTCGTAGTTGTTCTCGGTCAGCGTCGAGCGGAAGCCGGTGACTTCGACCGAATAGGACCCGCCGAACACTTGGCCCCGCTGCTTCAGGCCGATTTCCTGTTGGTTGAGGAAATTGACCGAGGTCGACTGCCCCTGCGCGTTGAGCGAGCCGTCGGCATTGAAGTTGCCCGACAACACCCGGCGATCGGCGTTGAAGCGACCGCCGCGGCTGACGCGACCGAACACGCTGGTATTGCCGCTGAAGGCATAGAGCGCGCCCAGCGACCAACTGACGTAGCTGTCGCTATAGTCGATCTTCTCGATCGTTGGGCTGAGCACCAGCGACGGGATCAGCGCCGATCCCAGCGCATCCGACACCCGCGTCGTCGGCCCAGCGACGCCGCCCTGCGCAGTGCCGTTACCGCTGACAGTATCGTAGCGGACGCTGGCGTCGAGGTTCAGCCCGCCGGTTTCATAACCGACCTGAAGGAACGGCGCGACGTCGGTGTAGCTCAGGTCGACGCGACGGGCGCAGCAGCTTCCCCAATTATCGTTGAACCCGGCCTGACCGGCGGCGGTAAGCTGCGTGCCGGTGGTCGAGAACAGGTCGAGCGGTGCCGCATTCTCGCCGTTCAGTTCGGCGAAGTTGCGGTTGACGTGCCAGTCCTGCTCGATGTTCTGCTTCATCACGAACACACCGGTCGACACCGTCGTCTTGCCGCCGCCGACGTCGAACTTGCCGTTCAACGCCAGATTGTTGGCGAAGTTGTTCATGTTCTTCATCAACGTGTTGATGTTCGGATTGTTGTTCACATAGGCGCCGGTATAGACCTGCCCCTGGCTCGGCCCGGCGGCATAGCGCAGCGAACCCACGACCTGTCCGTTAACGGTCGATCCGATCACCCCGCCGGCACCGGTACGCGACGCGACATTGATGAACTGGGTGGTGAAGTTGCCGCTGATCCACTGGTAGCGCGCGACATTGTCGAGCGTCAGCCAGTCGTTGACCTCGTAATGGAACTGCGCGCCGAGCCCGGTGACGCGCGGATGGATGCCCTCTACCTCGGCGTTGCGGATGCCTCGGCCGTCATAGTCCAGATACTGGAAGCTGCGGTTGTAGATCGAATAGGACGATCCGTCGCGCCCGTCGAAGGTCGGCAGCGGCTTGAAGTCCGTCACCTTGTTGCCGTCGAGCGTGGCGATCGACGGGGTGGTGGTGTTGGTCGGTGCCTGTTCGTCGAGCCGCTTGAAATACAGCCGCACGAAACCGCGCCCGTCGGCCAAATCCTTGGTGACGTTGGCCTTGATCTGGTAGCCACGCAGGATGTTGAACCGCTCGTTGGTCAGGCCGCCGCCGTTGCGGGCATAGCCACCGACATGGAAGCGCAGCGTATCGTCGATCGGCGCGCCGTAATCGAAGTCGAGGCGGTGTTCGCGGAAGCCGACGCCGTTCGAATAGGCGATCTGTCCGCCGGCCTTGTCGCCGGTCTTGCTCAGATAGTTGATGACCGCGCCGGGCGCCTGGCTGGAAAAGGTCGAGGCCGAACCGCCGCGCACCGCTTCCACCCGCTGCACATTCTGGTCGAAGCGCAGCCAGTAATCGTTGTTGCCGAAGTTCATGTCGCCGAACAGGACGGTGGGCAGGCCGTCTTCCTGAAGCGCGACATATTCCGAACCGCCGGTCGACACCGGAATGCCGCGCACGCCGATGTTGGCGTTGCCGCCCGGACCGGCGGTGTCGCTGGGCTGGAGGCCGGGGATGTTGCGCAGCACTTCGGCTTCGGAACGCGGCGTGAAATTCTGGATCGCCTCGTTGCTGATCTGGCTGACCGAGATCGAGCTGCGGAAGCGCGAGCGTTCGCCGCTGCTGGCGGTGACGACGATCTCGTCACTCTGCGCGGCGGCGTCGGGCGTGTCGCCGGCCTGCACGGTCGCATCGGCGACGGCGGCCGGGGCGGTGGGCGCGGCCGGATCGGTCTGGGCGAGCGCCGGGGCGGCGACGAGCAAGGCGATCGTCGAGGTGCAGGCGAGCAGAAGCGTGGGTTTCATGGCAATCCCTCCTGATTCGTCCCACTGGCGGGGACGCTGTCGAGTGTTGGAATAGCAGTCTCGCAATCGTTTGCAATATAAATTGCAAAGGATTGCATTTATGTCTTTTGTTACGGCTGGATCGCGCCGATCCGTTGCAGATAGGCGGCATGGCCCGGCATCGACCGCGCCATCGCATCGATCGCGCCGGCCAGCCGGTCGACGAAGCCGCTGCTGGTCTGCGCCCCGGCGGCATAGGCCAGGAGCGGATCGCCCCCGCGCGGATCATTACCCTGACCGATATGGACCGCGAGCCAGCTTGCCGGACCGAACAGGTCCATGTCGCGCGCGATCAGCCGCCCGGTGCTGCGGAAATGATCGATCTTCATCGCCAGCGTGTCGGGGATCGCCATCGCCGCGCAGTCGCGCCACAGCGGCGCATCGCTCCGTTGCGTCAGCTTGTAATGCAGGATCAGGAAGTCGCGGATCCGTTCGCATTCGGTGATCGCGACACGGTTATATTCGTCGACGACCGCCGGATCGAAGTCGCGCGTCGGAAAGAACGCGAGCAGCTTGGCGATCGCCGCCTGGATCAGATGGATGCTGGTCGACTCCAGCGGCTCCATGAACCCGCTGGCCAACCCCACCGCCACGACATTGCGGTTCCAGAATTTGGTGCGACGTCCGGTCGTGAAACGCAGGAAGTGCGGGTCGCCCAGCGCCGGCCCGTCGAGATTGGCCAGCAGCGTCGTGGCGGCCTCTTCATCCGACAGGTGGCGGCTGCAATAGACATAACCGTTGCCGGTGCGATGCTGGAGCGGGATGCGCCACTGCCACCCCGCCGCCCGCGCAGTCGACCGAGTATAGGGGGTCATGCCCTCGCCCCCGGTGGCGCACGGCACCGCCACCGCCCGGTCGCACGGCAACCAGTGGGTCCAATCCTGATACCCGGTCCCGAGCGCCTGCTCGATCAGCAGCCCGCGAAACCCCGAGCAGTCGACGAACAGGTCCGCCGCCACCTGCCGCCCGTCGGCAAGCGTGACGCTGGCGACATGGCCGTTGTCGCCGTGCAGCGTGACGTCGACGACCGCGCCCTCGATCCGCTCGACCCGCCGTGCCTCGGCATAGCGGCGCAGGAACGCGGCGTAGAGCCCGGCATCGAAATGATAGGCATAGTCGAACGTCGAGGCGACGCTGCGCGGATCGCCGACCGGCGGCGCGAACCGGCCGTGGCGTGCCGCGCCCCACGCCATCGACAGTTCGTCGAGCGGAACGCGCGATCCACCGGCCCGCGCCGCCAGCCAGTGCTGATGCACCGCCAGCAGGTCGAACGGCTTGCCGAACGTCCCGAACGGATGAAAATAGCGCTGCCCGGTCCGCGCCCAGTCGACAAATTCGATGCCCAGCTTGAAACTGCCCTTCGTCTCGCGAAGGAACTCGGCCTCGTCGATGCCGAGCGTCTGGTTAAAGACGCGGATCGGCGGAATGGTCGCCTCACCGACCCCGACCGTGCCGATCGCATCGGATTCGATCAGCGTGATCGTGCAGCCGCGCGGGATGGCATGGGCGAGCGCTGCCGCCGTCATCCAGCCGGCGGTGCCGCCGCCGACGATCGCTATCGACCGGATCGCAGTATCGGCGGCCTGTTCCATCGTGCATCCCCTTCCCGTCGCTCCGATGCTTTCCGCATCGTTTCCAGCAACCTATGCCGGCACGTCTGGCGTTGCAATCGATCGCAGCGGCGATGATCCGAACGGCTGAATCGAGCATTGCACTGTCCCTGAATGTGGATCATCATCCCATATATAGATTCGGTTGGACGAACCGAGGTACGGAGAGGCAAGGATGACCCGATCGGGATGGCTGCTTGCGGCGGCGGCGACCATGGCGCTGACCACGCCGATGGCACATGGCGCGCCACGGACCGTGACGCCATTGGCCAACGACTGGCGCTTCGTTCAGGCCGATCCGGCCGGCGCGGAAACGCCCGAACTCGATGACAGCCGCTGGGCAACGGTATCGGTGCCGCACGACTGGGCGATCGCCGGTCCGTTCGACGCGAACGCCAAGGCGGCGGGCGAGAACGGCTTCCTGCCGAGCGGCGTTGCCTGGTATCGTAGGGCGCTATCGCTGACGCCAAAGGCGGGGCGACGCTATTTCGTCGAATTCGACGGGATCATGGAACGCAGCGGCGTGTGGGTGAACGGCCATCATGTCGGCTATCGCCCGATGGGCTATGTCGGCCAGCGTTACGACATCACCCGCCACCTGCGCGCCGATGGCCGCAATATGATCGCGGTGCGCGCCGATACGTCGGCGGCACCGTCGTCGCGCTGGTATACCGGGTCGGGCATCTATCGCCATGTCCGGCTGATCGAAACCGACGACGTGCATATTCCGCAGGGCGGGGCGTTCGTGCGGACCGGCGCGCTTGCCGCTGATCGCGCGGCGATGACGGTCGGCAGCGATGTCGAGAACCTGACGGCGCAGGATGCGACCGTCCGGCTGGCGATCGTGCTGCGCGACCCGAACGGTCGCGAAGTCGCCCGCACGACGACCGCGCCGGTAACGGTCGCTGCCGGGCGTACCGCGCTGGTGCAGGGCGACCTGACCCTCACCGATCCACGCCGCTGGGATATTCGCGATCCCGCGCTCTATCGCGCAAGCGTGCAGGTGTTGACCGGCGACAACGCGGTGCGCGACGACGAGACGGTTCGCTTCGGCATCCGCGAGGCGCGGTTCGATCCCGCGACCGGCTTCTGGCTCAACGGCCGCAACTTCAAGCTGAAGGGCGTGGCGCTGCATCACGACGGCGGCGCGGTCGGCGCGGCGGTGCCGCTGGCGGTGTGGCGGCAGCGGCTGGGCGCGCTCAAGGCGCAGGGGGTGAACGCCATCCGCACCGCGCACAACGTGCCGGCCCCCGAATTCCTCGACCTGACCGACGAGCTGGGCCTCATCGTGATGGACGAGCTGTTCGACCAGTGGAACGTCGCCAAGACGCCCGAGGACTATCACCTGTTCTTCGGCGACTGGCACAAGCGCGATACGCTCGACATGGTCCGCCGCGACCGCAACCACCCCAGCATCGTGCTGTGGAGCGCGGGCAACGAAATCCACGACACCGCCTATCCGGTGCAGGCCAAGGCGGCGCTGCGCAGCATCCTCGACATCGTCCATGCGACCGATCCGACCCGCCCCGTCACCATGGCGCTGTTCCGGCCGAACGTGACCAAGGATTATGACAACGGCCTTGCCGACATGCTCGACGTGATCGGGCAGAATTATCGCGAGAACGAACTGATCGCCGCCAGTCGGCAGAACCCGAAACGCAGCATCGTCGGCACCGAGAATGCGCTCAACCGCAGCAACTGGCTGCCGGTGCGCGACTATGCTCCGTTTTCGGGCATGTTCCTGTGGACCGGCGTGGATTATCTGGGGGAGGCGAACCGGTCGGGCTGGCCCAATATCCAGAACCCGGCCGGGCTGCTCGACCGGACCGGCCGGCAGAAGATCGCCGGCATGGAACGCGAAAGCTGGTGGTCCGAACGGCCAGTCGTCCATGTCGTGCGCAATGCCGATCCGGGCGCGGCGGGACCGGCGACCGACGGCGCGGGCGGCCCCAACCAGCCGGCGCTGCCGACGATGATCGCGGTCGCGACACCGAAGCTCAAGGTCGCGCTGTTCGACGACTGGACCCCGGCCGACCGGACGCCGCATGACGAGACGATCGAGGTCTACAGCAACTGCGCCCGGGTCGAGGCGCTGCTGAACGGCCGTTCGCTCGGCATGCTGCCGATCAACGCCGATGCGTCGCCGCGCCGTTGGCGGGTACGTTATGCGCCGGGCGAGGTTCGCGCGGTGTGCCGCGATGCCGGGCAGGGTCATGTCGCCGACAGGCTGCGGACCGCCGGGCCGGCGGCGCAGATCGATCTCGTCGCGGATATGCCCTCGGTCGGCTCGACCTTTGACGAGCTGGGCTATGTCCGCGCGCGGGTGGTCGATGCGAAGGGGACGACAGTGCCCGACGCCGCGCACCGCCTGCACTTCGCGGTCGAGGGGAGCGGCACGCTGGTCGCGACCGACAATGGTTCGTCGGTCGATCACACGCCGTTCGCCTCGCCAGATCGTGCCGTGCTCGACGGCATGGCGGTGGCACTGGTGCGTGGCGCCGGACGCGGCCGGCTGCGCGTGACGGCCAGCGCCGACGGGCTGGCCAGTGGGACCATCACGCTTCGGACACAGGAGTAAAGGTGCGAACAACAAGGGCTTGCCCCCGTCCACGCTAACGGACACCATACACGCATCGTCAGTATCGGGGGTTGTTCATGGTTCGGAAAACGGCATTTCTGCTGTCGCTGCTCGCATCGGGCGCGGCATGGGCGGCGGACCCGGCACCGGCCTATCACCGCGCGCCCGATGCGATCGCGCGCATCCTCGACGCAGCCCCGACGCCGTCGGTCGCGGTCAGCCCGGATCATGCGACGCTGGCGATCCTCGGGCGGGAGAATCTGCCGTCGATCGCCAATCTGGCGAAACCGATTTTGCGGCTGGCGGGCTATCGCATCGATCCGGCGACCAACGGCCCGGCGGAGGTCCGCGTCCAGTGGCTGAACGCGCTGTCGTTCAAGAACATCGCCAGCGGCCGCACCGCCCGGGTGACGCTGCCGGCGGGGACGCGCTTCACCTCGCCCGACTGGTCGCCGGACGGCCGGTATCTGGCATTCGTCGTGCAGGAAAGCGACGGGCTGGCGCTCTGGATCGCGGGACGCGATGGCACGGCGCGGCGGCTGGTGCGCGGGCTGAACGCGGCGTTCGGGTCGTCGTTCGCATGGACGCCCGACAGCGCGTCGATCGTCGCACGGCTGGTGCCGGCAGATCGCGGCGCGCGTCCGGCCGCTATCGATACGCCGACCGGGCCGGTGGTGCAGGAGAGCATGGGCCGCACTTCGGCGGCGCGCACCTATGAGGATTTGCTCAAGAACGCCGCCGACGAGGCGCTGTTCGATTATTATTTCACCGGTGTGCTCGGCCGGATCGACATCGCCAGCGGCACGCTCCAGCCGCTGGCGGCCAAGGGGATGTGGCGCAGCTTCGCCGTGTCGCCCGATGGCCGCTATCTGCTGACCGAACGGCTGAAACGCCCTTACAGCTATCTGCTCCCGGCCGGTTTCTTCCCGACCGAAGTCGCGGTCCAACTGATGGCCGGCGGGGCAGGGGGCCGGGTGATCGTCGATCGCCCGCTTGCCGACGACCTGCCGGTCGATTTCGACGCGGTGGTGAAGGGGCCGCGCGAGGTGGAATGGCGCAGCGACGCGCCCGCCACGCTGCTGTGGGCCGAAGCGCTTGACGATGGCGATCCCAAGGCGAACGTGCCGTTCCACGACCGGCTGGTGACGCAGGCCGCGCCGTTCGACGCCGCACCGGTCGAACTCGCCAAGACGGTCAAGCGCTACGCGGGGACGCTGTGGGGCGACGACGGCTTCGCGATGATCGTCGATCGCGAATGGCGCACCCGGACCGAGCGGCGCTACGCGGTCGCCCCGTCGCAGCCGGGGACCGTGCGATTGGTGGCGACGCGCAACTATCAGGATCAATATGGCGATCCCGGCATGCCGATGGTCGAGGAGAATGCGGCCGGCAAGCCGGTGATGCGCTTCACCCCCGATCGCAAGGCGGTGTTCGTCACCGGCGACGGCGCGACCAAGGAAGGGGCGTTTCCGTTCCTCGCGCGGATGCCGGTCGCGGGCGGCGAACAGACCCGGTTGTGGACCGCCAGGGCCCCCTATTACGAAAGCGTCGTGTCGCTGCTCGACGACAAGGGCGCGCGCATTCTGACGCGGCGCGAAAGCGCGAAGCTCGCCCCCAACTATGTCATCCGCAGCGTGCGCGGTGGCGGTGCGAAGCCGATCACCGATTTCGCCGATCCTGCTCCGACCTTCGCGAACGTGACCCAGCGGACGATCACCTACAACCGCGCCGATGGCCTGCCGCTGTCCGGCACGCTGTATCTGCCCGCCGGCTATGACGCGAAGCGCGACGGACCGCTGCCGACGCTGCTCTGGGCCTATCCGTCCGAATATACCGATGCCAAGGTTGCCGGGCAGACCGTCGATCAGGGCAACCGCTTCACCCGTCCGCGCGGCATCAGCCACCTGTTCCTGCTGACGCAGGGCTATGCCGTGCTCGACGATCCGGCGATGCCGATCATCGGCGAAGGCGCCGCCGAAGCGAACGACACCTACATCAAACAGTTGCGCGAGGATGCCGAGGCGGCGGTCGAGGCTGTGGTGAAGCTGGGCGTCGCCGATCGCGACCGGATCGCGGTCGGCGGACACAGCTATGGCGCGTTCATGACCGCCAACCTGCTGGCGCACACCGACCTGTTCCGCGCCGGAATCGCCCGGTCGGGCGCGTACAACCGCACGCTCACCCCGTTCGGCTTCCAGGCGGAACAGCGCACCTATTGGCAGGCGACGCCGACCTATACCGAAATGTCGCCCTTCACCTATGCCAACAAGATCAAGGAGCCGATCCTGCTGATCCATGGCGCGGCCGACGATAATTCGGGCACTTTCCCGATCCAGTCGGAACGGATGTACGCTGCGCTGAAGGGTAATGGCGCGACGGTGCGCTATGTCGTGCTGCCCAACGAACCGCACGGCTATCGCGCGCTGGAATCCACCGGTGAGACATTGTGGCAGATGACCGACTGGCTCGACCGTTACGTAAAGCCCGCCCGACCGGTTAAATAACGGGTCACGCTACCCATTTTGCCGATCATACTTTCGGTGGTGAACCCCTGTTAACGTCTTTCCAATATGCTGCTCGTCGAACGGAAGGCGGCAGCGGCGGACAGGACGTGAAGCGCAAGATTATCTGGATCCTCGCGCTGCTCCTGCTGGCGTTCGGCGCATTGGCCGAACGCCCGACGACCACGGCGATCGCGCTGCACCACCCGCTGTGCAGCGCGGTGCTGGGGGACGGCGCGGGCGACCGCGCGGTGATGACCGCCTCCTATCGCTGCGGCGCGCAGGCCCCGACCGACAGCGAGGACTGGCTGTGGCTGCGGCTCGATACGCGCGGGCTGGGCGCGCTTCCGGCCGGCTGGCAGTTGCTCGTCGACCAGACGCGCTTCGACGAACTGGCGATCCTGAGCGTCGGGCAGGGCGGGGCATCCCGGTCGACCTGGCGGGCCGATGCGCTGGCCGGGCACTGGGCGCCGGGCGGCATGCTGCGCTTCGACATGGCCCCGCCGGGGCGCGAGGTGCGCGCGCTCTACCTCGGCTTTCGCCGGATCGACGACCTGTCGCTGATGCGCAAGGTCGGCGCGGTCGCGGCACCGGCGCAGGCGGGGGCCGACACCCGCTGGCTGCTGCTTATGGGCATCTTCGCCGGCACGATGCTGTCGGCATTGCTCTACAACGTCGTCATCAACACCGGCCGGCGCCACGCCTTTCAGCGCTGGTATCTGCTGTGGGTCGCGGTGTCGTTCGCCTATGGCATGACATGGACCAACATGTCGGCGCTGCTGCTGCCCGATCTGGTCGGGCCATGGGCGGTGCGGGTCGATTTCGTACTCGTCGGGCTGATGGTCGCGGCGGGCAACATGTTTTTCTATGCAGTGATCGAACGCGGCATGGTGCCGCGCGGGTTGATGCGGACCGGGCGGACGCTCGCCGTGCTGGGGGCGGCGCTGGGGGTCATGGCGGCGCTCGACCATGTGTTCCCGCCGGTGCCGGCCGATCGCTGGCTGAACTATGTGATCGCCGCGACGGCGGTGACGGTCGCCCTGTCGTGCGTCATCGCGGTCCGCCGCGGCAGCCGGGTGGTGTGGTTCTACCTGCTCGGCTGGGGGCCGGTGATCTTCGTGTTCGTCGCACGGCTGGTCCGCAACCTCGGCCTTACCGCGCAGAACGACCTGATCGACATGGCGACCTTCGCCGCGCTCGCCTTCGAGGCGCTGGTGCTCTCGCTCGCGATCGCCGACCGGTTCCGCCGGGTCCAGCGCGAGCTGGACGACGCGCGGCAGCGGCGCGCGGTGGACCATGCGGAGGCGCGGACGCTGCGCCATGCCGCGCAGACCGATTTCCTGACCGGTCTGGGCAACCGCGCCGCGTTCCACGACGCGGCGGGAACGCTTGCCGACCGGGGGACCGCGTTCGACCTGTATCTGATCGACGTCGATTTCCTGAAGGACGTCAACGACCGGCTGGGGCATGGCGGCGGCGACGCGCTGCTCCGGCTGGTCGGCGAGCGCCTCGCCGCGCTGCGCACCATATTGCCCGACCTGCATTGCTCGCGGATCGGCGGCGACGAATTCGCCATTCTGTGCCCCGGCGGTCCGGCGGAGGCGGAACTGCTGACCGCGCGGCTGGACGCGCTGCAAGGCATCGCGTGGCGCTTTCAGGGACGCGAGCGTACGCTGTCGCTCAGCATAGGGCGTGCCGATTTCCCCGCCGACGCCGCCGATGTCGATCAACTCTACCAGAACGCCGATCTCGCGCTCTACAGCGCCAAGCGGCTCGGCCGGGCGCAGCTCTATCGCTACGATCCGCTGCAACGCATCCTGCGCGACCTTCAGACCGAATTCGTTCGCGATGCCGATGCGGCGTTACGGCGCGACGAATTCTGCCTGCACTATCAACCAATCGTCGACATCGGCACGGGCGCGGTGCGCGGCTATGCCGCGCTGCTGCGCTGGGACCATCCGCGCCATGGCCTGTTGCCCCCCGATCGCTTTGCCGACGTCCTAGTCGCCGAACGGATCGGGCTGCGGGTGCAGGAGCATATCCTCGATCTCGCGCTGCGCCGGTTGCAGGCCGATGGCGACCGCATCGGTCAGGTCGCGCTGACCTTCACCGCGGCGCAACTGGCCGGGTCACGCTCGGCGGAGGCCGTGCTCGACCGTCTTGCCCGCTACGGCGTGCCGCCCGCCCGGCTGTGCATCGAGATCACCGAAAGCGCCCTGCTCGACCGTGCCGCCGATGTCATCGCGGCGACGTTGCAGCGGCTTCATGCTGCCGGCGTCTGCATCACGCTGGACGGCTTCGGAACGGGCGCGGCGTCGCTCGCCCATCTGCGCCGCCTGCCGATCGACCGGATCAAGCTCGACCGGTCGTTCGTCGCCGGACTCGACGGCGATGGCGGGGGCACGCTGGAGATCGTGCGCGCCATCGTCGGGCTGGGCAAGGGACTGAGCAAGACCGTCGTGGCGGAGGGGGTCGAAACCCAGGCGCAGGCGCTGGTGCTGCGCGACCTCGGCTGCGATCTGGCGCAGGGGCTCCGCTATGGCCGGCCCGCGCTGCTGCCCGATGCCGTCGTCGCGCAGCAGGATAACGCTATGCCGCGACAGGCCGGCGCACGCTGATCCATCCTGCTGCGGCCTATCCCTTCCGGTTCAGCTCCGCCGTTTCGGACACCGGCGTCAGCGCCGGTTTGCCGTCGAACCACGCGACCAGATTGTCGACCACCAACTGCCCCATCGCCGCGCGCGTCGCCTCCGACGCCGAACCGACATGCGGCAGCAGCACGACATTGTCGAACGCGAGCAGGGCGTCGGGCACGTTCGGTTCGTCGTCGAACACGTCCAGCCCGGCCCCGCCGATCGTTCCGGCGTCGAGCGCGGCGATCAGCGCCGCCTCGTCGACCACGCTCCCCCGCGCGACGTTGATGAGAACGCCGTCCGGCCCCAGTGCCGCCAGCACTGCGCCATCGATCATACGGCGTGTTTCCGCCCCGCCGGGGACGATCGCAATCAGCACGTCGCACGCCGTCGCCAGCGCGACCGGGCTGTCATAATAGGGATAGGCGACCCCCGCCTGCTGCGAGCGGCCATGATAGGCGACCGATACCGCGAACGCATCGAGCCGCCGCGCGATCGCCTTGCCGATCGCCCCCAGCCCGATGATGCCGATCCGTCGGCCACGCAGCGTCGGCGACAGCGGAAACGGCGCATCGCCCCAGTGCCCGGCGCGCAGATAGCGATCGGCCTGCGGAATCCGTCGTAGCGTGGCGAGCAGCAGGCCGATGGCAAGGTCGGCGACTTCTTCATCCAGCACGCCCGGCGTATTGGTGACGACGACCCCGCGCGCTGCCGCCGCCGCCGCATCGACATTGTCATAGCCGACACCGAAACTGGAGACGATCTTTAGCGCGGGCAACCGGTCGAGCCACGCCGCGTCGATCATCCCCGACAGCGTGCTGACCGCCATGCCGGCAATCTGCGGCCCGTGTTCGGCAAGGAAAGCGTCGGGATCGCTCTGTTCCCACAGGCGGTGGAGCGTGAAGTGGCGATCGAGCGCGTCGATGACGTTCGCAGGCATCGGTGCGGGCATGAGAAGCTCTGTTGCGGTCAAACGATCCTCCTTGGCGGGCGCGGTGGGTCGGAAAGAGGTACGAACGGGCGGCGGGGAGGTTTCGTCGGAGCGACCGGGTTTCACACAGTCGTAACAATATCCCACTAATATGATGGGACATGGAAGCGAACAGCTCCGCGCATCGGGCGCGAAGGGTCCTCATCGGGAGGATCGAAACCCTGGCCATTGGCCGGAACGACGCGGCGCTCGGCTTCGAAGGGAGGCTGGCCGCAGAGAATGGATGGACGGCGACCTTCGCCGACCGGGTCGCCACCGAATATCGCCGGTTCCTCGTGCTGATTGCGACCAGCGATGAAACGCTCACGCCATCGGATGCGGTCGATCAGGCATGGCACCTGCACATGGCCTATACCCGCGACTATTGGCACGGCCTGTGTCGCGACATCGTCGGGCGCGAGCTGCATCACGAACCGACCTCGGGTGGCCCCGACCAGCGCGACTATTACCGCGACCGCTATGCCCGGACCCTCGACCGGTATCGCGCGACGTTCGGCGCCGAACCGCCCCGCGACATCTGGCCCGATCCCTCCGAACGGTTTGCGGGCGAGTTCGAACGGGTCGACCGCGCCGGTACGATCCTGCTGGGGGCCGAAGCGACGACAGGGCTGGGGATCGTCGCGGTCGGGCTGGTCTTCCTGATCGCGCAGGGCATGGCCCTGTTCGCCGCTGCCCTGCTCGCCGTCATCGCGATCGGCGCGTTCATCGCGAGCGTTGCCTTGCGAACCCGAAGCTTCCGCCGCCGCTTCCAGTGGAACTTCGATGGCGGTGACGGCACCGGATCGGACGGATGTGGCGGCGGTGATGGCGGCTGCGGCGGGGGGTGCGGTGGCGGTTGCGGATGACGCCGCGTCGATTCCGGCTTCCCGCGCGCGGCCGATCGGGCAAGATGCGGCGATAAAGGGGAGAGTCGATGCGATATATCTTGGGCCGGATCACAACGGGCGTGGTGCTCGCGGCGACGTCGCTCGCGCCCGCACAGGCGCAGCGGCCACGTGCGGTCGTTCAGCCCGCCGCCGCGGTATCGGCCGAACGGCTGGCCCGGCTCGACCGGGTGTTGCAGGCCTATGTCGATCAGGGGCGGATCGCCGGAGCGGTGGTGCAGATTCAGCGCGACGGGCGCACCATTCATAGCAAGGCGGTCGGCTGGCGCGACAAGGAGGCACGCGATGCGATGCGCACCGATTCGCTGTTCCGCATCGCATCGCAGACGAAAGCGCTGACCAGCGTCGCGGTGATGATGCTGATGGAGGAGGGCAAGCTGGTCCTGTCCGATCCGGTCGGCAAATATCTGCCCGAATGGAAGGCGACCACCGTCGCGGTCGCGAAAGCCGGTGGCGGCTATGACGTGGTGCCTGCCAAGCGGCCGATCACCATCCGCGATCTGCTGACGCACACCGCCGGTATATCCTATGGCGCGGGGCCGGCGGAAAAGGCGTGGCGCGACGCGGGCATCTTCGGCTGGTATTTCGCCGATCGCGACGAACCGGTGGCAACGGTCGTCGCGCGCATGGCGGCGCTGCCGATGGCCGAGCAGCCGGGCGAGAAATTCGTCTATGGCTACAATACCGACATTCTCGGCGTACTGGTCGAAAAGCTGAGCGGGCAGACGTTGGAGCAGTTCCTGCGCGAACGGCTGATCGATCCGTTGGGGATGAAGGATACGGCCTTTTATGTTCCGCCGGCCAAGGCGAACCGGCTGACCACAGTCTATGCCGCCGATCCGAACGGCGTGCGGCGTGTGCCCGACCCCGGCGCATGGCAGGGCGGCGGGCATGTCGGGCAGGGCCATTATCTGCGCGGGCCGCGCGTGGCGTTCTCGGGCGGGGCAGGGCTGGTGTCGACCGCGCCGGATTATGCGCGGTTCCTCGAAATGCTCCGGCATGGCGGCGAACTGGACGGGCGGCGGTATCTCGGCCGCAAGACCGTCGAACTGATGATCGCCGACCAGCTCGGCGACATTCCCTATCAGCCGGGCATGGGGTTCGGGCTGGGCTTCAGCATCCGTACCGATCTGGGCAAGGCGGGCCAGCCGGGGTCGGTCGGCGACTATGGCTGGGGCGGGGCCTATCACAGCACCTATTGGGTCGATCCGCACGAGCGGCTGACCGTCGTCTACATGACCCAGCTTCTGCCGGCGGGCGACATCGACGATCATGCCAAGCTTCGGGCGCTGGTGTATCAGGCACTGAACTGACGCAGCTAGTTAGGCACCCGCTTCAGCTTCGCCTGCGCGGTGCCGACCTCGACCTCGATCGTGTCGGCGCGGGGATCGAGCGCGATGGCGGCAAGGTCGAACGGCTCCTGATCGCTTGGATAATAGGTGAAGCGGAAGCTGTTCGGCCCGCCGGGCCGGACGTTCACTGTCTGCAATATCCTGCGGTCCGATGCTCGCACGATCTCCACCACCGCTGCGCCAGCCGGCTCGCCGGAACGGGTGGTGTGCCGGCCATCGGACAGCATGTAGAGCCCGTTCGCATCCGCCCATGTCACGCCCAGACCCTGGGCCGGGCTGCCATCCGCGTTCATCGCCGTGACCGACAATCCCACCGACGGATCGCGTGTCGGAGCGCCCGCCGCCACCAGCCGGACCGGTCCGGGCTTGTTGTGGATATGGATATGTGGATTGTCGAGCGTCCAGAACCCCGTCAGACGGATGAACTCCGCCTGATCCTTGCCCGTTGTGATCCGGTAGAGCGCGGTATGATCGGCGTTCAGATGAACGTCCATTTTGAAGTCGTCGCTCGCTTCCTCATAATGATACCGGCCGATCAGCACCCGCTCGTCGGCGATGAACGCCGGCCGGCTGTTGGAGGGCAGTTGCGCGCTGGCCGCTCCCGCCCCCGCGACGAGGAACAGCAGCGGGCAAGTCATTCGTATCATGCGCTTCATGTCCCACTCCCGTTCATCGCCTCCGGTCGGTCCGAAATGGTCAGGCCGGGCGATCGCCCATGGCCTCGCCCAGACGAACCTTCGCTTCCGGTGCCCAGTCCTTGTTGAACGCAATGGTTCCTTGCCCGAACAGCATCACGATCGTCGAACCGAGGAGAAAGCGGCCCATCTCCTCACCTTTCTTCAACACGATCTCCTGATCGGCATAGCGCCATTCGGCGGTCCGGCCGGTCCGCCGCGAATTGACGACGCCGTGCCACACGGTCGCCATGCTCCCGACGATGGTCGCGCCGACCAGCACCATGACGAACGGGCCATGATCCGCCGACTCAAAAATGCAGACCACCCGTTCGTTGCGCGCGAACAGGTTGGGCACGCCACGCGCCGTGACCGGGTTCACCGAAAACAGCTTTCCCGGCACATAGATCATGCGGGTCAACCGGCCGTCGCAGGGCATGTGCAGACGGTGGTAATCGCTGGGCGACAGATAGAGGTTGGCGAAGCTGCCGTGACGAAAGCGCGCGGCCAGCGCAACATCGCCGCCGACCAGTTCGGTCGTGGTGAAGCGATGCCCCTTTGCCTGCACCATATGATGGTCGTCGATCGGCCCGAACTGGCTGATCGCGCCATCGACCGGACAGACGAAATCGGCGGTGGCCATCGGGCGCACCCCGGCCCTGAGCGGACGGGTGAAAAAGTCGTTAAAGCTCTGGTAGCTGGCGATGTCGCTATCGGCGGCCTCGCCCATGTCGACGGCATATCTGCCGACGAACCAGCGGATCAACCGCGTCGTCATCGCGCCGCCCCGTGCCCGGGCGATGCGGCCGGCGAAAACGGTCAGGCCCTGCTTGGGCAGCACATGCTGGAACAGGACTTTCAAACGATCGGACATCGGAACCTCGAAACGTCGCCGCTGTCGGGCAAGGGCGTGATCCGACAGCTTGGCCTGTAAAAGTGCGGGGCAACGACGCGGTCCGTCGATACGCTTGCGGACAGGCTATCAGCACAAGGCGACAATGATAACCGAATACGCATCCGGTTGGGGGAAGCCCCGCAACGGCCGCGCCCATAGCGCGTTCACCCTGATGATCGCCACATCGGAGTTGCCGTGCTAATCCCGTCGACATGTCGAAATCCAGAAGCAATGCCGGAACCATCGAAGTGGACGGGGTCAAATATGACTGGCAACTGCACCGCGAGCCGCATCTGTCGGATGACGAAGGGTGGAAGGGGATGACCATCGCGCTGGTCCAGCGCGATGCCAAGCGCGAGGCATGGGTGGAATTTCCCGCGCCCAAGCGACTCCTGAAGGGGTTGCCGCGCGGGCGTCTTCAGCTCGATGATGCGACGATCTCGCGCTGCACGCGCGCGGCCCTGTCGGCAGGGTGGGACCCGATGTCGCGTGGAAAGCCGGTCGTCATGATGGTCGACGCCGAAGGCAATTGAGCCGCTCCGACGGTCGCGTCAGGCGCCAACGGCCCGTCCGGGTTCATCGGACGGGCCGTTGGCGGTTCGTCAGGCCGCCGCGCCGCCGTCGACGTTGAGCGTGGTGCCGGTGATATAGCCTGCATCCGGTCCGGCAAGGAATGCGACCGCGCCTGCGATGTCCTCGACGCTGCCATACCGGCCAAGCGGGATGGCGCCCATCATCTGCTGGGCGAACTCGCCGTCAGCGGGATTCGTGTCGGTGTCGATCGGTCCCGGCTGCACGGTATTGACGAGGATATTGCGCGAGGCGAGATCCTTTGCCCAGCCGCGTGCCAGCGCGGCCACCGCCGCCTTGGTCGCGCTGTAGACCGCGGTCGCGGGGAACGCGACTTCACCCGAAATGCTGCCAATCAGGATGATCCGTCCGCCATCGCGAAGATGTGGCAGGGCAGCGCGCGTGCCGACATGCAGGCCCTTCACGTTGACGCCGAACTGACGGTCGAACATCGCGTCAGTATCGTCGGCAACGGTGGCGAATTCCGCCACGCCGGCGTTATGGACCAGAATGTTGATCCCGCCCAATGCGGCGGCGGCCTGCTCAACACCGGCGCGCTGCGATGCGGGATCGGCGGCATCGGCCTGAAAGGCGAAGGCAGTGCCGCCCGCGCGCTCGATCGCCGCCACGGTGGCGTCCGCTGCGGCCCTGTTTCCGGCATAGGTGATCGCAACCGCCGCGCCATCGGCCGCCAGTCGTTTGGCAATGGCCGATCCGATTCCGCGCGATCCGCCGGTGACGAGCGCGTTCCTGCCCTGAAGCGACATAGATATTCTCCGAAATATGGCCCGCGATCACGGCGTCGTGCGCGGCTGACATGACGGAAAATGGCGTGATATTTCGATGGTTCAATATTCCCGAACTATTAAATTCACAGCATCGCCTTATATCTCGTCCATGCCCCGCTTTACCCATCCCCGGCTGGAGGACGTCCCGCTCGATCTGGCGCTGCATGCGCTGGCCGATCCCAATCGGCTGGGCATGGTCGCTCGCCTCGCCGCCACCGAGCGGCTGAGCTGCGCCGGTGCGGCGCCGTGCGACTCGATTCCCAAAAGCACGCTATCGAACCACCTCAAGCTGCTGCGCGCGGCAGGGCTGATCGAGACGACGCAGGCCGGGCGGGAGATGATTAACACGCTGCGGCGATCCGAATTCGATCGGCGCTTTCCGGGCCTGCTCGACGCGGTACTCGCCAACCGGGCGAACCGCTCTGGCATGGGGTAGCGGGTGCCGCTTCGAGGCTCAGCCGATGCTGCGCGGGGGTGAAGTCGAAGCCCTTACCGTCAGTTGGGCCGGCACCGACTTCGGTTCGATTGACAGCCTCGCGCCATGTTGCTCGGCGATGATGCGTTCCACCGCCTCGGCGACGACGGCAGCGATCGGTTGCGTCACGGCCGTCAGCGGCGGCGACGCATAGCGGGCGATCGGCGTGTCGTCGAAGCTGATGATCGACAGGTCGTGCGGCACGGCCAGCCCGCGTTCGAGCGCGACGTCGAGTGTCGCGATCGCCATCTGGTCGCTGCTGGCGATAATGGCGGTCGGCGGATCGGTGGCATCGAGCAGCGCACCCGCCGCCGTTCGGCCCGATGCGTAATCGAAATCGCCGGGTTCGATCAGATCGGCGACCAGCCCCGCCGCGTCCATCGCCGCGCGCCAGCCGGTGACGCGCCAGCCGCTCAGTTCATAATCGTCCGAGCCCTTGATGAAACCGATCCGGCGATGGCCGAGGTCGAGCAGATGGCCGGTCGCAAGGCGCGCCGCGGCCTCGTCGTCCATCGTCAGGCAGAATCCGGGATCCGGGGTCAGCGAACCGATGCGGGCGATGCTGATCCCGCGCTTCGCCAGCAGGTTCAGGATCACCAGATCCTGCGAATGCGGCGGAGTCAGGATGACGCCATCGGGTTGCAGCGCGCCGATCGTCGCCGACAATTCGCGTTCGATATGGTCGCTGTGGGTGTCGACTAGTTCGAGGATGAGGCGATAGCCATGCGCGCCGCAGGTCAGCATGCCGCCCAGCAGCATCTGATCGACCCAGTCGGTCCCTTCGCGGTTGCGCCACCCCGCGATCGTCCGGTCGCGATCGTTGAGTGCCAGGATCAGCCGCGATTTCGATCCGCCCATGCGCTGCGCCGCGATCAGCGGGACATAACCCAGCCGGTCGATCGCCGCCTGCACCCGTTCCGCCATTTCGGGGCGGACATTGGGTTCGTTGTTGATGACGCGGCTGACGGTCTGCAACGACACGCCGGCATCGGCGGCGACATGCTTGATCGTCACGCCCCCCCGGCGACGTGGCATCAGGGGCGGTCCGCCGGGCAGTAGCGCGCGAGATAGTCGCCATGCGGCGGCATCGTCGCGACGGTGTCGGCCACCTGCCGCCGGACCATCGACAACAGCCGGTCCAGCTCGTCATCGGTCAGCCTGGCCGCGATCGGATGGTGACGTTCCGGCACGATCCCCTGACCCATCATCACCTGCACCCAGCTATTCTCACCGAATAATTCCTCGTTGCGGCGGAATACCCGCCCGGTCTGGCGGAACAAGTCGATTTTCTGCGCGAGGCTGTTTGGTACGTCCATTGCGGAACATTGCCGCCAGAAGGGGGAGTCGCGGCGATCGGTGGCCTTGTAATGCAGGATCAGGAAGTCGCGGATCTGCTCCATGTCCTGCAATTGCTGGTCATTGAATTCGGCGACGTCGGCCGGGCTGACCCGCGCTTGGGGGAACAGCCGCAACAGGCGAAGGACGGCACGCTGGATCAGGTGGATACTGGTCGATTCCAGCGGTTCCATGAACCCTCCCGACAGGCCGATCGCCACGCAGTTGCGATGCCATTGCCGCCGCCTGGCTCCGGTGGTGAAGCGCAGGAAATTGGGATCGGTCCGCACCTTGCCTTCGACATTGTTCACCAGCCGGTCGAGCGCGGCATCGCGATCGAGATAGCGGCTGCAATAGACGATGCCGTTGCCGACCCGGTGCTGGAGCGGGATACGCCATTGCCAGCCGGCATCATGCGCCATGGCGCGGGTATAGGGCACCGGCGGACCGACGCTGTCGGTCTGGAGCGCGATCGCGGCATCGCACGGCAGCCAGTGGGTCCAGTCGTCATAACCGGCATGAAGCGCGCCTTCGATCAGCAGCGCCCGGAAACCGGTGCAGTCGAGGAACAGGTCGCCGGGAAACCGCCGGTCACCGTCGAGCTGCAGCGCGGCGATGTCGCCAGTTTCCCCGTCCAGTTCGACCTGCGCGATCCGCCCCTCGATCCGCCGCGTGCCGTCGCGCTCCGCCATCGCGCGCAGGAATTGCGCATAACGGCCGGAATCGAGCTGATAGGCATAGTTGGTCGCATCGCCCGGCAGGTGCGCAAACCGGCCCTGCAACGCCGCGACCAGTTCGGTGCAATAGTCGTCATATGGCTGCGCGTGACCGCGAGTCAGGCCGTTCAGCCAGTAATGCTGGAACCCCGCCGCCCAGTGATCGCGGCCGGTGGTGCCGAACGAGTGGAAATAGCGACTGTCGGCGGTTTTCCAGCCGTCGAACAGGATGCCGAGTTTGAAGGTCGCGGCAGTGGCGGCCATGAATTCGGCTTCGTTGATGCCGAGCAGCCGGTTGTAGGTGACGAGCGGCGGAATGGTCGATTCCCCGACGCCGACGGTGCCGATCGTTTCGGATTCGACCAACGTCACCTCGACCATGCGGCCCATCGTCCGCGCGATGGCGGCGGCGGCCATCCAGCCGGCGGTGCCGCCCCCGGCGATCACGACGCGGGTGACGCTCATTTCGCCAACTGCCGGAGCAGGAAGTTGCGCAGGCGATCGGCGCTCGCGGCAGTCAGCGGGTCGAGCACGCCGCGCCCGCCCGGCGGGATATGCGCGGTGACGCCGTCGTCAGCGTCGAACACATAATGGTCGAACAGCGCCCGCCAATAGCGTTTCTGGTCGTCGGGCAGATCGCGGACGGCAAGGATCGCATGGTGCAGCGCGTCCTGCGGCTGGCCGAGCCAGCGCGGCTGGTCGCGCCACCAATAGTTCACGAGGATGTTGAACGGTGCCAGCCCCTCGACATGATGCCACCACAGCGCCGGGATATGGATCGCGTCGCCCGGCGCCAGTTCGGCGACCTGGGCATGGGCCAGCGCCTCGGCGAAACGGGGAAAGCGGGTGGGGTCGGGGTCGTCGAAATCGACCATCGACACCGCCCGGCCGGCCGGCGTGTTGTCGAGCGGCCCCAGGTGCAGGTTGCGGAACTGGTCCGGCGGGAACAGCGTGAAGCGGCGACGGCCCGCCGCGACGCAGGCGAGATTGTCGGGCTGGTCGTTGTGCGCGGCGATGCGGGTGCGCGTGCCGATCCAGATGCTGGCGAGCGGTTCGCGGGTGCCGAGATCGACGCGGTTCGCCTCGTCCAGCCCGTCGAAGAAGCCGCGCATGTCGATCGAGGCAAGATAGATCGGGCGCGGATCGTCGCTCGTTTCGCCCCGGCCGATTTCGCCGAGCACGTCGGGCAATCTGGCGCGGACCGTCGCGAAGTTCATCGCCATCGCATCGTCGTAGAACAGCCGACCGCCGCTGCCGGGTCGTCCGACCGACACGGTGAACGGCACGTCGCGGTGATGGTCGATCAGATAGTCGCGGGCGGCCTGTGACGATCGCTTCGCCGCCTGCACCAGCGGCCAGTCGGCGACGAGGCCGCGCACCACGAACGGCCCGGTCGCGCTGCGCAACAGATGGTCGAGCGCGGCGGCGTCGGGGGCCGCCACTTCGGCGATGGGCGGCAGGTCAGCCACGCTGGTTCTTGCGCGCGATCAGGGCGGGGAAATTGGCGAGCGAGGCGACCGCCATGTAGATCGGCAGCAGATGCCCTTCCGCGTTCAATTTGCCGAGCGTCGCCGCATCGAGTTCGGCCAGCCGTTCCTCGGCGATGGCATGGAAGCCGACCAGCCGGTTGGTCGCGCCATCGTCGAGCGTGACCTCCAGCGTGAAGGGTTCGAGCAACCCGTAGCGATCGAGCGCGTCGAGGAACGCGGCCGACCCGCGATAGCCGGCGTCGAGCGCGCCGAGACGTTCGAGCACGACTTCGAGATAGGGGGAGGGGCGGCCCTCGCGATCGAAGATGCGGACGCCGTCGTTTGTGGCGATGCGCGGGCTGGCAAGGTCGATCACCGCCTTGGGCGTCGCATCGGCACCGGGCGCGCCGCCGATCAGGAACGGCTGAATATCGATCGACAGCGGCAGATAGGGGGCGTCCCAGCGACCGCCCTCAAGGAATAGGTTCTCGCCCGCGTCGAAGCCGAACAGCGCCAGCGCGGCAAAGCCGGTCCGTTCGCGGTTCTGGCGGAACAGGATCGGGTAGCTCGCCTGCACCTGGCGGAATTCGTCGGGAACGATCAGCGCGGTCATAACTGCATCGCCAAGCTCGGCCGAGCGTTCGCGGCGGACGCGCAGGTCGCGGTGCGCGGCCACGTTCAGCAGTTGATGGTCAGACATGGGCAATTCCGTTCAGATAGGCGCGATTGGTCGGCAGGCTGGCGGTCAGCGTCCGGGCGCGCTGGCGCATTTGATGCAGCACCGATGCGGTGTCGGGGCGCGGGCGCAGCGGGCCGATCGGCGGGGGCGTCACGCCCATGCCGTACAGGACATATTGGTAGCTGGCCGCCGGAAAGATTTCGCCAGCCTGCGCAAAGTCGGCCGGCGAGGGCGGCTGGGTCCGCCACAAGGCCAGCAGGTCGCATAGCGAGGGCGGGATCGAGGCGGGATCGCGGTGCGCCCGCCAATAGGGGGTGTCGCGGCGGCTCGGCACATAATGCAGCTTCAGGAAATCGACGATCCGGTCCCAGCGATAGCGGAACAGCGCGTCGAACCGCCGGGCATGCAGGTCCATCGCCGCGCGATCGGCCGGAAAACCGTCGAGCAGCGCGTCGAGCGACAATTCGATCAGCACGATCGCCGATGCTTCCAGCGGTTCGAGGAACCCCGCCGACAAGCCGATGGCAAGACAATTGCCGACCCAGAACCGTTCGCGATGGGCCGAGCGGAAGCGAAGCTGGCGAAACGACAGGCCGGCCGGATCGACGTGCGGCGCGGTCCGGGCGAGATAGGCGGTGAGCGTCGCCGCCGCGGCATCGTCGTCGAGGAAATCGCTGGCATAGACGCAGCCGATCCCGCGCCGGGCGGGCAGGCCGATGTCCCAGATCCAGCCGGCGTCATGCGCGGTGGCGTTGGTCTGCGACGCGACCGGACTGTCGGGCGCGACCGGCACCTGCACCGCGATCGCGCGGTCGTTGAACAGGGTCGCGGTGCGATCGATCGTGCCGATGCGACAGTGACCGCCGATCAGCAAGGCGGCCTGGCCGGTGCAGTCGAGGAACAGGTCGCCGGTGATCCGGCCGGTGTCGCGGGCGACGACGGCAGCAATATCGCCGTTCGCGGCCGGCTCGACGCCGGTCACATGATCGCGGATGTGGGTGACGTTCAGCCGGCCGACCGCGGTTTCGCGCAGCAGCGCGGCGAATTTGGTGGCGTCGAGGTGATAGGCATAGTTGAGCGCGCCGGCATAGGGTGGCATCGCCGGCTGGCGCGGGGCAAGGTCGTCGGCGCAGACATCGGGCTGGGCGCAGACATGGTCGGCGAACGTTCCGCGTCGCCAGTCGCGCAGCAGATCGGCGGCGGGCAGGTCGGCCGGGGCGGTGAAGGGATGATAATAGCGGTCGTCGGCCGCGCCCGTCCGCCAGCCGTCGAAACGCGATCCCTGTTTGAAGCTGGCGTCGGTGGCGCGCAGGAAGGTCGCTTCGTCGATGCCGATCCGGGCGAGCGTCCCGCGCATCGTCGGCCAGGTGCCCTCGCCGACGCCGATCGTCGCGATGTCGGGCGATTCGATCAACGTCACCGACAGCGGTTGTTGCGCCGAGGGGTCGGCGGCGGCGGCGATGCGGCACGCCGCCAGCCATCCGGCGGTCCCCCCGCCGACGACCACGACCCGCCTGATCCGACCGCTCACCGCTTCCCTGTCCTTGTTCGGGTTCCGGGCGGAGAGGCTCCGCCCGGAACGTTCGTGCGCATCAGAAGCTGAAGCGCATGCCGCCGGTATAGCGCGCGAAGCCCGGCTGCGCGAAGGTCACGAAATTGTCGTTGCGGCGATGGCCGCGCCGCCCTTCGCCGGTCAGGTTGATCGCTTCGGCGAACACGGTCAGCCCCTTGCGGAATTCATAGCTGATGCTCGCGTCGATCTGTCCGTACGCCTCGACATAGGTCGGGTTGGGATTGCCCCCGGCATAGAATTTGTCACGCCAGTTGTACGCGACGCGCCCCTGCAACCCGGCCTTGTCATAGAACAGCACCGCATTGGCGCTGTCGCTCAGCCCCGCCAGCGCGAACTGGCCGACGTTGGGGTCGAGCGCATTGTCGAACTGCGCATCGCCACGCACGATCGTATAGTTCAGGATCGCACCGAACCCGGTTTCCCAGAAGCTGTGCTGGATCGCGAATTCGAACCCGTCGATGGTGGCGGTCTGGTCCGAATTGAACGGCGTGCCGACGCGGAAATCGACCAGTCCGTCTTCGGGCAGGCCCAGCACCCGGCCGGTGTAATAGCCGTTCACGTCGAGGATCGGGGCTCCGGCCGCATTGCGCGCGACCTCGACGCCCTGCGTGAAGTTGCGCAGGATATAGTCGCGGATGCGCGCGGTATCGGTGGTGCCGGCCAGCGCCGCCTGCGCCGCGCGGAAACGGGGGCCGTCAGCCGGGTTGCGCAGATCGAACGCCGACCGCTCGACTTCCTGCGAATTGATGAAATTGCTCACCTTCTTGCGGAAATAGCCGGCCGAGACATAGCTGGTCGGCGAATAATACCATTCGGCCGACACATCGATATTCTTCGACAGGAACGGCACGAGGTTCGGATTGCCCTGCAAACCGCCGCCGCCGGCGATGCCGAACTGGCGATTGAGCGTCAGGCCGCCTTGCAGGCTGTTATAGTCGGCGCGGGTGATGGTGTGGCTGTACGACGCGCGCAGCTTGACGTTGTCGAGCGCCTCGATGTCGAAATCGACCGCCGGCAACCAGTTGTCGTAGCTGCCCTTGTTGGGCAGGAAGTCGCTGTTCGCCGAATAGACGACGTTGAACTCGCCCGTGGCGACCCATGCCGTGCCGACCGGGATCGGCGTGAGCGAGGCGGAATTGACCGTCGTCTGGTCATAGCGGACGCCGGCGATCAGGTGCGCGCGACGGCCGAGCAGGTCGAACGTATTATTGACCTGGACGAAGGGCGAGATCGTCTTTTCGGTGATGCGCCGGTCGGTGTCGAACCCGGCGAGGCAGTTGCCGTCCCGGCCGCAGATGCCGAAACGGCTGTCGAGCAGGTCGACCATCCGTTCGAAATCGAACCGGTAATAGGCGGGGATGATCCCGTCCTTCGCGCCGTCCAGCCCGCGGAACTTGTCGGGCAGCGATACGCGCTCGAACAGGTCGTCGGGCAGGTCGGCCGGCGTGCCGACGCCGCCCCACGTATCGTTCTGCACGAAGCCATAGGCCGAGCGGACCTGATTGTTGACGTAGGAGAAGCCGAAATCGATCGAATCGAGGAAGCTGCCGTCATGGTCGTAATGACCGTTCAACTGCACCTGATTGATCTCGTCGCGGAAATAGGCGTTGCGGAACGAATTGCCGGTCGCGTTGATGAGCGCCGGGTTCAGCGCATCGACACCCGGCTGCATCGTGTAGAACAGGACCGGCAGCTCCTTGGTAAAATCGACCGTCTGCGACGCGACGCCGAAGATCGCCGATCCGACCGAGGTACTGGTGCCGAAGCGGTTGGTCGGCTTCGATTCCGCGGTCGAATGATGCGCGTCGAGCGTCACGGTGACGCCGCCCGGCGCGTCCCAGCGCAGATTGCCGCCGAGCGACTTGTTCTCCGACAGGTTGGCGGTCAGCGACCCGCTGTACGACAGGTCCTTACCCGGCCCGAAGCGTTCGGTGTAGAAGACCGGTCCGGCGGCGGGGCCATCGGTCCATTCGGTCGAGGTGTCGCCGAAGTTGAACCAGATGCCGACGCTGCTGTCGCGCGCCTCGATCTTGTTGCGCGAATAGGTGAAGTCGACGGTCGCGGTCAGCGAATCGACCGGGCGATATTGCAGCACGACCTGTCCGTTGATCCGCTCGCGGCGAATATCGGTCAGGTTGTACGCCGCGCTCTGCGGCACTTCGTACACGTCGGTGGGGCCGGGACGATTGACCACGTTCGGCCCTTCGGCGCCCAGCGTCCCCCAGTCGTTCTCGGTGCCGAGGAACGCATTGCCGAACCCGACCGAGCCGGTGTTCACGCTCGCGTTGCGCTTCTGATAGACGCCCGACACGAGGAAGCCGAACTGGTCGTCGCTGCCGAAGGTGGTGCTGAACACGCCCGAGACTTCTGGCGTGATCTGATCCTTGCCGTTCTGCGACGTGTCGAGGACGCCGCGCGCCGCGACCGATCCGCGCATGCCGGGACGGTCGAGCGGGCGGGGCGTCTTGATGTTGATCGTCGAGCCGATGCCACCCGACGGCACGGCGGCGCGCCCGGTCTTGTACACCTCGACCCCGGCGATCCCTTCGGACGCGAGATTGGCGAAATCGAACGAGCGCGAGGCCGGCGCGCTGGCACCGTCGCCCAGCGTCGAGGTCGGCAACTGGCGGCCGTTCAGCACGACGAGGTTATATTCGGGGCCGAAGCCGCGCACGGTGACGGTCGATCCTTCGCCGTTCTGGCGATCGATCGACACGCCGGTGATCCGCTGGAGCGATTCGGCGAGGTTGGTGTCGGGAAACTTGCCAATATCCTCGGCCGAGATCGCGTCGACGACGCCCTGCGCATTGCGCTTGATGTTCAGCGCGTCGCGAAGGCTGGCGCGGATGCCGGTGACGAGGATTTCATCGCCTTCTCCCTCGGCCGCCGGTGCGTCCTGAACCTCGGACGGTCCCGGCGCACCCAGCGTCGCGGCGGCGTCCTGTGCCCATGCCGGGCCGGCGATAGCGCTCAGTGCGATAGTCGATGCCCCGATCGCAAGACGCGACACGGTGCGGACGGCGGTTCCGCGCATGGTATTCCTCCCCTTGTTATCAGCGCTTATTCTGGCGTGCGCATATTGATAACGTTCACTCAGCCATGTGAACATCGCTGTCAAGATGTTCGGGCATCAATTGTGAACGTTCCCATTGTTCCGCGAACGACAGTAATCAGCCCAGCGGCAGCCCATCATCGCTCGCGTCGAGAGTGCTGCTGGGTATGACGGCGGCGGCGCAGTGGTCCATCGGCGGAAATGCCGTGACGGGTCCTCACCGCGATGCGACGCCCGGGATCGTTTTCCCGGCACCACGCATTTCCGATCGGCCGGTCTAGAAGCCGAGCTGCCGTAACCACGCCGCGCATAGTTGCGGCCAGAGCGTTACCGGCCCCGACGGGGTATCGAGCGCGAAGCCATGTGGTGCATCGGCAAACACATGCAGCTCGGACACGCCGCCATTGTCCTGCACGGCGGCATGCAGGCGACGAGCGTTCTCGACGGGAACTACCGGATCGTTGCCGGAATAGACAAGGAACGTCGGCGGCGGGGCAGGGATCAGCATCGCATCGGGTTGCAGCGCGTCGTACATCGCCTGTTTCTCGACCGGCGGTAGCGGCGGCTTGTCCGGGATGACGGTCCGCCCCTTCGCATTGGTCGAGATCGGACCATAACCGACGACCAGCACGTCCGGCCGGCTCGACTCGCCGGGAAAGCGCGACGGTGGCGCCGTCCATCCGGCAGGGTAGGAAGCAGCAAGGCACGCTGCCAGATGCCCACCGGACGACAGCCCGACAACGCCCAGCCCTTCCGGTGCCCAGCCGCTGCCACGGATCAGGCGCATGGCTTCGATCGCATCGTCCAGTGCAGCGCCCGGGCCATGTTCGGCGTCGGGGAAACGATGGACCAGGACGAACGCCCGGTAGCCAAGATCGGTCAGCCATCCGGCGACCGCCACGCCTTCGCGCCCGACCATCAACTGCGTGTAGCCGCCGCCGGCGAGAACCAGCATCGCCTTGCCGTTCGGTTGGCTGGCGTCGTAGCGCAACAGGCAGGCATGGTTCACGCTGGTGACGACGGCGGCGCCTGGTTCGCTCGCCGGATCGCCAAGGTCAAACGCTTCGCCGTCGTTCGCTTCCCGGACTGGAACCGTTTCGTCCGCGTTCAGCATATCAGCTCCTGACAATGGCCCCGCCTCGCAACAAGAACGTTGGGTAGACGACCGGCCGGTCCATAGCCATGCGGCATCATCGAAACCGCGAAGTGCCGGGTGTACTGCCCACCCTTGTCATCCTGTACCAGAACATGGGTCGGGTCCTGACGGGTTTGCGACCAGGGCCGATCCACATTCAGCATTTCGTGCGCAGTCCGTAGTCGAAAACACCACCCTCTTTCGTCACCCTGGACCTGTTCCGGGGTCCACCTGGCTGCGAACGCTGTCGCAAGTACCTTGAACGGCATCGATCGCTGCACGGTGGACCCCGGAACAAGTCCGGGGTGACGGAAATGTTCTTCGCTGGCGTCACGGACGGCCGAATGTCGATCGGCCCTAGATCGCCTTCGCCAGCGGTTCGGGCTTTTTTTCGTCGGGCAGCATCTGCGCCAGATGGTGATGGACGGTGCGCTTGTTGAACGGCTTGGAGATGAAGGTCGCCCGTTCCGGCATGTCGCCGTCCCGGGGCAAGACGTGACCGGATGCGATCACGATCTCGATGTGCGGCCAATGGCGGTCGGCATGTTGCGCCAGTTCGAAACCGTTGGTCGATCCCGGCATGTCGACGTCCGAAAAAAGCAGGACGATGCTTTCCCAGTGTTCGGCCAGGACCGCCTTGGCCTGATCGCCGTCCATCGCTTCATGAATTCGGAACCCGGCGTCTTCGAGGATGCCCGATGTATCCATCAGGATCATCGGGTCGTCATCGACGACCAGCGCGAAGGGGATTGTTGAGGTTGGCATGGTGTCTCAACCGGCTGTCTGGCCACAGGTTGCGACAGAACCGACATAAATCAGCAATGCTTTCCGGCCGGATGCCGGCGTACGGCGAAAGATCCCCCGGTTCCCGCCGACTGCGCCACCCGGATCGGCCGGCGCTGCAACCATCATGGCGGGCAACGCGGGCCGACGGGCGGCGTCCCGACGGGAGCGGCATGACTGCCGGGCGGACCGGTGTCAGCTCTTGGGCGTGACCCATACCGAAATCGGCGTGATCGCCTTTCCGGGTGCCGGCTTGCCAATGTCGATACGGTCCGCCTTCACCATCTCGCCGGTCTGCAGCGTGAAGGACTCCCACGGCTTCGGCATCCGTCCGAAACTATGCTTCTGGATGGGCTGACCGGTGGTCGAATTCATGATCGTCGTGACTATTGGCATGACCGGCCGATACCGACGCCGATCGATTCCCGTCCACCCCCGCATCGTCGGATTTGCGACGGACCGAGGGGCGGACTCCCCCCGCGCATCCGGCACCGGGACGCGCCAGCGGCGCTGGTCGCCGTCACTTCGGGAAATGAATGCCGCAAAGTTTATTGCCGTCGGGATCACGAACATATGCCAGTTCGATCCTACCCATCGAGGGCGTTTCGCGCGGGCCGGGAGGCGCTTCGATCGACGTACCGCCATTGGCGACCGCGACGTCGTGGAACTGCTTCACCTGCTCGGGCGAGCTGCACTGGAACGCAACGGTGCCACCGTTTGCGGCGGTGGCGGGTTCGTCGTTGATCGGCTGGGTCACGATGAAAACGGTTCCTTCCCGACCGCGGTAGATGAGGCGGGTGTGTCCGCTGCCGGCGATGTTCAGCGTCGCTTCCTGCACCCCGAGGGTGCCGAGTACGGTGTCGTAAAAGCGCTTCGAGCGGTCGATGTCGTTGGACCCGATCATGGTATGAAACAGCACGCATATTCTCCTACCCGGCGCGTCGCAACCGAACACCGCCTGCACCCCAACCATAGCGAAAACCATGGGGGGCACACCTGGTTTCATCAGGCCGTTGCCGGACCGGGCAAAGCCCCGCACCCCGGAAAGGTTGCGCCCGGCCAGCCGTGCCGGCAAGAAACCGATATGCGCATCAGCCGCTCCGATCTTGCCGATCTTGCCTATTTTCAGGCACTCGCACGGCATCGCAATTTCCGTCGTGCCGGTCTGGAGATCGGCGTCAGTGCCTCTGCGCTCAGCCATTCGCTGAAAAATCTGGAGGCGCGGATCGGGGTACGGCTCTTCAACCGGACGAGTCGCAGCGTCACGCTGACCGCGGCGGGGGAGGAACTGCACTCAGCGCTGACCGAGCCGTTCGACCTGATCAGTGCGGCGGCGGAAGCGCTCAACCGCTACCGGGACGAGCCCGCCGGCCGGATCAGGCTGAACGTGATGGATCAGGCGAGCGCGTTGCTGCTCGCGCCGGTCCTTGCCGTCTTCGTCGAGCGATACCCGCATATTTCTGTCGACGTGGTCACGTCGAACCATCTGGTCGACGTGGTCGCGCAGGGTGCCGATGCGGGCATCCGCTGGGGCGGCACGGTGCCGGAGGATATGGTCGCCCAGCGACTGTCGGCGGATGTCCGCTGGGTAGTGGTCGGCGCGCCCGCTTATCTCGATCGGTACGGCATTCCGGCCCATCCCAATAATCTTGCCGATCACCGCTGCCTGCGGTTCCGGCTGGGAGACGACAGCATCTATCATTGGGAGTTCGAGAAGGACAGCGAAGCGATCGCGATCAACGTTCCCGGCGCGATCCTGCTGAACGAGACGCCTTTCGCGCTGGCGCTGGCGAGTGCCGGCGCGGGCCTCGCCTATCTGCCCGAGCCGTCGGCGATGCCGCTGGTGGCGAGCGGCGCGCTGCGTCCGGTCCTGTCGGACTGGGCTGCGACCGGACCGGGGTTCCATATCTATTATCCGGGGCGCCGCCAGTTGCCGACCGGACTGCGGCTGCTGATTGACCTCATCCGCGAGTTGCGCCCGCTGGGACTGTAGCGTCGGATCGATGAGGTGGGCTCAACGCTCCATCGCACGGGCCATGGGTGATCGGCAGCATCGCATACCCCCATATCCGCCGGGCGATCATGGGCGATCCATGGCCGCGCATCGCAGCCGGAGTATGGACGTTGCCGCAAGCCGCATCACTCGATCCTATGCCCACGCCGACAGATGTGCGGCGCGACACCCGCGGCGGATGGAGCGCCGTCTTCGCGCTGACGTTGTGCGTGTCGACGCTGATCGCATCCGAGTTCATGCCGGTCAGCATTCTCAGCCCGATCGCCGCCGACCTCCATCTGACCGAGGGGGCGGTGGGACAGGCGATCTCGGTCTCGGGCCTGTTCGCGGTCCTGACCAGCCTGTCGATCGCCACGCTCAGCCGCGGGATCGATCGCCGGACGTTGCTGCTGGGCCTGACGCTGCTGATGCTGGCATCAGGGCTGATCGTCGCGCTGGCGCCGAACTTCCTGATCTTCATGACCGGACGGGCACTGATCGGGATCGTGATCGGCGGCTTCTGGTCGATGTCGGCCGCCACCGTGATGCGGCTGGTGCCGGAGGATCAGGTGCCACGCGCGCTGGGCCTGTTGAACGGCGGCAATGCGCTGGCGACGACGATCGCCGCGCCGCTCGGCAGTTTTCTCGGCCAGTATATCGGCTGGCGTGGAGCGTTCTTCGTCGTGGTGCCGCTCGCCGCCGTCACCTTTGCCTGGCAATGGCTGACGCTGCCGGCGATGCCGTCGGACCGGGGCACGAAGACGGACGGCGCGCTCGGCGTGCTGCGCCGTCCGGTCGCGCGCACCGGCGCATTGGCGGTGGCGCTGCTGTTCGCCGGGCAGTTCGCGCTGTTCACCTATGTCCGTCCCTTCCTCGAAGGGGTGACGCGGCTTGGCGTACCGGCGCTGTCGCTCGTCCTGCTGGTGATGGGCGCGGGCGGGTTGTTCGGGACATGGCTGTTCGGACGGTTGGTCGCGCGCAGCATGTCGGCCACGCTCGTCCTCGCACCGATCGCACTTGCGACGATCGCCGTGGCGCTGGTCGTGGTCGGCGACCTTGCCATGCCGACCGCGGCGTTGCTGACGCTGTGGGGCATCGTCGGCACCGGCGTGCCGGTCGCGTGGTGGACATGGGTGGCACGCCGCTTTCCCGATGACGCCGAAGCGGGCGGCGGGTTGCTGGTCACCGTCGTGCAACTCGCGATCACGCTGGGCGCGGCGGGGGGCGGGCTGTTGTTCGATGCCGGCGGTTACCGTGCCGCGTTCCTGACCAGCGCCGCGTTGCTCGCAGCGGCGGCGGTTTTCGCCGCGCTCGATGCCCGGATCGGGCGTGCCGGAGAACGCAGATGATCGTTTCGCTGATGATGCTTGCCCTGATGATGACACCTGCCATGCAAAGGACCCACGACATGGAAATCACCCGCAAGGCCGACAGGAAGACGGTGGACGGCCCCGCCGACTATTTCACCGGCAAGGTCACGATTACCGGCCAGTTCCAGCGCCCCGATCCGTCGCGCGTCGGCGGCGCGATCGTCCATTTCGAGCCGGGCGCACGCACCGCGTGGCACACGCATCCCGCCGGCCAGACGCTGATCGTCACAGAGGGTATCGGCTGGACCCAGGTCGAGGGCGAGGCGAAGCTGGAGTTCCATGCCGGCGATGTCCTGTGGTGCCCCGCTGGCCGCAAACACTGGCATGGCGCGACCCCGCACGCGGGCATGACGCATATCGCCATTCAGGAAACGGTCGATGGTTCGCCGGTGAAATGGATAGAGAAGGTGACGGACGCGGACTATCTCGGCGACGATACCTGACCGAGTGGCGGTCGGGTTCGGGCTTATGCGCGCGTCGACCGCCGACTGTCGCCTGACGCGGCGCGCATGGTCCGGGATAATGCCCTGACCGGTACAGCGTCGTTGCGGCACGGGCGGGGCAGGTGCATTCTGCCCGGCGTACCGATCGGTCCAAAATGTACCGCCTTTCACCAGAGCCACGGCGCGCAAGGCCGGTTGGCTTGACGGGAGCGAACGCGATTTTCCACCTCTTCTTCGCCGTACCATGCCTGTTCGTCCTTGCGCGCTGGCTATGGCCCCTGGCGCTGACGCCGGGCGCGAAGGCCTGCGTGGCTGTCGTGCTGCTGATCGCATCCCAATATCATCTGTGGAGCCGCTTTTCCTCCGGCTCGGTTTTCGCGCCCGAAATGCCGCGGGTGGTGGTGATCCTGCTCAACTGGGCCTTTGGCGCAGTCCTGCTGCTGGCGGTGTTCCAGATCGCGCTCGATCTCGGAACGCTGGCGGTAATGGCGGCGCGACGCTCAACGGTGATGGTGCCCGATGGCGTGCGGTACGCGATCGCGACGATCGCCGCACTGCTGGCGGCGTGGGGCGTCTGGAATGCGATCCGCGTGCCGCCGGTCAAGGATGTCGAGATCGTCGTCCCCGGCCTGTCGAGCGAGTTCGACGGCTATCGTCTGGTCCAGTTGACGGATCTCCACATCAGCCGGCTGTTCCCCGGCGGCTGGACGCGGGCGGTGGTCGACCGGGCCAATGCGGCGGGGGCGGATCTGATCGTCGTCACCGGGGATTTCATCGATGGTTCGGTCGCGATGCGTCGTTCCGACGTCGCGCCGCTGGCCGACCTCCGGGCACCCGACGGCGTCTATGCGATCCCGGGCAATCACGAATATTTCTTCGATTATGGCGACTGGATGCGGCACCTGACGGGGCTGGGCATGAGGATGCTGCCCAACGCGCATACCGTCCTGCGGCGGGGCGATGCGCAACTGGTCCTTGCGGGCGTGACCGACCTTTCCGCGCCAGGCGTCGGTCAGGCCGGACCCGACCTCGATACCGCGCTGGCCGGATCACCGGCGGGCGTTCCGGTACTGTTGCTCGACCATCAACCCAAGGAAGCACGCCGGGCCGCCGCGCGCGGTGTCGCCGTCCAGCTTTCGGGACATACCCATGGCGGCATGATCCGGGGCCTCGACCGGCTGGTCGCGCCGGCCAACAACGGCTTCGTTTCGGGCCGCTATGCGGTCGGCGGCATGACGCTGTACGTGAACAACGGCACCGCGTTGTGGCCGGGCTTCGCGCTTCGGCTCGGCGTGCCGTCCGAACTCACGCGCATCACGTTACGCACGGCACGGTGACGGAAGGCAAATCGCGATTCAATCTTCGGCAAGATGGGATATATATTTTTTGGCAGACGTAAGCGCGATGGATTTCGCACCGCTCCAAATATCCTGCCCCTCGAACGCGCCGAACATTCGATCGAAGCCATAGCGATCGATCTGTCTTGCCATGGCTGCGACGACCGAAGCCGGAAGCGGCAGCATGTTGGGATAGCTCCACATGAACGACAGCCTGTCGGCGCCGGGCGCTATCTGAAGAATGTCGCCGACGAACAAACTACCGTTATCTTTTTCCCAGTGCAGCACCGCACCGCCCGGGAAATGGCCGCCTAGGCGGATCAGCCGGATGGCCGGCATCATGTCGAAGCTGTCGCCTTCCCAGAACCGAACCGCACCATGGTTTCGCATCAGCCATCGCCGGTCGTCGGCATGGACAAGAATGGGCGCGCCAAAGGCGTCGGACCAGTCCTGCATGGTCGTGTAATAATGCGGATGCGACAGGGCGATCGCACGGATGCCGCCCAGCGCTTCGACAAGGGTGCGGGTCGCCGCATCGAGGTTGGCAATACAATCCCACAGGATGTTGCCGGCGGGTGTCGTGATGAGGAACGCGCGCTGCCCGATCGCGAAGCGCGGCGTGGTCACGATGCTGAAGAGGTCTGGCGCGTGCTGACGCCAACTGTTCAGATGGCGGGCGGCGATTGCCTCGCGGGTGGTCCAGCGTTGTCCGGTCGGCGGCACATATTGCCGTTCGTCGTTGCAGATCGCGCAGCCACCGGGCGGGATCGCGCCCGAGGCATAGGAGGTCCCGCAGGTCGCGCAGACATGGATCATGGCCGATGCTCCGGTCACGCTACCCGTGACGTTGTTCGAAAAGCCGGTCCGGCAAGAAGTTCAGCAACCATGCCAGTCCGACCAGATCGATTGCAACGATCCCGCTCGCTGCCAGAAACGCGGTCGGAGCCCCTTGCCCGGATCGATCGGCGATCATCGCGAAGTAGATCGTGGCGACCAGCGCAGTGCCGAGCGCGCCACCGATCTGCTGCACGGTCTTGAGCGTGGCACCGGCGACGCCGGCATGGTTGCGATCGACTCCGGCAAGCGTGATCGGGCCGAGCGGCCCGCTGAGCGTACCCATGCCGATGCCGGCGACCAGCAGCGCCGCACCGATCAAGCCCGGCGGCAGCGCCAGCCAGATCGCGATCGCGGTTGCCAGACAGCCGGCGGCCATCACGAGCGCCCCGATCATCGGCACGCGCTTGCCGTGGCGGGGCAGCGCCTTGCGTCCGATCTGGCTGATGCCGGCCATCACGCCCAGACCGAAGGGAACGTGAAGCAGCGCGACGTCGATCGGCGCATAGCCCAGACCGCGTTGCAGCGTCAGGCTGAGGGTCAGCAGGAAGCCGGCGGATGCCATGGCGAAGGCTGCGGTCGTCGACAGGCCGATGCAAAACCGGGGTTCGGCGAAAAGCGACGGTTCGATCAACGCCGAACCGATCGTCGCCCGTCGCCGTCGCTCGTAGCGCCAGAACGCCCACCACAGCCCACCACTGGCAACGCCCAGCGCGATGGTCCACCACGGCCATCCGGCGGCACGCCCTTCGATCAGCGGTAGCAGGGCCGTTCCGAGTGCGCCGAACAGCAGCAGCGATCCCGGCACATCGGGGCGCAGCGCATGGCCCGACCGCCCCGAAGGCAGCAGCGTCAGACCGGCGACCAGCGCCAGCATTCCGAACGGCAGGTTGATGAGGAACACGCTGCGCCACCCGAGCCCAAGCGGACTCCATTCGATCAGCAACCCGCCGAGGATCGGACCGCCGATCGCCGCCAACCCGCCGATGACGCCGAATGCCGCCAGCCGGCCGATGCGTTCGGTGGGCGTGTAGAGCAACTGGATCAACGCCACCCCCTGCGGGGCCATGATCGCCGCCGCCGCGCCCTGCGCCAGCCGCGCGGCGGACAGGGTGCCGCCGTCCGGCGCCATGCCGCAGGCAAGCGACGCCAGCGTGAAGCCGACCACCCCGATCACGAACATCCGCGCATAGCCGAACAGATCGCCCAGCCGCCCGCCGACGACCAGCAGCACCGCGAACGTCAGGAAATAGCCCGACACCACCCACTGCATCACCCGGTCGGACACCGCCAGCCCGGATTGGATCGCGGGCAGCGCGGTGTTGACGATCGTCGAATCGACCACGTCCATCACGAACGCCACCAGGATCGTGGCGAACGCGAAGCTGCGTTGCCGGTCGCTCAACCCGTCCGAAACCGCCGTGATGGTCACCTGATCGATCCTTGCTTGACAGGGTTGCAGGTCATGGCGATACCACGTATCAGAATGCAAGTTCTAATTGAGCCGGATCACCGGTCGTGGATTGCGGGAGAGGGATCGGATGAACACCGACACACAGGATACGAGCGCGCGTCGCCCCGGTATCGGGCAGGGGCTGACCGTCATCATCGCGGGGTTCCTGCCGATCCTTGCCATCGTGTCGCTGTTCCCGGCGGTGCCGTCGATCATCGACCATTTCTCGACCGAGCCGACCGCCGCATGGAAAGTGCCCGCGATGGTGTCGGCTCCGGGGCTGACCATCGCGATCTTCGCGCTGTTCGCCGGAATTCTCGTCGACCGCTTCGGGCGGCGCAAGCTGTTGCTGGGGGCGACGCTCCTGTTCGGCGTGTTCGGGGCGGCGCCGTTCTTTCTGGATGACCTGAACGCGATCTATGCCTCGCGGCTGCTGCTGGGTGTCGCCGAGGCGGCGATCCTGACGACGATGAACACGCTGATCGGCGATTATTGGGACGAAAAGGGCCGCCGCAACTGGCTGACGCTCCAGGGGCTGGCGGGGCCGTTCCTCGCCAGCGGGGTGATCCTCGCCTCCGGCTTCCTGACCGGGCTGCGCTGGAACGGCATCTTCCTGATCTACCTGATCGCGTTCCCTACGTTCCTCGCCGCTGCGAAATTCCTGTACGAGCCGAGCAGCGACGCGACCGCGCGCAAGATGCTCGGCATCGGAGCCGAACCGGCGCGCAGCCCGTTTCCCGCCGCGTCGGTTGCGGCGATCGGTGCGGTAACGCTGTTCGCCTCCGCGCTCTATTACGTCTTCATCATCAACGGCGGCATGGCATTCCGCGAGGTGGGCATCCAGTCGTCGCAGGACCTCGGCAAGCTGACCTTCATCCCCAGCCTGTTCGTCATGGTCGGATCGGCGATCTTCTGGGCGACCGGCCGGGCGCGGCCGGTGGTGCAGCTCGGCATCTTCCTCGCGCTGATCGGTGGCGGGCTGGCGACGATCGGGCTGGCTCCCGACTGGCGCTGGATGGTCGCCGGGCTGGTCGTGCAGCAGACCGGGGCGGGCATGGCGGTGCCGACGCTGATCGCGTGGGCGCAGACCAGGCTGCCGTTCGAGCATCGCGGGCGCGGCATGGGGGTGTGGACCGCCTGCTTCTTCTTCGGGCAGTTCTCCAGCCCGTTCCTGGTTTCGATGTTCCGCGTCCAGACGGGCGCGATGCAGGGCGCGTTCCTCATCATGGGCGTGGCCGGGATCGTCGGCGCTGTCGTCGCGGTCCTTATCGCGGCGAAGCGGCGCGACAGCGGGTCCCCCGCCGCCGCCGCGGTCGCCTGATCCTTCCTCACCGTTCGGGACCATCATCATGACGATCAAGCGGGGCGTCAGCCTCTACAGCTATCAGAACGAAACCTTCCTCGGCACGATGACGCTGGAGGACTGCATCCGCACCAGCGTCGAGCTGGGCGCGCCGGGGATCGAGATCATCGGCGAGCAGACCTTCTGGGGCTGGCCCGAAGTGGGCGTGGCCGACGAGAAGATCGCCGAGTGGCACCAGTTGATCGCAAAATATGACGCGGTGCCGGTCGCCCATGATTTCATGCTCGACTACAAGCGGTACAAGGGCCGCGACATGCCGTTCAACGAGCAGGTCGCCAGCGTGAGGAAGGACATCGACTTCGGCGCGCGGCTGGGCATGAAATACGTCCGCGCGCTCGTGTCGATCGCGCCCGAAGTGCTGGTCGCCGCTGCGCCCCATGCCGAGGAAAAGGGGATCAAGATTCTGATCGAAGTGCATGCGCCGCTGCATTTCGACCATCCGTGGATCATCCGCCACGCCGAAGCCTTCGAGAAATCGGGCAGCGACGCGCTCGGCTTTCTGCCCGACATGGGCATGTTCCTGTTCCGGTTCCCGCCGGTGTGGAAGGAACGCTTCATCCGCAACGGCGTGCCGCAGCACATCGCCGACTATATCACCAAGGCGTATGAGGACCGCGTGCTCAGCGAGTATGTCATCCTGAACGTGCGCGAGATGGGCGGCACGGGGCCCGCGATCGGCATGGCCGAGACGCTGCGCCACAATGCGGCGTTCGAGCCGAAGCGGATGCTCGATTACATGCACCGCATCCACCACATCCACGGCAAATTCTATCAGATGGACACCGATCTGGTCGAACCCGGCATCCCCTATGACAAGATCGTCGCGGTGCTCAAGCAGGGCGGGTACGACGGCTATATCTGCTCGGAATATGAGGGGAACCGCTGGATCGAGGACGCGCACACCGTCGATTCGGTCGAACAGGTCCGCCGCCATCAGGAAATGCTGAAAGCCCTGATCGACGGCCCCGCCACCACCGCTCTGGCTGCCTGAAGGGAACCGACATGTTCGACAACAAGATGATCGTGGACGACAGCCTCAAGGCGACCGGGGACGGTTTCAGCATCGAGGCGCGGCTGCCCTATTATCGGGGGCTGGGGCTTTCGATGATCGAGAATGTGGCGGTGACCATCGACGGCGATGCCGTGCCGCGCGAGGACGTGACGCTCACGCTGCGCGGCCGCACCTGGACGCTCGACGAGCTGGAGAGCGAATATGGCGATCGCTGGAATTTCGGTGAAAAGGCGGTGATCGGCGTCAGGCGCGCCGGCGGACTGGCGCCGGGCGAACATCGCATCGAACTGGCAGAGACGATGCGGATCTCGTACCTGCCGTTCGTGCCGACAACGAAGGATGCGAAGCTGCTTCGGTTATCGGCATGATGGCCCCGCCTCGCATCGATCGCCGTTCGATGCTGGCGGGTGCCGCCGGCACGGCCTTGCTCGGCATGTCCGGGATGACCGTCGCGGCGGGTCCGCGAACCGTGGCCGGCTGGCGGCCGCTGTTCGATGGAAATGGTCTGGACGGCTGGACGTTCTATCAGGACGGCATCGGGGCCCGCGATACGCTGGGCGTCGTCGCCGTTGATGACGGTGTCCTGCATTTCCACGGCCGCGACTATCGCGGACCGGAGAAGGCCGCGTTCGGCCACATCGCGACGGTCGACCGCTGGTCCAACTATCATCTGCGTCTCGACTATCGATGGGGCACCGCGCGGTTCGCGCCGCGTGCCCTGCAACGCCGCAACAGCGGCATCCTGTATCATCTCGGCCCCGAACGCGACCGGCTGTTCCCCGACGGCGTCGAGTTCCAGGTCGAGGAGGGCGATGTCGGCGACGCCATCATGATTAACAGCCGGGCCCTGGCCGGACCGGTGCTGGGCGGAACGCCGCTGTGGCCGACCTATTTCCCCGGGCTGCCGACGACCTATGAGCCGCCGGTCGTGGCGGGCGGCATCGCCCGCCAGTGGTTCCGCCATGCCGGGTCCTATGAAACGCTGGATGGCTGGAATACGCTCGACCTCTACGCTTTTGGCGATCAGGCCGCGCATCTGGTCAACGGGCGCATTGTCATGACCCTGTTCGCCATGCGCGACCGGGGCAACGCGCCGCTCACCGGCGGCCGTATCGCGCTCGAATTCGAAGCCGCCGAAATCATGTATCGGAACGTGATGATCCGGCCGCTTTCGCCGGAGGATGTCGACCGTCTGAAGGCGGGCGGCGCCTGATCGATCGACCTGCCCCCCCGATCGCTGATCGGGGGGCGGACCGTTACCGGGTCGCGCGACGGATCACCGGATAGCGCGCGATCACCGCCATCTGCGCGATCATGCACAGGATGATCGGCGCGTAATAGAGCCAGCGCAGCCCCGACACGACCTGCGCGCCACCCTTGCCCGGCACATAGCCGATGCTGGCCAGCCCGAACGCGATCAGCGCGCCGCCCAGTGCCATGCCGATCTTGGTCGACAGGCTGATGCCCGACGACAAGAGTCCTTCGTTGCGGGTCCCGGTCAATTGTTCGTGATATTCGATCGCCTCGGCCGCCATCGCGAAGATCGCGGTCATCGTGATGCTGAGCAGCACCGATCCGATCAGATAGAGCGTCAGGAACGCGGCGGTGGACCCCTCCGTCAAAGGCAGCAGCGCGAACAGGGGCAGCGCGGCGAGGAGCGCGATCAGGTTGCCGCGACGCATGCCCATTCGCTTCAGATAGGGCGGGGCGATGATCGATCCGATCAGCAGCGTTCCCGACACGGCGGGCAGCAGGATCGAGATCATCCATGGCTTGCCCAGCACGTTGATCGCGAAGAACGGCGTGACCGCCAGCACCGCGCCGAACCGGACGAAATTGAGCAGCGCGAACAGGAATACCGTGTGCCACGCCCGGTTGGCGATCATCGCGCGCACCTGGGGCAACACCGCCTGGCGATGCGGCTGGTCGGGCGCATGGACCTGTTCGGGGCAGCGCAGCAGGTTGAGCGTGGTGAGCGTGGTGAGCAGGCCGAAGAGCGTGCCGACGATCAGAAACCCCCGTGCCTGATCGCCGCCGCCCAGCGCCCCGACCAGCGGCATCGTCGCGGCGGTGGCGACGATCACCGAGATCGCGGTGCCCGCCGCGCGCAGGCTGCCAAGCGTCAGCCGCTCGTTCGACCGGTTGGTCATCATCGGCAGCAGCGCGCCATAGGGGATGTTGACGACCGAAAAGAGGATGCCGAGCGCACCGAAGGTCAGGACCGCCCACAACAACCGGATGGTTTCGCTGCCGGGAGGCATCCAGAAGGTGGCAGCGCACAACAGTCCGAAGGGGACCGCGCCCCATTTGAACCATGGCCGCGCCCGCCCGCTGCGCCCGCGCGTCCGGTCGACCGCGATGCCGATGACCGGATCGATCGCGGCGTCGGCCAGCCGCGAGACGAGCAGCAGCGTGCCGACTGCGGCGGCGGGGAGCAGCGCGACATCGGTGTAGAAGAACAGCAGGAACGCCCCCACCATGTTCCACGACAATCCGAAGCCGAAGTCGCCAAGGCCATAGGCGAGCTTCGCCAACGCGGGAAGCGGCGGCGACGCGAGCGGGAGGTCGTCCCGCACCCCTTCCGGCATGTCAGCTACCCCGCGCGATGCGGGTGGCGGCGGGGGCGGGGGCGGGCGGCGCGCCCACGACGAACGGCCATGAAATACAGGCGGCAAGAGACATGGTTCCACTCCGGGCGGCACCGCACCCGGGCGGTGCCTGGCGGGATGTGCCCGCTAGCAAACTGGGATCAGAGCGAGCCTTCCTTCAGCATCGACACCGCCGTGGCGGCGGCACGCGCGGTCAGCGCCATATAGGTCAGCGACGGGTTCTGGCAGGCCGACGATGCCATCTGCGCGCCATCGGTGACGAACAGGTTGGCGACGTCGTGCGACTGGCTCCACTTGTTCAGCACGCTGGTCCGGGGATCATGGCCCATCCGCGCGCCGCCCATTTCGTGGATCGCCGATCCACCGGGGCTGGGCTGGTCTAGCCCCATGATGACATGGCCCCCGGCGGCGGTCAGCATCGCGGCGGCCTCCGCCTTTGCCTCCGCCAGCGCGGCGCGTTCCTCCTTGCCGTGTTCGAACGCGATACGCAGCGCGGCCAGCCCGGCTGAATCCTTTACAGTCGGATCGAGCGTGATGCGGTTGGTCGCGCGGGGCATCGAATCGGCGAAGGCGACCAGCACCATCCGCCATGGGCCCGGTTCGCGCAGCCCGTCCTTATAGTCCGCACCGATCCCCGCATCGCGCTTGCCGCGCGTCCATGCCGCGCGGAACGCGCCACCCTGATAGGAGAAGCCGCGCGTGTGGCCCTTGCCGTCGATCGTGTCGAGGTTGCGGAAGCGCGGAATGACCACCCCGGTCGGGCGGTTGCCGAAATAGGTATGTTCCTCGAACCCCGGCATGATCGCGATCCCTGCGACCGTTTGCGCATGGTCCATGATATGCGTGCCCAATATCCCGCTGGAATTGGCGAGGCCCGTCGGGTTGGCCGCGGTCGCCGAACGCAGCAGCACGCCGACGCTGTTGAACGATCCGGCGTTCAGGAACACGATCCGCGCGGTGGCGCGCTTGTGCGTGTTCCCCTTGGTATCGAGGAAGCGGACACCGGTCGCGCGCCCGCTGACCGGGTCATGCTCGATCGCCTCGACCACCGCATCGGTCATCAGCGTCAGGTTGCCGGTCTTCCGTGCGGCGGGCAGCGTCGAACTCTGGGTCGAGAAATAGGCGCCGTAGGAACAGCCGCGCGCGCAGATCGAGCGATACTGGCACGCCGCGCGCCCCTCGTCGGGCTTGGCGACGGTCAGATTGGCGTTGCGTCCGATGGTCAGCCGCCGTCCGGCCCAGCGTTCGCCGATCACCGTGCGGACGTGTTCCTCGACGGGGTTGAGCGCCATCGGCGGCAGGAAGCGCCCGTCGGGCAACTGCGGCAAGCCTTCGGCCATGCCCGCCACGCCGACGAACTCCTCGACCTTGTCATACCATGGCGCGATGTCGGCGTAGCGGATCGGCCAGTCGGTGCCGTGTCCGTCGCGGCGGTTGGCGTCGAAATCGTAATCCGACCAGCGATAGCATTGCCGCCCCCACGACAGCGACCGCCCGCCGAGGTTGTGGCTGCGCCACCAGTTGAACTCGGTCGCGCCCTCGGTGGTGTACGGGTTTTCGCGGTCGTTGACGAAGCGGTCCTGCGTGAATTCGGTGAAGTGGCGGTTCTTGCGCTGCACCGCATAATCGGTTTCGAACAGCGCGGCATCGCCCAGCCCGCGAAAGTCGAGATCCCACGGCGCCTTGGTTTCGTTGGTATAGCCGGTGCCGTGTTCGATCATCGGCCCGCGTTCGAGCATCAGGACCTTCAGCCCCGCCTCGGTCAGTTCCTTGGCGGCCCAGCCGCCGGTGATGCCCGATCCGATCACGATCGCATCGAAGGTTGCGTCGGCCATCAACTGAACTCCACCGCGGTCCAGTCGCTCGACCATGCGCGACTGCCGGGAACAAAGGGTAGATCGGGGTCGAACTTGCCGGGGACCAGCTCATATTGCAGCTCGCGCGACGCGCCGGCCTCGGAGGTGTAATAGGCGGTGAGGATCAGCGCCTTGAGCTTCTTCCACGGCGATTCGGGCGCGTCGCGATCGGTTTCGGCGAACGCCGCCCGGTCGATCGCCTCGACCGCCGCCATGCGCCGCGCAGGGCCTTCGCGCAGGAAGTCGCCGCGGGCATTCGCGTCGAGCTGCCATTCCAGCCAGTCGAGATAGTCGAGCGTGCCGTCGCGGCGCAAATGGCGGGTGACGGTCACCGGCAATGCCGCACCGGCCGCAGGGGCGCGGGTGCCGTCGAGGCCATGCGCGAGCGCGAGGATCACGAAATCCTGCGCGCCGACGTCCCCGGCACCGGGGGTGGTGGTGCGCGGGATCACCGCCTGGGCGGCCTCGCGCAACATGGTGCGTTGGCGATCGCTGACCGTTTCGTCGGTATCGGTCATCCGCACCACGGCGACGGGCAACCCCACCACCAGCGCGAACAATGCGGCACCGCCCAGCGTGTCGCGCCGGGTCCAGCCTGTATCGGCCATGACGCTCCTCATCCTCATCCCTGCCGTCATCGCGGCTTATTAGAACGAATGTTCTGATATAGCCTGACCGAGCCCACGGCAAGGGGAAAGAAAGCGGTGTCGTCGCGGGTCAGGCGGGCAGGGGCCGGGCCTTGGGCCTGGTCGACAGATAGGCCGCCAGCATGTCCGACAGGTCGCCCTTCAGCTCGTTCCAGTCGCCTTCGCCCGCGGCATCCAGCGACGATCCGAAACCGAGGTAGCGCGCGATCGAGGCATAGAGGATACGGAACCCGGCGTCGGCCGCATGGCGCGGATCGTCATGGCGAATCTCGTCCGCGCAGGTCAGCAGCGCGTCGATCACCGCCTCGCTGGTGCGGACATAGCTGCGCTTGCCGATCGCGGCGATGACGGGATCGCCGCTGGCGCGCAGCATCAGCGGGCGCATCCGGTCGGCATAGCGGCGCAGCACCTCGGCAACCGACTGGACCAGGTCATGCACCACATCGATCAGCCCGCCACCGCGCGCCTGCGCCGCCGCGATCGCTTCGAGCATGTCGGTGTCGACCCGTTCCAGCACGCGCAACTGCACGACGTGGACCAGATCCTCCTTGCTGTCGAACCGGCAATAGATCGATCCGATCGATACCTTTCCGTGCTTGGCCACCTCGTTCAGCGTGAATTCGTCCGACCCGCGCTGGGTCATCAATTCCTCGGCGGTGGTCAGCATTCGTTCGAAGCTGGCCTTGCTGCGGCCCTGCTGTGGCACGCGCGCCTTGGCCATGATCGTTTCAATATCCATCGGCACCCCATTGACAGCCCCCGGAACGGAGGCATATCAGAATAGCAGTTCTAATTTTAGTTTAGGCCACTCGGCAACGAGCGGCAACCGCGTACCGGGACAACCGGCCGCGAAAAGGGAGAGGTCGAATGCGTTTCTCGGTGTTCCTCAATGCACGTTCGATGGCGCCGGAGCAGGACCGCGCGCTGATCCATGGGCTGACCGGCCATGCCGCTCGCGCCGCCGCGCTCGGCTTCGACGGGCTCTTCCTGCCCGATCATCACTTCAACGGCTACATGCCGATCGCCAGCGACAGCTATATGTTCGCGGCCTATCTGGCGGCGAAGCATCCGCACATGCATTTCGGCTTTTCGGTCACGTCGGTGCCGCTGCATCACCCGGTCCGGTTCGTCGAGCGGATCAACATTCTCGACCAGTTGACCGACGGCAAGCTGCTCGTCGGCGTCGGATCGGGCACCACCCCTGAGGAAATGATCGGCTTCGGCGTCGATTACCGCGATGCCGGGCAGATTTCGGAACGCAACCTCGCGCTCGCCGAACAGCTCTGGGCCAAGACGGTTGACGATCCGGCGGTCGAGATCGACAACGGCCCGCACCAGGGCCGCGTCCTCCAACGCATCGCGCCCGCCGCCTATAGCGAGGGGCATGCGCGGCTGATGCCGGTCGCCATGAAGGAATCGAGCGCGCGCCGCGCCGCGGAAAATGCGTGGCCCGCGTTCATCCCCGCCTTCACCCCGCCGCAGATCGGCGGGACCGAACCGATGAAGCACGTCGCCAAATTCTTCGGCATCTATCGCGCGATGCTGGAGGAAGCGGGGCACAGCGCGGAAAAGATCGCGCGCGCGCTCGACTGGACGACGCACACCTATCAACTGGTCCATGTCGCCGACAGCGACGAACAGGCCCGCGACGAGATGATGACGATCCTGCGCGCCTATCAGGACGCGATCGAGCGCGAGGCGGCGTTCAACGCCCGGGCGGAATCGAACGATGCCAATAAGAAGACCGACCGCACGCCCAACGCGCTGACCGACGACTGGATCGGGACATGGTGCCTGTACGGATCGCCCGAGACGGTGGTCGAGCATCTCAGGCCCTATGCCGACCTCGGCATCGGCAACATCCTGTGCGGCACCACCACCGGCCCGCTGACCGACGAGCGGCTGCGGCTGGGCGACCAGACGCTGCGGCTGTTGTCGGAGAAGGTCATGCCCGCGTTCCGGAAGGGTTGAGCGATGGCCCGCCACATCATCGGGATCGGCGGCACGTTCCGCCCCCGCTCCTCCAGCGAGATGCTGGTGCGCGCGGTGCTGGGCGACTGCGCGGCGCTGGGGGCGCGGACGACCATGTTCGACGGTCCGGCGCTCGCCGCCCTGCCGCACTTCAACCCCGAACGCCCCGAGCGGACGGCGGAGCAGGCGGCGTTCGTCGCCGCGCTGCGCGATGCCGACGCGCTGGTGATCGGCACGCCCGGCTATCACGGCGGGGTGTCGGGGGTGGTCAAGAACGCGATCGATCTGCTGGAGGATCTGCGCGGTGACGAGCGGGTGTATTTCGACGGGATGCCGGTCGGACTGATCGTGTCGGCGGCGGGATGGCAGGCGGGCGGCGTCACGCTCGCCGCGCTGCGCGGCATCGTCCACGCGATGCGCGGCTGGCCGACGCCGGCGGGCATCGCGATCAATTCGATCGCCCAGAAACCGTTCGGCGGCGACGGTGCGATCGTGGATCCAAGCATCGCCGGACAGATTGCGACGATGGCGCGACAGATCATGGCGTTCCGGCTGGAGCCGGTCGCATGAGCGACCTGACGCTGACCGAGGCGGCGAGCCTCACCGCCGGGGCGACGATGTGGCGCACGGTCGCGATCCCGCATGCTGGCGTCCCCTCGCTGCACCTGAGCGACGGGCCGATGGGCATCGCCAGCGGCCGGGTCGATGAACGCGACGTCGCGCGGCTGTCGCCCTGCGCCACGGCGCTGGGTGCCAGCTTCGACCCCGTGCTGATCGAACGAATGGGTGCGCTGGTGGGTGGCGAGGCGGTGCGCTGCGGCGTCGACATGGTGCTGGCCCCCAACGTCAACCTGGCGCGCAGCCCGCTCGCCGGGCGGGCGTTCGAATATTATTCGGAAGATCCGCTGCTCACCGGCATCGCCGGGGCGGCATGGACGTGCGGATTGCAGTCGACCGGCACCGGCGCGTGCGTCAAGCATCTGGTGTGCAACGACAGCGAAACCGACCGCGACCGGATGAACGCGGTCGTCGACGAACGGACGCTGCGCGAAATCTACCTGCTGCCGTTCGAACTGTGCGCAGCAGCAGGCGCGGGGGCGATGCTGACCGCCTATAACCGGGTCAACGGGACATGGTGCGCCGAACACGCTCATGTCTCGACGATCGTGAAGCAGGAATGGGGGTTCGATGGCCCATTCATCAGCGACTGGTTCGGCACCCATTCGACGGCGGGCAGCCTGAACGGCGGGCTCGACCTTGAAATGCCGGGGCCGGCGCGGTTCGTCGGTGCCCATGCGGTCGGCGCGGTCGAGCGGGGCGAGGTTCCCGGCGACCGCGTCGCCGCTGCGGCCGCGCGCGTCACCCGCGCCGCGCGCCGCTGGTCGGGTGCCAAGACCCCGCGGACCGAGGACGCCGACGCGCTGCTGGTCGAGGCGGCGGCGGCGGGCATGGTGCTGTTGCGCAACGATGGCGACCTGCTGCCGCTGGTCCCCGGTCGCCACGCCCGTATCGCGGTGATCGGCCCCAATGCCGCCTCTCCCTGCTATCAGGGCGGCACCTTCGCCAAGATCGCGCTGTCACCCGACGCGATCCGCCCGATCGAGGCGATCGTCGCCCGCTATGGCGACCGGGCGGACATCGTCTACGAACCCGGCGTCGATCCGCAGCCGCGCCTGCCGTCGATGCCGGTCGCGCCGGTCCGGGGCAACGGGCGCGGCATGACCGTCGATTATTTCGCCAATAGCGACCTGACCGGCACACCGGTCTTCAGCGAGGTGCGCGATACCAACTCGCTGGTCTGGTTCGTGGGCGTCCATGACGAAGGGGTGTTCGATCGCCCCGCCGCCGTGCGCGCCAGCGGCTGGTTCACCGCCGACGCCGATGGCGCCCACCGCTTCTACGTCGGGGCGACCGGCGCGGTACGGTTGCGGATCGATGGCAAGGAGGTTTTCGACCGGACCGAGCGGATGGCCGCGTCGGACGTCATGGGATCGCTGAAACGCGGCGATGCCGACAGTGTCGAGGTCGCGCTGACCACCGGGCAGCGGGTGCTGGTCGAGGTCGAGTTCCGCTACGACGGCGCGCGCGTTCACGGGCTGTGGTACGGGGTGCGCGGTCCCGACAGCGCGGCGGCGATGCTTGCCCGCGCGGTCGATACCGCGCGCTCGGCCGACGCGGTCGTGCTGATGGTCGGCGAAACCTCCGATTCCAGCGTCGAGAGCAAGGACCGCGCCGACACCGCGCTCGTCGCCGAACAGGTCGCGCTGATCGACGCGGTCTGCGCTGCCAACCCGAATGTCGCGATCATCGCCAACATCGGACATGCCTTCGACGCCCGCTGGGGCGAACAGGCGGCGGCGCTGGTGTCGGCATGGTATCCGGGCGAAGGGTTCGGCCCGGCGCTGGCGGGGGTGCTGGCGGGCGATGTCGAGCCGGGCGGGCGGCTGCCGCTGACGCTGGCGCGCGACGAGCGCGACTATCCCGCGCTCGCGCTGCAACCCGATGTCGCGGGCGACCTGGCCTATGACGACGGGGTGTTGGTCGGCTATCGCGGATTCGCCGCGCGCGGTATCGCGCCGCTGCATGCCTTCGGATCGGGGCGGGGCTATACCCGGTTCGACTGGGTCGATGCCACGGTCGAGGGCGATAGCGTGCTGGTGACGATCCGCAACGCCGGCGACCGCACGGGCAGCGAGGTCGTGCAACTCTATCGCCATGCCCCCGAATTCGCGCTGGTCGGCTTCACCAAGGCGACGCTCGCCCCCGGGGAGACGGCGGTGGTGCGGGTGACGCCCGAACCACGGCTGCTGCGCGTCTGGCAGGGCGGGGAATGGGGCAGCATCGGCGACAGCCTGCGCCTGTCGGCGGGGTCGGCCAGCGACCGTTTGATCTTCGAGGTGGAGGCAAGGGCATGAATCGGATGATCGTAGCGGGATTGGCCGGGGTGGCGGTGATGACGACCGCCGTCGCCGCCCGGCCCACGGCGTCGGAAACGGAACGCAACCGGGCGATCGTTACCGCCTTTGCCGAGCAATTCTATGCCAGGCGTGACGTGAAGGGCGCGTTCGATCGATTCGTGGCGCCCGATTATATCCAGCATAATCCCGGCATCGCCGACGGACGCGACGCCGCCGTCGCCGCGCTGGCCGACAAGTTCGCCACGCCCGGCGCGCGCTTCGACGTGAAGCGCATTCTGGTCGACGGCGATCTGGCGATGATCCACCTGCATGGGCGGACCGATCCGGCCAGCAGGGGCGGGGCGGTCGCCGATATTTACCGGTTGAAGGACGGCAGGATCGTCGAACATTGGGACGTGATCCAGCCGATCCCGGCGACGGCGCGCAATCCGCACCCGATGTTCTGACCCGCCGGTGAAATAAGTGGTCGCCGCTGCGCAAGACCGCTTGACTTACCTGTCAAATAGAATAGCAATTCTAGTTCTAAACGAGGGGCGAATACGCCCCCGCTATCATGGAGAGGGGATCGCATGACGACGTTCCGCCGCATCGCCGCCACGGCGCTTGCCACTACCGCCAGCTGGGTCACAGTCCCGGCACTGGCACAGACCGCCGAACCGGTCGGGGCCACCCCGCCGACCAGCGCCAACGACACCACCACCGGCCAGCAGAACGACGATCAACTGGGCGACATCATCGTCACCGCGACCAAGATGGTGACCCGGTTGCAGGAAACGCCGATCGCGATCCGCGTGGTCAGCGGCGCGGATCTGACCAAGGCGGCGGTTACCGACGTCAGCGGGCTCCAGCGGCTCGCCCCCGATCTCGGCATCACCCCCGACTCGGTATTCACCAAGATCGCGATCCGCGGCGTGTCGAGCCAGGACATTTCGGAAAGCGCCGATCCGGCGCTGACCGTGTCGATCGATGGCGAATATGTGAACCGCCCGGTCGCGCTCAACGCCAACTTCTTCGATCTCGAACGGATCGAGGTGTTGCGCGGGCCGCAGGGCACGTTGTTCGGCCGCAATTCGACCGCCGGTGCGCTCAACATCGTCGCGGCCAAGCCGGTGCTCGGCAGTTTTGAAGGCTCGGCGACCGCTGGCTACGGCAATTACAACGCGATCTATGCGACCGGCGCGGTCAACGTGCCGCTGGGGCAGGATGTCGCGATCCGCATCGCCGGGCTGCACAACGAACATGACGGCTATGTCGACAATGGCGCGCTGGCGGGCCGGGGCGACGATGCCAACGTCGACGCGGTGCGCGGCAGCATCCTGTTCGCACCGGGCGCGCTCGAAGTGTATCTGGCGGGCGAATATGTCGACGTGAACCAGACCGGCCCGGTGCAATACGGGTTGCTGGTCAACAACGCGACGCCGGGGCTGACCGAATTGCCGGCATCGGTCGCGTCGCCCGTGACCTATCCGACGCTGGCACAGCGCGTGGTGCCGGGGTTCGTCGACCTGCCGGCGGGGTTCGATCCCGCCAGCTTCCCGATCGGTCGGCGCGGCAACTTCAAGAGCCAGCAATATGCGGTGCGCGGCCGGGTCGCCTATGATTTCGGCGGCGCGACGCTCAGCTACATCGGTGGCTATCGCCACGTCGACAACCAGGTCATCCTGCCGCAGAACGGGTTCCTGCCCGAACAGTTCACCTTCTACAACGACCGCTACGACACCCGTACCCACAGCCACGAAGTACGGCTGAACGGCGGCGCACAGGGCAGCTTCGTCTGGCAGGTCGGCGGGTTCTATTTCCATGAGAACCAGATCATCGCGCGCGGCCTGTATCTGCCGCTGGCCAGTGCCTTCGCCAACTTCTTCTACCGCCCCTATGTGAAGTCGGAATCCAAGTCGGCGTTCGCGCAGGCGACCTATTGGGTGGTGCCCGACACGCTCAGCTTCACCGGCGGCGTGCGCTATACCGACGATCAGAAGGACGCCCAGTACATCAACTACGGCTTCTTCCGCACCCAGAACATGGTCCGTCCGCCCGCCGACGGCAGCGGCGCCGGCTCGGTCATCCGTTTCCCGACCTATGCCGAGGACAAGGTGACGTGGACCGCGGGCGTCGAATATAAACCGGCGCGCGACAACCTGCTCTATGCCAAGGTCAGCACCGGCTTCAAGAGCGGCGGGTTCGATCTGGTCGGCGCGTTCAATGCGGAAAGCCTGACGGCGTATGAGGTCGGGTCGAAGAACCGGTTCCTCAACAACACGCTCGAATTCAACGTCTCGGCCTTCTATTATGATTATCAGGACCAGCAGGTGCAGGTCTATATCGATACCACGGTCGGCGCGCGGACGTTCAATGCGGGCAAGAGCCGGGTGTGGGGGATCGAGACCGATACCACGATCAAGCTGTCGCCCAACGACCGGATCGGCCTGATCGTCAACTATATCGATGCCCGGTTGCAGAATTTCGCGGGCATCCCGGCACCGACGCTGGCCAACCCGCCCGCCAACGTACCGCGCCTGACCCTCGATCTTGCGGGCAATGCCCCGCCGCAGGCCCCGAAGTGGACGATCGGCATCAACTACAACAAGTCGATCGACCTCGGCAGCGGCTATGAACTGGTCGCCAACGGGTTCAGCCGGTTCAAGTCGGAATATTACCTCACCGCGTTCAACTATCGCGGCGACCGGGTGCAGGCGTTCACGACCACCGACCTCAGCCTCGAACTGAAGCTGCCCGGCGATACGCTGAGCCTCCAGGGCTATGTCCGCAACGTCGAGAACAATCGCGTCAAGACCTATGCCGGCTTCACCGGCGGCGGGATCAACATCTACAACTGGAACTTCGGCCAGCCGCGCACCTACGGCGTGCAGGGCACGTTCCGGTTCTGACCCTCCCCCTCGGGGTCGGCGTACGTCGCCGGCTCCGTTCTTCTCTTTCCTACCCAGCCATGGAGGGCGTGATGGCCCGAGTTACCGAAATCCGCTTCGTCGGCTATGGCGTCGCCGATCTGGCCGCCGAACGCGCCTTTTACCGCGACGACTGGAAACTGGTCGAGGCGGGCGAGGTGGACGGCATGGTCCATTTCGCCGCCGAGGGGCATGACGAGGCATGCGTCGTCCGGCTGCGGCAGGACGATGCCAACCGCGTCGACGTGATCGCGCTGGCCGCCGACAGCGATGCCGATGTCGATGCGCTGCACGACAAGGTGGTCGCCGCCGGATGCCGCATCATCTTCGCCCCGCGGGGCCTGACCACCTTCGGCGGGGGCTATGGCTTCCGCTTCTTCTCGCCCGACGGACTGCCGTTCGAGGTTTCGGCCGGGGTCGAACGGCGCACCCCGCGCCAGTTGACCCGCTGGGAAGGCATTCCGCAGAAGATCAGCCATATCGTGCTGCATTCGCCCGACCACCGCGCGATGGTGGCGTTCTTCACCGACGTGCTGGGGTTCCGCGTGTCGGACTGGCTGGGCGATTTCATGTGCTTCCTGCGCTGCAATACGGCGCATCACCGGCTGGCGATCCTCCCCGGACCGCCGTGCCTCAACCATGTCGCCTATGACATGCTGACGCTCGACGACATGATGGCGGGCATCCGGCGGCTGAAGAAGGCCGGGACCGACATCCGCTGGGGACCGGGGCGGCATACGGCGGGCAACAACACCTTCAGCTATTTCACCACGCCCAACGGCTTCGCCGTCGAATATACCTCCGAACTCGAACATGTCGATTTCGAGCAGCATCAGCATCAGGTGCATGTGCCGGGGCCGGGCACGATGGACCAGTGGGGCATCGGCGTCGGCGGTCCGCAGACCATGCCGCATCCCAAGCCCGACGCGGGCCTGTTCCAGCCGGTGGCGGTGTAACGGCGATGGCGCTGTACGAACCGTTTCCCAACTATATCTGGAACCTGTCGGTCGCGATCGCGATGGAGAGCGGCGCGCAGCTCGGTGAGATCATCGACATGTGCCAGCCGCTCAGCGACGCGGCGGCAACCGGCGCGGACGCCGGCACGCCGCAGTTCATGGCGGCATGGGCGGCGATGGGGGCCAAGCTGATCGCCCTCGCCGCCGAGGACGAGGGCAGGGGTCGCGCCTTCTCGGCGTCGAACAAGCTGGAGCGCGCCAGCCTTTACCTGTTCACCGCCGAACGGATGCAGGGCCATGGCGCACCGGGCCGCACGGAAACCTATGCCAAGGCGCGCGAGGTGTTCGACCGGTCGACGATGCTGGGTCGGCTGAACCGTGAACGGGTCGAGATTCCGCTGGCGACCGGCACGATGCCCGCGCTCTATACCCGCGCCCCCGGTGTCGGACCGCATCCGGTGGTGGTGTTCTGCAACGGCCTCGATAGCTGCAAGGAGCTGCTCTACTGGACGCGGCTGCCGCACGAACTGGCACGGCGGGGCATCTCGACGCTGTGCGTCGACCAGCCCGGCTCGGGTGAGGCGCTGCGGTTGCAGGACCTGCCCGTCGATCCGCACAGCGAACACTGGGCGGGCAAGGCGGTCGACTGGCTGGAGGGTCAGGCCGATGTCGATCCCGAGCGCATCGGCATGACCGGCATTTCGCTGGGCGGTCATTTCGCGCCCCGCGCCGTCGCCTATGAACCGCGCTTCGCCAGCGGCGCGGTGTGGGGAGCGAACCACAACTGGCGCGAGGTGCAGGACAGGCGCATGGCGCGCGAGGGCGAGAACCCGGTCCCGCACTACTGGAAGCACGTCCACTGGGCGTTCGGCGCGAGCGACCAGGACGACTTCCTTAGCCGCTCGGACGCGATGAACCTCAACGGCCATATGGACCGCATCCACGTGCCGTTCCTCGTGACGCATGGCGCGAACGACCGCCAGATCGGCGTCGCCTATGCCGATGATCTCTATGACCAACTGGTCAATTCGCCGCGCCGCGAGAAGGTGATCTTCACGCCGCGCGAAGGCGGGGTCGAGCATGTCGGGGCGGACAACATGGCCTATGGCCGCGATCTGCTGGCCGACTGGTTCGCCGAGACGCTGGGGGGTGCGACCGCATGACCCGACGCATCCTCGACCTGTCGATCGCGATCGACCCGGCGGTCGTCACCGACCCGCCGTTCATGCGCCCGACGATTGCCCGCCAGACCCATGCCGAGACGGTGGCCGAGGCGGCGATGTTCTTCCCCGGCATCACCGCCGATGCGATGGCGGGCGGGCAGGGGTTCGCCGCATCGGAGACGCTGACGCTCTCGACCCACAACGGCACGCATCTTGATGCGCCATGGCATTATCACCCGACGCAGGACGAGGCATTGGGCGGCGGCGGCAAACCGGCGCTGACCATCGACGAGGTGCCGCTCGACTGGTGCCTGCAACCCGGCGTGAAGCTCGACTTCCGGCACCTGCCTGACGGCCATGTCGTGACGGCGGCCGAGGTCGAGGCCGAACTGGCGCGGATCGGCCACGACCTGCGCCCGCTCGACATCGTACTGGTCAACACCGCCGCCGGCGCGGCGCTGGGGCAACCCGATTTTCTGGGGCGCGGCTGCGGCATGGGCTATGAAGCGACCATGTACCTGACGTCGCGCGGGGTGCGGGTCGCCGGCACCGATGCGTGGAGCTGGGATGCGCCGTTCGGCCACACCGCCGCGCGTGTTGCCGAAACCGGCGACTATTCGCTGGTCTGGGAAGGGCACAAGGCCGGTCGCGACATCGGTTATTGCCACATGGAAAAGCTGACCAACCTCGACCAGCTACCCGCGACCGGGTTCATCGTGTCGTGCCTGCCGGTCAAGGTGAAGCGCGGGTCGGCGGGCTGGTGCCGCGCGGTCGCGATCCTCGGGGACGCGGCATGAGGCTCGCGACCCGCGCGAACGGCAACCGCGACGGGGCGCTGGTCGTCGTGTCGGGCGACGGCAGCCGCTATCTGCCGACCGACGGTACGCTGCAATCGGCGCTCGACCAGTGGAGCCGCTGCGAACCCATGTTGCGCGCGCTGGCCGACCGGCTCGATGCCGGGCAGGGGGAGCCGCTCGATCCCGCGACGCTGCTCGCCCCGCTGCCGCGCGCGTGGCAGTGGCTCGACGGTTCGGCGTTCCCGACCCACGGCGAACTGATGCAGCAGGCGTTCCGGCTCCCGCCGATCGAAACCGACAAGCCGCTGATGTATCAGGGCATGTCGCACCGCTTCCTGTCGGGACTCGAGGACGTGCCGTTCCCGAGCGAGGCGGATGGCATCGATTTCGAAGGCGAGTTCGCGGTCGTCACCGGCGACGTGCCGATGGGATGTACCGCCGCCGACGCGCTCGGCCACATCCGCCTCGTCCTGCTGCTCAACGACTGGTCGCTGCGCGCGATCGCACCCGTCGAGATGAAGACGGGCTTCGGTTGGGTCCAGGCCAAGCCCGCCTGTTCGGTTGCCCCTTTTGCGGTGACGCCCGACGCTCTGGGCCGGGCATGGGTCGACGGCCGCGTCTGCCTGTCGCTGACCGTCGAGGTCAACGGACGGTGGTTCGGCAGCCCGGCCGGCGATGCGATGGCCTATGGCTTCCACGACCTGATCGCCCATGCCGCCCGCACCCGCGATCTGCCCGCGGGCACGATCATCGGATCGGGCACCGTGTCCAACCCGAACCATGGCGAGGTCGGCTCGACCTGCCTGTCCGAACGCCGCGCGATCGAGATGATCGACCATGGGGCGCCGCAGACCCCGTTCCTCCGGTTCGGCGACCGCGTGACGATGCACGCGGGCGATATTTTCGGCACGATCGATCAACGGGTGGTGCGGCGATGAGCCACGCCTTTCTCTCCAGCCCCGAAGAGATCATCGACGAGGCGCGCAACGGGCGGATGTTCATCCTGGTGGATGACGAGGACCGCGAGAACGAGGGCGNGACGATGCACGCGGGCGATATTTCGGCACGATCGATCAACGGGTGGTGCGGCGATGAGCCACGCCTTTCTCTCCAGCCCCGAAGAGATCATCGACGAGGCGCGCAACGGGCGGATGTTCATCCTGGTGGATGACGAGGACCGCGAGAACGAGGGCGACCTCGTCATCCCGGCGCAGATGGCGACGCCCGATGCGATCAACTTCATGGCGCGGCACGGGCGGGGCCTCATCTGCCTCGCGATGAACAAGGCGCGGGTCGAACAACTCGGCCTCGACCTGATGGCGCGCAACAACGGCACGCGGCACGAAACCGCCTTCACCGTCTCGATCGAGGCGCGCGAGGGGGTGACGACCGGCATCTCCGCCGCCGATCGGGCGCGGACCATCGCGGTGGCGATCGATGCCGCCAAGGAAGCGTCGGAGATCGTGACGCCGGGGCATGTCTTCCCGCTGGTCGCGCGCGAGGGCGGGGTGCTGGTGCGCGCCGGCCATACCGAGGCGGCGGTCGACGTGTCGCGCCTCGCCGGGTTGAACCCCTCGGGCGTGATCTGCGAGATCATGAACGAGGACGGGACGATGGCGCGGATGGACGACCTCGTCGCCTTCGCGCAGTTGCACGCGCTCAAGATCGGGACGATCCGCGACCTGATCGCCTATCGCCGTCGCCACGACCATCTGGTCGAGAAGCGCGCCGAGACGGTGTTCGATAGCGAGTGGGGCGGCGAGTGGCGCGCCATGTCGTTCTGGAACAAGGCGACGGGCAGCGAGCAGGTCGCGCTGGTCAAGGGGCGGATCGATCCGAGCCGGCCGACGCTGGTGCGGATGCACGCGCTGTCGCCGTTCGCCGACCTGTTCGGCGAGGGGGGCGAGCGCGGCGGCCTGCTGCGCCGCTCGATGCGGATCATCGCCGAGGAAGGGGCGGGGGTGGTGGTCGTCATCAACCGTCCGCGTCCCGATGGCCTGACGCTGGCGATCCATGCCCGCAGCGGTGCGCCGGTGCCCGACATGGAGGAACTGCGCGACTATGGCGTCGGCGCGATGATCCTGAACGAACTGGGCGTCGAGGACATGGTGCTGCTCACCAACACCCACCACACGCTGGTCGGCCTCGATGGCTATGGCCTGAAAATCGTCGACATCCTCGACTTCCACCGCCTCACCGGTCACGCGCTGCGACAGGGCGGCGGCCATGAACGGATCGAGCGCGCCGTCCAATACGTCGCCCGTCGCACTCCTCGTCTTTGTCCTGGTNGGCGTCGGCGCGATGATCCTGAACGAACTGGGCGTCGAGGACATGGTGCTGCTCACCAACACCCACCACACGCTGGTCGGCCTCGATGGCTATGGCCTGCGCGTCGTCGGCGAACGGCCGCTGCGGGAAACCGCGTAGCGAATATCAACCTGCCGCCACCGGGACGGATGATGCCGGGGCGGCCACCATGGGAGTGGATGATGCGGACGAAGGATCAACCCGGCATGCGCCGGTTCGAGGATGCACGCTGCGCGGTGATGGCGGTCAGCGCATTGACCGCACTCGTCGGGTCGTTCTGGATGGCGGGCATCCTGTTCTGAAAACGGGCGACAAAGCGCTGGTGCTGCCTTGGTCGGTTCCGTCGTCGATCGCACGGCCATGCCATTGGCGGCACGGCGTTTCCCCGGTTGCAACCTTGCGTATCGCACCGAATCCTGTACGGAACGACACATAAAATAGCGGGCAGGTGCCCGCCAGGCATACGGGCGCGGTGCGCGCCACGGGGCCGTAGAATGGGAAGGGTCCTATGTCTGCGGTCTATCAAGTATCGTCCTGTATCGAATGGCAGTTCGCGGAAGCGGGCGATCTTTCCGCGCGGCTGCGCGCTGCGAGGGACGCCGGGTTCGATCTCGCCGAATTCCACCTGTGGCGCGACAAGCCGATCGAGGCGATGGCCGCCGCGCTCGACGAAACGGGCATGCGGCTGACCAGCCTGTGCGTCGATCCGCGCCGCTCGATCGTCGATCCGGCCGAGCGTGACGCGATGGTCGCCGCCGTGCGCGAGACGATCGAGGCGACGGCCATTCTCGGCAAGCCCGACCTGATCGTCGCGTCGGGCTTCCGCGTCGAGGGGATGAGCGAGGAAGCGCATTTCGCCAATGCCGTCGCCGCGCTGCGCGCCGCGGCCGATGCGGCAGAGGCGGCGGGCGTTCAACTGCTCCTCGAACCGCTCAACACCCGGCTGTTCGCGACCATGTATCTGGTCAGCACCAGCCTTGGCCTCGATCTGGTCGAAGCGGTGAACAGCCCCAACCTGCGCCTGCTCTACGATGTCTGGCACAGCGCGGTGATGGGCGAGGACATGGGCGCGGTGCTCGCCGATCGCATCCATCTCGTCGGCCATGTCCAGGTGGCCGACATGCCCGACCGCAACGAACCGGGCACCGGCACGCTCGACTGGGCCGCGATCACGCAGACGCTGCGCGCGTTGGGATATGACGGGGCGATCGGGCTCGAATATTTTCCGACGATGCCGATGGAACAGTCGCTGGCCCAGTCCCGGCGGATGCTCGCCGATTGACGCCGACGCGGCCCGTCCAGATCCCCGGCGCGAACGACCGCGCCCACCAATTGCGGAATCCATCCATGCACAGCGATCAATTCGCGATCAGCCTCGACCTGGTCAATCGCCATTACCAGGAACCCAATCGCAACCGCTACGAAAGCAGGTATTTCTGGGAAGAACTCTACCCGCTGATCGGCGCGGCGGGGTTTCGTTCGATCGAGATACCCTACGAACCGGTATGGCAGTTCGGCGGACGCAGCGGGGTTCCGATGAACCGCTACTGCGTCAACACCAAATACCAGAATGCCGAGAACTATCGCGCGGCGCTGGCGAAAGGTGACATCGACCGGGTCACGGGCCTGACGTTCGATTCCAACCTGTTCATGCGCAACGCCAACCTCGATTTCTATTTCGGCGCCACCGGTCATTTCGCGGGAGAAGCGCTGGGCCATGCCGCCGATCTGAACGCCGGGTATCTCGCGATCAGCCCGTCGCCCTATTACGGGCGCATCGCGCACTATCATCCCGACCTTGAGGACAAGGCAGCGGCGTTCGCCGACCGGATGGCCGACCTGCTCGGCGGCCTTGCGGCAAAGGCAGAGGCGGCGGGCGTCGCGCTGGTGCTGCGCAACGAATATTGGAGCGTGTTCCGCGGCGAACGCATCCTGGCGTTGCTCGACCGCTTGCCCGACAGCGTGAAGCTCGACGTCGATACCGCGACCCTGACGATCGCGGGGATCGATCCGGCGGCGTTCATCACCGCGCAGCGCGACCGGATCGGCTGCGTCCACCTGACCGACACGAGCTTCGTCGACACCGCCGGCACGTGGAAGACGCCCAACCCGGAATTCCCCGAACATCGCGCGACGCAGCTATTCCGCGATCCGGGCACCGGCGCCATCGACCTCGCGGCGATCGTCGGGTTGCTGGACCGGACGGGCTATGCCGGGCCGATCATCTGCAGCGCCCGCCAGACGCGCGACCCGTTCCGGGCGTTGCTGCGCACGCGCGCGCTGCTGAACCAGTTACAGAATTAAGCCGGACGGAGTCTCCGCGATGCCCAATATCCGCTACGCCAACATGTGCCACTGGAAGAGCATTCCCTATCGCAAGATCGATAATTTCCGGGAATTCTACTATGAGGACAATACGAACACCGCCTATTATTCGGACTGGGATACGATCCTGAAATATCAGGCGGCACTCGGCTTCGACGGGATCGAGATCGCGCCATGGGATCTGGCCGACATCCTGCCGCTGTTCGGATCGCCCGAGAAGTTCACGGCGTTCGCGAAGGAACGCGGGGTCGAGGTGATCGGCATGTTCCACGGGGCACACGCCTCGCACCAGGCCGATCATTTCGACGAAGCGGTTCGTTCGGGCCGCGAGGCGGTCGACACGATCGTCCGGTTTGGCGGCAGCTACATGAATACCTGTCCCACGCAGAACTATTACGGTTCGGGTCCGCTGAGCCGCGACGAAGTGCAGCAATGCGCCAGGGTGATGAACGAGATCGGCCGCTACGCCACCGATCACGGGGTAAAAATCGGGCTGCACAACGAGTTCTTCTGCGCGATCAACCTGCCCAACCATCGCGAGCTGATCGAATCGACCGATCCGCGCTACGTCCATTACTGTCTCGACACCGCGCAGGTGGCGATCATGGGCGAGGATCTGCTGACCTTCTACAACGACTATCACGACCGCATCAGCACCCTCCATCTGAAGGACACCGCATCACAGCGGCAGCCCGACAGCGTCCGCTATGCGCAGGACCCGGAGATCACCGACGACGGAACGCGCTGGTTCTGGGAACCTGGCCTCGGCACGCTCGACCTCGAAGGGCTGTACCGGTTGCTGAAGGAGCATCGGTTCACAGGCTGGATGTCGATCGAATATGACGGATCGCCGGACCTGCTCGCGTCGATGGCGCTGACGCGCTACCACCTCGATACCGTGCTGCGCCCGATCTACGACTGAACATCCGGGAGGATCGCCCCCGCCGGTGGTGGCGATCCTCCCCGGCCCGCCGCCGCGCACGATGCGCCGCGCGCGGGCGGCGGCAGGTCTATCCGCGATCGCTGCCCATCGATCGGAAAACGCGCGGCGATACCCCGGCATGACGGGTGAAGAAGCGCGTGAAATAGGCGGGATCGGCAAATCCGGCGGTATAGCCGACCTCGGCGACCGACAGGTTGGTATAGAGCAGCGCGCGCTTGACCTCGAGCACGGCGCGCTGGTCGAGCATCGCCGCCGGCGACAGGCCGGCGATCTGCGCGCAGGCGGTGCGCAGCCTGCTTTCGCTGACGCCAAGCGCGGCGGCATGGACCGCGATCTGTTCCCGCAGGCGAAAGCGTTCGTCGATCCGCGCGCGGAACCGGGCGACCAGCGCGCTCTGCTGGCCCGGAATGCCCGCCGCATCGGCCGCGATCGGCCCGCCCGCGCGCCACAGCTCGACCAGCATGCCGAGCAGCGCCGCATCGACGGCGGCACCATGGCCGGGTGCCGCCCACCCCAGCTCGCGCATCAGCGCGGCGACGCTTGCCTGAACCGCGCGGAATGCCGCGCCGTCGAGCGGGATCGCGCGGGCGGACCCGAACAGCGCCGTGACGCCCGGATAGCGGGTATCGAGCAAGGCCAGATGCCGAACCGACAGGGTGACGACCGATCCGACCGAATCACGCTGCCATGCAAAGCCGTGGACGACTCCCGACGGGACCAGCAGGACCGCCGGGGCCGTCACCGTCATCCGGTCGTCCTCCGCGCGCATTTCGCCCCCGCCCTGTTCGACGACGAACAACTGGACGAGATCGGCATGGGCGTGCGGCAGGATCGTCCATTCGCTCGGCCGCGAGCGATCGTCGAGCCGTTCGGCATGGACGAAGCCATCATCCACCGCCCGGTGCGGTTCGCCGTAGAGATAGAAGCTGGGAACCGAAGCGCCGGTCATGCCGCAAGTGTACGCGAGTACGACCGGATCGTCCAACTTTTCGCGCGGCATATCCATCGTCCTCCACGCACCGACGCGACATGATGCTCCCCGGAACGGCAGACATGCCGACGGGAGAGGACAGGATGCGACAGCGCACACAGGTCGCGATCATCGGTGCGGGGCCGGCGGGGATGTTCCTCGCCCATCTGCTACATGCCGAAGGGATCGACGCCACCGTCATCGAACGCCGCGACCGCGACTATGTCGAGGGGCGGGTGCGCGCCGGCGTTCTCGAACAGGGCACCGTCGATCTGATGCGGCGCCTTGGCCTGTCGGCCCGGCTGGAGCGCGAGGGCCTGGTCCATGGCGGCACCAACGTGTCGCTCGACGGGCGCATGTTCCGCATCGACATGGCGGCGCTGACCGGCGGTGCCACCGTCACCGTCTATGGCCAGCAGGAGGTCATGCGCGACCTGTTCGACGCCGCCGGAGCGCGTGGGCTGGACGTTCGTTGGAATGCGAAGGACGTGACGCTCGCCGGCCTCGACAGCGACCGGCCGGTCGTGACGTGGCGTGAGGATGGCGGGACACAGCATCTCGACTGCGATTTCGTCGTCGGCTGCGACGGCTATCATGGCGTCGCCCGCCAGGCGATCCCCGCCCATGTGTTGCGCACCTTCGAACGCATTTATCCGTTCGGCTGGCTGGGGGTTCTGGCCGATGTGCCGCCCGCCGAACATGAACTGGTCTATGCCAATCACGAACGCGGCTTCGCGCTCGCCTCGATGCGATCGCCGACGCGCAGCCGCTATTACATTCAATGCGGGCTGGACGAGGATGTCGCCGACTGGTCCGACGATCGCTTCTGGGACGAACTCTGCCTGCGCCTCGGGCCGGAGACGGCGGCGAAGGTGACGCGGGGGGCCTCGTTCGAGAAGTCGATCGCGCCGCTGCGGTCGTTCGTCGCCGAACCGATGCGCTGGGGCCGGCTGTTCCTGGCCGGTGACGCAGCGCATATCGTGCCGCCGACGGGTGCCAAGGGCATGAACCTCGCCGTGTCCGACGTGACGATGCTGGGCGAGGCGCTGACCGAACGGTATCGCGAGCGCAGCGATGCCGGCATCGACGGCTATTCGGCGCGCGCGCTGGCGCGGGTGTGGAAGGCCGAGCGTTTCTCGTGGTGGTTCACCTCGGTCACGCACCGGTTCCCGACCATGGATGGCTTCGACCGGCGCATCCAGATGGCCGAACTGGACTATCTGCGTGGCTCCCCCGCCGCGCAGCGTACCCTTGCCGAGAATTACGTCGGCCTACCGCTGGAGGCGGCATGAAGCGCAAGATCTATGATACCCCGGCGGCGGCGCTCGACGGGCTGTTGTTCGACGGGATGACGATCATGTCGGGCGGGTTCGGCCTGTCGGGCAACCCTGAGAGCCTGATCCCCGAAATCCGCAGCAACGGCGTGCAGCGGCTGACGGTCATTTCGAACAATGCCGGGGCCGACGGCTTCGGCCTGTGGATGCTGCTGGAAAGCCGGCAGGTCGCCAAGATGATCGCAAGCTATGTCGGTGAGAACAAGCTGTTCGAGCAGCAATATCTCTCGGGCGAACTGGAACTGGAATTGAACCCGCAAGGGACGCTCGCCGAACGCATCCGCGCGGGCGGGGCGGGCATTCCCGCTTTCTACACCAAAACCGGCGTCGGCACGGTCGTCGCCGAGGGCAAGCCGGTCGAGACGTTCGAGGGCGAGGACTATGTCCGCGAGACATGGCTGCGCGCCGACCTGTCGATCGTTAAGGCATGGAAGGCCGATCCGGCGGGCAACCTGATGTTCCGCAAGACCGCGCGCAACTTCAACCCGAACATGGCGACAGCGGGTAAGGTGACGGTGGTGGAAGTCGAGGAAATCGTGCCCGAAGGCAGCTTCGACCCCGACTGCATCCACACGCCGGGCATCTATGTCGACCGTATCGTCAAAAGCACGATCAACGAGAAGCGCATCGAGAAGCTGACGGTGCGCGAACGGGAGGAAGGATGATGGGCTGGACCCGCGACGAGATGGCCGCCCGCGCCGCGCGCGAATTGCAGGACGGGTTCTACGTCAATCTCGGCATCGGCATCCCCACGCTGGTCGCCAACCATGTGCCGCCGGGTATCGAGGTGACGCTCCAGTCGGAAAACGGCATGCTCGGCATCGGCCCGTTCCCCTATGCGGGCGAGGCCGACCCCGACCTCATCAACGCCGGCAAGCAGACGATCACCGCGCTGCCGACCTCCAGCTTCTTTTCCAGCGCCGACAGCTTCGCGATGATCCGCGGCGGGCATATCGACATGGCGATCCTCGGCGCGATGGAAGTGTCGGCGGCGGGCGATCTCGCCAACTGGACGATTCCGGGGAAGATGGTGAAGGGCATGGGCGGGGCGATGGACTTGGTCGCCGGCGTGCGGCGCGTCGTCGTGGTGATGGACCATGTGTCGAAGCATGGCGATCCGAAGATCCTGCCAGTCTGCACGCTGCCGCTGACCGGCAGGGCCTGCGTCGATCTCATCATCACCGACCTTGCCGTCATCGCCTGCGACAAGCCCGGCCTGCGGCTGATCGAATGCGCGCCCGGCGTCACGGCCGACGACGTGCGCGCCAGAACCGGCGCGGATCTCGCCGCATGACCTACAAGCGTGACGATGCCGGGGCGCCACCGTCGCTGTTCCCCGAGTACGGCTCGACCCGTACCCGCGCGCCGCTGCACCCGCCGTTGCGGGTGCCGCAGACCCGGACCGAGACGACCGGCCCGGCGGGCTGGGACCGGCTGATGGGGCCGGCACTCGCCGATCTGACGACGCAGCACGGCGGGGTGGCGCAGGGGCAGCGGATCATCGTCGCCGGCCGCGTGCTCGACGAGGATGGCCGTGCCGTGCCCGACACGGTGATGGAAATCTGGCAGGCCAATGCCGCCGGGCGCTACATCCACGCGAAGGACCAGTGGGACGCGCCGCACGACCCCAACTTCACCGGCGCGGGCCGCGTCGTGACCGATGCGCAGGGATGCTATCGCTTCGTCACCATCCGGCCGGGGGCCTATCCATGGGGCAATCACCATAATGCATGGCGGCCGGCGCATATCCATCTGTCGCTGCTGGGGCCGGCGTTCGCGACGCGGCTGGTGACGCAGCTCTATTTCCCCGACGATCCGCTGATCGAGATCGATCCGATCGCGAATGCGGTGCCGATGCCCTATCGCCAGCGGCTGGTCGCGCGGTTCGACATGGACGTGACCGAGCCGAACCGGGCGCTCGGCTATCGCTTCGACGTGGTGTTGAAGGGCCGCGAACAGACGCCGTTCGAGGAGGACGACCATGACCATTGACGTCGCCGACCGCCGTCCCGCACCGCGCGCCGACAATCAGGACCCGGCGCTGTTCGGCCAGACCCCCAGCCAGACGGTCGGCCCCTTCTTCCACTACGGCCTGCCGTGGAAGGGCGGTGCCGATCTGGTGGGCCAGTCGGACATGGGGGCGCGCCCCGAACTGTTTCCCGAGGCGCATTATGTGCTGAACCTGTCCTCCCCCACCGGTACGCCGGCGGGCGAAGCGATCGACCTCACCGGCCGCGTGGTCGATGGCGAGGGCGCGCCGGTGCCGGACGCGATGGTCGAAATCTGGCAGGCCGATGCCGCCGGTCGCTATCATGGCGAGCCAGACGCCGATCCGCATTTCGTCGGCTTCGGCCGTGCCGCGACCGCCGCAGACGGCAGCTATCGGTTCCGCACGATCCTGCCCGGCGCGATCGGCCCCGGCCATGCGCCGCATGTCGCGGTGTCGATCTTCGCGCGTGGGCTCATCAAGCGGCTGGCGACGCGGCTGTATTTCGCCGGATCGGAAGACGGCGACGCGATCCTGTCGCTGGTGCCGGCGGAGCGCCGCCACACGCTGATCGCCACGGCAACGGGTGACAGCGTCTGGACGCTCGATTTCATGTTGCAGGGGCCACGCGAAACGGTGTTCTTCGACCTGTGAGCGACCTGCTGCGCCTCCGCCCCGCCGCGACGGCGGACATGATCGCGGTGTTCGACGATGCCGCGACCATCGCCCATGGCTGCGCCTTCGAAACCGCGCTGGCGCGGGCGCAGGCGGCTCAGGGCGTGATCGCGCCCGAACTGGCCGACGCGATCATGGCCGGCGTCGATCCGGCGCAGATCGATAAGGCGGAACTGGCGGAGGAAGCGGCGCTGGCCGGCACGCTCGCGATCCCCCTCGTCGCGCGGTTGCGGGCGATGGTCGGCGGGGCAGCGGCAATGGCACTGCACCACGGCGCGACCAGCCAGGACGTGGCCGATACCGTGCTGATGGTGCAGGTCCGCGCGGCGCATCGCCTGCTGGCGAAGGACGGCCAGCGGGTGCGCGATGCGCTGGCGAGGTCGGCGCGTGCCCATGCCGAACGGCCGGCGATCGGGCGGACGCTGTTGCAGGATGCGATGCCGGTCGCCTTCGGGCTGCGACTGGCACAGGCGGCGCGGGGGATCGACGATGCGCTGGCGATGCTCGACGCGGCGGTCGGCACCCATGCGGTCGTGCAACTGGGCGGCGCGGCGGGGACACGCGCCGGACTGGATGGCAAGGGTGCGGAGATCGCGGCGCAGGTCGCCGATGCCCTCGGGCTTGGCCGTGCCGCCCCATGGCACGCGCGCGGCACCGGCGTGGCGGCGATCGGCGCGGCGCTGGGCATCCTGATCGGCGCGCTCGGCAAGCTGGCGCGCGACGTCGCGCTGCTGGCGCAGAACGGCATCGGCGAGGCGCGCGAGCCGCTGGTCGCCGGACGCGGCGGATCGTCGGCGATGGCGCACAAACGCAACCCGACGGGGTGTCAGGTCGCGCTGTCGGCGGCGATCCGCGCGCCGGGACTGGTCGCGTCGCTGCTGGCCGGGCTGCCACAGGAAGCGGAACGGGGCCTCGGCGGCTGGCAGGCCGAGGGACCGGTGCTGACCGACCTGTTCCTGCTCGCCTCGGGCAGCGCCGCTGCACTGGCGGTCGTCGCCGAAGGGCTGGAGATCGACGAAGCGGCCATCGCGCGCAACCTCGTCACGGCGGCGGTCGGCGATGACATCGGCGAGAGCGCGGCGATCATCGCCGACCTGCTGGCGGACGGGAAGGACTGACGCGATGGCCATGACGATCCGGGATGGCGTGCGGCTGCACTGGCGGCTGGAGGGGGCGGCCGACCGACCGGTGCTGGTGCTGCTCAACTCGATCGGCACCGACCTGTCTTTGTGGGACCGCACCGTGCCGTTGCTGCTCCCCGCCTTCCGCCTGTTGCGCATCGACACGCGCGGGGCGGGCGGGTCGGATGCGCCGGACGGCAACTATAGCCTGTCGATGCTGGCCGCCGATGTCGTCGGCGTCATGGACGATGCCGGGATCGCACGGGCGGCGGTGGCGGGCGTGTCGCTGGGGGGCATGGTCGCCATGCAACTGGCGCTCGATCATGCCGACCGGGTGTCGGCGCTGGCGCTGATCTGTACCTCGGCGACGATGGACCCCGCCGCGTGGCAGGCACGGATCGACACGGTGCGTGGGCAGGGCACCGCCACCATCGCCGCCATGGCGGTCGGCCGCTTCCTGTCGCCGGACTTCGCGGCATGTCATCCGGGGATCGCCGAAACCCTGCGCGACGGCATCGCGCGACAGGCCGATGCCGGCTATGCAGGGGCGGGCGCGGCGATCCGCGACATGGCCCTGGCCGGGCGGATCGCGAGCATCGCCGTGCCGACGCTGGTCATGACCGCGATGCTCGACGTCTCGACCCCCTATGCCGGGCATGGCGAGCATCTGCTGACCATCCCCGGCGCGCGACACATCGGCATCGAAGGCGCGCATCTGCCGCCGATCGAGGCACCGGCGGCGCTGGCGAGCGCGCTGCGCGGCTTCCTCGACGGTGACGACGCGGTAACGGCGGCCGCCGACACGTTGTTCGACGCCGGCCTGCGCCACCGTCGCCGGGTGCTGGGCGATGCGTGGGTCGATGCCAGCCTCGCGAAGCGCACCCCGTTCACCGCCGATTTCCAGGCGATGATTACGCGCATCGCATGGGGCGAGATCTGGGGCCGCCCCGGCCTCGACGACCGGACCCGCCGCCTGCTCGTCCTCGCCATCACCTGTGCGCTCGGCCGGTGGGAGGAATATGCGCTGCACGTCCGTGCCGGGCTTCGCGAGGGCGGCTTCACCACCGACGAGTTGAAGGAGGTGCTGATGCAGACCGCGATCTATGCCGGGGTGCCCGCCGCGAACACCGGTTTCGCCGAAGCGCAGAAGATCATCGCCATGCTCGAACAGGACGCCTGATGCCCGACGCCTATCTCTGCGACGCGATCCGCACGCCCATCGGCCGGTTGAACGGTGCGCTGTCGGGCGTCCGCGCCGATGATCTGGCCGCGATCCCGCTGCGCGCGCTGGTCGAGCGCAACGCCTCGGTCGACTGGGAAGCGGTCGACGACGTGCTGCTCGGCTGCGCCAATCAGGCGGGCGAGGACAATCGCAACGTCGCGCGCATGGCGGTGCTGCTTGCCGGCCTGCCCGCCACGGTGCCCGGCGGCACGATCAACCGGCTGTGCGGATCGGGGCTGAACGCGGTCGGCAGCGCGGCGCAGGCGATCCGCAGCGGCGATGCCGGCCTCGTCATCGCCGGCGGCGTCGAGAGCATGACCCGTGCGCCCTATGTGATGGGCAAGGCCGGCACCGCCTTCGACCGCGCACAGCAGATCGAGGACACGACGCTCGGCTGGCGGTTCGTCAACCCGGCGATGAAAGCGGCTTACGGCGTCGACACGATGCCGCAGACGGCGGAGAATGTTGCCGACCAGTGGCAGGTAAGCCGCGAGGATCAGGACCGCTTCGCACTGGCCAGCCAGCAAAAGGCCGCTGCGGCCATCGCCGGCGGACGGATGGCCGTCGAGATCGTGCCGGTCACGATCCCGCAACGCAAAGGCGATCCGATCGTCTTCGCGCAGGACGAACATCCCCGCGCGACCAGCCTCGACGCGCTGGCAAGGCTCAGGCCGGTCGTCCGGCCCGACGGCACGGTGACGGCCGGGAACGCATCGGGCCTGAACGATGGAGCAGCGGCGATGCTGATCGCCTCTGGGGCCGCCGCCGCTCGCCACGGCCTGATCCCGCGCGCGCGCATTTTGGGGATGGCGTCGGCCGGAATCGCGCCCCGGATCATGGGGGCAGGGCCGATCGAGGCTGCGCGCAAGCTGTGCCGGATCACCGGCGTGCGTCTCGACCAGCTCGACGTCATCGAACTCAACGAAGCCTTCGCCGCGCAGGCGATCGCGACCTTGCGCGACCTGAACATCGCCACCGACGATCCACGGTTGAACCGCAACGGCGGTGCGATCGCGCTTGGGCACCCGCTCGGCATGTCCGGCGCGCGCATCGTGATGACGGCGGCGGAGGAACTGCATCGTACCGGCGGTCGCTACGCCATGGCGTTCATGTGCATCGGCGTCGGACAGGGTATCGCCCTGATGCTGGAGCGCTGCTGAGATCGGTGCGGCCGGTGTCGTCGCCGGCATGACCATCACGCGGCCATGCAGCGATGGCGGAAGCGGTGGGATTCGAACCCACGGAACGGTTGCCCGCTCGCCGGTTTTCAAGACCGGTTCCTTAAACCACTCGGACACGCTTCCAGATCGCAGCGCTGCCTAGAACCGGTGCGGCGTATCGCGCAAGCCCCGTCGCAAACAAGAGGGGTTCATCCGCCCCGCCGCCTGTGCCAAGACTGCGCCATGGCGGGAGACCGGGTAATGCGTATCTTCAGGACGGGGTTTGCCGCACTTCTTGCCCTTACGGCCGGTGCATCGGCATCGGCACAGGATGAAAGCGGGTTTCAGGCGTATTTGCAGGGCGTGGCGGTCCGCGCGCGGGCGGAGGGCGTGCGACAGGCGACGATCGATTCGGTGCTGCCGACGCTCACCTACAATCCGCGCGTCGTCGAACTCGACCGGCAACAGCCGGGCACGTCGTCGACCAGCGCGGTTCCGCGCTTCGCCCCCTACAAGGCGCGCCATGTCGATACCGCGCGGATCACGCGCGGGCGCACCGCCTATCGCGCGCAGCGCGGCCGGCTGGCGGCGATCGAGCGCGAAACCGGGGTGCCCGAGGAGATCATGGTCGCGATCTGGGGCCATGAAACGAACTACGGCAGCTACACCGGCGATTTCGATCTGCCGCGCAGCCTCGCGACGCTCGCCTATGAAGGCCGTCGCCGCGCGCTGTTCGAGCCGGAATTCATCGCGACGCTCAAGATGATCGATCGCGGCGTGCCGCGCGACCGGTTGAAGGGGAGCTGGGCCGGGGCCTTCGGCTATCCGCAGTTCCTGCCGTCGATCTACCTGCGCCTGGCCCGGGACGGCGATGGCGACGGCGTCGCCAACATCTGGTCGAACGAGGCCGACACGCTGGCCTCGATCGCGAACTATTTCCTCAACGCCGGCTGGCGTCCCGGTCAGCCATGGGGGTTCGCGGTCGCGGTGCCTTCGGGCTTCGACCGGGGGGTCCTCACGCCGCGCTCGCTCTCGCCGCGCTGCCCACGCGTGTTCGAACGGCATAGCCAGTGGCGCACGATCGGCGAATGGCGCTCGCTCGGCGTCACGCCGTCGGATGGCCGGCGCTACGACGACGCGGTGCAGGCGACGCTGATCGAACCCGATGGTCCCAGCGCGACCGCCTATCTGCTAACCGGCAACTACCGCGTGATCCTCGACTATAACTGCTCGAATTTCTACGCGCTGTCGGTCGGGCTGCTGGCCGACGAGGTCGCGCGGTGATCGTGCCGCTGATGATCGTCGCGCTCGCGGCCGGGGCGCAGGACGCGCCACCGGTCCATGAAGCACGGCTCGACGACATCGGCCGGGCGGGGCGGACCGACGGGAGCGGCGTGTTCGTCGTCCATCGCTCGCTCGCCCCCGACAGCTTCGTCGAAGTGACCGCGCTCGATACCGGACGGATCATTCTGGCGGCGGTGAAGGCCGGCGCGCCGCTGCCGCCCGACCGTGTCGCCGACCTGTCGCCCGCCGCCGCCGCGGCGCTGGGGCTGCCGGAGGTTGCGCTGGTCGCGGTCCGCATCCGCCCGGTTACGCCCACGCCGCAGGATCAGACGGTGCTGCGCGCCGGCGGCGTGGTCGCTAGGCTCGACGCACCGCAACCGCTGCTGGTGGCGCTGCGCCGCCGCCTGCCGACGGCCGTCCGCCCGTCGCGCGAGATGCTGCGCGCGAGCGTCTCTCCTCCTGCCCGCACGCCCAAGCCGTTCCGCCCCACAGCACCCGTCGCCGCTGCCCCGGCAACCGGCCAGTGGTTCGTGCAGGTCGCCGCGCTGTCCGATGGTCCGCGCGCCGAACAACTGGCAAATTCGGTCGGCGGCGTTGTGCGACGCACGGGCACGCTGTACCGGGTCCAGGCCGGCCCGTTCGCCACCCGCGCCGCCGCCGATACCGCCCGTGCCTCGCTGGTCCGGCGCGGCTTCGGCGACGCGCGGACGATCGCCCCAAACTAACGTCCAAACGGAAGCGTATCCCACCATGCGTACAATCGCCCTGTCGAGCATCGTCGCCCTTGCCGTCGCCACCCCGGGCATCGCCGCTGCGCCTACGTTCGAGACGCCGGCCCCGGTCGCGTTCATGACCGACCTGTCGTCGGGCGCGACGCTCTTCGCCAAGGATGCCGACCGGCGGATGCCCCCGGCGTCGATGGCCAAGATGATGACCGCCTATGTCGCGTTCGACCTCATCAAGAAGGGCGATCTGAAACTCAGCGACACCGCGCTCGTCTCGCCCGAGACGTGGCGCAAATGGCACGGCCCGCAGGCCGGCTCGACGATGTTTCTGTCGGTGAACGAGAACGTCAGCGTCGAGAATTTGCTCTACGGCATCGTCGTCCTCTCGGGTAACGACGCCTGCGTCGTGCTCGCCGAGAAGATCGCCGGGTCGGAGGAAGCCTTCACCAATCTGATGAACCAGCGCGCCAAGGAACTGGGCCTCACCAACAGTCACTTCGGCACCTCGAACGGCTGGCCCGACGAAGGCCGCACCTATGTCACCGCGCGCGATCTGGCCAAGCTCGCCTCCGCCACGATCCAGAACCATCCGCAGCTCTACAAGCAGTTCTATTCCAAGGAAAACTTCACCTGGGGCAAGACGCTGGGCAGCGGCAGCGCCATCACCCAGGCGAACCGCGATCCGCTGCTCGGCAAGGTGCGCGGCGCCGACGGCCTCAAGACCGGCCATACCGAGGAAGCGGGCTACGGCTTCACCGGTTCCGCTGAACAGGACGGCCGCCGCCTCGTGATGGTGCTCGCCGGGCTGACCAGCTTCAACCAGCGCGCGAGCGAATCGGTCAAGTTCATGAACTGGGGCTTCGGCGCATGGCGCGCGCGCCCGATCGTCGCGGCGGGCAAGCGGGTCGAGACCGCCGATGTGCAGATGGGAAACGTCAACCAGGTCGGGCTGGTCGCCCCGCGCGCGCTGACCGTCACCATGCCGGCGGGCACCAACAGCCCGATGACCGCCAAGGTCGTCTACACCGGCCCGATCAAGGCCCCGATCGCCAAGGGCCAGCATATCGCCGACCTCGTCATCACCTCGCCCGACACCGGTGAACAGCGCATGCCGCTGGTCGCCGAGAGCGCTGTCGCCGAGGCCGGCTTCTTCGGCCGCGTCTGGGCGGGGCTGACCGGCCTGTTCGCTTGAGCGCCGGGCGCTTCCTGACGCTGGAAGGCGGGGAGGGGGTCGGCAAGTCGACCCAGGCCCGCGCCCTCGTCGCCGCGCTCGAAGCGCGCGGGCTCCACGCCGTGCTGACCCGCGAACCGGGCGGCAGCGAAGGCGCGGAGGCGATCCGCGATCTGCTGATGCAGGGCGACGTCCGCCGCTGGAGCGCGCATGCCGAGGCGCTGCTGTTCGCCGCCGCGCGCGCCGACCATGTCGAAAAGGTCATCCGCCCGCTGGTCGATGCCGGAAGCTGGGTCGTGTGCGACCGCTTCCTCGACAGCACCCGCGCCTATCAGGGCGCGCAGGGGATCGACGATGCGGCGATCCTCGCGCTCCACGCCTTCGGCTCGCGCGGCCTGCTGCCCGATCGCACGCTGCTGCTGACCTTGCCAGAAGGGCAGGGTGACGCCCGGGCCAAGGCACGCGATGGTGACGCTGCCGATCGCTTCGCCGCGCGCGACAGCGATTTCCACCGTTCGGTCGTCGCCACCTTCGATCGCATCGCCGCCAGCGAATCCGACCGTGTCCGGCGGATCGATGCCAGCGGCGCGCCCGACACCGTGACCGCGCGGCTGATGGAAGCGCTCGCCGACCTGCTGCCATGACCCTGCGCGGCAACGCCGCCGCCCGCGCGGCCTTCGCCGCCGCGACCGCCAGCGGCGCGCTTCACCACGCATGGCTGCTGACCGGCCCCGAGGGCGTCGGCAAGGCCAGTTTCGCGCGGCAGACCGCGATCGACCTGCTCGCCGCCCGCGAAGGCCGCGAGCGGACGGAAGCGATGATCGCCGCCAGCGCGCACCATGGTTATCGCGAACTGGTCCGCTTGCCCAAGGACCCCGACAAGCCCGATCAGGACATCGCGCGCAGCATCGTCATCAAGCAGGTACGCGGGCTGCAACCGCTGTTCGCCCGCTCGCTCGAACCCGGCGAACGGCGCGTGGTGGTGATCGACGCGATCGACGACCTCGAACGCGGTGCGGCCAACGCGCTGCTCAAGAACCTTGAGGAACCGCCGCCCGGCACGGTGTTCCTGCTCGTCAGCCATGCGCCCGGCCGGCTGCTCCCCACCATCCGCTCGCGCTGCCGCCAGCTTCGCTTCGATCCGCTCGACGATCACGACGTCGGCGCGGTGATCCGCGACCACCTGCCCGACACGCCGGACGACGAAATCGCCGCGCTGGTCGCGGCGGCCGAAGGCTCGCCCGGCCGCGCCTTGCAATATGCCGGCCTGTCGATCGCCGCGCTCGACCGCGATCTGGCGGCCATCCTCGCCGATGGCGATCCCGCCAACCGCACCCGCAGCCGGCTCGCCAAGGCGCTGTCGGGCAAGACCGCCCACCCACGCTACCTCGCCTTCCTCGACCGCGCGCCCGCGCTGATCGCATCCGCCGCGAAAGACCGCACCGGCACGGCCTTGCGCGACGCGCTCGACGCCTATGACAAGGCCCGCTCGCTTGCCGCGATGGCCCCGGCGCTGTCGCTGGTGCCCGAGACGACGGTGTTCGAAATGGCCGGCCTGATCGCGCGTCTGGCCCAGCCAGCGGATCGCTGAGGTCAATCAAAACACCGACGAAATTTGCTCCCCTCCCTGACAAGGGAGGGGTCGGGGGTGGGTAGGCCGGTTGTGGAACGCCCACCCTTCCTCGCGGACCAACCCACCCCCAGCCCCTCCCTTGTCAGGGAGGGGAGCAATGCAGAAGCCGTCTTGGATAAGCAGATGGCATCGACTCCCGGCCATTGCCGTTTCCGGGGCAGGACCCTAGAGCGCTGCCCTATGTCCGAACCCTATTACATCACCACCGCGATCCATTATCCCAACGGCCGGCCGCACATCGGCCACGCCTATGAGATGATCGCCGCCGACGCCATCGCCCGGTTCCAGCGGCAGGCGGGGCGCGACGTGTTCTTTCAGACCGGCACCGACGAACACGGGCTGAAGATGGTCAAGACCGCGCGCGACCGGGGTGTCGAGGTCCGTGCGCTGGCCGACGAAATGTCGGGCTATTTCCGTGAGATGTCGGACAAACTGAATATCTCGTGCGACCGCTTCATCCGCACCGTCGAGCCGGAACATTACGCCGCGTCGCAGGCGATCTGGCAGGCGATGCAGGATGCCGGCGACCTGTATCTCGACCGCTACGAGGGCTGGTATTCGGTCCGCGACGAGGCGTTCTACGAGGAAAAGGAACTGACCGACGGCGAGGGCGGGGTACGCCTGTCGCCGCAGGGCACGCCGGTCGAATGGACCGCCGAGGAGACGTGGTTCTTCCGCCTGTCGAAATACCAGCAGCCGCTGCTCGATTTCTACGCCGCCAACCCCGATTTCATCCAGCCCGAAAGCCGTCGCAACGAAGTGCTGCGCTTCGTCGAGGGGGGCCTGACCGACCTGTCGGTATCGCGCACCAGCTTCGACTGGGGCGTGCCGGTGCCGGGCAGCCCCGGCCATGTCATGTACGTCTGGGTTGATGCGCTGACCAACTATCTGACCGGCGCGGGCTATCCGAACGAAACCAACCGCTACTGGCCCGCCGCGCTGCACCTGATCGGCAAGGACATCGTCCGCTTTCACGCGGTCTATTGGCCCGCGTTCCTCATGTCTGCCAAACTGCCCTTGCCGCACAAGGTGTTCGGCCACGGCTTCCTGCTCAACCGGGGCGAAAAGATGTCGAAGTCGACCGGCAACGTCGTCGATCCGATGCAGCTCGCCGAACTCTACGGCGTCGACGCGCTGCGCTATTTTCTGTTGCGCGACATCAGCTTCGGCCATGACGGCACCTTCTCCGACGAGGCGATCGTCGCGCGCGCCAACAGCGATCTGTCGAACAGCTTCGGCAATCTGGCGCAGCGCACGCTGTCGTTCATCGCCAAGAACCTCGGCGGCGAACTCCCCGCCGAAGGGCGCAGCGATCCCGCCGACGCCGAACTGCTGGGAATCATCGCCGAGGCCAACGCCGCTTTCGCCCGCGCGTTCGACGATCTCGCGCTGTCGCAGGCGCTGGAGGCGTGGATGCGCGGCGTATTCGCCTGCAATCAGTATATCGACGTGCAGGCCCCGTGGGCGCTGCGCAAGACCGATCCCGATCGGATGCACGCGGTCCTCGGTACGCTGGTCCGCGCGATCCGCGATCTTGCCGTGGCGATCTATCCGGTCGTACCCGCATCGGCCGCGAAGCTGCTCGCGCAACTGGGGCAGGGGGAAACGCCGCACGCGCTGCTCGGCGACCATGGCTGGTACGCGGCTGCACAAGCGGAGGGCTTTCGCATCGCCCCGCCGACCCCCATCTTTCCCCGACTGACGATCGAGGAAACCCCCGCCGCATGAAACTGGCCGACAGCCACTGCCACCTGAACTACAAGGGCGTCGCGGAACAGCAGGGCGAGGTCCTCGCCCGCGCCCGCGCCGCCGGGGTCGCGTCGATGCTCAACATCGCGACCCGCGAAAGCGAATGGGACGCGGTGGTCGGCACCGCCGAGCGCGAGAGCGACGTTTGGGCGACGGTCGGCATCCACCCGCACGAGGCCGACCAGCATCCACATATCGACACCGCGAAACTGGTCGAACGCGCCGCGCACCCCCGCATCGTCGGCATCGGTGAAAGCGGCCTCGACTATTATTACGACCATAGCGACCGCGCCGCCCAGCAATCGAGCTTCCGCGCCCACCTCGCCGCCTGCCGCGAAACCGGGCTGCCGATCGTCGTCCACACCCGCGATGCCGAGGCCGACACGGCCGACATCCTGCGCGACGAGCTGGGGAAGGGGGCCTTTCCCGGCGTCCTCCATTGTTTCACTGGTAGCGCCGAGCTGGCCCGCACCGCGATCGACCTCGGCTTCTACATCTCGATCTCGGGCATCGTCACCTTCAAGAGCGCGCAGGATTTGCAGGCGGTTGCGCGGTCGTTGCCGATCGAGCGGTTGCTGATCGAAACCGACGCGCCGTTCCTCGCCCCGGTGCCGCATCGCGGCAAGCCGGGCCAACCGGCGTTCGTCGCCGACACCTGCCGCTTTCTGGCCGACCTGCGCGGCGAGGATGCCGACACGCTCGCCGAGACGACCTACGACAATTTCCACCGCCTGTTCGCGAAAACCCGCGCGTGAAGCTGCGCATCCTCGGATCGGGAACGTCCTCGGGGGTGCCGCGCATCGGCAACGACTGGGGCGCCTGCGATCCGGCGAACCCGCGCAACCGCCGCACCCGCGTCTCGGCGCTGATCGAGGCGGAGGGCACCCGCATTCTGATCGACACCGGCCCCGACATGCGCGAGCAGTTGCTGGCGGCCGACGTCGCCGATGTCGATGCGGTGCTGTGGACCCACGACCATGCCGATCACTGCCACGGCATCGACGATCTGCGCCAGTTGTTCCACAATCGCGGCGAACCGGTCCGGGGCTATGCCCGCGCCGACACGCTCGACAGCCTGAAGGCGCGGTTCAACTATGCGTTCGCGGGCAGGGCGGGCTATCGCCCGACGATCGCCGGCGCATTGCTGCCCGACGACATGACGGTCGGGCCGATCCGGGTGCGCTGTACCGACCAACCGCATGGCTCGATCCTGTCCGCCGGGCTGCGCTTCGACACCGACGGCCATTCGATCGGATATGCCACTGATTTCAGTGCCGTAACCGATGATATGCGCAGTCTGTATGAAGGTGTTGATGTGCTGGTCGTCGACGCCTTGCGCGTCAAACCGCACCCGACGCATCCGTCGCTGGCCGAGGCCATCAGGTTCGCGCAGGACGTGCGGGCAGGGCGTTCGATCCTGATCCACATGGACCATTCGATGGACTATGCGACACTCGCCGCGACGGTTCCGGCGGGGATCGAGCCGGGGTATGACGGGCTGGAAGTCGCGTTGTGACCGATGATCGCACGCTTTGGCTGATCTTCGGCCTGGCGATGCTGGTCCTGCCGCTGGCCTCGCTGATCGCGCGGCGTCCGTCGATCGGCGACGTGCTGCGCGCACTGGTCGGCTGGATCGTCATCGTCGGCATCGTCTATGTCGTGATCGCCCAGCGCGACCGGATCGCCACGGCATTTGCCGGCCTGAACGAACGCATCGGCGGCGCTGAACAGACCGTCGACGGCGATACCGTCCGCATCCGCGCCTCGGCCGATGGCCATTACTGGGCAACGGTCCGGCTGAACGGTGTCGAACGCCGCATGCTGATCGACAGCGGCGCGACGATCACCGCGATCTCCGACGACACGGCACGCGCCGCCGGCATCGAACCGCGTCGAAGCCCGCCGGTACTGCTCAACACCGCCAACGGCGCGATCCGCGCCGAACGCGGTGTCGCCGAAACCGTTCGGCTCGGCGGTCTGGAAACCCGCGACCTCGGCGTGGTGATCTCGCCGACGTTCGGCCGCTTCGACGTGATCGGCATGAACTTCCTGTCACGCCTCGATGGCTGGCGGGTGGAACGAGGCACGCTGATCCTTGAGGGAAGTTCGAAGTTGAATATCGGCAACTCGACTTTTTCGAACCAAACCCAGTAATTTTACATAATGTTGATTATCGGACTAGCGGAATGACGGATGTAACGACACGGATCGTCGCGATCATGGCCCGGCTGCGCGACCCGGTACACGGTTGCGAATGGGACCGCGCGCAAAGCTTCGCGACGATCGCGCCCTATACCATTGAGGAAGCCTATGAAGTCGCCGACGCGATCGCTCGGGGCGATCCCGACGATCTGAAGGACGAACTTGGCGACCTGCTCCTCCAGGTCGTCTTCCACAGCCGCATCGCCGAAGAAGCCGGCCTGTTCGACCTCAGCGACGTCGTCACCGCGATCAGCGAAAAGATGGAACGCCGCCACCCGCATATCTTCGGCGACGCCACCACCGGTGGCCAACCGATGTGGGAACAGATCAAGGCTGCCGAACGCGCCGCAAAAGCCGGGCCAGTCGGCGCGCTGGCAGGCGTGGCGCTGGGACTGCCGGCGCTCAGCCGGGCGGAGAAGTTGCAGAAGCGGGCAGCACGGGTCGGCTTCGATTGGCTCGACGCGGCGGGGCCGCGTGCCAAGATCGACGAGGAATTGCGCGAGGTGGAGACGGCCGCGCCGGACGATCGTGCCGGGGAGGTCGGGGACCTGCTGTTCTCGGTGGTCAACTGGGCGCGGCATCTCGGCATCGATGCGGAGGCAGCGTTACGCACCGCCAACGCCAAGTTCGAACAGCGCTTTGCCGCAATGGAAGCAGGTGATCCGCACTTTGCAGAACGATCGCTGAAGGAACAGGAAGCTGCGTGGGTCCAAGAAAAACAACAGCTTGCCTCCCTGCCCTGACACCCGGTTTCAACCGATCCGCCGAAAACGCCCGCTGGAGTCGGATGGCTCTGGAATGATAGGTAGCATTCCAAACCTGTTCAGCGACTCCCGGCGGGCCGTTTTCGGACTCTGGCAGACTCCCCGGCCCCGCCCTACCGGGTCAGGAACCGGTCATAGTCCGCCGGGGCCATGCGTACGTCATAGAGCGCCCTCTCCCCGTCGATCCAGTGATCGACGACTTCACCATGCGCGTGGAGCCATGCGGCACTCGCGCCATCTTCCGGCGCCAGCGCGATGCGAAAGCGTCGATGCCCCTGCGTCAGCCGGTCGCCGACTGTGCGGACAAGGCGATCGATCCCCTCCCCGGTCAGCGCCGAGAGCGCGACGACATCATCGCGATGCGCCGCCTCCCCCAACATTTCGATTCGGGTGTCCTCATCGAGCAGGTCGAGCTTGTTCCATGCCTCGATGCGCGGGGTAGTTTCATCCACGCCGATCTCACGCAATACCGCCTCGACGTCAGCCGCCTGTGCGTCGGTATCAGGGTGGGCGACGTCGCGGACATGGATCAGCAGATCGGCCGACACGACTTCTTCCAGCGTCGCCTTGAACGCCGCGACCAACTGGGTCGGCAGGTCGGAAACGAAGCCCACCGTGTCGGACAGGATCGCCTTGTCGATCCCTGGCAACGATATTTGCCGCAACGTGGGATCGAGCGTGGCGAACAGCAGATTCTCCGCCATCACCCCTGCCCCGGTCAGCCGGTTGAACAACGTCGATTTACCCGCATTGGTATAGCCGACCAGCGCCACGACCGGCCACGGCGCGCGCTGGCGCCGATCACGATGCAGCGTCCGCGTCCGCGACACGCCGTCGAGTTCGCGACGCAGCCGCGCCATCCGGTCGCGGATCAAACGACGATCGGCCTCGATCTGGGTTTCACCCGGACCGCCGAGAAAGCCGAAGCCACCACGCTGCCGCTCAAGGTGAGTCCAGCTCCGCACCAGTCGACCGGCCTGATAGTCGAGGTGGGCTAGTTCGACCTGCAGCCGGCCCTCGGCGGTGCGCGCACGCTCACCAAAGATTTCGAGGATCAGCCCGGTACGGTCGATGACCTTGCAGCCCAACCCGGTTTCCAGGTTGCGTTGCTGCACCGGGGTCAGCGCAGCGTCGAACACGGCAAGCTGGATTTCCTCGTCGCGCACGATCGCAGCGAGTTGATCGACCTGCCCGCTGCCGATCAGCGTCGCGGGCTTGGGCGCACGGACGCGGAAAGGCACGCGGTGCCGAACCTCGACACCGATGGCCAGCGCCAGACCGGCGGTTTCCTCCAGCCGGGCATCGGCATCGCGGGCCGATCCGCCCATGTCGGGCAGCACGACGATCGCGCTGGCGCCCCGAGTGAATTCCTGTGCGTCGCGATCGAAACCGGTGCTCAAGCCTCGTCCGCTCCCAACGCCTGTTCCTCGGCCAGATTCAACGGATTGGCCGGCTGAATCGTCGATACCGCATGTTTATAGACCAACTGCGACATGCCGTCGCGCTGGAGCAGCATGCAGAACAGGTCGAACGCCGCGATCTGCCCCTGCAACATCACGCCGTTGACGAGGAACATCGTGACATTCTCACGTGCCTTGCGAACGGCGTTGAGGAAGATTTCCTGCAACGGCGCGTTCTTCGACGAATGTTCGGCCGCCGCTTCGATCACCGACGCAAGATCGGCGGGACCGGATGGCATGATCGTCGAGATCGCGTGCTTGTAGATAAGCTGCGACTGGCCGTCGCGACGCAGCAGCACCGAGAAATTGTCGAACCACGTCACGATGCCCTGGAGCTTCACGCCCTTGACGAGAAACATCGTGACCGGCGTCTTCGACCGGCGCAACGAATTGAGAAACAGGTCTTGAAGCGACCCCTGCCTGTCGGCCATGGCTTGCCCTTGTTCTTGGCGGAACTCTTATTCCGCATAGCGCCGGTATCCGACGCCGGATTGCCGCACCCCTTTGGTGCGGAATTGTAAAATAGGATGCCGGACACACGGCGGCAATGTCCAGCAATACGCTATTCGTCGCCGCGCGTTTCGGTGATCCCCAACAGCTTGAGCTTCCGGTGCAATGCCGATCGCTCCATGCCAATGAACGTCGCGGTGCGCGAGATATTGCCGGAGAAGCGCCGGATCTGCACCCGGAGATACTCGCGCTCGAACGATTCGCGCGCCTCGCGCAGCGGCGATCCCATGATCGCGCTGTTGCTCGCCCCGCCCGTACCATCCCCGGCAGACCCCAGGACCTCGGGTGGCAACAAGTCGATGTCGATGCGGGCGATGCGATTGCCCGGTGCCAGAATGACCGTCCGCTCGACGACATTGCGCAACTGGCGGACGTTGCCCGGCCATTCGTAGCTTTGCAGCGCGATCATCGCATCGGCCGCGACCTCGGGCGTCGAGACGCGGCGTTCGGCGGCATAATGCGCGACGAAATGCTCGACCAGTGGCGGAATATCCTCACGGCGTTCGGCAAGCGACGGGATTTGCACCGGCACGACGTTCAGCCGGTAATAGAGGTCCTCGCGAAAATTGCCGTCGACGATCTCCTGTTGCAGATCGCGCCCGGTCGCCGAGACGACGCGGACGTCGACCTTCACCACCCGTGTGCCGCCGACACGGGAAAAACTCTGATCGGTCAGGACACGCAGGATGCGCGCCTGCGTCGCGATCGGCATGTCGGCGATCTCGTCGAGGAACAGGGTGCCGCCATGCGCCTGTTCGAGCAGCCCGGGGCGGACGAGATTGCCGGCTTCCTCGACGCCGAACAGTTCCTCGTCGACGCGCTCGGGCGTCATCCGCGCCGCGCTGACGACCACGAACGGCGCCTGCGCGCGCTGGCTCCAGCCATGGAGCAGCCGGGCGGCGACTTCCTTGCCCACCCCCGCCCCGCCGGTGATGAGCACGCGGCTGCCGGTGCCGGCAACCCGCTTCAACGTCGCGCGCACTGCGTTGATCGCGGTCGAACTGCCGGTCAGGTCGTCCTCACGCCCGGCCGAGGCGCGCAGCGAGGCGACCTCACGCCGCAGCCGTTCGGTTTCGGTCGCGCGCTGGACAAGGAACAGCAACCGCTCGGCCTCGAACGGCTTTTCGATGAAGTCCACCGCACCTCGGCGGATCGCCGACACCGCCGTGTCGATATTGCCATGCCCCGAAATGACCAGCACCGGCAGCGACGGATCGCGCGCCTTCAACTCGTCGAGCAGTTCCAGCCCGTCAAGCCGCGACCCCTGAAGCCAGACGTCGAGCAGCACCAAGGACGGACGCCGGGCGGCGACCGCTTCCAGCGCGGCGTCGCTGTCGGCGGCGCTGCGCGTGTCATAGCCCTCGTCCTCCAGCACACCGGCGACGAGTTCGCGAATATCGGCTTCGTCGTCGACGACGAGAATGTCGAGTTTCATGACGTAAATCCGGTCCGGGTAAGCATGGGGTGGCGCGTCGTAACCTCCTGCACATTGTCGTCCGCCACCCCGTCGTCGTTCGCCAGCGCGGCGAGCATCACGGGGTCGAGGATGATGGAAACGATCGTCCCTCCTCCGGGACGGTCGGCGAACGATATGGTTCCGAAATGTTCTTCGACGATCTTGCGGACGATAGCCAGCCCCAGCCCGGTGCCGCCCTTGCGCGTCGTCATATAGGGTTCGACGATCCGGTCGCGCTCGGCGGGCAGGCCGATGCCGTTGTCGCTGGTGTCGATCCGCAGATGGCCGTTCGCCATCACCCGAATGTCGATCGCGATGCGGCCACGCGGCGCATTTTCCCCGCGTACGGCAACGGCTTCGGTCGCATTCTTGACGATGTTGGTCATCGCCTGCGCCATTTGCCGCCGATCGCACACAAGGGTGGCCGGGCCGTCGTTTTCTAGCACGAAATCGATTTCGGGATGGGCGACTTCGTGGAGGAACAGGCTTTGCCGCGCGAGTTCGGTGATCGATTCGCTGCGGAACACCGGTTTGGGCATCCGCGCGAACGACGAAAATTCATCGACCATCCGCCGCAGGTCGCCGACCTGCCGGACGATCGTCTCGGTCAGGCGGGCGAAGGTGCCGTCGTCGGTAGTCAGCTTTGATCCATAGCGGCGCTGGAGCCGCTCGGCAGCAAGCTGGATCGGGGTCAGCGGGTTCTTGATCTCGTGGGCGATCCGCCGCGCCACGTCGGACCATGCCGCGCGGCGCTGGTCGAGCAATTGCTGGGTGATGTCGTCGAAGGTCAGGATATGCTGGCCGTCGTCGCGGGTGATGTGGACCGCGAGCGTCTTGGCCCCGCCCGCCGCCGCCAGTTGGATGGTCGCGTCCTGCTTGTCGCCCGCCAGCAACTGGTCGAGTTCGGGCGCGACCTCGCGCAGCGACCGGCCGGCGAGCGGGGCCGGACCGGTCTTGAGCAGCGCCGTCGCCGAGCTGTTGGCCAGTCGGATCGTACCATCGCGCCCGACCGACACCACACCGGCGCTGACACCCGACATCACCGCCTCGATCAAGGCACGGCGGCTGTCGATCTGCGCATTGGCCGCGACCAGCTCGCCGGTCTGTTCCTGCAACCGTTCGGTCATGCTGTTGAACGCGCTGGCGAGCGTGGCGATCTCGTCCTTCTTGCGCTTGCCGGGTTCGGCCACGCGCGCGGTCAGGTCGCCATCAGCAATGCGCCGCGCTGCGCCGACCAGTGCGCCGACCGGGCGGACCAGCCGGTCGGCGACCGCCAGTGCGACGAATACCGCCAGCCCGACGATCAGCAACGACACGACGAACAGCGCGACATAAAGCCGTAACTGGACGACGCGCGACCGATCGAGCAACGCATTGTAATCCGACAGGATCGCGCGGGTACGATCACGCCGGTCGGTATAGGTCTTCAGGTCGAGGTCCCGCCCCGAATAGAGCAGATAGGGCGTGTTGGGGATGCGCGTCACCGACTGGACCATGCCATCACGTTCGCGAACGTCGCTGCGTTTGCCCTTGCCCAGCGCTGTCACCGATCGTGGATCGATGCTCCACCGCAGCGGCCCCTCGTAGATCGATGCCGAGGCGAGCGAGACGGGGCGGCCGTCGGCCGGAATTTCGAACAGCACCGAATCGGTCAGGCCGCGCGCGCTGATGCTCTGCTGATAGATGATCCCGAACATCGGATCGGACGGCTTGTAGCGATTGACGAACAGCATCCGCTGGATGTCGGACGCGACCGCGACGTTCTGCGCATCGACCGAGTTCAGGAAATCATTGTAGGACGACTGGGCGACCGACTGCGCATTCTCGAAAATGCCGCGCGCGCGCTCGGACGACCAGAATTCGGCGACGACCTGAAACCCGAACGACGCGCCGACCGTCACCAGCAGCAACGGCACGCTGGCGAGGATCGAGAACAGCGCGACCAGCCGGACGTGCAGCGTACCGGTGCCGCCGATTTCGGAGCGTGCCGCGCGACGCATCGCGACCCGGCGACCGGCGAGCACCAGCAGCGCCATTGCGGGGATAAGGTTGGCGACCAGCAACCCCGCCATCTGTTCGGGTGGCGGCAGGCTCTTGCGGGCGTCCTGCGTGCCGTCGATCAGGAAATAGCTGCCGATGCCGATCGCCAGCGCCACGGCCAGCACGATCAGCTCGATCGCCGGGAACCAGCGCGCCGAACTGCGTGGGGCGCGATCCGCTTCCATCAACGCTGCAACCATAGTTGCCGTTTTACAACATTCGCGCGGCAACGCACGTCAAATCGCTTACGTGCGTTATCGTTCGTTCTGATAGGGGCGCAGCGCCGGATCGATGCCCAGATCGTCGAGCCGCTTGCGCAGCGTGTTGCGGTTCAGCCCCATCGCCTTGGCCGCGCGCAACTGGTTGTTGCCGTGGCGGTCGAGCATCGCTTCGATCAGTGGGCGTTCGACGTCGGCGATCAGGCGATCGTAGAGCGTGCCGTTTTCCAGCGTCACCGGCTCCTCGCGCGCGATGCGGCGCAGCCAGCCGCGTACCGCTTCGTGCAGGTCGATGTCGACGGCGGGGGGACGCAGGCCACCCTCGCCCAGCGCGCCGCGCAGTTCGCCGGCTTCGATCGTCGTGTCACGGCCGAGCACCGCCAGCCGCCGCATCAGATTTTCGAGTTCGCGCACGTTGCCGGGCCAGTCATGCGCCTCGAGCAGCGCCAGCGCCTCGGCCGACAGCGTTTTGCGGGGTAGCCCTTCCTGCCCGGCGCGGTCGAGGAAATGGCGGGCCAAGAGCGCCACGTCCTGCCGTCGTTCGCGTAAGGGTGGGAGCGCGATCGGCACGACGTTCAGCCGGTAGAACAGGTCCTCGCGGAACTGGCCCGACTGGACCTGCGCCGCCAGCGTCTTGTTGGTCGCCGCGACGATGCGCACATCGGCTCGGATCACCCGCGCGCCGCCGACGCTGGTGAACTCGCCCGATTGCAGCACGCGCAGCAGCCGGGTCTGCGCGTCCATCGGCATGTCGCCGATCTCGTCGAGGAACAGCGTGCCGCCCGCCGCCTGCTCGAACTTGCCGGCCGATCGCTGCGCCGCGCCGGTGAACGCCCCGCGTTCATGGCCGAACAGCTCGGCCTCGATCAGTTCGCGCGGGATCGCGGCCATGTTGAGCGCGATGAACGGCGCACGGGCACGGCGACCGAGATCGTGGATCGCCCGGGCGACCAGTTCCTTGCCGGTCCCCGATTCCCCCGTCACCAGCACGGTCAGGTCGGTGGCGACGACGCGGGCGATCACGCGGTACACGTCCTGCATCGCAGCGGACCGGCCGATCAGCGGCAGGGATGCATCGATCGAATCGACGGGTGCCTCGTCCGGGCCACGCCGCCGCCGGGCGAGCGCGCCGCGCACCGCCAATGCCAGCGTATCGAGGTCGAACGGCTTGGGCAGATAGTCGAACGCTCCCGCCTCGGTCGCGCGGACCGCCGTGGTCAGCGTGTTTTGCGCCGACAGCACGATGACCGGCAGGTCGGGCATTTCCGCCGCAAGCGCGGTGGCATGTTCGAGGCCGTCGCCATCGGGCAATACCACGTCGGTCACGAGCACGTCGGGCGCCTCGGCCCGCAACTGCGCCCGCAACTGCCCGAGGGTCGCGACCGACTGGACCACATGCCCCTCGCGGCGGAGCGCCTGCGCCACGACCGTGCGGATCGCGGCATCGTCGTCGCACAACAGGATACGCGCCGGTTGGGTCATGCGCGCGGCAACCGGATGCGGAATATGGTCCATTCGGGATCGCCTTCGCGCGCATAGCCCACGGTTCCGCCCATCTCCGCCATCAGTTTCTCCACCATCGGCAGGCCGAACCCCCTGCCCTCACGCTTGCCCGATACGAACGGTTCGAACAGATGCCCGGCGATGTCGCTCGGCGCGCCGGGGCCGTTGTCGCCGACGCTCAGCTCGATCGGCACCGCCCGCCGTGCGCCACCGCCGACGCCGTGCGACATGCCGTGGCGATAGGCGGTGCCGACCACGATCCGCGGATCGGGCGTGTCCGCCAATGCCTCGGCGGCGTTCTTGAGCAGATTGACCAGCACCTGGACAAAGGCATCGCGATCGATCCGCACCGGCGGCAGCGACGGGTCGAACCGCTCCTCGATCACGATGCCGCGCGCGAAGCCGGCGGTGGCGAGCTGCACCGCATGGGCGATCACCGGATAGATGTTCTGCACGGTCAGCTCGCGCGGGCGGGCATCGGTGAAATCCTCCATCCGGTCGATCAGCGCGGCGATCCGGTCGACCTCGGTAATGATGAGGTCGGTCAGGACGCCACGGTCGTCGACCTCGTCGGCCAGCAACTGCGCCGCGCCGCGAATGCCCGACAGCGGGTTCTTGATCTCATGGCCCAGCATTGCCGCCGCCCCGGCCGCCGCCCGTGCCCCGGCGGCACGCGGCGCGGCGGGCATGGCGCGCAGGCCATAGAGCATGACGATCCGCCACGGCGATCCATGCCCGGCCGGCGTTTCATGGAAATCGGCGCGCAGCCTGCCCCCACGCCGCAACCGCAATTCGCATTCGTAGCTGGCAAAACCATGCCCGTCGCGCTGGTCGCCATAGCCCGGCGGCAGCGTGACGATCTGCGACAGCGACAGCCCGCGCATCGACCGGTCGGACAGGTTCAGCAGCAGTTCGGCGGCGCTGTTGGCGTGGGCGACGCAGCCGGCCTCATCCAGCACGATCGTCGCGACGGGCAGCGCCGCGAACAGATCGGCGAACGGCGGCGCGCCCTCGGCGGCGCTCAGGCCGCCGCGCGCGAGCACCACGGTGCATAGAAATCGGCGAGCATGGCAAGGACGGTACGGGCGTCCGGTTGCTGGTTCACCTTGTTGCGGAACTCGGCCGATCCGTGCAGCCCCTTGGTGTACCAGCCGATATGCTTTCGCATCATGTTGACGCCGGTTTCCTCGCCATAATGGTCGAGCATCATGTGATAATGCTCGACGATCAGGTGATATTGCTCCTCGATCGACGGATCGGCCGGTTCGGCCCCGCCCGACAGCGCGGCCATGACCTGCGCCAGCAGCCACGGCCGGCCATAGGCACCGCGCCCGATCATCACCCCGTCCGCGCCGGACTGCGCCAGCGCGGTGCGGGCATCGGCGACCGAGCAGATGTCGCCGTTGACGATCACTGGCACCTTGACCGCGTCCTTGACGCTGGCGACGAACGCCCAGTCGGCGGTGTCACGATACATCTGGTTGCGGGTGCGGCCATGGACCGTGACCATCCGCGCGCCGAGGTCCTCGGCGATGCGCGCCAGTTCGGGGGCGTTGAGGCTTGCATGGTCCCAGCCCATCCGCATCTTGACGGTGACGGGAACGTCGACCGCCTTCACCACCGCCGCGATCAGATCGGCGGCGAGCGGCAGGTCGCGCATCAGCGCCGAACCGGCATCGCCGTTCGTCACCTTGCGCACCGGGCAGCCCATGTTGATGTCGATGATCGCCGCGCCCTTGTCCTCGGCCAGCTTCGCCGCCTCGCCCATCTCGATCGGCGTGCAGCCGACAAGCTGCATCGACACCGGTTCCTCCGCCGGGTCCCACATCGCCTTCTGGATCGACTGGCGCGTCTCGCGGATCGCCGCCTGGCTGGCGATCATCTCGGTCACGTTCAGCCCCGACCCGTGCCGCCGCACCATCTTGCGGAACGGCAGGTCGGTGACACCGGTCATCGGCGCGAGGATCACCGGCGTGTCGATCACGACATCACCGATATGGATGGGAGCGAGGGTCATGGGAACTGCCTGAAAATCGGGCAGGCTTTACCCCAAACCATGGGCAAGGGCAAGGCTGGCGGCGGGCGGCGGCTTGGGCTAGGCGGCTGCGATGCAGACCGGACCTACCGTCGCCCTCATCGTCGCTGCCGGACAGGGCAGTCGATCGGGCAGCAGCACCCCGAAACAATATAGCGCCATCGGTGGCCGAGCGATGATCGCCCATGCCCATGCCGCACTGGCGGCGCATCCGGCAATCGACGAGGTCGTCGTGGTCATCGGCGAGGGCCAGCAGGCGATGCTGGCGGCGGCCATCGGCGAGGTGCGCCACGTCATCGGCGGCGCGACCCGGCGGGAAAGCGTCGCCGCCGGGCTGGCGGCGATCGGCGATGCGGCGCGGGTGCTGGTCCATGACGCCGCCCGGCCGTTCGTTCCGGGCGCGGTGATCGACCGGCTGCTCGCCGCGCTCGACCATCTGCCCGGCGCGATACCGGTGCTGCCGGTCGCCGATACGCTGGCGCAGGCGGGCGAGGTGCTGGGCGAGGTGCTGGGCGACGTCGTGCCGCGCGCCGGGCTGGTGCGGGTACAGACGCCGCAGGCATTCGACGTCGCTGCGCTTCGCGACGCGCATGCCGCATGGGACGCGGGCGTGGAGGCGACCGACGATGCGCAGATGCTGCGCGCGATCGGGCTGGACGTCGCGACCGTCGAAGGAGACATCATGCTCGACAAGATCACCTATCCCGCCGACTTCGCGGCGGCCGAGGCGCGGATCGCCCCCACGCTCGTATCGCGCAGCGCCACCGGCTACGACGTTCACCGGCTGGAAGCGGGCGAGGAATTGTGGTTGGGCGGCGTGCTGATCCCGCATGATAGCGGACTGTCGGGGCATAGCGATGCCGATGTCGCGCTGCATGCGATCACCGATGCGTTGCTCGGCACGATCGGCGCGGGCGATATTGGCACCCATTTCCCGCCGAGCGATGCGCGGTGGCGCGGGGCGGCGTCGGACCAGTTCCTCGCCCATGCCGCGTCGCTGGTTCGGGCGGAGGGCGGCGTCCTCGACTTCGTCGACCTGACGCTGATCTGCGAAGCGCCCAAGATCGGCCCGCACCGCGCGGCGATGCGGGCGCGGATCGCGGCCATCCTCGGCCTCACCGAGAAGCAGGTCAGCATCAAGGCGACGACGAGCGAGCGGCTGGGCTTCACCGGCCGCAAAGAGGGTATCGCCGCACAGGCGATCGCGACCGTGCGGGTGCCGGCATGAGGCGCATCGCCGCCGCCATCGCCCTGTTCGCGACGACCGGTGCGGCGCAGGCGCAGACCTCCGCTGCCTGCGTCACCCCGGCCGAGGCCGAGGCACTGGTACTGTTCGTCGCGCCCGACCTGATCCGTCAGGCCGGAACCCGTTGTGCGACCGCGCTGCCGGCCACCGCCCTGATCCGCCGGACGAGCGGACCGTTCCTCGCCCGCTACGAAGCGGAAACCGAAGGTGCCTGGACCCAGGCCAAGGCGGCGCTGTCGCGCCTCACCGCGCCACAGGCGATCCAGTTGCTCGATTCGAGTTTCGCCGCGCCGATCGTGTCGTCGATCATCGCACCGATGGTCGTCGGCAACATCGATCCGGCTGACTGTCCCCGGATCGAACGCGCGGCGACGTTCGTCCAGTCGCTTCCCCCGCGCAACGTCGCCGGGCTCATCGTGCTGTTCGCGCAGATCGATGCCGACAGCCCCCGTCCCCAGATGCGGTTGCCGCTATGCGGCACGCGCCCCCGGAACTGAGACATTATGGATACCATTCTTCCCGCCGAACTGGTTGCCGCCGCCCGCCGCGTGGTGACGGCCAATCGCGCCGTCGGTCGTCGCGTGACGCTGGCGGAGAGCTGCACCGGCGGCCTCGTCGCCGCCGCGATCACCGAAATTCCGGGATCGTCGGAAATCTTCGACACCGGCTTCGTCACCTATTCGAACGAAGCCAAGACCGCGCAGGTGCGGGTCAGTTCGGACGTGCTCGAAACCTTTGGCGCGGTGTCGGTCGCGACCGCGTGGAGCATGGCGCAGGGTGCGCTGGAGGCGTCCGATGCCGATGTCGCGGTCGCGATCACCGGCGTGGCGGGGCCGGGCGGCGGATCGGACAAGAAACCGGTCGGCACCGTCGTATTCGCGCGGGCCGAAAAGGGCGGAGATCCGGCGAAGGTCGTCGCCGACCTGCGCCATTTCGGCGATCTCGGCCGGGGAGGCGTCCGGCTTCAGGCGGCGCTGTGCGCGCTCGAACTGCTGCTGCCGCCCGACGAAGCGTCGGAAGAACCCGTCGCCGAATCACCGTAAAGCGCCGCGGCGCGTTCCTCGAACGCGCCGATCATCTTGCGCAGCGCACGGTCGAACACCTGCCCCGCCAGCATCTCGAACACGCGGTTCTTGAACTGGAAGTCGACGCAGAATTCGACCAGCGTACCGCCCTGCCCGTCGGGTTTGAAGCGCCAGTCGTTGTTGAGATATTTGAGCGGTCCGTCGAGATAGTCGACGCGAATATGGTCCGGCCGTTCCTTTTGCACCTTCGAGGTGAAGCTTTCGCGCAGGCCCTTGAAACCGACGATCATGTCGGCGACCATTTCGGTGTCGCTCGACGACCGCACCCGGATCGCGCTGACCCATGGCAGGAACTCGCCATAGCGCGCGACGTCGGCGACCAGATCGAACATTTGCTCGGGGCTGTAGGGCAGATGGCGGGTTTCGGTATGCTTGGGCATCAGGCGCGGACTACGCCCAGCTTCGCGTCGCGGTTCGCGCGCATCCGTTCGAAATCGTCGCCGGCGTGATAGCTCGACCGCGTCAGCGGCGAGGAGGCGACCAGCAGGAACCCCTTGGCCCGCGCGATCGCGGCATAGGCGTCGAATGCCTTGGGGGTCACGAAATCGATCACCTTGGCATGGCGCGGGGTTGGCTGGAGATACTGGCCCATCGTCAGGAAATCGATGTCAGCGGAGCGCATGTCGTCCATCACCTGATGCACCTCCAGCCGCTCTTCGCCCAGCCCCAGCATGATGCCCGACTTGGTGAAGATCGACGGGTCAAGCTTCTTGACGCTCTCCAGCAACCGCAGCGAGGCATAATAGCGCGCGCCCGGCCGGATCGTCGGATAGAGGCGCGGCACGGTTTCGAGATTGTGATTGTAGACGTCGGGACGCGCCGCGACGATCGCCTCAACCGCCGCTTCGTGCTTGTTGCGGAAATCGGGGGTGAGAATTTCGATCGTCGTCGTCGGATTCGCGGCGCGGATCGCCTGAATCACCTTCACGAACTGGCTGGCGCCGCCATCGGGCAGGTCGTCGCGATCGACCGAGGTGATGACGATATGGTTCAGCCCCATCGCCGCCGCCGCCTCGGCGACATGCTGCGGCTCCATCGGGTCGACCTTGCGCGGCATGCCGGTCTTGACGTTGCAGAAGGCACAGGCGCGGGTGCAGGTGTCGCCGAGGATCATGACGGTCGCGTGCTTCTTCGACCAGCATTCGCCGATGTTCGGGCAGGCCGCTTCCTCGCAGACCGTCGTCAGGCTTTTCGAGCGCATCAGCGCGCGGGTTTCGGCCACGACCTTGCCGGTCGGGGCTTTCACGCGAATCCAGTCGGGCTTGCGTTCACGCTGCGGGCGGGGGAGCGGCGACATTTCGTTCATGGGCCCCAGATAGCGATCCGCGAGGAAACGAACAACCGCCTGCAACGTTCGCGCGCGCCGTGCGTCTGTGGCCGTGAGGGAAAAACCTAACGTATGATGGAGATTCTTTGATGCACTTCAGCGACCTCAAGGAAGGTTACTATCGCTTCCGTGGCAACGAATGGCAGCAGGAGCGCGAGCGCTGGAGCGAACTGGCGACCGGCCAGAGCCCCAAGGTGATGGTGATCGCCTGTTCGGACAGCCGCGTCGATCCCGCGACCATCTTCGGCGCGCGGCCGGGCGAGATTTTCGTGGTGCGCAACGTCGCCAATCTGGTGCCGCCGTTCGAAGATGACGGGGGCCGCCATGGCGTGTCCGCCGCGCTCGAATTTGCGGTTACGAAGCTGGAAGTCGAGGAAATCCTCGTCCTTGGCCATGGGGCGTGCGGCGGCGTCAACGCCTGTCTGACGCAGGCGCTGGCCAATACCAAACCCGGCGAGGGCGGGTTCGTCGCCCACTGGATCGACCTGCTGGACGGAGCGCGCGAGAAGGTGGTCGCCGAACACGGCACCGGTCCCGAGGGGCAGAAGGCGCTGGAACAGGAAGGCGTCAAGGTGTCGCTGACAAACCTGATGACCTTCCCGTTCGTCCGTGAGCGGGTCGAGGCCAGCACGCTCAAGCTGCACGGCGCGGTGTTCGCGATCGACGACGGGCGGCTGCGTGTTCTCGAAGGCGAGAAGTTCGAGAACGCCTGACCGGGCTGCGCCGGGCAGGAAGTTCCCGCCCGGCGCACGTCAACCGGATCAGCCCTCCTTGGGGCCGTCCGCCGTCACGCGGATGTTCAGTTCGCGAAGCTGCTTCGGGGTCGCATAGTTCGGCGCACCCATCATCAGATCCTCCGCCTTCTGCGTCATCGGGAAAGTGATGACCTCGCGAATGTTCGGTTCGTCGGCCAGCAGCATCACGATACGGTCGACGCCGGGAGCCGAGCCGCCGTGCGGCGGTGCCCCGAACTTGAAGGCGTTAATCATGCCCGCGAAGTTCGTGTCGACGTCCGCCTGCGTATAGCCGGCGATCTCGAACGCCTTGTACATGATTTCCGGGCGATGGTTGCGGATCGCGCCCGACGACAATTCCACGCCGTTGCAGACGATGTCGTACTGATAGGCGAGAATATCGAGCGGGTTCATCGTCTCCAGCGCGTCCATCTCGCCCTGCGGCATCGAGAAGGGGTTGTGGCTGAAATCGACCTTCTTCGCGTCCTCGTCATATTCGAACATCGGGAAATCGACGATCCAGCAGAATTCGAAGCGCTTGTCGTCGATCAGGCCCAGCGTCTCGGCGACGCGAGTGCGGGCAAGCCCGGCGAGCTTGGCCGCCTGCGCTTCCTTGCCGGCGGCAAAGAACACGCCGTCGTCGGGACCGAGGCCCAGCGCCTCGGCGATCTTGGCCATGCCCTCGTCGCCATGGTTCTTGGCGATCGGGCCGCCCCACACGCCATCCTTGCGGGTCGCATAGCCCAGACCGGCGAAGCCTTCGGATTGTGCCCAGGCGTTCATGTCGTCGAAGAACTTGCGGCTCTTGTCGGCGGTCTTCGGGGCCGGGATCGCGCGAACCACGTCGCCGTCTTCCACGATCGAGGCGAAGCGGCCGAAGCCCGAACCGACGAACAGGTCCGACACGTCGGTGATGATGAGCGGGTTGCGCAGGTCGGGCTTGTCGTTGCCGTATTTCAGCATCGATTCGCGGTAGGGGATACGCTGGAACGGCAGCGGGCTGACGGTGCGGCCCTTGCCCTGCCAGTTAGCATATTCCTCGAACACGCCGTGCAGGACGGGTTCGATCGCGGCGAACACGTCTTCCTGCGTCACGAAGCTCATCTCGAAATCGAGCTGGTAGAATTCACCCGGCGAGCGGTCGGCGCGGGCATCCTCGTCGCGGAAGCAGGGCGCGATCTGGAAATAGCGGTCGAAGCCCGCGACCATCAGCAACTGCTTGAACATCTGCGGCGCCTGCGGCAGCGCGTAGAACTTGCCGGGATGGACGCGGCTGGGAACCAGATAATCGCGCGCGCCCTCGGGGCTGCTCGCGGTCAGGATCGGCGTCTGGAATTCGGTGAAGCCCTGATCGATCATCCGGCGGCGCAGCGACGCGATGACGTTCGAGCGCAGCAGGATGTTCGCGTGCAGCCGCTCGCGACGCAGGTCGAGGAAGCGATAGCGCAGGCGGATGTCCTCGGGGTATTCGGCCTCGCCGGCCACCGGCATCGGCAGTTCCTGCGCGGCCGATTGCAGCGTGGCGGCGCGGGCGTAGATTTCGATCGCACCGGTCGCGAGGTTGGGATTCTTTGTCGCGTCCGAGCGCGCCTTGACCGTGCCATCGATCGTCAGCACCGATTCGGTCCGCGCGGCATCGAGCAGCGCGAGTGCCGGGCTGTCGCTGTCGGCAACGATCTGGGTGATGCCATAATGGTCGCGCAGATCGATGAACAGCACGCCGCCATGGTCGCGCTTGCGATGAACCCAGCCCGACAGGCGGACGGTATCGCCCTCGTTCGCGTCCGTAAGCTGGCCGCAGTTATGGGTGCGATAGGCGTGCATCAGAACGTAACCCTGCTTGGTCGTCATTCCCGAGGAGGCGGGAATCCATAGCCGCTGACGGCGCGGCTCTCACGCGAACCTGCGTGTATGGATCCCCGCCTGCGCGGGGATGACGGATTAATCCGTTGCCGCGCGCTTCCCCTTCCAACCCCCTTTTGTCAAGGCGCGCGAGGCTGCTATGCGGGCGGGATGCATATCCATCCGTTGATCGAGGACAGCGCGACCCTCGCCACCCTCTGCGCCCGCCTCGCCCAGTCCGATTTCGTGGCGGTCGACACCGAATTCATGCGCGAGAACAGCTATTGGCCCGAACTCTGCCTGATCCAGATCGCCAACGCGGAAGAAGCCGCCGCGATCGATCCGATGGCGCCGGGGATCGACCTGAAGCCGCTGCTCGACCTGATGACCGACAATGACGAGGTCCTGAAAGTCTTCCACGCCGGCGGACAGGACATTGAGATCGTGTATAACCTGACCGGCAAGACCCCCTTTCCGATGTTCGACACGCAGGTGGCGGCGATGGCGCTGGGGCAAGGTGAGCAGGTCGGCTATTCCAACCTCGTCGATGCCTATCTGGGCATCGTCGTCGACAAGGGTGCGCGGTTCACCGACTGGTCGCGGCGGCCGCTCGACGACCGGCAGATCGACTATGCGATCGCCGACGTGACGCATCTGTCGGTGATCTTTCCCAAGATGCTCGCCAAGCTCCGGCGGACGGGTCGCGGGCTGTGGCTGGACGAGGAGATGGAGCGGATCGGCAATCCGGCCAATTACTTCAACGATCCCGAAACGGTGTGGCAGCGCATCCGCGTCAACAGCCGCAAGCCCGACGTGCTCGGCCGGTTGAAGGCATTGGGCAAGTGGCGCGAGCTGGAGGCGCAGGGCAAGGACCTGCCACGCGGTCGGATCGTCAAGGACGAAACGGTCGCCGATCTGGCGGCCAATCCGCCGCGCAAACAGGCCGATCTGGCCAAGGTGCGCGGCCTGTCGGCGGCTTGGGCGCACAACGACATTGGTGCTCGGATGATGACCGCGCTGGCCGAGGCGAAACCGCTGACCGCCGATGAAATGCCGGGGCGTGACGAGCGCAAGCCGGCGCTGGGCAAGGAAGGCGCGCTGGTCGCCGACCTGTTGAAACTGCTGCTGAAAATCCGCGCGAACGAGATCAAGGTCGCCGCGCGGCTGCTGGCGCGATCGGACGATCTGGAGGCGCTGGCCGCCGGGCAGCGCGACGGGCTGGCGATCCTCGACGGGTGGCGGTTCGAGCAGTTCGGGCGCGACGCGCTGGCGCTGGTCGAGGGTCAGCTCGGGTTCACGGTGCTGGGCGGAAAGTTGAAGATGACACGAGCGGAGGTCGTCGAATGAAGCGGGTTGCCCTGATCGGATTGATGCTGGTGGGTTGTGCGCCAAGTGCCCCGGATGCGCCACCCCCGCCGCCACGGCGGGTCGCGCCGCCCCAGGTCGTGATGCCGCCGGTGATCCCGGCGCCGCCCGGCGACGAGTCGGCCGAGGTCCAGCCGATGACGCCGTGCCGGATCGAGGCAGCCGCCGGCCTGATCGGCAAACCCTTGACCCCGGCGGTGCAGGCCGAGGCACAGGCGAAGGTCGGCGCGCGGAGCGTGCGGGTGATCGGGCCGGACCATAACGCCATCACCATGGACTATCGCCCCGACCGGCTGAACATCGAGCTCGACCCGAGCCGCAAGATCCTGCGGCTTCGCTGCGGATGATGGCAAAGTTTACATTATAGCGCGATTTGACCGGTTTGCGGTTTGACGGGGCGGCGGCTTCCTAGGGCCGATCGACATTCTTTCACCCGTCGTCACCCCGGACTTGTTCCGGGTCCACCTAGCCCCAAACGCTGTCGATAAGGCCTCAAGGCGTGCCGATTGCCGAGCCGTGGACCCCGGAACAAGTCCGGGGTGACGACAGGGGCGGCTGTTTCGGCCAAAAATGACAAAGATTGGCCGGAAATGCGAAATGTGGACCGCCTTAGGCGGGAAGCCATAGACGCAACGGGCTCGGTTCGATCACCGGCGTTGGCGTGTATGGATCCCCGCCTGCGCGGGGATGACGCGGGGGCGAGAGCAAATTCCCCCTGCCAAAGCTGAATGTCGATCCGCGCACGGGAAACTCCCGCCCCTTCCGGGACGGAAAATACAGGGGGCGGACGATTCAACGAGCGTCCTGATCTTGGCATACCGCCTGCCCTGTAGGACAGTCAGCGCGTGACGAGCGCCGCTTCCATGCCGAGCGCAGTCGCCAACGCCTTGTGCCGCTTCTGCACCGCTTCGCCATACAGCGAGGCATCCGCCCCGGTCACGAGCAGTTCGACGCCGCCGGTCCCGCGCCGCAGGGCGGTGCGCTTGAGCGGGGCGGCCACCCCGCCGCTCAGCCGTTGGCCCAGCCGCATCGCGAGGCCCCAGCGGCGCGCGATCGCCAGCGCGTCGGGCGGGGCGAGGCGGCCGAGCGGTTCGGGCGTGTCGCTGCCGCCGCCAAGGCAACAATGCAGCGCCTGCGCGACGATCGCACGGCCGGCGGCGTCGACCGCGACCCAGTTGCCGTGCAACGCGATCTCGACACCGCGTTCGGCGCGGAATTCGGGGTTGGCATGCCAACCCACATCGGCGAGCAGACAGGCGGTGTGGCGCAGCCGGACCATCGCCGGATCGTCCTGCGGGAACAGCGGCGCGATCCAGCGGTGCAGCAGGTCGCCGTGTTCGGCGAAGCGGCCCTGCCGCGCGCCTTCGTCATGCGCGGCGACCAGCAGCGGGTCGGTCGCGCGGACCTTGGCGGGCAGCGCGGCGTAGAGCAGCCCTTCGCGCAGGCCATAGGCGGAAATGACGGTGGTGGCACAGCCGAGGTGCCGCACCGCATAGGCGAGCACGGCGGCGGCATGGTCCAGCGTCGGCACCCGCCCGCCCGACAGGTTCGGCACCAGCTTCAGGTCGGCGCGCGGCATCTCGGCGAGCAGCTTGCGCAGTGCGGATATGCGCGCGGGCGACAGCGCATAGCCATGCGCGATCGGCAGCGGATAGCCGGTCAGGTGCATGTCGAGCCGGGCGAGCGCGCGCCACGATCCGCCGACGAGGTAGAGCGGCAGCCCCTGCCCCTGCCCAGTCCAGCCGGCCGCCGCGATCATCCGGGCGACCGTGCGGTCGAGTTCGCCCGCCCCCTTCGCGCGGATCGCGCCGAGGCGCAGCACGCCCAGCGGGAAGGAAACGCGCTCGCCGAGCTGACCGTCCTTCACCCGGACCAGTTCGAGGCTGCCGCCGCCCAGATCGCCGACGATGCCGTCGGCCTGCGGAATGGCCGAGAGGACGCCGTGGCCGGCGGCCTGCGCCTCTTCCTCGCCCGACAGGATTTCGACGGTGAGGCCGGCGGCGTGCGCCAACGCGATCAGCTCCGCGCCGTTGGCGGCATCGCGCACGGCGGCGGTGGCGACGGTGCGGACGCGCGGCACCGCCATCTCGCGCGTCAGCCATGCGAAACGCTCCAGCGCGGCGCGCGCCGCCGCCATCGCGTCGGCATCGATCGCGCCGGTGCCGGCGAGAGCGCGGCCCAGCCCGGCCAATACCTTTTCGTTGAACAGGATCGCCGGAATCCGCTCCGGCCCGCCATAGACGACCAGCCGGATCGAGTTCGAACCGATGTCGACGATTGCGCTGTGCGCGATCGAGGTCGGCGTGCTTCCCGGCCAGCCCAACCCCATCAGAGCGTGCCGCCGCGTGCCGCGCGCCATGCGCGGAGCGACAGTTTCTGCGGGCTCATCGCCGCCCCGCTCTCGATCGCGGCGCCACGGCCGGACAGCGAGGGATTGGTCATGAAGTAACGATGGAGGTTGAACGGCCGGTCGCCCTTCGCCACGCGGCGATAGCTGCCATCGGCGCGCAATTCCCAAGTTTGTTCGGTGTCGAGCAGATTGGCGACCATCACCTGATCGAGCACCTGGTCGTGGACGGTCGGATTGGTGATCGGCAGCAGATATTCGACGCGGCGATCGAAGTTGCGCGGCATCCAGTCTGCCGAGGAAACATAGACCAGCGCATCGTCGTTGGGCAGCGCCTGCCCGTTGCCGAAGCAATAGATACGGCTGTGTTCGAGAAACCGGCCGACGACCGATTCGACGCGGATATTTTCCGACATGCCGGGAACGCCGGGGCGCAGGCAGCAGATGCCGCGCACGATCAGGTCGATCTGCACCCCCGCCACCGAGGCTTCGTAAAGCTTGTCGATCAGCGCGGGGTCGACCAGCGAGTTCATCTTGAGCCAGATCGACCCCTGCCCGCCGGCGCGCGCAGTCTGGATCTCGCCCTCGATCAGCGCTTCCAGCCGGTCGCGCAGGTCGCGCGGGGAAATGGCGAGCTGTTGCAGCGCCTGCGGTTCGACATAACCGGTTATGTAGTTGAACACCTGCGCGGCATCGCGCCCGATCGCCGGATCGGCGGTGAAGAAGCTGAGGTCGGTATAGATGCGTGCGGTGATCGGATGATAGTTGCCGGTGCCGAAGTGGCAATAGGTGCGATAGCCCTGTTCCTCGCGCCGGACGACCATCGAGATCTTGGCGTGGGTCTTCCATTCGATGAAGCCATAGACGACCTGCACCCCGGCGCGTTCGAGGACCGAGGCGAGGTTGAGATTCTGTTCCTCGTCGAAGCGCGCCTTCAGTTCGACCACCGCCGTCACCGACTTGCCTGCCTCGGCGGCGGCGACCAGCGCGGCGACGATCGCCGATTGCTTGCCGGCGCGGTACAGCGTCTGCTTGATCGCGACGACATCGGGGTCGGCCGCCGCCTGCTTGATGAAGGCGATGACGACGTCGAACGTCTCGTACGGATGGTGGACGACGATGTCCTTGGCGCGGATCGCCGCGAAACAGTCACCGCCATATTCACGGATGCGTTCGGGAAAGCGGGGGCTGAACGGCGGGAATTTCAGGTCGGGGCGATCCTCGGCGACCAGCATCGACAGGTCGCCGATGGCGAGGAAGCCGCCGGTTTCGGTCATCACCGCGTCGCTGCCGGTCATTTCCTCGCGCAGCAGTTCGATCATCTCGTCGGAGATGCCCGATTCGATTTCCAGCCGGATGACGCGGCCGCGCCGTCGCCGCTTGATGGCGGTGCGGAAATACAGGACGAGGTCCTCGGCTTCCTCCTCCAGTTCGATGTCGCTGTCGCGAATCACCCGGAATGCGGCGGAGGCGCGCACGGTGTAGCCGGGGAAGAACAGCCCGGAGAAATGGCGCAGGATCGTCTCGATCGCGACATAACGCGCCGCCTTGCCCGGTAGGCGGACGAAGCGCGGCATGGCGGGCGGGAGCAGCACGACCTCGCGCACCTCGACCTCATCCGATCGGCGGATGAGGTCGAACAGCAACGCCGAGCCGAGGTTGGGGATGAACGGGAACGGGTGCGCCGGGTCGAGCGCCTGCGGGGTCAGCACCGGGAACACCTGTTCGCGGAAATAGCGTTCCAACCATACCTCGGCATCGCCGGTGATCGCATCGGCGCCCAGCACGGTGACGTCGGCCGCCGCCAGATCGGTCGCGATGTCGCGCCAGATGCGTTGCTGGCTGTCGACCAGTTGCGCGGCGTCGGCGACGATCGCCTCCAGTTGCTGGGTCGGGGTCAGGCCGTCGGGCGATTCGTGGCCGACCTCCTGCGCCTGCTGCCCCTTCAACCCGGCCACGCGGACCATGAAGAATTCGTCGAGGTTGGTCGCCGAGATCGAGAGGAAGCGGAGGCGCTCAAGCAGCGGATGGGCGGCGTTGCACGCCTCGTCCAGCACGCGGCGGTTGAACGCCAGCCACGACAGCTCGCGGTTGAAATAGCGTGCTTCGGGCACGGCGGCGACGGTCGATCCGGCGGGGGCGTCGGTCTGCAACTCGGTCATGCGGCGGAGTCCGTCAGGAGCGTGGTACGGCCGAGCGCGGTGCGCACGGCGGGAACGGTCAAAAGGCGCGTCGAGCGCAGCATCGCATCTTCCTCCAATGCCTCGACAACGCGAAGCACGGCGAGATGGCTCCGGTCGACGCGGCGGGCGAGCCAGCGCACCAGATCGGGCGCGACTATCAATTCCTTCCTGTCGAAGAGATGTTGCAGCAGCGTTTCGATCAGCAGATCGTCGGGCGCGTCGAGCCGGACGACCGGGGTAGCGGCGATGCGGGTGCGCAGGTCGGGCAGCTCGATCTTCCACACCGGCGGCGTGGCATCGGCGACGATCAGCAGCGGGCGCCCTTCCGCCTGCGCCTGATTCCACAGGTGGAACAGGTCGATCTCGTTCATCCGTTCGGCATCGTCGGCGATCATCCCGCCGCTGCGCGCGGCGAACATCCGCGCCAGCAGCGTGCGGCCCGATTTGCGCGGGCCGATCAGGACCGCCGCCATCACCGGCCACAGCCCCCAATTGTCGAGGAACTGGACCGCTTCGCGGTTGGAGGGACTGACGAGGAACCGGTCTTTCCGCGCGCCGGGCGGCAGGTCGAGCGTGAAGCTCATCTGGGCGGGACCGTTGGCGGGGCCGCTCATCCGCCGGCCGGAGCCGGTGGCGTCGGGGCCGCGCGACGGCGGATGCGTAGCGCGCCGTCGCCGCCCTGCACCTGCCAGCCGCGCGCTTCGAGGGCTGCCGACAGGATCGCGGGATCGCCATCGAAGGTGACGCGCAAGACCGATACACCGCCCAGCGCGAGGCTGGAGGTGATCGCGCTGCGCACACCCGGAATGGCGCGGAACGCCGCTTCGGTCGATTCGACGGCGGCGGCGGTGGGCGTGTCGGCCTGAACCGACAGGGTGACGAAGGTGTCGGCGGGCGTCGGGGTCGGCACCGGTGCGGCAGGATCGGCCGGCACGGGGGCAAGCGGATCGGCCAGCGGGTTCTCGACCGGTGCAGGCGTGCCCGGCGGCGCGGCGTTCAGCGCCGTATCGGGGCGCAGCGTGCCGTCGCGCAGCGCCTGCTGGTACAGCGAATCGATTCGCCGCACGCCTTCGTCGAGCAGCGCGGGGATCGCATCGGCCTGTTCGACACGCAGCGCGAAGCGGCCGATCAGCCGGTTGTCAGGACCATAGCCGGCGGTGAAAGTGCCGACGACCGGGCCGCCGGGCCATTGCCGCTCCAGCCGGACCTGCGGGACCAGCACGTCCGACGCGCCATATTGGTTGAGCACGGTGCGCCACCAGCCGCGCCCCCGCCGCGTTACCTGCCCCGCGTTCAGCAGCAGCGCGTCGCCGCCGGTGCCGTTCGGGCGAACATAGTCGACGGTGCTGCCGCCGGTGCGGAAGCGCGCCCATGCCGCCTGCCACGGCGTCGCCCGTTCGAACGCGGTGCCGGTGCCGCCATCCCAGATCAGCGGCACGACGAGCATCGCCGGGCTGCGTTCGGCGACGCCGGCGATGCCGAGGATCGACGCGGCCCGCCCCCGGTCGAACAGGACGCCGAGGCGCGCGACATAGCGGTTGGGGCCGATCTGCTCGCTCTCCACCACGATCGCGTCGACCAGCGAATCGAGCGTGCCGTCGGGCAGCGTCTGCGCCGATCCGGTCAGCCGCTGCGACAGCATCTGCCAGCCCTTGCGCTGCGCGAGGCGCCAGCCGGTGGTGCGCGCCACGTCTGCGGTGGGGCCGGCGACGTCGACGCGGACGCCGTTCACCTCGAAGGTGCCCGAGCTGTCGACGGCGGCGACCCCGCCCTGCGCCACGACCGCGCCGGTCGCGACCGTGCCCAGGAGGGCGGCGGCGAGCAGGCGGTGGCGGGTTTGCAGCGTCATGCGCGCCTTTTGACGAAGCAGGCGTGGAAATCCAAGCGCGATGTGGCTAACCGGCTCCTATGAGCAACGAAGGCGACCGCGGCGGCGGCTATACCTACGCACAGGCAGGGGTTTCGATCGCGGCGGGCAACGCACTGGTCCGCGCGATCGGACCGCTCGCGAAATCCACCCGGCGGCCCGGCGCGGATGCCGAACTGGGCGGATTCGGCGGGGTGTTCGATCCCAAGGCAGCGGGATTCAAGGACCCGCTGCTGGTCGCCGCGAACGACGGCGTCGGCACCAAGCTGAAACTGGCGATCGAGCATGACGCGCATGACGGCGTCGGCATCGACCTCGTCGCGATGTGCGCCAACGACCTGATCGTGCAGGGTGCCGAGCCGCTGTTCTTCCTCGACTATTACGCCAGCGGCAAACTGGTCGCGGACACCGCCGAGCGGGTCGTCGCCTCGATCGCCGAGGGGTGCCGGCAGGCGGGCTGCGCGCTGATCGGCGGCGAGACGGCCGAGATGCCCGGCATGTATGCCGATGGCGACTATGACCTCGCCGGCTTCTGCGTCGGCGCGGTCGAGCGCGAACAGTTGCTGACCGGTGACAAGGTGGGCGTGGGCGACGTGATCCTCGGCCTCGCCTCCTCGGGCGTGCATAGCAACGGCTTCTCGCTGGTGCGCCGGCTCGCGGCGGACCGGGGGTGGAAGCTCGACCGACCGGCGCTGTTCGATCAGGACGTGATGCTGATCGACGCGCTGATGGCGCCGACCAGGATCTATGTGAAGCCGCTGCTGCCACTGCTCCGCGCCGGGCGCATCCATGGCCTCGCGCATATCACCGGCGGCGGGTTGCTGGAGAATATCCCGCGCGTGCTTCCGCAAGGCGCGCATGCCGTGGTCGATGCCGATGCGTGGGAACAGCCGCGATTGATGGCGTTCCTTCAGGCGCAGGGCAATATCGAGCCGGAGGAAATGGCACGGACGTTCAACTGCGGTATCGGCATGGTGCTGCTGGTGTCGGCCGACACCGCCGACTCGGTCGCCGCCGACCTTGCCGCCGCGGGCGAGAGCGTGGTGCGGATCGGCAACGTCGAGGCGGGCGAGAAGGGCTGCACCGTCAAGGGCAGCGTGGAGACGTGGAGCGCGCGGACGGCATGGAGCGCGACTCATCTTGGCTAAACACCGCGTCGGCATCCTGATTTCGGGACGGGGATCAAACATGGCGGCGCTGGTCGCCGCCGCCGAGCGCACCGATTGCCCGTATGAGGTCGTGTTGGTCGCGTCGGACAAGCCCGATGCCGCCGGGCTGGCGCATGCCGCCGGGCGGGGCATCGCGACCTTCGCCTGTTCGCCCAAGGGCATTCCCAAGGCCGAGTATGAAGCGGCGATCGACGGCGCGCTGCGCGACGCCGGGGTCGGGACGATCGCGCTGGCGGGCTATATGCGGCTGCTCTCGCCCGGCTTCGTCCCGGCGTGGCGCGACCGGATCGTCAATATCCACCCCTCGCTGCTGCCAAGGTACAAGGGGCTCGACACCCACGCGCGAGCGATCGCGGCGGGGGATGCAGAAGCGGGCTGTTCGGTGCATGTCGTCACCGAGGAACTGGATGCCGGGAGCATATTGGCGCAGGCGCGCGTTCCGATCCTGCCCGGCGACAGCGCGGACACGCTGGCGGCGCGGGTGCTGGCGGAAGAGCATCGGCTCTATCCGCGAACCTTGGCGGAGTATGTGACGCGATGAGTGAATGGCTGGACCGGGTACGCGAAACTGCTTTGCTGCTGCCGGGCGCGGCGGAACAGGGCGACGGCGACGACCGCGCATTCTGTGTCGAGGGCAAGCCGTTCGCGCGAGTGGATGGTGACGCGCTGTCGGTGCGCACCGCCGATGGCTGGACGCCGGTATCGGTCGAGGGTGACGTCGACTGGCGGCTGGTCGAGGACGCCATCGCGCGCGGATGGGAATTGACCGCGCCGCGCGATCTGCTGGAGGCCGGCGGGCGGTGAGCGAGGCCGAGGAGGCACGCGCCCAGCGACGGCGCTGGATCACGCTGGCCGAAGGCGTGGCGGTGGCGGGCGTGGTGATCGGCGGGTTGACGCTGTGGAACAACGTGTCCGAACGGCGCAGCGTCGACGCCGATCGCGCGGCGGCCAGCGCATCGGCGGCGAAGGCCAAGAATGCGCTGGCGATCGTCGCGACGCCGGCCGGGGGCGGAGACCGGCTGACCCTGAGCGCCGCCGACCGGCGGATCGAGCGGATCGCGGTGCGCTTTCCGCCCGCGTTGAAGGTGGCCGAGCGGACGGCGGTGGGCGATGTCGCGATCGACGCCGACTGGGTCCGCGCGCCGCTGCTGGCGATCACCGATGGCGGCAAGGATGATCTCGAAGGGCGGTTGCCGGTCGAAGTCACCGCGACATGGTTCGACGGCGACAGTGAGCGTCGGTCGAGCGCGATCTACGATCTGGTGTTCGCGACCGAGGGGCGGATGATTGGTGGGCGATCGTTGAAGCTGAAGGCGCTGGCCCGGCGTGAGGCGGCGAACGGTGGCGTGGCGCGGCGGCTCGATACGTTGTGGGCGGCGGAACTGGGGCGGTTGGCGGGGTAGCTTCTCCTGTCTCATCGTCATTCCCGCGAAGGCGGGAATCCATATACGCCACCGAAGCGACTCAAGCCCGAACGTCAGCGGCTATGGATTCCCGCCTTCGCGGGAATGACGAATGTGGGTGAGGATGATCCCCTACCCCAACATCCTCGCCAGTTCGACGAACTCCGCCACGCTGACCGTCTCGGCACGGCGCGTCGGGTCGATGCCGATCGCTTCTGCCGCCGCCAGCGCGCCGGGGACGCCTTTCAAACTCTGCCGGAGCATCTTGCGGCGCTGGCCGAAGGCCGCAGCAGTCAGCGTTTCGAGGGTGCGCAGACGGACGCCGTCGGGCGCGGGCGTCGGCACGACATGGACGACCGCTGACATGACCTTGGGCGGCGGCGTGAAGGCGCTGCGATGCACCGGCATCGCAATGCGCGCGGCACTGCGCCACTGGGCAAGGACCGCGAGGCGGCCAAAAGCATCGTCGTTCGCCTGCGCGACGATCCGGTCGGCGACTTCGCGCTGGAACATCAGCGTCAGGCTCTGCCACCATGGCTCCCAGTCGGCCGAAAGCCAGCCGACGAACAGCGCGGTGCCGACGTTATAGGGCAGGTTGGAGGCGATGTGCGGCTTGCCCGCGAACAGCGTGCGCGCGTCGATCTCCAGCGCGTCGCCCTCGATCACGCGCAGCCGGTCGGGGAACGCCTCGCCCAGTTCGGCAAGTGCCGGGATGCAGCGGCGGTCGCGCTCGATCGCCGTCACCCTTGCCCCTGCCAGCAGCAGCGCGCGGGTGAGGCCGCCAGGGCCGGGACCGACTTCCAGCACCTCGGCATCGTGCAGGTCGCCGGGCACGCGGGCGATGCGGCCGAGCAATTGCTGGTCGAACAGGAAATTCTGCCCCAGCGCCTTGTTGGCCGACAGGCCGTGACGCTGGATGACCTCGCGCAGCGGCGGCAGGTCGTGGACGGGGGCGATGCTCACCGGGCGGCGGCGCGGCGGGCCGCTGCCTGGCCAGCCATCGCGATCGCGGCGATCATCGCGCCCGGTTCGGCGCGGTCCTCGCCGGCGATGTCGAACGCGGTGCCGTGGTCGGGCGAGGTGCGGACGATCGGCAGGCCGAGCGTGATGTTGACCCCGTCGTCGAAATGCAGCGTCTTGATCGGGATCAGCGCCTGATCGTGCGTAGGGCACAGTGCCGCGTCGTAGCGGGCGCGCGCGCGCGGATGGAACATGGTGTCGGCGGCCAGCGGCCCGACGATGTCGATCCCCTCACCGCGCAGCCGGGCTATGGCGGGGGCCAGCACGTCGATCTCCTCGCGGCCGATCGCCCCGCCCTCCCCGGCATGCGGGTTGAGCCCGGCGACGGCGAGGCGCGGCGCGGCGATGCCGAAGTCGAGCATCAGCCCGCGCACGGTCGCGCGCGCGCGAGCGACGACCAGTTCGGTGGTGAGCAGGCGCGGCACATCGACGATCGCTTCGTGGATGGTCAGCGGCACGACGCGCAGCGTCGGCCCGGCGAGCATCATCACCGCATTCTCGCGCGCCACGCCGCAACGTTCGGCGACGAATTCGGTCTGCCCGGGATAGGTGAAGCCGATGCGGTAAAGCTCGCCCTTCGACACCGGCCCCGTCACGAGTCCTGCCGCTGCGCCCGACCGGGCAAGACCGGCGGCAAGTTCCAGCGACTGGAGCGTGCAGTCCGCCCCCTCGGTATCGGGGCGGCCGGGGACGATCGATCCGCCATCGGCAACCGACAGGACGGGGAGCGCGCGACCGAACACGGCGGCGGCACGCGCCGGATCGTCGATGCGCTCGACCGGGCCGGACCACACCGCGCCGACCGCGCGCACGTCGCCGACCGCGAAGAAGCACGGCAGGCGGTGGGCGTCGCGTGAAGCCCATGCCTTGGCGATCACCTCCGGCCCGATGCCGGCGGGATCGCCCATGGATACCGCGAGGGGGAGCGTCACGCCCGGCCCCCGATCAACGATATTCGATCACCGCGTCGCGCCGCAGATCGCGCAGCATGCGCTGGGCGCGCAGGTTCACGCGCTCCTGCTGCAACCCGTCCTGAATCTGTTCGGCGCTGGGCACGGTGCCGCCGCGCGGATCGTCGCGACCGCACACGATTAGCACGCGGATGCCGTCCTTGGGCGACCCGAACGGCGGGGTCGCCTGTCCGACGTTCAGCTTCAGGATGATCTCCTGAAGCGCCGGCGGCAGGTTGCGGATCACGACCGAATCATTGTCGACGACCTCGGCCTTTTCGGACTGCGCGACCTTGGTCGCGTCGCCGCAGCCGCGGATGCCCTGCGTCGCGGTGGCGAACGATGCGGCGCGCTGCGTCGCCTGCGCCTGCGTCGTGCCCGGCGGGAACGGCAGGGTGAGCTGGCGCAGCGCGACCTTGGCATCGCGCGGATCGGCCATCAGCACCTGCCGCTTGTCGGCGAGGTAGAGGATCGAATAGCCGCCCGGCACCTCGATCGGTCCGGCGATCTGGCCGACCTGCATCTGCGTCGCGGCGCGCTGCAACTGGTCGGGCAGCATGTTCAGGCGCACCCAGCCGAGATCGCCGCCGACCGCGCGGGTGGTGGCTTCGGAGAAGTTGCGCGCGAAATATTCGAACGGCGCGCCCTGGCGGATCTGTTCGACGATCTTGGTCATTGCCGCTTGCACCTCGGCCGCGCGATCGGGCGTCGCTGAGATGTAGATCTCGCGAAGGCTGTATTCCTCGGTGCCCTTCGACGCTTCGAGCCGAGCGCGGATCGCCTCGACCTCTTCCTCGCCGACGTTGATGAAGGGTTCGACCTGCTTGCGCAGCAACCGGCTCCACGCCAGCTCACCCTCGATCTGGCGGCGCAGCGAGCGTTCCGACGAGCCGACCGAGCGGAGATAGGCGCGAAGCTGGTCGGGCGTCTGCTGGAACCGCTGCTTGGCGAGGCGGTTGAAGCTCTGCTCCAGCTCGGGCGCGGTGACGGTGATGTCCTTCGACTTCGCCTGCTGGATCTGCAGCGTCTCGTCGATCAACTGACGGACCACCTGCCCGCGCAGCACCTCGCGGTCCTCCGCGCTCAGCTTGAAATCGTTGATCGCGACGATCAGCGCCATGCGCTGGTCGACGTCGGTGCCGGTCAGCACCGTATCGTTCACGATCGCGGTCGGCTTGCGGATATTGGGGTCGACCTTGCCGAAGATCGTCGGATTGCCCGGCAGGTTCAGATTGGCGCCGGGCACCTGCTGTCCGTCGCTGACCGTCTGCGCGGCAAGCGCGGTGGCGGCGGCTATGCTCAGGATACCGGCGATCGAACGGCCGAGGCGGGTGGCATTCACGATGTTGTTGGTCACTTGGTCGTACTATCCCATGCGCACGTCGGCGACGTGCCTGCCGAACCATTCGGGCCAAATCATGGCCCGTCGCGGCTGAACGCAGCCTTATCTATCGTCCCAAATTCTTGAACGCCAGCGTCACGAGATAGCTGTTGCCGCTGCGGGCGTCGCCGATCCGCTGATAATCGCGTTTCCACGTCAGTCCGAGGCGGAGGCAGTCGTCCTCATATTGCGCGCCGATACGGTGGCGGATCGGGTCATAGCCATCGGATACCGACAACGCATCCTCCGACCGGTCGGTCAGATCGATGGTGGTCGAGGCGAACGCCGACCAGAACGGACCGAAGGCGACCCGCCCGGCGGCGCGGATTTCCTCGCGGTCCTGCAAATCCTCCAGCTCGCTGATGTCGCGGTTGAGCCGGAGATAGCCGACCTGGACATAGGTGCGGCGCGATCCGACCGTCGCGTCGATCTCGTTGCGGCGGATTTTGAACCCGTCCTTGTCGAGCCGGTAGCGGTGGGTGAGCGTCACGAGTTCGCGGAAGCGGACATCGGTGCGCCCGACGAAATCGGAAAAACGATCGTCGAGCCCGGTGCCGTTGGGCAGGATGCTGGCGCGCTCGGAGGTACGATAGCTCTGGCCGATCGTGGTCTGCACCGCGACTCCGGGCAGATCGAGCGCATAGTCGAGGCCATAGGTGACACGCGACGAATCCTCGAACCGGTCGTAGCCGGCGAAGCGGTTGAGCGCGAAGAGGTTCGAGTCTTCCAGATCGACCGCGCGGGCGTCCTCGTTCGGGACGGCGAGATTGGCGATCTTGGGCGAGGCGACGAGCTGGACGCGGGGGCTGATGCGCTGCGTGCCCCGGCCCACCGCGCCGACGAACGGCCAGCGCATATCGACCGCCAGCGCGGCGATGCCGCGCGGGGTAAAGCCCTCGCCGCCGCGGTAGCTCAGCACGGCGGTATCGATGACGTCGCGCGTGTTGTAGGCATCGAGCCGGCCATAGGCGGTGAAGGTCACTTCCTGCCCGAGCGGGGTGTAGCGCGTCAGGTCCCACCGCGCGGCGGCGAAGGCGCGCTGGGTATCCTGCCCCTCCGACCGGCCGATCGCCAGCGTGTTGAGCTGAACCTGCGCGACCCCGCCGAGCAGGCCGTTGAAGCGGCGGCGATAGTCGATTTCGGGGAGCGCCACCGGCTGCATCCCCTGATTATCGCCGACACGCAGCGTCTGCACCGCCCAGCCGCTGATCGAGAGCATCGAGTCGCGGTCGATCCGTTCGACCGAGATATTATTGCGCAACCGGTCGTCGCGCGAAATGTCGTAGCGGCGCAGGAACGTCTGGTCGGTGGTATAGCGCAACGATCCCGACACGCTCCAGTTGGGATCGAGCTGGAACCGGCCGGTCGCATCGACATAGCCACGGAACGATTGCTGCGTGCCGGTGGGCGCAGCGCCGAGCACGAGGTCGTCGCTGCGCCGGCTGACCGTCGCAAAGCCCTGTACCCGGTACGCGCCGTTGCGGCCCAGCGCGCGATATTCCGCCTCGAGCATCGGCAGCACGGCAGTGAAGACATGCGGCGTGATCGTCAGGTCGCGGTTGCGAGCGAGGTTGAAATAATAGGGCACGGCCACTTCGACGCCGTTCACCCGGTCGAGCCGGATCGACGGCGCGAGCAGACCCGAATCGCTGTTGCCGCCGATCGAATGCGAGAACGACGGTAGCGGAATCGTCGGCAGGCCAAAGAGCGTGAGGCCCGCGCCGGTGTAGCGGATACGCTGTCGCACCGGATCGTAGCGGACGCGCAGCGCGGTGATCTTCCACGACGGCTCCTTGGGACAGCCGGCCGACGTGGTGACGGCGCACGGGGTATAGGCCGCGCTCTCGACCGTCACGACGCCGTTGTCGGACCGGGTGCCGCGTCTGGCGGCGATACGCCCGCCTTCGTCGAGGACGACGAGCATGTTGTCGACCACGCCGTCCTTCAGCGTATCGGTCAGCTCGATCCGGTCGCCATAGGCGATGTCGCCCTGCGGATTGGTGACGGCGATGTTGCCGGTCGCCACCACCTGCCCCGACTTGCGGTTCCACGTCACCCGGTCGGCGCGCAGGCGATTGCCGTCGCGCAGCAGCCGCACTTCGCCGCTGGCGGTGACGATGTCGGCGTTGCTGTCATATTCGAGCAGGTCGGACGAGAAATCGATCTGGTCGGCGCTCGCCGGCGTCGGCAGCGCGCTTTCGGGCGGCGGCGGAGGCGCAGCGCGATCCTGCAGGTCCTGCGCCAGCGCAGGGCCGGCGACCGCCAGCGTCAGGCCAAGGGCCAGCGACCCGAACGCACGCTTCACTAGTCCAGATTCCCCAATGCCGTCGGTGCCCTGATCGCGCCTGTCGCAACGCCTATTGCATCGTCGCCCGGGAACCGCAATCGCCGTCCACCCGCTTTACGTGCCGGGACGGGCGCGCCAAGATAGCCGGCGCGCCGACGCCCGCGTAGTACAAAGGAAATTCATGTCGATCTCGATCCAGTTCGCCCAGCGTAGCGAAATTCCCCCCGCCCTCGTCCTGCCGATCGCGACGGGCGGGCTCGACCGCGCCGCCGCCGCCGGACTGGATGATGCGGTTGCGGCGCTCGTCGCTGGCGCGGCGCGGGCGGGTCGCTTCGATGGTGAGGCGGGATCGATCGCCGAGGTCTTCGTACCCGGCATCGAGGGCGGCGACGCGGGTCGGGTGATCCTGCTCGGCATCGGTGACGGCGGCGGCGTGGCGCTGGAAAAGGCGGGCGGCGCGCTGACCGGGCGGTTCCTGCTGTCGGGCCTCACCGAGCTGACCGTCGATTTCGGCGCGCTGGCGACCGCGCCCGACGCGGCGGCGGTTGCGCGGTTCGCGGCGACGGCGGCGCAGCGCGGCTGGCGGCAGGACGGCTATCGCACCAAGCTGCCCGAACGATCGAAGCCGACGCTGACGACGATTACCATCGTTGGTGCGCCCGACGGGATCGACGACGCCTTCGTCGCCGCCGATGCGATCACGCAGGGGCTGGACCTTACCCGCACGCTCGTCACCGATCCGCCGAACGTCCTCTATCCGGTCAGCTTCGTCGAGAAGTGCCGCGAGCTGGAAGCGCTGGGGATCGAGCTGACCATCCTCGACGAACGGCAGATGGCCGAACTGGGCATGGGCGCGCTGCTGGGCGTCAGCCTCGGCTCGGAAAAGGAAGCGCGGCTGCTGGCGATGCGCTGGCACGGCAAGGGCGGCGACACCACCGACGTCGCGCTGGTCGGCAAGGGCGTGACCTTCGACACCGGCGGCATCTCGCTGAAACCCGGACCCGGCATGGAGGACATGAAGTGGGACATGGGCGGTGCCGGCGCCGTGGCGGGCGCGATGAAGGCGATCGCCACGCGCAAGGCGAAGGCGAACGTCGTCGGCGTGGTCGGCCTTGTCGAGAACATGCCCGACGGCAAGGCGATGCGCCCCGGTGACGTCGTCACCAGCATGTCGGGCCAGACGATCGAGGTGCTCAACACCGACGCCGAGGGGCGGCTGGTGCTGTGCGACGTGCTGACGTGGGTCCAGCGGACGCATTCGCCGGCGACGATCGTCGACCTCGCCACGCTGACCGGCGCGATGATTATCAGCCTTGGCAGCGAGCATGGCGGCATGTTCGCCAACGACGATTCGTTGGCCGACGAGTTGCTGGCGGCATCGAAGGAGTCGGGCGACCTGCTGTGGCGCTTCCCGCTATCGCCGGCGTACGACAAGCTGCTCGATTCGCCGATCGCCGACATGAAGAACATCGGCCCGCGCGGCGCGGGATCGATCACCGCCGCGCAGTTCCTCAAGCGCTACATCGAGGACGGCGTACGCTGGGCGCATCTCGACATTGCCGGGATGGTGTGGGCCGACAAGCCGGGCACCCATCATGACAAGGGTGCGACCGGGTTCGGCGTGCGGCTGCTCGACCGGTTCGTGAAGGACAATTTCGAGGAATAGCCGTCATTCCCGCGCAGGCGGGAATCCATTGACGCCGACGTAGCGAATGGATTCGAAACGGCAGCGGCAATGGGTTCCCGCCTGCGCGGGAACGACGAAAAGGCGTCATGAAAGTCGACTTCTACCACCTGACCCGCAGCCCGCTCGACCGGGTGTTGCCACGCATCGCCGCGCGGCTGCACGACGCCGGCGAGCGGTTGCTGCTGCTGTCGGACGATGCCGACCAGCGCCGCGTGATCGACACGCTGCTGTGGACCTATGCACGCGACAGCTTCCTGCCGCATGCCGAGGCGGGAACCGGCAACGACGCCGCGCAGGCGGTGCTGATCGCCGCCGACCCCACCCCCGCCAATGGGGCGCGCAACGTCGCGATCGTCGACGGGCGCTGGCGCGACGCCGCGCTGGGGTTCGACCGTGCGTTCCACTTCTTCGGCGAGGATCACATCGCCGCCGCACGCGCCGCATGGAAGGCACTGGGCGAGCGCGACGGCATCGAGCGGCGCTACTGGCGGCAGGGCGACGGCGGCTGGGAACAGGCGGCGTGAGCCTTGCTTGTCGGGGGTTGCCCGACTAGGGAGCCGCGACCAAAACACCATAACGCAGGAGCCGCGACCACCATGGCCGCCACCCGTACCTTCTCGATCATCAAGCCCGATGCCACCCGCCGCAACCTGACCGGCGCAGTCACCAAGATGCTGGAGGAAGCCGGTCTGCGCGTCGTCGCCTCCAAGCGCATCCAGATGACCCGCGAGCAGGCCGAGGGCTTCTACGGCGTCCACCGCGAGCGTCCGTTCTTCAACGATCTGGTGTCGTTCATGATCTCGGGTCCGGTCGTCGTGCAGGTGCTGGAAGGCGAGAACGCCGTGCAGGCGAACCGCGACATCATGGGCGCGACGAACCCGGCGAACGCCGATGCTGGCACGATCCGCAAGGAACTGGCCGAATCGATCGAAGCCAATTCGGTCCACGGATCGGATTCGGAAGAGAATGCGAAGATCGAGATCGACTTCTTCTTCAAGCCCGAAGAAATCGTCGGCTGATGCCGTCCGGCCGGTGCCCGGTTGCGGGTGCCGGCCGATTACCGCGTGACGTTTGCTTCATCCGAACCGAAGCGTCGCCCCAGCGAAGGCCGGGGTTTCGAGCGGCTTTTGCCGTGCGCCACCACCGAGAGATCCCAGCTTCGCTGGGATGACGTCTGTCTCTAGCGCGCAATCGCGAAGCGAGCGTAGACCGTGGCACGGGTTTCGATCGGGCGGGGTTTGACGTCGATCGGGACAGGCGCGGGCGGAGCCGGTGGTGCCGGCGGCCCGGAAAATGCACCGATGTCCGACGCCTCGATCCCCTGCACTACGACATCGCCGCCGTTCTGGTCGCTGAGCGTCAGCAATTCTCCGAGACGGACGCCCGCGCCACTGGCCAGCGCTTCCGCACGGCGACGGGCATCGGCGATCGCGGCGGTGATCGCACGCCGCTTTGCCGCGCCCGGATCGGCCAGATCGAAGCGCTGCATCCGGGCATCGCGAGCACCCAGTCGTCCCGCAAGGCCCACGGCAGTTCCGATGCGATCCACCGCCCCGGTTCGCACCATGCCGGAAATCGTCGCGATATAACCGATCACGGCGCACGGTCCCTCGCTCAACCGTGGCCGGCCATAAGGATTGGCGTCGCATTGCGGCGCGCGGACTTCGCCGATCGTTACGTCGCTCGTCGTCAGTTCCGCGTTGCGACCAAGCAACGAGGCGATTCCGTCGCGAATGGCCTTCTGCTTCGTCGCCAATGCACGGCTTGCATCGTCTGCGGTCTTGCCCTCGCCATTGACCGAATAGGTCATTTGCGCCTTGTCGGGGCTGGTTTCGACGATCGCCATACCCTGCACCTGGATATGAGAGGGGCGCACATCCTCCTGCGCCAATGCAGGCGCGGCGATCAACGCGGCCGTTCCCGGAATCAACAACCGCATCATCCCGCTCCCCCCCCGTTACTGCTGCGTCGCGCCCGCCGTGCCCGGCACCACCGGCGGCGTCTGCTGCGCGGTGGCCGTCACCGGCGGACCCTTGGCGATCACCGCCGCCAGTTCGCCCGCCGCCGGGCAGGTCGCACCACATACCGTGCGCAGCTTTGCCAGCGTCTCGCGCGCCTTGGTCACGGCACCCTTTTGCACCAGCGCCTCGCCCTCGCCCTTCAGCGCGGCGACGTCATTGGGTTCGAGCGTCAGCGCCTCGCGGTAGAGGCGGATCGATTTGCCGGGCAGCCCCTGTGCGCGGGCGATGTCGGCCAGCGCCACGAACGCCTGCCGGTTGCGCGGATCGATCACCAGCGCGCTTTCGATCAGTCCGGTCGCACCGCTCGTGTCGCCGGCGGCCTGCGCCGCGCGCCCCTGTTGCAGCAACGCCATCGAACGCGGGTCGATCTGCGCATCGGGGCGCTGGCCGCTCAAGGACGTGGAGGCGCAGATAAGGGCAAGCGCCGCTGCCACCGAGACCGAGGTAATCCGCATCAACATCTCCGGTTGTCCCGTGCCCTGCGCGTCAGGCCCGGCCCAGCCGCGCGACGAAGAAACCGTCGGTGGAGTCATGGGCGGGGGTCAGGCGCATGCCCGAACCGTGGACGCGCCCGCGCGGCAATGCAAGCGGCAGCGCGCGCCAGTCGGGACGGCGCCCTAGGAACGCTGTGACCTGTTCCGCGCCTTCGTCGTCGAGCAGCGAGCAGACGACATAGGTGATCGTGCCCGCCGGCGCGGTCAGTTCCGCCGCTACGTCGAGCAGCCGCGCCTGCGTTGCCACCACCCGCGCCAACCGATCGGGGGTCAGCCGCCAGCGCGCTTCGGGGTTGCGCCGCCATGTACCGGTGCCGGAACAGGGCGCGTCGACCATCACCCAATCGGCCTGTCCGACGACATCGGCGAGCATCGCGATTTCCTTGCCCGGATCGATCAGCCGGGGTTCGGCGATCGTCACCCCGGCACGCGCGGCGCGGGGGCCAAGGCGCGACAGGCGCGGACGATCGGTATCGGTGGCGAGGATACGCCCCTGCCCGTTCATCTGCGCGGCGATCGCCAGCGTCTTGCCGCCGCCACCCGCGCACAAGTCGATCGCGAAGCCGCCCGGTTCGGCACAGGTGGCGAGCGACACGATCTGGCTGCCGATGTCCTGCACCTCGCCGCGACCGTCGTTCAGCACGCCGTTCTGATCGATCGCGGCATCCGCGGGCAAGCGAATGGCGTCGGGCAGATCGACGGCGGGCTCGCCACCGATCTCGGCCAGCACCGTGTCGCGATCGGCAGTCAGCCGGTTGACGCGAATGTCGAGCGGGGCGCGGTCGAGCAACGCAACGAGTTCGGTGTCGCCCAAGCCGGCGGCGGCGAACGCCTCGACCAGCCAGCGCGGCGCCGGCCCCGCCTCCGCGCGGGGTTCGCCGGGCTCGATCGGCGCCGGGCCATAAGGTGCGCCGTCGAAGGTCGCCGCCAGCAGCGGATCGGCATCGGCCATCGCGAGGATGGCCGAACGCGCGCTGACCGGCGGTTCGCCAAAACGGCGCACCGCATCATAGGCGAGCGTGCGGATCGCCCGCCGGTCCTTGGAGCCGGCATAGCGCCGCGCGGCGAAGAAACGCTTCGCCACCTGATCGCCCGCCGCGCCGCCAGCGCGCGCCGCATCGAGAATCGCATCGACCAGATCGATCGCCGCCTGGGTCCGGGCCGCCGGGGTCATGCGCAGTTATCCTGAAAAATCATGCGCGACGCTACCAACATAACCTACATCAATCCAGTCGGACGGCCGCGCTTCGCGTGCTTACCGCGTCGGATAATTGGGCGCTTCGCGGGTGATCGTCACGTCATGAACATGGCTCTCGCGCAGGCCCGCATTGGTGATGCGGACGAAACGCGCGCGGTCCTGAAGATCGGTGATGGTATTCGATCCGGTATAGCCCATCGCCGCCTTCACGCCGCCGACCAACTGGTGGATGACGTCCTTGGCGGGGCCCTTGAACGCCACCTGCCCCTCGATCCCCTCGGGCACCAGCTTCAACTGGTCCTTGATGTCCTGCTGGAAATAGCGGTCGGCCGATCCCTTGGCCATCGCCCCGACCGATCCCATGCCGCGATAGCTCTTGTAGGCGCGCCCCTGATACAGGAAGGTTTCGCCTGGTGCTTCCTCGGTGCCGGCCAGCAGCGATCCGATCATCACCGCCGACGCGCCGGCCGCCAGCGCCTTGGCGACGTCGCCCGACGTGCGGATGCCGCCGTCGGCGATCACCGGCACGCCGGTGCCCGCCGCTGCCTTCGCCGCGTCCATCACCGCGGTCAATTGCGGCACGCCGACGCCCGCCACGACGCGGGTGGTACAGATCGATCCCGGCCCGATGCCGACCTTGATGCCGTCCGCCCCTGCATCGATCAGCGCGCGGGTCGCCTCGCCGGTCGCCACGTTGCCGGCGATGACCTGGACGTGCGGCGCGATCGCCTTCACCCGGCGGACCGCCTCGGCGACCTGCCGGTTGTGGCCGTGCGCGGTGTCGATGACGATCAGGTCGCATTCCGCGTCGATCAGCGCCTCGGTCCGCTCATAGCCCTTGTCGCCGACGGTCGTGGCGGCGGCGACGCGCAGGCGGCCGGTGCCGTCCTTGGTCGCGTTGGGATAGGTGACGGCCTTTTCGATGTCCTTGACGGTGATGAGACCGACGCAATGATACTTGTCGTCGACGACCAGCAGCTTTTCGATCCGGCGCTGGTGAAGCTGGCGGCGCGCCTCTTCCTGCGAAACGCCGACACGGACCGTCGACAGATTCTCGTGCGTCATCAGCTCGGCGACCGGCTGGTCCGGGTTCTCGGCGAAGCGCACGTCGCGGTTGGTGAGGATGCCGACCAGCTTGCCCGACCCTTCGACCACCGGGATGCCACTGATCCGGTGGCGCTGCATCAGCGCGCGCGCGGCAGACAGCGGCGCGTCGGCGGCGATGGTGATCGGGTTGACGACCATGCCGCTCTCGAACCGCTTGACCGCGCGCACCGCCGCCGTCTGTTCCTCGATCGTCAGGTTGCGGTGAAGCACGCCGATGCCGCCCAGTTGCGCCATGACGATCGCCATGTCGGCCTCGGTCACGGTGTCCATCGCCGACGAGAGGAACGGGATGTTGAGCGCCAGATCGCGGGCGACGCGGGTGCGCGGGTCGGCCTGGCTGGGCAGAACGTCCGATTCCTGCGGAACCAGCAGCACGTCGTCGAAGGTGAGGCCGAGGGTGATGTCCATTGGGGGTCGCTTCTTTACTTCGTCGGTTGGGCGGGGGCGGCGGGGGTCGGGTAGCGCGTGGGATCGGCCAGCGCGCGGGCGAGTGCTACGTGCAAATTGGCATCCTCGGCCGCGCCGGTCAGGTCGATATGCGCCATGTCGTCGGTCGGCTTGTGATACGGCCCGTCGAGATAGGCGAACAGCCGCTTCATGTCGCTGACCGACCCGGTCGCCATGACGGCAGGGATGCCGCGCTGGCCAAACGCCCAGCCGTCCTGCCGCTGGACCATGATGTTGGCCTCGGTATCGGTATCGACCTTGCGGCCGATCGCGCGGGCAGTCTGGTCGACGATCGCGTCGATCGTGGGGTGGTTGCCGCGCCCGACCATCGCCACCGGCATGCCGACGGGCACGATCGCCGCAGTATCGATGTTGAGGTTGGCGACGACCTTGAGCGGCGTATCGACGATCGCGGCGGCATAGGCGTCCGCGCCGATCAGACCCTTTTCCTCCGCCGTGGTCGCGACGAAATAGACGCTGCGTGGGCTACGCGGCTGTTTCGCCAGCACCCGGGCCACTTCGATCAGGATCGCGGTGCCGCTGGCGTTGTCGGCGGCACCGTTGCAGATGCGGTCGGCAGCACCTTCGGGGGCGCAGATGCCGATATGGTCCCAGTGCGCCGACAGCAGCACCGCCTCGTTCGGGCGCTGCGTGCCGGGGAGCATGCCGACGATGTTGGCGGTGGTATAGCGGCGCGCGGTGCCGGTCGCGGCAATATCGATCGTCGTGTCGGAGCGGACCGGGCGGAAGGTCGGCGCGATCGCCGCCGTGCGCAGGTCTGCGGCGCTCCGGCCCAGCAAAAGCTGCGCCGCATCGGCCGACACTAGGCCGGTGAAGCCGGGCCGCTTGACCGGACCGGCGATCGTCAGTTCCGAGAAGGAATGCGCAACGTCTGCCCATGGTGCCTGCGCCGAGGCGATCAGCAGTACGCCGAGCGCGCCCGCCGCCTGCAATGCCGCATTGCGATCGGCGTTGGGCACCGGCGGCGCATCGGGCGCGGTGCCACCGATCACCACCGCGACCGCGCCGGTCAGGTCGGTGCCCGCCATCTGATCGGGCGCGCCGCGTCCGACGAACACCAACGGCGCGCGGGTGATGCTGGTCGTGGGAGCAAGGCCAAGTCCCGCGATCTGGTTCGCCCCGAGCGCCACCTGCTTGCCGCCGCGCGTCACCGTGCCGGCGATCGTCGCGGCGCGAACATCGGTCATTGCCACTTCCTGCCGCCAGCGGCCATCGGGCGCGCCGGGTTTGAGGCCGGCGGCGGCAAACGCCTGCGTCACATAGGCTTCGGCGCGCTCGCCTCCGGCGGTGCCGGGTTCGCGCCCTTCATACTCGTCGCTGGCGAGCACCGCGACATGATCGCGCAGCATCTGCGGGGTGATCGTTTGGGCGAAGGCGGACGTCGCGGCGAGCAGGCCGGCGGCGAGTCCGAGGATCGGGCGGAGCGACATGCGCCCCACTATCGATCCGAAACGTGACGGGCAAGCGTCAACGCGCAGTTATCGTCGCGAACGGGCGATCAGCGCGCGGGCGGTTTCGACATGCAGATCCTCGACCATCCGGTCGCGGAACCGCTCCGCCCCGCCGCGCGCCGCCGCGATCAGCGCGTGCGCGTCGGCCAGTTCGGCGTCGGACGGCGCGAAGGCGGCGTTGGCGAGCGCGACCTGATCGGGGTGGATCAGCGACTTGCCGTCGAAGCCGAGCAGCCGCCCCTCGGCACATTCGGCGGCGAGGCCCTGCGCGTCGGCGAGCGCGTTGAACACCCCGTCGATCGCCCAGCCGCCCGCCGCCCGCGCCGCCAGCACCACCGCCTGCAACGCATGCGCCAGCGACGATCGCGGCGCGTGCGGCGGCAGGCGCAGCGTCGCCGCCAGATCGTTGGTGCCGACCATCAGCCCGACGACGCCCGGCGCGGCAGCGATCGACGCGGCGGCCAGCACACCCCCCGGCGTCTCGATCATCGGCAGCAAAGCCCGGCCCCCAAGCGGCGCGAGGCCGGCGGCATCTTCCACCTTGGGCACGACGACCAGCGCCGGATCGATTGTCGCCAGTACCGCGAGGTCGGCGGCGGCATGCACGCCGTCGAGCGGGTTGATCCGCACCCCGACCGGCCGGTCGCCCAGCGTCGCCAATGCTTCGGCAAGGCCGGCGCGCGCGGTATCCTTCTCGTCCTCGCGCACCGCATCCTCCAGATCGAGGATGATCCAGTCCGCCGCGAGGCTCGCCGCCTTGGCGATCATGCGCGGGCGCGACGCGGGAACGAACAGCAACGATCGCGGCGGCAGGGTTCGGGCTTGGTCCATCGCGCCGCTATGCTAGGGTATGGCGGTTGCAGGCAAGCAGGGAGAGACGCGATGATATTGGGCGTGATCGCAGGGCTGGTCCTGCTGGTGCTGCTCTATCTGTTCGCCAGCGTGAAGATCGTCACGCAGGGCTATCAATATACCATCGAACATTTCGGCCGCTTCACCGCCGTCGCCCGGCCGGGGTTCAATTTCTACCCCGCGTTCTTCTACCGCGTCGGGCACAAGATCAACATGATGGAACAGGTCATCGACATTCCGGGGCAGGAGATCATCACCCGCGACAATGCGATGGTGTCGACCGACGGCGTCGTGTTCTTCCAGGTGCTCGATCCCGCCAAGGCGGCCTATGAGGTATCCGACCTGTATATCGCGCTCCAGCAGATCACGACCACCAACCTGCGCACCGTCATGGGATCGATGGACCTCGACGAGACGCTGTCGAAGCGCGACGAGATTAACGCGCGGCTGCTGGGCGTCGTCGACCATGCGACCAATCCATGGGGGGTGAAGATCACCCGCGTCGAGATCAAGGACATCCGCCCGCCCGCCGACATCGTCAACGCGATGGGCCGCCAGATGAAGGCCGAGCGCGAGAAGCGCGCCAACATCCTCGAAGCCGAGGGCACCCGCGCTTCCGAAATCCTGCGCGCCGAAGGACAGAAACAGGCGCGCATCCTCGAAGCCGAGGGCCGGCGCGAATCGGCGTTCCGCGATTCCGAAGCACGCGAACGCGCCGCCGAGGCCGAGGCGATGGCGACGCGCGTGGTCAGCGACGCGATCGAGGCGGGGGGCACGCAGGCGATCAACTATTTCATCGCGCAGAAATATGTCGAGGCGGTCGGCAAATTCGCCACTAGCCCCAATGCCAAGACGATCCTGTTCCCGGTCGAGGCGACGCAGTTGATCGGGACGCTGGGCGGCATCGGCCAACTTGCCAAGGAAGCGCTGGGCGAGGTCAAGGCCGCTGCCCCGGCCAAACCGAGCGTGCCGCTGACCGCCGAACATGCGGCGGCGGACCCGTACCAGCGGTGATCGACAGCGGCTATCTCTGGCTGATGCTGGCGGTGGCGCTGGGCGTCGCCGAACTGGCGGTGCCGGGCGTGTTCCTCGTGTTCGTGGCGCTCGCCGCCGCGATCACCGGACTGCTCGCGCTGTTGTTCCCGCCGCTGACGTTGCCCGCCGAACTGGTCGTGTTCGGCGCGTGGAGCGTAGTGACGGTACTGGTCGGGCGACGCTGGTACGCCGACTATCCGGTCGACAGCGCCGATCCGTTGCTCAACGATCGGGCTGCGCGGCTGATCGGGCAGGAGGTGGTGGTGATCGAACCGATCGCCGGGGGCACCGGCCGGGTGCGCGTCGGCGACAGCGACTGGATCGCGCGCGGCACCGATCAGGCGATCGGCACCCGCGTTCGCATCGTCGGGGTGTCGGGATCGGTGCTGAACGTCACCGCCGCCGATTGACGTCGCCGAACGGGCGGACAAGTATCGGCGCGAACGATCTTGCCCGAAGGAACGCCCATGGACCTCACCCGCCGCGACTGGATCGCGGGTGCCGCCGCCTCGACGCTCGTCACCGCCCTCCCCGCCCGCGCGCAGGCCCCTGCCAAAAGCACGGCGGACGCATCGGCCGAAGCGACGCTGTCGCGCATCGCCGAGGCGCTGCTCGCCGACAATCCCGAGGGCGCGACCGGGCTGGGCATCGATACCGGCGCGCGGGCGGCACTCAAGTCGCAGCTTGGCGACCGATCGGCGGCGGGGCAGCGCAAGGTCGCCGACCATCTGCGCCGGCATGTCGCGACGCTCAAGGCCATCGACACGACGAAACTGTCGCCCGCCACCCGCACCGATGTCGACGTGGTGCGCACCGCGTTCGAAACCGCGCTCGACGGGTTCGCGCTGCCCTATGGCGACGTCGCGGTCGGTGGCTGGCGCAACACGCCCTATGTCGTGATCCAGAACGTCGGCGCATATCTCGACGTGCCGCGTTTCCTCGACAGCGATCATACCATCGCGACCCGCGCCGATGCCGACGCCTATCTGGCCCGGCTGGAGAGCTATGCCACGCAACTGGACGGCGAAACCGACCGGATGCGCGCGGCCTCGGCGATGGGGGTGGTCGCGCCCGACTTCCTGCTCGACAAGACGCTGCTGCAACTGGGCAAGGCGCGTAGCGGCGATCCGGCAGGCTGGGACATCGTCACTTCGCTTGCGTGGCGGACGAAGGACATTCCGGGCGACTGGGCCGCCCGCGCCACCGCAATCGCCCGCGACAAGGGCGGCCCCGCGCTCGACCGACAGATCGCGGCGGTCCGCGCCGATCGGGCGAAGGCGACGTCGAACGCCGGGCTATGGGCACGGCCGCAGGGTGATCGCTGGTACGCATGGGCCCTGCGCGCCTCGACCACCACGACGATGACCCCGGACGAGGTCCATGCGCAGGGCCGCGACGAACTGGCGCGGTTGCAGGGGCAGATGGACCCGATCCTGCGCAAGCTCGGCTATACGCAAGGATCGGTCGGCGAGCGAATGACTGCGCTCGGCAAGGACCCGCGCTTCGTCTTTCCCGAAGGCGATCCCGGTCGCGCGCAGATCATGGCGCTGGTCCAGAACCGCCTGAGCGATATTCGCGGCCGGATGCCGCGCGCGTTCAACACGCTGGCGCCGGGCAATGTCGAGGTGAAGCGCATCCCGCCGGTCGAGGAGGCCGGCGCACCCGGCGCCTATGGCGGGGCGGGATCGATCGACGGCAAGACGCCCGGGCGCATATGGATCAACCTGCGCACCACCGGCATCTGGACGCGCTATTCGCTGCCGACCTTGGTGTATCACGAAGCGATCCCCGGCCATGTGTGGCAGGGCGAATATACCTTCCGCCTGCCGCTGGTCCGCTCGCTGCTCCAGTTCAACGCCTTTTCCGAAGGCTGGGCGCTGTATGCCGAGCAACTGGGCGATGAATTGGGCGTATATGACGGCGATCCCGTCGGACGGCTCGGCTATCTCCAGTCGCTGGCGTTCCGCGCCTGCCGGATGGTGGTCGATACCGGGCTGCACGCCAAGCGCTGGACGCGGGCCCAAGCGATCGACTGGTTCGCCACCACCAACGGATCGAGCGTCGACGAGGTATCGGGCGAGGTCGATCGCTATTGCTCGTGGCCGGGGCAGGCGTGCGGCTACAAGGTCGGCCATTCCGAAATCGTCCGCCTGCGCGGGGTTGCCGAGCAAGCACTGGGGCCGCGCTATGACTTCAAGGCGTTCAACGACGCGGTCGTGCAGGGCGGCGGCGTACCGATGACGGTGCTGGCGCGCAACGTCGATGCGTTCGTGAAGGCGCGGCGGGGGTAGCGTCCCCCGCCGCCGGGCGGAACCGTCGATCAACCGGTCGCCGCTTTTGCCCAATCGGGCTTCAGCACGACCTTGGTGCAGACATTTTGTTCGTCGTGGAATTTCCGGTAACCCTCGGGCGCATCCTCCAGCGCCATCCGGTCGGAAATCAGGAAGGTCGTGTCGATCTTGTCCTCCATGATCGCCGCCAACAAGCCGGGCAGATAGCGCTGGACATGCGTCTGCCCGGTCTTGAGCGTCAGCCCCTTTTCCATCAGCGCGCCGAACGGGAATTTGTCGATCATCCCGCCATAGACGCCGGGCACCGAAACGCGGCCCCCCTTGCGACACGCGACGATCGCCTGCCGAAGCGCATGCGGCCGATCGGTGCCAAGGAAGGTCGACGCCTTGATCTGATCGACGATATTGTCCACGAACAACCCGTGACTCTCCAACCCGACGCTGTCGATCACCGCATCGGGTCCGATCCCGCCGGTCATCGTCATCAGCGCGTCGTAGATGTCGGTTTCCTCGAAATTGAGGACTTCTGCCCCCAGTCCCTTGGCCAGCGTCAGCCGGTGCGGGAAATGATCGATCGCGATCACGCGGTGCGCGCCCATCAGCAACGCCGACTGGATCGCGAACAGCCCGACCGGACCACAGCCCCATATCGCGACAATATCGCCGTCCTCGATGTCGGCATTCTCGGCCGCCATCCATCCGGTGGGGAGGATGTCGGACAGGAACAGCACCTTGTCGTCGTCGATCCCGTCGGGGATTACGATCGGCCCGACATCGCTGAACGGCACGCGGACATATTCCGCCTGCCCGCCGGGATAGCCGCCGGTCATGTGGCTGTAGCCGAACAGGCCGGGGGCGACCTGCCCCCACAGTTCCTGCGCAATATCCTGATTGTCGGCCGGGTTGCCGTTGTCGCAGCCCGAATATTGCTGCTTGGAACAATGGTAGCAGCTTCCGCAGGCGATAACGAAGGGCACGACGACGCGCTGCCCCTTCTTCAGCGTGGACCTGGAACCCGTCTCGACCACCTCGCCCATGAATTCATGGCCGAGAATGTCGCCCGCCTGCATCGTCGGGATATAGCCGTCGTACAGGTGCAGGTCCGACCCGCAGATCGCGGTCGAGGTGATCTTGATGATCGCGTCGCGCGGATTGATGATCTCGGGATCGGGAACGTTGTCGACGCGGACGTCGTGCTTGCCGTGCCAGGTAAGTGCGCGCATGGCGGCCGCTCCTTTACGATTTGGGTTCGCGGTTGGGGGGAGTCGTCGTCGCGATCTCGCCCGTCTCCATCAGTTGCTTGAAACGGCGCAGGTCGCGACGCGCCTGGATCGCCGGTTCCTGCTGCGTCACCTTGGCGACGATCTTGCCGACGATGCCGCCGGGTGGATCATAGGCGATCGTCGCGGTGACGACGGTGCCGCGTCCGGGCGCGGCTTCAGTGAACGACACCTGCCCACTGTTGGCAACATCGGCGTTCTCGGCCTTCCAGCCGATCCGCTCGCCCTCGACATCCTCGGTGACGACCGCGTCCCATTCATACGGACCGTTCGGTCCCTTCACGACCCAGTGCGACCGCTCCCGGTCGATCACGTCGATCGCTTCGATGTTCAGCATGAAGGTCGCGAGGTTCGCGAAGTCGCGCCAATAGGCATAAAGCTCGCGTGCCGGACGATTGATCGTCACCGCGACGCCCGACACCGACGATTCGCCGTGTGGGGCGGCTGTCCTGCGCTCGGCCTTGTCCTTGGCGGTAAAGGCGGGCGCATCGTCGTGAACGATGTCGCCGGGATAATCGGGTTCGGCCATGGCCATGCTCTCCCGCTGGCCGGATACAGGGCATCCGGTGGTTGATGTGAATCAAGTTATTGATCGGCAATCATTTTTCGATCACGACGGGACCAACCGTCCGTATCGGCGGGCGTTCCGCCACGCGGCCGATTTACCCGCCGAACGGTAGCGATTTGCAGACGGGACGCGGCGCGCTACACGCCCGCCCATGCACGGTGCCCCGCTTTCGCTCCATAATTCGCTGACGCGCACGCTTCAGCCGTTCCAGCCGCTCGATCCCGCCCGGGGGGTGCGCATGTATTCGTGTGGGCCGACGGTCTATAACTATGCCCACATCGGCAATCTGCGCGCCTATGTGTTCACCGATACGCTCAGCCGCGTGCTGCGTTGGAAGGGCTATGCCCTGACGCACGTCATCAACATCACCGACGTCGGCCATCTGACCTCCGACGCCGATGCCGGCGACGACAAGATGGAAGCGGCCGCCAAGGCACACGCGCAATCGATCTGGGAAATCGCCGCGCATTATACGCAGGCGTTCAAGACCAACCTGCGCGACCTCAACATCGACGATCCGACCCGCTGGTCGGTCGCGACCGACCACATCGCCGAGATGATCGCCTTCGCCGAAAAGATCGCGCCGGGCCATTGCTACGAACTCGACAGCGGCCTGTATTTCGACAGTTCGACCGTGCCCGACTATGGCGCGCTGGCTGGCGGACAGGACGATGCCGCCGAGGGCCGGATCGATCCGGTGGCGGGCAAGCGCCATCCGCAGGACTTCGCGATCTGGCGCAAGACCCCGGCCGGTGAGAGCCGCCAGATGGAATGGGATTCCCCTTGGGGCAAGGGCGCGCCGGGCTGGCATCTCGAATGCTCGGTGATGAGCCTGAAATATCTGGGTGCCCCGTTCGACATCCACACCGGCGGCATCGACCACCGCGAGGTGCATCACCCCAACGAGATCGCGCAGAACCAGGCATGGTGCGGCTGCGGCGACAGTGGTGCGGCGTTCTGGCTGCACAACAACTTCCTCGTCGATCGGTCAGGCAAGATGTCGAAGTCGAAGGGCGGCTTCACCACGCTCCGGACGCTGATCGACGCCGGGGTGCATCCGCTCGCCTATCGGTTGATGTGCCTGTCGGCGCAGTATCGCTCCGAACTGGAATTCTCGCCCGACAATCTGCTGGCGGCGCTGACCCGGTTGAAGCGGCTGGTGATGACCGTCACCGCGCTCAAAGCGCGTGCATCGGGCGAGGGCGATGCGGGCAAGGCCGCCGCCTATCGGGAACGCCTCGACACGGCGGTGTCCGACGATCTGGGCACGCCGCGCGCGCTGCCGGTGCTCGACGAGATGCTCGCCGACAAGAAGCTGTCGCCCGCCGACCGGATCGCGGCGCTCGCCGATTTCGACGAAGTGCTCGGGCTGCGGCTGGGGTCGCTCGACCGCGCCGAACTGCGCCTGCGCCCGGCCAGAGCGATGATCGATGCCGACACGGTCGAGGTTCGCCTCGCCGCAAGGCGTGAGGCCCGCGCCGCGAAAGATTTCGCCGCCAGCGACGCAATCCGCGACGAACTGACGGGCGCGGGAATCGAGGTGATGGACGGCGATCCCTTGGCCTGGGACTGGCGGCCGACGTTGCCGTAACTCGCTCCCCTCCCTGACAAGGGAGGGGCTGGGGGTGGGTAGGCCCGAGGTACGCGCAACCTTCTCTCGCGGGCCGACCCACCCCGACTCCTCCCTTCCAGGGAGGGGCAGGCAAGCAACGCTAACCCCTTGCACCCCCCACCCCTTCCCCGTCATATCCGCCCACGAATCATCGGGGGACGATATGCGGGGACAGGTACTGGGCGTCGATCGGGACGGACGCGAGGGGCGGATCGCCGGCGACGATGGCCAGCGCTACTGGTTCGAGCCCGACGACTGGAGCGACCGCATCGGCCCGGCGGTCGGCGCGCATGTGGACTTCGAGAGTTCGAACGGCCGCGCGCTGCGCATCTATCACGTCCCCGGCACGATCGTACCGCGCCCGGCCGAAGCGCCGAGCCAGCGCCGGCGGGGACGCAAGGACAAGCTGGCCGCCGCGCTGCTCGCCTTTTTCCTCGGCATTTTCGGCATCCATCGCTTCTATCTGCGGCGCACCGCGTCGGCGGTGGCCATGCTGGTGCTGACCTGCACCTTGTTCGGCCTCGCCGTCACCAGCATCTGGGCACTGGTCGATTTCGTCCGCTATCTGGTGATGGATCAGGAAGAATTCACCGAACGCTACGGCTGATCGATCCGTACGACCGGCGGGCAAAGCTTTCCTTCATTGCGCGTGGCGGCCGTTTCGCGCATGGGAATTACCCGTTTTCGTAGCATGGATTTCGTCATGGCCAATTGGGCACCCGATAGCTGGACCAACGCGCAAGCGCGCCAGATGCCCACCTATCCCGACCGCGCGGCACTGGACGCCACCACCCAGGCACTGGCGTCCTATCCCCCGCTGGTGTTCGCCGGCGAAGCGCGCAACCTGACCGCCGAACTGGCGCAGGTGGCGCAGGGGAAGGCGTTTCTGCTGCAGGGCGGCGACTGCGCTGAAAGCTTCGCCGAATTCCATCCGAACAACATCCGCGACACCTTCCGCGTCATCCTCCAGATGGCGGTGGTATTGACCTTCGCCTCCAAGCTGCCGACGGTGAAGGTCGGGCGGATGGCGGGGCAGTTCGCCAAGCCGCGCTCGGCCGATACCGAGGTGATCGACGGCGTCGAACTGCCAAGCTATCGCGGCGACAACATCAACGACATCGCCTTCACTCCCGAAGGCCGCATCCCCGATCCGCAGCGCATGATCCGCAGCTATTCGCAGGCGGCGGCGACGCTCAACCTGCTGCGCGCGTTCGCGACTGGCGGCTATGCCAATCTGCATCAGGTGCATCGCTGGACCCACGACTTCATGGGCCGCAGCCCGTGGGCCAAGAAATACGCCGCCGTCGCCGACCGCATCGGCGAGGCGCTCGACTTCATGGCGGCCTGCGGCATCGACGCCGACAGCGTGCCGCAGTTGAAGGCGACCAGCTTCTACACCAGCCACGAAGCGCTGCTGCTGCCCTACGAACAGGCGCTGACCCGGCAGGATTCGCTGACCGGCGACTGGTACGACACCTCGGCGCATTTCCTGTGGATCGGCGACCGCACCCGCTTCGACGGATCGGCGCATGTCGAGTTCCTGCGCGGCATCGGCAACCCGATCGGCATCAAATGCGGGCCGAGCCTCGAACCCGACGCGCTGCTGCGCATGCTCGACACGCTGAACCCCAAGCGTGTGCCGGGGCGGATGACGCTCATCACCCGCTATGGCCACGACAAGATCGAGAGCGGCCTGCCGAAACTCATCCGCGCGGTGCAGCGCGAAGGCCATCCGGTGGTGTGGTCGTGCGACCCGATGCACGGCAACACGATCAAGGCGACGACCGGCTACAAGACGCGGCCGTTCGAGCGTATCCTCGCGGAAGTACGCGGCTTCTTCGCGGTCCACCGCGCCGAGGGCAGCCACGCCGGTGGCATCCATGCCGAGATGACAGGGCAGAACGTCACCGAATGCACCGGCGGCGCGATCGCGGTGACCGAGCAGGCACTGGCCGACCGCTACCACACCCACTGCGACCCGCGCCTCAACGCCGGGCAGAGCCTCGAACTGGCGTTCCTGCTGGCGGAGATGCTCAACACCGAAATGGCGGAGCGCCGCCGGGTCGCGGCCTGATCGTCATCCCGGCGAAGGCCGGGATCCATGGACAGGCAAGGTCGCAGCCCCTGCGAGAACGCCCGTATCCATGGATTCCGGCCTCCGCCGGAATGACGAACGTGGCCCAGTAGCGCCACCACCACCAAGCGTCATTCCCGCGAAAGCGGGAATCCATTGCCGCCAGCGGTCGCGACCCTCCCGTACCGTCAGCGCCTATGGACTCCCGCCTGCGCGGGAGTGACGAATGGGTTTACCGGTCCAACCCCGCCAACACCTTGTCCAGCGTGATCGGATACTCGCGCACCCGCACCCCGGTGGCATTGTACACCGCATTGGCCACCGCCGCGCCGACGCCACAGATGCCCAGCTCCCCGACCCCCTTCGCCTTCATCGGCGACGAATACGGGTCCTCCTCCTCCAGAAACACGACTTCCTGATGCGGAATGTCGGCATGGGTCGGCACATGATATTCGGCCATGTCGTGGTTGATGAACCCGCCCAGCCGCGCGTCGACCACCAGTTCCTCGGTCAGCGCCGCGCCGACGCCCATCGTCATCGCCCCCAATATCTGGTTGCGTGCCGCCTTGGGGTTCAGGATGCGCCCGGCGGCGAACACGCCGGTCATCCGCCGCACGCGGATTTCGCACGTTTCGTCGTCGACGCCGACTTCGACGAAATGCGCGCCGAACGTCGCCTGCACGAACTTCTTGGTCAGGTCGCCGAACTCGATCCGGTCCTCGACCTCGATCCCGTCGGCCCCCGCCGCTTCGCCGAGCGGCACCGACCGGTTGCCCGACCACACCCGCCCCTCGGCGAAGCGCGCCGTGGCGGCATCGAAGCCGACCGCCTCGGCGATCCGGTCGCGTAAGCCAACGCACGCGGCATAGACCCCGGCGGTCGAGCTGTTCGCGCCGAACTGCCCGCCCGACCCGGCCGACACCGGAAAGCCCGACTCCCCCAGCCGTACCGTCACCTGATCCAGCTCGACGCCGAGCATCTCGGCGGCGGTCTGCGCGAGGATCGTGTAGCTGCCGGTGCCGATGTCGGTCATGTCGGTGGTGACGGTGACACGGCCGTCCGCGCCAATCCCGACCCGCGCCGCCGATTTGACCACGATGTTGCCGCGATACGCCGCCGCCATCCCCATGCCGATCCGCCAGCGCCCGTCGCGTACCCGCCCCGGCGTGGCCACCCGCCGTTCCCAGCCGAACCGCGCCGCGCCTTCGCGCAGACACCCGATCAGGTCGCGGTGCGAAAAGCGCCGCTCGGGCTTCTCAGGATCAACCTGCGTATCGTTCAGGATGCGCAGCTCGACCGGATCGACACCCAGCGTTTCGGCCAGCTCGTCCATCGCGCCTTCCAGCGCCATCATCCCCACCGCTTCGCCCGGCGCACGCATCGCATTGCTCTCGGGCAGATGCAGTTCGGCCAGCCGCTCTACCACCAGCCGGTTCGGCGCGGCGTACAACTGCCGGGTCTGCGCGCCCGCCCCTTCAGGGCTGCCGCCGGGCAGGTCGCCCGACCAGCTATCATGGCCGATCGCGGTCAGCCGGCCGTCACGGGTCGCGCCCAGCCGTATCCGCTGGATCGTGGCCGAGCGATGCGTGGTGTTGTTGAACACCTGCGGGCGCGCGAGCACCACCTTGACCGGCCTGCCCACCGCCTTCGCCGCCACCGCCGCCAGCACCGCATCGGCGCGCACCCACAGTTTCCCGCCGAAACCGCCACCGACATGATGCGCGACGATCCGCACCTTGTCCTTGGGAATGCCGAGCACCTTCGCCATGTCGCGCGCGGCCCAGTCGACCATCTGGTTCGCGGTCCACAGCGTCAGCGTATCGCCCTCCCACGCGGCGATCGACGCATGCGGCTCCATCATCGCATGGGCATGGTCGGGGGTGGTGTAGGTTGCATCGATACGGACCTCGGCTTCGGCAAAGGCGGTATCGAAATCGCCGTGCCGTTTCGCCGAGTGCGGCTTGGCGGCATCGTCACGCGCCTGCGCCAGATCGAAGCGGCCCTCGTCCGCCGCATAGTCGACCCGCACCAGCCGCGCCGCCGCCCGCGCCGCCTCGAACCCGTCGGCGACGACCAGCGCCACCGCCTGCCCGAACTGGTCGACCTGCGGCCCGGCCAGCATCGGCACCTTGTGATCGTCTCCCAGCGCCAGTTCGCCCGCATTCTCATGGGTGACGACATGCCGTACCCCCGGCGCCGCCAGCGCTTCGTTGCAATCGATCGCCACGATCCGCCCGCGCGCGATCGTCGCGCCGACGATCACGCCGTACATCTGCCCCGGCACATCGAACTCGGCGGCATAGGTCGCCCAGCCCGATACCTTGAGCGGCCCCTCGATCCGGTCGGTCGGGCGGCCGAGCACGCGCATCGCGTCGATCGCGTTCGGGCCTGCGATATCGGTGAACTTCATGATCCTGACTTCCTATTTCCGGCCGAACAGCCGTTCAATGTCGCCATGCGCCAGCTTGATCCACGTCGGGCGACCATGGTTGCACTGGCCCGAATGCGGCGTCACTTCCATTTCGCGCAGCAGCGCGTTCATCTCCGCCACCGACAACACCCGCCCCGCACGAACCGATCCATGGCACGCCATCGTCGCGGCGACATGATCGATCCGTTCCTTGAGCGACAGCGCGGCATCGTGCGCCCGGATCTCGTCGGCCAGATCGGTGACAAGGCCGACGACATCGCCCTGCCCCAGCACCGCCGGGGTGGCGCGTACCAGCATCGCACGCGGCCCGAACCGTTCCAGCTCCAGCCCGAACTCGGCCAGCTCGGCAGCGCGGTCCTCCAGCGCGTCGCACGCCACCTCGTCCAGCTCGACCACTTCGGGGATCAGCAGCGCCTGGGTTTTGACCCCGCCGGTCGCCAGCCCCTTGCGCATCCGTTCCAGCACCAACCGTTCGTGCGCGGCATGCTGGTCGACCAGCACCAGCCCGTCCTCGGCTTCGGCGACGATATAGGTTCGCGCGACCTGTCCGCGCGCCGCGCCCAGCGGGAATTGCGTCGACGCCGGCACCGGTTCGACCGCCGGCTCGGCGCGTGCCTGTGGTGGCGGCGCGAAGAACGTCGGGCGGCGTTCGTGAAACGCGAAGCCCGGCGACGGTGCGGCCTCGGCCAGCGGCGGCAGCGGCGCGGCAACGGGCTCGCTGGTCCATGCCGTCATCGCCACGTCGGCCGGCCGCTGCGCCGCGCGGAACCCGGCTTCGTCGAGCGCGCGGCGCAGACCGCCCACGATCAGCCCGCGCGCGGCGGCGGGATCGTGAAACCGCACCTCGGTCTTGGCCGGATGGACGTTCACGTCGATCAGGTCGGGATCGACGTCGAGGAACAGCGCCACCACCGCATGGCGATCACGCGCCAGCATCTCGGCATAAGCCCCGCGCACCGCGCCCGCCAGCAACCGGTCGCGCACCGGCCGACCGTTGACGAACAGATACTGATGATCGGCCACCCCCCGGTGGAACGTCGGCAGCCCGGCGACCCCGCCCAGCCGCATCCCCTCGCGCGCCCAGTCCAGCCCGATCGAATTGGCAGCCAGCGCCCGGTCGATCAGGCCCGCGACCCGCTCGGGCCGTGACTCAGCCCCCTGCACGCTCAACACCCGCCGCCCGTCATGATCGAGCGAGAAGGCGATGTCGCTGCGTGCCATGGCGAGGCGCTTCACCTGATCGACGCAGGCGCCGAATTCGGCGCGCGCCGATCGCAGGAACTTGCGCCGCGCCGGCACCCGCGCGAACAGCCCCTCGACGCGGATGCGCGTGCCCGGCGGCACGGCGGCGGGCCGGTCCTCGACCACCTCGCCATTGTCCACCGTGCGCAGCCAGCCTTCCGCGCCCACCGGCCGGCTCTCGATCGCGAGTCGCGCCACGCTGGCGATCGAAGGCAGCGCCTCGCCCCGGAATCCCAGCGTCGTCACCGCCTCGATCCGGTCGTCGGGCAGCTTCGATGTGGCATGGCGTTCGAGCGAAAGTGCCATTTCGGGAGGGGTCATGCCGCACCCGTCGTCGCTCACCTCGATCAGATCGATGCCGCCACCGGCGATTTTCACGGCGATCCGGCTGGCCCCGGCGTCGATCGCGTTCTCGACCAGTTCTTTCAACGCGGAAGCAGGGCGTTCCACCACTTCGCCCGCCGCGATACGGTTGACGAGATGCTCGGGGAGACGGCGTATTGACATGGAGATCGCTCTAGCCCAAGCGGCCTCATCCCGCGACCTGGAACTGCCATCGTGCAACCGATCGGATAACCGATCGGACGGGTCGAGGTACAAGCTGCGAACCGCCGCGTCGGGACACGCGGGCAACGACGGAAGTATCGATGGCCTTCTTCTCGCGTTTCTTCAAGTTCATGTCGCACGATATGGCGATCGATCTCGGCACCGCTAATACGGTGGTGTATCTGCGCGGTCGCGGCGTCGTGCTGAACGAGCCGTCGGTCGTGGCGGTCGAGACGCTGAACGGTGTCAAGCGGGTCAAGGCGGTCGGTGACGACGCCAAGCTGATGATGGGCAAGACCCCCGGCTCGATCGAGGCGATCCGCCCGCTTCGCGACGGGGTCATCGCCGACATCGACGTCGCCGAACAGATGATCAAGCACTTCATCCAGAAGGTGCATGGCCAGCGCCGCTTCATCCGCTGGCCGCAGATCGTGATCTGCGTACCGTCGGGCTCGACCAGCGTCGAGCGCCGCGCGATCCGCGATGCCGCGTCGAACGCCGGCGCGTCGCAGGTCTGGCTGATCGAGGAGCCGATGGCCGCCGCGATCGGGGCCGACATGCCCGTCACCGAGCCGATCGGGTCGATGGTCGTCGACATCGGCGGCGGCACCACCGAAGTCGCCGTGTTGTCGCTGCGCGGCCTCGCCTATTCCACCTCGGTGCGCGTCGGCGGCGACAAGATGGACGAGGCGATCGTCAGCTATGTCCGCCGCAACCACAACCTGCTGATCGGCGAAGCCACCGCCGAGCGGATCAAGCAGGAAGTCGGCACCGCCAAGCCGCCCGCCGACGGCATCGGCACGCTCATCTACATCAAGGGCCGCGACCTCGTGAACGGGGTGCCCAAGGAAATCCAGATCAACCAGGGCCAGATCGCCGAGGCGCTGTCCGAACCCGTCGCCGCGATCGTCGAGGGCGTGCGGATCGCGCTCGAGAATACCGCGCCCGAACTGGCCGCCGACATCGTCGATCAGGGCATCGTCCTCACCGGCGGCGGCGCGCTGCTCCAAGGCATCGACGAGGTGCTGCGCGACGAAACCGGCCTGCCGGTGACGGTCGCCGAGGACCCGCTGACCTGCGTCGCGCTTGGCACCGGCCGCGCGCTCGAGGATCCGATCTACAAAGGCGTGTTGCTCGCCGTCTAAGCGTAAGGACCGGGGGCAATGGCGCCGCCACGCAATCTGCGGCCGGGATTTTCACGTCGGGCGCAATATACCGTGTTCGCCGCCTATGTCATGGCGGCGACCGGCGCGCTGCTCGGCGCGATCCTGCTGACGATCTCGATCATCGATCCGCGCGCCTTCGCCTCGCTGCGCGGCGCGCTGCGCGAGGCGACGACGCCGGTGTCCGCCGCGATGGACTGGACGCTCGACGGGCTGGGGTCGATCCCGCGCGGCATTGGCGATCATTTCGGCACGGTCAGTGAGAACCGCGCGCTACGCGCCCGCGAGGAAGCGACCCGCCGCTATCTGATGCAGGCCCGCCTGCTCAACCGCGAGAACCAGCGCTTACGCGCCCTGCTCGCCTTGCGCGATCGCTCGCCGATGCCGGTCGTCACCGCGCGACTGGTCAACAGCTCGGCCGGCAGTACGCGGCGCTACGCCACGCTGAACGCCGGATCGCGGCAGGGCGTGCTGCGCGGTCAGCCGGTGCGCGGCCCCAACGGGCTGATCGGCCGCGTCGTCGAAACCAGCCCCAACACCGCCAGCGTCCTGCTGGTGATCGATCCCGAAAGCATCGTGCCGGTGCTGCGCACCCGGGACGGGCTGTCGGCGATCGTCGCAGGGCAAGGCAACGGCATGGTCGAGGTCCGCTCGGCCGGCATCGTCAACGTGCCGTTGCTGGCCGGCGACCTGTTCGTGACCTCGGGCACCGGCGGCATCTATCCGCCGGGCGTGCCGGTGGCGCGCGTGGTCAAGAGCGCGCGCGACGTGGCCCCGGCCCGCGCGCTCGCCAACCCCGACGGGCTCGACTTCGCGCTGGTCGAACGCACCTATCTTCCCGCGCCGGTGCCCCGTCCGACGCCCAGCGCCACGCCGACGCCGCGGCCCGCCGCCGAATGAAGCTGCTAGGGCCTGTCGACGACGGCACCGACCGCATCATCGCCAGGCGTGCCGTGCTGAGCATCCTCGCCGGATCGCTCGTCACGCTGATCCCGGTGGTGGCCAAGGTGCCGTTCCTGCCGCCGTTCGGGCTGATGATGCTGCTCGGCTGGCGGCTGCTGCGCCCGCACACCCTGCCCATCTGGGCGGCGGCACCACTCGGCTTGTTCGACGATCTGGTGAGCGGTCAGCCGCTGGGCAGCGCGATGCTGTTGTGGCAATTGTGCATGCTGATGCTCGACTTCGTCGATACCCGCATGATGACGCGCGACTTCTGGCAGGACTGGCTCCTCGCCGGCGGGTCGATCGCGCTGTCGCTCGTGCTCGGCCGCGCCTTTGCCACCAGCCTTGGCGCGCATGTCGATACCGCCTTGTTGTTTCAGATCATCGTTTCCGTGGCGTTGTTTCCACTGGCGACGCGGCTATGTACGGCGCTGGGTGGCCGTGAGGATGAATGAGCAGGATCGTCACCGAAGCCCAACAGGCATTCAGCTTTTCCAGGCGTGCGATGGTGCTGGGCGGCGCGCAGGCGGCGGTCGGCCTCGTCCTCGCCGGGCGGATGACGTGGCTCTCGGTCGCCGAGAACGAGCGCTATAACCTTCTCGCCGAAAGCAACCGCGTCAATCTGACGATGATTCCGCCGCGGCGCGGGTGGATCATCGACCGGCACGGCGCGCCGATCGCCAACAACCGCACCGACTTCCGCGTCGACCTGATCCCCGACCGGATGGAGGACCGCGACCGCGTGCTGGGCGAGCTGCGCCAGTTGCTGGCGCTCACCCCCGAAGACATGGCGCGCATCCAGACCGATCTGGAACGCGCCCGCCGCTCGCAGCCGGTACAGGTGGCGGAGAACCTCGACTGGGAACGTTTCGCCGCCGTCAGCGTCCGCCTGCCCGAACTGCCCGGCGTTCAGCCGACGCGCGGCTTCTCGCGTAACTATCCGGGCGGTGCCTCGGTCGCGCATCTGACCGGCTATGTCGGCGCGGCGACCCGCGAGCAGTACAAGGAAAGCCGCGATCCGCTGATGAACACGCCCGGCTTCAAGCTCGGCAAGGACGGACTGGAAAAGGCGCTGGAACCCCGGCTGCGTGGTATTGCCGGGGCCAAGCGGGTCGAAGTCACCGCGCGCGGTCAGGTCGTGCGCGAACTCGAAACCCGGCCCGACCGGCAGGGGCAGAACGCCCGGCTGACGATCGACCTCGGGCTACAGGAATATGCCGCCCGTCGCCTCGGCCCCAATTCGGGCTCGGCGGTGGTGATGGACGCGATCACCGGCGACGTGCTGGCGATGGTGTCGATGCCGGCCTATGACCCCAACAGCTTTTCCGACGGCATCGGCCGGCTGGAGTGGAAAATGCTGTCGGATGATGACCATATTCCGTTGATGAACAAGACCTTGCAGGGTCTTTATCCCCCCGGTTCTACGGTCAAGCCGATGCACGCGCTGGCCATCCTGCAAGCCGGGATCGACCCGCATCGCCGGGTCAATTGCTCGGGCGTGCTACAGGTCGGCACCGGCCGCTTCCACTGTCACAAGCGCGGCGGCCACGGCCCGCTCGACATGGTCGGCGCGGTCGCGCAAAGCTGCGACATCTATTTCTACACCATGGCCCGCGAGCTCGGCTACGACCGGTTCGCCCCGGTCGTCCGCTCGATGGGGCTGGGGCAGGAATTCGAGCTTCCCTTCCAGTCGCAACGCTATGGCACCGTGCCAGATAGCGCGTGGAAGCTACGCAAATACAAACAGAAATGGACCGTGGCGGACTCGGTCAACGCCTCGATCGGTCAGGGCTATGTCCTTACCAATCCGCTGCAACTGGCGGTGATGGCGGCGCGCATCGCGCAGGGGCGCCACGTCGTTCCCCGGCTGTTGCTCGACACCCCGCACCGCCCGGCGCAATCGATGAACATCGATCCAGAGATGCTGGCGACAGTCCACAAGGCGACATGGGCGGTCATCAACGGCGGCGGGACCGGCGGCCGCTCGCGGTTTCAGGGGCTGCCCGGCATCGAACTGGCGGGCAAGACCGGCACCGCGCAGGTCCGCCGCATCACCATGGCCGAACGCCGCACCGGCGTGCTCGGCGACGGCGCGCTGCCGTTCCGCATGCGCGACCACTCGCTCTTCATCGGCTATGCCCCGGCCGACAAGCCGCGCTATGCCGTCTCGGTCGTCCTCGAACACTCAGGGCATATCTACACCGCCGCGCCGATCGCCAGCGACATCCTGTCATGGCTGTTCGACCGGGAAAAGGCGATGAAGCGCCTCGAACCGTTGGAGCGCGAATGGGGCGGCGATGTAAAGACCCGCATGGACAGCCAGTGGCGCGCGTTTCAGGCGGCACAGGCCGCCCCCGTCCTCACCGTTCCCGCCACCCCGGCGGATGTCGAGGGGGCCACCACCAACGTCGTCGACAGCGCGGTGAACCAGAGCCAGCCCGACACCGCCGTCGCCCAATCGAACGTGACCGAACGGACCGAATGAAACGCATCAACCAGACGACGTCGCACGGCCTCGGCTTCGTCCCCGCCCCGCTCGCGCAATTGCCATGGCGGGTGCTGTTCCTGCTGCTGGCGATCAGCGGCTTCGGCATCGTCGTCCTGTTCTCCGCCGCCGGCGGCAGCCCGTCGCCATGGGCCGAACGACAGGGGATGGCGTTCTTCATCTTCCTCGCCGGCGCGATTGCGCTGTCGCGGGTCCGGGTGTCGTTCTGGCAGAACATGGCGCTCCCCGCCTATGCCGTCATCACCGTCAGCCTGATCCTCGTCGAGCTGCTCGGCGCGGTGAAGGGCGGGTCGCAGCGCTGGCTCGATCTGGGCATCATCCGGGTGCAGCCGTCCGAATTCATGAAGCCGGTGATGGTGCTGGCACTGGCGCGCTTCTACGACCTGCTGCCTGCCGGCGAAATCCGCCGCTTCGGGGCGGTCTGGCCCGCTGCGATCATGCTGGGGCTGCCCGCCGGGCTAGTGATGCTGCAACCCGATCTTGGCACCGCGCTGATGATTACCAGCGGTGGCCTGACCGTCATGTTCCTTGCCGGTCTGCCGATCCGGCTGTTCGTCGGCGGCGCGCTGGCAGTGGCAATCGCCGCACCGCTTGCCTTCCAGTTCCTGCTGCATGACTATCAGCGCAATCGCGTGCTGATCTTCCTCGATCCCGAAAGCGATCCGCTGGGCACTGGCTATCACATCAGCCAGTCGAAGATCGCGATCGGATCGGGCGGCATCTTCGGCAAGGGGTTCCTGAACGGCACCCAGAGCCATCTCGACTATCTCCCCGAAGGCCATACCGACTTCGTGTTCGCGACCATGGCGGAGGAATGGGGACTGATGGGCGGCATCTTCCTGATCGTGGCGTTCATCCTGCTGGTGCGCTGGGGCGTGAACGTCGGCGTGCGCGCCGAGGGCCGCTTCGCCAAGCTGGTCGCCGGCGGCCTTGCCACCACCATCTTCTTCTATGTCGCGATCAACCTGATGATGGTCATGGGCTTGGCGCCGGTCGTCGGCATCCCGCTGCCGCTCGTCAGCTATGGCGGATCGGCGCAGATGACGGTGCTGGGCTGCATCGGCATCCTGATGGCGATCGACCGCCAGAACCGCGACCGGGTGCGCTTCTGACGCTAATTTCCGGCATGCCGAAAAATAGGGTTTGCATCGGGGACAAGGTTCGCTAAAGGCCGCGCTCCAACGGCGGAACGGCCCCAAACCGGTCCGCCCCATCGCCCAGGCGACGGACGCATAGCTCAGTTGGTAGAGCAGCTGACTCTTAATCAGCGGGTCCTTGGTTCGAGCCCAAGTGCGTCCACCACCTGTCCAGCGCATGGACGCATAGCTCAGTTGGTAGAGCAGCTGACTCTTAATCAGCGGGTCCTTGGTTCGAGCCCAAGTGCGTCCACCACTGCCGCCCCAAGCGCGGCTATCCTGCACCGGTTCATCGTGACAGAAGAGCGTCGTATGCGCTCTTTGACAAGTCTGGCGGCGTTCGCCGTCAAACGTTACCCCCAGCGAAAGCTGGAATCTTCCGGTGATGGCGCGCGACAGAAACCGCATAATGTGCGGGGGCGACATCTCCACGAAGCGGTATCCAACGGCAACGGCCCGACGCAAACTTCGGCAGCGTTCCGTGTAAATTTCGGGGGGCACCCCGCCCGCTCAATGGCGGCGGGCGTTCACTTCCAGCAGATGCTCGAAATCGGCCATCTCCAGCGTCTCGATGAATTCGCAGCCGGCTTCGTAATCGGTGGCGCGCATCACCCGCACCGCACGCGGTGCGGCCAGCCCCGGCAGCGTCAGCCACAGCGTGGCGCCCTTGGCCAGCGCCGAATAGGTTTGCAGGCGAACGCCATGGATCGAGATGTCGACGACCTTGCACAAGGTCCGGTCGAGGCCGCCGCGCCCCAGCTTGGCATCCAGCGAAACCGGTGCGCGCGGGCTGCGACGGCGTCCGTCGAGCTGGGCCGGTTCATATTCGGCAGCGAACATGCTTCCCATTCCTCCTAGGGAACGGAGCCTAACGCGCCGTGGTAAACAAACCCTTGTCCACCACGGCGCGTCAATACGAGTATATTATTTCTTGGTGCCGAGCGACAGGCCACCGAAGCGCTTGTTGAAGCGAGCCACCTGGCCGCCCGCATCCAGCATCTGGCCGCGACCACCGGTCCACGCCGGGTGCGCCAGCGGATCGATGTCGAGCGTCATCAGATCGCCTTCCTTGCCCCACGTCGAGCGCGTCTCGAACACGGTCCCGTCGGTCATTTGCACCTTGATGGTGTGATACTCGGGGTGGGTATCTTTCTTCATGCGCTTGTCTCCGAAAATGGCTGGTTCCGACCAGCCCTGTAAGCGAAGGCGCGCCCGTACACGGACGCGCCTTCCTTGGCAACCATCGCTGCTGTATCTCAGGCCTTGGGCGGGTCGGCGATCATCGCGGTGAACTCGCATTCGGCGGCAAGCTCGCCATCGATGCGCGCCTTGCCGGCGAACTTGCACACCCGCGCGCGCTTCTGGAGGAACTCGGCCTCCAGCGTCAGCAGCACGCCCGGCTCCACCGGCTTGCGGAACTTCACGCCATCGATCGACATGAAATACACCAGCTTGCCAGAGCCAGCGAGGCCGAGGCTCTCGACCGCGAGGATGCCGGCGGCCTGCGCCAGCGCCTCGACGATCAGTACGCCCGGCATGATCGGCCGTCCGGGGAAATGGCCCTGGAAAAAGCCTTCGTTGATCGTCACCGCCTTGATCGCCTTGATCGACCGGTCGGGGATCAACTCCGCCACCCGGTCGACCAGCAGCATGGGGTAGCGATGCGGGATCGCCGCCATCACCCGGGTGATGTCGAACGGTCCGATCGACGTCGCTTCCCCCTCCACGATCAGCGGCCCGTCGGGGCCGGACGGGTGCCGGCGGCAGGTGCCGGGGCGGCCGGGGCGGCCTGTGCCGGCGCGGTCACGCTGACGCTCGGCAGCGCGGCGTTGAGCGCGGTCAGCACCGCATCAGTGATCTCGACGGCGGGCGCATTGTAGAAGGTGCTGCCCTTCGACACGGCGAGAGTCGCGCCACGCTGCTGCGCGACGGTCTGGATCACCTGCACCAGCCGCTGGCCGATCTGCTGCTGCACATATTGCGCGTTGCGCTGAAGCTGCTGCTCCTGCGGCTGAAGCTGTTGCTGGATCTGCTGCTGCTTCTGCTGGAAGGTACGGATGCGACCCTGCAGCGCGGCGTCCGGGTTGCCGTTGGCGGCCTGCACGGCGGTACGCAGCGCGGCTTCCTCGGTCTGGAGCGGGCCGACCGCGTTACGCGCCTGGGTTTCGAGCTGGGTCTGCTGCGCCTGCAACTGCGTGTTGGCGGCGCGGCAGGCGGTGCAGTCGCGCAGGATGCGGTCCGAATCGACGACCGCGATCTTGGCATCGGGCAGCGCCTGCGCGAATGCCGGGGCGGCGGCGGTGAGGGCGAGAGCGGCGACCGCCGCGTGGGTGAGCGTACGCATCAGAATTGGGTTCCTACGTTGAAGGTGATGAGTTTCTTGTCGTCGCCGGGCTGGCTGAGCAGCGCCTTTGCCACGTCGATGCGCAGCGGCCCGAACGGCGAATTCCAGTTCACGCCGATGCCGACCGACAGGCGCGGACGCGCCGAATCGCCGAGGAAGCGTTCGAGGAACGGCGTGGTGGTCGATGTGGCGATCGTGTTCGTCTCGCCGCCGACGCAGGTGCCGCCGACCGTCGAGGAGAAGCCGGTGACGCACGTCGTCTGACGGAACGCCGTCGAACCGGTCGCGTCGGTGAACTGGTTGTTGTAGATCTGCAGGCCATCGGTCGTCTTGCTGAGCGTCGTCGACGGCAGCAGCGAGGGCGACCCGTCGGCGTTGGTGCGCAGCGATCCGTCGGCGTTGGTCGCCTGCTGGAATGCGATGGTCGGCAGCGGGCGGGTCACGCCGAACAGCGCGCCGGCCTGAATGAAGATCGACGGCCTGAGGCCCAGCTCGGCGATGCCCGACCCCAGCGGCGGTTCGAGTTCGATCTTGCCGAGATAATAGCCCTTGCCGCCCAGCGGATCGTCGATGACCTGCTGGCGATCGGTGACGAGCGTCTGGTCGCCGCCGGCGACCGACCCGGTATATTGCAGCCGCTGGACACGCGGACCGACGCCGCGAATGTCGAAACCACGAAACTGCGGTTCGCCGAGGTAGAAACGGTCGACGATCCGGACCGCGTCGATCCCCTCGCCCGAACTCTTCTGCAACGCATGGATATAGCCGCCCTCGACCCCCGCCGAGAGGATGAAGCCACCCACGTTCCAGTATTTGTCGAAGTCGCCGCGCACGCGGGCATAGCGCACATCGCCGCCGAGCCCCGCGAAATCGAGCCCCGTCACCAGCCGCTGGCCGCGCGATGGGCGGATGCGGTTGTTGAGGTTGTCGAAGATCAGGTTGAGGCCTACCATGCTGGTCAGCCGGTTACCGATCGCCTCGCACAGATAGCGCCCGGCCTTGGTCGGATCGCACTCGCCGTTGGTGTAGAAGGTGTTCTCGTCCAGCCCGACATTGTCCTGGCTGAGCTGATACCGGCCCGACAGCGTCCAGAATTCGGTCAGCGGCACGCTCGCCACGATCTGCCCGCCGGTCGAGGTGTTGGTATAGGTCGTGTTGCGGTCCGACCCAAGATAGTTGAACGAGTTGAAGTCGCGCCGGAACAGCGTACCGCCGAGCGCGATGTTCTTGTCGAACAGATAGGGTTCGGTAAAGCCCAGCTCGACCGACTTCTGGTAGGTCGAATAATTGACGCTGGCCTGAAGATCCTGCCCCTTGCCGCGGAAGTTGCGCTGGCGGATCGACGCCTGGATGATGAAGCGTTCGAGGCTGGAGAAACCGGCCGACAGCGTCAGTTCGCCGGTCGATTTCTCTTCCACGTTCGCCGCCAGCACGATGCGGTCGGGCGCCGAGCCTTCCTTGCGCTCGATCTCGAACTTGTCCTGGAAATAGCCGAGCGAGTTAATCCGGTCCTGCGACCGCTTGATGAGGAAGGCGTTGAACGCATCGCCCTCGGCCACGCGGAACTCGCGGCGGATGACACGGTCCTGCGTCTGCGTGTTGCCGGTGATGTCGATCTTCTCGACATAGGTCCGGTTCGCTTCGGCGAGGAAGAACTCGATGCCCATGACGTGGTTTTCACGATCGGGCTTGAACTCGGGCCGCACGTCGGTGAACGCATAGCCGAACAGGCCGGCATATTCGCTCAACTGGTCGACGGTGTCCTCGACCTGCTTGGCGTTGTACCAGTCGCCCTTCTTCATCGGCAGCGTCTTGGTCAGCGTCGCATTGTCGAAATCGCGGATCGCGCTCTCGACGCTCACGTCGCCGAATTTATAGCGCTGCCCTTCCTCCACCACATAGGTGATGATGAAGTCTTCCTTGTCCGGCGTCAGTTCGGCCACCGCCGAAATGACGCGGAAGTCGGCATAGCCGTTGGTCAGGTAGAACTGGCGCAGCTTCTGCTGGTCATAGGCCAGCCGGTCCTGGTCATAGCTGGTGTTCGAGCTGAAGATGCGCCACGGCCGCGACTCCTTGGTCGCCATCTCGCTGCGCAGCGCGCTGTCGCCGAACACCTCGTTGCCGAGGATGTTGATCTGGCGGACCTTGGACTTGGCCCCTTCCGAAATCTCGAAGATCACGTCGACGCGGTTCTGGTCGAGCATGACCATTTTCGGCTGCACGTTGGCGGCGAAGCGGCCCTGCCGGCGATACAGCTCGACGATCCGGGCGACGTCGGCGCGGACGGCGGTGCGCGTGAAGATCTGCCGCGGGGCGAGCTTGATCTCCTTGGTGATCTTGTCGTCCTTCAGCCGCTTGTTGCCTTCCAGCACCACGCGGTTGATGATCGGATTCTCGCGCACCCGGACGATGACGTCGCCGGTTTCGGCACCTTCGATCGCGACGTCAGCCAGCAGGTCGGACGCATACAGGTCCTTGATCGCCTGATCGAGCGTCTCGGCGGTATAGGCCGCGCCGACGCGCAGCTTGGTGTACGACAGCACCGTGTCGGGCTCGATCCGCTGCGAACCCTCGACGCGGAGCGACCGGATGGTGCGGACCGGCGCGGGGGCGACTGCCGGAGCGGCCGGTGCGGGCGCGGCGACCGGCGGGGCCGGCACCGGCTGGCGCGCCTGGGCGAACGCCGCGGTGCTCGACAGCATCGTGCCGGCCAGCAGCGCGATACCGCCCGCGCCATGAATAGAAAACTTGCTTGCGCTCACCAAACCCACCCCAACCGGAGGAACTTTCCTACAGGACGCATCGCGCCCTGCCCTATGCGGGTCAACCGATCAAGCCGGCCAACCCACGCCACACGCCGAACGCCCCCAGATCGTTCATCGTCACGAACACCATCAATGCCAGCAGCAGCGCCAATCCGCCGCGAAACGCCCATTCCATCGTTTGCGGGCGCACCGGGCCACGCTTCACGCCCTCGATCGCATAGAACATCAAATGTCCGCCATCCAGCATCGGAACTGGCAACAGGTTGATGAATCCCAGATTAATCGACACGAAGGCGATGAAGGTAATCAGCGCTGGCAGCCCCAGCGACAATTGCTCGCCCGATGCCTTGGCGATGCGCAGCGGCCCGCCCATCTCGCTCGCCGGAATCCTGCCGGTCACGATCCGTACCAGCCCGTCGACGGTGCTGCGCAGGATGTTGCCGGTCATCACCACGCCTTCGACCGGTGCCTGCCACAAGGGCACTGGCGCGAAGACCGGTTGTGGCGGCCCGATTCCCAATCGACCGATGCGGTGGATATTGCCGAACCGGTCGCGTTCGGTGACGGCGCCGATCGTCGCGTCGGTGCTGCGCGCGATGCCGCCACGTTCATAGTCGATCCGCACCGGCTCGTTCGCGCGGATCAGCGTGAAGAGCAGCATGTCGCGATAGGTATCGACCGACCGACCGCCGAGCGCGGTGACGGTATCGCCCGGCAACAATCCGGCGCGCTCGGCCGGGCTGCCGGCGACGATCGATCCGACCTGCGCCGGGGTCCGGTCGATACCGTAGGTCGCGGCGAGGCCACCGAGGATCGCCACCGCCAGCACGAAATTGATCGCAGGGCCAGCGGCGACGATGATCGCGCGCTGCCACAGCGGCTTGGCCTGAAACGTGCGCGCCCGCTCCTTCGCGGGCAATTGCAGCCACGCCGCATCGGGCTGCGACGCCGGGTTCATGTCGCCGGCGAAGCGGACATAACCGCCAAGCGGCAGCCAGCCGAACTTCCACCGCGTGCCTCGCTTGTCGGTGAACCCGGCGACCTCATGACCGAAGCCGATCGAGAACGCCTCCACGCCGACGCCGAACCAGCGCCCGGCGAGATAATGGCCAAGCTCATGCACGAAGACGAGCGGACCCAGCACCAGCAGGAACGCGAGGACCGTCATCAGCATGCCCGGAGAGTCGATCAAGCCGCGTAATCCTTTACCCGCTCCCGCGCCAGCGCACGCGCCTCGGCATCGATCGCGAACACCGCATCGAGCGTCGACGGACCCGGCGGGTCGAAGCGGTCAAGGACATCGCCGACGATTGCGGCAATTTCGAGGAAGCCGATCCGCCGGTCGAGAAACGCGGCGACCGCGATTTCATTGGCGGCGTTGAGGATCGCCGGCCGCCCGCCACCCGCCGCCAGCGCGGCCCGCGCCAGCGCCAGCGCCGGAAACCGTTCCATGTCGGGCGCTTCGAAATCCAGCCGGCCGATCGTCGCCAGATCGAGCGGGGTGCAGGGCGTCACCATCCGGTCGGGCCATGCCAGCGCGTGTGCGATCGGCACGCGCATGTCGGGCGATCCGAGCTGCGCCAGCGTCGACCCGTCGACATAATCGACCATCGAATGGATCACCGACTGGCGGTGGACCAGCACGTCGAGCTGCTCGACCGACACCGGGAAGAGGTGGAACGCCTCGACCAGTTCCAGCCCCTTGTTCATCATCGTTGCCGAATCGACCGAGATCTTGGCGCCCATCGACCAGTTGGGATGCGCCACCGCCTGTTCGGGGGTGATGCCGCGCATCTCCGCCAGCGATCGTTCGCGAAACGGGCCGCCGCTGGCGGTCAGGACGATGCGGCGGATCCGCTCGGGCGGACAATCGTCGAGGCACTGGAAGATCGCGTTATGCTCGCTGTCGACCGGCAACAGCTTCGTGCCGGCCTGACGCGCCGCCGCCATCATGACCTCGCCCGCCGATACCAGCGCTTCCTTGTTGGCCAGCGCCACCGCGCCGCCGCGTGCCAGCGCGGCCATCACCGGCTCCAGCCCGGCGGTGCCGACGATCGCCGCCATCGTCCAGTCGACCGGCCGTGCCGCCGCTTCCGCCACGGCACGCGCCCCGCCCGCCGTCTCGATCCCGCTGCCTGCCAACGCATCGCGCAAGGCGGGCAGGCAGCCCTCGTCACCGACCACCGCCAGTCGCGCCCCGACCCGCCGTGCGGCGGCGGCCAGCTTCGCCACGTCGCGGTGCGCGGTCAGCGCCTCGATGGCATAGTCGTCCGGGTTGCGTTCGATCAGGTCGAGCGTGGAGGTGCCGACCGATCCGGTCGCACCCAAAATGGTAACGCGCTTCATGCCAACCGACCTGCCAACAACACCATCAACGCCGCGGCCGGCGCCACCGGGACCAGCCCGTCGAGCCGGTCCATCACCCCGCCATGCCCCGGCAGGACGTTGCCCGAATCCTTGACCCCGGCCTTCCGCTTGAGCTGGCTTTCATACAGGTCGCCCATCTGCGCCAGCACCGCCAGCAGCGGCGTGGCCACCACCAGATGGAACGGCAGGCCGACCTCATAGAGCACGCTCGCGAACGCGCTGGCCGCGATCACCCCGCCGATCAGGCCCGCCCATGTCTTGTTCGGGCTGATCGTCGGCGCAAGCTTCGGTCCGCCGATCGACCGCCCGGCGAAATAGGCACCGATGTCGCATGCCCACACCAGCGCCATCGCCCAGAACGCCAGCAACAGCCCGTCGGGCCGGTCGCGCAGCAGCACGATCGCGAGCGCGGGCAATCCGCAATAGACGATGCCGCGCGCCAGACCGGGCTGGCGCGTGACGATGACGATGAAGAACGCCGCACCGGCGATCAGCCCCAGCGTGAGGAACCCCGCCCCCGCCGCCAGCGGCGACAGGATCGCCAGCGGCACCATCAACGCATATTGCGCCAGCCGCTTGTGCTGGCGCGACACGCGGTACAGGTCGGCCCATTCCGCCATCATGAACAGGCTGCCGATCGCGACCAGCAGCCAGAAGGCGAATTGCCCGAACCACAATGCCAGCGCGGCGACGCCGATCATGCCGATACTCGCCACCGTACGGACGGCAAGGTCCGACTTGCGGCGTTTGACAGGGTCCTGTTCGCTCACAGGCCCCCGAAGCGCCGCTGCCGCTGACCATAGGCGGCGATGGCATCGGCAAGCGCCTCGCCATCGAAATCGGGCCACAGCGTATCGACGAACAGCAGTTCGGAATAGGCCGCCTGCCACAGCAGGAAGTTCGACAGCCGCTGTTCGCCCGAGGTGCGGATCATCAGGTCGAGCGGCGGCAGGTCGTGCGTGTCGAGTTCGCGCTCGATCGCCGCTTCGTCGATCGCGCCGACCGGCATCCCCGCCGCGACTTTTTCCGCCAGTCGCCGCGCGGCGGCGGCGAGTTCGGCCTGCGCGCCGTAGTTGAGCGCGATGGCAAGGATCGGGCCGGTGTTCTCGGCGGTCCGTGCGACCGCGTCGTCGATCAGTTCGACCAGATCGCCCTTCAGCGCACGGTAGTTGCCGAGGATGCGCAGCCGCACCCCCTCGCGCACCAATTCGGCGAGTTCGTTGCGCAGGAAGTGGCGCAGCAACCCCATCAGGTCGCCGATCTCTTCCTCCGGGCGACGCCAGTTCTCCGAGGAGAAGGCGTAGAGGGTCAGCGCCTCGATCCCCTGCTCGCGCGCGGCGCGGGTGATGCGGCGGACCGCCTCCACCCCCTGGCGATGGCCGGCGATGCGCGGCAGTCGCCGGGCCTTCGCCCAGCGGCCGTTGCCGTCCATGATGATCGCGACGTGGCGGGGAACGGGCAGGCCCGGCTCCGGGCGCTGGACCGAGGAAGCCGAGGCGCGCGCGGCGAACGGCGTCACTTGCCGAGGATTTCCTTTTCCTTCGCGCTCGCCGCCGCATCGAGGTCGGCGATGGTCGCGTCGGTCATCTTCTGCACTTCGGTCTCCAAGCGCTTGCGCTCGTCTTCCGAATAGACGCCCTTCTTCTCGTCGGTCTTCAGGCTTTCCATGCCATCGCGGCGCACGTTGCGCACCGCGATCCGCGCGGATTCGGCATATTTGCCGGCAAGCTTGGCCAGTTCCTTGCGCCGGTCCTCGGTCAGATCGGGGATCGGCAGGCGCAGCGTCTGTCCGTCGACGATAGGGTTGAGGCCGAGACCGGCTGAGCGGATCGCCTTGTCGGCCGGGCCGACGTTAGACTTGTCCCACACCTGCACCGACAACATGCGCGGCTCGGGCACCGAGACGGTGGCGATGGTGTTGAGCGGCATGTGCGAGCCATAGACCTCGACCGTCACCGGATCGAGCAGCGACACCGAGGCGCGACCGGTGCGCAGGCCGCCCAGATCGCCCTTCAGCGATTCGACGGCACCGGCCATGCGGCGCTCCAGATCGGCCTTGTTATAGGCGGCCATAACGATCTTCCTTATCTATCAAGCGTTGTTCTGAACGATCGTCGACGTGCCATCGCCCGCCAAGACGGCGGCAAGGTTGCCCTCGTCACGGATGTTGAAAACGACGATCGGAATATTGTTATCGCGGCACAACGCGACCGCCGATGCGTCCATGACCTTCAGGTCGTCGGCCAGCACCTGGCCGAAGCCGAGCGTGTCGTAGCGGGTCGCGGTCGGCACCTTCTTGGGATCGGCATCGTACACGCCGTCGACGCTGGTACCCTTGAACAGCGCTTCGCAGCCCATTTCGGCGGCGCGCAGCGCGGCGGTGGTGTCGGTGGTGAAGAACGGACTGCCGGTGCCGGCGGCGAAGATCACGACGCGGCCCTTTTCCATATGCCGCACCGCACGACGGCGGATGTACGGCTCGCACACCGACGCCATCGGGATCGCGGACTGCACGCGGGTCTCGACGCCGATCTGTTCGAGCGCGTTCTGCATGGCGAGCGCGTTCATCACGGTCGCCAGCATGCCCATGTAATCGGCGCTGGCGCGCTCGAAGCCCTGCGCCGCGCCCGCGACACCGCGGAAGATGTTGCCGCCGCCGACGACGATGCAGACCTCGTGCCCCTCGCTGCGGGCCGCCTGAATCTCGCGCGCGACACGGTCGCACATCGCCGGATCGATGCCGAACTGTTGCGATCCCATCAGGACTTCGCCCGACAATTTCAGGAGGATGCGATTGAAACGGGGACGGGTCATGGAACCTGCAAGATGATCTGTCGGGAGCGCGGCGGACCCTAGACGGGGCCGCCCACAAAGCCAAGCGACGTTATGCCGATGCGAAACGGGCCGCAGGGACGGTCTGTCCCCACGGCCCGCGACGCGCACGAAAAGCCCGGACCTTATTTGGTCAGGCCGGCCGTCGCGGCGACTTCGGCGGCGAAGTCGCTCTCTTCCTTCTCGATGCCTTCGCCGAGCTGGAAGCGGACATAGTCCTTGAGCACGATCGTCGTGCCGGCGTCCTTGGCGGCGCTGGCGACCACGTCGGCGACCGGCGTCTTGCCGTCCATGACGAACGCCTGCGTCAGCAGCGCGTTCTCTTTCTTGAACTTCTCGATCGGGCCGTTGAGAATCTTCTCGGCGACCTCGGCCGACTTGCCGACGATCTTTTCGGCGTTCTTCTCGCGCAGGATCGCGGCTTCGCGTTCCACGACCTCGGGGTCGAGCGCCTCGACCGACAGCGCCAGCGGGAAGGCGGCGGCGATATGCATCGCGATCTGCTTGCCGAGCGGTTCGAGCACGTCGACGCCCGCATCCGATTCGAGTGCGACGAGCACGCCGATCTTGCCGAGGCCCGGGGCGGCGGCGTTGTGGACGTACGGGATCACCGCGCCCTGCGACACTTCGACCGCCTTCGCGCGGCGCAGCACCTGGTTCTCACCGATCGTCGAGATGCTCGCGACCAGCGCGTCCTCGACGGTGCCGCCGTTCGGCATCGGCTGCGCCTTCAGCGCTTCAATATCGTCGCCCGATTCGAGCGCGATCGCGACGACGCTGCGCACGAAGCCCTGGAACTGCTCGTTCTTGGCGACGAAATCGGTCTGGCTGTTCACTTCGACCGCGACACCCTTGGTGCCGGCAACGGCGAGGCCGACGAGACCTTCAGCGGCGGTGCGGCTCGACTTCTTGGCGACGGCGGCGAGGCCCTTGGTACGCAGCCAGTCGACGGCGGCTTCCATGTCACCGTTGTTCTCGGACAGCGCCTTCTTGCAGTCCATCATGCCGGCGCCCGAGCGCTCACGCAGTTCCTTGACGGCGGCGGCGGTAACTTCTGCCATGGCTTGGCTCCTAGGAATATCAGGTGTTGAATATAGTTGCGGGCGAGGCAGTGCGTGTCCCGCCCTGCCCCGCCCGCACGTCAGTTCCGTGACAGGTCAGGCGTCGATCTGACGCTCGCCCTCACCCGCGGTTTCCGGGGTGGTCGCGGCGGCCGGATGTTCCGGCTCGGCGGTCAGCGCCTCTTCCGCCGGCGGTTCGTCCATCGCACCGAGGTCACGGCCCGAATGCGCCATCGCCTGCTGGCCGCCACGGGTCGCGGCGATCGCGATCGCTTCGCAATACAGGCGGATCGCACGGCTTGCGTCGTCGTTCGCGGGAACCGGGAAGGCGATGCCGTCCGGCGACACATTCGAATCGAGGATCGCGACGACCGGGATACCGAGCGTGTTGGCTTCCTTGATCGCCAGCTCTTCCTTGTTCGCGTCGATCACGAACATGATGTCGGGAATGCCGCCCAGATCACGGATGCCGCCGAGCGACATCTCGAGCTTGTCCTTCTCGCGCGTCAGGTTCAGCACTTCCTTCTTGGTCAGGCCGTGCGTGTCGCCCGAGAGCTGCTCTTCGAGCGCCTTGAGACGCTTGATCGAGTTGCTGATCGTCTTCCAGTTGGTGAGCATGCCGCCCAGCCAGCGGTGGTTGACGAAATGCTGGCCCGACTTGCGCGCGGACTCGGCGATCGGCTCCTGAGCCTGACGCTTGGTGCCGACGAACAGGACCTTGCCGCCCGACGCCACGGTCGACGACACGAATTCCAGTGCGCGCGCGAACAGCGGCACGGTCTGCGACAGGTCGAGGATGTGAACGCCGTTGCGGTCGCCGAAGATATACGGCTTCATCTTCGGGTTCCAGCGGTGGGTCTGGTGGCCGAAGTGCGCGCCCGATTCGAGCAGGGCCTGCATGGTGACGACAGGTGCCGCCATAGGATAATTCCTTCCGGTTGATCCTCTGGGAAGCAGGAACCCTTGATTGGACCGAAGGTCCGGGCACCGGTATGTGCGCTTCCCATGTGGGGTTGAGGGGAGCGCCCTTAGCGCACGCTGCCGTACCGATCAAGTCTTGACCGATGGAACGATATGAGAACATAAAGCGATCGGAAGCGGATTGCGGAACCCGGGCAGAACCCGGTGGTTCAATCCGCCGCGGGTATGATCGTCAGCCCGCAACTCGGGGAGTTACGAGATGGCCCTGTTTGCCTCGCTGGTTTTCGCCATCGCCTTCTTTATCGCCATTGGCGCGATCGTCGGCACGATCCTTCCCGTTCGCGGGCGCATCATCGATCTGCTGCGTCAGGGATCGGGGCAGACGATGGTCGACCCGCTTCCCTCGGTACGGCTGACCTCACGGCGCGGCGTTATCCGCCAGCGCGCGGTTACGCCTGCGGCAATGCGGCTTCGCGCTGCCGCCTGACCTTGGCGAAGCTGCGGATGCTCAGGGGGATCGTCGCCAGATAGGCGACGCACACCAGCGTCAACGTCTGCCATGGCGCCGATACCAGTGCTGCCGCGACGACGACGACCAGACCGATCGCCTCGAACCGGATGTTCCGGCGCAGTTTCAGCGACGACCAACTATAGGTCGCCACGCTGGACACCATCAGGAACGCGATCAGCGCGATCCATGGCGCGACGATCCACGGCGAACGGAACAGTTCCTCGCCACTCCAGATCCAGACATAGAGCGGCAGCATCGCCAGACCCGCGCCCGCCGGTGCCGGAATGCCGGTCAGGAACCCCGCCGACTTGTGCGGCTGGTCCGCGATGTCGATCCGCGCGTTGAACCGGGCGAGTCGCAGCGCGGTGAAGACCGCATAGACGAGGCAGACGATCCAGCCGATGCGGGGTTCGGCCAGCAACGCCCATAAATAGATGATGAGCGCCGGCGACACCCCGAACGAAATCGCGTCGGACAGCGAATCGAGCTCGGCACCGAAGCGGCTCTCGCCGCGCACCATTCGTGCCACCCGCCCATCGATCCCGTCGAGGACGCCGGCCAGTAGCACCATCAGGACGGCGCGCTCCCAGTCCTGCCCGATCGCGAAGCGGATGCCGGTCAGGCCGGAACACAGCGCGAGTGCGGTGACGGCATTGGGCGCGATCGCGCGCAGCGGGATACCCCGGCCGGGAAGCGGTGGTCGCATGGTTATTGCGCGATACCGATCGCGGCGGCGATGCCGGGCCGTCCGAGCACGGTTTCCCCGGCGACGCTGCGCTGGCCGAGCGCCACCTGCGGCTCGATCCCATCGGGCAGATAGACGTCGACCCGGCTGCCGAAGCGGATCAGGCCGATCCGCTGACCCGCCGCGACGATGTCTCCGGGCTTCACGAAACCCACGATCCGCCGGGCGACGAGGCCCGCGATCTGGGTGAAGCCGACCCGCTGGCCGTTCAGCCCCTCGACCACGATATGCTGGCGTTCATTCTCGTCGCTCGCCTTGTCGAGATCGGCGTTGAGGAACTTGCCCGAGATATAGACGACCTGCCGGATCGTGCCGGCGATCGGGGTGCGGTTGATATGGACGTCGAACACCGACATGAAGATCGACACGCGCATTAGCGGCGCATCGCCAAGGCCATTGGCCCCGCGCAGCTCGGGCGGTAGTTCGACCCGCTGGATCATGGTGACGAGGCCGTCGGCCGGGGCGACGATCAGTCCCTCACCCTGCGGGGTGGTGCGAACGGGATCGCGGAAGAATGATGCGACCCACAGCGTCACGAGGCCCATCGGCCATGCCAGCGTTTCCCACGCCATGGCGGCGAAGAAGGCGGTGATGCCGGCGGCGATGAGGACGTATTTGTACCCTTCGGGATGAACCGAGGGCCAGCGCCACTTGACGGTCGTGGTGCCGACCGCGGGCTTTTCGAGCGATGCCATGAACCGTGGTGTACCCAAGGCAAGCCGTGCTGACAACCGCCGCATGGCGCGATGCGGTTGATCGAAGCCGATCCAGTCCGTAAGGCCCGTCCAACTCCAACGAAATCGAGAGAGCTATATGGCGAAGATCAAGGTCAAAACCCCCGTCGTCGAGATCGACGGCGACGAGATGACCCGCATCATCTGGGCATGGATTCGCGAACGCCTGATCCAGCCCTATCTCGAGATCGACCTCGACTATTATGATCTCGGCATCGAGAAGCGCGACGAGACCGACGACAAGATCACTGTCGACAGCGCCAAGGCGATCCAGAAGTATGGCGTGGGCGTGAAGTGCGCCACCATCACCCCCGACGAGCAGCGCGTCGAGGAATTCGGCCTGAAGAAGATGTGGCGTTCGCCCAACGGGACGATCCGCAACATCCTCGGCGGCGTGGTGTTCCGCGAGCCGATCGTGATCTCGAACGTGCCGCGCCTGATCCCCGGCTGGACCAAGCCGATCGTTGTCGGCCGTCATGCGTTCGGCGACCAGTATAAGGCGACCGATTTCAAGGTGCCCGGTGCCGGCAAGCTGACCATGAAGTGGGAAGGCACCGACGGACAGGTCATCGAGGAGGAAGTGTTCGACTTCCCCGCCGCCGGCGTCGCCATGGGCATGTACAATCTCGACGAATCGATCCGCGACTTCGCGCGTGCGTCGATGAACTATGGCCTCGGTCGCGGCTGGCCGGTGTATCTGTCGACCAAGAACACGATCCTCAAGGCCTATGACGGCCGCTTCAAGGACATTTTCGAGGAAGTGTTCGCCGCCGAGTTCAAGGACAAGTTCCAGACTGCCGGCATCGAATATCAGCACCGCCTGATCGACGACATGGTCGCATCGGCGCTCAAGTGGCATGGCGAGTTCGTCTGGGCCTGCAAGAACTATGACGGCGACGTGCAGTCGGATCAGGTCGCGCAGGGCTTCGGTTCGCTCGGCCTCATGACTTCGGTGCTGATGTCGCCGGACGGCAAGACGATCGAGGCCGAAGCGGCGCACGGCACCGTCACCCGCCATTATCGCCAGCACCAGCAGGGCAAGGCGACGTCGACCAACCCGATCGCGTCGATCTTCGCATGGACCGGCGGCCTGAAGTATCGCGGCAAGTTCGACGACACGCCCGAAGTGACGAAGTTCGCCGAGACGCTGGAGCGGGTCTGCATCGAGACGGTCGAGGCCGGCCACATGACCAAGGATCTCGCGATCCTGATCGGGCCGAACCAGCCGTGGATGACGACCGAGCAGTTCTTCGAGCAGGTTCGCCTGAACCTCGAAGCGGCGATGGGGTCGCAGGGCTGATCCCCGCGCTTTAATCGTGAAAGAGCGGCGTCCACTCCGACAGGGTGGGCGCCGTTCCTGCGTTTGGGCGGTTGCCGCGGCCGTGCCGCATCCGCAACAATGCGCCCATGCCGCTTCCGATCGATTCGACGCCGTTCAGCGATTCGCTGGTCATCCTGGGGGCCGCCGGCCTCGTCATCCCCGCTTTCGCGCGGTTCCGAGTCAATCCGGTCATCGGGTTCATTCTGGTCGGCGTACTGGTCGGGCCGTTCGGGCTGGGCGCGTTGGTGCAGCGGCTGCCGTGGCTGTATCACGTCACCATCACCGATCGCCATTCGATCGAGCCGTTCGCCGAGTTCGGCATCATATTGTTGTTGTTCTCCATCGGCCTAGAGCTTTCGTTCAAGCGGCTGTTCGCGATGCGGCGGCTGGTGTTCGGGCTGGGCGCGGCCGAGCTGATCGGGTCGGGGCTGCTGATCGGCATCGCGCTGATGCTGCTGGGTCAGGGGACCGCCGGGGCGATCGGCCTCGGCCTTGCGCTCGCCTTGTCGTCGACCGCGCTGGTGCTGCCGATGGCGGGGACGACCGGGCCGGTCGGGCGGACCGCCTTCGCAATGCTGTTGTTCGAGGATCTGGCGCTGGTGCCGATCATCTTCGCCTTGGGCGCGCTGGCCCCCACCGCGAGCGAGGATGGCTGGACCAACCTTGCCACGACCGCGATGTGGGGCGGTTTGAGCGTCGTCGGCCTGTATGTGGCGGGGCGGCTGGTGCTGCCCAAGCTGTTCGCGCAGGCGGCGCGGACCAAGAGTCCCGAGCTGTTCCTTTCCGCCAGCCTGCTGGTGGTGATCGTCGCCAGTCTGGTGACGACCGCCGCCGGGCTGTCGCCGATCGTCGGCGCGCTGCTCGCCGGCCTGCTGATCGCCGAGACCGAATATCACAGCGAGGTCGAGGTCATCACCGCGCCGTTCAAGGGACTGGCGCTGGGCGTGTTCCTCATCACCATCGGCATGAGCCTCGACATCGCGACGATCATCGACAATTGGGGATCGCTGCTCGGCGCGATCGCCGGGGTGGTGGTGGTCAAGGCGCTGGTGACGAGCGGGCTGTTGTGGCTGAACGGCGTGCGGCCGGGCACCGCGACCGAAACCGGGCTGCTGATGGCCAGCCCGTCGGAAACCACGCTGATCGTGCTGGCGGCGGCGACACAGGCGCAGCTCATCCTGCCCTCGACCGCCGCCTTCTGGCAGACCGTCACGGCGATCGGCCTGACGATCACCCCGCTGCTGGCGATGATCGGCAAGCGCGCGTCGCGGCGGATCGAGACGCGCACCGGTGGCGAGGAGCCCCCTGCCCCGGAAACTGCCGGATCGGGCGTGGTCATCATCGGCTTCGGCCGGGTCGGACGGCTGGTGGCCGAGATGCTCAAGACCCACGGCAAGCCGTATATCGCGGTCGATTCGGACATCGACAATGTCGCGCAGGCGCGGGCCGAGGGGCATCCGATCCTGTTCGGCGACGTGTCGCGATCCGAGTTGGTCGACCGGCTCGATCTGGGGCGGGCGACCGCGCTGGTGCTGACGATGGACGATCCGGTGCTGACCGTGCGGCTGACGCGGCGGGTGCGCGGATGGGTGCCGGGGCTGACGATCCTCGCCCGCGCGCGCGACGCGGCGCATGCGGCGGAACTCTACGCCGCCGGGGTCAGCGACGCGGTGCCCGAGACGCTCGAATCGTCGCTGCAACTGTCGGAGGCGGTGCTGGTCGATCTGGGCGTGGCGATGGGGCCGGTGATCGCCTCGATCCACGAAAAGCGCGACGAACTGCGCCAGTCGATCCGCGCGCAGGCCAGTCTGGAGCGCGAACCGCGGATTCGGCGGTTGCGGCGGGTTGGGGAAAGCTAAGGATACCCTGTGCTGACGGTCCAAAGTTTACAAAGTTTACACTAGCGGCACGATTTGGGGCGAAATTGGGGCAGATTTCGCGGCTGCCATATTCGACGGTGGGAAAGAGCGGATCATACGATAGCCGCGCTGGCGAATGTAGGACAGCAGGTGCCCGAGCACCCCTCGGCCACCGTTTGGCGCTCCGCATCGATCGATCCGGCGGCGGCGTCGGTCAGAAGGGATCGTGCGTCTGTTCGCCGGGCGGCGCCCGCAACGTCACAGGAAGCGCTGGAATCCCCTGCACTTCGGCGCGGCTTTTGATGTCGATATGCGGTTCCAGAACCCAGACGTCGCCTGCTCCCCACAGCAGGAAGCCGAAGCTGATGTGGGTGGCTTCTTAGGGAACGGGGCCGACGATGACATCCGCCTGACGCCAGCCGAACGTTCCGCCGAGCGGGGCCTGATTGGTGTCGCCGCCCGTCACCCGCGCACCGGACGCGCCGATCGCCGCCCAGAAACGGATGAGCTTCGTGTCCCGCGCGGCGACGAGGGTCGAGAAATGCACGTAGCGGCCGCGCATGTCCTTCGTCGTTTTGACGATCCGGCGGAGTTGCCCCCAGCCATCGGGCTTGCGCTTCGCCGCACCGATGCACATCAGCCCGCCGTCCTCGGGCACCCGGAAAACATATTGGCCGAGCCCTGTGCCCGCACGCTGCCAGTCAGGCCCGGAGATCTGTTCCCGGTCTTCCCGGAGACGCAGGATACCGTTGCGATCGGGCACGATCACGCGCTGGGAGGTTCTTGCGGTGGTTACCCGGATCAGATCGGCCGGGTCGCCGGATCGCTTCACGCAGCGGGGCGGCGCCTTGGGCGACGCACCGTTCCCGGCTGGCCGTCGTCCCACGACGACGATGTCGAGCGGCTGGGTTGCGGTGTCGGCCTGCGGGGCGGCGGCGGGTGGGGGTCCGCCGGACGGCTGTCGATCGGCGGACTGGTGCGCGAATGCAGCGATGGCGGGAAAGCACAGAACGGCACAGACGTGACGAAACCGGACCATATGACATTCTCCCCGGCGCACAGGATCGTATTTCGCAGATGGCTTCAAGCCGGTAGTTCGGGCCGGTGTCGATGGGGTACGTTGCGTTCCCGACCGGGTCGGTCCGCGGCGTGCCGGCCCGGAGCGGGACGGCAGACGTTACTTCTGCAGCGCCAGGGGCGATCGACGTTCGAGGAAGTATCTTTGTAACCTGCTCCCCTTCCTGAAAGGGAGGGGAGAAACCGAACGTTTCGTTGAATGCCGTTCCGGCGTGAGCCGGTATGGAACGGCCGCAAGCGATATAAGAGGGGAGGTTTTTCCGCCCCCGCTGTCACCTCACCCCGCGATCAGCCCCTTGATCGCGGCGATGGCGTCGTCCGCCTTCGACCCGTCGGGCCCGCCGCCCTGCGCCATGTCGGGGCGGCCGCCGCCGCCCTGTCCGCCGAGTGCCGCCACCGCCGCCTTGACCAGATCGACCGCGCTGATGCGGGCGGTGAGGTTGCTCGACACGCCGACGCCGACCGAGGCGCGGCCGTCGTTGACCGCGACCAGCGCGACGACGCCCGAGGGCACGCGGGTGCGGGCTTCGTCGATCGTGCCGCGCAGCGCCTTCGCATCGAGGCCGTCGATGACTTGGCCGAGGAACGCGACGTCGCCGATCTGTTCGGGGCCGGCGGGCGCCGCGCCAGCGCCGCCGCCCATCGCCAGCGCCTTCTTGGCGTCGGCGAGTTCGCGTTCGAGGCGGCGGCGGTCCTCGACGAGTTGCGCGACGCGCGCGGGGACTTCGTCGGGGGTGGCCTTCAAGGCAGCGGCGGCTTCGCGCAGCTTCGCGTCGCGGTTGCCGAGCCACTGGCGCGCGGCTTCGCCGGTCAGCGCCTCGACGCGGCGGATGCCCGAGGACACCGCGCCTTCGGACACGATCTTGAAAACGCCGATTTCGCCCAATGCCTTGACGTGGGTGCCGCCGCACAGTTCGATCGAATAGGTGCCGTCGGCATCCTCGCCCATCGCGACGACGCGGACTTCGTCGCCATATTTCTCGCCGAACAGCGCCATCGCGCCCATCGCGATCGCGTCGTCGGGGGTCATCAGCCGGGTGGTGACGCTACCGTTGCCGCGCACCTGCGCATTGACATCGGTTTCGACCAGCGCGAGCGCGTCGGCGGCGATCGGCGAAGGCTGCGAAAAGTCGAAACGTAGGCGTTCGGGGGCGACCATCGACCCCTTCTGCGCGACATGGGTGCCGAGCCGCTGGCGCAGCGCCTCGTGCAGCAGGTGCGTCGCCGAGTGATTGGCGCGGATCGCGGCACGCCGCTGGGTGTCGATGGTCAGCGCGACGCTGTCGCCGAGCTTCACGCTGCCGGCGTCGATCGTCACGACATGGGCGTGGAGCTTGCCGAGCTGCTTGGCGGTGTCGGTGACGGTCGCCTGCAAGCCGGCGTCGGTGGTCATCGTGCCGGCATCGCCGACCTGACCGCCGCTTTCGGCATAGAACGGCGTCTGGTTGGTGAGGATCAGGACCTCGTCGCCCGCAGCCGCATGCTCGACACGTTCGCCGTCCTTGAGGATCGCGACGACCTGCCCCTCGCCCGCCTCGACCGAATAGCCGATGAATTCGGTGGGGCCGGCGGTTTCGAGCACGTCGAACCAGACTTCATCGGATGCCTTGGCTCCCGATCCCTTCCATGCGGCACGGGCGGCGCGCTTCTGTTCGGCCATCGCCGCGTCGAAGCCGGCACGATCGACCGCGAACCCTTGCGCGCGCAGCGCATCCTCGGTCAGATCATAGGGGAAGCCGAAGGTGTCGTAGAGCTTGAACGCGGTTTCGCCGGCCAGCGTCGCACCGGGCGCGAAGCCGGTGGTCACCTCGTCGAGCAGTTTCAGCCCCTTGTCGAGCGTGCGGCGGAACTGGGTTTCCTCCTGGTTCAGCGTCGCTTCGATCAGCGGCTGCGCGCGGACCAGCTCGGGATAGGCCGCGCCCATTTCCGACACCAGCGACCCGACGAGGCGGTGCATCAACGGGTCCTTGGCGCCGAGCAGATGGGCATGGCGCATCGCGCGGCGCATGATGCGGCGGAGCACATAGCCCCGGCCATCGGCGGCGGGCAGGACGCCGTCGGCGATCAGGAAGCCCGAGGCGCGCAGGTGGTCAGCGATGACGCGGTGGCTGGCCTGGGTTGCCCCCTCGGCGCGGGTGCCGGTCAGCTCGCACGACGCGGCGATCAGCGCCTTGAACGTGTCGGTATCGTAATTGTCCGAGACGCCCTGCATGACGGCGGCGATGCGCTCAAGCCCCATGCCGGTGTCGATCGACTTCTTGGGCAGTTCGCCGATGATCTCGTTGGCGTCCTGCTCGAACTGCATGAACACGAGGTTCCAGATTTCGACGAAACGGTCGCCGTCCTCGTCGGGGCTGCCCGGAGGACCGCCGGGGATATGGTCGCCGTGATCGTAGAAGATTTCCGAACACGGGCCGCACGGGCCGCTGTCGCCCATCGCCCAGAAATTATCCTTGGTCGGGATGCGGATGATGCGGTGATCGGGTAGCCCGGCGATCTTCTGCCACAGCGCGAAGGCTTCGTCGTCGGTGTGATAGACGGTGGCGGTCAGCTTGTCGGGCGACAGGCCCCAGTCGCGGGTCAGCAGCGTCCAGGCATTCAGGATCGCCTGTTCCTTGAAATAGTCGCCGAACGAGAAATTGCCGAGCATCTCGAAGAAAGTGTGATGCCGCGCGGTATAGCCGACGTTGTCGAGGTCGTTGTGCTTGCCGCCGGCGCGGACGCATTTCTGCGACGAGGTGGCGGTGGTGTAGGGCCGGCTTTCGAGGCCGGTGAACACGTTCTTGAACGGCACCATGCCGGCGTTGACGAACATCAGCGTCGGATCGTTCTGCGGCACCAGCGGCGCCGAGGGCACGCGGGCATGGCCTTCGCTGGCAAAGAAGTCGAGGAACGAGCGGCGGACATCGTTGGTGGAGGTCATGACCACGCTCGATACGCAGCGGCGGGCGACTTGCCAAGCGGGGGTTGACCTTGGAGCCGCAATCCCGTCCCTTTGCGCGCGACATCGACCGGGAAACCTTTGAATGGCCAAGCGGCTCACGACCTATATCCTCATCGCGCTGGTGGCGGGCCTCGTGCTCGGCTGGGCGCTGAACGCCGGGATCGACGACGGCGGCGGCGCGGGCAGCGCTCGGTTGAAGGAGATCGCGGGCTATTTCTCGATCGTGACGACGCTGTTCCTGCGGCTCATCAAGATGATTATCGCGCCGCTGGTGTTCTCGACCTTGGTCGTCGGCATCGCGCATATGGGCGACAGTTCGGCGCTGGGCCGCGTGGGGCTGCGGTCGCTGACGTGGTTCATCGGTGCGAGCCTCGTGTCGCTGACGCTGGGCCTGTTGCTGGTCAATCTGTTGCAGCCGGGCGTGGGACTGGGGTTGCCGTTGCCGCCGGTGGCGGCGGATGCCGGGGTGGCGAAGGCGGCGTTCAATCTCAAGGACTTCGTCGCACATCTGGTGCCCGCGTCGAGCTTCGAGGCGATGGCGACCAACGAGATTTTGCAGATCGTCGTCTTTTCGGTGTTCGTCGGCGTCGCGCTGACGGCGGTGGGCGACAAGGGCGCGCCGCTGGTCCGCGCATTGGAGGGGCTGGTGGCGGTGATGCTCCAGATCACCGACTATGTGATGCGCGTCGCGCCGCTGGCGGTGTTCGCGGCGGTGGCGGGCACGCTGGCCGAGCGCGGGCCGGGGGTGATCGGCGACCTCGCCTATTTCATGGGCAGCTTCTACCTTGGCCTTGCGGTGTTGTGGGCGGCGCTGATCGGCGTCGCGTTCCTCATCATCGGGCCGCGCACGGGGATGTTGCTGCGCTATCTGCGCGATCCGATCCTGCTCGGCTTTTCGACCGCGTCGTCGGAGGCCGCCTATCCGCGTACGCTGGAGGCGCTCGACCGGTTCGGGGTGCCGCCGCGCATCGCCAGCTTCGTGCTGCCGCTGGGCTATTCGTTCAACCTCGACGGGTCGATGATGTACATGACGTTCGCGTCGATCTTCATCGCGCAGGCCTATGGCATCGACCTGAGCTGGACGCAGATGATTACCATGCTGCTGGTGCTGATGGTGACGTCGAAGGGGATCGCCGGCGTGCCGCGCGCCAGCCTGGTGGTGATCGCCGCGACCCTGGGCATGTTCAATATCCCCGAGGCGGGGTTGCTGCTGATCCTCGCGGTCGATCACTTCCTCGACATGGGGCGCACCGCGACCAACGTGATCGGCAACGCGATCGCCGCCAGCGTCGTCGCGAAATGGGAGGGCGGGTTCGATAAGCCCGAGAGCGCGGTGATCGAGCCACTGCCGACCCCCTCGGGCCATCCGCGCACCGACGTGCCCGACAGCTTCCGCGACATCGGCGGGCCGACCGGCCACTGAGATGGAGACGCGCGAAACCGACCGCCCTGCCCCGCCCCGGCAAGGCCCGACCTATTCGAGCTATCTGCGGCTCGACAAGGTGCTGGATGCGCAGGAGCCGCTGTCGGAAACGCATGACGAACTGCTGTTCATCGTTATCCATCAGACGTCCGAACTGTGGATCAAGCTGTGCCTGCACGAGCTGGAGGCGGCGCGGCAGGCGTTGATGCAGGACCGGCTGGGCGCGGCGTTCAAGATGATGGCGCGGGTGGCGCGGGTGCAGCAGCAGTTGATCCAGAGCTGGGACGTGCTGGCCACGATCACCCCGGCGGATTATTCGGCGATGCGCGGGCGACTGGGCGGCAGTTCGGGGTTCCAGTCGGTGCAGTACCGGCTGCTCGAATATATGCTGGGGGCCAAGAACGCAGCGATGCTGGCGGCACATGACGGCGACGTCCCCGCGCAGGAGGTGTTGCGGGAGGCGCTCACGCGGACCAGCCTGTATGACGAGGCATTGCGGCTGCTCGCGCGGCGGGGGCTCGGGGTTCCGGCCGACCGGCTGGAGCGCGACTTCACCCTGCCCTATCAGGCATCGGCCGAGGTCGAGGCGGCGTGGGCGCAGGTCTATGGCCAGTCGGAACGCTATTGGGACCTGTACGAGCTGGCCGAGAAGCTGGTCGACCTCGAATACCGGGTGCAATTGTGGCGCTTCGGGCATTTGAAGACGATCGAGCGGATCATCGGCTTCAAGCGCGGCACCGGCGGGAGCGCGGGCGTCCCCTATCTGGCGAAGGTGGTCGGCGAGGTGTTTTTCCCCGAACTCTTGAGTGTCAGGCAGGCATTGTGACCTACGACGATTTCCTTGCGCGCGATGCCGCCGATCCGTTGCGGGCGATGCGGGCGCGGTTCGCCCTTCCCGATGGGCTGGTGTATCTCAACGGCAATTCGCTCGGCGCGCTGCCCACCGCGACGCCGGAGCGGATGCAGGCAGTAGTGACGCGCGAATGGGGCGAAGGGCTGATCCGAAGCTGGAACAGCCACGACTGGATCGGCGCGGCGAAGCGGGTGGGGGCGAAGATCGCGCCGCTGATCGGCGCGAAGGCCGACGAGGTGCTGGTGGCCGATTCGACCTCGGTGAACCTCTACAAGCTGCTGGTCGCGGGACTGAAGGTGCAGGCCGGCCGCAACGTCATCCTGTCCGAACCGGGCAATTTCCCGACCGACCTGTATGTTGCCGAAGGGGCGGCGTGGAGCGTGGGCGACGCCGAACTGCGCACCGTGCCGGCGGATCAGATCGTCGCGGCGATTGACGAGCGGGTCGCGGTGGTGATGCTGACCCATGTCCATTACAAGACCGGCCGGATGCTCGACATGGCGGCGATCACCGCCGCTGCGCAGGCCAAGGGCGCGCTGGTGCTGTGGGATCTGAGCCATAGCGTCGGCGGGGTGCCGGTCGATCTGAACGGGTGCAACGCCGATCTGGCCGTCGGGTGCGGCTATAAATATCTGAACGGCGGACCCGGCGCGCCGGCGTTCCTGTATGTCGCTGGGCGGCATCAGGCGGCGTTGCAGTCGCCCTTGTCGGGGTGGATGGGGCATGCCGCGCCGTTCGCGTTCGACGACGACTATCGCCCGGCGGGCAACATCGGACGCTTCCAGTGCGGGACGCCGTCGATCCTCGGGCTGGCCGCGCTGGAGAGCGGGGTCGACGTGTTCGGCACGGTCGATTTCGCCGCGCTGGTCGCCAAATCGCGCGCGCTCGGCGATGCGTGTATCGAACTGGTCGAGGCGCGGTGCCCGGAACTGGAGCTCGTGTCGCCGCGCGCGGCGGAGGCGCGGGGGAGCCATGTGTCGTTCCGGCATCCGGCCGCCTACGGTATCGCGCAGGCGTTGATCGCCGAACAGGTGATCGTGGATTTCCGCGCGCCCGACGTGATCCGGCTGGGCTTCGCGCCGCTCTACAACAGTTTCGGCGACCTGTGGCGCGCGGTGGATGTGCTGGCGGCGATCATGGCCGAGCGGCGCTATGACGACCCGGCGTACCGGGTGCGCAACGCGGTGACGTGACGGGAACGAAAACCGAACGTCCGGGGTTGGGCATGGCGAAAGGAACCTGCCCATGTCCGAGCAACAGAACCCCAAGAGCGAACCCTTTTCGAACGCGGAAAAGGACCCCGACGACTGGACCACCGGTGACGAGGCGATGACCGGGGCGCAGGCGTCGTACCTGAAAACGCTGAGCGAGGAAGCCGGCGAGCCGTTCGATGATTCGCTGACCAAGGCCGATGCGTCGAAGCGGATCGATGCGTTGCAGGAGAAGACCGGGCGCGGGAAGGAATGAGGCTGGGTCGGTAGAGGAAGAAGAGTTCGCGCGGAGGCGCGGAGGCGCGGAGGGGTTGGATATGCGGCACCACCTTCGCGTTCGGGAGACACCAGCGCTCGCGGTTGCCGAAAATGACAGGCCGCTGGCGCAGGTGACGTGGCATCAAGCACAACCTCTCCGCGCCTCCGCGCCTTCGCGTGAACCAATTTTCTTCTGAACGCTCCGCCATCCGCCCCGAACCGTTACCCCGGCGAAGGCCGAAGTCTCTCGCGGCTACCGTCGCATGCTTGCTCCATGAGATCCCAGCCTTCGCTGGGATGACGTTTGTTGCAGGGTGGATGAATCAGGCTTTGATCTACCGCCCCGCCTGCATCGCCATCAGCCGGTCGAGCAACACCAGCCGCATCGCCAGATCTTCAAGATAGCTGGCATCGCGCCGGGTTCGCGCCAGTGACGCCAGCCATGCACGCTTCGCGCCGGGCAGGTCGCCGGTCTGCACCAGCGCCATGCCATAATAGAAATAGGGCGCGGGATGATCCGGGGCGAGCGTCAGCCCCCGATCGAACGCGAGGCGGGCGGCGGGTGACAGGACCCGGCCGCCGTCGTGCGCGAGGATCGCGCTGCCGAGCCGGGTCCACAGCCGCGCGCTCTGCGGTGCGCCTTGCAGGCCGCCGAGCAGCGCGCCGACCGCCGCCTCGTTCGCACCCGATTTGGCAAGGCCATCGGCGGCAACGGCATAGGCATAGTCGTAGGTGAAGCGGCCCCACATCGCGTCGCGCAGATCGTCGGCGGCGAGATCGTCGGGCAGGCGCGCGCGTGCCGTTTCGCGCGGGGCGCCGGCGAGCGACGGACGCCCCTGCCACGCATAGCCCGCCGCGCCCAGCATCAGCGCCGCGCCGACGAAGCTCCACAGCGGACGGCCGACGCGCAAAATGGCGAGGATGGCGAAGACGCCGCCGCCAAGCAGCGCAAGGATCAGCCAGCCGCTCATCGCCGCCGCCGGAAACTGCGCGAGGCGAGCCAGCCGCCGAGCGCCACCAGCAGCAGCGGCGCGATCCACAGCGGCCCGGTGGCGGACGACAGCGGCGGGTCGTAGCTCACATAGTCGCCATAGCGCTCGATCAGCCAGTCGCGCACCGCGACCGGGCGGTCGCCCGCCGCGATGCGCCCACGGACCAGCGCGCGCATGTCGGCGGCCATGTCGGCATCGCTGTCGGCGATCGACTGGCCCTGACAGACGAGGCAGCGCAGCGTTTCCATCAGCGCCTTCGCCTCCGCCTCGCGCGCCGGATCGGGCAGTTGCGTGTCGGCGAGCGCGGGGGGCGGCACGCGCGACTGGGCGGCGGCGGGGCCGGCGATGAGCAGCGCGACGGGGGCGAGGAAGCGGATCATTCGGCTTCCTTCAGTTTCGCAAGCAGGACCGGTACATCCTCGTCGCGGATCGCGCCGATATGCTGATGGGCGATGCGCCCCTGCCCGTCGATCACGAAGGTTTCGGGGACGCCCGACGATCCGAGTGCGAGCTGGACCGCACTCGCCTTGTCGTCGCCGATCGCGGCATAGGGATCACCATAGTCGGCGAGGAAGCGGGCGATGTCGGCGGGCGTGTCGCGGATGGCGATAGCGTCGATCGTCGCCCCGGCGGCGCGCAGTTTCGCCAGTTGCGGGGCTTCGGCGGCGCAGGGCACGCACCAGCTTCCGAACACGTTGAGCAAGCGGGGCTTCCCCTGCAAACCGGTGTTCGACAGGCCGGGCTTGGCGGGAACGGCGGGGGCGAGGGTGAAGGCGGGCAAGGGCTTGCCGATCAGGCGCGAGCGGACCTGGCCCTGCGGTCCGTGCGGCAGCGCCCACGCGAACAGCGCGGCCAGCACGACGAACGCCAACAGCGGCACCCAAAGAATGCGGCGGGTCATGCGTAGCGCTCGCGCGGGACCGGGCGGCGGCGGCGACGGACGCGGCCGACCAGTGAGAGCAGCCCGCCCAATGCGATCAGCCCGCCGCCGGCCCAGATGAGCGTCACGAACGGCTTCCACCACAGCCGGAGCTGTCGCCGCCCCGCCCCGTCGCCGCGCCCCAGTACGACATAGAGCTGGCCGTCGGCGAAGGTGGTGATCGCCGCCTCGCTCGTCTCGGTCGGGGGATTGGCGAAGAAGCGCTGTTCGGGGCGCAGCACGAACGGCGCCCCGTCCCCGCGCGTCGCGACCAGCCGCCCCTGCACCGCCGACCAGTTGGGGCCGACGACCGGCTTGATCCCGTCGAAGCGGACCGCGAACGGACCGATCGCGGTGGTGGTGCCGGGGCTGGCGGCGACGAGGCGTTCGGCGGTGAACGCGCTGTCGGCGGCCATGCCGGCGAGCGAGACCGCGACGCCGAAATGCGCGACGACCATGCCCCAGGTGAACAGCGGCGTGCGCCACGGCGCGCGGGCGGCGATCGGCAGGATACTGGCGACGGCAAGGCCGGCGGCGAGCGACAGGCCGAGCACCGGCAGCACGCCGGCGTCGGTCAGCGCGATCAGGACGAGCAGCGCCAGCAGCGCGGCACCACCGGGCAGCGCCATCCGCCGGGCGACCGCGCGGCCCTTGTCGTGTCGCCAGCGGAGACTCGGGCCGAGCGCGGTGGCGGCGACCAGCGCCAGCGCGACCGGCCCCGCCGCCTTGTTGAAGAACGGCGGGCCGACCGACAATTGCACGCCGAACGCCTGCGCCACCAGTGGATAGAGCGTCCCGATCAGCACGATGCCGAGGATGACCGACAGCAGCAGGTTGTTGAGGACGAGTGCGCCTTCGCGGCTGACGGGGTCGAACAGCGTCCCCTGCCGCACCGTGCCGATGCGTGCCCCGAACAGCGCGAGAGCGCCGCCGATATAAAGCAGCAGCAGCGCGAGGATGAAGCTGCCCCGGCTGGGGTCGACGGCAAAGGCGTGGACGCTGGTCAGGATGCCGGAGCGGACGAGGAAGGTGCCGACCATCGACATCGAGAAGGCGACGACCGCCAGCATGATCGTCCATGCGCGCAGGCCATCGCGAGTCGCCAGCACTGTCACCGAATGGAGCAGCGCGGTGGCGGCGAGCCATGGCATCAGCGAGGCGTTCTCGACCGGGTCCCAGAACCACCAGCCACCCCAGCCCAGTTCGTAATAGGCCCAGTAGCTGCCCGCGGTGATACCGATCGTCAGGAACACCCATGCGCCGAGCACCCACGGCCGCATCGCGCGCGCGAAATCGCGGCCGACGTCGCGCGTCACCAGCGCGCCGATCGCGAACGAGAAGGCGACCGACAGCCCGACATAGCCGAGATAGAGCGTCGGCGGGTGGAAGGCGAGGCCGGGGTCCTGCAACAGCGGGTTGAGCCCCAGCCCCTCGGGCGCTGCGGGCGACAGCCGGGCGAACGGGTTGGAGGCGAACAGCAGGAACGCATAGAAGCCGAGCGCGATCGCCGCCTGCCCCCCCAAGGTCGCGACATGGGTGCGGACCGCCAGCAGCCGTTCGAACAGCGCGATGCCGCCGCCCGCCAGCGCCAGCACCGTCACCCACAGCAGCATCGACCCTTCGTGATTGCCCCAGGTCGCGGCGATCTTGTAGAGCATCGGCTTGGCGGTGTGGCTGTTCTCGGCGACCAGCAGGACCGACAGGTCGGTGCGCGCGAAGACGGCGAGCAGCGCGGCGAAGGCGCCGGCGGCGAGCAGCGCCTGCACCATCGCCACCGGGCGGACGGCGGCGAGGAGTTGCGCCGCGATCGGTGGCGGATCGTCATGACGCGCCGATAGGCCGATCGCCGCCATCGCCAGTTGCAGCAGCGCCATCGCCGCCGCCAGCCACAGCGCGGCGAGGCCGGCCTCGGCGATCATGGTTTCAGGCTCTCGGTCTTGTGCATCGTGCCGGCGGCTTGCGGCGGCATGTAGCGTTCGTCATGCTTGGCCAGCAGATTGTCGGCGACGAAACCGCCACCCTTCACGAAGCGCCCCTCGGCGACCACGCCCGATCCTTCGCGGAACAGGTCCGGTGCGATGCCGGCGAAGCGGACCGGGACCGATGCCGTGCCGTCGGTGACGGTGAAGGTGATCGTGACGCCGTCGGCGGCATGGGCGACCGATCCGGCGGCGACCATGCCGCCCAGCCGCACCGGCTTGTCGATCGGCGCGGCCTTCGCATCGGCGGGCGCGTAGAAGAACGCGGCTTCGTCACCCAGCGCCGACATGGCGAGCAGCACCGCGCCGACGACCGCGACGATAGCGAGGACGATCAGCATCAGCCGCTGATTCTTGGCCCTCACGGCCGCTCCGCGCGGCGCATCGCGATCCACGAGGTGATGGCGAGCACGGCCAGCGCGCCGACGCCCAGCCCATAGGCGGCGAGGATGAACGGCCAGTGGTTCACGGCATCGCCGCCCGCCGGCGCAGCCGCGCCTCGGCCTTGATCCGGGCGAGGTCGGTGCGCATCCGCATCAGCACGATCGCGCCGAACAACAGGCTCGCCCCGCCGGCGGTGAAGCCCAAAGGCCACAGGATCGCCGGATCGATCGTCGATTTGGTGAGCGTAATGCTCGGCCCCTGGTGCAGCGTGTTCCACCATAGCACCGAATAGCGGATGACCGGCAGCAGCGCGGTGCCGGCGATGCCGAACAGCGCGGGGATGCGGCCGTCGCCGTCACGCTCGGCATCGGCACGGGCGAGCGCCAGATAGGCGAGATAGACGAAGAACAGCAGCAGCATCGAGGTCAGCCGCCCGTCCCATTGCCACCACGTCCCCCATGTCGGCCGGCCCCAGATCGATCCGGTGGCGAGGCAGACGGCGGCGAATACCGCGCCGGGCAGCGCGATGGCGCGCGCGGCGACATTGGCCAGCGGATGGCGCCACACCAGATAGACGACACTGGCGATGGCGAGGCCCGACCAGCCTCCCATGCCGAGCCATGCGGCGGGCACATGGATGTAGAGGATGCGGACGCTCTCGCCCTGCAGATAATCGGGCGGCGTCTGCGTCAGCCCCGCCCAGCAACCGATCGCGAACAGCACCGCCCCGCCCCACAGCAGCAGCGGCGTCAGCGGCTTCGCGATCGACAGGAACCGTCGGGGATTGGCAAGGGCGTGGAGGCTGGACACGGTCGCCGCCTGTCTAGGGCGCGGGGGCGTGGAGGGCAATGCGGCAAGTTGCTTGCCTCTCACTCGTCATTCCCGCGCAGGCGGGAATCCATAGACGCCGACGTTGCGCTTCTATCGAATGCGCTGCGTGTATGGATTCCCGCCTGCGCGGGAATGACGAAGGGGGGGGCTCAGCCCCGCCCGATCAGGCGCTTGGCGATGCTGTCGGCGACTTCGGCGTTAGAGCGGCCGGTGGCGTCGCTTTCGTCCCATACCTCGACCAGCCGGTCGGGGATGCGGGCGATGCGCGCCTCGACCTCGGCACGGTCGCCGTGGCCGAGATATTCGAGCGCGACGTTGATGATGCCGCCGGCGTTGATGACGTAATCGGGCGCGTAGAGGATGCCGCGCTCCTGCAACCGCGCGCCGTCCGCCGCCGTCGCGAGCTGGTTGTTGGCGCCGCCGGCCACCGCCTTCGCCTTCAGCGACGCGATCGTCGCGGCGTCGAGCACCGCGCCCAGCGCATTGGGGCTGACGATGTCGGCGTCCATCGTCAGCACGCCCGCCGGATCGGCGGTCGCCGCACCCAGTTCGCTCGCCAGCGCCTCGGCCTTCGCCTCGTTCACGTCGGCCAGCGTCAGCACTGCACCATCCTTCGCCAGCAGCCGGGCGAGCCCGCCGCCGACCGAACCGACGCCCTGGATCGCGACTCGCACGCCGCGCATCTCGTCGCTGCCCAGCGCACGCTTGGCCGCCGCGCGGACGCCGAGATACACGCCCATGGCGGTGAACGGCCCCGGATCGCCGCCGGCATTGCCCGCCGCGACCGGCAGGCCGGAGACGTACTTGGTGGCACCCGAAATGGTAATCATGTCGGCTTCGGACATGCCGACGTCCTCGGCGGTGACGTAGCGCCCACCGAGCGATTCGACGGCGCGGCCGAAGGCGGCGAGCAGTTCGGGGGTCTTGGCCGCACCCTCGGGGGCCAGCACCACGCCCTTGCCGCCGCCCATCGGCAGCCCGGCCATCGCATTCTTGAAGCTCATGCCGCGCGACAGGCGCAGCGCGTCGGTGATCGCCGCACCACTGTCGGCATAGCGCCAGAAGCGCACGCCGCCCGCCGCCGGGCCGAGCGCGGTCGAATGCACCGCGATGACGCAGCGCAGGCCGGTGACATGATCGGAGAAGAGATGAACGCCCTCGTGGTCGTCGAAGTCGGGATAGCCCCAATCGGTCTGCACGGCGCGGTTCCAGCTCTGAGAAAGGATGGGGCGACCGACGGGACTTGAACCCGCAACTTCCGGCATCACAAGCCGGCGCTCTAACCAATTGAACTACGGTCGCCGTGAGAAGGGCGCGCTTAGCGGGGGGAAACGCGGCGGTCAAGCGGTGGCGTGCGACGAAACGATCTGGCAGGAGCGGCGGCGATGGAAGCACATCCCGCCCCCCGCCCCGGCTTCGGTTCGGGTTTCCCGGCCGAACCGGTGATCGATCATATGCTGGCGCAAGGCGGCGTGCAGCGTGTGCCAAGCCCCAAGCTGACGCTGTTCATCCGCCGGGCGATGGTGCCGCCCGAGCTATGTGCCGCACTGATCGAGCGAATCGATGCGAAGCGCCGCCCCTCGACCATCGCCGACGCGAACGGCGACCCGACGTTTCGCACCAGCGAAACCTGCGATCTCGATTCGAGCGATCCGGTGGTCGCGGCGGCCGAGGCGCTGATCCACGGGTTCAGCGGGCTCGACCCGGCGCATGGCGAGCCGCTCCAGGGGCAACGCTATGCGGTGGGGCAGGAGTTCAAGGCACATACCGATTATTTCGATCCGCAGGGGCGCGACTTCGCGCGCTACTGCTCGGTCGCGGGGCAGCGGACGTGGACGGTGATGCTCTATCTGAACGAGCCCGGCGCGGGCGGCGCCACGCGGTTCAAGGGGATCGACAAGATCGTCCAGCCCGAGACGGGCAAGCTGCTGGCATGGAACAACCTGCGCAGCGACGGGACGCCGAACCCGGCGACGCTGCATCACGGCATGAAGGTGCGCGAGGGCGCGAAATATGTGCTGACGAAGTGGTTTCGCGAGCGGGTTTGGGGGTGAGGTGCCTCTAACCCCTCCCTGACAGGGAGGGGTTGGGGTGGGTCGGCCTGCGCGGGAACGGAACGTCCGCCACGACCCTACCCACCCCCGCCCCCTCCCTTGTCAGGGAGGGGAGTTGGTTGCGTCCTCCATCACCAGCCGCCGCTTGGGCAGCGCCTCGGGCATTTCGTCCCGGATATAGGCCAACATCCCCTCGCGCAGCGAACAGCGCAGGTCGAAGGCGCGGGCGGCGTCCGATGCGGTGGCGAGGATGCGGACCTCGATCGCGTCGGGCTTGGTATCGGTCACTTGCAGGACGTGGGCGCGGCCGTCCCACAGCGGATCGGCTTGCACCAGTTCCTCGAACTTTGCGCGCAGGCGGGGGATGTTGACGGTCGGGTCGAGCCAGAAGAACGCCGATCCTAGTAACCCGCTGGTGGTGCGCGTCCAGTTCTGGAAACTCGATTCGAGGAATTTCGACACCGGTACCACCAGCCGCCGTTCGTCCCACAGCCGGACGACGACATAGGTCAGGCGGATTTCCTCAATCCGGCCCCATTCGTTTTCGATGATGACCACGTCGTCGATGCGGATCGGTTCGGTGAACGCCATCTGCACGCCGGCGATGATGTTCTTGAGCGCGGGCTGCGCGGCGGCGCCGACCGCAAGGCCTGCCAGACCCGCCGACGCCATCAGCGTAACGCCGATCGAGCGGATGCTGGGGATCGACAACAGCATCAGGCAGACGGTGATGAAGCCGATCGCGATGATCGCGATCCGGCCGAGGATCGCGCTGCGCGTCCGCCGCCGCCTTGCGCGCAGATTGTCGGCGACGGTGATGTCGGTCGCGATCTCGATCGCCGTGACCGAGGCGCGGATCATCGCGATGGCGAACCAGCCCATCAGCAGCGGCACGATCAGCCCCGCGCCCTGCGTCCACAGATCGTCCCACCGGTCGGGCAGGCGCAGCGGACGCCGCACGCTGGCCAGCGCCATCGCGACGAGGATCCAGCGCATCGGCCGCCACGCATGGTCGACATAGGTGTCGTCGACCGACCCCGGCGTGCGCGCGGCGAAGCGCCGCAGCACGCGAAAGGCGACGGCGTGGAGCAGCAACGCGGCGATCACCGCGACGGCGATCGTCGTCAGATCGACGGCGGCGGGCGGCAGGTCGCGCAGCAGGCGTTGGAAATCGCGCATCCCCCGCCAACCGCCCGCGCCGCGCCATGTTCCCGGTTTCGCCCGTGATGCTTGGCTTTCGCTGGCTGACCGGCTAGGCTGCCATGCAATCGAAACATTCCCCGAAAGCTTGTAAATTGACCGAAGCGACGCTGCTCGCCGACCCCTCCGATATTGCTCCCATTTCGATCGTCGAGGAGATGCGGTCGAGCTATCTCGACTATGCCATGAGCGTGATCGTGGCGCGGGCGCTGCCCGACGTGCGCGACGGGTTGAAGCCCGTTCACCGCCGCATCCTGTTCTCCGCGCAGGAAAGCGGCTTCGTGCCGGGCAAGGCATACCGCAAATCGGCGCGCATCGTCGGCGACGTGATGGGTAAATATCACCCGCACGGCGACAGCGCGATCTATGAGGCCCTCGCCCGCATGGCGCAGCCATGGTCGATGCGGCTGCCGCTGATCGACGGTCAGGGCAATTTCGGATCGATGGACCCCGATCCGCCCGCCGCGATGCGCTATACCGAGGCGCGCCTCGCCAAGTCGGCGATGGCGCTGCTCGACGATCTCGACAAGGATACCGTCGATTTCGTGCCGAACTACGACGGGTCGGAACGCGAACCCGCCGTGCTGCCGGCGCGCTTCCCCAATTTGCTGGTCAACGGCGCGGGCGGCATCGCCGTCGGCATGGCGACCAACATTCCGCCGCATAATCTGGGCGAGGTGGTCGATGCCTGTCTCGCGACGATCGACCGGCGCGTGGAGGGCGGCGAGCCGCTGACCCATGAGGAATTGTGCGAGATCGTGCCCGGGCCGGACTTCCCCACCGGCGCGCTGATGCTCGGCCGGGCGGGGGCGCGTGCGGCCTATGCCGGCGGGCGCGGATCGGTGATCCTGCGCTCGCGCCACATGGTCGAGGCGCGTGGCGAGCGGCGGTCGATCGTGCTGACCGAAATCCCGTTCCAGGTCGGCAAGTCGGGGCTGGTCGAAAAGATCGCCGAGGCCGCCAAGGACAAGCGGATCGAGGGCGTCAGCGACATTCGCGACGAATCGAACCGTGAAGGCGTGCGGATCGTCATCGACCTGAAGCGCGACGCGACCCCCGATGTGGTGCTCAACCAGTTGTGGCGGCACACCCCGGCGCAGTCGAGCTTCGCCGCCAACATGCTCGCCATTCGCGGCGGGCGGCCCGAACTGCTCAACCTCAGCCAGATCATCGATTCCTTCGTGGGCTTCCGCGAAGAGGTCATCACCCGCCGGTCGAAGTACGAACTGGCCAAGGCGCGCGACCGGGCGCATCTGTTGCTCGGCCTCGTCATCGCCGTCACCAACCTCGACGAAGTGGTGCGGATGATCCGGGGATCGGACAGCCCCGCCGCCGCCCGCGCCGCATTGTTGATGCGCGAATGGCCGGTCGCCGAGATCGCGCCCTATCTCAAGCTGGTCGAGGCGGTCGAGGCCGATCATGTCGGCGACTATTACCGGCTGTCCGACCTTCAGGTCCGTGCGATCCTCGACCTGCGGCTCCACCGTCTCACCGCGCTCGGCCGCGACGAGATCGGCGACGAGCTGAAGGAACTGGCCGGATCGATCACCCATCTGCTCGACATCCTCGGCGACCGCGCCAAGCTGTACGCGGTCATGCGGCAGGAACTGGTCGAGGTTCGCGCCGAATTCGCGACGCCGCGGCGGACCGAGATCGCCGGCGCGGCCGACGGGATCGATGACGAGGACCTGATCGAGCGCGAGGAGATGGTCGTCACCGTCACGGTGCAGGGCTATATCAAGCGCACGCCGCTCGACGCCTTCCGCGCGCAGAAGCGTGGCGGCAAGGGCCGTGCCGGCATGGCGACCAAGGACGAGGATGCGATCACGAACCTGTTCGTGACCAGCACCCACACGCCGGTCCTGTTCTTTTCGACCGCCGGCAAGGTGTATCGCATGAAGGTGTGGCGTCTGCCCGAAGGCGGACCGGCGACGCGCGGGCGGCCGATGGTCAACCTGCTGCCGCTGGCGACCGGCGAGACGATCTCGACCGTGTTGCCGCTGCCCGAGGACGAGGAGCGCTGGGCCGACCTGCACGTCATGTTCGCGACTGCCAACGGCACGGTGCGGCGCAATTCGATGGATGCCTTCGCCAACATCCCCACGGCGGGCAAGATCGCGATGCGGTTCGAGGACGACAGCCCAGACCGGCTGATCGGCGTCGCGCTGCTGACCGAGACCGACGACGTGCTGCTGGCGACGCGGGCGGGCAAGGCGATCCGCTTCGCCGCGACCGATGTGCGCGAGTTCCAGAGCCGCACCTCTACGGGCGTGCGCGGCATCAATCTCGCCACCGGGGACGAGGTAATCTCGCTGTCGATCCTCGGCGGGTTCGACGCGACGTCCGAAGAGCGCGAGGCGTATCTGAAGGCCGCTCCGTGGAAGGAGGGCGACCGCGAGGTCACGCTCGACGCCGACCGCATGGCGGCGTTCGAGACGGCGGAGGAGTTCATCCTCACCGTCACCGCCAACGGCTTCGGCAAGCGCACCTCGGCCTATGAATATCGCCGGACCAATCGCGGGGGTCAGGGGATCACCAACATCGTCACCTCCGACCGCAACGGTCCGGTGGTGGCGAGCTTCCCGGCGCATAACGGCGAGCAACTGATGCTCGTGACCGATCAGGCCAAGCTGATCCGCACCACCGTCGGCGACATCCGCGTGGCGGGGCGCAATACGCAGGGGATCACGATCTTCCGCGTCGGCATGGGCGAACAGGTCGTCTCCGCCGCCAAGATCGACGAGGGCGAAACCCCGGAGAATCCGGCGGAAGCGATGATCGCCGAGGAAGTGGCCGCCGCGCCGGGCATCGCGCCCGGGGACGGCATCCTGCTCGACGACGGCACCGGCCCGGACACGATCAGCGAAGGCGATGTCGAGGAATGAGCCACCCCGCCACCGCCTACAAGGTGCTGACCGCCGGCCAGATGGCGGCGCTGGAGGCCGACGGCAGCTTTGCCGGGGCGCCGGTCGATCTGGCCGATGGCTATATCCACCTGTCGACGTTCGACCAGTTGACCGAGACGGTCGACAAGCACTTCGCGGGGCAGGAGGCGTTGCATGTCGCCGAGGTCGATCTCGACGCGCTGGGTGACGCGGTGAAGTGGGAGTCGTCGCGCGGCGGGCAGTTGTTTCCGCACCTCTATGCGCCGCTGCCGCTGGATAGCGTGGTGGCCTATGGGCCGCTGCACCGCAATGACGATGGGCGGGTGCAGCGGCCGGTGACGGGCTGACTTTCTCCCCTCCCTTGTCAGGGAGGGGAGAAAGCCGGCTACGGATAGAGCGCCACCACCTCCGCCCCCTCGCCCACCGCGTCGAGCAGCAGCGTGCGGTGGCAATGTGCCGGGTCGCGTTCGAAGCACAGCAATGCCGAGGGCAGTTCCGCCACGAGGCCCAACATGATCGCCGCCTGCGCCTGTGCTTCGGGCAGGCCCAATTGTTGGTCGTACACCGCGCGCAGCGTGGCGACATCACCCTTCTTGGCAGCATCGCGACCGCGCTTGGGCGTGCCGAGCGCTTTCAGATGGATGTAATCGATGTCGTGGCCCGCGAGTTCGGCGGCCAGCGCCGATTTGGAAAACCCCGGTCGCCGCGACAGCGGCAGCGCACGCACGTCGATCACCCGCCGCACGCCGGCGGCTTGCAACGCCGCAACGAATTTGGCGACGGTCACGGCTTCATAGCCGATGGTGTAGATGCGGGTCGTCATCGCCGAGGATATGGGCGCGTGGCCACGGTAATCCAGTCCGGCCGGCCGATCGTTCATTGCCCGTTACGGTCCGACGCCCTAAGCGCATTGCCATGCAATATGACGTACATATCATCGGCGGCGGCCTCGCCGGGTCCGAAGCGGCGTGGCAGTTGGCGCAGGCCGGGGCGAAGGTCCGCCTGTCGGAAATGCGTGGTGGCGGCGATACCACGCCCGCGCATCAGGGGGATTCGCTGGCCGAGCTGGTGTGTTCGAACAGCTTCCGGTCGGACGATGCCGAATCGAACGCGGTCGGGCTGCTCCATGCGGAGATGCGCGCGCTGGGGTCGCTCATCATGGCCAAGGGCGACGAACACAAGGTGCCCGCCGGATCGGCGCTGGCAGTCGACCGCGACGGGTTTTCCGCCGGGGTGACGGCGGCGCTCGACGCACATCCCAACATCACCATCGTGCGCGAACGGGTCGACACGCTGCCCGAACAGGGCATGACGATCGTCGCCACCGGGCCGCTGACCGCCCCTGCCCTTGCCGGTGACATCGGCGGGGCGACCGGCGCCGAGGCGCTCGCCTTCTTCGACGCCATCGCGCCGATCGTCCATTTCGAGTCTATCGACATGGAACAGGCATGGTTCCAGAGCCGCTGGAACAAGGGCGACGGCAAGGACTACATCAACTGCGCGATGAACCGCGAACAGTATGAGGCCTTCCACGCCGGACTGATGGCCGGAGAGAAAGCCGAGTTCCGCGAATGGGAGAACGTCCCCTATTTCGAGGGCTGCATGCCGATCGAGGTGATGGCCGAGCGCGGGCTCGACACGCTGCGCTTCGGGCCGATGAAGCCTGTGGGGCTCGACGATCCGCGCACCGGGCGCTGGCCGCACGCGGTCGTGCAGTTGCGGCAGGACAATGCCACCGGGACCTTGTGGAACATCGTCGGTTTCCAGACCAAGCTGAAACATGGCGAGCAGGTACGGCTGTTCCGCACCATTCCGGGCTTGGAGAATGCCGAGTTCGCGCGGCTGGGGGGCTTGCACCGCAACACCTTCATACGCTCGCCCGAACTGCTTGATCCGACACTGCGGTTGAAGGCGCGGCCGCATCTGCGCTTCGCCGGGCAGATGACCGGGTGCGAGGGCTATGTCGAGAGCGCGGCGGTCGGGCTGATGGCCGGGCGGTTCGCCGCCGCCGAACTGGCCGGGCGGACGCTTGGGAGCCCGCCGGTCGAGACGGCATTGGGCGCGCTGCTGCATCACATCACCGGCGCGGCGGTGGCGGAGACGTATCAGCCGATGAACGTCAATTTCGGGCTGATGCCGCCGATCCCCGGCCGCACCAAGAAGGCCGATCGCAAGAAGCTGTACACCGCCCGTGCGCGCGATGCCTTTGCCGACTGGCGGGCGCTCACCGCCGCGTGAGGTTGAGTGCGAGCAGGTTCGCGCCTGCCGCAAGCATCAGCAGCCCCATGCCGCCGATAGCGCCATAGACCGGCCCCCATGCGCCGAACGCGGCGGCGACCGATAGGGCTATCAGCGCCCAGCCCGCCGGCCGCCGCCACTGGCGCGTACCCGGCAGCCGGTCGCCGTGACGATGGGTGGCAAGCGCCAGCAGCGCGAAGCCGGCGAGTGCGGCGAGCAATGCGACGATCATCATTCGGCCGCTGCCCATGCGTCGGAGGAAATGGCAGGCGCGCTACGCACCCGTTTCGGTTTCGGGCGGAAGCGATGCACCTGCCATGCGGCGAAGCCGAACCCTGCGCCCAGCGTCACGAACGTCAGGTCGGCCCCCGCCAGCACCCAGTCGCTGCGCGCGATGCTGGCGAACAGGCCGGTCGGCAGCAGGGCGATATTGTACAGCGGCAGCGCGATCAGCAATCCCGCCTGTAGCGCCAGCAGTTCGACCCACGCCCGCGCCGGCCGCCGGGTGAGCGCATAGGCGAACAGGATCGCCCAGCCGGCGAACATCGCGTTGATCTCACCGTCGGCGCGCTTGGCCATGTCGACCGGCAGCAGCCGGTTGGCCCATAGATACAGCGTCATCGCGATGGGGAAACCGGCGACGAAGCCGATGTTCAGCCGCTCGACCAGCCGGAAGCCGAACGGGGCGCGGGCGGAATCGGGCAGCCGCTCGCGCCGCTTGACCGTCCACAGGACGAGCCCGCTGGCGACCATCAGCGACCCCGCGATCCCACACAGGAAATACAGCCAGCGCAGCGGATAATCGCCGAACCGCCCGGCGTGGAGGCCGACCATCGCCCCCTGCGTCACCACCGCGCCATTGGGGGCCGGGGCCTGCCACAACAGCCGGCCGGTCGTCCCGTCATAGCCGATCGCCGGGGCGCGCGCTGACAGCATCGACGTGCCGCCGCGCGTCATCGTCACCCGCGCCGCCGCGTCGCCGGGGTTGAACACGGTGATATAGCCGACCTCGCCGCCCAGCCGCCGCTCGCCGTCCTTGAGCAACACCGCCAGATCGACCAGCGGTTTTGCGACCTTCGCCCGTTCGGCGACGGGGGCCTGCGGGAATACGTCGGCGAACAGCTTGACCTCGTCGCTATAGTTGGCGGTGACGGCCCATGGCATCAGCATCGCCATCAGCGTGACGAGGCCGGTATAGGTAATCATCAGGTGGAACGGCAGCGCCAGCACCGCGCTGGCGTTATGGCCGTCGAGCCACGATCGCTGCCCCTTGCCGCGTCGCAGCGTGAAGAAATCCTTGAAGATCTTTTTATGCGTCACGATGCCGGTCAGGATCGCGACCAGCATGAACATCGCGGCGATGCCGACGATCCAGCGCGCCCAGAACACCGGCATATAGTGCAGGTCGAAATGGAAGCGGTAGAAGAAGTCGCCGCCGCGCGTCTCGCGCGCGGTGCCCTCGCGGCCGTCGGCCCCGATGAAGGCGCTGGTGTCGCGCCGGCCGCGGCGGCGTTGCTTGCCCTCGCCTTCCTTGGCGGCGGGCACCCAGAACACGCTCGCCCCGGCGCTGTCGCGGGTCGGCACGGTGATGAACCAGCTTTGTGCGTCGGGGGCCTTGGCGCGAAGTACGGCGGCCGCGCTGCCCACGACCCGCGCCGGATCGGCGATCTGCGTCAGTTCGGGCCGGGCCCAGCGGTTGAGCGCCTCGCGCCAATAGGCCGAGGTGCCGGCCACGAACACCGCGAACAATACCCAGCCGAGCAACAGCCCCGACCAGGTATGGAGCGTCGATTGCGACTGGCGGAACCCCTTGCTCACAGCCGTCCTCCGATCGCGATCGAACCCCACGCGATCGCCGCCGCGACCGCGCCCGCCACGCACAGCGTCCACAACGCCCGCCAGCCGCTGCGCGCGGCATAGGCCCACATCACCGCCGCCGCGCACAGCACGAACGCGATCAGCGTCGCGGTGATGGTCGCCGCCGATCGTTCACCGGGCAGGATGCGGGCGAGCGCCATCGCCCACAGGCTGGCAACGCCGTAGCCGACCGGCATCGCCGCGACGATCCGCAGCAGATTGTCGATCCCCCGCCGCCACAGGATGTGGCGTGCCTGCCCGGCGCTCGTCACAGGCCGACGCGCACGCTGGCGAACACGGTGCGCGGCGTCCCGTAATAATTGCCACGCCCGGTCGACGAGATGCGCGCGTAATACTCACGATCGAACAGGTTGTTGACGTTCACCGCCAGCGTCACCTTGTCGTTGATCGCATAGCCGGCGCGCAGGTCGGCGACGGCATAGGCCCCCTGTCGCACGATCGTCGAGCGGGTACGCAGGGTGCCGTTGGCGTTGAACGCCGCCGGACTGCCGCTCCACGTCCCGTCGAACCATGTCACGCCCGCGCCCGCGCTGAACCCGGCGAGCGGGCCGTCCTTGGGCGCGTAGTTGGTGAACAGCTTGACCATATGTTCCGGGATCACCGGCAGGAGGCTCAGGCCTTCCAGCACCGGATTGGCATCTTCCAGATATTCGGTCTTGGTATAGCTGTAGCCGCCGTTGATCCGCCAGCCCGGCAATATCTCGCCGCTCGCTTCCGCTTCAATGCCGCGTGCGCGGACCTTGCCGGTCTGGAACACGATTGTCGGTTCGTTGGGATCGTTGATGAGGCGGTTGCTCTGAGTGATCTGATAGACAGCGGCCGAGAGCAGCAGCCGGTCGTTCATCAGCGACAGCTTGGTGCCGGCCTCATATTGCTGGCCCAGCAGCGGCTGTACCGCCTGCCCGTCATTGCGAACGCGGCCGACCGGCGGGGCCTGCGGCGTGAAGCTGTCGGCGTAGCTGGCATAGACGTTCAATTGCGGCGTCACGTCCCACACCACCCCGGCATAGGGGGTGAAACGCCCGTCGAAGCTGTAGCGCGTCGGCAGGCCGATCGTGCCGGTAGCGACGCGCGTCGTGGTCAGCGTGGTGTCCCACCACGTCATCCGCCCGCCGCCGACCAATGTCAGCCCGTCGAGCGGGCGGAAGCGCAACTGGCCGTACAGCCCATATTGCTCGATCTCGGTTTCCGACCCGCCATAGACCTGGGTCACCGGGCCGGCCGGGCCCTGAAACGCCGGTAGCGGACCATAGGGGTTGAGCGGCGGTTCGGCCGGCGACACCGGGTTATAGACGTCGATCCGCGCATAGTTGGACAGGCGGGTGAAGTCCGACGTCGCCGAACTCGCTTGATAGTCGGTGCCGAGGATCAGCGTATGCTCGCGCCCGAAGGCCGGGAAGTTGCCGACGCCATTGAAGTCGAACGCGCGGGTCTGCATCGTGCTGTCGCCGCGATAGGCGATGTGGCTGGTGACGCCGCTCGTCGCGGTGATCGGCTGGTTGCCGATATAGCTGTAGATGTCGATGCGATCGACGTCGGTGAGCAGGCCGGTGGCGCGCAGCGTCCAGCGGTCGCTGACCCGGTGCGCGACCTCGACGAAGCCAGACCAGCTTTCCGAACGGAAGCGGTTCCAGTCGGCGCCGAGATAGGTCGAGCGGTCGATGTCGAGCAGCCGCCCGTCGCTGCCGTCCAGCCCGCCGATGATGCCGGGCAGGCCCGACTGGATCGCCGGTTTGAACAGTTCGTAATTGCCGCCGACGGTGATCGTCGTATTCTCGCCGATCCGCGTATCGGCCACGCCGAAGGCGCCGACGCGATAGCGGTGGGCGACGTCGAAGAACTGATCCTGATCGTGGACGAAGGCACCCAGCCGCATGCCCGACCGGTCGTCGAGCGGCACGGACACGTCCACCTCGCCCCGGAAGTTATCGTAGCTGCCGTATCCCGCGAGCGCATTGACGCGCAGATCGTCGAACGGTCGCTTGCGCACCAGATTGATGCTGCCCGCCGGATTGCCGGCACCGCTGAACAGCCCGGCCGGCCCGCGCAGCACCTCGACCCGGTCGTACAGGAACAGGTCGGGGACTACCGCCGGAAAACCGAAGCCGAGCGTCGGCACGCCGTCGACCAGATAATTGTTGATGGTGAAGCCGCGCGACAGGAACGACGGGTCCTCGCTGCCGACGCCGGTGATCGTCACGCCGTTGGTGACGGTCAGCGCGTCCTCAAGGGTGAACAGGTTGCGCTGCTGCAACTGTTCCTGATCGATCACGGTGATGGTGTTGGGCACGTCCTTGAGCGGCGTGACCGTTTTCCCGACCGCCTGGCCATAGCTCTTGCCCAGGACGATAATATCGTCGCCGCGCTGTGCCGCTTCCTCATCGGTTTCCGCGTCCGCCGTGGCTTCGACCACCGGTTCGGCCCATGCCGGGGCCGCCAGCGCCAGCGTGGCCACACTCGCGGCCCATGCCGTCGATCGGTTCCAACGCGCCATCATTCCCCCTTATGCGATTCACTCTCAATATGAAGCGCATCTATCGGCACAATTCGGACAATGCAACGCTATTGCGACCTATTCGCATTCTTACTATGCCGTGACAATCGTGGACGTCCTTGTCCGCCCCGGGAGATTATCATGCGATCGCTGGCGCTTATCCTTGCCTTTACCCTGCCCGCCGTTGCGCAGGCGCACGAAGTCTGGATCGAGCGCGACGGCGCGGGGCCGGCACGCATCTACCTTGGCGAACCGGCCGAGCCGATGCCGGCGGGCGGCGATCCCGAATTCAAGCGGCTGGTGGCACCGAAGTTCGTCGGCACCGCCGCCACCCGCAGCGATCGCCGCGCGGGCTATATCGAGGCGATAGTGCCGGCGAAGGGTGACCTGCGCGTGACCGACGATACGGTGTTCGCGCCATGGGGGGCGGAGGGTGCGAAGGAGGCGGTGATCTATTACGCGCGCGCCGGGCGCAGCGATACCGCCACCGCCATGCCGTACGAGATCGCGCCGCTCACCGCCAATGGCAATCGCTTCGCGCTGATGCAGGGCGGCAAGCCGGTCGCCGATGCCAAGGTGACGGTGGTGTCGCCCGATAAATGGACGAAGGTGCTGAGCGCCGACGCGAACGGTATCGTCACCGTGCCGCTGCGTGGGGGAGGCCGCTATCTGTTGAGCGCGACCAAGGAGGAAACCGGCCAGTTGGCGGTGCCCGCAGGACCGGTCGCCAAAATCTATCACACCGCCACCACGACCTTCGTGGCGAAATAGGGATACTCTCCGATCGTCGTCCCCGCGCAGGCGGGGACCCATATACGCCGACGCCGGTGCTTCCATCGAAACACCGGCGTCTATGGATTCCCGCCTTCGCGGGAATGACGATGTAGGGAAGGTTACTTCACCGGCAACACGAACGGTGCGGCGGGCAGGTCGGCCTTGTCGAACAGGTTGACGAACGGCGCGTCGGCCCACGCATAGCGCACCCGCGTCACCCCCGGCCTGTTGGCGCCGGGCAGCACCACCGTCTCGCCGCGCGGCACGGCAGTGGCATAGCTGCACGTCTCGCCCGCGCACGTTTCGAACCCGATCGCCTGCGCGCCGCTGTAGCTTTGCAATCCGCCCAGTGCGTTGCGATAGCGCACGACCAGATCGGCCCCGGCGCGGGTCACGTCGACCGCTTCCGGCCCCGATCGCGTGCCCGGTTTGCCATAGGCGATGACGCTCGCCAGCCGGGCCAGCCGCTCGCCGACCAGCGTCTTCTGCGTCGGATGGATGTCGAACCGGTCGCCGACGTCGATCGTCACCGCCAGCCCCGCATCGGCATCGGCCGCGACCGCTTCGGCCTGCGCCTGGCGCAATTCGGCCCAGCTCGACTGGCCGGGCGTCGTCATCGGCTTGCCATAGGAGGTGAGCTGCACGACGAAGAACGGCAGTTTCGGCGCATCGAACGCCCGCCGCCAGTCGGCCATCAGCAGCGGCAGCAACCGGCGATAGGCGCCGGCTTCCGCCGCGTTCGATTCCCCCTGATACCATGCCGCCAGTTTCAGCCCGTAGCCGGCGAACGGCGCGATCATGCCGTTGTAGAGCGTGGTCAGGCTGTTGGGCGTATCCCATGGCGGCGGGGCGATCCACTTGTCCTTGAGCGGCGTACCCTTCGCATAGCGCCACGGCCCCTTGAACGGAACGAGCGTGCCATCGGCCAGCTCGACCCCGCGCGGCGCGGGGCTGGCGAAGCCGCCGCCGTTGGCGCCGCCCAGCACGCGGATCGCCACAACGTTGCGCCCGGCATGAAGCCTGCCCGCCGGGATCGCATAGCCGCGCCATGCCCATTCGATGCTGCCACCGCCGACATAGGTGCCGTTGACATAGCTTTCGTCGAACTTGTCGATCGGCCCCAGCCGCAGCGTCCTGGCGGCGGCGGCCTGTTCGGGGGTCAGCTCGATCGTGGTGCGCAGCCACACCGCGCCCTCGAAATCGGCCAGCGCGGGGATTCCCGCCTGCCGCCATGCCGCTTCGTTGATCGTGCCCCAAGCCGCGTCGTCGAAGCCCTCGGTCCGCCATGCGCGCTGGCTGGTCGCGGCGGGATCGTTCGCCTGCCACCATGCCTCGCGTCGTTCGCCATCGGCGAGGATCGCCGCCGCCGGATCGCGCCCATATTGCGCCACCGCCGCCACGCCGGCGCGCAGGTCGGGAACGGTCGACAGCGCGGGCGCGCTGATCCAGCTTTCGATCCGCGTGCCGCCCCATTCGGACGAGATGAAGCCGATCGGCACCTTCTCCGACTGACGAAGCGAGCGGGCCATGTAATAGCAGACCGCCGAGGCATCGCCGACCGTCTCGGGCGAGACCTGCGCCCACTTCGCGCGCTTGTCCAAGTCCTTGGCGACGTTCGGCCGGTTGGCGTCGTCGATCACGACGAAGCGCAGCCCGGTATCGGCCGACGAACGGGTCGTGCCCCAGGCGTTGGTCGAGGCCGACACCTTGAACTCCATGTTCGACTGGCCGCCGCACAGGAACACGTCGCCGACCATGATGTCCGACAGCGTCTGCGCGGCCGCGCCAGCGCTGCCGACCGACAGCGTGTACGGCCCGCCCGCCGGCATCGCCGGCAGCATCACGCGCCAGCTACCGTCGCTGCCGACCTTCGCGCTTACCCGACGATCGCCCAGTTGCACGCTGACCGTACCGCCGGGTGTGCCGGTGCCCCAGACAGCGATCGGCCGGTCGCGCTGCACCACCGCATGATCGGCAAAGATGTTCGCGAACTGCGCGCCTGTCGGCGGCACCGCCGTCGCTTGGCCGAAGGCCGGCACGGCCGCCCCCAGCATCGCCGCGCCCGCCAACCATTGCATCGCCCGCCGTCTGGCCATCATCCGCATCCCACTCCCCGACTCACAAATTGACATCGCTATCATGGCGCAGGTCATCGGCCCGCGCCACGGCCGATCCTTTAGCGGCGCGGATGTAAAAAGCGCGTTGACGCTCCCTGGTCAGACAAATACGCCGATCCGAACGCCGCAAAGGCCGGGATCGAACGGGGAGAGTAGCATGGCATCGTGGAGACGCTGGACCGGAGGGCTGTTGCTCGCCGCCGCCGCCCTGCCCGCCGTCGCGGCGGGACAGGCGCTTGCCCCCACTGGTCGCTGGAGCGCCAACACCGCCGGCCGCGCCAGTTTGCCGCCGATGGGCTGGAATAGCTGGAACGCCTTCTACACCGATGTCGACGAGGAGAAGGTGCTCGCCTCGGCGAAGATCATCGTCGATTCCGGTCTTGCCGCCAAAGGCTATCGCTACGTCAACATCGACGACGGCTGGTGGCTGCAACGCCGCCAGCGCGACGGGCGGGTGCTGATCCGCACCGCCACCTTCCCCTCGGCGCGGACCGCCGACGGCGCCACCAGCTTTCGCCCGCTGACCGGCCGGCTGCACGCCATGGGGCTGAAGGCCGGCATCTATACCGACATCGGCCGCAATTCGTGCGGGCAGGCCTATACCGCCAACGGCCCGAACCAGCCCGAAGGCAGCATGGCCGAGCGCGAGATAGGGCTGTACGACCATGTCGATGGCGATATTCGCGCCTATTTCGCCGAATGGGGCTTCGATTACATCAAGGTCGACGGCTGCGGCATCCGCGCGCTCGGCCCCGACAGCAAGATGGTGCAGGGCGGCCGCTACCGTGCGCTGGGGCCGATCGTCGACGTCGATTCGCTCGGCCGGACCGATGTTGCGGCGGTGCGCGGGCTGTACCAGCAGGTCGCCGACGCGCTGAAGCGCCACAATCCCGATGGCGACTATATCTTTTCGGTCTGCCTGTGGGGATCGGCCGATGTGCGCTCGTGGGGGCGGTTCATCGGCGGCACCTCGCGCACCAGCGAGGACATCACCGCGTCGTGGACGCGGATGCTCCACAATCTCGACAGCACGTCGCGCCGCGCGCTCTATGGCCATCCCGGTTCGTGGAACGATCCCGACATGCTGTTCGTCGGCACCGGCGATTTCGACAAGGATCACCTGACCGAAGCGCGCGCGCATTTCTCGCTGTGGGCGATGGTCAACGCGCCGCTGCTGATCGGCTATGATCTGCGCAAGGCGGGGCCGGAGCTGATGGCGATCCTCGGCAACGAGCGGATCATCGCGCTCAACCAGGACCCGGCCGGCAATCAGGCGACGCTGGCGTACGACAGCGAGGACGTGCAGATCTACGTCAAGGCGCTGGCCGACGGGACCAAGGCGGTGGCGATCCTCAACCGTCGCGACAAGCCGTTCGACGCGACACTGACCGCCGACCACCTGAAACTGCGCGCCGATGCCGACATCAGCCTCGACGATCTGTGGACCGGCACGCGGACCAGCTTCCGCGACGAACGGACATTCACGCTCGCCGCGCATCAGGCGCTGGTATTCCGCGCGCGGGGCGGCCGGCAGTTGCCGAACGGACTGTATCTCTCCGAGCTGCCCGGGCGGGTGAACCCGGCGGTCGATGGCATCACGGTGCCGGAGAACGAACCGATGATCCACCGTGGCATCCTCCATTGGAACAGCACGCGCGGCGGCGGCGAGCGGCCGCGCTATGCCGGCTGGGGCGGCGCGCAGGTCGACGCCACGCCCTATGGCGAGACGCTGGGTATCGCCGGCAAGCGTTATGCGACCGGTCTGGGCGTGCTCGCCAATTCGCGGCTGGAGGTTCGCGCGGGCGATGCGAAGCGCTTCACCGCCTCGGTCGGGGTAGACGACAGCGCGCGCGACCGCAGCCATCCGGTCCGCTTCGCCGTCTATGGCGACGGCCGGCTGCTTGCCCGGTCGAAACCGATGCGTTTCGGCGAGGCGGCGGTCCCGATCGCCGCCGATGTCGCCGGGGTGAAGCTGGTCGAGCTGGTCGCGGAGGGGAAACGGGGCGAACGATTCCCCGATCCGGTAGTGTGGGCCGATGCCGCGCTGGTGACGCAGTGACCCGCCTGTCGCGCCGCACGCTGATCGCCGCCGGCGGCATCGCGCCTGCCGCCGCCGCCGGCATCGCCCGTGCCGCCCCGCGCAAGGGCGCGCCGCTCGCCCCCACCCCGCCGATGGGCTGGAATAGCTGGAACAGCTTCGCCACCACGATTACCGAGGCGCAGGCGCTGGAAACCGCGACGATCCAGCGCGACCGGCTGCTGCCGGCGGGCTATTCGATCTTCACCATCGACATACAATGGTACGAACCCGGCGCGACCGGATACGAATATCGCGCCGATGCGGTGCCGGTGCTCGACGGGCACGGCCGGTTGCAGCCCGATCCGAAGCGCTTTCCTTCCGCCGCCGATGGTCGCGGTTTTCGCAGCATCGCCGACCGGGTCCATGCGATGGGTCTGAAATTCGGCATCCACCTGATGCGCGGCATCCCGCGCGAGGCGGTGCGACGCAACCTGCCGATCCTCGGCACCCGGTATCGCGCGCAGGACATCGCCGACCCGACCAGCATCTGTTCGTGGAACAGCGACATGGTCGGCGTCGACATGCGCCGGCCCGGTGCGCAGGCCTATTACGACAGCGTGTTCGCGCAATATGCCGACTGGGGCGTCGACCTTGTCAAGATGGACGACATGAGCCGCCCGTATGACTCGCATGCGCCCGAGATCGAGGCGGCCGCCGCCGCGATCCGCCGTTCGGGCCGGGCGATCCTGCTGAGCCTGTCGCCGGGCGAAACGCCGTTGTCCTCGGCCGACCATGTCCGCGCGCATGCGCAGATGTGGCGGATCAGCGACGATTTCTGGGACGAATGGGCGCTGCTCGACGCACAGTTCACCCGGCTGGAAAACTGGCAGCGGTATGCGGGGCCGGGCGGCTGGCCCGATGCCGACATGCTGCCGCTCGGCCGGCTGGCGCTGGGGCAGCGCGATACGAAGTTCACCGCACCCGAACAGCGCACGCTGATGACCTTGTGGTCGATCGCCCGATCGCCGCTCATCATGGGCGGCGACCTGCGCCATCTCGACGCGGCGACGCTGGCGTTGCTGACCAATCCGGAGGTGATCGCGGTCAATCAGGCGAGTTCGCGCAACCGCCCGCTCCATGTTCAGGACGGGATGCGCGCGTGGGAAGCGCGTGCGGCGAACGGCGACACCTATCTCGCGCTGTTCAACCCGACACCCAAGGCGGCCCGGATCGGGATCGATCCGCGCTGGCTGAACCTTGCCGGGCGGCTGCGCGTCCGCGACCTGTGGGCGCGTGCCGACCTGCCACCCGTAACCGGCCGGATCGAGGCCGACCTGCCATCGCACGGTGCCGCGCTCTATCGGCTGGCGGCAGCGTGATGCGGATGCTGTTCGCCACGCTCGCGCTGTTCGGGACGGCTGTTGTCGCCAGCGAACCGGCGCGCTTCAGCGAATTCCGCTATACCGGTCGCACGATCGATCGCGCGGTGCCCGGCCCCGACCAGTATCGCAACCCGATCGTGGCGGGCTATTATCCCGATCCGTCGATCGTGCGCGTCGGCGAGGAGTATTACCTCGCCAATTCGTCGTTCGCGCATTTCCCCGGCATCCCGATCTTCCATTCGCGCGATCTGGTCCACTGGACGCAGATCGCCAACGCGATCGACCGGCCGATCCAGCTCGATTTCAGCAGGCGGCGCGTGTCCGAAGCGGTGTTCGCGCCCGATATTTCCTATCACGCCGGCACCTTCTACATCGTCAACACCTGTGTCGAATGCGGCGGCAATTTCGTCATCACCGCGCGCGATCCGAAGGGGCCGTGGTCGGACCCGGTGTGGCTGCCGTTCGAGGGGATCGATCCGTCGATCCACTGGGAGGGCGAGCGCGCATGGATCGTCAACAACCGCGCCCCCGCTGGACCTGCCCGGTACGAAGGGCACCGCGCGCTGTGGGTGCAAGAATTCGACTGGCGCGCGGGCAGGATGATCGGGCCATCGACCCAGATCGTCGACGGCGGGGTCGACATCACCAGGCAGCCGGTGTGGATCGAAGGGCCGCATATCCTGCGGAAAGACGGCTATTATTATCTGACCGCCGCCGAGGGCGGGACCGAGGTCAATCATTCGCAGGTCGTGTTCCGATCGCGCGAAATACGCGGGCCGTATGTGCCGTTCGCCGGCAACCCGATCCTGACGCAGCGTGATTTGCCCGCCGGGCGGGCGAACCCGATCACCTCGGCCGGCCATGCCAAGTTCGTCCAGACGCAGCGCGGCGACTGGTGGGCGACCTTCCTCGCCGTGCAGCCCTATGCCGGTGATTACTACAACACCGGGCGCGAGACGTTCCTGCTGCCGGTGACATGGGTCGACGGCTGGCCGGTAATCCTGCCCAATGGCCAGCCGATCCCGCATGTCGCCAGCCGCCCCGCGCTGCCGCGCCAGCCCGCGCCGGCGCGGCCGACGACCGGCGACTTCGCCTATGTCGACCGGTTCGACACGCCGAGGCTGGGCCTGTCGTGGGTCGGCATCCGCACGCCGCGCACGCCGGTGTACAGCATCGCGGGCGGCGAGTTGATCGTTCCCGGCGGAGCGGCGCTTGGCGACCAGAACGGCGTGCCGGGCTTCGTCGGCCGGCGGCAGCAGCATGCCACGGCGACGGTGTCGACGACGGTGCGCTTCGTCCCGACCGGCGACGGTGATCGCGCCGGGCTGGTCGCGTTGCAGAGCGACCGGAGCTATCTGTTCTTCGGCGCCACGCGGATCGCCGGCCGACCGGCGATCGCGCTGTTCACCCGCGACAAGGGCGACGAACGCCTCATCGCCTCCGCGCCATGGAACGGCACCGGCCCGGTCACGCTGACGCTGCGGATCGACGGCGGCACGATCGCGGTCGACTATCGCGCCGGTGGCAGGGCCGCGACGCTGAAAACCGGGCTCGACGCCCGGTTCCTGAGCACGGCGACGGCGGGCGGCTTCACCGGCACGGTCATCGGCCCCTATGCCTGGCGCAAATAGGTGTCCCCGGACCAGTGCCATAGCACTGGCCCGGGGACAGGCGTTACGGACGGCGTTCCGCGCTCAGTAGCTGTAGCCGACGCGCACCATGAACTGGCGCGGTGCGCCCGGCAGCGTCCACAGCCGCGAATAGGAGCTGGGGAAATACTGCTTGTCGAACAGATTGGTGACTTCGCCCGACACGCGGATGCGGTCGGTCGGTTCGAACGCGGCGGTCAGCCGGGTCAGCGTATAGCCCGGCAGATAGTAGAAGTCGCCGTTCGGGAAGCGATAGCCGGTTTCGCCCAGCCGTCGCCCGACATAATTCACCCCCGCGCCCAGCGTCAGCCGGCTGCTGCCGATGTCGAAATCCTTGAAGATCAGCGCGCTGCCGCTGTTCTTGGCGATGTTGAGCAGCGGATCGCCCTTGCGCAGCCCGAACCCGAAATTGGGGTCGAGCGCGTCCTGCGCCACCGTCGCGTCGATATAGGCGTAATTGAACTGGACGCGGAACCCGGCGGGTAGATTGCCCGACAGTTCGGCCTCGACGCCCTTGCTCTGCGCCCTGCCCACCGCCAGCGAGAAGTTGGCGTTGACCGGGTCGGCGGTCAGCACGTTGCTCTTGGTCGTGCGGAACAGCGCGACCGTCCCGGTCAGCCGGTTGTGGAACAGCGCGACCTTGGCCCCGGCCTCGTAGGATTCGGTGCGTTCGGGAAGGAACGGGTTGTTGTTCGCATCGGTGCCGTTGTTCGGGCGGAAGCCGCGCCCGTAATTGGCATAGATCGAGAGCGCGTCGCCGATCAGATAGGTCGCGCCGACCGAGGGGCTGAACGCGGTCTTGAACTGCTGGGTCCGGCGCCCGCCGACACGCTCGTCGATCACCTGTTCGAATTCGTCGTACCGCCCGCCGAAGCGGACCTTCAGCGCATCGGTCACATCGACCTGATCCTGAAGATAGCCACCCCAACTGAACTGCCGTTCCAGATAGCTCTGGAAGGTGCCGGTCGCGGGCTGCTTGCCATAGACCGGGTTGAAGATGTCGACGCGGTTGCCCGCCACCAGATTGCCCGCCGCCTGCGACGCGACCAGCGGCGGACGATAACGGTTCTGGATCACGTCCAGCTCATACTGGTCCCAGTCGGCACCGACGATCATGTGGTGGGTGAGCGATCCGGTGGAGAATTCGCCGCTCAGCTCGCCGCGGAACGTAAGGTCGGTGGTCGAATAGTCGCGGGCGCGGCGCTGGCGCGACAGGGTGGTGCCGTCGGTGTAGAGCCGCTGGCGACCGGCGGCCAGTTCCGCCTCGGTCGAGGTGCCCTTGAAGAAGGTGTCGCGATAGCCGACGCCCAGCACCAGCGACCAGTCGGAACTGAAATCATGCTGCAACTGCGCCTGATGCCCCTTGGCGCGGACATGGACCGGACCGTCGCCCGGTTCGCCGAAGAACCGTTCGCGCGGAACCAGCGACAGATTGCCGCCCGGCGCGACGATGCCGCGATCGAACATCACCTTCTGGTCGATATATTCGAATTCATAGCTGGCCGAGCTGTCGCGCCCGAGCTTCACCAGTACCGACGGCGTCACCGTCACCTTCTGGCTCGATATGAAATCGCGGAAGCTGTCGGCGGATTCGGCGGCACCGGTCACGCGCACCGCGATCTTGCTCGACAGCGGCACGTTCACATCGCCCTCGCTGCGATAGTTGTTGAAGCTGCCCGCCGACAGGATCGCGCCGCCGTGCAGGTCGAACCCCGGCTTCTTGGTGATGATGTTGACGGTACAGCCCGGTTCGCCCCGCCCGAACAGCGACGAGTTGGGGCCTTTGAGCACCTGTACCTGTTCGACGTTCGACATGTCGCGCGATCCGCCATAGCCGCGCGCGCCGTTGAACCCGTTCACCAGATAGTTGCTGGCCGTTCCCTCATCGCCGGTGAAGCCGCGACAGGCGAACACGTCGAACAGCCCGCCGAAATTATTCTGCCGCGCGATTCCGGTCGCGAAGTCGAGGGCGTTGTCCAGCCGGGTGATCCCGGCATCCTTCAGCGTCGCGGCGGACAGGATCTGGATGCTCTGCGGCACTTCGATGGTGGGGACGTTGGCGACATATTGCTGACGCTGACCCTGCACCACGATGTCGGCCTGCTGGTCGGGTTCGGCGTCGGCCGTCGCGGCGGCAGCAACACCGGCGGTCGCGGCGACATCCTGTGCGGTGGCGGCGACGGGCATGGTGAACGCCAGAGCGGCGGCACTGAGGAAAAGCAGTTGTCGGTTGCGCATAAGAACCCCCCAAGCATGAAACGGCTGTCGCATCGTCCTCAACCTGGCGGCGTCCCGATCTTCGCTTCCGGTCCTTTGCGGACCGGCGGACCGGTGTAGCGCCGCCTCTGCGGCACCTGGATAATGGGCGAGGGGTTCAAGCATTTTGTTGCGAAGCCGTGACAGGATCGGAACGAAATGCAGCGTTGTGCGTGGCGTTGCCACGCGATCATGCCGTCAGCCGGCAGGAAGCTCCCGCCGGGCCAGTTCGGCGAACCACGCGATGCCGATCGGGGTCGCGGCATCGTTGAAGTCATAGGCGGGGTGATGCAGCGGCGCGGTGTGCGATTCGTCGCGCTGGCCGAGCCACAGATAGGCGCCGGGCCGCGCGCGCAGCATGAAGGCGAAATCCTCCGAGGTGAATGCGGGTGCTGGCGCTTCGCCGGCGTCGTGGCACACCGCCTGCGCGGCGGCCAGCGCGATCGCGGCGCTAGCGGGATCGTTCACGGTCGCGGGATAATAGCGGACATAGTCGATGGCGATCACGGTTTCGCTCGCCTGTGCCACCCCGTCGCAGATCGCGCGCACCGATTGTTCGATGCGGTCCTGCACCGCGCCCGAAAAGGTGCGGACCGTGCCGGTCAGCGTGACCTTGGCGGGCAGCACGTTGTGCGAATCGCCCCCGGCGACCTTCGTGACCGAGAGTACCGCGCTCTCGGTCGGGGGGATGCGCCGGGCGACGATGGTGTTGAGCTGTGCGATCAGCGTCGCGGCGGCGAGGATCGCGTCCGGGGTCTGGTGCGGCATCGCCGCATGGCCGCCGCGCCCGGTGATGGTGATGTCGAACCGGTCGGCCGCCGCCATGATCGGACCCGGCCGGGTCCGCGCACTGCCCAGCGGCAGGTCGGGCCAGTTGTGCAGCGCGAACACCCGGTCGCAGGGAAAGCGATCGAACAATCCGTCGCGCACCATCGCGTCCGCGCCGCCCTGCCCTTCCTCGGCAGGCTGGAAGATGAAATGGATCGTGCCCGAAAACTCGCAGGTGCGCGCGAGATGCCGCGCCGCGCCGATCAGCGTCGCGCTATGCCCGTCATGACCGCAGCCATGGAACACGCCGGGCGTCGTGCTGGCATATTCCAGCCCGGTTTCCTCGGCAAAGGGCAGCGCGTCCATGTCGGCGCGAAATCCGATCGCGCCGTTGCCGGGGCCATTGCGCAGCGTGCCGACCACCCCGGTCCCGCCGATGCCGGTCGTCACCTCCAGCCCGGCATCGCGCAGCGCGGCGGCGATGATCCCGGCAGTACGATGCTCGGCGAAGCCCAGTTCGGGATGAGCGTGCAGGTCGCGACGCAATGTGGCAAGGTCGGCGAGGTCGTGGGCATCGATACGCATCGGCGGGGCCTTCCGGGCTAGGGGTTCAGCCGCGATCCTCGAACAGCGCCTCGATCGGGTCGTAGCGTTTCACGATCGGCGACTTCAGGACGATGTAGCTGAAATATTTCTCGATCCCGAAATCGCTTTCGAGGATCGATTCGATCAGTTCCTGATATTGCGACACGTTGCGGGTGATGAACTTCACCAGATAGTCGTAGCCGCCGCTGACGAGGTGGCATTCGACGATCTCGGGCAGGTTGCGCGCGCGCTGTTCGAACCGGGAAAAATCGCCGGTGCGATGGTCCTTCAGCGTCACCTCGGTAAAGACGGTCAGCGTCTCGCCCAGCTTGGCAAGCGCGACATGCGCGCCATAACCGGTGATATACCCGGCCTTTTCCAGCCTCTTGACCCGCGACAGGCACGGGCTGGGCGACAGGCCGACCGCATCGGCCAGATCGACGTTGGTGATCCGCCCGTTGCGCTGCAACTGCGCGAGGATGCGGAAATCCAGTCGGTCGAGTTTGGGCGATGGGGTCATGGTCGCAAGTCTATCCCGTCCTGCCGGATTGATGGCGTCTATCGCAATGCCGCACGAACATCCGGCCGGTCCAGCACGTCGTCAAGCGTGGCGGTGAGCCGTGCGAGCAGTTCGTCCATGTCGGCTTCGTCGCAACTGATCGCGGGCGCAAGGCCGATCGTGCCGTCGGCAAAGGCGCGGAAGATGATCCGGTTGGCGTGTGCCGCGCGGGTCAGCAGGTCGGGAAGGCCCAGCGCGGGGTCGAACCGCGCCTTGGTCGCGCGATCGGCGACCAGTTCGATCCCCGCCAGCATCCCCGCCTGTCGCACGTCGCCGACCAGCGGATGATCGGCGATCGTCGCCAGCCCCGCCGCCAGTTGCGGCGCGCGGGCGATGCCGTTGGTGAGGATGCCGCCTTCGTACAGGTCGAGCACCGCCATGCCGACCGCCGCCGACACCGGATGCCCCGAATAGGTCGCGCCATGCCCGATCGGCAGGTGGTTGTCCGGCCCGTCGGCGATCCCGGCATAGATTTCTTCGGACAGGAGCAGCGCCCCCATCGGCGCGTATCCGGCGGTCAGCCCCTTGGCCAGCGTCATCAGGTCGGGCGAGACGCCTTCATGCTCGCACGCGAACATCGGCCCCGTCCGCCCGAACCCGGTGATGACCTCGTCGACGACCAGCAGGATGCCCAACTCGGTGCAGGTGGCGCGCATCGCCGCCAGCCAGCCTTTCGGCGGCACGAGGACGCCGGCCGATCCCTGCACCGGCTCGGCAAAGAACGCCGCGACATTTTCGGCGCCCAGCGCCGCGACCTTGTCGCGCAGCGACGCGACGCTGGCGGCGATCACCGCCTGCGGATCGTCACCCGCCGCGTGGCGATAGCCATAGGGCACCGGAATATGGTGCTGCCAGCCATGCGGCAGATCGAACAGCCGGTGGAACGCGGGCAGCCCGGTGATCCCCGCGCCGTTCGACGACGACCCGTGATAGCCCTTGTCGAGCGCGATGACGTGTTTCCGGGTCGGCTGCCCCTTGGCGTTCCAGTAATGGACGATGAAGCGCAGCGCGGAATCGATCGAATCCGATCCGCCCTGGGTGAAATAGACCCGGTCCAGCCCGGCGGGGGCCAGCGTGGCCAGCCGCTCGGCCAGCCGGATCGCCGGTTCGCTGGCATAGGAGAAATAGCCGGTGGCATAGGGCAGCCGCCGCATCTGTTCGGCCGCCGCCTCGACCACGTTCTCGTGACCATAGCCGATGTTGACGCACCACAGCCCGGAAAAGGCATCGAGCAGGTCGCGACCGTCGCCGTCGGTCAGATACATACCCTGCGCGCGCGTCAGCACGGTCGCGCCGCGTGCCTCGTGCCCGCGCCATGCGGTGACGGGATGGATGAGGTGACGGCGGTCGGCCTCGATCAGCGAATTGGAGAACATGGCAGCCCCGTTGGTAGTGATGCCGCATCCTACCGCGCGGCGGGCGGCGGCGGGACGATCAACCAGCCACCGCCGCCGCCGCCGACTGCCGAAGTTGGCGATCCTGCGGCAGATTATGCCGTAGCCGCCGTATAGGGCCGATCGACATTCAGTCGGCCATAACGCCAGCAAAGACCATTTCCGTTACCCCGGACTTGTTCCGGGGTCCACTTGGCCGCGAACGCTGTCGCAGATGCCTCGAGCGGCATCGATCGCTGCACTGTGGACCCCGGAACAAGTCCGGGGTGACAAAGGATGGTGGTATTTTCGACTACGAACTGCACCGGAATAGCTGAATGTCGATCGGCCCTAGCCGATCGCCGCCGCCACCGCCTTGCCGCAATCGATGGTCGAGGCGGTGCCCTTCAGGTCGCGGGTCCGGCCGGTTTCGCTCGCCAGCACGGTTTCGATCGCGGTGACGATCGACGCGGCGGCGGTATGTTCGCCGACGTGGTCGAGCAGCATCGCCGCGCACCAGATCTGGCCGATCGGGTTGGCGATCCCCTGCCCGGCTATGTCGGGAGCGGACCCGTGGACCGGCTCGAACAGCGAGGGGACCGACCGGTCGGGGTTGATGTTGCCGCACGGCGCGATGCCGATGGTGCCGGTACATGCGGGGCCAAGGTCGGAGAGGATGTCGCCGAACAGGTTGGATGCGACCACCACGTCGAACCGGTCGGGGTTCATCACGAACTGCGCGGCAAGGATGTCGATATGATATTTGTCGGTCCGCACGTCCGGGTAGCGTGCCGCCATCTCCACCACGCGGCTGTCCCACCACGGCATGGTGATGGCGATGCCGTTGGATTTGGTCGCCGACGTCAGATGTTTGGCGGGCCGCTGCTGCGCGAGGTCGAAGGCATAGCGCAGGATGCGGTCGGTGCCGGTGCGGGTCATGATCGTTTCCTGCAACACCACCTCGCGGTCGGTGCCGGGAAAGGCGGTGCCGCCGATCGCGGAATATTCGCCCTCGGTATTCTCGCGCACGATCATCATGTCGATGTCGCCCGGCTTGCGCCCGGCCAGCGGACACGGCACGCCGGGCATCAGCCGCGCGGGGCGCAGATTGACGTACTGGTCATATTCGCGACGGAACTGGATCAGCGAATCCCACAGCGAGATATGGTCGGGCACCGTATCGGGCCAGCCGACCGCGCCGAAGAAGATCGCATCGACATCGCCGATCCGCGCCTTCCAGTCCTCGGGCATCATTCGTCCGTGGCGGACGTAATAGTCGCAGCTCGCGAAATCATGCCATTGCTGCTCGACGGTGAACCCGTACGCGGCGGCAGCGGCTTCGAGCGCGCGAATCCCCTCGGGCACGACTTCCTTGCCGATCCCGTCGCCGGGAATCACCGCGATCCGATAGTTTTTCACGAGCCTTGCAACCCTCCCCAGTGAAACGCCTTGGTTTCCAGATATTCGTCGATGCCTTCGCGCCCGCCCTCGCGGCCGAGACCCGAGGCCTTGATCCCGCCGAACGGGGCCATTTCCATCGCCAGCGTGCCGGTGTTCAGCCCGACCATGCCGAACTCCAGCGCCTCGCCGACGCGCCATGCGCGGTGCAGGTCGTTGGTGTAGAAATAGCTGGCGAGGCCGAACGGCGTGGCATTGGCCAGCGCCACCGCCTCCGCTTCGTGAGTGAAGCGGAACACCGGGGCGACCGGGCCGAACGTCTCCTCCGACGCCAGCCGCATGTCGGCGGTGGCCCCGGTCAGCACGACCGGACGCGCGAAGCGATCGTCGTCGCGCGCATCGTCGGGCGCGGCGGCGATCCGCGCGCCCTTGTCCAGCGCGTCGGCGACATGATCGGCGACCTTGGCACAGGCGGCGGCGTTGATGAGCGGTCCGATCGTCACCCCCGCCGTCCGCCCGTCGCCGACCGTGAGCGCGCGCACCGCCTCGCCCAGCTTCGCGACGAAGGCGTCGTGGATGCCGTTCTGCACCAGCAGGCGGTTGGCGCAGACGCAGGTCTGCCCGGCGTTGCGGAACTTGCTGAGCATCGCGCCCGCCACCGCCGCATCGACATCGGCGTCGTCGAACACGATGAACGGCGCGTTGCCGCCCAGTTCGAGGCTGAGCCGCTTGAGCGTATCGGCCGACTGCCGCATCAGCAGCGATCCGACCCGCGTCGATCCGGTGAACGACAGCTTGCGCACGACCGGCGAGGCGGTCAGTGCCGCGCCGATCGCTTGCGGCAATCCGGTGACGATGTTGACGACGCCCGGCGGCATCCCCGCACGTTCGGCCAGCCGGACCAGCGCCAGCGCAGTGAACGGGGTCAGTTCGGAAGGCTTGATGACGACGGTGCAGCCCGCCGCCAGCGCGGGCGCTACCTTGCGGGTAATCATCGCCGCCGGGAAATTCCACGGGGTGATCGCCGCACAGACGCCGACCGGTTCGCGCGTCGCGAGGATACGGCGGTCGCCGCTCGGCGCCGGGATCATGTGCCCCGCGATCCGCCGGCCTTCGCCCGCGAACCATTTGACGAAACTGGCGGCATAGCCGATCTCGCCCTTGGCCTCGGCGATCGGCTTACCCTGTTCGGCGGTCATGATCGCCGCCAGCCCATCGGCATGGGCGAGGATCGCCGCATGCCATGCTTCGAGCAGCGTCGCGCGGTCGTCGGCGGTGCGTCGCCGCCATGCCGGCAGCGCGGCGGCGGCGGCGGCGATCGCCGCATCGGTATCGACCGTGCCCGCCGCCGGAACGGTGCCGATCGTCGCGCCGGTCGCGGGATCGGTGACGTCGAGCGTGCCGCCGTCCGCCGCGCCGCACCAGCGATCGCCGATCCGCATCGCCTCGACCAGCAGCCCGCTCGCGCGCAGGTCTGCGATGCTCAGCATAGCGCCTGGCTCACGATCGCGAACGACGTGGCGGGCGCGGCGGCGACCGGCTCGCCACCCCGGACCATCGTCACCACGCGCCCGACCCGAACCAGCCCCAGTTCCTCCAGCCACGGCCCCAGCCCGCTGTCGCCATGGATGTCGAGGCGGATGAACTCGCCGCTGCGCGACCCGATCCACTGGGCGATCAGCGCCTTGGCGCGGGTCACGTCAGGCGCGATCACCGGCCCCACGACATAGCCCCGGCCGAACCGGCGGAACAGCGCGACCCCGCTTACCTCGTCACCGTGCGTCAGCACCACGCCATGCGCCTTGTCGCGCAGCACGGTCATCACCGCCGGACGGTCCAGCCCGCTGCCCGCGCGGACCAGCGCATCGACCACCGCGCCGTCGCGCTCGCCCATCGGGCGCAGCCGCTCGCCCGGCCCCAGCGGGACCAGCGGCGCCTGAAACGCCGCGCCTTGATGCTGGAGGATTTCCCCCACCCCCGAAAAGCCCAGCTTGCGATAGAGCGGCAACCCGTCCTCGGTCGCGTTGAGCTGGATCGCGGCATCGGGGCCGAGCGCGGCGGCGATCTGGTCGAGCACCGCGTCCATCATGATCCGCCCGATTCCCGCGCCCCGGTGCCGACGCGACACGATCACCATGCCCAGCGTCGCGATCGCCGGTCCCGCGCGCCACCACATCGTCGTGGCGACGACCTCGCCGTTCAGTTCGGCGACGGTGCCGGTGCCGACCGCCAGCATGTCGGCCAGATCCTCGACGCGGTGCGGCCATTGCTCGCCCTTCGACAACCGGTGGACGCCGTCGATGTCCTCCTGCGTCATCGGGCGCAACCGCATGGTGCGGCTCTCCGCGGGGGCGGGCTCGGGGGCGGCACTTGTCTGCATCGTCTCGCGTTCCATCGCTGTCTCTCTCGCCCTGCTATAGCCCGTGCCCCGGCGCAGGAGGTGCCGCGCGAGGGAAGCGACGGCATCATATCGCGCGGAAACGCCGCTCCGCCCGGAATATCCTGCCGCACGTCCGGCTGCGCCAGTGGTTTCATCACCATTGCAGGCCGATGCTGCCCCGATCCGCGAACGGGTCGCGAACCCGCAGGGCGCGGTACGCTGTGCGGTCCCGTGGGGAAGGTTCAGCATAGATGACCGACGACCGGCGCAACTATCCCCTATCGATGCCGGTGCGGTTCGAGCAGATTATGCCGCAACGGGGTGCTGGTGCCCCGGCGGGGGAAGCCGGACACGCGATGAAGCTGGAATCCTATTGGCTGGACAGCGGCGAGCGCTTCGCACGGGCCGAACCGGGCCCGCTGCCGACGCGCGCGTCGGTGGTGGTCGTGGGCGGCGGCTTCACCGGGCTGGCGGCGGCGCGAACGCTGGCGCTGGCGGGGACCGACGTCGTGGTGATCGAGGCGGGCCGCATCGCGGGCGAGGCTTCGGGGCGCAACGGCGGGCAGTGCAACAACGGCATCGCCGGCGACATGGCGGCGCTGATCGCCCGGTTCGGGATCGAGCGCGCCACCGCGCTCTACCGCGCGTTCGACGCCGGGGTCGACCGGGTCGAGGCGATCGTGACCGAAGAGCACATCGCCTGCGACTTCACCCGCAACGGCAAGCTGAAGCTGGCCGACAAGCCCGAACACGCCGCCAAGCTGGCCCGCGCCGCCGAGGTGCTGGCGCAGACGGTCGAACCCGACCTGCGACTGCTGTCGCGCGCGGAGCTTGCCGGCGAGATCGGATCGGACGCCTTTCACGGGGGGCTGGTATTCCCGCGCAGCGCGTCGCTCCACATGGGACGGTTCGCCGCCGGACTGGCCGACGCGGCGGTGCGCCACGGCGCGAGACTGTTCGAGGATGCGCCGCTGACCGCGATGACGCGGCTGCCCAGCGGCCGCCACCGGCTGACGACCCCGCGCGGCACGATCGAGGCGGACGCGGTGCTGCTGGCGACCGGCGCGTCGATGGCCGGGCCGTTCGCGTGGCTGCGCCGGCGGATCGTCCCGATCGGTAGCTTCATCGTCGCGACCGAGCCGCTGGGCGCGTTGGCTCGCACCATCCTGCCGGGGCGGCGCAACGGGACGACGACCCGCAACATCGGCAATTATTTCCGGCTGACCGCCGACGATCGGCTGATCTTCGGCGGGCGGGCGCGCTTCGCCCTGTCCAGCCCGCGCAGCGACCTGCGCAGCGGCGAAGTCCTGCAAGCCGGGATGCGGCGCATCTTTCCGCAACTGGCCGATACCCGCATCACCCACACCTGGGGCGGTATCGTCGACCTGACCGCCGACCGGTTGCCGCGCGCCGGGGAACGCGACGGCGTATTCTATGCGCTGGGCTATAGCGGGCACGGCACGCAGATGTCGTTGCTGATGGGCGAAACCATGGCGCGGATCATCGGCGGCGCGCGCTCCGTGGACGAAAATCCGTTCCATGCCCTGCCATGGCCCGCCGTGCCGGGGCATTTCGGACCGCCATGGTTCCTGCCCGCGGTCGGTGCCTATTACCGGTATCAGGACTGGCGGCATTGATCGGGCGGCGTGACGCGATCCGCCTGCTCGGCGGCGGCGGGCTGTCGCTCGGCCTCGGCGCGTGCGGATTCGAACCGGCGAAACCCGAACCTGCCGGCGGGCGGCTGCGCGTCGCCGTCGCGGTCAGCTCGACCGCCGACACGATGGACCCGGCGCGCCAGACGGTCGTCACCGATTTCTGCCGCTGCGCGATGGTCTATGACGGGCTGACCCGGCTCGACGCGCAGTTCCGCCCGGAACCGGCACTGGCCGAGGCGATCGAGACGGCCGACGCGCGCGACTGGTCGATCCGGTTGCGCAAGGGCGTGCGCTTCCACGACGGGTCGCCGCTCACCGTCGCCGATGTCGTCTATTCGCTGCGCCGTCACCTCGACCCCGGTGTCGGATCGAAGGCGCGGGTGTTCGCCGAACAGTTCGCCTCGGTCGTCGCCGACGGTCCCGACCGGGTGCGCGTGGTGTTGAAAAGCCCCAACGCCGACCTGCCGACGATCCTCGGCATCCAGCAGTTTCAGATCATCCGCGACGGCACGCGCGAATTTCACCGCCCGATCGGCACCGGGCCGATGCGGATGATCGAATTCGCCCCCGGCGTCCGCTCGATCGCGGCGCGGTTCGACGACTATTGGCGCGGCCCGGTCCGGCTGGGTGAGGTCGAGCTGTTCGCGATCCCCGACGACAGCGCGCGAATCAACGCGCTGCTGTCGGGCGACGTCGACCTGATCCACGCGATCAACCCGCGCATGGCGCGCCATCTGACCGGCGCGGGGTTCGAGCTTCTGGAAACCAAGTCGAGCGGCTACACCAACCTGATCGTCCGGGTCGACCGGGCACCGGGCAACAACCCCGATTTCGTCGCAGGGATGAAACTGCTGCTCGACCGCGAGACGATGCGCACCGCGATCTTTCGCGGCTATGCGACGATCGGCAACGATCAGCCGATCGCCCCGACCAATCCCTATTACGACCCCAGCGTGCCGCAACGCCCGTTCGATCCCGAGCGCGCCCGGTTCCATTTCCGCCGGGCCGGGCTGATCGGCGCGCAGGTGCCGATCGTCACCTCGACCGCCGCCGACAAATCGGACGACATGGCGGTGCTGATCCAGGACGCGGGCCGCCGCGCGGGCATCGACTTCGACATACGCCGGGTGCCGTCCGACGGCTATTGGACCAACAGTTGGATGAAGGTCCCGCTGGGGTTCGGCAACACCAACCCGCGCCCGACCGCCGACATCAGCTTCACCCAGTTCTTCGCGTCCGACGCCGCGTGGAACGAAAGCGGGTGGCGCAATGCGCGGTTCGACCGCCTGCTGGTCGAAGCGCGTGGTGAAACCGACGAGGCGCGCCGCAAGTCGCTGTACGGCGAGATGCAGCATCTGGTCCACGACCATGCGGGGGTCGGCATTCCGCTGTTCCTCAGCCTGCTCGACGCGCACAGCCCGCGCGTGAAGGGGCTGCGCCCGATGCCGCAGGGGGGATTGATGGGGTTCGATTTCGCCGCGCATGTCTGGCTGGAAGGCGCATGACCGTGCCGCCGCTCGTATCGCTGACCGCGCGCCGGATCGGTGCGTCGCTGATAACGCTGTTCTTCGTGTCGCTGGCGGTGTTCGGTATCGCCCAGCTCATGGAAGGCGACGTGGCCGAAGCCATTCTGGGGCAGAGCGCCACGCCCGAGGCGCTGGCGGGGCTTCGCGCCGCGATGCACCTCGACCAGCCGGCATGGGCGCGCTACCTCGACTGGGCGGGTGGCGTGCTCGTCGGCGATCCGGGGCGGTCGCTCATCACCGGACTGCCGGTCTGGGAGATGATCGCGGCGCGGCTCGGCAATTCGCTGACGCTCGCCGGGCTGACCGCGCTGGTATCGGTGCCGCTCGCGCTGCTGCTCGGCATCGTCGCGGCGGTGAAGCGCGGGACCGCGTTCGACCGCGCGATCAGCATCGCGACGATCGGCGTCGTGTCGGTCCCCGAATTCCTGATCGCGACACTGGCGGTGATGCTGTTCGCGGTCACGCTGCGCTGGCTGCCCGCGCTATCGTCGACGCGCGACGTGCATTCGATGTGGGATCTGCTGCGGGTGTTCGCGCTGCCGGTGTTCAGCCTTGCGTGTTTCGTGATGGCGCAGATGGTGCGGATGACCCGCGCGGCGGTGATCGACGCGCTCGACACCTCCTATGCCGAAGCGGCGCGGCTGAAGGGGTGTTCGCCCGCCCGCGTCGTGCTGCGCCATGCGTTGCCCAATGCCGTCGGGCCGATCGCCAATGCGATCGCGCTCAGCCTGTCGACCTTGCTGGGGGGCGTGATCGTGGTCGAAATCATCTTCAACTATCCGGGGGTCGCGCGACTGATGGTCGATGCGGTGGCCACCCGCGACCTGCCGCTGGTGCAGACGGTGGCGATCATCTTCTGCATCGCCTATCTGCTACTGGTCACGACCGCCGACGTCGTCGCGATCCTCGCCAATCCACGATTGCGCCACCGGTGAGGGGGCTGGGACCAAGCGGCCGGATCGGGCTGGTGCTGGTGGCGCTGTGGCTGGCGGTGGCGCTGGTCGGCCCGGCCATCGCGCCGCATGGCGTGGGTGAGGTCGTCGATCTCGACGTGTTCGGCGGGATCAGCCGCGCCTTTCCGCTGGGGACCGACTATCTCGGTCGCGACATGCTCAGCCGGTTGCTGGTCGGCGCGCGCTACACGGTGTTCGTCGCGTTCGTCGCGACCGCCATCGCGGCGGCGACCGGCATCCTGCTGGGCCTCGCGGCGGCGGCGGGCGGGTGGATCGACGTGCTGCTGTCGCGGGCGTTCGACATCGTGATCGCGATCCCCAGCCTGATGTTCGCATTGGTGGTGATCGCCGCCACCGGCGCGTCGATCCCGGTGCTGATCGGCACGCTGGCGGTGATCTATACCCCCGGCGCGTTCCGCACCGCGCGGTCGCTGGCGATGGGGGTCATGGCGCTCGACTTCGTCGCCGCCGCGCGCGCGCGCGGCGAACGCCTGCCCTATATCGTGGTGCGCGAGGTGCTGCCCAACGTCACCGGGCCGCTCGCCGCCGATTTCGGGTTGCGCTTCGTCTTCGTCGTGCTGCTGCTCAGCGGACTGTCGTTCCTGGGGCTGGGCGTGCAGCCGCCGCAGGCCGATCTGGGCGCGCTGGTCCGCGAGAATATCGCCGGGCTGGGGTTCGGCGCGGCCGCCGTGCTGTTTCCGGCGGTGGCGATCGCCTCTCTTACCATCGGGATGAACCTGTTGATCGATTCCCTTCCCGGACGGCGGCGGCGATGACCGCGCCACTCGCGCGTATCGAGCATCTGCGCATCACCGCCACCGGCGACGACGGGCGCGAGATCGTGATCGTTCCCGACGCCACCCTGTCGGTGGCACCGGGCGAGGTGCTGGCGCTGATCGGTGAGTCGGGGTCGGGCAAGACGACGATCGCGCTGTCGCTGATGGGCTATGCCCGCCCCGGCTGCCACATCGCGGGCGGCGAGATCGAGGTCGCGGGGATACGGCTCGACGGCGCCGATGCCGATACGCTGCGGGGGTTGCGCGGGCGCACCGTCGCCTATGTCGCGCAGAGTGCGGCCGCAGCGTTCAACCCGTCGCTGACGATCATGGCGCAGGTGATCGAACCCGCGCTGATCCACGGCACGCTCGACCGTGCTGCCGCCGAGGAAAAGGCGAAGGCGTTGTTCCGCCGCCTCGCGCTGCCCGATCCCGACGGCGTCGGCGCGCGCTATCCGCACCAGGTCTCGGGCGGACAGCTCCAGCGGCTGATGGCGGCGATGGCGCTCATCACCGATCCCAAGCTGGTGATCTTCGACGAGCCGACCACCGCGCTCGACGTGACGACCCAGATCGAGGTGCTGAAAGCGTTCAAGGATGCGGTGCGCGATCTTGGCACCACCGCCGTCTATGTCACCCACGACCTGTCGGTAGTGGCGCAGATCGCCGATCGCATCGCGGTGCTGCGCGGCGGCGAGGTGCAGGAACTAGGACCGACCGACCAGATACTGTTCGCGCCACGCCACGACTATAGCCGCGCACTGGTCGCCGCCGCCGCGCCGCGCGCGCCCGCCGTGGCGCCGGCGTTGGTCGACGACCGCCCGCTGCTCGAACTGTGGGGCGTGGTCGCGGGCTATGGCGGCACCAACCACGACGGCACTCCGCGCACCCGCATCCTCGACGGGATCGACGTGTCGATTCGGCGCGGACAGGTGCTGGGCGTGATCGGCGAATCGGGGTGCGGCAAAAGCACGCTGGCGCGGGTCGCCGCCGGGCTGCATCCGCCGACCGCCGGGCGCATCCTGCTCGACGGGCGACCGCTCTCGCCGATCGTGCGGCGGCGGTCGCGCGACGAGCTGCGCCGGGTGCAGATGGTGTTCCAGAGCGCCGACACCGCGCTGAACCCGGCGGTCAGGGTGGGCGCGGCGATCGCCCGCCCCCTCGCCTTCTATCACGGGCTGGACCGCCGGTCGGCGCGGGCGGAAGTCGCGCGACTGCTCGACCTCGTCCGCCTGCCCGCCGCGCTGGCGGGGCGGCTGCCGGGCGAGTTGTCGGGCGGCCAGAAACAGCGCGTGAACCTTGCCCGGGCGCTTGCCGCGCGGCCCGACCTGCTACTGTGCGACGAAGTGACCTCGGCGCTGGACCCGGTGGTCGCCGAAGCGGTGCTCGACCTGCTGATCGAATTGCGCCGCGAACTCGGCCTCGCCTATATGTTCATCACCCATGACCTGGAGATCGTGCGCGCGATCAGCGACGACGTGCTGGTGCTCTATGCCGGGCGCGTCGCCGAACGGGTGACGCGGGACGGACTGGGGCATGGTGCCCACCATCCCTATACACGGTTGCTGACCGCGTCGGTGCCCGAACTCCGCCCCGGCTGGCTGGAGGAAACGCCCGCGCGCGACGCGGGTGCCGCCGGCGGAGCACGCATGCGCGCGCAAGGGTGCAGTTTTCAGCCGCGCTGCCCGATGGCGATCGACGCCTGTGCCGCCGAAATGCCGCCGATGCTGATCGAGGACGACCGGCGTGTCTTCTGCCACCGGTCAGTGGAGATGCTGACGCCCGCCTGACCACCGGAACGGGGGTGCCGGAACCACCGACACCCCCTTTCCGGCTGGCGGGGATAGATCGACATTCGACCAGACGCCGGCACATGCACCTCCCCTCCCTGACAAGGGAGGGGCCGGGGGTGGGTCGGCCCGAGAGGAAACGTAAGCGCTCCACAACCGGCCAACCCACCCCCCAACCCCTCCCTTCCAGGGAGGGGAGCATCTTGGAGTGGCATTTCGCTGACTGTCGGTCCGGCCCGGGTTCAGGCGACCGCCGGCCGCCAGATCGCATAGACCTTCTTCACGTCCACCTTGCTGTCCCACGAACACTGCGCACCATGTTCGAGCAGGAAAATGTCGCCCGTCGAAAAGGTCGCGCTCGCCCCGCTCTCGTCGACGAAGGTGACGCTGCCTTGCAGCAGGTACATCAGTTCGTGATGACGATAGCGCATCGTCGTGCGGTGATAGGGGGTCGAATCCCACGTGCCGCAGATGAACACGCCGTCGCTCGACAGATAATCGGTATGGTTGCGGCACGACGGCGTCGGTCCGACCAGCAGCTCGGCGAGCGGCGGGTTGGAGGGGGTGAGCGCCGCCGCCGTATCGATCGGCACGACCGTGTCGGCGGCGGCGGTGCCGATCGCATGGCGCATCGTCAGCGCGCGGGTTCCGGGCGCGGCCTGCCAGTCGAAGGCGACCCCGGCGGGAACCACCGCGCAGGCATCCGCCGCCAGCGTCACCCCGCCCAGCCGCAGCGATCCCGCCAGCACGATCACGAACTCGTCGCCCGGCAGCCCGTCGACCGTTCCCGTGCCACCGTCGAGCGCGAGCAGGTCGACGCCGCACGGCCCCCCGGCCAGCGGCAGTGCTGCACGGGCAGTGCGGTAGTCGCCGGTGGCGGGGGGGTGCGCGGTATCGGCGAAGGCGCGCAGGTCGACGAACGACCGGACCCGGGTGTCGCCCTCCACGCTCACAGCCCGACCAGTCCCGGCAGTCCGGCGATGCTCGGAATGTCGTTTACCTGATAATAGCTGTTGAGCGGTTCGTGGCCGCGGTTGACGAACGCCTTGTCCTTGATCCCCAGGTCGTACGCGGTCATCAGGTCGTAGCGAAAGCTGGACGAGACATGCAGGATGTCCTCGGGTCCACAGCCGAGCCGGTCGAACATATATTCGAACGCCTGCATCCGCGGCTTGTACGCCTGTGCTTCCTCGGCGGTGTAGACCGCGTGGAACGGCGCCTCCAGCCGCTCTACGCTGGCCGGGATCAGGTCGATCATCGAATTGGACAGGATGACCAGCGGATATTCGGCGGCGACGCGCTTGAGCGGTTCGATCACGTCCGGGTGCGGACCCCATGTCGGCACGGCGGCATAGACGTCGGCCGTGTCCGTATCGCGATATTCGATGCCCCAGCGTTTGCAGGTGCGGCGCAGCGACCCTTCGACGACGTCGCGATACGGCTTCCATGCGCCCAGCACCTCGTCGAGCCGATAGGCGGAGAAATCGGCGCAGAACTGGTCCATCGCTTCCGGCGCGATACGATCGGCGTAGAGTCGCCGGGCGACCGGCGCCATCTCAAAATAGATCAGCGTGCCGTAGCAATCGAAAGTGATGTATTTTGGACGAAGCACCGTCGGCCCCCCTTGCCATGATGTTGAACAACGACCGCGATATTGGCGCCGTCCGGGCGGCAGAAGCACTTGATTCGCCGGAATCGAAAGCGTGGTCGCCACGACGATCCGCCCGCTCCGGCATAATCTGCCGTGCGGTGCCGCGCCGGGCGGCGATATAACAGTACCGTCCGGAATGTCGGATGTGACCGGCCGCGTCGCTGCGAACCGATTGCACCGTGCCGGGCCGCGCGGCGGGGCAGGAATGCCGTTTGCCCCGGCCATTTCGGAAGCGTCTGCCGGATATTGCGCATAGACTGAAGCGGACAATGGACCCGTTGCCGTCGGTGGGGCGGCACGGTTCCGGGTGGGGTGGGCATGACCGAGGACAGGACCGGATACTTCTACATCGACGGCGACTGGCGGGAGCCGATCGCGCCGGCCACGCCGATCGCGGTGGTCGATCCGGCGACCGAAACGTCGATCGGCGCGATCGCCGCCGGGTCCGCCGCCGACGTCGACCGCGCGATCGCCGCCGGGGTGCGTGCCTTTCCCGCCTTCGCCGCATCGCCGGTTGCCGACCGGATCGCGCTGCTTGGCCGGATCGCCGCCTTGCTGGAGGAACGCGCCGAGAGTTTCGCACGCGCGATCGCGACCGAGATGGGCGCGGCGATCAGCTTCGCCCGCGCGTCGCAGGTGCCCTTCGCCATCGCGCATGTCCGCGCGCAGATCGAGGTGCTGGAGCAGTATCGTTTCGAACGGCCAGACGAAGGCTTCACGACGGTCAAGGAAGCGATCGGCGTCGCCGCGCTCATCACCCCGTGGAACTGGCCACTGTACCAGATCACCGCCAAGGTCGCCCCCGCGCTCGCCGCCGGCTGCCCGGTAGTGCTCAAACCCAGCGAATTGTCGCCGTACAGCGCGCTGTTGTTCGCGCAGGTGATGCACGATGCGGGGTGCCCGGCGGGCGTGTTCAACCTGGTCAACGGCACCGGCGAGGTCGTCGGTGCGGCGCTGTCGGCGCATCCCGACGTCGCGATGATCTCGATCACCGGATCGACCCGCGCGGGCGTGCTGGTGGCGCAGGCGGCGGCGGTCAGCGTCAAGCGCGTAGTGCAGGAACTGGGCGGCAAGTCGCCCAACCTCTTCCTCGACGATGCCGATTTCGCCGCCGCCGTGCCGCGCGGGGTGATGGCGGGGATGCGCAACGTCGGCCAGTCGTGCAGCGCGCCGACCCGGCTGCTGGTGCCCGCCCACCGGCTGGCCGAGGTCGAGGCGCTGGCGATCGAAGCGGCGGGGCAATGGCGCGTCGGCGCGCCGCTCGACGATACGACGACGATGGGACCGATCGCCAACGCCGCACAGCATCGCCGGGTTCAGGCGATGATCGAAACCGGCATGGCCGAAGGCGCACGGCTGATCTGCGGCGGTCCCGGCCGCCCCGCCGATCTCAACCGCGGCTATTATGCCCGGCCGACGATCTTTTCCAACGTGACCCCTACGATGACGATCGCGCGCGAGGAGATTTTCGGACCCGTCCTGTGCATCCTGCCCTATGCCGACGAGGAAGCAGCGATCGGGATCGCGAACGACACCGTCTATGGCCTTGGCGCGCACGTCCAGTCGGGCGACCCGGCGCGCGCGCAGGCGGTGGCCCGGCGCATCCGCGCGGGACAGGTGCATATCAATTCCCCCGCATGGACCGCGCACGCGCCGTTCGGCGGCTACAAGCAATCGGGCAACGGCCGTGAATACGGCGTCCACGGATTCGAGGAATATCTCGAAACCAAGGCGATCCTTGCCTGATCCGACAAAGGAAAGAGACCGCGTGATACAGGACGAACCCATGGTTGCCCCCGCCCCCACCACCGATACCGGCCCGACGCTGGCGACGGTCGAGACGCCGTGTCTCGTCCTCGACAGCGATCGCATGGACCGCAACATCGCCCGGCTGAAGGCGCATCTGGCGACGCTGGGCGTGACGTTGCGCCCGCACCTCAAGACCGGCAAGTCGGTCGAGGTCGCAGGCCGGGTGATGGAGACGCCCGAGGGACCGGCCACCGTCTCGACGCTCAAAGAGGCAGAGCAGTTCGCCGACGCCGGGGTGCGCGACCTGATCTATGCGGTCGGCATCGCCCCCGACAAACTGCCGCGCGTGCTGGCGCTGCGCGCGCGCGGCGTCGATGTCGCGGTGGTACTCGACACGGTCGAACAGGCCCGCGCCGTCGCGGCGGCATCGCGCGCGGCGGGCGTGGCGATCCCCGCGCTGATCGAGATCGACTGCGACGGGCATCGCTCGGGCGTGTTGCCGGGCGACAGTTCCGCGCTGCTGGCGATCGCGGGCGCACTGGTCGAGGGTGGCGACCTGCGCGGGGTGATGACCCATGCCGGCGGCAGCTATGCCGCGCGCGGCCATGACGAGCTGCGCCGCCTTGCCGAAGCGGAGCGCCGGAGCGTTGTCGATGCGGCGGCGACGCTGCGCGCGGCCGGCTTTTCCTGCCCGGTCGTCAGCATCGGATCGACCCCGACCGCGCATTTCGCCACCGACCTGACCGGCGTGACCGAGGTGCGGGCGGGCGTGTTCGTGTTCTTCGACCTCGTGATGCACGGCATCGGCCTGTGCGCGATCGACGACATTGCGCTGTCGGTGCTCGGCACGGTCATCGGCTTCCAGAAGGAAAAGGGCTGGATCCTGATCGACGCGGGCTGGATGGCGATGTCGCGCGATCGCGGCACTGCGAAACAGCCGGTCGATCAGGGCTATGGCGTCGTCTGCATGGTGGACGGCACCCCCTTTCCCGACCTGATCCTCGCCGATGCGAACCAGGAACACGGCATCATCACCGTGCGCCCGGGATCGAACGGCACCCTGCCGCCGCTGGCGATCGGCGACCGGGTGCGGGTGTTGCCCAACCACGCCTGTTCGACCGCCGCGCAGCATCCCGGCTATCATGTCGTCCACGGCGACGATCCGGCGGTCGTCGCGACATGGTCGCGCTTCGGAGGATGGTGATGGCCGACCCTGTGATCCATCCGGTGCTGACCGCCGACGCCCCCTTGCCCGCCGGCCATTATGCGCAGGCCGTCCGCGCGGGCGATCTGCTCCATATCTCGGGCCAGTTGCCGATCCGCGCCGACGGAGCGCCGCTGGACGACATGACGTTCGAGACGCAGGCGGCGCAGGCGATCGACAACCTGCTGGCGATCCTGACCGCCGCCGGGGGGACGCCCGCGCATCTGGTCCGCGTCACCGCCTATATCGTCGGCGTCGAGCATTGGCCGCGGTTCAACGCGGTCTATGCCGCGCGATTGGGCGATGCCCGCCCGGCGCGGAGCGTCGTGCCGGTGCCCGAACTCCACTATGGCTATCTGGTCGAGGTCGACGCGGTCGCGTGGCTGGCCGACGCCTGAATGCCAACTCTTGTAACGATGGACCCCGCCATGGCGAGCATCCCGACCGACGGCCTCCCTTCCTCCGGCACTACCAGCCACCGCTTCGCGATCGCGAAGCCGGCGGCAGGAGCGCGACTGCTCGGCATCGACGCGCTGCGCGGGTTCGTCATGGTGCTGATGCTGCTCGACCATGTGCGCGAGGGGTTTTTCCTGTGGGTGCCGATCGGCGATCCGGTCGACGCGCTGACCGTCTCGCCCGCCAGCTTCTTCAGCCGCCTGACCAGCCAGATCTGTGCGCCGGTCTTCGTCGCCCTCACCGGGCTGGGCGCCTATCTCTATGCGCAGAAGCACAGCACGTCGCAGACGACCGCCTTCCTGCTCAAGCGCGGGTTCTTCCTCGTCCTGCTCGAACTGACCGTCGTCAATTTTCAGTGGCGCGCGGAATTTCCGCCGACGATCGTCTATCTGCAGGTCATCTGGGCGATCGGCCTCAGCATGATCGTGCTGGCCGGGCTGATCCGCCTGCCGCATATCGTGATCGCCGCGATCGGCGTGGCGATCGTCGCCGGGCACAACCTGCTCGATCCGATCGTGCCGCCGCCCGAACATCCCTTCTACGCCATCTGGTCGCTGCTGCACGAACGCGGCACGATCACCATCGGCGGACTGCCGATCCGGTTCAGCTATCCGGTGCTGCCGTGGATCGGTGTCATCTGCCTCGGCTGGACCGCCGGGCCATGGTTCGCGCGCGGCGACGTCGCGGCACGGGGGCGGACGCTGGCGCGCGCCGGCTTCGCCATGCTGGCGGCCTGCGTCGCGCTGCGCTTCGCGAATGTCTATGGCGACACGCCGTGGTTCGTGGTGCCGGATTCGTCGCTGCGCACCGTGATGAGCTTCCTCGCGCTGACCAAATATCCGCCGTCGCTGCTGTACGTTCTGGCGACGCTCGGCTTCGGCCTGCTGCTGCTCGCGCTGTTCGACCGGATCGCCGATGCGCGGGTGACCGGATGGCTGGCGGTGCTGGGCGGCGCACCGATGTTCTTCTACCTGTTCCACCTCTATGTCCTGCGCGCGATGTATCTGGGCGCGCGCGCGATCTGGGGCACGAACCACGGCGAGGTTTTCGGCCTGCCATCGCTCGGGTGGATCTGGCTGTTGTGGATCGCGATGATCGTGCCGCTCTATTTCCCGACGCGCTGGTTCGCGAACCTCAAGAAGCGTCGCAAGGACATTCGCTGGCTCAAATATCTCTGAGCCTGCCCCCCATCCCCGTTCTCTGCCGCTGGAGCCCGTTCGAATGCCCGCACCGCTGACGTTCGTCGATTCGACCCCCGACCTGCCCGAGACCGCCGATGTGGTGGTGATCGGCGGGGGCATCGTCGGCAGCTTCACCGCTTATTACCTGGCCAAACGCGGGTTGAAGGTCGCACTGGTCGAAAAGGGCCGAATCGGCGCCGAACAGTCGAGCCGCAACTGGGGCTGGTGCCGCCAGCAGAACCGCGACGCGCGCGAACTGCCGATGGCGACCAAGGCGCTCGACCTGTGGGAGCAGTTCGGCGCCGACACCGGCGAGGCGACGGGGTTCAGCCGCTGCGGCCTCCTGTATCTCAGCGACAACGAGGCGGAGATCGAGGGCTGGGCGCGGTGGCGCGATTTCGCGCAGACCGTCGGCGTCGCCACCCACATGCTGTCGTCGGCGGAAGCGAGCGAACGCGGGCGTTTCGGCAACAAGCCGTGGAAAGGCGGGGTCTTCTCCCCCACCGACGGCACCGCCGATCCGTCGCGCGCTGCGCCTGCGGTCGCGCGTGCGATCATGGCGCTGGGCGGGACGGTGCATCAGGGGTGCGCGGTGCGCGGGCTGGAGACCGAGGGCGGACGGCTTTCGGGCGTCGTCACCGAACGCGGCGTGATCCGCACCAAGGTCGCGGTCCTGTCGGCGGGCGCATGGGCATCGTCGTTCTGCTATCAATATGGCATCCGCTTTCCGCAGGCGACGATCCGTCAGACGGTGATGGCGGTCGGCCCGGGCGAGGACGTGTTTCCGCCGGCGATGCACAGCGACTTCGTGTCGATGACCAGGCGGGGCGATGGCGGCTACACGCTGTCGATCAGCGGCAGCGGCAAGGTCGATCCGACGCCGCAGTTCCTGCGCTTCTCGACCCAGTTCGTGCCGATGTTCCTGCGACGCTGGCGCAAGCTGTCGCCCGGCGGGCTGGAAGGGATGAAGTCGGGCCACGAGCGGGTCGCGCGCTGGAAGCTCGACCGGCCGACGCCGATGGAGGCGATGCGCATCCTCGATCCCGCGCCCGACAAGGCGACGGTGGCGCGCACTCACGCCCGGGCGCTGGCGGTGATGCCGCGCCTTGCCGACCGTGCGGTGACGGGGGCGTGGGCGGGCTATGTCGACAGCACGCCCGATGGCGTGCCGGGCATCGGCGAGGTCGATACGCTGCCCGGGCTGGTGCTGGCCGCCGGGTTCAGCGGGCACGGCTTTGGCATCGGTCCGGGGGCGGGACATCTGATCGCCGATATTGTGAGCGGCGCCACCCCGATCGTCGATCCGCGCCCCTATCACCCCGATCGGTTCCGCGCGTCGGCATGGGGCAAGGTCGCGGATTTCTAAACGGTCTGAAAATGCGTTGAGACGCATTTCCGGACCGGCGCTATGCCCCGCGCAATCCGTGTTTCAGCCGCACCTCGCCCTCGCTCCACGACAAGGTCCATGTCGCGACGCCGCGTCCGCTGCCCAGCGAGCGCAGCCAGCCGTCGTACACGCCCTCCAACACCGGGCGCATCACCGCTTCGGTCGCATGGCCCAGCACCGGCGCGAGGTTGCGGACCGCGCCGCTGTGGGTGATGAGGATGCCGTCCGCCGCCATGTCGAACTGCGCCTGCCCGCAATTATATTCGAGCCACACCCGGTTCACGACCGTCGCCAGCCCCGACAGGTCGTCGACCATGTCGACCGGATGGATCGCGGCGATGCGCGCGCCGACCGCGCGGTAGAAAGCGGCCTGCTGCCCGCGCGGCGCGGTGGCGCCGATCTCGGCGGCGATCCCGCCGAGCAGCAGCGCGGAAGCACAGGTTTCGGTGGCGGTTTCGGTCGCCCACAGCGGCATGGCGGTCATCTGTCCCTTCCCAGCGACTGACGCAGCTCGAAGGTCGAGCGATATTCGTCATAGGTTCCGAACGTATTGACGCTGGCGGTAGCCCCCACCCGCGTGTTCGGCGTGATACGGTAATAGAGCGAACCGTCGGCTGCAAAGGCGAAACCGGTGACGCTCAGGCTGTCGTAATAGGAGCGCACGTCGCTGTTGCTCGCCTTCAGCGCATCGAGTGCCGCCTGCGCCGTCGGATCGGTCGGATAGATCGGCGCACGGTCCTGTTCGAAGCTCTGATAGCCCGGCGCGCCGCCCAGCCGCGCCTCCCAGCGATTGTCCGAATAGGTGTAGCGCAGCGGCAGGCTCATGCTCAGGAAACTCTGCGGGCTGAAATAGCCGCCATGGCCGAAGGTGAAGAAATTCTGGTTGTTGTCGAATGCCTGCCAGTTGATGTTGACGCCGCCGGTGAACGTCGAGCTGCCGTCGCGGTAAAGCGGGAGATAGCCGCCGACATTCGCCTGATAGCCGCGATTGTCGCGCACATTGTCGCCGGCATAGCGAAAGCCCGAGATGTCGCCGTAGATGCCGGTGCCCTCGCGGTCCCACGACAGCGACGCGCCGCCGCCGGTGCGCATCACCTGTCCCCAGCGCGCGCCCGTCACCGGATCGCGCGTGCCGGCATAGGAGACGATACTGTCGCCCACCGCCTCGCTGCGGACCCAGCCTTGCGCCGACACGGTGTTCGACAGGCGCGGGCGGGCGGTGAAACCCCATGTCACCTTGGTATCGTCGAAGCCGAGGGGGGTCGTGCCAATCTCGATCCGGATGGCGGGGCTGTCGTAGCTCGCCTGCACCGCCACGCCCGAGGCATGTTGCGTCTCCGCCTGCGCGAGCCGCGAGAGTTCCTCGGCGACGATCGCCTCGGCCTCGGCGGTGGCATTGCGGCCGAAGCGGGCCAGCGCCGACCCGGTCGGCCGCCCCGAATCGATCACCACCGGCGTGGCCGACAGGGCGATGCGCCCGCCGCCGACGCTGGTCGAAACCCGCGCGGTGCCCGACAGTTCGCGCAGGCCGCTCAGCCCCGTCTCGCCCGATCGTTCGCGGTAGCCGAGCGTCATTTCCGCACGCGGACCGCTGTCGCCGACCTGGCTGGCGATCTGCGCGCGCAGCCGGGCGAGTTCGGGATCGCCGATCGCCGCCGCCGGGACGATGGCCGCCGGGGTCGCCATGCCGCCACGCGGGGCGGCGGGGATCCTGCCGCCGCTCAGCGTGAACGGATTGGTCGCGGCCGCCGGGGCCGCCGCCGCTTCCATCGCCCGGAACGGGTTGCTGCTGGCCGGGCCGCCCGCGAACGGATTGCCCCCATTCACCGCCTGCCCCGCCCCGCCGCGCGTGGCATAGGCCGCCTCGCCACGCCGCAGATAGCGTCGTGCCGCGCCGCTGTCGCCGCGCGCCTGTTCCATCTGGCCCGCCGCCGCATAGATTTGCGGATCGTCGGGATAGGCCTGCAATGCCCGCTCGACGGTCGCGACCGCGAGGTCGTGATCGCCCGCCGCCCCGGCCGCGCCGATCAGCCCGGTGAGCGCACCCTTGTCGCGCGGATTGCGTGCCAGCACCAGTTGATAGGTCTGTGCCGCCTGCGATGCCATGTTGCCCGACTGGTACAGTCGGGCGAGCGCTCCGAGCACCTCCGGTTCGTTGGGGGCGGCGGTCCATGCCTGCTGCAACAGGTCGAACGCCGGGGCATATTGCCCGGCGAGGCGCAGCCGGTCGGCCTGTCCCGCCGCCGCGATCGCCTGTAGCCGGGCGACTTCCGCCTCGCCGCCGGCCGATCCGGTGGCGGCGCTGCGCGCGCGGGCGATGGCGTCGGCGACCGAGGCATCCGCCCCACCACGCGCGAAGATACGGACGATCGGTTCATATTCGGCGGGACTGGCGGGCGTGGCGGCCAGCGCGCGCTGCGCCAGCGGCATCGCCCCCGCGCTGTCGCCTAGTTCGTCGAGTGCGCCCGCCACCCCGGAGAGCGATGCCGCCGACAGCCCCGGCGTCTCGCCGATGCCGCGCAGCGCCGCCACCGCCTCGCCATTCCGTCCCTGGCCTGCGATCGTGCGGGCGCGGGCGATGGCGGCGTCGACGGTCAACTGCCCCGCGAACCGGCGGATCGCGGCGGTGCGCTGCCCTTCGGGAATGCGGGCGAGCAGCGCGTTCGCCTGGGTCTGGCGGCCCAGTTGCGCGTGGAGCATCGCCGCCGCGTAATTGGCATCGCCCGACCCGATCGTCTGGAGCGACTGGATCAGCGAATCGGCCTCGGGTACGCGGCCGCGCGCCAGCAGGTAGCGGGCGAATTCATAGCGGATCCACGGATCGCTCTGGTCGACCTGCAGCCCGCGCTGGAACTGCGCCTCCGCCTGCTGCGTGTCGCCGCGCTGTGCCGCCTGCAACGCCTGATCGCGGGCGACGCGCACCTGCAACTGCGTCTCGCTGCCGCCGGCTGCACCCGCCTGGCGCGCGAGGTCGGCGGCATCGGCATAGCGCCCCTGCCGTTCGTAGATGTCGGCGAGCAGTGCCAGCGCCGGCCCCCGGTCGCGCACCGGCAGGCGGGCGAGCTGTTCGGCATCGGCTTGCGCGCCGGTCACATCGCCACGCTCCAGCTTGCCGCGCGCATCGGCCAGCCCGGCGAAGAACCGTGCCGAATCGAGCGCCTCCGACCAGCGCGCCGCGTTGCCGCGCGACGATGCGCGCCCCAGCAACCGTGCGGCATCGGCGAAGCGCGACTGGCGCAGCCGGACGATACCCAGCCCGCCCGACGCATCGCCGTCATTGCCATTGGCCGCCAGCGCGCGTTCGAACAGCCGTTCGGCCTGCCCCAATTGCCCGGCATCGAGCGCGCGGAACCCGGCAGCGCGCGCATCGCCGCCGCGATCGACGGGAGCCGGCGCGGCCCGGCGCGGCGCGGGTTCAGACACGGCGACCGGCGCGGTGGCCGGTTGCAGGCGGACCTGTGGCACGACGACGTTCTGCACCGGTGCCGGCGCGGGTGTGGGTGTCGTCGGCCCGCGCAGCGCGCGCCGTGCCTCCTCGTTACCCGGATCGAGCGCCAGCACCCGGCGATAGGCGGTGCGCGCGAGATCGGCACGCCCCTTGCCCTGCCAATAGCGGCCCTGCTGCAACAACGGGGCGACGCCGGGCTGGGCGATGGCGGGCATGCACAGCGCCGCCTGCGCCAGCAGCAGGCCGATGGTCGCGCGGCGGATCATGCCTTGTTCTCCCCCAGTCGCTTGGCCTGTTGCCGCTTGAGCAGCAGGTAGAGCGGCCCGGCGAGCAGGATCGCGACCAGCAACCCGCTCAGCCCCATCAGCAGCGGCCGTTCGCTGAACCACCATGCGACACGCATCCATGCCGGCAGCGATCCGCTCCAATAGCTCTGGCCGACCGCGAAGCTGCGCATCGTATCCCCGGTCGCGATCGACAGGTCGCCCTGCACCTGCGCATTGACGCGCTGGTCGGCCAGCCCCTGCACCAGCCCGGGCAGATCGGTCGGATCGGTCGCGAGCATCGCCACCACCGTCCGCCCCGCATCATAGGGCGAGCGGAAGCTGACGAAGCCGGTGAAGCGATCGGCGGTCGTCAGATAGGCGTTGGTCGCATCGACATCGGCATCGCCGTACGGCGAGATCAGCCCGAAGATCCGCTCGACCAGATTGCGCTCGGTCACGCGGATGCGGCCGTTCTGCAAGCCGACCGGCGCACCGGCGAACAGGTCCGACAAATTGTTGCCGGGCGTCCCCACGACCAGCACGTCGCGCCCGGCCAGCGTATCGGCCGAGCCGGCGCGCGCGACCGATACCGCCGTCGTCGCCGCACCGGTCGCATCGCCGAACCGGCCCATCAGCACCAGATAGGCCTCGACCGTCGCCGCATCGACATTGGCGGGCAACAACACCGTCGTTTCCGCCAGATCGGGGCTGACCGTGAAGGGATAGCCGGCATTGGCGAAGGTCGCGAGCGAGGGCATCCGCGCCGCATGATAGGCATGGGTCAGGTCGATCGCGCTGTCGGGGTCGATCGCCACCCGGACATTGTCGGGCAGCGTCCCCTCGCAGCGCTTTTTGTTGGCGAGGATCAGATTATAGTCGAAGATCAGTTCGTTCTGGCCGAACAGATTGTAGCTCGGCAGGTCGACCTGCGCGCGGGTGACGTTGCTCGTCGCGCCGTCGCCCTGCCCCAGCAGCCGCTGCCACCAGCCCGCCCCGCCGAGCGGGAGGGTGCGCAGATACTGGTTGTTGATCGACACGTCGAGCCGCGAGCCGCGCCGGTCGAGCCACGACGCCGACGGATAGCGATAGTTGAGGTCGAGCCGGGCGCCCGATCGCGGCCAGAAGAACAGGTCGGGCGCGGCGCGGAATCCCGCCGTCAGTGGCCCCGGCGGCAGACCCACGCCCTGAAGCGTCCGCGGATCGACCAGTTCGCCCAGCTTCACCGGCCGGTCGGAGCGCAGCCAGCGCGGCGCGCCGTACCGTTCCCAGGTGGGGATGCGCACGCCGTCGAACCGCGCGGTCGTGCCGCCGATCGTGCCACGTCCCACCGCCAGCGCGGCGGCGGCCTGTTTCAGCTCGCGCGCGTCACGGCCCATCACCAGCAACAGCTCGCCGAACGGATCATACGGGTTGCGGATGACGATCGCCGACGGACCGGCGATGGTCGGCACAAAGCCGCCGATCCGCATCCCCGGTCGCATGAACACGATCGCGTTGCCGCGCGGCACGCTGCCGAAGCTGGGCTTGAAGGTGAAGCCGCGATAGCTGGCAAGGCGGCCGAACCACGACGCCATGCTCGCCGCGGCCTCCAGCTCGCCGTCGGTCGGTTGCCCGGCGAACACGAACGGCAGGCTGAGCGGCAGATTGTCCGCCCGGTCGAAGAACGGGGCGGGCAGCCGCGCCAGATCGGGGGCGAGCGGCAGCGTCTGGATCGTCAGGTCGAAGGCCGATCGCGTATTGCTGACGTTCGCCCACAGCGAGCTGTGGAACGGGTCCTCGCAGTCGCGCGCGTAATGGCCTAGCATCCGCAGGTTCAACTGGTTGTCGCCGGGCAGGAACAGCGCGGGGTTGACCGGGATCGTCACCTGCTGTCCGCCGGCACCATCGGGCGACAGGCGGAAGGTCCGCACGACCTCGCCGTTCAGGATCACGACCAACTGGCTGAGATCGGCGAGTAGCGCGGACGACCATGCGAAGGTCAGCGTCAGATTGGCGCCGGTCACGACCTCGTTGGCGCGCAGGCCGAACGGGATGGCGATCTCGCCGCGCGTGCCCGCCAGCCGGATCGCGCTGCGCACGCGCAGGTCGCGGAAGGTCAGCCGCTCCTGCCGCACGCCGCGCACGCCGCGCACGCCGGGCTGTGCCTCGGTCGTCTCGACCGTCTGCGCGATCGCCGCGCGCGGCGTAGCGATCGTCGCGCCGAGCGCGAGCAGCACGGCAATCGCCGCCGCCTTCGCCGACGTGGCCAGCCGGGTACGCTCGCGCCGCCGTTCGGCACGGTTGAAGCCCAGCAGGCGCTTGAGCGTCAGCAGATCGACCTTCACAATATCCCCCAGCGATTGGAGCGTGGACACGGGTGCCCGTGGCGCGGCTTCGGCCCAGGCGTCGCTGCGCCCCATCACCGCGCGGACCAGTTGGCGTTGCTGGAGCATGTCGAGTCCCTGGAATTGCAGGTTGGCCACCTGCCCGCCGATCCGCTGCAACCGGACCGGCAGCGTCAGCATCTCGTCCCCCATCGGCAGCGCGACATGGGTGACTTCGCGTTCGCGCAGCGCCACGCCCTCGGGCGCGGCGATCGCGATGCCGCCCATCGACAGGTCGATGGTCTGCGCCTCGACGACATGGCCGTCGGCGAAATAGAGCGTGCCCGGCAGTTCGACCGGGATGCGGATGTGCTCGCGCACCTGCCGCGTCTCACGCGCGACCGACACCGCCGCCAGCAGGATGACGAGGCTGAAGACCGCCCAGACGGTGTTGAGCAGCAAGGTATCGCCCTGAATGTTGAACAAATGCGGGAAGAACCACCATTTCACCACGCCGAAGGCGATGCCGAACAGGACGAGGCCGATGCAGATCAGATGCGGCCGGACCGTCGCGGTGTCGAAATGGGTGCGGTCGAGCAGCGACCCCTTGTCGGTCACGTTGAACTTGCCGCCGCGCGGTTTGAACATCGTCCACACCGTCGGCTTGGCGAGGTGGAAGGCGAGGATCGTCTCGTACACCTCGCCCCACAGCGGCCGGCGGTCGCCGCCCTGCAACCGCGCGCCCGACACCTGCGAGCAATAGAGATGCGCGGCGGCATAGGCGAAGATCATCGAGGCTGACGCATGGATGATGTTCTCGCCGAGGATTAGATAGGCGAGCGGGCTGGTGAGGAAGGCGATGCGCGGCAGCGGAAACTGGAAATGCAGCATCGCGTTCAGGTAACAAAGCCGCTGCGCCACGCTCAGCCCCGGCCCGAATAGCGGATTGTCGATCCGCAGGATCTGGGTCATGCCGCGCGCCCAGCGGATGCGCTGGCCGATGTGCAGCACCAGCCGCTCGGTCGCGAGCCCCGCCGACAGCCGCAGGCCGAGATAGGCGGTCGACCAGCCCTTGCGCTGCAATTTCAGCGCGGTGTGCGCGTCTTCCGTCACCGTCTCGAACGCGAAGCCGCCGGTGTCGGCCAGCGCCGCGCGGCGGATGATCGCGCACGATCCGCAGAAGAAGGCGGCGTTCCACAGGTCGTTACCGCGCTGCACCGCGCCGTAGAACAGGTCGCCCTCGCCCGGCAGGTTCTTCACCGACCCCAGGTTGCGCTGCACCGGATCGGGCGAATAGAAATGATGCGGCGTCTGGACTAGCGCCAGCTTGGCCTCACGCTGGAACCAGCCGACCGTCATCTGGAGAAAGGCGCGCGTCGGCACATGGTCGCAATCGAAGATCGCGATCAGCGACCCGTCGGTGCGCGACATCGCGGCATTCAGGTTGCCCGCCTTGGCATGGTTGTTGTCCGACCGGGTGATGTAGCCGCAGCCGACCGACCGGGCGAAGGCGCGAAACTCGGCCCGCCGCCCGTCGTCGAGCAGATAGACGCGGAACCGGTCACGCGGATAATCCATGTCCATCGCCGCCAGCACCGTGTTGCGCACGATGTCGAGGCCCTCGTTATAGGTCGGGACATAGACGTCGACGGTCGGCCACTCGTCCGGGGCGCCCTGTAGTTCCACCGCCTGGCGTTCCATCGGCCATGCGGTCTGGGCGATGCCGATCGCGAGGATGACCCAGGCGTACAGCTCGGCAAGATACAGGCCGATGCCCAGCACCGCGCCGATCGGATCGTCGAACGACAGCGTCGTCGTCGTCCGCCAGAACAGATAGCGGGTGGACGCGATCAGCGACAGCAGCGCCAGCACCAATGTCGCGCGGCGCGACCGCATCCGCCCCAGCACGATCGCGCCGACGATGGTGACGCCGGCGAAAATCCATTGCGACTGCAGGTCGAGCGGCACCGTCACCACGATCAGCGCCAGCAGGGCGACGAGCGCGAACAGCAACAGGTGCGGGATCGCCGCGAGCTTCACGCCGCGTCCTCCCGCGCCTGCAATCCGCACCGCGCCTCGACCGCGATCGCCAGTGCCGCGAGGTCGGGCAGCACGACGCTCTGCGGCGCATAGCGGGCAATCGGCTGGAACGATGCCAGCGCCTCGTTCACCGCCTCGTCGCGGCGGATCGCGCCGATCATCCGGTCGCCGAACAGTTCGCGCAGGAAAAGCTGGCTGTGGCGTGACAATTTGCGGGTATCGTCGACGCCGTTGAGCACGAAACCAGTCGATTCGACGTCGATCGCCGCCGTTCCCGGCCGCACCTGCGCCAGTCCGGCGAGCGATACCGGCTGCGGCATAAGCACGCACAGGTGCAACGCCGCCAGCGGCAGCAGCGCGTCGCGCGCCGTCAGATCGGCGGCGGCGACATCGGCCACCACCACCCGGTCGCCCAGCAGCGCCCCCTCGCCGCGCCCGCCGTGCCGCATCCGCCCGCCATGGACGAAGCCATGGCCCTGGAGCAGCTCGACGCCGTCGACGATGATGCCTTCGTCGTCGGCCTCGCCGATGTCGGGCACCGGCTGAGTCGGCAACATGCCGAAGAACAGCTTGAGCGCATCGGCATGGGTGAAGTCCACCGCCGCGACCGGATGCCCCCGCGCGGCAAGAGCAAGTGCGAGATGCGCGGCGACGAAGCTCGTCCCCACGCCGCCGGTGGGCGCATGGCACAAGATCAGCGGCATATCAGCGGCTACCCCGGTGATCGTCGGACAGGCCCGACAGGAAGGCGCGAAGATTGCGCGACGCCGCCGGTTCGTCCGACGTCGCCCCGCGTTCGGACGGGGTCGCTCCCCCGTAGCGTGCGAACATCGGCGCGCCCGGCGGCGGGGCCGCGCGATCGGGAATTCGCTGCGGCCGGCCGACGACCCGCGGGTCCTCGAGCAGCGCCGCGAACAGCGGCCATGGTTCGAGGTCCGAGATCGGATCGGCAAAAGCCTCGTAGCGGAAATCCCGCCGGCCCAGCTTTTCGAGAAGCGCGGTAACGTCGCGTCGCATATCGGATCCTTCCGGGGACATGCTATGCACCGGATAGCGCTTACAGATGGTTAACGCGCTTCTGTTCCAGCAAAAACAGTCCCTTACCCCGCCGAATACCGGGCAACCGTCCAGCGGGACAGCGCGATCAGTCAGGCAAGACCGTTGGCACCGGTCTTGGGGCTACAGGCCGAGGATGCCGGCCACCGCCTTGTTGCTGTGCCCCATGACCAGCAGGTCGAAGACCGTCCGCGCGCGGACGGCGCGCCGCCGTCGTGACCATCCGACGCCCTCGGCCATTGCCGCGACGATTGAGCCAGCCCCCTCTCCCGCATCCGTCACTGCTGCGCTATTGCCGGGCGATGGCGAGGAAGAAACGCTACCTGACCGCGACGATGGCCGATGGCTATGTGAAGACGATCGGCCCCACCGCCGCGCCGTTCACCCATTACTGGCGCATCGTCGCCCATCTGCACAACGGCAAGACCGAGGTGTTCTGGGGGCATGCCACCTCCGCGAAGGACGCCGTGGCCAAGGAAGCGCTGACCCGACAGGCGGCGAAGCGGCACGGATGGAAAGGATTCGATTTCGAGGTGGTCGAACTCACCGAAGGCTGAGCGCGCACCGCTTCGTCGCTGGTACGGACAACGCTCCCATCGACCGTTGGCAATATCATTCGGCACGAGCCCCCGGCCATCGATCGGCAAGCGCAACTGGCGGAACGCCGGCGCCGCTCCCGGCGGTCGAGGACGGCCGTACCGCCGTCGACCCGCCATCGCCCCCCGCCTGCCAGTCGCGCGAAACGTTCGTCGGGACGCAGCAGCAGTTCCGATCCCGTCTTTATCACTCCGACAGAGGATAATGACCGGCCAGACCGCGATGCTTGCCTGCCTCCGGCTCCGTCCGGTGTCGCCCGGCGGATCGCTGCTCACGCATGTCCCTGGGTGGCGGGTACGGGAACGACGTCATCATCCGTCGAACGTCGTATCGGTGCGGGCCGGCGGCTTGAACAGGTCCGTCGCCGGCCTGTATGCGCTGTCGCCATGTCGTTGTCTCCCAAGAAGCACGGTGTCGGCGTTGATCGGATCGCGGACGCGCCCGACTTCGTCGTCATCGACGTCGAAACCGCCTGCTCGCGGGTCAGCAGCATCTGCCAGATCGGCATCGTCGGTTTTCGCGACGGGGGGATCGCGTTCGAATATGAAACGCTGGTCGATCCGCAGGACCAGTTCAGCAGCTTCAACACGCGGATTCACGGCATCACCGCAGAGCATGTGCGGGGGAAACCGAGTTTCGCGGATGTGCATGACGTCGTCACCCGCCACCTGGGCGGGCGGATCACCGTCGCGCATTCCTATTTCGACAAGGGCGCGATGGCCGCCGCGTGTCGTGTTCACGACCGGACGATGGTCGATACGACATGGCTCGACAGCGTGGGGGTGGCGAAACGGGCGTGGCCGGACCTGCCGAGCCACAAGCTCAATATCGTGTCCCGCCACCTCGGCATCCCGCTGAAGCACCACGACGCGCTCAGCGATGCGCGCGCCGCCGGCATGATCGTCGTGAAAGCCATCGAACATACCGGAGTGCCGCTGGCGGACTGGATGGCGCCGCCGGTGCGGTCGCGCATTCCCGCTGCCCCGCCGCCGGCCGCGACGGGACCGCTCGCGGGCGAGCGGGTGGCGATCCTCGGCCAGCCCCGCAACGGTCCGCTCGCCCGGCGGATCGCGGCGAGCGGCGGTCGCGTCATGTCCGGGGTGGGCACCACGACCACGATCCTCGTCGTGACCGGGGACGAGCCGTTCGGCTATATTCGCTTCGACGCGCACTATCGCAAAGCGGAGGCGCTGCGGCAGTCCGGCGGCGCGATCAGAATCCTGTCCGAACGCCAGCTCCTCGATTTCCTCGGCACCTGACCGCCCCGTGGTTACGACGCCGGGCGCGATGTCCAAGCGGATTGCGCCCGGACCATGGCGCGCCCTATCGAGGATTCCGTCGAACCGGTCAAAGGCGAGATAACGGGCGGCGCGTCGAGCCGAAGCCGATCGCCCCGGAAAACTGCCGGAAGACCGGCCGTCCTTACGATGGGCCTGCCGGGACGTGCAGGGGCTCATCGGATGGCCGACCGCACCCGTTGACGACCTGGATCGCGCCGATTTCAGAATATGGGGTATGATACCCTGGACAAAGAAAACCCCGCCAAGTCAGTGACTTGGCGGGGTTTTCCATGGTGCACCCAGAGCGATTCGAACGCCCGACCCTCAGATTCGTAGTCTGATGCTCTATCCAGCTGAGCTATGGGTGCCCGGTGGAGGCCGCCTGTTAGATGGGGAAATTCATGCTGGCAACCCCGTTGTGTCATTTTTTTATGCTTACTATCGAATATCCATGACCCGAGCCCGCATCCTGTCCGCCTTTCTTGCCCTCAGCGCCTGCGCCGCGCCATCGGGGGACTATCCCTCGCTATTGCCGCGCCCGATCGAGCGGATCAGCCTCGCTGAACCGGTCCGCCCGGTCGCGGTCGCCACGCCCGATGCGGCGCTCGATTCCCGGATCGCCGCGCTCACCGCAGCGGTCGCCACCGCCAGCGGCAGGTTCGACACCGCCGTCGCCCGCGCCCGCCCGGCGGTACGCAGCGGCACCGGCAAGGCCGAAGGCAGCGAGCCATGGCTCGGCGCACAGGTCGCGCTGGCCGGGCTGGACGTGGCGCGGACCGGGATCGATGCGCCGGTCGCCGATCTCGAACGCCTCGCGATCGATCGTGCCGCCGCCGGGCAGCCGCCCTATCCCGCGCTCGACGCCGCGCTGGAGCGCGCGACCCGCACCGCCACCGCCCAGCGCGCAACGATCGCAGCGCTGACGGCGGCGCTGCGCTGATGTTGTGAGGACTGATCCAACGGGGTTGGATCAGTACGGCACCGGCCCGCTCCCCCACCCGGCCACCCATCAAGAATACGCTGTGGGTGGCCGGGTGGGGGAGCGGGCCGGTGCCGCATCCGCGTGAGCGGATCGGACGTTACTGCAATGCCCGCAGAACGGGCAGGATCGACGCATAATCGTCGGTCCATGGCGAGGCATCGGACGGTGGCAGCGGCACCCAGTCGCCACCGCTCGCCAGCAATTCGGCGAGCACCTCCGGGTCGGGGGTAAGCGCGATCCATTCGGACCCGGTTTCGCCGTTCGCCTCGCTCGCCGGCTGGTACGACAGTCCGGCCGCCATCCACCCGCCCGCCGTCGCCGCGACCACCGGCCCCAGATCGAGGTAGCGGTTGGAGATATGCACCAGCAGCAGCCCCTTACGCCCCAGTACCCGACGATAGGTCGCGAACGCCTCGCGCGTCATCAGGTGCATCGGCACCGCGTCCGACGAAAAGGCATCGAGCACCAGCAGGTCGAGGCTGTTCGCCGGCTGATCGGTCAGTGAGAGTCGCGCATCGCCCATCACGATCCGGGCATCGGGCAGGCAGTTGCGCAGGAAAGTAAACGCGCCCGAATCGCGCGCGATCCGCACCACCGTCGGGTCGATCTCGTAGAAGCGCCATTGCTGCCCCGGCCGGGCGTAGCACGACAGCGTCCCCGTCCCCAGTCCGACGACGCCGATGCGCGCTTTCGGACCATAGATCACGGGGGCAGCGCGCAACGCTTCGCCGACGCCCGATTGCGGTACGTAATAGGTCGTCGGCGTCCGTTCGCGTGCCGGCGATCCGGTCAACTGGATGCCGTGCAGCGTCGTGCCATGCTGCAACTCACGCACGCCATTGCCATGCGCCACGGTATAGACGCCGAAATAGCTGCGGGTCCTCGCCCCCGGCTCCAGCGACAGTTCGATCGCGCGATAGCCGCCGAACAGGTAAAGCGCCCCGGCCAGCGCCACGACATAGGGCAGCCGCGCGCCGATTGCGAACAGCCCGATCGCGACGATCCCGAAGAAGGCGACGGCATCGGCCTTCGTGCCCAGCATCCCGGCCGGATTGGTCAGCCCCAGCACCACCAGCACGACGACTCCGCCGATCGCCACGACCGACAACACCGTCGCCCGCGCGCGCCACAGCCGCTCGGTCATCGGCAGCAGGAACGGCAGCGGCGCGAGCAGCCCGGCGGCGAGGATCAGCAGCGGATATTCATAGGTCCAGTCGAACACCACCGGCGCGACCAGCCCGGCAAACACCCCGCCCAGCGCGCCGCCGACCGACATCGCCAGATAAAAGCCGGTCAACCGCGCCGGGGCGGGGCGCAGCGCGTGCATCCGGGTATGCAGCGACACCGACACCGCGAACAGCAGCAGCAGCGCCGCCAGCGCGTTGAGCAGCGGAAAATCATGATGCCCGGCGATCATCATGCCGCCGAACACCAGGATCGTGATCGGCGCGTAACGGGTGATCGCCTCGGCCATCCCCCGCCGGTCGGCAAAGGCGACGGTGAAGCTCAATAGATACAGGCCGAGCGGCAACACCCACAGCAGCGGCACCGCGACGATGTCGGTCGTCAGGAACGTCGTCGTCGCCAGCATCAGCCCCGAGGGCACGAGCGCCAGCACGATCCAGTGCGCCACCCGCCGCATACCCGGTGCCGGCCCCGGATCACCGACGACGACGGCATCGCGCCGCAGCGGCAACAGCCAGCCGCACGCGACGACCAGCAGCAACAGCACGCCATAGCCGATGCTCCAGCCCCAGCTCTGCCCCTTGAGCGACAGGAGCGGTTCGACCAGCAACGGATACGCGATCAGCCCGGCAAAACTGCCGACGTTCGACGCGGCATAGAGCGCATAGGGATCGCGCCCCGGACAGGCGAAGGCGAACCAGCGTTGCAGCAGCGGTGCCTGCGCCGACACCGCGAAGAACAACGGCCCGATCGATGCCGCCAGCAGCCACGGCGTCCACAGCACCGGTTCGGCCCCGGCGGGCACCTGCCCCGCCAACACGCCGATCGGCAGCCATGCGGCGGCGAGCAACAGCAGGAGCAGATGCACCGTCGCCTGCGCCTTGGGCACCAGCTTGCCGAGCAGATGGGCATAGGCATAGCCGCCGAGCAGCAGCGCCTGATACACCAGCATCGCCGAATTCCACACCGCTGGCGCGCCGCCCAGTTGCGGCAACGCCATGCGCGCGACCATCGGCTGGACGAGGAACAGCAGGAACGATCCGGTCAGGATCGCCGCGACATAGGTCAGCCGGATCGGCAGGCCACCGCCCCGCCCCTCGCCTTCGCCATCGTTCACGGGCGCGTCTTCCAATAGGTGACATGACGCTGGAGCGGGCTGTCATCGGGCACCGCCGGATGATCGAAATCCTCACCCATGCTGCGGACCATGCCGATCCGCTCCATCAATCCCCAACTGCGTATATTGGTCGCGGCGGTGATCGCCCCGATGCGATCGACGCCCAGATTGACGAACCCCCAGTCGAGACTGGCCATCGCCGCCTCGCGCGCCAATCCCTGCCCCCAATATTCCTTGCCGAAGCGCCAGCCGATCTCGACTCCGCCTTCCAGCGGCGTACCCTCGGCACCCGGCTTCAACCCGCAGAAACCGATCATCGTCGCGGTCGCCCGCGCCTCGACGACCCAGAAACAATAGCCGTGCGTCGCCTGATAGCCGTCCTGCCGGTCGATCGCGGCATCGACTTCGGCCGGGGTCATCGGCGCCGGGAAATAGCGCATCACCTCCGGGTCGGCGCAATGCGCGTAGAATATCGGCCGGTCGCGATCTTCCCAGCGGCGCAGCACCAGCCGGTCGGTGGCGATCATGCTCCCAGCAACCGCGCCGCATGGACCGCGTGATAGGTCAGCACCCCGCTCGCCCCCGCCCGCTTGAACGCCAGCAGCGTTTCAAGGACCAGCGCGTCGCGGTCCCCCGCACCCACCGCGACCGCCGCCTCGATCATCGCATATTCGCCCGACACCTGATAGGCGAACACCGGCACGCGGAACTCGGCCTTCACCCGCGTCACGATGTCGAGATATGGCAGCCCCGGCTTCACCATCACGCTGTCCGCGCCCTCGGCCAGATCGAGCGCGACCTCGCGCAGCGCTTCCTCATGGTTGGCGGGGTCCATCTGATAGGTCTTCTTGTCGCCCTTCAGCAGCCCGCGAGAACCCACCGCATCGCGGAACGGGCCGTAGAAGGCGCTGGCATATTTGGCGGCATAGGCCATGATCTGGACATTGTGATGCCCGTCCGCCTCCAATGCGGCGCGGATGATGCCGATACGGCCGTCCATCATGTCCGACGGCGCGATGATGTCGCTGCCCGCCGCCGCCTGCACCCGTGCCTGCCGTACCAGTGCCTGCGCCGTCACGTCGTTCAGCACATAGCCCGCCGCATCGACGATCCCGTCGTGACCATGGCTGGTATAGGGGTCGAGCGCGACGTCGGTCAGCACGCCGATGTCGGGCACCGCATCCTTGATCGCGCGGATCGCGCGGCACATCAGATTGTCGGGATTATACGCCTCCTTGCCGTCGTCGCTGCGCAGCGCTTGCGGCGTATTGGGGAACAGCGCGACGACCGGAATACCCAGGTCGCGCGCCTCACGCACCCGCTCGACCAGCGAGGGCAGCGTCCAGCGGGTGACGCCGGGCAGTTGCTTGACCGGCGTATCCTCGCCCTCGGTCACGAACAGCGGCCAGATCAGATCGGCGGGCGTCAGCAGCGTTTCGGCATGCAGACGGCGGCTCCAGGCGGACGCGCGGGTGCGGCGAAGGCGCAGCGCGGGGTAAGCGGCGGACATGGGCCGGACTTGTGGGCCATGCACCGTATCGGATCAACCGAAAGTCGTGCGGCGATTTTCGTTACGGAGCGTTACCGACCGCATGATCCACATCCGATCCGCCGCCATGATCGTCAACGCCCGGTCACGGCGCGGTCAGGCCCAGTTCGCCGAGGCGTGCAAGGCGATGCAGGGCCTGCCGTACAAGGTGGACGCGCATGCGGTGGAGGACCCCGACGATCTTGTCCCGCGGTTAAAACAGGTGCTGGCCGCCAAGCCCGATCTGGTGGTGCTGGGCGGCGGCGACGGGACGATCAGCAGCCTGGTCGACCATCTACTGGGGCATGACGTGATCCTCGGCGTGCTGCCGTTCGGCACCGCCAACAGCTTCTGCCGCACGCTCGGCATCCCGCTCGACATTCCCGGCGCGGTCGATGTGTTGCGCACCGGGCGCCCAAGGCGGATCGACCTCGGCATGGTCGATGGCGACTATTACGCCAATTGCGCCGCGATCGGCATCTCGCCGCTGATCGCGCAGACCATTCCGCACGGCGTCAAGAAATTGTTCGGGCGCGCGGGTTATCTCAGTTGGGCGGCGCTCCAGTTCGCGCGGTTCCAGCCGTTCGAGCTGACCGTCACCAACGGCAGCCATGTCCAGCGACTGACCGCGACCGAGGTCCGCATCTCCAACGGCCCCTATCATGGCGGCACCGAACTGGTCGAAGAGGCGCAGGTCGACAGCGGCGAGATCGTCGTTCAGGTCGTGTGCGGCAAGGGCAAGCGTTCGCTAGTCCGCAACTGGGCAGCGGGGTTCTTCCGCCTCGACTCGCGCCGGGTCGATACCGTGTCGTTCCACGGCCAGTCGCTCCGCATCGAAACCGTGCCCCCGCTCCCTATCTCAATCGACGGCGAGGTACTGGCGAAAACCCCGGTCACGGCGAAGATCGCCGCCGGCATCATCGAAGTAATGGCACCGGCGTAAGCCACCCCCACTCGTCATTCCGGCGAAGGCCGGAATCCACGGATAAGGGAACGGTAGCGACTCCATCGATACCGCTCGTGACCGTGGATTCCGGCCTTCGCCGGAATGACGAACGTCAGCCCAACCGCCCCAGCGCCGCGTGCAGCCGCGCCGCCTCGGCCATCTTGTCGGCGTGATCGGCGCGCGCCTTATCCACCGCCTCGGGCTTCGCGCGTTCGACGAAACTGGCGTTGCCCAGCCGCCCGGCCAGCGCATCGCGTTCCTTCTCCGCCGCCGCGATCGCCTTGGTCAGCCGCGCGCGCTCCGCGTCGAGGTCGATCACCTCGCCCAGCGGCAGGACGAACGTCGCCTCGTCCACCACGATCTGGAGCGCGCCGCCCGCCGGTGCCTCGCCCTCGACCCGATCGACCCGCGCGAGCCGCGCCAGCACCGCCGCTTGGGCGGCCAGCCGTTCGCCGGTCAGCGCCGAGGCATCGCGAACATGCAGCGGCAGCCGCGCGCCCGGCGGCACGTTCAGCTCGGTCCGCGCGGCGCGCACTTCGCTCACCAGCCGGATCAGCCAGTCGATCTCGGCGCGCGCACCCGGATCGATCGCGCGCGCATCCGCCATCGGCCAGCGCGCGACGATCAGGTCGTTGTCGCGTTCCCCAAGCGCATGCCACAGTTCCTCGGTGATGAACGGCATGAACGGGTGGAGCATCACGAGGATCTGGTCGAGGACCCATCCCGCCACCGCGCGGGTTTCCTCCGCGCCCTCGCCGCCGCCCTGCAACACCGGCTTGATGAGTTCGAGATACCAGTCGCAGAACCGGCTCCACGTGAACTGGTAGATGGTATTGGCCGCCCCGTCGAAGCGCAGGTCGGCAAGTGCCAGGTCGAGCGCCTGTACTGTCTCGATCGTCTCGGCGATAATCCAGCGGTTGACCGCGAGGTCGGCGGCGGGTGCCTCCAGCGCCTGCGACGCGCCGATGCCGTTGGCCTGCGCGAAGCGGGTCGCGTTCCACAGCTTGGTCGCGAAGTTGCGATAGCCCTCGACCCGCTTCTCATCCATCTTGATGTCGCGGCCCTGGCTCTCCATCGCCGCCATGAAGAAGCGCAGCGCATCGGCGCCATACGCATCGATCAGCCCGAGCGGATCGACGGTATTGCCCTTCGATTTCGACATCTTCGCGCCATCGGCGGCGCGGACGAGGCCGTGGAGATACAGCGTCTTGAAGGGCACTTCGTTCATGAAGTGGATGCCCTGCATCAGCATCCGCGCATCCCAGAAGAACAGGATGTCGAAGCCGGAAATCAGCACGTCGTTGCTGTAGCGCCCGCCCAGCGTCGGATCGGTGTTCTCCGGCCAGCCCAGGGTCGCGAACGGCCACAGGGCGGAGGAGAACCAGGTGTCGAGAACGTCTTGATCGCGTTGGAGCCGGATTGTCGTGCCCGACCGACTATGAATTGGCCCTTCTTCGATCTCCACCCAGTATTCGTGAGTGGTTCGATCCAACGAACTATAATAGCCTTCCGCTTCCGCTAACGCTTCTTCCCACGTCTCGGCAACGAATGCGCGCTCACCGTGAGAAACATCGAGCTTTCCATCGGTGACGACTGGTCCAAACCACGCCGGGATGCGATGCCCCCACCACAACTGCCGCGATACGCACCACGGCTGGATGTTCTCCATCCAGTTGAAATAGGTCTTTTCCCACGACTTGGGCACGATCTTGACCGCGCCCGATCGCACCGCCTCGATCGCCGGCTGCGCCAGCGTCGCGGCGTCGACATACCATTGGTCGGTCAGCCACGGCTCGATCACCACCCCCGATCGATCGCCATAGGGCGTCTGGATGCGACGCGGCTCGGCGTCATGCTCCACCCCGTCCTTGTCGACGTGCGGGACGAGGAAGCCCTGTTCCTTGAGCGCGGCAACGACGAGACGGCGAACGTCGGCCGGAGCCTTCGGGTCATTGCCCGGCAGCCCGAGATACTCGGCAGGAATGCCACCGCACTGCACGACCCGCGCTTGTGCATCGAGCATGTTGAGCATGTCGGCGGCCTTGAACCCGGCGCGCTTGCCGACCTCGAAGTCGTTGAAGTCATGCCCCGGCGTGATCTTGACCGCACCCGACCCCAGTTCGGGATCGGCATGCTCGTCCGCCACGATCGGGATCAGCCGGCCGGTGATCGGCAGGCGGATCATCTGTCCGATCAGCGCGGTATAGCGTTCGTCCGCCGGGTTCACCGCCACCGCCATGTCGGCCAGCATCGTCTCCGGCCGGGTCGTCGCGACGTGGATGAAGCCGCTGCCATCGGCCAGCGGGTAGCGCAGATGCCAGAAACTGCCCTGGACCTCGCGCGTCTCGACCTCCAGATCGCTGATCGCGGTGCCGAGGCCCGGGTCCCAGTTCACCAGCCGCTTGTCGCGGTAGAGCAACCCTTCGCGGTAGAGTTGCACGAAGACCTTCAGCACGGCGGCTGAAAATCCCTCGTCCATCGTGAAGCGTTCGTTCGACCAGTCCATCGAACAACCCAGCCGGCGGAGCTGCCCGGTGATCGTACCGCCGCTCTCCGCCTTCCATTCCCACACCTTGCCCACGAAATCGTCGCGGGTGAAGTCGGTGCGCTTCTGCCCGGCCTGCGCCATCTGCCGCTCGACCACCATCTGCGTCGCGATGCCGGCATGATCGGTCCCGACCACCCAGCGCGCGTCCTTGCCCTGCAACCGCGCATGACGAACAAGGATGTCCTGCAACGTGTTGTCGAGCGCGTGACCGATGTGCAGGCTGCCGGTGACGTTGGGCGGCGGGTTGACGATCGTCCACGGCTGCGCGCCCGGCCGTTCGGGGCGGAACAGGCCGGCCTGTTCCCAGTGCGGATACCAGCGGGCCTCGATGGCGGCGGGGTCGAAGGTCTTGGGCAGTTCGCTCATGCTGTGGCGAATGGCGCGGAACCGGCGGGGTTGCAAGGGGCGGGTCGCCCGGTGCTGCTGCCGGGAAGGGAAGATTGGTTCACGCGAAGGGGTTACGCCTGGGGCTGATCGACATTCCGTCGGCCGTGACGCCAGCAAAGACCATTTCCGTCACCCCGGACTGGTTCCGGGGTGACGAAGGAGGGTGGCATTTTCGACTACGAACTGCACCGGAATAGCTGAGTGTCGATCGGCCCCAGGGCTGATCCACCCATCCCGAAACAAACGTCATCCCGGCGAAGGCTGGGATCTCCCGGGGAGTGCGCGCGACAGGAGCCGCTTGAGGCCCCGGCCTTCGCCGGGGCGACGGTTCCGGGCGGGCGGATCAAATTTCAAAAAGGGAAAGAGGATTTTCGCGCGGAGGCGCGGAGGCGCGGAGAATGTCACGCCTGCCGCGACAGCAGCGCTTCAACTTCACCGGGGGCAGGAAAGAGGCTTCGCCGGAACGCCGACGGAGGTTGCGCTCGCACCCACCTCTGCGCCTCCGCGCCTCTGCGCGACCAACCCTTCTACTTCTTCCGCGTCTCCGCGTGAACCGGTCCTGCTTCTACCGCCCGCTGATCCGGGCGATTTCCTTGGCGACCATCGTCTCGACGATGCCGGGCAGCTTGGCGTCGAGCCATTCGCGCAACATCGGGCGGAGCATCTCGCGCACCAGCCCTTCGAGCGAATCGGTGCCCGGCGTCTCGGGCTTCACCAGCATCCGCGACAACTGGTCGAGCGAACCACGGCTCGCCTCGGCCGCGCGGTCGGAAACGATCGCCGGATCGATCGAGGGTGCGGCAGCGGCGGCAGGCATCGGCGCAGGCTCCTGCACGGGGGGTTCGGGTTCGGCGACGAGGCGGGGGGCCTCGGCGACGGGTTCGGGCGCTTCGGCCCGGATCGGTTCGACACGGATCGATTCGACCTTGGCCTGTTCGATCCGCGGCGGCGGTGGCGCCGCGACGCTGTGGTTCAGTTCGAGGATGTCGTCCCGGTCGTCCAGCTCGCGCGGCTGCGCGGTGCGGATCGACTTGCGGCCACGGATGGCCTGTGCCGATCCTTCGCCTTCCTCGGCGATGATCCGTTTGATCGAGGACAGGATGTCCTCCATCGACGTATCGGCTCCGACATCCCCCATCGCCACCCTCATGTGCAAAACGTCCCTGTAATCGCTCAGTTGTCGGGTCTGGCGGCCGGGCTGTCAACGCCCGGTGTCACGCCATCGCCGCCACGACGCCGGTCCGGCGCGTCGAGCCCGTCGGTCGGGGTATAGGGATTGGCGCTGCGCTGCAACTTCGGATCAAGCTCGCGTGTCACCGCCGGCGTCTGCGCGGGCGTGTTCACCGTGCCCGGCGCGACCGGTTTCGGCGCGGGGTCGTCGCTCCAGTCCCAGCTCTTGCCCCGTACCCGGTCGTAATTGGCCACCGGATCATACAGCGCGCCGCCGTCGAGCCCGAGGTCGCGCGCCTCCGCCCGGCCCATCGCCGCCAAAAGCGCGAAGCCCGCGACATAGGCGTCGCGCCGCGCCGTCACCAACTGCACCTGCGAATTGAGCAGTTCCTGTTCGGCATCGAGAATGTCGAGGATGGTGCGCGTGCCGACGCTGTTCTCGGCGCGAACGCCCTCCAGCGACAGCTTGTTCGCGGTGATCTGTACTTCCGACGACTGGATCACCCGCAACGCCGATTGCCATGCGGCATAGGCGGAGCGCGCGTCGGACACGACGGCGCGCTCGGTCTGCGTCACCTGTTCGATCGCGACGCCCTCCAGCGCCTGCGCCCGGCGGATCTGCGCGGCGGGGCGGCCGCCCTGATAGAAGGGCATCGTCACCCGCACGCCGGCCTGCGCCTGTCCACCGTCCTGTTGCAGCACGATGCCGTCGATCGACTGCGCCGATCCGAGGAAGCTGGTATAGCTGCCGGTCAGGAACGCGCCGACCTGCGGCAGCCGGTCCGCCCGCGCAACGCGGACATCGAACCCGGCGGCGTCGCTCGCCCGCTGCGCCGCGACCAGTGCCGGATTGTTGGCGACCGCGACCCGCACCGCGCCATTGGGATCGGCGGGGAGGTTGGGCAGGCCCGGCGGTGGATCGAGCCGGCCGGCCGGGGCACCCGTGACCTCGACATAATTCTCGCGGCTGGTGACGAGATTCGCCTCGGCCTGCTGCAACTGCGCCTGTGCCTGCGCCAGCCGCGCCTCGGACTGGGCGACGTCGGTGCGGGTCAGGTCGCCGACCTGGAACCGATCGCCCGACGCGCGCAGGTTCACCTGCAACACGCTGACGTTCTGCTGGTTGAGCCGGACGATCGCCTCGTCGCGCAGCACGTCGTTATAGGCGGCGACGACGAGGGTGAAGACATTGGCCTCGGTGCTGCGCAGGCTGGCGCGACCCGCCAGCACCCGCGCATCGGCGGCACGCACGCCGTTCTTCACCGCGCCCCCGGCATAGAGCGGCAACGACGCGGTCGCCTGCGCCTGGCCGATGCGCGGTGCCTGGGTCACGCCGCGCGTCTGGGTGTTCAGCACCTGTTCGGTGACGGTGCCCTGCGTCGTGACCTGCGGCAGCCCCTGCGACCGGGCGATCGGCACGGTTTCGTCGGTGGCGCGCAGATTGGCGCGCGCGCCGGTCAACTGCGGGTTCGTCGCATAGGCGCGCACCAGCGCCTCGCGCAGCGTTTCGGCCCCCGCCGGCCCGGCGAGGAGCGCGACGAACGCGGCTCCCGCGGCAAACTTCCCCCCCCGCATCGTCTTCCCTACCTTGCGAACTGGAACGTCTTGGGACGGGCGAAGCCCGGCAGCACGACGCAATCGAGATCGGCGAACTCGGTCAGGCCAAAGCCGCCGCCGGTCTTGCGACCGAGCGCCAACCGGGTGACGCCGCGATCGACGATTCCGGTGGTCAGCCGCCCGCCCGGTGCCAGTTGCGCGACGATCGCGTCGGGCACCTGCTCGACCGCGCCGTCGATGAGGATGACGTCATAGGGCGCGGCGGCGGCCCAGCCCTGCGTCAACGGCCCCTCGACCACCTCGGCACCGGCGACGGCGCCGCGCGCGGTCGCGACCATCGCCGCATCCTCCTCCAGCGCCACGACCGATCCGGCGATCCGCGCGGTGACGGCGGCCGAATAGCCGGTGGCGGCACCGATAATCAGCACCCGGTCGTCGGCCAGGACCTCGGCGGCGGTCAGCAGCCGGCCGAGGATCAGCGGCGCGTTGATCGCCCGGCCCCCGCCCAGCGGCAGCGCGGCATCGCGATAGGCGACGCCCGCCTGCGCGGCGGGGACGAACGCCTCGCGCGGCACGTCGCCCATCGCCTCCACGACGCGCGGATCGCTCACCGCGCTGGTGCGAAGCTGGCTGACGACCATCGCATGGCGCATGGCGTCGAAATCGGACGGGGAACGGGTCGTGTCGGTCATGGCGGAGTCCTGTCGCACAACTGTTTTAGGGGCGCAATACACATCGCGCGAATTCGCCGGCTGTCTATCGCGCCGGCGCACCGCCGCCAAGCGAGCAGAAACGTATATTTTGCCCGGGGACGGTTGACACCGCGCCGTTCCCCCCGCATTGGCCCGCCTCCCACGACATCGAGGCGCGATGGCGGAGTGGTGACGCAGAGGACTGCAAATCCTTGCACCCGGGTTCGATTCCCGGTCGCGCCTCCAGTCGGTTTCCCGACATTTTTGATTTCTGAGGGTGCAGCCGATGACCGCGCACGTCCTGACGCTGTCCTGCGCCGACCGGATCGGCATCGTCGCCGCCGTCAGCGGGCATCTGGCCGGGATCGACGGCTTCATCCTCGACAGCCAGCAATATGCCGATCTGGATGCCGGCCGCTTCTTCCTGCGCGTCGAGTTTCGCGGCGCAGGCCCCGCCTTCCCCGCCGCGGCCGATGCCTTGCGCGCCGGCTTCGCGCCCGTCGCCGGGCGGTTCGGGTGCGACTGGTCGATCACGCCGCGCGACGCGCGGATGCGGATCGTCATCGCGGTGTCGAAGGGCAGCCATTGCCTCAACGACCTGCTCCACCGCTGGAAGACCGGCGATCTGCCGGTCGAGATCGTCGGCGTCGTCTCCAACCACGAGACCCTGCGCGCGCTGACCGAATGGCATGGCGTGCCGTTCCATCACCTGCCGATCGTGGACGGCGACCGCGCCGCGCAGGAAGCGGCGATGCTTGCCGTCGTGCGCGACGGGCAAGCCGACCTGCTGGTCCTCGCCCGCTACATGCAGGTGCTGGGACCCGATCTGTCGGCGGCGCTCGCCGGGCGCTGCATCAACATCCATCACAGCTTCCTGCCGAGCTTCAAGGGTGCCCGCCCCTATGCCCGCGCGCATGATCGCGGCGTCAAGCTGATCGGCGCGACCGCGCATTACGTCACCGGCGATCTCGACGAAGGCCCGATCATCGAACAGGCGGTCGAGCGCGTCGACCACCGCGACACCGAAGCCGACCTGATCCGCATCGGCCGCGATGTCGAGGCGCAGGTGCTGGCCCGCGCCGTCCGCTGGGCCGCCGAACGCCGCGTGTTCCTGAACGGCCACCGGACGGTGGTGTTTCGGTAGCGCAAAATCTCCCCTCCCTGACAAGGGAGGGGCTGGGGGTGGGTTGGCCTGCGGGGAACGGTGACGCCTGCCACGGGCCGACCCACCCCCGCCCCCTCCCTTGTCAGGGAGGGGAGTATGCCCCGCCGCCGCCGTGACGAAAAGTTCATGCGGCGCTCACCGCCCCGCCGCCCGCCGCCCCCTAAGCGCCGATCCGATGCAACAGGGACACCGGCGTTGAGCAAACCCATCTTCTTCGATCCGACCGGGCGGCGTGGCGTCCGGGCACGGCGCGGCGTCGCGCTGCTGATCCTCGCCGTGGTGCTGGCGGCGATCGCGTTCGCCACCACGCTCGTCGTGACGCCGCGCTCGCTCGGGCTGCCGCTGCCGTTCGCCAGGCGGCATGGCGAGGCGTTCGCGCCGCGCGATGACCGGCTTGCGCGCCCCGACCGCTGGTTGCCGCGCCGCGCCGTGCCCTCGCCCGACACGCCGCAGACGATCGGCTTCTACGCGCCCGACACCGACGGCGGCATCGCGTCGCTGCGCGCCCATGCCCGCCAGCTCGACTGGGTCGTGCCCGCGCTGGTCACGGTCGACGGCACCCAGCCCCACCCGATCGACGACCGCCAGCTCGACCAGTTCCTCGCCACCACCCCCCATGCACCGAAGCTGGTGCCGATGGTCCAGAACATCGTCAGCGACGGCTGGGACGGCACCGGTGCCGCCACGATGCTCGCCGACCGGGCAAAGCAACAGACGCTCATCGCCGCGCTCGCCACCTATGTCCGGCAGCAGCACGCCGGCGGCCTCGTGATGGATTACGAGAGCATGCCCGCCGCCGCCGTCGCGCGCTATCCCGCGTTCCTCGCCCGGCTGCATGCGGCGTTGCCCAAGGGCGCCGAACTCGCCGTCACCGCGCCCGCGGGCGACGCCGACTGGAACCTCGCCGCGCTGGCCAAGGTCAGCGACCGGGTGATGCTAATGGCCTATGACGAGCATTGGGAAAGCGGCAGCGCCGGGCCGATCGCCTCGCAGCCATGGTTTCTGGCTCAGGTCGAAGCGGCCATCGCCAAGGTCGGCCGCGACAAGCTGACCGTGGCGCTCGGCAGCTATGCCTATGACTGGCACGGGCGAGCGGCCGACGCACTGTCGATCGAGGAAGCATGGCTCGCCGCGCACGATGCCGGCGCGGCCGTCGGCTTCGACCGCACCAGCGGCAACGCCGGCTTCGCCTATGACGACGAGGATGGCGCGCATCACCAGATTTGGATGCTCGACGCGGTGACGAGCTGGAACGAACTCGCGGCGCTGCGCCGCCTCGGCATCGACGATGTCGCGCTCTGGCGGCTGGGCAGCGAGGATGCCGGCTTCTGGAACGATCTCGCCGCCTTCCGCACCCCGGCCAAAGTCCCCCGGCTCGAAACCCCGCGCACCGCGCTCAACGTCGATGTCGAGGGCAGCGGCGAAATCCTGAAGATCACCGCCCGCCCGACCGAAGGGCAACGCGCGCTGACCTTCACCCCGCAGGGCGTCATCGCCGACGAACAGTATCGCCGCCTGCCGGCCCCCTATGTCGTGCAGCGCGCCGGTGCCGCCGACCCGAAGGCGATCGCGCTGACCTTCGACGACGGCCCCGATCCCACCTGGACCCCGCCGATCCTCGACGTTCTGGAAAAAGCCAAGATTCCCGGCAGTTTCTTCGTGGTTGGTGAGAATGCGCTCGAACATCCCGGCCTTCTGCAACGGATGGTCCGCGACGGCGACGAGATCGGCAACCACAGCTACACCCACCCCAATCTCGCCACCACCGGCGAGCGCACGACGAAGCTGGAGCTGAACGCCACCCAGCGGCTGATCGAGGCCTATACCGGCCGCTCGACCACGCTGTTCCGCGCGCCCTATTTCGGCGACGCCGAACCGACGACCATGGACGAGATCGCGCCCGCGCTGCTGGCGCAGGATCTGGGCTATACCGTGGTCGGGCTGCATATCGATCCCAACGACTGGCAGCGGCCCGGCACCGACGCGATCGTCACCCAGGTGGTGAACCAGATCGCCGCCGCCACGGCGGAAAATTCGGGCAACGTCGTGCTGCTCCATGACGGCGGCGGCGACCGCGCGCAGACGGTGGCGGCGCTCCCGCAGATCATCGCCACGCTGAAGGCACGCGGCTATCACTTCGTCACCGCCTCGCAACTGGTTGGCGTGCCGCAAGCGGTGGCGATGCCCAAGGTACAGGGCCGCGACCTGCTGGCGGTGCGCACCGATGTCGCGATCTTCATCGTGCTGGCGATCCTCTCGATCGTGCTGGCATGGCTGTTCTATCTCGCCATCGCGCTCGGCATCGCCCGCGCGGTGCTGCTCGCCGGCCTCGCCTGGTTCCAGGCGCGGCGCGAACGGCCAGTGCCGCCGGTGTATCGACCCACCGTCTCGGTCATCATCCCCGCCTATAACGAGGAACGGGTGATCGCCGATTCGGTCGCTCGCGTGCTGGCCAGCGACTATCCGGGGCTACAGGTCATCGTCGTCGACGACGGGTCGAAGGACGCGACCAGCGCGGTGGTGCGCGACCGTTTCGCCGGCGATCCCCGCGTCACGCTGCTGACGCTGGTCAACGGCGGCAAGGCGGCGGCGCTCAACCGCGCGTTGCAGGATGCGACCGGAGAGGTCATCATCGCGCTCGACGCCGATACCCAGTTCGAGGCCGAGACGATCGCCCGCCTCGCCCGCTGGTTCGCCGATCCCAGGCTCGGCGCGGTCGCCGGCGATGCGCGCGTCGGCAACCGGGTGAACCTCGTCACCCGCTGGCAGGCGGTCGAATATATCACCGCGCAGAACCTCGAACGTCGCGCGCTGGCCGGCTTCGACGCGATGACGGTGGTGCCGGGCGCGGTCGGCGCATGGCGGCGTGCGGCGCTCGATGCGGTCGGCGGCTATCCGGAGGATACGCTGGCGGAGGATCAGGACCTGACCATCGCGATCCAGCGTGCCGGCTGGCGCGTCACCTATGATCCGCGTGCCGTCGCGTGGACCGAAGCGCCCGAAAGCTTCAGGGCGCTCGCCAAGCAGCGCTATCGCTGGGCGTTCGGCACGCTGCAATGCCTGTGGAAGCACCGCGCTATCCTGCGTACCGGCAAGCCCGCCGGCCTCGCCCGCATCGGTCTGCCACAGGCATGGCTGTTCCAGATCGCGTTTGCCGCCATCTCGCCGCTGATCGACCTCGCGCTGCTGCTCTCGATCACCGGCACCATCGTCCGCGTCGTCCAGCATGGCTGGGCGCAGACCAGCGGCGATGTCGGCACGATGGGGCTGTACTGGCTGGCATTCACCGCGATCGACGTGGCGTGCGGCTGGATCGCCTACCGCCTCGACGGCAACCGCGCGCGCTACCCCGCACACCTGCTCGTCGCGCAGCGCCTGGTGTACCGCCAGATCATGTACTGGGTCGTGCTGCGCGCCATCGCCTCGGCGATCGGCGGGTTCGTCGTCGGCTGGGGCAAGCTGGAGCGCAGCGGCCGGGTGGCAACGGCGTGAGGGCGGGTGTGAAAACGCGCGGTTGCGGGTTTGGCGGATCGACGTTCAGTCGGAACCAAGGACTTCCGTCATTCCCGCGCAGGCGGGAATCCATAGCCGCCAACGTTTCGGCTGGAGTTGCGACAATGGCGCATATGGACTCCCGCCTTCGCGGGAGTGACGACAGGGGAGGAGCGGTCGTCCCGTGCCAGCGAACTGAATGTCGATCAGCCCCAAATCTCACACGTTGGCGCGTTTCCAGACAGAATTTCAAAACGGCAGTTTCAGCCGCACCATCATCCGGTTGCTGACCACGCCGGGCGCCACCGTCGCCTGTTCCACCTCGGCGGCGGCACGCAGGTCGCCGACCACCCCCGTCTCCGCCTTCACCGTGTCGTCAAAGCGGGTGCGATCGACGGGGCGCAACCGGTAGCGTTCCTGCCGCACGTCGCCGCACACGAGGATCTCGTCCTCCGATGCAGCCCCCCGGCAGCGCGCCGGCGGCAACAACGGCGTCAGCTCGATCCGCGCGGGCGGCACCGCCACCGCCTGAACCAGCGACCATGCCCAGAACATCCGCCCCGCCTCCCCGTCGCCCAAGACGATGCCGGCGGATTGCGGCGCAACGACGGCAGGGCCGCTTCAGCGCAAAGGCTCGGCCCCCAACCGGTCGAGCCACGCCTGCGCCTGCTTCGGCTCGCCCACCGCCTGCGGGCCGACCGGTCCGCGCGACCGCAGGAACTGTTGTTGCAGCTCGAACGCCGGCAGGCCCAGTTGCTCGCGCGCCGCGTCGATCGCGTCGCCGATCTCGGCCAGATGGTCGATGACGGGGGCGGTCGCCGCCCGCACCCGGCGATCCGCCTGATGATCGAACAGCCCCGCTTTCCCGGCGGCCGTCACCCGCAGCGCCGCGATCAACGCCGCTGCATAGTCGGCTTCGAGTTCGATGCGGCGATCGTCGAGCCGGGCGAGACGTTGTGCTTTGGCCATGGCCGGGTCGTACCGCGCGGCAGCGGGGCCGGCAACCGCCGCTACCGTTTCCCGTCGATCAGCACCGCTTGCTGCCACTTGCCCGGTGCCTTGTCGGTGCGGTGGATACAGCCCGGCCAGCAACACGGCCGCTGCTTGCCCTCCAGCAACGACTCGACCGTCCGTCCGATCCGCCGCTGACGGGTCGCGGTCTGCTTGGCATCCTCGATCCAGCACAGAAACTCGTTGCGCCCGATCGGTGTCAGCGCCTGCCACCGTGCGAGCACCGCCGGGTCGCCCTCGATCGCGGTCCGCACGTCCGCTGCCGCGTCATGTACCATTCCCTGCGCGAAGCCTTCGCTCATGCTATCGTCCGATCGTCAAGCGCACCGCCAGCCCCGGCGCGGCATCCGCCAGTTCCAGCGCGCCACCATGCAAATGCGCCACCGCCGCCACCAGCGACAGTCCCAGCCCCGCCCCGCTTTCGTGCCGCGCCGCATCCAGCCGCCCGAACCGGCGCAGCGCCTCCACCCGGCGGTCGGGCGCAATCCCCGGCCCTTCGTCGCGCACGACGATCGCGACCGTCGCAGCCGTTTCCTCGACCGACAACCGGATCGTTCCCGCACCATATTTCAAGGCATTATCGATCATATTTGCTACTGCCTGTCCGATCATCTCGCGATGCGCCGGCACCACCACGGCCGGCGACGGGGTGACGGCAATCGCCATCCCCCGATCCTCGGCCAGCGGCTCGAACAGTTCGGCAAGTTCCTCCAACATCGCAGCCAGATCGGTAGCGACGAACGCCTCGCGCCCGATCCCCGCCTCCGCCCGCGTGATCCGAAGCGCGGTGTCGAGCATGCCAAGCAACCGCTCGCCCTCGTCCATCGCGCGCAGCACCGCCAGCCGCCCCTCCTCGCTGTCGGCGGCGGCCAGCGCGCGTTCCAGCGTCGCGCGCAGCCGGGTGAGCGGCGAGCGCAGGTCGTGCGCCAGCGCATCGGTCGCCAGCTTCAGTTCGCCGACCAGCGCGGCGATCCGGTCGAGCATCGCGTTGACCGACCGCGCCAGCGCCTCGAACGCATCGTGGCCACCGCTCAAGGCCACCCGCCGGTTCAGGTCGCCCGCCGCCACCGCCGCCACCGTATCGACCGTCCGCACCAGCCGCTGGGCGATGATCCGCGCCGCGACCCATCCGGCAAGCCCCGCCAGCAGCAGCGCGACCGCCATCGCCGCGCCCATCGCCGCCTCCAGCGCGCCGACGAACGCCAGCTCGCCCTCGATCACATGGCCGGTCAGCAGCCGCGTGCCATCGGACAGGTCAGTGCCGATCACCCGCATCCGTTCGGGCCGGTCGCGGTCGACGCGGAAAATCTCGATCGTGGTCGGCGGCCCCGCCACCACATCGGGCGGCCATGCCGCGACATTGCCGGCCAGCACCCGTCCGCCGGGCGCGGTCAGCAGCACCACCGACTGCGGCCGGTCGCTCCGGTCGAGCCGTGCCAGCGCCGCGCGCGCCACCCCGGCCTGTCCCCCCGCCGCCCATGCGTCGAGCAACTGCCCGCGCAGCCGTTCGGCCTCCCCGGTCGCGGCCTGCGTCAACCGGTCGGCGGTGATCTGCCGCACCACCAGCAGCGTGACCCCGGCCCCGGCCAGTTGCAGCGCGAAGACCAGCGCGGCGAAGCGCAGCGTGGCCGATCGCACCCAGCGGCGCGTCAGGGCTCGATCCCCAGCTTGTAGCCCGATCCGCGCACCGTATGCAGCAGCCGGCGGGCCTGCCCGTCGTCGATCTTGCGGCGCAGCCGGCTGATATGCACGTCGGTCACGTTGCTGCCCGGATCGAAGTGATAATCCCACACCCCCTCCAGCAACATCGTGCGCGTCACCACCTGTCCGGCATGGCGCAGCAGATATTCGAGCAGCCGGAATTCGCGCGGTTGCAGGTCGATGCCCACGCCGCCACGCTTCACCCGCCGCGCGAGCAGGTCCATCTCGAGGTCGTCGCACGTCAGCTTCGTCTCGGCGACCGGGGTGCCCGGCGCGGCGCGGCGCGCGAGCAGCGTCACCCGCGCCAGCAATTCGGCGAAGACGAACGGCTTGGTCAGATAATCGTCGGCGCCCGACGTCAGCCCGGCGACCCGGTCGTCGGGCGATCCCATCGCCGACAGGATCAGAACGGGCGTCGTCACGCCGCCCGCGCGCATTGCCGCGATCGCCGCCATGCCGTCCATCTGCGGCAGCATCCGGTCCATGACGATGCAGTCGTAGCCGCCGTCGATCGCATGGAACAACCCGTCACGCCCGGTGCCGGCGCGATCGACCACATGGCCCGCCTCGGTGAGCCCCTTGGCGATATAGCCGGCGGTATCGTCGTCGTCCTCGACCACCAATAGTTTCACGCACCACCTCCGCCGCCGTGCAGTAGCAGCGTGCGGGCCTGCCCGTCACCCCTCGGCCTGACGTGCAGCACCGCATGGCTCCCATGCGCCGCCGCCGCCAGCCGCGCGACGCCGGGATGCGCCACACCGTCGACCACATCGACCACGTCGCCGACGCGCAGGCCCGCCCCTTGCGCCGCGCCGCCGCTGCGCAGGCTGGTGACGACCAGGCCCGCCGCATCGACCTGCCCCGCAAAGGTCGCCCCGCCGATCGCGACCGATCGCGGCCCGTCGGCCATCGCCGCTGCCACGCCGGCCACGGCAACCACGGCGACGCCCAGTATCCGCGCGATCGACATCGAAACATTTCCTTTCGCCACTACCATGGCCCACGGCGCTTTGCGACGGCATGGCGGACACATGACGATCCTGTAACCGGCCCGGAAACCCGTTTGAAATTCGCGAAAGCGCGAGTTTCGAGGCGGTGCCGGCCCGCTCCCCCTCCCGGCCACCCACGCCAGTATCCTGATCGATGGTCGGGAGGAGCGGCGGGCCGGCACCGCGAAACGCGCAACCGCGCGGTTCCAAACGACCCCGCCAAGGTTGACACGCACGCCCGGCCATGGCCGAGATGCCGCGCATGCAGCCACCCCGGTCGCGCGGCCCCAAGCGCATTACCATCGTCGACGTCGCCGCGCGCGCGGGCGTATCCACCAAAACCGTCTCGCGCGTGCTGAACGGCGAACCGCATGTGAAGGAAGCGGTGCGCGACAAGGTGCGCGACGCGGTCCGCGCCCTCGACTATCACCCCAACGTCATGGCCCAAGGCCTCGCGCGGCAACGCTCGCACCTGATCGGGCTGGTGTATGAAAACCCCTCGCCCAGCTACACCGTCGAATTGCAGATGGGCGTGCTCGACCGGCTGCGCGGCGAGCCGTACCGGCTGGTCGTGTTGCCCGTCCGCTCGATCGCCGACCATGCCGACGAGGTCGTGGGCCTGCTCCGCTCGGCGGCGGTCGACGGCGTCGTCCTCGCCCCGCCGGCGTCGAACGACCGCCGCATTCTCGACGAACTGGTCGGCATCGGGATGCCCTTCGCCCGGATCGCGCCGACCCGCTGGGACGATATAGTGCCGGGCGTCACGCTCGACGATATTGCCGCCGCGCGCGACATCGCGGCGCATGTGCTGGACCACGGCCACCGCCGCATCGCGATCATCAAGGGCGATCCGACCCATACCGCCAGCGATGCGCGGATGACGGGATACGAACAGGCGTTCGCCGCCGCGGGCGTCGCGATCGATCCCGCGCTGGTGCTCGACGGCCGCTTCACCTTCGATTCGGGTTTCACCGCCGCGCGCGCGCTGCTGGCGATGGATCAGCCGCCGACCGCGATCCTCGCCCAGAACGACGACATGGCAGTCGGCGCACTGATGGCCGCGCGCGAGGTCGGCATCGAAGTGCCCGCCCAGCTCTCGATCGTCGGCTTCGATGATTCGGAAATCGGCCGCATCGCATGGCCGCGCGTCACCACCGTGCGCCAGCCGGTGTTCGAAATGGCGGTCAGCGCCACCGGCCTGCTGCTCGACCAGTTCGCCGGCGTGGCGGTGCCCGACGTCCTGCCGCACGACCACCGCCTGATCGAACGGGACTCGGTGCGAAAACTTGGATGACGCTTGTCTCGAAGGCGGTGCCGGCCCGCTCCCCCTCCCGGCCACCCACAGCGTATCCTGAATGGGTGGTCGGGAGGGGGAGCGGGCCGGCACCGCATCCACGTAAGTGGATCAGACCCTAGCGCGCACGCGATACAGTCAATACAGCGGCTTGTCTGAACCATGGTCCGGCCCCCGGCCCATGACCGACAGCCAGGGATCGGCCCGCGTCGCCCGCCACCGCGCGGTCGGGGCCACAGGGTAAGGAATGCGGCGAATGACCGACGATACGCAGATGATGGAAGCACTCGAGGCGCGGGTGCGCCGCCGCGAAGGGCGCCGCGACTTCTTCCGCACCATGGGGGCCGCCGCTGCGATCGGCGGCGGCATGGCGCTCACCTCGTGCGGCGGCAACGATGATTCGGGCGGATCGCCCACCCCCTCGCCGACCGCCACCGCCACCGCGACCCCCACGCCGACGCCCACCGCGACGTCCAGCAGCGGGCTGACCGATGGCGATCTGCTCAATTTCGCGCTCAACCTCGAATATCTCGAAGCGCAATTCTATGCCTATGCCACCACCGGCACCGGGCTCGACGCGACGCTGCTGACCGGTCCCACCGGCACCACCCCCGGCGCCGTTACCGGCGGCCGGCAGGTGACGTTCACCGATCCCGTCGTCGCCAATTTCGCGCGCGAGATCGCGGCGGACGAACGCGCCCACGTCCAGTTCCTGCGCGCCGCGATCGGCGCCACCGCCATCGCCATGCCCGCGCTCGACCTGTCGGCGACCGCGACCAGCGCCTTCTCCAACGCGGCGCGCGCCGCCGGGCTGATCGGCGCGGGCCAGGCATTCGACCCCTATGCGAACGAGAATGATTTCCTCCTCGCCGCCTATCTGTTCGAAGACGTGGGCGTCACCGCCTACAAGGGCGCGGCGGCGCAGCTTTCCAGCGCGGTGGTATTGCAGGCAGCGGCCGGCATCCTCGCGGCGGAGGCGTATCACGCGGCGATGATCCGCACGACGCTCTATACCAAGGGGCTGACCACGCCGTCGCTGATCGACGCGACCGAAAAGATTTCGGACGCGCGCGATTCGCTCGACGGGGCGACCGATCTCGATCAGGGCGTCCGCGCGATCGGCAACGTGTCGAACATCGTGCCGCTCGACGCAAACGGCCTCGCCTTTGGCCGCACCCCGCAGCAGGTGCTCAATATCGTCTATCTCAACAAGGCTTCGGTCAGCCTCGGCGGCTTCTTCCCCGCCGGGGTCAACGGCACCGTCAAGACCAGCGCCGCGAACTGAGCCCGGAGTATTTCACGATGACCAACGATCCCATCCTTCAGGTGCTCGAAGCCGCCGACGTGCGCCGTGCCCATCGCCGCGATTTCCTGCGCGCCGCAGGCGGCGTCTCCGCTGCCGTCGCCGGGGCCTCGCTGCTCGCCGCCTGTGGTGGCGGCAACGACAGTTCGTCCACGCCCACCCCCACACCGACGCCGTCGCCGACCCCCACGGCAACCGCCACCGCGACCCCGGCGACCGATGCCGACGTGTTGAACTTCGCGCTGAACCTCGAATATCTCGAAGCGCAATTCTATTCGTTCGCCGCGACCGGTGCCGGCCTGCCCAACACGTTGTTGACCGGCACCGGCACGCAAGGCGCGGTCAGCGGCGGGCGGCAGGTGAATTTCACCGACCCGCTCGTCGCGCAATATGCGCGCGAGATCGCTGCCGACGAACGCGCCCATGTTGCCTTCCTGCGCTCGGCGATCGGCTCGGCGACGGTCGCGCAGCCGGCGATCGACATCGGCGTGACCGCCGCCAGCGCCTTTTCGGCCGCCGCCCGCGCGGCGGGCATCATCGGCGCGAACGCGGCGTTCGACGTCTATGAGAACGACGAATCCTTCCTGCTCGGCGCGTTCCTGTTCGAAGACGTCGGCGTCACCGCCTACAAGGGCGCGATCGCCTTCCTGACCAACAAGACCTATATCGACGCAGCGGCGGGCATCCACGCGGCGGAGGCGTATCATGCCGGCCTCGTCCGCTCGGTGCTGTACCGCAAGGGCATCGCCGCCCCGACGCTGATCGAGCGCACCGAACAGATTTCGAACGCCCGCGATGCGCTCGACGGCGCGCTTGATCTCGATCAAGGGGTCCGCGCGGTCAACAACGCCTCGAACATCGTGCCGACCGACGGCACCGGCCTCACCTTCACCCGCACGCCGGCGCAGGTGCTGAACGTGGTCTATCTGACCAACCAGTCGGTCGCACAGGGCGGGTTCTTCCCCGCCGGGGTCAACGGTCTGCTCAAGACGAGCGGCGCGAACTGACCGATCATCCGGAGGGACCGACGATGGCACCGCCGCCCGCCGCGAACGATGCCGTGCCCGATCGCCGGCCCAGCCTCCCCGGTTCCTTCCGCACGGTCGCCGTGCCGGAAGGGGCCGGGCAGTTCTGGCGCAAGCTCGGGGCCTTCGCCGGCCCCGGCTATCTCGTCGCGGTCGGCTATATGGACCCGGGTAACTGGGCGACCGACATCGCCGGCGGGTCGGCGTTCGGCTATACCCTCCTCTCGGTCGTCCTGCTGTCGAACATCATGGCGATGGTGCTGCAATCGCTCTCGGCGAAGCTCGGCATCGTTACCGGGCTCGATCTCGCGCAGGCGTGCCGCGAATATTACCCCAGGCCTGTCCGCTGGATGCTGTGGGGCTTGTGCGAATTCGCGATCATTGCCTGCGATCTGGCCGAGGTGATCGGCACCGCCATCGCGCTGCAACTGCTGTTCGGCATTCCGCTGGTGTGGGGCGTGTGCATCACCGCGCTCGACGTGATGCTGATCCTGCTGTTGCAACAATATGGCTTCCGCAAGCTGGAAGCGTTCATCGTCGCGCTGCTGCTCATCATCGCCGGCTGTTTCGCGGTGGAGCTGTTCCTCGCGCAGCCTTCGCTCGCCGGCATCGCGCGCGGGCTGATCCCCACGACCGAGATCGTTACCAATCCGGCGATGCTCTATCTCGCGATCGGCATCCTCGGCGCGACCGTGATGCCGCACAACCTTTATCTCCATTCCTCGATCGTCCAGACGCGCAGCTTCGACCGATCGCCGGAAGGGCGGCGCGAGGCGGTGAAGCTGGCGACGATCGACAGTTCGATCGCGCTGATGCTGGCGCTGTTCATCAACGGCGCGATCCTCGTGCTGGCCGCCGCCGCGTTCCACACCGCCGGGCGGACCGATGTGGCGGAGATTCAGGACGCCTATCAACTGCTGACGCCGATGCTCGGCGCCGGGGCGGCCAGCATCCTGTTCGCGGTGGCGCTGCTCGCCTCGGGTCAGAATTCGACGATCACCGGCACGCTCGCAGGGCAGATCGTGATGGAGGGCTTCCTCAACCTGCGCTTCCCGGCATGGCTGCGGCGGATCGTCACCCGGCTGATCGCGATCGTCCCCGCCGTCGTCGTCGCCAGCCTGTATGGCGAAAGCGGCACCGCGCAACTGCTGGTCGGCAGCCAGGTGGTGCTCAGCCTGCAACTGCCCTTCGCGGTCTATCCGCTGGTCCAGTTCACCGGTGACAAGGGCAAGATGGGGCCGTTCGCCAATCGGCCCGTTCTCGCGGTGGCGGCATGGACGATCTGCGCGGCGGTCATCACCCTGAACTCGATCCTGCTCTATCAGGTCATGACCGGCTGACCTGTCCTACAGCGGGCGATCGGGGTAGAACGCACGGGCGCTGTCGAGAGAATGCCGCCAAGCCCTTGTAGAACAACGACCGGCCCGTTCCCGTAGCATTGTGCGTAGTGTAAACTTTGTAAACTTCGCCATGGACAGCAATTCGGGTTGCGCTATGCAACGTATATGGCGTTTCCTTCCTTGTTCGACCGGTTGGCCCTGCCCGTCGTGGCATCGCCGATGTTCATCCTGTCCGGCCCCGAACTGGTCATCGCCCAGTGTACCGCCGGCATCGTCGGCTCCTTCCCGGCGCTGAACGCCCGGCCGCAGGGCCAGCTCGACGAATGGCTCCACCAGATCACCGAAGCGCTCGCCGCGCATGATCGCGCCCACCCCGACCGCCCGTCCGCGCCCTATGCCGTCAACCAGATCGTCCACCGCTCGAACGATCGCCTCGACGCCGATGTCGCGACCTGCGCCAAATGGCAGGTGCCGATCGTCATCACCTCGCTGGGTGCGCGCGAGGAACTGAATACCGCCGTCCATGGCTGGGGCGGCATCACCCTGCATGACGTGATCGACGACCGCTTCGCCCACAAGGCGGTGGAAAAGGGCGCCGACGGGCTGATCCTCGTCTGCGCCGGTGCCGGCGGCCATGCCGGCCGGCTGAACCCCTTCGCCTTCACCCAGGAAGTCCGCCGCTGGTTCGACGGGCCGCTGCTGCTGTCGGGCGCGATCGCCAACGGCGGCGCGATCCTCGCCGCCCAGGCCGCTGGGGCCGATCTCGCCTATATCGGATCACCCTTCATCGCCACCGCCGAAGCCCGCGCCGTGCCCGCCTACAAGGATGCGATCGTCGCCGGCCACGCCGCCGACATCGTCTACACCAGCGCCTTCACCGGGGTGCATGGCAATTACCTGCGCGGCTCGATCCTCGCCGCCGGGCTCGATCCCGACGCCCTGCCCGAACGCGACGCCACGACGATGGACTTTGCCGCCAGCACGGCCAAGGCATGGAAAGACATCTGGGGTGCTGGCCAGGGCATCGGCGCGGTCGACGCGGTGCTCCCCGCCGCGACCCGTATCGCGCAACTGGCGGCGGAATATCAGGCTGCAAGGATGCGCTTGGCTGTTTGATCCGCTTGAGAACAATCCAGCCACCTCAAAACAGACGTCATCCCAGCGAAGGCTGGGATCTCTCGCGGGTGGCGCAGTACAAGAGCCGCTTGAGGCCCCAGCCTTCGCTGGGGCGACGTTTCCGGCCAGATGGATCGACTACAGCGCCAGCGCCAGCCGGTCAAACATCGCTCGTGCCGGACTGGCCGGCGGCGGCCCCTCATGCGCCCGCTCGATCCGCTCGACCCGGCGGTACAGGTCGATGCTGGCGGCCACCAGCGTCCGGGTGCCGTTCGGCATCGCCTGCAACACCCGCTCCTCGGTCCGGGGTGCCGGCCCCAGCAGCCGCGCCGGATCGCGTGCCGCGACCGCGCTGATCTCGCCCGCCGCCACCGCCCGCTGCGTCAACAGCCATGCGATGACGTGCATCAGCCGCGTCGTGATCTTGAGCGACTCGCACGAAAACACCACCCGCGTCATCGGATCGAGCATCGCCCGCTCGCCCCGCCCGCCATCGTCGAAATAGGCGCGCGCCTCGTCGGCCAGCACCATCGCCTCGACATAGAGCGAATCGACCAGATGCCGCTGAACGACGGCCGAGCTGCTGTGCGTTTCCATGGGGCGAAGGATGGCATGCCGTCCCCCGCCACGAAACGATTCGATCGGTGGACCGTCGGCACCAACTGTCCCCGAACGTGACGATCAGGCGATGATGTCGGGAATCAACTGGTCCTCGATCGCCGCGATCTCGTCACGCAGCCGCAGCTTGCGCCGTTTCAGCCGGGCGAGCTGCAACTGATCGGCCGCCCCCGCCCCCGCCAGCGCGGCGATGGCATCGTCCAGGTCGCGATGCTCGACACGCAGCACCGCCAGCCGCTGTTCAAGGTCCGATTCGTCCATTGCCGATCCGTCACTCCATTGGCCCCGCGCAACGCTCTATCCGCGATTCCTGCACGTCGCACCGAAAATGGCACCTACGATGGCGACAATCGTCAACTCGTGTGTTTTACTCCATGCCCCATCAAGCAAGCAGGAGAATGGATCGATGCAGACCGGCCACCTCAACGCTCTCGAAGCGAAGCACGCCACGCTCGACCGCCAGATCGCAATGGAAACCCAGCGCCCCTCGCCGGACCAGAGCCTGTTGTCGTCGCTCAAGAAGCGCAAGCTGATGGTAAAGCAGGAGATGACGTCCATCTGACGCCATCGGCGCGGGACCGCCCCGGTCCCGCGTCCATACTCCCTATTCTTCCCGCGAAACCTTTTCCTGCCGTTCGTGGCGGCTCTGCGCCTCCACGGTCATGGTTGCGATCGGACGGGCCTCCAGCCGGGCCAGCGCGATCGGCTCGCCGGTGACTTCGCAATAGCCATATTCGCCATCGTCGATCCGGCGGATCGCCGCCTCGATCTTGGAGATCAGCTTGCGCTGCCGGTCGCGGGTGCGCAGTTCGATCGACCAGTCGGTTTCGCTCGACGCACGGTCGGTCAGGTCCGCCTCGCGCAGCGATTCGTTCTGGAGATGCGCCAGCGTTCCCTGCGCCTCGCGGTGGATCGCGTCCTTCCACGCCAGCAGCTTGGCCCGGAAATAGGCCTGCTGCCGCGGGTTCATGAACGGTTCGTCGTTATGCGGACGATAACCGCTGCCGTCGTCGTTCACCGGCGGCGGCATATCGAGTGGTTGTGTCGTATCGCTCAAAGCCGTTGCCATCCCCAGTCTCCGCTCCGGTATGCCGCCGAACGCCACCGGCGAAGGTCCCGACCCGTCTTTTCCCGCGGGCCTATATCGGGCGGGGCGTTCGACCACAAGCCGCGCAGAACGCACGGGAATGATCGCCGGCCGACTCGTCGCCGCTTGGCCCACCGTTTGTCGTGGTCGATCACCCCGAGTCGAAGCGGCGGTATGAAAACCGCTCTATTCCCATGTCTCTTTACGGTACGTTAACCATTACAACCCGCTGGCAAGGCGGGGACGTCCATACTAACGACGCCTGATCGTGGTTAAGGGTGTTGAACTTTACGCTTTGTTTCGTCTTGGTGAGCCATGGCCGCAAGGGTCATGGAATCGCCGCGGTCACGGGGCGGGTAGGGAAAGAGTGGAACGGCATGTCGGTTAAGATGGCATTGGCAAAGCTCTGCGCTTGCGCTTGCGGTGGCGCCGTCATCGGCGGCGGTGCGGTGCATGTCGCCGAATCCTCCCCCCATCGCGAGATTACCAAGCGGGCGATCACCAAGCGCGTCGTGACCAAACGGGCAGTGGCGCAGCGTCAGGCCCGCCAGCGCGTGGTCCGCCGCGTCGTCACCCGGACTCAGACGACCTGCGCCCCGGCGGTCGTGACCGTCGCCAGCCAGGGCGCGCCCGTGCCGCTGCCCCCCGCCTTCCTCGGTGCGGAAATGCCGATGCTGTCGGGCGGCGGTGGCGGCTTCGGCGGGGCCGGCCCGGTGCTGGTCGGCGGCACCGGCGGCGGTGGCTTCGGCGGTGGCGGCTTCTTCGCGGGCGGGTTCTTCGGCGGCGGATCGTCGGGCGGCGGGTCGAGCGGCATCGTCGTCTCCTCGACGTCGAGCACCAGCGGCGGGTCATCCTCGACCTCCTCGGGTGGCTCGTCCAGTTCAACCTCGTCGGGTGGGTCGGGCGGATCGTCGACCTCCTCCGCATCGGGCGGATCGGGCGGCTCCGGCGGTTCGTCGACCAGCACCGGCGGCGTATCGAGCACCAGCAGCACGTCGTCCGCTTCCGGCGGGAGCAGCGGCAACATATCGTCCGCATCGGGTGGCAGCAGCAGCAGCGGCAATGTGTCGTCCGCGTCGGGCGGCAGCAGCGGCAACGTGTCCTCGGCATCGGGCGGGAGCAGCGGGAACGTCTCGTCCTCGTCCAGCGGCAATGTCTCATCCTCGTCGAGCGGCAACGTTTCCTCGTCGGCTTCCTCGAGCGGCGACGTATCGTCGTCGGCCTCGTCCAGCGGCGACGTGTCGTCCTCGACCTCCAGCTCGTCGAATGGATCGTCGACCAGCACCTCGTCCTCGTCGAACGGCTCGTCGACCTCGACCAGCACGTCCTCGTCCTCGAATGGATCGTCGAGCAAGGGCTGGAGCTCGAACGGCGGGTGGAGCTCGAATGGCGGCAGTTCGTCGCACGGTGGCAGCTCGACGAGCTCGGGCGGGCCGACCCCGGTTCCTGCTCCCCCGATGCTGCTGCTGTTCGGTGCCGCCGCCGCCGCGCTGGTCGCGCGCAAGCGTCTCGCGAAGTCGAAGACGTCGACCGCCTGAGCCGCACCGGCAACGGGATCGAACGGGCCGCGCGAGTGATCGCGCGGCCCGTGTCGTATCGGCCAATACCAAGCCTTGGCCGTCGTTCCGGCGCAGGCGGGCACCCATCAACGCATCGGCTTAGATTCGATCACCGCCGTCGGCGTGTATGGATTCCCGCCTGCGCGGGAATGACGAGAAGGTTCGAGGGCAAATTTCCCCTGTCGAAGCGGAATGGCTTCCCAATCTGCTCCCCTCCCTGACAAGGGAGGGGAGCCGCCAGGAGCCATCGTCTGGCTAAATGTCGATCGGCCCTAGGCGTTGGTGAGCAGCTTCTCGATCTGATCGACCGGATGGCCGGTCAGGTCCTTATCCAGCTCGCCCGCCAGCCGGGCGCTGACGCTCTGGTGATAATGTTTGCGCATCTCGCCCAGCGTCTTGGGCGGCGCGACGACGATCAGCGTCTCGAACTCGTTGGCAAGCGCGCGGCGCTTGAGTTCCTCGGCGGCCTGCGCCGCGAAACGGTCCTCGGCCTGCTGGTGATAGTCGGTCTCGCCGATGCTGCCGCCGCCGCTGGCGAAATTGCCGCCGCGGATCGACGATCCCTGTCCGGCGGCGTCGGTCTTTTGATGACGGTCGGCGGGATTGGCCTGCTGCTGCTGATCCTCGACGATCAGGTTCGGCGCATCGGCATCGCCCTTGTTGCGGAAGAACAGCATCTTGCGCCCGTCGGCGACCAGCACGCAGGCGTCATGGGGAATACGCATCACTCTCGCTCCTCTTGTGGCTTCGGGTGGGGGAACGCGCCGGGGGCGATACCGGTTGCGGCTTGCATGGGTGGGGATCGCCAGCCATAGCCCGGCGCATGCACGACATTCGCCTGATCCGCGACGATCCCGCCGCCTTCGACGCCGCCCTCGCCCGCCGTGGCCTTGCCGGCCGATCGGGCGAGCTGGCGGCGATCGACGAGCGACGCCGCGCGCTCCAGACCGAACTTCAGACCGGACAGGCGCGCCGCAACGAGGCGTCGAAGGCGATCGGCGCGGCCAAGGCCCGCCGTGACGAGGAAGCCGCCGCCGCGTTGATGGGCGAGGTCGCCGCGCTCAAGGACCGCATGCCCGCGATCGAGGCCGAGGAAGCGGCACTCGCGCAGGAGCTGACGCACGCGCTCGAAACCATCCCCAACCTCGCCCTCGCCGACGTGCCGCAGGGCGCGGACGAGGACGACAATGTCGTCGAAAAGACCGTCGGCGATCCGGCGAGCTTCGCCTTCACGCCGCGCGAGCATGACGCGATCGGCCCGGCGATCGGCCTCGACTTCGAAACCGGCGCGCGACTGTCGGGCGCGCGCTTCACGCTGGTGCGCGGCGCCGCTGCGAAGCTCCACCGCGCGCTCGGCCAGTTCATGCTCGACACGCTGACCGGCATCCATGGCTATGAAGAGGTCGTGCCGCCGGTGCTGGTGCGCGAGCCAGCGCTCTATGGCACCGGACAGTTGCCGAAATTCGCCGACGACCTGTTCCGCACCACCGACGACCGCTGGCTGATCCCCACCGCCGAGGTATCGCTGACCAACATCGTCGCCGGCCAGATCCTTGCCGAAAAGGAACTGCCGCTGCGCTTCACCGCGCTGACGATGTGCTTCCGTTCCGAAGCAGGGGCGGCGGGCCGCGACACGCGCGGCTTCATCCGCCAGCACCAGTTCGAAAAGGCCGAGATGGTGTCGATCACCACCCCCGACCAGTCGGAGGCCGAGCATGAGCGGATGACGCAGGCGGCCGAGGATGTCCTGAACCAACTCGCCCTCCCGTTCCGGCGGATGAAACTGTGTACCGGCGACATGGGCTTTTCGGCGGCGCGGACCTATGATCTCGAAGTCTGGCTGCCGGGGCAGAACCGCTACCGCGAGATTTCGAGCTGTTCGACCTGCACCGATTTCCAGGCGCGGCGGATGAACGCGCGCTACCGGCCCGAGGGGGAGAAGGCGACACGCTTCGTCCATACCCTCAACGGCTCGGGGCTGGCGGTCGGCCGCACGCTGGTGGCGGTGCTCGAAAATTACCAGCAGGCCGACGGGTCGGTCGTGGTGCCCGACGCGCTGCGGCGCTATGTCGGGAGCGAGGTTCTGACGCCGGCCGGCTGACGCCGACGCGAACCGGAGGGGTCATGGGGGGACCAATGCAGCCAGTCACCAAACGCATCGCCGCGCTGTCGCTGGCAGCCGTGCTCGCCGGCTGCATCCCGCCCGGCCCCGACCGAATGGACCCCGGCACGCCGCCACCGCAGCGCGGCCCCCTCGCCGCGCCCGGCACCCCGCCCGCCACCGAATCGAAGGGCGATGGCGTCACCGCGCTCCCCTCGCCGCCACCGGCATGGGAGGCACGCCGTGTCGTCGCCAGCGCGCGCACCGTCGCGAATGGCAGCTATGTCGTGCAGCCGGGCGATACGCTGCGCGGTGTCGCCAACACGACGGGGGCCGGATCGGAAGCGATCGCCCGCGCCAACAATCTGCCACCGCCGTTCACCATCCGCGTCGGCCAGCGGCTGACGATCCCCGGCGGCCGCTATCACGGCGTCCGCGAAGGCGAGACGGGCATCGCCATCGCCCGCGCCTACGGCGTCGACTGGTCGCGGATCGTCACCGCCAACGGCCTTGCCGAACCCTATATCCTGCGCACCGGCCAGCGCATCCTGATCCCCGGGGATGCCGCGCCGCGCTCCGCCGCCGAACGTGCCGCCGCCTTCCGGCTCGACATCGACGACATCCTGACCGGCGGCGAACCCGCGATCGAGGCGGGCGAGCGTCCGGCCCGCCCCGTCACCTCGCCACGCCGCGTCCTGCCCTCCACCGCCGTCGTCGCCGCGCCGAGCATCACGCCGGGCGCTTTCGCATGGCCGGTCGACGGGCGCGTCCTCAAACGCTTCGGTGCGGGCGACAGCGGCGAGCGGACCAACGGCATCAAGATCGGCGTGCCGCTCGACACCCCGGTCACGGCGGCGGCGGACGGCACCGTCGCCTATGTCGGCACCGGCGTGCCCGGTCTGGGCGGCGTCGTCATCATCCGCCACGGCGGCAACCTCGCCACCGTCTACGGCCATGCCAGCCAGTTGCTGGTCCAGCGCGGACAGGCGGTGAAGCGCGGGCAGAAGATCGCGCTGTCGGGCGATTCGGGCTATGCCGACCGGCCGCAGGTGCATTTCGAGATCCGCAACGGCCGCACCCCCGTCGACCCGCTGGCGCGACTGCCCCGGCGATGACCCGCCCCCGGGGAAAGGCGATCCTGCGCCAGTCCTCGCCGCTCCCGGTCTGGGCATCGATCCTGTGGCGGGTCGTCGCGGTGCTGACGCTGGTCGGCATCGCGGTCGGCGTCCACTGGTTCGATCGCGCCGGCTTGCGCGACACGTACGACGGACAGGTCAGCTTCGTCGACGTCATCTATTTCACGATGATCTCGATCACGACCACCGGCTATGGCGACATCGCACCCGTGAGCGAACGCGCCCGGTTGTTCGACGCGCTGATCGTCACGCCGATCCGGGTGTTCGTCGTGCTGCTGTTCATCGGCACCACCTATCAATTCGTCCTGCGACGTAGCTGGGAGCGTTGGCGCATGGCCCTTCTGCAACAGAAACTGACCGGCCACATCATCGTCGCCGGCTTCGGCCGGACCGGCGCGGAAGCGGTCGACGAACTGATCGCGCGCGGCGAGGAGCCGCGCCGCATCGTCGTCATCGATCCGCTGGCCGCGAACATCGCACGCGCGCAGAAACTCGGCTGCATCGTGCTGGAGGCCGATGCGACGCGCGACGCGACGCTCACCGACGTGCGGATCGCCACCGCCCGCGCGCTGATCGTCGCCACCGGCCGCGACGATACCTCGATCCTGGTGACGCTCACCGCCCGCCACCTCGCCCCCGACGTGCCGATCAGTGTGATCGTGAAGACCGAGGACAATGAGTTTCCGGCGCGCGCCGCCGGGGCGACCACGGTCATCAACCCGGTCAGCTTTGCTGGGCTGCTGCTCGCCGGATCGTGCCGCGGGCCGCACATCGCCGATTATCTGCTCGACCTCGCCTCGATCGGCGGCACGGTCGCGCTGGCGCAGCGCCCCGTCGCCGAGCATGAGATCGGCCAGCCGCTGTCTGCAATCACCACCGGCATCGGCCTGCGCGTCTATCGGGGCGGGGGCGCGGCGCCGCTCGACAGCGTCGAGGCACGGCACCTCGAACGCGGCGACATGATCGTCGAAGTCGTGAAGCGATAATCCCCGCCGCCGGGCGCACGTTCTTCCCGTCGGGGCGAGAGGTTCCGCCGCCCCCTATTATTTTTCGGCGAAACGCTTATGTGCCCATGCGATCATGGCAACTCGACTTCCCTCGCCCCCCCGTGTCGGGATGGTTTCGCTCGGCTGTCCGAAAAACCTCGTCGACAGCGAACGCATCCTGACGAAACTGCGTAGCGACGGCTATGCGATGTCGCCCGACTATGCCGGGGCGGACGTCGTGCTGGTCAACACCTGCGGCTTCCTCGATTCGGCCAAGGAAGAATCGCTCGAGGCGATCGGCGAGGCGATCGCCGAGAACGGCCGGGTCATCGTTACCGGCTGCATGGGGCAGGAAGCCGACACGATCCGCGCCCGCTTCCCGCAGGTCCTTGCCGTCACCGGCGCGCACCAATATGAACAGGTGGTCGAGGCGGTGCATGAAGCCGCCCCGCCGATCCCGTCGCCCTTCGTCGACCTCGTCCCCGAAAGCGGGCTGAAGCTGACGCCGCGCCACTACAGCTATCTGAAGATTTCGGAGGGCTGCAACCACCGCTGCTCGTTCTGCATCATCCCGTCGATCCGCGGCGACCTCGTCAGCCGCCGCCCCGACGCGATCCTGCGCGAAGCCGAAAAGCTGGTCGCCGCCGGCACGAAGGAACTGCTGGTCATCAGCCAGGATACCTCGGCCTACGGCATCGACATCCGCCGGACGCCGCGCGCGTGGAAGGGGCGCGAGGTCGTGCCGCACATGACCGATCTGGCGCGCGAACTGGGCCAGATCGCACCGTGGGTGCGGCTGCACTATGTCTACCCCTACCCCCACGTCGATCAGGTCATTCCGCTGATGGCTGAGGGGCTGGTCCTCCCCTATCTCGACATTCCGTTCCAGCATGCCGCGCCGAACGTCCTGCGCGCGATGAAGCGCCCGGCGAACGACGCCAAGGTGCTCGAACGGCTGCGCGGCTGGCGTGAGGTCTGCCCCGACATCGCGATCCGCTCGTCGTTCGTCGTCGGCTTTCCGGGCGAGACCGAGGCGGACTTCCAGTATCTGCTCGACTGGCTCGACGAGGCGCAGCTCGACCGCGTCGGCGCGTTCCGCTTCGAACCGGTGGAAGGGGCCGCCGCCAACGCGCTGCCCGATCCCGTGCCCGAGGAAGTGAAGGAAGAACGCTACGCCCGGATCATGGAGCGGACCGCCGCCATCTCCGCCGCGAAACTCGCCGCCAAGATCGGCCGGACGATCGACGTCATCATCGACGAGGTCGGCGACGAGGGCGCCACCGGCCGCAGCACCGCCGACGCGCCGGGCATCGACGGCGAGGTCTTCCTGCGCGACGCCGCGCATCTGACCCAAGGTGACATCGTGAAGGTCGAGATCGAGGACGCCGACGATCACGATCTCTATGGCGTGCCGGTAACGAGCTAGGGCCGATCGACAGTCCTTCGCGGGTCGTCACCCCGGACTTGTTCCGGGGTCCACCTGGCCGCAAACGCTGTTGATAAAGCCTTAAGGCGCATCGATTGCCGAGCCGTGGACCCCGGAACAAGTCCGGGGTGACGAAGAAAGCCAGCCCTTTCGATCAGGCGCTGCACCGGCATCGCCGAACATCGCTTCCGGCCTCGACCAGAATGGCTCCCCTCCCTGACAGGGAAGGGCCGGGGGTGGGTCGGCCCGCGAGGGAGAGCATGCGCCCCACAACCGCCCGACCTACCCCCGCCCCTCCCTTTCAAGGAGGGGAGATGTCCAACGCCGCGCCCAGTATCGATCCGTCCCAAGCTTGCGCGCGAGGGCACCCCCGCCCTACATCGCGGCGATGACACCGACGATCATCGCCGACCGGGGGCAGGACGCCCGCGCCATCCATCTGATCGACCGTAGCGGCTTCGACACCTGGTTTGCCGGGCAACCGTCGCGTGTCCGCGCCGCCGCCACCGCGCAGCGACTGGTCGCCAAGCCGGGCAGGGTCGCGATCCTGCCCGGCGAACAGCCCGACGACTGGTCGGTCGCGACCATCGTCGCCGACGGCACGGCGCTGTCGCCATGGTGCCTCGCCCACCTGCCCGCGCTGCTGCCCGCCGGCCACTACCGCCTCGCCGGTGGCAACCCCGGCGCGGCGAAGCTCGGCTGGGCGACCGCGCAATACCGTTTCACCCGCTACCGCAAGGCCGAGGACGACGCCCCGCGCATCCTGCTGTCGAGCGAACCCGCGCATATCGACGAAGCGCTGCGACAGGCACGGGCGACCGCGCTGGTCCGCGATCTCGTCAACACCGCCGCCGCCGATCTCGGCCCCGCCGAACTCGCCGCCCACGCCCGGCAATTTGCCGACCGCCACGGCGCGACGCTCACCGTCACGCAGGGCCACGAGCTGGAAACCGGCTATCCGATGATCCACGCCGTCGGCAAGGCGGCGGCGAAGGGCCGCGAGCCCCGCCTGATCGAACTCACATGGGGCAATCCGGCGCATCCCCGTGTCGCGATCGTCGGCAAGGGCGTGTGTTTCGACAGCGGCGGCCTCGACATCAAGCCCTCGGCCGGCATGCGGCTGATGAAAAAGGACATGGGCGGCGCGGCGCACGCACTGGCGCTCGCCTCGCTGGTCATGGAGACGCGCCTGCCGGTCCGGCTGCACCTGCTGGTCCCGGCGGTCGAGAACAGCGTGTCGGCCGACAGCTTCCGCCCCGGCGACGTGCTGAACAGTCGCCAGGGGCTGACCGTCGAAAATACCAATACCGATGCCGAAGGGCGGCTGATCCTCGGCGATACGCTCACCAAGGCATGCGAGGCCGCACCCGACCTGCTGATCGATTTCGCCACACTGACCGGCGCGGCGCGGGTGGCGCTCGGCCCCGACCTGCCCGCCACCTTCGTCAACGACGACTCGCTCGCCGCCGACCTGCTGGCGGCCGGCACCGCCGAGCACGACCCGTTGTGGCGGATGCCGCTGTGGGACGGCTATGACGACATGCTCAAGTCGGACATCGCCGACATGGTCAACGCCCCCGAGGGCGGCATGGCCGGCGCGGTGACGGCGGCGCTGTTCCTCCGCCGGTTCGTGGACCCGGGCGTGGCCTGGGCGCATCTCGACACCTTCGCATGGCGCGCCGCCGCCAAACCGGGCCGCGCGAAGGGCGGCGAAGCCTGCGGCCTGCGCGCGGCATGGCGGTTGTTGAAGGATCGCTACGCGAGGACGTAATCTGAACGGATTGTACCGCATTTCTCGTCATTCCCGCGAAGGCGGGAATCCATAGCCGCCAACGTTTCGGTGTATGCAAGACCGTTGCGTATATGGATTCCCGCCTTCGCGGGAATGACGAAGAGTGGCGTGTCGTCGGCCTCGAACTGAACCAGAGGCGAAGGCCGCGCTTCCCTACGCCGCCTCCGCCGCCTCCGTCGTCCAGCCCAGATGCGGCAACGCGATCGATCGCTTCCCCGCCAGATCGATCCGGCTGACCATCAGCTCGCGCCCTTCGATATAGGCGAGCAGCCGCTTCACCCGCCCCATCGAACTGGTGCCATAGGTCCGCGCGATCTCCATGTCGCTCGGGCACGGCCGCCCCTCGCGCGCGGCGCGGGCGATCAGCATGAACGCGCCGAGCATGTCGTCGGGCAGCACCTCGGCGATCGCCAGCGCCTGCGCCCATTCGTCCTCGGGCGCGGCGAAGATGCCCGCGCGCGCGCACGCCAGCCGACGGGTAAATCCGGGCAGGTCGAGCGGCGGCCTGGCCAGCCCGACCATCCGGCAGCGCACGTCGAAATCCTGATACAGCACCGCCGCCGCGCGCGGCTGATCGCCCTCGTCCTCGACCAGCGCCTTCAATACCTCGGCGACGATCGTGTCGGTTTCGTCGGTCGATCGCTCGGGCAGGTCGGGCGCGACCACCGGCCGTGGCGGCGTGGCGATCGCCGCGATCACGTCCTCGGGCGGGGCGACATGGCGGATCGGCGGCCCGAGCGGCAGCATCGCCTCGACCGGGGCCATCAACAGGTCCTTGATGTCCGCCACCGGGCTGCTGGGCAGCGGGGTCAGCTTGGGGCTGCCGCTGCGTGCCGAGGTCTGCACCGCGCCGATTTTGATCGACAGCGGACGCCTGGACACTGCCGGCCCCAGCGCCAGGAAATGCCCGCGCTGCAAGTCGCGGATCGCCTCCGCCTGCCGCCGCTCCATCCCCAGCAGGTCGGCGGCGCGCGCCATGTCGATGTCGAGGAAGGTGCGCCCCATCAGGAAATTCGACGCCTCGGCCGCGACGTTCTTGGCCAGCTTCGCCAGCCGCTGCGTCGCGATCACGCCGGCCAGGCCGCGCTTGCGCCCGCGACACATCAGGTTGGTCATCGCCGACAGCGAGGCACGGCGGACGTCCTCCGCCACCTCGCCACCACCGGCGGGGGCGAACAACTGCGCCTCGTCGACCACTACCAGCGCGGGATACCAGTGTTCACGCGGCGCATCGAACAGCGCGTTCAGGAACGCGGCGGCGCATTTCATCTGCCCCTCGGCCTCCAGCCCTTCGAGGCTGAGGACGACCGAGGCGCGATGTTCGCGCACGCGCGTGGCGAATCGGGCAACCTCGCGCTCGCTATGGTCGGCGGCCTCGATCACGACATGGCCGTAGGTGCCCGCCAGCGTCACGAAATCGCCTTCGGGGTCGATCACCACCTGCTGGACATGGCCGGCGCTGCGTTCGAGCAGGCGGCGCAACAGGTGCGACTTGCCCGAGCCCGAATTGCCCTGCACCAGCAGGCGCGTCGCGAGGAGTTCTTCCAGATCAAGGGGAACGGTCTTGCCCGCCGGGTCCGTCCCCATATCGACGTTCACGGTCATCGCGGGTCCTTACGCGCGCGCGGCGCTTCGGGGCAAGCAGTTGCGTCGCGGCCCGCCGCACGGCAGGACGGCGTCGAGGGGAACGAGCGATGCGACTGCACCGGGGATATGCGCTGGCAACGATCGTGCTGCTGATCGTCGAGATCGGAATCGCGCTGTTCGTCCGCGACCGGATCGTCCGCCCCTATGTCGGCGATACGCTAGCGGTGATCCTCGTTTATACGGCCCTGCGCGCCGTCACCCGGCTATCGGTGCCCGCTGCCGCGCTGACCGCGTTCGCCATCGCGGTCGTGATCGAATTCGGCCAGTATTTCCACGTCCTCGACCACATCGGCCTCGGCGAAAACCGGCTGGCGCGCACCGTGCTGGGCAGCGGTTTCGATACCCACGACTTCATCGCCTACGCCGCCGGCGCGCTGATCGCCTATGCCGTCGACTACCGCCGCGCGTCGCGTGCCCCCGCCGGCACCCGCACGCGCAGGCCATCGAGCGACTCGTCGAGCACGATCTGACACGCCAGCCGGCTGGTCGCGACCGCGTTCGCGGCGAAATCGAGCATGTCCTCCTCCTCCTCGCTGGGTGCGGGCAGTCGCGCATGATCCGCCGGATCGACGATGACGTGGCAGGTCGAACACGCCATCTGCCCGCCGCACGTCCCCTCCAGCGGAAAATCATACGCCTGCGCCAAATCGAGCAGCCGGTCGCCCGCCGCCCCGCGTACCGCCTCGCTCCGCCCGTCCGGCCCGGTCAGATGGACGATCATCACCACTGGCTCCGCGCTGCTAGGTCGATGGTTTCCAGCGCCATCACCAGTTCCTCTTCACTCGTATAGCGGCCGAAGCCGATGCGGATCGACGATCGCGCCTCGCGCTCGGTCAGCCCCATTGCGCGCAGCACATGGCTACTGCGCCCCGATCCGCTGGCACAGGCCGATCCGGCCGAAAACGCCAGCGTGCGGCACTCGCTCATCAACCGCGCCACATCGAGCCCCTCCATCCGCACGTTCAGATTGCCGCGATAGCGCGCATTGGCCGCACCGTTCAGCACCCACTCCGGCCCCAGCACATCCCGCGCCGCGCGCCACAATCCCTCGACCTGCGCCGGATCGTCGTCCTTCAGCAGCGCCGCCGCCGCGCCGAACCCCGCGCACAGCGCCGGGCTGAGCGTGCCCGATCGCAAACCGCCCTCCTGCCCCCCGCCATGCAGGATCGCCGCCGGCTCCGCCCCTGCCCGCACCCACAGCGCACCGATCCCCTTCGGACCATGAACCTTGTGCGCCGACACCGCGATCAGGTCGCAGGCATCGACCGGCAGCGGCACCCGCCCGAACCCCTGCACCGCATCGCAGACCATCACCGCGCCGGCCGCGCGCGCCAGTCCGCCCAGCCACGCGATCGGCTGGACCACGCCGATCTCGTTATTGACCAGCATCGCCGCGACCAGCGCGGTCCGCCCGTCGATCGCCGCCAGCGCCGCCGCGCGGTCGACCAGCCCGTCGCGTCCCACCGGCAGCACCACGACCTCCGCGCCCACCGCCCGGCAACTATCGAGGACACAGGCATGTTCGGTCGCGATCATCACCACCTTCGGCCGCCCGGCCTTCGCGAAGGTCCCAGCGATCGCCCAGTTCGCCGCCTCGGTAGCACCACCGGTGAAGAACAGCCGCCCCGCCGCCGCATCCCCGCCCAGCGCACCCAGCACCTGATCGCGCGCCACCTCGACCGCCGCCTTCGCCCGCCGGCCCTCGCGGTGCGGCGAATGCGGGTTGGCGTGGAAATCACGCAGCCACGGCACCATCGCCTCGAACGCTTCCGGCGCGAGCGGCGTCGTTGCCTGATAATCGAGATAGGTCATGCCATCGCTTTCCACGCCGCCGCGAACCGCTCGACCTCGTCGGCGGTCGTCGTCCAGCCGAAACTGACGCGGATCACCTCGCTCGCCGCCTTCGCGTCGATACCCATCGCGCCCAGCACATGGCTGGTCTTGAGCGTCCCCGACGAACACGCGCTCCCCGCCGACACCGCGAACCCCGCCGAATCGAGCCGCATCAACTGCGCCGCCGCCGACCGTCCGGGCAGGCGATAGGCGGCGATCGTCGCGATGCGGGGCGATGCGTCGGCAATCACCTCGCCGCCGTTGCCCCGCACCACCGCGTCGAGATCGCGTCGCAGCGCTACCGCCCGGTCGAACCAGTCGCGCGGCGCCTCCAGCGCGGCGGCAAAGCCCAGCGCGGCGGGCAGATTCTCGGTCCCGCCGCGATAGCCCTGTTCCTGCCCGCCGGTCGGGGTTAGCAGCGACAGGTCGCGTACCAGCAGCGCGCCGATGCCCGGCGGCCCGCCCAGCTTGTGCGCCGACACCACGATCAGGTCGGCGGGCGGCAGCGGGAGCTTGCCCGCGCTTTGCGAACAATCGGCCAGCAACGTGATGCGCCGCCCGATCCAGTCCTCGCGCCGCCGCGCGTCGATCACGTCCAGCGGTTGCAGCACGCCCGTCTCGCTGTTCGCCGACTGGATGACGAACCGGTCGGTGGCATGCGACAGCCATGACCCGTCGCGCAGGTCGACCAGCCCGTCGGCACCGACCGGCATCCGGCCATGCCCCTCCGCCACGCGCAACACCGCGTCGTGCTCGACGCTCGTCACGATCGTCCCGGTCCGGCCGGCACCGCGCAGCGCGATCGAGAGTGCCTCGCTCGCCCCGCCGGTCAGGATCACCTCGCCGTCCCACCCCAGCGCCGTCGCGATCCGCGCCCGCGCCTCCTCCAGCGCCCGCCGGGCGGCGCGCCCTTCGGCATGCGGGCTGGACGGATTGGCCCAGCGCGCCATGCCGTCGATCACCGCCGCCACCGCCTCCGGGCGCATCGGCGTGGTCGCGGCATGATCGAGATAGATGCGCTTCGTCAAAACGGGGCCGTTCCGATTGCTTGTGGGATCGTTGGTCCTATATAGCCGCCAACCATCTTTGCGCCATTGCCGCGCCCCCGCATCTACAGGACGTCCCATGCCCGAAGTCATCTTCCCCGGTCCCGAAGGTCGACTGGAAGGCCGTTTCGCTCCCGCGCCGCGCCCGCGCGCGCCGGTGGCGATGATCCTCCACCCGCACCCCTCGTCGGGCGGCACGATGAACAACCGCATGGTGCAGGAACTCTACAAGACGTTCCAGCGGCGCGGCTTCGCCACGCTGCGCTTCAACTTCCGTGGCGTCGGCAAGAGCCAGGGCACGTTCGACAACGGCGTCGGCGAACTGTCGGACGCAGCCTCGGCGCTCGACTGGGTGCAGAGCTTCCACCCCGAAGCGCAGACGACGTGGATCGCGGGCGTCAGCTTCGGCGCGTGGATCGGCATGCAGTTGCTGATGCGCCGCCCCGAAATCCGCGGTTTCATCTCGATCGCGCCGCCGGCGAACATGTACGACTTCACCTTCCTCGCCCCCTGCCCGTCGTCAGGCATCATCATCCAGGGCGATGCCGACGAGGTGGTGACTCCCGCCGCCACCCAGAAGCTGGTCGACAAGCTGCGCACCCAGCGCCACATCACGATCCATCACGACACGATCCCGGGCGCCAACCACTTCTTCCAGAACGAGATGCCCGAACTGATGGGCAGCGTGGACCGGTATCTGGACATGCGGCTGGACCCGAACTCGCCGATCAAGTGAGGCTCGCCGCAGCGGATTAGCGTTGCTAATCCGCGCGCCAGCGGCGAGCCCGGCCGGCGGCACGACCGTGCCGACCGACGGCGCGGCTTCGCCGCGCCGCCACCCGCTATCAATCTTGCCATATTCTTTGAACGCCCTACGGTAGCCGGCAACATTCCGTTACAGGAACCCGCCATGCTGACCGCCCTGTTCCTCGCCGCCGCCCTCCAGACCGCGCCCGCGCCGCCGCCGGAAAAGAAAATCTGTCGCCGCGATGTCGCGACCGGCACGATCATGCCCAGGCGCACCTGCCGCACCCGCGCGGAATGGGCACAGATCGACGCGGCGACCGCGAACCTGACTGACCAGACGATGCGCCAACGCGCCGCCCAGCCGAGCGCGCTACGCGAGTATTGAAACCAAATCGTATCAGCCTGATGCGAAGCGCTCGACTTCTCCCCTCCCTGACAGGGGCGGGGGTGGGTTGGCCGGTTGTGGAACGCACCCCTTTTCTCGCGAGCCGACCCACCCCCAGCCCCTCCCTCGTCAGGGAGGGGAGCAATGTCGCTGTCGGTTCGACGTAACCGTCGATCGAACCCTACACCGTCCAGATCGCCACATTCGCCACCATCACCAGCGCGCAGGTGAACATCAGCGCGCCCTTGCCCCGTTCGCCGCGCCGCCACAGCTTGAACGCCCCGACGCACAGCAGCAGCGCCGCGATCATCACGATCGACAGCAGCGTGCCCGCCTGCCCCCCGCTCATGCCGCCAGCACCTTCGCATAATCGGCCATGTCGACGTTGCCGCCCGACAGCAGCACCAGCATGCCCGGTTCCACCGCCACCTGCCCGGTCAGGATCGCCGCCAGCGCCACCGCCCCGCCCGGCTCGACCACCAGCCGCAACCGTCGCGCCGCCCAGCGTTGCGCCTCGGCGATCGCTGCCTCGCTGACGGCCACCCCGGTCGCGCCGCGCGCCGCCAGCACCTCGAACGTCCGCTCGGCCACCCGTGTCGTCTGGAGCGCATCGCACGCGGTCGGCGGTGGATTGGCACCGACCGGTTCGATCGCCCCGCCCGCCAGACTACGGCGCATATCGTCCCACCCCTCCGGCTCGGCGACGGTGATCCGGGCATCGGGCAGCGCCAGTGCGATGCCCGCCGCCAGCCCGCCGCCGCCGCACGGCACGACCACCCGGCCCGGCGCGGGCAGACCGGCGGCGGCCATCTGTTGCGCCGCCTCGATCCCCGCCGATCCCTGCCCCTCGATCACCCACGGGTCGTCGAAGCTCGGCACCAGCACCGCGCCGCGCGCATGCGCCAGATGTGCCGCGATCTTCTCGCGACTCTCGCTCGCCCGGTCGTAGCGGACCACCTCCGCGCCCAATGCCATCGTCGCCTCCAGCTTCACGCGCGGCGCATCCGCCGGCATCACGATCGTGGCGGGCATCCCCAGCCGCTTCGCCGCCCAGGCGATCCCCTGCGCATGATTGCCAGAGGAGAAGGCGACGACGCCGCGCGCCCTCGTTTCGTCGCTCAAAGCGGTCAACCGATGCCACGCCCCGCGCAGCTTGAACGCGCCGACGGGCTGCAAGGATTCCGCCTTGAACGCAACCGATACCCCGTTGATTTCGATCGCAAAAAGCGGCGACTGCGGCAGAATCGCCGCGATCTTCGCGGCGGCGTCGCGCACCCCGGCGCGGGTCGGCTGTCGTAAAATCGTCATAAACTGCTCTTTCCGTCGCAGAACCACTTTACATCATGGGACCGGGGTCATAGATCGCGCCTCCGCTGCCCCATGGGACTTCCAACCGCAAGGCAGCTTTTGTCACCGTATGCCGAAAGGCAATTGGAGGTCCCTTGAATTGGCCAAGCACTATAGCGCGCTGGGGCTAGCTGCCCCCTTTATCGCCCGTGACTCCTCGTTCGAGCGCGGGATCGACATCGCAGAGCGCCGACCGGTCGAACCGGTCACGCTCGTTCGCCCCCACGCCGCCGCGCGTGCCGCCCGATTCTTCGTCGAGAAGTTTCCGGGCCGCTCGATGTATGCGGTGAAGGCGAACCCGTCGCCCGATCTGCTCGTGGTCCTGTGGGACAACGGCATCGAACATTACGACACCGCGTCGATCGGCGAAGTGCGACTGGTGAAGTCGACGCTGCCGGACGCGACCTGTCACTTCATGCACCCGATCAAGGCCCCGGAAGCGATTGCCGAAGCCTATTTCGAGCATGGCGTGCGCACCTTCTCGCTCGACAGCATGGACGAACTGCACAAGATCGTGGCCGCCACCAACGGCGCGACCGATCTGACGCTGTGCGTGCGGATGCGCGTGTCGTCCGAATATGCCAAGCTGTCGCTCGGCTCGAAGTTCGGCGTGGGGCCAGGCGAGGCGCGCGAGCTGCTGATGGCGACCCGTCAGGTCGCCGACGCGCTCGGCATCTGCTTCCACGTCGGCAGCCAGACGATGTCACCTGACGCCTACAGCAACGCGATGGAGCGCGTCCGCGCCGCTATCGTCGATGCCGGCGTCACCGTCGACGTGATCGATGTCGGTGGCGGCTTCCCGTCGCGCTATCCCGGCATGACCCCGCCGCCGCTGGAGCGTTTCTTCGAGACGATCCACCGCGCGTTCGAAAGCCTGCCGGTCAGCTATTCGGCCGAACTCTGGGCCGAACCGGGCCGCTCGCTGTGCGCCGAATATGCCTCGGTCGTCGTCCGCGTCGAACATCGTCGTGGCAACGAGCTGTTCATCAACGACGGTGCCTATGGTTCGTTGTTCGATGCGGCGCACATCGGCTGGAAATATCCGGTGCAACTGCTCCGCCAGCCGGAATCGGACGCGCGCGACATGGACTTCAGCTTCTGGGGTCCGACCTGCGACGACATCGACCAGATGAAGGGTCCGTTCCCGCTTCCGGCCGATACCCGCAGCGGCGATTATTTCGAGATCGGCATGCTCGGCGCCTATGGCTCGGCGATGCGTACCGCGTTCAACGGCTTTGGCAACGGCGAGACGGTCGTGACCGACGACGAGCCGATGGAGTCGATGTACATCGAACTCGAAGCGATGCCGGCGTTCGTCGCGAACAACGTCGTCAAGCTGTAACCGCTTCGTTCTAACCAGATGCCTCCCCCTTCCCGCGCCGTGCGGGAGGGGCCGGGGCTGGGCTTTGCATGGCATTGGCGCTATGCGGCCCGCTCTGGCTCCTTCCCCATGCGCGGGCAGGAGGCCACCCGGGTTTCCGCGTCCCCTTAACGACGACGGCTTATCGATGATGATGGGACCATCATGACCGACACGACGATCAACGACACCCGCAAGGCCGAGCTGCTCTCGACCACCGTCGAACATATCGACATCACCACGTTCGACGCGCGCCCGATCATCGACGCCATGGGCAAGATGAGCTTCACCAGCCGCGACCTCGCGCGCGCCACCGGCATCTACAACCAGATGCTGGAGGACAAGGACTGCTCGATCTTTCTTGTCATCGCCGGCTCCACCTCGGCGGGCGGCTGCATGGACCTGTACGCCGAACTGCTGCGCTCGAACATGATCGACGGCATCGTCGCCACCGGCGCGTCGATCGTCGACATGGATTTCTTCGAAGGCCTCGGCCACAAGCACTATCAGGCGCTGGAAATCCCCGACGACAACGTGCTGCGGTCGCTCTACATCGACCGCATCTACGACACCTACATCGACGAGGAACAGCTCCAGGATTGCGATCACACCATCGGTGAAATCGCCAATTCGCTCGAACCCAAGCCCTATTCGTCGCGCGCGTTCATCCGCGAGATGGGCAAGTATCTCGTCGAGCATGGCAAGAAGGACAACAGCCTCGTCAAGCTCGCCTATGAGCATGACGTGCCAATCTTCTGCCCGGCGTTCGTCGACAGCTCGGCCGGGTTCGGTCTGGTCAAGCATCAGGTCGAGCGCGCCAAGGAAGGCAAGCCGTACATGGTGCTCGACGCCATCGCCGACTTCCGCGAACTGACCGACATCAAGATCAAGGCGGGCACCACCGGCCTGCTGATGATCGGCGGCGGTGTGCCGAAGAACTTCATCCAGGACACCGTCGTCTGCGCCGAAATCCTCGGTCACGACGATGTCGAGATGCACAAGTACGCGGTGCAGATCACCGTCGCCGACGTGCGCGACGGCGCCTGCTCGTCGTCGACGCTGAAGGAAGCGGCGAGCTGGGGCAAGGTCGACACCACGCTCGAACAGATGGTGTTCGCCGAAGCCGGATCGGTCATGCCGCTCCTCGCCTCGGACGCCTATCATCGCGGCGCGTGGAAGGACCGTCCGAAGCGCGCATGGGGCAAGATCTTCAACGACTGATCCGTCGAAGAAGTCTGGACCAAGGAAACGGCGGGGGAGCGATCCCCCGCCGTTTTCCTTTTCACCCCTCCCCGGAAGGGTGGGGTGAAGTCACAGCTTGAACCCGTAGCGTGCATATTCACGGTCGATTGTCGGCGAAAGCCGCCGGGCGATCGCCAGTTCCCCCGCCGCCTCGCCGTCGCGCTTCGTCGCTTTCAGGATCGCGGCGCGCAGATAGCGGGTCGACGCATGATCGGGATGATCGGCCAGCACCGTGTCGACATCGGTCATCGCCTCGGCATAACGGCCGAGCCGATACCAGACCATCGCCCGGCTATCGAGCGCGGCGGCGGTGTCGTCGCTCAGCTCGATCGCGGCGGTGCAGTCCTTCAGCGCGGTATCGAGCATCACCGCGCGCGTGCCCTTCACCCAGCAGCGGCCGTTGAGCAGCAGCGGCGACCCCGGCTTCTCGCCGATCAACGTGTCATAGAGCGCGACCGCCTCCGCCGCCGCGCCGAAATCCCCGAGCAGCGTCGCCTTCATCCGGCGCAGCGGAACGCGTGATTCACCGCCCAGCGCAATCCGCTGGTCGAGCAGCGCCAGCCCGCCGGCAAGGTCGCCCGACTCCGCCTTCATCTGCGCGACCTGCCCGATCGCGGTGAACGACGCGGGGTCAATCGCCCGCGCCCGTTCGGCATCGGCCAGCGCCTGTACCGGATCGCCCAGCCTGGCATGGACCTGCGAGCGTTGCAGATACAGGTCGACCGACGGCTGGATGCCGATCACCTTCGTCAGATCGGCCAGCGCCGCGCGGCGGTCGCCGATCGCGCTCTCGAACGTCGCCCGGCTGGTATAGCCGCTCGGTTCCTCGACATCGTCGGCGATCGCCTTGGCGAACACCGCGCGGATCGCCTTGACCTGCCCCGATCCCGCGATCGCCGCCGGGGTCAGCGTCCAGCGGCGCGGCGTATCGGCCGGGGCCACCAGCTGCGGCAGTTGCGCGCGCATCGTCGCCACCGCGTCGCGCTCGGCGGCGACCTGCGCGGCGGGAATTTCACCGCCGGTCGAATCGACCCGCTCGTCGATCGTCAGCACGCCGTTCGACAGCCGCGTGGTGCGCTTCACCACGAACCCCGCGACGCGCAGGTCGGCGTCGCCCGTCCCCTCCAGCGTCATGCCGCGCCCACCCTCGGGCAGTTTCACGCGCAGCAGGCTGTGGATGCCGGTCGGGGCGGGCACCACCACCGGGATGCCGGTCCATTCCGGCCGGCTCCGATCGGGCGCGAAGCCGAAATTCGCGTAGCGATAGGTGAGCGAACGCTTGCGCCGTCGGTCCTCGCTGCGCCACGGCGTGGTCGTGACGCCGGTCGCCCTGACCACCATGTCGCCGCTCGGCCCGTCGGCGGTCAGCGTCACGTCGGCGAACTGCCCCTCGCCGATCCATTGCTGCAACATCCCGTTCAGCAGGTCGCGCTGCTCCTCGGCGCCCAGTTGCGATTTCGCCATCCGCAACATGCTGGCCAGTTGCCCGTGGATCGTGGCGGTGATCGCCAACGGGCTCGGCAGGTCGACCGCGCCGCTCTCGTCGGCATCGATCGTCAGGTCGATCATCGGCCGGGCATTGGCGCGGGTCACGATCCGCTCGGGCGTCGCCCCACCGGCGCGAAGCGGCAGGACATAACCGGCCGGCGGGGTATCGCGGATGTCGGCCATCCGCGCGTTGCTGCCGGTCCCGTCGAGCCACAGCGACTGCCCGTCGATCGTCGCGCGCACGAACACATGGTTGAACGCGGCGGCACTCGGCAGGCGTTCGGGGACGAAGTCGCCCTCGCCGACATTGGCGACCACCGCCTCCGCCTCGATCCCCATCGCCTTGAGCATCGCCAGCAGCAGCAGCGTCTTGGCCTTGCAGTCGCCATAGCGCACGTCCCACGTCCGCGCTGGCTTCTGCGGCACGTAATTGCCGCCGTCCATGCCGACCGCGAGATAGCGGATCTTGTCCTGCACCACCTCCAGCGCGCGTTGCGCCCGGCGGATCGGCGTCGCCTCCGCCGTCTGGATCGCCGCCACCTCTCCGGCAAGCGCGCTGCCCGGCGCGATCAGCCCGTCGGAGGCATAGAGCGACGCGAACGTCCGCGACACATCGGCCCAGTCGGCAAAGGTCGCCAGCTCGATCAGCGGCGGATGGCGATAGCGGCTCGGCGCATCGTCGGGCATCTCCTTGGGCTTCGCCAGCGGCAGCGCGATGGTCAGCTCGGTATAGGCACCGTTCTTCACCGGGGTGGCGGTCACGCCATCGGCAAGCAGCTTCCATTTCGGCGCGGCGGCGGTCGGCCACGAAAACCGCACCCGCCCCGCGCCGATCCGCGCCGGCGCCGCAATCAGCGGGGTCACGTCCTGCACCCGCCCGCCGAGAGCACCGTCGCGCTCGGTCGTCGAGAAGCCCAGATCGAGCACATCGCCGACCTGCAACCCCTCGACCGCCATCGTCGCGGTCAGGATGCCGGTCAATTCGCGCTGTTCGAGCGATTCCTCGCGGCGCAGCACGGTGAATTTCTGCCCCTGCGCCAACAGGTCGATCCGCTTGCCGTCGCGCAGGATAGCAAGGTCGTGGACGATCAGGTCGCCCTTGTCCGGCGCCCATGGCAGCGTCAGCGTCGCCGCCTGCGACAGCATCTCGCTGGTGGCAATCCGGGTCTGCTGACGGGCATAGCTCCACAGCCGCCCGTCCTCGATCCGGTGCTGCATATCGACCAGCATGACCGGCGGGCTGCCCTCGCCGGTCGGGGCGGCCGGCGCCGCCGCGATCCATGCCGGCGCGGGCTGATACAGCGGCGTCTCGCTCGCCCGTGCCGTCGCCGCCATCGTCAAAACCGTCAGGGCGCACCCCGCCCATAGCATCCGCCGCACCGAACCATCCCCCCGTGTCGCCGGTCCCCACCGGCATGTGCCAAAGGTCTATCGCACCCACGGCGATTGTCGAGAGCGATCGAGACGCTTTGACCCCCGCGCCGCAACCGATACAATCGGCGGCAAAGCGACACAGCGAGAGGGACCATGCCATGACGATCGACCGGCGCACCATCTTGGGGGCGGCCATCGCCCTGCCCGTCGCCGCCCGTGCCGCCACGGTGCAGGGTGGCGAGACACCGACCGCGTGGCCGCCGCGCGAACATTTCCGGCTGTGGCCCGGCCGCCCGCCGGGCAGCCCGGCGACGCTGCCCGCCTATGCCCCGTCGATGCACGGCCGGCCGGGCACGCGCGAACTGTGGCTGCGCGGCGTCGCCGAACCGGTCGTCGGCGTGTTCCGCCCCGCCCGGCCCAATGGCATCGCCGTCCTCTCGATCCCCGGTGGCGGCTATGGCTTCGTCTCGATCGAGAATGAGGGGATCGATGTCGCCAAGGCACTGAACCCGGCCGGAATCACCGTGTTCGCGCTCGCCTATCGCCTGCCCGGCGAAGGCTGGGCACAGCGGCAGGACGTGCCGCTACAGGATGCGCAGCGCGCGATGCGGCTGATCCGTGCCAATGCCGCCCGCTATGGCATCGATCCGGCCAAGCTCGGCGTCTGCGGTTTCTCGGCGGGCGGGCACCTCGCCGGGTCGGTCACGGTGGCGCACGACGACCGGGTCTATGCGCCCCTCGACACAGCGGACCGCCAGTCGGCGCGCCCCGCCTTCACCGGCCTCGTCTATCCGGTGACGAACATCGGCACCATGTCGCACCGTGGATCGCGCGACAATCTCGCCGGGCCGAACGCGGAGGACGCGGTCTATGCCCGCTATGACATCCCTGCGCGCGTGACCACGCAGACCCCGCCGGTGTTCCTCGCCCATTCGATCGACGACGGCACCGTGCCGGTCGACCAGTCGCTCGACATGATCGCCGCCTGTCGCCGCGCGAAAGTGCCGGTGGAAGCGCATCTGTTCGAGAACGGTGGCCATGGCTGGGGCGCGCTGCACAGCCCGGCCGACAGTTCGCGCCGCACCTGGACCGACAGCTTCATCCGCTGGATCAGCGAACGCCGCTGACGCCCCCGCTGTCCTACACCACGCCACCTGAGTAGGATCGCAACCCTCTCCCCTCCCTGACAAGAGTTTCGGGTGAACAGTGCGAAGCACTGTTCACCCGAAATGAGTGGGTCGATGGCAAGCGCAACACCTGCTGCGAACACGCCGTTAGTGTAAACTTCGTAAACTTTGGAGGGAATTAAAGCTGACAGATCATGCAATCATCCGCCTGTAACCCCCTGTTTTCAAACGAAAAGCCGCCTCGCGCTCCGCTCCAGCATCACCAACTGCCACAGTGTCCGGCCGTGTTCGGCGCGCCCGCTGCGATGGTCGGCCGCCAGCCGCTCGATCATATGCGGATCGAACCACGCCGCCAGCACCGGCGAGCGCGCCAGCCCCGCCGCCTCGTCGACCAGCGGCCCCCGGAACCACGCGCTGATCGGCGTCACGAACCCCATCTTCGGTCGATAGAGGATCTCGCGCGGCAACCATGGCTCCAGCGCCTTCTTCATCAGCCACTTGCCCTCGCCACCACGCAACCGCATCGCGGAAGGCAGCGTGGCGCAGAACTCGACCAGCCGGTGGTCGAGCAGCGGCTCGCGTGCTTCCAGCCCCACCGCCATGCTGGTCCGGTCGACCTTGGTCAGAATGTCACCGGGCAGCCAGTGGCGGAAATCGGCATATTGCGCCCGGTCCAGCCCGTCGCGCGCCGGTGCCTCGCGCATCGCCGCGACATAGCGTTCCTCGGCGCGATACCCGCCGATCGCCTGCGCGGTGGCGGCGTTGTACAGCCGCTGGCGCACCGCCGGCGTCGTCACCCCGACCGCCCGGGCATAGGCTGCCTCGCCCCCCTCGGCCAGCGCCAGCAGCGTCGTCCTGGCGCGCAGCGGGCGCGGTGCCCAGTCCGCCTTGGGCCACATCCGGCCGAGCGTACCGAACACCGATCCGCGCACGCCTTCGGGCAACAGCGCGCGGACGCGCTCCTCGACGGCATGGAATCGATACCGCCGATACCCCGCCAGCGCCTCGTCCGCCCCGTCACCCGACAGCGCGACGGTCACATTCTCCCGCGCCAGCGCACACACGCGGTAGGTCGCGAGTGCCGAGGCATCGGCGAACGGCTCGTCGAACGCCGCGACCAGCGGGTCGATCAGCGCGAAGTCGTCCGACGCGACGGTGCGGACGCGGTGCTCGGTCGCGAAGCGCCGCGCGACCAGTTCGGCCGGCCCGCGCTCGTCATGCCCCGCCTCGTCGAAGCCGATGGTGCAGGTCTTGACCGGTTGCCGGCTCGCCTCGGCCATCAGCGCGACCACCGCCGAACTATCGACCCCGCCCGACAGGAACGCGCCGAGCGGCACGTCGGCGACCATCCGCGACCGCACCGCCTGCCGCATCAATTCGGTCAGTTCGGCCGACAGGTCGCGCGCGCTGCCCTTCGCCCGGTTCGAGAAATCGATGTCCCACCAGCGTGTGGGGGCCGGCACCGCCCGCCCGCGTTCGAACAGCAGGAAATGCCCGGCGGGCAGCTTGCGCACCCCGGCAACGATGCTGGTGTCGTCGGGGACATAGCCGAACGCCATATAATCCTCGATCGCCGCGACATGCGGCGTCCGCCGCACCAGCGGATGCGCGAGCAGCCCCTTAAGCTCGGAAGCGAACGCCACCGCCCCGTCGCTCAACTCGACATAATGGAGCGGCTTCACCCCCATCCGGTCGCGGGCAAGAAACAGCGACCGCGAGCGCGCATCATAGAGCGCGAAGGCGAACATGCCGTTCAGCCGCGCCAGCATGTCCGGCCCCCACGCCGCCCAGGCGTGGAGCAGCACCTCGGTATCACCCTGCGTGACGAACACCGCCCCCTTCGCCCGCAGTTCGGTGCGGACCTCGGCGAAATTGTAGATCTCGCCGTTGAAGGTCACGACCGCCGACCGGTCGGGCAACGCCATCGGCTGCGGACTGCCCGCGACATCGATGATCGACAGCCGCCGATGGCCGAGCCCGACGCCGGCATCGGTCCACACCCCCGACCCGTCGGGGCCACGATGCGCCTGCACCTCGCACATCGCCGCGATCCGGGCGGGATCGACCGGCTTGGGAGTGACGGGATAGAACAGCCCGGCGATACCGCACATCTCAGCGCATCCCCGCCGCGTGATCGGCAATCGCCGCGACCGGCCCTGCCGCTTTCAGAAACGCGGAGATCGCGGCGCGTGGCTCGTGCGCATCCTTCTGCGCCGACAGCAGTATCGCGACGCCGCGCTGTGGCCCGCCCAGCAATCGCACCTTCAACGTCTCCAGCTTCACTCGGTCGGGATCGCCGGTGACGACGTCGCCCACGCGATACCATGTCGCTGTCTCACGCTCGACCGGCCCCGGCGCAGCCATCCTGAGCGCCGCACCGCCCGCGATCGGCGCGGTATCGGCAACACGGACCCAGCGGTCGTTCTCGCGGATCGCACCCTGTCCGAAACCCACCAGTTCATGCCCCTCGCCCTGCGATCCATAAACCGCAATCGCCATGTCGACCTGCCGCCCTTGCCCATCGCCATAGCGCCCGATCAGGAAATGGTCCGCACCGGGATAATGGGGCACCCATGGCTCGCCGGTGATCGCCACCCGCTGCCAGCCGGGTACGGCGGGCAGGTCGATCCGCTGCGGCAGCGGCTGCGCCCGCGTGTCGATCACATGCCCCCATGCGGCAAAGGCCACCGCGATGCCCAGCACTGCGCCGGCCGCCAGCGACCGGTCGGTCGACCGCATCGGCAGGCCGGCCAGCCGCGCGGCATCGAACCACGGCGCGTCGGGATCGCGATCGAACCAGCGCCAGCCAAGCGCCAGCACCGCCGCCATCGTCAGCGCGAAGAACACCCAGCCATAGACGATATGGTCGAACCCGGTCGCCGCCTCGACCGAGGTCAGATGCGCGGCATAGATCGTCCCCGCCGCGCGCAGGCCGTTGGCGAGGATCGGCACGACGATCGCCATCGCCATGAACCCCGCCCGCCGCCGCCAGCCGACATAGCAGACGTTGGCGACCAGCGCACCATAGGCCACCATCGCGATCAGGAACTTGGCCCCGGAACACGCCTCCGCGACTTCGAAGTAGCCCCCCGGAATAGTGATGAGCACCCCGTCGACCCGCGCCGGCACACCCAGCAAATGCAGTAGCGGCATCGTCATATCGACCGTCGCTGCCTGCAACCTCGGTTCGAGAAAGTCGCCGAACGGCACGAGGAACGCCATATAGGCCAGCGGGAACGCCAGCCCCTGCGCGACCCGCCGCCCGAGCAGGGTGATCGCCGCGCCCTGCAGCAGCAGGACCAGCCCGGCATGACGGAACAACGCGACCGCCGCCGCCTCACCGATCAGCCAGACGACTCCGCCCGCCGCGACCCATAACAGTCCCGGCGCCCATGCGGCGGGCCGCACCTGCGCAAGATCGGCGCGGCGTTGCCACACCAGCCAGCCGAGGATCGGCGGTACGAACAGGCAATGGCCATAGGTCGTCGAATTCCACCAGATGCCGACGACATCGCCGACATCGCGGCGGAACAGCAGCAACAACGCCACCCACAGCCCGGCGAGCGCCAGCAGGCTCGCCCGCCACGCCGCATCGGCGGTGCGCGGTTTGGCCGGGCCAGAGGAAAGCGCGATCGTCATGCCGCGATCCGGTTGCCAGCCGACGGCAACCCCATCAAGCCGCCAAGCGGTGCAAGACACGTATCCCAGCCATAGCGCGCGATCACCCGCGCCCGCGCCGCCGCGCCGAGCGCATCGGCCGCGCTCCGATCGTCAAGGAGATGTACGACCTCGCCGGCATGAGCGGCGGCATCGGCCGCGACGCGCAGCGTGCCGCCATGGTCGATCCCTTCGGCCGCCGCCGTCGACGCGACGACCGGGCGCGCCATCGCCATCGCTTCGAGCACCTTGTTCTGGATGCCCCGCGCCAGCAGCAGCGGCGCGACGACGACACGGGCGGCGGCGATCCAGCCGCGCACATCGGCGACCTCGCCGGTCACGATCACCGCGTCGCCGGCCAGCGCCTGCACCGCCGCCGTCGGCTTGCGACCGACGATGGCGAAGCGGGCCGTCGAATGCGTCCGGCGGATGATCGGCAACACGTCCTGCGCGAACCAGCGGACGGCATCGATATTCGGGCGATAGTCCATCTGCCCGGTAAAGACGATCAGCGGCGTATCGCTCGCGACCAGCTCGACGATCGCCGGATCGAAGAAGCCGGTGTCGATCCCGTTCTCGATCGTGACGACACGCTCGCCTGCGCCGAACAGGTCGGCCTCGGCCCGGCTGACCAGCAGCGTCGCCATCGCCCGCTCGGCAACCGTCTGCTCAAACCGTCCCAGCAACCGCGCCTCGCGGGCGAGCATCCAGCGCAGCGGCGGCCGGGCGCTGTCGGCATAGCCGGCGAACTTGGCCGAATCGACGTCGACGAAATCCATGACGAAGCGCGCGTCGCCCGGCAGATACTGCGCCATCTGCCCCGAATAGACATAGATGCCTGCATAGCGCCGGGCGGCCAGCAGCCCGGCGACGGCGCGCCGCATCGCCGCCGCATCGAACGCGGTCAGCGACACCGGGCGGCCGGTCGCCAGCGCCTCGAGCGCGGCACGCGGATTGCCTTTGGTCCGGCGGATCACCTGCGCGCTCGCGCACCATGTCCCGAGCGCCGCCTCATGACCGAGGTCGCGGTCGTCGTCGGCAAAGGTCGCCAGATGCACCCGGCCGAGAGTCGACAGATGTTTCAGGACATGGTGGCTGCGTACCTTGTCGCCGCGATCGGGGGGATAGGGCGTGCGATGGGTGAGGAACAGGATGTCGCTCACCCCAGCCCCTTTGCGATCCACGGCCCGATGCGGTTGGCGATCGGCAGCGGCAGCTTCTGCCACGCCGCGATCTTGGCCCGGTAGCGCGGGTTGAGCGGGCTGGCATCGCGCGGTGCCGCCCCCGAAGCCGTCCATGTCGGATAGCCGAGCGGCTCGCCCACGAAGCCCCAGTTCTTCTTGTAGGCCGCCGGCCCGGTGCCGACCTTCGACCGGCCGAAGTCGAACCGGGTACACCCCTTGGCACGGGCATGGCGCATCAGTTCGAAATACATCCGCTCGTTCGCGCGCAATCCCCGCGCCGCCGCCGTACCGCCGCCCCAATAGGGATAGACCATGCCGCGCCAGTAAAGCGACAGGACGCTGGCGACCGGCTGGCCCTTATGAGCGATGGTCAGGATGTCGGCACGCTCGCCGAAGCGGTCGAGCACTTCGGCGAACAGGCGTTTGGGGAATACCGGCGTGCCGAGGTTGCGGACCGAGGTGGCATAGACATGGAAATGATCGGACCGCGCCGTCGCATCGCGACCGATCGCGACCGCGAACGGCATCGCCAGCGCCTTGCGCACATCGGCACGCTGTTTGCGGGGGACGGCGAGCAGTTCGGCATCGTCATCGGCGGCAAGATCGCGGACGAAGCCGAGGTAGCGCGTATCGTCGAAGCTCCATCCCGCTCCCGCCGGTGCCGGCCCGCCGCGCAGCTCGATCGTCGGCACGGTCAGCTCGGCCGCGAGCGACATCGCGGCATCGGCCAGCACCTGCGCCGCCGCCGGATCGATCGCAAGCACGCCGCCACCGACCGCGAACCCGGTCGATACCAGTGCCGCACCGAACAACGGCGATCGGACATGCGTCAGCGGCAGCAGCCCCAGCAAGGCACCGTCACCACCCTCGACCAGCAGCGTGCGGAACGACTGGCCGCAGCCCGCCGCCGTCGCCTCGCCCCATTCGGGCAGGTGGAACGGTGTGCCGTCGGGATGCGCCATCACGAACGCATCGATCCGCGCCCGCTCGGCCGGGTCGCCCAGCGCAGCGGTGCGAACCGACTGGATGATGGTGACGGGCGCGTTCACAGGCCGGCCGCATGCGCGGCGACGATCCGGTCGCTGCGATCCCATTGATGCTCCGCCAGCAATCGCCGCAGTTTTCCCGCCATCGCGCCCAGCCGCGAATAATGGCGGATGCGCGACCGGAGCGGCGCGCGCGCCACGCGCGGCTGGCCGGGATCGATTTCCCATGGATGGAAATAGAACATTGCCGGGTGGCGATCGTCGCCATTGCTCCGCTCGACCGCGCGTTCGACGACCCGGTTGGGCAACAGGCGAAAGAAGCCGCCCCCCGCCGGCACGTCGCGCCCGGCGACGCGCGCGAGCGTGATCGGCCATTCGATCAGCTCGGCGTCGGCCAGCGGGCGATGGATCGCGCGCGGGCTGCCCTGCCAGCCATAATGGTCATGCCGGACCGGCGCGACCGACGACGAATAGGCATAGCCCGCCTCCGCCAGAACCGAATGCGCCCAAGGCGTGCGCGTATCGATCGAGAAGCTCGGCGCGCGATAGCCCGTCACCGCCTGCCCCGAGGCATCCTCCAGCGCGGTACGCGCCTTCGCCAGATCGGCACGGAACTGGTCGGGCGTAAAAGTGAACACCCGCGCATGGTCATAGCCATGGCTCGCCACTTCGTGCCCGCCCGCGACGATCCGCCGCATCAGCGCGGGAAAGCGATCGGCGACCCAGCCGAGCGTGAAGAACGTCGCCTGCACACCTGCCTCAGCGAACAGGTCGAGCACCGCGTCGGTGTTCGCCTCGACCCGGTGTTCGAGGCCGTTCCAGTCGCGACGGTCGATCACGGTTTCGAACGCCCCGACCTGAAACCAGTCCTCGACGTCGACCGACATGGCGTTGCGCATCGAGGTCAGCTCGCCGCGCGCAGGCCGGACAGGTCGGGCCGGCGCTGATCGCTCTCGACCCAGTCGACCAGCAGCGTCAGTACCCGGCGCAGCGCCGCTTCCTGTTCCTCCAGCCGGGCTTCGAGCATGGCGATACGCTCCTGCAGCGGCGCAGCGTCCTCGCCCGGTGCATCGGCCATGGGGGCAGGCGGAGGCGCAACCGGCATGTCGATCGTTACCACCGGTTCGACCGGCGGCGCGCGATACTCGGCACGCGCCGCCGCCGGGGCGTCGCCGTCGTACCAACTGTCGCGGGCGTCGGGCAGCGCATCGAAATCCTCGTCGTCGCGATCGAGCAGCAGCGGCGTGTCCCATGCCTGCGCCGGCACGACCGACAGGTGGATCGGACGCGGCGGCATCGGCGGCGGCGGCGGGGTCATCGGCAGCGGTTCCGGTTCGACCGCTTCCGGTTCGATCGTGGCAGGCTCGATCACCGGTGCCGGCGAGGCGACCGGTTCGGGCGGCAGTTCGGCAACGGGTTCGGCGATCGGTGGCACGACGATCTCGGGTTCCGGTGCGACACGCGGCACGGCATCGCGCGTCACGCTGCCAAGGCCGTCGCCATCGAGATCGTCGATCACCTGTTCGACATGGCGGCCGACGAAGTCATCGACCCCCTCGATCGCGCCGAACAGCATCACCCGTCCGGCCAACTGGTTCAGCCGGCGCGGGATACCGCCCGACCAGCGGTGCAGCGCCGCGATCGCGTCTTCCGCGAAACTCGGCCGGCCGGTCCAGCCGACGATGCGCAGCCGGTGTTCGAGATACGGCCCGACCTCCTCGACGCCCATCGGGTCGAGGTGGTGCATCGCGATCACCCGCTGGCGCAACTGTTCCAGCCGGTCCGATCCGTGAAGCCGCTGGCGAAACTCGGGCTGGCCGAGCAGGAAAATCTGGAGCAGCGCATAGCCGCCCGCCTGAAAGTTCGACAGCATGCGCAGCTCTTCGATCGACGCGACCGGCAGCGACTGCGCCTCGTCGATCACCAGCAGCGTCCGCCGCCCCGACCGCGCGACAGTGTGCAGCCCGCGCTCGATCGCCGAGAGCAACTGCGCCTTGGTCAGCCCGCCATGGTCGACGTCGAGCCCCGCCGCGACCAGCCGCAGCAGGTCGTCCGCCTCGATCTGGGTCGTGACGATGCGGATCACGTTCAGCCGCTCGGCATCGATCGTCGCCATCAGATGGCCGACCAGCGTCGTCTTGCCGGTGCCCGGATTGCCGGTGATGACGATGAACCCTTCGCCCTGGCTCAGCCCATAGCCGAGATAGGCCATGGCTTTGCGATGCGTCGCGGTATCGAACCAGAACGCCGGGTCGGGCGTCAATTGGAACGGGCGTCCGCTCAGGCCATAATGATCGTCGTACATCATCGTCTCCGTGGGGCGCATCGCCCCGCTCACACGGTTCAGAACCGGATACCCATCGCCAGCAACGCCTGGGCGATCACATCGGCGTCGCCCCCTTCGACGTCGAAGCCGTAGACGCCGGCCGACAGGCTGCCATAGGCGCGCCCGAACGTCCGGTAATAGGACCCCTGCGCCCCGCCGCCCCACGCATCGGGCGCACCCTCGATCCCGCTGCTGAAATAATTGCCATAGAGATCGGCGGTCAGCCCCGACCGGCTGTCGAGCGCCCATTGCCCGAAGCCCTGAACGTAATAGCTCTGGTCGTTCGCACGATAGACGACCGCGCCGGGCACCGGCGGCAGGTAATAGCGGCGGTTGGCATAGCCCGCGCCGACACCCAGCCGGGTGCCGCCATGCGTAACCGAATAGACCGCATCAACCCCGCGCGCACGATAGGTCGCGCTGCTGATCGACTGGAACACCGGCGTCAGGCACCCGCCGGGGGCAGGCGCGCCATCGGGCGAACTGCCGCCGCCAAAGGTACAGCCGCCATAGCGCGACCCGAACGGATCGTTGCCGCCGAAAAAGCTGGTCGGCAGTTGCGCCAGCGATCCGGTCAACTGCCGGCCAAAGGTGGTGACGCTGTCATACACGCCGACCTGCACCCCCGCCCCCGGGCCGCTGGCCCATGAGAAGGAGCCGATATAGCTCATCGTGCCGTAGCGCCGCCCGATCCGCGCCTCCAGCGTGGTGCGCGGCGACGGCCGCCACAGCACACCCGCATCCCAGATGATGCCGTCGGTATCATAGGCGAGGCGGGGCGCAGACGCCGGATCGGTGACATAGCGCCCCGCCCCGTCGAGCACCGGGGCGCCGGTCGCGTCGAGCAGGGGATCGCGCTGCGTCGCCTCGATCTTTTCATAGCCGACACCGCCGATGACCGCGAGCGTCGGCGTGACCGGCAGCACCGCGTCGACCCGGCCATAGGTCCCCTCGAACTGCTGGTCGAGCTGGCCGGCGTCCTCGCGGGTCCATGCGCCCGACACGGTGAAGCCGATCGGCAGGAGGGTGCCGGCGCGCGTGCCGATGCTGCCGAACACCAGATGGCTGGTCGCCTCGTCATAATAATCCAGCCGGCGCTGGCCGGCGGGCAGATCGACGAAGCCGGGCACCTCGGCCTTGGTATAGCCGAACTGATAGGTCGCGTTGACCGCGAACGGCCCGGCGCGGGTGGCGAGCGTCGGTCCGGCATACAGGCCATAGACCTGCGAACTGTTCACGTCGCTGCGGTTGACGAACGGGCCGAAGCCCCCGCCACGGATGTCCGAGCGCGAGCGGGTGGCGATCGCCCCGCCCTCGAGGCTCAACCCGCGCAACAGATTCACGTTGGCGCGCGCGAGGCCGGAATGGACATCGCTGTCACCGACGCCGCGTTCCCATTCGAAGAAGCGCTGATACTGGTAATTGGCCTGCACCTGCACCCGCTGCGTCGTGACGGTCGCATCGACGCCCGCCGTCAACTGGGTAAAGGTGACGACGTCACCGTTGGTCAGATCGGCAGCGACAACCTGTCCGGCCTCCAGATAGGGCGAGACATCGACGCGCTGGGCATTGGCGGCGGTCGCCCCTATGCCCAATGTCATCGGAAGCGCGATCCAGCGCATCATGCCTGCTCCTGTCCGTAATAGCCAAAGCGCGCGCCATCGGCGCGGTAGGTGGTGGCGTTCAGCAACAACTGGATTTCCTCGCAACCGTCGAGCAGCGTGACCGCTTCGCGCAGGTCGCTCTCGCTGCTCTTGTCGGCGCGCACGACCAGCATCGTCTGCCCGACCAGCGTCGCCAGCACGGCGGCGGGCGACGCCGCCAGCGCCGGCGGCGAATCGAAGATGACGATGCGGTTCGGATCGGCGGCCAGCAACGATGCCACCACCTGCCGTGCCCGGTCGCTGCGCAGCAGTTCGGTGTCGGCATGGCTGCGGGTTCCCGCAGGCAGGATCGACAGTTGCGGCACGTCGGTCGCGATCACCAACGCCTCCGCATCCACCGCCGGATCGGCCAGCGCATCGAGCAACCCGCGTTCCCCCTGCAGCCCCAATCGCCCGAGAATGTCGGGCTTGGCAAAGTCCGCATCGACCAGCAGGATTTCGACATCACGTTCGGCCGAGAGCGAGAGCGCCAGATTGATGGCGCAAAAAGTCTTGCCGTCCCCCGGCTGCGCCGAACAGACGAGGATCATCCGCGCGGCATCGGCATCGCGCTTCGCGACACGATCGGCGGTTGCGAGCAACTGGCGCTTCACCAGCCGGAACTCCTCGGCAAGCGCCGTCACCGGTCCGCCGGGAACCAGCATGCCGCGATCGGCCAGCAAGGTACGATCGATCGGCACGATGTCGACAGGGCGACGGCGTGCCGAGGGCACCACTGGCTTGCGCGATGGCGCTGTGGGCGCCGGTGCGGGCACCGGTTCAGGAGCAATCGCATCCGCCGGTACAGCCGGCGCGAACGTCCAGCGGTCGGCGGCACGTTCCAGCAGCGACGGCCGCACCGGTCGAGGAGAATAGTTCATCGGGTCCTTCTCCGTCACGCAACCAGCCCGCGCTGGGCGAATTCAAGCCCCAGCAAGAACACGAACGCGACCCCGAGCGCGCCGGCCCCGCCCGCGAACAGTTTCAGCCGCCGCGCCCGCCCGGTCTTCACCGCATCGGTCACGACCTCGCCGATCGATCCGAGCACCGGCATGCCGCTGACCTTCTCCAGCTTGCCCGCCGTCGCAAAGCTGGTCCTGAGCCGGCTGAGCGCGAAGGCGGCCGCCACCCCCGCCCCCAGCCCGACGATCAGCACGCCCAGCAGCAACAGCGGCCGGTTGGGCGCGGTCGGCGCGCGCGGCTGCGTCGGCGGATCGATCACGCTGAACTTCACCGCATCGGTATCGGTCTGCACGCTGCTTTGCAGGCGGACCTGTTCGCGGTTCTGGAACAGTGTGTCATACTGCGTCTTGAGCGAGGCGATGTCGCGATCGAGCTGCGACTGCTGCGCCGCTGCCTGCGGATCGGCGGCGATGCGCGATTGCAGCGCGTTCAACTGTCCATCGATCAGGCTCTTGCGCTGGTTGAGTTCGGCGACGCGCGCCTGTCGTTCGGCCTGTGCGGCGCGCAGTTGCAGGTAGAGCGGGTTGGGCGATGCCGCCGTCCCGCCGCTGACGCTGGTGCCCTCGCTCCGCGCGGCGCCACGCGCGCTGGCGAGCTGGCGGTTGAGCGCGACCATGTCGGGGTGCGAGTCGGTCCAGCCACGGCTGCGCCCCTCGGCGATCTGCCCTTCGATCGCGCTCAGCCGCGCGCGCGCCGGCCCGGCGATGGCCGAACCCGCCGTGCCCGGCAGCGTCGCCGCCGTGCCCGCCATCTGGGCATTGGCGGCGTTCAGGCTCGATTGCGCGGCGGCAAGATCGCCCTCGATCTGCGCCAGTTGCTCGCGCGCCCCCGACATGCGGTCGTCGACCGATCCGGTGCCGGGCAGCAGCGCCATATATTGCTGCTCGAACGCCTGCCGCCGGCTTTCCGCATCGGCAAGCTGCTTCTGGCGCTGCGCGATCTGCTGGTCGAGGAAGCGGAGCGACTGGCTGGTCGCGTCGCGATCGCTGCTCAGATTATCCTCGACGAAGATGTCGATCATCTTCTGAACGATCTCGCGCGCCAGCTTCGGGCTGCCCGAGGTCGCCGAAATCTCGAACAGATTGTCCTGCTGCGCGGTCAGCTTGATCGCGTTCTGGAGCGAGGCGACGCGATCGGCGACGTCGGCGTCGCTCGACACGCTGTCGGCCATCGACGTGCCGCGTACGACCTTTTCGAGATTGACCGCCGAGGTCAGCGTCTGGCGAACGCGGTCGATGTCCTTGGCCTGTTCGTTCTGCGCGACCTGCGCCTCGGCACCGGGCAGCACCTGGCGCATCTGCACCAGCACGCGCGCGGTCGATTGATAGCTGTTTGGGATCTGGCTGACCGCCAGCCAGCCGCCTAGGCACACCACCCACGCGATGGCCAGCGCGATCCAGCGTCGCTGCCAGATCGCGTGCAGCGACAGCCGCAGTTCGTCGTACAGCCCTTCCATCTCAGAACATGCTCTCGGGGATGATGATGACGTCGCCCGGCTGCAACCGCACGTTCGCACTCGAATCGCCGTTCTTGAGCAGGCTTGAAATGCGCAGGCCGAATTCCGACTGCTGGCCCGATGCGCGATCGTAGCGCACGAGACGCGCGCGGTTGCCGGCGGCGAATTCGCTCAGGCCCCCGACCGAGATCATCGCGTCGAGCAGCGTCATGTTCGCACGATACGGGATCGAGGCGGGCTTTTCGGTCGCACCGACCACGCGCACCTGCTGGCTGAACGTGCCCGAGAAATTCTCGACGATGACCGAGACGAGCGGGTCCTTGATATATTCGCCCAGTGCCAGCTTCAGGTCGTCGGCCAGCATCGCCGGCGTCTTGCCGGTGGCGGGCATGTCGTTGATGAGCGGCGTGGTGATCCGGCCGTCGGGGCGGACCTGCACCTTGGCCGACAATTCGGGATTGCGCCACACGAAGATGTTGAGCTGGTCGAGCGGACCGATGACATAATCCTCGCCTGGCGCCTCGCGCGCCTGAACGAACGGTGCCGGGGGCAGTTCGGGACGGGCGCCGCCGGAGCAGCCACCCAGCAGCGCCGCGACGCAGACCCCAAACCCCAATTGCCGCTTACCGCGCATACCATACCTCATCCAAACAAGCGCGACCGCAGGAGCGACCTGACGCGGGACTGCCAACGACCATGAAGGTTAAGGGGTAAAGATAGGGTTGCCTTGCGTAGCGCCGCAACCGCCCTGCCCCGGATCGGGACGGTTGGGTACGTTCAGACCAGCAGTTCGCGCGCCGGGGGGTGGCCGAGAAACGCCTGCGGGCTGGCGGTCGCGCCATAGGCTCCCGCCTGAAAGATCGCGATGGTGTCGCCGACCGATACCGCAGGCAAGGCGATCCGGTCGGCAAGGCGGTCGAGCGGGGTGCAAAGGCAACCCACGACCGACGCGGTGATTGCCGGGTCGGCATTCATCCGGTCGGCCAGCGCGACCGGATAATTTCGGCGCACCACCGTGCCGAAATTGCCGCTGGCGGCCAGTTGGTGATGCAATCCGCCATCGATGATGACGAACCATTCATCGCCGCTGCGTTTCACGTCGACGACGCGCGTACAGTAGACCCCTGCCTCGCCCACCAGATACCGGCCGAGTTCGATCGCGAAGCCGGTTTGCGAAAGGACCGGGTCGCGAGCGGCGAGCGTATCGCCCAGCGCGGCACCGATCGCGGTGACGTCGATCGGCGTATCGCCTGGAAAATAGGGGATGCCGAACCCGCCGCCCAGATTGACGAACGCCGGGGCATGGCCGGCCTCGTCCGACAGGCGCGCGGCGAGCGTGACGGTCGCCGCCTGCGTCTCGATCAGCGCGGCGGTGTCGAGCGTCTGCGATCCGGCGAAGATGTGGAAGCCGTGCCAGTCCGCGCCGGCCGCGACGATATGGCGGACGAGTGCCGGCACGCGCGCGGCATCGACGCCGAAGGGCGAGGCGCGTCCGCCCATCCGCATGCCCGATCCGCGCAGTTCGAAATCGGGGTTCACCCGCACCGCGATGCGCGGGGTCAGCCCCAGGCGATCGGCGATGGCCAGCGTGCGCTCCACCTCGCCTTCCGATTCCGCGTGGAGCGTGGCCCCAGCCCGCAATGTCGAGGTCAGTTCGTCGTCGCGCTTGCCGGGTCCTGCGAAGCTGATCGCCCGCGCCGGCTTGACCGCAATCGCCTTGGCCAGTTCACCGCCCGAGGCGACATCGAGACCGTCGACCAGCGGCGCGATCAGCGCCAGCACATCGGCATGCGGATTGGCCTTGATCGCATAATGAATGCCGACCGACGGCGGCAGCGCGGCGCGCAAGGCCGCGACCCGACCGGCGATCACCGCACCGTCGTACAGGAACGCGGGCGTGTCGCCGGCCCGCGCCAGCAACTCGGCGAAGTCGACCCCGCCGACCTGCAACCGGCGTTGTCCGGCAAAGGCCGGCGGGATCGGTCCGACAGGCTTCATGCGTCGCGCTCCAGCGCCAGCGCGCGCAGGCCCGAGCGATCGAGCTTGCCATTGGCGTTGCGCGGCATGGTATCGACCCAGATATAGCGTGTCGGCTGCTGGAACATCGGCAGGTCGCGGCGCAGGCGGGCGCGGACGCGGTCCTCGGCATCGGCGACCAGCGCGCGGGCGACGACGGTGATCGCCTGCCCCTGCCGGGGATCGGGCACGCCGATCGCGACGGCTTCCGCCACCTCGCCGCCTGCCAGCACCGCTTCCTCGATCTCGGTCGGGCTGATGCGGTTGCCGGCGACCTTTATCATCTCGTCGGCGCGACCGACGAAGCGCAGCAGGCCGTCGCTCCCTTGGGCCACGCTATCCCCCGACCAGACCGCGGTGCCGCCGCTTTCCATCCAGTCGGGCGCGGGGCGGAAGCGCTGCGCGGTGCGTGGCGCATCCCGCCAATATCCCTGTGCGACCAGCGGCCCGGCATGAACCAGCTCGCCCGCCTCCCCCGTCGCGGCGCGGCTGCCGTCGCGGCGGACGACGGCGACCTCGGCGAACGGGATCGCGCGGCCGATCGCGTCGGGGTTGGCATCGATCAGCGCCGGATCGAGCCAAGTCGAACGAAATGCTTCGGTCAGGCCGTACATCGCGTAGAGATCGGCCACCGGGAACCGCCCGCGCAACGCCCGGATGAGCGGCACGGTCAGCGCCCCCCCCGAATTGGTCAGCCGTCGCAGCCGGCCGGCGACCGCGTCGTCCCACCCCGTCTCGATCAACTGCGTCCATAGCGGCGGCACGCCGGCCAGCGTGGTGATGTCGAAGCGCTCGACCGCCTTCACCACATCCCGCGCGGTCAGATAATCGAGCGGGACGACGCTGCCGCCCGCCGCCCATGTCGAGAGCAACTGGTTCTGGCCATAGTCGAAGCTGAGCGGCAGCACCGCCAGCACCCGGTCGTCCGGCGTCAGCCGCAGATAGTGCGCGACCGAGATCGCGCCGAGCCACAGATTCGCATGGCTGAGCATCACCCCCTTGGGCCGCCCGGTCGAGCCCGAGGTATAGAGGATCGCGGCCAGCGCATGACAATCGCGCGTCGGATCGGCACCGATCGCATCGCCCTCGGGCGGCTCGACGATGACCGCGCAACCATCGGGCACGTCGCCATCGGCCAGCGTCGCCGCGCGCCCCGGCTGGGTCAGCAGCAGCGCCGCGCCGCTGTCGCCAAGGATATGCGCGACCTGCGCCCGTTTGAGCGCAGGATTGATGGGTACGTGGACCAGTCCGGCCCGTGCCACCGCCAGCGGCAGGACGCAGGCCAGCCGCGTCTTGGGAAGCCACGTCGCGACCCGGTCGCCGGGACGCAGGCCCCGTGCCCGCAGCCCGCCGGCGATGCGGGCGACGCGGTCCTCCAGCGCGGCATAATCGAGCGTCCCGTCCCGGTCGCGGATCGCGGCCGCGTCCGGCTGCCCGCGCGACGGCAGCATGTCGATCGGCAGCGGGACGGGATCGGGCGACGGCATCGCCCGCCTTTACCCGTTCGGGACAGGCTGTACCAGCGCGTGGCTTGGCAGCGCACGGGCTTGCGCGTACATCCGCCGAAACGGTCCGGCGGATAGGCCGGCGACAGGGGGTATGCGTGGTTCCAGAGGGCAAGACCGAGATCGAGACCACCGTGCGGGCGGTATTGCGCGACGTGCTGGGCCTGTCGGACGATCGGGTCGCCGCGTTCCGCGACGATACGCCGTTGTTCGGCGCGCTGCCCGAACTGGATTCGATGGCGGTGGCGGGTGTGCTCACCGAACTGGAAGACCGGCTCGGCATCCTGATCGAAGACGACGACATCGACGGTGACACGATGGAAAGCTTCGGCTCGCTGGTCCATTTCGCCAGCGGCAAGGCGCTCGTTTGATCGACCGCTACGACTGGGCCGGGGGGCAGGAAGCGCTGTGGCGCTTCGGCCCGGCGGACGGCCCGGTCGTGGCGCTGGCGCTGCCCCCGTTCGAGGAAGCGAACCGGACGCGGACCTTCGCGGTCGGTCTGCTGCGCGCGCTGGCCGAGCGTGGCGTCGGATCGATGCTGCCCGATCTGCCCGGACAGGGCGATAGCCTGATCCCGACCGAGGCGGCGAGCCTGTCGGACTGGCGCGCCGCCTTCGCCGCCGCCTGCGCGACGTCCGGGCGACCGGTGATCGCCGCATCGATCCGGGGCGGCGCGCTGATCGATGGCGAGGCCGACGTCGCCGGGCGGTGGCAGTTGAGCCCACAGCCCGGCGCGCGGCTGGTCCGCGAATTGCACCGCGTAGCGAAGGCGGCGGGCGAGGCCGACAGCGGCGAGGCGGTGGCGATGCTGAGCGGCAACCGCATCGCCCGGCCCCTGCTCGACGCACTGGGCGCCGCCGTGCCGGCCGTGACGCATCCGGTACGGATAGTCAGGCTGGGCACCGATCCGGCGCCTGCCGACCTGCGGATCGACGCCGCGCCGTTGTGGCGGCGGGCCGAACCCGGCGACGACCGGGTGCTGGCCGAGGAACTTGCCGAAGACCTTGCCGCATGGAGCCGTGCATGCGCCGGCATCTGACGTTCCCCTGCATGGGCGAGACGCTGGCCGCGACGCTGGACGAGGCGGCGGGCGACACCGGGCTGCTGATCGTCTCGGGCGGCAACGAACTGCGCATTGGCGCGCATCGCGGCATGGCGCTCGCCGCCGCCGCGATCGCCGCGCAGGGCTTTCCGGTATTTCGCTTCGACCGGCGCGGGATCGGGGAGTCGGGCGGGATCAACCTCGGCTTCCGGTCGAGCGGACCCGATATTGCCGCTGCCGCCGCTGCCTTTCGTACGCAGGCGGGGGTCGGGCGGATCGTCGCCTTCGGCAATTGCGATGCGGCGACCGCGCTGGCGCTGTTCCATGAGGCCGCGGGGATCGATGCGTTGCTGCTCGCGAACCCGTGGATCATCGAGCCGCTCGACGAGCTGCCGCCCGCCGCCGCGATCCGGGCACGCTATGGCGAGCGGCTGCGTTCGCCCGCCGAATGGTTACGGCTGGTCCGCGGCGGGGTCGACCTGCGCGGAGTCATCGGCGGGGTTCGCAAGATCATCGCCGCGAAGCACGAGCGGTCGCCGCTGATGGCCGCGTTCGTCGCCGGGCTGGAGCAGGGAACGCCGACGCGCATCCTGCTGGCCGAGGGCGACAATACCGCCATCGCCTTTGCCAGCGAATGGCGCGGCGAACGCCTGTCGCGGCAAGTACCGGTCGTATCGCGGCCGACCGCCAGCCACAGCTTCGGACGCGACGGTGACGCAGCATGGTTGCGCGAGCAGATGCTGGCGGCGCTACGCTGAGCCCGTCGCCCTTGCGTCTGTAACGACGCAAGGGCAAAATGGGCGGCGGTTACTCGGCGGCTTCGGCCAGATCGGCGAATTCGGCGGCCTGCAGGAAGCGTTCGGCGTCGAGCGCGGCCATGCAGCCGGTCCCGGCCGCCGTCACCGCCTGACGATAGACCTTGTCCATCACGTCGCCGCAGGCGAAGACGCCGGGCACGCTGGTGCGGGTCGATCCAGTTTCGACCGCGATATAGCCATCGTCGTCCAGTGCGATATGACCCCGGAACAGTTCGGTCGCCGGATGGTGACCGATCGCGACGAAGCCGCCGTCGACCTCCAGCGTCGATAACTCACCGGTCACAGTGTCCTTCAGTTCGATCGCGACGAGACCGTGCGGGGTGCCGCCGCCGACGAACCGCTCGACCTGCTTGTTCCACAACACGCTGATCTTGTCGCTGGCGAACAGACGCTGTTGCAGGATGCGTTCGGCGCGGAAACTGTCACGGCGATGGATGATCGTCACGTCGTCGCTGTGGTTGGTGAGATAGAGCGCTTCCTCGACCGCCGTATTGCCGCCGCCGATCACCGCCACCTTCTTGCCGCGATAGAAGAAGCCGTCGCAGGTCGCGCAGGCCGACACGCCCTTGCCTTTCAACAACTCCTCGCTGTCGAGGCCCAGCCAGCGCGCCTGTGCGCCGGTGGCGATCACCAAGACCTCGCCCTCATATACATCGCCGCTGTCGCCGGTCAGGCGAAACGGACGGTTGGTCACGTCGACATCGACGATCGTGTCCCACATCATGCGCGTGCCGACATGCTCAGCCTGTGCCTGCATTTCGCCCATCAGCCACGGCCCCTGCACCACCTCGCGAAAGCCGGGGTAGTTCTCGACGTCGGTGGTCGTCATCAACTGGCCGCCAGGCTGGATGCCCTGCACCACGATCGGCTCCATCCCCGCGCGCGCGCCATAGATGGCGGCGGAAAGCCCTGCCGGTCCCGATCCGAGGACGAGCATACGGGTGGTGTGGGTAGCGGCCATGACGTTCTGTTCCGTTCGATTGATCGCGCCGTCTAGGACGAACGCGCTGTCGAACGCAACATGGGGGATCGAGCCGTCGCAGCAAGGCGTCGTGCCCGACGCATCAGAAGATCAGCGCGAGGATTCCCACCCAGATCGGCACCGCGACCGCCATGCAAAGCAGCAGGCCTGTGGGATTGGGAACCCGATCGATACCCGACAGGCGATGACGGGCGGAGGCGCCAGCGACTTTGGCCATGACAGTCCATCCTCTCGTTATATTATTCTGTTTTCAAGCCAACGAACGACAGAGGATTATGTTCTACCAAAAAATCGGTGAACGTCACATTAATCAGCGGAGGATGTGGATGGCGCTTGGCGCATGACGACGTCGGCTATCGGACTGTCGCGGGTGGTAGCGAAGGATCGCTCCCCGCATAACCGAGCGGGTCGTACCGTCAAGGTTTGACCCGCCGGGCCGGTATCCACGGCCCCCAATATCCCCAGCCGGCACGAGGCCCGCCGTCGGCAGCGACTAGCTGCTGACCCACCCACCACGACCAGCGCACGTCGGACCCTCATTCCGGCGGCGCTTTCGTGCGCCCATCGACCTTCCGTCTCGGAGGCCGAAATGCCTGCTACGTCATTCCAGTCCCTCGCATCGATCGCCGGGGGACTGGCGCGCTCTTCCCACTCCGGCTCGCCCCACATTACCGGTCGGCCAATCCACCGCTCCAGCAAGGAGGAGGGGTCATTCGAGCATCTGTATTTCCGTGCGCCAGGCAAAGGTGAGACGGACCGGATACTGCATGCCGCGCGACGCGCACTGGACGCCGGCCGCCGGCTAAAAACCAGCGTACGGACGAAGGGAGCCACGCTGTCGGCTTCGGAGCGCCTCATCGCGCGCCTGACGGCTGGCGCCGTCCGCGTCCTCGAGGAGATACTGACCTTCGCGCGGCTGAACGCCGGCAAGGTGTTCCCATCCTACGATCGCCTCGCGGCCGGGACCGGGCTGGGGCGGCGCACGATTGCGCGGGCGGTCGTCCTGTTGGAAGAGGTCGGCCTGCTGGACCACCAGCGCCGATTCAAGCGCGTAGCCGATGATGGCGACCGCAAGGCATATCGACAGACATCGAATGCATACCGGACCTTTCTGCCCGACATCATTCGCCGGTATCTCCCGAAGTCGCTCCGGCCGATCCCGATCCCCGCCGACGCAGCCCACCGGAGGCGCGAGGATGCGACCGAGACGACACGCATGCTGAAGGACGCGACCTGCGAGCAGTACGTCGCCTTCACCGCCGGCACCGACAGCCCGCTGGCGCGCCAGCTCCGCAGCCTTGCTCGGCTTGTAGATGAGCGCGAGTGCCAGATAGGCACTGCACCGCTACCGAATATTCTCTGATATCATGGAATTATAAGGCGTCGCTCCCGCGACACGTAGCCATAGGCCACCGCACCCAGCCCATCCGTCCCGCCATGTGCTAGTCCCCGATGCCGCACCCGCCCGGCCATTGCACCGTCGCGCGCTGAAGCCCCGTCAGCTCAGCTTGGCTCGGCGGCGGGGACGAGCACAATCCGTGCCGAAAAGCCGCCTCGTCACCGCCGGGGCACCGCCATCGCATCGGGCATGAGAAGGTCGGCCCACACCTGCATCAGCCGGCGTCGGGGTCCATACTGGATCGATCGGTTGTAGGCCCGCTCCACTTTGATATTCACCTCGACCTCTTTGCGCGGGGCGTGGCCCAGGGCGCGATCGATCGTCACCCGCTCTGCCGGGAACCGCTCGTTCAGGATCGTCGAGAAGGTCGCGCGCCATCCGTGGGGCACATGCCGACCGGCGAAGCCGGCGCGACGGTACAGCGCGCCGATCGCGCTCTCGGCGATCGGCGCGCCACAGTCGCCCCGCCCGAACACCAGCACGACGTTGCTGCCCGGCAGCGCGCGGACCGCGCGCAGGATCTCCACCGCCTGGCGCGACAGCGGCACCACATGGTCATTGCGCGGATCGGCCTTCTTCGCCTTGGCCAGCTTCATGCGCGCGGCCGGCACGCGCCACACCGGCGCGACCGGGCCGATCGCTTCGCCGGTCCAGTCGACGCCCTCGACCTCGTCCCAGCGCATGCCGCGCAGCGTGCCTTGGCGCACGCCGGTCAACGCCAGAAAGCGCGACGCCAGTTCGACGATCGCCGGGCCGCCAGCGGCGGCCGATGCCGCCAGCAGGTCGCGCGCATCGTCGAGCGTCACGAGGGCGAGCTGTTCGCCGCCGATCGGCGCGGCCGCGAGCGCGATGCGCACCTGCATCGCCGGATCGGTCGAGCCCCAGTCATTGGCGATGCCGAAGGCGAACACCTTGGAGATCCGCTGCCGGATACGCCGGGCGGTCTCGATCGCTTCGCGCGCCTCGATCGCGCGCAGCAAGTCACGGATGTCGGCCACGCCGATGTCGTCGAGATCGAGTGCGCCGATCGCGGGAAAGACGTCGCGCTCAAGGCTGCGGATCACGTCGACCGCGTGAACCTCGGTCCACCGGTCGCGGTAGTGGGCGTGCCACTGGCGGGCGACGCCGGCGAAGCTACGATCGATCGCGGAACGCACTGCGCGCTCCTCGCGCGGATCGCGCCCGGCGCGCAGCGCCTCCCGGGCGTGGTCGGCCGCAGCGCGCGCAGCGATCAGATCCATGTCGGGATACTGACCGAGCGTCAGCAGCAACTCCCGGCCATTGAGGCGAAAGCGCCAGCGCCAGGACCGAAGGCTGGACGGCGCAATATAAAGGTGCAGGCCGAGACCATCCGATAGTTTATAAGCGCGCGGCTTTACCCGCGCGGCTCGTACCGCGACGTTTGTAAGCATAAAATGTTCATAATCCCGAACTAAGTGCCTGCCACGCTTCGGAAAAGGGGGTGGCGACAATGGAAGAGGGAGAGGCCGAGGAAGCTATGACGGCCGCAAATGGATTTCTTCGAACAGGGCACGCCGTGTTCCTCGGTTCCGAAGGGCCGGACCTGCTCACGAGGATCGAAGAGGCGATCGTTGTTGGGAAATCGGGAACAGTGTTCGCCGTCGAGTTTGGTACTGGGCGTACCCTTATTTTCCAAAGCTCGCGGTTGGAAATGCACAGCGCACGGGCGACCGGTTCAATTTTGGAAAAAGTTAAGTGGCGGCGCGCGTTGTCTGTCAAAAGGCAGAATGCACTGTGCAATTATTCTGAAGCAGCCTTCATCAAGGCAGATGTTTCGAAGGAGCCCATTGCGTGTACGGTATCCGCCCTTGCGGCAGGCATACTCGAACGGCAGAGCAACGACGCAGTTTGAAGCAACCGCTCCCTTCACAGTGATGGTTGCTTCGGCTGCCCGCCAGCAGTGTACATTCCCTTGTCGCCTGCTGGCGGCTTCCATTTTGCGATGACATTTTTGGATCGTCGCGGCGGACAATCCGTCCGCCTGCGCATCATGGAAACACGTGGAAAACCGCCGGTTTTCGATCCTGCGCAAACCGGCAGTACCCACACGATACCCGCAGTCCTGTGCGATGGTTGGAAAATACCGCCCAAGGGTACGGATCAGGGAAGCCCGAGCGCCCCAAGCACGTGCGGTGGCCTGGACCTGCCTGCGCCTGGGACTTTCGGACCTGGGGCTTTGGGCGTAGGGCGGCACGGAATTCCAGGTCCGTGCGGCGGCAGATAGAAGTCGACGTATTCCCTTCCGACGACCCCTGGGTACCCTATAATCACTCCTACAGGCAGGCGACCGACCCCCCGAAAATACGTAGGTTTCGCAACCGTTCCAAATATCGCCATAGTGGAATGAATTCGATCCATGTCGGATGCTAAATGCTACACGTCGGACTGCGGCCGTCTATCGCGCCGATGCCTTTTCGATCACCGCGACGGTCCGGTCCGCCTGGCGAAGCGCGGCCGCCCGGGTGGCGACGTCGACGGCGACGCGCGCGATGCGCAGCAGCTCCTCGGCCGCGACGATCGCGCGCTCGATCCGCGCCGCCCGGTCCGGCGCGATCGCCGGCAGGATCCTGGTGCGGATCGTCTCGAGCCGATCGAGCTGCTGCTGCACGACATCGATCGCGGCACCAGCGGTGTCAAGGCGGACGCCGCCGGCACAGCCGCTGGTCGCCAGCAGCATCGCGATTGCGACGGGGGCGAAGGGCCGCACCATCACAGTCCCCGCAGGCAGATCGCCCGCTCCCGTTCCCGCCGCAACGTCAGGCCGCGCACGACGCGGCCGCCGGCGCGGTTCCACATCAGGATAGCATTGCACCCCTGCCGCCAGCGCCCGGCGCGGAAATGCCGGGCCATCGACGATTTGCAAACAGCCGACGTGCCGACATTGTAAGCAAGGCTGATTGCTGCCCATCGCTGGTAATCAATCCCCGGTGCCGCAAGCTGCGGAATGCACGCCATCACCGGCTGGGCGTGGGCGAGGATCTGACGCTCGAGCCGCGCCTGGCACCCGGCCCGCGTCTCGACCTGCCCCGCCTTCACATTGGCGGTATCGCCGTCGCAGATCGTCAGGATGCCGACGATGTCGCGGTACGCGGTGCGATGCTCGGGACCGCTGACGTGCGTCGTGACGACGTCGCCGGCGGCCGTCACCTCGGCGCGCTGGACGCGGCCGCTTTCCTCGAGCGGGACCGAGACGAACAGGCCGGTCGCGGCGATCGCCCCGACCAGCGCGACCAGCAGGCCTTTGCGGGGCTTCTGCACACCTTGCGCTTTACTGGTCATCGGGCACCTCGGCGGGCTGCTGCTGGACGAGGCGCGCGCCGATCGTCAGCGTGAAGAGGATCAGCGGCACGACCGCCGCGAGGCGCTCGGGCAGCAGGGCGACGACGTCGGCCGGCAGCGCCTGCCAAACCGTCAACAGCGTGTCGGGCGACGCCAGGGCGAAGGCGCAGAGCAGCGAGCCGAGCGCCGACAGGCGCACGGACCACCAGCGCCACGCCTGACGCCAGTCAGGGGTGAGCTTCATTGGGTGATGTCTCCGATGGAGGTGGCGGCGTCCGGCCGCCGGCGGTTTATGCCCGGGTGACGATCGCGCGCGGTGGCGCGCCGATCAGCGCCGGGTCGATATGGTGGAGCGGCGTCGAGGCGAGCAGCGCCGCGGCGGCGGCGATGTCCGGCCGGCGGGGGCGCAGCGTGGAGAGCAGGCGGCCGAGCGGCGGCACGGCGGAGATAGCCGATCCGGCGAGGATCAGGGCGGCGGGATCGGGCATCATCGCGCGGCTCCACGCATCTGAAGCGTCTCGATCCGCGCCAACCGCTCGGCATTCTGTGCCGCCAGTGCCCGGTACGCTTCGCGATCGGCTTCGCGCCGCTCGCGCTCAGCCCGGCCGTCGACCTCGAGCTGGACGACGCGGCGCGCGGTGTCCTCGATCAGCGCCTCGCTCTTGCCGTCCGACCGGATGACGCCGGCGACGACCGCCGCCGGGCCGACCATCGTGCAGGCGAGCATCAGCGCCTCCTTCCACCCGAACGGCGGCCGGGCGGCGGCGCTCATGCCAGCGCCGCCAGCATGCCGGCGACCTGCGCATCGCTGAAGGTGCCCCGTCGATAGCCGAAGAATTCGTGGTAGCCGTCGATGGCCGGTGACAGGTAGAAATAGTCGATAGGCGACGGATAGGCGCTTGGCGTCCATTGCGGCGAGTAGGAGATCGCGCCGTCCGGCCCCCGCACAACGAGACGGTAGCTTCCGCCCGTCTTCACAAGCGCGGTGACGATCCGCCCAGCAGGCAGGATAGTGGCCGTCCCCGATCCCGTCCGCGTGCCATCAGCAATGGTGGACAGGGCATTGATCCGACCAGGCGCACCATCGGCAGGACCACTTCGGTAAACGGCAAAGCGCTCCACCGCACCATGCGCGAGGTTCCAGAGGCGATCGTTCCCATTCTGCTGCGCCGTCGTCCGCTGCATGACGGCGGAGTGCAAAATCACCCAGTTATCGTCAGCAGGGATCGGTTGCCCCAGACGCATGTTATCGGTGTTGATGCCGACGGACGCGCCACCGGTCGGAATGTACGGCCCACGGATCGCGGCTTTCACAAGGCTCGGCGCGAACAGGCGGATGGTATAATCCACGGTCGCCCCAGACGGGATGAACATTGAAAGAAACATCCACATGCTACCGGTATTTGCAGGTAGCGCCGGGGTCGTGGTGATGGCCCAGTCACCTGCGACTTTCCATTCGCCCAGCGTCATCAGGTCATTACTGTATGTGCCGTAAATGGTACTTCCATCCCGGCTTCGCGCACTGGCGGTCAGGCCGATGTTGCAGCCCGGCATGACGCCACCGGGAAGGAGCCGCGCGCCTATCGACGCCGTCCACCGCTCATCTACGGCCGCGTCAGGCATCGAGGCGTTATTCGTGCCACTTAGCACTGGATAAGTGCTGGTGTTCGCCGTCGCGGTCCCAAATACGCGCAAGTCTATGTATGGCAGTACGGTCCCGTTGCCAAAATCTATGCTGCCCAATGCCTCGACACGGCGGGTAATTCCATTCTGTGCGGCGGTGGCAATCCCAATCTGCGGGACTTGGCTATTGGGCGCCGCCCCCGACCAACTGCTGTTCGGCATGAAATTTCGGTACGAAGTTCGGGCAAGGAACCCAAGACCGGGGACAATGAGGGGCGCGCTTGGAGCGACCCGCACCAATACGCCGCCCACTTCCTCGAATTTCAGGTCGGGCCGCGTAAATGCCTGCCCCGGCAGCGCAGCCGGATCGCGCGTGACGATCGCGCCCGATCGATACCACCCGGCGCGGAAGTCCATGCCCAGCTCGAAGCCGGCGAGCGGAAGCGCGCTGCCGAAAAGCGCGCTGCGAAGTCCAGCGTGCATCAGCTCCGCGCCCCCTCGATCATCAGCGCGAAGGTCTCGCCAGCGATCGGCGTGTACGCCCCCCGCGCCTCGATCAGCGCCCACAGGCTGCGCTCCTTGCCGACGACCGCGCCCGTCTCGCAGGTGATCCCGCCGCCGCCATTGACCAGCCCCACGCCGATCGCGCCGATCGCCGCCGCGCGGTCCATGATGATGTCGGCCGACCCGACATAGCCGGTGATGTCGGCAAGCGAGAGCAGGCCGGTGCCGTTGTCGAAGACGCCATTATCCCCGGCGGTGACGGTGGGCGGCCGGCGGAACAGGTGGACGCGGAACGCCGCGCCCACCAGCGCCGGGCTGGTCTTGCGCAGCCGGACGCGCTCGATGCGGATCGCCTCGACGCCGGCGCGCGTCACCTCGGTCAGCTCGATCGGCACGACCGCGCTGGCGGCCACCGCATTCGCGACCAGGTCGCCGGCGGCATAGGCGGTGGTGTCGGCCGGCCGCGTCAGTGAGGCGGACACGACGGTCAGCCCGCCGGGCATGTACGCCGGCAGCGGCGTCGCCGGCGACACCGCGGTCGCTTCCCCACCGATCGGGCCAAACGTGATCGCCGACGCCGGCACGAAGCCAGCGGGTGCCAGAATGTTGGGCATGTCAGATCCTTTCGGGAATGCGTTACCAGGTAGCGATCGGCGTGCGTCGCCACTGGTTCGCGCCGGTGCAGAGGTAATGATAGGAGGCGTCCCAGGCGCTCTGGCCCTCGATGCCGGGCGACGTCGCTGTCTCCGGCACGGCGACGCGCTGGATTAGCAGGCTGCCATCCGTTTCGGTCGTCGGATCGGCTCCGGGCTTGGTGTAGACGCGCCCGCCGACCGACCAGCAGCGCAGCGTGCCGTTCAGCAACATCGGCCGCCGCCAATCGGTCCCCAGCGCGAGATTGCCGCCGGCGGTGACGTGCCAGATATTGCTCTGGAAAGCCCCCTTGCCCGTCGTCGTCCCGTCAAATTTCTGCGCGACGAAGGTGCCGTCCTCACTCGCATGGAATTGGAGAGCGAGGTAATCGTTGGTGAGGAAAGAGACGGTCGCCTTGCCACCGGCCGGGGCGGTCGCTTCCAGATACGGCGCGCGGACGAGGCCGACCCGGCTGACGATGCTGCCCGACGTCTCGACATTGCGCGCGGCAAGGCCGCGATTGACGCGGAAGGTATCGTCGCCGTCCTTGGTATTGCCCCACGCGCGCACCGGCCCGCCGCCCTCGCCGCCGGTATCCTTGACGGTATCGCCGAGGATGCCGGTGCTGGTGCACAGGCGGGCGTAGATGCCCTTGGCGGGATCGAGGCCGGCGTTGACCACCAGTCCATGCCGCATCGCCCGCGCCGCGCCGGTACGATTTTCGATATACTCCTCGTGGAAGAAGGAGAGCGGACGCGAATAGGTGCCGTACACGACGCAGCCGGGCGACAAGCTCGGGTTGGCCGCGAATTCCGTGTCGGATACCGGCATGCCGACATTGATGATGCGATTATGCGATACGGTCCCGGAACAGGTGGCAATCCGAATGCCGCCCCAGCGGCATTTCTTCACGAGATTGCCGCTGACCTGAATGTCGTCGGTCCGCATGACATTGATGCCGAAGCCTTCGATGTCCCAGTTGATCGTATTGTCGGCAACGCGGGCGTTATGGAGGCCCGTCGTATCGCTGTACGATCCGATCTCGATCACCGCGCCGCCGCTCAGGAAGACCCCGGTCATATCCTCATACGCGCCGTAGAAGCTGTTGCGCGATACGTCGACGTCGGCGAAATTGTAGATCTGGACGAAGCCCTGATACACGACGTTGTCGGTGAAACGGATACCACGAAGGTGGTCGTTATACTTCCCGTTGGTGTACTGATTGTAGGCGAGGATCGCGCAAAGTGCGCGGCGCGTGCGCCTGCGATATTGCTGGCCCGCTGGATCGGTGCTGCTGGTCAGTGCGAGGACGCTCTCGATCGGTAGCTTGCCGTCGCGGAAGTCGATGAGATTGTGATGGATGTTCCAGTCCATCATCACGCCCTCTTCATAGGCGACCTCGGGCGTGATCGCGCCCACCCAATAGCCATCGCCATGGATGTAATTGTACGCGATCTCCATCGCCTGTGTGTTGCAGCCGCAGACCGCGATGCCGAAGATGTCCACGAATTCGTTGAACATGATCTTCGTGTCGACGCTGACCTGCGGGATCGTCTTCAGGTCGGTATAGGCCGGGAATGGCTCGGTCTGGACGTGGACGCCATTGCCCCAGAAGCCCCGGATTTTGCAGCCGGTAACGCGCAGACCGCGCCCACGGTAGATCGCGATACCATGTCCGTGCTGCCAGATGCGACCGTCGTCGGTCGTGCCCTTGGGATAGAAGGGCTGGAGTTGGTTCTCGATGTTCCCGTTCAGGAACAGGCCGGTGAAGCTGACATCGACGATGTCGGGCGATCCGGCGTCGTAGAAGTCGTGATAGAACAGCGAGCCGGAATAGGCCCTGCCACCCGACACGCGCACCTCGGCACCATCGGACGCCCAACTCACCCCCGGCAGCAGCGAGATAATGCCGCGATTGAACGGCGGGTCATTCGGTCCGCCGCCGACCGTCCCGACGACACGATACGGATCGCCCATCAGGTAGAAGGCGCTGGTCTTGGGCACGAAGACCGTGCCCCCGCCCGCCAGTGCGCACATGCGATTGGCGAGCTTGAACGCCGGGCTATCGTTGGTGACGCCGTCGCCGACCGCGCCATAGTCGGTCACGTCGAACGTCCGCCCCTTGTCGGCGCGCTGGCCGACCATCGCGAGGCCGAGGCCGCCGGCGAGATATGTCTGCTCGACAGCCTGCCCGTTCACCTTTTTGTAGAGGCGGGCATAAATGGCGGCATTCTCACCGCGCACCGCAAAGAAGCCGTCGGGCGGCGCCGCTGCGAGGCCGGCGGCGATCGTCGGATACAGCACGCCCCCGACGAAGCCGGCGGCGATCGCCGCCGCGACCGACGACGCCCCCGCCTGCCGCTCCGCCTCGCGCGACCACGCACGCGCCGATCGGCCGCTCGCGAGGTTCTCACCCTCGGCCCAGCCTTGCGCTTCAGCAGCAGCAGCCCGCCCTGCCTCGATCAGCGCGCCCGTCTCGCCGGCGCCATCGATCACCAGTTCGACACGCTGGTCGGCCGCGATCGTCAGCGTCGCGCCGGCGATCGGCAGCTCGTCATTCGCCGCCCGGCCCCAGCTCGCCGGCCGCGACGCTGGCGCGGCATCCGATCCGAAGGCGTGCGCCGGCAGGATGACCGGCCCGATCAGGCGGGTGCGCCCCCCAATCAGCAGGGCATATTCGAGCCGGCACGCATCGCCCGCCTCACCCATGTAGGGCAGCGCCTGGCGCGATGATTTGTTGATGCGAATCCGCACGTCGCTGACCGGCAGGCCGTTCTCCATCACGACGCCGGCGACGCGCAGGCCCTCGGCATTGCCATTCGTCACCTTGGCGAGATCGATCAGCGCGGGACCCGAGGCGTCGCCGTGCATGCGGATTTGCATGGCCAGCGCGACGGTCGTGAGATCGAGCCCGCGCACGCGCAGCGGCAGCTCGTACACGTCGTCATTGCGCCACACCGTAATGGGCAGCGAGGCGGTAGTGGCCATGGCGATTTCCTTGGATTGGCGAGGGCCGGACCTACTGGTCGGCTTCCTCGAGCTTTTTCACGCGGCCGCTGACCGCTTCGATCGTCACGGCCTGCGCCGCGACGAGCGTTGCCTGTTCGGTCAGCGTCTGCTGCTGCGCCTCGATCAGCTCGGCCTGTGCCGCGACCGTCTCGGTCAGGGCAGCGACCGGCTGCGGCACCGCGTCGTCATAGGCTTGCGTGCCGCCCAGCGCCGGCGTCGGCGGCACGGTGCCGGTCTGGCTGAGCGCGAAGGCATGCTTCGCGGCCGTCTCGCCGATCAGCACGAATTGCACCGTCATCGTGGCCGGATCGAGCGTCCGGCGCAGGATCACGCACGGCGTCGCCGGCAGGCCGTCGTCGGGCAGGTCGACGATGACCAGATCGCCCGGGCCATAGCGGCGCAGGCGCGGCTTGCAGGTGATGACGATCTCGCCCAGCTCGCGCGCGTCCCACAGCTCATAGGCAGCGAGCTGCGCCACCTGGTCCGCGCTCTGGACGAGATTGTATTGGCGCTCGTCGCCCTTCTCCTCGCCATCCTCGGCAAGAAACGTCGCCACCTGCACCGGCTTCGTCGGGACATATTCCCATTTGTGCGCAGCCGAGCGGAATTTCGGGGTCAGCGTGTTGATCCGCTGCTCCCACCCCTGCATCGCACCTACCTCGACGTCGTCGGTCGCCAGATCATCCTCGGTGATCGTATCGACGGCGACACGCGGCGCGCTGAGCTTCAGCGCGAGGCGGCCGCCGACCCAACAGCGCTCGGCCCCGCCGGCGGCCAAAATATTGTTCAGGTTCTCATTGCGGCTGCCCGGCTCGAAGATCGTCCCGTCGACATGCCAGCCATTGGCATCGCAGACATTCGCCAAGGCGACGAAGTCGGCTACACGGATTCCGTCCATCGGAATACCGATGCCGAAGGTCTTGAGATACGGGTCGTCGGTTCTGGTCTCGTCCCGCTCCCACGTCCCCAGCGCGTAGCGCAGGCCGTGCAGCCCCGGGCAGCGCGTCCATTCCCATGTCGCCTTCGCAGCGGCGAACGCGACCTTGTCGGACGGGTCGGCCCAGCGGTGCGACCCGACCCCGCCCGGGTAGGTCGAATCCTTGCGCGGGTCATATGCCTTGACCCCGCGCCAGACTGCCCCGGTCGCGGGCACGCCGGCAGAGAAGATCTTGGCATCCTCGTCGAAGCGCAGGCACCACGAGATCGCCGCGTAGCTCGAAAGCTTGTAGTCCGCCCCCCACCCTGGGGCGGTCGTCCAGTGGACCGCCAGCGCCGCCGGCTCGGGCGTATGACCGAGCTGGTCGTAGCTGTAGAGATGGGCGGCGGCATAGCCGGTCGCGGCATTGCTGGACATCGTCAGCTCGACATAGTCGAGATAGCGCGCCACCAGCCCCTCGACCGGTCCCGCGCCGGAATAGACGTCGACCATCAGCAAATAGGGGTTCTCGACGCCCCCGACCTTCCCGCCATAGCCAGTCCAGTGCCGCCGATTGCCGGCATAGTAGGTCTCGCCGATGATGTACGGCCGGGGCTGGTTCGCGCCGATGGTCGTCTTGTTGACGGACCCGGTCGCGACCGGCGCCGGCTTCTTGGCGAGCAGCGCCCCCCCGATATTCGCCGCGACGGCGACGGCGGCGGCGATTGGCTGGATCGGGCTCGGCACCATGGCGACGATGCCAGCGACCGCACCGACGACGCGCAGGACACCGCTCACAACCGCCACGCCCCGATGAAGTCGTGAGCCTCGATATTGACGACGCCGCGGTGCCGCTCGTCGGAATGATAGCCGGCCATCAGCCGGCCGGCCGACACGACGATCGCGTCGAATTCACCGTCGCCCCGCATCAGCGCCAGATCACCGACCCACATCGCCGCCGGCGCAATGCGCGGCAGCATCGAATCGAGCAGGCCGGCGAGATCCGCGTGACCCGTCGCCATCAGCGCCCGACGCGCGCCGATCGCCGAACGGAACCGCGGGATCGGCGGCGGCCGGTGGCCCAGCGCCCGCATCTGTGCGCGCGCGAGGTGGATGCAGGTGCCCGCCGTCGCCCATCCGAACGGACGCGCGCGGAACCGATCGACGACAGACTGCGTCGCCTCGGCACGCTGCGCCAGATCGCGCATCATGCCGCCTGCACCCCGCGCGGCGGCGAGGCGACACCCCATGCCACCTCGATCTCCATACCCAAGGCATTGTCGTGCCCGCGTTCGCCGGGGAACAGGCGCTGATGGCCGGTCGTCGACATCGCGTTGCCATCGTTGCGCACCAGCAGCCGCTGCGAGCGCGACACGCACACCATCTCGAGCGAGCGCGGCACCTCGCCACCCCGGCGCAGGATGGTGCGGTCGCTCTGCCAGTCGGCCATCTTGTCGGGCGCGCCGATCGGCGCGCCGGTCGCCTCGTCGATCTCGGCGATCCACATCTGGACGCGCGACCCCTGAAACCCCGGCCGCGACAGATCGATCGCGGCGGCCAGCTCGGGCGGCAGGAAGGTGATCTTGCCGGCGGGCAGCTCGTCCCCGGTTCCTTCGGTCAGCGCCTCGAGGACACCGATCGTGCCGAACACCGGATCGAGCGAGAGATATTCCTCGTCACCCCAGCGGACATAGCCTCCGTCGCACAGCAGCACGTCGCGCGTCGGCAGCGAGATCTTCACCAGCCCGGCCAGGGTGACAGTCTGCATCAGGCCGCCTCCTCCAGCACGAAGCTGATGCCGGTATTGTGATCGATCGCGAGCTCCCACGACAGCTCGTCGCCATCGATCACGCCCTCGATCATCGGCCGCGCGATATGGACGCGGCATCCATCGGCGAACGGACGGCGCAGCAAGGTGTCGGCCACCGACAGCGTCGCCTTGCCCGCCGCGTCGGCCATCACCTCGGCACCAACATTGTGCAGATAGTGCTGGCCGCTGGCGTCCTCGATCGACATCCAGAAACCTTCGCGCACCACGCCACCTCGCGGCAGGCCACGCACCTTCAGCTTATCGCCCGCCTGTCCGCCGCCGTCGACGACGACGCCCCACCCACATCGGCCTTGGTCGACGCCGAGCAACGGATACGGCATGCGCAGCCCCATCCGCTTGGCGCGGATCAGGCGAGAGACGAACACCCGGGCGCGGTCCTCGTCATCGAGCGGCGGATAGGTGATCGAGATCCGGTAGTGGTTGCCCAAGCGATTGACCCGGATCGCGCTTGCCCCGCGCATCACCCCGCCCCGGTCGACCAGCGCCGGGGTCGCAGCGTTCGGCGACGGGCGCGGCGGCAGCTCGATCATCGTCATCGAACTGTCTGCCGTGCGGTCATCGCCGCGCGCGCATTGTTCTGGCGCACGCGGTGGGTCGTCACCGCCCCGCTGATCCCGGTCACGCGCGGTTCGAACATCGCGCCCTCGTCCATCACCAGATGCACGACTGCTGGAGCGCCGGCCGGCCCATTGTCATTGCCGTGGCGGATGTCGACCATCTCACCCTTGGTGGCGCGGAACGCGACGATATTCGCATCAATCCCGGAGCGACCGCCGACCTTGAAGCCGCCACCGGTCTTGAACCCAGGCAGTTTCGGCGCGGCGGCACCGCCGCCCGACTTGCCGCCGAAAAGCCCGGTCAGCGCGTTACCGATCGAGCCGAGAATGTCCCCACCACCATCGCCACCGCTCAGCTTGCCGAGCAGGTCGCCGAACAGGTCGGCGAGGCTATTGAGCGCGTCCTCCATCCCCTTGGCGACGCGGTCCTTCCACCAGCCCGAGATGAAGCCCTTCAGATCGCCGTCGAGCGCGGCGCGGATGCCGTCCTTGAAGGTCGCGCGGAATTCACCGGTCTGCCGGGCGCGGTCGCTCTCATCCCATTCGGTAGTCGCCTGCTCGATGCCCTGCCCGGGCTCGAGGCGGTCGCGCTCCTCGATCTCGCGGGCACGCTTGCGGATGTCGATCTCCCGCTGAAGCTGGCGGATGCGCTCCTCGCTATCGCCGCGCGTGCGCGCCAGCTCCAGCTCGCGATCCTGCGCCTCGTCGGCGAGCAGCCGGGCACGCACCTGCGCCCGCGCCTCATCGATCTCGAGCTGCTGCTGCGTCGCTCGCGCCGTCGCCTCGGTCAGCGTCAGCCCTTCACGCTGGAACGCACGGATGCGATCGGCGATCTCGGCCTGCCGTTCCAGCGTCTCGGTGAGCGAGCGATTGCCCGACAGCTTGGCGACCTCGAGCCGGTGCGCTGCCTCGTCCTCGGCCAGCTCCTTGGCCATGCCGATCCGGCGCGCTTCGTCCAGGATCGCCATGTCCTTGGTGGCAGCCGCAGTCGCAGCGGCGAGCGACAGGCCGGTGCGCTTGTACGCATCGATCTGCTGTTCCAGATCCAGCTTGCGCTTCAGCGCCGCCTCGGCCTCGCGATCGCCGCGCAGGCGGGCGGCCTCGATCTCGAGCTGCGTCGCCATGCGTGCACGATCGGCGGCGTCCTCGGCCGGGTCGCGCTCCTTCTTCTTGCGCTCCTTCTTCTCCTTTTTCTTCTTGCCCTCCTCGGGCGCAAGCGTGCGCGGGGCGACCGGCGCAGGCTTGGCCGCCTCCGCCTTCGGCGGTGCCTTTACCTCAGGGGCCTTCGGCGCGATCACGACGTCGAGCCCGATCGCCTTCGACATCCACTGGAACATGCCGACGATCTCGGCGACTGCGCCGCGCACCCACTTCACCACGCCGCCCAAGGCATCGACCAGCCATGCCTTGACGCCGGTGTAGACCGCCTTCGCCGCCGACACGACGCCGGGGAACGCGCCCAGCACATAGTCGACCATCGACTGGACGACCGCGCCGACCGATCCCGAGATCTCTGCAAACCCGTCGACCAGCCACGTCTTGACCGCCTGATAGACTGCGTTCAGCGAATCCCCGATCTCGGGTGCCATCGCCGCCAGGATGTCGATGACGGTGTCGATCGCCGTCTCGACGATACCGCTCACCGCTTCCCACGCCCCGGCGAAGTCGCCGCGCAGCAGCGCGCTGACGACGTCGACGACGCCGCTGACGATGTCGACCATGCCACTGATCGCAGCGATGATGCCGGACAGGACGCGCTCGATGATCTCGCCGGCGATCAGGATGGCACCCGTCAGGATGTTGCCGATGAAGTCCTTCAGCCCCGACAACATATCGATCAGGCCGCTGATCGAGCTGCCAATCTCGCCGCCGGTCAGCTTGGCGAACAGGGCCCGGACCTTGTCGAACAGCGCCGACAATGGCGGTCCCAGCGTAGCGCTGATCTCGGTCCACACCGCCTTCAACCCGGCGATGATGTTGTCCTTAAACAGCAGCATCAGCGATATTACCGCGCCGACCGGTCCGGTCAGCGCCAGCAGCCGCTGCCCGAGCATCATGAGCGCGCCACGCAGGCCAGCCTGTCCGATCAGCGAGAGGATGGCGCTGACCGGCGAGATCAGCAGACGCAGGACCTGACCGATCATCCCGAAGCGCGCCGCCGCAAAATTGGCAATGATCGCCGCTCCGACATGCGTGAACGCCCAAATCAGCGGACCCAGCGCCGCACCCATCGCGCCGATCACCACCATCGCCTTGCGCACACCGACCGGCAGATGCGCGATCGCCAGCAGGAATTGGGCAAAGCCGTTCTTGATCCGCGCGATGACGTCGACGAGGCCGGTGTCGATGCCGAAGGCGATCTTCAGCTCCAGCCACGCCGCCGCGATGTTCTTGCCGGCCTGTTCGGTGCCCTCCATCGCTTTGGCGACCTTGGCGTTCACGTCCCCATTTGCGACCAGCGCCCGGTATTTCTCGAACCCCTCCCGCCCTTGCTTCATCAGCCCGATCGCGGTGCGCGCCGCGTCCGCGCCGAAGATCGTATTGAGCGAGTCCGTGCGGTCCTTGTCGTTGAGGCCCGCCATCTGCTTGCGCAGCATCTCGGCCTGCTCGCCCATCGGCTTCATCTGGCCCTTGGCGTCGAAGAACGACAAACCGAGCCGTTTCATCGCCACCTCGGCCTCTTTGCTCTTGGGCACGAGGCTCTGGATGTAGGTCTTGAAGCTGGTCCCGGCGTCGGCGCCGGACGCGAACTGCGTCGCCGTCGCCGCTATGCTGGTCCCGAAATCGAGGAAGCTCACGCCGGCGGCCGCTGCGATCGCGCCACCCTGACCAATCCCCAGACGAAGGTCGTCGAAGCCGAGCTTGGTCGCATCGAGGACACCGACGATATTGGTCATCACGTCGGGCAGATCGGCAGCAGTCTTGTCGAACTGGCCCATCACGTCCGTGAGGAGGCCCGCCGCACTGCCGGTGTCGGTCATGCCAGCGGCTGACAGCTTCAGCGTGCTTTCCAGCGCCCCGCCGAGAATCTCTCCGGCGTTCACGCCAGCACGCGCAAGCGAATCTACCGCATCGACGGCTTCGGTCGCGTTCTTGCCGACCGCCGGGCCCAGCTTGCGCGCGGCATCGCTCAGCGCGTCCAACTGCTCGGCCGACGCGTCGGGCAGCGCGGCGGCAACGCGGTTCATCGCCGATTCGTAGGAGCCAGCCCCCTCGTCGATCGCCGCGACCATGCCGGCGAAGGGCAGCGTGATGCCGATCGTCGCGGCGGTGCCGACCGCCTTCAGCTTCGCCTCGACGTCATGGAATTTCTGGATCAGCCGACCCAGCACGCCCTCGACGCCGGCGGCGGTTGCATCGAATTCGCTCGCATCCGCGCCGAAGACGACGCGGGCGGCACCCACTACAGCAGATGACATCCGCGTCTCCTTCGGTCTGGATCAGCCGACGCTCGCCACCCATGCGGAGGCGTTGGCCAGCATCGCCTGCCACGACGTCGCCGCCTTCTTCGGGCGCGGCTTGTCGCTCAGCAGATCGCTGAGCTTGGGCAGTTTTTTCGTTCGGCCGCAGGCCGCCGCCGTCCACGCCGCCTGCATGGCAGCGTCATGTCGGGCAGCAGCGGCCTTGGCTTCGCCTTCGAACACGAGGGCGATCTCGCGCGGCGTCAGCCGCCAGTATTGCTCCGCGCACCGCTGCGTCGAACACCAGTCGATGGCGAGCGCCGGCCAGTCCCAGGGCCGGCTTTCGCCGGCACCGGAGGGTTTGCGCCGCCGTTTCCCGGCTTGGCCTCCGCATCCGGGAACGCGACGTTGATCGCGCGCAGGATCAGTTCGAGCGACGGCTCGAGGCCGCCGACCTCTTCCATGATCGTGCCAGCCTGCTGATCGGTCATCCCGGGCTGGCAGTCGGTCAGCCCGATGCGGAAGAGGGTGCGGATGGTACGCAGCGACGGCTTGTCGCCCAGCACCCGCTCGATCTGGGTGATGTCGTCCAGGCCGAACGCCTCCTCCACCTCGCACAAGGCGTTGGTGGTGAAGGCGAAGGTGAGCGCCAGATCGCCGACTTCGATGCCGAGCTGGCCGCGATGCGGATTGCGAGCCGCCATGGTATGCCCCGCCATGATCAGACCGCCGGCGTCATGGTCGGCTTGCCGCTGACCTTGAAGGTCGCGGTGCCGGTCATCTTGTCTTCCATCGGCACCGCGCCGCCATGGGCGGTGGCGAAGCCGCGGAAATCAAGTTTTGCACCGTTCGGAAAGACGATGCGCCAAGCTTCGACGGCCCGCGTTCCGAGGTGGGTGCGGATTACTGCGTCGTCGGCCACGCCCGGGATGAGGTTGTAGACGATGCCGGCTTCACCGGCATCCGACAGACCCGGCTTAAACTCGCGGTGCGCGTCCGGGCTGGTCATATGGGTGAAATCGACGGCATCACGCGACAGCTCGGGCAGTGTCAGCTCGGCGACTTCGGCGAGGGCGGTGAATACGCTTCCGACCACCTTGCCGAAGGTGATCATGTAGCCGATGTCGGTCGCAGCAGCGGTTGCAGCCATGGGTGTCTCCTTGTCCGGCCGAGCCGGGTTACTTGGTCAGGTCGACGGGGCCGCCGTCGGACGGGTCGGCCGGGGCGTGCTCGCTGGACGACGCGACGGGCGCGCTCGTGCCATCCGCGACAGGTGCGGGATCGGCAGGCGGTACCGCGATCGGCGCGAGTGGCACGACGCTGGCCAGCAGCGCCGCCTCGCTCTCGGCCAGCGCCAGACGTTCCAGCGTGGCGCGGTCGACGCCGATCGGCTGACCGAAGCCGGTTTCGAGCAGGTGCAGCGCGCGGCCGGCACTAACGCTCAGGATGGTGCCGGCGGGGGTGTCGGCGGCATCGGGATTGGCGGGATTGGCGGCAAGCGCCTCCCGATCCACGAAACGCTTCGTGGTACGAACATCCATAAGGGGTCTCCTAGAGGGCGGTGTAGGTCAGCATCAGATCGATGCTGTCGCGGTGGATCGGGCCGATCTTGTCGCTGTCGGTGCCGCTGCGGCGGGCGACGACGAAGCCACGCATGCGGATGCCGGCGACGTCGCGCCGCAGCCCGACCAGCAGCCCGCCACGGCCAGCGTGCCCTGCCAGCAGGTCGCCGATGTCGCGCGCGTCCTTGAAGGTGCGGCCCCATGCGTCGAGCTGGATACGGTCGCGCGACCAGCCACTCGGTCCGGATAGATTCATGATCGGCGCGCCGCTGATCCGCTGAAGCGTCAGCCCGGGGAGCGCGTCGCCTTGCGGTCGCAGCCCCCAATCGATCCGCCGCGCGACCAGCGCCGACAGCGGCACCGTCGACAGCAGCAGCGAGCGAAACGCCTCTTCCATCGTCAGCCCTTCTTTCCGGCTGCGAGGATCACGTCGATACCGCGCTCCGCGACCTGCCGCATCGCGCGGTTGACCTGTGAATCGAACGCCGGCCGGATGAACGGCGACGGCGTCTGGTCGACGTTCCCGAATTCTTCCTGCACCGCCTGCGGTAGCGGCCCCGGGCCAGCGAACACCTCGACTGGCGCGATCGGCACGTTGGCCGATGCCTGCGCCGGCGACAGCCTGGTGCTGACCGTCACGCTGTCCGCCATCTCGCCGCTGCGCCGCGCGGCGGTGTCGCGCATCTGCTGCGCCATCGGCTCCAGCTCCTCGGCGATGATCGGCACCAGCGTCTTGCGGGTCAGGGCCTTGCCCATTGCCTTGATCTTGCGGGCGACCTGGTCGCCACCCTCGAGGCGGATCTTCATCTTCATGCGAGCTGGGCCGGCTGCGCGGTGGCCGTGATCTCGACGCCGATGTTCCGACCGCCCCATTCCTTCGTGCCCGTCACCTGATAGGTGACGCCGGCGCAGGTCAGGGCATAGGTGCCGTCGATTGTCTTGGTCAGCGCATCGGCGCGCACGAGGAAGCGGGTGGTCAATGTCTGCCCCTCCTGTGCCGCGCGCATCCGCTCGCCATCGCTGACGTCGGTCTTCTTCGCCCAGCGCTTGCCCACCTCGGCGGGCGGACCGGCGATCGTCGCCGTACCGTCGTCGACCAGCGATGGCCGCAGAATGACAATGCGCCGGTCCAAGGCGGCGGTAGCGATCTTCACGGATTGATTCGGAAGTCGAACAACAGGTGGTCGACGTCCGCCGGCGCATCGTCGAGCTTGCCCCGACACAACAGGAGCAGCGCCCAGCGCAGCAGCTTGTCGATCGCCTCGCTACCGACATCGAGGCGGACCGCGATCACCGCGCGATCGAGGCGGACTTGCGGCAGCGCCTTGCCCGGCGCAGCGCGAACGCCCTGCTCCAGCTCGGCACCAAACAGCTCGAGCCGGTCTGCGGCCAAGTCCGTCCATACGCCGGCGCGGTCCTGGTACCGGGCCGATACGATGGACCGGACGGGCCCGACGAGCAGGTGTTGGAAATCCGCCCAGCTATCGCCAAGAACCTCGACGGTCTGCCGGCCGAGCCGGTAGCCGGTACGGCGCTCGATCTCGGTCTGACTTGCGACAAGGTATCCCACGATCTCGACGTCGGCCGCAGCATCATCGATCCGCAGGAAGTCGCGCAGCTCCTCGATCGGGACCAGCACGTCGCCGGCGGCGGCGATCAGGCGCGGTGCACCTAACATCGGCTATGCCTTTGCCTTCGCCAGATCGACCGGCACGGGGGTCGTGGTTTCACCCACCACCGCCTTGTCGGCATCCAGCTCGGCAAAGCCGGCGTCGATCAGGCGCTGCCCTTCGACATCATCGAAAGGCACGCTGTCGCCCGGCGACAACGAATAATCGGGACCGGAGAGGCCGGCGGTCATCTTGATCTGCATGGCGATCCTTTCGCTTGCCGAACCGGCGATACGCGCCGGTCGGGGAAACGGCGGGCGGGACGAATGCCCCGCCCGCCGGACCGTCACGCCATCTTCAGATGCTTGACGGCCGCGTCGTCCATCAACTCGCCGTCGTACCGGATGAGGCCGGCGAGACCGACCTTCGGCCAGAACTTCTCGCGGACGGTCCCGACCAGCGGCGCACCGACCTTGCGGACCCAGTAGCGGTTGAGATCGCCGAAGATGATCGGCTTCTGACCGGTCGTCATCGCCGGCATATCGTCGTTGATGTGGTACGGCTTGTCGAGCAGCAGCGCGGGCTGTGCGGCGCGGATGTCGCCCATCTGCCACAGGAAGTTGCCCTGACCATTCTTCAGCCGGCGCAGGGCGAGCAGCGTGGTGTCGGCGAACATCCACGCGCATTTCGGGGAACGGCGGTATGCCGCGTTCACCGAATGCTGGTGGACCATCATTTCGTCGGCGGTGATCGCCGCGGCCGCAGCGGCGGTATGGCCGAGCGTCGAGGCGGTGACGATGCCGTTCGGCTGATTGTTGCCGGTACCGAGCGTCAGGCGGCGGTTCGCCTTGCGGCCGAGCCGTTCGCCGATCGCCTCGGCAATGAACGCCTCCAGATCGAACGCCGAATCCTGCATCAGCACGAAGCTGAGCTTGATCCAGCTCGTCACGTCCATGAACGCATCGAGGCGCTTCTGCCCGAACACCATGTCGTCGGCGCCGTCATCGGCGACGTCGTCGTCCTCGGCCATATCCTTGGCCGATTTGCCGGTGTCGTCGTTGGTGGGGATGTCGAACTCATTGCCCGACCCGGTGGTAATCGTCCGCACGACGTCACCGTCGTACATCGGTCCCCAATCGCGCATCGTGCTGACGATCTCGCTCGCCAGCTCGCGCGGCACGGTATAGCCGCCCGATACGGCGGTACCGGCGAGCTGCGTGCGCTGCTCGACGAAACCGGCGCGAAGCAGCGTGCGCTGTTCGGTCGTCAGCTCGCCGGCGTCGCACCCGGCGCGCATCCAGTCGCAGAACGCCGAGCGATACTCGGCCTGGCGCTGCTCGGTCGTGCGGGTGCCGCCCTGACCTTCCGGGTCGTCGGCGTTGAGATCGCCACCACGCGGGCGCAGGCGCTCGCTGCGCTCCTCCTGCTGCGCCTCCAGCGCCTTGGTGCGCTCCTCGCGCTTGATCTTGATGTCGAGCTTGTCGAGATCGGCCATGATCCGGTCGTGGCGCTGTTCCAGCTCGACGGTCCGCGCGTCGTCGGTGTTCGACTCGATCTCGTTCAGTGCGCTGCGCGCTTCGGTCACGAGCTGGCCGCGCTGGTCGTGGTATTCGGTAAGGGTCGGCATGGGGATGGTCTCCAGACACAAAAAAACCCGCCGGTGGGCGGGTGACGGGGGCGGCACGCGGGACACGCGCAGCCCGGTGCCGGCTTGCGCCGGGAGGCGGATCAGAGGCCGCGTTCGGCCTGTGCCTGCCGGGCGCGGCGGGCGATCGTCGTGGTCGGTACGGGCGGCGACGATCGCCGCTCGTTCCGCGCGGCGTCCAGCGACCGCATCCCGACCTCGGTATCGGGATATTGCGGCAGCGGCGTATAGGTGATCTCATAGAGGTCGCATTCGAGGATGGTCCGCTTCGGCGGTTCGACCCGGTCGTCCCATTCCTCGCGCGTGGCGATGAACCCGAACGACATGCCGGCGATGTCGCCGCGGTCGATCTGCACTGCCAGATCGCGCCCGTCGGTTGTGTCTGGCAACAGGTTCTCGAACGCCAGCCCCTTGGCATCCTCGCGAAGCGACAGCGTGCCGGCGCGCATCCGCCCCAGCACCCGGCCGGTATTGTGGGTATGGATCGCGATTACGTCGCGCTTCGTCAGCGAGGCCGCGAAGGCACCGGGGGCGATCACCTCGTTCCAGTATCCACCCACACTGGTCTCGACACCGAACACGGCGGCATAGCCGGTCGCGGTGCGGCCGGTATCGCCCTCGGCCGCCGCACGCATCTCGAGCGGCACGGCGATCGCGCGCGTCTCGCGCCCGTCAGTCCGCGATGGCGTCGGCATCGGCATCCGATTTCTCCTCGTCTTTGTCGAGCGGCGGACCGCCATTGTGTCCGATCGGCGCGGCCGGCGTGGTGCCGAGCACCACGGTCGCGCCCTGCATGTAAAGCTTGGCACCCGCGCCTGACGGATCGGGCGGCCGGTCCTCCAGCGCCCGCGCCTCGTCGGGGGTAAGCTGGCCGGTCATGATCGCCCGCGCCAACGCCTCGGTGCGCGCCTTGAAGTCGCCGCGCTGGAGCCCGTCTAGGATGTGCTGCACGTACCGCGACCGGCGGCGCTGCCCGAAGAGCTTGAGGTTGCACTCGTCCTCCAGCGCCTTCGCCCAATGAGCGATCAGGTGCTTTACGAGCTGGATGTCCTGCTGCTCGGTATTGCTGAAGGTGCCCTTCGACAGATCTTGCAGGAACACCGGCGGCAGGCCGTAGAGCCGCGCGATCTCCTGCAACTGGAACAGCCGCGCTTCGGTCATCTGACCCTTGGAGGGGTCGATCGACAACGCCTTCAGCGAATAGCCCGGCGGGATACCGAAGAACGGCGCGGCCGCCGCCCGGGCGGCGTCGATCGCGCGCTTGATGTCCGCCATTGCGCGCTTGAAGCCATCTGGGCCGCTCGGCATCGGCCCCTCGAGCGCGAGCGGCGGCGTGCCACCACTGGCAAAGAAGCCCGCGGCGTAGCGGTTCATCGCGATCATCAGCCCGATCGCGTCGCGGCCCTTCACTATCGGCGAATAGACGTTGAGCTGGTCCGGCTTCAGCATGAATGGGACGTCGATCACGTCGCCGGCGGGATAGTCGTTACCCTCGCAGGTATAGATCTTGCGACCCTTGCGCCGACGGACGGTCGTCGCGCGCGGGTTCATCGGCCACAGCGCCACCGGCTTGGTGCCGACACGCTCGATCCAGAACAGCCCGCGTCCACTGGTGAACACCTGCTGCCAGAAATACTGACGGGCAGCGAAGCTCGACCACTCCGGGTTCGGTGCCTCGTTCAGCAGCATCTGAAGATCGCCGTCGCTACGCTTCGGCTTGCCGTCGATAGTGGCGAAGGCGTGGAACGGCAGCGCTGCCATGGTGCGCGACAGGAAACTGACCGCGTCGAATACGGCCGGCACCTCCAGCGCGGACTCGATGGTGACGATCGGCATCGCGACCGGCCCGCCGTCCCCGGTGCTGCCGAATAGCTGAAGCAGCTCTTCCGGGCTGGCGGACGAGATCGCGATCGGCGCGCGCTCTAACGATCGCGTCTCGGCCGCGCGGCCGAAGGGCCACCACCTCATGCCGAAGCCATGCTGAATTCGGGATCGTCGTAAGGCGAAGTGGTCATGGCTTCCTCCTCTTCGCCGGACAGCGCGACCCCGACCGCGATGATGAGCGCGACGGGGTTATCGATCTTGGCTTCGTTGCGCGGTTTGCGCGGGCGAACGTTGTCCATTGCGTCGGGCGACGCGATCACGTTGTTCATTTCCCATTCCATCACCGGGCACCCGGCATGGGCGATATGTCCGGCGCGGGTGAAGGCATCGAGCTGCTTCATCGGTTCGGACAGCGTGAACACGCTCTGCCGGAACTCCAGCATCGGCGCGCCCTTCTTGACCATCCTGTTGACCAGCATGGTCGCCTGCGCCGGATCATAGGCGATCGTCTGGACGTCGAAGAGATCACGCGCCTGGTCGAGCGCGATCTCGATCTCTTCGAAGTCGATGATGTCGCTCGACGCGCTGACGTCCAGCAGACCATCGGCATCCCAGCCCTGGTAAGCGCTGACATCCTCGACGGCCTTGGACGGCAGGAAGTACCGGCCGAGCCGGATGTACGGATCGTCGACCGTCGCCTTGCTGCCGATCGGCGGGAACAGAAACTCCATCGCAGCGATGTCGATCTTCGACGCCAGATCGAGGCCGATGATGCACCGTCGGCCGACGAACCGCTCCAGCTCGGCCGCCTCGGCAAAGCGGACTGGGATCGTCCGGTCGACGCACTTCCGCCACTTCTCAATATCGAAGAACGCGGCCTTGGCCGCGACCCACATATTGAGGTGCTTGGTCTTGAAGATGCCCCGCTTCCGGGGCGTCGAAATCGCATCGCGCTGGCGGGCCAGCAGATATTCAAGGCTGACCGAGATCCCGATATTGGGGTTGGCCTTGCGCAGCGCCTTCTCGGTCCGCCAGTCGTCGTCCTCGTCCAGCGTGTATTCGGCGAAGAACGTGTCGTCATCGAGCGGTGGGCCGCCGTTGTGACCGATGCCGGCGAGGCGCTCGCGCTGCTCGAGGATCATCGCATAGCAAGGACCTGCGAGGTTCTCACCGGCGGTGGTGATGAGGAATTGCAGGGGCTGCGTGCGCGCGCCCATGCCCGTCAGCATCGTATCGACCTGCCCGTCGTCGCTGTGCTCGTGATACTCGTCGTGGATCGAGCAGCTCGGCGACTGGCCGTCACCCGGATCGCCAACGATCGTCTCGAATTTCGACCCATCGTCCGGCCGCAACAGCGTCTTCGCCAGCAACTGGATGCGGAACCGATCGCGCAGCGGCTTGGTGCGATCGACGATCAGCCGCGCGGGCCGGAAGACCTCGCCCGCCTGTTTCTCATTCGTCGCACCCGAATAGACCTCGGCACCGAATTCCTGGTCGGCGCACAGCATGTACAGCCCGACGCCGGCGGCGATTGCGCTCTTGCCGTTCTTGCGCGGCACGATCAGGAACCAGCGCCGGAAGCGCCGGGTATCCTTCTGCGGTCCGTCGCGGTGGAGCCACCCGAAGACAACGGCGATGTTCCAGATCTGCCACGGCTCCAGCGACAGCCGCTTCTTCTGCCGTGCCCACTCCCCCTTCGTATGCGGCAGCTTCTCGATGAACCGGCACGGCCGGGCCGCGCGATCGTCGTCGAACCGGTATGGGAAAAGCCCCATACCGGCCTTGGTCAGCTCGTCGAGGAACCGCTTGCATTGCAGGCGGATCGACTTGCCGGCCGCGATCTTCCCCGACACGACGTCGGCGGCATACTGCTTGGCGATCGCGGGGTAATCCCGCACCGCCCCCGGCGCGCGAACCACGCGCTCAGAAGTCGTCCCAGTCGCCCGGCGCGTCGTTCTTGCCGGCCGCGATCCTGAGCGCGGCAACCGGGTTGAGCATCAGCTCACCCAACAGCGACTGCGACTGGCGCATGGCGTCGGACAGCATCCGCACTTCGGGACGCGGACGGTATGTCACGCTGCCGGTGGCAGAAATCTGCTCGTAGGTGTCGCCGCACGTCTCCAGCACCGCTTGCCATCGCTGGATCTGCTCGAGCCGGATCGCGAGGAGCGCGACCTGTTGCACATACCTCGCGTCAGCCCGCCCCTCGATCTCGAGCTGGTCGACGATCTGGTTGAACAGGAGCTGCGCCAGATCGGAGAGGTGGATCGGCGGCAGCATCTTGATCGCGGCACCCGGCGTGGCCGGCACCTGCGTCCGTTCGGCCGCCGTCAGCCCTAAGAGGGGCGACCGTCTTTTCGGCCCCGTCCCGGGCCGCGCACCACCGCTGCCCATCGGAAGCCTCCAACAAAAAAGTTTTGAATAGCCCTATTCAAAAGTTTCCCTGACCGCCGGTGTCCGGGGTCCGGCCTGCCTAGAGATTGACCCACCCCCCCCGGCCCGGGGCGGCGGATCAGCGCTTCTCGCGCGCTGATTTCTCGAAGTGACAGGGCTTGCACAGACCCTGAAAGTTGGACCGATCGTTCGATCCGCCCGCGCTCAACGGCTTGATGTGGTCGACTTCCTCGGTCGCCCGCGTCCGGCCGGCAGCGAGGCAGACCCGGCACATCGGCTCTTCCATCCGCACCTGCGTCCGCAGTTTGACGCCAGCGCGGCCGCGAATGCGCTTGTGTTTGTAGCCGCCGACGTACTGCTTCGCGCCCGGTCGGGCACCGAAGCGGGGCGGCTGCATCGGCATCGCTCAGGCCGATGCCATGTCGAGCGTGACGCCCTTCCACGCGCCATCGCCCGTCGGACGTTCATAGAGCCGCGTGTACACCTTCGACCCGGTGACACGCATACTGTCGCGGATCGCGTCCATCGCCCGCCGCCACCGTGCGTCGGTGATCTCGACGCGCAGCAGCAGGAACATCGCCGCGCGATCGATATGGCCTTCCTTTTCGACGGAGAACGCGCGGTTGACGATTGCGCGGATCTCCGGGCGGCCGTCGCTCGCCCATTCTTTCAGGCATTCGTCGATCAGCGCCTTTGCCGCCTGTAGCTCGGGACCAAACTCGAACTGGTCCGACACCTGCACCTTCAACTGTTCACACCCATCGAAGGTGGTGAGCGTCAGATTGCCCTTCTTGCCACCCATTGGCGCGCCATACTGCTGCGCCAGCAGCTCTAGCAGGGCCTGCACCTGATCGGAGGTATCGGCCTTAAACGCGGCGATCGCGGCCGACAGCTCGCGTGCCCGGACCAAAACACACCGCACTGTCTCGTCGATCAGCAGGTCGGCCGCTTTGACCGCCTCCAACGGGACCAAATTGCCCTTGGCGTCCCGCAGGTACAGGCGGCCGCCGACGTCGATCGCGGCGGGGGGGCGCTTCTCGGTCATGCCGCCACCCGGCCGCGATAGAACGCCAGCTCACGCTCGACGAGGTCAAGAAACCCGCGCGTCACCGGCACGACCTCCTCGGGTTTGCCCTGTGCTGCTGCCCGCACCTTCTGAAGATCGACCCGCTGCTGCATCATCACCATGCTGCCTTGCTGCCGTCCGGGCTGACATAGCGCGGCGGATTGGAAGGGGTGCGACACTTGCCCCGGGCGGCTTCATCGAGCCGACGGGCGATCCCACGCGCTTCGTCCGCAAGCACCTCGTACAGCCCTTGGCTCGGGGTGGCGGTGCGACCGCGCGCGATGGTCCGGTCCAGGTCGTCGGACAGACGCTCAAGGGCGTCGAGGAGCGGCACGGTATCGGCCATGGCATCCTCCCGAAAACGACGACGCCCGCCTGCCCGGGGATGGGCGGCGGGCGGCGGACGCAAGTATCGCGGGGTCGGATTTGGCCGTTTCGTGGCCACTTTGGCAGTGGCGAAAATGTGGGCGCGTCAGGAAATCGCAGCGTGGAAGAGCGTCAGCGTCTCCTCGGTCACGACGTGCCGGCCGTGGCTCAGGAAGCGCGGCCATGCGTCCAGCGCCGCGATCAGCAGCCGCTTCGCGCGACGATTGTGCATATTGTACCGTTTGGCGACGACGGTGAAGCCGATCGTATCGCCCACAATCATATCGAGCACGGCCTGCACCGGTCCCTCGATCGCCTCGCGCCAATAGGTATAGGCGACTTCGTGCTGCACGCGGGAAAGCGCTTCATAGAACGTCCCGTCCCCGCGCCGCCCGGAATCGATGCGTGTCTCGAGGCTGGCGGTCTTCACGGTGACGTCGGCGCCGATGCGCTCGGAAACCGTCGCGATCTCGACGGCATAGGCAAGCTGGTCCGCCGTGATGCCGCCACTCGCATAGAGCCGGGCAAGCGCGCCCTGGTGAACGCGGCCGGCGCGCTCGTGCGTCTCGGCGGTGCCGTCGCCACGCTTGGCCCACCGATCAATCATCACCGCGCGCTCCTTGCGGAACGCCCGCTCGGCGCGCGCTGCCTCGGGATGCCGGGCGGCCCAATCGCGCTTGTGGTCCAGCGCGCGCGCCGCCAGCGCTGCCTCGACCGGTGATGGCTTGCGCCGCTTCGGGGCTTTCGTGGACCAGCTCACCGTCGACGGCGTCGGTGCGGTCGCCGCAGCGTGCGCGGCCTGCGCGTCGCGGCGTTCGGCAAGCGCGGTGCGGTGCTCGCGCGCAACGATCGCCCGCATCACCTTTGCCTCAACCGCTGATTCCTGCTGCATCGCTATCCCACCCCTCGACATCCGCGATGTGGTCCAGCGCGGCAGGAATAGGCAGTGGCGATAATGTGGGTGGTATCAGCTCGCGAATCTCTGCGTTGATCCGCCATCCGACTTGGCGAAGCGCAGCCAGCACGGCTTCCTCCTCGGTCGGCAGCGTGATCGAGCGAGGGACGCCACGCTGCTGGTTGACGATGCCCGCCTTGACCAGGCTTTTTACCGCTTCGCGCGCTCGACCATGATCCGCGCCGATGCCGGCAGCAATTTCACCGTAGCTCGGCGAGCAATTGTTGGTCGACCAATAGCTTTTGATGAACCGGAGCGCCAATTGTCGCCGGCTCACCATTTCAGCACTCAGACGATCGTGCGTGTCCATTCCAGTATTAGCCAACCCCCGGATCAATATAAGCAAAATCGTCCCAATTGCCACGGCTCGTCTGACCGACGGCTCCGCCGGTCGTCACAGCCGCTCCTGCTGGGCCGGCGGCACCGGTGGGCGATCGGGGGCCTCGGCGCGGTGGATCGCTTCCATCAGCGGAATGGACGCTTCCCACCCGAACGCGCGAAGGATGCCGTGCCAATGGGCAAGCATGTCATTTCGCCGGATCACAAGGCACGTCGTCTCATTCTCGATCGGCAGACGCGGGCTGGTCGCCGCTTTCCAGAAGCCGTCGAACGGATGTCGCTCCCCGTCGGACAGAGCGTGTAGCAGCGCGAGGATAGCCCGCAGTTCTGCCGCCTTCGGGTACGGATCCGCGGTCGCACCGACAAACTTTCGATGCAGCACGGCAAGACCGATCAGGATGCTACGGGTCGGCTCCATGTGGAACATGAAGCGAACCAAATCCAACATTGCAAGCGCGCGGGGCGGAGCTACCCTCCGCCCGACATCAGCGTTTCTGCGGCCTGATAGAAGCTTGATACCCGCAAGGGGATGATCTGATACCCGCGACGTCCACTTCCGCCCAGTTGCGGACATTGCAATTGTGCCTCGCTGCTATAAAAGTTCTGGGTGACCAACGAGGAACGCCACCTGCTGACCGCCCTTGCTTGGATGTGCGAGCAGTATCTTGGCAGCGGGAAAGCTGATTGGCTGGATCATGAGGCTATGGGTGCTGGCGAAGACGCTATTGCCCTGCTCGCGAAATATGGGCTTGTCTCATGCTCGGGCCGGGGCGGTGCATGGACAGAGGCAGGTAAAGCGCTGTTATCGTCGTCGTAGCGAACGGCAGTTAGCCACCACTACCGGACATTACCGCGACGGAGGATCCCTCCGCCGTGCGCGCCGTTTCCCGCGGGTTAGCCAAGCCCCGATACCCGCAAACGGACGGCGCGGTACCCTTACTGTCCGCGAACACCCAGTAGCGGGCATTCCGAAGGCGCAGGGATGACTGCGGGTCATGTGTCGGTTACGTAAGACGGGAAAGACTGATCGGCAATCGATCGGGCTCTAGGAGAGTATGTGTGCTTTTTCACACCATGGTCGGATCGAACGACATTGAACGGTCCAAGCGCTTCTACGACACGGTGCTCGGCACCTTGGGTGCTGGGGAAGGGACGCGGAACATCGCCGATAGCGGCCATACACGTCTAATCTACAACAATGGCAACGGGACCAACTTCATCGTCAGCCAGCCAATCAACGACGAACCGGCAAGTGTCGCCAACGGCAGCACCGTCGCCTTTTCCTGCAACTCGCCCGAGCAGGTGAAGCAGCTTCACGACACCGCCGTCGCCGCTGGCGGAACCTCGATCGAAGCTCCGCCCGGACCGCGCGAAACGGCCTCGATGGGTACCATCGAACTGGCCTATTTTCGTGACCCCGACGGTAACAAACTGTGTGGTATTTACTTTCCTGCCTGATCCGTCCGGCACCTGTCCGCTTCTAACCTAACCGGACCTAGCTCGGGCGATCCCACGAATGTCCGTTTCTGACCAGATTCGGACGTTCGTGCGGCGGAGGCACCCTCCGCCATGCCCACGCTTTTCTGCGGGGAAGCGCACCGCTGATACCCTTAGATCCGCGGTACGATACCCGCGATGTCTGCTCACGCCCAATTGCGGAGATGCGCCATCTCGCTAGACAAGGCCGATGGACGCTTTCAATTTCGCCTTCACGCTTTTTGGCCTCCTGCTTGGATTCACGCTTGTCGAGGTTCTTTCCGGGCTGGCCAAGACCCTGCAATTTCATGGTCGTATCCGCGCCGGCTGGTTGACACCCTTGCTCGCGATCTTTGTGATGCTCGACGTTTTGTCGTTCTGGGATGGTGCTTGGGCGGCTCGCGCGCTTATCCCGGTATCTTACGGGACATTATTGGCCGGGCTTGTCATCACCGGCGTCTACTATCTTGCCGCGTCGTGGATTTTCCCGCAGTCCTGGGAAGACGGAACGGACCTTGATGCTCATTATCTCGATCATCGAAGGATAGTCTTGCCAGGCATTTGGGCCTGCAACGCGATCCCGTTCTCGCTACTGGCGTGGCAAGCTGCACAGCCCATGTCGATGTCCGGCATTTCTCTGATAGGCCTGTATTGGGTGCTGGTCGGAACTGCCTTCATCAGCCGGTCTAAAGTCGTGAATGTCGTTGCGCTGGGTGGGCTGATCGCCGTCTACTTGGTCAACGCTTTTCTCTCATGGAACGGCGGCTAACCACCAAACCCGGACGTTCATGCGGCGGAGGTGCCCTCCGTCGATCCAACGCAAATCTGCGGGTTACAGCGACTATGGCACCCGCATATTATGAAGCCAGTACCCGTGACCTCAGCGCGGAATTGTGGTGACTCGACTGCCGGAAGGCAGCGGAATCAACCGCCGCGCGACTTGGCAAAAAGATAGATGAACATTCCCACGCCCACCGAGAGAAGGAGGGGCGATGCGTGACGATAGAGATTAATGTTGCCCGTGAGCGGCCTGCCGGATCGCCGCGCTTCCACCACCAATCCGCTAGCGATAAACGAACAGAAAGCCGCGAGCGCAATCACACTCGCCGCGACAACCACAGCACGCGCCGACTTCCCTTGGACTTTCTCGGCGAGCGCAAGGACGCCACCTAGCGCGAAGAGGCAGAGCGAAGTGACGTGCTTCAGATAATCGTAGAGCAGCGCGTCGCCGTCTCCAGCAGGCTGCGTGTCGTCCTCCATGACGCCCTATCCCCCCGTCGTATCGCCCGACGCTATCCGATGCGCATCCAGCGCACAATCTTCGGGCGCAGAAGGTACGGGCACCACACTCGCTGCCGTCGCGAGGAACGTCCGCTGCCGACCACACCCGTCGGTCGCGCGGCGGAGAACCCCTCCGCCGCAGCGGCAGAAAACCGGCCATGAGACGCGACGTGATACCCGCTATCCTGCCTGGAATACCCAGACGACGCTAGGAGCTGGCAGGCACTGCAAACGGGATCAGGTTCGACGTTTACGCACGCTGCTGCACCATTCGCGGACCCGGCTTTGGTAATCGTCTCTGTATAGTCTCACCAGTAGCGAAACCCCATCATCCGCCAAAGCGGATGACGGGGAAACACGACCCATAGGTCCAGCTATACTAAGGATAGGGTACGGCCGCTGATGGCGGTACTAGTAACTGGCCCAGCAAGCCCGAATATCAGGCTCTCTATTTCCTCAATCGGAACAGATAGATCTTTCGCTATTTCCACTTTAGTCAAACGCTTAGTCCAAAGCGCGGTCAAAACCTTGCTTAGCGCTACAGAGGTTTCCCTAGGCACCCCGTCTGGCTCTCCGCTCCTGTACCCTAAAGAACCAAGGTGGATACAAAACGATCGATAATTCCAGTCCGAAATTAGATTCAAACCGTGGAGCCTATACGCCAAAGCCATGGCAGAAACTTTCCACCGCTTCTTCGCGCGTATGATTTGCTGCGGCGATATCACATCAGACATTTCATTTTTAACGTCGTGCTCCGGCATTAGAAATGATGATGCAAATTGGTCAGCTTGAAACTCAGAGCCCTTATCATTCCGAGCACCAGCGTGATGGTGCAACACCAAATGCCCCAGTTCGTGTACGCTATCGAAGATTGATCGCTCGGCTGTTTTCTCTTGGTTCAGAAAAACGTAGGGCCGATCACTTCGCCAGAAAGAGTAGGCGTCAACATTCTTAGTATTTTCTGACAGCGATAAGACACGAACGCCCTTTGACTCCAGTAGTTTTAGGACGTTTCCGATCGGCCGGTCTCCGAGTCCCCAATGCTGACGCAGCAAACGGGCAGCAACATGCGGACGGCTACGCTCCTTGTTCAAGTCGATTAGATCTGGTTTCGGAAGATCGAACCGCTTATCAATCCAGTCGTACAGCTCAATACCTAAGGCCCCGGCAGCAATGGAAGCATCGCGCTCCGCTGCACTCATCTTCTTGAGGCTTCTAAAGCTTACGGTTTCAGCGTCGACGACTTCCAAGCCATTTTTATAAAAAAAACATACAGGATAATCCAACGCATCCGCGAATTTTTCAACCGTCGACGTTTCTACTTGATGTCCATTTTCTGCCTTTGAAACCGTTACCGGAGTTACACCGGCACGATCAGCCAATTCCCTGCCGGACAACTTTCTCCGCTGCCTAGCTATAATCAAGCGCTCTGAGCAAAACATTAGATCGCATCTTTAAATCGAACTTCGACATCGAAATCGTCAATGGGTCCGGTTTCCGGACTGATTTCGTCTGTCCAGTCGTTGTCGGGAGTGGTGATAAGGATACGTTCGACAAAGTCAGCATATGACCCGTTACTGATGACCGGCTGTGACAGCTCTACACTACCGTCCTCACCCACCATCAAATAGTATGTCGGAACGCCATCCTGGCGAACATTTGTCAAAGGTCCTGAATCTACCCCGGCAAATTGAAAGAGCGTAGGGCCACACAATGATTCGGAGGCGGAGCCTTTCGCAGAACGCGGGTTCGGAGGGAAGATCGGATCACACGCTCGGTCCACGTTCTGGAAGGCAATTCGAACGCGGCGCTCTCGGTTCGAAACCGCTTCGATCCCGCAGGTTCGGTCGACGCGCCAGGAACCGTCGAGAAGTTGCTGGCGGAGCTCCATGACGCCGTAGATATATGCCAACGTGCCCGGGGCGTTAATGGGCATCAAAGGGCTAGCGTCGTCAGCCCAAGCCCGGGCTGCCGTTGCGACCAGTAACAGCTGATTTGGAACGAGACCGAAGTCCTCTAAGCGCTTTCGGACATCCCAATCGCCCTGTACGATTGCGGTGGCAAACGTCGGCATCCACACACTCCGTTTAATTATCACCCCCACGGTAGAGGGAGCGAAAATTAAACGCAAGGGGGATGATCACGCTACGTTCCGTTATGACGCCGGAGGCTCCCTCCGCCGTGGCCCAGACCGCAGGCGGCGGAGCCGCCCTCCGTCGTCGGCACGTCAGATCAGCGGAAAACGGCCGGTCATCGTGCGAATTCTCACACCGATACCCGGTCGATACCCGCCTATTCCCACCGTGCCACCCGCACCGCCATGCCGCTGCGCACCTGCGCAGCCGACAGGTCCACGCCATTCACGCGCACCCGCGCCAGCGTCCGGCCGTACCGATCACGGCCGCGGCGCACGATTGTCGCCGGCCCGCGCGCGATCGCCGCCGCCAGCGCGGCCTTCGACGCGACAGGGTCGCCCTCGACGCACTGGCGGCCGCGCCGGCAATGGCCGGGCAGCTCGGGCGCATCGATGCCGAGGAGCCGGATGCGCTCCCGCCCACAGCGCAGCGTGTCGCCATCGATCGCGACCAACGCGCAGGTCAGCGCAACGAACGCGATCATTGGCACAGCAGCTTGACCGCGCGACCAATCCCAGTCCCCCAAGCGATCTCTTCATCGGTATGCCGCCCGTCGGCATCGACGATCGCGGCGCAGCTATGAAGAATCAGATCACCGACCTTTCGGCGCTGGTGCTGCGGCGTCCTGTAGAATTCAACCAAGCTATTCGCGAAGTCGCCGCTATCGGGGGCGAGCTTTCGACAAGCACATATCGCAGCCCGGATGTCGTCATCGTCCCCGCCAAAGCGCATAGCATAATGTGCCAGCGCGTCTTCGATCGCGACCCATTCCATGGCGTGATCGTGGCCGTCGCAGCGCGCCAAGAAAACGAGCGCCTTTGCAAAGGTACCCATCCCCTTATGCACGAAGGGCAGACCGTCCCGCCGCAGCGCAGCTATATGCTCGAAGGGATCGATCAACTCACCGTCGTCGATCGTCGCCATCGCCACGATGCGATCGACGCGGAACAGCCGATAGGCGCTCGCCTCGTGACAGAACGCGGCGATCGCCGAATGCCCGGCGCACAGCGCCTCTTCTCGAATCAACGAAACTCGACGATGGCTTCGTGCGCCAGAAGCGTCCTCATATTCGATCAAGACCGACCAGCCGGCCGCGTCACCACGACGCGAGGCACCGGTGCGCGGACCGATCGAACCTCGTTCTGCTTCGGTCCAGCGGCCTTCCGGCCAACCCGGCACAACGCGACTTTCCGCCGCTACCTCCGCAATGATCTGGCGAATTACCGCCGCCGTCTGGACGCCGTTCATTCTTCCCCCTGGTATGCAGGCTTCGGTGAATTGACGGTTGGCTGGTTCATTCCCGTCACCATCGTCCGCGCGATCTGCATCAGCGCAGCGCGGTTCGGCACGTCGAGCGCGTCAAATAGTTTCAGCCACTCGGACTGCTGCGAAGTGAGCGTCGGAGCTTCTGAAGCGTCTAGTTCGGGATCGTCAATTTCGCCGCTCAGGTAGCTCGGCGTCGTCCCCAACTCGCGCGCAATCTGATGAAGTTTGGTCGAGCTTCGCTGCTCACCGCGGATCAGACCACTTATGGTGGATTGCCGAACGTGAAGGCGACGAGCCAGCTCTGACTGAGACAGGCCGGTCGCTGCTAACCGCTCAGCGATTCTGTCACCTACTGTCATGCCTAACTAACTAACGCGATCGCGATAATGAGCGACCAGCATTTTCCGATTGCGCAAGTATCGCGATTGCGATAGCCCAACGCAATGGCGCTACCTATCCAAACAGAATCAGCGTTAGAACGCGCTATTCGTGCGGCAGGATCGCAGTCTGCGCTCGCCCGGCTCATCGGCACCCGCCAGTCAACAGTCGCAAGTTGGCTGGTGCGGAAGAAAGCGCTTCCGCCGGAGCATGTGCTTTTGGTCGAAGCCGGCACTGGAATTTCCCGGCACGACCTACGTCCCGATATCTATCCCCGCGACAACGCCGCTGCTGATACGCAACAGGTCGGCGCTCGCGCATGACGTCCCCCTTTCCCCCTTTCGGCCAGCGTATCGGCCGGAAACCGCGCCCGGCCCGGGTTGGATCAGGCCGGGCGCGGACCCTGTGCGCCTCACTAAGCGCCCCCGGTGCCGGTCGTCTGTCACGATCGGCACCGGGTTTCGGGACGGCCGCATGACGAAGGCCCGCGATCCCCTGTCGGTCGAGCAGGCGCTCGACGACGTCGTCGGCGCGATCGGCGAAGACAATGCGATTGCCGCGACCGGTCGGCCGAAGGGCTATTTCAAGCGCGCGTCCGATCCCGACAGCCGCGAGCTGCTGTCCTGCGCCGACGCGATCGAGCTGGACGCGGCGCACGACCGGATGATCGGCGGTCGCCCGATCACCGCCATGATGCGCCGCAAGATCAGCGCGCGGTGCAAGGATTCCCGGCTCGGTGCCGAACAGCTCCTCGGCGCGACGATCGAATCGATGCGCGAATCGAGCGAGGCGCATGCCGCGCTGATCGAGGCGACCTGTCCCGACGCCACACCGGCGGTCTGGCGCAAGGCGATGCGCGAGCATCTCCAGGCGCTCGGCGCGCAGGCACGCCTCACCCCGGTCCTGCGCGCGATGCTGAAGCAGCAGTCGCCGTGACCTGACGCCGCCGTCCTCCCGGACCCCTGCCCACCGCCACCCACCCCCGGTTCGCGACCACCCGGTTCGCGAAGCGGATTTCTGCTGCCCGAGGACTTCGCCGCCGTGATCCTGACCCCCGGTGCCTATCTGCGCTACCGCCGCACCGCCGCCGGCCTTGCCATCGCAGACGTCGCGCAGGTGATCGCCACCGATCCCAAGATCGCCGAGCACCGCCGCGGCGAATGGCTGTTGCTGATCGAGGCGGACGCCGTCCCGGCCAACTGGTCGACGATCGTCGCGCTACGCCGGTTCGTACCGTTCGATCTGAGCGTGCTCGAGCGGCTGTCGCTCATCGCCGGTGGCATCGACCTGCGTCCGCCCCGGCTATGCCGGATGTGCGCCGCGGGCGACGTCGGACCGCCCGGCATTGCCGTTGCTGGCTGGATCGCCACCGATCTTTGTTTGGGCTGCGCGCCGCTTGGCCTGCCGATCGCCGGCCACGCATGACCATGCTTTCTCACAGCACCGGCCGCCGACTTGCACGCGCCAGCGCGGCCTTGGCTGGCTTCGCGATCGGCGCGGTCCTGCTCGATCGCGCCGCGATCGCCGCCGTCGCCGCCTGTGCTGCCTTCGTGCTGCTCCTCACCCTTGTCCTGCACCTCGTTCGCCAACCGAAGGGAAATCGCTGATGCATCATCCTTCCCGCCCCACCGTCTGGCATGGCCAGTCTTGCCGCTGTTCAGGATGCAATCCTCCTGCCCCCAGCATCGTCGAACCATCGCCGCTGCGCACCGTCATCGAGATGGTCGCGGCGCTGTCATTCGGCTTGTTCAACGCATGGGTCGTCGACCGCTTGCTCGACGGACCCGGTATCCAGATCATGTTCGGGTACTGACATGAGGATTGCAGAGTCTTTTCGTGAAGCGCCGGTGATGACCTACCATCGGAATCTGGTGCAATGCCGCCTCTTCAATACGCTCTCCAGCATTGCCGAGGCCGGGGAACCTTGCCCGACGAACGACGGCTTGGCGGAACGCCTCGGCTGCGATCCTCGCGCGGTGGCCCGAGCCTTCACGGAATTGCGCGAGCAGGCGCTGATTGCGGTGGAGCCAGCGCGTACCCAGCGGCGCGTTACGATCGTAGCAAGCGGGAAATCGACGGCCGTGATCGTGCCAGCCAAGCGCATCCGCTCGCGACGGAAGGTTTCGATATGACCGTCGCGACACTCGACGTGCAGCGTGCCGCCCGGCGCGCCCGGTCATGCTTCACCTTGGCCCGATCCAGCACCTTTGCCGGTGAACGCGACGCCGCGATCGCGCGCGGTATCCTCATGGCCGAGAAAGCCGGGCTGTCGCTGGATGGCTTCGACATCCCCGGCCGCGTCCGCCAGCGCCAAACGGCGTCGTCGACGACAGCCAACCGACCCGGCATCGCCGAGCGCATGCGCGGATCTGAAAGCGACTTTCGGGAAGCCATTCGGGAAGCGGCCGATACCCGGCGCAGATGGGCCGAGGAACTGCGCGTCGGCGACGACGAATCGATCTACGATGCCAAGCGCCGCGCGTTCAATGAAGCGACGGCCGCCGCTGCCGAACGCGATAGTGCCGCCGGCCGACGCGCCAGCGATCTGCCGGATCGGGCGGAGCTACGCCTTCACGATCTGCGCGAACGCTGGCCTTCGGTCGATGCGGCGATCAACGCGCTGAAGGCCCGGCGTATCGTGGTTCATCCGGCCACCAATCTGGCAGATCCAGCAACGCCCGCGTGGTTCGCGCCGGTTCGCGGGTTGCAGGTGCTCGACGAATGGCAATTGCGCGAACTAGCAGACGAGGTGATGGCATGATCCGCCCCCGTCCTGACGGCTCGTCGCTCAGCCCGGCAATCGCGGCGCTGGTAGCCGCCATTGCCCGTGACATGGCCGCAGAGGATGTTGCGCGCGCCTACCCCCCTCGGAGCCCTCAATGCCTCGCTGCGCCATCTACGCCCGCTTCTCGTCCGACCTGCAATCCGCCAACTCTGCGGAGGATCAGATCGCCATGTGCTCGGCTCGCGCCGAACGCGAAGGTTGGGAAGTCGCCGGCGTCTATACCGACATCGCCATATCGGGAGCATCCAACCGGCGGCCCGGCATGACCGCAATGCTAACCGACGCCGGAACCGGATCGTTCGAGATCGTCTGCTCCGAGGCAATCGATCGGATCGCCCGCAACCAGGCCGACATCGCGACGATCTACCAACGGCTGGAATTCGCCAACGTCCGCATCCACACGCTGAGCGAGGGTGACGTCAGCGAGCTGCACATCGGCCTGAAAGGCACGATGTCGGCACTGTTCCTGAAAGACCTTGCCGACAAGATCCGCCGCGGCCAGCGGGGCACCGTCTCGCGTGGCCGCGTGCCCGGCGGCCTCGCCTATGGCTATGATGTGGTGCCGGCGATCCGGCCCGATGGCGAGCTTGATCGCGGCCTGCGCCGGATCAATCCCGAGCAGGCGGCGGTCGTTCTTCGCATCTACCGCGAATATTCGACCGGCCGGGGGCCGAAGGCGATCGCGCGCGGGCTGAACGAGGACGGCATCCCGGCCCCGCGTGGCGGCGACTGGCGTGCATCGGCGATCGCCGGGTCGCGCGCGCGAGGCTTGGGCGTGCTGCACAACCCGATCTACGCCGGCCAGTACCTCTACAACCGGCTGCATATGCGCCGCGACCCCGAGACCCGCCGCCGGGTATCGCGGGTCAACCCAGCGTCCGAACGGGTGCTGGTCGAGATGCCCGAGCTGCGGATCGTGCCGCAGGATCTGTGGCAGCTTGTCCAGGACCAGGCGGCGGAACGCTCGACTGGACCGCTCGTCCAGCGCAAGCGCCCGAAGCACCTGCTGTCCGGCATCGTCATGTGCGGGGCGTGCGGCGGCGCATACGCGATGATTGGCGGCGGCCGGATGGCCTGCACCCGCGCGCGGGAAGCGGGAACCTGCGACGTCACGCGGACCGTCGCCCGCTCGATGCTGGAGGCCCGCGTCCTGAAGGGCGTTGCCGAGCACCTGCTACAGCCGGAAGCGGTATCGGTCTTGGTGCAGGAGTACCACAGCGAGATCGAGACGAAGCGCAAGGACCGAACGCGCGACGCCGCCGATCTCGATCGGCAGATCGGCAAGGCGGAGGCACAGGTCCAGCGCCTGATCGCGGCGATCGCGGACGGCGCGGCCGACTTCAGCGATGTCCGCGAAGCGCTGACCGCCCGAAAGGCCGACGTCGAACGTTATCGTCGCGAAAAGTCCGAGGTCGAAGCGATACCGGTAATCGCGCTGAACCCAGGCATCGTTGATTCGTATCGGCGCCGGGTGCGCGGCTTAGCCGCAACGCTCGATGCCGGAACACCGTCCGGGGACGAAGTGAAAAGCCGCCTGCGCGACCTGATCGAGCGTGTGAAAGTCATGCCCGACAATCATGGTGGATTTGATATCGAGGTTCTATCGTCGTTCGGCGCCGTTGTGGCGCTAGCGACTGATCAGAACCGGCGGGACCGTACGTCCCGCTCGGTTATGATGGTAGCGAAGGAGGGATTTGAACCCCCGACCCCAGGATTATGATTCCCGTGCTCTAACCAACTGAGCTACTTCGCCCCACGCATCCCCGTTCGGGGAGGCGGCCCTATACGAACGCGAATCGTGGCCGTCAAGCGAACATATGCCGGGAAAGCGCTTCCCATGGTCCGCCACGATACCACCAGCTTGCCAGACCGGCGATCCGAACCGGACGGGGCGCGAAACCGGCGTTCAGACGGGCAAGGAGCGCCTTGGCCTCGGCCGGTTCGACCTTGTTCTGGATGGTGACATGCGGCCGCCAGCCGGCCTTGTCCTGCGGCACCAGCATCGTCGCGAACGCATCGGCGATGTCCGCACGGATCGCCTCCAGTTCGGGTGCTTCGATGCGATAGGCGACGCCACGACCAAGGTTCAGGAGTCCGCCGACCCGTGCCTGCGGTGCCCCCTGCCCCCGTGTCGCCGCATTGAGCCGCTGTTTCAGCTCGGCTCCAAGTTCGGGGGCGAGGTGATGGAACATCGTGCAGTGCGCGGCGAGCACGTTGCGCTCGGGGGGAAAATACGCGCGGCGCTGCGTGTCGAACCATGCCTGATCCTCGGGCGCGAACAGCGCGGTGACGATGATCGGGGCCGGACCGTCGGTCAAATCTCCACCTGACTGCCGAGTTCGACGACGCGGTTGGTCGGCAGGCGGAAGAACTCCATCGCGCTTTCCGAATTCTGGAGCATCCACGCGAACAGCTTCTCGCGCCAGATCATCATCCCCGGCCGCGACGAGGGGAGCAACGTCTGCCGCGCGAGGAAGAAGCTGGTGTCCATCATCCGGAAATCGCCGCCGCAACAGCCGACTTCCTTGAGCGCGCCCGGCACGTCGGGGTCCTGCATGAAGCCGAACTTCAGGATCATGCGGTGGAAACCCTGCCCCAGATCCTCGTTCTTGGTCCGCACGACCGGGTCGACATAGGGGGTATCGGCAATCTTGACGGTCAGCAGAACGACCCGGTCGTGCAGTACCTTGTTGTGCTTCAGATTGTGGAGCAGCGCGTGCGGCACGCCTTCGGGCGTCGACGTCATGAACACCGCCGTACCGGGAACGCGGGTGGCGGAATTGGCGGCCGACTGGATGAACACCTTGATCGGCATCGCCGCCTCGCGCATCCGCTCGATCATCAGCTTGCGGCCCTTGGCCCAGGTCGTCAGCAGCACGAACACGATGATGCCGACCAGCAGCGGGAACCAGCCGCCATCGGGCACCTTGGTCAGGTTCGACGCGAAATAGGCACCATCGATGCACAGGAACAGGAACACGAACGCCCCCGCCGCCACCGCCGGCCAGTTCCACACACGGCGGAACAGGACGCCGATCATGCAGGTGCTGATGAACATCGTGCCGGTGACGGCGATGCCATACGCAGCGGCGAGGTTCGACGATTCCTGAAAGCCGAAGATCAGCAGCAGCACCATGACGAGCAGCGCCCAGTTGACCGACGGGATGTAGATCTGCCCCGCCGCATCGGCGCTGGTATGTTCGATGCGCAGCCGGGGCATCAGCCCGAGTTGCACCGCCTGCTGCACCACCGAGAATGCGCCGGTAATCACCGCCTGGCTGGCGATGACCGTCGCCAGCGTGGCGAGAATGACGAGCGGCAGGCGGAAATCCTCAGACGCCATGAAGAAGAACGGATTTTCGGCAGCACTCGGGTTGTTGAGCAGCAGCGCCCCCTGCCCCAGATAGTTAATCATCAGTGCGGGGAACACGAGGTAGAACCACGCGACCTGGATCGGCCGCCGACCGAAATGGCCCATGTCGGCATAGAGCGCCTCCGCCCCCGTCACCGCCAGCACGACCGAGCCCAGCGCCAGAAAGGCGAGGACGCCATCCTGCTGGAAAAAGCGGATCGCCCAGATCGGGTTCAGCGCCTGGAACACTTCGGGCCGTTCGAGGATGTTGAGGATGCCAAGCCCGGTCAGCGTCGCGAAATAGACGACCATGATCGGCCCGAACAGCCGACCGACGCTGGCGGTGCCGACCGACTGCAACCAGAACAGCCCGATCATGATGACCACCGCGATCGGAATGACGAACGCATCGAAGCGCTGGTCGACGGTCGCCAGCCCCTCGACCGCCGACAGCACCGACATGGCGGGCGTAATCATGCAGTCGCCGAAGAACAGCGCGGTCGCCAGCACGCCCAGCACGATCAGGCTGGCGGTCCAACGCCCGCCGCCGCTCTTGCGCTGGATCAGCGCGAGCAGCGCGAGACTGCCGCCCTCGCCGTTGTTGTCAGCGCGCATGATGACGAAGACGTATTTCAACGTCACGATCAGCATCAACGACCAGAAGACAAGGCTGACGACGCCGAAGATGTTGATCTGATCGACCGGCAACCGGTGATGGCCGACGAACGTCTCCTTCATCGCGTACAGCGGCGAGGTGCCGATGTCGCCATAGACGACACCGATCGCCCCGAAGGCAAGCTTCGTGATCGACTGGCGCGGGCCATGGTGGCCGACCGGTTCGGCGGTGAGATCGACGGCTTGCGGCGAAGCCTCTGCGGTAGAGTTCACGAGCGCGGGGACCGCGCCGGAGTGGCAACGATATTGGTCATGGCGACCGCGTCCCAATGGTTCAGGGGCGGGCCGTTAGCATGCGCACAACGCCGCTGCAACGGGCCTGAATGCAGCGGCGTCGATGGACGCAGGCTGAACGGCACGCTCCAGCTATTCCGCCACCCCGCCCCGCCGGCCCCGCAGCCGCCCGGCGTCGATCGCCGCGGGGATCAGCGCGAGGTTCTCGATCGCGGCCAACCCCCATTGCGACGCGGCGTTGGTGCTGACTCCGGGCCATTCGACGATTCCGCCGGGCAGCGTCCGCCGGGGATCGCCGGGTGCCACGCCGAGCCCGGCGCGACCGGCATAGAATTCGCTCGCGGCACGACTCGCCAGACCCGCATCGCCGGTTTCGTGCGCGACGAACGCGGTCAGCCGGGAATGCGCCTCGCCCAGATTCTCCGAACCCCGGCGCGGGCCATAGCGTGCCTCGAACTCCGCACGCGGCGCATTGTAATAGCGGCAATAGTCCAGCCACGCCGCGCGATACCGCGGCACGTCTAGCAGTTGCAGCAGTTCGGCATTGATCTCGACCGCGCCGAACACCGAATTGAGGTGCGACAGCGACACTTTGTCGCCCGGCCCGACGAAGCGACCGCTGGCGAGGTCATAGGGGGCGCTGCCGGCGATCCAGCCATTCTTCAACCGGCCGATGCTGTCCATGCCGGCGGTCAACCGGTCGCGCCAGCGTCGCTCGCCGGTGCGCTCCCATTCGGTCAGCCAGGCGGCGGCAAGCGAACACCAGACGGTGCCGAACGACATCTCGATCGTTCCGGCGGGCAGGACCTGCTTCACACCGCCCGGCACCTTGCGGCCGATCTCGACATTGGTGAGCGTCCGGTCCGATTCGAGCAGGTCACGCATCAGGTCACCCACGCGCTCGTCGGCGGTCAGGTAGTAATAGATGCGGCGATAGGCGGCGTTGCTAACCCGCGGCTGTTTGGAACTGTCGCTCCAATGCTGGACGCCGTGGCGCGTGCCCATCCCCTTGAAGCGGCCGGTGTGATAGACGTCGACCTCGCCGGTGTGGCGCGTCATCGCCTCGGCCAGCCGGTACGCCTGCCCGCCGCCGGTACGCAGCGCCTGCATCCACAGCCACAGGTCGGGCGACAATTCGCTGTTGGCCCATGCGAAACCGCCGATGTCATAGCGCCACTGATGCCGGTCGGCGTCATAGCTGTGCATCACGTCGCCGTGATTCCAGAAGCCGTACCAATGGCGCCGCTCGACCTCGCCGGCATAGAAATCGACGAGGTTGGTGAGCTGGTCCTCGATCGCAACCCGGTTGGGCGTCGAGCGATCGGGCAGGCTCCAGTGGCCGAACACCCGGGCGTCGTGAAGGCCATCCGCGTCGGCCACGAGTTGCGGCGGGCTGGAAGCGAGATTGGCGAGCGCCTGCAACCGATCGGTCGCGGGCGTTTCGGGAAAGGCCCAGAGCATCAGCTCGCTAGTGCGGGCGATGCCGGTCGCGCTGTCCCAGCCGGGTTCGTAATCCTCATATGTAACGGCCAGCCCCTCGTTCTGGGCGGCGAACGCCTCCATGCCCATCACCCCGCGATAGGGGCGCAAGTCCATCGCCGGAGCCTGCGGCGACCAGAGCCACAATGTCAGGTCGGCGGCATCGCCGGCCGCGCCGCCGATCGCGATCTCGCTCGGATGCCGTTCCCAGAACCAGCGCGAGGCGATCGCCGCCCCGCCCGCCGGACTGCCGACATAGCCGAAGCCCGGCGCGCGAGTCCCTTCTGCGGCATCGATCCACGCATGGCCGGGCGCGGTGCGCTTGCGCAGCGTGAAGCCGCCAGCGGACAATTGCGCCAGCGACAGGTCGCCCCATGCCGGAATACGCTCGATCAACTCGCCGACCGGTTTGGCCATGTCGGCCAGCGGCGGCGTCGCCCGCCCCGCGATCTGCGCGCTACGGGTCGCCTCGCCCGGATCGCGGCGCAGGCCGGTCAGCGGGCGGACCGCCTCGACGAACATCGCATCTTCGGCCAGCGCGAGGCGGATATGGCGGTCGTGGAGCGGTGCGGCCATCGGCACGCTGCCACGAACGCCCAACCCCGAGACGAACCATTGCGCCGGGTCGACGTCATGAATGAAGCTGTGGACGATCCGCAGGCCTGGCGATCCGGCATAGGCGTACAGTCGCACGACGAACGGCAGCATCATCCGGTCGCCCGCAACATGTCGTCCCTCGACCTTCACGACCGCGCGGACCGGACCGTGCTGCTCGACGGTGATGCGCTCGATCCGGCCGTTCAGCGCGATACGCGGGCCGTCGGGTGAACCCTGCCGCACCTCACCCACCAGCGACACGTCGCGCAGGACGACACGCTCACCATAGGCGGCCTGCCGAACGACGGCGTCGCCGCTGCGCGGAATGTGCCAACGAAGATCGCCGCTGATGATGACGACTACGTCGGCGCGTTCCTCGACGCGGAGCGGGGCGGCCGGCGCCGGCGCGGTGCCGGGGGCCACGGTCAGCGTCGCGCCCGGCATGACGTCGGCGGGCAGCGCGTGCGCGGTCCATTTGATCGAGCCATCGGGCCACGTCGCCGTCACCCAGCTTTGCGCCGGAACGGCCCGACCGCCGGCATCGCGCACCGCCAGCGATCGACGGCGGTTCAGCGTCCCCTGGGGCCACGCCAGCCCGAACGTCTGGCCGGCGTGGGTGGCGGGTGCGCCACCCTCCACCCAATGCGCGCCGACCGGACGGGAAACCGTGCGCGGCACGGCGAATGCCGGCAGGCTGCGGGCGGTGGCGGCGGCAAGGATCGTGGCCCCGAGCAGGCTACGGCGGGTCATCCGCATCGCGGTTCTCCTGATGGTCAGAATCGGGTGATGCGCAACCGGCGGATGCGCAAATGGCTCTGGGTGGTGCGGATGCCGAACCAGCCCGATCGGTAAGGTTCGGCGTCGGTCATGGCGAACAGCCGCTTGCCGTCGCGTTCGACAGCTACCTGTCCGTCGCGCGCGATCAGGGCGATGCGCGTCCAGCGGTTGGCCACGAGCAACGCGGCGGGATCGGCGCGGTCGTGTTCAGGCAACAGCGGCCGGTCCCCGGCGCGTGCGGTATAGCGGCGCATTCGCGTCGTCGTGTTGCGGTTGCCGCCGATCCCGACATAATAGGTCGCGAGCGTGTCATAGTCCTCGAACTTCCCGCTGCGCTTCGCGGCGAACACCGATCCGTCGGGCACCGCCGGGTCGCTCGCCATCCAGAAGGCATTGAGGTCGCTCACCTGATCGTTCGGTCCGCCGGCCGACACCGCCATCGCCTCGAACGTGATCCGTACCGGCGCATCCAGCCGCCGGTCGTACCATAGCGTCAGCCCCCGGGCGGTATCGATGTCGATCGTGCCGGACGCAAAACCGACACGGGCGGCGGGATCCTGCGCCTCGACCGTCCAGTCGCTTGCGGCGGGCGCATGGATACAGCCGCCGAGCGCGAATAAAATGATGCCCGGCCACCATTGCGGCAGCCGGGCACAGGGGGGAGTGGATCGTGACGGGGACCGGCCGCGCCGTGGCACGGGGCAACCGGTCCGCCGCATCACAGCTTGAACTGCGCGCCGACGAAGATACGGCGGCCAAAGTCGCTGTATTCGATAGACCGTGCGTCATCGATGTACGAGCGGGCAAGTTCGTTGGTCAGGTTCAGCGCTTCGAAGAAGATGCTGTACTGTGGCGTAATGCGGAACTGCACCTTCGCATCGACATAGGTTTCGCCGCGACGGAACACCGGGTTGTTGCTGACCGACGCATCGGCGGCGACCAGCAGATAGTCGCTGCGCTTGTTGTAGCTGACGCGCGCGTTCAGCCAGTCCTTGTCGTAGAAGACACTGCCATTGTACGTATACTTCGACAGGCCGGGGAATGCGTCGAGCGGTTCGCCGGTCGCCACGTTGGTCAGCGAACTGTTCAGGGCACGGCTGTAGGTGAAGTTGCCGTTGATGCCGAAGCCGTCGAACGGTGCCGGCAGGAACGTGAACGCGGTCGAGGCGCTGACCTCGAACCCGTCCAGCTTCGCACCGAAGCCGTTGGTCGGCTGGCGAACGGTATACAGCACGCCGTCACCGAACAGGTCGACACCGGCGATGACCGACGCGGGCAGGACGAAGCTCTTGATGTCCTTATAGTAGTAACCAATGCTGACGACGGTGTCGGCGTTGGGATACCATGCAGCGTTCAGGTCGTACTGATCGGCGCGATACGGCTTGAGGTTCGGGTTGCCCGCCGAACAGGTATCTTCGCCGGCGATGGTGTCGGCAATGTCGATCACGCAGTTGACCGTCGGCGACAGGTCGCTCGGCCGGGGCCGCGCGAGGTTCTTGGCATAGGTCGCGCGGACGAACAGGTTGGGCTGCACTTCCAGCGACAGGTTCGCGGCCGGCAACCAGTCGTGATAGTCGTTGGATAGAGTGACTTCCTGCACCGCGACCGTCGCGATCTCGATCACCGCCGGGATGCCGGGGACGCCGGTGCCCGGCCGCACCCGGCTCTCGCGCCGTGTGTTGCTGCTGGTCGAATCGTCGCGGGTGTAGGTGTAGCGCATGCCGGCGTTGCCGGTCAGGTTCATGCCGAACACCTCGGTCCCGAAATTGGCGCGTAGATACCCGGCCACGATCTTTTCGTTGATGATGTAGCCCGGAATCTGCGGCAGGCCATTCGCCTCACGCACCCGGTCCTGATTGAACCCCGACAGGTCATAATAGCGCGACAGGTTCGCGAAATCGAACAACGGCTGCGCCAGGCGGGTCGGTGCGCCATCGACCGCCTTGATCCCGCCGAACAGCGGGGCGCCACCGGTGACGCCACCATTGACCGCCAGGAACTCCTGATACTGCGCCGGGGTGAAGTAGGTGACGCCGGCTGCGGGACCGGTCGCCGGCGGCGAACCGATCACCGTGGTGAGCGACACGTTGTTGTTATACTGGAACACCGCAGGCCGCGCGACGATGCCGGCCGCCGGAACGGCGATGACCGCCGGCGAGAGCAGACGCGCGCCGCCGGCATTGTAGGCGACGAGGTCCTGGCTGCGATACTGGCCGCCGAACTTGATGCTCTTCAGGAAACCCCAGTCGAGATCATAGTCGACGTCAAGCTTCAACTGGTCTTCGGACGAGTCGTTCTGGCTGGGGCGATACTGGACGTTCGGCCCCGACTGGACGAGCAACTGGCCGTTGGCGCCGCGCCGCGTGGCATCGGCATAGGACGCGATATTGGCCGGATCGAACCCGGTGGGGAACGACAGGATCGGCAGACCTTCCGAATTGCGACGGTCGACCGAAATCCCGGAAACGCCGGTGGTGATCGACACGAGATTGGTTTCGTTCACCCGGTTGCCCTCGGCGCGCGAGGCGAGGAACACCATCTTCATCCGGTCGAGGTCCCATTTGAACCCGGTCTGGTAATAGCGCGTATTTTCGTCGTAGCTGAAGTCGCGGCGCTGAACGCCGACGATGTTGCTGGCACCACCCGAGTTGACGACGACACCGCTGCCAGGCGGCGTTCCCGCGTTCAGCGCGGTCGTCCAGCTCGTCAGCACGTGTCCCTCGGTCGTCACGAACGACTGGGTGGGACGTGCGCGCGAAACGCCGCCGGCGGCATTGTTGGCAAGGGCGGCGTCGAGGTTGTAGCGGGTGAGGTCGGGCGTGCTGCCTTGCAGGCCGTTGGTGCCCAGACCACCGCCCATGTTCACCGCATAGTTGGTGTCGCGCAGGTTCTGGTTACGGTAGTTGAGCGTGACCTGACCCCATGCCGAGAAATTGTCGGCTAACTGCACCTGCGCCTGGAAGTCGAGCGTGGTGCGCGCATCGGTGCGTTCGTTGTTGCGATAGCGGACCGACCCCGGCGACCAGTCGAAGAACTGGGTTTCGCAGGCGAGCCGGTTGGCGGTCGCCAGCGCCGCCGTCGTGCCGGTCGTACCGGCACAGCTCTCATAGCTGCCGAAATTGGCATAGGCCGGATCGGCGACGGTCTTTTCGGTCGACCGGTCGAAATCCAGATACCGCTGCCAGTTGGTGTTGGCGACCGAATCGCCGCGCGTGTCGACGACGCTGTGCGTGACGTTGAACAGCACGCCCAGCCGCCCGTCGAGCAGGTCCGAGCGACCGGCCGTCAGGTTGAAGCGCGGACGCCATTTCTGGGTGAGGTTGAGGCGCTGCGCCTCGCCCTTCACGCTGAACAGCGGCTTGGTGAGTTCGAGCGGACGGCGCGTCTCGACGCGCACGGTGCCGCCGATGCCACCTTCGGTCAGGTCGACGGTATAGCCCTTGTACACGTCGATCGACTTGACCAGTTCGACCGCCAGTTCGCGGAAGTCGCCGCTGCGCCCGCCACCGGGCGATTGCTGGCTGACGCCGTTGATCTCGATACGGTTGAGGTCGGGCTCGACGCCGCGGATCGAAATCTGCGAGCCTTCACCGAAGTCGCGCTGCAACTGGACACCCGTTACCCGGGCGAGTGCCTCGCCGACGTTCTTGTCGGGGAAGCTGGCGATGTCCTCCGCCACGATCGAGTCGACGACGGTGTCGGCGTTTTTCTTGCGGGCGTTCGCCGATTGTAGCGAGGCGCGGGTGCCGGTGACGATGATCTCGGCCTCGCTCGCTTCCTGCGACAATTCGTCGGTCGGCGACTGGCGGACATCGTCCGACGCTACCGCATTATCGACCTGCGACGTCGTTTGCGCCCACGCGGGTGCGCTGCCGAGCGCGACGATCAGCGCGAGGCCGGAAGCTGCGCTGCAAATACCGGCCCTGCGAATATTGACGAACGATGCCATGCAATCCCCTCCTTAATTCCCATCCGGTGCGTGGGTATTCCCCGTCACCGCCGAACGAACACAAATTTCTTCATTAGGGGTAACGTCGAATCCTTGCGTTGCAAAGCTAAATCTTCGCAATATGATATGTATGTCCACATGATGGAAAATCATTAGGACCGGGAGAGATGAGGATGCGTAGCAAATTGCTGGCACTGCTGGCCGCCACCGTGGCGTTGCCGCTGGGTGCGGCCCCGGTGAAGCCCAGCCGCCAATACGAACGACTCGACAGGGCGCTGGTGGCGGTTCCGGCACCGGATGGCGGCAATCACGTGAGCTGGCGGCTGCTCGCCACCGACCGGCCGGGTGTCGCATTCCGGCTGCTGCGTGACGGACGGGCGATCGCCGCGCGCCTGACCGGCGCATCGAGCTTTCACGACCGGCAAGGCACGCCTGGCGCACGCTACACGCTGGAGACGATCGGCGGGCGCGAACGCGCAGTCAGCGTCGGCGTATGGGCCAAGGGCTATCTGCCGATCCCGCTCGACAAGCCAGCCGACCGGACGACGCCCGCCGGCGAGCGCTATGGCTATACCGCCAACGACGCGAGCGTCGGCGACTTGGACGGCGACGGGCGCTACGAGATCATATTGAAGTGGGACCCGACCATTTCCAAGGACAACGCCTTTGGCGGTTATAGCGGCGAGACGATCCTCGACGCCTATACGCTGGAGGGCAAGCGGTTGTGGCGGATCGACCTTGGTCGCAACATCCGCTCGGGCGCGCACTATACCCAGTTCATGGTCTATGACTTCGACGGCGACGGGCGGGCGGAGATCATGGTCAAGACCGCCGACGGGACCATCGACGGCACCGGCAAGGTGCTGGGCGACGCAAAGGCCGACTGGCGCGAGACGGGCGGCGAACTGCCGCAGGCCGACCGCACCGGATCGACCGTCCTGCCCGACGGCCGCCGGATCGCGCGGACGCAGGGGCGCATCCTGTCCGGCCCCGAGTATATCACCGTGTTCGACGGCCGTACCGGTGCGGCGCTGGCGAGTGCACCCTATTCGCCGCCGCGCGGCGGCGACACGCCCGAGGCGCGCGCCGCGATCTGGGGCGACGGCTATGGCAACCGGTCGGACCGGTTCCTCGCCGGGGTCGCCTATCTCGACGGCCAGCGGCCCAGCGGCGTGTTCGGGCGCGGCTATTATGCCCGTTCGACGGTCGCGGCATGGGACTGGCGGAACGGCAAGCTGACGCAGCGCTGGCTGTTCGACAGTGCCGCACCGGGCAATGCGAGGTTCGGCGGACAGGGCAATCACAATCTGTCGGTGGCCGACGTCGACGGCGATGGCCGCGACGAGATCGTCTATGGATCGATGGCGATCGACGACGATGGCAAGGGGCTGTGGAGCGCCGGGCTTGGCCATGGCGACACGATGCACCTCGGCGATCTCGACCCGGGTCGGCCGGGCCTTGAGAAATTCGGGGTGCATGAGGAGGTGCCGGGCAATGGCGGCTTCGGGTCGGCGATGCTCGACGCGCGGACCGGCGAAATCCTGTGGACGACGCCGGCGACCAAGGACACCGGGCGCGGCCTGTCGGCCGACATCGACCCGCGCTATCCGGGGGAGGAGAACTGGAACTCCAGCACGCCGTATCTCTACACCGCCAAGGGACAGGTGATCCCCGGCGCCAAGCCGCGCGTCGCCAATTTCGCAATCTATTGGGACGGCGATGCCCTGCGCGAACTGCTCGACAGGAACCGCATCACCAAATGGGACTGGAAGACCGGGACCGAGACGCTGTTGCTGGACGCACAGGGCGCGACGTCGAACAACGGCACCAAGTCGACGCCCGCGCTCAGCGCCGACATCCTCGGCGACTGGCGCGAGGAAGTGATCCTGCGCAGCGAGGACAGCAGCGAGCTGCGCGTCTATGCCACCCCCTTCCCCACCATGATCCGGCGGGTGACGCTGATGCACGATCCGGTCTATCGTCTGGGCGTCGCGTGGCAGAACACCGCCTATAACCAGCCACCGCATGCGCTGGACGTGCCGAAATGATCGTCGCGCTGGCAATGCTGCTCGCCGGGCCGGCGACTCCCGTCACCTATCGGCTGGACGATGGCCGGGCGCAGCCGGGCGAGACGCGGGTCGAGCGCGATCGCGGCTACCGCGACGGCTATGGCTATGAACCGGGCGGCGGGCGGCGCTTCTCGGTCGCGCTGCCCGAAGGCAACTGGCAGGTGACGGTGACGCTGGGCGACCGGCGCGCCGCGACGACGACGGTGAAGGCCGAGGCGCGGCGGCTGATGCTCGACCGGGTGGCGACCGGCGGCGGCAAGCGCGTCACCCGCAGTTTCGTCGTCAACACGCGCACCGCGCGGCTCGCCCCGCCGCCCGAGAATGCACCGGGCGGCACGATCGTCCGGTTGAAACCGCGCGAGATGGCCAGCCCGACTTGGGACGACCGACTGACGCTGGAACTGCTTGGCGACGGCGCGGTGTCGACGCTCCGGATCGAGCCGGCGAGCGTCCCGACGCTGTATCTGGTCGGCGACTCCACCGTGACTGACCAGCAGGCCGAGCCGGCGGCGAGCTGGGGACAGATGCTGCCCGCCTTCCTCGACGACAAGGTCGCGGTGGCGAACCATGCCGAGTCAGGTGAGACGCTGAAATCGTTCGTGACCGAGCTGCGACTCGATAAGGTGCTGTCGACGATCAAGCCCGGTGACTGGCTGTTCATCCAGTTCGGCCATAACGACCAGAAAGCACAGTGGCCGCAGACCTATGTCGAGGCGAACACAACCTACCGCGCCTATCTGAACGCCTATATCGCCGAGGCGAAGCGGCGCGGCGCGAAGCCGGTGCTCGTCACCAGTCCCGAGCGACGCAATTTCGATGGTAACGGCCGGATCAAGCCGAGTCTGGGCGACTATCCGGCGGCGGTGCGGGCGGCGGCGCAGGAGGCGGGGGTGCCGGTGATCGACCTCAACCGAATGAGCGTCGCGATTTACGAGGCGCTGGGACCGGAGCGCAGCCCGCTGGCGTTCAACGACGGTGGCAAGGACCGGACGCATCACAACAACTATGGCGCATGGCTGCTGGCGCGCGGGGTGGTGGAGGGTATCCGGGCGCTGCCCGGTCTGGCCGGGCATGTGACCGCGCCGCGCTTCGACCCTGCCAGACCGCCGCTGCCGGCCGAGGTCGCGATCGTGCCGAGCAGCGCGCGCAGCGACGAACGGCCGGACGGCAATTGATCGCCCGGCGAACCATGCTGGCGGCGATGTTCGCCCTGCCCTTTCCGGCGCATGGCGCGCAGACGCACGACGTGCGGACGTTCGGCGCGGTGGGCGACGGGCGGGCGATCGACACGGCGGCGGTGCAGCGCGCGATCGACGCGGCGGCCGGCGGCGGCACGGTGATCGTGCCGCGCGGGCGCTATCGCTGCTTCACGCTGTTCCTGAAGAGCGACATAACGATCGTGCTGGAGCGGGGGGCAACGATCATCGCCGCCGATCCGGCGCAGGGCGGCGGCCGCTATGCGCTGCCCGAGGATCGGGGCGAACAGCTTTATCAGGACTTCGGGCACAGCCATTGGCACAACAGCCTGATCGTCGGTGACGGCGTGGCGCGGGTGGCGATCCTCGGCCCCGGCGGAATCGATGGTGAGGGACTGACCCGCGACGGTCCCGGCGCACGCTGGCGCAAGCAGGCCGGCGAACGGCCACTGTCGATGCAGGGGATGAGCGCGGCGCAGATCGCCGAGCTGGAACCCGATGCGCGAGCGATGGCGGGGCTGGGCAACAAGGCGATCGCGCTGGTCGCGGCGCGCGACGTGCGGGTCGAGGGGCTGACGATCGCGCGCGGCGGGCATTTCGCGATCCTCGCGACCGGGTGCCGGAACATGGTGCTGCGCGACCTGACGATCGACAGCAACCGTGACGGGATCGACCTCGACGGCGTGTCCGACGTGCTGGTCGAGCGGTGCCGGGTGAACACGCCCAACGACGATGCCATCGTCCTGAAGAGCAGTTTCGCCCTCGGCCGTGTCCTCCCGTGCGAGGATGTGACGATCCGCGATTGCGAGGTGTCCGGCTTCGACGGCGGTACGCTGATCGACGGGACGCGGCGGCGCACGCAGGCGCTGGCGCCCGATCGTGACCGGGTTACGGGACGGATCAAGCTCGGCACCGAGAGCAATGGCGGGTTTCGACGGATCCGGATCGAGCGGTGCCGCTTCACCCGGTCGCGCGGGGTGGCGCTGGAGACGGTCGACGGCGGCGTGCTGGAGGAGGTGACGGTGCGCGATATTGCGATGACCGAGGTGACGACCGCGCCGCTGTTCCTGCGAATCGGCGACCGGCGGCGCGGGCCGGCGGGAACCGGGGTCGGCGCGATCCGGGGCGTGGTGATCGAGGGGCTGGATGCGCGGGGGATCGACCATCACTTTGCCGCGACGCTGGCGGGGTTGCCGGGGCATAGCATCGAGGATGTGACGCTTCGCGACCTGCGGCTGCGCTATCTGGGCGGTGGCGAGGCGGTGGCGGAGCCGGGGGAACTCGCCGATGCCTATCCCGAACCCAGCATGTTCGGGCCGACGCCGGCATGGGGGCTGTGGTGCCGGCATGTCCGCGGGTTGCGGGTCGAGGGGCTGCATCTGTCCACGGCGGGGGACCGGCGGGCGGCGATCCGGCTCAGCGATTGTCCGGGGGCGAAGGTGACGAAGCTTACACAGAATGTTTGACGTTTGCCGATCGCAATTCTATCATTTGGATATAGAGTCCATATAGTGGACGTGTATCGGGAGGGATCGATGGCGCGTCAGGCGTTTCGGATGCAGCTCAAGGCCGGCATGGCGGCGGAATATCGTGCGCGCCACGACGCTATCTGGCCGGAATTGGCCGATTTATTGCGTGAGGCGGGCATTTCCGATTACTGGATCTTCCTCGACGAAGCGACCGGCGCGTTGTTCGCGACGCTGGAACTCGCCGACGAGAACCGGCGCGAAACCCTGCCGGAAAACGCGATCATGCAGCGCTGGTGGCAGTCGATGGCACCGCTGATGGAGACGCAGGCCGACAACCGGCCGCTCGAATGGCCGCTGACGCCCATGTTTCACATGGCATGATATCGATGTTGCGCCCTTTCCTGCTCGCCGCGTCCGCGCTGGCGGCGGTTCCCGCCGCCGCGCAGACCGCGAAGCCGACCGCAAATTTCGGTGCTCCGGCCAAGCAGTTCGGTCGCGTATCCTATGACGCGCGCTCGCTGATGATCGATGGCAAGCGGCTGACGATCTGGTCGGCCGAGGTCCATGCGTTCCGCCTGCCCTCCCCCGATCTGTGGCGCGACGTGTTGCAGAAGATGAAGGCGAGCGGATTCAACACCGTCGCCTTCTATTTCGACTGGGGCTTCCACAGCCCGAAGCGTGGGCAGTACGACTTCAACGGCATTCGCGACATCGACCGGCTACTTACCATCGCCGCCGAGGAAGGGCTGTACGTCATCACTCGCGCCGGGCCGTATGTGAATGCCGAACTGACGCGCGGCGGCTTTCCGGGATGGTTGCAGAACCAGCGCGCCCGCGCGCGGACCGACGATCCCGACTATCTCGCCGCCGCCGACGAATGGCTGTCGCAGATCAACCCGATCATCGCCCGCCACCAGATCAACGGCGGCCCAAAGGGTGAAAAGGGCGGCACCGTCATCCTGCACCAGATCGAGAACGAACTGGCGCTGACCACCCCGGCGCAGGGGCGGTATATGGACCATCTGTACGCCAAGGCGCGCGCCGATGGCATCACCGTTCCGCTGTTCCACAACGATCAGGGGCGCAACGGATATTGGGTGCCGCGCGGATCGAACGTGGCCAAGACGGTCGAGGGATCGCCCGACCTGTATGCGTTCGACGGCTATCCCGGCGGCACCTGCACCGTGGGCGGCAAGACGACACGCGGATCGGCCGCGCCCGACTGGGGCTTTTATGGCCCGGGCGGCGCGCGTGGTGGCGCGTCGGCCAGTCCGAACACGCCCGGCTTCGCTGCCGAGTTCGGCGGCGGCTGGTTCGATTACTGGGGATCGAACGGCGGATACGAGTGCAACGCGATCCAGCGTGGCAAGCGGTTCCAGCGCGTGTTCTATGGCACCAACCTGGCGAACGGCATCGCGATCCAGAGCTTCTACATGGGGTTCGGCGGCACGAGCTGGGGCTGGCTACCCGCCCCCGTAGTCTTCACCAGCTATGATTATGGCGCTGCGTTCAGCGAGACGCGCGAAGTGCGCGAGAAGGCCGAGGAGCTGAAGGCGCTGGCCGGGCTGATCCGGTCGGTGCCCGATCTGGCGGGCATGGTCCCGGCGGGGCCGGTGACGATCTCGTCGCCCAATATCCAGGTCTATCATAACAAGTCGCCCGAAACCGATGCGCGTTTCCTGCTGGTGACGCATAATCCGTCCAACAAGGCGAGCGACGACCGGTTCACGATCACCGCCGACCTGCCCGACGGGCGCTATGCGTTTCCCGAGATGCGGCTAAACGGGTTCGATGCGAAGTGGCTGGTCGCCGGGGTCAATCTCGGCGGGCAGCGGCTGGTGTATGCCACGTCGGAATTGCAGAGCCATGTGGCGATCGATGGCGGCGACGTGGCGCTGCTGTACGGGCGGGCACAGGAAACCGGGACGACCGTGCTGCGCTATACAAGCGCGCCGACCGTGCGGGTGATCGACGGTGACGTGCGGTCGTCGTTCGATGCGGCGAAGGGCGATCTGCGGCTCGACTATATCCATGGCACGCTGGCGCGGGTCGCGGTGTCGGGCGGCGGACGGCCGCCGCTGACGCTGCTGATCGGCGACGAGGGCGAGGCGGCGAAATTCTGGGAGCATGGCGACGTGCTGGTGCGCGGGCCGGCGCTGGTGCGATCGGTTAGGGCGACCGGGGCCACGCTGGCGCTGACCGGCGACACGCGCGAGGCGACGCCGCTGGAAGTCTGGGGGCCGAAGCGCGCGCGGGCGGTGACGTGGAACGGGCAGCGGGTGGCGACGACGGCGGGCACCGCCGGCAGCATCGTCGCGCGCGCGGCGCTGGCAGGTCCGGCGGCGGTGACGTTGCCGGTGCTGGCCGACTGGCGGATGGCGCCGGGCACACCCGAGGCCGAACCCGGTTTCGACGACGGCACTTGGCAGGCAATCGACAGCCGCGCCTATGCCAGCATCACCGCGCGGCCCGACGGGCAGCCCAACATGCTGATGGACGCATACGGCTTTCACGAGGGCGACGTATGGTATCGCGGGCGCTTCACCGGCACCGCCGATGCCGAGCGGCTGCGCATCTATTATGGCGCGGGTGGTTCGGGGCTAGCGCAGGTGTTTCTCGACGGCAAGCTGATCGGGCAGGACGAATTGCCCGGCGGGCTGCCGCGACCGGTCACGACCGGTGCGGCGACGATCGCGCTGCCGGCGCAGGCGCGGACGCCCGGCGAGCATGTCCTGTCGATCATGGTGCGCAACAACGGCCATAACTGGGACCTCGACGCCGACGATTTCCACAAGGAAGCCCGCGGGCTGGTATCGGCATCGGTCGAGAAGCAGTCGGGCGCATCGTTCGCGATCCCGATCGCATGGAAGATCCAGGGGCGACAGGGCGGCGAGGATATCGTCGATCCCGTACGCGGTGTGCCCAACAACGGCGGCCAATATGGCGAGCGGATGGGCTGGCACCTGCCGGGCTTCGACGATACGCGCTGGGTAAAGGCGACGGTACCGGCGAGTGCCGCGCCGGCGGGGACGAGCTGGTATCGCACGAGCTTCGACCTGAACGTACCCAAGGGGCAGGATGCGACGATCGGCGTGTCGTTCGGCGATGCGTCGGTTCCGCGTTCGCCGGTCGACTACCGCGTGCTGATCTTCGTCAACGGATGGCATATGGGGCAGTTCATCGCCCATGTCGGGCCGCAGCGGACCTTCGTGATCCCCGAGGGCATCCTGAACCATCGCGGGCGCAACGTGCTGTCGCTCGTCGTCACGAGCGACGGTCAGCCGGGCAATGCCCTTGAAACGGTCAAGCTAGTGACGATGCGCAACGTGCGCGGCGGATTGCCGGTGCGGATGGTTGAGGCGCCTGCGGTATTGGCGAAGTGATGATGCCTTCGCCCTCCCCGTCACCCCGGACTTGTTCCGGGGCCCACTTCACCGCTTGCGCTGGCGTTCCCGTCTCGGGCGGCACCGCCCGCCGCGCGGTGGACCCCGGAACAAGTCCGGGGTGACGAATCCTGCGGGGTATCTGCTCCGCACCAAAGATCCACGAACCAACCTTTTTCTACCGGAGCAATCATGGCCGCGCTGACCCACGACATTCCCCGCCAACAGGTGAACGATGCCATCGTCCTGCTGATGGACAACCTCGTCAACATCAAGGACGAGACGGGCGAATTCCTCCTCCACCTCGACGACGGACGGATCATCGACACCAAGGGCTGGGCCGGCTGGGAATGGACCCACGGCGTCGGCCTGTTCGGCATGTGGCGCTATTATGAGCAGACCGGCGACAAGGCCGCGCTGGCGATCATCAAGCAGTGGTTCGAGGATCGCTTCGCCGAAGGCACGCCGACCAAGAACATCAACACGGTCGCGCCGTTCATCACGCTTGCCTATCTCTACGAGCATGAGCCCGATCCGCGTTACATCCCCTATCTCGACACCTGGGCCGAATGGCTGATGGCTCCCGACGGCTTGCCGAAGACCGAAGAGGGCGGGTTCCAGCACATCGTCTACAACGACGAGAACCCGGGCGAGATGTGGGACGACACGCTGATGATGAGCGTGTTGCCGCTCGCCAAGATCGGCCTGCTGCTGGGTCGCCCGCACTATGTCGAGGAGGCGAAGCGCCAGTTCCTCGTCCACATCAAATATCTGTTCGACAAGAAGACCGGGCTCTGGTTCCACGGCTGGGACTTCAACGGGCGGCACAATTTCGCCGAGGCGCTGTGGGCGCGCGGCAATTGCTGGGTCACGATTGCAATCCCCGAGATTATCGAGATCCTCGATCTGCCGGTCGGCGATGCGTTCCGCACCTTCCTGATCGATACGCTGGCCGCGCAGGTGAAGACGTTGGCCGAGACGCAGGACGAGAGCGGGCTGTGGCATACGCTGATCGTCGATCCGACGAGCTATCTGGAAGCATCGGCCGCCGCCGGTTTCGCCTATGGCATCCTGAAGGCGGTGCGGAAGGGCTATCTGCCGCGCCATTACGAGGCGGTCGGCATCAAGGCGGTGCGTGGCGTGCTGGCCAATATCGACGACAAGGGCGAGTTGCGCCAAGTCAGCTTCGGCACGGCGATGGGCGATACCCAGCAGTTCTACAAGGATATTGCGCTGACCTCGATGCCATACGGCCAGAGCCTTGCCGTCTGCGCGCTGGCCGAATTCCTGCGGACGTACATCTGATGCGACGGGCGGCGATCATGGTGGTGGCCGGCGTGCTGCTGCCGGTCGCCGCCCCTGCCCGCGATCTGGTGGGCGAGACGCCGGGCGGCTTCGCGCTGGCCGGGGCGCAGGTCGTAAGCGATCCGGGTGACGCGGCGGTAGTGGGCATCGCCGCCGCCGATCTTCGCGGCGACCTCGTCAGCGTGCTGGGTACGCAGCCGGCGGCGGGCGGGCGGCAGATCTGGATCGGGACGTTGGGACACAATGCCGCGATCGACCGGCTGGCGGCCAAGCGCCGGATCGATACGCGCGGGTTGACCGGCGCGTGGGAGCAGTTCCGCATCGCCACGGTCGACCGGCCGGCACCGGGAGTCGCGCAGGCGCTGGTGATCGTCGGCAGCGACCGGCGGGGCACGGCGTTCGGCGCCTATCACCTGTCGCGCGCGATCGGGGTCAGCCCGTGGAACTGGTGGGCGGACGTCACGCCACAGCGGCGCGCGGCGCTGTATGTCGCGAAGGGCACGCATCGCTTCGCCGGGCCGTCGGTCAAATATCGCGGCATCTTCCTCAACGACGAGGATTGGGGGCTGCACCCATGGGCTGCGACCAACTTCGAGCCCGAGGCGAAGGGGATCGGCCCCAAAACCTATGGCAAGCTGTTCGGGCTGCTGCTGCGGCTGAAGGCGAACATGCTGTGGCCGGCGATGCACAAGGTGACGCCGGCGTTCAACGCGAACCCGGCCAATGCCGCGCTGGCCGATCGCTATGCGATCGTCATGGGGTCGAGCCATGCCGAGCCAATGCTGCGCAACAACGTCGGCGAATGGACCGCGCCGGCGGCGGACTTCGACTATGCGCGCAACCCGGCCGGGGTCGCCGCCTATTGGCGCGAACGGGTGGCGACCAACGGCGGCTATGAGAGTGCGTGGACGCTGGGGATGCGCGGCATCCATGACAGCGGGATCGTCGGTGCGGCGACGATGGCGGAGAAACAGGCGCTGGTGACGCGCATCCTGACCGACCAGCGCGCGATGCTGAACGGGGTGAAGGGGCCGCAGGTGTTCACGCCGTACAAGGAGGTGCTCGACATCTACCGCGCCGGGTTGAAGGTGCCGGGCGATGTGACGCTGATGTGGCCCGACGACAATTTCGGCTATATCCGCCGCCTGCCCCAGCCGGCCGAACGCGCGCGGCAAGGTGGGCATGGCATCTATTATCACTTGTCGTATCTGGGCGCGCCGCTCAGCTATCTGTGGCTGTCGACCACCCCGCCCGCGCTGATCGGCGAGGAGATGGGGCGGGCCTATGATCTGGGCGCGCGCGAGATGTGGATCGCCAATGTCGGCGACCTGAAACCCGCCGAGCTAGCGACCGACTATTTCCTGTCGCTCGGCTGGGACATCGGCGTACGGGCGCGTGCCGGCTTCGTGCGCGACTGGGCGGCGGAGATTGTCGCGCCCGGACTGGCCGATGTGATCGCGGCGGTGATGGACGAGTATCACCGGCTGAACTTCGCGCGGCGGCCCGAGCATCTGCAATGGTGGCTGCCGGGGCAGAAGGCGCGCGCGAGAGCGATGCCGCCGAACGAGGTGGCGGCAAGGCGGGCGGCGTTCGCCGCGCTGGTGGCGCGGGTCGACGCGATCGAGCTGCAGGTTCCGGCCGAACGGCGCGAGGCGTTCTTCCAACTGGTGCGCTATCCAGTCGAGGCGGCGGCGATGGCGAACGAGCGGGTGTTCGCCGGCGAAGCGCACGACCGGCTGCGCGACCGCGACCTGCCCGCCGCGCTGGCCGAGGCAACGCGGGCGCAGGCGGCCGACCGGCGGATCGCGGCGCTGACCGATCGGTACAACAGCGGCAAGTGGCGCGGGTTCATGGCGGTCGAGCCGGCGGACGGCCAGTGGCGATCCTATCGCACCGTGCCGCCGGTGGTGCCGGCGCTGGGCGGGCCGCTGGTCCCCGCGCCTGCTGTGGCGGCATCGGGGGATGTAGCCGTCGATCTGTCGACGATGCGGGGCGGCTGGCGGCAGGTTGCCGGGCTGGGACGCGGCGGAACGGTGTTCGCCTCGACGCCGGGCAGGCGGGTGACGGGAACGGTCCCGGTCGAACTGCCGGCGGGCGAATGGGTGCTTTCGGTCGAGGTGCTGCCAACCTACCCGGATGCCGATGGTGCGCCGCTGGTGGTCGAGGTCGGGGTCGACGGGCGCGACGAGCGGCTCGTCGTCGCGCGGACGACCGGAGATGCGGCGTGGGCGCAGGCGGTACTCGACAACCGGATCGTGGTGGCGGTGCCGGGCAGCGTCGGCGGTGGACGACATTCGTTGACGTTGGCGGCGACAGGGGGCGGCGTGCTGGTCGATCGGGTGGTTGCCCGGCGGAGGTAGCGCGTCGGCGCTTTTCCGGGGAGCGTTGTGGGTGCAACTGCCCACCCCGAACCACTATTTCTTCGCCACCTCGACCGCGTAGATGTGGGTGGCACCTTCGAAATTGCCGCGGAAGATGACCCATTTCGCGTCGGGGGTGAAGGTCATGTTGGGTTCGAGCCGATAGTCGTGGCGACGCATGTCGACCAGCTTCTCGACCTCCAGTGTGCCGGGCACGATCAGGCGGTCGGCGTTGGCCGCGTGGATGTCGGCGACGTCGGGAATGGCTTTGGGCGTAAAGAGATATAGATATTTGCCGTCGGGCGCGTGCGCGACCATTTCGGCGTCCCCACCGTCGCCTGAGAAACGCCGGCCGCCGGGCATCTGGTTGTAATGGACCGACCACTGGTTGCGGTCGACCTTGTACCAGCGGCGCTTGCCCGAGGTCAGGTCATAGCCCGCCAGCCAGAACACCTCGCCGCGCGGGGTTTGCAGATCGTACCAGATGCTCTTGCCGTCGGCGGAGAAGAACTCGTGGCCGGCGATCTCCATGTTCATCGTGCGGGTGTGGATCAGCCTCTTCCCCGATCCGTCGGCGCGGATCGTCCAGATGCGGTCGACCTTGTGCCACGGTCCTTCGTGGCAATACATGATCTGCTGCGGGTCGGTCGGCGAGAACTGGATATGGTTCAGCCAGTCGGTCGAGGCGGTGACGACGTGGCGCTGCCCGGTGCGTAGATCGATGGTGAAGATTTCCATCGGGATGCGCGCCTCCAGCCGTTCGTTCAGCCGGCGTTCCTTGGCCTCGGCGAAGCTGTAGGGCGTGCCGTCGGCGCGCGTCGCCCGGTAATCGGCCTCACCCGGCCCCACGACGCGGCCGGGGGTGTGGCGGCCGTCCTGCCGCGTGCCGTCGGGGCGCAGGCCGCCTTCCCCCAGCGCGACCTGCCCCAGCAACAGCGTCTCGTCGGCGTTGATCGAGCCGATCGACCCGCCGGGCACGTCGGCGACCTTGCGCGTCCTGCCCGTGTCAATATCGACCGCGTGAATGGTCGAGGGGCCGCTGGCGTCGTTGCGAAGCTGCGTGGCGTAATAGGCGGTGCGAGTGCGCCGCCCGGTGAACAACAGGGTGATGCCAGGACCGGAGACGAGCGGCTTCATCTCCCATGTCGCGAGATCGATCGTCGCGATCCCGCCGGGGACGCTCACGACCATGCGGTCGCCCTGCGGCGTATAGCTGTTCTGGTGGAAATACAGGCTGGTGCTGTCGGGCACGCGGCTGATGCGGATCACGCGGTGGCCGGTGGTCGCATCGACCCAATCGGCCGCTGGCTTCGCCACCGCCGGCACCATCGGCAGCCACGCCATCGCCAGCATCGCCGCGCCGGCGAACAAGGATCGCACCGCCATGTCACTCTCCATTCGCGCTTGTAGATGTTCCACATAGTATGATAGCGCTTCACATTATGAGCATGATGACGCCGGATGCGCAAGTCCGGGATGTGCATAGGAGAGTGCGCGCGTGATTTCCGCCCCCCCGGCCAAACGCCCCGTCCGGCTGATAAACTACCTCGCCTATGGATCGAACGACGTGCTTGGCGCGGGATCGATGGCGGTCATCTCAGGCTGGGTGCTGATATTCTACACCCAGTTCTGCGGCCTCACCGCCGGACAGGCGGCGCTGATCTTCGCGGTCGCGCGCATCCTCGATGCGATCGCGTCGCCGGTCATCGGCTATGTCTCCGACCATTTCGGCACCACCGCGCTCGGCCGCCGGTTCGGGCGGCGGCGGTTCTTCATCCTCGCGGCGATCCCGCTGCTGCCCAGCTTCGCGCTGATGTGGCTGCCGGGGATGAGCTTCTGGTATTATCTCGTCAGCTATGTCGGCTTCGAGCTGGTCTATGCGATGGTTATCATCCCGTACGAGACGCTCGCGGCGGAAATGTCGACCGATTACAAGACCAAGGCGAAGTTCGCGGGCTTCCGCATCCTGTTCGGGCAGACGGCGGCGATCCTTGCCGGGTTCCTGCCGCTGTGGCTCATCAATTATCTCGGCCGCGACAGCGCCTCGACCTTCTTCTACATGGGGATCATCTTCGCCGTGCTGTTCATGGCGACGGCGGCGTTTCTGTATCGCTTCAGTTGGGAGCGGCCGTTGCCCCTCGACGCGCTGCCCAGCGCGCGCAAGGAGGGCGGCATCGGATCGGCGTTCAAGGCGCTGTACCGCAACCTGTTCTCGACGATGCGCATCCGCGCATTCCGGCTGCACCTCGGCATGTATCTCGGCGGCTATATCAGCCAGGACATCTTCAACGCGGCCTTCACCTTCTTCGTGATCTTCGCGCTGGCCGGAACCACGGCGATGGCATCCGGGCTGCTCGGCACCATGTATATCGTGCAGTTCGTCGCGGTGGTGATCGCGATCAACCTCGCGCTGCGCGCCTCGCCCGCCTTCGCCTATCGGCTGGCGGCGGTGACGTTCGGGCTCGGCGTGATCGTGCTGCTGTCGCTGTGGGCGGGCGGCACCACCGCGACCAGCCCGCTGATCTATCTGGCGATCGGTCTGGCGGGCCTGGGGCGCGGCGCGCTCAACTATATCCCGTGGGCGACGTACAACTACATGGCCGACGTGGACGAGATCGTGACCGGCCAGCGGCGCGAGGGCAGCTTCGCCGGGGTCATGACCTTCGTACGCAAATTCACGCAGGCGGTGGCGGTGGCGGGCGTCGGCCTCATCATCCAGGCCGGCGGCTTCGTGTCGGGCGCGCAGGTGCAGACCCCGCAGGCAATTCACACCATTGCCGTCCTGCTGGGTGTGGGAACGCTCGGCGTGCTGGTGCTGGGCATTATCGTCTCGCTACGCTTCAGGCTGACGCCGGCGACGCACGGTATCTTGATGGAAGAGATCGAACGGCTGCGCTCGGGCGATCCGACCCCGCCCGATCCGCTGCACAAGGCAGTGGTCGAGGATCTGTCGGGCTGGCGACACCATCAGCTATGGGGCAAAAATCGGGTCGCCAACCCGGACTATGTCGAACCGTTCGACCCTGACGTCGACGTGTGGGACGGCGTCGACGTGACGAAGCCGCCGCGATGATCTGGGCAGCGGTGCTGGCGCAGGCGGCCATGGTCGCGCCGGTGCCGCTGTGGCGCGATCCGGTGCACGACGGCGCGGCGGATGCCTCGACGGTGCGCGATGCGCGGACCGGTGAATGGGTGATGTTCTACACCAACCGTCGCGCCGATTTGCCGCTCGCGGATGAGAAGGACGTATCGTGGGTGCATGGCACCGCGATCGGCGTCGCCCGGTCAATGGACGGGGTGCGCTGGCGCTACGGCGGCACGGCGGCGATCCCGAAGGCCTGCACCGGCGCCACCTTATGGGCGCCCGAGGTACAGCGGATCGGCGGGCGGTGGCATATGTGGCTGACGGTGGTGCCCGGCGTGTTCCGCGACTGGAACGCAGCCCGCTTCCTCGTCCACCTGACCAGCCCGGACCTGAAACGCTGGGACTGTGGCGAGCGGCTCGATCTGGGATCGGATCGGGTGATCGACGCCAGCGTCGCGGTGCTGGGGCGCGGGCGCTACCGGCTGTGGTTCAACGACGAACGTGCGGGCAAGGCGATCAAATACGCCGACAGCCGCGACCTGAAGCGCTGGGTGGTGAAGGGCACCGTGACCGACACGCCGGGCGAAGGGCCGAAGGTGGTGCGCTGGCGTGGAAAATGGTGGCTGGTGAGCGATGCGTGGCGGGGGTTGCTGGTGCAATCCTCACGCGATGCGACGCACTGGACCCGGCAGCCGGGCTATCTTCTGGCCGGGACGGGTATGCGGCCGACCGACCGGGCAAAAGGGCAGCATCCCGACATCGTCGTGGTCGGCGACCGGGCGTTCATCGTCTATTTCGTCCACCAGTCGGGCGAGGCGGAGGCGGCGCGCGACCCGCGTTGGCACCGGCGCAGCGTGCTCCAGATCGCCGAGTTGCGCGAGGACGGCGGGGTGTTGTCGGTGGATCGCGAGACGTCAGTGGTGCGGCCGTTGCGCTGACTCACCCCCCGATCATGTTGCCGTAGCCGATGACGATCGTCGCGAGGATCAGCAGGCCGACCCCGGCCCACACCAGCGCGCGGGTCCTGGGGGCGGCGTCCTTCCACTCGCGCAGCGCGAAGCCCCAGAGCGTGCCGAAGATGATGATCGACGCCATGTGCAGCGTCCAGCTCGAAAAGCCGTACCGCCCCATCTGGCTTTCGCCCATGGTGTAGAAGAAGAACTGGAAATACCAGGCGGTGCCGGCCAGCGCGCACAGCGCGAAGTTGAGCGCCATCGGCGCGCCCTTCGCCTCGCCCCGCCCCAGCCATTGCCCGGCACTGCGGTTGCGCGCGATCAGGATCGTACACCACACCGCGTTGGTCAACAGGCCGCCGAACATGACGAGGCACAGCACCGGCAGCCCGGTCCACAACGGTCCGGTGCCCGCTGCCGCCGACAGCGCCTTGATCGGCTCGCCCGCGGCAAGACCGAAGGCGAAGCAGGCGGACATGATCCCGGCGAAGATCGCGACGACGATGCCTTTGCGGAAATCGAATTCGGCAACGGCGGCGGCCTTTTGTTCGGGCGACAGCGCCTGATCCTTCTTCGCCCCCGCCAGCGCGACCACGACGATGCCGGCGATCGTCAGCCCGAGCCCCAGCAGGATGATGTTGCCCGAGGGCGTGTCGAGCAGCTTGGCGGCGAACTCGCCGGTGAATAGCGGCGGGATCAGCGTGCCGAACACGGTGCATAGCCCCAGCACCACCGCCATGCCGAGCGACAGGCCGAGGTAACGCATCACCAGACCATAGCCGAGCCCGCCGAACCCCCACAGGATGCCGAAGAACACCGGCCACAACAATGTGCTGGTCGGCGTCGCAGCGAACACGCCGAGCAGGTCGTTGGTCTGGATCGATGCGAAAAACCACGGTGCCAGCACCCACGAAAAAATGCCGCCGGTCAGCCAGTAGATCTCCCACGACCAGCGCTTCACGCCGCGATAGGGCACGTAGAAGCTGGCCGAGGCGAAACCGCCCAGCCAGTGATAGAGCACGCCGGTCAACGGGTTGGGGGTCATAGCGTCAGGCCCAGTCGATAGAGGCGGTTGGCATTGCCGGCGAACAGCGCGCGGCGTTCGGCGTCGCCGAAATCGGCGGTGATCGTGTCGTACGCGCCAAGCGTGGCGGCGAAGCTGCCGAAGAGCTTGTCGGTCGGGAAGTCGCTGGCGACCATCGCCCGGTCGGTGCCGAACCGGTCGATCGCGGTGAGGACGAGGCCCCTCGCCTGCTCAAGCGTCCATGACCGGTAGGTGAAGCCGATGCCCGACAGCTTGATCGCAACATGCGGCAGGGCGGCGAGCGCGGTCAGCCCGGCGCGCCATTCGGCTTCCTCGCCGGGCACGCACATGCCCATGTGGTTGACCATCACCGGCGTTTCGGGATGGCGCTCGATCAGCCGCGCGAGGTGAGGAAACTGGCCGGGATAGGCTTGCAGGTCGAAGCTCAACCCGTGTGCCGCCAGCCGGGCATAGCCGGCCGCCCATGCGTCGTCGTGCGTCACATCGCGCGGGGTGTAGGTGCGGCGCGGGTCGGCGTGCCAGTTGACGATGTGGCGGATGCCGCGGACGTTGGCATGCGCGGCGTGGGCGGCCAGCAACGTGTCGACGTCGGGGTGCGACAGGTCGGCGAAGGCGACGATCGCATTCGGCATTCCCGCCGTATCTGCCATTCCCTGCAACCAGCGAGTCTCGTCGAGCGCTGCGCTCGCCTCAGCACCGGCATCGACATGGACGATGCCGCGCACGTCCCATGCACCCGCATCTGCACGGTAATCGTCGAGGAGATAGGTGCGCGCGATCGGTTCGACCGAGCCGTTGGGGCCATCGTCGGCGAACGGCGGCGTCAGCCACGGATAGCGGAGATGATCGAGGTCCCACAGATGGACATGGGCATCGATGAAGGGCAGCCCGGCCATGGCGTTCGCTCTCCTTTGCATCCCGTACCCCCGCGCAGGCGGGGGTCCAGGGTAACGATCGCCAGCCGTTGTTCGGCTTGGCGCTGGACCCCCGCCTGCGCGGAGGTACGGTCGGTCGTCAGAACGTCGTCCGTCCGCCCGAGGTGTCGAAGGTCGAGGCGGTGGTGAAGCTGCATTCCTCGCTGGCCATGAAACAGACCATCGCCGCGCTTTCGTCGACTTCGCCCAGCCGCCCCATCGGGATTTTCGAGCGCATGTAATCGACTTGGCTCTGCGGCAATTGCGCGAGGATCGGGCTTTCGAACGTCGCCGGGGTCAGCGCGTTGGCGATGACGCCCTTGCCCGCCAGTTCCTTGCCAAGCGACTTGGTGAGGCCGATCACCCCCGCCTTGGTCGCCGAATAGGCGCTGGCATTGGGATTGCCTTCCTTGCCCGCCACCGAAGCGACGTTGACGATCCGGCCATAGCCGCCCGCCAGCATCAGCGGCACGACCGCGCGGTTGCAGTAGAACAGCCCGTTCAGATTGACGTTGACGACGTGCAGCCAGCTATCGATCGGAAATTCGTGCAACGGGACGGTCGCCCCGGTGATCCCGGCCGAACAGACGAGCACGTCGATCCGGCCGCCGAGCGCGGCATGGCTGTCGGTCGCGGCCCGCGCGACCGCGGCGGCGTCCGAAATGTCGAGTGCCACGACGTGGGTCGCGCCGACATCCTCTTTCGCCTGCGCCAGCGCGGCTTCGTTCAGGTCCCATAGCGCGACCTGTCCGCCCTCCGCGACGATGCGCCTGGCGGTCGCCCGGCCGAGGCCGGAGGCTCCGCCGGTGACGACGGCGGTGCGGCCGGCGAAGCGCCCTTCGTAGATGGTCATCCGAGCACCGCGTCGCCAAGGTTGCGCCATTCGACGACCTGCTGGTTCTGTTCGCCAAGCCCTGCGATGCCGAGCTTCATCGTGTCGCCCGCCTTCAGATAGATGGCGTTCGGCTTCTTGCCCTCGCCCACGCCCGGCGGCGTGCCGGTAATCATCAGGTCGCCCGGATACAGCGTGATATATTCGCTGACGTAGGCAATCAGTTCGGCGACGTCGAAGATCATCGTCTTCGTGTTGCCGGTCTGCATCCGCTCGCCGTTCACGTCGAGGAACATGGCGAGATCCTGATGGTCGCCGACCTCGTCGGGCGTCACCAGCCACGGGCCTACGGGACAGAAGCTGTCGTGGCCCTTGCCCTTTGACCACTGGCTGCCGCGCTGCTTCTGGTTGAAGCGTTCCGACACGTCATTGGCGATGGCGAAGCCGGCGACGTGGGAGAGCGCGTCCTCCTTCGACACGTAGCGCGCGGTCTTGCCGATCACGACCGCCAGTTCGACCTCCCAGTCGGTATGGGTCGAATCCTTGGGGATCATCACCTCGTCGTTCGGGCCGGTCAGCGACGACAGCGCCTTCATGAACATCATCGGTTCGGCCGGCACCGGCAGGTTCGATTCGGCGGCATGATCGGCATAGTTCAGCCCGATCGCGACGATCTTACCGATGCCCTTCACCGGCACGCCGTAGCGCGGCGTTCCGTCGACGACGGGCAGGCTGTCGATGTCGACGTCCAGCCCGGCGATGGCATCGACGGTGATGTCGGACACCACGCCCGACAGGTCGCGGATGTTGCCGTCGTTATCGACGACGCCAGGCTTCTCGTTACCCTGGGTTCCGTAGCGGCAGAATTTCATGGGCTGTCTCTCAGTGCTCGAAGGGGCGGTGCATCGGCAGGTCGCGGTTCAGTTCGACCCCGAAGCCGGGCGCGTCGAGATTGCTGGTCCGCATCCGGCCGTTTTCGGGGATGGGTTCGCCGATCAACTGCGGGTGGAACATCGGCTGCACATGATCGGCCTCCGGCGCCATCATCAGATATTCGGCGAACGGCGAATTATGCCGGGTGACGACGAAATGATAGCTGTAGACCGATGATCCATGCGGCACGACCAGCTTGCCGCGCGCATCGGCCAGCGCGCTGATCTTGAGCAGTTCGGTCACGCCGCCGCACCAGCCCACATCGGGCTGGATGATGTCGCAACAGTCCATCTCCAGCAGCATGCGGAAGCCCCAGCGGGTCGCCTCATGCTCGCCGGTCGTCACCAGCATTCCCTTGGGCGCATTGCGCTTGAGTTCAGCATAGCCCCAGTAATCGTCGGGGCTGATCGCCTCCTCGATCCACTTCAGGCCGTGTTCGTGCGCGGCATGGGCGAGGCGGGTGGCATAGTCGACGTCGAGCGCCATCCAGCAATCCCACATCAGCCAGAAGTCCGGGCCGACGCGGCTACGCATCTCGGCCAGTTCGGCGATATTCTTCTTGAGCCCCTCGACGCCCTCGGCGGGGCCGTGGTGCAGCGGCATCTTGCCGCCGATGAAGCCCATTTCCTTCGCCAGATCGGGCCGCGCGCCAGTCGCGTAGAATTGCAGCTCGTCGCGCACCGCACCGCCCAGCATCTGGTACACCGGCTCGTCGCGCAGCTTGCCGAGCAGGTCCCACAGCGCGAGGTCGACGCCGGAAATGGCGTTCACCACCAGTCCCTTGCGCCCGTAATATTGGGTCGAGAAGTACATCTGGTCCCAGATCTTCTCATATTCGGTCGGGCTGCGGCCTTCGAGGAAGCGGGCGAGATGCTTTTCCACGATGAAGCAGGCGGGTTCGCCGCCGGTCGTGACCGCGAAGCCGATCGTGCCGTCCTCCGCCTCGATCTCGACGATCAGCGTGCCGAGCACGTTGATACCGAAGCTCTGGCGCGACTGGCGATATTCGGGATAGCGGCTCATCGGCGTCGCGATGTGATCGTCGATCCAGTGATAGCCCTGCTGGTCGTGATAATCCGCACCGCCGCCACGTACGGTGAACGCGCGGACGTGTTTGATCCTGGGAAGCGCCGCCTTCATTGCCACACCTTATCCTTGGGCGCGCGCACTTGCCCGCCGCCGACTGAACTGGAAAACCACACGCCAAGCCGTACCATCATGTGGTACGATGTCGGCATATGGTCGAATAGTTGGAACCCTTTTTGCGGCGAGTGCCGCGAAACATCCGCTCCGGCTGGTTTACTTTCTCACTTTATGGGATAGGGTGCTACTAGATGAGACAGAACCCGTCAAACGAAGAATCGCCGTCCGACGCCGCCGTTCCGCTGGAAACGGGGGCCAGGCCAGAGAACAAGACGCAAGGCAGCCAGACGCTGGTGCGCGGGCTCGACCTGCTCGATCAGGTGATCGACGGGCCGGTGAAGCTGGCCGAACTGTCGCAGCGCATGGGGCTGACGCGCTCGACGACGCACCGCCTTGCCAATGCGTTGATCGACCGGGGTTTCCTCACCTTCCTGCCGCGCGAGGGCTATCTGTTGGGGCCGAAGCTGTTGCAGCTCGGTTTTCTGGCGCAGGGACAGGCCGACATCGTGCAGATCGCCCGGCCGCGGATCGAGGAACTGGCCGCGCAGAGCGAGGATACCGTCCATTTCGGGCGGCTGGACGATAATCTGGCGCTGTATCTCGACAAGATACCGGGGCGGCGGCGCGTCGACATCTCCAGCCGGATCGGCGATCGCCAGCCGTTGACCTCGACCGGTCTGGGCAAGGCGCTGCTGCTCGACGACGACGAGGCGCACTGGACCCGGGTGTTCGAGGCGGAACATCCGCCGGGCACGCGCCGCCCCGACTTCGCGGTGTGGCTGGAGCGGATGCGCGGCTATGTCGCCAGCGGCCATGCCTATGACTTGGAAGAAAACGAGGATCTGATCCGCTGCGTTGCCGCCCCCGTGCGCGATGCGTCGGGGCGGATCGCGGGCGCGATCAGCGTGTCGAGCGCCGCGCAATATATGGACGATGCCCGCATGGCGACGCTGAGCGTCGAGGTGCGCGGCACCGCCGAGCGGATCAGCCGCGATCTCGGCTGGTCCCCCGAAACCCAGGCATTGCAGAAGCGACGCCGGAAATGATGTGGAGAGCATGATGAAGCTGTTGGAAGGCAAGACGGTATTGGTAACGGGGGCGTCGACCGGCATCGGTCGCGCGGCGGCGATCGGCGCGGCGCAAGCTGGCGCGAACGTCGTCATCAACTATCACAGCCGCGATGCCGACGCCGATGCCTGTATCGCCGCGATCGAGGCTACGGGTCAGCGCGGCTTCGCGATCAAGGGCGACGTGGCCGAGGCCGCGACCGCGACCGATTTCGTCGCGAAGGCAGTGGCCGAGTTCGGTCGGGTCGACGTGATGGTGTCGAACGCCGGCATCTGCCCGTTCCACAGCTTCCTCGAAATGCCCGCGGAAACGCTGGAGCGGACGCTGCGCGTCAACCTGCACGGTGCCTATTACATGTGCCAGGCGGCGGCGCGGGCGATGGTCGAGCAGGGCGAAGGCGGCGCGATCGTCGCCGTTTCCTCGATCTCGGCGCTGGTCGGCGGCGAATATCAGACGCATTATACGCCGACCAAGGCGGGGGTCCATTCGCTGATGCAGTCGACCGCCATAGCGCTGGGCCGCCACGGCATCCGCTGCAATTCGGTGCTGCCGGGCACGATCCTGACCGAGATCAACAAGGACGACCTCGCCGACGAGGGCAAGCGCAAGTATATGGAAAGCCGCGTGCCGCTCGGCCGGCTGGGAAGTCCTGAGGACATGGTCGGGCCGATCGTGTTCCTCGCCTCCGATATGGCAGCCTATGTCACCGGCGCGGCGCTGCTGGTCGACGGCGGCATGTTCGTGAACCTCCAGTGAGGCCGCTCGCACTCGCCCTCGCGCTGCTGGCCGCCGCGCCGGCCACCGCCGAGACGATCTTCATCGCCGGGGATTCGACCGCGCAGACCTACAAGCAGGATCGCTATCCGCAGACCGGCTGGGGACAGATGCTGCCGTGCGGCCTCACCGGCGACGTGAAGGTCGAGAACCGGGCGATGGGTGGCCGTTCGACCAAGAGCTTCATCGCCGAGGGGCGGTGGGACAAGATCATGGCCGACCTGAAGCCCGGCGACGTGGTGCTGATCCAGTTCGGCCACAACGACGCCAGCCAGAACAAGCCCGAACGCTATGCTCCGGCGGCGACGCTGTATCACGACAATCTGCTGCGGATGGTGTGGGAGACGAAGGGGCGCGGGGCGACGCCGATCCTCATCACCCCGGTCACGCGGCGCTCGTTCGGGCCGGACGGCAGGACCAAGGCGGACTTCGCCCCATGGTCTGCGGTGGTGCGCGACATCGCGGCGACGACGGGCACGCAGTTGATCGACCTCGAAGCGTCGTCGCGCGGCTGGGTCGACGGCAAGGGGATCGAGCCGTCGAAGGCGTTGTTCCTCCATTATCCGGCGGGACGCTGGCCGGGGTTCAAGGACGGCATCGCCGACGACACCCATTTCAGCGAACTGGGCGCACGCGGCATCGCCGAACTGATCGCCGCCGATCTGGCGCGCACCGGGCTGCCAGTGGCGGCGAAGGTGGCGAAGGATCGCCCCGACCTGACGCGGACGACGCCGCTCGGAAGCACGGCATGTCGGTGATCCTCGCACGGCGGACGCTGCTGGGCGGTACGGTGGCGCTGGGGCTTGCCGCCGCGCTGCCGGCGCAGGCCCCTGCCCCCCTGACCTATCGTCCGATCTGGCCGGGCAAGGCACCCGGCGGCGAGAAAGTGACCGAGGTCGAGCAGGAAATCCCGCGCTCGCCGACCGGTCCGAAGGACGACACCGCCTTCCTCCATGTCACCACGCCGACGATGGCGCATGTCGCCCCGGCCAAACCCAATGGCGCGGCGATCCTGCTGATCCCCGGCGGCGGCTATCTGCGCGTCGCGATCGGCAATGGTGGCCGGGCGTTGCTGCAATTCTTCGCCGATCAGGGCTATCACGCCTATCTGCTCAAATATCGCCTGCCGGGCGATCCGTGGGCGGCGGGACCCGATGCACCGTTGCAGGACGCGCAGCGCGCGCTGCGGCTCGTCAAGGCCGAGGCGAAGGCCAATGGCGTCGCGATCGACCGGATCGGGGTGATGGGCTTTTCCGCCGGCGGGCATCTGGCGGCGATGCTGGCGTATCGCGGTGACGAGACGTACCGCGCGGTCGATGCCGCCGATGCCCAGCCGCTGGGTGTGCGCGCGGCGGGGCTGCTGTATCCGGTCGCGTTGATGGGGGTGCCGGGCACCCACCGGGGATCGCAGGACCAGTTGCTGGGCAAGACCCCCGCGCCCGACGTCGCGCTGCGTTATCGCACCGACGCGCGGATCACGACGGCGAGCCCGCCGACGTTCATCGCCCATGCGATCGATGACCGGGTCGTGTCGGTCGACAACGGCATCGCGCTGCTCGCCGCGCTGCGCCGGGCGAAGGTACCGGCCGAAGCCTATCTGCCCGAAATCGGTGGCCATGGCTTTGGGGTCACGATCGACGGACAACCGGCCCCGTGGACGCGGTTGTTCTTCGCCTGGGCGAAGCGGCACGGACTGTGACCCGACCGACCGTCGCCCTGTTCGTCACCTGTCTGGTCGATGCGATGCGGCCGTCGATCGGCTTCGCCAGCATCAAGGTGCTGGAAGAAGCCGGGTTCGACGTCGTCGTACCACAGGGGCAGACCTGTTGCGGGCAGCCGGCGTTCAATTCGGGCGACCGGGCGGGCGCGGTGGAAATCGCCAGGGCGACGATCGCGGTCCTCGAACCGTACGACACGATCGTGGTGCCGAGCGGATCGTGTGGCGGCACGATCAAGGCCCATTATCCCGAATTGTTCGCCGACGATCCGGCATGGCTGGCGCGGGCGGAAGCGGTGTCGGCCAAAACGCATGAGATCCTTTCGTTCCTCGACGCACAGGGCTGGCGGCCCGCCGGCGTCGTGCTTGCGACGAGCGCGGCCTATCACGACAGTTGTTCCGGCTTGCGCGAACTGGGCGTCAAACGTCAGCCGCGCGCGCTGCTCGGCGCGGTCGCCGGGCTGGAGCAGGTGGCGCTGAAAGGCGCGGAAACCTGCTGCGGGTTCGGCGGCACCTTCTGCGTCAAATATCCCGCCATCTCGAACGCGGTGGTCGAGGAAAAGGCGCAGGCGATCGAGGACAGTGGCGCGGCGCTGCTGCTGGCGGGCGATCTCGGCTGCCTGATGAACATGGCGGGTAAGCTGCACCGGCGCGGCAGCGGGGTGCGCGCGTTCCACACCGTCGAGGTGCTGGCGGGCATGGGCGATGGCCCGGCGATCGGGGAAACGCGATGAGCTTTGGACAACGGGTCGAGCTGGCGCTGGCCGATCCGATCCTGAAGATCGCGGTCGAACGCACCGCCGGCACCGCCGAGGCCAAGCGCGCGGCGGCGGTGGCGGCGTTTCCGGCGTTCGAGGATGCCCGTGCGCGGGCGGCGGCGATCAAGGATCACACGATCGCCAATCTCGGCCATTATCTGGAACAGTTCGAGGCGAACGCGATTGCGGCGGGCGCGCAGGTCCATTGGGCGCAGACCGCCGACGAGGCCGCCAAGATCGTCGTCGATCTCTGCCGCAAGGCGGGGGCGAAATCGGTCGCGCGGTCGAAATCGATGCTGGGAGAGGAGATCGGCCTGCCCCACGCGCTGGCCGAGGCGGGAATCGAGCGGATCGAAACCGATCTGGCCGAACATATCATCCAGTTGGCGGGCGAACGGCCGTCGCACATCGTCTGGCCGGCGATGCACAAGACCCGCGAACAGGTGTCCGAGCTGTTCCGCGCGAAGCACGCCGACCCGCATGTCGAGGAAAGCATCGCCGCGATGGCGGAGAGCGCCCGGCGACATTTGCGCGTGGGGATGCTGGGCGCCGATGTCGGCATCTCGGGCGCCAATTTCCTGATCGCCGATACGGGAAGCATCTGCACCGTCACCAACGAAGGCAATGCCGAACTGTCGATCGTGCCGCCGCGTGTCCATATCGTGACGGCGGGGATCGAAAAGCTGGTGCCGTCGATGCCGCATGCGATCCATATGCTCAGGATGCTGGCGCGATCGGCGACCGGTGCGGCGCTGACGCAATATACCAGCTTCTACACCGGGCCGAAACGTGGCGACGACCGCGACGGACCGGCGGAAATGCACATCGTGCTGGTCGACAACGGCCGCAGCGCGATGCGCGACGATGCGGCGCTGAAAGACATGCTGCGCTGCATACGTTGCGGGGCGTGCATGAACCACTGCGTCGTGTTCCGGCAGGTCGGCGGCCATGCCTATGGCGGCACCTATCCCGGGCCGATGGGCGCGGTGCTGACCCCGGCGCTCGACGGGCTGTCGGCCAACCGCGATCTGGCGCACGCCTGCACGATGAACGGACGGTGTCAGGAGGTATGCCCGGTCAACATCCCCCTCCCCACCCTGTTGCGCGGCTGGCGCGAGAAGAGCTGGCGCGAGGGGCTGGAGCCGGTGACGATGCGGCAGGGGCTGGGCTGGTGGCGACGGCTGGTGCTGCGGCCCAGGCTCTACCGGCTGGCGAGCGCGGCGGCGGTGCAGTCGATGCGGTTGCTGGCGAAGCGCGGCTGGATCGCCAGATTGCCGCTGGCCGGGGCATGGACCGCGCACCGCGACATGCCGGCACCGGAAGGCGGCACGTTCATGGCGCAATATGCCAGGGGCAAGCGGCGATGAGCGCGCGCGACGCGATCCTCGACAAGCTGCGCCGCGCGGTGCCGGCGGACCTCGCCGAACAGGCGGCAGCGCTGGTGCGCGGCAACGAGCGGCCACCCGAACCGGCGGGCACGCTCGCCGAACGATTCGCCGGCCGGCTGGCGGCACCGAGCGTGTCGGCGACGATCGAGCGGATCGGGGCGCTGGACGCGCTGCCGGCGGCGGTCGGGCGCTATCTGGGCGAGGCGGGCCTCGGGCCGGCGCTCTACCTGCCGCCCGATCCGGCGGTGCTCGGGCTCGACTGGTCGGGCTTCGCGATCACCGATACCGCGCTGCCCGATCAGCCGGCGGCGCTGGCGGTGGCGAAGGCGGGCGTTGCCGAAAGCGGGTCGCTGGTGTTCGAAACCGCGCCCGATGCACCGATGCTGCCCAACTTCCTGACGCTGCACCACATCGTCGTGCTGGCGGCCGACACGCTGGTCGACCGGCTGGAGGATATTCCCGCCGGTCTGGCCGGGCATCGCGCGCATTACTGGGTGACGGGCGTGTCGGGGACAACCGATATTGAAGGGCAATATGTCCGCGGCGCGCATGGACCGCGGTTCCTGCATGTCGTGCTGGTCGGATAGTCGATGGCAGGAGTGCGGCCCAGCAACGCCGGATAGCATTACGATCGGCTGAAAACCGCCAATATCGTTGCACCGCCGCATATTTTGTTCTGCGGTCGGAACGAGCGTCATCACGCATACGTATTGCGCGTGACAAGCGTTTCGCAATCGATACTGTCGTCTTGTCCGATTCAGGAGCCCGCGTGACCCAGCCTGCCCTTGCCGCCGTCGCTTCGCCCACGCCACCGCTCGCCGATGCCATTCTCGACACGCTGATCCACCGGATCGGCAAGGACGCGCAGGCCGCGCTGCCACACGACTGGCTGGCAGCCACGATCCTGACCGTCCGCAACGACGTGATCGAACGCTGGATGACGTCGAGCAAGCAGGCGCATGCCGATGGCGCGAAGCGGGTCTATTATCTCAGCCTCGAATTCCTGATCGGGCGGCTGCTGCGCGACGCGATCGCCAATCTGTCGCGCAGCGACGAGGTGCGCGCGGCGCTGGCCTCGCTCGGCGTCGACCTGTCGACGCTGGAGGACGAGGAACCCGATGCCGCACTCGGCAACGGTGGCCTCGGCCGGTTGGCGGCGTGCTTCATGGAAAGCCTCGCGACGCTCGATCTGCCCGCCTATGGCTATGGCATCCGCTATGTGAATGGCATGTTCCGCCAGCGGATCGACAATGGCTGGCAGGTGGAGCTGCCCGAAACGTGGTTGCGCCACGGCAATCCGTGGGAGTTCGAGCGGCGCGAGAGCGCCTATCCGGTCGGCTTCGGCGGCGAGGTGACGGGCGACGAGAATGGCGCGGTCCACTGGCACCCGGCCGAGATGGTCGAGGCGATGGCGGTCGACACGCCGGTGATCGGCTGGCGCGGGGCCCGGGTGAACACGCTGCGGCTGTGGACCGCGCGCGCCTATGACCCGATCCGGCTCGACCGGTTCAACGCCGGCGACCATGAAGGCGCGCTGGCCGGACAGGTGCGTGCCGAAACGCTGGTCCGCGTCCTCTATCCGGCCGATGCGACCCCGGCCGGACAGGAGCTGCGGCTGCGGCAGGAGTATTTCTTCTCCTCCGCCTCGATCCAGGACATTGTGCGCCGCCACGTCCAGTATTCCGGCGACATCCGCACGCTGGCGGACAAGGCGGCGATCCAGTTGAACGACACGCATCCGGCGGTGTCGGTCGCCGAGCTGATGCGGCTGCTGATCGACGAACACGCGCTCGATCTGGACGAGGCATGGACGATCACCAAGGCGACGTTCGGCTATACCAACCACACGCTGCTGCCCGAGGCGCTGGAAAGCTGGCCCCTCCCTCTCTTCGAGCGGCTGCTGCCCCGGCACATGCAGATCGTCTATGCGATCAACGCGAAAGTGCTGCGCGAGGCACGCGCCAAGGGGATCGACGACGGCGCGATCTCGTCGATCAGCCTGATCGACGAGGGCGGCGAGCGGCGGGTGCGGATGGCGAACCTAGCGTTCGTCGGCAGCCACAGCGTCAATGGCGTCGCGGCGCTGCATACCGACCTGATGAAGCAGACGGTCTTCGCCGATCTCCACCGGCTCTATCCCACCCGGATCAACAACAAGACCAACGGCATCACGCCCCGGCGTTGGCTGTTCGAGAGCAACCCGGCGCTCACCGCCTTGATTCGCGAGGCGATCGGCGACGGCTTCCTCGACGACGCGGCGAAACTGGCCGACCTGCGCCCCTTCGCCGACGACACCGCGTTCCGTGAGAAGTTCGAGAGCGTGAAGCGCGCGAACAAGGCGCGGCTGGCGCAGCACCTGCGCGAGACGATGGGCGTCCGGCTCGATCCGCAGGCGATGTTCGACGTGCAGGTGAAGCGCATCCACGAATACAAGCGCCAGTTGCTGAACATCCTCGAGACGGTGGCGCTGTACGACCAGATCCGCAGCCATCCCGAACGCGACTGGACCCCGCGCGTGAAGCTGTTCGCCGGCAAGGCGGCGCCGAGCTATCACAACGCCAAGCAGATCATCAAACTGGCGGGCGACGTCGCGCGGCGGGTGAACGCCGATCCGGCGGTCGGCAATCTGCTGCGCGTCGCGTTCATCCCCAACTACAATGTGTCGCTGGCGGAGAAGATCATGCCGGCGGCCGACCTGTCCGAACAGATCAGCACGGCGGGGATGGAGGCATCGGGCACCGGCAACATGAAGCTGGCGCTGAACGGCGCGCTGACCATCGGCACCCTGGACGGGGCGAACGTCGAAATCCGCGACCATGTCGGCGCAGAGGACATCATCATCTTCGGCATGACCGCCGACGAGGTCGCGGCGAAGCGCGCCGCCGGATACGACCCGCGCGAGGCGATCGCCGCGTCGCCCGAACTGGCGCAGGCGCTGGCGGCGATCAAGGGCGGGGTGTTCAGCCATGACGATCCGACCCGCTATGTCGGGCTGATCGAGGGGATCGAGAACAGCGACTGGTTCCTGTGTGCCGCCGACTTCGACAGCTATGCCGCCGCGCAGCGCGACGTTGACCGGCGCTGGCAGGACCGTGCCGGGTGGAATGCCAGCGCGATCCGCAACGTGGCCGGCGTCGGCTGGTTCTCGTCCGACCGCACGATCGGCGAATATGCCCGCGACATCTGGGGCGTGATGTGACGCCTCCGGCGGACGCGATCGCCGCGCTCCTTGAAGGCAGGCAAGCCGATCCGTTCGCCCTGTTGGGGCCGCATGCCGGCCCCGCCGGCACCTTCGTGCGCGCATGGCTGCCCGGTGCGCAGAAGGTGCTGGCGCACGACCTTTCGGGCACGGTGCTCGGCGAGTTGAAGCCGGTCGGCGACGGCATCGTCGAGGGGATCGTCACCGGCCCGCCCCGGCCTTTGTGGTATTACGCGCGCGGCGGCGGCGGCGAATGGTGGGTGAAGGACCCGTACAGCTTCGGCCCCGTCCTTGGCCCCACCGACGATTTCCTGATCGCCGAGGGGACGCACCTGCGCCTCCACGACAAGCTCGGCGCGCATCCGATCCGCCACGAAGGCGCCGATGGCATGCACTTCGCCGTCTGGGCTCCCAATGCGCAGGTGGTGAGCGTCGTCGGCGACTGGAACGGGTGGGACGCGAAGCGCCACCCGATGCGCCGGCGCGGCGACGTGGGGGTATGGGAAATCTTCCTGCCCGACGTCGGACCGGGGCAGGCGTATAAATTCGCCATCCGCGGGCCGGACGGGCAATTGCTGCCGCTGAAGGCTGATCCGTTCGCCTTCGCCAGCGAGTTGCGCCCCGCCACCGCGTCGCGCACCGCCGCGCCGATCGATCACGACTGGCACGATGCGGCGCACCGCGCGCATTGGGCGTCGATCGATCCGCGCCGGGTGCCGATCTCGATATACGAGGTCCATGCCGGAAGCTGGCAGCGCGAGGACGATGGCGGCTTCCTGCATTGGGACCGGATGGCCGACCGGCTGATCCCCTATGTCGTCGAAATGGGCTTCACCCATATCGAATTTCTGCCGATCAGCGAGCATCCCTATGATCCGTCATGGGGCTATCAGACGACCGGTCTCTACGCCCCCTCCGCCCGCTTCGGCGATCCGGCGGGGTTCGCGCGCTTCGTCGACGGCGCACACAAGGCGGGGATCGGCGTGCTGCTCGACTGGGTGCCGGCACATTTCCCGGTCGACGCGCATGGCCTCGCGCAGTTCGACGGGACCGCACTCTACGAGCATGAGGACCCCCGGCTGGGCTTCCACCCCGACTGGCAGACCGCGATCTATAATTTCGGGCGGCGCGAAGTGTCGCAGTTTCTCGTCAACAACGCGTTGTTTTGGGCCGAACATTATCATGTCGATGGCCTGCGCGTCGATGCGGTCGCCTCGATGCTCTACCGCGACTATTCGCGCGAGCCGGGCGAATGGATTCCCAACGCCGATGGCGGGCGCGAGAATTGGGAAGCGGTCGATTTCCTGCGCGCCACCAACCGCGCGATCTACCGCGAGCATCCCGGCGTGTTCACCGTCGCCGAGGAATCGACGTCGTGGCCCGGCGTCAGCCGCCCGGCGCATGAAGGGGGGCTGGGCTTCGGGTTCAAATGGAACATGGGCTTCATGCACGACACGCTGTCGTACATGGCGCGCGAACCGGTCCACCGGCAGCACCACCATGACGACATCACCTTCTGCCTGACCTATGCCTTTGCCGAGAATTTCGTCCTGCCGCTCAGCCATGACGAAGTCGTCCATGGCAAGGGATCGCTGCTGACGAAGATGGCGGGCGACGAATGGCAGAAATTCGCCAATCTGCGCGCCTATTATGCGTTGATGTGGGGCTATCCCGGCAAGAAGCTGCTGTTCATGGGGCAGGAGTTCGCTCAGGCGCGCGAATGGTCGGAGGAACGCGCGCTCGACTGGGAACTCGTCGAAGCGCCGGCCCATGCCGGCGTGTCGTTGCTGGTGCGCGATCTCAACCATCGCTACCGCGACACCCCCGCGCTGCATGCGCGCGATTGCGAGGGCGACGGGTTCCACTGGGCGGTGGTCGACGATGCCGCGCAATCGGTGTTCGCGTGGGAGCGGCGTGCCCCGGGCGAGCCGCCGGTGCTGGTCGTCGCCAACATGACGCCGGTGCCGCGTCACGGCTACCGCGTGCCGGTGTCGGAAAACGGGCGCTGGCGCGAAATCCTGAACAGCGATGCATCCGCCTATGGCGGGAGCGGACTGGGCAATCTGGGCGTTGTCGAGGGCAAGGACGGGGGCGTCGTGCTGACGCTGCCGCCGCTCGCGACGATGTGGTTTCAATTAGAACGATAAACGGGGAGGATGTATGGAGCGTAGGGGGCAACCATTGGCACGCGATGCCATGGCCTATGTGCTGGCCGGCGGACGCGGCAGCCGCTTGTTCGAGATGACCGATACGCGCGCGAAGCCGGCGGTCTATTTCGGCGGCAAGAGCCGGATCATCGATTTCGCGCTGTCGAACGCGATCAATTCGGGCATCCGCCGCATCGGCGTGGCGACACAGTACAAGGCGCACAGCCTGATCCGCCACCTGCAACGCGGCTGGAACTTCCTGCGTCCCGAACGCAACGAAAGCTTCGACATCCTGCCCGCCAGCCAGCGGATCAGCGAGTTCCAGTGGTATGAGGGCACCGCCGACGCCGTCTATCAGAACATCGACATCATCCAGAGCTATCGCCCCGAATATATGGTGATCCTCGCGGGCGATCACATCTACAAGATGGATTACGAGCTGATGCTCCAGCAGCACTGCGATACGGGGGCCGACGTCACGGTCGCCTGTATGGAAGTGCCGCGGATGGAGGCGTCCGGCTTCGGCGTGATGCACGTCGACGGCACCGACCGGATCATCGATTTCGTCGAGAAGCCCGCCGATCCGCCGGCGATGCCCGACAATCCCGACATGGCGCTCGCCAGCCTCGGCATCTATGTGTTCCGCACCGAATTGCTGTTCGAACAGTTGCGCCGCGATGCCGATGAGGAAGGATCGTCGCGCGATTTCGGCAAGGACCTGATCCCGTGGCTGGTCCGCCATGGCCATGCGCAGGCGCATCGCTTCTCCGCCTCCTGCGTCCGCTCGGCCGACGAGCCGGGGTCCTACTGGCGCGACGTGGGGACGGTCGATGCCTATTGGGAAGCCAACATCGACCTGACCGACGTGGTGCCGCAGCTCGACCTGTACGACCGGAGCTGGCCGTTGTGGACCTATTCGGAAATCACCCCGCCCGCCAAGTTCGTCCATGACCTCGACGGGCGGCGCGGCAGCGCGGTGTCTAGCCTGATCGCGGGCGACTGCATCGTGTCGGGTGCCAGCGTGCATCGCAGCCTGCTCAGCACCGGGGTACGCGCGCACAGCTTCGCCAGTATCGACGAATCGGTGGTGCTGCCGATGACGCGGATCGGGCGTGGCGCGCGGCTCACCAAATGCGTGGTCGACGCCGGGGTGACGATCCCCGACGGACTGGTGATCGGCGAGGATCCGGTGATGGACGCCCATCGTTTCCGCCGGACCGAACGCGGGGTGTGCCTTATCACCCAGCCGATGATCGACCGGCTGTAGGGCGGTCGATGCGCGTTCTGTCGGTTGCGTCCGAAGCCTATCCGCTGGTCAAGACCGGCGGCCTTGCCGATGTCGTCGGCGCCCTGCCCGCCGCGCTTGCCCCGCACGGGATCGAGACGGTAACGTTGCTGCCTGGCTATCCGGCGGTACTGAAGGCCGCATCGCGCAAGGTGGTGCGGACATGGGATGATCTGCTGGGCGAGCCGGCGCGGCTGCTGGGTGGCACGATCGACGGGCATCCGTTGCTGGTGCTCGACGCGCCGACGCTGTTCGCACGGGACGGCGGCCCCTATGCCGATGCGACCGGACGCGACTGGGCGGACAATTGGCGGCGGTTCGCGGCCCTGTCGCGCGCGGCGGCGGACATCGCCACCGGTTTCGATCTGGTCCATGCGCATGACTGGCAGGCGGCGCTGACCCCGGCCTATCTCCGCTATGCCGACAGCGCGGTGCCGAGCGTCGTCACCATCCACAATATCGCATTCCAGGGTCGCTATGACGCGGCGGTCTTCGCTGACCTTGGCCTGCCCGACGCGGCGTTCGCGCTCGACGGCGTCGAATATTATGGCGGGGTCGGGCTGCTGAAGGCGGGGCTGGCCTCCGCCTCGGCGATCACCACCGTGTCGCCCAGCTATGCCGAGGAAATCCGCAGGCCCGCGTTCGGCATGGGGCTGGAAGGACTGATCGAGGTCCGCCGCGACCGGGTGAGCGGCATCGTCAACGGCATCGACCCGGCGGTGTGGTCGCCACACGCCGACACGGCGCTGCCTGCGCCCTATTCCGTCCGTACCCTCGCCCGCCGTCGCACCAACAAGCGTGCGCTTGAGGCGGCGTTCGATCTGGCGCGGGGCGATGGCCCGATCTTCGTCGTGGTCAGCCGGCTGACATGGCAGAAGGGCATGGACGTACTCGCCGACACGCTCGACACGCTGGTGGCCTTGGGCGGGCGGCTGGCGCTGCTCGGATCGGGCGACGCCGCGCTCGAAGCCGCGTTTCTCGATGCAGCGCGGCGGCATCCCGGCGCGATCGGCGTGCGGATCGGCTATGACGAGGCATTGTCGCATCTGTTGCAGGGCGGTGGCGACGCGATCCTGATCCCGTCGCGGTTCGAGCCGTGCGGGCTGACGCAGCTCTACGGCCTCGCCTATGGCTGCGTGCCGGTGGTGGCGCGGACCGGTGGCCTCGCCGATACGGTGATCGACGCCAACGAGGCGGCGGTCGCGGCGGGTGTCGCCACCGGCGTGCAGTTCGGTGACGTCAGTGTCGATGGCTTGGTCCACGCGCTGCGCCGGACGATCGACCTGTATCGCCAGCCATCACTATGGGGCGCGATCCAGCGGCAGGGGATGCGCGCCGACTTTAGCTGGACGCGCAGCGGCGCGCGCTATGCCGCACTCTATCGCAGCCTGATCGCGGCGTGATCCCCGGCGCAAGTCCGATGCCCGGCGGCACCGCCTTCGCGGTGCGCGCGCGGCGGGCCGATGCGGTGTGGCTGTGCCTGTTCGACGGCGACAACGAACGCCGCGTCGCGATGACACGCGACGGCGACTGGTTCGTGGCCGAGGTGCCGGGCGTCGGGCCGGGGCAGCGCTATGGCTATCGCGCCGAGGGCAAATGGGCACCCGATCGCGGACTATGGCATGATCCGGCCAAGCTGCTGGTCGATCCCTATGCGGTCGAACTCGATCGCCGGTTCCGGTGGGATGCGGCGCTTGCCGGTTTTGGCGCGGAGACGGGGCATCTGGTGCCGCGTGCGATCGTGCCATCCCCCCTGCCCGCCGCGATTCCCGATCCGGTGCCGATCGATCCGGCGGGGCTGATCTACGAAGTCAACGTGCGCGGCTTCACGATGCTGCACCCCGACATTCCCGAACCGCAGCGCGGGACGATCGCCGCGCTCGCCCATCCGGCGATCGTCGCGCATCTGCGGCGGATCGGCGTCACCGCGATCGAGCTGATGCCGATCGTCGCGTGGATCGACGAGCGGCATCTCGCCCCGCTCGGGCTGAGCAATGCGTGGGGCTACAACCCGGTCGTGCCGATGGCGATCGATCCGGGGCTGGCCCCCGGCGGCATCGCCGAACTGCGCGACACCATCACCGCGCTGCACGACGCGGGGATCGCGGTAATCCTCGACCTCGTGTTCAATCACACTGGCGAGAGCGACGCGGAGGGACCGGTCCTGTCGCTGCGCGGGCTGGATGATCGCAGCTATGCCCATGCGCCGGATGGCAGCCTCATCAACGATACCGGCACCGGCAACACGCTCGACGCGGGCGACGTGGGGGTGCGCGATCTGATCGTCGCGTCGCTGTGGCACTTCGCGTGCGCCGGCGTCGACGGGTTCCGCTTCGATCTGGCGCCGGTGCTCGCGCGCTCGCCGGGGTTCGATGCGCAGGCACCGATCTTCGCCGCGATCGCCGCCGATCCGTTATTGGCCACGCGGCAGATGATTGCCGAGCCATGGGACATCGGCCCGGGCGGCTATCAGCTCGGCAATTTCCCGTCGGACTGGCTGGAATGGAACGATCGCTACCGCGACGACGTGCGCCGCTTCTGGCGTGACGATGGCGGCGCGGGGGCATTGGCGACGCGGCTGATGGGTTCGAGCGACATATTCGGATCGCCGACCCGCAGCGTCAATTTCCTGGCGGCGCATGACGGGTTCACGCTCGCCGACCTCGTGTCGCATGTCGATCGGCACAACCATGCCAATGGCGAGGACAATCGCGACGGACACGGCGAAAACCTGTCGTGGAACCATGGCGTCGAGGGGCCGAGCGACGAACCTTCAGTGCGGGCGGCACGCGACGCCGATCTGCGCGCGCTGCTGGCGACGTTGTTCGCGACGCGCGGGCATATCCAGTTGACCGCCGGCGACGAGTTCGGCCGGACGCAGCGCGGCAACAACAACGGCTATGCGCAGGACAATGCGATTTCCTGGGTCGACTGGGCCGGACGCGACACGGCGCTGGAGGCGTTCGTGGCGGACTGCGCGGCATGGCGACGGGCACGGCCGGCAGTGGTCGACCGCACGGTGCCCGATGTTGCGGAATGGCGGACGCTCGATGGGCGGGCGATGACGGCAGAAGCTTGGGAAGCTTATGACTGTCCCGGTTTCGAGCTGCATCTGGACGGGGCGGTGGTTCGGGTCGATCGTTCGGCGCGGCGGGTCATGCTCGAGTAGAAGAAGGCTGGTTCACGCAGAGGCGCGGAGGCGCGGAGAAGGTTCGAACGCGGCAGCGTCTCTTCCTGCTACGCGGCGTCGAGAGACAGCGCCATTCGGCGCGACACGATCGTGAGCCGCAACCCCTCTGCGCCTCCGCGCCTCCGCGCGAACCAACCTTCTACTTCGCCTGCACCCGAACCCGCAGCATCGCCACCGCCGCCAACGCCATCACCGCCGCCGCGATCAGCATCGTATAGGCCGGCTGCCCCGGGAACCATGTCTTGATGACACCGCCCATCACCGTGGCGACGATCAACTGCGGCAGCACGATGAAGAAGTTGAAGATACCCATATAGACGCCCAGCTTGCGCTGCGGCAGCGCATCGGCGAGCAGTACATAGGGCATGGTCAGCACCGATGCCCACGCGATGCCGATCCCGATCATCGGCACGATCATCCCCAGCCGGTCGTGCGTCGCGAAGATGCCGACGAACGCCGCCGCCCCGATCGCGAGACACAGCAGATGCGTCCGCGCAGCGCCGATCGCCTTCGCCAGCACCGGCAGCGCGAAGGCCGCCAGCGCCGCGACGCCCGAGTAGATCGCGAACAGCACGCCGACCCAGCTTCCCGCCTGATTATAGCCGTCCGCCGCCGGATCGATCGTTCCCCACACCTGCTGCGCGACGACCGGCGTGGTATAGACCCACAGCAGGATCAGCGCGCCCCACGTAAAGAACTGCACCCATGCCAGCCGCCGCATCGTATCGGGCATGGTGATGAGGTCGCCGACGATATGGCTCAGCACATTGTCGCCACGCCCGCCGCGGATCAGCGCGGCGGACACCAGTTGCGCCACGCCATAGAGCGCCACGCCGCCCGCGACGAAATAGGCCTCGCGCCCGCTGTCGAGCGCACCGCCACGCTCCGCCCATGCGATCAGCAGCGCGACGACGGCACCGCCGACGATCCACCACAGGCCATGCCGCGGCATCGCCGGCGGCGTGCTGTCCTCGACCGCGCTCGACGCCTCGCCGAACGCCGCCAGTTCCTCGGGGCTGTATTCGCGCACCGTAATGACGGTCCACAGCACGGCGAGGAGCAACATCGCCCCGCCGAAGTAGAAGCCATAGCGGACCGCATCGGGCACCTTGCCGGCGGGCGCGCTGTTGCTGACGCCGAAGACATTCTCCAGCACGAACGGCGCGATACTGGCGACGACCGCGCCCGCGCCGATGAACCATGTCTGGAACGCATAGCCCGCCGGCCGCTGCTTTGAGGGCAGCATGTCGCCGACGAAGGCGCGGAACGGCTCCATCGACACGTTGAGCGAGGCGTCGAGAATCCACAGCGTGATCGCCGCCGCAAGGATCGACGGCGAATTGGGCATGAAGAACAGCGCGCAGGTACACAGGATCGCGCCGACCAGAAAATAGGGCCGCCTGCGCCCCAGCGGCCCCCACGTCCGGTCCGAATAATGACCGATCAGCGGCTGGACCAGCAACCCGGTCAGCGGCGCGGCGATCCACATCAGCCCCAACTGGTCGAGCGGCGTGCCGAGCGACTGGAAGATGCGGCTGGCGTTCGCATTCTGCAATGCGAAGCCGATCTGGATGCCGAAGAAGCCGAACGAGATGTTCCAGAGCTTGGCGAAGCCGAGCGTGGGGCGGGTGTGCATTGCCTTACCTGCGCTTGCCCGGCGCGACGAAGCGGATCGCCTCGCCGCCGCCGGGGGCCAGCGCGATCGTCAGCGTGTCGCCCTTCTTCACCTGCCGCTGTTCGATCGTGATCGAATGGCGGGCGTCGGTACGGTAATCGGCGCCGGGTCCGTCGCGATAGATTTCGGCGGTATAGGTCTTGCCCGCGTCGAGGAAGTCGAGCGTCACCGTCGAGCTGCGCGCTTCCTCGTCACCGACCGCACCAAGATACCAGTCGTTGCTGCCCGCCGCCTTGCGCGCGATCGTCGCATAATCGCCGACCTCGCCGTTCAGCACGCGGGTGTCGGACCAGTCGGTCGGCACGTCGCGGATGAACTTGAAGGCGGCGGGATAGCGCGCGTAATTCTCCGGCGTGTCGGCGGCCATTACTACCGGCGAATAGAGTACGACATACAGCGCCAGTTGCTTGGCGATCGTCGACTTGATCGCGCTGCCGTTGCTGCCGGTCAGGCTCAGCACGCCCGGCGTGAAGTCCATCGGCCCGCCCAGAAACTGGGTGAACACCATGTTCGCCTCATGCTCGGGCGGGTTCTTGCCGCCTTCCCATGCGTTATATTCCATGCCGCGCCCGCCCTCGCGGCTCATCCAATTGGGATAGGTACGACGCAGCCCCGTGTCCTTGACCGGCTCGTGGCTGTCGATCGACACGCGGTAGCGCGCGGCGGCGTCAAGGACGCGCTGGTGGTGGTTCACCATCCACTGGCCCTCGTGCCATTCGCGATGCTTCGATCCATCGGCGTCGACCCGCTCGATCTGGCCGGCGTCGGTGACATAGCCGGTCTTGACCACCCGCTCGCCATGATCGGCCGCCCATTTGAACGCGCTGTCGAGCTGTGCGTCGTAATGGCTGACCGATCCGCCGGTTTCATGATGACCGATCAGCCGCACGCCCTTCGACCGGGCATAAGCGGCCAGCGTTGCCGCGTCGAAATCCTCGGTCGGCTGGCTGAAGTTCATGTCGTTGCCGTTGCCCAGCCAGTCGCCGTCCCAGCCGATATTCCACCCTTCGACCAGCACGCCGGCAATGCCATTGGCGGCGGCGAAATCGATATAGCGGCGGACGTTGGCGGTGGTCGCACCGTGCTTCGGCCCGCGCGCCCAGCTCCAGTCGCCCTTGATCATGTTCCACCATACGCCGACGAACTTGCCCGGCTGAATCCACGACGCGGTATCGCCCAGCTTGTTCGGCTCGTTCAGGTTCAGCCCGATCCGGCTGGCCGCATAGAGGCCGGCGGCATCGTCGGCGATGGCGATGGTGCGCCACGGCGTCGAGAAGCCGGCAGCACGCGTCACTTTGGGGCCGTTCGATCCGGGCGTCAGCACCGCGCGGAACGTCGTCCCCTCGGCGCGCGCGAGGTTCATCGCCGAATAATCGGTCAGCGCCGCCTCGTGGATCGCGACGTGGCGGCCGCTGGCCAGCTTGACCGTCATCACCGTCTGCGCGGTGCCGACCGCGTCGAGCGGGGTCTTGTTGTAGAGATATTCCTCGCGATTCCACTCGAACGCCGGCTTCCACCATGCGGTGCCCGGTTCGGCGAAGGCGAACTGCGTCAGTTCGTCGGCGATGTTGGCGGTGGTGAGGTTCGCCTGCTTGGGCAGCGTGTAGCGAAACCCGACGCCGTCGTCGAACAGGCGGAACGTCACCGCCATCTCACGCTTCAGGTTCTTCGCCTCGCGGAACGTCACCGTCAGTTCGGTGTGGTTGTCGCGGATGGTCTTCCACTCGCCGAACGGCTGGGTCCACGTCGCATCTGACCGGTCGCGCTTCGTGGTCGCCAGCACCAGCCCGCGCTCGATCTTCGGCGCGTCGGTGAACAGGAAACCCAGCCGGCTGTCGTTCAGCACCGGCTTGCCGCCCTTGGCGACGGCATAGCTCGGCCGCCCTTCATTATCGAGGCTGATCGCTACCGTCAGCGACCCGTCGGGCGATGTGGCCCGCGCCACCACTTCGGCAAAGGCGGGCGAGGCGAAGGCGGTCATGCCCATCAGCCCCAGCGCCAGTTTCATCATCCGCATGACCAAATCGCTCCGTATGTCAGGACAGCAGCGCGATACGCGCCGCATAGGGGCCGAGCGCGTCGTCGCCGACCTCGCCCAGCGTTTCGACGATGCGCGCCGCCGGTTCGGGGGCGAACGCCTGCACCGCATTGGTAAGGTTGAAGCTGCACCGGACCCGTTCGCCGTCGAGCGCGCGCTCGAAGGTGAGGATAGCGTCCGACGCCTCGATAATCGTCATCGCCCCCGATCGCAGTGCCGGATGGGCATTGCGCAGCGCGATCACCCGGCGGGTGAAGTGGAGCAGCGACTGCGGATCGCTCTCCTGCGCGTCGACCGCCAGCGCACGATGCGCCTCGCCGGTCGGCAGCCACGGCTTGGCCACGCCGAAGCCCAAATTCTCGGCATCGGCGGCCCATGGCATCGGCGTGCGCGCGCCGTCGCGCGACAGGGTGAGCGGCCAGTTGGCGATCGCCTCGGGATCCTGCAGATCCTCGAACGCGATGTCGACCTGCGGCAACCCCAGTTCCTCACCGTTATAAAGGAAGATATTGCCGCGCAGGCAGGCGAGCAGCAGCATCTTCAACCGCCCGAACGCCGCCGGATCGGCGCCCTGCGGCATCCAGCGCGAGATGGCGCGCGGCGCGTCGTGGTTCTCGAACGCCCAGCTCGGCCACGGATCGCCCTCGCCCCAGCTATCGAGCGCGTCGCGCATCACGCGCGGGGTGAAGCCCGGCGCATAGAGGAAGTCGAAACCATAGGCGGTGTTGAGCTTGTCGCCGCCGCCGCAGAACAGCTTCATCTCCCGCTCCGCATCGTCGCCGCCGATCTCGGCCACGGTGAAACGGTCGCCGTCATAGCCGTCGAGCACCGCGCGCACCCGTTGGAGGAACGCCGGAATATCAGGATGGCTCTGGTTGTAGAGCTTGCGCTGGAAATCGAACGGGCGGGTACGGGTCTTGCCGTTGCTGGGCATCGGCGGATTGTCGCGCAATTCCGGGTCGTGCATCGCGAAGTTGATCGCATCGAGCCGGAAACCGTCGACCCCGCGATCCAGCCAGAAGCGCGCGATATCGAGCAGCGCTTCCTGCAAATCGGGATTGTGGCCATGGAGTTGCGGCTGTTCCTTCAGGAAATTGTGAAGATAATATTGCCCGCGCCGCGCATCCCATGTCCATGCCGGGCCGCCGAACACCGATTGCCAGTTGCTCGGCGGCGAACCGTCGGGCTTGGCATCGGCCCAGACATACCAGTCGGCCTTGAGATTGGTCCGGCTCGACCGGCTCTCGACGAACCATGGATGTTCGTCGCTGGTATGCGACCAGACCTGATCGATGATGATCCGCAAGCCCAGCGCATGGGCGCGTGCGATCAGCGCGTCGAAATCGGCCAGCGTGCCGAAGATCGGATCGACATCGCAATAATTCGCAACGTCATAGCCGAAGTCCTTCATCGGTGAGGTGAAGAACGGCGACAGCCAGATCGCATCGACGCCGAGCGACGCCACGTGGTCAAGATGCGCGGTGATCCCGGCGAGATCGCCGATTCCGTCGCCATTGCTGTCGGCGAAACTGCGCGGATAGATCTGGTAGATAGTCGCGCCGTGCCACCATGGGCGGGCGGCGGCCGGTTCGGGCAGGATCGATCGGGCGGCGTCGGTCATTTGTCAGTCTCCGCGGCACATACCGCATAGCCAAGGGCGGGAAGGGTCAGGCGGATCGCGCCGGGCGCGGTCACGCTGCCGCATTCGCCCGCCAATGCCCGAAACCGGATGGAAGCGGTATCGATCTGTACGTTGCGGGTGATCGGTGCGTCCGACGTGTTGAACGCCAGCAGCACCTCGCCGCCGCTCGTCGGATCGAACCGCGAGATCGCGAGCAGCCCCGCCTTTTCCTCGCGCGCGCGCAGCACCTGCCGGCCGCGAGTCAGCGCCGGGGTCGACGTCCGCAGCTTCGCGAGTGCGGCGATCTGGCGATACAGCGGATGACCGGGCGTGAAGTTCGTCGTGGCGGTGGTCGCGCTGGTCCCGACCAGCTTGTTGTCATTGTACGACGCGACCTGCGACGCGAACATGTCCTCGCGCGCGTCCTGATCGTTGCCGTCGCCGACGAACCCCTGTTCGTCGCCCGAATAGATCGTCGGCACGCCACGCAAGCTCAGCAGCATCGCGTTGGACAGCATCACGCGCGACAGGATTTCGGCATCACTCGCCTGCGGAAACGCCTTGCGAACCACCATGGCGAACCGGCCGTCGTCATGGTTGCCAGTGAAGGTTGGCAACTGGCGCGCGGTGTCGAATCCCTTGGCATAAAGCGGATCACCGGCGAACAGCGTCTCGAACGCATCGGTGCCCATCGTCCCCGCAACGGTTTGCACCACCGCTTCCCGGAACGCGAAGTCGAGGACCGCCGGGAACCGGTCGACCACCGTATGCTGTGCCAGCGACCCCGAATCGACCGAATGGCGCGATACTTCGCCAAAGATGTGGAAGTTCGGAATGCCGCGTGCCGCCGCGCGGGCCTGGATCGCGGGTACGAACGCCTGCCAGAATTCGGGGTTGACGTGCCGCGCGGTATCGATGCGGAAACCGTCGATGCCGAACCGGTCGATCCATCCGCCGAAGATGTCGATCATCCCCGCCACCACGCGCGGATGTTCGGTCATCAGATCGTCCAGCCCGACGAAATCGCCCATGGTCGAGCTTTCGTTGCGATAGGTCGTGTCGCCGCGATTATGATACAGCATCACGTCGTTCAGCCACGCCGGCACCTTGACCGACCGTTCGCCCGCCGGGACGAACGGGGTATAGGCGAATGACGGATCGGTGAGCTTCGCGAAATTCTCCGCCGTCTGGACGCCGTCGCCCGCAAAGCCGCGATTTTTGCCGCTGGCGGCATAGGGATAGTCGGCCCGGCTGCGATAGACGCATTCGGTCTTGCCCACGCATTCGCGATACTGGATCACGTCGGCGGTATGGTTGGCGATGATGTCCATATAGACCTTCATGCCCATCGCATGCGCGGTATCGACCAGCGTCTTGAAGTCGGCATCGGTGCCGAGATGCGGGTCGACGCGGGTGAAGTCCGTCACCCAGTATCCGTGATAGCCCGCCGACTCCTGTCCGGGGCCGCCCTGCACCGGCTTGTTCTTGAAAATGGGGCCGACCCAGATCGCGGTCGCGCCCAGTTCCTTGATATAGGGCAGGCGCGCGGTCAGGCCTTTCAGGTCGCCGCCATGGTAAAACCCCTTCGACGTCGGGTCATAGCCCGTCACCATCCGGTCGCCGCTCAACCCGCCGCGATCATTCGCACGGTCGCCATTCTCGAACCGGTCGGGCAGAACGAAATAGATCACCTCATCCTCGGGAAGCCGCTGGCGCACCTCCTGCGCGGTAGCGGGAAGCGCGGCCACACCGGCCAGCAGGGACAGGAACAGGGTTCGGATCACGCGGCAACCTTTGCTTGCGGCGCCGGGCAATGGGCGCGGAGGAACTCGTCATGCGTCGCCATGCGGGCGACGATCGACTCGACATGGGTGGCGGACAGCGACAGGAATTCGGGCAGTCGTGCCGTCGGCAGCGAACGGACCAGCGGATGATGGCCCTGCGGCATCACCCCCTGCCCGATCAGCAGTTGCAGCCACGCGACCTCGGCGAACAATTCATGCTCGTCGCGCAGGATGCGGCCCGATCCGCGGAACAGCTCGATCCGCTCGGCAAGGCTGTCGGGCAGCGGCGTCGCCCGCCGGTCGCGCCAGAACGGCTCGTCGCGGCCGTTCAGCACATAATGGGCGATCAGGAAGTCGCGCACCGCCAGCCATTCGCGCTCCGACTGGCGATTGAATGCGGCGATGTCGGCGGCGCGTGCCGGCGCGCTCGGCCACAGCGCCAGCAACCGGGCGATGCCCGACTGGACGAGATGGATCGAGGTCGACTCGAGCGGTTCGAGAAACCCCGCCGCCAGCCCCAGCGCGACACAGTTGCCGATCCACGGCGACCGCCTGCGCCCCGTCGTGAAGCGCAACGGCCGGGGATCGCCCGACGCCGCACCGTCGAGGTTGCCGAGCAGCGTCGCCAGCGCCGCGTCGTCGGATAGATAGTCGCTGGCATAGACCAGCCCGTTGCCGGTCCTGCCTTGGAGCGGAATGCGCCATTGCCATCCCGCCGCACGCGCGGTGGCGCGGGTATAGGGGGTGATCGGCGCGGTCGCGGCGCACGGCACCGCCAGCGCGCGGTCGCACGGCAACAGCGACGACCAGTCGTCCCACGCGCTGCCCGGCATCCGCCCGATCAGCAGCGCGGCGAAGCCCGAACAGTCGATAAAGAAATCGGCGGCGATCCGCCGTCCGTCGGCCAGCATGACGGCGGCGATCGTATCGCCGCCCGACAGCGCGACATCGACGACGCGCCCCTCGACCCGGGTGACGCCGCCCCGTTCGGCCAGCGCGCGCAGATAGGCGGCATAGCGCGCCGCATCGAAATGATAGGCCCAAGCCAGCCCGCTCGGTGCCTGCGCGCTGCCGGGATCGCGCCCGAAGCGGTCGGCGCGGGCGGCGGCGGCGCAGGCGCTGTGCCGCCACAGCGACGCCGGATCGCCCGCGCCGCCGGCGGCCAGCCAGTAATGATGGAACGGCACCAGCCCGAGCGCACGCCCGATCGTACCGAACGCATGGAGATAGCGGCTGCCCTCCCCGTTCCATCCGGCGAATTCGATGCCTAGCTTGAAGCTGCCGCCGGTCCGGGCGACGAAATCATCCTCGTCGATGCCGATATTCTGGTTGAAGAGCCGCAGTTGCGGGATCGTCGCCTCACCCACCCCGACCGTGCCGATCGCGTCGGATTCGATCAGCGTCACCGCGACGCCCGGCGGCAGGAAGCGGGCCAGCGCCGCCGCCGTCATCCAGCCGGCCGATCCGCCACCGACGATCGCGACCGTTGCTATCGCCTGTTGCCCGATCGTCATCGCCGCCTCCCTTGGTGATTGCCCCGCCCGCTTGTCCGGACGCGCGGGGCGATCGATCAGAACCGGAAGGATGCCCCGGCAAGGAAGCGCCGACCATAGGTCTGATAGTCGATGATCGCGAGATCGTAGGACGGATCGGCGGTGGCGAAGCGTTCGTTGGTCAGGTTCTGGCCCTGCACGAACACCGACAATCCTTCGAGCGCGGTGCCCTTCTGGAAGTCATAGCCGATCTGCGCGTCGAGGATCGTTTCGTCCAATGCGCGGCGACGCTGGCGGTTGCCGCCGAAGCCCGACAGTTCGCCGACGAAGGTCGAACGATACCGCGCCGATCCGCGCGCGCTGAACCCCCATTTCTCGAAATAGGCGGTGCCGTTGATGACCCATTTCGAATAGCCGGGAATGTCCTCCGCCGCGCTTGTCGGGGTCGGGCGGATTTGCGTCTTGGTCCACGATCCGCCGCCGGTGACGCCAAAGCCGTCGAGCGCGCCGATGATGGTGCCGAGCGGCAGGGTGGTCGCCAGTTCGACGCCATAGATGCTGCCGCCCTCGCCGTTGATCGGCACGTCGGACCGGCCGAGCGTGGGCGTTCCGGCGGGCGTGCCGGTCGGCGTCGGGAACCCGCCGAAGTCGAACGGGATCGTCTGGTTATAGACGAATGATTTCAGGTCCTTGTAAAAGCCCTGCACCGCGATGTAGCCCGCGCGGCCGAAATATTTCTCGACCGTCAAGTCGAACGAGTTCGACCGAATCGGGCGAAGATAGGGGTTGCCGCCACCGCCGGTGATGATCCGTTCGGCCACGTTATAGCCATAGCCCTGCGACACGCGCATATCGTCAAGCCGGGGGCGCTGCACCTGCCGCGCGGCACCGGCGCGGAACACCCAGTCACCCGGCGTCCGCAGCGACAGGTTCAGGCTCGGCAGCACGTCCCAGTAATCGGTCCCGCGAATGGTCGGCAGCAGCGCGCCGTTGGCCGCGACGAGGCCCGAGGACTTTTGTTCGGTGGCCACCGCCTGCACGCCGAGATTGCCGGTCAGTTGCGACGCGCCGATCTCCTGATCGATGTCCGCTTGGGCGTACATCGTCATCAGGTCCTCGGCGATGCGGAACGCCTTGGCGGCGACGTCGGGGCTGATGTTGCGGCTGAGCGAATAGATGCCGCCACCGAGCAGGTCGCGCGGATCATAGCTGAGCATCGGCCCCAGCCCCAGATAATCGAGGCTGGTCGATTCCTTGCGATACTGGTCGGGCAGGCGCAACTGGCGCTGCCCGCCGGCCAGCACCAGCAGCGATTCGTTCGGGCTCAGCGACTTGTCGCGATCGGTGTAGTTGAGGCCGGCCTTCACCGCGCCGAAGAAGCCGTCGAGTTCCTTTTCGACCTCGAAACGGTACTGGGCGATGCGATCCTTGACCACGCGGTCGTTGAAATAGCCCGCCTGCAAATTGCTGCCGCCCCAGCCGAGCGGATCGGTGAGCAGGATCAGGTTGGGATCGGAATAGTTGAGCGTCGGCTGAAACCGGGTGCCGGTTTCGCCGCTGGTGAAGCGGATCGTGTCCTTCGCGCCGACATTCTGGCCATAGCCGGTGCCGGCATAGCTTTCGAGGATGATCTCCTCGCGGTCGGTCTTGGAATAGCTGGCGTCGAGCGTCGCGTTCCAGCCGTCGTCGCCGCGCCACGCCATGTTGTAGCCGAACGAATAGAGCTTGGCCTTGCGCTCGAACGCATCGTTGCGCACCACGCCCTCGACATTGCCGAACGTGCCCGAGGTGATGAACCCGTCGCTGTTGGCGGTCGTGTTGGTCAGCTTGACCGCCGTCAGGTTCGTCGGCGTGTTGTCGAGCCCGCCATAGCCCAGCGGCAGTTCGATGCCGCGCTTCAACTGGTCGTCGTTGAAATCCGAAAAGAAGCCGTCGAGCGTCACGGTCAGGTTCGGCACCGGCTTGTACTGGAGCGTGCCCGACAGGCCGAGGCGCTTGAGCCGGGTCGAGGTGACATAGGACTTCGATCCGCCGATCACGCCCTGCCCGTTGAAACCGGCATAGCCCCAGGCGTTGAACTCCTGGATCTGGTACGGCTCGTCGAGATAATTGCCCGACAGCGCGATGCCGATCGTCTCGTCGGCGAACTGGTCGATATAGGTGCCTGAGACGCGGTAGCCCTTGTCGCGCGATCCTTCGTTCAGCGCGCCCATATCGGCATAGGTGCCGCGCCCGCCGATCGAGATCGCGCGGCGGCCATATTCCAGCGGCCGGACGGTGCGCAGGTCGACCGTCCCCGACAGCCCCTGCCCGACGAGGTTCGCCTGACCGGTCTTGTAGACCAGCACCTGGCTCATGATTTCAGCCGGATACTGGTCATATTCGACCGCGCGATTGTCCCCGGTCGAGGTCTGTTCGCGGCCGTTGAGCAACGTGGTCGAAAAGTCGGGCGCGAAACCGCGGATCGAGATGGCGTTCGAACGGCCCGAGACGCGCTGCGAGGTCAGACCCGGCAGGCGCGCGATCGATTCGGCGATCGATGCGTCGGGCAGCTTGCCGATGTCCTCCGCCGAGATCGATTCGACGACGATGTCGCGGTTCTTCTTTTCGGCGACGGCATTCTCGAGGCTGGCGCGGAAGCCGGTGACGACGATGTCGGCGCCTTCGTCGGTCGCGTCGGTCTGCGTGGTATCGGGGTTGGGGGTGGTCGTCGCGGTCTGCGCGAAGGCAGCCGTCGCGCCGAACCATGCACCGGCGATCAACGCGCCCCGGCTGACGTTGCGTGCCAGCCTGGCGTACGCCGGCGCTTGCGACGAATACCGCATCTTTACTTCCCCTCCATGATCGCCTGATTCCCCGGCTCTTTCGTCCGGTTCGTCCGTACCCGTCCTTTGAAACCTCAGGCCATCAAAGGGAAGCGGATGACATACGTATTCAATCCACGCTTCCGCTCAGGGCGAACCGGGGGTAGACGGGGCCGGGATACGGGAGAGGATGCTTCATGGCGGTGGGCGACAAGCCGACCTCGTTCGACATCGCCGCGCTGGCCGGGGTGTCGCAACCGACGGTCAGCCGGGCGCTGCGCGGCGACCGGTCGGTCAGCGCCGCCACCCGCCTGCGGATCGAGGCGATCGCGCGCCAGTTGAACTACAAGGTCGACAAGAACGCCTCGGCGCTCCGACGTGGCAGCACCTCGACGCTGGCGCTGCTGTTCTTCGACGATCCGGCGCCGGATGGATCACGGATCAACCCGTTCTTCCTGTCGATGCTGGGATCGATCCTGCACACCTGCGGCGCGCGCGGCTATGATCTGCTGACCTCGTTCCAGCAATTGTCGGCCGACTGGCATGTCGATTACGAAGACAGCCGCAAGGCCGATGGGCTGATCCTGCTCGGCTATGGCGACTTCGACGATTATTCGCGACGGCTCGACCAGTTGGTGGCGCAGGGGACGCATTTCGTCCGCTGGGGATCACCCGATCCGGCGCATCCGGGCAGCGTGGTCGGCTGCGACAATATCGCCGGCGGGCGCGATGCCGGCGCGCATCTGCTGGCGCGGGGCCGCCGGCGGATCGCCTTCCTCGGCGATGCGTCGAGCCAATATCCCGAATCGCGCGATCGCTACCGGGGGCTGGCCTCGGCGCTGCGCGAGGCGGGACTGGCGATCGATCCGGGGCTTCAGGTGGATGCGCTGTCGAGCGAGGCATCGGGCTATGACGCGGCCCGGCGGCTGATCGCACGCGACATCACCTTCGATGCGATCTTCGCCGCATCGGACATGATCGCGCTGGGCGCGGTCCGCGCGCTGGGCGAAGCGGGGCGCACCGTGCCGGGCGACGTCGCGATCGTCGGCTTCGACGACATCCCCGCCGCCAGCCTTGCCCAGCCGCCGCTGACCACCATCCGCCAGGATTATGCGCGGGCGGGCGAACTGCTGGTCGACATGCTCATCCGCCGCGTCGCCCGGCGCGAAACCGAACCGGTGCTGCTGCGCCCTGATCTGGTCGTCCGCAAATCGAGCTAGAGCCGATCGCTCGTCAGCTATTCCCGGTTTTGTTCTTGACCGAAAAGGCCATCCGCATCGTCACCCCGGACTTGTTCCGGGGTGACGATGGGAGCGTGAACGTCGATCCCGCTCAAGCCCCTTGCGCCCAATGATACAAAGTATCATTTACGCCGACATGAACCATCGCCCGTTTCTCGACCGTGTCGCGGTCGGCACCTCGTTGCTGTGCCTCCTCCACTGCATCGGCCTGCCAATCCTGATCGCGCTGCTGCCCGCACTCGCCAGCGTCCTGCCGGTCGGCGAGGGGCTGCATGTCGTGCTGCTGCTCACCGCCCTGCCCGTCAGCGGCGTCGCGCTGGTCGGCGGCTACCGTGCGCATGGCCGGATCGTGCCCGTAGCGCTCGGCACGGTCGGGCTGGCGGCGCTGGCCGGTGGCGTGGCGCTCGCCAGCACGCCGGCGATCGAAACCGCCTGCACCGTCGCCGGCAGCCTCGCGCTGGCGGTGGCGCATATCGGCAACTGGCGCGGGCTGCGGACCGCCTGATCGGGTCCGCAGCGTGTCGCCTCAGATACCGACCGAAATCTCGGTCCCGCGCACGCCTGGCACGTCGACCGTGAAGCTGAACAGATTGCCGGCCAGCGGTTGCGCCGCCGCCTGATCGGCATCGTGATGCTTGTTGGCGGTCGTCGCGAACATCGTTTTGCGGTCCGGCCCGCCGAACGCAACCTTGGTGATCGCGTCGACCGGCATGGCGATCGTCTCGAGCAACTCGCCCTTGGGCGAATAGCGACGGATGCCCCACCCGGCGTAAAGACCGATCCAGACGCAGCCCTCCGCATCGACGCACGGACCGTCGGGATAGCCTTCCTCGTTCGGGATCGTCACGAACACCCGGCGATCGGTCAGCGACCCGTCGTCGGCGATGGTGCAGGCATAGACGATGCCGCCCAGCGTATCGACGTGATATAGCGTCCGGCCATCGGGGCACACCGCCGGACCGTTGGTGATCGAGACCTTCGGCGTGGATGCGACCGCCTTGCCATCGGCGCCGAGGCGATAAATCGCCCCGGTCGCGGCGCTCTCGCCATCGTCCATCGTGCCGAACCACAGCCGGCCGAACCGGTCGACCGTCGCGTCGTTCAGCCGGTTGGTCGGCAGCGAGGGTTCGGGATCGACCAGCAGCTCGAACCCGCCCGTTACCGGATCGAAGCGGTGCAGCCCGGTCTGCAATCCGGCGATGAACTTGCCGTCGACCGACGGCAGGACGAAACCGCACTGCGCCGGCGCGGCCCAGCTCCGCCGTTCGCCGCTTGCCGGATCGAACCGGTGGACGCGCGGCGTCTTGATGCAGCCGAACCACAGCGCCGCGTCACGATCGACCCAGATCGGCCCTTCGAGCAGCGGGGCATGCAGATCCCAGACGCTGACCGGTTCGCTGCGCTGTACCTTGCTCATCCTATCGCCATCCTGCATCCACGAAGAAACTGTGCCCGGTTATCAGCCGGGCATCGTCCGACGCAAGGAACAGGATCATCGCAGCAATGTCCCCGGCGACCAGCCGGCCGTTCAGGCATTGCGCCTTGACGATCTCCGCCTCACCCTCGGGCGTGTACCATTTGAGCTGGCGCGGGGTGCGGACGTTGCCGGGAATGACGCAGACCGAACGGATGCCGTCGCCGCCCAGTTCGCGCGCGAACGACCGGGTCAGCCCCTCGATCGCCGCCTTCGCGGTCTGGTACAGCGTCAGCTCCTCTAGCGCGAGGTGCCAACTGATCGACCCCATGTTGACGATCACACCCGCACCCTTGGCCTTCATGCCGGGGATCACCGCCTGCGCGGCGAAGAACAGGTGGCGCAGGTTCACGCCCATCCGGTTGTCCCAATAGGCCTCGTCGACCTGTTCGATCGTGTGGCGATCGTCGCTGGCGGCGTTGTTGACCAGCACGTCGAACTCGCCGCCCTCGGCGATGGCATCGGCGATCGCGGTCTTGAGCGCGGCAAGATCGGTCAGGTCGACGCGCTTGAACGCCGGAGTCGGCCCGGCCCCGGCCAGTTCCGCGATCAACGCGCGCGAATCCTCCTCGGCGATGTCGAAGAAGGTGACATGCGCGCCTTGCCGCACGAATCCTTCGACCACGCCTGCCCCGATCCCCGATCCGCCGCCGGTGATGAGCACGCGCTTGCCGCCAAGCGAGGGAAAGGATGCGCGGGCTTCGGGCGCGATCGGGTAGGCGAAATCGTCAGGCGACATGGAAGTTTCCAGCAAAGAGGGGGTCAGGCGGCGATCAGGCCACGGCGCGCAAGATTGCGCATCAGGTCGCGGATGCCGAAGCCCCACGGCGCGGCCACCTTCGACGTGGTAACGGTGTTGACCAGTTCGCCGAGCGACGGCGTGGAAATCCGCACCACGTCGCCGGGCTTGTGGGTGAAGCCGCGCCCCGGCTCGTCACGGTCCTGCACCGGCGCGAACAACGTGCCGAGGAACAGGACGAAACCGTCGGGATATTGATGCTCGGACAGCGCCTGGCGCACCAGGTCTTCGGGATCGCGGCTGATCTCGCGCATCGTGCTGGTGCCGGTCAGCACATAGCCCTCGGGACCGTCGATACGCAGGTCGACGACGGCGTCGCGCACCGTGTCCATCGTGAAATCGCCGTCGAACAGGCGGATGAACGGGCCGATGCCGGTCGAGGCGTTGTTGTCCTTCGCCTTGCCGAGCAGCAGCGCCGAGCGCCCCTCGAAATCGCGCAGGTTGACGTCGTTGCCCAGCGTCGCGCCGACCGACTTGCCGTCGCTGGTGGCGACGATCACGATCTCCGGCTCGGGGTTGTTCCATGACGAATCCGAACGGATGCCGACGTCCCCGCCCCAGCCGATCGTCGAGAGCACCGGTGCCTTGGTGAACACCTCCGCATCGGGGCCGATCGCGACCTCCAGATATTGCGACCACATGCCCGCCTCGATCAGCGCGGCCTTCAGTTCGGCCGCCTCGGCCGATCCCGGCTTTACCGAGCGGATGCCGCCGCCGATGCGCGCTTCCAGCTCGCCGCGAATGCCCTGCGCCGCATCGGCGTCGCCGCGCGCGCGTTCCTCGATCACCCGCTCCAGCGCGGAGACGGCGAAGGTGACGCCCGCCGCCTTCACGCACTGCAGGTCGATCGGCGACAGGATCGGCGGATGCTCGCCCGCCGGGTCGGCCAGCGCCGCCGTGTCGCACACCACCGGGCCATCGAGCGAAGCGACGTCGCTGCGCTCCAGCAGGTCGGCGACGGTCGCGGCGTGCGCCGACACGTCGATCACCTTACCCTGCTTCACGACGACCGGGGTCGGTCCGTCGGCCAGTTGCATCCGCCCGACGAGCAGCGCCTGGTCATGATCGGCCGGCAGCATCCGCGCGGCATGTTCGGTCTTCATGGTCGTGCTTCCTCAGTGGTTGTGGCGCGGTGTCGTTTCCGACGTCCGGCGATAGTTGAGCGCGAGGTCGAACACGCCGCCTTCGCCCAGTTGGCCGACCTTCTCGCGGTAGATTTCCTCCCACGGCGTCTGGCTCGGCGGAACCGGCGGAATGCCGTCGGCCTTGCGGCGTTCGATCTCGTCCGCCTCGACCAGCATGTCGCAGCGGCCGTGGTTCAAATCGATGCGGATCATATCCCCGGTGCGCAGCCACGCGAGGCCCCCGCCGACCGCGCTTTCGGGCGAGGCGTTGAGGATCGACGGGCTGTCCGACGTGCCCGATTGCCGCCCGTCGCCGATCGTCGGCAGGCTCTGGATGCCGCGTTGCAGGAGGGCGGCGGGCGGCTGCATGTTGGTGACTTCGGCAGAGCCGGGCCAGCCGATCACACCCGCGCCGCGAATGACGAGGATGCAGTGCTCGTCGATCGCCAGCGCCGGATCGTCGATCCGGTGGTGATAATCGTCCGACCCGTCGAACACGATCGCGCGCCCCTCGAAACAGCCTTCATTGCCGGGCTGCGACAGATAGCGTTCGCGAAAATCGGGGCCGATCACACTGGTCTTCATGATCGCCACATCGAACAGATTGCCCGACAGGACGAGGAACCCGGCCTGTTCCTTGAGCGGCTGGTCATAGGGGCGGATGACCTCGCGGTCGGTGACGGGTCGGTGCGCGACATTCTCGCCGAGCGTCTTGCCGGTCACGGTCGCGACGTTGCCATCGACCTTGCCCGCCGCGATCAGTTCGGACAGCACGGCGGGCACGCCGCCGGCACGGTGGAACCGTTCGCCGAGGAAGCGCCCGGCGGGCTGGACGTCGACCAGCAGCGGCAGGTCGTAGCCATGGTCCATCCAGTCGGACGGGTTCAGCTCGATCTCGGCATGGCGCGCCATCGCGTGCAGGTGGGGGTGGGCATTCGACGATCCGCCGATCGCGGTGATGAGCGCGATCGCGTTCAGGAACGACTGGCGCGTCAGGATCTTCGACGGGCGCAGGTCGTCATACGCCATCTCGACGATGCGGCGGCCGGTTTCATAGGCGATCTGCCCGCGTTCGCGATACGGCGCGGGGATGGCGGCGCAGCCCGGCAACGACATGCCCAGCCCTTCGGCGATGGCGTTCATCGTCGATGCGGTGCCCATGGTGTTGCAATGCCCCGCCGACGGCGCCGATGCGGTGGCGGCTTCGAGGAATTCCTCCTCGGTCATCTCGCCCGCCGCCATCTTGCGCCGCGACCGCCAGATGACCGTGCCCGACCCGACCAGTTCGCCGTCGTGCCACCCGTCGAGCATCGGCCCGCCCGACAGCACGATCGCCGGGATGTCGACCGTCGAGGCGGCCATGATCGCCGACGGCGTGGTCTTGTCGCACCCGGTGGTCAGCACCACCGCGTCGATCGGATAGCCGTTGAGGATCTCGACCAGCCCCAGATAGGCGAGATTGCGGTCGATCGCGGCGGTCGGCCGGCGGCAGTTCTCGAAGATCGGATGCGTCGGGAATTCCATCGGAATGCCGCCCGCCGCCTCGATCCCCGCCTTCACCCGCTTGACCGTCTCCAGATGGATACGGTTGCACGGCGTCAAGTCCGACCCCGACTGGGCGATGCCGATGATCGGCCGCCCGCTCGTCAGTTCCTTGGGCGTGATGCCATAGTTCATGAACCGTTCGAGATAGAGCGCGGCCATGTCGAGCCGGCCGGGTGCGGCGAACCATTCGCGCGATCGGAACGGACGGGCGGGAGTGCGGGTCATGTGGGCTACTCGCATCAGAAGGTGGCCCCGCCGCAGCGGGGCCAAAGTTTACAAAGTTTACACTAGCGACGGGGTCGGGTCCGAGCCGTCAGCCGCGCATTTCCTCCAGTTCCTTGCCGTTCGTCTCCTGGATGAAGCGCAGGACGAGGAAGAAGCTGATCGCGGCGAAGGTGGCGTAGAAGCCGTAGGTGATGGTGAGGCCCAGCCCCGCCGCCATGACCGGGAAGGTCCAGGTGATGACGAAGTTCGCGAACCACTGCGCGAAACCGCACACCGCCAGCGCCGATCCGCGGATCTGGTTCGGGAACATCTCGCCGAGCATTACCCACATGATCGGGCCCCAGCTCACGTTGAAGAACACGACATACAGGTTGGCGGCGATCAGCGCGGTGGTGCCCAGCCCCGCCGAGAGTTGCAGCTTGCCCGCCGCGTCCAGCGTGCCGTTGTGGAAGCAATAGACGAGCGCGAACAGCGTCACCGCCATGCCTGCCGACCCGATCAGCAGCAGCGGCTTGCGCCCGATCCTGTCGACCAGCCCGACCGTGACGAAACACGCCGCGATCGAGACGAGGCCCGACACGATGTTGATCTGTAGCGACTGGTCCTCGGTAAAGCCGGCGAGCTGCCACAGCGTCGCGCCGTAATAGAAGATGACGTTGATGCCGACCAACTGCTGGAACACCGCCAGCAACAGCCCGGCCCATACGATCGGGCGGATGCCGCCCTTCGCGTCCTTGATGTCCGACAGGCGCGGGCGGTGATCCTTGTCGAAGCTCGCCGCGATCTCGCCCAGCTTGTGCTGCGCCGATGCCGGGCCGAACAGACGGGTCAGCACGATCCGCGCCTCGTCCAGCCGCCCCTTCTGCACCAGGAAGCGCGGGCTTTCGGGAATGAAGGTCAGCGCGACGAGGAACACGGCCGCCGGGATCGCCTGCATCCAGTACATCCAGCGCCATGCCTCATAGCCGCCCCACCAGATGCCGGTCGACGAACCGGCGGCCTGCGCCAGATAATAGTTCACGACGAACGCGGCGGTGAGGCCGGTGATAATCATGATCTGCTGGATCGTCGTCATCCGCCCGCGGATGTTGGCAGGGGCAACTTCGGAGATATAGGCGGGCGAGAGGACCGATGCCGCGCCGACCGCCATGCCGCCCATGAAGCGCGCGACGATGAACACCATCTGGACGTGGCTGAACCCCTGGATGATCGCGCCGATCAGGAACAGGATCGCCGAGAGCATCATGACCTTGCGGCGGCCCATCGTGTCGGCCAGCTTGCCCGCAAGGAACGCGCCGACGAAACACCCGACCAGCAGCGACCCGACGGTCAGGCCAAGGCCGTTCTCGGTCAGGTTGAACGCCGATTTCAGCCCTTCCTGCGTCCCGTTGACCGCACCGCTGTCATAGCCGAACAACAGCCCCCCGATCGTCGCCACCGCGACGATCGCGATGACGAGCGCGATATTCACGCGCTCCCCGCTCGCCTGCACCATCCCCATCCACTCCCTGCATCACCGCTGCTCAAGACAGCGTGTTAGCGGTAACGGTGGCGAATTATTCCGACAAATGCAAGCGTCAGCGCGCAGCGGCGATCCGCTTTGCGACGACCCGCCGTTTGGGCGGCACGGCGTCGGCCTGCGGGACCGGCGCGGGGCCGGCGGACTCGCGCACGATCAGTTCATGGTCGAGGATGCGTTCCTCGGCGACGCGCGACTGGCCGGCGCGCTGGTCGCGGATGCGGGCGAGCAGCAGTTCGACCGCCGCCTCGGCCATCGCCGCGATCGGCTGGCGCACCGTCGTGATCTCCGGCCATGTCGTCGTCGCGAGCGAGGTGTCGTCGAACCCGACGATGCTGAGGTCGTCGGGAACGTGCAGCCCGCGCCGGTGCGCGACGCTGATGACCGCCGCCGCCATGTCGTCGTTGCTGGCGAAGATCGCCTGCGGCCGATCCGGCCGGTCGATCAGCCGTTCGCCCGCGACCATCCCCGAACGGAAGGTGAAATAGCCCTGCTCGACCGGCATGTCGGCAAGGTCCAGCCCCGCCGCCTCGATCGCCGCGACGAAGCCGCGCCAGCGTTCGCCGCTGGCGCCGTTGTTGGGATTGCCGCGAATGAAGCCGATCCGGCGATGCCCCTGGTCGAGCAGGTGCCGCGTCATCGCCTTGGCCGCCGCGAAATCGTCGATCCGTACCGCCAGCCGGCCGGGCTGCGCCACGCCGATCGCCACCGCAACCGACGGGATGCCCGCCGCATCGAGTTCGGCCTGCACCGGGGCCGAATCGGACAGCGGCGGCGGCAGGATGACGCCCTGCACCGCCGTCGAGGCGAAACGCCGCGTCGCCTCCGCCTGCGCCTCGGCACTCTCGCCCTCGCAGGGTTCGAGGACGAGGTGACAGCCGACCTTGCGCGCGCCTTCCAGCGCGCCGATCAGGAAGTTCGACAGATAGGCGAGCGACGGGTTGGCATAGAGCAGCCCGATCTGCGTCGCATCGCCCGCCGCCAGGCTGCGCGCCGCGCTGTTCGGCCAATAGTTCAGCCGCTCGATCGCTTCGTTGACCGCCTCGCGGGTCGATTCGCGGACGTTCACGCCGCCGTTGACCACGCGCGACACGGTCATCGCCGACACGCCCGCCGCCCGTGCCACATCCTGTACGGTAACGCTCCCACGACTGCGGCGGCTCGGCTTGTCCATGGTCGGCTGTGGCTCCTTCCTAGTCAGGCGTATGACTTGCCGCCGCCGATTGCAATCGCGGCATCGGTTGACGCCCTGTTGTGGCGCAGATAGTTGATAGCGCTACCAATAGACGCGGCACCAACGCTGCGCGCCGAAATGATCCGGGAGAGAGTTGATGCCCCTTCGCACCGCGCCTGTCGCTCTGGCGCTCGCCTGCCTGCTCGCCACCACCGCCGCCGTACCACTCGTCGCCCAGCCACGCGCGACGCAGGGTGAACGCCCACGCTACAAGGACGCCTCGCAGCCGGTCGACGTCCGGGTCGAGGACCTGCTGGCGCGGATGACGCTGGAGGAAAAGGTCGCGCAGATGATCGGCATCTGGGAAAAGAAGGGCGACATCCAGAACGCGGCGGGCGATTTCGATCCCGCCAAGGCGAGCCGGGTTTTCCCCGACAGCGTCGGCCAGATCACCCGCCCCTCCGACAAGCGCGGCGTCACCGCCGGCAACAACGCCGCCGGGGTCGCCGCCAATCAGGTGAACCGCACGGCGCGCGAAACCGCCGACTACACCAACGCCGCGCAGCGCTGGGCGGTCGAGCGGACCCGGCTCGGCATCCCGCTCATCCTGCACGAAGAGGCGCTGCACGGCTATGTCGCGCGTGACGCGACCAGCTTTCCGCAGTCGATCGCGCTCGCCTCGTCGTGGGACCCGGCGCTGGTCGAACGGGTGTTCGGCGTGGCGGCGCGCGAGATGCGCGCGCGCGGCGCCAATCTCGCGCTCGCCCCGGTCGTCGATGTCGCGCGCGATCCGCGCTGGGGCCGGATCGAGGAAACGTACGGCGAGGACCCGCATCTCGTGTCCGAAATGGGGCTGGCGGCGATCAAGGGGTTTCAGGGCACCACCCTCCCGCTCGCGCCGACCAAGGTCATGGTGACATTGAAGCACATGACCGGGCACGGCCAGCCCGAGAACGGCACCAACGTCGGCCCGGCCAATATCTCGGAACGGACGCTGCGCGAGAATTTCTTCCCGCCGTTCGAACGCGCGGTCAGGGAACTGCCGGTGCAGGCGGTGATGGCGTCGTACAACGAGATTGACGGCATCCCCAGCCATGCGAACAAATGGCTGCTGGGCGACGTGCTGCGTGGCGAATGGGGCTATAAGGGATCGGTGGTAAGCGACTATTTCGCGATCAAGGAACTGAATACGCGGCACAAGCTGTACGGCACTGACATGGCTGCCGCCGGCCGCCGCGCGCTCGACGCCGGGGTCGACATGGAACTGCCCGATGCCGATGGCTGGTCGACGCTGGCGGCGATGGTGAAGTTGGGGCAGGTGCCGCAGGCGCAGGTCGACGCCGCCGTCCGCCGCATCCTGACGATGAAGTTCCAGATGGGGTTGTTCGAGAACCCCTATGTCGACGCGCGCACCGCCGATGCGAAGACCGCGACGCCGGACGCGATCGCGCTGGCGCGCGAGGCGGCGGTACGCTCGATGGTACTGCTGAAGAACCGGAACGACCTGTTGCCGCTCGATCCGGCGAAGGTGGGCCGGATGCTGGTCGTCGGCACCCATGCCCGCGACACCCCGATCGGCGGCTATTCGGACGTGCCGCGCCATGTCGTCAGCGTGCTGGAGGGCATGCAGAAGGCCGCCGTCGGCCGCTTCGCGGTCGACTATGCCGAGGGGGTCCGCCTGACCCGCAGCCGGCAATGGGCCGCCGACAAGGTCGAACTGGTCCCCGAAGCTGAGAACGCGCCGCTGATCGAGGAAGCGGTGACCAAGGCGGCAGTGGCCGACACGATCCTGCTGGTGCTGGGCCAGAACGAACAGTTGAGCCGCGAGGCATGGGCCGACGCGCATCTGGGCGACCGGCAGAAGCTCGACCTGATCGGATCGCAGAACGAACTGGCGCGGCGGCTGTTCGCCACCGGCAAGCCGGTGGTGGTCGTGCTGCTGAACGGCGGCCCGCTGGCGGCGACCTATATCGACGCGACCGCGCCGGCGATCCTCGAAGGCTGGTATCTGGGGCAGGAGACCGGCAACGCCGTGGCAGACGTCGTGCTCGGCCGCGCCAATCCCGGCGGCAAGCTGCCGGTATCGGTCCCGCGCAGCGAGGGGCAGTTGCCGATCTTCTACAACCACAAGCCGACGTCGCGGCGCGGCTATCTGTTCGACAGCACCGCCCCGCTCTACCCGTTCGGCTATGGCCTGTCCTACACCCGCTTCGACGTCGGCGCACCGCGTCTCGCCAAGACGACGATCGGGTCGGGCGAGAGCGTGCAGGTGGCGGTCGACGTCACCAACACCGGTGCGCGCGCGGGCGACGAGGTGGTGCAGCTCTATATCCATGACGACGAGGCGAGCGTGACGCGGCCGGTGCTGGAGTTGAAGCATTTCCAGCGGGTGACGCTGAAACCCGGCGAACGTCGGACGGTGACGTTCGAGATCAAGCCAGCCGACCTGTCGCTGTGGAACGTCGCGATGCAGCGCGTGGTCGAACCCGGCACCTTCACCATCAGCGCGGGCAACAGCTCGACCAGCCTGAAGGCCACGACGCTGACGGTGCGGTAAACCTTCCTCCCCTCCCTGAAAGGGAGGGATCGGGGGTGGGTGGGTTGGTGGCGGGCGATCCGTTCCCTCGCAAGTCGACCCACCTCCAGCCCCTCCCTGGTCAGGGAGGGGAGTAGTTCACTCTGCCGCGCAATGCTGACGAATGAACTCCCGGTGCGTCGGCATATACGCCGCCGATGCCGCGATCGCCTCGCGGATATGGGCCAGCCGTTCGCGCGTCTCGTCGAGCGTCAGCGTGTCGGCGATCGGATCGTGGCCGTTCGTCCGCAGCCCCTGGCCCTGCAGCACCGCGAACCAGCTTGTGTCGTTGAACAGTTCCTCATTCTCGCGGAACGTGCGGCCGCGGCTCTGGAACACGCGCATCTTTTCGGCCAGCCGCTCGGGAATATCCATCGTCCGGCAATGGTCCCAGAAGGGCGAATCATTCCGCTCGGTCGCGTGATAATGCAGGATCAGGAAGTCGCGGATCTCGGCATATTCGGTGGCGAGGATGCGGTTGTAGCGCGCCACCTCCGCCGGATCGCAGCGGCGGTCGGGGAACATCGCCATCAGCCGCGACAGCCCCGACTGGATCAGCCAGATGCTGGTCGATTCGAGCGGTTCGAGGAACCCAGACGACAGCCCGATCGCGACGCAGTTCCTGATCCACACCCGATCGCGGTGGCCGGTGCGGAACGGCACGAAGCGCGGATCGGCCAGCGGTTCGCCGTCGAGGTTGGCGAGCAGGATCGCCGTCGCCTCGTCGTCGCTCATATGCGCGCTGCTGAACACATGGCCGTTGCCGATGCGATGTTGCAGCGGGATGCGCCATTGCCACCCCGCTGCCCGCGCGGTCGACCGGGTGAACGGATCGAGCCTCTCGCCCCCCGCGCACGGCACCGCGACCGCCCGGTCGCACGGCAGCCAGTGCGACCAGTCGACGAACCCCGCCCCCAGCGTCTGGTCGATCAACAGCCCGCGAAACCCCGAGCAGTCGATGAACAGGTCGCCCTCGATCCGGCGATCATCGTCCAGCACGACCCCGTCGATGAAGCCGTTCTCGGGGCGCAGCTCGACCCGCTCGATCTTCCCTTCGTGGCGCACCACGCCGCGCGCCTCGGCATAGCGACGCAGGTAGCGCGCATAGAGGCCGGCATCGAAATGGAAGGCATAGGGAATGTCGCTGAGCGGCGAATTGCCCGCATCGATCGCGCGCATGAACTTGGCGTCGGCGCTGGCCATTGCCTGCAACGACCATGGCTCGATCGCCGGTGCCTCGCCCAGCGCGTGGAGCCGCAGCCAATAGGCGTGGAACGAGATGCCGTTCATGTTGACGCCGTAGCTGCCGAACGGATGGAAATAGCGGTGGCCGATCCGCGTCCAGTCGACGAATTCGATGCCGAGCTTGAAGGTGCCTTTCGTCTCGCGCAGGAATTCGTTCTCGTCGATGCCGAGCATCCGGTTGAACGTCGCCATCTGCGGGATGGTCGCCTCCCCCACCCCGACCGTGCCGATCGCGTCGGATTCGACGAGGTGGATCTCGCAATACTTCGGCCCCAGTAGCCGCGCGAAGGTGGAAGCCGCCATCCAGCCGGCGGTGCCGCCGCCGACGATGACGATGCGGCGGATCGCCTGGTCGTTCACGAAGCCTGTCTCCGGTCATGGATCGCGCGTAGCGCCGTGCCATGCGTCGGCATGGCAAGGACGCTATGCACGATCGCCTCGCGCAGTCGCGCGAAATGTCGTTCCAGCCGCTCGGGCGGCAGATGATCGCTCAGCGCGTCGCGTCGCTCGGCGACCACGCCGTTCGCGTCGAAGAACATCGCCCATTCGCCATCGGCGAAGCGTTCGTCGTCCAGCCGGCTGATCCGTCCGCGACTGCGATACTGGTCGAGCTTCCATGCCGCGCCGTCGGGCAACGGCGTATCCGCTACCGCCCGCCACATCGGTTCGGGGCGATCGGCCAGCGCATAGTGCAGCAACGCGAAATCGCGGGTCCGCTCGACCATCGCTCCCATCCGGCGGTCATATTCGGCGGCGAGCAACGGCTCGTGCGCCCGTTCGGGAAACAGCGCCAGCAGCCGTTCAACACCGGCTGCCAGCAGATCGAGCGCGACCGGGTGAAGCGGATCGATCCCCGCCGCCGCCGCACCCATCGCGACGACGTCGCCGTCCCAGAAACGCTCGCACCGCCCGGCGCGCACCGGCATCTCGTCGAGCACCGGCAGCGCAAGGTCGCGCGCGGCGGCATCGCGTGAACCGAAAGCGCTCGCCACGAACAGCACGTCGCCCCGCGCGCCATCGATCGCGACGCTCGATCGCCAGCCGGTGGCGGTCGCCCCGCCATGGGTGAAGGGCATCGGCGGTTGCGGATCGCGCGCGACGCCGACCAGCGCCCGGTCGCAGGGGAACCAGCGCCGCCAGTCTTGCCAGCCATGGCCGGCGGCGAGCAGCGCCTGTGCGCCGGTCAGATCGACGAACAGGTCGCCGGTCACGATCCGCCCGTCGTTCAGCCGCAGGCGGGTTCGCTCTTGTCGTTCGACCTCGGCGACCGGGACGGTATCGAACCGCACGCCCAGCGCCATCGCCTGTCGCCGGAACAGCGTCGCCAGCCGGTCGCTGTCGAACGTCAGCCCATGGTCGAGCGCCGAGAGCGGCGAGGCGGGATCGTCGTCCGGCCGGGCGAAGCGGTCGGACTGGGCAGCGACGGCGGCGATCGCGAAGTCGGCCGGTGTGGCGCGGTGTCCCTCGCTGCGCCAGCGATGCAGCAGATGATGGAACGCCACCGATCCGATCGGCGCGCCAATATCGCCGTGCGGCAACATCCAGCCATGGGCGGCACCGCGCCACCCGCTGAACGCCTGCCCCAGCGAGAAGGCGCCGCTGGTCGCGGCCAGCACCGCGTCCTCCGCCAGCCCCAGTTCGGCCAGCACCGCGCGGAACGCCGGCCGCGTCGCGATCGTCGCGCCGACCGGTCCCAGCCCATGGGCGTCGTCCCCGCCGGGCAAGACCATGATGCGCGCGCTGTCCTTCGTCCGCACCGCGAGCATCGCCGCCGCGAGCGCCGCGCCCAGACCGTTGCCGACGATCGCGATCGATCGCGGACCGCTCATGCCGCCAGCCCCAGTGTTGCCGCATGGCCCGGCAACCCCTCGGCCGCCGCGCCATAGCGCGCCGCCATCGCGGCCAGCAGCGCGGCGGCCTCCCCCTCCCCGGTCGTCAGCACGCGCGGATCGACCCGATGCGGCACCACCCGCTGGCCGAGATAGACCGCCAGCCAGCTCGGTTCGAGGAACATGCCATCGGCATAGGGCGCGACGACGCCACGTTCCCGGAACAGCGCCAGTTGCGTCGCCAGACTGTCGGGCACGTCCATCGTCCGGCAATGATTCCAGAAGGGCGAATCGTCGCGCTCGGTCGCGTGGTAATGCAGGATCAGGAAGTCGCGCACCCGGTCATATTCGCGCGCCATCAGCCGGTCGAACTCGGCGGCGTCGCGCGGGTCCCAGTCCCCTTGCGGCAACAGGTCGAGCAGCCGGCCGATCGCCAACTGAATCAGATGGATCGAGGTCGATTCGAGCGGTTCGAGGAAGCCGGCGGACAGCCCGATCGCAACGGTATTGCCGATCCACTGTCGCCGCCTGCGCCCGGTGGTGAAGCGCAGCCGGTTGGGCTCGGCGATCGGCGGTCCGTCCAGCCCCGCCAGCAACGCCGTCAGCGCGGCTTCGTCGTCGAGGAACCCGCTCGAATAGACATGGCCGTTGCCGACGCGGTGCTGGAGTGGAATGCGCCATGCCCAGCCGGCCGACAGCGCGGTGGCGCGGGTATAGGGGGAAATCGTCCCGGTCGTGGCGCAGGGCATGGCGATCGCCCGGTCGCACGGCAGCCAGTGGCTCCATTCGTCATAGCCGGCGTGCAGCGCCTGTTCGATCAGCAGCCCGCGAAATCCCGAACAGTCGACGAACAGGTCGCCGGCGATCGTCCGGCCATCGTCCAGCCGGACCGATTCGACGAAACCGTCGTTCCGCAGCGCGACATCGACCACGCGCCCTTCCTGCCGCACGACGCCGCGCGCCTCGGCGAACGCGCGCAGATAGCGGCCGTACAGCCCGGCATCGAACTGATAGGCATAGGAATAGGTCGACAGCAGCGAGTGCGGATCGGGGTCGGGATGGGCGAAGCGATCGGCACGCGCCGCCCGGATCGGCAGCGAGAACGCCTCGAACGGGGCCGCCCGCCCCGCCTTGTGCAACCGCACCCAGTGCTGGTGGAAATCGACCCCGCCGATCGGCGCGCCATAGGCGCCGAAGGGATGGATATAGCTGTCGCCGATCCGGCCCCAGTCGCGAAACTCGATGCCGAGTTTGAAGGTCGCGTTGGTCCGGCTGAGAAAATCGGCTTCGTCGATGCCGAGTGCCGCGTTGAAATGGCGGATGTGCGGCACGGTCGCCTCGCCCACCCCGACCGTTCCGATCGCCTCGGATTCAATCAGGGTGGTCGCGACACCGTTTCCCAGTTTCGCCGACAGCGCGGCAGCGGTCATCCAGCCGGCGGTGCCGCCGCCGACGATCACGATCCGCCGAATGAGCGGGGCCTGCATATCCTCTCCATCTTGCGATGTTAGCGCTCGCAACATTTTCGGCCCTATCTTGCCCGTTCATCGGAAGCACGGCCTATCATACTTTGGTCTATGGCAGCCGCTTGAGTCGCAAAGCCCCCGAATTCCGCCATTGATTTCATGGGGCAATCGACAGTACATCCCGGTCAACCAGATGGCGCGTCGACATGATAGCGCTAACAACAGGGGAGGTTTCGGGGGATGCTCTACCGCAATTCCACGTCGGCCGCGTTCGGCCGGTCGATTGCCATTTCGTTGAAGGCGGGCGCATCGCTCGCCGCCTTGTGCCTTGCCGGCACCGCGCTTCCCGCGCTGGCGCAGACCGCCGCCGGGGACGTCGAACAATCGACCAACACGCCCGGCACCAAGCCTGGCCCCAGCAACACCGACAATGTCCAGGAAGAAACCGACCCGGCGGCCGGTCCCGACATCGTCGTCACCGGCTTTCGCCAGTCGCTGTCGAGCGCGCAGGGAATCAAGCGCAATTCGGACGTGATCGTCGATTCGGTCACCGCCGAGGACATCGGCGCGCTGCCCGACCGCTCGGTCACCGAAACGCTCCAGCGCATTCCCGGCGTGTCGATCAACCGTTTCGCCGCCGGCGTCGATCCCGACCACTTCTCGGTCGAGGGATCGGGCGTGGTCGTGCGCGGCCTCACCTATGTCCGCTCCGAATTCAACGGCCGCGACGCCTTTTCAGCGGGCAATTCGGGTGGCCTCAGCTTCTCCGACGTGCCCTCGGAACTGCTGGGCGGCGTCGACGTGTTCAAGTCGCCCTCGGCCGACCGCATCGAAGGCGGCATCGCCGGCGTGGTCAACCTGCGCACGCGCAAGCCGTTCGACCAGAAGGGTCTGCTCCTCTCGGCCAATGCCGAGATGAACTATGGCGAGTTCGCCAAGAAGGGCGCGCCGTCGCTCTCGGCGCTGGTCAGCAACCGCTGGGAAACCGGGATCGGCGAATTCGGCCTGCTCGGCTCGATCAGCTATTCGCAGCTCTACACCCGCGCCGACCGTCTCGGCATCTCGTCGTTCCGCGTGCGTCCGCTCTACAGCAACGGCACGCGCACCGATGTGGTGCCCTTCACCGGCGCGACGCGGCAGGGCAGCGGCCTGTTCCCGCGCGGCGCCGTCGCCGGCAGCCAGGATTTCAACCGCGAACGCTATGGCTATTCGGCGGCTGCGCAGTGGCGCTCGAACGACGGATCGATGGAGGCGACCGCGCAGTTCCTGCGCTCCGACGCGCGGCAGACGTGGGATGAGCGCACCGTCGAGATCGCGACCGACAACGTCACCGCCAACGGCGATTCGCGCGCGCGCACCGGCACCACGCTGAACTTCGACGACAGCGGCCTGTTCGAAAACGGCATCATCACCGGCCCGACCGGCTGGCGCGCCGACCAGAACACGGCGGGCGACCGCCGCACCCCCGAATATGGCCTCCAGTCGAACAACATCTCGCGCCAGCAGGTCTCGAAGATCGTCACCAGCGACTATTCGTTCAACTTCAAGTGGGACGTCACCAGCCGGCTGGGCCTGAACCTCGATTATCAGCACGTCGATTCGTCGAGCAAGATCGATGACAACGGCCTGTGGACCTCGACCTATCAGGACGCGCAAATCCGCATGAACGGGAGCAAGATTCCCGACGTGCAGTTCCTGTCGCCGCAGAACTGCAACGGCATCTGCACCGGTACGCCGGGCGCCGCCAGCACCTATTCGGGCTATTTCGGTCCCGGCCGGCAGAGCTATCTCGATCCGTACAACAGCTTCTATCGCTCGGCGATGGACCACCGCGAGGAATCGACCGGCAATTCGGATGCGGTCCGCCTCGACCTTGAATACAGCTTCCCCGAAACCGGGTTCCTGCGTGCGATCCGCGCCGGCGGCCGCTTCGCGCAGCGCGAAACCGAGGCGCGCTTCTCGGCCTACAACTGGGGCGTGTTGTCCGAACAATGGGGCAACGGCGGTCCGGTGTGGCTGAGCGACAATGTCGACGGCAGCCCGACGACCAACGGCGGCACCCCGCCGCAGGGCTATCAGCCCGTGTTGTTCGACAATTTCCTGCAGGGCCGCACCGCCAGCCCGTTCGGGCCGGGCCGGCTGTTCTATTCGGGCATGACCGCCGCCAATGTGGCCGAGTATCGCGCCTATGCGTCGCGCATCAACCAGGAATGGCAGGCACGGATCACCTGCGCCAACGGCAACGGCCGCACCGTCAACGGCGGCTGGAACCCGCTGTCCGAACGCTGCGACGTGATCCCGGGATCGACCTATCTGCCCGGCGAAATCAACCCGCAGACCGAACGCAACCGGGCCGGCTATGTCATGGCGCGCTTCGACACCGAATTCGGCAACGGGTGGAAGCTGAACGGCAACGTCGGCGTCCGCTACACCAACACCCAGCGCATCAGCCAGGGGTTCCAGTCGTTCCCGACCGTGACCTCACTGCCGACCACCGCCCAGTGCGCGACGCAAGTCCAGCAGGTCGTGACCGGCGTGGCCGGGGCTTCGCTGTCGCCGTTCTGCGCGCTCACCACCGCGCAACAGACGAGCTATCGCGGCTTCCTGAACGGTGCGACCGTCGCCAACAACGTCGACATCACCTATGACTACTGGCTGCCCAGCCTGAACGTGAAGCTGGAAGTGGGTAACGGCATCCAGTTCCGCGGCGCCTATACCAAGGGGGTCGCCCCGCCCTCGCCCGGTCTGGTGCGCAACTATTATGTCGTGGCGCTCACCACCCAGGCGCGGGTCAACGGCGCGGGGCAGCAGATCCCGATCGTCGTCAACGCCGACGGGTCGATCCCGGCCAATCAGGTGCAGGTGCTCGGCCAGTTCAACGCCGGCAACCCGTATCTGCTCCCGACCGAGGCCGACAGCTTCGACCTGACCGGCGAATGGTATTTCTCGCGCGTCGGATCGATCACCGTGTCGGGCTTCTACAAGCGGCTGACCAACGTGCTGACCAACGATACCCAGCGCACGTCGTTCACCAACAACGGCCAGACGTTCGAGGCGATCGTGACCACGCCGGTCAATTCGGACGACGTCGGCCATATCCGCGGGGTCGAGGTCGGCTATCAGCAGACCTATGACTTCCTGCCGGGCTTCCTGAAGGGTCTGGGGCTTCAGGCGAACTATACGTTCATCAGCAGCTCGGGCGTGCCGCAGGCGACGCTCTCGGCGACCGACCCCGCCGTCGCGGCGGGGCAGCAGCCGACGATCACCGGCAACAATTTCCCGCTACAGGGGCTCTCGAAGCACCAGTTCAACGTCACGCCGTTCATCGACGTGGGTCCGCTGTCGCTGCGTGCGTCGTACAACTGGCGCTCGGATTATCTGCTGACGCTGCGCGACGTCATCACCCCGTTCGATCCGATCTTCCAGCGCGCCTATGGCCAGATGGACGCATCGGCCTTCGTCCAGGTGACGCCGCAGTTCCGCATCGGTGTCCAGGGGGTGAACCTCACCAACTCGATGACAGTCACCGAAGCGGCAGTGGTCGACCAGAACCAGGCGATCCGCCGCGTGCCGCGCCAGTGGTACGTCAACGACCGTCGCTATTCGATCGTCGCGCGCATGAACTTCTGAGGCCGATTGGCATTCAGTCTCGCGTCGTCGCCCCGGACTTGTTCCGGGGTCCACTTGGCCGCGAATGCTATCGATCGAAGCTCAAGCTATGCCGATTGCCGAGCGGTGGACCCCGGAACAGGTCCGGGGTGACGCAAGGGAATGCCGAGTATCGATCCGGCCTAAAGGCTGCCTCCGTGTAGAACATTCTGCGACGCCGCCGGGACCCTCTCCCGGCGGCGTTCGCTTTTCGGCGCGGTTCGTGCGATGGGCGCGCGATGGCGCAAACCCATGATGTCATCATCCTCGGCGCAGGCGGCGCGGGGCTGTTCTGCGCCGGTATCGCGGCGCGGCGCGGACGGCGCGTGCTGGTGATCGACCATGCTCCCGAACCCGGGCGCAAGATCGTCATTTCGGGCGGCGGGCGCTGCAACTTCACCAATGTCGACACGAGCTGGGACCGCTATGTCTCGGCCAATCCGCGCTTCGCGCGGTCGGCGCTCGGTCGCTACACCGCGCAGGATTTCATCGCGCTGGTCGACGCGCATGGCATTGCGTGGCATGAAAAGACGCTCGGCCAGTTGTTCTGCGACGGATCGGCGCGACAGATCGTGGCGATGCTGCTGCACGAGGCCGCCGACGCCGACATCGCGCTCGGCAGCGCGATCCGCGACGTGACCCATGCCGACGGGCAGTTCACCGTCGCATTCGGCGATCGCCACGCCACCGCACCGTCGCTGGTGATCGCGACCGGCGGGCCATCGATCCCCAAGCTCGGCGCGACCGGCTTCGCCTATGACCTCGGCCGCCGCTTCGGCCTGAAGATCGTCGAGCCGCGCCCGGCGCTGGTGCCGCTGACCCTGCCCGGCGAGGAAGCGCTGTTCCGCGAACTGTCCGGGGTAGCGGCAACGGTCGTGGCGCGTGGCGACGGTCCCGGCTTTCGCGAGGCGGCGCTGTTCACCCATCGCGGCCTGTCCGGCCCGGCGATCCTGCAAGCCTCGTCCTATTGGCGACATCGCCAGCCGGTGACGATCAACTTCGTGCCCGATCAGCCGCCGGGCTGGCTCCTCGCCGCCAAGCGCGCGCGGCCCCGCGCCGGGCTGCGCTCGGTGCTGGGCGCGGCGCTACCCGACCGGCTGGCCGAGGCGCTGGCGGCGCGGATCGATGCGCCGTCCGAAATGGCGAATTTGCGCGATGCGACGCTCAGCGAGATCGAGCGCCGCCTGTCGGCGTGGCAGTTCCTCCCCAACGGCACCGAAGGGTTCGCCAAGGCCGAAGTCACGGTCGGCGGCATCGCCACCGACGCGCTGAACCAGAAGACGATGGCGGCAAAGCACCTGCCCGGCCTGTACGCGATCGGCGAAGCGGTCGACGTGACCGGCTGGCTTGGCGGCTATAATTTCCAATGGGCATGGTCGAGCGGTTGGGCGGCGGGACAGGCGGTGTGAGCCGCAAGGCATCGTTCCCGCCGGTGGTCGCACCGACCACGCGCGTGCTGATCCTCGGCAGCCTGCCCGGCGATGCGTCACTCGCGGCGGCACGCTATTATGCGCATCCGCAGAACCAGTTCTGGCGGCTGCTGTCGCCGGTGGTCGGCGTCGACCTGCCCACCCTGCCTTACGAGGCGCGGCTGGCGGCGCTGCTTGGCGCGGGCATCGGCCTGTGGGACGTGGTCGCCAGCGCCACCCGCCCCGGCAGCAGCGACGCGGCGATCCGCGACGCGGCGGCGAACGACGTCGCGGCGCTGATCGCGACGCTGCCCGACCTGCGGCTAGTCGCGTTCAATGGCGGAACGGCATGGAAACATGGTCGCGCGCTGGTGGGTAACATCGCGACACTGCAACTGCCGTCGAGCAGCCCGCTGCATACCGTGGGCGTGGCGGCGAAGCAGGTGGCGTGGGATGCTGTTGCTGCCCATCTTTGATTTGCGACTGCCCCGTATAGACCGTTGACGTTCCATCCTCGATTGCAATCGATCTGCCTACATCGCACAACCGCCTATGGCACCGGACCTGTCCGACGATCTGCGCCGAGATCGCCTGCTGGCGCGGCGCGATTATGCGGCATCGTTGATGTCGAACAGCAGATGGCGCGCAGTCTTGACGGTGCTTGATGAGGCTCGTCCCGCGTTACAACAAATCCGGATTAAATTTACCGACAGCGACGATATTCGATCGATGGGCCTGCCGTGGCTTCACGCGCCGCATGGCTCCGTCGACAGTTTCGAGTTCGGTCCGTTTCCGCTGATCACGATCGAATGGATCGAGGTCCCGGCTGTTGCGATTTTCCCGCGTGTCGACGGCGTCGCTGCTGCCCGTCAGTCCCAGGATATTGATGCCGTCGACACCGCGCTGACGACATTGGGCAGGCAATTGCCGATTGTGCGAACACCGGAAGGACTACGGATCATCGGCCACCTCCGCTGACGCATCCAATAATTTCGCGTCAGTCTGGTTTGTAACGGCGGCGTACCTATATACGATCTACATCCCGCCCTTGCCAAAGGGCGGTGCTACTGCCGGCACCGGCCGGTCTTTTCCTTTCGCGTGGCCCGGAATGGTCCGCCAACCTCGAACGATGCGTCAGGAAATACATGCAGGACAATTGGCGATATGGTTCCGCCGCCGGAACATCGGCGTCGCGGGCGATGAACGTCAGCATCGCGCAGGCCGATGTGGTTGCGCTGTGCGGCAAACATGGTGCCGCGATCAGCGCGATCGAAACGCTGCATACCGGTGGAACCCATGTCGTGATGCTGAACGGCGAGGGCGCGGACACGATGCGCAAGGCGTTCGGCAAGAAGCTGCTGACCGGCAAGGTCGTCCGCACCCCTTGGGTCCGAAACGGCTGAACCGCGACCGCGAGCGACAGCCATGACCCGCGACACCCCGGCGCTGACGCGCGCGCTCGAACTCGCCGCGTCGGGTGATTTCATCTCGGTGAACCATATCCGTCAGGCGCTGCGCCGCGAGGGATATGGCACGCTGGCGCAGGATCTGGCGGGCGCGGCGACGAACCGCGCGATCGTCGATCAACTGCATCAGGCCGCCGCCGAGCGGACGCGGCGCGACGGTGGTCCGACCGGGTCGTAAGGGTCGGTCGGCGCCGGCTGCGGATTTGCCCAACCTCCCCGGTTGCAATCGCCCCGCCGCTTAGCCCATAGCATCGCGCATGTCCGAAGAAGCCGAAGTCTCCGCCCTGTCCTTTGAAGATGCGCTGCGCGAACTCGAAGGGATCGTCAGCCGGCTGGAGACGGGTCAGGAAGACCTCCAGACCGCGATCGACCTCTATGCGCGCGGCGACCTGCTGCGCGCGCAATGCGCCGCGCGGCTCGATGCGGCGCAGGCCCGGATCGAGGCGATCCGTGTCGACGCCGAAGGACGCGCCACCACCCAGCCGTTCGACGCGCAATAATGGCGACGATCGCTCCGCCGGTGTCGCTCGCCGCCGCGCTCCGCGAAGTATCGGCGGAGATGGACCGCCAGTTCGACGCGCTGCTCCCCGTGCCGCAGGACCCGCGCGCCGACCTGTACCGCGCGATGCGCCACGCCGCGATCGGCGGCGGCAAGCGGCTGCGCCCGCTGCTTGTGTTCGCCACCGCCCGGCTGTTCGGCGTCGAGCGGGCGCGGGCCGCCCGCGCCGCGCTCGCGATCGAGTGCATCCATGTCTACAGCCTCGTCCACGACGACCTGCCGGCGATGGACGACGACGACATGCGGCGCGGCAAGCCGACCGTCCACAAGGCGTATGACGAGGCGACCGCGATCCTCGCCGGCGATTGCCTCCATGCGCTGGCGTTCGAGATTCTGGCGGAGGAAGCGACCCATCCCGATCCGCGCGTCCGCGTCGAGCTGATCGCCGATCTTGCCTGCGCCTCCGGCCCGTCGGGGATGGCGGGCGGTCAGGCGATGGACCTGAAGGCGGAGGACGCCAATTTCGACCTGAATACCGTCACCCGGTTGCAGGCGATGAAGACCGGCGCGCTGATCGCCTGTTCCGTGGAAGCAGGTGCGATCCTCGGCCGCCTGCCCGCCGACCAGCGTACCGGCCTGCGCGGCTATGCCCGCGACATCGGCCTCGCCTTCCAGATCGCGGACGATATTCTCGATGTCGAGGGTGACGAAAGCTCGGTCGGCAAGGCGCTACGCAAGGATGGCGAGGCGGGCAAGGAAACCTTCCTCTCGCTGCTGGGCCTGCCGCGCGCGCGCGAACAGGCGCGGCGGCTGGTCGAACAGTCGATCGAGCATCTGCGCGACTATGGCCATGAGGCCGACCTGCTGCGCGCCATCGCCCGCTACGTGCTGGAGCGCGACCGGTGAGGATCGGCGTCTATCCCGGCACCTTCGATCCGATCACCCGCGGGCATATGGACATCATCCGGCGCGGGGCGAAGCTCGTCGACCGGCTGGTGATCGGCGTGACCACCAATCCGTCGAAGTCGCCGATGTTCACCCTGCCCGAGCGCCTGACGATGGTCGAGCGCGAGGTGGCCGATGTCGACGGCGACATCGCGGTGGTGGCGTTCGACGCGCTGTTGATGACCTTCGCCGAACGGCAGGGGGCGAGCGTGATCGTGCGGGGCCTGCGCGCCGTCGCCGATTTCGAATATGAATATCAGATGGCGGGCATGAACCAGCAGTTGAACGACCGGATCGAGACGGTCTTCCTGATGGCCGACGTCTCGCTGCAACCGATCGCGTCGCGGCTGGTGAAGGAAATCGCGATGTACGGTGGCGCGATCGACCGCTTCGTGTCCCGCACCGTCCGCGACGAAGTGGGGGCGCGCGTCGAGAAGCTGGGCCGCAAGGGCGACGCCTGAGGGCTGGGCGCCTCCCCTCCCTGACAAGGGAGGGGTTGGGGGTGGGTTGGCCGGTTGTGGCGCGCTTACCCTTCCTCGCAGGCCGACCCACCCCCGACCCCTCCCTTGTCAGGGAGGGGAGGACGAATGTCGATCATCCCGACGCGACCGACGAACCAGCCAGCCGACCCCGCCCAGCAACACGATCGCGCCGCCGCCCGCCGCCAGCACCTGCCACGACGGCAGCCAGCGGCCGACGAGTTCGCTCAGGCCATGGCCGAACCAGTAGCCGATCGACACGAAGATCGTCGCCCACACCGCCGCCGCCGCGCCATTCAGCACCATGAACCGCCCTGTCGGCAGTTGCGTCGTCCCGATCGCGACCGGGCTGACGGTGCGCAGGCCGTAGAGAAAGCGGAAGGCGAAGACGAACAGCGTCGGCCGCCGCTCGAACGCCGCCAATGCCTTGGCAAACGCCGGTCGCGCCGCCAGCCGCCGCACGCGCGGATGGTTGCGGAACCGCCGGCCGGCGGCGAAGAACAACTGGTCGGCGACGAACGATCCGATCGCCGCCGCCGCGATCGCCCCGGCAAACGGCAGCGCACCACGATGGACCATGATCCCGCCGAGCACGACCACCGTTTCCCCCTCGATCCCCGCGCCGAAGAACAGCGCGATCAGGCCATAGCGCGCGACCAGCACTTCGATCGTCAAGACAGGGGTTTCCGCATCGCCGCACCTTGCGGCTTTCGCCCGCCTTGGTCCAGTGCCAGCCCTTCCGCCACGCCCTGCACCGGCGTACAGCGACGCCATGGCCATTCTCGCCCCCTCCGCCCGCCCCGCCGCGCTCGTCCGCTGGCTGTGGAGCGTCGCCGCGCTCATCGTCCTGATGGTCGTCGTCGGCGGCATCACCCGGCTGACCGAATCGGGGCTTTCGATCACCGAGTGGAAACCGGTCAGCGGCACCCTGCCCCCGCTCACCGCCGCCGCATGGGACGCCGAATTCGCCGCCTATCGCCGCATCCCCGAATATCAGTTGCTGAATCAGGGCATGACGCTGGCGCAGTTCAAAGGCATCTTCTTCTGGGAATATGTCCACCGGCTGCTGGGCCGGGTGATCGGCATGGCCTTCGCCCTGCCGCTCCTGTGGTTCTGGGTCCGCCGGGCGATTCCTGCCGGGTACAAGGGCCGGTTGCTGGCGCTGCTGGCACTCGGCGGATTGCAGGGAGCGATCGGCTGGTGGATGGTCGCCTCGGGGCTGGTCGAGCGGACCGACGTGTCGCATCTGCGGCTTGCCGCGCATCTCCTGACCGCGCTGTTCATCCTTGCCGGCACGGTGTGGACCGCGCTCGACCTGCGCGAACTGGCGCAGGACCAGACCGCGCGTCCCGCGCGGTTGCGGACGATCGGCGTGCTCGCCGGCGCAGCGCTGTTCGTCCAGTTGCTCTATGGCGCATGGGTCGCCGGGCTGAACGCCGGCCTCGTCACCGATCAATGGCCGCTGATGAACGGGCGCTTCTTTCCGGCGCAGGAATGGTCGCTGCGCGCGCCGCTCGACGCACTGGTCAACGATCCGTATGTCGTCCACTTCGTCCATCGCTGGTGGGCGTGGGTTGCGGTCGTGTGCCTCGTCCTGCTGGCCCGTGCCGCCAAACGCGCCGGCCATCCCAAGGTCGCCCGCGCGCTCCACATCGCGTTCGGCACGCAGATTCTGCTCGGCATCGCGACCGTCGTGACCGGCGTTCGCATCGAAGTCGCGGCGCTGCACCAGTTGGTGGGCGCGCTGCTGGTCGTCGTCGTTACCTGGAACCTGCACGCGATCGGCCGCCGCAGGGCATAGGGTATCCCAATACCCGTCAGCAAAGGGGCGGTTTGCTTGACTTATCGCGTCCGCGCGGGCAATTGGCCGGCGTTCGCAGCGCGCCATCACGGTGCGGCTGCGTGATATATCCGAAAGGTCCAACGCCCATGAAGGCGCTCATGAAGACCACCAAGTCGGCGAAGCCGCACGAGGTGGAGAAGAAATGGCATATCGTCGATGCCGAAGGCCTGGTGGTCGGTCGCGCTGCGTCGATCATCGCCAACGTCCTGCGCGGCAAGCACAAGACGTCGTTCACCCCGCACGTCGATTGCGGTGACAACGTCGTCGTCATCAATGCCGACAAGATTCGCTTCACCTCCAACAAGGCGAAGACGAAGACCTATTACAAGCACACCGGCTATGCCGGCGGCATCAAGGCCGTCACCGCCGAGAAGGTCCTCGAGGGTCGTTTCCCCGAGCGCGTTCTGGAAAAGGCCGTCGAGCGGATGATCCCGCGCGGCCCGCTGGGTCGTGACCAGATGCGCAACCTGCGCATCTTCAAGGGCACCGAGCATCCGCACGAAGCGCAGAACCCGCAGGTTCTCGACATCGCGGGCATGAACCGCAAGAACAAGGTGGGCGCATAATGTCCGACAACCGCCAGTCCCTTTCCGACCTCGCCGGTCTGACCGGTCAGCCGGCCCCGGCCGACGCACCGCAGGGTTCGGCGCCGCAGACCGCCGCGCTCGAGGGTGATGCCCCCGCCGCCCCGGTCGAGCCGCCGCGCCCGACGATGCCGCTGCGCCCGCAGGAAATCGACGCCTATGGCCGTGCCTATGCGACCGGCCGCCGCAAGGACGCCGTCGCCCGCGTGTGGATCAAGCCGGGTTCGGGCAAGATCACGATCAACGGTCGCGATCAGGAAGTCTATTTCGCGCGTCCGACGCTGCGTCTCGTCATCAACCAGCCGTTCGGCGTTGCCGACCGCAATGGTCAGTATGACGTGATCTGCACCGTCAAGGGCGGCGGCCTGTCGGGTCAGGCCGGCGCGGTCAAGCACGGCATCAGCCAGGCGCTGACCCGCTACGAGCCGATCCTGCGTGCACCGGTCAAGGCCGCCGGGTTCCTGACCCGCGACAGCCGCGCGGTCGAGCGCAAGAAGTACGGCAAGGCGAAGGCCCGCCGCAGCTTCCAGTTCTCGAAGCGCTAAGCGTCTATTTGGAAACGCGCCCGGATTGGGCGCGTTTCGCGGTACCGGCCCGCTCCCCCTCCCGGCCACCCAATCAGGATACGCTGTGGGTGGCCGGGAGGCGAAGACTTTCGCACGCAGGGGAGTGCGAAAAGTTCCTCCTTTGCGGCCAGTCGCGAACGAATTGGGGCGGTCCGGTATCGGGCCGCCCTTTTCGTTTGATCCGTAACCGTATAGCGACAGTCGCGTCCGCACGCTGGCGGTACCGAAACAAAGAGCTGCCATGACCTCGCGTGCCAAAACCTCGCTGCTCCCCCTTGCCGATGGCGACCTGTGGCCCGAGGAGCTGCGTCGCTCGCTCTCCGACAAGCTGTTCACCATCGCCTTCGGCGCGATCCAGTGGCCGTGGCTGCTGCGCAGCCTGTCGGGCGGCAAGCGGTCGGTGAAGGCGAAGCTGATCGCCGACCTGGGCCTCGCCCCCGACGCGCTGCCCAATCTGGGGAGCTGGAAGGCGGATACCGGCTATCTCTCGCTGATTGTCGACCGGATCGCCGCCGATCGCCCGCGCACCGTCGTCGAACTCGGCACCGGTGCGTCGAGCCTCGTGACCGGCGCGGCGCTCGCCAAGCATGGCGGCGGACAGCTCATCAGCTTCGACCAGCACGCCGGCTTCGTCGATGCGACGCGCGAATGGCTGGCCGAACACGGCATCGCCGCCGATCTGCGCGCCGCACCTTTGGTCGAATCACCCGGCGACTGGCCGGGCGTGTGGTACGACATCGGCGCGCTGCCCGACCGGGTCGACATGCTGCTGATCGACGGCCCGCCGTGGACGATCCATCCCTATGTGCGCGGTGCCGCCGAAACGCTGTTCGACCGGTTGCCGGTGGGCGGCGTGGTGATGCTCGACGACGGCGCCCGCCCCGGCGAGCGCGTGGTGGCACAGCGCTGGCGCCGCCGCTGGCCCAATTTCCGCTTCGAACTGGTCAACCGCGGCACCAAGGGCACGCTGATCGGCGAGCGGCTTTCCTGATTTCCTCCCCTCCCTTGTCAGGGAGGGGAGCAATCACTGCGTCACCGGCTCGTCGGGCACGCCCATTTTCCGCGCGATCGTCTCGAAGCTTCTGCCCTCGATACGGATCTCGTTGAACGAGGGCGGGTCTTGGCGCGTCCGGCAGGACAGCGTTCCCGCCCCGACCATGCGCAACAGCCCCTTGCCGCTGCGATAGGGCACGTCGAACGGGTCATGGACATGGCCCGACAGCACGGCATGCGCGCCCGCCGCCGTCACCGCCGCCAGCGCGGCCGGCCCGCCGCGCGTCTCGCCGCTCGATCGCGTGCCGACGTCGACCAGCGGGTGATGCGCGGCGATGAACACCAGATCGCCCTTGGGCACCCGCTCGATCAGCTTCAGCGTCCGGGCCAGCGCCTTCGGACCGACATAGCCCTTCGACCAATCCCAGCGGAACTGGAACCGCGCCGTGGTCTTGAGCGGCACGATCGCCACCCCCTTGATCTCCAGCGGCCGTTCGATCATCCGCTCCAGCCGCTTGTAACGTTTGTACGGCCGGACGAAGCGGGCGAACAGATTGTAGAGCGGCAGGTCATGGTTGCCGACCTCGACCGTCACCGGACGGCCCAGCCCTTCCAGCCATTCGGCCGCCGCCTCGAACTCGGCGGCGCGGGCGCGCATCGTCAGGTCGCCGGTCATGATGATCGCGTCGGGCTGTTCGCGGCGCACCGCCTCATCGAACCACGCGATCGCTTGCCTGTCCTCCGCGCCGAAATGGACGTCGCTGACGTGGAACAGACGGATCATCGGGCACCCCCACCATGGTCGATCGCGCAGTAACGCACCGGGCGGCGGGAAGTTTATCCGTCGCTCAATTCCGACTGCGGATCGACAATGCCAGCACACCGCCGACCGCCGCGACCCCGGCCAGCGCGACGAACACCGGCCCCAGCCCGCTTCCCGGCGGGACGATCGCGGCGAGCAGCGGGGGAACACAGGCCGGCAGCGTGTTGGTGAGGTTCAGCACGCCCAGATCACGTCCGCGCGTGGCGGGCGACGGCAGCAACTGCATTGCCAGCGCGGAGTGGAGCGCGAGGAACACTGACAGGCCGATGGTGCAGACGCCATAGGCGACGCTAACCCCGACAAACCCCTGCGACAGTGCCATGCCGATCAGCCCGCCTGCGACCAGCAACGTCGCGAGCCCCAGGAACGGCCGCCGCAGCCCCATGCGGTCCGACCAGCGACCGGCAAGGATCGTCGCGACCACCGCGACCCCGGTGACGACCGCCATCGCCCGCGCGACCGGCCCCGCCGCATCACCGCCGCCCTGCCAGCGATCGGCGAAGTGGAAGAAGGCATAGGCGGTCAGGCCGTTGCCCGCCGCCTGCATTGCCAGCCGGGCGACCCAAGCGCGGATCAGATCGGCCCGGCCGACCGGCGGGGTGGCGATCACCGTGTCCGGCCCGGCGTCGCTCCCCATTCCCCGTTCGCGCGCGGCCCATAGGAACGGCACGATCATCGCCACCATCAGCACGACATTGGCGGTGTAGCGCGCGGCGGCATCGGCGAAGAGCGGCAACGTCACCACCGATGCCGACAGCACGCCGACCGGGTGCGAGATGCCAAGCAGCCCGCTCACCTGCCCCTTGGCGCGGTTGGGCACTTCGTCGGCCAGCACCGCGACCATCGGCGCGAACATCAGGTTCAGCGCCACCTGCCAGAAGGCGACCGCCGCCAGCAGCGTCACCGCCGTGGTCGCGCCATGGATCGCGGCAAAGGCGATGACGATCGCGACCAGCCCGACCGCGATCGTCGGACGGCGGGTTCCGCTGCGCCGCCAGCCGATGTCGCTGATCCAACCGGCGGCGATGTTGGCGATACTGGCGACCACCGCCCCGCCCAGCACCACCCATCCCAGGAGCGCGACCCGCCCGGCCGGGTCGATCGCCGCCACCTTCACCTGCAACAAGATGGTGACGAACGGCATGAACGCGACGAACAGCCCGCAATAGGCCAGCGTATAGAGCGCGACGAAGCCCCGGCCCGGCGCGGCGAAGCTCAACGTCCGGCGACGCGGCGCAGCGCGGCGGCGACCTGCGCGATGGTATAGGGTTTGTGGAGCAGTTCGAACCCGTTGGTGCCCTGCCGCGCGATCACGTCGCTATACCCACTGGTCAACAGCACCGGCAGCGCCGGCCAGCGCTCGCGCACCCGCCGCGCCAGTTCCAGTCCGTCGACCCGCGGCATCACCACGTCGGAAAAGATGATGTCGAACGCCCCCGGCTCCGCCGCCAGCCGGTCGAGCGCGGCCTGCCCGTCGGGGACATGGACCGGGACGAAGCCATGTTCTTCCAGCGCCTGCGCGGTGGTGGTCCCGACGACCGGATTGTCCTCGACCACCAGGACGCGCAAGCCCTGCCCGCTGGTATCGCCCGGATCGTCGCGCACCATTTGCCCGGTCGGGGCCGGCGCATCGACCTGCGGCAGATACAGGGTGAACACCGTCGCGCCCGGCGTGCCGTCGGCACGGATTTCGCCGCCAGACTGTTTGGCGAAACCGAACACCTGGCTCAGCCCCAGCCCGGTGCCCTTGCCCAGCCCCTTGGTGGTGAAGAACGGCTCGAAGATGCGCGCCAGCACCTCGTCGTCGATCCCGCCGCCGCTATCCTCGATCGCGACGGCGACATGGGCGCCGGCGGGTCCGGACATGCCGGGGACCGCATCGACACTCGTCATCCGGATCGTCAGCCGCCCCTCGCCCTGCATCGCGTCACGCGCGTTAGCGGCCATGTTGACGATCGCGGTATCGAACTGGTTGGGATCGACATCGACGAACGCCGGATCGCCGCTGGGGCAGACGACGACCTCGATCCGCGATCCGGCCAGCGTGCGGACGATGTCGCCGAGCGCGGCGATGGCGGCGTTCACGTCGAACACGCTCGGTTGCAGCGCCGATCGGCGGGCGAAGGCGAGCAACTGTCCGGTCAAGCTAGCGGCGCGGTCGACGGTGTCGCTGATCGCCGAGAGATAGCGTTCGCGCCGCGCCTCGGTCAGCGTCGGCTGGCGCAGCAGATCGACCGAGGAGCGCACGATCGTCAGCAGATTGTTGAAATCATGCGCGACGCCGCCGGTCAACTGGCCGATCGCCTCCATCTTCTGGCTCTGGCGCAGTGCATCCTGTGCCGTGACCAGCGCGTGGGTACGATCGGCGACCTGTTGTTCGAGCGAGACGGCCAGCGCCGCCAGATCGCGTTCCGCCCGGCGGCGTTCGCTGGCGGCGCGGGTCCGCTCGGCCACCTCGCGGACAAAGGCGACCTCGTCGTCGCGCCACACCCGCGCCTCGCCATGATTGGCATAGATCAGCGCCACCAGCCCGCCCTGTTCGGTCAGCGGCATGTTGATGAACGCGCGCGCGTTGATCGATTCGAGCTGCGCCGCGGTGGCGGCGGTGCGCGGATCGAGCCGGGCATCCTCGACCACCGCCGTCTCGCCGCGTTTCAGATCGTCGATATAGCTGCCGTAATCGCGAAAGTGCAGCGTCCCGGCGATGGTGGTGACGCCGGGCGCGTTCCAGTCGCGCTCGATCGTGATCGTCTCCGCCTGACGATCGACCACGCCATATCCCACGCGGTCGACCGCCAGCGCCCCGGCGATGATACGCGCTGCGGCAACGGTCATCTCGACCGGATCGTCGAGCGGGCGCAACGTGTCGTTCAGCTCGGCCATCGCCGCGCGCATCGTCTCCAGCCGCTTGTAGGCGGTGACGTCGATCGACACGCCGGTCAGGCGGGTGACGCCGCCATCGGCACCGATCGTCGGCTGCCCCCGGCTGGCGATCCAGCGACGCTCGCCGTCGGGCGTGCGGATACGTGCCTCATTCTCGAACGCTTCGCCGGCAAAGCTGCGCTCGATCGCGGCCGTCAGGGCGGCGCGGTCGTCGTCATGGACGATCGCCAGCACCTCGGCATGCGACGGCGGATAGTCCGTCGGAAAACCGCAGTTCGCCCGGCAGATGTCCGACATGGTGAGCTGGCAGGTCCCGCGCTCCAGCGCCCAGGTGCCGAACCGCCCCGCCTCCAGCGCGAAGTGCATCTCACGCTCGCGTTCTTCCTGTTCGCGGAACCGCCCGGCGAGTTCGGCCATCAGCGCGGCGTTGCTCGTCTCCAGTCCTTCCAGTCGCTCACGCTCGATCGTCACATCGACCTGGCTGGCGAAGAAATAGGCGAGGTCGCCGTTCGCATCGTCGACCGGGGCGAGCAGCAGGCGGTTCCAGAACGGATCGCGGTTCTTGCGATAGTTCAGGATGTCGATCTCGATCGAGGTCTGGTTCGCGACGGCGTCGCGAATGCGCGCGACACTTGCCGGATCGGTGTCGGGGCCTTGCAGGAAGCGGCAGTTGCGGCCGATGATCTCGTCGCGGGTATATTGCGTCAGGCGACAAAAGGCGTCGTTGGCGAACACCACCGGATTGTCGGGCAGGCGCGGGTCGGTAATGATCATCGGCATGCGCGTGGCGCGCACTGCCGCGACGAACGGGTCGGTGCCCCCCGCCAGTCCGGCGATCTCACGGGCGATGCGCCGGTCCTCGCGTGCGGCCGGTCCGGTCGCGCCCTCGCTATCGCTCACGTCACCTCGCATCGGTCCAGAAACGCGGGTTTCCCCCACCCGTTCCTTGCCGGTTCGCCTGTCCCGGCACAAGCGTCGGTTCGGGATGGGCTTTTACCCGGAAACCGGTTTAGCGCCGGACGTCGAGGCCGCCTTCGAGGAAGGCATCGATGTCCGCCTGCCGGAACAGGCTGGCGTCGCCGGGTAGCGAGTGTTTGAGCGCGGCGACGGCAAGGCCCCAGCTCGCGGCGGTCGCCTCGTCCTGCCCTGAGATCAGCGCGTGGAGCACGCCGCTGGCAAAGGCGTCGCCGCCGCCGATGCGGTCGACGATGCCCGAAATCGCGACTTCCTCGGTCTGGACGGCGTGGGTCGGCGTGTCGATCCGCGCCGACAGCCGGTGGTGATCGGCGTCGTCGACGTGCCGCGCGGTGGACGCGATGTGCTTGAGGTTGGGGAAGACCGCGAAGGCAGCCTGCGCCGCCTCGCGCCGGCGATCCTCGCCATCGCCCGAAAATTGCTCGCCGAGCAGCAGCGATACGTCACGGTGGTTGCCGAACAACAGGTCGGCGAGGCCCACCAGCCGGGTCAGCACGGCGCGGGGATCGCTGTCCCATGCGTCCCACAGCCGGGCGCGGTAGTTGCCATCGAACGAGACGGTCAGCCCCTTGGCCCGCGCGGCCTCGGCGGCGGCGATGGCGGCGTTGGCGGTTTCATGGCCCAGCGCCGGGGTGATTCCCGACAGGTGCAGCCGGGTGCAGCCGTCGAGCAGCTTGTCCCAGTCCCATGCCGAGGCCGGGGTCGTCGCGAAGCTCGATCCGGCGCGGTCATAGACGATGTCGGAGGCGCGTAAGCCGGCGCCGACGCTCAGGAAATACAGCCCCATCCGGCCGTCGCGGGTCAGCACCCGCGAACAATCGACCCCCTGCGCACGCATCGCCGCAACGGCACCGCGCCCGAGCGGGCTGTCGGGGACTGCGCTGGCGCAGGCGGTGGCATGGCCGAGATTGGCTAGCCCGACCGCGACATTCGCCTCCGCCCCGCCGACGTTCACGTCGAAGCGGCCGCTCTGCATCAGCAGTTCGCGGCCCGGCGCGGTCAGCCGCAGCAACAGTTCCCCGAAACACAGGATCATCGCGCGAGCCACCCCCCATCGACCGCCAGGACATGGCCGTTTACATAGTCGGAGGCTGCCGAGGCAAGGAATACCGCCGCCCCGCCGAGATCGCCGGCATCGCCCCAGCGCGCCGCCGGGATGCGTTCGAGGATCTGACGATTGCGCGTCTCGTCTGCCTGCAATGCGGCGGTATTGTTGGTGGCGATGTAGCCCGGCGCGATCGCGTTGACGTTGACGCCCTTGGCCGCCCATTCGTTCGCCAGCAGCTTGGTAAGGCCGCCGATGCCCGATTTGGATGCGGTATAGCTCGGTACGCGCACCCCGCCCTGAAAGGTCAGCATCGACGCGATGTTGATGACCTTGCCCCGGCCCTGCGCCACCATATGACGGCCAGCGGCTTGGCTGAGGAAGAACACCGATTTGAGGTTGGTGTCGATCACCGCGTCCCAGTCCTCTTCGGTGAAGTCGAGGCTGTCGTTGCGGCGGATGATGCCGGCGTTGTTGACGAGGATGTCGAGCCCGCCGAGCGTGTCGAGCGTCTGCTCGACGACACCCGCTACGGGCGCGATAGTCGACAGGTCGGCGGAGACGATTTCCGCCTTGCGCCCGAGCGCGCGTGCCTTGTCCGCCGTATCGGTCGCGGGCGTGCGACCGATCAGCGCGACATCGGCCCCGGCGGCGGCGAGCGCCAGCGCGATCGCCTGACCGATGCCGGTGTTGGCTCCGGTGATCGCCGCGACGCGGCCGGTGAGGTCGAAGGGATTTACCATCGTTCTCAACCCTTTACGCGAGCTGGCAGATGTCGAGGACCTTCATGTCGGTATAGTCCTGGTTCTCGCCGGCCATCGCCCAAATGAAGGCATAGGCGCGGGTGCCCGACCCCATGTGGACCGACCATGGCGGCGAGATCACGGCTTCCTCGTTGCCCATGACGATGTGGCGCATCGCCTCACCCTCGCCCATGTAGTGGAACACCTTGTCATTCTCGGTCGGCAGTTCGAAGTAGAAATAGATTTCGCTGCGGCGCTCGTGGATGTGCGGGGGCATGGTGTTCCACACGCTGCCGGGCTTGAGCACGGTCAGGCCCATGACGAGCTGCGCCGAATCGCACACGCCGGGGATGACGAGCTGGAAGATCGTCCGCTCGTTCGACTCTTCCAGGCTGCCACGCTCCAGCGCATTGGCGTCGGCGATGCCGAGCTTGCGGGTGGTGAAGCCTTTGTGCGCCGGACACGACGCGATGTAGAAGCGCGCGCCCTTGCCGCCGAATTCGACGTCGGTCGCACCCATGGTGACGTAGACGCAGTCCTTGTTGCCGAGCGTGAAGCTCTCACCATCGACGGTCAGCGTGCCCTCGGCATCGCCGACATTTACCACCGCCATCTCGCGGCGTTCGAGGAACGGATGCCCCTCCGCCGACTTCGGTTCGGTCTGGGTCGGGAGCTTGACGGGAGCATCGCCCACCGCGACGCCGCCGATCACGAAACGGTCGGCGTGGGTGTAGTTCAGGACGCATTCGCCCTCGCGGAACAGGCCTTCGATCAGATAGCGGTCGCGCAATTCCTCGTTCGAGACGCATTCCATCATGTCGGGATGGGTGGCGTAATATGTGCGGTCGAACATGGCTCTCTCCTGACGTGGGAAACCGGTATCAATCGGGGTGTTCCCCGCTGCCGGCGCTGTGCGTTGAACTCGATAAACCCTGTCCTAATGCCGCCTGCCGCCCGCGTCGACCGGTTTTTGCGGAGCGTCCGGCCGTCGTCCGGGAGATCGTTGGAAATCCGCGATTTGTGATATTTCACGGCATAAATTCCGATGGGTGAACTCCACTTCCACAATGCGAACAGAAAATTCCAAAACCGGTGAAATGCGCGTGTTCAACTTCGCAATCCTGACACCGGTTTCCCGAACCGCCCCCGGCCGGTCGCTTGCTATGGCCGGGCCGGCCGCGTAGAGGCCGCGCCGGTTCCGGCAAAATCCGGGGCCGATGCACGCCGGTGCTCCTTCGGGAGCTTAAAACGGGAATGCGGTGCGGGGACCTGTCCCCAAGACCGCGGCTGTCCCTGCAACTGTGAGCGGTGAGCGCGACTGCACGTCGGTCCCCGAACAGGGATCGACAGCCACTGGGGTTTCCCGGGAAGGCGTCAGACCCGCGCGACGACCCGCGAGCCAGGAGACCTGCCGGCGCGTGGTCGCTTCTGCCTTTGGTCCAGTGGAGGCCGGGGCCGGTTCTCCGTGTGGAGCGACGAACCCATGCGCGGCGGGGGCCGCACCGGGGTTGGTCGTGGGTCCGCGCGCCAGGGGGGTGCCGTCGGCCGCGCCACCCATGGCCGCAGCGATGCGGCCCGCCCCGCCGTGTCGCTCCTGCGCATCCCCGGGGAAGACCAGATGTTGAAGACCACGCTGACCCTGACCGCGCTGCTCGCCAGCGCGTCCGCCTTTGCCCAGGCGTTGCCGGGCGATACGCCGGTCGACGAGGCCGACCCTATCATCGTCACCGGCACCCGCGCGCTGGACGGCACGCCCGCCGACCTGCTGGGGTCGAGCTACACGCTGCTCGACGCGCAGGCGCTGGAGAACCGCCAGACCCGCGTCGTCAGCGACATCTTGCGCGACGTGCCGGGCGTGGCGGTCAGCCGGTCAGGCGGCGTCGGCGGCTTCACCCAGGTCCGGCTGCGCGGGACCGAGGCGAACCACACGTTGGTCCTGATCGACGGGATCGAGGCGTCCGACCCGTTCCTCGGCGAGTTCGATTTTGCGACGCTGATCGCCGACGACGTCGCGCGGATCGAGGTGCTGCGCGGCCAGCAGTCGGCGACCTATGGCTCGGACGCGATCGGCGGCGTGATCCATTACATCACCGCCAATGGCGCCGACGCGCCGGGCGTGCGCGGACGGATCGAGGGCGGGTCGTTCGGCACGGTCAGCGGCGCGGCGCGGATCGGCGGCGTGGCGAGCGGCCTCGACTATGTCCTGTCGGGTGCGTTCCTCGACACCGACGGCACGCCGTCGGCGCGGCGTGGCATCGGCGACCGTGACCTGAGCGCCGGCAACCGCCAACTCGCGGGCAAGCTCGCCTATGACCTCGCGCCCAATCTGCGCCTGTTCGCGACCGGCCGCTATGCAAGGGTACAGGCCGATACCAATCCGCAGGATTTCGACTTCACCTCGCCGACCTATGGCTTCGTGGTCGACGGCAGCGACAGCACGACCTCGCGCAGCTTCCTGGGGCTGGCCCGCGCCGAACTCGATCTGATGGACGGGGCGTGGACGCAGGCGGCGACCGTCCAGTTGAACGACACCCATCGCAACAGCCGCACCGATGGAGACCTGACCTCCGACAATCGCGGCGAGCGGTTCAAGGCGGCGTATGATTCGACCTATCGACTGGTCGCGGGCACGTTGACCCACGCCTTTACCGTCGCCGCCGATTTCGAGCGTGAGCGGTTCCGGTCGGTCGCGGTGTTCGCGCCCTCGCCCGCCAACCTCGGCCGCAGCACCGACAACACCGGCATCGTCGGCGAATATGACCTGCGCGTCGGCGACAAGGCGGGCTTCGGCGCGTCGATTCGCCGCGACCTGAACAACCGGTTCGAGGATGCGACGACGTGGCGGGTGCGTGGCAGCTATGCGCTGTCGCCGCTGGTCCGCGTCCGCGCCGCCGCTGGATCGGGCATCAAGAACCCGACCAACTACGAACTGTTCGGCTTCGATCCGCGCAGCTTCATCGGCAATCCGAACCTGAAGCCCGAAAAGTCCGAAGGGATCGAGGGCGGCGTCGACCTGACCCCCGCCGCCGGCGTGCGCCTCGGCGCGACGCTGTTCCGCTCGGTGCTGCGCGACGAAATCTATTCGACCTTTTCGCCGAGCTTCGTCGTGTCGCCCGCCAACCGGACGACGCGCTCGCGCCAGCGCGGGGTCGAGCTGTTCGCGCATGCGCCGCTGGGCTACGGCTTCGTTGCCGACCTCGCCTATACCTATCTCGACGCGATCGAAGCGGGGCGCGAGGAAGTGCGCCGGCCGCCGCATATCGGATCGGCGAACCTGACCTGGGCAGCGGCGGGCGATGCGTTCGGCGCCACGCTGACCGCGCGCTATAACGGCAAGAGCTTCGATTCGAACTTCACCAATCTGCCGCTGGGGCCGCGCGTGCGACTGGACGACTATACGCTGGTGAACCTAGCCGCCGATGCGCGGATCACGGGCAACCTGCGCGCCTTCGCGCGGGTCGAGAACCTGTTCGCGGCGAAATACGAGGACGTGTTCACCTATCGCACGCCGGGCCGCGCGGCCTATGCCGGCATCCGCGCCGGCTTCTGACGATGGCTCGCCGCCGAACGCACCGCATCGGCCAGTCGTTCGGCGGCGAGGACATAGGCGGGACCGCCGCACACGGTCCACGCCTGCGGCAGATCGACGCGGGCGAGGTCGGCGATCGCGGGATGGGCGAGCAGCTCGGTCCCGCGATCGATTACTTGCGGCGATTCGCTGCGCAGGAGGAGGTCGGGGTGCGCGGCGACCATCTCTTCCAGCGAGAGTTGCGACAGGGCCGGCTTGCCGAGGCGGGTGGCGAGATTGACGAGGCCGACGCGGCCCATCAGTTCGTCGACCAACGTTCCGCTGCCGGTGAGGAACCCGCGTCGTTGATAGTCGGCGGCGACCTGTCCCCGGCCCGCCGCCTTGTCGATTTGGGCGAGCGCGGCGTCCATGCGGGCGACAAGCGCGTCGGCGCGGTCGCGGTGGCCGATGGCGTCGCCGACCTGCCGCAGTTGCGCGACAATATCGTCGTAGCGCGACACCCAGTTCAGGGGGACGGTGCGGAATGGCGTGTCCGGCAACGCGGCGAGGGCGGGCGCGGGGAAGCCGGCATCGCTGAGGACGAGGTCGGGACGGATGGCGAGCAGGTCCTCGGCGGTGGCGTCGATGATCGGCAGGTGCGCGGCGCGCTTCGCGCCGGCGGACATGGCGGGGTCGCGCGACAGGCGTGTGAGACCGGCGATCTGATCGTCGTCGGCGAGTGCCAGGAGTTGCTGGTCGGCGCACAGGTTGAGCGAGACGATGCGGCGTGGCGGGTCGTGGCGCGGCGGTGCTGGGGCGGCGGTGCAGGCGGTGAGCAACAGGGGCAGGATCGCGAGACGCATCGCGCCATTGGCGGGGAATACGGCTTCGAGGCAAGCGGTAGGTGTTGGCTGGCGTCCAGGTGCGTCGGCTTTGCCCTCTCTCCTGACAAGGGGAGAGGGATACCGCAGCTTGCCAGCTTGCTGGCTAGCTGCGGTTGGGCGAGCCGAAGGCTCGCGCGCTCGCTGGTACGAGCGCAGGCCCCTCTCCCAGCTTCGACTAGGCCCTTGCTATGCAAGGACCAAGTCTGCGCATCCCTCTCCCCCTGCCGGGGGCGAGGGAGGGGTGTGCGTCGCTGCCTGCCGTACCCCCGCGAAGGCGGGGGTCCAGGGCCGCAGGAAACTACGGCCCGTGGTTGTGGCTCTGGGTCCCCGCCTGCGCGGGGATACGGTGAGGGCTTGAGGGTACGGAACCTCGGCAAGGGCGGGGGCCGTCGGATGTGGTGATGCGGGTAGTCCTCATGCTGGCGGTAATCGCGGCGGCCGTGCTGTCGCTGTGCGTCGGGCCGGTGGCGCTGGGCGTCGATCGCGTCGCGGCGGCGGTGGCGGGGCAGGATGCGACCGCCGCGACGATCCTGTTCCAGTTGCGGCTGCCGCGTACCCTCGTGGCGCTGCTGGTGGGGGCGATGCTGGGGATCGGCGGGGCGGCGCTGCAAGGCTATCTGCGCAATCCGCTGGCCGAACCGGCGGTGCTGGGTGCGTCGAACGGCGCGGCGCTGGGCGCGGTCGTCGCGCTGTATTTCGGGTGGGCTGCGGCATGGCCACTGGCGTTGCCGGGGATGGCGATCGTCGGGGCGCTGGCGGCGCTGGTGCTGTTGTTCGCGCTCGCCGGGCGGGGGGAGAGTGCGCTGACGCTGATCCTCGGCGGGATCGCGGTGTCGATGCTGGCGGGCGCGGGGATCAGTCTGGCGCTGAACCTGTCGCCCAATCCGTTCGCGGCGATGGAGATCGCGACATGGCTGCTCGGCTCGATCGAGGATCGCTCGATGCAGCATGTGTGGATCGTGCTGCCCTGTGTCGCGATCGGCGCGGGGTTGCTGCTGGTCGATGCGCGCGCGCTCGATGCGTTGACGCTGGGCGAGGATGGCGCGCGGGCGCTGGGAGTCGATCTGGGGCGGGTGCGGCTGCGGTTGCTGGGCGGCATCGCGATCGGCGTCGGTGGCGCGGTGGCGGTGTCGGGGGCGATCGGCTTCATCGGGCTGATCGTGCCGCATTTCGTGCGGCCGTTCACCGACCGCTCGCCCTCGGCGACATTGGTGCCGTCGGCGCTGGCGGGCGCGGTGCTGCTGGTGCTGGCGGATAGCGCGGTGCGGCTGATCCCGACGCCGACCGAACTGAAGCTCGGCGTCGTCACCGCGCTGCTGGGGGTGCCGGTGTTCCTCGTCCACCTGTTGCGGGACCGGCGGCAATGGTGACGATCGCGACCGACAAGCTGTCGGTGACGCTGGGCGGGCGGCGGGTGTTGCACGACGTCTCGGTGACGCTGACGCCTGGCAGCCTCGTCGGGGTGCTGGGGCCGAACGGGGCGGGCAAGTCGACGCTGGCGCGCGCGTTGCTCGGGCTGGTGCGTACCCAGGGGCGGGTGACGATCGACGGGCGGGCGGACCTGCGTGCTGCGGAGATCGCGCGGCGGGTGGCGTATCTGCCGCAGGGGCAGGTGCTGCACTGGCCACTGTCGGTCGAGCGGGTGGTGGCGCTGGGGCGGTTGCCGCATCTGGCGCCGCTGTCGCGGATGGGGGACGACGATCGGGCGGCGGTCGAGGCGGCGATGGCGCGGGTCGATGTTGTGCGCCTGCGGAGCCGCGATGCGACGACGCTGTCGGGCGGCGAGCGGGCGCGGGTGCTGCTGGCGCGGGCGCTGGCGCAAGGGGGCACGGCGCTGGTGGTCGACGAGCCGCTCGCGGCGCTCGATCCGCGCCACGGGCTCGAGGTCGCGGCGCTGCTGCGTGCCGAGGCGGAGGCGGGCACGCTGGTAGTGGCGGTGCTCCACAATCTGGGGCTGGCGGCGCGGATGTGCGACCGGTTGCTGCTGCTCGACGAGGGCCGGCTGGTGGCCGACGGGTCGCCGGTCGAGGTGTTGACGCCGGCCAATCTGGCGGCGGTGTTCGGCATCCGCGCGTGGTTCGGGGAGAGTGCGGAGGGGCCGATGATCGTGCCGGTGGGCGTGCGGGGCGATCCGCCCCATTGACCCCCCTGCCCCCAGCCGCCACAGCGCTGGCCATGAAGCCGCTCGACGAACAGCAAGCCGCCGCCCGTAGCTGGTTCGAACACTTGCGTGACCGGATCTGCGCCGCGTTCGAGGCGATCGAGCGCGAGGCGGGATCGGACGCCGGGTTCGTCTATACGCCGTGGGACCGGGTCGATCCGAGTGGCGAGCCCGGCGGTGGCGGTGTGCGCGGGGTGATGAAGGGCAAGGTGTTCGAAAAGGTCGGGGTGAATGTCTCGACCGTCGGCGGCACCTTCGAGGGCGAGTTCGCCAAGTCGATCCATGGCGCGGGCGATGATCCGCGGTTCTTCGCGACCGGCATCAGCCTGGTGGCGCACATGGCGAATCCGCATGTGCCCGCCGTGCATATGAACACGCGGTTCCTGTGTACCACCAAACGCTGGTTCGGCGGCGGCGCGGACCTCAACCCGCCGATCCCCTATGACGCGGATACCGCCGACTTCCACGGTGCGATGCAGGCGGCGTGCGACGCGCATGACCCGGCGCATTACCCCCGGTTCAAACAATGGGCCGACGACTATTTCTACATCCCGCACCGGCAGGAGCATCGCGGCGTCGGCGGCATCTTCTACGATCATCTGTCGGACGACTGGGCGCGCGACTTCGCCTTTACCCGCGAGGTGGGCGAGGCGTTCCTGCGCATCTATCCCGAACTGGTGCGGCGGCGGATGGGGCGGGCGTTCGACGATGCCGATCGCGCGCGGCAACTGGAATGGCGCGGGCGCTATGCCGAGTTCAACCTCGTCTATGATCGCGGCACGCTGTTCGGGCTCAAGACCGGCGGCAATATCGACGCGATCCTGATGAGCCTGCCGCCGCTCGCCACATGGGCCTGATCCCGGTCGAACCGGGCGAGGTGGCGACGATCGTCACCTCGCTGGAGATGACGCGGCGGCCGCACCCCGCGCCGATGCCGGAATCGCCGCTCAGACTGGTGCGGTGGGAGCGGCCGGGGGTCGATCGCTACCGCGCGTTGTTCCGCCGGGTGGGCGGGCCGTGGCTGTGGTTTTCGCGGCTGGTGATGGCCGATGACGCGCTGACGGCGATCCTGACCGATGCGAGGGTGCGCATCTGGGCGGTGGTCGACCGGGCGGGACTCGAGGTCGGGATGCTCGAACTCGATGATCGCAGCGCCGGTGCGTGCGAACTGTCCTATGTCGGGCTGATCCCCGAGCTGGCCGGACAGGGCCATGGCCGCTGGCTGATGGCGCACGCGCTGGCGCTGGCATGGGGGCCGGGGGTGACGCGGGTGTGGGTACATACCTGCACGCTCGACCATCCGCGTGCGCTGGGCTTCTATCGGCGGTCGGGGTTCGTGGCCTATCAGCGGACGATCGAGACCTTCGCCGATCCGCGCGCGACCGGCATCCTGCCGGCCGACGCGGCGCCGCATTATCCCTTGCTCGACAAGCGCCGGTAGACGGTCGCGCGGACGAGGGTGAAGGCGACCGACATCGCCGCGCCGACCGCCGCGACCGCCGCCGACAGCATCGCCAGCGTCACCGGATTGCCCCCGCCCGACGAGATCGCCCCCGCCGTGCCGCTGAGCAGCAGCACGACCAGTTGCGCACCGAAATACAACAGCCCCGACAGCGCGAGCAGCGGCACGACCTGTCCCGCCGTCAGCGTGATCGCATGCTGCATCGCATCGCCGAAGCGGCGCTGCGGCTCGGCGATCAGCACCGGCAGCACCACGAACACCCGCCCGATCACGTAGAGCAGCGGCAGGACGAACAGCAGCAGCCCGGCAAGCTTCGCCGCGTAGATCAGCAGCATCGCGACGATCAGCAGCGGCAGGCGGCGGAACGCAGCCAGCAGCGCCTCGCGTACGCTTGGGCGGGCGGGATCGAGCACCAGCGCCAGCAGCGTCGCGATGCCGACCAGTTCGGCCACCGCCTGCAACACCAGCCAATGGGCGTTGCCGACCAGATAGGCCTGCAACGCATCGACCATCGCCTGCTGGTCGCCCGGCTGCGCGGCGGCCAGATCGTCGCCGCGCGACAGGAACAGCGCGAGCGCGAAATTGGGCAGGAAGAAAAAGACGCCCGACACCGCGACGATCATGTCGCGGTCCCGCCGCCAGATGCCGAGCGCCTCGCGGCACGCGGCCCCAATATCAATTTTCATGCAAAGACGTCCGCATCATCCTTCTCACCGACGATGGCGCGGTACAGCTTGCCGATGAACACTGCCTGATAGAGTGCCAGCACCGCGCTGACCGCCGCCGTCGCGACGGCGACGGCGACATCGCCGATGCCGATCCCGCTGCCCGGCGTGGTGATGATGGCAAAGATCGCGCCGGTGACGAAGCGCGCCGCCGACACCGCGACCCCGGTGATGATGCCATAAAGGATCAGCAGGCCGATCAGTTTCAGCGCCATGCCCTTCGTCATCGCGAAGCCGCGCGCGATCGCGCCCAGCCCGCGCCGTTCCATCGCGACCACCGCATTGACGGTCAGCAACCGCGCGAACACCCAGATCGCGACCAGCGCGAGCAGCGCAAAATAGAGGATCGCCGGACCCAGCGCGCCGTATTGCTCGGGCGTGAGCGTCGTACCGTTCATCGCCGCGACGAAATCGAACCCGCTGGTCGCGCCCAGCACGATGCCGGGCAGCGCGAGGATGAAGAAGCCGACAAGCAGGATCAGCGACACGCCGATCAGCGGCAGGAACCGGCCCGTCGCGATCCGCCGCGCCTCCGCCGCCTGTTCGCGGCCGGTGGTCTGCGCGGCATAGCCGATCAGGTAGAGCGCCCCCCACAGCGCGATCAGCGTCGCGGCCAAGGTGACGATCCCGTACACCGCCGCCATGCCGCCGGTCGCCTCGCCACGCAGCCGTTCGAGGCTGCCGCTGACGACCGAGGGCGCGAATTGCGTCGCGAGCACCACCGCCGTCACCGAACCCAGATGGTCGCGAACGAAATCCACCGTCCTGTCCCAGACCGTGCCGATATTCACCATCGTTGCGCTCGCTCCCCGTTTGTCCGATTGGAGTGCTCTACCCGCGTCGAACCCGAATGAAAATGGCTACCGATCCCCCTTCCCCACCGCCCCAATCGCCTCCCGCCGCCATCGAGTGGCGGGTCGCGCCCCGCCCGGTCGAATATCCCGACGCGCTGGCGACGATGGAGGCGCGCGCCACGGCGATCGCCGACGGCCAGGCGGGCGAGCTGATCTGGCTGCTCGAACATCCCGCACTCTATACCGCCGGGACCAGCGCCGATCCCGCCGAACTGCTCGATCCGCGGTTTCCGGTCCATGCCGCCGGGCGTGGCGGGCGCTATACCTATCACGGGCCGGGGCAACGCATCGGCTATCTGATGCTCGACCTGACCCGGCACGGGCGCGACGTGCGGCGCTTCGTCCACGCGGTCGAGGACTGGGTGATCGGTGCGCTTCGGACCTTCGACATCCATGCCTATGCCGTGCCCGATCGCATCGGCATCTGGACCGCCGACGGTGGCACCGAAGCCAAGATCGGCGCGATTGGCGTGCGGGTGCGGCGCTGGGCCACGCTGCACGGCTTCTCGGTCAATCTATCGCCCGATCTCAGTCACTTCGGCGGAATCGTGCCATGCGGCATCGCCGAATTTCCGGTGACGAGCGCGACCGCACTGGGCAAACCGGTCACGCCCGGGGCGTTCGATGCCGCATTGGCGCAAGGGTTTGCGGACTTCCTCGACCGGCTGTCCACGGTCGCCAAAAACGAGGCTTGAGGGCGGAGGGTCGTTCGACTAATGTCCGGCGCGGATTGGGTAATAACGGTAGAAGATAGCCGCCTATCCATAGCTTAGGGAGCTTAACATGCGTGCATTCTCGAAGATTCTGACGGGTTCGATCGTCGCCGGCGCCGCGCTGGCCCTGTCGGCTTGCGGCGGCACCACCGAAACCGCTGCCGACAACACCACCATCACCGACCTGAACTCGACCGACATGATGGACGGCACGATGACCGACAACATGACCGCCGTCGACGGCGCCATGGGCAACGACACCATGATGATGTCGAACGACACCATGATGTCGAACGACATGATGATGTCGAACGACATGGGCATGACCAACGCCATGTAATCAACCTTTCGAGGTTGATGGGAAAGGGGCCGTCCGGGCGACCGGGCGGCCCCTTTTTTCTTTTGGGGGATGTCGCTCCGCTCCCCCGCCGATCGTTTCGGGTCCATGCGGCAAAACGTTACCGCAATGTAAAATTCGGCTTGGGCCACGGCGGAAAATTCCGTACCCCTCAACGCCATGAAGGCGCCGGCCCGCGCCCACGAGAGGACATGATGAGCGTAGTGCGTACCCTGGCCGTGGCCGTTGCCACAGCCGTTGCCGTCGCGGCGACCCCGGCGTCGGCCCAGTTCTTTCTCAAGCCCTATGACACCAGCGGCGAACGGGTGACGGGCGCCGAACCCGGCATCGCGACCCAGGCCCTGCCCGGCGCCACGCCCGAGGAATTGCGCGCCGCGCTGATGTGGAACCTGCGCGCCGGGCTGAACGTCGCCGCGCTCCAGTGCCAGTTCGAGCCGTCGCTCCTGACGCTCGGCAACTACAACGCGCTGCTCTTCAACCATGCCGACGAATTGAAGAAGGGCTATGACACGCTCGGCAAATATTTCGTCCGCACCGCCGGGTCGGCAAAGGCCGGGCAGACCGCGCTCGACCAGTTCGGGACGCGGGTCTATTCGGGCTTCTCGACGGTATCGGCGCAGCTCGGCTTCTGTCAGGCGGCGGGTGAGATCGGCCAGGAAGCGATCTTCGTGCCGCGCGGGTATCTGGGTGAGTTTGCCGAGATGCGGATGCGCAAGCTGCGCAATTCGCTGGTGGCGTATGGCGAGCAGCAGTTCGGCCGCAACGTCAACTGGATGCGCCCGGTGCGGCTGTACGAGTTCGGCAACCCGAAGTGCTGGCGCAAGGGCCTGTGGCAGGTGAAGCGCTGCGGTGCCTTCCCGTCCTGAACGGCTGTTTGAAAACGCGCCGAAGCGCGTTTCCCAATGGCATCCAGCGATAGCGAGTCGCACGTTTTCCAAGAAATATGCGATTTTTCCGGGAACCATCCGACCAACCTGCCGTTGTGCCCTGTGGATAGCGAATTCAAGCCCCCCCGCTCTCGCTATCCAAGACAAAGGGTCCGGTCGGCGTGATCCCCTCCCCCCCCCGGTAGCGCCACCGGACCCGCATTCTGGTTTCCATCCTTTCGAGCCCGTCAGTTCCCCCAACTGGCGGGCTCAATTTTTTGATGCGGCGATGCGACACGCAGCCGGAACGAAACCGCAGGCCGGACATTCCTTGCGCACAGCAAAAGTACCGCAATCAACGGAGACATCTATGCGCAAGATCATCAGCCTGGCCGTCGTGGCCGGCGCACTGGCCATCAGCGCCTGCAACACCGTCGAAGGCGTCGGTCGCGACGTGTCGTCGGCGGGCGATGCGGTTGCCGGCGCGGCGAAGGATTCGAAGTAATCCCCACTCCCGCCATGCGCGGGCGATGAGGGGCGGTTCGGTATGGCCGGGCCGCCCCTTTTTGCGCACCTTGGCCGCACAAGCGCAAGATCGGTCGCGCATCGCGCCGGCGGGTGACGCATAGGCTGTTCCGGCATGGCGGAGGAGCGGCGGCGATGACGGACCCGGTCGAACGATATACCGCACGGTTGCGCCGGGTGCTGGCGCATATCGACCGCCACCCGGATGCGCCGCTCGACCTCGACCGGCTGAGCGCGATCGCCGCCTTCTCCCCCTGTCACTTCCATCGCCAGTTCGGCGCGACCATCGGCCTGTCGCTGCACCGCTATGTGCAATTGTCGCGGATGGAGCGGGCGGCGCACGCCCTCGCCTTCCGGGGCGACGTGCGCGTCACCGATGTCGCGATCGACGCCGGCTATGACTCGCCCGATGCGTTCGCCCGCGCGTTTCGCCGGCGCTTCGGCCAGAGCCCGTCGGGCTTCCGCGCCGCGCCCGACTGGCGTGGCTGGGCCGCCACGCTACGCCCGTTCCACCAAGCCCGGAGCCAGATCATGACCATGGCCTTCACCCTCGACGACGTGACGATACGGACGGTCGACCCTGTTGCCGTCGCGATGATGCGCCATATCGGCGATCCGGCGACGATCGGCGACACGATCCGGCGCTTCATCGCGTGGCGGCAGGCCACCGGCACCACGCCGCCGGCCAGCGCGACCTACACCGTGTTCCACGACGATCCGCAGGTCACGCCGCCCGAGGCGTACCGGATGGATCTGTGCGCCGCGACCGGGCGGGCGATCGGCGCCGACGAGCCGGTGGCGGCGGGGACGATCCCCGGCGGGCGTTGCGCGGTGCTGCGGGTGGTTGGCGACACCCATGACCTCGAACCCGCCGCGCGGTTCCTCTATGGGACATGGTTGCCGCAGAGTGGCGAGCAGCTCCGCGATTTCCCGCTCTATTGCCAGCGGGTGCGGTTCTTCCCCGACGTGCCGGCGCAGGAAGCGATCGTCGACCTGTTCCTGCCGATTATCTAGGCGGTTTCTTCCCCGGTGCTCGTCGGATCGCGCCGCACGCGGCGCTTCTCGGTGAACCAGATCGCGATCAGCGCTAGTTCGTAGAGCAGGATCAGCGGCACCGCCAACAGGAACTGCGAGCCGATGTCGGGCGGCGTGGCGACGGCGGCGATCGCGAACGCGCCGACGATCGCATAACGCCGCGCGCCGACCAGTTGCGCGCGGGTGACGATCCCCGCCAGTTCGAGCAGCATCAGCAGGACCGGCAGCAGGAAGGCGAGGCCGAACGCGAACAGGAACTGCATCACGAACGACAGATAATTTTCGACCGAGGGCAGCGCTTCCTGTTCGACCCCGCCCAGATCGCCCTGATAGCCGAGCAGGAAATGCAGCGCGACCGGGATGGTGACGTAATAGGCCAGCGCCGCGCCGGCGATGAACAGCACCGGCGTGGCGAGCAGGAACGGGAACAACGCGCGCTTCTCGTTACGGTACAGGCCGGGGGCGACGAACTGCCAGAGCTGGTTCGCGATCACCGGGAACGCCAGCATCATCGCGGCGAAGAACGCCACCTTGATCTGGACGAAGAACGCCTCGAAAATCTGGGTGAAGATCACGCGCTTCTGTCCCGCCGCCAGCAATGGCTGGACGAGGAACGAGAGAATCTGTTCGGAGAAATAGAAGCACAGCGCGAAACAGACCGCGATCGCGGCGGCGGAATAGAGCAGGCGGCGGCGCAGTTCGATCAGATGATCGAGGAGCGGAGCCTGGCTGTCGTCGATCTCGCTCATGACGCGGCCTTGGTATCGGCGGCGGGGCCGGTGTCGTCGGTGCTCTCGCGCACCTGCGGGTGTTCGACGCTGACGTCGGGCTTGTCGAGCAGCACCGGGGCCGGCGTCAGGTCGGGCGGCGGCGGGGACGCCGCGTCGACCGGGTGGAACGCCGGTTCGACATGCGGCGGGGCGTCGGCATCGGCGGGATGCTCGCGCATGATCCGGGCGTTTTCCTCCGCCCATTTCTTTTCCATCTCGGCCAGTTCCGCCTCACGGACCATGGTGTCGAAGCCCGAGCGGAACTGCCGCGCGACGCCGCGCGCCTTGCCGACCCAATGGCCGACGATGCGCATCGCCTTGGGCAAATCCTTGGGGCCGATGACGACGAGCGCGACAAGCGCGACGACCATCAATTCGGTAGGGGCAATATCGAACATCGGTGCTCGGGGTCGGGCGCGCGTCCAGCGGGACGCGCGCCTGGCATCAACAGGTGCGGATCAACGATCGCCGTGCGGGCGATCGGCGTCGCGCGGCGGTTCGGCGCGCAGCGGCTCGCGCGGCGCGGGATCGCGATCGTACCCGGTGTCGAGCGGACGCTGCTGCAGCCGGTCGTTCGGGCGCGCCGGCGGCACGTCGTCATCCTCGGCCATGCCCTTCTTGAAGCTTTTCAGCCCCTTGGCCACATCACCCATCATGTCGGAAAACCGTCCCTTGCCAAACAGCAACAGAACGATGACGCCGACGATCAGCCAGTGCCAAATGCTAAGACCACCCATCGACCAGACTCCAAGCGAAACACGTTACGACGTGCATCTAGTCGCTATCGCTCCCGCTTTCCAGCGCGCTTGCAAGCGCATCGGCGATTAGCTCGAGCAGGCCGGCGGCGCGCAGGTCGTCGATCCCCGGCAGATCGCGGCGGCTGGCGAGGCCGAAATGGGTGAGAAAGCCGGGGGTGGTGGCATAGAGCAGCGGGCGGCCGGGCACTTCGCGCCGCCCCGCCGGGCGGACCCAGCCGGTGGCGAGCAGCACGTCGATCGTGCCTTTCGCGATCTGAACCCCGCGGATCGATTCGATGTCGGCGCGGGTGACGGGTTCCTGATAGGCGATGATCGCCAGCGTCTCGATCGCGGCGCGCGACAGGCGGCGGGGTTCCTCGCGGTCGCGGCGCAACAGATGGGCGAGATCGGGCGCGGTCTGGAAATGCCAATGGTCGCCGCGCCGGACGAGTTCGAAGCCGCGGCCTGCGCACGCCGCCTCGATCGCGTGGAGGGCGGCGCGGATGTCGCCGTCGCCGACATGGGTTTCGATCATCGCCGGGGTGAGCGGCATGTCGCTGGCGAACAGCACCGCCTCGACCGCGCGGACCAGCGGATCGATCATGGCAGCCGCCGGAGTTCGATCGGGCCGAATGCGTGTTCCTGACGGAGCGCGATCCGCCCCTGTCGCGCCAGTTCGAGCGTGGCGAGAAAGGTGGAGGCGAGCGCCGAGCGGCGATAGCGTTCGTCCAGATCCACCGGCAGGAACTCGACGATCGCGGTCCAGTCGATCCGGGTGCCGAGCAGCTCGCCGACGCGGGCGAGCGCCGCCTCCAGCGTCATCACCGGACGGGTCGCGACGACGTGCAGCACCGGGCGACGCCGCGCGCTGATCCGGCCATAGGCGGCGATGACGTCGTATAGATCGGCCTGCCAGCGGTTATGGCGGGTGGTGCGCAGCCCCTCCGGGTTGCCGCGCGCGAACACGTCGCGCCCCATCCGGTCGCGCGCCATCAGCCGGGCGCCGCCCTCGCGCATCGCGTCCAGCCGTTCGAGGCGCAGTTGCAGGCGCAGCGCTAGTTCTTCGGGGTCGGGGTCCATCTCCGGTTCGCGAGGCAACAGCAGCGCCGATTTGAGATAGGCGAGCCATGCCGCCATCACGAGGAAGTCGGCGGCGAGTTCGAGCCGGAGTGCTGCCGCGCGGTCGATCCATGCGAGATATTGCGTGGTCAGTTGGCGAATCGAAAGCTGGCGCAGATCGACCTTCTGCGTGCGGGCGAGCGCCAGCAGCACGTCGAGCGGCCCTTCCCACCCGTCGAGCGCGATGGTCAGCGGCGGCGGATCGCCGTCCATCAGGTGAGCGCGAGCAGTTCGTCGCGCCGGGCGACGAGCGCGGCGAAGGGGGTGGCATCGGCCGGGCGGAGCGTCGCCATCGCCCGGTCGAGCCGGTCGCGCGAACCGGGCGCGATCGAGTCCAGTGCTGCGGCGATGGCGACCATCTCGTCCATGCGTGCCCAGCAGTCGAGCACCACGTCGCAGCCGGCGGCGATCGCGGCGGCGGCCTTTTGCGCCGGGGTGCCCGACAGCGCCTTCATGTCGATGTCGTCGGTCATCAACAGCCCGTCGAAGCCGATGCGGGTGCGGATGATGTGTTCGATGACGGTCGGCGACAGGGTGGCGGGGTTGCCCGCGTCCCATGCCTCGAACACGACATGCGCGGTCATGGCGAGCGGGGCGGACGCCAGCGTGCGGAACGGGGCTAGATCGGTTTCCAGCGCGTCGGCGGATGCGGCGACGCGCGGCAGTTCGAGGTGGCTGTCGACCCGTGCGCGGCCGTGCCCCGGCATATGCTTGACGATGCCGAGCACGCCCGCCGCCGCCAGTCCGTCGAGCGTGGCGCGGCCGAGGGCGGCGACCTGCATCGCATCGCTGCCGAAGCTGCGGTCGCCGATCGCCGCCGTCATGTCGCCCTGCGCGACGTCGAGCAGCGGCAGCGCGTCGACGTTGACGCCGACCTCCGCCAGCATGGTGCCGATCGCCTGCGCATTGGCCTTTGCCGCCGCGATCGCCGAGGACGGCGCGCGGGTGTAGAGCGCGGCGAAGGCGGCGGGCGGCGGAAAGGCGGGCCACTCGGGCGGACGCATCCGCGCGACCCGGCCGCCTTCCTGATCGATCAGGATCGGCAGGTCGTCGCGCCCCGACAGCGCACGCAGTGAATCGGTGAGCGCGCGCATCTGCGCCCGGTCGATGCAGTTGCGGCCGAACAGGATGTAGCCGAGCGGATCGGCGTCGCGGAAGAAGGCGGTTTCGTCCGGGGTCAGGACCGGACCGGACAGGCCGAAGATGACAGGCTTCATGACCGTTGGTCTAGAGCGTGGTGTGGGTCGGGACAACCATGCCGCCGTCGTCATTGCCGCGACGGCGGGAATCCATAGGCGCTGACGTTGCGGCACCATCGCGGGCGTCAGCGTCTATGGGTCCCCGCCTGCGCGGGGACGACGAGGATGTGGTGGATTTACCGGGCGATGAAGCAGTTCTCGCCGGCCAGCTTCAGCTTGCCGCACAGGTCGGTCGCCTGGTTGGCGCTGCCGGCGTTGACGCGCAGGCGATAGACGGTGCGGCCCTTCACTTCGGCCGCCTGCACCGATTTGCCGAGCGGCGCGAGATAGCCGAAGCGGCGCGACAACTGGTTCCACGCGGCGTTGGCGGCCCCCTCGGCGGGGAAGGAGCCGAGCTGAACGACCGAGCCCCCCGCCCCGGCGGCGGCAGCAGCGGGGGCGGCGGTAGCCGGTGCGCGCGCTTCGAGGCGCGTGGTGGCGCTCGGCACTGCCGCTTCGACACGGGCGGTGCCGTTGGTCGCCGCCTTGGGCTGGGCGGCCGGGCGCGAATCGACCGGCGTTTCGGGCACGGCACCGAGATTGACCGAGGCGTTGCCGGTCGCTCCCTCGCTCGTCGCGATGGCGGTGTCGCTGTTGCCGGCGACCTGCATCCCGTCGGTGCCCTGCGGGCGGGTCTTGTACGGTTCGGCGGGCGCGGCGATCAGATCACCGGTGCCGCTGGCGGTCGGTGTCGTCTGATGACGCAGCAGCGCGAAGGCGATCGCGGCGACGCTCAGCAGGCCGATCAGCACCAGCAACACCGTGCGCCAGATGGGTGCGGCGGGTTCCGGTTCGGGATCGGCGCTTTCTAGCCATGGCAGGCGATCCTGATCCTGATCGCCCCCCGGCGCGAACGTATCGGCCATTACTTCATCTCCTCGACCGCCTGAACGCCCATGATAGCCAGACCATTGTTAATAATCTGCCCGATCGCACGCGCAAGGAACAGCCGTGCCTGCGTCAGCGCCGGATCGTCGATCTGGAGATAGCGGCGCGACGGATCGTCGTTGCCGAGGTTCCACGCCGCGTGAAACTCCGCCGCCAAGTCATAGAGATAAAAAGCGATCCGGTGCGGCTCACGCGCCACTGCCGCGCTTTCGATCACGCGCGGGAATTGCGCCGCGCGCTTCACCAGCGCCAGTTCGACCGTATCGAGACGGGACAGGTCGGCCGCCGGATCGAACGCGATTCCCGCCTCGGCGGCGCGGCGCACCAGCGAATGAACGCGGGCATGGGCGTATTGCACGTAGAAGACCGGATTGTCCTTCGACGCCTCGACCACCTTGGCGAAGTCGAAATCCATCTGCGCATCGGCCTTGCGCGTCAGCATGGTGAAGCGGACGACGTCCTTGCCGACCTCGTTCACGACATCGGCGAGCGTCACGAAATTGCCGGCGCGCTTCGACATCTTCACCGGCTCGCCGCCACGCAACAGGCGGACCATCTGCACCAGCTTCACGTCGAAACGGGTCTTGCCTTCGGTCAGCGCCTGCACCGCCGCGACGATGCGCTTGACGGTGCCGCCATGGTCCGCGCCCCAGATGTCGATGAGCTGGTCGGCGGTTTGCGCCTTCTGGAAATGATAGGCGAGGTCAGCGCCGAAATAGGTCCAGCTTCCGTTCGACTTGCGGATCGGCCGGTCCTGATCGTCGCCGAATTTCGTCGAGCGGAACAGCGGCAGTTCGACCGGCTCCCAGTCGTCGGGCACCTCGCCCTTCGGCGCTTCGAGGACGCCGTCGTAGACGAGGTCGCGCGCGCGCAGCCAGGCTTCCGCCGCCTCGGGCTTGCCCGCCGCCTGCAACTCAGCCTCGGAGGCGAAGATGTCATGCTCGATGCCGAGCAGCTTCAGGTCGGCGCGGATCATCTCGAGCATTGCCGCGACGGTACGGGTGCGGAACAGCACCAGCCACTCGCTCTCGGGCGCATCGACGTACCGGTCGCCGAATTCGGCGGCGAGCGCCTGCCCCACCGGTACGAGGTAATCGCCGGGATACAGGCCTTCGGGGATCGTCACGGCTTCGCCCAGCGCCTCGCGGTAGCGCAGATGCGCCGAGCGGGCGAGCACGGCAACCTGCCCGCCGGCATCGTTGACGTAATATTCGCGGATGACCTTCGCGCCGTTCCATTCGAGCAGCGACGCGAGCGCATCGCCGACCACCGCACCGCGGCAATGGCCCATGTGCATCGGCCCCGTCGGATTCGCCGAGACATATTCGATGTTTACGACCGATCCTTCACCAGCGGTCGAACGGCCATAGGCAGCGCCCGCCTCGGCGATGGCGCTCAGTTCGCCGCGCCACGTATCGTCGGTCAGCGTCAGGTTGATGAAGCCCGGGCCGGCGACCGATACGCTCGCCACTTCGGGCAGGTCGCGCAGTTCGGCGACGAGCAGTTCGGCCAGCACGCGCGGGTTGGTCTTGGCGGGCTTGGCCAGCACCATCGCCGCGTTGGTCGACAGGTCGCCATGCGTCGTGTCGCGCGGCGGTTCGACGGTGATCGCGCGTCGCTCGAGTCCCGCCGGCAGGTCGCCGCGCGCGACGATGCTGTCGAGCGCGCGGTCGAGATGGGCGAAGAAACGGGGATACAGCGTCATGGCGGTTCCGGTCGGTTGATGGGAAGCGCGCCGCTTAGCCGAAAGGGAGGCGGTAGGCAAAGCTTGGGAAGATCAGAACCCTTCGGGCAGATCGATCGGGCCGACGACCTCGCGGTAGCGGCGTACCGCGTAGCGATCGGTCATGCCGGCGATATAGTCGGCGATGTGGCGGCTGCGCTCGGGCTCGCCCTCGGGCAACGTCGCACGCCAGCCGTCGTGCATCGTCGCCGGATCGGCGTGATAGGCGGCGAACAGGCCGGCCACCACCTGCTGCGCGGTTGCCGCCGCCTCCAACTGGCGCGGGTGGTGATATAGGTTGGCGTACATGAAGCGCTTCAGGGTGCGTTCCTGCTCGGCCATCTCGGGTGAGAAATGCGCGAGGCAGCGGCCGGCGGTGCGGACGTCGGCCACGGTTTCGACGCGGGCATCGGCGATGCGGGCGGTGGTTTCGGCGATCAGGTCGTTGACCATCGCCCCGATCTGCGACCGGGTGAGTTCGCCGACCAACCGTCCGACCGGCACGTCGGGAAAACGCGCGCGCACCGCGTCCCAACCGGCGGCGACGAACGGTACGGCGAGCAACTGGTCGAGCGTCAGCAGCCCGGCGCGCAGGCCATCGTCAATGTCGTGATTGTCATAGGCGATGTCGTCGGCGATCGCCGCGATCTGTGCTTCAAGCGAGGGCCATTCGGTCAGGCGCAGGGCGTGCGCGGCATCGGCAGCGGCGAGTGCCCAGCCGGGCGACGCGATCGGGCCATTGTGCTTGGCCAGCCCCTCCAGCATGTCCCACGTCAGGTTGAGGCCACGCCAGCACGGATAGGGGCTGTCGAGCCACGTCAGCGTGCGCAGCGTCTGGCCATTATGGTCGAAGCCGCCCTGCCCGGCCATCGCCGCTTCCAGCGCATCCTCGCCGGCATGGCCGAACGGGGGGTGGCCGATGTCGTGCGCGAGGCACAGCCCTTCGGTCAGATCCTCGTTCAGCCCGAGCGTGCGTGCGACGGCGCGACCGATCTGCGCGACTTCGAGGCTGTGGGTCAGGCGGACGCGGAAATGGTCGCCGTCGGGGGCCATGAACACCTGCGTCTTGTGGCGCAGGCGGCGGAAGCTGATCGAATGGATGATCCGGTCGCGGTCGCGCTGAAACGCATCGCGCGGCCCGCGCGAAGCGTCGCCCGGTTCGGGGTGCAGCCGGCCGCCATGGGCGAGCGGATCGGCGGCATAAGCGGCGCGGCTCACGAGGTCGGGACCTTCACGACCTTCTGCCCCGCCGGGCTGGTGAAGGCGAAGGCGGGCAATCCGGCCTTGCCGAGCGTGTTGACGAATGCCTGTGCCTCGGCATCGGTCTTGAACGGGCCGGTCAGCAGACGGTTGGTGAAGCGCAGCGGCGTGGTCCACGCCTGCCGGCCTTTCAGCGGCGGGGCCTTGGCGGAGAGCAGGCGCCATGCGGCGGGCAGGCCGGCGATGTTCGCCCCGCCCGCGATCTGGACCCAATGGCGTTCGGGATCGGCCTTCAGCAGTGCAGCGGCACGCTTGGCCTCGGCGGCTTCCTCGGCCTTTTTGGCATCGGCGAGGCGTTTGGCGTCGGCGGCCTTTTTGACGTCGGCGGCTTTCTTCGCGTCGGCTGCCTTCTTGTCGGCGGCGACCTTGGCAGTGCGGGCTTCGGCGGCGCGGTCCACCGCCTCGCGCGCGGCGGCGGCGTCACGGGCGGCCTTCGCGTCGGCGGCCTGTGCGGCGGCGTCGAGGATCGCCGGGGCCGGGGTCGGCGGGGCCACGCCCAGTTCGGCGGCGGGCACGTCGAGGTTGCGGATGATCCGGGCGAGGACGTCGTCGTTGGTCGGGGCGCGGGCGGCGACCGTCGCGGCGGCGCCGGACGCGGCGGGGACGGCGGTGTCGGCGCTGAAACCGGGGGCGGGCGGCGGGGCGGCGGCCGTCGGTTCGGCGACAGGTGCTGCGGCGACCGGTTCGGGTGGCGGAGCGGTGGCAGCGGCGACCTGAGTCGGGGCGGCGACCGGTGCCGCTGCGGCGGCGAGGCGGCGTTCCTCCGCCTGACGCGCGGCGACGCGCTCCCCTTCAATCCGGGTGGCTTCGGCGAGGCGGGCCTGTTCGGCCTGCTGCGCGGCGAGTTGCTGCGCGTCGCGCAGCCGCTGCGCCTCGGCGGCCTGTGCCTGCGCGAGTGCGGTGCGCCGGGCGAGTTCGTCGGCCTGTGCCTTCGCGAGTTGCGCGGCACGGGCATCGGCGACGCGCTTCGCCTCCGCCAGTTGCGCCTGACGGGCGACCTCCACCTGACGGCGCTGTTCGGCGCGGCGCTCGGCAAAAGTCGGTGCGCGGCGAGCGGACGTCGTCGCCGTGGGGGCCGATGCGGCGGCGACCGCGACCGGCGCGGCGCGGGGCACGGGAATGACCTGCGGCGCGAGGCGGGCGTCGGCGATCCGGTCCGGCGTCGGGGCGAGCCGGCCGAAATGGACCGCGAACGCACGGTCGGCGGCGGAAAGCTGGGGCAGGCGGCGGAAGAACGGCGCGAGGCTCGGCCCGAACCCCGGCAGCATCGACGCCGCGATCCGGTCGGCCCCCGCCGCATCGCCCGCCATCGCGAGGATACAGGCGCGCACCCGCCATGCCGCCCGGTCGTTGCGCCGCAGCAGCGGGTCGAGCAGCGCGGTGGCCCCGGCCACGTCGCCCTCGATCCCCATCGACAGCGCGAGGCGGCGGGTCACTTCGTCGTCCGCCCCCTGCGCCAGCGCAAGGCGATAGTCGCGCTGCGCATTGGACGCATAGCCGAGCAGGTCATAGGCCAGACCGCGATCGGCGGCATAGTCGGCCATCGGCAGTCCGGCCCGCTCGGCAGTGGCGAACAGCGCCAGCGCCTGCCCCGGCCGTTCCATATTGACCAGCGTCGCGGCGCGGGCCGCCGGAATGCGCGGATCGGTGGGCGATACCCGTTCGGCGCGCGCCAGCAACTGCATCGCCGCGTCGAAATCGCCGAGCTTGCCGCTCAATCGCCCCGCCTCGACCAGTGCCGACAGGTCGTTGGGACTGCGCCCGAGCGTGCGCATCACGTCGGACAGACGATCGGCGTTGGGGGTGAGCGGCTGGACGAGCGGACCGCTCTGCGCGACGGCGGGCAGCGGCGATGCGGCGGCGAGCAGGAACGCGGTAACGCGCAGCGGGGTAAATCGAGTCATGGGCGCAGTCGCTTAACCATGCGGCGGACGAAGGGGGAATGTCGTTGCGCGCACACGGCGACGAAGCGAGCGGTGGCGGCGACGAACGGCGTGGGGCTGGGCCAAAGTTTACAAAGTTGACACTAGCGGCGGGTTTGCTGACCGATGCTCCAGCGTCGGTCGAGGCAGTCGATCAATACCGACGATCGTTGCAAGGTCGGGACGAGTAGGAAAGTCCCGAGGCGACTTCGCCGTCGCAAAAGGCGCCGCATCTCGCGGCATCGTGTAGCCCGGCACGGGCGGGGTACGCACCGCTTTAGCGAATTCGCGCGACTTACGCGGTGGTATCGCGATGGCCAACGGCCGCATCCGATCGGCATTTCGCTCTGACCGGCGCACGATGCTGTGTTGGGGTTGAACGCACGATCCATTCGGTCACCCCGGACTCGTTCCGGGGTCTACGGTGCGGCGATCGGTGTAGCCCAGGCTTCGGGCAGCAGCGTTCGCGGCTGGGTGGACCCCGGAACAAGTCCGGGGTGACGAAGAAACCCGACTGGACGCGACCGGCCTCCTTGGGAGGCCGGTCGGCCGTAACTTACTGGTTATTCTGGCGGTGGAGGAAGCGCGGGATGTCGAGCGGTTCCTTGTCGTCGCCGCCGCGCGCCGGGGCGCGGCCGGCATTGGCCATGCGTTCGAACAGGGTGCCGCCGGGCTTGCGCGCCGGGGGAGCCTCCTCGCGCGCCGGTTCGGCCGGGGTTTCCGGGTTCAGCCAACGGCGGCGGCCTTCGCTCGGGCTGGCGCCGAAGTCGCTGGCGGGTGCCGGAGCTGGCGTGGGCACCGGCGTGGCGGCCTCTGCCCCCAGGACCAGTTCGTCCTCGTCGACATGGGGCGGCGGTGCGTCATAGGTCGAATGCGGCACGGCCCGTTCCGACACCGATGGCTGCACGATGCCCTGCGGGAACCGCTCGATCGGTGCGGGGGCCGGCGCTTCCTGCAGATGCTCGGCGGCGGCACCGCTCGGCGCGACCGGCGCGGCGGCCGGACGGCGTGGCGCGTTGAAGGTGAAGGCGCGGGTCGGTTCGGCCTGTGCCGGGGCCGGCACCGCCTTCGACGGGGCCTCATCCTCGATGCCCGTTGCCACGACCGACACGCGGATCTTGCCTTCCAGATCGCTGTTGAACGCCGAACCCCAGATGATGTTGGCGTCGTCGTCGACCAGCTCGCGGATGTGGTTGGCCGCCTCGTCGACTTCGAGCAGGCGCATGTCGTCGCCGCCGGTGATCGAGACGATCACGCCCTTGGCGCCGTTCAGCGACACGCCGTCGAGCAGCGGGTTGGCGATCGCCTGCTGCGCCGCCTCGATCGCGCGATTGTCGCCCTCGGCCTCGCCGGTGCCCATCATCGCCTTGCCCATCTCCTGCATCACCGACCGCACGTCGGCGAAATCGAGGTTGATGAGGCCGGGCATGACCATCAGGTCGGTGATGCCGCGCACGCCCTGCTGCAACACTTCATCGGCCATCTCGAAGGCCTGCTTGAAGGTCGTGTTGGCGTTGGCGATCAGGAACAGGTTCTGGTTGGGAATGACGATGAGCGTATCGACGTACTTCTGGAGTTCCTCGATACCGGCATCGGCCGATTTGGCGCGGCGCTTGCCCTCGAACGCGAACGGGCGCGTCACGACGCCGACGGTCAGGATGCCCATCTCGCGCGCGGCCTTGGCGATCACCGGGGCGGCCCCGGTGCCGGTGCCGCCGCCCATGCCGGCGGCGATGAAGCACATGTGCGCGCCTTCGAGGCTTTTCTGGACCGACTCGATCGTCTCCTCGGCGGCGGCGCGGCCGATTTCGGGACGGCTGCCGGCGCCCAGCCCCTGGGTGATCTTGGCCCCCAACTGAATCCGCTGCGGCGCGGACGACTGTTTCAGTGCCTGCGCATCGGTATTGGCGACGAGGAATTCGACCCCCTGCACCTCGGCGCGGATCATGTTGGCGATGGCATTGCCACCCGCCCCGCCGACGCCGATCACGGTGATCCGGGGGGTGAGCTCATCCACGTCGGGGGCCAGAAATTCGATGCTCATCACTCGGTCTCCCTGTCCCGGTCGGCACCGGGCGCAATTCCAAAAAAGGGTTGTGCATCAAGCGGGCAGACGATCCTAGTCCCCCACCGGTCAAATCAGCGCAAAAAGTCAATAGTTCGTGCGAAAGGCGGTCAGAAGTCGTTGAAACAACGCGCCGGTGGTCGGCCGCGCCACCATCTGCCCGGACGACGGCAGCGCGCGCAGATCGACCGGATTGGAGGCGGCGAACATGGCGAGCCCGGCAAGCGTCGCGAATCCGGGGCCGGAATGCGCTTCGGGCAGCGCGGTCAGGCCACGCGCGCGTCCGACGCGGACCGGGCGGCCGAGCGCCTGTTGCGCGTAATCGGCGATGCCCTTCAGTTCCGCGCCGCCGCCGGTCAGCACCACCTGTCGCCCGACCGGATCGTCGAAATTCAGCCGGCGCAGTTCCTTGCCGATCTCCGCCACCAGCCGGTCGAGTCGCTGGCGAATCACCGCGATCAGTTGCGCGCGGGTGATGCGGGTCCCTTCCGAATCCTCGTCGGTGCGCACCGGGGCGACATCGATCATGTCGTGATTGTCGCGCGGGGACATGTTGGCCGAGCCGAAGAAGCATTTCAGCCGTTCGGCCTGCGCGCGGTTGGTGCCGAAGGCGGAGGCGACGTCGTCGGTGATGTCGCTCGCGCCCATCGCGATCGAGGCGAGGCCGGTCAGCACGCCATTGGCGAACACCGAGACGTTGGTGATCCCCGCGCCGATCTCGACCAGCGCGACGCCCAGTTCGCGCTCTTCCTCCGACAGACAGGCAAGGCCGGTCGCGACCGGGGCCGCCACGATCGATTTGGTTTCGAGATGCGCGGAACGCACGCACAGGTCGAGGTTGCGGACCGGCGAGCCTTCGGTCGCGACGACGTGGATTTCCACCCCCAGCCGATCGGCGTGGAGGCCCTTGGGTTCCTTGACGCCACCAAGGCCATCGAGCGTGTAGCGCATCGGCTGCGCGTGCAGCACCATGCGCTGCCCCGGATCGATCGCGTTGCGGCCGGCCTTGAGCAACGCATCAATATCCGATTGCTCGACACGGTGGCCGCCCAAATCGACTTCCAGCTTGACGATGTCGGACACGAGGCCGCCGGCCGAAAAACTGACCCACACATCCTCGATATTGAAGCCGGCGATGCGTTCGGCCTGCTCCACCGCTTCGCGGACCGCCGTCTCGGTCGCTTTCATGTCGGCGATGTAGCCGCGCTTGACGCCGCGACTCTCGCGCTGGCCGGTGCCGAGCACGATCAATTCGCCGCCTTCGCCCGGTCTGGCGATCAGCGCCGACACCTTCGACGTGCCGATGTCGAGCGCGGTGATGACGCCTTCCGGTGCTGCCTTCGCCATATGTCCCCCCTGGCGGTTATCCGACGTCGGGCGGGATCGCCGCCGCATTGATGGTCGCCTCGTCCGCTTCGCCCGCGTCGTTCGGGGTGGCCGACTTCATCCGCACGACCAGCTTGGACGGATCGCGCAGGTCGAAGCGTTCATAGCCCTTGCCGAGCAGTCCCAGCGTTCCGTCGAGCTGGGCGAACTTGACCAGCGCGCGCGCCGAATCATCCTCCCCTTCGGGCAGGATCAGACGTTCTCCCGTCTGAAACACCAGATCCCATCTTCGGTTCCCGACCCAGACCGCCGCTTTGACCACCGGCTTCAACGCGGGCGCCGCGCCCATCAGCTTGCGATAAGCCGGTTCCTGGGCATTGGCCCCCTCCCCGATCACCAGCGGCAGGCGCGGCATCCGGCCCGGCTGCACCCCGTCGAGCAGCACGCCGCCCGAATCGATCAGCATCAGTCGGCCCTTGTTCTGCCACACCGCCGCCGGATCGCGTTCGACCACGTCGACAACCAGCGTATCGGGCAGGCGGCGCGAGACGCGGGCGTCGGCGATCCAGCCATAGTCGAGCAGCTTCTGCCGCGTGGCGTCGAGATCGACCAGCGGCATCGCGCGCGAGCGCTGGTCGAGCGCCACGGCATAGACCGAGGTGGCGTCCATCCGCTTCAATCCGGTCACTTCGATCTGTTCGACGCGAAAGCCCGCCGCGCCGACCGCCTCGGCCGCGCCGATGCCGATCGCGCCGAACAGGCCGAACCAGTTGGCCAGCGCCAGCGCGATCGCGCCGGCCCCGGCGGTGAGGCTCCAGCCGACGATCCTGCGCGCGGTCGCGGCGCCACCGGGCAGCGCCGCCACCGCCTGATCCAGCACCGACGCGCGGACCGGGCGCTTGGGCTGGACCCGACGTTTGGGCTTGACGGTGCGGGTCTGCGAGACGCGGCGCGTGGTCTGGGTCATCGCATCGCCTCCGCGACGATCCAGCCGACCAGTTCCTCGTACGACATGCCGATGTGGCGCGCCTGTTCGGGAACGAGGCTCAGGGGGGTCATCCCCGGCTGGGTATTGGTTTCGAGGACGAACAGCCCGTCCAGCCCACGCTCGTCATCCCAGCGGAAGTCGGTGCGCGAGGCACCCTTGCAGCCGAGGACACGGTGGGCGGTGACGGCATAGGCCATGCACGCCTGCGCGACATCGTCGGGGATGTCGGCGGGGCAGACATGTTCGGTCATGCCGTCGGTATATTTGCTGTCGTAATCGTAGAAGCCGGTCTTGGGCTTCAACTCGGTGACGCCGAGCGCGCGGTCGCCGAGGACGGCGGTGGTCAGTTCGCGGCCACGGATGAACGGTTCGGCAAGCAGTTCGTCGAACTCGCCCCATGGCCCCTTCGCATCGCGCGCGATCGGGTTGCCGTAGTTGCTCTCGTCGGTGACGATCGCGACGCCGACCGACGATCCTTCGCTGACCGGTTTGAGGACATAGGGGCGCGGCAGCGGGTCGCGCTCGAACAGTTCCTCGGACTTGACGACACGGCCGCCGGGCATCGGCACGCCGGCGGGAACCAGCGCCTGCTTGGTCAGCACCTTGTCGATCGCGATGACCGAAGTGGCGAGGCCGCTGTGGGTGTAGCGGATGCCCATCAGGTCCATCATGCCCTGCACCGTGCCGTCCTCGCCCGGCGATCCGTGGAGCGCGTTGAACACGAGGTCGGGCTTCGCCTCGGTCAACCGCGCGGCGATGTTGCGGTCCATGTCGATGCGGGTAACGCGGTGGCCGAGCGATTCCAGTGCGGCGGCGACGCCCGCGCCCGACATCAGCGAGACTTCGCGTTCGGACGACCAGCCCCCCATGAGGACGACGATGTTGAGGGGGTCGGTCACGCTGGTGTCTCCAAGGTATCGAATGGTTCGTCATTCCCGCGCAGGCGGGAATCCATTGCCGCAACGGTCGGGGCAGGATCGCGGCGGTTGCGTGTATGGGTTCCCGCCTTCGCGGGAACGACGGAGCATGGAATCCTCACGCCCGGCCCACCCGCTGGATTTCCCATTCGAGCGTCACGCCGGATTGCGCCAGCACCCTCGTGCGGACTTCCTCGCCCAAGGCCTCGATCTCGGCGCTGGTGGCGGCACCGGTGTTGAGCAGGAAGTTGCAGTGTTTTTCTGATACTTGCGCGTCACCCTTGCGAAACCCTCTGCACCCCGCCGCGTCGACCAGCGCCCATGCCTTGTGGCCGTCCGGGTTCTTGAAGGTCGAGCCGCCGGTCTTGCTGCGTAAGGGCTGCGAGGCTTCGCGGGCCGCAGCGATGCGGTCCATTTCGGTCTGGATCGTGGCGGGGTCGCCGGCTTGCCCACGGAACGTCGCCGCGACGACGATCGCGCCGTCGGGCAGGTCGCTGTGGCGGTAGCGGTAGTTGAGGTCGGCGTTCGACAGGGTGACGAGGGTGCCGTCGCGCGTCACCACCTGCGCTGTGACCAGCACGTCGGCGACCTCGCGGCCATAGGCGCCGCCGTTCATGCGGACGAAACCGCCGACCGTGCCGGGGATCGAGCGCAGGAACTCGACGCCCGCGACCCCGGCATCGCGCGCGGTCGAGGAGACGAGGATGCCGCTCGCCCCGCCGCCGCAGGTCAGCGTCAGCCCATCGGCAACGACCTTCGCGAAGGGCTTGCCGAGGCGGACGACGACGCCGGGGACGCCGCCATCGCGGACGATCAGGTTCGAGCCGAGGCCAAGGCCCATCACCGGCACGCTTGGGTCGAGGTCGCGCAGGAAAGCGCACAGATCGTCGACATCGGCCGGTTCGAAGAGCCAGTCGGCCGCCCCGCCCGCCTTGAACCACACCAGCGGCGCGAGTGGCGCGTTGGCGGTCAGCCGACCCCGGACGGACGGCAGGCCGGTCATTTTCCCACACCCCAGAAGCGCGCCCATGCGGTCCATGCTTCCGCCTGCGCGTCGGCCGCCTGTTTGCCGATCGCCGACAGGTCTTTCGCTTCGGCGCTGTCGAGCAGCTTCTGCGCCGCTTCGATCTGTGCCTTTTGCGCGCGCAGGATCTCGCGCTGCATCTCGACGGCGGTGGAGAACCAGTCGCTCATGCCAGCCGCTCCGCGATGGCGGCGGGCAGGCCGGCAGCGATCTTGGTGATGTCGCCCGCACCCAGACAGACGATCAGGTCGCCGTCGTGGCCCTCCGCCGCCAGCGCGGCGGCCAGCGCCTCCTTGTCGGGCGCGACCTGTGCCGATCGATGGCCGCGCAGGCGGATGCCGTCAACCAGCGCCTCGGCGCTGACGCCGTCGACCGGGGTTTCACCGGCGGCGTAGACCGGCAGGACATGGACCGCATCGGCATCGTTGAACGCCTGCGCGAACTCGTCCATCAGCGCGCCCAGCCGTGAAAAACGGTGTGGCTGGACCACGGCGATCACCCGCCCGCCGGTCGCCTCACGCGCGGCGGAGAGCACCGCGCGGATTTCGACCGGGTGGTGGCCGTAGTCGTCGATCACGGTCATGCCCGCCACCTCGCCGACCTTGGTGAAGCGGCGCTTGACCCCGCCGAACTTGGCGAACCCTTGCGCGATCGTAGCATCGTCCAGCCCCAGCTCGACCGCGACGGCGATGGCGGCCAGCGCGTTCTGGACGTTGTGGCGTCCGGCCATCGGCAGGTGGATGCCGGCGATCGTGCGGGCATTGCCGTCGCGGTCGCGCACCACGCAGTCGAAACGGTTGCCGTCACGCCCCGCCACCACGTCGACGCCGCGAATATCGGACTGGGCGGAAAAGCCATAGGTCACGATCCGCCGGTCGCGGATGCGCGGGATCAGCGCCTGCACTTCGGGGTGGTCGAGGCAGAGGACCGCCGCGCCATAGAAGGGCACATTCTCGATGAACTCGACATAGGCGTCCTTGGCGCGATCGAAGCTGCCATAATGGTCGAGATGTTCGGGATCGATATTGGTGACGACCGCGATCGTCCCGTCGAGGCGCAGGAAGCTGCCGTCGCTCTCATCCGCCTCGACCACCATCCAGTCGGACGCGCCCAATCGTGCGTTCGAGCCATAGGAGTTGATGATGCCGCCGTTGATGACGGTCGGGTCGACTCCGCCGGCATCGAGCAGCGCCGCGATCAGCGAGGTCGTGGTGGTCTTGCCATGCGTGCCGGCAACCGCGACGGTGGATTTGAGGCGCATCAGCTCGGCCAGCATTTCCGCGCGGCGCACCACCGGAATGCGTTTGGCCAGCGCATGGTCGCGTTCGGGATTGCCCGGGCGGATCGCGGTGGAGGTGACGACCACCGCCACGCCCTCGACATTCTCGGCGCGGTGGCCGATCTGCACGTCGATGCCGCGTGCGCGCAGTCCGTCGATGACATAGCCCTCGGCCACGTCCGACCCCTGCACCTTGTAGCCGAGGTTGTGCATCACCTCGGCGATGCCCGACATGCCGATGCCGCCGATGCCGACGAAATGGATCGTGCCGATGTCGGTCGCAACGCCCTTCACGCGAAAGCCTCCTGAGTTCGGTTAGTAGGGGTGGTCTTGCCCACTTTGGCCTTGGGTGCGTCGATGCTCTCGACCAGATCGGCCAAGTCGCGCACCGCGAACGGGCGGCCGCAGCTTCGCGCGCGGGCCGCCGCATTGGTCAGCGCCGCCGGATCGAGCCCCAGTTTCTGAATTTGCTTGGCGAGTTCGGCGGCGGTGAACGCGCTTTGCGGGATCGAGCGGCCACCGCCGGCATTCACGATCTCGCGGCAGTTCGCGGTCTGGTGATCGTCGGTCGCCGACGGCAGCGGCACGAGGATCGCCGGACGGCCGGCGGCGGTCAGCTCGGCGATGGTCGAGGCGCCGGCGCGGGCGATCACGACATGCGCCCATGCCAGCCGGTCGGGCAGATCGGGCAGATAGGTCGCGATCTCGGCGGGAATCGCGTGTTCGGCATATTTGGCGCGCACCGAATCGATGTCCTCGATCCGCGCCTGATGCGTCACCTGCATCCGCCGGCGGAATGCGAGCGGCAGGAGCGCGAGGCCGTCGGGAACGACCTGGCTCAGGATGCTCGCCCCCTGGCTGCCGCCGGTGACGAGGACGCGGAAGATGCCATCCTCGTCCGCCGCCGGATAGGGCCGGTCGCGCAGGGCGAGGACGCTCTCGCGCACCGGATTGCCGACCAGATGGGTTCTGGGGACGTATTTGTCCTTCAGCCGCTCGACCCGTTCATAGCTGGTGGCGATGCCGGCGACGCTGCCCGCGACCAGCCGGTTGACCCGGCCGAGCACGGCATTCTGTTCGTGGATGATCGTCGGCACCTTCTGCGCGAACGCACCGAGCAGCGCCGGGAGCGCCGGATAGCCGCCAAAGCCGATGACGGCGGCGGGTCGGAACGTCTTGTAGAGTTCGATCGCCATCGCACGACCCGCCAGCATCTGCCGTGCCGCCTTCACCCAGCCGATCGGCCCCCCGCTCAGCCGCCCGGCGGGGAGGACGTGCGTCTGCACCCCGTCGAACAGGTCGGGGAAGCGCACGCCGCGTTCGTCGCTGACCAGCGCGACGCGGTGGCCGCGCCGCATGAGTTCGGTCGCCAGCGCGGCGGCGGGGACCATGTGGCCGCCGGTACCCCCTGCTGCCAGGACATAATGCTTGCTCATTTCGCTCCGCTCCAGCGCTGCGGTCCATAGGGAGAGCGGGTCAGATACGGGTTCCGGCGGGTGAAAGCGAGCAGAAGGCCCATGCCGATCGACAGCGCGATCATCGACGACCCGCCATAGGAGATGAACGGCAGCGTCATCCCCTTCGACGGCGCGATGCCGACGTTGACCGCCATGTTGATGAGCGCCTGCGCGCCGAACTGCACGGCCAAGCCGGCGGCGGCGAGCAGCTTGAACGCATCCTCCTCGTCCAGCAGACGCACGAACACGCGCACGACGATGGCGAGGAAGATGAGCGCGATGATAGCGCAGGCGATCAGGCCGAATTCCTCACCGACGACGGCGAAGATATAGTCGGTATGTGCCTCGGGCAGCTTGAACTTGATCCGCCCGCCGCCCGGCCCCGTCCCGGTGACGCCACCAGCGGTCAGCACGGCATGCGCCATGTCGACCTGATAGCTGTCGGTCGCCGATTTTTCGGGATCGGGAAACAGGAAGCCGTCGATCCGCACGCGCGCGGTGCCGTAAAAGGTATAGGCGGCGGCGAGCAGTCCGACCCCTGCGGCAGCGAGCAGCGCCATCACCCGGATCGGAATGCCCGAGATGACGAGCAAGGCCGCCCACACGCTGCAAAAGATTACCGTCTGCCCGAAATCGGGCTGGAGCATCAGGCATGCGGCAATCAGCGCGGTGAGCGCGCCCGTCACCCACAGCATCGGCAATTGCGGGTCCTTCGCGCGCAGCGACAGCAGCCACGCGGTCGTGACGATGAACATGGGTTTCAGGAATTCGGACGGCTGGAACTGGCCGACGCCGAGATTGACCCAACGCCGCGCGCCATTCGCCTCCACGCCCACGAACGGCGTCGCGGCGAGCGCGACAATCAGCAGCGCGGAGCCGACGAGACACAGGCGACGGGCGAGCGTGACCGGCAGCATCGACACGACGATCATCACCGGAAAGGCAAGGCCGATCCATCCCGCCTGCCGCCAGAAATACATCATCGGCGGCACCGTCACGTCGCCGCCCGAATAGCGCACCGCCGAAGCCGGCGAGGCGGCGGCGACCGCGACCAGCCCGATCGCGATCAGCGTCATCGCGATCAGCAGCAGCACGCGGTCGACCTCGCGGAACCACGCGCCGATCGGCGAGCGGGTGGTGCGGCCCTGCAACGTATCGACCCGCTGGCGGACGCTGGGTGCACTCATCGCAAGGACTCCACGGCGACGGCGAAGGCGCGGCCGCGCGCTTCGTAATCGCTGAACTGGTCGAACGAGGCGCAGGCCGGCGACAGCAGTACGGTGTCGCCGGCGCGCGCCTGTGTCGCGGCCGATCGTACCGCCGCGTCCAGCGTGCCGGCGTTCTCGACCGCCATGTCGGGGCCGAGCAGTTCGGCGAAACGATCGGCAGCATCGCCGATCGTATAGGCGCGCACGACGTTGCCGAAGCCGGGGCGGCAGGCGTCGAGGTCGTCGCCCTTGGCCAGACCGCCGACGATCCAGTGGATGCGCGCAAAGGCATTCAGCGCGGGCGCGGTGGATTCGGGGTTGGTCGCCTTGCTGTCGTCGACATACGCCACGCCCGCGACGTCGGCGACATGCGCCATCCGGTGCGGGAGCGCGCGATAGGTCCGAAGGGCGGCGTCGATGGTCGCGCGGTCCAGCCCAAGTGCCTCGCAGGTGGCGATGGCGGTCAGCGCGTTCTGGGCGTTATGCGGGCCGGCGAGTGCAGGGCCGAACGCCGGCAGGTCATCGGGCACGGCGATGCGGATCGCGCGGTTGCCGAGGGTTTCGGCGATGGCGCGGGAGGGCGCGTCGCCGGTGCCGATGATCGCGGTGTGGGTGGCCGACTGCATCGCGAACAGCCGGGCCTTCGATGCGGCATAGGCATCGAACCCGGCATAGCGGTCGAGATGGTCCGGCGTGATGTTGAGCAGCACCGCGACGTCGCAGTCGAGGCGGTAGGTCAGGTCGATCTGGTAGCTCGACAGTTCGAGGACGTAGACGCCGCCGGCCGGCAGCGGGTCCTGTTCGAGAATCGGCAGGCCGATGTTGCCGCCCATCCGTGCGGGAATACCGGCGGCGCACAGGATATGATGGATCAGCGCAGTGGTGGTCGACTTGCCGTTGGTGCCGGTGATGCCGACGACCTTGTGCGGCGGGAGATCGGCGCGGGCCTGTGCGAAGAGTTCGATGTCGCCGAGGATCGGCACGCTGCCGGCGTGGGCGACGATCGGGTGGCGGTTGAGCGGGACACCGGGCGACACGACGACGCCGTCGAACCCGGCGAGGTCGATCGCCAACGGATCGGCGAAAACTAGCGTTGGGAGAGGGGAAGTCGCGGGCGCTGCCGTAGAAGAAGGCCCCTCTCCCCGACCCTCTCCCCGCAAGCGGAGAGAGGGAGAGCGTTTGGCTTCGTCGTTGTCCCATGCGGTTACTTCCGCGCCGCTCGCCAGCAGCGCACGCACCGTCGCCGCGCCGGAGCGGGCGAGGCCCAGCACTGCATAGCGCTTCCCCGCCCAGGCGGTGGCCATCATCACCGCAGCTTCAACGTCGACAGGCCGGCCAGCGCCAGTACGAACGCCACGATCCAGAAACGGATGACGACGGTCGCCTCCGCCCAGCCGAGCTGTTCGAAATGATGGTGGATCGGCGCCATGCGGAAGATGCGGCGACCGGTGCGCTTGAACCAGAACACCTGGATGATGACGCTCAGCGCCTCGACAACGAACAGCCCGCCGATGATGCCGAGCACGATCTCGTGATGCGACGACACCGCGATCGTGCCCAGCGCGCCGCCCAAGGCAAGGCTGCCGGTATCGCCCATGAACACCGCCGCCGGCGGCGCATTGTACCACAGGAACGCCAGCCCCGCCCCGACGATCGCGCCGCAGAACAACGCGAGGTCGCCAGCACCGGGCACATGTGGGATGCCGAGATAGGCGGCGAACTTCGCGTTGCCGACCATATAGACGATCAGCATGAACGCGACCGAGGCGATGATGACCGGCATCGTCGCGAGGCCGTCCAGACCGTCGGTCAGGTTCACCGCATTGCCGAACGACACGATCGTGAAGGCGGCGAACAGGATATAGACTGGCCCCAGATCGATCGCGACGCCCGAGAAGAACGGCACGTAGAGCATCGTCCCCGTCTGGCGGATGATGATCCAGCTCGCGATGCCCGCGATCAGGAATTCGAGCAGCAGCCGGGTGCGGCCCGAGACGCCCGCCGTGCTGGCCTTGCGCACCTTGTCATAGTCGTCGAGGAAACCGATCGCCGCGAACCCCAAGGTCACGAACAGGCATGCCCAGACGAACGGATTCGACAGATCCATCCACAGCAGCACCGCCGAGGCCAGCGCGGTGAGGATCATCAGCCCGCCCATCGTCGGCGTGCCGCGCTTGGCGAGGTGGGTCTGCGGACCGTCCAAGCGGATCGGCTGGCCCTTGCCCTGCCGCACGCGCAGCCAGCCGATGAACTTCGGCCCGATGATGAGGCCGATGAACAAGGCGGTCGCCGTCGCCGCACCTGTGCGGAACGACAGATAGCGAAAGAGATTGAGGACACCCGGAAAGCCCAGATATTCCGCGAGTTCGTACAACATCAGCCCTGCCCCGGCGCCTTTTGCGCGATCAGGGAGGCGACGACACGCGCCAGCCCCACCCCGTTCGATCCCTTCACGAGTACCGCGTCACCGGGCGCCAGCAGGTCGGCGAGGACCCAGGCGGCGGCGGCGGCATCGGGCACATGGACGGTTTCGATCCGCCCCTCAAGCGCTCTCGCGAGCGGGAGCATCCCCTGCCCCACCAGCACGGCGCGCGAAACGCCCGCTTCGTCGATCGGCACCGCCAGCGCGGCATGATAGGCGTCGGACGCCTCGCCCAGCTCGCGCATTTCGCCCAGCACGGCGACGCGGCGATCGGCGCGTTCGGCGGCGAGGACCTTGAGCGTCGCGCGCATCGAGGCGGGGTTGGCATTGTAGCTCTCGTCGATCAGCAGCGCGTCGCCGCCCGTGACCGCGATGGTGGTGCGGGCACCGCGTCCGGCGAGGCCCTCCAGATCGGCGAGCGCGAGGCCGGCGACGCCAAGATCGCCGCCAATCGCATCGACCGCCGCGAGGACGGCGAGCGAATTGGCCACCCAATGGTCGCCCGGCGGGCCAAGCGTATAACTGATCTCGCGCGTGCCGATGCGCGCGGTGACGAAGCTGCCGCCGCCGGGCAGGCGGGCATGTTCGATCGCCTGCACATCGGCGCCGTCGCGCAGGCCGAAGGTGACGATCCGTCCGGCATGGCCGGTCGCCGCCTGCTGCAAGGTGCCGAGATGCGGGCTGTCGAACGGTACGATCGCGGTGCCGCCGGGGGTCAGCCCCTCGAAAATCTCGCCCTTGGCGCGGGCGATGGCATCCTCGCCGGTGAAGAATTCGGTGTGCGCCGGCGCGATGGTGGTGACGATCGCGACGTCGGGGCGGACCAGCCGGGTCAGTTGCGCCAGTTCGCCGGCATGGTTCATGCCCATTTCGAACACCGCCGCCTGCGCCCGTGCGGGCATCCGGGCGAGGCTCAAGGGCACGCCGGTATGGTTGTTGTAGCTCTTGACCGAGCGGTGCGCGTGCCCGTGAGTGACGCGGTCGAGCGCGGCGAACAGCGCTTCCTTGGTCCCGGTCTTGCCGACCGATCCGGTAACGCCAATCACCTTCGCCTGGCTGCGCGCGCGCGACGCCTTGGCCAGCAAATCGAGCGCGACGGTGGTGTCGGCGACCAGCACGTGCGGCCCGTCGACGGCGCGCGATACCAGCGCGCCGGCGGCACCCTGCGCATAGGCCTGTTCGACGAAACGGTGGCCGTCGGTCGCCTCGCCCGACAAGGCAACGAACAGGTCGCCGGGGCCGACCTCGCGGCTGTCGAAGGCGACGCCGCCGACCGCGAAGTCTGCGGAGGCGGTGCCGCCCGTCGCCGCAGCGATGGCGGCGGCGGTCCAGAGATCAGCGGGCACAGTCACGTGCCACCTGTACGTCGTCGAATGGCAGGACCATGTCACCGACGATCTGCCCCTGTTCATGCCCCTTGCCGGCGATCAGCACGATGTCGCCGGCCTGTGCCATCGCGCAGGCGGCGCGGATCGCCTCGCGCCGGTCGCCGATCTCGGTCGCGCCGATCGCGCCTTCCAATACCTGCGCGCGGATCGCGGCGGCGTCTTCGGTGCGGGGATTGTCGTCGGTGACGATCGCCACGTCGGCGCGGGTGACGGCTACCTCGCCCATCGGCGCGCGCTTGCCGGTGTCACGGTCGCCGCCCGCGCCGAACACAACGATCAGGCGGTTGTCGGCATGCGGCCGCAGCGCCGCGATCGCCGCTTCGAGCGCGTCTGGGGTATGGGCATAGTCGACATAGACCGGCGCGCCGTTTTCGAGGATCACCGCGCGTTCCAGCCGGCCGCGCACCGGTTGCAACCGGGCGAGCCCGGCGAGCGTCGCCGCAAGATCGCCGCCGGTGGCGAGCACCAGCCCGGCGGCGGTGAGCGCGTTCGCCGCCTGATACGCGCCGATCAGCGGCAGCTTGACGGTGTGCGCCCTGCCCTCCGCCTCGATCGTCAGCGTCTGGCCCAGCAGGCTGGGATCGCGGCCGACCAGTTTCAGCGTCTCGCCATGTTCGCCGACGGTGATGAGCGCGTTGCCGCGTACCCGTGCCAGATCGATCACCCGGTCGGCATGCGGATCGTCGACCCACACCACCGCCACCCCGTCGTCGGCCAGCACTTCGGCGAACAGACGCAGCTTGGCGGTCAGATAGCGCGCCATGTCGCCGTGATAGTCGAGGTGGTCGCGGCTGAGGTTGGTGAAGGCGGCGGCGCGGACCGGCAGCCCTTCGGTGCGGTACTGCGACAGGCCGTGGCTCGACGCCTCGAACGCCAGATGGCTGACGCCTTCGCGCGCCAAGCCGGCGACGTTCGACAGGAAGGTGACGACGTCGGGCGTGGTCAGCCCGGTCGTCACCCGCTCGTCGGCGGTGGTGACACCCAGCGTCCCGATCGAGGCGGCGTGGTGGCCCTGCATCCGCCAGAGCTGGCGGACCATCTCGACCGTGCTGGTCTTGCCGTTGGTGCCGGTGACGGCGACGCAGGTCGGCGGGAACGGCGCGAAGAAGGTGGCGGCGGCGCGGGCGAATGCCTCGCGCGGATCGTCGGCGGCGATGTGCAGCGCGCCCTCGACCAGCGCGCCCGGCCGGGCGACGACCGCGATCGCGCCGCTGGCGATGGCGGCGGGGATATAGTCCTCACCGTTCACGCGCGCCCCTTCGAACGCGCCGAAGATGGTGCCGGGGGCGACCTTGCGATGATCGATCGCAAAGCCCGTCACCACCGCCGCTTCGTCGCCACCCGTGATCTGTCCCAGTCTCATTCCGCGTTCGCCGCCACTTTCTTGCTACCCGGCGCATGCCATAGCAGGCTGCGGAGTGGCGTCATGTCGATATCGGCATTCGCATCGGGAATCACGCCCAGCAGCGGGCCGGTGCGCGAAATCACCCGGCTGACGACCGGGGCGGCGGTCCATGCGGCGGTGGTGAAGCCGAAGGTTTCCTTGGTGCCCTTCGGACTGTCGAGCATCGCGATCACGACATAGCGCGGCCGGTCCATCGGGAACACGGCGGCGAAGGTCGAGACGTTGACCTTCTTCGAATAGCCGCCGCCCGCGCCCACCGTTTCGGCGGTGCCGGTCTTGCCGCCGACGCGGAAGCCCGGCGCTTCGGCCTTGCGGCCGGTGCCGTCGGTGACGATCAGCCTGAGCAGCCCGCGCATCTTGGCGCTGGTATCCTCCGAAAACACGCGGCGGCCGGCCGGCGCCTGCCCGGGCCGCAGTTTCAGCATCGTCGCGGGCCGCCAGATGCCGCCGTTGACCAGCGCGGCATAGGCGCTGGCGAGGTGCAGCGGGGTGACGGCAATGCCATGGCCATAGGCGGTCGTCATCGTCGTGGTTCGCGCCCAGAAATGCGGCCAGATCGGCCGGGCCTTTTCCAGTTCGATGTCGGGCGCGGTATCGAAATGGAGCGAGCGGAACAGCTTCGCCATCCGCTCCGGCCCCATTTCGTCGGCGATGCGCGCGGTGGCGATGTTCGACGAATGGACCAGCGTCTCGGGGATGTTCAGCCAGCGCTTCTGCGCATGGTCGTCGCGGATGCGAAAACCCCCGATGAACAAGGGCTGGGTCGCGTCATAGCGTTTGGCGAGCGACGGGGCGACGCCGGTATCGAGTGCTGCGGCCATCGTCAGCGGCTTGAACGCCGATCCGAGTTCGTACACCCCCTGCGTCACCGTGTTCATCTGCCCGGTGTTGGCGGTGACGGCGTTCGGATTGAACGTCGGCAGCGAGGTCATGGCGATGACCTCGCCGGTATCGCTGTCGAGCACTACGCCGCCGGCCCCGCGCGCCTGGAACACCGCCATCGCATTGGCGAGTTCGCTCTCCAGCGCGGCCTGCACGCGCAGGTCGAGGCTGAGCGCCACCGCATGGCCGCGCTCGCCCGGATTCATCAACCGGGCGTTGAGGAATTTCTCCATGCCGCGCACGCCGCGACCATCCATGTCGAGATAGCCCAGCGCATGCGCCGCCATCGCGCTTTGCGGGTAGAGCCGTTCGGGCTCGCGGCCGAGCGCGATGCCCGGTTCGCCGAGCGCATTGACCGCCTGCACCAGTTGCGGCAGCGCGCGGCGTTTCAGATAGACGAAGCCGCGATCCGCCATGAGCTGCGCATAATAATAGGCGGCATTCTGTTCGGGCATCAGTTCGGCGAGACGATTGGCCAGCTCGCGCTTGTCGCCGATCACCTTGTCGGGGCGGACCGCGATCGACCACGCATCGATGGTGCGGGCGAGCGGCGCGCCGTTGCGATCGACTAGATCGCCACGCAACGGCACCAGCGCCGCTTCGGCGGCGATCGCCGAATGCGGTTCGGCGGCGATTCCGAGCATCGCGAGACGCCCGAGCACCACCGCGACGCCGGCGGCGAACAGCAGCATGAGCACCATGAGCCGGTAATGGGCAATGCCCACCAGCGACTGGCGCGTGCCGTCGGAACGTTGCTGGTGCAGCGGCGGGGCCACGACAACGATCACCGGAGCGTCGCTTCCCTGCGGGCGGAACGGGACAGGTCGCCGAGCGTGGAGTCGCTCAGCAGCGTGCGGTCGAGCATCGCCACCGCGCGCGCCTTGGCATGGGCGACGGCGGCGGTCTGGACCGGTCCGGTCGGGCGCGGCGCGGCCCTGGCGGCGGGCGCGGGGGTGGTGGCCCTGGGGCTGACGGCCGGGGTAGCGGCGACCGACGTGGCAACGGCAGGCGTCGTCACCGGGGCGGCGGCCGGTTCGGTCGGAGCAGGGATATATTCCATCGGTGCGGCGGGCACGACATAGGCGAGCGCGACATTGCCGCCTTCGGTCCGGCCGGGCAGCGACGCCAGTTGATGTTCGCCGCCGACATATTGTTCGGCGCGCGGCGAGGCGAGCGCCAGCACGTCGCCGTTCCAGCGTTCGAGCTGCGCCAGGTTGGCGCGGGTATCGAACTCGGTTTCTAGGTCGCGAATCTCCTTGCGCGCCTGCACGATCGATCGCTCGACCGCCTCGACGCGCGCGCGCTCCGCCGCCCCTTGCGAAATCACCAGATAGAAGGCCGGGGCCATGATCCCGACCATCACCAGTTTCCCGAGCGTTCCGAACCCGAACGTCCCCATCGCACCCTAACTCCCGTTCGAACTCCACGGCGCCGCCGCCGTGCGAATGGCCGCGCGCAAGGTCGCTGAACGCGCGCGCGGATTGATACTCGTTTCTTCGTCGCTTGGCCGCACCGCCTTGGCGATGTGGCCGAAGGTCGCATCCGGCCCCTGCACCACCAGCGGGCGGTGGCGCGATCCGGCCGGCATCGCCCCACCGCGTTCCCGCAGGAAGCGCTTGACGATCCGGTCCTCCAGACTGTGGAAGCTGACCACCGACAGCCGCCCGCCGGTCCGCAACACCCGCTCCGCCGCGCCCAGCCCGGCGGTCAGTTCGCCCAGCTCGTCGTTCAGATGGATGCGGATCGCCTGGAACGCGCGGGTCGCCGGGTCCTTCTTCTCGTGCGGACGGTGGCCGAGCGCGCGGCGGACGACGGCGGCAAGTTCGCCGGTCCGCGCGAACGGGCGCGCGCCGACGATGAAGCTGGCGACGCGGCGGTGGCGCGGTTCCTCGCCATAGCGGTCGAGCACGTCGGAAATCTCGGCCTCGGCGGCCTCGTTGAGCCATTCGGCGGCGGTCTGCCCCTCGCGGCTCATCCGCATGTCGAGCGGCCCGTCATACTGGAACGAGAAGCCGCGATCGGCTTGGTCGAGCTGCATCGACGATACGCCGATGTCCATCACCACGCCGTCGACCTGGTCGATCCCGCGCGCCGCCAGCTCGCCCGCCATCGCCGAGAACGGCGCCTCGATCAGCGTCAGCCGATCGCCGGCCTCCGCCAGCAGCGGCGCGGCGGCGGCATGGGCGGTCGGATCGCGATCGAACGCGATCACGTTTGCGCCGGCGGCCAGCATCGTGCGGGTATAGCCGCCCGCGCCGAAGGTGGCGTCCACATGGACCTCGCCCGGCTGGATCGCCAGCGCGGCGACCGCTTCGGCCAGCAGGACCGGGATATGCGGAGCGGCGGTCATTGCAGCCCCTTTTCTTCCATCAGGAATTCGCACAGCTCGCGCGTGTCGCCGTCGATGCCCTCGTCGGCGATCAGCGTGAACGGGTCCCAGATGTTGAAGGTATCGCCGCGCCCGTGGAAGAACGCCCATTTGTCGATGTTGGAACGGCGACGATAGAAGGTCGGCAGGACGAACCGCCCGGCGCTGTCGAACGGCGCGGTTTCGAGATTGCCGAACGCCTTGCCGGCGACGTTATAGTCGGTGTCGACGTCCTCGTCGCTGCCCTGCGGCGCGCGCGAATACAGGATCTTGGGCCAGGCGGCGTCGAACGCGCTGAGGCAGGCATGTTTGGCGTGGCGTTTGATGAGCAGTTCGCGGGAGTCGGCGTTCTTCTCCAGCACCGAGCGCAGCTTGGCAGGAACCGCGACGCGACCCTTCGCGTCGACCGCCTGAAGCCCATAGCTCAGGTAGAGTTCCCTGTCCGACACGTAGCCCCTGTTCGGTTACGCAGGACACCCGTCTCGTCCGACCAAATACACGCCGCACGATTGAAAATGACGATCGCAGGACCTGCCCCCTGTGACGCATACGGACGTATCAAAAACATGATTGGGCAACAATGGGCAAAATTGGGCAGAAATGGGAGAAAGCGCCAAAAGGATGAAAACAAATGGGATGTACTTGGTTTGTTCTATGGCAAGTCGCATCATTTGCCGGGGGTATTTATGGGAGGAGCCCCCACCCGCCGATTACCGCCGCCCGAACGCACGACGTGATTGGCGGAAAACTGCGGATAATCTGGATCAGTAAACGCCCATGGGCGGCGGGCCGACCGGGACGGCGTTATCGCGCGGGCGCGGGTGCCGCTGCATTGCCCGGCGCGACACCCGGCGACACGCCGAGTTCGGCCAGCGGCTCATCCGGGTTGGCCGACGGGGCGGCATCGACGACCGCCGCGTTCGCGGCTTCGTTGAGCAGCGCGGCGTCGTCGCCGATCGGGGCTTCGTCGATCGCCGAGCGGAACAGCGCGCTCGCCAGCACGATCAGCAGCACGACGAGCACGAGCCCGGTCGCGCCGACGCGCAGTCGCTGCAATATCTGGGACTGGTCGGTTCGCGGCACCATCGCGCGCAACGGTTACGCCGAAGCGGCCGCGCTGTCGACCGCCAACCCCTTGGCCGCCAGCCATTCGGGGTTGTACAGCGTCGAGAGGTAGCGAAAGCCGGTATCGCACAGGATCGTCACGACCCGGCTGCCCGGCCCCAGTTGCCGCGCCAGCCGCACCGCGCCGGCGACGTTGATCCCCGACGACAGGCCAAGACACAACCCCTCCTCGGCGAGCAGGCGGCGGACCCATTCCATGCCTTCCGCGTCCGATACGCGGAACTGGGTATCGATCGGCGCGCCTTCGAGGTTGGCGGTGATCCGCCCCTGCCCGATCCCTTCCGCGACCGACGATCCTTCGGAGCGCAGCTCGCCATGAGCATAATAGTCGTACAGTGCCGCGCCATGCGGATCGGTGAGCGCGATACGGACGCGCTCGTCCTTCTCCTTGAGGCCGAGGCCGACGCCGGCGATCGTCCCCCCGGTCCCGGCGGCGCAGGTGAAGCCGTCGATCCGTCCGTCCATCTGTTCCCAGATTTCGGGCGCGGTGCCGACGATGTGCGCGCGGCGGTTGGCGATATTGTCGAACTGGTTCGCCCAGATCGCGTTGGGCGTCTCCTCGGCGATCCGCCTGCTAGTGTGGACGAAATGACCGGGGTTCGAATAGGGCGCGGCGGGCACCAGTACCAGCTCGGCGCCCAGCGCGCGCAGCGTGTCCATCTTCTCGCGGCTCTGCGTCTCGGGCATGACGATGATCGTCCTGTAGCCCTTGGCATTGGCGACGAGCGCCAGGCCGATACCGGTGTTGCCGGCGGTCCCCTCGACGATCGTGCCGCCGGGCTGGATGGCCCCGCGCGCCTCGGCATCCTCGACGATGAACAACGCCGCGCGATCCTTCACGCTGGCGCCGGGATTGGCGAATTCGCACTTGGCGAAGATTTCCGCCCCCGCCGCCTCGCTCGGCCCCTTGAGGCGGACGAGCGGGGTATTGCCGATGAGGGCGAGCGTGTCGGTGGCAGTGTGCATGAAGGTCAGATGGCGTAGCCGGCGCGTCTCGGCAAGGCGGGCGTGGGGTAGAATGGGTTGGCGGGGTGCAACGGGGGCTTTGGCTGGTACGTCACACCCGGCGTCGACGCAGCGCATTCGCCCGCCGGTACGGCCAGGCGGCGGCGACGGTTGCCAGTGTCCATGTCGCCGCGTGGATCATCCATGTTACGACATCCGGCCCGATCTCGCCGTTCCCGCCGTCCTTATAATAGGCCGTCGGCATGGCGTAGCGAGCAGAGCTGTATTGAAAGAACAGTACAAGACCGAACCACGTCGAAACTGCACCAAAAAGGCCAAAGCGGGCGATGCCGATGATGGCGGCGACAAGCAGCAGCGCCAGTCCGGTCCACCACATGGCGATCACCCCACCAACGCATCCACCAGCGCCTTGACCTTCGCCTGCCGCCATTGCGGCAGCGGTGCGACCAGCCAGTAGCCGAGCCGCCCGGCCTTCGGTTCGCCGACCACGACCAGCCGGCCGGCGGCGATGTCGTCGCGGGCGAGGAGTTCGGGGACGGTCGCGCGGCCCAGCCCCGCCGCCGCCGCGTCGATCGCGAGGCCGGCATCAGCGACGCGGACCAGCGCCGTCGCGTCCTCGGGCGAGCAGCCGGGCCAGCCGATGCGGGTGTCCGCACCGCCACCGGCACGCTCGACCGTCACCATGCCGTCCGATTCGAGCGCCTCGCCTTCCTGCGCGCCCGGCCCCTCGCCCCAACGCACGGCGAGGTCGAGGTTGGCTTCGGTGAAGTCGACCGCGTCGTCGGCGGCGACCAGCGCGAAGCGGAGTTCGCCGTCCGCAGCGGCGATGCGCGACAGGCGCGGCAGCAGCCACTTCTGGGTCACGTCGCGCGGCGCGGCGATGGTCAGCGACTTGGACGACTGGCCCGCCTGCATCGCGCGGACCGCTTCCTCGAATTGCAGGAACCCGCCGCGCAGCGCCGCCAGTCCCGCCTCGCCCTCGGGCGTCAGTTCCAGCCCGCGCGTGGTGCGGCGGAACAGGACGACGCCCAGCGTATCCTCGAGCGCACGGACCTGCTGCCCGACGGCGGCGGGCGTCACCGCCAGTTCGTCGGCGGCGCGGGTGAACGACAGGTGGCGCGCGGCGGCGTCGAGCACGCGCAGGCCATTCAGCGGCAGGTGCGTGCGCTTCATGCGCCGACCGCCGGGGCCAGCAGGTTGAAGCGCGGGATCGCCACGTCGAAGGTCGTGCCGTCGTCCGCCAGCATATGATAGCTCCCCTGCATCGCGCCGGTCGGCGTCGTCAGCGGACAGCCCGATACATAATTAAAGCTCCCGCCCGGCTCGATCACCGGCTGTTCGCCGATCACCCCTTCGCCCTCGACGCTGTGGCGCTCGCCGCGACCGTCGGTGATGATCCAGTGGCGGGTGAGCAACTGCACCGTGCGGTCGGAGCCGTTCTCGATACGGATGTGATACGCCCAGAACCAGCGCCCGGATTGCGGCTGCGACTGTTCGGGCAGATAGGTCGCCGATACCCGCACGGCGATTCCCGCCGTCGTCGCCTCGTGCGGGAACAGCGCCTTCATCATAGCGACACCGCGCGGAGCGCCTGATCGAGATCGGCGATCAGGTCGGCCGGGTCTTCCAGCCCGACGTTGATGCGGATCATCCCCTCGCCAATGCCCATCTCCAACCGTTTGTCCTCGGCCAGCCCCGAATGGGTGGTCGAGGCGGGGTGGGTCATCAACGAGCGCGAATCGCCGATGTTGTTCGAGATGTCGATCAGTTGCAGCGCGTCGAGCAGCCCGTGCGTCTGGGTACGCCCGCCATCCAGCTCGAACGAGAAGATCGGCCCGGCCTTCTTCATCTGCCGCATCGCGAGGTCGTGCTGTGGATGGCTCGGCAGGCCGGGGAAGTTGATCTTCGGCACGCGGCCTTCGAGGAAGCGGCCGACCTCCAGCGCATTGTCCGACTGGCGCATCACGCGCAGGTCGAGCGTCTCCAAGCCCTTCAGCACGACCCACGCATTGAACGCGCTGAGCGTCGGGCCGGTGTTGCGGGTAAACGGCAGCAGCACATCGTTGATGAAGGCGCTCGTCCCGCAGACCGCCCCGGCGAGGACGCGGCCCTGCCCTTCCATCAGCTTGGTCGCGCTATAGGCGACCACGTCGGCACCGAAATCCATCGGCCGTTGCAGCGCGGGGCTGGCGAAGGCGTTGTCGACCACGGTCGTGATCCCGCGTTCGCGTGCCGCCGCGCAGATCGCGGTCAGATCGGCCACGTCCATCGTCGGATTGGCCGGCGTCTCGAAGAACCAGACTTTCGTGTTGGGCCGGCTGGCGTCGATGAACGCCTGCGTGTCGCGCGCATCGACGACGGTCGTCTCGATCCCGAACTTCGGGAGCAGCGTGTCGGTCAGCCAGCGGCACGACCCGAAGGCGGCGCGGCCGCCGACGAGGTGATCGCCTGCCGACAACTGGCACAGCAGCGACGCGGTCATCGCCGCCATGCCGCTGGCCATCGTCCGGCACGCCTCGGCTCCTTCGAGGAGCGCGATGCGCTCTTCGAGCATCTCGACGGTCGGGTTCTGGAGCCGCGAATAGGTCATGCCCGCCTGTTCGCCGGCGAAGCGCGCGGCGGCATCGCCCGCGCAGTCATAGGCATAGCCCGAGGTCAGGAACAGCGCTTCCGACGTCTCGCCATATTCGCTGCGCGCGGTGCCGCCGCGCACGGCCTGCGTTGCGGGACGCCAGTGGGCGGTGATGCTGCGGTCTTGTCCGGTCTTGCGCTTCATGGGAAACGCCTTTGCGCCCTTCGCCCCCGGATTTCCAGAGGGAGATGACAGCGGGGCCGCGTGCGCCTAGGTGAGGGCGATGCGTCCCGTCCTCGATGTGCATCGCTCGATCCTTGGCCAGCCGTGGCGCTGGCGCGGCCTTGAAGGCGATGTGTGCGACGACGGGTTCGTCGCCGACGACCTCGTCACCCGTATCCTGCTGGCGCGCGGCTGTCCGCGCGACGCGCTGGAGGCGCACAAAGCCCCCAGTATCCGCGGCTTCATGCCCGATCCGTCGATCTTCCGCGACATGGACCGCGCCGCCGACCGGCTGGCGCAGGCGGTCGTTTCGGGCGAACAGGTCGCGATCTTCGGCGATTATGACGTTGACGGCGCGACGTCGGCGGCATTGCTGTTGCGGTTGCTGCGCGACATGGGGCTGGCACCCCGCGCCTATATCCCCGACCGGCAACTGGAAGGCTATGGCCCGACCGCCGGCGCGATGCTGCGGTTGCAGGCGGAGGGGGCGACGCTGATCGTCACCGTCGATTGCGGCGCGCAGGCGTTCGAGGCGCTCGAAGCCGCGCGCGATGCAGGCGTCGAGGTGCTGGTGGTCGATCATCACCAATGCACCACCGCCCTGCCCCCGGCGCTGGCGGTGGTGAACCCCAACCGGCTCGACGAGGGCGAGGGCGCGGCACACGGCCATCTGGCAGCGGTGGGCGTGGCGTTCCTGCTCGGCGCGGCGCTGCTCAGGACGCTGCGGGCGCGGGGGTATTTCGCGGACCGAGCGGAGCCGAAACTGCTCGACCTGCTCGATCTCGTCGCGCTCGGCACCGTCGCCGATGTCGCGCAGTTGCGCGGGCTGAACCGGGCGTTCGTTGCGCAGGGGTTGAAGGTGATGGCGCGGCGGCAGAATATCGGCATCGCCGCGCTGATCGAGGCGTCGCGCCTGACCCGCGCGCCGACCGCGACCGATCTGGGCTTTGCGCTGGGGCCACGGATCAACGCAGGAGGGCGCGTTGGCAAGTCCGATCTGGGCGTCCGGCTGCTGACGACGCGGGACCCTGACGAAGCCCGGACGCTGGCGATCGAGCTCGACCGGCTGAACGACGAGCGCCGCCTGATCGAAGGCGACGTCCAGTCCACCGCCGACCTGCTGGCCGCCGGACAGGAGAGGCGCGGCTGCGTGGTCGTCGCCAGCCGGGGCTGGCATCCGGGTGTTATCGGCATCGTCGCCGGACGGTTGAAGGAACGGCTCGGCCGGCCGGTGCTGGTGCTGGCGATCGACGAACACGGCGTGGCCAAGGGATCGGCACGCTCGATCCCCGGCGTCGACATCGGCGCAGCGATCCTTGCCGCCAAGGAGATCGGCCTGATCGTCGCGGGCGGCGGCCATGCGGCGGCGGGCGGAGTCACCGTCGCCGAGGACGGGATCGCCGCGCTCGGCGATTTCCTGCACGACCGGTTGCACGCGGGGGTGGAGCGTGCGCGCGAGGACCGGGCATTGCTGGTCGACGCGGTGCTGGCCCCCGGCGGGCTCAACCCGCTGCTGATCGACGCGCTGGCGGTCGGCGGGCCGTACGGCGTGGGCTGGCCGCAGCCGCGCGTCGCGGCGGGGCCGGTGCGAATCGTCAAGGCGGACATCGTCGGCAACGGCCATGTCCGCGCGATCGTGAGCGGCGACGACGGGCGCGGGTTCAAGGGTGTCGCCTTCCGCGCCGCCGACACCGACCTCGGCCGCGCGCTGCTGGGCGCACCCAAGCACCGCCGCCTGTGGCTCGCCGGTCGTGCGAAGCTCGACGACTGGGGCAGCCGCCCGGCGGCGGAACTGCATATCGACGACCTCGCCTGGGCCGATTGATGCGATTGATGCGATAGTCGCAATTTTTCGGTTGACCGATCGGCGGGCCTCCCCTAACCGGCCCTCCACGCCTTCAAGGCCCCTTCGTCTAGCGGTTAGGACGCGGCCCTTTCACGGCTGAAGCACGGGTTCGATTCCCGTAGGGGTCACCAGCGCAAGCATCAGCCATATATGCCTGCCGGTGACGAGGTTTTCTCTCATCAGTTGACGCGACCCTGTTATCGGTCGCTTTGTCCGCAAACGGCCGATGCCGTCGAAGGACAGCAACCACCGCGTCCACAATGGTCGACACCGTCGGATGCGAGGCCTTCGGACCGGCCGGCATATCCCTCGACCACCGTTCGCTTAGTTCCCTTGGCGACGGCCTTCCGGTTGATACCGCGCCGCTTCACCAGCACCTTCGGTCTCTCCTGACGATGCTATGCCGTATCGCCCGCCCGGCGAAGGTCGGGGATCGCCGATGTCGACCGGGTCCTCGCGTGTAGAACCTGTCCCATCATGTATTCTTGGTGCTTGCGCCGATGCTGTACCAGCAACTGCCAGGATCAAAGACCCGACATTCATGGATCAAATTCTATCGAGTGCGTCTTCTTCGCAGTCGAGAGGGCCGACCGCTATTCTTACTTATCCAGTAATAAATACTTTTATATTGTTACAGAATGTTTCTGAAACCTGTATCTTGATTAGCTGTGTAACTATAAAGACACAATCCGTGACGAATACATCTTGTTCCCCTTCCGCCGGTTGCGATTGGTCAGGGTAGTTGATCTAGTGACGACCAGGGGCCGGCAGACCGCACAATGCCACGCAGGCCCTTTGATGCGCAGACGCTGCGCATCGGAAAAACAACAGGGGAACATCCTACATGGTAGCATTTCGCTCGCGATTGCTGACGACCACCGTATTCGCCGGCGCGGCGATCGCGCTGACGTCGCCGGCACAGGCGCAGGTCGCCGAACCGACGGTCGGCACCGGGCTGCAACAGGAAGCCGGCACCGGCGACGGATCGGGCGACGAGACGATCGTCGTCACCGGATCGCGCATCCAGCGGCGTGACCTGACCTCGCCCAGCCCGATCGCGGTCGTGTCGGCCGAAGAGTTCCAGTTGACCGGCGCGATCAACGTCGAACAGGTCATCAACACGCTGCCGCAGGCGGTGCCCGGCACCACCGGCTTTTCGAACAATCCCGGCAGCGGCGCAGCGACGCTCAACCTGCGCAACCTGGGGGCCACGCGCACGCTGGTGCTGGTCAACGGTCGCCGCTGGATGTCGTACGACACCAACCAGATCGTCGATCTGAACACCATTCCCCAGTTCATGCTCCAGAACGTCGAGGTGCTGACCGGCGGCCAGTCGGCGACCTACGGGTCGGACGCGATCGCCGGCGTGGTCAACTTCAATCTTCGCCAGGACCTGAACGGCGCGATCATCGGCGGGCAATATGCGCTGACCGAACAGGGCGACGGCGCGCGCTATGACGTCAATTTCGCGGTCGGATCGAAGTTCGCCGACGGCCGGGGATCGGTGACGGTCTATGCCAACTACACCCGCCGCGAACCGATTTTCCAGGACGCGCGCGGCTTCTCGCGCAACGCGGCGGGCGATGGCTGCATCGTTCCCGGATCGACCAATTCGACCACCGGCATCGGCACCAATTTCGGTGGGGTGCTCGCGACCTGCGCATCGCGCGGCGGCGAAGTCGGCCTGATCCCGCAGGGTTCGGCGTCGACCCCGCTTGCCACCCTGCCCGGCATCACCACCGGCGGCGCGTCGCTCGGCTATGTGTTCAATCCGACCGGCGGCGGCACGCGCGCGTTCAACGATCCGGCCGATCTCTACAATTTCGCGCCCGACAACTATCTGATGCTGCCGCAGGAGCGCTATCTGCTCGGCGGCTATGGCAGCTATGAACTGGCCGACAACATCACCGGCTATACCGAAGTCGGTTTCGTCAAGAATTCGGTGCCGCAGGAACTGGCGCCGACCCCGATCGGCCAGGCGCTGAACCTGCAGATCGCCAGCCCGTGGTTCAACGAACAGACGCGCGGCCTGCTGCGTCCGCTCGACACCGACAACGACGGGTATGTCACCACCAACGTCAACTTCCGCTTCAACCAGTCCGGCCCGCGCAACGTCGATGCCAGCCGCACCGCGTTCCGCCTGCTCGGCGGCCTGCGTGGCAACATCACCGACAATCTGCGCTTCGACGTATACTATATGTACGCCCGGACCGAGAATCAGCAGTATCAGCAGGGCAATATCTCGCGCAGCCGCTTCGCGGCGGCGACCGAGACGGAAATCGTCAACGGCACCCTGCGCTGCCGTGCCGCCGCAGCGCGGACCGCTGGCTGCGTTCCGCTCAACGTCTTCGGGCTCGGCCTCGCCGATCCGGCGGCGATCCGCTACGTCACGGTCAATTCGACCAACCTCGAACGTTCGGACATCCGCAACTTCGTCGCGTCGGTGAACGGCGACCTCTTCACAGTCGGCAACAGCGTCGATCCGGTCGCCTTTGCCGCCGGTGTCGAATATCGCGGCATGTCGGCGAGCTATCGTCCCGACACTTTCCTGTCGTCGGGCGATGTCGCGGGCTTCAACGCGGGTCAGCCGACCAGCGGCGAATATGACGTGCGCGAAGTGTTCGGCGAACTGCGCGTGCCGCTGGTGAGCGAAGGCTTCATCCACAAGCTCGAACTGACCGGCAACGCGCGCTATTCGGACTATTCGCTCGACGCTGTCGGTGGCGTGTGGACCTACGCCGGCGGTGCGCAGCTTTCGCCGATCCGCGACATCACGCTGCGCGGTCAATATGCCCGTGCGGTGCGTGCGCCGAACGTGCAGGACCTGTTCGGTGGCAACTCGACCGGCTTCCCCGCCGCGCAGGACCCCTGTTCGGATCGTGGCGCGGCCGGCAACCGGACCGAAGCGGTCCGCCAGCTCTGCATCGCCAACGGCGTGCCGGCGGCCAACGTCTTTACCCGCGCGGTACAGCCGAACGCGCAGATCCAGGCCAATTTCGGCGGCGATCCCAACCTGTCGGAAGAAACGTCGGACACCTACACCGCCGGTGTCGTGTTCCGTCCGAGCTTCATCCCGCGGCTGAACGTGACGGTCGATTATTTCAACATCAAGGTCGAGGATACGATCGCGACCTTCGGCGGTGGCCTGAACGACGCGCTGTCGCTCTGCTTCACCGTCGCGCAGAACCTGACCAACCCGATCTGTTCGATCTTCCAGGGCGTGCGCAACACCACGACCGGGGCGATCGGCGAAACGTCGGGCGGGCGTAACCCGAACGTGCTGTCGGCCAATATCGCGACGCTCAAGACCTCGGGCATCGACGTTGCCGCCGATTATTCGCTGCCGGTCGATTTCTCGATCACCGGCGGGGATCGCTCGAACGTCAGCGTCTCGTTCCTCGGCACCTATCTCGACAAGTTCCGCAGCACGTCGGTGGCGGCGATTCCGGAGCGCGAGACGATCGGCGAAGGATCGGTGCCGAACGTACCGACGCTCAACCCGATGCCGAAGTGGGTTCATACCGCCCGCCTGAGCGTCTCGGACGGGCCGATGGTGTTGTCGTTGCGCTGGCGCTACCGGGGTTCGGTCAAGGACCGTCGCCTCGACAACACCTTCGTCGGACTGGTGCGCACGCCGCAGGACCCGGCATTGTTCCCCAACGCCCGGATCGGCGCGGTGAACTATTTCGACCTGTCGACCGCGTTCAAGGCGACCGACCGGTTGCAGATCACGATCGGCGTCAACAACCTGACCAACCAGAAGCCCGAAGTGCTCGGATCGCTTCAGGAACAGGCGAACACCTTCCCCGGCACCTATGACGTGCTGGGTCGCGACTTCTTCGTGGGTGCGCGGCTTCAGTTCTGACGCCGCCGTCAACGACGAACGAAAAGGGGGCATCCGCGGCAACGCGGGTGCCCCTTTTTTCGTGTCAGCGCGGGCCCACGTCGAAGGCGACGGTCATCCGCTTGCCCGTCGCGATCGGGCGGGTGCCATGAAACAGGGTGCTGGGAAACAGCACGCAATGCCCGACACGCGGGACGATGGTGCGCAGCGGTGGCAGGTCGAGCCGCAGGTTGGCGGGTGGCCGACCCAGTTCGAGCACACCGGGATCGCCCTCGGGCACCGCGAAATAGGCCGCCGACGACAATAGCCCATGGGGATGGACGTGGGGCGCGTGCCGCCCCGCCCCGCTCAGGCGGATCGACCAGCTTCCGGCGACACGCCACGGTGCATCGCGCGATCGCAGCAGCGGATGGGCAGAATGGGCATCCGGCAGGGCATGCCGATAGCGTTCGATTGCCCGGTCGACCGCTTGCGCCACCGCCCGCACCGCCGGTTCGTCCCGCTGGAACAGGGCGCCGCGCGTCTGGCTGCCGAGCTTGACCGACTGGCCGATCGGCATCGCCGCGCGGTCGTGCAGCGTGTCGAGCATGGTAACGGCGGCGGCGTGCGCATCGTGCGACAGGTCGAGCAGACGTTCCTGCACCAGCACCGGATCGCCGTGCAGCCAGAGGTGGCGCGGATCGTCCATCACCCGCCACGCCAGGTCGCGCAGGCTCCATGCCATCACATCGTCCGGGCGTACGCCAAGCGCCTGCGCCAGCAACGCTTCGGCCACATCGGGCCGGGCGGTGCGCAGCGCCTGTCGCGCCGCCGCGATCTGCCAGTCGGGTGTGGCGGGAGGCGCGATCGCGAAGATCGCCGCCGCGCCGGCATCGTCCCCCGCTTCGCCGCGATAGACCGCCTCGTCGAGCAACAGCGGATCGCGCGCGCCGATCCGTGCCCGGCTGCGCGCCAGTATCTCGGCCGCCGCCGCGTGGCGATCGACGCCGGCCAGCATCGCCGCCCACGACCGCTCGGCTGCGCCATCGGCATGGTGCGGCACCGCTGCCGGATAATGATCGCAAAATTCCGCCCGGTCGCCCGCCGCCCAGCGCAGCGTGGCATGGAGTTCGAGCGCGTCGATCCACTGCGGAAGCTGCCCCGCCAGTTGCGCCGACAGCGCGAGCGCGCCGGCCCGGTCGCCCGCCGCCTCCAGCGCCTGTGCCAGTCCGTGGAGCAGCCACGGGTCGCCCGGCGTCACGGCCAGCGCCGCGTCATACCATGCGACCGCGCCGTCATCCCCCCGGTCGAGCGCGGTGCGCGCGCGGCCGTGGAGCGCACGGCGGTTGCCGGGATCGCGGCGCAATTGTTCGGCATGGCTGGCGGCGGCGGCGCGAAGATTGCCGCCCGCAGTTTCGGCGGCGGCCCGCGTCGTCCAGTAACGCGGCATGGCGGCGAGCGTCGCCTGACGCGCGGTCAGCGCGGCGGCCGCCTCGTCCGCCCGGCCGAGACGGGTGAGGACCACCGCGCGGTTGATCGCCGCCTCCCCCAGCGCCGGATCGAGTGCCAGCGCGCGATCGAACAGCGCCAGCGCCTCGGCGGGGCGGCCCGCCCCGGCATGGAAATTGCCCGCGCTGTTGAGCAGCGCGGCGTCGCCCGGAAACGCCGCCACCGCCTGTGCGAAGCCGCGCGCGGCGGCGGCATCGTCGCCCCGTGCCGCCGCCGCCAGCGCCGCCGAGCGGAGCATTGCCGCGCTCACCGGTCGCGGAACCAGCCGGTGATCGAATAGCGTCCGACCGGCGCGAACGGCGGGACATAGCTCACCGCATGGGGGCTGGGCACCGCGAACAGGCTGAGCGCGTTGAACCGTGGTCGATAGCCGGCGACGATGTCGCCATCATCGTCAAGGAACTGGAGATAGCCGCCCCAGTCGGGCCGCCAGTCGAGCGCGCACAACGACAGGACATAGGCGATGCGCCATCCCTCGCCGACATGGCTGTCGCTGTGTTCGGCAAGGAACTGGCCCGGCGCGAACAGCGTCGCCTGCGCATCGGCCTTGCGCAATTCGGGAATGCCGGTGACGCCGCGCACCAGATCGAGGAACGGCGTATCGTTGATATGTTCGAGCAGGATGTCGTGCCCCCCGCCCGGCGCCCATTGGCCGAGATAGGCGTCGAGGACCGGGTAGCGCGCATAGGAAAAGCCATAGTCCCGCCCGCGCATCGCCGTATCGATCGCTTCGCGGATGGCACCGCGTTCGCGCGCGTCGAGCGCGGCGAATTCGGCGGCGGTCAGGCCGACCGGTTTTCCCGCCCCTACCCCATAGGCGATGCCCCATGGCGTCTGTTCGGCGATCAGCCGGTGGAGCGCGCGCGCCGATGCGTCGGTCAGCACGTCGCGAATCTGCACGCGTCCGGCGGCGGCGAATTGCGCGGCCAGCGCCGGCCGGTCGAGCAAGGGGTTGAGCGCGAGCAGCTCGATCATGCGGAACGACGGGTAATGGTGGACCGGGTTTCGCGCAAGCGGCGCGACGGTGCAAGGCGCGAGCGTCCGATACGGGACTTCTTTCGCGGGCCGATCGATGCCATGCCACCGGCACCGATGTTCACGCTCGACCCCGCTCTCGACCTCGCCGCGCTTGCCGACGCCTATCGCCGCGACGGGCGGGTGGTGATCGATCATCCGTTGCCCGCAGAAACCGCACTGCTGCTTGCTGCGCATCTGCGGCAGCGCGGCGACTGGCGAAAACTGGTGCTGAGCGGCGAGCGGGTGGCCGAATTCGACCGCGCCGGATGGGCGGCGATCCCGGCGGACCGTGCCGAAGCGCTGAACCTCGCGGTCTATGCCGCCGCCCGCGCGGGATTCCAGTTCCGTTTCGACAGCATCCGCCTGTCCGATGCGCGGCGTGACCGTGACGCCGACGATACCCCGCTCGGCGGCTTCGCGCGCTGGATGTCGTCGCCATCGATGCTCGCGGCGTTGCGGACGATCACCGGCGCCGACGATGTGCGCTTCGCCGATGCGCAGGCGACGGCCTATGCCCCGGGCGATTTCCTGACGGTCCATGACGATGCGGTGACGGGCAAGCACCGCCGCGCCGCCTATGTGTTCGGGCTGACCCCGCAGTGGCGGCCCGAATGGGGCGGGTTGCTGCTGTTCCATCGCAAGGACGGCGACCTGCGCGCGGTGGCGCCGGGGTTCAACCGGCTGACGCTGTTCGCGGTGCCGCAGGACCATAGTGTCAGCGAAGTGACGCGCGCCGCGCCGACGCGACGCTATTCGATAACGGGCTGGCTGCGCGCCGAACAGCAGCCCTGATCCGGCGCACCTCGCCACGGCCACGCTTCGTGGATAGGATGCCGGCGATGAAAGCCTTGCTCACCGTCGCCGCCCTGCCGCTCCTCGCTGCCGCGCCAGCGCCCGATCCGGTATCGCCCGCCGCGCTGTCGGCCGATGTGAAGGTCCTCGCCAGCGATGCGTTCGGCGGCCGCGCACCCGGCACGCCGGGCGAGACGAAAACGATCGACTGGCTGATCGCGCAGTTCAAGGCGGCCGGGCTGCAACCGGGGGGACCCGAGGGTAGCTGGACGCAGGCGGTGCCGCTGGTCCGCACCCGGATCGGTGAGGGCACGGTGCGCGCCAACGGCGTCGACTGGACGCCGGGCAAGGACGTCTATCTCTCGACCGTCCGGCCGGTCGACCGCGCCGTCCTGCAAAAGGCTCCGCTGGTGTTCGTCGGTTACGGCGTCCATGCCCCCGAGCGCGGCTGGGACGATTTCAAGGGCGTCGACCTTAGGGGCAAGGTCGCGGTGTTCCTCGTCAACGATCCCGATTTCGAGGCCTCGGCAGCCGACGACGCCAAGGGCAGGTTCGGCGACCGGCGGATGACCTATTATGGCCGCTGGACCTACAAGTTCGAGGAAGCAGCCCGGCGCGGTGCGGTGGCGGCGCTGATCGTCCATGATACGCCGGGAGCGGGCTATGGCTGGGCGACCGTCACCGCGCCGGCGGGCGAGAATTACGACGTCGCCCGTCCCCCCGCCCCGCGCGTGATGCTGCAAGGCTGGATCGAGGGGAGCGCGGCCACGCGCCTGTTCGCCGCCGCCGGGCTCGACCTCGCGCAGCAGCGCGCGGCGGCGCGGCGATCGGATTTCCGTCCCGTCGCGCTGTCGGGCGAAGGCTTCTCCGCCGACCTGCCGGTCACGGTCACGCGCGCGACGAGCCGCAACGTGCTGGCCAAGCTGCCGGGGCGGACCCGCCCGGACGAGATCGTGATGTACGGCGCGCATTGGGATGCCTATGGCGAAGGTGCGCCCGATGCGCAGGGCCGCCGTATCCGCCCCGGTGCCAACGACGATGCGCTGGGTACGGCGGGCGTCCTCGCCATCGCGCGCGCCGCCGCGCGGGGGAAACCGGCGGCGCGGACGCAGGTGTTCGCGCTGTGGACCGGCGAGGAGCGTGGGTTGCTGGGGTCGGAAACCTATGCCGCCAACCCGGTCTATCCGGTCGCCACGACGGTCGCGAACCTAACGCTCGACATTCTCCAGACCGCCGGACCGGCGCGCGACGTGCTGCTGGTCGGCGATGGGCAGAACACGCTGGAGGAGTCGCTCGCCGCCGCCGCGAAGGTGCAGGGCCGGGTGGTCACGCCCGAGGCCTTGCCCGAGCGCGGGCTGTTCTACCGCGCCGATCACTTCTCGCTCGCGCGGCGCGGCGTGCCGACGCTGTTGCTGATGGCGATCAGCGGCGCGCCCGATCTAGTCGCGGGCGGGCGCGCCGCCGGACAGGCATGGCTCGACGGCTATATGCGCTGCTATCACCAGACGTGCGATGCGTGGTCGGCCGACTGGGATCTGCGCGGCGCGGCGGCGGATGTCGATCTCGTCCGCCGGATCGGCTTCGACCTGGCGAACGGCGCGGCATGGCCGCAGTGGCGCAGGGAATCGGAATTCGCCGCTGTCCGCAATGCCACCGCGTCGCAGCGGCGGTCGCGCGCTCAATAGGCCACCGGATAGTCCTTGCGGAAATCCTGCCCGGCATAGGCGCGGCGCATCGTCCATGGCAGCGCCGGCGCGGTCCAATAGGGGTCGCTCGCCGGCAGGCCGAGCGCGACCAGCCCTTCGGACGCGATATACATGCTGCCGGCATTGGAATACCAGTCGCCCAGCGTCGGCTGCGCGCGGGTGAAGCCGATCGTCAGATAGCCGTTCGCATCGAAATTACCCGGATCGGCGAACACCCGCCGCGCGGCGGCGAGCGTCGCCGCGCGCACCTGCCCGCCAGGCAGCGTTTCGGGCAGCCAGCCGCGCCATGCCAGCACCCCCAGCACCTGATGCGCGGCGATGCGATAGGTCAGCGACCGGCCGATCGCGGCATAGGCCCCGTCGGGTCCGATCATCCGTTCGAGATGTTCGCCGAAGCGCTGCATCCGTTTCAGCGCCCGGTCGAATTCGGCCTGCGGCTTCAGATTGTTGAAACTCGCGCCGCCTTTGGCCAGCACGTCGAGTATCTGCACCATCATCGGATGGATGACGTAGCTGTTGTAATAATCGAAGTGGAAGCCCGCGCCGTCGTTGTACCAGCCGTCACCGGCATACCATTCGCCCGCGAACAGCTTGATCGTCATGTCGATTCGCATCGGGTCCCAGTCCTCGCCGATCGAGAACAGGAACGCTTCGTTCATGCAGGCGAACAACAGCCAGTTCTGGTACGGCGGCGATACCGATCGCTGCCGTTTGATCGCCTCGACGATCCGTCGTTTGGTGGCGGTATCGAGCGGGTCCCACAATGCCCTGGGCGCGCGTAGCAGCGCGCTGGTGAAATAGGCGCTGTCGACCAATGTCTGCCCGCCGATGTCCCAGCCGAGCCGGTCGGGGCTGTTCGGATCGACCGAGCGGGCAAAGGCGTCGAGCGCCTGGTCGCGCAGCCGCCGCCGCAACCGCCCTTCCGCGTTGTCGCTGTCGGGCAGCGCCAGCCACGGGGCGATCCCGTCGACCAGCCGCGCGAAGGCTTCGAGATAGGCGACCTTGAGCGGGCGGCCGTCCCATGTCGGACTGACCGCCGGCGTCCATGTCCGCTGGAGTTGCCCGCGCGACATCGGCCCGAGGATCGGCGTCGCCATCCGGTCGAGCAGGGCGAGCAGCCAGGCGCGGTCGTCGCGTCCGGTCGGCAGCGTCCCGCCGGGTTGCGCGGCGGCACCGGGAGCCAGCGCCGCCGCCCCGCCGCCTGCCAACGCTCCTAGAAAGCCGCGCCGTTCCATGCGTTCCGTCCTCAGCGAGTTACGCGGTCGAGCGCGGCGATCTGCGTCGCCGCCAGCAGGAAGCCGCCGACGCCGTAGAACTGCGTATCGTCGGCCTGCACGCTTTCGGGCCGGTCGCTGACCTGCTGTACCCAGCCCAAGCGGCCATCGGGGCGGATCGACCGTTCGAGCGCCGCCCAGCCCGCCCGCGCGACCGGGGCATAGTCGGCGCGGGGCAGCAGCCCGGCATTGACCCCCCATGCCATGCCATAGGTGTAGAAGGCGGTGCCACTCGATTCGGGTGGCGAATCCTCGGGCGCGAGCAGCGAGGGCGCCCAATAGCCGTCGGGCTTCTGCACGCGCTTCAGCTTCGCCGCCATCGCGCGGAACAGCGCTTCCATCCGCACCCGGTCGGCGCTGCCCTTCGCCAGCAGCGGAATGGTCCGCGCCATGCCGGCAAAGACCCAGCCGTTGCCACGGCTCCAAAACTGCTTGCGCTGTTTCGCGTCGCGACGTTCAAAGAAGCGGCTGTCGCGGTAATAAAGCTGCTCGACCGGATCGAGCAGGAAGTCGGTCGTCGCCCAGAACTCGCGCAACGCGAAGTCGCGATATTTGGGATTGCCGGTCTGGCGCGACAGCTCGGCCAGCGCGGGCGGCGCCATGAACAGCGCATCGCACCAGCACCAGCGCGTCAGGCATTCGGTATCGCCATAGCCCGATGGCGGCACCGCGAAGGCGAGCGTGGTGACGGCGGGCCGATCGACGATATGGTCGAACGTCGCGGTGGCGGGACCGCGCGCCGCCGGCCCCGCGCCATGCGCCGCGGCCCACAGATAGCTTTGGGTGATGGCGTGATCGTCGGCGAAATAGGGCTTCTCGCCCGGCGTCCAGTCATTGGCGCGGCCCATCGCCAGAATCGCGTCGCGGACACGCGGCGGCGCGCCGGCATCGACCAGCGCGGTCATCCCGACCCAGAACACCGCCTGTTCCCAGGCGCGCGGTTTGCGCGTCTCGCCGGTCGCGCGGCTGACATGCGCCGCGTCGTTCATCCGCGCGAGCTGCCAGTCGGCCAGCGCCACCGCCCGCGCCAGCGGGGCTGCGCGCTGGTCGGCCGGCGCCACGGCCGGCGGGGGTGCGGCGGAAGCGGCGGGCGATGCGAGGGCGGCGAGGAAGAGAGCGATCATCAAGGAATTGTCATACAAGACGGGATGGCAGTCAATTGCATCGCGTCCGCCCTCCCCCTGCTGGCACATTCGCCCGATGTCGGCGTATCGTGCCGGTGGGACGATCGACGGCGGGGAGCGGGCGGATGGCGGATTGGACATACGGGCTGGCGATCCTGCCGCTGCTGGTCGCCGGCGGCAGCGGATCGGCGCAGGTCCCGCCCGGTGGCTATGCCGCGCGGATGATCGACGCACCGCCGCCCGCGCTGAACCTCGATCCCTTCTATCGCCGCCACATCGACGCGGGCGGCATCCCGATCCTCTCGTCGGCGGCGGTGCCCGACGAGGCGCTGTTGCTGGCGCGCGACATCGCGGTGGCGATGGTCGCCGACCGGCCCGACCTGCGCCGGGCGATGATCGCCTCGGGCCTTCGCGTGGCGATCATGGGCGTCGACGAAGGCACGCTCGACCTGCCCGAACAGCGCGACTGGAAGAAACCGGCGATCGACGATCCGCGCCTGACGATCTGCGAACGCAAGCTCTACCCCGACCGGATCGGCCGGCTGAGCGACCGCGACTATTGGAACAACCGGGCGCGCGGCATGGGCGGGCAACTGACCAGCGCCGCGACCGAGAATCTGCTCGGGACGCCCGGCACGCGCTATTATGGCGAGAACATCTTCGTCCATGAATTCTCGCACGCGATCCTCGCCGCCGCGCGGACGGCCGATCCGGCGTTCTACGGGCGGGTCGAGGCGGCCTATCGATCGGCGATGGCGAAGGGCATGTGGAAGGGCGAATATGCCGCCGTCACGCTCGACGAATATTGGGCGGAAGGCACGCAGACCTGGTTCAATTCCAACCGGCTGGCGGTGATCGACGGGCGACGCATCCTGTCACACGACGATCTGGCCACCTATGACGTGGCGCTCTTCAACGTGCTGGGCGAGGTCTATGGCACGCGCCACCGCCTGCCCGGCGACGTGTTCTACCAGCATCCGGCGCGCACCCCGCCGGGGCCGGTCCCCGCCTCGACCGCCGAGGTCTGCTGACCGCTCAGCCGCACGCCGGGCTGTCGCCGACCGGCGGCGGTGGCGGTGCGGCGCGCGGAGCAAGCGCCTCCCATTCCTCGACTGCCAGCCCGGCATGGCGATCCGCCGTGCCCGACGCGACAAGCACCGCGCGCAGGCAGCGGGTGGTGACGGGCGCAAAGCGCACCGACTGCCATTCGCCGGCGCGGGCGGCGGGCAAGGCGGCGGCGATCCGCTGCCAGCCGTCCCGCCAATATTCCAGGTGCCATGCGGCCGGCGGAGCCACCCCCTCGACCGCGCCGGCCGGACGATCCGCCCAGAACCGGATGCGGCTGCCATCCAGCGTCACCGCCCGTGGCCAGCGATATTCGATCCAGTGCCGTGGCGCGCCGTCCGCGGCCGCGCTGCCCCACAGGTCGGGCGGCAACGGCGCGGCGCGGACGATCCCGTCGTTCAGCGCGCGCAGCCAGTAGCGCACCGGCACCGGCTCGTTCGACGCATGCGGAGCCGCCCCGCCCGCGATATTGCGCGTCGGCCGGGGCGGCGGGAGCGGCCGCCGGGTCGGCCGGACCGGACGGATCGCGGCGGGTGTGACGCTGTCGTCCCAGGTCATCCGGTCGATCGCGACGCTGCGCTGGAAATGCCCGCCGCCCACCGCATCGGCGGTGTGATAGGTCAGATACCATCGCCCCTTGAACGCGACCGCACCGGCATGGCTGGTGGTCGAGCTGACCGGGCGCAGCACGATCCCGCGATAGGTCCATGGCCCGAGCGGCGTCGGCGCGCTGCCATAGGCGATGCAGGCATGATACAGCGTCGGCGTGCAGGGCGACCCCGGCCCGGCGTTGTTCGCCGCATAGAGCAGATAATAGGTGCCGCGCCGCTTCATCAGCCACGGCGCCTCGAAGAAGCCGGTAAGCGACGATACCGCGACCGGCGAGCCGATCGGCGTCACCATGTCCGCCGCCAGCTCGACGCCGCGCAACTGGCCGAAGGTCCCCCAATACAGGAACACCCGCCCGTCGTCATCGACCAGCACCGTCGGATCGATGTTCTGGATGGTATTGGCCACCGGCAGCGCCTGCGACACGATCGGCCCGGTCGGGTGTGCGTCGCGCCATGGCCCCGGCATCCGATCGGCCACCGCGACGCCGATCGCGAACCGGTCGCGCAGCGCCGCGTCGCGGGTTTCGACCGGGGCATAGAGATAGAAGCGCCCGTCGCGCCCCTTCACCACCTGCCCGGCATAGGCCCGCCCCGGCATCGCCCAGGCGAAGACCGCCTCGGGCCGCGCGATCGCCGGATAATGCGTCCAGCGGCCCGACGCCGGATCGCGGGTGGCGAGCGCCTGCCATTCGTTCATGATGAAATCATTGACCCCGGGCGGAGCCTCATCACGCCCGGCCCATATCCACAACCGGTCGCCATCGACCAGCGGCGCCGGATCGGTCGAATAGGTCCGTCCATCGGCAAGGATCGGATTGCCCGGCGCGACCACCGGCCGGGCGGTTTGCGCCGCCAGTCCGGCCGGTAGCAGCATCGCCGTCGCCATGGCCCGGTACCAGCCGGTGTGCGCGCGCCTTGGCGCAGCTCGATCGATAGCCTGTGTCACCCGGTTCGCTCCCCCTCGCCAGACCGGTGTAGTTCTGTATACGATATAAGGAAAGCTGGTGCGGGTTGATTCGGCCCCGGCCCAAGGGGAAAAGGGTTCCGATGAACATGCTCCGGTCATCGACATGCGCGATGCTGCTGCTGACCGCCGCCGTCCTGCCCGGTTCGGCGGCGATGGTTGCGGCGCAGGAGCGTGCGGCAACGCCGGTCCATCCGCCGGTCGCCACCACCCCCTATCGCATCGGCAACTTCGCGGTGCGGTTGCGCAGCGACACGCAGACGCTGGCCAGCCTGCGCCCCGACGCCGATCCGGCGTTCGACTTCGTACCCGCCGCTCGCGAGGCGGAACGGGCGGGTGACGGCTATGTCCATATCGGCGACCTGCATCTGCGGTTGCGGACGGCAAACGGCGAATGGCGCGATTTCGCCTCGGCCAAGGCACGCCGGCCGATCCATGCGCTGCCCCTTGCCCCCGGCGTGGTCGCGGCGGCGGACATCACCGCGACCATGGGCGAAGGCATCCCGCTCACCGTCGAACGCCAGTGGATCGATGCCGGTGGCATGCTGGTGCTGCGCTTCACGCTCGCCAACCCCGGCACGGTCCCGGTCGAGGTCGGCGCGATGGGCATGCCAATGGTGTTCGACAACATCATCACCGATCGCAGCCTCGACGAAGCGCATGCGCAGGCCAGTTTCGTCGACCCCTATATCGGGCGTGACGCGGGCTATCTTCAGGTCACGCGGCTGAACGGTGCCGGCCCCGCTCTGCTCGTCCTGCCCGAAGCCGGCACGCCGCTGGAAGCATGGCGGCCGATCCCGAGCGAAAAGGAGGCGAAGGGCCAGTCGTTCACCGACCGCAGCCCGCGCGGGCAAACCTCCGAAGGCTTCTACGACTGGACGGTCGCCAGCGCCGCCTATGCGAGCCGCGAATGGGCAAAGGCGGACGACCAATGGAACCGGCCGACCGGCTTCACCCTTGCGCCCGGCGAACGGCGCAGCTTCGGCGTGCGGCTGGTCCAGTCGCCGACGATCCGCGCGATCGAGACGACGCTTGCCGCCAACGCACGGCCGGTGGCGATCGGCGTGCCGGGCTATGTCGTGCCGACCGACCTCGACGCCAGCCTGTTCGTGAAGGCGCCGCAGCCGATCGCGCGGATCACGGTCGAACCGGCCGATGCGATGACGCTCACCCGCGCCGGCGAGGTGAACGGGTGGCAACGGCTTGCCGTGCGCGGGACCGGCTGGGGCCGGGCGCGGGTGTCGATCGGCTATGCCGACGGGTCGGTGCAGACGGTCAGCTATTTCGTCACCAAGCCGCTGGATCGGACGATGGCCGATCTCGGCCGCTTCGCGACGACGAAACAATGGTTCGAGGGCACGGGCGACCCGTTCGGCCGATCGCCGGCGATCCTGACCTATGACAATGATGCCAAGGCGATCGTGCGCCAGGAACCGCGCGTCTGGATCGCGGGGATGAGCGACGAGGGCGGCGGCGGAAGCTGGGTCGCGGCGATGATGAAACAGCTCGACCACCCCGACATGGCCGAGGTCGCTAAGCTGGAACGGATGGTCGACGAAACCGTGGCCGGCCGGTTGCAGGTCGAGGGCGGCTCGACCGACGGCGCGGTGCGCAAGAGCCTGTTCTATTATGATCCGGCGCTGCATCCCGGCGCCTATGACCCGGCGGCGAACTGGACGACGTGGACGTCGTGGTCGAAGAAGGATGCGAACGACCTCGGCCGCGCCTATAATTATCCGCATGTCGCGATCGGCCATTGGGTGCTGTATCGCACCGCGCGCAACCATCCGGGGCTGGTGACGCGGCACGACTGGCGCTGGTATCTCGAGCGCGCCTACGCGACGACGGTGGCGATGATGCGCGACGCGCCGCATTACGCCCAGTTCGGGCTGATGGAAGGCGACGTGTTCCTCGACATCCTCCACGACCTGAAGCGCGAGGGGATGAGCGTTCAGGCGACCGCGATGGAAGCGCTGATGCGGGGCCGCGCCGATCACTGGAAAACGCTGAAATATCCCTTTGGCAGCGAAATGGCGTGGGATTCGACCGGCCAGCCCGAAGTCTATGCGTGGATGCGCTATTTCGGACACCAGCCGCAGGCGGATACGACGCGCGAGGTGATCCTCGGTTATGATCCGACGATCCCGCACTGGGGCTATAACGGCAATGCCCGGCGCTATTGGGACTTTCTCTATGGCGGCAAGGTGCCCCGGATCGAACGACAGATCCATCATTACGGATCGACGCTGAACGCGGTGCCGCTGTTCGATGCGTTCCGGGCGGACCCGGCCGACCTGCACCTGCTGCGCGTCGCCTATGGCGGGTTGATGGGCGGGATCACCAACATCGATCGCGACGGCTTTTCGTCCGCCGCCTTCCATGCCGCACCCGACATGCTGAAATGGGACGCCTATTCGGGCGACTATGGCATGGGCCTCTATGGTCACGCGATCGCGGCGGCGACCTATGTCGTCAACGATCCGACCTTCGGCTGGCTCGCCTATGGCGGCAATCTTGCGCAGGCAAACGGCGCGCTGACGGTCACGCCGAAGGACGGCGCGCGCAGCCGGTTGTTCATCGCGCCGGCGAAGGCATGGATCACGCTGGCGGCGGGCAAGATCGCCTCGGCGCGCTATGTGCCCGCGACCGGGGCGATCACGCTGACGCTCGACCCGGCCGATGCCCATACTCCGGCGGCGCGGCTGATGGTGGAGGCGACCGCACCCGACGCCCTGCCCTATCGCCCGGTACGCGGTGTGCCGGAGCGCGGCGGCTACACCATCGCGCTCGGCCGGGGCACGACGACCGTGGAACTGCGGACCGGGGCACGCCGCAAAGCCCGTTGAGCTTTCCGGCATCCAGCCTATCATTGTGCGACACGAAGGTCCGGGGGTGGCGTGGCGATCGACTTGAAGGCGGTGGAAGGGCTTGCCACCGATCAGCCGTCGCTGAAGGCCGCCGCCGGGCTCGTCAAACCCGGCAAATGGTCGGGCGTGGGCATAAGCGACGATGGCGCGCTGATCTGGGGCGAATGCGCTGGATCGGGCGCGAACCCGTACCGGGTGATGGCCGACCTGCGTGACCTCGGCAACAAATGCACCTGCCCGTCGCGCAAATTCCCGTGCAAACACAGCCTCGCGCTGCTGTGGCTCCATGCCGAGGCGATCGTCCCCTTTCCCACCGCCGAGACCCCCGACTGGGTCGGCGACTGGCTGGCCCGGCGACGCGCCCCCTCGACAAAAACCGCCGCACCCGCTGCCCCCAAGGACCTCCATGCCGCCCGCACCGTCGACCCCGAACCGGTCGAGGACGCCAGGGCTGATGCGAAGCGCGAGGCCGCCGCCGTCAAGCGCGCCGGGGATACCGAACGCGCGATCCTCGACGCGCTCGATGCGCTGGAGGGATGGGTCGGCGACCAGTTGCGCCTCGGGCTGGGCGGGTTCGTCGATGAGGTGACGACGCGCTGTCGCCGGATCGGCGCACGGCTGGTCGACGGCAAGGCGGCAGCGCTCGCCGGCCATATCGACGAACTGCCCGCGCGGCTGCTGGCGCTGCAACCGGGCGACCGGGTGCGCGGGGCGACGGTCGAGCTTGCGCGGCTGGTGCTGCTCGCCCGCGCCGCTCGCGCGGCTCCGCACGATCCCGAACTGCGCCGTGCCGTCGCCACCGCCGAGAATCGCGAAACGCTGCTCGCCGACCCGTCCGCGCCGCGCGTGTCGAGCGTGTGGGAAGTCCTCGCCGAGCGGGTCCACACCCGCCGCGACGGGCTGGTGTCGCAGACGACATGGCTGCTGAACCTTGGCGGCAGCCCGCGCTTCGCGATGCTGCTCGATTTCTTTCCGGCCAGCGTCGGCCGTCGTGGATCGGTGTTCACGCCGGGCGAGCAATTCCCCGCCGAACTGGTGTTCTATCCGGCGCGCTCGCCACTGCGCGCGCTGCTGCTCCGGCGCGAGGCCACGCTGATCGACGGTCCGCCGCTCGACTGGCCCGCGATCGACGGCCCGCTCGCCGCCACGCTGACCGACCCGCTGCTCGCCGAGCCATGGGCGACCGAACGTCCGGTCCTGCTCCCGCCCGGCCGCATCGGGTTCGACCGGGCCGGCACCGCGTGGTGGCGACAGCGGGATGGCGACCTCTGCCTGCCGCTCGCCGGCGACGCCGACGGGCTGATCGCCGGCACCGACCTGACCGGTGCCGCCGCGCTATGGTCGGGCAGCCGGATCGATCTGCTGGCGACGCGGACGCCATGGGGACGGGTCGATCATGGCTGACGATATTCTCGACACGCTGGGGCCGGTACTCACCCGCTGGACGATGGGTGGCAGCGCGGCATCGGTCGCGCCGGACGCATGGCGCGACCTGCTCGGGCAGGACCCGGCCGAAGCCGAATTGCGCCTGCTCGCGCTGTCCGGCCAGTATCTCGGTACGCTCGCCATCGCCGAACCCGTGGGCGGGGTCCAACCGCGCGGCGACATCCCGCAACTCGCGCAGCCACCGCTGGCCGATTCGCTGCGGCCGCGCGCGCGGCGGCTGCTCCAGCAATTGCGCGACCCGATGCGGCGGCACCTGCTCGACTTCCTCGACGCGCGCGGCCGGACGCTGCATCCCAGCGACTGGTTGCCCAGACCGGGCGACGACGTGCCCGCCGTCTATGCACCGTGGCAGGACTGGGCATCCGACGCGACGACCGCCGCCGACGGGCTGGACGCCGCAAGCTGGGACCGGCTCGGCCCCGCCGCACGCCGCGCCGCCTTCACCACGCTGCGCCAGCGCGATCCCGCCGCCGCGACCGCGCTGCTCGCGCAGAAGCTTGGTCAGGAAATCGCCGACCACCGCGTCCGCCTGATCGAGACGCTGGCGACCGGCCTGTCCGATTCCGACCGGCCGCTGCTCGAAAGCCTCGCCACCGACCGCGCGCCGCGCGTGAAGGCGCTCGCCGCATCGTTGCTCGCCCGCATGGGGCACGGCGTGACCGGTGGCGAGGATGCCGCTGAACTGGCCGCCTTCCATTCGGTCCAGACGAAGGGGCTGCTGCGTCGGACCAGAATAGTGGTGCCGCAACCGATCAAGACCCCGGCGCAGTCGACCCGCCGGAGCAATCTGTTCGATCTGGTCGCATTCGACGCCTTTGCCGATGCGCTCGCCCTGACCGCCGACGGACTGGCCGCGGCATGGGTCTGGCGTGACAACCACCGCAACGATTATGGCTTCGCGTCGATGATCGCCCGCTCCGCCCCCGACCCGATCATCGTCGCGGTTGTCGACGCGCTGACGACGCCAGACGATATTCATCTGCTGACGGCGCTGTTGCCGCGTCTCGACCAGCGTCAACGCCATGCCATCGCCACGCGATGGTTACGCACGACGGCCACGAGCTTCATGACCACGCTGTCGATCGCCGGCGGCTGCGGCGCGATCGACGATCCGATGACCACCCCCGCCGGCACCGCGCTGCTTGCCGCGATCGACGGTGGCGATCCCGCCGCCGAACTGCTGGCGCTCGGCCTGCTCGCGTCGCGCGACGGGGCGGTCCGGGCGCTCGACCGACTGGGCCGGGCGGGGCTGATCGCGTCCGACCCCCGGCTCGACATGCTGCGGCTGAACGCCGCGCTCGATGACAGGAGACTGCCCCGATGAGCGAAACGCTGCGCCTGCCCGCCGAGACGACCTATGCCGGTGAGCTGGCCGCGCTGGCGGCCGGCGATACCGATCGCCGCCCGCCCGGCTGGTCACTCTCGCCGAAACTGGTCGTCACCTATCTGATGGGCGGCCATGCCGCCGACGGGACGGTCATCACCCCCAAATACGTCGGCGACCAGCGGCTGATCGAAACGGCGGTGGCGACGCTGGCCACCGATCGCGCGCTGTTGCTGCTGGGCGTGCCGGGCACCGCCAAATCCTGGGTATCGGAGCATCTGGCCGCCGCGATCACCGGCGATTCGACGATGGTGATCCAATGCACCGCCGGCACCGACGAGAATCAGGTCCGCTACGGCTGGAACTATGCCCAGCTCCTCGCCCATGGCCCAAGCCGCGAGGCATTGGTGGCGACCCCGCTGATGCGCGCGATGGAGACCGGCAAGCTGTGCCGGATGGAAGAACTGACCCGGATGGGATCGGACGTGCAGGACACGCTCATCACCGTGCTGTCGGAAAAGATGATGCCGATCCCCGAACTGAACGGCGCGGTCTATGCCCGGCGTGGGTTCAACATCATCGCCACCGCCAACAACCGCGACAAGGGCGTCAACGACCTCAGCTCGGCGCTGAAACGCCGCTTCAACGTCGTCGTCCTGCCGCTGCCCGACAGCGCCGAGGAAGAAGTGGCGATCATCGTCAAGCGCGTCGGCGAAATGGCGCGCAGCCTCGACCTGCCCGAACCGAAGAACGTTGCGGAGGAAGTCGCGCGCGTCGTCGCGATCTTCCGCGAATTGCGCTCAGGCTCGACCGAGGACGGCAAGATCGCGCTCAAGACCCCGTCGGGCGGCCTGTCCACCGCCGAGGCGATCGGGGTGATGGTCGGCGGGATCAGCCAGGCGACCTTCTTCAACGATGGCCGCCTGACGCCCGAGACGCTGGCGGCGAACATGATCGGCGCGGTGGTCAAGGACCCGGTGCAGGACAAGGCGGTGCTCGGCGAATATCTCGAAACCGTGCTCAAGAAGCGGCGCGGGTTCGAACGCTATTATGCCTCGCTCACCGACCTGATCTGACGCGATGCCGGCCGACGTCTCGCTTTTCGGCATCCGCCACCACGGTCCGGGCTCGGCGCGCCGGCTGGTGGAGGCGCTGGACACGCTGCAACCGGGCACGGTGCTGATCGAGGGACCGGCCGATGCCTCGCACCTGCTGCCGATGCTCGCCGATCCGGCGATGGCGACCCCGGTCGCGCTGCTGACCTATGCCGAGGACGATCCGGCCGACGCCAGCTTTTTTCCCTTCGCCGACTATTCGCCGGAATATCAGGCGGCACGCTGGGCGGTGGCGCACGGTGCCGAACTACGTTTCATCGACCTGCCCGCCGCCGACCGGCCGGGTGCGCCGGGCAGGGAGACGGAGGGGGATGCGCCGATCACCACCGACGACGATCCGATCGCGCACGATCCGATCGGCATCCTCGCCGCCGCCGCCGGCTATGCCGATGGCGAATCTTGGTGGAGCGACGTGATCGAGGAGAATCCGGAATCGACCACGGTGTTCGCCGCCGTCGCCGATGCGATGACCGCGCTGCGCCGCGAAGCCCGCCCGCTTGGCCCCCGCGAAGCGGCACGCGAGGCGCATATGCGGATCGAGATCGCCCGCGCCGCCAAGGACAGCGATCGCCCGGTCGCAGTCGTCTGCGGGGCATGGCATGTCCCCGCGCTTGCCGAACGGCACAGCCTTGCCGCCGACCGCGCGCTGCTGAAAGGACGGCCGAAGGCAAAGATGAAGGCGACATGGGCACCCTGGACTGCCCCGCGCCTCGCCCGGTCGAGCGGCTATGGCGCCGGCGTCGTCGCGCCCGGCTGGTGCGACCATCTGTGGCACACCCGTGCGACGCAGGATCGCGACTCGATCTGGCTCGCGCGGATCGCGCGGGTGATGCGGACACGCGGCCATTTCGTCTCGACCGCCTCGGTGATCGAGGCGCAGCGGCTGGGGCATGCGCTTGCAGCCCTTCGCGAACGCCCGCATCCCGGGTTCGAGGAACTGCGCGAAGCGGCTATCGCCTGCCTGTGCAACGGCGAAGCTGCGGTGTGGGACGATATTGCCGCCGAACTGCTGATCGGATCGGCGGTCGGCGTCATCCCCGCCGACACCCCGCTCGCGCCGCTGCTGGAAGATCTGCAACGCCAGCAAAAGGCGACGCGCCTGAAACCCGAAGCGCTCGAACGCGCGCTGACGCTCGACCTGCGCAGCGACAGCGGCCTTGCTCGCTCGACCTTGCTCCACCGGTTGAATGCGCTCGACGTGCCATGGGGCCGCCTTGCCGATGCCGGGCGCAGCCGGGGGACGTTCCGCGAAAACTGGCTGCTGGCATGGCAGCCCGAATATGCGGTCCGGCTGGTCGAAAACCTCGTCCATGGCTCGACGATCGCCAAGGCGGCGGCGGGGCGGCTAGGGGAGGCGATGCGCGCCGAGGCCGATCTGGGGAGGCTTGCCGCATTGGTCCGCAGCGCGATGGTCGCCGATCTCGACCAGGCGACCGAAACCGGCATCGCGCTGCTCGAACGGCGCGCGGCGCTGACCGACGATTGCCACGCGCTGCTCGCGGCACTCCCGCCGATGGCCGACATCCTGCGCTATGGCGAGGCGCGCGCCGGAACGGTCGAGCATTTGGGCGAACTGATGCCACGCATCGTGGTGCAGGCGGCGATCGCCCTGCCCTATGCCGCGCGCGGGCTCGACGACGATGCGGCGGGCGCGTTGCGGTCGGCGATCCTCGCCGCCGAAAGCGCGATCCAGCTCGCCCAGCTCGACGCCGACGTCGTGACCCGCTGGCACGACGCGCTCGCCACGCTTGGCGAGGACGATCAGGCGACCCGCCTCGTCGCCGGCACCGCCGCGCGGCTGCTCTACGAAGCCGATCGGCTGACCGCTACCGATGCAGCAACGTTGCTCGGCCGGATGCTGTCGCCGGGCACGCCCGTCGCGCAGGCAGCAGGGTTCTTCGAGGGCTTTCTGGAAGGTGCCGGGGCGCGGCTGATCCACGACATCGTGCTGCGCGATGCGGTCGACGGGTGGCTCGGCGGGCTGGACGAGGAGGCGTTCGTCGCCAACCTGCCGCTGTTCCGCCGGGTGTTCGCCGCTCTCGATCGCAACGAACGCCGCCGCCTGCTCGATGCGGCGCTCGGGGGCACGGGCAAGGACCATCGCGGCTATCGGCTGTTACCGGGCGCCGCGACATTATGGCCGGCACATGAAGCGCGCATCATGGCGCTGATGACGGGGGCGGCATGACAGAGGACCACGAACGCAGCCGCCGCTGGACGCTGGCGTTGGGCGTCGAGGAAAGCGACGACGTCAGCTATCCCCTGTCCGACAGCGACCGACGCATGGCGCAGGCGCTCGCCGCGCTCTACGGCGATGGCGACGAAGGAAAGAAAGGGCGCGGCGGCCTCGGCGGGTCGGCGCCGAGCGTCGCCAAATGGCTGGGAGACATTCGCGAATTCTTTCCGACGCCGGTCGTGCAGGTGATCCAGAAGGATGCGTTCGAGCGCAAGGGCCTGCGCCAGATGCTGCTCGAACACGAATTTCTGGCGACCGTCGAGGCGGACGTGAACCTCGTCGCCGACCTCGTGGCGCTGCGCGGGGTGATGCCCGAAAAAACGCGGGAAACGGCACGCGCCGTGATCGCCAAGGTCGTCGCGGAACTGATGGCCCGGCTGGAGGCAAAAACCGCCGATGCGATCCGCGGCGCGCTCGACCGGTCGCGACGGACCACCCAGCCGCGCTTCGCCGACATCGACTGGCCCCGCACGATCCACGCGAACCTGCGCCATTATCAGGCGGCGCACCGCACCATCGTCCCCGAACGCCTGATCGGCTTCCTGCGCCAGCAGCGGCGGATCGTCGATCTGGACGAGGTGATCCTGTGCGTCGACCAGTCGGGATCGATGGCCAGTTCGGTCGTCTATGCCTCGATCTTCGCAGCAGTGATGGCGTCGCTGCCGGTGGTCGCGACCAAGCTGGTCTGTTTCGACACCGCGATCGTCGATTTGACCGAGGAACTGGCCGATCCGGTCGAGGTGCTCTTCGGCGTGCAACTGGGCGGCGGCACCGACATCAATCGTGCCGTCGCCTATTGCGCGGACCGGATCGAACGGCCGGTGAAGGCGCATCTAATACTCATCACCGACCTGTACGAAGGCGGCAATGCCGATGCGCTGGTCGACCGGCTGGCGCGGCTGGCGGTGTCGGGAGTGAACGTCGTCGTCCTGCTCGCGCTGACCGGCAGCGGCCGGCCATCCTATGATCCGCAGCTTTCGGCGCGGGTGGCGGCGCTCGGCATCCCGGTGTTCGCCTGCACCCCAGACCAGTTTCCCGACCTGATGGCGACGGCGCTACGCCGCGAGGACGTCCACCGCTGGGCGGCGGACAGCGACATCAAGACGATCCGCGCAGAAGACTAGATGGACAGTACGAAGGTGAATCCGAACGATCGATCACGCTCGCTTACTGGCAAGCACGCCGAACGCAAGCTGGCCCGCAGTCCTGTTGGACGCGGGCTATGTGTTGTGAGGCGTTGTAGTTTTGGTTGCGGGGACAGGATTTGAACCTGTGACCTTCAGGTTATGAGCCTGACGAGCTACCGGGCTGCTCCACCCCGCGACACCTTGTTCGCCGTTGTRGGCGGAAGGGGTGTGGATATTTGAGACATTGTGATGTGCACCGGCTTCAATGCCTGGCGACGACCTACTCTTCCATCGCTTGAGCGATAGTACCATTGGCGCAGGTTGGTTTCACGGCCGAGTTCGGGATGGGATCGGGTGGTTCACAAACGCTATAGCCACCAGGCAATGAAGGCGGTGCACATTGGTTTTTTCAAATCGGTGTGTGTCAAGGCTTGAGCGGTTTCAACCACGTGAACGTCTAGCCAGTGCTGACGTTGGCGGTGTGAACTCTACAAGCGCGAATAGGACAATTAGTATCGGTTAGCTTCACGCGTTACCGCGCTTCCACATCCGATCTATCAAGGTCGTGGTCTCCGACCGTCCTAAGAAATCTTATCTTGAGGGAGGCTTCCCGCTTAGATGCTTTCAGCGGTTATCCCGTCCGTACATAGCTACCCTGCTGCGCCGTTGGCACGACGACAGGTACACCAGAGGTACGTTCAACCCGGTCCTCTCGTACTAGGGTCAACTCCTCTCAAATTTCGACGCCCACGGCAGATAGGGACCAAACTGTCTCGCGACGTTCTGAACCCAGCTCACGTACCACTTTAATTGGCGAACAGCCAAACCCTTGGGACCTGCTCCAGCCCCAGGATGTGATGAGCCGACATCGAGGTGCCAAACAACCCCGTCGATATGAGCTCTTGGGGGTTATCAGCCTGTTATCCCCGGCGTACCTTTTATCCGTTGAGCGATGGCCCTTCCACGAGGGACCACCGGATCACTATGACCGACTTTCGTCTCTGCTCGACTTGTCAGTCTCGCAGTCAGGCTGGCTTATGCCATTGCACTCTAACAGACGGTTTCCAACCGTCCTGAGCCAACCTTCGCGCGCCTCCGTTACTCTTTAGGAGGCGACCGCCCCAGTCAAACTACCCGCCACAGAGGGTCCCTCGCCCAGTTTCATGGGCGCAGGTTAGACATCAGAAAACAACAGGGTGGTATTTCACCTATGGCTCCACATCATCTGGCGACGATGCTTCAAAGCCTCCCACCTATGCTACACAGTTCTTTCCTAATGCCACTCTGAAGCTGCAGTAAAGGTGCACGGGGTCTTTCCGTCTAACCGCGGGTACTCCGCATCTTCACGGAGAATTCAATTTCGCTGAGCATGTCCTGGAGACAGTGGGGAAGTCGTTACGCCATTCGTGCAGGTCGGAACTTACCCGACAAGGAATTTCGCTACCTTAGGACCGTTATAGTTACGGCCGCCGTTTACCTGGGCTTCATTTCAGAGCTTGCACCCCTCCACTTAACCTTCAGGCACCGGGCAGGCGTCAGGCCCTATACGTCGTCTTGAAGCCGACTTAGCAGAGCCCTGTGTTTTTGCTAAACAGTCGCTACCCCCTGGCCTGTGCCCCCCAACAGAGCTTGCGCCTAGTTGGGGCCTCCTTCTTCCGAAGGTACGGAGGCAATTTGCCGAGTTCCTTCAGGACACTTCTCTCAAGCGCCTTGGTATACTCTACCTGACCACCTGTGTCGGTTTCGGGTACGGTCTATACGGTGGGGCTATTTCCCGGGACAGCTTCGAAGCCGGATCAATCCGATAAGATCCGACAACACACGCCATCCGTCACACACCACCAGGCCCACGAATATTAACGTGGTTCCCATCGACTACCCCCTTCGGGCTCGTCTTAGGGGCCGGCTCACCCTGCGCGGATTAGCCTTGCGCAGGAACCCTTGGTCTTTCGGCGAGAGGGCATCTCACCCTCTTTATCGCTACTCATGTCTGCATTCGCACTTCCGATACCTCCACGACCCATTACCAGGCCGCTTCACAGGCGTACGGAACGCTCCGCTACCGCGTGGATAAATCCACACCCTAAGCTTCGGTGCGTGTCTTGAGCCCCGTTACATCTTCGCCGCAGGAACCCTTGTTTAGACCAGTGAGCTGTTACGCTTTCTTTAAAGGATGGCTGCTTCTAAGCCAACCTCCTGGTTGTTTTGGGATTCCCACATGCTTTCCCACTTAGACACGACTTGGGGACCTTAGCTGTAGGTCAGGGCTGTTTCCCTTTTGACGACGGACCTTAGCACCCGCCGTCTGTCTCCCGGATATCACTCTTATGTATTCGGAGTTTGGTTAGTGTTGGTAGATCTCGCGACCCCCGCAACCATCCAGTGCTCTACCCCATAAGGTGTCCATCCGAGGCACTACCTCAATAGTTTTCGCGGAGAACCAGCTATTTCCCGGCTTGATTGGCCTTTCACCCCTAAACACAACTCATCCGGTAA
>NZ_LMQO01000001.1:1292500-1428786 GCF_001425385.1 Sphingomonas sp. Leaf407
GTCGCAGGCATCGTCGCCACGATCCATGAGACGGCGGCGCTTGCGCTCGCCGGACAGGTGAGAATCGCGTTCGATCCGGCGCGCGACCTGATCTTCCATCCGGGGTTCCTGCCCGGGCATCCCAACGCCATGGCGTTCACCGCCGTGCTGGCCGACGGCAGCCGGATCACGCGCCGCTATCACTCGATCGGCGGCGGGGCGATCCGCGCCGAGGGCGAGGCAGCCCCGCGAATCAACCTGACCCTCCCCCATCCCTTCGCGAGCGGTAACGACCTGCTGGCGCTGTGCACCGAGACCCGCCAGTCGATCGCCGAGATCGTCGCCGCCAACGAAGGCGCGTGGCGGCCCGAGGCCGAGACGCACGGCTTTCTCGACGCAGTGCGCGCGGCGATGCTAGCCTCGATCGATCGGGGGTGCGCCGGCAGCGGCGAACTGCCCGGCGGGCTGAAGGTGCAGCGGCGCGCTCGGGCGATCCGCGAGAAGCTGCTCGAACGCGGTCCGCGCAGCGACCCCGGCGTCGTGTTCGAATGGGTCAGCCTGTGGGCGCTGGCGGTGAACGAAGAGAATGCCGCCGGCGGCCGGGTCGTCACCGCGCCGACCAATGGCGCCGCCGGCGTCATCCCGGCGGTGCTGAAATATTACGAGACGTTCGTCCATGGATCGACCCGCGAGGGCAGCCGCGCGCTGTTGATGAGCGCGGCGGCGATCGGCTTTCTTTACAAGCAGAACGCCTCGATCTCGGCCGCCGAGATGGGATGCCAGGGCGAGGTCGGCGTCGCCTGTTCGATGGCGGCGGGCGGCCTTGCCGCCGCGCTCGGCGCGACGCCGGCGCAGGTCGAGAATGCCGCCGAGATCGGCATGGAGCATAACCTCGGCCTCACCTGCGATCCGATCGGCGGGCTGGTGCAGATCCCGTGCATCGAGCGCAACACGATGGGCGCGATCAAGGCGATCAACGCCGCCTATCTGGCGCTGCACGGTGATGGTCGCCACATCGTCAGTCTCGATCAGGTGATCGAGACCATGCGCCAGACCGGCGAGGACATGAAGAGCCAGTATAAGGAGACCAGCCAGGGTGGCCTGGCGGTCAACGTCGTCGAATGTTGAAGGAAGCCCGTTTGTCCGACCTGCCCGATTTCGCCGTGATCACCCCCGCATCGATCCGTCCGACGCTCGACGCCCTGCTGGCCGAGCGCGATGCCGCCAGCGTTACCGCGCTGGACGGTCCGCCGACGTTCGCGGCGACTTGGCTGCCGATCGAGCGCGCCGATGTCGCGATCGACAATTTCTGGTCGAGCGTGTGGCATCTGCATGCGGTGCAGGACAGCCCCGCGATGCGCGCCGCGCATGCGCAGGGGCAGGCGGTGCTGACCGAACGCGGCATCGCCGCGCAACAGGACCGGGCGATGTTCGACCGGTTGCGCGCGCTGGCGATCACCCCCGATTTCGCCATGTTGCCCGATGCCGACCGGATCGCGGTCGAACGGTCGATCCGCGACCGGACGCTGGCGGGCGTCGCGCTGGACGATGCGGCGCGCGATCGGTTCAAGACCGTGGCGACCGAATTGTCGGCATTGCAGACCGAGTTCGCGAGCGCCGTGCTCGATGCGACCGATGCATGGACGCTGCACCTGACCGACGAGTCGCGACTGGCCGGGCTGGGGCAAGCCGATCGGGCGATGATGGCTGCCGCCGCACAGGCCCGCGATCTGGAGGGCTGGCTGGTCACGCTGCAACAGCCGAGCGTCGTCGCGGTGCTGACCTTTGCCGAGGACCGCGCGTTGCGCGCCGAGGTCTACCGCGCCTATGGCACGCGCGCGTCGGATCAGGGGCCGCACGCCGGGCAGTTCGACAATGGCGAGCGGATCCGCCGCATCCTCGCGCTGCGCCACGAGGCCGCGACGCTGCTGGGGTTCGCCGATCCGGTCGCGCGCTCGCTCAGCACCAAGATGGCCCCCGATGTCGGCGAGGTGCTGGCGTTCCTGCGCGATCTTGCTGCGCGGGCCAAGCCGCATGCCGAGGCCGAAGTCACCGAATTGCGGGCGTTCGCCGCCGACCATCTGGGGCTCGACGATCTGCAACCATGGGACATCGGCTTCGTCGGCGACCGGTTGAAGCGCCATGCCCATGCGATCGATCAGGCGGCGATCAAGGCCTATTTCCCGGTCGATCGGGTGCTTGGCGGATGGCAGGCGTTGCTCGTCCGCCTGTTCGGCGTGACGTTGACCGAGCGGGGCGACGTCGCGACCTATCATCCCGACGTCCGCTATTACGATGTGGCCGATGCGACCGGCGTGTTCGCCGGACTGTATCTCGACCTGCATGCGCGTGCGGGCAAGAAGGGCGGCGCGTGGATGGCCCCTGCCCGGCCGTTTCTCGACGGTGATTTGCCGAGCCTGCCGGTCGCCTATCTCGTCTGCAACTTCGCGCCGACCGGAGCGGCCACGCCGCTGCTCAGCCATGACGATGTGACGACGTTGCTCCACGAGACGGGGCATTGCCTGCATCACCTGTTCACCCGCGTCCCCCGGCCCGACATTTCGGGCACGTCGGGGTTCGAGTGGGACGCGGTCGAGCTGCCCAGCCAGTTGATGGAGGACTTCGCGTGGGACGCCGGGGTGCTCGCCGCCATGTCGGGGCATGTCGACACCGGCGAGCCGTTGCCCGACGCGCTGTTCCAGCGGATGCTGGCGGCACGGCGGTTTCAGTCGGGGATGTTCCTCGTCCGGCAGATCGAGTTCGCGATGTTCGACCTGCTGCTGCACCTGGGCGTCCATGGCGATGATCCGATGGCGGTGATCGAATCGGTGCGGGACGAGGTGGCGGTGGTCCGCCCGCCCGAATGGCACCGCTTTCCTCACGCCTTCGCGCATATCTTCGCCGGGGGCTATGCCGCTGGCTATTATAGCTATTTGTGGGCCGAGCTGCTGGCGGCGGACGGCTTCGCCGCCTTCGCCGAGGCCGGGACCGTCCACCGCGCAACCGGCGACCGGTTGCGGGCGTGCGTCCTGTCGCAAGGGTCGGTCAGGCCGGCGATCGAGTTGTTCCGGGCGTTCCGGGGGCGCGATCCCGATCCGCAGGCGATGCTGGAGCGGCATGGATTGGTCGCACCAGTCGCGCCGGGCGAGGCGTAGCACCAGCTACGCCGAGCCGCCCAAGGCGCGACCGGCCGGCGGCGCCCAAAGCGCCGTCCGACGACGCGGGCTTTGCCCGCGGCGTGCCTCCAAAGTTTACAAAGTTCACACTAAGCACGCTCTGGAGCGAACGTCGCCGGACTTGATGACGGTGTTGATTGATGGGGCCGGCGTCTCAGCCCGACCGAAGTCCATTCCCCGCATCGGACGTTGTGACGCACGGCGGCGATGTAGGACAGCCCGCCGCCAGCGCCCGCTTCGCCGCCGCGATCGTCCGGCCGAGATCGGCCAACGCTACGCCGTGCAGCGCGACTCGCACCGATCCGCCGCGTCGCTCGATCAACGTCACCGTCCCCTGATCGAGCGATAACGTGCCGGGGACGACCGGCGTCGCGCCGGGCGGCAGGGCGAGCAGGACGGTGATCGGCGCGACCGGATCGGCCGGTGCACCGCCCCGCCGCAGCGCCGAGGGCGGGCGGTCGAACGCGCTCAGAAATACCTCGTTGAAACGGCGGACGCTGCCGAAGCCGGCGGCGAAGGCGATGTCGGTCAGCGACAACGCTGTGTCATGGATCAGTTGCTTGGCGAGGTTCAGCCGCCGCGTGGCCTCGATCGCCAGCGGCCCCGCGCCGAGATGGCGCTCGAACAGCCGGCGCAGATGCCGGTCGGTCATGCCGAGCCGGTCAGCGAGATCGACGACGCTCCCCTCCGCCAGCGCGCCTTCGTCGATCAGCCGCAGCGCGCGGTCGATCGAGGCGCGGGTGCCGACCCATGCCGGGCTGTCGGGCGCGGTTTCGGGGCGGCAGCGCAGACAGGGGCGGAACCCCGCCGCCTGCGCCGCCGCCGCACCGGGATAGAAGCGGGCATGCGAGCGCGCCGGGGTGCGCGCCGGGCAGACCGAGCGACAATAGATGCCGGTGGTCGTGACGCCGACGAAGAAACGGCCGTCCATCGCGGGATCGCGCCGTTCGAGCGCGGCGTAGCAGCTATCGGGATCGAGCATGGGTGCGATCCTGCCGGGTCGGGGGTGGCGCGACCAGCGGGAAACGGACCTGACCGTACTGCCATGTCCGGTTTCCGCTGGCACGGTCGCGGCGTGCTCGGCACGGTGCGGGTCATGATCCAGCCCTTGCCCCTGTCCGAACACCGCCTGTCGACTCCGATCGGCGAGGTCGTCCTGCTGACCGATGCCACCGGAACGCTGCGCGCGCTCGACTTCGCCGATTATGATGCGCGGATGCGGCGGCTGCTCGACCGACATTACGGGGTGGCGGGCTGGTCGATCGCTCCGGCCGCGGCGACCGGCGCTGCCGTCGATGCGGTGACGGCCTATTTCGCGGGGGATCTGACGGCGATCGATTCGCTGCCGACCGTGACCGGCGGCACCACGTTCCAGCGCGCGGTATGGGCGGCGTTGCGGCGGGTAACGGCGGGCGACACGGTCAGCTATGGCGACATCGCGGCGATGATCGACCGACCGAGTGCGGTGCGCGCGGTGGGCATGGCCAATGGCGCGAACCCGGTCGCGATCGTCGTGCCATGCCACCGGATCATCGGTCGCTCCGGCGCGCTGACCGGCTATGCCGGCGGCGTCGAGCGCAAGCGGTGGTTGCTGGCGCATGAGCGGCGTGACGGGTTGTTCGGGGGATGAGTCCTGCCCCGACCGTCACCACGGACTTGTTCCGGGGTGACGATCGGGATGGCGCGCGGCATCGTCGGATCGACCATAAGAAAAAGGGCGGCCGCACCATCGTGCGACCGCCCTTGTCCGGTTCGATCAGGCTGCCCGATCAGGCGGCTTCGTCGAAATCCTCGTCGTTCAGGACCGGGCCCGAATCCTGACCCTTGGCCGACACGTCACGATCGACGAACTCGATGATCGCCATCGGCGAGGCGTCCGACGCGCGGATGCCGGCCTTGATGATGCGGGTGTAGCCGCCGTTGCGGTCGGCATAACGGGTCGCCAACACGTCGAACAGCTTCACGAGCTGCGCATCGTCGAGCAGCCGGGCATGCGCCAGACGACGGTTGGACAGGCCACCCTTCTTCGCCAGCGTGATGAGCTTTTCGACGTAGGGGCGCAGTTCCTTCGCCTTGGCGACGGTGGTGGTGATCTGCTCATGCTTGATGAGCGCGGCCGACATGTTGCGGAACAGCGCAATACGATGAGCCGAGGTACGTTGCAGCTTACGGCCGCCGACGCGATGACGCATGGGAAAGTCCTTCGTTCGTTAAGGGGCCGTGTCACGGAACCCCAGAGCAGGTGGCTGTTGGAGGCCGCCACCCGTCGCCTGTCTTCTAGGTGGCGGTTTGGGCCGTCACCGTAGTTCTTCTGCCGGGCGGCCAGCGGCAAAGCCGCTGGCGTCGGTCGGGTTGGCTGAAAGCCACCCGCCGGCCGGGCTGGTTTTGTCTCCGGGGCAAGCTTGCTTGCCCCGGAGCAAAATCAGCCCATAATCTCCTGTTCGAGCTTCTTCGCCATTTCCTCGATGTTCTCGGGCGGCCAGCCCGGGATGTCCATGCCGAGGCGCAGACCCATCGAGGAAAGCACTTCCTTGATCTCGTTCAAGGACTTGCGGCCGAAGTTCGGCGTACGCAGCATCTCGGCCTCGGTCTTCTGAACCAGATCGCCGATGTAGATGATGTTGTCGTTCTTCAGGCAGTTGGCCGAGCGAACCGACAGTTCGAGCTCGTCGACCTTCTTGAGCAGATAGCGGTTGATCTGGGCGGTGTCGCCCTGACCTTCGCTCTGCGGTGCAGCGACCTGCGTGCCGGTCGTCGCCGCGCGCGGCAGCGACGAATCGTCGAAGTGGACGAACAGCGCCAACTGATCCTGCAGGATGCGCGCGGCATAGGCGAGCGCGTCCTCCGGGGTCACGGTGCCGTCGGTTTCAATCGTCAGCGTCAGCTTGTCGTAATCGAGTTCCTGACCGACGCGGGTGTTCTCGACCTTGTAGCTGACCTGACGGACCGGCGAATACAGCGCATCGACGGGGATCAGACCGATCGGCGCATCGGCCGGGCGGTTGCCGGCGGCGGGGACATAGCCCTTGCCCACATCCGCGGTCAGTTCCATGTTCAGCGTCGCGCCATCATCGAGATGGCACAGCACCAGTTCGGGGTTCATCACTTCGATGTCGCCAGTGACGGCGATGTCGCCCGCCTTCACTTCGGCCGGGCCGGTGACGGAGAGTTGCAGGCGCTTCGGGCCTTCGCCCTGCATCCTGAGCGCGACCTGCTTCACGTTGAGCACGATGTCGGTCACGTCCTCGCGGACGCCGGCAAGGCTCGAGAATTCGTGCAGCACATTCTCGATCTTGATCGAGGTGACGGCGGCACCCTGAAGCGACGAGAGCAGCACGCGGCGCAGCGCGTTGCCGAGCGTCAGGCCGAAACCACGCTCCAGCGGCTCCGCGACGAAAGTCGACCGACGCTTGGGATCGCCACCCGGCTTCTTTTCGAGGCCGCTGGGCTTCTTGAGTTCCTGCCAGTTCTTAGCGTTGACGGACACGGGCTTCCCCTAGCTTGGCGGCGCGGAAGGGACGGTTCCGCGCCATGAAAGAACAACCCCGCCGGACGAACCCGGCGGGGGGGCAGGCACGGATCAGACGCGGCGACGCTTCGACGGGCGCACGCCGTTGTGCGGGATCGAGGTCACGTCGCGAATCGACGTGATCTGGAAACCGACGGCCTGCAGCGCGCGGAGCGCCGATTCACGGCCCGAACCCGGACCCTTCACTTCGACCTCGAGGGTGCGCACGCCGTGATCGGCGGCCTTGCGGCCGGCGTCCTCGGCAGCGACCTGCGCGGCGTACGGGGTCGACTTGCGCGAGCCCTTGAAACCCATCGCACCGGCCGACGACCACGAGATCGCATTGCCCTGCGCGTCGGTGATCGTAATCATGGTGTTGTTGAAACTGGCGTTCACATGCGCGACGCCGGCGGTGATGTTCTTGCGCTCGCGACGGCGAAGGCGCTGCGGTTCACGTGCCATTATTGGAAATCCTGACCTGTATAGCGTGGTACGGAGGCCGGGAGGCTGTCAGCCTCGACCCTGCCTCCGGCGGAGAAGAAGAAAAAACGATCCCCCGGATCGTTCTTACTTCTTCTTGCCCGCGATCGGCTTCGCCTTGCCCTTGCGGGTGCGCGCATTGGTGTGCGTGCGCTGGCCGCGGACCGGCAGGCCCTTGCGGTGACGCAGGCCACGATAGCAGGCGAGATCCATCAGGCGCTTGATGTTCATCGCGGTCTGGCGACGCAGATCGCCTTCCACGGTGTGCGAGGCGTCGATCGCTTCGCGGATCTGGAGCACTTCCTGGTCCGACAGGTCCTGCACGCGACGCTCGGCGGCGATGCCGAGCTGGTCGGTCAGTTGCTTGGCCTTGGCCGGGCCGATGCCGTGGATATACTGCAGCGCGATGATGACGCGCTTGTTGGTCGGGATATTAACACCCGCGATACGTGCCATGAATTAGGTTCTCCCAGCTCCACGGGGCACTGCATGGCAGCGGCACCCCATCTCGTAGCGTTGCTTCTTCCGATACGCGCGATGGCAGCGCGCGCAAACACGCCGCCGCAAATCATCGGCGTCGGAGTAGAGCGCTACTAGAGAGGGGCCGGGCGTGTGTCAACCGCCGAACGGAACCATTTTCGGGACGAGACGTGGGCGATTTGCCACGTGACATCAACCACTTTGCCGCCGGGGCATATCCCCGGGGGTATTCCCTCCCCGATGCGGGGAGGGAAACCGTCAATTGTCGAGGATCGTCGCGATCTGAGCGGTCACGTCGTCCATCGGCGCCATGCCGTCGACCCGCTGGACGAGGCCGCGCGATTCGTAGAGCGGCAGGATCGGCGCGGTCTTGGCGCGATATTCGACCATGCGGGTACGCACGGTCGCTTCGTTGTCGTCGGGACGGCGCTTGAACTCGGTCGCACCGCACACATCGCACACGCCGTCGACGACGGGCTGCTTGAACGTGTCGTGATAGCCCGCGCCGCAATTGCCGCAGGTGAAGCGGCCGACGATACGTTCGACCAGCGCATCCTCGTCGACCAGCAGCTCGATGACATGGGTCAGCTTGCGACCGCGATGTTCGAGCAGCAGGTCAAGCGCGTCGGCCTGCGCAGCGGTGCGCGGATAGCCGTCGAAGATCGCGCCATCGTCGCCCAACTGGTCGAGCCGCTCGCCGATCAGTGCCGAGACGATTGCGTCGGACACCAGCTCGCCTGCGTCCATCACCGCCTTGGCCTGCAACCCCACCGGGCTGCCGGCTTTCACCGCCGCGCGCAGCATGTCGCCGGTCGACAGTTGCACCATGCCACGTGCCTCAAGCCGTGCAGCCTGCGTGCCCTTGCCAGCACCTGGCGGTCCGAGAAGGATAATATCCATAGTGTGCCCCCTTGCGCCCATGGACCGGTCAACCGCGGACGCGGTTGCCGCCCTTCAGCTTCGCCTTCTTGATGAGATCGCCATACTGGTGCGCCAGCAGGTGCGACTGGATCTGCGTGACCGTGTCCATCGTCACGTTGACGACAATGAGCAGGCTGGTGCCGCCGAGATAGAAGGGAATCGACAGTGCCGACACCAGATATTCGGGCAGCAGGCAGATGATGACCAGATACGCCGCGCCGAGTACGGTGATGCGCGTCAGCACGTAATCGAAGTAATTCTCGGTATTCTTGCCCGGGCGGATGCCGGGAATGAAGCCGCCGTAGCGCTTCAGATTGTCCGCCGTCTCTTCGGGATTGAAGACGATGGCGGTGTAGAAGAACGAGAAGAACACGATGCCGAGGCCGTACAGCGCCATGTAAAGCGGCTGACCATGCGCCAGATACTGGTTGAGCGAGATGATGAAATCGCCCCAGCGGCTCTCGCCCGCCGTCGCTTGCCCTGCGAACTGGGTGATCGTCACCGGCATCAGCAGCAGCGAGGATGCGAAGATCGGCGGGATGACGCCGGCGGTGTTGATCTTGAGCGGAAGGTGGCTGCGATCGGCCTGGACCCCGCGCGCGGTCTGGCGCTTGGGATACTGGATCAGGATGCGGCGCTGCGCGCGCTCCATGAAGCAGATGAACAGGACGAGGCCGGCGACCGCGACGATGATGCCGAGCAGCGTGATCGGGTTCATCGTGCCCGAACGGCTGCCTTCGAACAGTTGCAGCAGCGTGGTCGGCAGGTGCGCGACGATGCCGGCCATGATGATGAGGCTGATGCCGTTGCCGATGCCGCGGCTGGTGATCTGTTCACCCAGCCACATCAGGAACATCGTGCCGCCGATCAGCGAGATGACTGCCGCGACGCGAAAGGCGAGGCCCGGCTCGATCACCGCCGCCACGCCCTGCGACGCGCCGAACGCCTCGAGGCCGACCGCGATGGTATAGCCTTGGATCGCGGTCAGCGCGACCGTACCGTAGCGGGTATATTGGTTGAGCTTCTTGCGGCCCGATTCGCCTTCCTTCTTGATGGCGGCGAGCTGCGGCGAGAGCGACGTCGCGAGTTGCACGACGATCGAGGCGGTGATGTAGGGCATGACGCCCAGCGCCACCACCGACATGCGCGTCAGCGCGCCGCCCGAAAAGGTATTGAAGAAATCGAGGACGCCGCCCTGCGTCTGGTTGGCCAGCAGGCCGAGCTGCGTCGGGTCGATCCCCGGCAGCGGCACATAGCTGAGCAGGCGGAAGATAATGAGCGCGCCGAGCGTGAACCACAGGCGCTTCTTGAGTTCGGTCGCCTTGCCGAACTTCGATAGATTGATGTTGGTCGCAAGACCATCGGCGGCCGATGCCATGGATTTGTCCCGAATGATGCTGGCGGGCCGCAAGCCCACCCCCCGGCGACCATATAGGGGTTGCGACCGGGATGTCTAAGGGGTGGTTGCCCACCCCCTAGGATACCGCCCGGCCCGGTCGTCGCGCGGCGAACCGTCGCGTTGACCGGGACCGGGCGGGAGCGGGATCAGGCGTGCGCGGCCTTCTTGGCGGCGAGCGTCTGGCCCTTCTTGGCCTTGGCCTTTTCGGCGGCCGGCACGACGTCGATTACCGATACCGAACCACCGGCCTTCTCGACCGCCTCGATCGCCGACTTCGACGCACCGGCAACGGTGAAGCTGAGCTTCACGGTCAGCTCGCCCTTGGCGAGCAGGCGCACGCCGTCCTTGCCGCCACGGGCAAGGTTGGCGGCCTTGAGCGCCGCATGGTCGAGCGTGGCGCCGGCTTCGATCTTGCCGGCGTCGACCGCCTTCTGGATCGCGCCGAGGTTCACCTCGGCATAGTCCTTGGCGAAGATGTTGTTGAAGCCGCGCTTCGGGATCCGCATGTGGAGCGGCATCTGGCCGCCCTCGAACCCGGCGATCGAGACGCCTTCACGGCTCTTCTGGCCCTTCTGGCCGCGACCAGCGGTCTTGCCCTTGCCCGAGCCGATGCCGCGTCCGACGCGCATCTTGCTCTTGCGGGCACCATTGTTGTCGCGGAGTTCGTTGAGTTTCATGAGTTGCACTCGCTTTCGCTATGTTCGCGCTGAAAAAATGAGGAAGGGGGCCGATTAGCCCCCTTCCCCGCATTTGTCACTGGTGAAGGTAAGAGCCTCAGCCCTCGACCGACAGCATGTGTTGCACCTTGCGGATCATTCCGCGCACCTCGGGGGTGTCGGTCAGTTCCACGGTCTTGTGCATCTTGTTGAGGCCGAGACCGATCAGCGTCGCGCGCTGGTCCTTGGTCCGGCGGATCGGCGACCCGGTCTGGGTGATCTTGACGGTTGCCATCGCTCGTTACTCCACGATCGCCGCGGCATCAGCCTCGGCGGTCTGAGATCCACCGCGACCCAGCAGGTCGGCGATCTTCTTGCCGCGACGCTGTGCCACCGCCTTCGGCGACGACTGGTCGTTCAGCGCCTCGAAGGTCGCGCGGATCATGTTGTACGGGTTCGACGTGCCCACCGACTTCGTCACGACATCGGCGACGCCGAGCGATTCGAAGATGGCGCGCATCGGGCCACCCGCGATGATGCCGGTCCCGGCAGGCGCCGAACGCAGCGTCACGCGACCGGCACCGAAGTGGCCGTTGCCGTCATGGTGCAGCGTGCGACCGTCCTTGAGCGGAACGCGGACCATCGCCTTCTTGGCAGCGGCGGTCGCCTTCGAAATGGCTTCGGGCACTTCGCGTGCCTTGCCATGGCCGAAGCCGACGCGGCCCTTGCCGTCGCCCACGACGACCAGCGCCGCGAAACCGAAGCGCTTGCCGCCCTTCACCGTCTTGGACACGCGGTTGATGTGGACGAGCTTTTCGATCAGCTCCTCGCCACCATCATCCTGTCCGCCGCGACGATCGTCACGACGACCGCCACGATTGCCGTCGCGACCACCGCGACCGCCGCCGCCGCCCGGGCCACCCGGACCGCCACGACCACGGCCACCGCGGGGACCACGGCCCTGCGGCTGCTCGCCACCCGGCGCTGCCGACACGTCGGCGGCGGGGGTTTCGGCCTGATTGTTTTCGTCAGCCATATCTTAGAACTCCAATCCGGCTTCACGGGCGGCCTCGGCCAGCGCCTTGACGCGACCGTGGAACAGGAAGCCGCCACGGTCGAACACGACCTGCGTCACGCCGGCGGCCTTCGCCGCTTCCGCAACGCGGGTGCCGACGCCCTTGGCGGCATCGACGTTCGCGCCCGAAGTGCCACGCACGTCCTTTTCCAGAGTCGACGCCGCAGCAACGGTGCGACCCGCCGCGTCGTCGATGACCTGGGCATAGATGTGCTTGCCCGAACGATGGATCGAGAGCCGCGCACGGCCGCCCGAACGCGCCTTCAGCGCAGTGCGATTGCGCCGACGGCGCTTCGCGAAGAGAGAGAGACCCTTGGTCATTACTTCTTCTTCCCTTCCTTGCGGAAGATGAACTCGCCGTCGTACTTGATGCCCTTGCCCTTGTACGGCTCGGGCTTACGCCAACGACGGATCTCGGCAGCGATCTGACCGACCTTCTGCTTGTCGATCCCGCTGATTTCGATCGTGGTCTGATCGGGCGTCTTGATCTCGATGCCTTCCGGCACGTCGATGTTGACGTCGTGGCTGTAGCCGAGCTGCAGCTTCAGGTTACGACCCTGTGCCGCGGCGCGATAGCCGACGCCGGTGATGAGCAGCTTCTTGGTGAAGCCGGTCGTGACACCAGTGACCAGATTCTGCACGAGCGTGCGCTGCATGCCCCAGAACGCGCGAGCGCGCTTGGTTTCGTTCGCCGGCTGCACCGAAATGGTGTCGCCTTCGACGGCATAGGCGATGTCATCGGCCAGCGGCAGCGTGAGCGTGCCCTTGGGACCTTTGACGCTCAGCTCGCGCCCTGCGATGTTGGCAGTGACGCCGGCCGGAACCGGGACTGCCTTCTTACCGATGCGGCTCATCAGAAGACCTCCGCGAGCACTTCGCCACCGACATTCTGTTCGCGCGCTTCGGCGTCGGACAGAACGCCACGCGGCGTCGAGACGATGGTGATGCCAAGGCCGTTGCGAACCTTCGGCAGTTCCTGCGAACCCGAATAGACGCGGCGACCCGGCTTCGAGACGCGCGCGACATGCTTGATCGCGGGCTGGCCCTCGAAATACTTCAGCTCGATGCGGATGCCGGCCGCGGGGCCCATCTGCTCTTCGCTGTAGCCACGGATATAGCCCTCGCGCTGAAGCACGTCGAGGACACGGGCACGCAACTTGCTGGCGGGCGTCAGGACGCTGTCCTTGCGCGCGCGCTGGCCGTTGCGGATGCGGGTGAGCATGTCACCCAGGGGATCGGTCAATGCCATGCTGTATGTTCCTTACCAGCTCGACTTCGTGACGCCGGGGATCAGGCCCTTGTTGGCCAGTTCCCGCAGCATGACGCGGGCGAGACGGAACTTGCGATAATAGCCGCGGGGACGACCCGTCAGCTCGCAACGGTTGCGGATGCGGGTCGGATTCCCGTTGCGGGGAATCTCGGCCATCTTCAGCCGCGCGATCAGACGCTCGGTTTCGTCGAGCGACTGGTCGGCTGCGATCGCCTTCAGCTTCGCATATTTGGGCGCGAATTTCTTGACGAGCGCGCGCCGACGCTCGTTCTTGTTCACGGAACTCAGTTTCGCCATGGACTTAAGCTCTCTCTAGTAAAGCATAGGCCGCTCCCCGGCGAAGGGGAGCGGTTTTGGTTATGCCGCCTTCTTTTCCTCGGCGTCCGCTTCCTGAGGGAAGGGGAAACCGAAGAGACGCAGAAGCTCGCGAGCCTCGTCGTCGGTCTTGGCGGAGGTGGTCACGATCACATCCATGCCGCGCACCTTGTCGATGCGGTCATAGTTGATTTCGGGGAACACGATCTGTTCCTTGATGCCGCAGGCATAGTTGCCGCGGCCGTCGAACGATTTGGGGCTCAGGCCACGGAAATCGCGGACGCGGGGCAGCGCGATCGTCAGGAAGCGGTCGAGAAACTCGTACATCCGCTCGCGACGCAGCGTCACCTTGCAACCGATCGCCATGCCTTCGCGCAGCTTGAACTGCGCGATCGACTTCTTGGCTTTCGTCACAACAGGCTTCTGGCCGGCGATCAGCTCCATTTCGGAAGCGGCCTGCTCGACCTTCTTCTTGTCCTGCGTCGCTTCGCCCACGCCCATGTTCAGGACGATCTTTTCGATCCGGGGCACTTCGAGCGCGTTCTTGTAACCGAACTTCTCGGTCATCGCCTTGATGATGCGATCGTTATAGATCGACTTCATGCGTGGCGTATACGTATCAGCCATTGATGACCTCCCCGCCCTTTACGGCGACCCGGACCTTCTTGCCGTCACGGATTTCAAAGCGAACGCGGGTCGGCTTGCCGTCGACGACGTGCGCGACCTTGCTGACGTGCAGCGGCGCTTCCGAGCGGACGAGACCGCCCTGCGGCTCCGCCTGCGTCGGCTTCTTGTGACGGACGGCGATGTTGACGCCCGACACGACGACCTTGTCGTCCTTGGGCATCGACAGCACGACCTGACCGGTCTTGCCCTTGTCCTTGCCCGACAGGACGATCACGGTGTCGCCCTTCTTGATCTTTGCGGAAGCCATTACAGCACCTCAGGGGCGAGCGAGATGATCTTCATGAAGCCCTTCGAGCGCAGCTCGCGAACCACCGGGCCAAAGATACGGGTGCCGATCGGCTCCTCGTTCTTGTTGACCAGCACCGCGGCGTTGCCGTCGAAACGGATCACCGAACCGTCGGCGCGACGGATGTCCTTGGCGGTCCGAACGATGACGGCACGATGCACGTCACCCTTCTTCACGCGGCCGCGCGGAGCGGCTTCCTTGATGCTGACGACGATAACGTCGCCAACGCCTGCCGTGCGGCGCTTCGAGCCGCCCAGCACCTTGATGCACTGCACCCGCTTGGCGCCGCTGTTGTCAGCGACGTCAAGGTTGGATTGCATCTGGATCATCGATGCGATTCCTTGTCCATGGGGCCGATTCCGACCGGTCCCCGCCTGCTAAAAATGAACCCCGGCAGCGGACTGTTCAAGTCCACGCCGGGGGAGCGGCCCAATAACCGCCCCGTGACGAAAAGGCAAGGCCCGTCCGTCGGCGTTCCTGCGATCCGGGTCTGACCCCGGAATTGCGTGGGGGGCGGAGACCCGAAGGCCCCCACCCGCCTGCGAAGGCTTACGCCTCGGCCGCGACTTCCGAAGGGGTCGCGTGGGTGTTCACCCGCTCGATCACCTTCCAGGTCTTCAGCTTCGAGATCGGCGCGGTCTCTTCGATGCGCACGGTCTCGCCTTCGCGATACTCGTTGCCCTCGTCATGGGCATGGTACTTCTTCGAACGGCGGATGATCTTGCCGTAGAGCGGGTGCTTCACCTTCCGCTCTACCTTGACCACCACCGTCTTGTCGGTCTTGTCCGAGACGATCATCCCGGTCAGCACGCGCTTCGGCATGTCTCTCGTCCTTACTTGTCGGACGAGCGCGAACGCTCGCCCTGCAGCGTCTTGATCCGCGCGATGTCGCGACGGACTTCCTTCACGCGGGTCGGCTTTTCCAGTTGGCTGGTTGCCGCCTGGAAGCGGAGGTTGAATGCCTCACGCTTCAGGCTCGACAGTTCCTCGACCAACTGGTCGTCGCTCTTCGTGCGAAGATCGGTTGCCTTCGTCATTCTCAACCCTCCAGGTGCGAGGTGTCGCCCAGACGGGCGACGACCTTGACCGCGATCGGCAGCTTCATCGCGGCGCGTTCGAACGCCTCCGCGGCGAGCGGGCCGGGCACGCCGTCCAGTTCGAACAGGATGCGACCCGGCTTGACGCGGGCGACCCAGAATTCGGGCGAACCCTTGCCCGAGCCCATGCGGACTTCGGCAGGCTTCGACGACACCGGCAGATCCGGGAAGATCCGGATCCAGAGGCGACCCTGGCGCTTGATGTGACGAGTGATCGCGCGGCGAGCCGCTTCGATCTGACGGGCGGTGATCCGCTCGGGCTCCATCGCCTTCAGGCCATACGACCCGAAGTTCAGCGACGTACCGCCCTTGGCATCGCCATGGATGCGGCCCTTGAAGGCCTTGCGGAACTTGGTGCGCTTTGGTTGCAGCATCTCACATCATCCTTAGCGGCGGTGATCGTCGCGCGCGGGGCGCACGCCGGAGGTCTGGGCCTCCATCATCAGCCGGTCCTGCGCCATCGGGTCATGGCCGAGGATCTCACCCTTGAAGATCCAGACCTTGACGCCGCAGACGCCGTACGCGGTGTGCGCTTCGGCCTCGGCATAGTCGAGGTTGGCGCGCAGCGTGTGCAGCGGCACGCGGCCCTCACGATAGCCTTCCGACCGGGCGATTTCCGCACCGCCCAGACGACCGCCGCAAGCGACGCGGATGCCGTCGGCACCCAGACGCATCGCCGACTGCACCGCACGCTTCATGGCGCGGCGGAAGGCGATACGACGCTCGAGCTGATCGGCGATGCCCTGGGCGACGAGCTTGGCGTCGATTTCGGGCTTGCGGATCTCGACGATGTTCAGCGACACGTCGGACGAGGTCATCGAGCCGAGCTTCTTGCGAAGCTTTTCGATGTCGGTGCCCTTCTTGCCGATGATGACGCCGGGACGCGCCGCGAAGATCGAAATGCGGCACAGCTTGGCCGGACGCTCGATCACCACCTTGGAGATCGCTGCCTGCGGCAGCGTCTTCATGATGAACTGGCGGATCCTGAGATCCTCCAGCAGCAGACGGCCATAGTCGGCGCCTTCGGCGTACCAACGGCTGTCCCAGGTGCGGTTGATCTGCAGACGCAGACCGATGGGATTGGATTTGTGACCCATTACGCTTCCTCCACCTCGGACACGACGATGCGCACGCGGCTGAACGGCTTCAGGATACGCGTCGACTTGCCGCGACCACGGGTCGCGAAACGCTTCATCGTGATCGACTTGCCGACCGAGGCTTCCTTGACGACGAGTGCGTCGACGTCGAGGTTGTGGTTGTTTTCCGCATTCGCGATCGCCGAAGCGAGGCACTTGCGGACATCGACCGCCATCGCCTTCTTCGAGAACGCCAGGATGTTCATCGCATCGCCGACGTTCTTGTTGCGGATCAGCGCGGCGACGAGGTTCAGCTTCTGCGCCGAACCGCGAACCTGCGTCGCGACGGCCAGTGCTTCCTTGTCACCGACGCGGCGCGGTGCTGCCTGCTTGCTCATCAGCGCTTGCCCTTCTTGTCGGCGGCATGGCCGGGAAAGAAGCGGGTCGGCGCAAATTCGCCGAGCTTCATGCCCACCATGTCCTCGTTGACCGAAACCGGCACGAACTTGCGGCCATTATAGACGCTGAACGTCAGTCCGACGAACTGCGGCAGGATGGTCGAGCGACGCGACCACGTCTTGATCGGACCGGCGCGGGTGCCGGCGTCCTGCGCGGCTTCCGCCTTCTTCAGCAGGTTGAGGTCCACGAACGGACCCTTCCATACGGAACGAGCCATTCGTTTAGCCCTTCTTCTTCGCGTGACGGCTACGGATAATCATCTTGTCCGTCGCCTTGTTATGCCGCGTGCGCGCGCCCTTGGTCGGCTTGCCCCACGGCGTGACCGGATGACGGCCGCCCGAGGTCCGGCCTTCACCACCGCCGTGCGGATGGTCGACCGGGTTCTTGGCGACGCCGCGCGTCAGCGGGCGGATGCCCTTCCAGCGATTACGGCCGGCCTTGCCCAGATTCTGGTTCTGGTTGTCGGGGTTCGACACCGCGCCGATCGTTGCCATGCAGGTGGCGTGGATGTAGCGCTGCTCGCCCGAGTTCAGGCGGACGATGACCATGCCCTTGTCACGACCGACGACCTGCACATAGGTGCCGGCCGAACGGGAAATCTGGCCACCCTTGCCCGGCTTCATCTCGACGTTGTGGACGATCGTGCCGACCGGCACCTGGCCCAGTTCCATCGCGTTGCCCGGCTTCACGTCGGTCTTCTTGCCGGCGATCACCTTGTCGCCGACGTTCAGACGCTGCGGCGCGAGGATGTAGGCGACGTTGGCCTTGCCCTCGATCTCGCCATAGTTGACGAGCGCGATGAACGCGGTGCGGTTGGGATCATATTCGATCCGCTCCACGGTGCCTTCGACGTCCCACAGGCGACGCTTGAAGTCGATGATGCGATAGCGCTGCTTGTGACCGCCCGCGATCCCGCGCGAGGTCACATGGCCCTTGTTGTTGCGGCCGCCCGACTTGGTCTTGCCCTCGGTCAGCGCCTTGACCGGACGACCCTTGTACAGGGCCGAACGGTCGATCAGGACCAGGCCACGCTGCGACGGCGTGGTCGGATTATATTGCTTGAGTGCCATGTTACTTGGCCCCCTCGGTAATGTCGATCGACTGGCCGTCGGCCAGCGTCACGATCGCCTTCTTGAAGTCCGAGCGAGTGTAGGGCGCGCCCTTCCACTTCTTGGTCTTGCCCTTGGTCACGATCGTGTTGACGCCGGTGACGGTGACGTTGAACAGCGCTTCGACCGCTGCCTTGATCTCCGGCTTCGACGCCTTGGTCGCGACCTTGAAGACGACGGCGTTATGCTCGGAGAGCATCGTCGACTTTTCGGTGATGTGCGGCGCGAGGACCACGTCGTAATGACGGATGTCGATCGCCTGCTGCTGCTTAGCCATTGAAACGGGCCTCCAGCTTTTCGATCGCGGCGCGGGTGAGCACCAGCGTGTCGTGCTTCAGGATGTCATAGACGTTGGCGCCACCGGCGGGCAGGACATTGACCTGCTGCAGGTTGCGGGCGGCCAGCGCGAAGCTGTTCTCGACCGCGTCACCATCGATGACGAGCGACTTCTTGCCGAAGCCGAGCTTGGCGAGATTGCCGAGCAGGACCTGCGTCTTGCCGTTCTCGACGGTCAGGCCGTCGAGGATGACCAGCGAACCCGCCTTGGCATGGCTCGACAGCGCCATCTTGAGGCCCAGTGCGCGGATCTTCTTGTTCAGGCCGGGATTGAAGTCACGGACGCGGGCGCCGTGTGCCTTACCACCACCGATGAACACCGGAGCGCGACGATCGCCGTGACGGGCGACACCGCCGCCCTTCTGGCGACCCAGCTTCTTGCCCGAACGCGCAACGTCGGCGCGCTCGCGGGTGCCGCGGGCGGTGCCGCGACGCTTCTCGAGCTGCCACGTCACGACCCGGTGCAGGATGTCCGCACGCGGATCGAGGCCGAACACCTCGTCGTTGAGCTCGATGTCACCGCTTTCGACGGCGTCGAGGGTCTGTACCTTGACCTTCATGGATCAGCCCTCCTGGCCGTCGGCGGCCGCTGCCGGCGCCTCGTTGCTGTTCGCGGTCTTGAGCCCGGCGGGGTACGGCGCATCGGCATGGCGCGCGACCTTCACCGCGTCCTTGACCGTCAGCCAGGTGCCCTTATGGCCCGGAACCGAACCCTTGATGAAGATCAGACCACGCTCGGCGTCGGTCGACACGACTTCAAGATTCTGCTGCGTGCGGTTGCGATCGCCCATGTGGCCGGCCATCTTCTTGTTCTTGAAGACCTTGCCCGGATCCTGACGCTGACCGGTCGAACCGTGCGAACGGTGCGACACCGACACGCCGTGCGTCGCGCGCAGACCGCCGAAGTTCCACCGCTTCATCGCGCCCGCAAAGCCCTTGCCCTGCGTACGGCCCGATACGTCGACGAGCTGACCCGCGACATAGTGATCGGCACCGATGGTGGCACCGACGTCGAGCAGCGCGTCTTCCGCCACGCGGAATTCAACCACGCGCGCCTTCGGGGTCACTTCGGCCTTGCCGAAATGGCCACGCTGCGGCTTGGCGACATTCTTTGCCTTGGCGACGCCGGCGCCGAGCTGCACCGCAACGTAGCCGTCCCGATCCAGTTCACGACGGGCGACGACCTGCACGTCTTCCAGTTGCAGCACGGTGACGGGCACGTGGCGCCCATCATCCTTGAACAACCGGGTCATACCCATTTTCTTCGCGATCACACCAGTACGCATGACCATCTCCTCCAACAGAGGCTCGTCTTGACGACGAGCTTGCCTAACGAAAAAGGCTCCGGTGCGCGGTCGCCCGCCTCCGAAGCCCCAGCCCCTGCGAAAACCATGCCCCCGCCAGGGCCAGACATCGCGGATCGTTCCCGGGGGAATATCACGCGCGATAGCGGGGACTCGGTCAACGGCTTTTGTCCTTGCGGACGACCTGCCGTTCGGTATCCCGTTGGTGCTTTCCCTGCCTCGACCGCAGCGGGTTCTGACGCGAACCGGCGGGAAGCGAAAGCGCGACGCAGGGCGGAATCACCCTACGTCGCGGAAAGCCGGCATTACGCCAGCTTGATCTCTACGTCCACCCCTGCCGCGAGGTCGAGCTTCATCAGCGCGTCGACGGTCTGCGGGGTCGGCTGCACGATGTCGAGCAGGCGCTTGTAGGTGCGGGTCTCGAACTGCTCGCGCGACTTCTTGTCGATGTGCGGGCCGCGGTTGACCGTGAACTTGTCGATGTGCGTGGGCAGCGGAATGGGTCCACGGATCAGGGCGCCGGTGCGACGCGCGGTATCGGCAATATCGCCGGCCGCCTGGTCGAGCACGCGATGGTCGAACGCCTTAAGGCGAATACGGATATTGTTGTCCATGGTCCTACCGATGCGAAAGAGCGGGCCGTTGGGACGGCTCTTGATTAACAACGAATGGTTAGTTGGATGACCCAGCTCGAAGCGAGTCGCCCTCATTAAATAGCAAACGGCCGCCCCCGTCGCCGGGAGCGGCCGTCAGTAGAGTCGCTATATTACTTGTCGATGCCGCTGACAACCCCTGCGCCGACGGTACGACCGCCTTCACGGATGGTGAAACGCTGGCCGACGTCCATGGCGATCGGTGCGATCAGCTTTACGCCCAGCGCGACTTCATCGCCCGGCATGACCATTTCGGTGCCCTCGGGCAGCTCGATCGTGCCGGTCACGTCCGTCGTGCGGAAGTAGAACTGCGGGCGATAGTTGGCGAAGAACGGCGTGTGACGGCCACCCTCGTCCTTCGACAGCACGTACACCGACGACTGGAAGTCGGTGTGCGGCGTGATCGAACCCGGCTTCGCCAGAACCTGACCACGCTCCACTTCGTCGCGAGCGACGCCGCGGATCAGCGCGCCGATGTTGTCGCCGGCCTGGCCCTGGTCGAGCAGCTTGCGGAACATTTCGACGCCGGTAACGACGGTCTTGCGGACCGACTCGTGGATGCCGACGATCTCGACTTCCTCACCGACCTTCACGATACCGGTTTCGACACGGCCGGTGACGACGGTGCCGCGACCCGAGATCGAGAACACGTCTTCGATCGGCATCATGAACGGCTTGTCGAGCGGACGCTCCGGCTGCGGGATCGACTCGTCGACCGCTGCCATCAGCGCGAGAACCGCTTCCTTGCCGAACACGTCGTTCGAACCCGACAGTGCGCAGGTGGCCGAACCACGGATGATCGGAATGTTGTCGCCGTCGAATTCGCGCTTCGAAAGCTCTTCGCGGATTTCCATCTCGACGAGTTCGAGGATTTCCTCGTCGTCGACCAGATCGACCTTGTTCAGGAAGACGACCATGGTGGGAACGCCGACCTGCTTGGCGAGCAGGATGTGCTCCTTGGTCTGCGGCATCGGGCCGTCGGTGGCCGACACGACCAGGATCGCGCCGTCCATCTGCGCGGCGCCGGTGATCATGTTCTTCACATAATCGGCGTGGCCCGGGCAATCGACGTGCGCATAGTGACGGGCGGCCGTCTCATACTCGACGTGCGCGGTCGAGATGGTGATGCCGCGCTCGCGCTCTTCCGGGGCCTTGTCGATGTTGGCGAAGTCGACGGCGACGCCGCCCGACGTTTCGGCCAGCACCTTGGTGATCGCGGCGGTCAGCGAGGTCTTGCCATGGTCGACGTGACCGATGGTGCCGATGTTCAGATGCGGCTTGTTCCGCTCGAATTTTGCCTTTGCCATTTTCCTACCTTCTGATTCGATTTCGGTGCCGCATCAGGGCAACGCGAAGGCGCGCCTTTAGCGGTTGTTTGGGGGGATTGCCAGCCCCTCGTGGGAGGGGGGCGACCGGGGAGTAAATCCCCGGTCGTCGGTCGAAGCGGCAAGCCGCTCCGCCGGCCGGCCTTCAGCGTCTCGGGGCTAAGTCACCTTAGCCCCGTGCGCTTCAGGCCATCTTCGCCTTCACCTCATCAGCAACATTCTGCGGCACTTCGTCATAGTGCGAGAACTGCATCGAGTATTGCGCGCGACCCTGCGTGAACGAGCGGAGCTGGTTCACATAGCCGAACATGTTCGCCAGCGGGACCATCGCCTCGACCGTCTGCGCGTTGCCGCGGCTGTCGGTGCCCTGGATCTGGCCACGACGGCTGTTCATGTCGCCGATGACGTCGCCGAGATAATCCTCGGGGGTGACGACCTCGACCTTCATGATCGGCTCGAGCAGCTTGATGCCAGCGCGCTGCGCCGCTTCGCGCATCGCGCCACGCGCGCAGATTTCGAAGGCCAGCGCCGACGAGTCGACGTCGTGGTACTTGCCGTCGATCAGGTGAACTTCGAAGTCGATGATCGGGAAGCCGATCAGCGAACCGGTCAGTGCCGTCTCGCGCATGCCCTTTTCCACCGACGGGATGTACTCGCGCGGAATGTTACCGCCCTTGATCTCGTCGAAGAACTGGTAGCCGGTGCCGCGCTCGCCCGGAATCACCTTCACCTTCACTTCGCCGAACTGGCCCGAACCACCCGACTGCTTCTTGTGGGTGTAGGTCAGCTCGACCGGCTTGGCGAGATATTCGCGATACGCCACCTGCGGCGCACCGACGTTCGCCTCGACCTTGAACTCGCGCTTCATGCGATCGACGAGGATTTCGAGGTGAAGCTCACCCATGCCCTTGATGATCGTCTGGCCCGATTCATGGTCGGTCGACACGCGGAACGAGGGATCCTCGGCGGCGAGGCGATTGAGCGCGATGCCCATCTTTTCCTGGTCGGCCTTGGTCTTGGGCTCCACCGACAGCTCGATGACGGGTTCGGGGAACTCCATCCGCTCGAGGATGATCGGGTTCGACTGATCGCACAGCGTGTCGCCGGTCGTCGTTTCCTTCAGACCCGCGATGGCGACGATGTCACCGGCGCGCGCCTCGTCGATGTCCTCACGCGAGTTCGCGTGCATGAGGAGCATACGGCCGATCTTTTCCTTCTTGTCCTTCACCGAGTTCAGATACCCGCCCTTGGTGAGGGTGCCCGAATAGATGCGGGCGAAGGTGAGCGTGCCCACGAACGGATCGTTCATGATCTTGAACGCCAGCAGCGACATCGGCGCATCGTCCGTGGCCGGACGCGAGTCCGGGGTCTCGCCGTCGAGCTTCACGCCCTGCACGTCCGGGATGTCCAGCGGCGACGGCAGATAGTCGACCACGGCGTCGAGCAGCGGCTGCACGCCCTTGTTCTTGAACGCCGAACCGCACACGATCGGCACGAAGTTCATCGCCAGCGTGCCCTTGCGGATCAGCGCCTTGAGGTCGGCGACCGACGGCTCGTTGCCTTCGAGATAGGCTTCCATCAGGTCGTCGTCCTGCTCGACGGCCATCTCGATCAGCTCGCTGCGATACTTCGCGGCCTTCTCGGCCATGTCGTCCGGAATGTCCTGATATTCGAACTTGGCGCCCAGCGACTCTTCGAGCCAGATGATCGCGCGGTTCTCTACCAAGTCGACCAGACCCTTGAAGCCACCCTCGATACCGATCGGGAGATACAGGACCGCCGGACGCGCGCCGAGGCGTTCGATGATCGAGTCGACGCAGAAGTAGAAGTTGGCACCGGTGCGGTCGAGCTTGTTGACGAAGCACATGCGCGGCACGCCGTACTTGTCGGCCTGACGCCACACGGTTTCCGACTGCGGCTCCACGCCGGCAACGCCGTCGAAACAGGCGACCGCACCGTCGAGCACGCGCAGCGAACGCTCGACTTCGATCGTGAAGTCGACGTGGCCCGGCGTATCGATGATGTTGATGAGGTGCTCTTCACCCTTGCCCTCTTCCGCGCGCCACTTGCAGGTGGTCGCCGCCGAGGTGATGGTGATGCCGCGTTCCTGCTCCTGCTCCATCCAGTCCATGGTCGCGGTGCCTTCATGCACTTCGCCGATCTTGTAGGACTTGCCGGTGTAATAGAGAATGCGCTCGGTCGTGGTCGTCTTGCCGGCGTCGATGTGCGCCATGATGCCGATGTTACGATACCGTTCGAGCGGATGGCTGCGGGCCATGGTCGTGCTTCCTTAGCAATGTGGGGAGCGAGGCATGACGCCCGCTCCCCACGATATAGGCGGTTAGATCAGCGGTGAAAAGCCACCGCCGAAGCTTACCAGCGGTAGTGCGAGAAAGCGCGGTTCGCTTCCGCCATGCGGTGCGTGTCTTCGCGCTTCTTGACCGCGTTGCCGCGGTTGTTGGCAGCATCCATCAACTCGCCCGACAGGCGCGCCGACATGGTGTTCTCGCTGCGGTTGCGCGCCGACGAGATCAGCCAGCGAATCGCCAGCGCCTGGGCGCGTTCGAAACGGACTTCGACCGGCACCTGATAGGTCGCACCGCCGACGCGGCGCGAACGCACTTCGATGTTCGGCTTCACGTTGTTCAGCGCATCGTGGAACACGCCCAGCGGATCCCGCTTGGCGCGCGATTCGACGGTTTCGAACGCCGAATAGACGATGCCCTCGGCGACGGACTTCTTGCCGTCCAGCATGACCGAGTTCATGAACTTCGACAGAACCTCATCCCCGTATACGGGATCAGGCAGGATTTCCCGCTTTTCGGGACGACGACGACGAGCCATCAGATATTCCTTTAATCTTCAGCCGGTTCCCGAACCTGTCGGGGGCTTACTGGGGTAGGTGGATTTCACGCCGCCGATGCGGCGCGAAATCACTTCGGACGCTTGGCGCCGTACTTCGAACGCGACTGGCGGCGATCCTTGACGCCCTGCGTGTCGAGCACGCCGCGCAGGACGTGGTAGCGCACGCCGGGAAGATCGCGCACACGACCGCCGCGGATGAGCACGACCGAGTGCTCCTGCAGGTTGTGGCCTTCACCCGGAATGTAGCTGATGACTTCGCGCTGGTTAGTCAGGCGAACCTTGGCCACCTTGCGCAGCGCCGAGTTCGGCTTCTTCGGGGTCGTCGTGTAGACGCGAGTGCAGACACCGCGCTTCTGCGGGTTCTGGTCCATCGCAGGGACCTTCGACTTGGCCTTCTGCGGTTCGCGGCCCTTGCGGACCAACTGGTTGATCGTCGGCATGAAGCCCTTCACCTTATCTTGCGGTTACTTTGCCGGAGCCCTTCTTCATCAGAAATGCGCAAAGGCCGCGCGGGATTCTCCACGAGGCCGATGTCTCCAGCAATGTTCAGCTCTTGCCCACATGCAGGCTGGCGGCGCGGATACGAAGCCGACCCAGCGGGACAGGGCGGGCCTATATCGCGGACACCCGCCAGCGTCAATGACGCCGCGCCCACAAGGAATTGGCAAGGGTTGCCGCGCTAGGGATCGACGATGCGCCCCGCCCCGCCCCTTTCCGCCGCCGCCACATGCAGTCTGGCACTGTGGCAGGCGACGCAGGCGAGCGGATTCGCGGCGGCGCCCGCGCCGGGACTGTGGTGGCTGCTCGATCGATTCGGGATGGTGGCGCCGTTCGTTCATCTGCTGCCGGTGCTGGCCGCCGGATCGGTCGCGATCACGCTGGCCCAACCGCTGGCGCATGTCCGGCATGCGCGGCCATGGGCGGAGGCGGCGGCGCTGGCGATGCTGGCGATGGTTCTGCTGCTGCCGGTGCCGATCGCGCTGCTGGTCGCCGTCGTGCCGTTCGCACTATATGCGCGATCCGGGGCGACGGTCATCGCCTGCCTGACGGCGGCGATCGCGGTTCCCGTCCTTGGCCCGGCGGCGATCGGTATGGCGATGTGGCGATTGGCGACCGTGCTGCGCCTGCCGGCCTGTGCGAACGACAACTTTCGGATCGGCGCCGGCGCGTAGTCCGGCAGCGACCGCCTAGCGGACGTCGGTTCCCATCGCGCCCAGCAACGCGCGTTCGAACCGTTCGGGCACTTCGATCTGGGGGACATGGCCGACCCCTGCCAGCCGCACCAGCGTCGCGGTGGGCAACTGCGTCGTCAGCCGTGCCGCCTGCTGCGGCGCGGTTTCGAGATATTGCGCCAGCGTCGGCGACGCCTGTTCGCGACCGAAGGCGGTGCGGTCTAGCGTGCCGACGATCAGCGTCATCGGCAGCTTGATCCGGCCCAGTTCATAGGCGACCGGCTGGGTATAGATCATCTCGCTGGTCTTGGCCTGTGCCATCGCCACCGTATCGCGCCCCTGCCCGACATACATCCCCGCCTGCATCCGCGCCCAGCGTTCATACGCCGGGGTCCAGGTGCCGTGATAATAGGTGTCGCGCTGATAGGCGCGGATGCTGGCCAGCGTCGTCGCGCGCTGATCCTGCAACAACCGGTCGATCGGGGTATAGGGAATGCCGTCGTCGGCGCGGTTCTTCAGCCCGATCGGGTTGACCAGCACCAGCCGTTCGACCCGGTCGGGATGGGCGAGCGCGAGGCGCAACGCCAGCATGCCGCCCATCGAATGGCCGACGATCACCGCCTTGGCGATGCCGCGCTCGGTCATCAGCCGGGTGGTGAGGCGCGCCATCTGGTGCAGGCTGTATTGCGCGGTGCGCGGCTTCGACGATTTGCAGAAGCCGATCTGGTCGGGCACCAGCACCCGCCAGCCGGCGGCGGCAAGCGTCCGGGCGGTGCGTTCCCAGCTATTGCCGCAGAAATTCTTGCCGTGGAGCAGTACGGCGGTGCGGCCGTTGGCGGCGGCGGTCGGGCGGATGTCCATATAGGCCATGCCCGCCGGCACACCGCCGACGCTGGTTTCCATTCGCATCAGCGGAAAGGGATAGGGAACGGTTTCGAGATCGGCACCGGTGTCGGCGACCGGCGGATCAGCCGGGACCGGCGCCGCCGTTACCGGTGCGCTCGCCAGTGCCGCCGTCAGGATGATCGCGCTCAGCATGTCCATCAACCCCATTCCCCCGCGCGCGTCGTCGCGCAGCAGGGGCATGGAGGTCAATCGATTTTCGTTGCGCGGCCGAACCGGCGCGTCAGGCCGTGGTCAGTTGGCCGTGTTGCCCATCTGCGCGTTCACCGCGTCGGGCGTGTTGCCCATCATCGCGTCGCCAGCAGCCGTCACCGAATTTTCGCCGGTATCCATCGGATTGATCGCGATCATCTCGTTGCCGACCTCGCCATCGTTGCGGAAGGCGGCGTTGGCATAGGTATCGTTCAACACGACGTTGCTGTCGTTGGTTACGGTAATCTCCTGCCCACCACAGGCGGCGAGCAGCGCGAAGGCCGGAAGGGCGGCGGCGGCGAGGATACGGGTCATGGGCATGGCTCTCCTGAAAGTCGGGGTTCAGAACGTCGCGTCCCGCGCCGTCGTTCCCCGTACGGCGACCGGCGATCCTTTCCCCTGCGGGCGGCAGGCGTTAGAGAGCGCCGATGCGTATCCTGTTCGCCGCCCTGTCGCTGGCCCTGCTGGCACCTGCCCCCGCCGCCGCCCAGTCCGCCACCCGGGCGACGCCGGGCTATATCCGTGTCCGGTTCGACACCTCGGCCGGGCCGATCATCGTGGCGCTCGATGCGAAGCGGACGCCAGCGACGACGAAGAACTTCCTCGCCTATGTCGACGACGGGCGGTTCGACGATACGGTGTTCTACCGCTCGGCCCGACGCAAGAGCGACCCGAAGCTGGGCTTCGTCCAGGGCGGCATCCGCACCGATGCGCGGCGCATCCTGCCGCCCTTCCCCCACGAACGCACCGACCGGACCGGAGTGCGTCATGTCGATGGCGCGATCTCGATGGCAAGGCGGCCCGAAGCGAATTCGGCGGGGGGCAATTTCGTGCTGCTGGTCGGCGCGATGACGAGCATGGACGCCAAGGGTGATTTCGACGGCTATGCCGCGTTCGGGCGGGTGGTCGGCGGCATGGCAACGGTCAAGAAAATCCTCGCGGTGCCGACCGGCGGCGGCCTCGACGCGATGAAGGGGCAGATGATCCTCGATCCCGTCCGCATCCTGCGCGCCCGGCGGCTGGACGGCACCCCGCGCCCGACCGGACTTCCCAAGGTCTGGCTCATCAACATCAAGCGGTGAGGCAGGCGCGGCACCGGCCGCGCCCGCCATTCCCCTGTTACGCCGCCTGCATTTCGGCCATCGCCGCATCGTCCAGCGCGCTCGCGCGGACATGCGCCGGCCGGTCGACCAGCCGGCCGAGATAGGCCATGAACGCATCGAGCTTCGGCAGCGAGCCGAACTGCGTTCCCCACATCACATGCGAGCCGACATAGACATCGGCGGCGGTGAAGCGGTCGCCGGCGATATAGGGATGCGCGGATACCGCCGCCTCGAGCACCGCGACGACCCGGTCGTATTCGCCATAACCGACCATGCGCTGCTGGTCGCTCGTCGGGACCACCCCCAGCGACCGGTTGGTGATCGCCGCCTCGACCGGGCCGGCGGCGAAGAACATCCAGCGGTAATAGTCGGCACGCTCTTCAGCGCGCGGGGCGAGGCCCGCCTGTGGAAAGGCATCGGCGAGATAGGCGCAGATCGCGGCGCATTCGGTGACGACCCGTCCGTCGTGAACGATCGCCGGCACCTTGCCCATCGGATTGACCGCCAGAAAGGCGTCGTCCTTCATCGTGCCGCCATAGCCGAGCATTTCGACCCCGTAGTCGGCGCCGACTTCCTCCAGCATCCAGCGCGCGATCCGTCCGCGCGACATCGGGTTGGTGTATAGCGTCAGTCCGGTCATGGTCGGCTCCCTTCTCAAACAATTCGGCCGGAACGGAAGTGGAACATAATGCTATCGCGCGTCAAGTTCGTGACGCAGGAAGGCAATGGTCCGCTCCCATGCCAGCGTCGCGGCCGCGGCATCGTAGCGCGCGGCCGACGTATCGTTGTTGAAGGCATGGTCGACACCGGGATAGACATGGGTCGTCGCCCGCTTGGCCGCCGCGCGCAGGGCGTCGCCCCATGGGATGGCCGTCGTATTGACCCGCGTGTCCTTGCCCGCCAGTTGCAGCAGCAGCGCGGCGCGGACCTTGCCCGCTTCGGCCGGATCGGGCGCGGGGCCATAATAGGAAACACCGGCGGTCAGCGCCGGATCGGCGACCGCCAACCGGTTGACGAACGCCCCGCCCCAGCAGAAGCCGACCGCGCCGGTCCGGCCGTTGCCGCTTGCCTGTTTCCGCGCCTTCGCCAGAAACGCTTTGGCCTGTGCCAGCGCCAGATCATAGTCGATGCTGCCGATCAGCGTGCGGGCGCGATCCTCGTCAGCGGGCGTTCCGCCTTGGGGGGCGAGGAAATCGGGCGCGATCACGCGGAAGCCGGCGAGTGCGAGGCGGCGGGCGACGTCCTCGATATGGGCGTTCAGCCCGCGATTTTCGTGGATTACCAGAACCGTCGGCCGCTGCCTACCCGATGCTTTGGGCGCAGCGAAATAGGCGGTGGCCGGGGCGCCGGCCTCGGTGCCGCTGCGCCGCGCCGCCTCGATCCGGGGGTCGTCGGCCTTCACCTGCTGCGCCGCCGCCGGGGACGCGGCGATGCTGGCGACCAGCGCCTCGGCCGCCGCGACCGATCCGGCCAGCACGACCATCTCCTTCATGAACGCGCGGCGATCACGGTGATCGTGGGTAAAGGCATCGTAGAGTGCGATGGCACGGTCGCGCAGGTCGGTCATGGCCGTCTCTCCCAAGGGGTTGGCGGGAGGCTGGCACAGACCGGGCGATCGGGAAAGCGGCGATGGCTATCGCTTGCGCGTGACCATCGGGTCGGGCTTCGGCGGCGGTTTCCAGCCGGCGGGCGGCTCGACCCGCTGGCGGCTGGTGCCAAGCCCCATCGCGCCCGGCTGCTGGCGGGTCAGCCCGGCGGTGTCGGCAGCACGCGCGGCATCGGCCTCCGCACCGCCGCGCAGCAGCGCGATCCGGTCGCGCAACTGCCGCGCCCGCTCGAAATCGAGCGCGGCGGCGGCGGCTTCCATCTCGGCGCGCAGGGATTCGATCGTCTCGGTCATGCGGGGCAAACGCACGACCGGGACGAACGGATCAGCGCCAGTCGAAGGCGAGCGCGCCTTCACGAAAGGCGAATCGGTCGAGGTGGCGAGCGACGGCCCCCTTCAGCCCGTCGAGCTGTTCGGCGGAGGTCGCATCGATACGGACGGTCAGCGCGTCGGTGCCGGCGTCGAACGTCACCAGCGCGTCGCCCGGATGGTCGGCACCACGCGCGTCCTTGGGAAACACGACGGTGCCATGGTCAGGGGTGAACTCGACGGTCAGGTTGTGCTGCCAGTGCTTGCAGAGCTGCTGGAGATAGCGGCTGGCATGCGGGGTCGGGACGGTCGCGGTGCTGGTGTGGGTGCTCATAGCCGTTCGACCTTCTGTGCTGCGTCGTCGAGAATCGCGGCGACCGCATGGAGCGTATCGGCATCGATCTCGCTGCCGCTCAGCCGGTGGTGGATCGCGGCGCGAAGATTGGCCTTGGCGCGGTGGATCGGGCCACCGTCGGTGCGGGCGTGGCGTTCGCCCAGCGCCTGCAACCGGGCGAACAGCTCGGCGACCTGCGCGGAAGATTCGGCGAGATGCATGTGCCCGGCTTCGGTCGCGGCGAAGCGCTTGCGCGTGCCCTCGGCGGCCTGTTCCTCGGTCAGTCCCATGTCGGTCAGCAGCGTGAGCGTGGGATAGACGACGCCGGGACTCGGCGCATAGGCCCCGCCGCTCAACGCCTCGACCGCCTTGATGAGTTCATAGCCATGGCGGGGTTCGTCGGCGACGAGGCGCAGCAGGAGCAGCCGCAGTTCGCTCCCGTCGAAGATGCGCCGCCCGCCGCCGCCGCCGCCGCCGGGACGACCGCCCCGGCCCATCGGCCAGTCGCGACCGAACGGGCCGCCGCGTGAAGGATCGCCGCGGCCGGCGGCGTGATGGTGATGATGTGAAAACATCGGGTTCCTGTCGATTGCCATATCGCCAAGATATATCTTGATCGCTTCGCTGCAAGTAGGCTCAAGATATATTTTCGCTGCATCGTTCGTCCGGTGTACCGCATCTGCTTGGCCGCCGGACGCGCCGCGCCTACATGTCGGGCATGGCCGACCTTTTCGCCGACTTCACGCCCCCCGCCCCCGAACCGGTCGCCGATGGGCCGCTGGCCGACCGTTTGCGGCCTGCCTCGCTCGGCGAGGTGGTGGGGCAGACGCATCTGACCGGTCCCGATGGCGCGATCGGGCGGATGGTCGCGGCGGGGCGGCTGTCGTCGATGGTGTTGTGGGGGCCGCCCGGCACCGGCAAGACCACGATCGCGCGGCTGCTCGCGGCGGCGGTGGGGCTGCGCTATGCTCAAATATCGGCAGTATTTTCGGGTGTCGCCGATCTCAAGAAGGTCTTTGCCGAGGCACGTGACCACGGCCGGTTGGGCAAGCGGACGTTGCTGTTCGTCGACGAGATCCACCGCTTCAATCGCGCGCAGCAGGACGGGTTCCTGCCCTATGTCGAGGATGGCACCGTCACGTTGGTCGGGGCGACGACCGAGAATCCGTCGTTCGAGCTGAACGCCGCGCTGCTCAGCCGGGCGCAGGTGCTGATCCTCCACCGGCTGGACGCGGGCGCGCTCGCCGAGTTGCTGGCGCGGGCGGAAGGTGTCGAGGGACGCCCCCTGCCGCTCGACGAAGCGGCGCGCGCCGCGCTGATCGCCAGTGCCGATGGCGACGGGCGGTTCCTGCTCAATCAGGCCGAGACGCTGTTCGCGATTGCGCTGGACGCACCGCTCGATCCGGCGGGGCTGTCGGCGCTGCTCCAGCGGCGGGTGGCGGTGTACGACAAGGACCGCGAGGGGCATTACAACCTCATCTCCGCGCTCCACAAATCGCTGCGCGGATCGGACCCGCAGACGGCGCTCTATTATATGGCGCGGATGCTGAGCGCCGGCGAGGAACCGCTCTACGTGCTGCGGCGGCTGACGCGGTTCGCGTCGGAGGACATCGGCCTCGCCGACCCGCAGGCGCTGGTGCAGTGTCTTGCCGCCAAGGACGCCTATGATTTTCTCGGCAGTCCCGAGGGCGAACTGGCGATCGTGCAGGCGTGCCTCTACTGCGCGACCGCGCCCAAATCGAACGCGGCGTACACGGCGCAAAAGGCGGCGTGGAAATCGGCGCGCGAGACGGGATCGCTGATGCCGCCGCCATCGATCCTCAACGCGCCGACCCGGCTGATGAAGGACATCGGCTATGGCAAGGGCTATGCCTATGACCATGACCATGCGGACGGGTTTTCCGGCGCGGATTACTGGCCCGAGGCAATGGCGGCGCAGCGCTTCTACGAGCCCAGCGGACGCGGGTTCGAGCAGCGGATCGCCGAGCGGATGACATGGTGGGACGAGCGCCGCCGGACCGGGGAGTGAGGTCACGCTTCACCCGCTTCGCCGGGATCGACTGGTCGGGACAGGCGGTGGCGCGGCCCAAGGGGCTGGCGGTGGCGGTGGCGGTGGCCGGGCCGGGAGACGATGCCCCGGTGCTGGTCGAGCGGCCGGGCGGGTGGTCGCGGGATGACGTGTGCGAGTGGCTGCTGGCGACACGCGACGATGTGTTGATCGGGCTCGACCTGTCGCCCGCGCTGCCGTTCTGCGATCATGGCGCCTATTTCCCGGGATGGGATGCCTCGCCGGCCTACGCCAAGGCGCTGTGGGCGATGGTCGAGGCGCTGGCGGGCGACGATCCGCATCTGGGAGTATCGTCGGTGGTGGCGCATGGCGAGATCGCCCGGCATTTCCGCCAACGCTTCGCGTGTGGCGATCGATTCGAGGCGGGACGCGGGCGGTTGCGGGTGTGCGAGGTGGCGCAGCGCGCGGCGGGGCTGTCGCCGACCAGTTGCTTCAACCTGATCGGCGCGGCGCAGGTCGGCAAGTCGAGCCTGACCGGCATGCGCGTGCTGCACCGGCTGGGTGGCCAAGTACCGGTGTGGCCGTTCGATCCGGTGCCTGAGCGGGGGCCGGTGATCGTCGAAATCTATACCACCATCGCCGCGCGGGCGGCAGGAGTGCGGCCCGGGCGGAGCAAGCTGCGCGATGGGCCGGCGCTCGACGCCGCGCTGGCGGTGCTGGGCAGCGCGGGGCATGCGCCGCTCAGGCGGTATGACGATCATGCGACCGATGCCGTACTGAGCGCGGCATGGTTGCGGCGGGTGGCTGATGCCCCGGCGTTGTGGGCGCCGGCGGGGATGACGCCGGCGGTCGCGCGGACCGAGGGATGGACGTTCGGCGTCGGCTGACCTTCCGGTTCGGGATTGACCACGGCGCGCGGCAAATCTAACGCAAGGGTCCGGTCGGCCGGTTTAGCTCAGATGGTAGAGCAGCGGTTTTGTAAACCGAAGGTCGCGGGTTCGATTCCTGCAACCGGCACCGGATCAGGCATAGGCATAGGCATAGGGCCCGCCCTTCGCGAGCGCCGCCTGATAGGCCGGGCGGGCGTGGATGCGCTCCAGCCACGCGATGGTGCGCGGGCGGGTGGCGTCGAGGCCGGCACGGCTGCGCGCGGCTTCGAGCGGAAAGCTCATCATGATGTCGGCGGCGGTCATCGCGTCGCCGGCGAACCAGTCGTTCGCCGCCAGATGCGCCTCGACATAGTCGAGGTGGACGTCGATCATCGGCTGCACCTTCTTCTGCGCCGCCTTGCCGAGCAGGGGCACGCGGCCTAGCACCAGCTTGACCAGCAGCGGCGGCATCAGCGATCCTTCGGCATAGTGGAGGAAGTGGCGATAATGCAGCGCCGCGCGGCGATGGCGCGGCGTGCCGAGCCGGCCGTCGGCCTTCTCGACCAGATATTCGACGATCGCCCCCGTTTCCGCCACGACCAGCGGGTCGCCGGGGACGCCGGCGTCGCCGTCCTCGATCACCGGCGACTTGCCGAGCGGATGGATGCGACGCAGTTCGGGCGGGGCGAGCATCGTCGTCTTGTTCCGCTGATAGTGGCGTACGGTATAGGGCATGGCCAGTTCCTCGAGCAGCCAGAGCACGCGCTGCGAGCGGGAGTTTTCGAGGTGGTGGACGGTTATCATCGGTGGGCCTCCCCGGGGCGTAAGGTCTGGTAGAGCAATGCGGGAGGGGGGAGAGAGTTGCACGGCGCGCCGGGCGACGCGCAGCGAAGCAGCGCCGCGCCGTACGAGGCGCGCCCGGCCGGCGGCGCTGGCAGCGCCGTCCGACGACACGGGCTTTGCCCGTGGCGGGTGTTGGCTGCGGGTGGAACTGCTGTCCGCCGAGGGACGCAGCGTCGGCGTGTATAGATTCCGGCCTTCGCCGGAATGACGATGGGGTTAGTCGGGGCGGTTCGCGTCGACGACGCTCGACGTCCAATTCCCCCCAAAGTTTACAAAGTTAACACTAACGGCGCGCCGGGCGAGGCGCAGCGAAGCAGCGCCGCGCCGCCTGAGGCGCGCCCGGCCGGCGGCGCGAAAAGCGCCGTCCGACGACGCGGGCTTTGCCCGTGGCGGGTGTTGGCGGCGGGTGGAACTGCTGTCCGCCGAGGGCCGCAGCGTCGGCGTGTATGGATTCCGGCCTTCGCCGGAATGACGAGGGGATGGTTTGCGGTCGCGACGCTTGGCATCGTGCGGGCATGGCTTGAAATGCGGTATGTAGGACAGGGCGTTCGCTTCCCAAGCGGCCGCGCTTGCGGGACCCTGCCCACCCCCGGCCCCTCCCTTCGAGGGAGGGGATGCCTGAAACGGAACCGCCGCCGTATCCGGTCGGGATACGGCGGCGGTGGCGATCAATAACGATCGACGCGATCCTTACAGATCGTCCTCGGCATCGGGGCCGGCCATCATTTCCTCGGCGACCTTTTCGGTGCGCTGACGGATCGAGGCTTCGAGCTTGTCGCGCAGTTCGGGGTGTTCGTTCAGGAAGGTCTTGGCGTTCTCACGCCCCTGCCCGATGCGCACGCTGTCGTAGCTGAACCACGCGCCCGACTTCTCGACGAGGCCCGCCTTGACACCCAAGTCGAGGATTTCGCCGATCTTCGAGATGCCCTGCCCGTACATGATGTCGAATTCGACCTGCTTGAACGGCGGGGCGACCTTGTTCTTGACCACCTTTACGCGGGTTGCGTTGCCGATGATCTCGTCGCGGTCCTTGATCTGGCCGGTGCGACGGATGTCGAGACGGACCGAGGCGTAGAATTTGAGCGCGTTGCCGCCGGTCGTCGTCTCCGGGTTGCCGTACATCACGCCGATCTTCATGCGGAGCTGGTTGATGAAGATCACCATGCAGCGCGAACGGCTGATCGAACCGGTCAGCTTGCGCAGGGATTGCGACATGAGCCGCGCCTGAAGGCCGACGTGGCTGTCGCCCATCTCGCCCTCGATCTCGGCGCGGGGAACGAGTGCTGCGACCGAATCGACCACCAGCACGTCGATCGCGTTCGAGCGGACCAGCGTGTCGACGATTTCGAGCGCCTGTTCGCCGGTGTCGGGCTGCGACACGATGAGCTCGTCGATGTTGACGCCGAGCTTCTTGGCATAGACCGGGTCGAGCGCGTGTTCGGCGTCGACGAAGGCGACGGTGCCGCCGCCCTTCTGCGCTTCGGCCAGCACGTGCAGCGACAAGGTGGTCTTGCCCGACGATTCGGGGCCGTAGATCTCGATCACGCGGCCGCGCGGCAGGCCACCGACGCCGAGTGCGATGTCGAGGCCGAGCGACCCGGTCGAGATCACCTCGACCTGCATCGTCTCCTTCTGGCCCAGCTTCATCGCCGACCCCTTGCCGAAGGCACGGTCGATCTGTGCCAGCGCGGCGTCGAGCGCCTTCTGCCGCTCGCTTGCCGCCTTGTCGTTTGCTGCCGCCATCTTGCTATCGACCGCCTTAAGATTTGCCGCCATGTCCAGCCTTTCGCGTAGAGCAACCGCGTCGAGGGTTCAACGCAATCCGTTGACACTCATGTATTCGTTTTGTTCCCGTTCCGCAAGTCCGGTGGAACGGCGTTCCATCCGGCTTGCGCGTGGTTCCAGAGTCTTATTCATGTGGATAGGAACGTCGCCCCAGCGAAGGCTGGGGCCTCAGGCGGCATTTGTCGCGCATCAGCCCCGGGAGATCCCAGCCTTCGCTGGGATGACGCTTGTTTCGGGATGGGCGAATCAACCTTTAGCTACCCTGCCGGCTGCGAACCTCGGCCATCTGGCGCTTGGCCGCCGCGCTCATCGCCTCGGTTTCGGTCAGGTCGACGATGTGGACGGTCAACTGTCCAACCCGCTGCCGGATGCGGGTGCCGGTCGCGATGCCGATTGTGCCACGTATGGTGAAGCGGTCGATGCGGTAGGTGCCGGGGCTGCCCGCCGGGACGTCGAGCGGAACGTAGCGCCGGTCGGCGACCTGATCGAGAATCACCTGTCGCCATTGGCCGAGACCTGAGGTTTGCAGCACCTCTGCATCGGCGGTCCGGCCATCGGGGCGGACCCAATAGCCCACATCGGCGAAGCGGATGCGCGAGTCGTTCCAGCCGCCGATGGGGAAGGACAGGTCGGTAAATTGCGCCGGATCGATATTCTCGATCGGACGCGAGAACAGCAGCCTGGGCTGCGCGTCGGCCGACTGGCGCAGACGCGCCGCCAGCGCGTCTACCGCGCCCTTGTCGCCCTTGCGGATGGCGATGCGCGCGCGCAGGATGTCGCGCAGTTCGACGATGGTGCGGTCGCCGGGGCCGGCAAGGGTCACGGCCTGCGTGGCGAAGCGTTCGGCGCGGTCATATTGTTCGCGCAGCATCGCCAGCCATGCGCGACGGAACGCGGCACCGGCGGCGATATTGGCGTGCCCCGCCTCGATCGCGTGGCGTTGCGCCGTGCCGTACATCTCGTCGGCCGTCGCGGTCTGGCCCATTCCGAGGATATTGTCGGCGAAGCTCAGTTCCTCGGTCAGCGTCGCGGGATTGCCCTCGCCGACATGTTCGCGCAGCACCAGCACGTTGTTGCGCGCCGACGTGCGCCACAGGTCCGCATCGCCTTCATGTTCGGCGACGGTCGCGAGCGTCGCGTACAGGCTGGACACCGGCCCCGGGAGTTGCGCGGCATGATCGCGGTTGCGACGGATCGATGCCTGCAGGGTGCGGCGGGCATCGACGTAGCGGCCGCCGGTGAATTGTTCGACCGATGCCTGGAGCGAGGCCTCGACGTCCTCCGCCGGCGGACAGGCGCGGGCGAGGCAATCGGCCAGCGCCTGTTCGGCGCGTTGGCCGACGACGATGATGTCCGCCGGCTGGGCGGGTTGCGGGGTAGCGGCCTGGGCCAGCAGGAGCAGCGCGGAGACGATCATATACGGATGGTCATCCGCTCCCCATGCGCTGTCAAGCATGAGAACGTTCCCGAATATGGCGCTATTTCAAAACACTTGCCTATGCGTTCCGGGGTGCCGGCCTGCTCGTCTGCGAACTTCCCGCCGAGCCCTCAGCCCAGTTCGTTCAGCGCCTGTTCGATGCCGTCCATCGTGAACGGCTTGGACAGGACCGGGCGGTCGCGGTGCGCCGGTTCGATCGTGTCGCCCGAGCCGCCGGTGGCGAGGACGAAGGGGATGCCGGCCGCCGCCAGCCGGTCGGCGATCGGCCAGCTCTTCTCACCTGCGCGCAGGTTCACGTCGAGGATGGCAGCATCGATGCCCCCCGCATCGATCGCGGCGAGCGCGGTGGCCACGGTGTCGGCGGTGCCGGCGACCGACTTGCCGAGGATGTCGAGAAAATCCTCCAGCATCATCGCGATGAGAGGTTCGTCTTCGACGACAAGGATACGCACTGGCGAGGTCATAACGCGCGGTCCTTAGCGGTCAAAGCGCGAACGCCGCAACTCAATTCGCGGTTAACCCGGCGGCTTGGCCAGCGCATCGCGCGCCGCCATGGCAAGTTGCTGCACCGAAAAGGGTTTCGGCAGGAACGAAACTTGATCCAGATCAATCGAGCGGCGCAACTGTTCTTCGGCATAGCCCGACATGAACAGGATCGGCAGCGTCGGATATGCCTTGCGTACGTGGCGGACCATCGTCGGTCCGTCCATCGTCGGCATGACGACATCGGAGATCAGCAGGTCGATGTGCGGCCGGTCGGCGAGCAGTTCCAGCGCGGCCTCGCCATGCTCGGCGGTCATCACGGTATAGCCCTGTCGCGTCAGCGCGCGTTCGGCGATGGCGCGCACCATGTCCTCGTCCTCGACCAGCAGGATCGTGCCCGATCCCCATGCCGGCGCGCCCTCCGCCTCGCGCCGGACCGGGCGGGTCGACTGGCGCGGAGGTTCGGCGGCGTGGACCGGCAGGTGGATGGTAAAGGTCGATCCCTTGGCCGGCCGCGATTCGGCGAAGATGTAGCCGCCCGACTGTTTGATGATGCCATAGACGGTCGAGAGGCCAAGCCCGGTGCCCTTGCCCACTTCCTTGGTCGTGAAGAACGGCTCGAAAATCTTGGGCAGGATGTCGGGCGGGATGCCGGTGCCGGTGTCCGACACGGTGAGCGTCACGTAATCGCCGACCGGCAGCACGTCGTCGTCCATCGCGCGGACCTGTTGCGCGCTGGTCGACAGCGTCTCGATGGTCAGCGTACCGCCGTTGCCGCCACGCGCGAGCATCGCGTCGCGGGCATTGACCGCGAGGTTGACGACGACCTGCTCCAACTGCCCCGGATCGGCGCGGACCGACCCGAGGCCACGGCCGTGGTTGACGACCAGTTGCACCGTTTCGCCGAGCAGGCGCTTGAGCAGGTTCGACACTTCGGAGATGACGTCGGGCAGTTGCAGGACCTGCGGGCGCAACGTCTGCTGGCGCGAGAAGGCGAGGAGCTGGCGCGTCAGGCTGGCGGCGCGGTTGGAGTTGGCGCGGATCTGCTGGATGTCGTCGTAATCGCTGTCGCCGGGCGAATGGCGCATCAGCATGAGGTCGCAGTGGCCGATGATCGCGGTGAGGATGTTGTTGAAGTCGTGCGCGACGCCGCCGGCTAGTTGCCCGACCGCCTGCATCTTGGTCGCCTGCGCCACCTGACGCTTCAATTTGCCCTCCTCGCCGGTATCGCGCAGCGAGACGACGACCGCCGCCTCGCCCAGCCCGCGCGCGCCGGCGATCGACAGCGCGATCGGCTCGTCGGGGCGATCGGTCAGGCGGACGGCCATGTCGGCGCTGTGCTGCGCACCGCCGGCGAAGCGGCGGACGGCATCGGCCAGCGCCGCCTTGTCCTCGCGCACCACCAGATCGCCCGGATAGAGCGGCGGGGCGACGGGATTGACTCCGGTCGCGCGGACGAAGGCGTCGTTCATGTGCAGAAAGCGCCCGTCGCGATCGACCAGCGCCATGCCGACCGGCAGCAGCGAGACGAGCGCGCGCACTTGCCCCGCCGCCCCCGGCGTGGCGATGGGGAGCAGGCCGGCGGGGGCCTCCTCCTCGTCGAGCAGGGCGACCAGCATCGGACCGCCGCTTTCCTCGGCCAGCGGGACCTGGAGGATGCGCAGCGGGTCGCCGCCCAGCCCCTCGCGCTCGAAGCGGACGCGACCGCGCGTGTCGGTGACGAGGAAGCGGGCGAAGTCGCGGCCGTCGATCAAGGTCGCATCCTCCTGCCCCATCGCGCGTGCCTGAAACACGCGGTTGGCGCTGCGGATGCGGCCGTCGGGGCTGAGCAGCGCGACCATGATCCCGGCCGATCCCAGCCGCTCGCCGATCTCGCCCGACAGGATCATGCCGATGCCGGCGGCCTCGGCGATCGCCTGTCCGCCCTCGAACCGCCAGACGAGCATCGTGTCGCCGGCACGGGTGAGCGTCGCCATCAGCGGGGCCTCGCCCTGCCGGAGCGTCACCTGCGCATGGCCGTCGCGCCATGCCGCGCGGGCGGCGCCGGCAAGCAACGTGGCGTCGCCGCCCTCACCCACCACGCCCGGCGGGGTGGGATAGCCGTCGAACAGCGCGGCATAGCGATCATTGGCGCACATCAGCCGCCCGGCGCGGTCGGTGACGGCGGTGGCGTGGGGCGAGACGGCGGCGAGCGCCTGCGCCACCGACCAGTCGATGCGCGGTTCGTCGGGCTGCGCGACCCCACGCATCCGGGTCCAGCCGAACAGCGCGCCGGCCAGCACCAGCGCAGTGGCAAGAAAGCCGCCGGCGATGGTCGAATCGCCGAGCAGCCACAGGATCACCGCCGCCGCCGCGATACCGCTGGCCACCGCGATGGCGATCGGCACCAGTGGCGAGGGAGAGCGGGGGGAAAGCGACACCATGACAGGCTGTTGCGGCGCTTGGGCGATGGCGTCAAGCGGGGTGGTCGGGGTCGGCGCGAATCGTCGTGGACCCATGGTGGTGGAGGGTGGAGCGGCCGGTCGTGCAGGGCGGAATCAATCGCCCTGTCCACACCGTCACCCCGGACTTGTTCCGAGGTCCACGACGCGGCGATCGGTGCGATTGGAGGTTCGATCGGCAGCTTTTGCGGTAGGGTGGACCCCGGGACGAGTCCGGGGTGACGGTGTGGATTGGTCCGGTGTTCGTCATTCACGCGCAGGCGGGAATCCATAGGCGCTGACCAACATGCTGGAGCCGGAACGGTAGCGTGTATGGATTCCCGCCTCCGCGGGAATGACGGTTGGGGGGGCAGGAGCGGAGCGCGCTCTCCCGCCCCCTGCCCTTACCAGATGCGGACGCGCTGTTCGGGGGTCAGGAACAGCTTGTCGGTCGCGCCGGGCTTGTAGCCGGCGTACCACGGGTCGAGGTTGCGGACGACCCATGCGCGCTGTTCGGACGGGCTGTGCGGATCGGTCAGCAGCCGCTGGCGCAAATTCGCCTCGCGGTAGCTGCGCCGCCAGACCTGCGCCCAGCCGAGGTAGAAGCGCTGTTCGGGGGTATAGCCCTCGATCGCCGGCCGGGTGCCCGGATAGGCGTGGGTATAGGCGTCCCACGCCACCGTCAGCCCGGCGAGATCGGCGATGTTTTCGCCCAGCGTCAGTTCGCCCTTCACCTTCATGCCGGGCAGCGGTTCATAGGCGTCGTACTGCCGGACCAGCGCGGCGGTGCGTTCGTCGAAGCGCTTCACGTCCTCGGCGGTCCACCAGTCGGTGAGGCTGCCGTTGACGTCGTACTTGCGGCCCTGATCGTCGAAATGGTGGCTGATCTCGTGACCGATCACTGCGCCGATCGCGCCGTAATTGACCGCCGGATCGGCCGCCGGATCGAAGAACGGCGGCTGGAGGATCGCGGCGGGGAACACGATCTCGTTCATCACCGGGTTCGCATAGGCGTTCACGGTCATGGGGGTCATGAACCATTCCCACTTCTGGATCGGCTTGCCCAGATGCTGCACGTTATAGCGCTGCTGCCACTGGTTCGCGCGCAGCATGTTGCCGAACGCATCGCCCGGCGTGATCGTCAGGTCGCTCATGTCGCGCCAGCGGTCGGGATAGCCGATCTTGGGGGTGAAGGCGGCGAGCTTCGCCCGTGCCTTCGCCTTGGTTTCGGGGGCCATCCAGTCGAGCTGGTCGATGCGCCGGCCCATCGCCGCCGTGACGTTGCGGACCAGTTCGTCGGCCGCCGCCTTGGTCGCAGGCGGGAAATATTGCGCGACATAGGCCTTGCTGACATCGTCGGCGACCGCGTCCGAGGTGAAGTCGACCGCGCGCTTCCAGCGTTCCTCCTGCTGCGGCGTGCCCGACAGGACGGTGCCGAAGAAGGCGAAATTCTCGGCATCGAAGCTGCGCGGCAGGACGCTCGAGAAACCGTCGAGCGAGCGCAGCAGCAACTGGTCCTTGAGCACCGCCAGCGGGGCCGCGCCGATCACCTTGGCCATGCCGGTGAAGGCGCTTGGCTGCGCGACGATCACGCTCTGGGTATCGGCACCGAGGCCCCGGAAATAGGTCGCGAAGTCGAAGCCCGGCGCGCGACGCGACAAGTCGGCGACGGTCATCTTGTTATAGGTCTTGTTCGCGTCGCGGCTTTCGATCCGCGTCCAGTGCGCCTGCGCGAACTGCGTCTCCAGCGCCACGACCGCCTTGGCCCGCGCCGCCGCGTTCGGCTCGCCGGCCAGCGTCAGCATCTTGGCCAGATGCTGCTCATAGGCGGCGCGGGTCTGCGCCAGCTTGGCGTCGGTCGAGAGATAATAGTCGCGGTCGGGCAGGCCGAGGCCCGCCTGCCCCGCCGACAGCGCATAGACGTCGGGCTGCTTGTCGTCGGGGCCGACATAGGCACCGAACGGCGCGCCGACGCCCGCCTGCGCCGCCTTCGCAACCAGCGCGGCATAGCCGGCCTTCGACGTGAGGCCCTTGATCTCGGTCAGCCACGGCTGGATGGGGCCCAAGCCCTTCGCCTCGATCGCGCTCTGGTCGAGGAAGGTCGCGTAGGCGGTGCCGATCTTCGAATTGGGATCGCCCTTCGCCGCGTCGAGCAACTGGCGGGTGCGCGTCTTGGACAGGTCGTCCAGCGCGGTGAACATGCCGTAGTTCGACTTGTCGGCGGGGATCGGGGTGATCTTTTCCCAGGTGCCGTTGGCGTATTTGTAGAAATTGTCGCCGGGCTTGACCGCGGTATCCATGCCGGCAGTGTCGAAGCCGAAGCTGCCGATCTCGGGCTTGGCTGCCGGGGCGGGCGGCGGGGTTGCCGCCGCCTGGGTCGCGGCGTCGAGATTGGCATCGGCGCCGCCGACATTGGCACGCTGGGTCGCACAGGCCGACAGCGCGGACGCCGCGAGCAGGGTGGTCAGGACGAAACTACGCCGCATGGGAAATGCCTTTTCGTATCAGGTGATACGGCGATGCTGCACCCGGGGCATATCGATCGTCAATATGATTGGCGTGGATTCGGGTTGGGTTGGCCAACATTCTCGCTCGTAACGTCACCCCGGACTTGTTCCGGGGTCCACCAAGCCGCACACGCTGCCGCCAGCGCCTTGAGCACATTGATCGCCGCACCGTGGACCCCGGAACAAGTCCGGGGTGACAATAGGGGGAGTAGCTCGCCTGACCGCGAACGGACGATCCGCCGTCCGCTCACGGATAGGCGATCGCCATCACCTCATATTCCTTGACCCCGCCGGGCAGTTGCACCGTGCGCACGTCGCCCACCGCGCTGCCGCGCAGTGCGCGCGCCATCGGCGAGTTCCAGCCGATCCGGCCCGCCCCCGCATCGGTTTCATCGTCGCCAACGAGGATCAGCGTGCGGTGGCGGTCGTCCTCGTCGGCGATGGTGACGGTCGCGCCGAACCATGCGCGGGTCCGGTCGGCCTGCTGGCCGGGATCGACCACCCGCGCCGCCTTCATCCGCTTGGCAAGGAAGCCCAGCCGCCGGTCGATCTCGCGCAGGCGCTTGCGGCCATAGATATAGTCACCGTTTTCCGAGCGGTCGCCGTTGCCCGCCGCCCACGCGATGACGTCGAGCAGCTTGGGCCGTTCGTCACCCAGCAACTGGTCATATTCGGCCTTGAGCACGCCATAGCCGGCGGGCGTGATGTAGTTCGGACGCGGCTCGCTCATCCCGGCCGGTTCTTGCCGAGATACCAGCTAAGGTTGTTCGGCCCGCGCGAGCGCGCCTTGTCGGCATGGATCAGGTCATAGACGACCGCATTCTCCAGCACCCGCTGCACATAGCCGCGCGTTTCGGAGAGCGGGATCTTCTCGATCCATTCGATCATGTCGACGCCGGGGGTGCGCGGATCGCCGTTGGCGCGGATGAACTTGTTCACATTGCCCGGCCCGGCATTATAGGCGGCGATCGCCAGCGGATAGCTGCCGCCGTAATAGTCGAGCATCCGCTGGATGTAGCTCGACCCCAGCGCCATGTTGTAGCCGGGATCGTTCAGCGACGACGGATTGTACGACAGGCCGAGCTTGCCCGCCGTCTCGCGCGCGGTGCCCGGCATCAACTGCATCAGCCCGCGCGCGCCGGCGCGGCTGACGGCGGTGCGGTCGAACTGGCTTTCCTGCCGCGCGATGGCGTGGATCAGCGTGAACTGGCCCGATTGCGACCCCGGCACCGCGACCGAGGGATAGCCCGCCAGCGTATAGTCGCTGTGCCCGTTCAGCAGCGCGCTGCGCCCGACCATGACGCCGAGGTCGGGCCGCTCGATCGCGCGCGACAGCTCGACCGCCAGTGCATGGTCGGTATCGCTCCTCGCATCCTCGGCGATCTTACGGACGAACAAGGTCTGGTCGGCATATTGGCCGGTGCGCCCGAGATAGCGGACCGCGCGGGCGACCTCGCCGTTCATGTAGGCGGTGCGCAGCGCAGGCGGCACCATCGCCGGACTGGCGGTGGCGGACGGCGCGCGCAGCGGGCGGCCGATCCGCTCGCTCGCCAACTGGCCGTAGAACAGGTCGGACAGGTCGGCGGCCTGCGCATACCAGCGGTCGGCGGTGGCGCGGTCGCCCGCGCGCTCGGCGGCGCGGCCCGCCCAGTAATAGCCCTTGGTACGCACGGTCGGAGTGCGCGACCCGCTGGCATAGCGAGCGAACATGCCCGCCGCGTCGCCCGGCCGGTTCAGATTCTGGAACGCGACCGTGCCCGCCAGCCATGCGAGGCTGGTATAGTCGTCACGCTCGCCATAGGATTCATCGGCGATGACCGTGCCCGCCGGAAAGGCGTCGTCGATCTGGGACGCGATCTGATAGGCGACGCCATATTGTCCGTCGGCCTGCGCGGCGCGGGCGTTGGTCAGCAGCACCTCCAGCCATTTCTCGGCATCGCCGGGGCTGCGCGACAGGCGGCGCGGCTGGGCGAGGTACGCGCGGGCGGCGGGCGACTGGCCGGTGGCGCGCAGCCACATCGCCCGGTCGGCGACATAGCCCGGATCGGCACGATCGACGCCGCCCTGCTCGCCGCGCACCGTGGCATCGGCCCCGCCGCCCTTGAACGCCAGGCGGGCATCGAAGGTCGGGCGCATCGCCGCCGAGACGAAGCCGATCTGGCGCTGCGCGCTGCTGGTCGCGCCCTGCCACAACAGCCGGTCCATCCGCGCGTCGTGATCGGCCGGGGTCAGCGCGGCGGCGAAGCGGGCGAACAGCGCCGTCTCGTCGGCGGTGCGCAGGCTCCCCCTGCGCCATGCCGCGCGGGCCGCCTCGTTCGCCTCGGTCATCCGGCCGGTCGCGGCAAGTGCCTCGGCGCGACGGAGCTGCCCGGCGGCGGTGAGCGGGGGATAGCGATCGAAGAAGCGCAGCACGGTCGCCGGATCCTGCGCGCCGTTGGCCAGCACCGTCTCCGCCGCCGCGCGGCGGCTGGTCTCGCCGGGGAAGCCGGGGTGGGCCAGCAGGAACCGCGCATAGTCGGCGAAGGGGTAATTGTCCGACTGCTGCAACCGCTTCCAGTCGGCCAGCACCGGCTGGACCGGGTCATAGGGCACCGGCGCGCTCTGCACGGCCGGGGCCGGGACCGACGGGACATAGCCCGCCGGCAGCGGCTGGCGCGTGACCGTAGCGGGCACGGGGGCGGATTGCGGGAAGGGCGTCTGCAACACCCCGGTGGCCACGGCGGCGCTCGCGACGCCGGCGAGCAGGAACGCGCTCTTGAACACGGTGGTCAGCATACTGGACATGATATGGAAGCCCGCCCTATCTGTCGCCACCTTTTCGGCCCAATTTCCTTTCGACGGAGCGATTATCCCCATGTTTTCCGGTTCGATCCCGGCGCTCGTCACGCCGTTCGCCAACGGCCGATTCGACGAAGCCTCGTTCCGCGCGCTCGTCGACTGGCAGATCGAGAGCGGATCGTCGGCGCTGGTGCCCTGCGGCACCACCGGCGAGGCGGCGACGATGACCATCGAGGAACACGATCATGTCGTGCGGGTCTGCGTCGATCAGGCCGGCGGGCGCGTGCCGGTGATCGCGGGCTGCGGGTCGAACGACACCGCCGTCGCACTGCATCACATCCATGCGGCCAAGGCGGCGGGCGCCGCCGCCGCGCTGCTGGTCCCGCCCTATTACAATCGTCCGAACCAGGAAGGCGTGTTCCGCCATTTCGAGGTGCTGGCATCGCGCGGCGGCCTGCCGATCATGCTCTACAACGTGCCGGGACGCACCGTCACCGACATCGCGGTCGAAACGGTTGAACGGATCGTCAAGGCGTTCCCCGACACGGTCGTCGGCATCAAGGATGCCACGGGCCAGATGGCGCGCGTCGCCGAACACCGCGCGCGCTGCGGGCCGGGTTTCGTGCAATTGTCGGGCAACGACGACATGACGCTGGCCTTCATGGCGATGGGCGGCGGCGGCGCGATTTCGGTCACGGCCAATGTCGCGCCGGCGATGTGCGCCGAGTTTCAGGACGCCTGCCTTGCCGGGGACTATGCCCGCGCGCTGACGATCCAGGACCGACTGTATCCGCTGCATTCGGCGCTGTTCAGCGATGCGTCGCCCGGACCCGTCAAATATGCGCTCGGGCGCGTCCGGCCCGGTTTCCCGACCGATCTGCGCCTGCCGATGACCCCGCCGTCGGCGGCGTCGTGCAAGGCGGTCGACGCGGCGCTCGCACATGCGGGACTGATCGGCTAACAAGCAGACCGTATGCCAAACGGACCGTTTTCGATCCAGACGCTGACCGGGCGTGAACTTGCCGCGCGTGACTGGTCCGCGACACCGATGGGGCCGATCGAGGACTGGCCGGTATCGCTGCGCGCGCTGCTGGCGATGATGTTGTCGTGCCCCACGCCGATGTTCCTCGCGTGGGGGCCGGACCTGCGCTGCTTCTACAACGACGCCTATCGCCCGCTGCTCGGCCACCGCGTCGGCATGGCGCTGGGCGAGCGGTTCGACGTGGTGTGGGCGACCATCTGGGACGAATTGCTGCCGCTGGTCGAGCGGACGATGGCGGGCGGTCATGTCGCCGCGACCGACATGCAGCTCGACCTGCAACGCACCGGCGAGAGCGAGGAAAGCTGGTGGAGTTTCACCTACTCGCCCGCCTTCGACGATCACGGCCAAGTCGCCGGATTGCTGTGCATCACCGGCGAGACGACCGGGCGGGTGATGGCCGAGCGCGAGCGCGCCGCCGCCGACGAACGGCTGCAACAGGCATTGTCCGCCGGGCGCAACATCGGCGCATGGGACTGGGACGTGCAGAACGACGTGGTGCGCGCCGATTCGCGCTTCGCGCTGCTCTATGGCGTCGATCCCAGGCAAGCGGAGCAGGGCGCGTCGATCGACCGGTTCTTCGACGGCGTCCACCCCGACGATCTCCAGGCGGCGCAGCGCGCGATCGCCGCCGCGATGGACCCGGACGGCGACGGAACGTTCCTTGCCGAATATCGCCTGCTGGGGGCCGACGGCCACAGCCGCTGGGTATCGGCGCAGGGGCGCTGCGTGTTCGACGATGCCGGCCGCCCGGTCCGCTTCCCCGGCGTCAGCTACGACATCGACGATCGCAAGCGCGCCGAGCTGGCGGCGCTAGCCGCCAAGGCCGAACGCGATTTCGTCCTGTCGCTGTCCGCGCGCCAGCGGTCCGCGACCGATCCGGCGGCGATCATGCGCTTCACCGCGCAGGCGCTGGGGGAGCGGCTGGGCATCAACCGCGCCGGCTTCGCGCGGATCATCGGCCACCGCGTCCGCTATGGCGCGGGCTGGAACGACGGCGCGCTGCCGCCGCTCGTCGGCGATCATTCGCTCGACCGGTTCGGCGCGGTCGGCACCGCGCTGCTGCGCAGCGGCCAGCCGATCGTGTCGGACGACTTCACCACCGATCCGGCGTTCGATCCGGCGGTCGCCGCGACCTATTCGGCGCGGTCGGGCATCGTGATCCCACTGCGCCACGACGGGCGGGTCGAAGCGATGCTGATCCTGAACCACGCGACCCCGCGCCGCTGGACGGCGGGCGAAGTGGCACTGGCGACCGAGATCGCCGAGATCGGCTGGATCGCGGTCCAGCGCGCCGACGCGCTGCGCCAGTTGGAGGCCAAGGTCGGGCGGCAGGACGCGCAGCTCGAACGGGTGGCGACCGAATTGCACGATGCCGCGTCCGCACGCGCCGCCGCCGAGACGCAGGTGCGCCAGTTGCAGAAGATGGAGGCGGTCGGCCAGTTGACCGGCGGCATCGCGCACGACTTCAACAACATGCTGGCGATCGTCATCGGCAGCCTCGACATGATCGACCGCCGGCTGGCGCAGGGCCGGATCGACGTGACCCGCTATGTCGAGGCGGCGCGCGAGGGGGCCGACCGGGCGGCGGCGCTGACGCAGCGGCTGCTCGCCTTTTCGCGCCAGTCGCCGCTGTCGCCCGAACCGGTCGAGGGCAACCGGCTGATCGCCGACCTGACCGACCTGCTCGCCCGGACGCTGGGCGAGCGGATCGCGGTGGAGACGGTGCTGGGCGCCGGGCTGTGGCGTGCCGAAGCCGACCGGGGCCAGCTCGAAAACGCCATCGTGAACCTTGCGGTCAACGCGCGCGATGCGATGGAGGACGGCGGCAAGCTGACCATCGAGACCGCCAACGCCCATGTCGGCGACGATTACGCACGCGAGGCGGAGATGGCGGCGGGGCAATATGTCCTGATCGCGGTCAGCGATACCGGCAGCGGCATGGCCCCCGACGTGCTGGCCAAGGCGTTCGACCCGTTCTTTACCACCAAGCCGGTCGGGCGCGGAACGGGCCTCGGCTTAAGCCAGGTGTTCGGCTTCGTCCGCCAGTCGCGCGGCCATGTCCGCCTGTATTCCGAGCCGGGCGTCGGCACCACCGTGCGCCTCTATCTGCCGCGTTTCTATGGCGAGGCACCGACGCCGGGGCCGCGCACCACCCTGCCCGACGTGCGCGGCGGCGCGCCGAGCGAAGTGGTGCTGGTGGTCGAGGACGAGGCGCGCGTGCGCGCCTTCTCGGTCGAGGTGCTGCGCGATCTGGGCTACCGCGTGGTGCAGGCGGCGAGTGGCCCCGAGGCGCTGGCGCTGATCGAGGGTGGGCAGCCGGTGTCGCTGCTGTTCACCGATGTCGTGATGCCGGGGATGACCGGGCGCGAACTCGCCGACCGCGCGGGCGCGCTGCGGCCGGGGCTGCGGGTGCTCTACACCACCGGCTATACCCGCAACGCGGTGGTGCATAACGGCGTGCTCGATCCGGGTACGCGGCTGCTGTCCAAGCCGTTCGGGGTCGACGAACTGGCGAGAAAGGTGCGGGAGGCGTTGGACGGGTAGATTACCTCCCCTCCCTGACAAGGGAGGGGCCGGGGGTGGGTTGGTTCGTGGCGGACGCTGGCGTTCCCTCGCAGGCCGACCCACCCCCAACCCCTCCCTTCCAGGGAGGGGAGTCGGATGCGGCATGACGATCGACCGCTTCCCCTATGCCCCCCGACCCCCTATGTCCCGCGCATGAGCCGTCCGCGTCCCCAGTTGTTCGACAAGAAGAAGATCGTCGCCGAAAACCGCCGTGCGCGCTTCGATTACGAGATCGACACCGTGTATGAGGCCGGCATCGCGCTGACCGGAACCGAGGTGAAGTCGCTGCGCTTCGGCGAGGGATCGATCATGGAAAGCTATGCCGACGTCCGCGAGGGGCAGGTGTGGCTCATCAATTCCAACGTGCCCGAATTCAGCCACGGCAACCGGTTCAATCATGAACCGCGCCGCCCGCGCAAGCTGCTGCTCCACGAGCGCGAGATCAACAAGATGCACGGCGCGGTCGCGCGCGACGGCATGACGCTGATCGCGCTGTCGGTGTATTTCAATTCCAAGGGCCGGGCGAAGGTCGAACTGGCGCTGGCCAAGGGGCGCAAGACCCACGACAAGCGCGAGCACATCAAGGAGCGCGAGTGGAAGCGCGAAGCGGGAAGGTTGCTGCGCGACCGTGGCTGACAAGACGATGGGGGTCCGCGCGCTGCGCTGGATCCGCGAAAACCTGCCGACGCGCGAATCGATGGAGGCCAACCGCTTCCTGCGCCCGGTCGCGCATCGTGTCCTTGCCCCCGAATTGTGGCGTTTCACCCGCCGGTCGGTGCCGCGCGGTGTGGCGCTGGGCATGTTCACCGGCATCCTGATTCCGCTGGGGCAGATACCGGCATCGGCGGTGCTGGCGCTGCCGCTTCGCGCCAATGTGCCGGCGGCGGCGCTGACGACGTTCTTCACCAATCCGATCACCACCCCGCTGCTGTTCATCCTGTACTACAAGGTCGGGGCGTGGCTGCTGCACCTCGACCGGGCGGTGCCGGGCCAGCCGATCGGCGATGCGGTGGCGGCCCCGCCGGGCTGGCTCGACTGGCTGATCGCGGAAGTGGGTCCGGCCACCGCGCTCGGCATGGTGGTGTGTTCGGTGATCGGCGCGGTGCTGGGCTATGCCATTGCCGCACTGGGCTGGCGGTGGTGGATCGCCGCCAAGTGGAAGCGGCGGCACCAGCAGGAATAGCCGGTCCGGCGAAACCCGGTCGCGTCCTGACAGTTCGTTCCGTACATATTCCTAAAACGGAGCGCCGATGCCGCATTACACGCCCCTGATCGGTACTATCGTCCTCGCCCTGGTCGTCGCGTTCTTCATGGGGGCGCTGGCGCATCGGCTGCGGGTGTCGCCGATCGCGGGCTATCTGATGGCCGGGGTGCTGATCGGGCCGTTCACGCCCGGAGTGGTCGCCGATTCGGGGATCGCCACCGAACTGGCCGAGATCGGCGTCATCCTGCTGATGTTCGGCGTCGGGCTCCACTTCAGCCTGAAGGACCTGATGTCGGTGTGGCGGATCGCGGTGCCCGGCGCGATCGTGCAGATCGCCGCCGCGACGCTGATGGGGCTGGGCCTTGCGACATGGCTCGGCTGGCCGCTGGTCGCGGGCCTCTGCTTCGGCCTCGCGCTGTCGGTGGCGAGTACCGTGGTGTTGCTGCGCGCGCTGGAGGGGCGCTCGCTGGTCCAGACCGAGCGGGGGCGGATCGCGGTCGGCTGGCTGATCGTCGAGGATCTGGCGATGGTCGTGGCGCTCGTGCTGCTGCCGGTCGTCGCCGCCGCGCTCGACCCCGACAAGGCGGTGGCGATGCCGGCGATCCTGTGGTCGATCGCGACGACATTGGTGAAGGTCGGCGGGTTCGTCGCGCTGATGCTGATCGTCGGGCGGCGGGCGATCCCATGGGCGTTGCACTGGGTCGTGCATACCGGGTCGCGCGAGCTGTTCCGCCTCGCCGTGCTGGCCATTGCGCTGGGCGTCGCGTTCGGATCGGCGCTGGCGTTCGATGTGTCGTTTGCGCTGGGCGCCTTCTTCGCCGGGATGATCCTTGGCGAAACCGAACTCAGCCGCCGCGCGGCGCAGGAAACGCTGCCGTTGCGCGATGCGTTCGCGGTGCTGTTCTTCGTGTCGGTCGGCATGCTCGCCGACCCCAAGGTGCTGATCGAACAGCCGTTGCCGCTGCTCGCCACGGTCGGCATCATCGTGATCGGCAAGTCGGCGGCGGCATGGGTGATCGTCCGCGCATTCGGCCATCCGAATCGCACCGCCGCGACGGTCGCCGCCAGCCTTGCGCAGATCGGCGAATTCTCGTTCATCCTCGCCGGGCTGGGCACCAAGCTCGGCATCCTGCCGGCAGAGGCGCGCGACCTGATATTGGGCGGGGCGATCCTGTCGATCCTGGTCAATCCGGTGCTGTTCGCGATGGTCGCCGGACGCGGCACCGCGCCGCAGGACCCCAGCCGACAGGAAACCGAACGCGAGGAAGCGCGCGAGGAAGCGCGCGAGGACCATGTCGTCGTCATCGGTGCCGGCCGGGTCGGGCGGATCATCGCCAAGGGATGCCGTGACGCCGGCCGCGCCTTCGTGATCGTCGAGGACCAGCGCGATACCGCGCACACGGCGGCAAGCGAGGGGTGGAGCGTGGTCGTCGGCAATGCACTCGACGACCGGGTGCTGCGCGACGCAGGGGTGCCGCGCGCCACCAAGCTGCTGATCGCGATCCCCGGCGGGTTCGAGGCCGGGGCGATCGCCGCGCGGGCACGGGCGCTGAACCCCGATCTCTATGTCCTGTCGCGCGCGCATTCGGTGGACGAGGTCGCCTATCTCAAGCGCCACGGCGTCGACGAGGTCGTGCTGGGCGAGGAGGAGTTGGCGCGCACGATGCTGCGCCGGGCGGGCGAGCAGCGGGCGGCAACGGGATGACCCGACACCCGGTTGCCCCACGGTTCGCGCCGACGTAGCATCGCACGATCGAAGCAACGGGGGTGGATTCGGTGGCGATATTCTGGTCGATCGTGCGGATGATGCTGGCGCTGATCGCGATGACGGTGGCGAGTGGCGCGGAGGCGGGCGATGCCGTCCACGTACCGATCGCGATCCGGCTCTATGAAGGCGACCGGCTGATCGCGACACCGATCGTCTATACCCCCTACGGCCAGGCAACGACGATCCGGCTCGACCGGCCCGGCGGCTATGCCATCAGCGTCCGGCCGGAGCGCGCCACCATCGCCGGCAAGCCGGCGGCACAGGTCGCGGTCGAGGTAGCGCGGCAACAGGCGGGACGCTGGACGACGGTCAGCCGGCCGGTGCTACTGGTCGGGTGCGGCGGCGACGCCGCGATGGCGATCGACCGTCCCGGCGGCACGGCGGTACGGATCGAACTGGCCATCGATCCGGCGGCGATCGACCCGTCCTGCGCGAAACGCTGACGGTTTCGGTCGCGCCGCCGCCGTCCATGCGGTAGGCCGGGCGTCATGGTCCAGCTTCCCCACCCCACCGGCAACGTCGCGTTGCTGATCGATGCCGACAATGCCGGCGCCGCCTATCTCGATTCGGTGCTGACGGTGCTGGCCGAATTCGGCACGGTCAACGTTCGGCGCGCCTATGGCAACTGGCAGAAACCGGGCCTCAAAAGCTGGGAAAAGCTGTTGATGCGCCACGGGATCGAACCGTTCCAGCAGTTCGACATCACCAAGGGCAAGAACGCCACCGACATGCGCATGACCATCGACGCGATGGACCTGCTGTTGCGCGGGCGGATCACCGGTTTCGGCATCATGTCGTCGGACAGCGATTTCATGCCGCTGGCGCAGCGTATCCGCCAGGAAGGCGTGCCGGTGTACGGCTTCGGCACCGAACGCACGCCGCAGGGGTTCCGCGAGAGCTGCACCCGCTTCATCGACGTCGCGTCGCTGGATGTCGAGGATGTCGCCAACATGCCGCTGCCCCCCGCGATCGGCGGCGTCGGCGCGACCGCCGCGACCCCGGCGGCCAAGCCCACCCCCGCCCCGGCGCGCACCAGCCAGAAGGTCGACGTCGCCTTCGTCAAATTGCTGTCGGATGCCTATGATGCGTCGAAGATCGACAAGCGCGGTTTCGCCAGCCTGTCCGAAGTCGGCCAGCGCGCCGCCAACCGGTCGAGCTTCGACACGCGCAACTATGGGTTCAAGCGATTGTCCGACCTGATCGAAAAGGTCCGCGAGTTCGAGGTCGAACGGCGCGACACCGGGATCTTCGTCAAGCGGGTGTGAGTGTGGGGATTTGCAGCGGACGTCGCCCCAGCGAAGGCTGGGGCGGTTGGGCGGCACCGACCATACCCTGCCGACAGGATCGATCGGCGGTCATAAGACGGCCGTTCGTGGACACCTCCCCTCCCTGACAAGGGAGGGGAGCAGGTTGGAAAGGCATTTTCCCGGATGTCGAACCGGCCCGGACTGGACCGAATCAAACACCCGCCCCCTGCCAGTAGCTGAAGGCCGCCTGCTGGTGCCTGCGGACGTAGGCGGCAGCTTTTGGGCCGGTCCATGCGTCGGCATAGCCCGCCGGGGTCGCGGTATCGATCCACCAGCCCTGCCCCGGCAGCCCATCCGACTGGCGCACGACGAGGACGGCGAGGCCCGGTTCCCCCATCCCGGCGCCGGCGGCATCGATCGCGTCGAGCGTGCGGCACAGCGCGCGCATCTTCGGCCGGGTGAAGCCATGGCCGAGCGCCAGCAGCAGCCCGGAATAGGTCAGCGCCTGCCCCTCGCGCGCGGCGTCGATCAACAGCGCGCGGACCCGCGCGACGTCGGCGATCGCCCCCGGACCGCCATGGTCCGGGGGCGTCGGCATCAGCGGGTCAGCTTCTTGTAGGCAAGGCGCGTCGGCCGGTCGGCGGCGTCGCCCATGCGGCGGCGCTTGTCGGCCTCATATGCTTCGAAATTGCCCTCGAACCATTCGACGTGGCTGTCGCCCTCGAACGCGAGGATGTGGGTGCAGAGGCGATCGAGGAAGAAGCGGTCGTGGCTGATGACCACGGCGCAGCCCGCGAAGGATTCGAGCGCCTCTTCCAAGGCGCGCAGCGTCTCGACGTCGAGATCGTTGGTCGGTTCGTCGAGCAGCAGGACGTTGCCGCCCTCCTTGAGCATCTTGGCGATGTGGACGCGGTTGCGCTCACCGCCCGACAATTGGCCGACCTTCTTCTGCTGGTCCTGGCCCTTGAAGTTGAACGCGCCGACATAGGCGCGCGTGCCCAGTTCCTGCTTGCCGAAGCGGAACACGTCGAGGCCGTCCGACACTTCCTCCCACACGTTCTTGTTGGGGTCGAGGTCGTCGCGCGACTGGTCGACATAGCCGAGCTTCACGGTCTGTCCGACGTCGATCGTGCCGCCGTCGGGCTGTTCCTGACCGGTGATGAGCTTGAACAGCGTCGACTTGCCTGCCCCGTTCGGGCCGATCACGCCGACGATGCCGCCCGGCGGCAGGCTGAAATCGAGATTCTCGAACAGCAGCTTGTCGCCATAGGCCTTGGTCAGCCCTTCGGCCTCGATCACCTTGCCGCCCAGACGGTCGGGAATCTGGATCAGGATCTGCGCCTTGCCGACGACGCGGTTCTCCTGATTCTTGACCAGTTCGTCGAACGCGCGGATGCGGGCCTTCGACTTGGTCTGGCGCGCCTTGGGGGTCTGGCGCATCCATGCCAGCTCGTCCTGGATCGCCTTGGCCTTGCCGGCCTCGTCGCGCTCTTCCTGTTCGAGCCGCTTGGCCTTCTTTTCCAGATAGCCCGAATAGTTCGATTCATAGGTGTAGTAGCGCCCGCGATCGAGTTCGAGCACCCAATTGACGACATTGTCGAGGAAGTAGCGGTCGTGCGTCACGAGGATGACGTTGCCGGTATATTCCTTGAGATAATTCTCCAGCCAGCCGACGCTTTCGGCGTCGAGGTGGTTGGTCGGTTCGTCGAGCAGCAGGATCTGCGGCTTTTCGAGCAGCAGCTTGCACAGCGCGACGCGGCGCTTTTCACCGCCCGACAGGTTTTCGACCGAGGCGTCGCCCGGCGGGCAGCGCAGCGCCTCCATGGCGATCTCGAGCTGGTTGTCGAGGCTCCAGCCGTCGACCGCGTCGATCTTGGCCTGGAGATCGCCCATTTCCTCGAGCAGCTTGTCGAAATCGGTGTCGTCCTGCGGATCGCCCATTTCGGCCGAGATGGCGTTGAAGCGATCGACCAGATCGGCGACCGGACGCACGCCGTCCTTGACGTTTTCGATCACCGTCTTGGTGTTGTCGAGCTTGGGCTCCTGCGCCAGATAGCCGACCTTGATCCCCTCGGCGGCCCATGCCTCGCCGGTGAATTCGGTGTCCATCCCCGCCATGATCTTCATCAGCGTGGACTTGCCCGCGCCGTTCGGCCCGATGATCGCGATCTTCGCGTCGGGCAGGAATTGCAGGTGGATGTTGTTGAGCACCGGCTTGTTGGCGCCGGGGAAGGTCTTGGTCAGGCCCTTCATCACATAGCTGTACTGCACGGCCATTGCCGAAGGCTCCGTTTCATATTGTCGGGGATGGTCAGACGTGTTGTTCCGCGATGTAGCGTCGGGGCGATGGGTTGGCAACGCGGGCGACGGCACGCTTGCGTGCCCGCGCACACGCGCCTTGCATCGCTGTCGAACGTATGGAACGCAGGCGAACCGAGTTCCACGGGGGATTTCCATGCGCCGTCTGCTTCTTGCCGCCCTGTTCCTGCCCTTGCCGGCACTGGCCCAGCCGACCACCGCGCAGGTCGCGGCCCTGCGCGATGCGGCGCTTGGCGATACGCTGGCGTGGGACATCACCGAAGGGCTGACGACCGAGATCGGCCCGCGTCTCGCCGGCACCCCCGACGAGGCACGCGCCCGCGTCTGGGCGGTGGCGCGGTTGAAGGCGCTGGGGTTCAGCAATGTCCGGATCGAACCGTTCCCGATGGCGGTGTGGGTGCGCGGCGAGGAGAAGGCGGCGATCCTAGCCCCCTTCCCGCAGCCGCTGGCGATCACCGCGCTCGGCAATTCGGGATCAACCGGTAACGACGGGCTGATCGGGGAGGTGGTGTTCTTCCCGACGCTCGACGATCTGAAGGCCGCGCCCGACGGGAGTCTCAAGGGCAGGATCGCGTTCGTCAGCCATGCGATGGCGGCGACGCAGGACGGATCGGCGTACGGCCCCGCCGGACAGGTGCGCCGCGCCGGCCCGGCGATCGCGGCGCAGAAGGGCGCGGCGGCAATCGTCATCCGCTCGATCGGGACCGACCGGCACCGGGTGCCGCATACCGGCAGCACCGTCTTTCCGGCGGGAACGACAGCGATTCCGGCGGGCGCGCTGTCGGTGCCCGATGCCGAACAGCTCGAACGGGTCCTGAAGCGCGGCCAGCCGGTGCGGCTGAAACTGCTGCTGACCCCGCGCCAGACCGGCACGCGCGAATCGGGCAACGTCATCGCCGAGGTGCCGGGCAGCGATCCCTCCGCCGGCATCGTGCTGATCGGCGGGCATCTCGATAGTTGGGATCTGGGCACCGGCGCGATCGACGACGCGGCGGGGCTTGGCATCACCACGGCGGCGGCCAAGCGGATCATGGCGGCGGGGCAGCCGCGCCGCACGATCCGTCTGGTCTGGTTCGGCGCGGAGGAAGTGGGCGGCGTCGGCGGGCGCGCCTATGCCGAGGCGCACAAGGGCGACATCCATGCCACCGCGTCGGAAAGCGACTTCGGCGCCGACCGGGTGTGGCAGTTCGACGTCGGCCTGCCGGCGGAAGCGGCGGCGGTGGGCGACCGACTCGCCACCGCACTCGCCCCACTGGGTATCACGCGCGGCAACAAGTTCGCGGGCGACGGCACCGATATTGGTCCGACGCTGGCACTGGACGTCGCGGGGGTCGATCTGTCCCAATCGGGCCTGCGCTATTTCGATCTACATCACACCGCCGACGACACGCTCGACAAGATCGACCCCGCGCAACTCCAGCAGAACGTAGCGGCATGGACCGCGATGCTGGCGGTCGTCGCCCATGCGCCCGAACCGATCGGGCGGGTCGTCCGGCCACGCTGAAACGCGGCGACTTGTGTCCGAACTGTTGCCGAACCGGTCCTCCATTGGTCGCAAAGCCGCATTGCTGCCACAATTGGAGATTGACGGCGGCGCAGCATACGTTATTGCGGCTGGTGTCGCGGCGGCGGTTTCGCCGGACCAACGCGAAGTCAATTTTCGGGAGCCACCCACATGAAGAAGATCCTCCTCGTCGCCGCTGCTGCCGGCCTCCTCTCGGTCGCCGCTTGCAAGAACACCCCGGCCGACAACGCCGCGGATGCCGCTTCGGACAACCTGGAAATGATGGCCGACAACCTCGAAGCACAGGCTGAGAACACCTCGAACGAGGCCGTTGCGGCCGACCTGATGAACGCTTCGGAGAACGCCGAAGACGCTTCGGACGCGATCGAGAACACCGCCGAGCTGAACGGCATGTAATCCCCTTTCCGGCCGGGTTCGCCCGGCCGGAAACCGGATGCGAAAAAAGGGGCACCCCGGCGACGGGATGCCCCTTTTTTTGGCTGGCTGATGGCTTCGCAAGTGCGAAGTCAGCCGTGACCGGATGGCGCGATCATGGCACGATTGGGGCGTCGACCTGCGTCGTGCCGCTGCCATGATCGAACGCATCGTCGCCTTGTTCCATCGCCACCCGGTGTGCCGCCGCCAGCCGGCGGTGGGCATCGCGGGCAGCACCCGATTGCGCTTCGCGGGCCAGTGCCTGTTCCTGCACGAACCGGCGGGTGTGATAGGCGCGGGCCTCGTCGTCCTCCGTCGGCCGGTCGGTCGGCCGCCACCAGTTGCGCAACCCCCACATCGCATCTTCTCCCGTGCGAATGGCCGGGGCGTCGTTGCACCCCGGCCACGAGGTTTCAGAACTGGAAGCCAACACCGGCATTCGCCCCGGCATAGCCCCGGCTGTCATAGGTGCCGCCGACCTTCACGACCGCCCGCCCGTCGTTAAAGACACGCGACGCTCCGAAGGCGATCGCCGACTGTCCGCGATAGGTGCCGCCGCCGACCGCGACCATCGTCGCACCCGGCTCCATCGCCTGCGGCAGCGCCGCCACCGCCATCGCCGCCGACGATCCCGCGCTCATGTCGCGGCGGATCGTGCCGAGGTCGAAGCCGACGTCGGTCAGCCGGGCATCGATGTAGCTGGTCGCCTGCGACAACGTGTCGCGCATCCCCGACTGGAGCTGCCCCAGATTGACCGCGTCGGTCGCCGCCGTGCCCGCCGCGACGTTGCGCAGAGCGACGGGCGTGTTGCCGTTACCGAGGCTGACGTTGCCGCTCGGATCATATTGCACCGAGTTGCTGCCGAGCGCGAGCGCCGCCTGTGCCGTTTGGTTGGTGGCATAAAGCTGCGACCCGTTGACCGCCTGGGTCGAGGTGGCCGACACCGTGCCGGCCGCGACATTGGCGAGCGTGACCGGCGCCGCCGCATTGCCCCCGGCGAGCGTCACCTGATTGGTGCGTTGCCCGGCGGCGTTGCGATCATATTGCAGGCTGTTCGACGATTGCTGGGCGACGGCGAACAACTGCCCGCCATTGACCGCGTCGGTCGATCCGGCGGCGACGGTGCCGCTGGCGACATTATGCAGCCCGACCGGGGCGGCGGTGTTGGCGCCGACCAATGTCACGTCGTTGGTGCGCGTGCCGCCGTTGGGCGTCGTCGGGCTGCCGGGGTTGCTGTACTGGATCGCCGCCACCGTGCTGCCGGTGATCGTGTTCTGGATCGTGGTGATCGCCGAGGTGTTGGACGCGACCTGGGCATTGGTCGTCGCCAATTGTCCGCCGTTAACCGCATCGGTCGATCCGGCGACCAGCGCGCCGTCGCGCACGTTGCGCAGGCCCACCGGACCGCCGCTGGCGCCGACCAGCGTCGTATCGTCGGTCGGGGTGCCGCCGTTGGGCGTGGTGGGCGTGGCGGCATCGGCATATTTGATCGGGGAATTGCCGACCTGCGTCTGGAGGTTGGTGATCGCGGTGCTGTTCGCATCGACCCGCGTCGTCAGGTTGGTGACGGCGGTGCCGGTGCCCGCGATATTGCTTTGCAGATTGGTGATCGCGGTGGTGTTGTTCGCGATCTGCGTAGTGTTGTTCGTGACGCGGGTGTCGAGGTTGGCGACATTGCCCTCGACCGTGGTCAGCCGCCCTTCGGTGCCGGTCACACGGGTGTCGAGCGCGGCCACCGCCTGGTTGGTGGTGTTGAGCTGATCGCCGTTGACCGCATCGGTCGACCCGGCTCCCACGGTGCCGCCGCGAACGTTGTGGAGCGCCACCGCGCCGCCGCTCGCGCCGACCAGCGTCAGTTCGTCGGTCACGGTGCCGCCGTTCGGCGTCGTCGGCGCCGCGGCGGTCGAATAGCGCACCGGCCCCGCCGATCCGCTGCCGATCTGGGCGATCAGCGCGGTATTGGCCGCCACCTGCGTATTGGTGGCGAAGAGCTGCGCCCCGTTCACTGCTTCGGTCGAGGTGGCGGAGAGCGCCCCCGCCGCGACATTGCCCAGCACCGTGCCGTTCGCGCCGCCAAAGGTCAGCCGGTCGCGCGCGACATTGTCGTATTGCGCGGCGCTGGCGCTCAGCGCGGCAAGGCCGGCGGTGTTGGCGAGGACGCGCGTATCGAGCCCGCCGATCGAGGTCAGCGCGCCGTCGAGCCGCTGGTTGGTGGCATAGAGTTGCGACCCGTTGACCGCCTCGGTCGAGGTGGCGCTGAGCGCACCCGTGCCGACATTGCCGATCGTCACCACCTGACCGGGCGTCGTGCCGACCAGCGTGACCCCGCCGGTGCGATTGCCCGCCGCATCGACGTCGTAGCGCACGGCGTTGGCGACCCCGCCTTGCAGCGAAGCGATCTGCTGGGTGTTGGTCGTCACGCGGGTGTCGAGGCCGGCGACCTGCGTGTTGGTCGCGAAGAGCTGCGCGCCGTTGACCGCCTCGGTCGAGGTGGCGGTGAGCGCTCCGGCGCCGACGTTGGCCAGGGTCACGGTCGCGCCGGGGGTGGTGCCGATGAAGGTCACGCCGCCGGTCCGGGCACCACTGGCGTCGGTGTCGTAGCGCACCGCATTGACCGCCCCGCCCTGAAGCGCCGCAATATCCTGCGTATTGGTCGTGACGCGGGTGTCGAGGCCGGCGATGGCGGTGGTATTGCCGACGATGGCGGTGGTGTTGCCGACGATGGCGGTGGTGTTGTCGGTCACGCGGGTGTCGAGGCCGCCGATCGCGGTGGTGTTGGTCGTCACCCGCGTGTCAAGTGCGCCGATCCCGGCGGTGTTCGTCGCGACCTGCGTATTGGTTGCGAACAGTTGCGATCCGTTGACCGCATCGGTCGAGGTTGCGCTCAACGCACCCGCACCGACGTTGCCGAGCGTCACCGTCGCGCCGGGGGTGGTGCCGACCAACGTCACGCCGCCGGTGCGAACGCCCGCCGCATCGGTGTCATAGCGCACCGCATTGGCGACACCGCCCTGAAGTGCGGTAATATCCTGCGTATTGGTCGTGACGCGGGTGTCGAGGCCGCCGATGGCCGTGGTGTTGGTCGTCACCCGCGTGTCGAGTGCGCCGATCCCGGCGGTGTTGGTCGCGACCTGCGTATTGGTCGCGAACAGTTGCGATCCGTTGACCGCCTCGGTCGAGGTTGCGCTCAACGCGCCCGCACCGACGTTGCCGAGCGTCACCGTCGCGCCGGGGGTGGTGCCGACCAGCGTCACCCCGCCGGTCCGGGCACCAGCCGCATCGGTATCGTAGCGTACGGAGTTGGCAACGCCGCCTTGAAGCGTGACAATATCCTGCGTGTTGGTCGTGACGCGGGTGTCTAGTCCGGCAATGGCGGTCGTGTTGCCGGTCGTCCGGGTATCGAGCCCGCCGATCGCGGTCGTGTTGTCGGTCACGCGGGTGTCGATGCCGCCGATCGCGGTGGTGTTGGTCGTGACGCGCGTATCGAGCGCGCCGATCCCGGCGGTGTTCGTTGCGACCTGCGTGCTGGTCGCGAACAGTTGCGATCCGTTGACCGCCTCGGTCGAGGTCTCGTTCAAGGCGGCCGGCGCGACGTTGCCGAGCGTCACGGTGGCGCCCGGCGTCACCCCGGCAAGCGTCACGCCGCCGGTCCGCACCCCGGCGGCATCGGTGTCGTAGCGGACCGCATTGGCGCTCTGCCCCTGCAACACCGTGACATCGCCCTGCACGGTCGTGATCGCGCCGGTGTTGGCGGCGACCTGCGTATTGGTGGCGAACAGTTGCGATCCGTTGACCGCTTCGGTCGAGGTCGCGGTCACGGCACCCGCGCCGACATTGCCGAGCACGGTCCCCGCCGCCCCGGCCAGCGTCGCGCGGGCGCGGGTCGCGTCGTCGTAGCGCAGCGCGACCGCCGAAAGCGCGTCGACCTGCCCCGCGACGCCCGCGACCTGCCCGACCGTCGCGGCATCGGTCGCGGCCGATCCGGCGGCGACGTTGGTGATCTGACGCAGGCCACCGGCGGCACCGACCGAGACTTCGCCGGCCGAGGTCTGCGTGCCGGCGAGGCCAACCGCGGTGTAGCCGCCGAGCGCCCCGCGCGTGGCGAGCGATCCGGCGCCGAGCGCCACGCTGTTGGCGGCGGTGACTTGCGCATTGGTGCCAAAGGCGATGCTGCCGGTCGCGCCGGCTTCGGCACGGGCGTTGTTGCCAAAGGCGATGGCGTTGATGTCGGAGGCGAACGAGGCGACACCCTCCGCGCCCAGCCCGCTGATGCGATTGCCGCCGATCGAGATGCCGGCCGGCGTGTCGAGGCTGATCGAATCGGTCGTGAGCTGGCACTGGTCGGTCGGGCCGACGACGTTGCCGCCGGTATCGAGCACCTGCAGCGTGATCGGCTGGCCCGACGCGGCCTGATTGAGCAACCCGGTGACATTGGTGTTGAGCGGCGGCAGCGGCAGCAGGGCGCTGAGCAGCGGGATGCCGAGGATGCTGTTGACCCGTCCTTCCAGCGGACCGGTGATGCCGGTGACGACCGGCGAGAGAATATCGGTGACGACCGAACGCGGGAGCTGGACGCCGCTGCACGCGCTGACGACGCGGTTCTGGGCGGCGGCCTGACTGGCGATACCGGTGCCGATCAGCATCGTGGTTCCCATCAACGTGCGCAGGAACAGGCGCGAGACGGCGGGACGGGTTGGGGCAATGGCCGGGTGCATACATCCTCCTGTGTGCCGAGATTTCTATCTCGTCGGACGGATGCTGCTCCCCGGTTGGCGAACGTTCGCTTTTCAGAAAAAATACGCGAATTTCGGTATTTACGCGAGGGGCTTGCCCTGCACGGGAACTTTGGAGACCGGATTAATCGCCGGCCGTTCAGCCGCTTTGCGAAAATTCGGGGTAAATCGCTCAGGACGGTCCGGTGACGGACAAAGCGGGAACCGGTTCGCGCAAGACATTGATCGCTGGGCGAATATCGCCGCTATCGCTCCCTTTCCCTTCCGATACGGACCAATCGTTATCGATCCGTATCGATCCCGAGCGCACGGCAATCCTGCTATTGCGAAGCTTTCGCATGTCCGCTAGGCGGCAGCGCTCGGGGGATTTGAACTTGGTGTACGATATTCCTTTGCAGCAGTTGCTCGCGCTGGCGCTGACGGCGGTGGCGACACCCGGCCATGCCGGACCGGTCGACCTGCCCGATGCGCAGCGCGACATCGTCGTCACCGGCCGCGCCTCCCCCGCCCCGGCGGCGGCGGACGATCGCTACCAGCCGGTGCCCGATGCCTCGACGTTGCGCTCGGCCGCCTCGCCGCTCGCCGTGCCGCAGGCGGTCATTATCGTTCCCGCGCAGGTGATCGTCGACCAGCGCCCACGCTTCCTCGACGACGTGCTCGCCAACGTCAGCGGCATCACCCAGGGCAACACGTTGGCGGCGACGCAGGATACGGTGTTCAAGCGCGGGTTCGGGGCGAATCGCGACGGATCGGTGATGCACAACGGCATGCCGGTGGTGCAGGGCCGCGCGTTCAACGCCGCGACGCAGAGCGTGGAGGTGCTCAAAGGCCCCGCCTCGCTGCTCTATGGCATCATGGACCCCGGCGGGGTCATCAACCTCGTCAGCCGCAAGCCGCTGCTCGACGCGCAGGGCAGCGTCGCGCTGACCGGGTCGGCCCATGCCGCCGGGCGCGTCGGGCTGGAGGCGATGGGCGACGTGACGGGGCGGATCGCCGGCAATCTTGCCGGACGGCTGGTGCTCGACCATCAGGAAGAGGATTACTGGCGCAATTTCGGCGAGCGGCGCGACACGCTGATCGCGCCGTCGCTCGGCTGGTATGGCGGGGCCACGCAGGCGATCCTGTGGGTCGAGCTGCGGACATTCGACACGCCGTTCGATCGCGGCACCTCGCTCAATCCGGTGACGCTGACCCCGCTGGCGGTGCCCCGGCGGCGACGGCTGGACGAACCGAACAACCGGATGACCGGCGACAGCCAGTTGGTGCAGCTTGCGGTCGACCATCGGCTGGGCGGCGGGTGGAGCGCGCATCTCGCGACCAGCTTCAACAGCGAGCGCTATGACGCCGGGCAGCTCCGCGTCACCGGGGTCAATCCCGCGCGCGGCACGCTGACGCGCAGCAACGACGCGACGATCGGTTCGGTCAGCACCGACGCCTATGCGCAAGCCTATGTCGACGGCGGCTTCACCGCGCTGGGCGTCGAACACAAGATCCTGATCGGCGCGGAGGGCGAATATCGCCGCTATTATCGCCGCGACCTGATCCGCCAGGCGGTGCGCGGCGGCGCGTTCAGCTATCTGAACCCGGTGTATGGCCGCGAGCCGTTTCCGTCGACCGTGTCGGCCAGCGACAGCGACCAGACCGATACGCTCTACAATTATTCGTTGTTCGCGCAGGATTCGGTGACGATCGGCGACCTGATCGTCATCGCCGGCGGGCGGTTGCTGGGGTATGACCAGCGCGCCGGGCGCGGGCGGCCGTTCACCGCCAATACCGACCTGTCGGGATGGGACGTGGTGCCGCAGGCCGGGCTGGTATGGCGCGCGACGCCGGTGTTCTCGCTCTATGCCGGCTATACCCGCTCGGTCCGCCCGACCTCGACCATCGCGCCGCTGGCCGGGGGCACGACGATCACCGCCGCCTTCGCCCCCGAACGCGGCCGTTCGCTGGAGGCGGGCGCGAAGCTCGACCTGCCCGGCCGGATCACCGCCACGCTGGCGCTGTACGACATCGACAAGCGCAACGTGCTGGTGTCGCAGCTCAACCCGGCGACCGCACTCACCGAATTCCGCACCGCCGGCCGCGCCGCGTCGCGCGGGGTGGAACTGGATGTCGCGGGACAGGTGACGAACGCGCTCAGCCTGATCGGCAGCTATGCCCATACCCGCGCCCGTACGACGGAGGACCCGTTGTTCGCCGGCAATATGCTCGCCAATGTCGCGCCCGACACCGCGTCACTGTCGCTGGTCTATGACGTCGGGCCGGTTGCCGGCGGCGATGGCCTGCGCATCGGCGGCGGTGGCCGCCATGTCGGGCGGCGCGCGGGCGACAGCGCCAACAGCTTCTTCCTGCCGGCCTATCAGATCGCCGATGCGTTCGTCAGCTACGACCTGCGGCTCGGCGGACGCGCGGTAACGCTCCAGTTCAACCTGCGCAACCTCTTCGATACGACCTATTACACTTCCGCCATCAACCAATATGGCGTCGCGATCGGCGACCCGCGCCGGGCGATCGGCACGCTGCGCTTCCGCCTGTGACCGGAGACCGTACCCGATGACCCGCCGCGTACTGTTCCAGATCCACTGGTTCCTCGGCATCACCGCCGGCTTCGTGCTGGCGGTGATGGGTGTCACCGGCGCGACGATCGCGTTCGAGGACGAGATCGTCGCCGCGCTCAATCCCGGCATCGTCACCCTCGCGCCCGCCGCCGCCCCACCGCTTGCGCCCGACGCACTGGTCGCCGCAGCGTTGCGTGCGCATGGCGGGAAGGTGACGCGCTTGACGCTCCAGCGCGATCCGACGCTGGCGGCAAAAGTCACCTTCGCCCCGCCCAAGGGGCAACGGCGCGGCGAGACGCGCTATATCGATCCGCGCAGCGGAGCGCTGCTGCCCCATCCCGTGGGCGAAGGCTTCTTCCGCTTCGTCGAGGATCTGCACCGCTGGCTGGCGCTGCCCGGCGGGGCAAACGGGATCGGACGACAGATCACCGGCTTTTCGGCGATCGCGCTGATCTTCTTCGCGCTGTCCGGCCTATATCTGCGTTGGCCACGCCGCGCGCTCGATTGGCGGGCGTGGCTGGTGCTCGACCTGCGCAAGACCGGGCGCAACCTCTACCGCGCGCTGCATGCCGTCGTCGGTGGCTGGGTGCTGGTCTTTTACCTGTTGAGCGCGCTGACCGGGCTTACCTGGTCGTACGACTGGTACAAGCAGGGCGCACGCTATGTCCTGACCGGCAAGGCCGGCAACGAGCGCGAGCGGCGTGGGGCGGAGGCGGACGGCCCCGCCCCCGCGCTCGCCCCGGCATGGGCGACGTTCCTCGGGAGCGACGGCGCGCGCTACGACCGCGTCACCATCACCGTGCCCAGCGGCGATGCGCCGGTCACGATGCGGATGCTGCCACGCGGCGCGCGCTTCGACCGGATGACCGACGAACTGCGCTTCGACGTGGCGACCGGCGCGCTGGTGAAGGCCGAACGCTATGCGGCGCGTGGGGCAGGCGAGACGATCGCCGCGAACTTCTACGCGCTGCACACCGGATCGTTCTTCGGCCTGCCCGGCCGGATCGTGATGCTGCTGACCAGCCTGACGATGCCGCTGTTCACGATCACCGGGCTGTTGCTCTATCTGGCGCGGCGGCGGAGCAAGCGCGCGCTGGCGGCGGTCGCGGCGAGCCTGCCCGTCGCGACCGGGGGCGACGGACACGACCTGCTGGTGGTCCACGCCTCGCAGACCGGCAATGCCGAACGGCTTGCCCGCCTGTCCGCCGCCGCCTTTCCCGGCGCGCAAATCGCCGCGCTGGGCGATCTCGATCCCGCCACGCTGGCACAGGCGCGCCGCGCGCTGTTCGTCGTCGCGACCTATGGCGAGGGCCACGCCCCCGACCGCGCCCGCCGCTTCGAGGGGCGCGTAATGGCAGCGCCCGCCGATCTCGCGCAGCTCGACTATGCGGTGCTGGCATTGGGCGACCGGCAATATCCCGAGTTTTGCGCGTTCGGTCAGCGGGTTGATGCGTGGCTGCACCGAAGTGGCGGGCGACGCCTGTTCGACCGGGTCGAGGTGGACGGCGCCGACAATGACGCCGAACGCCATTGGCAGCAGCAACTGGCCGCGATTGCCGGCCATGCGATCCAGCCCGACTGGCAGCGTGCCGATTATGGCCGCTGGACGCTCACCGCGCGCGAGCAGGTCAATCCCGGCAGCCCCGGCGCGCCGGTGTTCCGCGTCATCCTGACCCCGGAGGTGCCGGTCGCCTGGCAACCCGGCGCGATCGCCGAAGTGATGCCGCGACACGATCCGGCACGGGTCGACCGCTGGCTCGCCACGGCCGGACGGGACGACGATGCCACGTTGCGCGCATCGCTTGTCGACAAGGTCCTGCCCGACGATCCGGCCGCCCCGCTCCGCCCGCTGGCGCACCGCGACTATTCGGTCGCCTCGATCGCCGAATCGGGCGCGGCCGAACTGCTGGTGCGCGCCTGCCCTGCCCCCGACGGCGGCCTCGGCCTCGGATCGGGCTGGCTGACGCGGGTCGCCCCGCTCGGCGGGACGATCGCGCTGCGCGTCCGCGACAACCCCGGCTTCGCGCCGGCGGCGGACGATGTGCCGATCGTGCTGATCGGCAACGGCACCGGCATCGCCGGGCTGATGGCACATCTGCGTGCCCGTGCGCGGATTGGGGGTGCGCCGGCATGGCTGCTCTATGGCGAACGGACCCGCGCCCACGACCGGCCCTATGCCGCCGAACTCGATTCGTTGCAGGCGCAAGGCACGCTTACCCGCCTCGATCTCGCCTTCTCGCGCGATGCGGAGTGCGGCCGCTACGTCCAGCATCTCGTCGCCGAGGCGGCCGACGGGATCGCCGACTGGGCGGCGCGGGGGGCGGCGATCTACGTCTGCGGCAGCCTGAGCGGCATGGCCGGCGCGGTCGACGCCGCGCTGCGGGCGATCCTCGGCGACGAGGTGCTGGAGACGATGGCGCAGGAAGGCCGCTACCGCCGCGACGTGTATTGATCGGACTCATCGTGGGAGCGGAAAGAAAATGCCGCTCCCTAAAAACCACTTTCCTACACGCGACGTTCGCTGGAACATACAGCGAACATCGAGGAGGAAGGCATGACGACGATCGAAGCTCCCGGGGGGTTCGTCCCTCAACTGGCGCTCAGTTTCGGGAATCGCGGCGGCGCACCGGCAGCGGTGACGCGCGCGACGCCGCTGCCGGTGCGCACGACCCTGCCCCCGGCGGATACCGTCGCACTGGTCGGGCAAGCGAGCGATACCGGGCTGATCGGCCCGTTCCTGCCCGAGCCCGGGCGGACGATCTGGATCGCGCTGACCGGTGACTGGCGCGGCACCGTGCGCGTACTGCGGGCGAGCGACTCCGCTGCCACCCCGCTGCCACTGACGATCGGCGGCAGCGACTGGGGCGTGTTCACCGCCAACGCGCAGGAACCGGTCGGCGAGGAGAGCGTCGCGGGCGCGGCATGGTGGCTGCAGTTCGAACGGACCGGCGGCACGCTGGGCTATGAGGTGCGCCAATGAGCATCGACAGCCTTGCCCGCGCGCTCGCTGTCCGTGCCGCCATGCCGGCACTCGTCCGGCCGCAGCGGGTCGCCACCCGCATCTTCGGCGGTCGCATCTATAACGTCCGGCCGGTCACGACCGATGTCGTCACCTATGAAACGCTGATCGCGCTCGCCGCGCCGGCCGAGGCGATCCGCGTGCTGTTTGCGTTCGGCCAGACGGTGTCGGGCGATGCGGTGACGCCGCGCGCCACCGTCACCGCCGCCAGCGTCGCCTCGATCGCGCAGATCCCGGCGGGTGAGACGGTGCTGGTGCCGGTGCCCGACTGCGTGCCGTCCGGCGGGACCATCCCGCAGTTCGCGCCCGCAGGGGCGGCAGGCCGGCGGGTGTTCTATCGCAGCGCGTGGGTGTCGCTGCCCTCGGTGCCGCGCGGTGACGGTCATGGCGGCGCGCTCTATGCCGTGCGCACCTCACTGTCGCTCGCCGATGGCAGCGGGAACGTCGTGCTGCTCGGCAACGGCACCGACCGGTTCGACAATTGGGACGCGCACCCCTCGGGCCGGTTGTTCCGGATGCGCTCCAAGATCGGCGTGTCGGCGACCAACTGGGCGGGGATGACCGATGCGAACAGCATCGCCGCCACCGGATCGCCGGTCGTCGGCCTCGAATATCTGGCGCGCGGCAAGGTGGTGAGCGTGATGGGCTTCGGCGACAGCATCGCCGAAGGGCGCGGCACCTATCTGAACGAGGGGTTCGGCCTGCCCGCCTGTGTCGCCGCGTCGCGCAATCCGGGCGGGATCGCGTTCGAATGGTCGAACCTCGGCTGGTCGGGCCATGCGATGGCGCAGACCACCGAACAGGTGCAGGCGGCGATCGCCTTCGGCCTGCGCCCGTCGCTGGCGGTCGTGCCCCTCGGATCGCCGAACAATGCCTCTGGCGGGGCGATCACCCCGGCGCAGGTCGGCGCGATGCGGTTGCAGGCGGCGGAGGCGACCGCCGCGCTGGAACGCGCCGGCGTGCCCGTCCTGCCATTCACATGGGCGCCGACCGACCCGCGTGTCCGCGCCTATGGCGCCAGCGACGCGCTGCGCCGCGCCTATGGCGCCGATGCGGCGGCGATGGCGCGTGGCGGCGGCATGGTGTGCGACTTCGCCGAGGCGCTGTCCGGCCCGCCCGACGCGCAGGGGCAGAGCGTGCCGCCGGCAAATCTGATGCCCGATGGCATCCACCCCGGCGACGCGGGCAACGCCATCCTCGCCAACCTGCTGCGCGCCGCGCTCGATCGCATGGCCGATTGCCGCCCCGGCTATCGCGCCGCTTGATCCCGGAGGCTTGCGGCGCGATAGGATACGGTATCGCATCGCAAGCTGGGGGGCATGGATGGCGAAGCGGTTTCTCTGCGTCCATCAGGGCGCCGAACTCTACGGATCGGACCGGAGCTTCCTGCAGGCGGTGCGGAGCCTGCGCGACGGCTGGCCCGATGCGCGCATCGACGTGCTGCTTGCGGTCGACGGGCCGCTTGGCACCGCGCTCGCCGATGTCGCCGACCGGGTCCGCGTGCGCGACCTGTGCGTCCTGCGCCTCGCCACGCCCGTCCGCACGCTGGGCAAGGCGACGGTCGCCGCGCCATGGTATCTGGCCGCCGCCGCCTATGACATGGCGCGCGCCGATCTGGTCTATATCAATACCATCGTCATTGCCGATTTCACCGCCGCCGCCCGGATGATGCCGGGGCGCAGCGTGATTCATGTCCGCGAAATTCCCAAGCCGCGCGCGCTGCCGATTCTCCGCGGCCTGCTGCGCTGGAGCCGCGCCGGGCTGATCTTCAATTCGGCGGCGACCCGCGCCATCTTCGCGACCCTTGCCGACCAGCGTCACGCCGTCATCCATAACGGCGTCGATCCGATGGAGGGCGCAACGGCACCAGACCTGCCGCCCCGTTTCACCCCAGAACGCCCGCTGCGGCTCGCGATGCTCGGCCGGATCAGCGACTGGAAGGGGCAGGACCTGTTGATCGAGGCGCTTGGCCGTCTGCCCGCCGGGCGGACGGCGGCGATCCGCCTGCGCATCGTCGGCGGCAGCTACCGCGACACCCCCCAACCCGTCGCCGCGCTGACCGCCGCCATCGCCGCGCACGGGCTGGAGGACAGCGTCACGCTGGAGCCGTTCCGCGACGATCCGGGCGGGGTCTATGGCTGGGCCGACCTGTGCATCGTGCCCTCGCGCCTGCCCGAACCGTTCGGGCGAGTCGCGATCGAGGCGATGGCGCATGGCCGCCCGGTCATCGCCGCCGCGCACGGCGGCCTGATCGAGATCGTCACCGATGGCGATTCGGGCTGGCTGGTTACCCCGAACGATCCGGCGGCACTGGCCCGGGCGATCGCCGCCGCGCAGGACGATCCGGCCGAGATCGCCCGGCGCGGTGCGGAAGCGCTCGACCGGTTCGGCACCCACTTCGCGACCGCGATCATGGATACCGCGCTGCGCACGACGATCGCATCATGGTTGCCACCACAAAGCGCCCGCGACATGCGCCGCGACCAGGCGTAGGATCGCGGCCGTGGGGGACATCGGCAGGAACGGCTTTCTGCTCGCGACCACGGTCGCGTTGCTGTGGCCGCGCTATTTTTTCGTGAACGTCGCGGGCAAGGGCGTGAGCGGCTATACCGCGATCACCCTGCCGATGCTGGTCGGCGCCGTCGTCGCGCTGCTCGGTTCGGGGGCGACCCGTGCGATCGTCGCGCGCGGCATGGCGCATACCCTGCCGATGCTGCTCGCGGTCGTTGCGTGGTCGGCATGGCGCATCCTGACCGACCTGACCGGCCTCACCCCGGCGGCATCGCTGATGGAGACGGTGCAAGACCTCGTCTTCACCACCGGCTGGCTGTGGATCGGGATGGTGTTCCTCGCCGATCCGGTGGCGATGGCGCGGTTCCCCACCGTGCTGCTGATCGCCGGCATCGCCGCCACCGGCTTCGGTCTGATCGAATATGCCAGCGGCCAGCCGTTGCTTGCCGCGCTTGGACTGAACCGCATCGCGGCGGGCGACGCCAACCAGCTCCGCGCGATCGCCTCCGCCTCGTCCGACGCCGCGTCGGGGTTCCGCATCAAGGCCAGCTTCGCCCATCCGATCGTCTATGGCCAGGCGATGGCGGTGCTCGCCCCGCTGTCGCTGCATTACCTGCTGAGCCGTGGCATGGCGCGGCGGCTGGGCGGTACGCTGCTGGCGGTGGCGATCGTGGTGGCGCTGGTCCTGTGCGGATCGCGCTCGCCGCTGATCGTGTTCGGCGTGGCGCTGATCGTCTATGGCGTCCTGCGCCAGTTCGACGTGCGGCGTCCGGCCCGGCTGCTGGTGCTGAACGTGGCGGGCGTCGGCGCGCTGATCGCGCTGCCGGTCGTGGTGGACGCCGCACAGGACCTGATCGCCGGAACCGACGGCCGCGAGGTCGCCAGCACGCAGGTCCGCGCGCTTCAGTTCCAGCGTGCCCGCACCGCGCTCGACCAGCGTGCGCTCGCCGGATATGGCGGGGGGCAGGCCAAATATCATGCCGGCGTCGTCGGCCGCAACGACGTGCTGACGGTCGACAGCCAGTATCTCGTGCTGGCCGTCGATCACGGACTGGTCGGCCTCGCGCTCTACGCGCTGATGACGCTGGCGATCGTGCTTACCGGCGCGCGGCTGGCGATCGGCGCGCGCGATCCCGGACGGCGCAGCATCCTCGGCTTCTGGACCGCGCTGGTCTGCGGCAATGCCGCCGGCCTCTCGATCGTCGCGATCGACGACATGCTGACCTTCACCTATCTCGCGGCGGGGGTGTTCGTCGCCCATGCCGGGCGGCCGCCACATGCGCCAGGCTGAACCGGACCGGCGCGACCGGGCGCTGATGCTCGCCGCCACGCTGGCGCGGATGGGCGTCGGCCTGCTGACCTTCATGGTGCTGGCCCGCGCGCTCGGCCCCGCCGGGTTCGGCGGGTTCGCCGCCGCCGCCGCCTATGCGACGCTGGTGGCGCTTGCGACCGACTATGGCCTCGCCACCTCGGCATTGCGGCTGGCGGCGGCCGATCCGGCGCGGTCGGGCGAGATCGTCGGCGATGCGCTCAGGACCAAGGCGATACTGGTCGCGCTTGCCTTTCCCGCCGGCGCGGCGCTGACGTTGTGGACGGTGCCGGCGGGGGATACCGGCGTCTATCTCCTCGTCTTCATCGGCACGCTTGCCTATTCCTTCGCCGATCTGACGTTGGTCGCCGCGCGGGCGCACCGCCGCTTCGCCACCGAAGCGGGGCTGGTCGTCACCACCAGCATCGGCATCCTCGCCATCACCGCGACGGTCGCGATGGTGACGCACGACACGCTCGCCACTGCCGCTGCCTTCGCGCTGACCCGCCTTGCGTATCTGGTCGCTACCCGGTTGCGGCTGCGCGCGCTGTTCCACCGTGACCATCGCCCCGGCCAGCACGCTATCCGTGCCACGCTGCGCCAGGCTGCGCCCTATGCCGTCGACAATATCCTGACCGTCCTGACCGGGCAGGTCGACGTGCTGCTGCTCGCGCTGCTGCTGTCGGCGCACGACCTCGGCATCTATCAGGCGGGCGGGCGGCTGGTGCAGGTGATCGTGCCGTTCGCGGTCGTGCTGTCGAGCGTCCACCTGCCCGCGCTCTCGGCGAACGCGCTGCGCGGCGACGACGACGCCTTTCGTCGCCAGTCACGCCGGATCACTATCGAGTTCGCGGGCTTCGGGCTGATCGGCGGGATCGGCTTCGCGCTGCTCGGGCCGTTCGTCACGCGCCACCTCTATGGACCGGCGTTCGATCCGCTGCTGCCGCTGTGGCCGGGGTTCGCCGCCTATGCGATGCTGCGGTTCGCGGCGGCGGGCTTCGGTATCCAGCTTGCAGCACTCGGCCGGATCGGTCCGCGCATCCTCGTCCAGATCGCGACGCTGTTGGGATATACGATCGCCATCATCCTGCTGGTGCCGGGGCACGGACTTGGCGTAACGGCATGGGCGCTGGCGGCGATCGGCGGCGGGACGTTCATTGGGCTGGGGGCGGTCCTGTGGCGGAGCGGCCGGGCGGATCGCGCCGTGGCGGCGGTGCTGCTGATGGTGCCGCCCGTCGCCGGGGGGCTGGCATGGGGGGCGTGGGTCGGGGGATGAGCATCGCACGATGGATCGACGATCTGCGCCGTCTCTGGCGTGGCCAGCCGACGCTGGCCGAGCAACTGACCGGCAGCGCGCTGCGTAAGCGGTTCGCGGCACGCGGCGTCACGGTCGGCCTCTACAGCTACGGCTGTTTCGATCTCGCGCGGGTGCCGCCGGGCGTCACCATCGGGCGTTATTGTTCGGTCGCGTCGGGCGCGCGGATGTTCCTGCGCAACCATGGGCTCGGCTTTCTCGGTCTCACCCCGTACTTCTACAACGAGGCACTGGGCGTCGTTGACGACAGCACCCTTGCGCCCGCAACCCTGACCATCGGCGACGATGTCTGGATTGGTCATGACGCGATCCTGCTGCCCGGCGTCGGCAGCGTCGGGCGCGGTGCGGTGATCGGCGCCGGCGCGGTCGTCACCCGCCCGGTCCCGGCCTATGCCATCGTCGCCGGCAACCCGGCGCGGCTGCTGCGGATGCGCTTCGACGCCGCGACCATCGCCGCGGTCGAGGCGACCCGCTGGTGGGAGGGCACGCCCGACGACCTGCGCCGGCTGGTCCGCAAGCAGCCCGGCCTTGCGTTCGATCCCGCCCGTTATTTTGCGGGAGGGGCATGATGGCCCGTCCGCTCCACATCGCGCTGCCATGGCATGCGATTGGCCATGGCAACCTCGGCATCGATGCGCTGACCCTGTCGAATATCGCCATCCTGCGCGCCGCCGCCACACGGATTGGGCGCGAGGTCCGCTTCACCACGCTTTGCGCCGCGCCGGGTGACGGTGTGGTCCTGCCCGACGACGTGACGATCGGGCCGATGCCCAGCCCGCGCGCGGCGCTGACCGGGCGTTCGCCGTTCCTGAGCGTACTGCGCGACGCCGATCTGGTGGTCGACATCGGCGAGGGCGATAGCTGGACCGACCTGTACGGCGGCCGCCGCTTCGCCTTCCACGCCGGGACCAAGCTCGCCACGCTGGCGCTGGGCAAGCCGCTGGTACTGGCCCCGCAGACGATCGGCCCTTTCGCCTCGCCATGGCGGCGGCGGCTGGCCGATACGATCATGCGCCGCGCGCGGGCGGTCTATGCGCGCGATACGCTCTCGGCCGGGTATCTCGCCGGTCGTGGTCTGGCTTGCGAGACGGGCACGTTCATCGACGTCGCCTTCCGCCTGCCTTTCGCCCGTCCCGTCCGCAGCGATGGCGCGCCGCGCGTCGGGCTGAACGTCTCGGGCCTGCTCTATCGTGGCGGCTATCGCGGCGGCAATGATTTCGCGCTGACGCTCGACTATGCCGCGCTCACCCACCGGCTGATCGAGCATTGGCTGGCGGCGGGGGTGGAAATTCATCTGATCCCGCATGTCGCTGCGCCGGCTGGCAACGACGATGATGTCAGCCTCATCGTGCCGCTGAAAGCACGCTATCCGGCGATCGTCGCGCCGCCGCGCTTCACCGATGCCAGCGCCGCCAAGTCGTGGATGGCGGGGCTGGATTTCGTGGTCGGCGGGCGGATGCACGCCTGCATCGGTGCGTTTTCGGCCGGGGTGCCGGTGGTGCCGATCGCCTATAGCCGCAAGTTCAACGGGCTGTTCGGCACGCTCGGCTATCCGCATTTCGTCGACGGCCGCGTAGCCGATACCGACCACGCCTTTACCACGATCCTCGCCGGCTTTGCCGGGCGCGACGCGCTGGCCGCCGCGATCCGGCCCGGCCTCACGCTGGCCGCCGAGCGGCTCGACGCCTATGAGGCGCGACTGGCGGTGATCCTCGGCGAACTGCCATGAGCAGCATCGATGCGATCGTCGGGAGCGGGCTGTGTACCGGTTGCGGCGGCTGCGTCGCGGCGATCGATACGCCGGGGCTGGCGATGGCGTTCGATCCCGCCGGCTTTCTCCGCCCGACCGTCGTGCCGCTCGCGCCGGCGCAGTGTGCCACGCTCGACCGGGTTTGTGCCGGACGAGCGCTGTCGCACGACCCGCGCCCGGCCGATTATCACCCGCTATGGGGACCGATCCGCGCGCTGGCGACCGGCCATGCGACCGATCCCGAGGTGCGTTTTCGCGGGTCGTCGGGCGGGGTGCTGTCGGCGCTGGCGATCCATCTGGTGGCAAGCGGCGCGGTCGATTTCGTCCTCGCCACCGCCGCCGATCCCGACGATCCGATCGGCAACCGCACCGCGCCGCGCGACGACCGCGACGCGATCCTCGCCGCCGCCGGGTCGCGCTATGCGCCGTCCGCGCCGCTCGCCGATCTCGAACGGCATCTGGCCGCCGGGCGTCGCTTCGCGTTCATCGGCAAGCCGTGCGACGTCGCGACCTTGCGCCGCATGGCCACCCGCGACCCGCGCATCGACCGGCTGATCCCGGTGATGTTCGCCTTCTTCTGCGCCGGTGTCCCCAGCCGGCGGGGCACGCAGGCCGTCCTCGCGGCGCTGGACGTCGCGAAAGAAGCGGTGGCGCGCTTCCAGTATCGCGGTGACGGCTGGCCCGGCCTGACCCGCGCCCGCCGCCACGACGGCAGCGAGGCGAGCATGACCTATGCCGAAAGCTGGGGTGGCATCCTCAACCAGCATCTCCAGTTCCGTTGCAAGATCTGCCCCGACGGCACCGGCGAGTTCGCCGACATCGCCTGCGCCGATGCATGGGTCGGCGATTCGGGCTATCCCGATTTTTCGGAACGCGATGGCCGCAGCCTGATCGTCGCGCGCACCGCCACCGGTGTGGCGCTGCTGGCGCAGGCGGTGGCCGCCGGCACGGTCGCGACCGAAGCGCTGGATGTGCGCGAGATCGCGCGGATGCAGCCCTATCAGGCGACGCGCAAACGCAATGCGCTGGTGCGCAGCGTGGCACTCTGGGCGGCGCGTGGCCGGGGGCCGCGCTTCGCCCGCTTGGCGCTGCTCCGGCTGACGCTGTCGACATCGCCGCTCGAACTGGTGCGCAACCTGATCGGCACCTTCCGCCGAGCGCGTCGCGGGCAACCGGGCTGATGATGGTCCCGGTCATCCTCGTCAACTGGAACGGCTGGCGCGACAGCATCGCCTGCATCCGCGCCTGTCTCGCGCTCGATCATCCCGCGCGCATTGTGGTGTGCGACAACGCCTCGCACGACGGATCGGTCGAGCGGATCGCCGCATGGGCACGCGGCGAAACCCCCACCCCCGACGTGCCCGACAGTCCGGTGTCGCTCAGCGAGCGTCGCCCGCATGGGGTGGCGATCCTCGACCGGGCCGCCGCCGAACGGGGCGAGGGCGGCGATGCCGAGCTGCTGCTGATCCGCACCGGCGGCAACCTCGGCTTCGCCGGCGGCAACAATGTCGGCCTGCGCTGGGCACTGACGCGCGGCTGCACCCATGCGTGGCTGCTCAACAACGACACCGTCGTGGCCGCAGACGCGCTGGGCGCGCTGGTCCGTCTTGCCGACAGCGATCCCGCGATCGGCCTCGTCGGATCGGTGCTGGTCGAATATCACCGCCCCGGCCGGCTACAGGGCTATGCCGGCGCGCTCGACCTGCGCAGCTTCAAGGGGCGACATCTCGGCATCGGTGTCGCCGCATCGGACCCGGCGGCGGCGATGCTGGTCGATCCGGTTCGGCCACACGAACGCTGCTACCCGATCGGCGCGTCGATGCTCGTCACCGCCGCTTTCCTGCGCGATGTCGGGCTGATGGAGGAGCGCTATTTCCTCTATTATGAAGAAGCCGACTGGGCATTGCGCGGCCATCCGCGCTACCGCGTCGCCATCGCCGCCGACAGCATCGTGTATCACAAGATCGGCGCATCCGCCGGATCGACGCCGCAGGGGCTGTCCGCACAGTCGACCGGCTTCCTCTATCGCAGCCGCCTCGCCTGCGCGCGCCGGTTCGCGCAGCGCCGCGTGCCATGGGTCGCCGCCTGCATCCTGAGCGAAGCCGGTCGCGCGCTGCTGCGCGGCCGGACCGGGCGGGCGATCGGTGCCGTGCGGGCGCTGACCGGCCGGGTGCGGGCGCCGCGCTGATGCGGATCGTTGCGCTGTTTCAGGAATTTCCGTTTCCCGCCAACAACGGCATGCGATCGGACATTTCGCGCCGGCTCGCGACGCTCCACGCTTTGGGGCATGAGGTCCACGCCATCGCATGGACCGGCGGCCGGCTCGATCCGGTGCTGCGCGACGCGGACGTGGCGGCGGCGGCGCGGCGCACCGCCTCGCTGGAGGTGCTGCCGATCGACCGGGGCTGGCGGCGGGTCGCCAACCTTGCCCGTTTCCCGTCGCAGGTCGCCGGGCGCTGGCCGACCGCAGGGGATCGCCACGCGCTGCTCGACCGGTTGCGGGCGCGGGTGGCGGCACCCGACTGTGTCTGGGTCGACGGCATCCACGCCGGGGCGCTCGGCCGCTGGCTGGCACGGGCATTGGGGGTGCCGCTGCTCTATCGCTCACACAATATCGAGCACCGCTATCTTGCCGAACAGGCGCGGCTGGCGCGCGGCCGGACCCGCTGGCGCATCGCCGCCAATGTGCTGGGGATGCGCCGGTTCGAAACCGCGCTGCAACGCGATGCCGCGCAGGTGTTCGAGATTTCGGCCGACGACCGCGACTGGTGGCGTGGCCGGGGCATCGCGCACAATCGCTGGCTGCCGCCGCAGCCCGACCCGATGATCGCCAGCCATAGTGCCGATGGCTCGCGCAGCATCGACCTGTTCTTCGTCGGCAGCCTGTCGAGCCCCAATAATCAGGCGGGGCTGGCGTGGTATCTGGGCCATGTCCACCCGCTCGTCCGCGACGCGCTGCCCGATGTACGGGTAGTGATCGCCGGCCGCTCGCCGCCGTCCGCGCTGCTGGGCCAACTGGGCGATGCGGGAATCGACACCCTGCCCGATCCGGCGGCGGTCGCGCCGCTGGTCGGGCGGGCGCATGTGTTGATGAACCCGATCCACCACGGCAGCGGCGTCAACATCAAGACGATCGACATGCTGGCGAGCGGTCGCCCGGTCGTCACGACCGCCAAGGGCGCGCGCGGCCTGCCGCCCGCCGTCGTCGATCACCTGATCCTCGCCGACGACCCGTCAGGCTTCGCCGCCGCGCTGGTGGCCGCGATCCGTGCGGCCCGCAGCGGAGAACGACCCCACGACCGCCGCGCGCTGATCGAAACCCATTTCGGCCACGCCACCATCGCGCGGGCACTGGCCGAGGGGATGGCCGCGCTCAGTCCGCGCCGAACACGTCGCGGGTAAAGACCTTGGCGGCGACATCGGCCAGCTCGGGGTCGTTGCGATTGGCGATGATGACGTCGCACGCGTCCTTGAACCCCGCCAGATCGCGGACGACGCGCGACCCGAAGAACTGGTCGTCGGCCAGCGTCGGTTCGTAGACGACGACCTCGATCCCCTTCGCCTTGATCCGCTTCATGATCCCCTGGATCGACGACTGGCGGAAATTGTCCGATCCCGCCTTCATCGTCAGGCGGAAGATACCGACCTTGCCCGGCTTGCGGGCAAGAATCTGGTCGGCGAGGAAATCCTTGCGTGTCCGGTTGGCGTCGACGATCGCGCGGATCAAATTCTGCGGCACCTCGGAATAATTGGCGAGGAGCTGCTTGGTGTCCTTGGGCAAACAATAGCCGCCATAGCCGAAGCTCGGGTTGTTGTAGTGCATGCCGACCCGCGGATCGAGGCCGACCCCCTCGATGATCTGCCGCGTGTCGAGCCCGCCGGCGATCGCATAGCTGTCGAGTTCGTTGAAGAAGGCGACCCGCATCGCGAGATAGGTGTTGGCGAACAGCTTGATCGCCTCGGCCTCGCGCGAATCGGTGAACAGCACCGGGATGTCGGTCTTTTCGGCCCCCTCGACCAGCAGGTCGGCGAAGATTTTCGCGCGCTGCGAGCGTTCGCCGACGATGATCCGCGACGGGTGGAGATTGTCGTGCAGCGCGCGCCCTTCGCGCAGGAATTCGGGGCTGAAGATCACCTGCGGCGCGTTCAGCCGCGCGCGCACATCGTCGACGAAGCCGACCGGCACGGTCGACTTGACGACGATCGTGGCTTGCGGAGCGGTCCGGCTCGCCAGCGCGATGACGTCCTCGACTGAGGTCGTGTTGAACTTGTTGGTCTGCTCGTCATAGTTGGTCGGCGTCGCGACGATCACATAGTCCGCGCCGGCCAGCGCCGCCTGTCCGTCGAGCGTCGCGGTCAGGTCGAGCGGACGGTCGCGCAGGAATTCGTCCAGTTCCTTGTCGATGATCGGCGACTGGCGCGCCTCGACCAGCGCGACCCGCTCGGCCGAAATGTCGACCGCGACGACATGGTGGTGCTGTGCCAGCAGCACCGCGTTCGACATGCCGACATAGCCCAGCCCGAAAACGACGATCTTCATGCGCGTGTCCCGTATGTCGCCGGCTGACCCGGCCGCGTTCGCTTAGGGTCTGTGATGCCGTGCTGCAAACAGCAAAAAGCCGCCGGTCCGGTGGGACCGACGGCTTTTCGAAATGGTGGGCGCGGCAAGGATTGAACTTGCGACCCCTGCGATGTCAACACAGTGCTCTACCACTGAGCTACGCGCCCGGCGCTGTTCCCCGTAAGGGGAGAGCGAAACCGGAGTGGCGCTGTTAGCGGCGTCGTTTCGGGCTGACAAGAGCCTAATTGCCCGCAGGCAATTTTTCTCCCTCGAACATCCGGTCGACCTCGGCCACCAGCTCGCGCAGGTGGAACGGCTTGGACAGGATGCGCGCCTGCGGCACCGTCTTGCCGGCCTTCAGCGTGACGGCGGCGAAGCCGGTGATAAACATGACGCGCAGGTCGGGCGCGATCTCGCCGGCGCGCTGCGCCAGTTCGATGCCGTCCATCTCGGGCATGACGATGTCGGTCAGCAGCAGGTCGAACGGCTCGCGCTCCAGCAGCGGCACCGCCGCCGTACCGCGATCAACCGCGCTGACATGATAGCCGGCACGTTCCAGCGCGCGCGCCAGATACTCGCGCATCACCTGATCGTCCTCGGCCAGCAGAATTTTGAACATGGGCACCCCTTGGCCGTCATGGCTCCGCATATGCCGGGAGCGGTTAAGAAATTCCAGACGTCCCGCCTCGACACACCGGGGACGACATGGTCTGTGGCAAAAATGGACACCGCCCCGCCCCCGTTCCATCGCTTCGGCATGGGTCCGCCACGGTCGCCGGTGGTCGTATCGGTGCCGCACGCCGGGCGATATTATCCTCAAGCGCTCGCCGATCTCGTCAGCGTGCCGATGGCCGCGCTGGTCCCGCTGGAGGACCGCCACGTCGATGCCGTCGCCCATGCCGCGCGGGGGGACGAAACGATGCTCGTCGCCAGCCATGCCCGGGCATGGATCGACCTCAACCGCTCGCCCGACGCCGATCGCGATCCGTGGATCGACGAGGGCGCCCGCCCGGCCGCCCTCGCCCGGTCGGACAAGGTGAAGAGCGGCATCGGCCTGATCCCACGCCGCGCCGGCGGTGCCGACAATATGTGGCGGCGCAAGCTGACCGACGCGGAAGTGCGGGCGCGGATCGTCGAAACCCATGCGCCGTATCATGCAGCACTCGGGCAGGCGCTCGCCGCCGCCCGCGCGGCGTTCGGTACGGCGATCCTGCTCGACCTGCATTCGATGCCGCCGCTCCCCGGCCCCGATCCGGCGCAGGTCGTGCTCGGCGACCGGTTCGGGCGAAGCTGCCCCGGCCATGTCACCGCGCGAATCGCCGGGGTTGTGCGGGGCCACGGGTGCCCGGTCGCGATCGACCGGCCCTATGCCGGCGGCCACATTCTCGACGCCCATGCCGATCCGCGCGGCGGCGTCTATGCGCTCCAGCTCGAACTCGACCGGACGCTGTATCTCGATGCGACGCTCGATCAGCCGGGCGAGGGGCTGGCCCGCACCGCGAAGACGGTTCGCGCCGTGCTCGACACGCTGGCGACGCTTGCCGATCCGCTCCGCCGCGCTGCGGAATAAGCACATAAAAAAACCACCCCGTGCATGAAGCACGGAGTGGCCAAGGTTCAGGGAGGAGGCGCGTAAAACGCGCCGCACGGCCCGACGAAAGGGGGGAACATCGAACCGTGTATCAACAATCTAGGAAAGGCGTCGGCAGGCTTCAAGAGCGAAATTGTATCCGTTTGTAACGACTCATCGCACGCCCGGCAGCATCCTCGCCAATACCGCGTCGCGCAGCACGAAATGATGCCGCAACGCCGCGCCGACATGCAGCGCGACCAGCACGGCCATGGTGATGCCGACGATCTCATGGACCTCATGCCCCGCCCCTGCCGCGGCGGGTGAAATCGGCAGATAGGGCACGGCGAACAGCCCGAACCATTCGAGCGGCCGCCGGGTCGCGCCCGACGCCATCGCCCAGCCGCTCATCGGCAGGACGATCAGGAACAGGTAGAAGATGACATGCGTCAGATGCGCCGCCGCCCGTTCCCACGCGGACGTGGAGACGGGCAACGGCGGGGGCGGATTGGCGATTCGCCAGCCGATCCGCCCGATCGTCAGCACCAGCACGGTCAGGCCGATCGACTTGTGCAGCCCCATCGACCCGCCGATCAGGCCGATCCACAGGTTCACGACGACGAGGAAGGCGATCACCCAGTGAAAGGCGATCGCGACCCGCGAATAGCGTGCGCCCGGGACGGCCCGCGCCATCAGAAAGTCGGCACGCCGACCGGCTGCGCCTGTACCTTGCCCTGCCGCATCTGCCGCGCGAACACGTCACGCATCAGCGACAGCGAGAACAGGTGCGCGAACACCAGCGGCAGCATGCCCGACTGCTGCATCTTGCGAAGCTGGTCGCCGCGCAGTTCCATCAGCTTTTCTTCCGATACCATCTGGAAGCCGCGATAGACGAACGGCTGGTCGTTGCCGTCCTGCTGGATCGACACTTCGCCGTCCATTAGCAGGCCAAGCTCCTTCAATTCCTTCATGAACATGCCGGTCTTCTGGCCGGCCTGCTCGAACTGCTCGTTGAAGGCGAGGATCTGCTGGGTCACTTCGCTGGGCTTGTCGCCGTCGAACAGCGCATCGCCCTCGTCGAACTGGCCGATCACGTCCGACGTCGGGTCGAAGCACAGCGACAGCTCTTCCGATTCGGGGCGCAGCCGCGCGAGCAGATAGGGATAGCGGCGGATATAGGCCGGGACATAGGTCTCGGGATCGATCAGCCGGCCTTCGTCGTCGAGGAAGGTGTTGACGCCTTCGTTCAGGCCCATCAGCGCCAGCGGCACGGGATCGTCACCGACCGAGAACACGATCGGCATCCGCCGCTGTACCAGCGGGAATTCCTCGACCGTCACCGGCACGGCATGCTGGCCGACCAGGAACGGCGCGCGATCGGTGCTGCGGACCTTCCAGTCGGCATGCGTCTGGCTCGAAAGCGGTTCGAGCTGGTTGTAGAAAAGCGGAAGCGACTGGTTCTGCGGCGCGCTGGCCATTTCAGGATCTCCAAGTAATCATACCCTGTCCGGCAGTACCCGCCGGACGTCCGCCCCCCGGCGAACTTGGGACTTTCGTCTATTTGCTGGGTGGCGCGGGCGCAAGCGGTACGAGCTTCCCCGGATTGAACAATCCGCGCGGGTCCAGCCCGGCCTTCACCGCGCGCAGCGCCGCCAGCCGCGCGGGCGGCGCGGTGCGCGCCAGTTCGCCGAGCTTCATCTGGCCGATGCCATGTTCCGCCGAGATCGATCCGCCGGCGGCGACCACCGCATCATGGACGAAGCGGGTGACAACCGGCGCATCCTGCGCATACCAGTGAGCGGGATCGGCCCCAGCGGGTGCGCGGACATGGAAATGCACGTTGCCGTCGCCCAAATGGCCGAAGGCGGTGGCATGGGTCCCGGCGAAGCGCGCCTCGGCGGCGGCGGCCGTCTCCACCATGAAGCGCGGCATCGCATCCACCGGCACCGAAATATCATGCTGCACCGCCGGCCCCGCCGCCTTCTCCGCCGCCGACAGCGAATCGCGCAAGGCCCAGAACGCTTGGGCCTGCGCCTCCGACGTGGCGAGCACCGCATCGCCGACCACCCCGTCGGCCAGCGCATCGCCGAGCAGGCGGACGAGCAGCGCATCGGGCGACGCCTCGCCGGTGCCCGCCACCGCCTCGATCAGCAGATGCCACGGGTGCGGCCCGGCGAGCGGCGGGCGGGCACCGGGCAGATGCGCCACCGCCAGCGCCAGCGAATCGGCCGGAATGATCTCGAAGCTCTCGATCGAGTCGGTCGCCGCCTGCATCCGGCGCAGCAGCGTCAGCCCCGCCTGCGGATCGGCGATTCCGGCCCACGCCACCGCTCGCGCGCCGATCGCCGGCACCAGCCGCAGCGTCGCGGCGGTGACGATGCCCAGCGTCCCCTCCGCCCCCACCAGCAATTGCGTCAGGTCATAGCCGCGATTGTCCTTGGGCAATGCCGCCAGCCCGTCGTGGACCGATCCGTCGGGCAACACCGCTTCGACGCCCAGCACCAGCCGGCGCATCGTGCCCCAGCGCAGCACCTGCGTGCCCCCGGCGTTGGTCGAGACGAGGCCGCCGATCGTGGCGCTCCCCCGCGCGCCCAGCGTCAGCGGAAACCGCCGCCCGGCCTGCGCGGCGGCATCGTGGAGATGCTGGAGGATCACCCCGCTTTCCGCCACCGCTTGGCCCCCTGCGACCGCGCGAATCCGGTTCATCCGGCGGAGCGAGACGATCACCGCCGATCCGTCGGCCGGCGGCGTCGCCCCGCCGACCATCGACGTATTGCCCCCCTGCGGCACGAGCGCGACGCCATGCCGTGCCGCCAGCGTCACGATTCCGGCGACCCCGGCGGTATTCGCCGGCTCGAACAGTGCGGCGCTGGCCCCGTGGAACCGGCCGCGCCAGTCGGTTAGCCACGGGGCGATCCGTTCGGGATCGGTGGAGACGGCGCGCTCGCCCAGCAATTCGCGGGCATCGGCGACCATCGCGGCGACGGCATCGGTACGCATGGGCACGCGCTATCACCACCGCCCCCTTGCCGCCAGTTCATCGCAGGTTAAAACGTCGGGGTGAATGTTTGTCGCGTGAGTGCCCTGCCGTTCCCTGTCGCCGCCACGGCGCTGCTGATGCTGGCGCTGCCGGGGTCGGCGCAGCGGCGGCTGGTCGACAATCCGCTGCCGCCCGGCGGGGTGACGACGGTCAGGACCGAAATGCGAATCCAGCGCGTCATCATCCGCGTGCCCCGCGCGCCGATCGCGCCGGCATCGTTCAGCACGCCGCGTCCGCTGCCGCCGATCCAGTGGGTCGAAAAGCGCGCCGACCGCTGCGTGCCCGTGCAGGACCTTGCCGCCGTCACCGTCAGCCGCCCTGACAGCGTCGACCTGCTGCTCGCCGGGGGCAAGCGGTTGCGCGCCCGCCTCGCCGATGATTGCGCCGCGCTCGATTTCTACGCGGGCCTGTATTTCAAGCCCAGCGGCGACGGGCAGATGTGCGCCGCGCGCGATGTGTTGCGCTCGCGTTCGGGCGGCCAGTGCCGCATCGCCCAGTTTCGCACGCTGGTCCCGGCGCGCTAGGCGCGGCCTCCTTGACTTTTCACCGGATTTCCTGCAGCGGCAACCCCATTTGGCGGCGCTGTTTCGTTGCCCTTCCATAAGCTGGAAACTGCATGACCTTCGCCGATCTCGGCCTGTCCGACGAACTGCTGCGTTCCGTCACCGATTCGGGCTATAGCGAGCCCACCCCGATTCAGGCGGCGGCAATCCCTTCGGTGCTGATGATGCGCGATCTGGTCGCCGTCGCGCAGACCGGCACCGGCAAGACCGCATCGTTCGTGCTGCCGATGATCGACATCCTCGCGCACGGCCGCAGCCGCGCCCGCATGCCGCGCTCGCTGATCCTCGAACCGACGCGCGAACTGGCGGCGCAGGTCGCCGAGAATTTCGAGAAATATGGCGCGAACCACAAGCTCTCGATGGCGCTCCTCATCGGCGGTGTGTCGATGGGCGACCAGTTGGCCGCGCTCGAAAAAGGCGTCGACGTGCTGATCGCGACGCCGGGTCGGCTGATGGACCTGTTCACCCGCGGCAAGATCCTGCTCAACGGCTGTTCGATGCTGGTGATCGACGAGGCCGACCGGATGCTCGACATGGGGTTCATCCCCGACATCGAGGAAATCTGCACCAAGCTGCCCAAGCAGCGGCAGACCTTGCTGTTCTCGGCCACCATGCCGCCGCCGATCAAGAAGCTGGCCGACAAGTTCCTCGACAATCCCAAGACGATCGAGGTCGCCCGGCCGGCGACGACCAACACCAACATTACCCAGCATCTGGTGCCGGTGAGCGCGGCAAAGAAGCGCGACGTGCTGCGCAAGCTGCTCGGCAGCGCCGATCTTCGCAACGCGATCGTGTTCTGCAACCGCAAGACGACGGTGCGCGAACTGAACAAGAGCCTGCAACGCGCCGGCTTCAGCTCGGCCGAAATCCATGGCGACATGGAACAGGCCGCGCGCATCGCCGAACTGGAACGCTTCAAGCGCGGCGACGTGAGCATCCTCGTCGCCTCCGACGTGGCGGCACGCGGGCTGGACGTGAAGGGGGTCAGCCATGTCGTCAACTTCGACGCGCCGTGGCACCCCGATGATTACGTCCATCGCATCGGCCGCACCGGGCGCGGTGGTGCCACCGGCACCGCGTGGACGCTGATTACCGAGGACGATGCCGAAAACATCGCCAACATCCAAAAGCTGACCGGCCAGACGATCCCCATCCTCGACATGGGCACCTCCGCTCCCGCCGACGACGTCCCAGAAGCCGCTGCGAAGGCCGAGGAGGAGGCTCCCCGCCGCGCGCGCCGTCCCCGTGCCGCCGCCGCGCCCGAGGAAGCCGCGCCCCAGCCCCGCCGCCGTCGCGAGGAACCGCAACGCCGCGAGGAAGCCCCCCGGCGCGAGGAACCCCAACGGCGTGAACCGGTGCGCGACGAGCGCCCGGCCCGCTATGTCCAGCAGGACGCGATCGAGGATGGCGGCTGGAACGGCCCGGTCCCGGCATTCCTTTCGGTGCGGCTGACCGGCTGAGGCGATGGACGCCGATGATCCGTTCGAGGCGGTGGCCCCCGTCGCGATCGAAAGCCCCTGCACGCTGGTCTGCTCGATCGACAGCGCCACCGGCTGGTGCTTCGGCTGCGGCCGCACCCGCGACGAGATCGCCTGCTGGACCAGCATCGATCCCGCCGCCCGGCGGCAGGTGATGGCGACGCTGCCCGAACGGATGGCGATCCTCGACGGCTGACGGTCGGACCCCGACTGGTTTCCTGCGCGTTCAGCGCCGGTGCAAACCCAGTCGGGAGATTCATCATGGCCGTCAGCCTTAAACCCTTGTCACAACAGACGATTGTCATCACCGGAGCTTCGTCGGGCATCGGCCTCGCCACCGCCCGCCGTGCCGCGCGCGAAGGCGCGCGCGTCGTGCTGGTCGCCCGCAACGAGGACGCACTGGCCGAAGCGGTCGAATCGATCCGCAACAAGGGCGGCCGCGCCACCCATCTCGCGATCGACGTGACCGCCGCCGACGCGTCCGAGCGAATCGGCGAAAAGGCGCGCGAGGCGTTCGGCGGCTTCGACGCATGGGTCAACGATGCCGCTGTCGCACTCTACGCGCCGCTGCTCGACACCGGTCTCGACGAACAGCGCCGCGCGTTCGACGTCGGCTATTTCGCGATGGTCGCCGGCTCGCTCTACGCCGCGCGCGAACTGACCGCACGCGGCGGCGGCGCGATCGTCAACGTCGGTTCGATCCTGTCGGACCGCTCGGTCCCGTTGCAGGGCGCGTACAGCGCGATGAAACATGCGGTGCAGGGCTTTACCGAAGCGCTGCGCATGGAGTTGGAAGCAGACGGCAAGCCGGTGTCGGTCACGCTCATCAAGCCGGCGGCGATCAACACCCCGTACCCCGAACATGCTCGCAACCGCATGAACAAGCCCGCGCGGGTGCCGCCGGTGGTCTATGATCCCGAACTGGTCGCCAAGGCGATCTGTTTTGCGGTCGCCAATCCCAAGCGCGACCTGACGGTCGGCGGCACCGGCATGGTGATGACCAAGATGAGCAACCTGCTGCCGCGCAGCGCCGACCGCTTCATGGAGGCGTTTTTCGGGGAAGCGGCGCAGACGATCGATACTCCGGCCGAACCGGGTGCGAAGGACAATCTCTACCAGCCACGCAAGGACGGCCGCGAACGGTCGAACCAGGACATCCATGTCCGCAAGCAGAGCCTCGCCCTCGAAGCGCAGATGCGTCCGCTGACCACGCTCGCGATCCTTGGCGCGGTCGGTGCGGTCGCCGGCATGTTGCTGTCGCTGCGCGGATCGACCCCGCGCAAGGCTGCGCCGAAGCTGCTGCCCGCGCCCGAACCGAAGGCGCATCAAGTGGACGGCACCGATTCGCCGGCATCGTTCGCCGCAGCGATCGCCGACGAAAACACCATTCCCGAACCCTCGGGCATCGCCAGCACCGTGGCCGGCGAACGCTTTTCGGAAAAGCCGCTGGGCAGCCCGGTCGCCCCCAATGCGGCGGACATCACGGTCGCGACCGCCTGATCCGTCGTACCCCTCCCCCTTCGCGGGGAGGGGCTTAGGGCCGATCGACCTTCAGCATTGCCGACCGATCTTCGTCACCCCGAACTTGTTCCGGGGTCCACGGCTCGGCGATCGGTGCGCCTTGAGGCTGTATCGACAGCGTTTGCGTACAGGTGGACCCCGGAACAAGTCCGGGGTGACGACGCGCGAAGGAAGGTCGATCGGCCCTACGGTGCCGGGTTCATCAGCTTGCGGATGAACCCGATCAGGCCGGTCTGCCGCGAACGGCGCAACCGTTCCGCCGCGAGGATAGTCTGCACCTTGCGGAAGCAGGCGTCGACATCGTCGTTGACGAGGACGTAATCATAGCCGTCCCAATGGCTGACTTCGGCAGCAGCGCGGGCCATACGGCCGTCGATCACTTGCGCCGAATCGGTGTTCCGCGCGATCAGCCGCTGATGCAGTTCGGCCATCGACGGCGGCAGGATGAACACCCGCACCACGTCGCCGCCGGCGATCTGGAACAGTTGCTGCGCGCCCTGCCAGTCGATGTCGAACAGCACGTCCTTGCCCGCGCTCAGCATCGCATCGACCGCCTCGCGCGGCGTACCATAGCGATTGCCGAACACATGCGCCCATTCGAGGAATTCGTGCGCCGTCGCCATGCGCCGGAATTCTTCCAGATCGACGAAGTGATAGTCCTTGCCGTCGACCTCCCCGGGGCGCGGGGCACGGGTGGTAGCGGACACCGACATCGACAGATCGGCTTCGGCGGTCAGCAGCTTGCGCGCGATCGTCGATTTGCCCGCGCCCGAAGGCGACGACAGGACGAACAACACCCCGCGGCGCTTGAAGCCGTGGAGGTCGGGGTCTGGCACTTGGGTCATGGGGCCGCCTGATGGCGCGCGGCCTGCCACAACGTCAAGGGGCGACGGTCGTGAAACCGTCGCCCCTTGCCCGTATTTGGATTAGCCTGGTGTCGAGATCAGTAGCCGCGTCGCAAGCGATCCCCCTTGCGACGGTCGTACGCCTTCTTTGCGGCATAGCCGCCGCCCAAGATCATGCCGAGCGGCCCCATCCGCCGCATCGCGCTGCCCGCGAGCCAGCCCATCGCCGCGCCCTTAGCACCGCCGCGACCGTCACGACGATCAATCTGGCGTCCGACCAGCGCTCCGATAATACGTCCGATCATGCTGCCGTCTCCTCAAAGAGTTGTGCCTTCAGTTCGCCCGCGCCACGCAATACCGCCCAGCCGATGGCATAGGTGATGGTGACGGGAATCACGACTTTCAGAACATTGGCGACGATCGCACCTTTGATCGCACCATCGACGTTCGAATCGTCACCGCCGTCGAGACTGTCGATGAAGCCGCCGACCAGCGCGCCGATAGTTGTCGCACCCATGTTGTCACCTGCATGTCGTTACGCCGGTATAGCGCGGGAAACGCGCGTCGGTTCCCTTACCCGACCATCGATTCGGGCCGGACCAGCCGGTCGAACGTCGCTTCGTCGACCAGCCCGAGCGCGAGGCCGGCTTCGCGCAGCGTCTGCCCTGCGGCATGGGCATGCTTGGCGATCTTCGCGGCATTGTCATAGCCGATCTCGGGGGCCAGCGCCGTCACCAGCATCAGCGATCGTTCGACTAGTTCGCCGATCCGCTGCCGGTTCGGCTCGATCCCGTCGACGCAGCGCGTGGCGAAGCTGACCATGCCGACGCTCAGCAGATCGATCGACCGCAGCACCGCCGCGCCGATCAACGGCTTGAAGACGTTGAGTTCGAGATGCCCCTGCATCCCGCCCACCGTCACCGACAGGTGATTGCCGATCACCTGCGCCGACACCATCGTCAGCATCTCGCACTGGGTCGGGTTGACCTTGCCCGGCATGATCGAGCTGCCCGGTTCGTTGGCGGGAAGATCGATCTCCCCCAGCCCCGACCTCGGCCCCGAACCGAGCAGGCGAATATCGTTGGCGATCTTGGTCAGCGCCACCGCCAGCGTGTTGAGCGTGCCCGACAGTTGCACCAGCGGATCGTTCGATGCCAGCGCCTCGAACTTGTTGGGCGCAGTGACGAAGACATGCCCGGTGATCGAGGCGATCTCCGCTGCGACCGCTTCAGCGAAACCGGGCGCGGCGTTCAGGCCGGTGCCGACCGCCGTGCCGCCCTGTGCCAACCGCAGCAGATCGTCCTCGGCAGAGCGCAACCGGCGGTCGGCATCGCGCAGTTGCGCGACGTAAGCGGAAAACTCCTGCCCCAGCGTGAGCGGCGTCGCGTCCTGCAAATGGGTGCGGCCGATCTTGACGATCTCCGCCCAGTCCCGGGCCTTCGCCTCCAGCGATCCCGCCAGCCGGTCGAGCGCGGGCAGCAGGTCGCGGTTGAGCGCGATGACGGCGGCGACATGCAGCGCGGTCGGGAAACTGTCGTTCGACGATTGCCCCATGTTGACGTGATCGTTGGGATGCACCGGCACCTTGCCGCCGCGGGTTCCGCCCAACACCTCGTTGGCGCGGCCGGCGATCACTTCGTTGACGTTCATGTTCGATTGGGTGCCGCTGCCGGTCTGCCAGATGACCAGCGGGAACTGGTCGTCGAGCTTGCCGACGATCACCTCTCCCGCCGCCGAATCGATCGCATCGGCGATGTTGTCGGGAAGGCCGTGCGTACGGTTCACGCGCGCCGCCGCCTGCTTCACGATCGCCAGTGCGTGGACGATGCCGATCGGCATGCGTTCGCTGGCGGCGAAGGGGAAATTCTCGATCGATCGCTCGGTCTGCGCTCCCCAATAGGCTTGCGAAGGAACCTCGATCGGGCCGATCGAATCGGTTTCGGTGCGGGTGTTGCTCATACCCGCGAGAACCCGTCAGCGGTTCAGTCGATCCGTTTCGACAGGAAGAAGCGCGTCTCGCCCGGCGGGAAATCGGGAATGTCGCCGTATACAGCGAAGCCCAGCTTCTCGTAGAAGCCCCGCGCCTGGAAACTGAACGTGTCGAGCCAGATGCCGATGCACCCGTCGGCCCGCGCTTCCGCTTCCGCCCGCTGCATCAGGTCGCGGCCAATCCCGCGCCCCTTGTGCGATGGCGGCACCGCCAGATATTCGACGAACAGCCAGCGATAGCCGATCCTGCCCCACAGCCCGCCGAGGATTGCGCCGCCCTCGTCGCGCAGGACGATCGCGACCTGCCGCCGTCCGGTCGGCCCGACCGCCGCGTCGTTATGCGCGACGAGCACGCGCAGGATCGCGTCGCGTTCGGCATCACCCGGCGCGGCGACGACCTCGATCGTCACTTCTTGCGTTTGAAATCCACCGCGACGACGTTCGACCCGTCCTCGCTCGTTGCAATCGGCGCATCGTTTTCCGGCTGGTCGTGCGGTTCGGAATCGATCCCGCCATCCTCGGTCGCCTGAAAACGCAGCTCGAAATTGACCGCCGGATCGTGAAAGCCGGTGATCGCCGCATGGGGAATGATGAGCGTCGACGGAATGCCGCCGAAGCTCAGGCCCACCGAAAAGCGGGTATCGTCGACGGTCAGGTCCCAGAAGCGATGCTGGATGACGATCGTCATCTCGTCCGGGAAGCGTTCGATCAACCGCTTGGGAATGTCGACGCCGGGGGCCTGCGTCTTGAAGGTGATGTAGAAATGATGCTCGCCGGGCAGCGCCCCGGTGGCGGACACCTGCCCCAGCACGCGGCCGACCACCGCGCGCAGGGCTTCCTGGACGATCTCGTCATACGGGATCAGGCTGTCGGCGATGATCTGGTTCATGGCGACCTTGGGTAGCGGGGTTTCGTGCCCGGTCAAGATTCGTTACGTTGCACCGGGCCGACACCGCGCTATGGGACGCCCATGCGCACCGCCACCATCGCCCGCCACACCAGCGAGACGTCGGTCGACGTCACCGTCAACCTCGACGGCACCGGCACCTACGACGTGTCGACCGGAGTCGGCTTCTTCGATCACATGCTGGAGCAGCTCAGCCGTCATTCGCTGATCGACCTGACCGTCCGCACCAAGGGCGACCTGCATATCGACGCGCACCACACCGTCGAGGACACCGGCATCGCGATCGGCGAGGCGTTCGCGAAAGCCCTCGGCGACAAGCGCGGCATCGCCCGCTATGGCGAGGCGCTGTCGCCAATGGACGAGACGCTGACCCGCGTCGCCCTCGACATTTCGGGGCGGCCGTGGACGGTGTGGAAGGTCGCGTTCAGCCAGCAGTCGCTCGGCACGATGGATACCGAGATGTTCGAGCATTTCTGCCACAGTTTCGCGCAGGCGGCGGGCATCACGCTGCACATCGAAACGCTGTACGGCACCAACAATCATCATATCGTCGAAAGCGTCTTCAAGGGACTGGCGCGAGCCTTGCGCATGGCGACCGAGATCGACCCGCGCAAGGCCGATGCCATCCCCTCGACCAAGGGAGTATTGTAACGATGGTCGCCCGTCCGATGCAGCCGCTGAGCCTCGCCATGCTGAGCTATGTGAAGCCGTTGGAAGAAGTCGACACGCACCGCGCGGCGCATGTCGCGTGGATCGAGGCGCGGATGGCGGCGGGCGAGATGCTGCTGGCCGGGCGGCGCAATCCGCCGACCGGTGGCGTGCTGCTGTTCCGTGGCGATGCGGAGACGGTGCAAGCGCTGGCCGAAACCGATCCGTTCGTGCTGAACGGCGTCGCCACGGTCGAGGTCGTCGCCTTCACCGCCACCCTTGCCGTCGACGCGGTGGCCGCCGCACTGTGATCGCGCTGATCGATTATGGCGCGGGCAACCTCCATTCGGTTGCCAACGCATTGAAGGCAGCGGGTTCGCGCGATCTGGCAATCACCGCCGACCCCGACGTGGTGCTGCGCGCCGATCGCATCGTGCTGCCCGGCGTCGGCGCGTTCGCCGCGTGCATGGGCGGGCTTGCCGCGATCCCCGGCATGATCGAGACGCTGCGCGCACGGGCGCTGGACGGCGGCGTGCCCTTCCTCGGCGTGTGTGTGGGCATGCAGTTGCTGGCCACGACCGGCGAGGAATTCGGCACCCACGCCGGCCTCGGCTGGATCGACGGCACCGTCCGCCGGATCGATCCCGCGCCCGGCGTCACCGTACCGCACATGGGCTGGAACGACGTGGTGCCGGTGGCCGATCACCCGCTGCTGGTGCCGGGCGAAGCCTATTTCCTGCACAGCTATGCGTTCGAGGGCGATGGCGTGCTCGCCACGACCGATCATGGCGGGCCGGTGAGTGCCGCGATCGGCCGCGACAATCTGCTGGGCGTGCAGTTCCACCCCGAAAAGAGCCAGCGCTACGGCCTCGCGCTGCTGGAGAGGTTTCTCGAATGGCGTCCTTGATCGTCTTCCCCGCCATCGATCTGAAGGGTGGGCAGATCGTCCGACTGGCCGAAGGCGATATGGCCCGCGCCACCGTCTATGGCGACGATCCGGCGCATCAGGCGTCGGTGTTCGCCGATGCCGGGGCGGATCATCTGCACGTCGTCGACCTCGACGGAGCCTTCGCCGGCCAGTCGGTCAACGGCGATGCGGTGGCGGGCATCCTGAACGCCTTTCCCGGCCGGGTGCAACTGGGTGGCGGCATCCGCAACCGCGCCAACGTCGATCGCTGGCTCGACCTCGGCGTCGCGCGGGTGGTGATCGGCACCGCCGCGCTGGAGGACCCCGATTTCGTGCGCGAGGCGGCCCGCGCCTGTCCGGGCCGGATCGTCGTTGCGGTCGATGCGTGGGACGGCATGGTCGCGACGCGTGGCTGGGCCGATGTGTCCGACGTGTCGGTGGTCGACCTCGCCCGCCGGTTCGAGGATGCCGGCGTCGCAGCAGTTCTGTTCACCGACGTCGGGCGTGACGGGATGCTGAAAGGCTGCAATGTCGAGGCGACGACCGCGCTGGCGGCTGCCGTATCGATTCCGGTCATCGCCAGCGGCGGCGTGGCCGATATCGGCGATATCCATGCGCTGAAAGGCAAGGCGGGAATCGAAGGCGTCATAACCGGCCGCGCGCTGTACGACGGGCGCCTCGATCTGGCCGAGGCGATCGCGGTGGCGCGCGCGTGAGCGTCCGCGTCCGCGTCATCCCCTGTCTCGACGTCCATGCCGGGCGGGTGGTCAAGGGCGTGAATTTCGTCGAGCTGCGCGATGCCGGCGATCCGGTGGAACAGGCGCGAGCCTATGACGCGGCGGGCGCCGATGAACTGACCTTCCTCGACATCGGCGCCAGCCACGAAGGGCGCGACACGATCATCGACGTGGTGCGCCGCACTGCCGAGGTGTGCTTCATGCCGCTGACCGTCGGTGGCGGGGTGCGCACGCCCGAGGATGCTCGTGCGCTGCTGCTGGCCGGTGCGGACAAGGTCGCGGTCAATTCCGCCGCCGTGGCGCGGCCCGAACTGGTGGCCGATATTGCCGCGCGCTTCGGCAGCCAGTGCGTCACTGCCTCGGTCGACGCGCGGCGGGTCGGCGACCGGTGGGAGGTGTTCACCCATGGCGGCAGGCGGGCGACCGGCATCGACGCGGTGGAGCATGCGCTGCGCCTTGCCGAGCTGGGCGCGGGCGAACTGCTGGTGACGTCGATGGACCGCGACGGCACGCGCGACGGCTATGACCTCGACCTGATCCGCAACATCGCTGATGCGGTATCGGTGCCGGTCGTCGCATCGGGCGGCGTCGGGAACCTCGACCATCTGGTCGCGGGGGTGACGCAGGGCCATGCGAGCGCGGTTCTGGCCGCCTCGATCTTTCATTTCGGCGAGGCGTCGATCGCCGATGCGCATGCCGCGCTGGCGAGGGCGGGCGTGCCGGTGCGGTCGCCCGCATGATACCCGTGGTCCTCGCCGCCCATTCGGGCACCGTGCCCCCGCGCACCGGCTTCGCGCTGTCCGACGTGGCGACCTTCGTCGCGGTCGCGCTGATGGTGGTGCTGGCGCGGCGGGCGATCCGCAACCGCAACCGCAAGGATTGACCATGGACGCGCTCGACCATCTCGAATCGGTGATCGCTGCCCGGCTGCACGGCGATCCGGCACAATCCTATGTCGCGAAGCTCCATGTGCGGGGCGTGCCGAAGATCGCGCAGAAGGTCGGCGAGGAGGCGGTCGAGTGCGTCATCGCGGCGATGGCCGACGATCGCGCCGGGCTGATCGGCGAGGCCGCCGACCTGCTGTTCCACCTGCTAGTGCTGCTCGCTGAGAAGCGAATCACGCTGGACGAGGTCCGCGCCGAGCTGACGCGGCGCGACGGCCTGTCGGGCATCGCCGAGAAAGCCGCCCGCCCCAAGGAGTGAAGCCCGTGCCGATCGACGCCACCCTCCCCTATGACGACACCAACATCTTCGCCCGCATCCTGCGCGGCGAGATTCCGGCGAAGCGGGTCTATGAGGACGAGTACGCGCTCGCCTTCCACGACATCACCCCGCAGGCCCCGGTGCATGTGCTGGTGATCCCCAAGGGTGCCTATGTGTCGTGGGACGATTTCTCAGGCCGGGCGAGCGATAACGAGATCGCCGGATTCGTCCGCGCAGTCGGCCATGTCGCGCGCGAACACGGGCTGGTCGAACCGGGCTATCGCCTGCTCGCCAACGTCGGCGGACATGGCGGACAGGAGGTGCCGCACCTGCACGTTCACCTGTTCGGTGGGCAGCCGTTGGGACCGATGCTGTCGCGATAGGACAGCTTTATTACACGAAAGGAATTGCACCGGGCGGATTTGCGGGTAGGTTTCACGCATCATAATTCCGGTGGCGCGTCGGTTGCGACCACCTATGGGGGGCCTGCATGATCTTCGGCCGTATCAAGTCGCTGGACGCGATCCTCGCGACCGCGGAAAAAAAGTCGCTCGCGCGCACGCTCGGCGCGTTCCAGCTTACGATGCTGGGGGTCGGTGCGATCATCGGCACCGGCATCTTCGTCCTGACCGCGGAGGCTGCGCAAAAGGCCGGGCCGGGCATGATGATCGCCTTCATCATCGCTGGATTCGTCTGCGCCGTAGCCGCGCTGTGCTATGCCGAGATGTCGTCGATGGTCCCGGTATCGGGATCGGCATATACCTACAGCTACGCCGTCATGGGCGAATTGCTGGCATGGATGGTCGGCTGGGCACTGGTGCTTGAATATGCGGTCGCCGCTGGCGCGGTATCCGTCGGCTGGTCGGGGTATTTCGTCGGTTTGCTGCGCGAGTTCGCGGGTATCGACCTGCCCGCAGCGCTGACCCTGGGGCCGATCGATGGCGGGATCATTAACCTGCCGGCGTTCATCATCGCGTTGCTGGTGACGTGGCTGCTGGTGATCGGGACCAAGGAATCGGCATTTATCAATGCCATCCTCGTCGCGGTGAAGATCGCTGCGCTCGTCCTGTTCTGCGTCCTCGCGCTGCCGGTCATGAAATCGGCCAATTTCGAACCGTTCGCGCCGCTGGGCTTTGGCGGCATATCGGCGGCGGCAGCGTCGATCTTCTTCGCCTATGTCGGGTTCGATGCAGTCTCGACCGCGGCCGAGGAAACCAAGAACCCGCAACGCAACATGCCGATCGGCCTGATCGGCAGCCTTGCCATCTGCACGGTCTTCTACATCCTCGTGGCCGCCGGGGTCATCGGCACGGTCGGTGCGCAGCCGATGCTGGACGCGAACGGCAACGGCATTGCGCCGGGCAGCACCGAGCTGGCCGCTGCCTGCGCGAATATCGGTTCGCAGGCCGTCGTATGTTCCAAGGAAGCTTTGGCATGGACGCTGCGTGAAATCGGCTGGCGTCAGGTCGGCAATCTGGTCGGCCTTGCCGCCGGCCTTGCCCTGCCCAGCGTCGTGCTGATGATGATGTTCGGCCAGACGCGCATCTTCTTCGTGATGAGCCGGGACGGCCTGCTGCCGGAGAAGCTGTCGCAGGTGCATCCGAAATACGGCACCCCGCATGTCGTCACGATCATCACCGGCGTGTTCGTCGCGTTCTTCGCGGCATTGTTTCCGGTCGGTGCGCTCGCTGACATCTCCAATTCGGGAACGTTGTTCGCCTTCGCGATGGTCGCGATCGCGGTACTGGTGCTGCGGCGGACCGATCCGGGTCGGCGTCGTCCGTTCCGTACCCCGGCAGTGATTCTCGTCGCGCCGTTGGCGGTGGCCGGATGCCTGTACCTGTTCTTCAGCCTGTCGTTCTACACGCTGGCGCTGTTCTTCGGATGGGCGGCGCTCGGACTGGTCGTGTATTTCGGTTACAGCCGTTCGCACAGCCATGTCGGACGTGGTCTCTGACGGATACGCCGGAAACCGGCAGCGGTACGCCGCCGCTACCGCGGACCCCGACGCCTGACGATGCTCGAAGCGCAAAAGGAAAGGGTCCGGGAGGCAACTCCCGGACCCTTTCCTTTTTGCGCTATCGGATGCCCGGACGTTCCCGGCATCATCGGCGTTGAGCCGACATGCGGCGGGCGACTGCAGGACCGGAAAAGCCGACCCCGCCATCGGTCGGTTCAGCCGAGCTTCGTCGCCGCCAGCGTCTTCAGGTCGACTTCGGGCCGCGCGCCATAGTGCGACAGGATTTCGGCGGCGCACAGCGCACCCAGCTTCAGCGAGCGTTCGACGTCATGGCCCTGCGCCTGCCCATGCAGGAAGCCGGCGGCGAACAGATCGCCCGCGCCGGTGGTGTCGACCACCCGCGCGATCTGCTCGGCGGCGACGCTGGTGCGCTTGCCCGCCGTCACCGCGATCGCGCCGTGTTCGCCGCGCGTCACGACCAGTAGCGGCGCCTGGCCTGCGACCTTGTCGACCGCCGCGTCGAAATCCTCGACCTCGGCCAGCGCCAGCAGCTCGTTCTCGTTGGCGAACAGGATGTCGATCTGCCCTTCGGCGATCAGCGCGCGGAAATCGTCGCCGTGGCGCGAGATGCAGAAGGTGTCCGAAAGAGTGAAGGCGACCTTGCGGCCCGCGTCACGCGCGATACGGATGCCGGCACGCATCGCCGCGCGGGGTTCTTCCGGATCCCACAGATAGCCTTCGAGATACAGGATCGCGCCGCTGGCGATCAGATCGGCGTCGAGGGCAGCTTCGGGCAGGAACTGCGATGCGCCGAGGAAGGTGTTCATCGTGCGCTGCCCATCGGGCGTTACGAAGATCAGGCAGCGCGCGGTGGTCGGCTCGCCGGCGCGGACGGCGGTATCAAAGCGGACCCCGGCGGCGCGGACGTCGTGCGCGAACACCGCGCCCAACTGGTCGTCGGCGACCTGACCGATGAAGCCGGTCTTGCCGCCCAGCGCGGCGATGGCGGCGACGGTGTTGGCGGCCGATCCGCCCGACACTTCGCGGCCCGGCCCCATCTTGGCATAGAGCGCGTCGGCGTCGGCGGGGGAGAAGACGAGCTGCATCGAGCCCTTGGTCATCCCCTCGGCGGCGAGGAACGCATCGTCGGACTGGGCGAGAATATCGACGATGGCGTTGCCGATGGCGACGACGTCGAGGGTGGGTTCGGTCAAGCTGGCTCTCCGGAAAGTCATGGGCCGCGACCGAAGGGCCGGAGCGGCGATGGCCGCGCGTTAGCCAGCGTGGCGGGGACAGGCAAGGGTCGGGCGTTGACGCCGGCCTTCGCGCCCCGCATGACCGCTCCCGATGGTCGATGCCTTTTTCCTGTCGGTGGCGCAGCTTGGCGACCGGGCCTTTCTGAAGGTGCTGGCCAAGTCGCTGACCGTGACGCTGATCCTGCTGCTGGGCGTCGGCGCGGCGATGGCATGGGGCGCGCATTGGGTGGCGCGCGACGGCTTCGCGCTGGGTGACGGTGCCGGGGCACTGGCGGCGGTGGCGGCGACGCTGGCGGCGGTCGCGCTGGCGTGGCTGTTGTTCCGCATCGTCGCGATCGCGGTCGTGGGCGTGTTCGCCGACGATGTCGTCGAGGCGGTCGAGGCGCGGCATTACCCGGAGGCGCTGGCGAGCGCGCGGCCGGTGCCGTTCGCGCGATCGGCGATGATGGGGGTGCGATCGGGCCTGCGGACGCTGGGCGTGAACCTGCTGTGCGCACCGCTGTATCTGCTGTTGCTGCCGACCGGGATCGGCACGCCGATCGCGCTGCTGGTGGTCAATGGCTGGCTGCTGGGGCGCGACCTGTTCGACATGGTGGCGGTGCGGCACCTGACCCGTGCCGAGCTGCGGACCGAACGGAAGGCGACGCGGACCCGGCGGTTTATACTGGGGCTGGCGGGAACCGGACTGCTGATGATTCCGTTCGTCAATTTCGTCGCGCCGTTGGTCGGCGCGGCGATGGCGACGCACCGGTTCCATCGGATGCGCCCAAGGGGGATGACACCATGCGACGCACCGCCGCGCTCTTTGCGGGACTGACGCTTTCGGCCTGCGCGACCGGCCCGGTCGTGCGCCAGAACGCGCTGCCGACGCCCCCTGCCCCCGCCTATGGCACGATCGGGCTGGAGCGGGTGATGGGGCAGAATGCCACGACGATCGGCCAGTTGTTCGGCCAGCCGCTGCTCGACCTGAGCGAAGGGCCGGGGCGCAAGCTGCAATATGGGTCGGACATCTGCGTGCTCGACGCCTATCTCTATCCCCCCGCCGCCGGCGGCGTGCCGGTGGTGCGCCATGTCGATGCCCGGCAGCGCAGCGGCGCGCCGATCGACCGGGCGAGCTGCGTTGCCGCGCTGACCCGCGCGCGCGGCGGGCGCTGAACCCCTTTCCCTGCGGCCGGGCATCGTGCCCGGTGACGCTTTCTACCGGAGCCAGACGATGAAGCAGTTGGTCGCCTTCGACCTCGATGGAACGCTTGCCGAGAGCAAGCAGCAGATGGGCGCGCCGATGGCGGAGGCGCTGGCCGATCTGCTCGGCGTCGCGCATGTCGCGATCATTTCGGGCGGCGACTGGCCGCAGTTCGAGAAGCAGGTCGCGGGGCACCTGCCCGAGCGCGCCGACCTCAACCGGCTGTGGATGATGCCGACCAGCGGGACCAAGCTGTACACCTATGGCGACGGTCGCTGGAACACGGTCTATGCCGACCTGTTCGACGATGCGACCAAGGCGAATATCCTGAGCGCGTTCGACGCCGCGCTGGAGGCGACCGGCTTCACCCCCGAACAGACATGGGGGCCGCGGATCGAGGATCGCGGGAGCCAGATCACCTTTTCGGCGCTCGGCCAGCAGGCGCCGATCGACGCCAAGGAACATTGGGACCCCGATTTCGCCAAGCGCAAGATCATCCAGGCGGACCTGAGGCAGCGGTTGCCCGGCCTGTCGATCAACATGGGCGGCGCGACGTCAATCGACATCACCAAGGAAGGCGTCGACAAGGCGACCGGCCTTGCCAAACTGGCCGACATCAGCGGCATCGCCACCGACGCGATGCTGTTCATCGGCGATGCGATCTTCCCCGGCGGCAATGACTATGCGCCGAAGGCGGCGGGGATGGACACGGTGAAGATCCGCGACCCGCAGGAAACATTGGCCGTGATCGAGGCGATCATCGCCTGCCAGAAGTGATCGTTTCCCCTGCCCCGCGTCGTGCGGGGCGGGTCCAAAGTTTACAAAGTTTACACTTGCGCGCGTTTCGTGCGCGCCGTGCGTGTCCGGTGGCAAGCCATTGAGATCGAACGGTTCAAGGAGCGATCCGGTCCTCGCATGACCTGGCAGGTGTAGGACAATGAAAAGGGCCGCGCCTCCTCGGAGACGCGGCCCTTTTCTGTTGTCCCGCTCGTCGCCCCAGCGAAGGCTGGGGCCTCTCGCGGCTCCGGTCAGGCAGGAGCCGCAGGAGATTCCGGCCTCCGCCGGGATGACGTTCGTGGACGGCGAGACGTCCGGTTGCGGCCGCTTACGCGGCGAGCTTGCGCAGCACGTACTGGAGGATGCCGCCGTTGAGGAAATATTCCAGTTCGTTGACGGTATCGATCCGGCAACGGGTCTGGAAGCTCTCGGTCGTGCCGTCGGCGCGGACCATGATGACCTCCACGTCCTGACGCGGGCGGATGGCGGCCACGTTCTGGATCGTAAAGGTTTCATCGCCGGTCAGGCCCAGCGTCTGACGGGTGACGCCCTCGGCGAACTGGAGCGGCAGCACGCCCATGCCGACGAGGTTCGAGCGGTGGATACGCTCGAAGCTTTCGGTGATGACCGCGCGGACGCCGAGCAGGTTGGTGCCCTTGGCCGCCCAGTCGCGCGACGATCCGGTGCCATATTCCTTGCCCGCGATCACGACCAGCGGCGTGCCGTCGGCCTTGTGGCGCATGGCGGCGTCATAGATCGGCATGACCTCGCCCTCGTAGCGGCTCATGCCGCCCTCGACGCCGGGGACCATCTCGTTCTTAATGCGGATGTTGGCGAAGGTGCCGCGCACCATGACGTTGTCGTTGCCGCGACGCGCGCCATAGCTGTTGAAGTCGGCACGGGCGACCTGCCGTTCCATCAGCCATGCGCCGGCCGGGCTGTCGGCCTTGATCGAACCCGCCGGCGAGATGTGGTCGGTGGTGATCGAATCGCCGAGGATCGCCAGCGGCTTCGCCTCAATGATGTCGGCGACCGGGGCCGGCGTCATCGTCAGCCCGTCGAAATACGGTGGGTTGGCGATATAGGTGCTCGACGTCGGCCAGTTGTAGGTGTCCGATCCTTCGACCTCGATGCCGGCCCAGTGCTTGTCGCCGGCATAGACGTTGCCATAGCGCGAGCGGAACATGCCGTCGTCGATGTTGGCGGCCATGAGGTCGGCGACCTCTTCGTTCGTCGGCCAGATGTCCTTGAGGTACACGTCCTGCCCATCGGTGCCCTGACCGATCGGCGTGCTGACCATGTCTTCGGTTACGGTGCCCTTCAGCGCATAGGCGACGACGAGCGGCGGCGAGGCGAGGAAGTTGGCGCGCACGTCGGCCGACACGCGGCCTTCGAAGTTGCGGTTGCCCGACAGGACCGAGGCGGCGACGATGTCGTTGCCGTTGATCGCCGCCGAGATCGGAGCCGCGAGCGGACCCGAGTTGCCGATGCAGGTGGTGCAGCCATAGCCGACGAGGTTGAAGCCGACCGCGTTCAGATCCTCGGTCAGACCGGCCTTGTCGAGATAGTCGGTGACGACCTGCGAACCCGGCGCGAGGCTGGTCTTGACCCATGGCTTGGGCTTGAGGCCCAGTGCATTGGCCTTGCGCGCGACGAGACCGGCGGCGACCAGCACCGAGGGGTTCGAGGTGTTGGTGCAGGACGTGATCGCGGCGATGACGACGTCGCCGTCGCCGATGTCATGCGTCTCGCCCTCGACCGCGACGCGGACGGCAGCGTCCTTCTTGTAGACCTTGGTCAGATCGGCGTTGAACACGTCGTCGACGTTCGGCAGTTCGACGCGGTCCTGCGGACGCTTCGGGCCGGCGAGCGAGGGGACGACCGACGACATGTCGAGTTCGAGCGTGTCGGTGAAGATCGGGTCGACCGCATTCTCGTCACGCCAGAAGCCGTTGGCCTTGGCATAGGCTTCGGTGAGCGCGATGACTTCCTCGGGGCGCGCGGTGAGGCGCATGTAATCGATCGTCTTGTCGTCGACTGGGAAGAAGCCGCAGGTCGCGCCATATTCGGGGGCCATGTTGGCGATGGTCGCGCGGTCGGCGAGCGTCATCGACGACAGGCCGGGGCCGAAAAACTCGACGAAGCGGCCGACCACGCCCTTGGCGCGCAGCATCTGCGTGACGGTGAGCACCAGATCGGTGGCGGTGATGCCCTCACCGAGCTTGCCGGTCAGCTTGAAGCCGACGACTTCGGGGATGAGCATCGACACCGGCTGGCCGAGCATCGCCGCTTCCGCCTCGATCCCGCCGACGCCCCAGCCGAGCACGCCCAAGCCGTTGACCATCGTCGTGTGGCTGTCGGTGCCGACCAGCGTGTCGGGATAGGCGATCGTGCCCGAGCCGTCGGTCGATTCCGACGACCAGACCGCCTGAGCGACATACTCAAGGTTCACCTGGTGGCAGATGCCGGTGCCCGGCGGCACGACCGAGAAATTGTCGAGCGCCTTGGAGCCCCACTTCAGGAACTCATAGCGTTCGATGTTGCGCTGATATTCCAGCTCGACGTTCTGTTCGGCGGCCTTAGGCGTGCCGAATTCGTCGACCATGACCGAGTGGTCGATGACGAGGTGGACCGGCACCTGCGGGTTGATCTTGGCCGCGTCGCCGCCAAGGCCGGTGATCGCGTCGCGCATCGCCGCGAGATCGACGACGCAGGGAACGCCGGTGAAATCCTGCATCAGCACGCGCGCCGGGCGATACTGGATTTCGCGGTCGCTGCGGGCATCCTTTTGCCAGTCGACGATCGCTTGAGCGTCTTCGCCGGTGACGGTGACGCCATCCTCGAAGCGGAGCATGTTTTCGAGCAGCACCTTCATCGAGAAGGGCAGCCGCGACACGTCGCCGAGCTTTGCCGCGGCCTTGGCCAGCGAATAATAGGAATAAGTCTTGCCGCCGACATCGAGCGTGTCGCGAGTGCCGAGCGTGTCCTGGCCAATTGCGGTCATGCGGGTCCTTCCCATGGGTGACGCGGCGGGGATGGACACCGCCGGTTCGGGAGGAGTGCCCATGGGCGCGCCGCGGTCGCGAATGCGTAGCTTACCGCCGCGCCTTAGCAACGTGGACGTGCCGGGGGAAGTGGGTGAATCCGGGGTTTCGGGCACTGGTAGCGGTATCATTGCATAGCGTAATTGATCGCGATTTGCAATAGCAATTGTGGGTTGCACCGGCGGCGCAGGAACGCGCGGTGCCGGGGTGGAAGGAACCGGGTGCGCGAGGCGTGATCGCGAGGCGGCAAGGGTCTTGCCCGCGCCCGACGCCGCGCGCAGGGATGGGCAGGATACGGGGAGGCGATGATGCGGATGGCGACGATCGGGGGACGGCGGGTGATGTTCGTCATGGCGACGGACCATGAATATGGACCTTTTCTTGAAGCGCGCTTCGTGCCGCTGGTGACGGGGGTCGGCCCGGTCGAGGCGGCGATCGGGGTGACGCAGGCGCTGTGCGCGCTGGCGGCCACCGGGGCGTTGCCCGATCTGGTCGTGTCGATCGGGTCGGCGGGATCGCGCACGCTGCCGCTGGGATCGGTGTGGCAGGTGGCGAGCGTGTCGTGGCGCGACATGGACGCGACGCGGATCGGCGTGCCGAAGGGGGTGACGCCGTTCAGCGACCATGCCGCCGAACTGCCGCTGGCGACGCCGATCGCCGGCTGGCCGGTGGCGCGGCTGTCGACCGGCGCGAACATCGTCGGGGGCGATGAGTATGACGCGATCGATGCCGACATGGTCGATATGGAGACCTTCGCGGTGCTGCGCGCGTGCCAGCGCTTCGGCGTGGCGGTGATGGGGTTGCGCGGGATTTCGGACGGGCCGGGCGAGCTGGAGACGCTCGGCGGGTGGACCGCGATGCTGGGGGTGCTCGACGAGCGGCTGGCGGCGGCGGTGGACCGGTTAGGTTAGCGACCGCGCTGACTGGTTCGCCACGAACGTCATCCCGGCGAAGGCCGGGATCTCCCGGTGATGACGGACGGCAGGAGCCGGTTGAGGCCCCAGCCTTCGCTGGGGCGACAATTTGGGTCAGGCCAGATCGAGGAACACCACGCCGGGGATGGCGAGGCGTTCGGGCGTGGTGGTGAGGCGGCCGTCGGCCTCGATTGCGAACACGGTGACGGTGCCGCTGCGTTCGTTGGCGACGAGGAACCGGCGGGCATCCTCCAGCGCGAGGAAGAAGCGCGGCCAGTGGCCGCCGCAGGCGATGTGCTGGATCGGGCGAGCGTCGCCCTTCGCATCAAGGGCGAAGACCGCGATGCTGTCGTGCCCCCGGTTCGAGGCGTAGAGGCGGCGGCCGGTGCGGTCGATCCAGAGATGCGCGGCGGCGGACGCGCCGGTGAAGCCGGGCGGGAGCAGCGACTGCGACGCGCGGGTGGTGAAGCTGCCGTCCGGTTTCGCGTCGAGCGTGACGAGGGTGTTGGCGAGTTCGGTCACGACATAAGCGACCGGCAACCGGGGATGGCGCGCGAGGTGGCGGGGGCCGGAGCCGGCGGGGGCCTGCCACGCGAGGCGGGGCTGCGACGGCGTCGTGCCCTGCATCGTGTAGGCGAAGACCGCGTCGGCGCCGAGGTCGACCGCGTGGAGATAGCGGCCATCGGCGGTGAAGCCGACCCAATGGGCGTGCGGGCCGGCCTGACGATCGACATTCGGGCCGGTGCCCGCCTGCTGGCGGACGACGGGCGCGGCGGGGATGCCGGCGCGGTTCAGCGGATAGACCGCGACCGTACCCGAGGAATAGTTGGCGACGGCGAGCATCCTGCCCGCGCGGTCGATCGCGACATGGCACGGATCGTCGCCGCCGCTGGGCAGGTCGGCGAGGATGCCGCCGGCGCGGTCGGTGGCGATCAGCCGGCCCTTCGCGCTTTCATGGACGAAATACGCCTTGTCGCCGCGCGACACGCCGAACGACAGGTCGGTCAGCTTGCCGATCGGTTCGGCGACCTGCCAGCCGGTGGTGGTCGGTTCGATCGGGTAGAGCCCTGCCCCGCCGCGCGCCGCATAGGTGCCAGCAACCAGCGCCGGGCGGGTCGTGCGGGCGGCGGCGGGCAGGATGGCGAGCGCGGAGGCGGCTCCAGCCCCGGCGAGGACATGGCGGCGGGTGGTCATCCCCGCACCATGCCCCCGACCGGGCGTTCACGCAATCAGGCGGCGGCGAACACGCCGCAGGCGATGCGGCCGCCCGAATTGCCCGACGGATCGGTGCGATAATCGTCGGCATTGGCGTGGATGACGAACGCCGCGCCATCGGCGTCGAGCAGGCCGTCCATCGTGCCCGAGGGCAGCGTGATGTCGAGCGAGCCGCTGCCGTCCGCGCCGATCGTCAGATTGGGGGCGTCGCCGCCGTGCGGGCCGGCGGGGTTGCTGGTCCCGTGCTGGCGCTGGGTCGGGTTCCAGTGGCCGCCGGCGGTGGTGAAATCGGGGCCGTCGCAGCGACCGGTGGTGTGGACGTGCGCGCCGTGGGTTCCCGCCGGCATGTTCCGCGCGACGATGCGGACGCGGATGCCGTCGCCGATCTGCGTCGCGGTGACGGTGCCGACATCGGCTCCGGCGGCGGTGCGCAACGGCGCGGTGGCGCTGCGTCCGGCGGTTTCGCCGGTGGTGGTGGCGCAACCGGCGAGCGCGGTGGCGGCAAGGCTGGTCAGAAGGGTGGCGCGCAGCATCGTTCAGGACTCCCCGTTGGTTATGGAACGCAATGGTTCAGCGGCGTTCGGGTTCCGGCATCGGCCCGGCCAGCAGCAGCGGATCGATCCGCGCGTCGTTCCATTTCATGCCCCAGTGAAGATGCGGACCCGTGGCGCGGCCGGTCGCGCCGATCGCGCCGACCGGCTGGCCCTGCCGCACGCGCTCGCCCGGTTTCACGTCGATCCGCGAAAGGTGGAGGAACGCCGAGTTCAGCCCCATGCCATGGTCGATCATCAGCAAATTACCCTCCAGCGTGAACGGCGCGGGCGCGGCGAGGATCACGACGCCATCGGCGGGGGCGACGACGGGCGTGCCGGTCGGGCGCGCGACGTCGACCCCCGAATGATAGGCACCGGGTTCGCCGGCATAGACCCGCTGCGACCCGAACAGGCCGGAGATGCGGCCGGTCGCGGGCCAGACGAAGCGCTGCCGCCAGCCTGCCGCGTCACTGGCGCGGGTGCGCGCGGCGGCGATCTGCGCCAGTTCGGGAGCGCGGCGACGCTGGAACTCGGCGGACGGTTGCGAGACGCGCGGGAGCGTGGGCAGCCGTTCGATCCGCCACGTGCGCGGGGCCACGGCGAGGGTGCGGGTGATTCGGCGGCCATCGGCGAGCGTCGCGATCAGCGTGGCGGCGGGGCCGGCGTCGCGATCGAACGCGATCACGAAGGCGCGGTCGGGGGCGAGCCGTACCGGCGTGCCGTCGAGCGTCAGCGCGGTGGTGCCGGCGGGTGCCCGGCCGGTCAACACCGCCCCCTGCCCCGGGGTGCCGGTGAGGTCGATCGCGGGAACCGGCGCGGGCTGAACGATCGCGGGCGGGGGGAACGCGATCACTTCGGCGCCAGCGCCTCGGTCGCCGCCTCGGCGGTGGCATAGGCTTCCTGTCGCGGGGCGTTCCAGTATTTCAGGTCGTCGAGCGGGATGCGCGTTTGGCTGACCGCGCAGGTGACGTAGTCGCCGTCGACCAGCACGCGGAAATTGTTGGTGAGATACTGGAGCTTGGCGGGGCGGGCGTCGGGCTTCAACATGGGGCGTTCCGGTGTTGTGGGACGGGCGGGCGTCCAATGGCACTTTCTTGCCCCTCCCTGACAGGGAGGGGTTGGGGTGGGTCGGCCGGTGGCGGGCGTGGCATTTCCTCGCAGGCCGACCCGCCCCCTCCCTTGTCAGGGAGGGGAGTGGTTCGCTTCGGCCTTACAACAGGCTCGGCTGGGTCGGTTCGACATAGGCTTTGGTGCCCGCGCGCTCAACCTTTGCGTCGAGGATGCCGTCGCGGAAGTGGAGTTGCAGCCCACCCGCCGCGCGCGCCTCGGCGGCCGACGCGATCGTCTTGCCACTGGTGCGGGCGACGACGCGGACATAGCCTTTTTGCAATAGATTGTCGGGATTCACGCTGTCGAGCATCCGCGCGGTGCCGTCGAAGCGGGCGCGGGCGCGGGCCAGTGCCTGAGTGAGCATCGCAGGGCGCAGCGCGCCGCCGCGCCGGTCGAGGTCGCGGCGCGCGCCGGCCAGCCGCCGTTCGAGCGCCAGCGACAGCCGGGCGCTGACATCGTCGAGCCGCTGGCGCTGCGGCCCGAGCAGCGCGTCGCGGCGGGGCATCACGCGGACCAGCGCGGCGAGGCGCTCGCTGCCGCGTTCGTGATAGCGGCGGACATAGCGTTCGGTGCGCAGCGACAGGCTGGCGATGGTGTTGGCGAGGTCGGCACGGACCGGCACCGCCATTTCGGCGGCGGCGGTCGGCGTCGGCGCGCGCAGATCGGCGGCGAAGTCGCACAGCGTGGTGTCGGTCTCGTGGCCGACCGCCGAGATGATCGGGATCGGCGAGGCGGCGACCGCGCGGACGACGATCTCCTCGTTGAACGACCAGAGGTCCTCGATCGAGCCGCCGCCGCGCGCGACGATGAGGAGGTCGGGGCGGTAGACGGTGCGGGAGTCGGCTTCCGCTTCCGTCACCCCTGGCTCGTTCCGGGGTCCACCGTTCGGCAGGAGCAACGGCTGCGGCGTTTGCGGATCGGTGGACCCCGGAACAGGTCCGGGGTGACGAAGGGGGGGGCGTGGCGGCAATGCGCCGAAGCCGCGTATGGCGGCGGCGATCTCGGCGGCCGAGCCTTCGCCCTGCACCTTGCATGGCCAGACCAGCACATGGCTGGGGCAGCGGTCCGCCAGACGGTGGAGGATGTCGCGGATCACCGCGCCGGTCGGCGAGGTGACGATACCGATGGTACGCGGCAGGAACGGCAGCGCGCGCTTCTTCTCCGCCGCGAACAGCCCTTCGCCGGCGAGCTTGGCCTTCAATTTCTCGAACAGCGCCATCAGCGCGCCTTCGCCGGCCAGTTCGAGGTGATCGATCACGATCTGGTAGCGCGAGCGGCCGGGATAGGTGGTGAGCTTGCCGGTGGCGATCACCTCGACGCCGTCCTGCGGCGTGAAGGCGAGTTTGCTGGCAGATCCGCGCCACAGCACGCCGTCGATCAGCGCGGCATCGTCCTTGAGCGCCAGATAGACATGGCCCGAGGTCGCGCGCTTGTAGCCCGATATCTCGCCGCGCAGGCGGACGCGGCCAAATTCGCCCTCGACCATGCGTTTAAGCCGACCGGCGAGTTCCGACACGCTTTCGGGGGCAGCGTTGTCGTTGGCGCGCGGCTCGGCTACGAGCCGGCTGGTTGTGAAATCGGGGAAGCGATCGTCCATGAATGTCCTGTTGATCGGATCGGGTGGGCGCGAACATGCGCTGGCATGGAAACTGGCGCAGTCGGATGCCCTCGATACGCTTTATGCCGCGCCCGGCAACCCCGGCATCGGCCGCTGCGCCAAGCTGGTGCCGATCGACGTGACCGATCACGATGCGGTGGTGCGCTTCTGCGGCGAGGCGTCGGTCGGGCTGGTGGTGGTGGGGCCGGAAGCGCCGCTGGTCGCGGGACTGGCCGACGATCTGCGCGCCGCCGCGATCCCGGTGTTCGGGCCGTCGTCGGCGGCGGCGCAGCTCGAAGGATCGAAGGGGTTCACCAAGGACCTGTGCCGCGAGGCCGATATTCCGACCGCCGGCTATGTCCGGGTCAGGACACTGGACGAGGGGGTCGCGGCACTGTCGCCCTTTTCGCTGCCGGTGGTCATCAAGGCCGATGGCCTCGCGGCGGGCAAGGGCGTGACGATTGCGATGGACCGCGCCGAGGCGGAAGCCGCGCTCGCCGCGATCTTTGAACAGCCCGGCGGCGAGGCGGTGATCGAGGAGTTCCTGTCGGGCGAGGAAGCCAGCCTGTTCGTGCTGACCGATGGCGTGTCGCTGATGCCGTTCGGATCGGCGCAGGACCACAAGCGGGTCGGCGACGGCGATGTCGGCCCGAACACCGGCGGCATGGGGGCCTATTCCCCCGCCCCGGTGCTGACTCCGGCGCTGGAGCGACTGGCGATCGACACGATCGTCGCGCCGACGGTCCGGGCGATGGCAGCGCGGGGCACGCCCTATTCCGGGGTGCTCTATGCCGGGCTGATGCTGACCGAGCGCGGTCCGAAGCTGATCGAATATAATGCGCGCTTCGGCGATCCCGAGGCGCAGGTGCTGATGGCGCGACTGGACAGCGACCTGTTGCCGATCCTGCTGGCGGTGGCCGAGGGGCGGCTGGGCGAGGCGGCGGCGCCGGTGTTCGGCGATGACGTCGCCCTGACCGTGGTGATGGCCGCGCCGGGCTATCCCGGCACGCCCGAGACGGGCCGGCCGATCGGCGGGATCGATACGGCAGAAGCGGCGGGGACGACGGTGTTCCATGCCGGAACCCGAAGCGGCGACACGGGCGTTGTGACCGCGGGCGGCCGGGTGCTGGCGGTGACGGGGCGCGGGGCCAGCGTCGCGGCAGCGCAGGCGGCGGCGTATCGCGGGGTCGACGCGCTCGATTTCCCCGGTTTCTGCCGGCGCGACATCGGCTGGCGCGAGATCGCTCGCGAGAACGGACAGGGATAAGGACGGATCATGCAGGACAGCGGCACCACTCCTCTCCAGTCGCCGGGCGTGCTCGGCGTGCTGACGACCGCGCATTTCGTGCTGATCGCGGTGCTGATGGTGCTGACGATCGTCGGCATCGCGTACGGCATGAAGCTGGCGCGCCGGCGGCGCGAGGGCACGCGCGAACTGGAAGAGGCCGGGCATCTGGAACGCACCGGCGACGGCGCGGTCGACGATCCCGATGCGCCAGGCGAAGCGGTGGCGGCACGTGATGCGGTGCCGGCAAGCGCGGACGTGGTGCAAGTGGCCGAGCCGGTGCGCGAGGAGGCCCGGACGGTTGCCCCTGCCCCTGCCCCTGCCCCTGCCCCTGCCCCTGCCCCTGCCCCTGCCCCTGCCCCTGCCCCTGCCCCTGCGCCGGTAGCCGTGCCGGTCGCGGCGCCGGTTGCCGCTCCCGGGGCGCCAGTGACGGAGGCGACCGACCTGACGCTGCTGAAAGGTCTGGGGCCGAAGGTCGCGGCGATGCTGGTGGATCGGGGCATCGCCGACATCGCGGCGCTCGCCCGGCTCGACGATGCGCAGGCGGACGATGTCGCCGCGACGCTCGGCACCTTCGCGCCGCGCATGGCGCGCGATCGCTGGGTCGAGCAGGCGCGCTATCTGGCGGCGGGGGACAAGGCCGGGTTCGAGGCGGTGTTCGGCAAGCTCTGACCCGGAGCGGCTGGCGGTTTGTCCCGCGACCGCCTATCCCCGGCGGATCGTACCGGGGAGAACCGAACCATGTCACCGATCATCACCGCCCTTGCCGTCGCGGTGATGGCGACCGCCGCGCCGGCGCTCGCCGCGCCATCGGCCACCGTGCCGCTCACGGTATCGCCGACCCGGTCGACGACGATGGTGACATGGGTGCCCGACCGGGTGCGCGGTGTCGTGCTGCTGTCGACCGGGCATGGGTCGTGGCCCGAACGCTATGAGGAGGCGGCCGCTGCGTGGCGCAATGCCGGCTTCGCGGTGATCGCGCCGGTGCATGTCGATTCGATGCACTATCCCGATCGCGCGAAGTTCACGATGCAGGCCAGCTTCATGGAGCGCATCGCCGACCAGCGCGCGGCGGCGGCCTATGCCGCGCGGACATGGCCGGGCAAGCCGGTGGTCGCGGCCGGGCACAGCTTCGGCACGCTGATCGCGCTGTGCATGGGCGGCGGGCTGGCGCATATCGCGCCGTTCCGCGAACCGGCGGTGAAGGCGGTGCTGGGCTTTTCCTCGCCCGGCCGCATCCCCGGCCTCATCACCCCCACCGCCTATGCCACCGATGCGCTGCCGATGATGGTCATCACCGGCGATACCGATGTCGTGCCGGGCTTCGTCACCGACTGGCACGATCACCTGTTCCCGGTGCAGAGCGCGCCGGCGGGCGACAAGTTCGCGGTGGTCTATCGCGGCGGCGGCCATGAACTGGTCGGCAAGGCCGATGCGCCGGGCCATGCCGCCGCGATCGCCAACAGCGTGCTGTTCCTGAAAGCATATGGTCTGGACGACAAGGCGGCGAAGCGCACGCTGGCGCGGAAAGCCGACACCGCGCAGGAGGCGTGGACGCGGCGGTAGTAGGAGCCTCCGGGACCCGCACGCAGGCGGGTTCCGGGGCGGTGCCGAGCCGCTATTCGACCTGCGCGACCAGCAGCTTGTCGATCTTGCGGCCGTCCATGTCGACGATCTCGAAGCGCCAGCCCTGTTCGGTGAAATGCTCGCCCTCGGTCGGCAGGTGCTTGAGCACCGCCAGCGCGAGGCCGGCGACGGTCGCGTAATCGCGGTCCTCGTCGAGATCGATGCCGATGCGCTCGGCGAGCTGGTCGGCCGGGGTCTGGCCCGAGACGAGCAGCGATCCGTCCTCGCGGCGGAAGATGTGCGGGTGATCGACCTCGACGTCGGAGGCGAAGTCCCCCGCGATCGCGCGCAGCAGGTCGGCCGGGGTCACGATCCCTTCGAAATGGCCGTATTCGTCGTGGACGAGGCCCATCGGCACGTCGGCGCGGCGGATCGCCTGCAGCGCGTCCATCGCATCGACCTGATCGGGCAGCACCGGCGCCTCGTGGAGCAGCACGCGCAGGTCGAGCACCTCGCCGCGCGCCATCGCGCCGACGATGTCGCGCGCCTGCACAACGCCGATCACCGCGTCGACCGATCCTTCGGCGACGGGCATGCGGGTGTGCGGCGCGGCGGCCATCGCCGCGCGGATGCCGGCGTCGTCGAGCGTCACGTCGAGCCATTCGACGGCGGTACGCGGCGTCATCACCTCACGCACCGGCCGGTCGGCGAGGCGCACGACGCCGGAAATGATCGAGCGTTCATGCTCCTCGATCACGCCCGAGCGGCTGGCCTCGGCGACGAGCAGGTGGAGTTCCTCCGCCGTCACCCGATTTTCCGATTCGCGGTTCATGCGCAGCAGCTTGAAGATCAGCGACGAGGTGGTGTCGAGCGCCCACACGAACGGCGCGGTGATCCGCGACAGGTACAGCATCGGCAGCGCCACCAACACCGCGATCGGTTCAGGGCTGCGCAGCGCGAACTGCTTGGGCACCAGTTCGCCGATCACCAGGCTGGCGAAGGTGGTGATGCCGATCACGACGCCGAAGCCGACGTTGGGGCCGAGCGCTTCCGGGACGCCCAGCAGCACTAGCCGTTCGCCGACCGGCCCGCCGAGGCTGGCCCCCGAATAGGCACCCGACAGGATGCCGATCAGGGTGATGCCGATCTGGACGGTGGAGAGGAATTTTCCGGGGTCTTCGGCCAGCCGCATCGCGGTCTGCGCACCCTTGCCCCCCGATTTTGCCAACCCTTCCAGCCGGGCCTTGCGCGCAGAGACGATGGCGAGTTCGGACATGGCGAACACGCCGTTCAACGCCACCAGCGCGAGGATGATGACAACGTCGAACCAGGGGAAGGGGGAGAGAGGTTCCATCGAACTGCGATCACCCATGCCGCAATGCTGACCCCAGCACAACCGCGCTGTCAGCCTTTGTTCAACCGGAGCATATCAAAACGCAAACGGAACAAGCGCGTGGAAACGGGCGTTCCGGGGGCAACAAACCATTGCTATCATCGTGGAGGACAACATGGGCGGCGCATCGAAATTCTGGGTTGCAGGGGCATTGTCGGCGGCATTGCTGACCGGCGGCTGCGTGACCGATCCCGAAACCGGGGAACGCACCATCTCGCGCGCGGCGATCGGCGGCATCGGCGGCGCGGTGGGCGGCTATCTGCTCGGCGACCTCGTCGGTGGGCGGCGCGACCGGACCGAGAAGATCCTCGGCGCGGGCATCGGCGGCCTCGCCGGGGCCGGGATCGGCGCGTACATGGACAAGCAGGAGCGTGACCTGCGCGCCCGCACCGCCGGCACCGACATCGACGTGACGCGGCGTGGCGATGACCTGTTCCTCAACATGCCCTCCAGCATCACCTTCGCCACCGACAGCGCGGCCGTCTCGTCGCAGTTCCGCCCGACGCTCGACCGGGTGGCCGACGTGCTGCGCGAGTACAACCAGACCTATATTGACGTGTACGGCCACACCGATTCGACCGGGTCCGATGCGTACAACCAAACGCTGTCGGAACGGCGCGCGGCGGCGGTGGCCGATGCGCTGGCCGGGCGCGGCGTGCAGGCGGCGCGGATCGGCACGCGCGGCTTCGGCGAATCGCAGCCGGTCGCGTCGAACGAAACCGAGGAAGGTCGCGCGGAAAACCGCCGGGTCGAGATCAAGATCGTGCCGATCGAGCAGGGCGACCTGCGGTAAGGTTTCGGTTTTCACGAAGGCGGCCTCGCATGCGGTTGGCATGCGGGGCCGTTTTCGTTTTCGCTTCCCGGGGAGTGAGAAGAAGGTTGGTTGGCGCGGAGGCGCGGAGGGGTTTTGCCCGGGGCTTGCGTTGGGTTTCCGTCGTTGGCGCGGCGTTGCCGGGAGTTTCGGAGTCGCGCGGGGTGAGCTTCGTCTTCCCGGCACAGGCCGGAACGCATATTCTCCGAGGCCGAAGCAGGAGGCGCTGGCGTTGCGATTATGGATCCCGGCCTGCGCCGGGATGACGACCATGGCAGGTGTGATGGGTGCAGGCGGTGTCGGGTTATCCCTTCGCGCCTCCGCGTGAACCAAATTTCTGCTATTTGACGAAGCAGGATTTCCCGCAGGCTATCGGCGGCCGGCGAAGAAGGTGCGGAGCAGATCGGCCGACTCGCGTTCGGCGATGCCGCCGTAGATGTCGGGGCGATGGTGGCAGGTCGGCTGGGTGAAGAAACGCGGGCCATGTTCGACCGCGCCGCCCTTGGGATCGCTCGCCGCGTAATAGAGTCGGGCGATGCGGGCATGGGCGATGGCGCCGGCGCACATCGCGCAGGGCTCCAGCGTGACCCACAGGTCGCAGTCGTCGAGCCGGTCCTGCCCGAGTGCTGCCGCCGCCGCGCGAATCGCGAGGATTTCGGCATGGGCGGTCGGATCGCACAAGGCGCGCGGGGCGTTGGCGGCGACTGCCACCACCTCGCCCCGGCGCATCACCACCGCGCCGACCGGTACTTCGCCCGCGCCCGCCGCTTGGGCGGCAGCGGTGAGGGCGTGGGCCATGGGCGTGGCGTCGAACATCACTCCGCCCTGCCATCCGGGCAGGCGGCGCACCAGAGCGTCAGTTGGCGTTGGCGGGCTTTTCGACGCTGATCGCCGGCACCTCGACCGTGCGGTTCACGGTGCCGACCTCGACCTTGCTGACGTCGACGTCGAACTTCGGCGCCTGTCCGCCCTCCACCTTGACGCTGGGCAGCGCGGCGGTGCGGGTCTGGTCGATGCTGATGAAGCCGAGCGCCATGAGTCCGGCGCCGATCAGCGCCACCAGTCCCAGAATTGCCAAAATCACGCGCATGCTCGTCCTCCCACTATATGCCGATCCGAATCGATAGCGTAACAACGCATCGCTCAAGCCGGGGTTGCACCGGCCCGCGACAGGTTGACGCGGGGCCCGGTAATCGCTATCCGCGCCGTCTTTCCGGGGGACTTGCCCCTGCCCAAGAATCAGGATCAACGATCATGTCGCGCATCTGCGAACTGACCGGCAAGGGCCGGCAGGTGGGTCACAATGTTTCCCACGCCAACAACAAGACCAAGCGCACGTTCCTGCCGAACCTGCAGAACGTAACGCTGATGTCGGATGCGCTGGCGCGTTCGATCCGGCTGCGCGTGTCGACCCACGGCCTGCGCTCGGTCGAGCATGTCGGCGGCCTCGACAACTGGCTGCTCAAGACCAGCGACGACGATCTGTCGCTGCGTGCCCGCCGCCTGAAGCGTGACGTGAAGAAGGCGGCGACGGCAACCGCCGCCTGATCTTCTCGACGTTCGACAAATACCAAAACCTCCGAGCGGTGTCGCCGTTCGGGGGTTTTGGTGTGTGTGCTGTATCAGGGCAGGTCGACGCGGAACTTGAGCAGCAGCGAGCGTTCCCAGAATTGCTGATTGTCGTCGGAGGCAATCCACAGGATCGAACGGCCGTTCTCGATCTCCAGCGACAGCGCTTCGAAATTGTCGTGGGCGACGGTCCCCTCGAACCGGGCGATGGTGCGGCCGCGAATGACCGCGCCGGGGCGAAGCTGCGTCAGGTCGGCGATCTGTAGCCGCGCGGTAAAGAGCTGGCGCGGGTCGAAGTCGCGCAACAGAACCAATAGCCGGCCATCGGGCAGCGCCGCCGCGTCGGTGACGCTCCAGCCCTTGTCGGCGACATATTGGAAGCGATACCAGCGCGTGCCCGGCCGGGTCGGGTCGCCGAGAAAATGCAGCGCGGAAAAGCCCGGCTTGCGCGGGAGCATATGGCTTTCGCTCAAGGCCAGCGTCGTGCCGTCGGGCAGCGTCGCCATCGATTCGGGCCCGCTGTTCTCCCACCATTTGCGCATGCCCCGCGGGCGGACCGATGCGAGGGTCGAGGTGAAGCCGGCGTCGTAGCGATAGATCGCATTGGCGCGCTCGAAGCCGACGAGGACGCTGCCGTCGGGGCGGACCGCCATCGATTCGCTGTCGCGGTCCTGCTTCTGCCAGCCGGTGCCGGGACCGCCGGGCAGTTCGGCAGCGGTGGCGTCACGGATGCGCCAGTCGCGCCCCATCGTGAAGCGGACGAGGCCGCCGCCGTCGGACAGCAGCGTGAAGCGGTCGCCCGCGACGTGCATCGACGAAAAGCCGCCGAATGCCGGGTCGTCGCTGTGAAGCTGGACCCCGCCCAGATAGGTGAGCGCGCCGACCCGCCGGTTGCCGCCGCGATCGATCGCGACCGGCGTCGCGCGGATCGCCATCGCGCCGGGGCGCAGCAGCGGCAATCGTTCGGATCCCGACCATCCGGGGACGAGCAGCAGTCCGGCGAGAATGACGAACAAGATCCGCATGGCCTTGCCGTAGTGGCGGGGGCCGCGCACGGCAACTCGCGGCATTGCACAACGGCGCGGCTTGCGCGATCAGCGCTCCCCATGATCCAGCCCGATGTCGTCGACCTGACCAGCCGCCTGCTCGCCTGCGCGAGCGTGACTCCCGCGATCGGCACGGTGTTCGACGTGGCGGAGGCGGCGCTGGTGCCGCTGGGGTTCCATGTCGACCGCTTCATCGTCGGTGAGGCGCCTGACGGGCCAGTCGAGAACCTGCTGGCGGTGCGGGGGGAGCGCGGGCGGCATTTCGCCTTTGCCGGGCACCTCGACGTGGTGCCGCCGGGCGAGGGCTGGCGGGGCGGGCCGTTCGACGGGCGGGTCGAGCATGGGCTGGTGCATGGGCGCGGCGCGGTGGACATGAAGGGCGCGGTCGCCGCGTTCATCGCCGCCGCCGCGCGGGTGCCGGCCGAGGCGGGGATCGTCAGCCTGATCCTGACCGGCGACGAGGAAGGGCCGGCAGTGTTCGGTACGCGCGCGCTGATCGACCGGATGCGCGCGCGCGGCCTAGCCCCCGACCTGTGCCTCGTCGGCGAGCCGACCTCGCAGGCGCGGCTGGGCGATATGGTCAAGATCGGGCGGCGCGGGTCGGTGAATATCTGGATCACCGTGCCCGGGCGGCAGGGGCATGTCGCCTATCCGCATCTGGCCGATAATCCGGTGCCCCGGCTGGTCGCGGCGCTCTCGGCGATCGATGCGGTGACGCTCGATACCGGCAATGCGTGGTTTCAGGCGTCGAACATCGAGATCACCGACATCACCGTCGGCAATCCGGCGACCAACGTGATCCCGGCGCAGGCGAGCGCAAGGCTGTCGATCCGGTTCAACGACGAACAGCGTGGGCATGACCTGATCGAGCGGGTGCGCTCGATCGTGCAGGCGCATGCCCCGGAGGCAGTGGTTGAAGGGCGGGTGTCGGGCGAGGCGTTCCTGACGCCGCCCGGCGCGTTCTCGACGTTGATCGCCGGGGCGATCGAACGACACACCGGGATCATGCCCGAACTGTCGACCACCGGGGGCACGAGCGATGCGCGGTTCCTGTCGGCGCTGTGCCCGACGGTCGAATTCGGGTTGCTGAACGCGACGATGCACAAGGTCGACGAAGCGGTGGCGGTCGACGATCTGCGGCGGCTGGTCGACATCTATGCCGACATCGCGGTGGCGGGGTTGGCGGGGTAATCGCTACCCAGACGTTCGTCATTCCCGCGAAGGCGGGAATCCATAGCCGCCGACGTTTCGGCAAGATTCGCGACCGTCGCGTCTATGGGTTCCCGCCTGCGCGGGAACGACGAAGCGGTGGCGAGGGCGATTCAACGCTCGCGGCGTAGCACCAGATAGAGCGCGCCCTGCCCGCCGTGGCGGGGGTGCGCGGGGCGGATCGAGGCGACGCGGTCGGCGTGGCGGCCGGCCAATATCCAGTCGGTGATCGCCGAGCGGATCGCGCCACGCGCATGGGGCCGTTCCGAATCGGGGCGCGGCGGCTTGCCCGTCACCAGCAGCAGTACGCGGTCGCCGCGCTGGATCGATCGCGCCAGCCCCTGATCGAGCAGCCCGTGCGCCGAGGCCAGCGTATGGCCGTGCAGGTCGAGCGTCGAGTCGGGGATGACCATGCCGCGGGCGATTCGCCGGTCCCAGCTTGCGTCGAGTGTCGGCCCCGGCTGGCGCGCGCGCGTCGGAGCGACGGGTGCGGGAGCGACAGGCGCGCGGACCGGTTTGGGCGCGGGTGCGCCGTGTTTTTCGAGGCGGGCGAGCGGGAGCGGCGCGACACGGGCCGGGTGGAGCGGCTTGATCGCCGAAACCACCCGTGCCCATAGCGCCGCCTCGGCCGGATCAAGGCGTCTGGGTGCCACTGCCGATCCGGGCGAGCGTGCCGAGGGGGAGCAGCAGGAAGGCAGTGCCGCGCGCGCTCATGCCGCCGGCGATCGCGCGCGCTTCGTCGCCCGCGCCCCAGAAGGTGTCGAAGCGATTGGCGCCCTTGATCGCGCCGCCGGTGTCCTGCGCGATCCACAGGCCGGTGGCATCGGTGCGATCCATCGACAGGAATACCGGCGCGCCCAGCGGGACGAACTTCACGTCGACCGCCGCACTCCCCTGCCCCACCACCGGCAGGCCCATCGCGCCCAGCGGACCGGGACCGGTCAGTTCGCGGAAGAACACGAAACTCTTGTTCTCGCGCATGATCGCGCGACCCTCTTCAGGATTCGCGCGGAGCCAAGCCATGATGCCCTGCATCGACGATTGTCCGGGGGCGAGCAGGCCGCGATCCTTCATCAACTTGCCGATGCCGGTATAGTCGCGGCCGTTCTGCCCGGCATAGCCGATGCGCATGACGCCGCCATCGGGCAGCAGCAACCGGCCCGATCCCTGCACTTGGAGGAAGAAAATCTCGACCGGATCGGCGGCCCAGCCGATCTCCAGCCCGCGTCCGGCCAGCGCCCCTTCCTCGATCGCGGTGCGATCATAATAGGGCACGAACTTGCTGCCATCGACGCGGCCACGGATGCGCTTGGCCTTGAGGTCGGTCGAAAACAGGCCGAGGTCGACCTCGATCAAATCAGCGGGGACGCCGTAGATCGGCGTTTCATAGCCGCTGCGCCGGGTGCGCGCGCCGTGGATTTCGGGTTCGTAATAGCCGGTGGCGAACGCCTTGCCGTCGCCGACCTGCACCGTTTCGAACCAGCGGGCAAAGAAGGCGCGGGCATCGGCCGGGTCGGTAACGCGGGCGGCGTCGCATGCCGGCTGCCAGTCGGCACCGCGCGTCAGCCCGGTCGGATCGGTGCGACGGACGAGCGAGGGACAACTGGTGCGGAACGCGGACAGCGCGCGCGCGGCGGTATCACCGGTGATCGGCAGCGTCGCGACCGGCGGACCGGCAACCACGCCGGCAGCGGCGGCGGTCGTCGCACCGGTGATCGGCACGACGCCCAGTACCGGAGGTAGCGGTACGGCGGCAGTCGGCTGGCGCACCGGCACCGGCCGCATGACCGGCGGGCGAGTGGTATCGCGTGTCGGCGGGCGATCGGGTGCCGGACGCGCGCCGATCGTCTCGGCGCCGCGCGGCACGATCGCGTTCGAACAGCCACCCAGCAGCAGCGCTACGGCAAATGCCGCCCATCCCCCCCGGTGCATTCCGATCAGGCTTCGTCGGTATCGGCGAGTTTCCAGTTCGGATCAGCGCTGCGCACCGCACGGGCGAAGGTCCACATGTCGTGGGTTTCGACCGCGTCGGACATCGACCCAGCGATGATCGTGCCATCGGCATCGCGGGTGATCGACGCGATGTCGGCATCGAAACGCACGGTGATGCGGGCGACACCGGCCTCGACCGAGGCTTCGGTAACGGCGGCGCGTTCGATCGTCACCAGCCGGTTGTCGAGGACATGGCCGGCGGCGGTACGCTCAGCGATCGCTTCGACGAAGGCGTCGCGCACCTCGCGTTCGGTCAGCCACTCGAGCGAGTCCTGGTCGCCCTTCCAATAGGCTTCGAGGATCATGCGATAGGCCGACTTTGCGCCATCGAGAAACTGCGCGACGTCGAACGAGGGATCGGCGGCGATCACCGCGCGCAGGCCGTTCTCCGCGCCGGCATCCACCTGACGCGGGCCGATGGCGCGGGGCTCGCCCTGCACCTCGACCGGGCGGGCGACCGGCGGCGTGCCGAGCCGTTCCTCCGCCGCACGCGGCAGCGGTTCGGCCCCGGTGCGCTTGCCGAGGACGGCGTAGAGCCGCATCGCGAGAAACGCGGCGACCATCGCGAGCAGGACGACAAAAACGAGCATGCCTTCAGTTCCTTCCATCCACCCGACATAGGCCCGATCGGGCAGTGTTTCAAACGCCGTCACGCGGACACGGTGTTTGCGCCGGCCGACCCGTTGAATCGCGTCCGCGCCGCTGCTAGTCGCGCCAGCAGTATAGAACGCGGCAAGCGGCAAAGCTTTCCGCCCGACCCGGTCAGGAACACCGAATGGACGAACAGAACGACGCCATCGACCCCCAGGGCTTTCAAGGCGACGACGATGGCCAGCCGTCGGTCAACGTCATCACCCAATATGTGAAGGACCTGTCGTTCGAGAATCCGAACGCGCCCGGCGTGTACCAGATCCCCGGCCAGCCCAAGCTGGACGTGCAGTTCAACATCGGCGCGGCGCAGGTCGGCGACGGCGTGAACGAGGTGGTGCTCAAGATCGAGGCGCGCGCCGAGATCGACGGACAGGTCATGTACCTCGTCGACCTGTCGTTCGCCGGGCTGTTCGCGCTTCGCAACATTCCCGAAGAGCATCTCCAGCCGTTCCTGCTCGGTGAAGCGCCGCGCATCCTGTTCCCGTTCGCCCGCCGGGTGCTGGCCGATGCGGTGCGCGATGGCGGCTTCCCGCCGCTGATGCTGGAGCCGATCGACTTCGCGCAGCTCTATGTGTCGCAGGCCAATGGGCAGGGTGCGATCGGCGAGGTCGCCGGCCACGCCTGATAGCAGCGGCGCGGCGGCGGGACTGATTCGATGAAGCTGGCGAAATCGCTGGGCTCGGTCGGCGGGCTGACGCTCGCCAGCCGGGTGCTGGCGGTGGGGCGCGATTCGTTGCAGGCGACATTCGTCGGCGCGGGGTTCGCCTCGGATGCCTTCCTCGTCGCGTTTCGCCTGCCCAACATGTTCCGCGCGCTGTTCGCCGAAGGGGCGTTCAACGCCGCCTTCGTGCCGCTGTTCAACCAGAAGGTGGCCGAAGGCGATGCGGCCGGCGCGGACAAGGGCCTGCCCGTGGCACTCGCCTTTGCGCGCGATGTGCTGTCGGTACTGCTGCCAGTGCTGATCGCCGCGACGGTGGTGATGCTGATCGCGGCGTGGCCGCTGACCTGGCTGCTGTCGGGCGGGTTCAACGATCCGACGCCCGACCAGTTCGCCTTTGCGGTCACGCTGTCGCGGATCACCATTCCCTATCTGTTGCTGATCTCGATCGTGTCGCTCTTGGGCGCGATCCTCAATTCGCTCGACAAATTCTGGGTGAATGCCGCCGCTCCCATCCTGCTGAACGTGGCGATGGTCGCGGGTCTGTTGTTCTTTCACGGCCCCGATCCCTATGCGACCGCGCGGGTACAGGCATGGTCGGTGACGGCGGGCGGCGCATTGCAGCTCGGCTGGCTGATCCTTGCCTGTCGCCGGTCGGGCGTGTCGCTCAAACCCCGTCGGCCGCGAATGACCGACGACGTGCGGCGGATGCTGCGGCTGATCGTGCCCGCCGCGATCGGCGCGGGGGCGATGCAGGTCAATCTCGTCATCTCGACCGCGCTGTCGGGCAAGCTGCTGGGCGAAGGATCGATCTCGTACATCTATTATGCCGACCGGCTGAACCAGTTGCCGCTGGGGCTGATCGGCATCGGCCTTGGCACGATTCTGCTGCCCACCATTTCGCGGCAATTGTCGGCGAAGAACGATGCCGGGGCGATGGACACGCAGAACCGGGGGATCGAGCTGGCGCTGCTGCTCACCCTGCCCGCGACCATCGCGTTCCTGACCGTCGCCGAACCGATCATCCGCGCGCTGTTCCAGCATGGCGCGTTCGGGCCGGAAGATACGGCGCGCTGCGCGCAGGCGCTCGCCGCCTTTTCGCTCGGGCTGCCAGCCTATGTGCTCATCAAGGTGCTGACCCCGGGCTTCTATGCGCGACAGGATACGCGGACGCCGGTGCGATTCGCGATGATCGCGATCGGGGTGAACATCGCGTTCAACCTCGCGCTGATTCCGACGATCGCGCATGTCGGCCCGCCGCTCGCCACCGCGATCTCGGCATGGATCAATGTCGCGATGCTCTATGTGACGCTCCGGCGGCGGGGGCATTTCGCGCTTGACCGCCAACTTACCCACCGGCTGCCGCGCTTCGCCATTGCCGCGTTGCTGATGGGCGCGGCGCTGTTCTTCGCCGACCGGTTGGTCGCGCCATGGACCACCGGCGCGGTGCTGACCCGGATCATCGGCATGGCCGCACTCGTCGGGGCCGGGGCGGTCGTCTATGGTCTTGCCTGCATGCTCACCGGAGCGTTCCGGCTGACCGATCTTCGCGCGCTGCTGCGGCGGCGCGCCGCTTGAAGGAACTTTCCATGCGTGTCGTCTCCGGCATCCAGACCACCGGCAATCTCCACCTTGGCAATTATCTGGGCGCGATCCGCAACTGGGTGCGGTTGCAGGACCGGATGGGACCGGACGATACCTGCCTGTTTTTCCTCGCCGATCTTCACGCGCTGACGGTGACGCAGGACCCGAAGCTGATGGCGTCGAACACGATCGAGATGGCGGCGACATTGTTGGCGGCGGGAATCGATCCCGACCGGTCGATCCTGTTCAATCAGGCGCGGGTGCCCGCGCACAGCGAGCTGGCGTGGATCCTGGGCGGCACGGCGCGCGTCGGCTGGCTCAACCGCATGACCCAGTGGAAGGACAAGGCCGGCAAGAACCGCGAAGGCGCGAGCGTCGGGCTGTTCACCTATCCGGTGCTTCAGGCCGCCGACATCCTTGCGTACCGGGCGACGCATGTGCCGGTGGGTGAGGATCAGAAACAGCATCTGGAACTGGCGCGCGACATCGCGACCAAGTTCAACCTCGACTTCGGGGTCGAGCTGTTCCCGCTGCCCGAACCGATGATTCCCGAGGACACGCCGCGCATCATGTCGCTCCGCGACGGCACGGCCAAGATGTCCAAGTCCGATCCGTCGGACATGAGCCGGATCAACCTGATCGATTCGGACGAGCTGATCGCGACCAAGTTCCGCAAGGCCAAGACCGATCCCGAGCCGCTGCCCGATGCGGTCGCCGGGCTGGCCGAGCGGCCCGAGGCACGCAACCTCGTCACCATCTATGCCGCGCTTGCCGGGGAGACGTCGCAGGACGTGCTCGACCGGTTCGCGGGACAGGGGTTCGGCGCGTTCAAGCCGGCGCTGGCCGATCTGGCGGTAGCGACGCTGGGGCCGATCCGCGACCGGCTGGTGGCACTGCTCGAGGATCGGGCGGCGGTCGGTGTGGCGCTGGCCAAGGGCGCGGCGAAGGCCGAGGCGCTGGCGCGGCCGACGTTGCGCGCGGCGCAGGAGGCACTGGGATTGCAGGTCTGATCTGCGAATTAACTGTCGCAGGTCAGGCCGCCGCGATAATGAATCCCCCGTTCCGCAGCATCGGGGGAAATGTTCGTGCCCAGCAATACCGTCGTCACTTCAGCCTTTACTGACCAGAAGCCCGGCACGTCGGGCCTGCGCAAGAAGGTGCGGGTGTTCCAGCAGCCGCGCTATGCCGAGAATTTCATCCAGTCGGTGTTCGACGTGGTCGAGGGCAAGGACGGTGCGACGCTGGTGATCGGCGGCGACGGGCGCTATCTGAACCGCGAGGTCATCCAGACCGCGATCCGCATGGCCGCCGCCAACGGGTTCGGCCGGGTGATCGTGGGGCAAGGCGGCATCTTGTCGACCCCCGCCGCCTCCAACGTGATCCGCAAGCGCGGTGCGATCGGCGGACTAGTCCTCTCGGCCAGCCATAATCCCGGCGGGCCGGACGAGGATTTCGGCATCAAGTACAATGTGTCGAACGGCGGCCCCGCGCCCGAGAGCTTCACCGACGCGCTCTATGCCCGCACGCTCGAGATCGACGCGTACGTCATCAGCGACGCCGGCGACGTCGATCTCGATTCGCGGGGCGAGTCGGTGGTCGATGGAATGACCGTCGAGGTGATCGATTCGGTCGCCGATTATGCCGAGTGCATGGAAGAGCTGTTCGACTTCGACGCGATTCGCGCGTTGATCGCCGGCGGGTTCCGGCTGTCGTTCGATTCGATGAGCGCGGTGACGGGTCCCTATGCGACCGAGATTCTCGAACGCCGGCTGGGCGCGGCGGCGGGATCGGTGGTCAATGCCACTCCGCTGCCCGACTTCGGCGGGCATCATCCCGACCCCAATCTGGTCCATGCGCACGAATTGTACGAGCGGATGATGGGCGCGGACGCCCCCGATTTCGGCGCGGCGTCGGATGGCGACGGCGACCGCAACCTCATCATCGGGCGCGGCATCTTCGTCACCCCGTCCGATTCGCTCGCGGTGCTGGCGGCGAACGCGCATCTGGCGCCGGCCTATAAGGACGGGATCGCGGGGATCGCGCGGTCGATGCCGACGTCCGCGGCGGCCGATCGGGTCGCGCAGGCGCTGGGCGTGCCGCTGTACGAGACGCCGACGGGGTGGAAGTTCTTCGGCAACCTGCTCGATGCGGGCCTCGTCACCATCTGTGGCGAGGAGAGCGCGGGGACCGGTTCGAATCACGTCCGCGAGAAGGACGGGGTGTGGGCGGTACTGCTGTGGCTCAACATTCTGGCGGTGCGGCGACAGCCGGTGGCGGAGATCATGGCCGATCACTGGGCGCGCTATGGCCGCAACTATTATGCGCGGCATGATTACGAGGGGGTCGCGCAGGCCGGGGCCGATGCGCTGATGGCGAGCCTGCGCGGGCGGCTGGCGACCTTGCCGGGGACGGCGGTCGGGGCGCTGACCGTGTCCGAGGCGGACGATTTCGCCTATCACGACAGCACCGACGGGTCGGTCAGCCGCAACCAGGGCATCCGCATCCTGTTCGCCGACGGGTCGCGAATCGTGTTCCGCCTGTCGGGGACGGGGACGCAGGGCGCGACGCTGCGCGTGTATATCGAGCGGTATGAGCCGGTGGAGGGTGATCTAGAGCAGGCGACCGGCGACGCGCTGGCACCGCTGGTGGCGGCGGCGGAGACGCTCGCGTCGATTCGCGAGCATACCGGGCGGGATGCGCCGGACGTTATTACGTAAGAAGAAGGTTGGTTCACGCGGAGGCGCGAAGGCGCGGAGGGGGTGCGACTCGGGCATACCCTTCCGCGATCGGGAGACGCCTGCGCTTCCGGCTGCCGATAAGATGAGGCCGCTGGCGCGGGTGCGGTAGCACCGGGCGCAACGCCTCCGCGCCTCCGCGCCTCCGCGTGAACCCATCTTTTACTGGACCACGCAGAGCCACTACCGCTGCGAATCGAGTCGGATCGTCAGCGTGTATGGATTCCGGCCTTCACCGGAATGACGATGGTGGTGGGCGGTCGCCGGTAAGCGGCAGCCGTTACGCTTCGAGCGAGCGCAGCAGCGAGCGGACCGCGCCGTCGATCTCGCGGTCGACGCCGCGCAGCTCCTCGATCCGGCGGACCGCATGGATGACCGTGGAATGGTCGCGGTTGCCGAATTTGCGGCCGATCTCGGGCAGCGAGCGGGTCGTCAGCTTCTTCGCGAGGTACATCGCCACCTGGCGGGGCCGCGCGATCGCCTGTGCGCGGCGCGCCGAAATCAGATCGAGCTGCTTCACCTCGAAATGCACCGACACCGCGCGCTGGATGTCGTCGATCGTCACGCGCCGCGCCGGCCCGGCCAGCATCTCGCCCAGCGTCGCATGGGCGAACGGCATGTCGATGACGTCGCCGGTCAGTTGCGCATAGGCGAGCAGACGGTTGAGCGCGCCCTCCAGCTCGCGCACGCTGCCGCGAATCCGCCCGGCGAGCAGCTCGCGCACATCGGCAGGGACGAGGCCGTCGGCCGAATCGGCCAGCTTGGCGGCGAGAATCGCGTGGCGCAGGTCCTCCTCGGGCGCCTTGATGTCGGCCACCAGGCCGCCGCCGAGACGCGAGACGAGCCGGGGATCGATCCCGTCGAGCAGCGCGGGCGAACGATCGCAGGCGATTACCACGCGCTTGCCGGCGTCCATGAAGGCGTTGATCGTGTGGAGGCATTCCTCCTGCGTCGCGTCCTTGCCGGCGACGAACTGGAGGTCGTCGATCATCAGCAGGTCGACGCCGCGCAGGCGGGCCTTGAAGCTGTGCGTGTCGCGCGCGCGCATGGCGGCGACGAATTCGAACATGAAGCGCTCGGCGGGCAGATAGACGGCGCTGGCAGACGGATCGGCGGCGAGGAAGGCGTGGCCGATGGCGTGCATCAGATGCGTCTTGCCAAGGCCCGTGGCGCTGTGGAGGAATAGCGGGCTGAAGCGTGGCGTGCCGGGTTCGGCGAGCGCGCGCGCGGCGTTGAACGCGACCCGGTTGGAGGCGGCGGTGACGAACGTCTCGAACCGGTAGCGCGGATCGAAGGTCGGGCGCTCTCCCGCCGGGCGCGGCGCGATCGACGGAGCGTAGGGCGGAAAGTCGACATCGTCCGAATCACCCAGCGGCGCGGCGGGGACGATTCGCGACTGGAGCGGGCTGGCGGTTTCGACCAGCACTTCGCGAACCTGTGGCAGCTCGGCGCGGAACGCATGGGTCAGCCGCTCGGCATAATGGTTGCGGACCCAGTCGGTCATGAACGCCGAGGGCAGCGTCAGGCGGATCACCGCGCTGTCGTCGTCGGCGACCAGTTCGATCGGCTTCAGCCAGCGGTCGAACAGCCGCTGTCCGGCGGACACGCGCAGGTTCTGGCGCACGCGGGCCCATGCCGCCGCGACCTCAACCTGACCATGATCCACCGCAATCGTCACCAGACACACCTCACCCGTCCCGGGAAACACAGGGTTCCCGGCCACCAGGACCTTCGTTTCAAAATCCCCCTTCGGTCGCCCGGCGGACGACCGCACGCTTGCATAGGCGTGGGCCCCGCACGTCGCAGATCGGCGGCGGGAGTGCTGTTTAGGAACGGGAGCGGATCGGGATCAAGTCACGAAACCGAAATAAAGCCGGTTGACACGCGCTGCGCCGCAGAACTGCGTCGGATTTATTTCTTGTCGTTCTAAATCAATAACTTACGGTGATATGACGCGTGGGAATCAGCCGAATCCTTGAAATTCCGCCATTTCCTCGACCCGTGATTCGGGGTGGTTTGCGGGAACCGGCGCGGTGTTCCCGAAACGATCCGCAAGGGGTTTCCAAGGGGTAAACGGCGCCGGAAACGGGCACGCGAAAAACCCCGCCGGCGCACTCGCCGGCGGGGTAATCAGGTCGCGGCAACGCTAAGGGGTCAGGCGATTCCGCCGACCGCCTTCGTCAGACGCGAGAATTTGCGCGATGCGGTGTTCTTGTGCAGCACGCCCTTGGCAACGCCACGCGCCAGCTCGGGCTGGACGCTCGCGAGCGCGGTGGTGGCGGCTTCGCGGTCGCCCGCGACGATCGCTGCTTCGACCTTCTTCACGAAGGTACGGATGCGGCCGACCCGCGCTCCGTTGATTTCCGCGCGACGCGCATTGCGCCGGATACGCTTCTTCGCCTGTGGCGTATTCGCCATGCCGTCCTCGACTCTATCGAAAATGAATAGGGACCGATCGGGCAGACACCCGTCCGGTGAAGGTGCGCCCCTTAGCGAATGGTGCGCTGCCGGTCAACTATCGCTGGCAGGTCGCGCACCAGAAGGTGGAGCGTCCGCCGTCGATTCGCCGCTCGACGATGCCCCCGCACGGGCATGCCTCACCCTCGCGGCCATAAACGCGGAATTGCTTGGAGAAATAGCCCAGTTCGCCGTCGGGGCGCGCATAGTCGCGCAGCGTCGATCCCCCCGCCTCGATCGCCGACAGCAGGACCGCGCGGATTGCATCGACGAGGGCGGCGAGTCGTTCGGGTGCGATCTGGCCGGCGGGGCGGGTCGGCGCGATGCGGGCTATGTTCAGCGCCTCGCAGACATAGATGTTGCCGAGTCCCGCGACGATCCGCTGGTCGAGCAGCAGCAGTTTCACCGCGGCGATCCGCCCGGCGAATCGCGCTTCGAGATGCTCGGGCGTAAGATCGGGGCCGAGCGGTTCGGGGCCGAGCGCGACGAACGGCGGCCATGCGGCGACCTCGGCGGTGGGCATCAGGTCGATCGAGCCGAATCGGCGCGCATCGTTCAGCACCACCTGCCGACCACCGCCCGTGTCGATCTCCAGATGATCGTGCGCCAGCCGTTCGGTCGGGTCGACCCGCCAGCGCCCCGACATGCCGAGGTGAAAGACCAGCGTATCGCCGCGATCGGTATCGATCAGGCCGTATTTGGCGCGGCGGGCAAGCCCGGTGACGGTCGCCCCGGTCAGCCGCTGGCCGAGGTCGACCGGGAACGCACGGCGCAGATTGGCGCGATTCGCGATGACGCGGGTCAGGCGCTGGCCGGTGAGGACCGGGGCAAGGCCGCGGACGGTGGTTTCGACTTCGGGAAGTTCGGGCATGGGGTCCTTTTGGCGCGCTGCACGCGCGCGGGCCGGCACCGAATCTGCTCACAAGAAAGCTAGGTTCGGTTTGCTCCAGCCACAAGGCGCGGCTAGGGCTGTGCGCCATGAACGACACGGTATCCTTCGGTTACGAACAGGTAGCCCCCGCCGAAAAGACCAAGCGCGTCGGCGACGTCTTCGCCAGCGTCGCCGCGCGCTACGACCTGATGAACGACGCGATGTCGGGCGGCATGCACCGGTTGTGGAAGGACCGGTTCGTCGCACGGGTGAAGCCGCAGTTCAGCGACACGATCCTCGACATGGCCGGCGGCACCGGCGACATCGCGTTCCGCATGGCGAAATCGGGGGCGGCGATCACCGTCGCCGACATCAACCCGGCGATGCTGGGTGTCGGCATGGAACGCGCCGCCAAGCGCGGGATCGAGGGCCTAGTCTGGTCCGAACAGAATGCCGAGGTGCTGTACTTCGACGACCGCAGTTTCGATGCCTATACGATCGCGTTCGGCATCCGCAACGTGACCGACATTCCCAAGGCATTGCGTGAGGCGCACCGCGTGCTGAAGCGTGGCGGGCGGTTCTTCTGCCTCGAATTCTCGACCGTCACCTGGCCGGGGTTCGCCGATGTCTACGACCAGTATTCGCACAAGCTGGTGCCCAAGCTCGGCAAGCTGCTGGCCAACGACGAGGACAGCTATCGCTATCTGATCGAATCGATCCGGCGTTTCCCCGACATGCCGACCTTCGAGGCGATGATCGGCCAAGCGGGCTTCGTGCGGACGCGGGTGGAGCCGATCATGGGCGGGCTGGTCGCGATCCACAGCGGGTGGAAGATTTGATCGCGCATCCGTTGGTCCCATTCCCCTGTCGTTCTCCCAGCGCAGGCCGGAATGACGGTTGGGCGATCGCGACCGCATGACGTCTACCCTCACCCATTACTGGCGCATCCTGAAATGGGGGCGCACGCTGGCGCGGCATGGCGCGCTGATCGAGATCGAGCGCAATCCGCGCAGCCCGGCGCGGCTGCGGCGGATCGTGCGGCTGGCGCGGTTCGGCGCGCGGGTGCCGAAGGTGCCGCGCTATGCCGAGGCGTTCGCCGCGCTGGGGCCGGCGGCGATCAAGCTGGGGCAGACGCTGGCGACCCGGCCCGACATGGTCGGCGAGGATGTCGCGCAGGACCTGCTGAGCCTGCAGGACCGGTTGCCGCCGCTGTCGTGGGAGGTCATCCGCCCGGCGATCGAATCGGGGCTGGGCGCGTCGATCGAATCGAAATTCGCGTCGATCGAGGAAACGCCGGTCGGCGCGGCCTCGATCGCGCAGGTTCACCGCGCGATCACGACCGACGGGCGACAGGTGGCGGTAAAGGTGCTGCGCCCCGGCGTCGAGGCGCAGTTCTTCGACGCGATCGACACCTATGAATGGGCCGCCGCCAAGATGGAGACGATGGGCGGCGAGTTGCAGCGCCTGCGCCCGCGCCTCGTCATCGAGACGATGAAGCGCTGGACCGCGCGCGAGCTGGACCTGCGGCGCGAAGCCGCCTCCGCATCGGAGCTGGCCGACGGGATGGAGGCCGAACCCGACTTCACCATTCCCGCGATCGATTGGCAGCGCACGACATCGCGCATCCTGACCACCGAATGGATCGACGGAATCAAGCTGTCGGACCGGCCGGCGCTGGTCGCGGCGGGCCATGATCTCGGCGCAATGGCGACGCGGCTGGTGCGTGCGTTCCTGCGGCAGGCGATCGCCGAAGGATTCTTCCACGCCGACATGCACCAGGGCAATCTGTTCGCGCTGGCCGACGGGCGGATCGCGGCGATCGATTTCGGCATCATGGGGCGGATCGACCGGCGGGCGCGAGTCTGGCTGGCCGAGATTCTCTACGGGCTCATCACCGGCGACTATAAGCGCGTCGCGGAAATCCATTTCGAGGCGGGCTACGTCCCTGCGCACCACAATGTCGCCGAGTTCGCGACCGCGCTGCGCGCCGTGGGCGAGCCGATGCGCGGCCTCGCGGTCAAGGACATGTCGGTGGGCATGATGCTCGATTCGCTGTTCAACATCACCCGCGACTTCGACATGCAGACCCAGCCGCACCTGCTGCTGCTGCAAAAGACGATGGTGATGGTCGAGGGCGTCGCCACCGCGCTCGACCCCGAGATCAACCTGTGGGAGACGGCCGCGCCGTTCGTGCGCGGCTGGATCCGCGACGAGCTGGGACCGGAGGCGATCGTCGCCGACCGGATCATCACCGACCTGCGCACCTTCGCCCGCCTGCCCGAGCTGCTCCGCAATATCGAGGCACGCTATCCCTCGCCGGGCGGCGCCCCCCCTTCCCCGCCGCTCAAGGAAGTCACCGTCGTGCGCGGCGACGGCTGGCGCTATGCGCTGGTGGCGCTGGGCAGCGGGATCGCGGGCGCGGGGCTGGTGGCGCTGCTGGGATGAGCCGGGCGCGACCGCCGGTGTGGCTGGCGCGGCCGGGACGGTTCGCGGGGGTGCCCCCGGTGGCGGCGGTGGCGGTCGCGCTCGCCGCGCTGTTGCTGATCGCCGCGTCGTGGTTCGTGCCCGCCGACGATGGCGGCACCGCCAGCGTCGCCGGGCAGACCGACCTCGGCCTCTATGCCGCGATCGTCGAAGGGGTGCGCGGCGGTGGCGATTACTACACCGTCGCGGCGCAGGCGCTGCGCGCGGGTGGCTATCCGCTCAAGCCCTTCGTTACCTTCCGCCTGCCGACGCTGGCGGTGGTGCAGGCGGCGCTGCCGAACCTCTTGGTGCTGGCGTTGCTGGCGGGGGTGGCGGCGGCCACGGTGCTGACGTGGCGGCGGGTGATCGAGGCGTGGTTCGCCAGGGGCACGACCCGCGCCGTCGCGTGGTTCCTGCTGGCGGGCGGCATGATCGCCTTCGTCCAGCCGGGGCTGGTCGCGTTCCACGAAATCTGGGCCGGGCTGCTCATCGCATGGGCGCTCGCCTTGCGCAGCGAGGAACGCTGGATCGAGGCGGCGGCGATCGCGCTGTGCGCGATGCTGATCCGCGAGACGGCGGCGCTGTTCGCGCTGGCGATGCTGGCGGCGGCGCTGATCGAGCGGCAGCGGCGCGAGGCGATCGGCTGGGGCGCGGTGCTGCTGGTGTTCGTCGCGATCCTGTCGCTGCATGCGCGGGCGGCGGGGATCGCGGTGGGTCCACTCGATCCGGTGTCGCCGGGGTGGACCGGCGGCCATGGTCCGGGGCTGTTCGCCGATGCGATGGCGCGGTCGACGGTGCTGACGCTGCTGCCGTGGTGGATCGGCGCGCCGGTCGCGATGCTGGCGCTGACCGGATGGGCGGCGGCACCGGGGCCGGTGGGCTTTCGCGCCGCGCTGACCTTCGGTGGCTATGCGCTGGCGATCGCGCTGTTCGCGCGGATCGACAATTTCTACTGGGTGCTGGCGGCGGCACCCGCGTTTCTGGTCGGACTGGCGTTTCTGCCCGACGCCACGCGCGATCTGGCGGTCGCGCTGCTCGACAGGCGGCGCGTTCGGGTGCAGAGGATCGTTCGATGACGCGCATATTGCTGATCGTCGGCGGCGGCATCGCCGCCTATAAGGCGTGCGAGCTGATCCGGGGCCTGCGCCGCCGGGGGCATGGCGTGCGCTGCGTGCTGACCGATGGCGGCGCGCAGTTCGTGACGCCGATGACGCTGGCCGCCCTGTCCGAACAGCCGGTGCATACCAGCCTGTGGGATTTGAAGGACGAGGCGGAGATGGGCCATATCCAGCTCAGCCGCCAGGCCGATCTGGTCGTCGTCGTGCCGGCCACCGCCGACCTGCTGGCAAAAATGGCTGGGGGCCATGCCGACGATCTCGCCACCACGCTGCTGCTGGCGACCGACAAGCCGGTGCTGGCAGCACCGGCGATGAACGTGCGCATGTGGCAGCATGCCGCGACCCAGGCGAACGTAGCCACGCTGCGCGCGCGCGGCGTGATGGTGCTGGAGCCCGACGAAGGCGCGATGGCCTGCGGCGAATACGGCCCCGGTCGCCTGCCTGAACCCGATGCCATCGTCGCTGCGATCGAGGCGACGACCGCGCCCCTTCCCGCGTCGCTCGCCGGTCGCCACATCCTCGTGACGGCGGGGCCGACACACGAACCGATCGATCCGGTGCGCTATCTCGCCAACCGATCGTCGGGGAAACAGGGTTTCGCCATCGCCGCCGCCTGTGCCGCGCGCGGGGGCCGGGTGACGCTGGTCGCAGGACCAGTGACGCTGGCGACTCCGCCGGGCGTCGAGCGGATCGACGTGGAAACCGCGCGCGACATGGCCAATGCCGTGGCGCAGGCGTTGCCCGCCGATGCGGCGGTGATGGTCGCGGCGGTCGCCGACTGGCATGTCGAGGCCGCGCCATCCAAGCTCAAGAAGGGCGATGGCGCGCCGGTGCTGACGCTCCAGCCCAATCCCGATATTCTGTCGATGCTGGGGCGCAGTCCGCGCCGCCCGCGCCTGCTGGTCGGCTTCGCCGCCGAGACGGACGACGTAATCGCCCATGCCACCGCCAAGCTGGGCACCAAGAACGCCGACTGGATCGTCGCCAACGACGTATCGGGCGACGTGATGGGCGGCGATCGCAACCGCGTCCATCTCGTCACTGCCACGGGCGTCGAGGCGTGGGACGATGCCCCCAAGGCCAATGTCGCCGGCCGCCTTGCCGATCGGATCGCCGATGCGCTGGCGTGAACTGATCCTCGCCATGGCGCTTGCCGGATGCGCCGGCAGCGGGACGAACGGGCGTGCGCCCGCGCTGGCGGGTCAGGCGTTCGGGCCAGACGCCGTACGCGACGTGCGGACGCTGGTGCTGGTGCTGCACGGCGATGGCGACGGGGTGGTCCCGGCCGACTTCGCGCAGGCGACGCACCGCATCGCCGATGCGATACCGGACACGCGCGCGGTGGCGCTGCTGCGGCCGGGCTATCGCGACAGCGCGGGCAACCAGTCGCCGGGCGAGCGCGGCGGGATGGGGGGCGACAGCTATACCGCCGACCGGATCGCGGCGGTCGCCGACAGCATCCTGCGCTGGCGCAAACGCTATCCACAGGCGCGCACCGTGCTGGTCGGCCAGTCGGGTGGCGCGGCGATGGCGGCGGTGGTCGCCGGACTGCGGCCGGGACTGGTCGACGGCATCGTGCTGGCCGGATGCCCGTGCATGCTGCCCGAATGGCGCAAATATCGCGCGCGGCGCGGCGGCGGCGATTTCGCCCGGCCGGTGACGAGCTTCGACCCGTTGATGACGGTCGGCGGTGTCGCGCCGCAGACGCGCGTGACGCTGCTGGTCGGGGCGGACGATGCCGAGACGCCGCAACGCTTCTCGCGCGCCTATGCCGAGGCGCTGGCGCTGCGCGGGATCGCGACCGATTACCATGTACTGCCCGGACGCGGCCACGACCTGCTGGCCGATGGCGACCTGATCGACGCGGTGCGCCGCATCGCCGCCGCGCCGGGGACGGCACCGATGCGCAATGCGATGGTGACACCATGATCGCGCTGCGCCTCCTACGCCTGCCCCACGGGCTTGGCCTGCCATTGCCTGCCTATGCCACCGCCGGCGCGGCGGGGATGGACGTGGTTGCGGCCGAGACGGTGACGCTAGCGCCGGGCGCGCGCCATGCGGTGGCGACCGGTTTCGCGCTGGCGATACCCGATGGCTATGAGGTGCAGGTGCGCCCGCGATCGGGGCTGGCGCTCAAGCACGGCATCACCTGCCTCAACACGCCGGGCACGATCGACAGCGACTATCGCGGCGAGGTGAAGGTGATCCTCGCCAATCTCGGGCAGGAACCGTTCGACGTGGTGCGGGGCGAGCGGATCGCCCAACTGGTTCCCGCCCCGGTGCTGCACGCGACGCTCATCGAGGTCGACTCGCTCGACGATACCGCGCGGGGGGCGGGCGGGTTCGGATCGACCGGCCGATGATCGCGCTTGCCCTGTTCGCGCTGGCCCAGACCGGAAGCGCCGTGCCGCTGGTGCCGATCGTACCGGTGGAAACGCCCGTCCCGCCGCGCGCGATCGACTGGGCCGCGCTACCGCCGCTCCCCTATCGCCACGTTCCGCGTCCGACACCGCACATGACCCGCTTCGTCGCGACCGAATTGCGCCGGACCGCCTGCCCGATGCCGGTGGCGGTCGGCGGCCGGGTGCAGGTGCAGGTCGATGTCGCGGTGCTGATCGGCGCCGACGGGCTGGTGCGCGCCACCATACCCCGCGCGATCGACTGCCCCACGGTCGAACAATATGCGGCCGGACTGGTGGTCAGCTTCGCGCGCGGCAACCTCGTCCCCCGGCTGGTGAGCGAAGGGGCGTGGTATCGCGCGTCGCTGGCGTTCGACTGGGCGGCATGACCTTCTCCGACGCCGAACTCGATCGCTATGCCCGCCATCTCGTGCTGCACGAGGTGGGCGGTGCCGGTCAGGCGGCGCTGAAGGCGGCACGGGTCGTGGTGATCGGTGCCGGCGGGATCGGATCGCCGGTGCTGCAATATCTCGCGGCGGGCGGCGTCGGCACATTGGTCGTGATCGACGACGACAGCGTCGATGCCAGCAACCTGCAACGCCAGACCTTGTTCGGCAATGTCGATATTGGCCGGCCGAAGGTGGCGGCGGCGGCGGACGCCGTGGCGCGGATCAACCCGTTCGTCCGGGTCGAGCCGGTCGCGGCGCGAATCGATGGCGCCAATGCGGCGGAGCTGCTCGCCGGGGCCGATGTGGTGGTCGACGGCTGCGACAACTTCATCACCCGGTTGGCGGTAGCCGATGCCGCGCTGACGGCACGGGTGCCGCTCGTCTCGGCGGCGGTCGGGCGGTTCGAGGGGCAGTTGGGCGTGTTTCGCGGCTGGGAGGCGGGGCGGCCGTGCTACCGTTGTTTCGTTGGCGACGATCCGGCGCGCGCCGATACGAGTTGCGCGGATCAGGGGGTGCTGGGCGCGCTGACCGGGGTGATCGGCAGCATGGCCGCGCTGGAGGCGATGCGCGCGATCGTCGGCTTCGGCGAGGACCCGGCGGGTAAAGTGCTGATCGCCGATCTGCTCGCTTTCCGCTTCCGCACGCTGACGCTGCCCAAGGACCCCGGTTGCCGGTGCGCGGGCTGACGATCGTCGTCGCCGGCGCGGAGGGCGACCGGCTGCGCGCGGCGCTGACCATGGCCTGTGCGGCGGCGGCACTAGGCGCGCGGGCGCGGGTCTATCTTCATGAAGCGGCGGTGGCAGGCTTCGCAGCCGATGTGCCGGCCCCGGCGGGACAGCCGACGCTCGGCGAACTGCGCGGCATCGCGGCGGAGAGCGGCGTCGCGATCGTCGCCTGTCAGAGCGGCCTCGCGCTCGCCGGACTCGCCGCCGACGCGATCGGCGTCAGCGGCGGCGGGATGATCGAGTTGCTGGCGACGCTCGGCGACGACCGGCTGGTCGTCGCCTAAACCGCACTTACTGCGCGGCGAGCGCTTCCTCGGCAAACGCCCGCACCGCCGGGCCGATGTCGGCACGCGCCAGCGCCAGTGCGATGTTCGCCTGGACCCAGCCCGCCTTGTCGCCGCAGTCGTAGCGCTTGNGCAAACGCCCGCACCGCCGGGCCGATGTCGGCACGCGCCAGCGCCAGTGCGATGTTCGCCTGGACCCAGCCCGCCTTGTCGCCGCAGTCGTAGCGCTTGCCGTCGAAGGTGAAGCCGTGGAACGGTTGCCGGCCGATCAGCTTGGCCATCGCGTCGGTCAACTGGATCTCGCCGCCCGCGCCCGGCTCCTGCTGGTCGAGGATGTCCATCACCTCGGGCTGGAGGATGTAGCGGCCGGGGATCATCAGGTTCGACGGCGCCTTGCCCTTGGGCTTCTCGACCAGCGCGGTGACTTCGGTCAGCTTGCCGTCGACCTTGCCCGGCGAGATGATGCCGTATTTGTCGGTTTCGCTGTCGGGCACTTCCAGCGCACCGATGACGTTGCCGCCGACCTGGTCGTACGCCTCGACCATCTGGCGAAGGAAACCCCCGACCATCAGTTCGTCGGGGAGCAGCACCGCGAACGGCTCGTCGCCGACGATCTCGCGCGCGCACCACACCGCATGGCCCAGCCCCAGCGGCTCCTGCTGGCGGACATAGACCGGCGAACCCGGCTTCTGGCGAATACCCTCGATCACCGCCATCGACTTGCCGCGCGCCTTCATCGTCGCTTCGAGTTCGTAGGAGACGTCGAAGTGATCCTCCAGCGCGCCCTTGCCGCGGCCGGTGACGAAGATGATCTGCTCGATCCCCGCCTCCAGCGCTTCCTCGACCGCATACTGGATCAGCGGCTTGTCGACGACGGTCAGCATTTCCTTGGGCATCGCCTTGGTCGCCGGCAGAAACCGGGTGCCAAGACCCGCCACGGGAAAGACTGCCTTGCGAACGCGCTGAATGGTCATGGGG
>NZ_LMQO01000002.1 GCF_001425385.1 Sphingomonas sp. Leaf407
GCGATTCGCTGGCGGGTCATGCGTGGGTCGTCCGCCGCGCCGGTGCCCGACATGGAGGAACTGCGCGACTATGGCGTCGGCGCGATGATCCTGAACGAACTGGGCGTCGAGGACATGGTGCTGCTCACCAACACCCACCACACGCTGGTCGGCCTCGATGGCTATGGCCTGAAAATCGTCGGCGAACGGCCGATCACGGAGAATTGACATGGCGAAGGTCCTGATCGTCGAGGCCCGGTTTTACGACCATCTGAACGACCTGCTGCTCGACGGCGCGCGCGCGGCGATCGAGGCGGCGGGGCATGAGCATGAGACGATCACCGTGCCCGGTGCGCTGGAAGTGCCCGGCGCGATCGCGATCGCCGATGCGTCCGAACACTATGATGCGTTCGTGGCGCTGGGCGTCATCATCCGCGGCGAGACCTATCATTTCGAGGTCGTGTCGAACGAGAGCGCGCGCGGGATCATGAACCTGAGCCTTGAAGGCGTCCCCGTCGGCAACGGTATCCTGACCGTCGAGAACGAGGCGCAGGCGCTGACGCGGGCGAAGCGCGACGAGAAGGACAAGGGCGGCGAGGCGGCCAAGGCTGCGCTGGCCATGCTCGCGCTGCGCGAGCGGTTCGCGGAATAGCTCCGGGCGAGCCGATCGTATCGGTCGCTCCCTTTCGGTTGACATACGCCTGGTGGTAGACCCACGATCGCCATCGGGGGGCGATCATGGTAAGAATATCTCTGGCTGCTGCACGGCGGATGCCGGCGCCAGCGTGGCTGATTCTTGCGCTCGTCGGCGGTTTCGTCGCCGGGACGGTATCGGGCGAGCGCCCCGCCGCGCTGACGGTCGCCGGTCTGATCGGTGGACTGTGGCTCGATCTGCTGCGGATGACGATCGTCCCGCTGGTCTTTGCGCTGGTCGTGACCGGGGTTGCCCGGCTGCGTTCGGCGACCGGGCAGGAAGGGGGCGATCTGGGCAGGCGGCTGGCGATCGTGATGATCGGGCTGCTTTTCCTGTCGGCGATCGTCACGGCGCTGGTCGCCCCGTTGCTGATCGACCTGTTCACGATTCCGCACGACAGCATTGTCGCGCTCCGCACCATGTTTCCCGCAGCGGTGCCCCCGGTCGTGCCCGGACCCGTCGAGGCGGTGCGTGCGATGATCCCGACCAATCCGGTCGCGTCGGCGGCGACGGGCGCGATCGTCCCGCTGGTCATCTTCGCGCTGGTCTTGGGCGTTGCGGTCGGCCGGATCGAGGAAGAGCGGTCTGCGGCATTGGTTCAGGCGCTCAACGGTCTGGCCGACGCCATGGTGATGGTGATCGGCTGGGTACTGCGGGTCGGCGCGCTGGGGATCGGCGCGCTCGCCTTTTCGGTAGGGGCGTCCGCAGGGGTGAGCGTGCTTACCATTCTGGCGCAATATGTCGTCGCCTCGCTCGCGCTGTCGGTGCTGCTGATCGCCATCGGGTACGGATGGATACGCTTCGCCAGCGGCGTCCCGCTCTGGCGCTTCGCGCGGGTTGCGGCACCCGCCCAGGTGATTGCGGCGAGTACGCAATCGTCGCTCGCAACCCTGCCTGCGATGGTCCTCGGCGCGCGCTTGCTTGGCATCGGTGATCGCGATGCGTCGGTCGCGTTGCCGATCGCCGTCGCGGTCTTCAAGATCACCGCACCGTCAAACACGCTGCTGGTGGCGTTGACGCTGGCATGGATGGGCGGCGTTACGGTGTCGCCGGTCCAGATCGCCATGGCGATACCGCTGGCGGTGCTCTCAAGCCTGATGATCCTTGGACTTCCGGGCGCGATCAGCGTCTATGCGAGCGCCGCGCCGACGGTCATTGCGCTGGGCGCGCCGATCGAGTTGCTGCCCATCCTGGCTGCGGTCGATGTGATCCCCGACATGGCGCGAACCGTCGCCAACGTCACCTACGACCTGATCGTGACAGCGACCGTGGCACCCGTCACGCCGGCCGGGTTCGAGCGCGAAAGTGACAGTTTGGCGTAAGGTCGCGAGATGACGGCATTCATGCCTGTCGTTTGGAATATGTCCGACATTCGATCTTGATCGAGAACGTCGATCGGGTCCGCCGGGGCGGAGCGGCGAGCCGCCCCCGGTTGAAACGGTGGGTCAGATAGGCCGGGATCGGCATCCGGGCGTCCCCTGTGGGTCCAAAGTTTACACTTGCGACGGTGTTGCGTGCGCCATGGTCAGGGACCGCACGGTTCCGGTCGCAGGGCGTTATCCGTGCCTGTCGGCCATGGTCCGGTGTCCACCCCATGGCCAAAGTTTACAAAGTTTACACTTGCGACAGCGTCGCGAGCGTCGTGTCCGGCACTGTCAAGGAACGGCCGCATCCCCGTCACGGGCCGGCATCGCAACCCTAGCAGCGCCCCCGGGTGTAGGACAGGCCGGCCGTTGTCGCGCCTGCCGTCATGGTGCTACCGTTCACGATCGAGCGGACGTCGGGGGGCGCCATGTCGGATTTCGAATTCATCTTCGCGTTGTTCGGGTTGCTGCTCGGGCTGTCGATCGCCGAGGTGCTCGGCGGGTTCGCGCGGGCGATCGAGCGGCGGTTGCGGCCGGGCAGCGTGGTGCGGATCGGCTGGCTGACGCCGCTGCTGGGTATCTTCGTGCTGCTCGACCTGTTGTCGTTCTGGCAGGCGGCATGGACGGTGCGCGACGTGGTGGGCGTGTCGGGCAAGGCGTTGATGGCGGTGACGAGCTTCGCCGGTGCCTATTACCTCGCGGCGCGGCTGGCGTTTCCGAGCGACAGCGACGAGACGACCGACTTCGACCAGCATTTCTTTCGCGTCCGCCGGATCGTGATCGGGGTGCTGGCGGTGCTGCTGGCGTGCCAGTTGGCGTGGTATGCCAGCGAGCCGGTGCTGGCGGTGCATCTGCTGCGCTGGCTGCCGATCGTGCTGACGGTGGTCCTCGTCGCATTGATGGCGGCGGCGATGCGCGTGCGCGGCGAGCGGGCCGCGCGGATCGTCATGGTCGCGCTCGTCGCGCGGTACGTCGTCGTCTATCTGTTATGAGGCCGTGCCGTCCGGCGGCAGGTCGGCGACCGCCTCGCCGGCGACTTCCCCGGCCGGGACGACCGCCGTGGGGCGGATCATCAGGAAGGTGCCCGACCACACGCCGGGAATGTCCCAGCGGCCGCTGATCTCGCAGCCGTCGTCGCTCAGCGCCCCGGCATAGACGACCATGTCGGCATAGCCCTCGCTCTCGTCGTAGAATTTGCTGAACGCGACCTTCGCACCCTCGCAGTGGCCGTCGATCGCGGCGGCGATCAGCGCGCCGGGCGGCACCGAGAACAGGTCCGGCTCATGCACCGTGCCGACGATCGACCCGCCGAGATCGGCGAGGTCGGCTTCGAACGCGGTCGGGGGATGGGTGTGGGGATAGTTGAAGATCCCGCTCCACTTGCCGGTCAGGTCATGGCTCACAGCGCGCGCGCCTCCTCCACGATCAGGACGGGCACGCCGCCCCGGACCGGATAGGCGAAACCGCCTGCGCGGCTGACCAGTTCGTTCGCCGCGACGTCGTGCTCCAGCGGCGTGCGCGTCACTGGACAGACGAGGATCGAGAGGAGCCACGGGTCGAGCGTCATCGCAGGTGCCCGCTCATTGCAGCGTCGCCTCATCCTCGTCGCCGTGGCGGCCAAAGAACTGCATCAGTTGCACGATCAGCTCGGCGCGGTCGGACAGGCGGTCCACTTCGAGCAGCGCCTGTTTGGCGGCGACGTCGAACGGCGCGATCTGGGCGATGCCGTTGACGAGGCTCTCGTCGTCGAGCCGGGCGACCGAATCCCAGTCGACCGCATAGCCCTGCGCATCGGCGAAGCGGCGCGATTCCAGTTCGAGCGAGGCCCGCTCGGCGAGCGCCAGCGTCGCGTCCGCCTCGGCCGGCAGCAGCTCTGCCTCGACCTGACGGAAGGCGGTGGTGACGTCCAGTTCGCGCAGGATGCGAAAGCGGGTGACGCCCTGCAACACGATGTCGTAGCGGCCGTCGGCCTGCGCCTCGACGTCAATGATCTGCCCGACGCAGCCGATGTCGAACAGCGGCACGCGGTCGCCCTCACCGCCCGCCGGACGCGGCTGGATCATGCCGATCCGCCGGTCGCGGGCGAGCGAATCGGACACCATCGCCCGGTAGCGCGGCTCGAAGATGTGCAGCGGCAGGTGCATGTTGGGAAACAGCAACGCCCCGCTCAACGGAAAGATCGAGACGCGCGCGCTCATCCGAACAGGATCGCGGACAATTTGCGGCGCTGCTGCGACACCCATGGGTCTTCCAGCCCGACCGCCTCGAACAGTTTGAGCAGTTGCTGGCGCGCGGCGTCCTCGTTCCAGCTCCGGTCGGCGGCGACGATCGCCAGAAGCTGCTCGGCGCTGCCGTCGCGGTCGCCCGCCGCCATCAGCGCGCCGGCAAGGCGGAAGCGCGCGTCGTGATCGTCCGGCTGCGCGGCGACCTCGCCCTTGAGGCCCGCCAGATCGTCGACCGGCTGCGCGTCGCGGGCAAGCGCGAGGGTGGCGCGCACCTGATCCACGGCGGGGAGTCTGGCGACCTCGGGCGGCAGCACGTCGAGCGCGGTCTGCGCGGTGTCATGGTCGCCCAGCGCCAGCAGCGCGCGGATGCGGCCGATCAGCACCTGCGGATGGGTCGGCGCGATTTCGGCGACCTGTTCGAAGATCGACAGCGCGCGCATCGCGTCGCCCTCGCCCAGCGCCTGTTCGCCCATCGCCACCAGCGGTTCGATGTCGGGCCCGGCGGGCTCGGCCGGCTCGACCGGCAACTGCTGCAGCAACTGGTCGAGCATCTGGCGAAGCTGGCTTTCGGTGCGTGCCTGCGTCAGATCGGCGACCAACTGCCCCTGGAACATCGCATAGACCGTCGGGATCGAGCGGATTTGGAATTGGGCGGCGATGAACTGGTTTTTGTCGGTATCGATCTTGGCAAGCACCACGCCCCTGTCGGCATAGTCGGCGGTGACTTTTTCGAGGATCGGGGTCAGCGCCTTGCACGGGCCGCACCATTCGGCCCAGAAATCGATGACGACGAGCTGCGTCATCGACGGTTCGACGACATCGCGGCGGAACGCCTCCACGGCTTCCTTCTCCGGGGCGGTCAATCCAAGCGTGGCCAAGCGTCGATTCCTTTGTCCGTTGGGGAGCGCCCCTATGTGGGCATGACGCGGGACATGCAAAAGAGTTTCTTTTTAGGGTTGCGCGACCCCAAACCCCCGGCTAATAGCCCGCCTCACCCCAGCCGGTTCGCCGGTTCGGACAGACGCCAGAGCGGGCGTAGCTCAGGGGTAGAGCACAACCTTGCCAAGGTTGGGGTCGAGGGTTCGAATCCCTTCGCCCGCTCCAGCGTGTTGCCGCAAGATAGCGGCAGCTATCTAGCGACAAAGCAACACGCCCGGCCAGCGACGCAGAGCGTCGACTGACGATATGGCTTTGCCATGTCGTGCCCCGCGTGCTCCCCCCGATTGCGCTCCGCCCCACCAGATGCGACAGCGGCCTTCCGCTCGCCCCTCGTGGATCAGGACGCCATGCCCGGTACGGCTTCGTTATTGCTCGTCACCCATGTGTTCGTGCGGCAGGGGCCGCGCGGTGTGCAGATCGACGATCAGACGGCGGCGGGCATCGCGCAGTGGCGGCGGCATTTCGATTCGCACGACGATGCGCCGGGGTAAGGGGGTAGGGCAGTACGGGCAATCGCGCGGCCGCGTGCCTCGATTGGGTGGTGGGAATCCGTGGGAAGCGGGCCAGCACCAAACCAGGGCGAACCGCCTTACCCCATCAACGCCCATGGCACGCCCAGCCCGAGCGCGAGGCGCAGCGCGATCCAGCCGCCGAACAAGGCGGCAAAGGCGAGGCTGAGCGCCACGTCCTGCGCGACGAAGGCGACGCCGATGCGATATTGCGCGCGCAGCAGCGAGAGATAGCGCACCAGCTCGCTCGCCGGGAGCGCCAGCAGCGCGCCCGGCATGCCGCCCCAATGGAAACCCAGCGGCAGCACCGCGCCCATCACCGCGAAGCGCAACAGGTTGGCGGTGCTGACGTTGCTCGGCTTGCCGCCACCGAACACGGTCGCTTCACCGAGCGAGGCGAGGACCGCGATCCAGCTTCCAGCGAGCAGCACGCACACCATCCACCCCGCCGCCGCGAAGCGCGCGCCGTAGAGTGCCAGCACCGCCATGTCGGCCCATGCCATGACGGTGGCGACGCCGATCAGGACGAGGATCAGGAAGTGCGCGCGGGTGCGGCCCAGTTCGCGTCGCGCGGTGCTGCCCGGCGCGAATCCGCCGTCGTTGTGGGCGACGAAGGGAAAGACGACCTGAAACCCCAGCCGCCCGGCAACCGTATTGGGCAGGTCGCCGATCGAGCGGGCAAGGCCATAGATGCCGAGCATCGCCAGCGTCACCACCGCGCCCAGATACAGCCGGTCGATATAGATCGCGGCATAGAAGGCGAGCGAGGAGAGCATGATCCATTTGCTGTAATGAACGATCTCACGAACATGGGCGCGGTCGAACCGCAGCGTGGGCCGGCGGTGGAGCAGCGGGTAGGTGAGCGCCGAGCGCAGCGCGAACGACAGCAGGATCGCGAGGATCGGCGCCCACGCGCTCCGCAGCGTCACCGCCAGTGCGACGGTGATGGCGAGGCCCGCCGCCTCGCTGCCCAGTTCGAACAGGTTGCGGCGCTTCACCTCCAACTGGCGCGCCATGGTGTAGGGCGCGGTCGACGTCAGCGAGGTGAGGAGCGGCGCTGCGCTGAGCGCGATCATCAGCGCGACGTCGATGCCGTAGGAACGCGCGAGCAGCGGTGCGAGGGCGAGACAGGCGAGCGAGACGATCGCGCCGCGCAGGATCTGCATCGTCCAGATGGTGTCGAGGAAGCCGCCGTCCTCGCCGTTCGGGCTGCGCACGACATTCTGTTCGAAGCCGAAGTCGGACAGCAGTTCGCAGCCGTTGCGGATCGCCTGCGCGATTACCGCCACGCCCATGATCTCCGGCCCCAGCACGCGCGACAGGATGATGTTGCCGCCGAAGCGCAGCGCGGTCGAGGCGACATAGGTGCCCATCGTCCAGAACGACTTGGCCCTGATCGAAGAGGAGGTGCCGTTCATCGTCGGGTCGGTGGTCCTGTCGGGGAAAGGGCGGTTGCTTAGCGGGTCGCGACCGGCGTGGCGAGGAGGGTGATCTCGCGGGTGGCCGAACCCGTGATCTGGACGAGATAGCGGCCGGGGCGAAGATCGAACTCCACCAGCTTGGCGATGCCCGAACAGGCAAGGCCGTGGCCGTGGGCGACCGACGGCAGCGGCGCGCCGTCGCGGATCATGTCGATCCATGCGCGATCGCCGAGCGCGACTTGATAGCGGCCCGCCCGCTCCACCGTGATCCCGAACAGCCCGGCATGGCCGGCACCGTTCGGGGGAAGGAACGCGAAGCGCACCCCGGATCGCGGCAGCAGCGTCGCGCGGACCGTTTCGCCCGGAAGGATGGGTGTGGCGCGGGCGGCGTCGCCTCCCGCGGTCACGGCGGTCGGGCGGGTCCAGCTCCGCAATTCCGCCGGCAGCGGGGCCGGGGTCGCCGGGCAGGGGGCGGCTGCCTGCGGCGCGGCGAGCAACAGGGCGAGGGTCGTGAGCATCGGCGGTTTCCCCAAGGGCGTCGGCCGCGAGAGTCGCACATCCGCCACCCCCTTGCCAGCGCGGCGCTTTCGGATGGGCGGCGGGCATCCTACATGCGTCGGGGTGAGCGAACCCCTTCCCGCCCCGCTTGCCGACTGGTTCGCCGCGCGTGGGTGGCGGCCGAGGCGGCACCAGATCGACATGCTGGCGGCGGCGCAGGCGGGTAGCCATGCGCTGCTGGTCGCGGCGACCGGCGCGGGCAAGACGCTGGCCGGGTTCCTGCCGACGCTGACCGAGTTGATCGCGGCGCCGCGCGACGGGCTGCACACGCTGTATATCTCGCCGCTGAAAGCGCTGGCGGTCGACGTGCAGCGCAACCTGCTGACCCCCATCGCCGAGATGGGACTGCCGATCCGGGTCGAGACGCGTACCGGTGACACTCCGTCCGATCGCAAGGCGCGCCAGCGAGCCAAACCGCCGCATATCCTGCTGACGACGCCCGAGTCGCTCAGCCTGCTGCTATCCTATCCCGATGCGCCGACGCTGTTCGCCGGTCTGCGGACGATCGTGATCGACGAGGTCCATGCCTTTGCTACCGACAAGCGGGGCGACCTGCTGGCGCTCGGGCTCGCGCGGTTGCAGCGGCTGGCACCCGGCCTCAGGCGGGTGGCGCTGTCGGCGACGGTCGCCGATCCCGATGGCTATCGCGCGTGGCTGGCCCCCGACGGCGACATCGACACGGTAACATTGGTCGAGGGCGAGGCCGGGGCCGATCCCGACATCCGCATCCTGCTGCCGACCGACCGGGTGCCGTGGTCGGGCCATTCGGGGCGCTATGCCGCAGCCCAGGTGATGCAGCAGATCGAGGCGCATCGCACGACCATCGTTTTCTGCAACACCCGCAGCCTTGCCGAACTGATCTTTCAGGATTTGTGGAAGGCGAACGACAGGCAACTGCCGATCGGTGTGCATCACGGCAGCCTCGACCGCGAGGCGCGGCGCAAGGTCGAACAGGCGATGGCCGATGGCAGGTTGCGCGCGCTGGTCGCGACCGCCAGCCTCGATCTGGGGGTCGACTGGGGCGATGTCGACTGCGTCATCCAGATGGGTGCGCCCAAGGGATCGTCGCGGCTGCTGCAACGCATCGGCCGCGCCAACCACCGGCTGGACGAGGTGTCGAAGGCGTTGCTGGTGCCGGGCAACCGTTTCGAGTTTCTCGAAGCGCAGGCGGCACTGGATGCGGTGGAGGCGGGGGAACTCGACCCCGACCGGTTCCGCCCCGGCGCGCTCGACGTGCTGGCACAGCATCTGATGGGCTGCGCCTGTGCCGCGCCGTTCGCCACCGCCGACATGCTGGACGAGGTGCGCAGCGCGCTGCCCTATTCGGCGCTGGATAGCGACACGTTCGACCGGGTGCTGCATTATATCGCCGAGGGTGGCTATGCGCTGAAGGCCTATGACCGGTTCAAGCGGCTGCGGCTGGGCGACGACGGGCTGTGGCATGTCACCAAACCCGCGTTTGTTGCGCAGCATCGGCTGAACGCCGGGATCATCGTCGATGCGCCGACATTGGACGTGCGGTTCAAGAATGGCCGGCGGCTGGGCACGGTCGAGGAATATTTCGCCTCGACACTCACGCCGGGCGATACGTTTTTCTTCGCGGGCATGAGTCTTGAGGTCGAGAAGATCGAGTTGACCGATCTGGTGGTGCGGGCGTCGAGCCGGCCGGCGCGGATTCCCAAATATGGCGGCACGCGCATGGCGCTGTCGACCAGCCTTGCCGATCGGGTGCGCGGGTTTCTTGCCTCGCCGGGTCAGTGGCATCGCTTCCCCGACGACGTGCGCGAATGGCTGGAGATACAGGCGCGACGGTCGGTGCTGCCGGGCGCCCAAGAGCTGCTGGTCGAGACGTTCCCGCGCGAAGGGCGGCATTACATGGTCGCCTACAGCTTCGAGGGGTGGAACGCGCACCAGTCGCTCGGCATGCTCGTCACGCGGCGGATGGAGGCGATGGGGCTGAAACCCATCGGCTTCGTGGCGAACGACTATGCGCTGTCCTGCTATGGGCTGGAGCCGATCCCCGATCCGCAGGCGCTGTTTTCGCCCGACATATTGGAGCATGAGTTCGTCGACTGGGTGCAGCAATCGGCGCTGCTGAAACGGGCGTTCCGCGAAGTGGCGGTGATCGGCGGGCTGGTCGAACGCCAGCATCCGGGCAAGCGCAAGACTGGCAAGCAGGTGACGTTCTCGACCGACCTGATCTACGACGTGCTGCGCAAGTACGAGCCGGGGCATCTGCTGTTGCAGGCGGCGTGGGACGATGCGCGGGCGCGGATGACCGATGTCGGGCGGCTGGCGACGCTGCTGGAGACGGCGCAGGCGCGGATGCGGCATGTGGCACTCGACCGGATCAGCCCGCTGGCGGTGCCGGTGCTGGTGCTGATCGGGCGCGAGCGGATGGAGCAGGGGTCTTCGGCGGAGGATGCGCTTTTGGCCGAGGCCGAGGCACTGGCGGCGGAGGCGATGACGCTGGATTGATCGGTCGGTCGGTCGGTCGGTCGGAAGAAGGAGGTTGGTTCACGCGAAGGCGCGGAGACGCGGAGTAGAAGAACAGAAGGATTTTTCGCGCAGAGGCGCAGAGGGGGTGCGTTCGGGGCGACGTTGCGCGACCGGGAGACGTTGTGCTGGCTGCTCCGATGGAAAGAGGCCGCTTGCGCGGGTGATGTTGCCGCAAGCGGAACCCCTCCGCGCCTCCGCGCCTCTGCGCGAAATCTCTTCTTCGTGCCTTCGCGCCTTCGCATGAATCAATTTGACCGTTACGGCTGCGCGGCTTGATGCGAATCACGACGAGCGGCATAGCGCCACCGATGGTTCGTCTTTCGTTCGCCGGACATGAATTTTCCGCCCTGCGCGAAGGGGCGCTGTACTGGCCTGCGCGGCGCGCGCTGCTGCTCGCCGATCTGCATTTCGAGAAGGCGAGCTGGTTCGCGCAGTTCGGGCAGATGCTGCCGCCCTATGACACGCTGGAAACGCTGGCCGGGATCGAGGCGCTGGTCGCGCGGACGGACCCGCGCGAAATCTGGTGTCTGGGCGACAGTTTCCACGACAGCGCCGGGTGCGACCGGTTGTCCGGGGAAGCGCGGGCGCGGCTGCGCGCGTTGACCGGCGGGGCCGAATGGACGTGGATCACCGGCAACCATGATCCGGTCGTCGCCGACCACTGCGGCGGACGGGTGGTGGCCGAGGCCGAGGTCGACGGGCTGGTGCTGCGCCACGAGGCCGAGCGCGGGGAAACGCGCCCCGAATTGTCGGGGCATTTCCACCCCAAGCTCAGGGTACAGGTGCGCGGCAAGTCGGTATCGCGGCGCTGCTTCGTCGCGACCGATAGCAAGCTGATCTTGCCCGCCTTCGGATCGCTGACCGGCGGGCTCGACGCCCGCCACCCGGAGATCGTCCGTGCGGTGGGCACGGCCGCCGAGGCGCTGATCGCGCTCGACGACCGGTTGCTGCGGTTCCGGCTGGCGGCGTAGCGGTTGATCCATTTGCATGGAGCGTCGCCCCGGTGCAGCTCGGCGCGTCCCGTGGCACCTGTCGCGCGCTACAGCCGAAGATCCCAGCCTTCGCTGGGATGACGCCTGGGGTCGATCGACATTCAGTCGCGCGTCGTCACCCCGGACTTGTTCCGGGGTCTACCTGGCCGCAAATGCGGTCGATCAAGGCTCAGGGCGTACCGATTGCCGAGCGGTGGACCCCGGAACGAGTCCGGGGTGACGAAAGAGGCGGTTGTGTCGGCCGGAAATGACGAAGAATGGCCGGAAATGCTGAATGTCGATCGGCCCTGGTTCGAGCCAGTCGGATCAAACCGGAGCCGGCGCGCCCACCGGTCCGACATCGGCGGGTTCCCCGCGCGAATAGGTGCCGGTCAACAGCCCCGCCGCCAGCACCCGCCCGGCCATCGCCTCGACCAGCGCGCTGCGGCCCGGGTTGGGATCGAGGTCGGGACCGTCGCCCAGCGCGAAGAGCTGGAACGCATAGCGATGCTCGCCGTGGCCGGTCGGCGGGTCGGGCGGCAGCCAGCCTTCGCGCAGATAGCTGTTGCGGCCGACATCGCCGTGTCCCGCTTCGCCATCGCCATCGGGGCGGATGTCGCCTTCGGGCAATTGCTCGTCCTCCGGCGGCAAGTCCCACAGGATCGCATGAACCAGCGGTTGCGGCGCGGGCGCATCGGGGTCCTCGACGATCAGCGCCAGCCGCCGCGTGCCCGCCGGCACCCCACGCCAGTGGAGCGGCGGCGACAGTCCTTCGCCATCGGCGGTGAAGCGTTCGGGCAGCCGCTGTCCGTCGGCGAAGGCGAGGCTCGACAGATCGAGGCTGTCGAAACTGCCGAGCGCGGGATCGACGATCGTCAGCTTGGAGGCCCCGGCGCGGACGCCGCGCAGCAATGCCCCGAGCCATGCCGGTACGTGTTCGAGCATCGCGCATCTCCCTGCAGCCGTGATGTATGGAGGGATAACCGGCGAAGCGGCGGCGGGGTCCGTCATATCCTCGCCAAAATGCGGCGATGGCGGCTGCATCCAATCGGCCGGTCGCCCGTTTCCCCGGCCAAGGCGACACAGGATCGCCGACCGATCGGGAGAGCCGGCAACCCCCTCGTCCCCCAGGAATTCCGATCATGACCCATATCGACGATCGTCCGCGCCTCTCGCTCGCGTTGCAGGGCGGTGGAGCGCATGGTGCCTATGGCTGGGGCGTGCTCGACCGGCTGCTCGACGAGGATTTGCCGATCGTCACGGTCAGTGGAGCCTCGGCGGGCGCGCTGAACGGCGCGGCGCTGGTCAGCGGCTTGGTGGAAGGCGGGCGGCCGGGGGCGAAGGCGGCGCTCGAACGGCTGTGGCGCGGCGTGTCGCGGCGCTCGCCGCTCAGGGCGTTCGATTTCGACATGTATTGGGCGGGGCCGTTGTTCGAGCCGGTGCTGCGCCGCTCGATCGAGCTGAGCAAATTGTTCGGCCGCTATGTCGCGCCGCTGTCGCCCGATTTGCGCGACATGCGCGCGCTGCGGGGCGTCGTGGCCGACAGCATCGACCTGAGCACCCTCGCCGCGCCGCAGGCGGTGCCGCTGCACATCGCCGCGACCAGGGTGTCGAGCGGTGCCGCACGGTTGTTCAAGGGCGGCGAGATCACGCTCGATTCGCTGATGGCTTCGGCCTGCCTGCCCGAATTGTTCGGGCCGGTCGAGATCGAGGGGGAATGCTACTGGGACGGCGGTTTTTCCGCCAACCCCGCCCTCGAACCGCTGATCTTCGATGGGCATGGCCAGAGCGACCTGCTGATCGTGCAGATCACGCCGTTTCTGACGAAGGAAACCCCCGACACACTGGTCGAGGTGATGACGCGGATGAGCGACATCGGCTTCAACGCCTGTCTGTTGCGCGACCTGAAGGCGTTGACCGAGGTGCAGGCGATCGCGCGGCAGGCGCCGCCGATCACCGACAAGTTCACCGCGCTGGCCGACACCAACCTGCACCTGATGGAAGCGCCGCACGCGCTGGCCGAACGGGGGCCGTCGGGCAAGAGTGACACGCGCTGGTCGCAACTGGAGGCGCTGCGCGATCTCGGCCGGGCGACGGCGGATGCGTGGTTGCGCGACAACGCCGGGTCGTTCGGGCGGGCGTCGACGCTCACCGCATTGCCCGAGGCGGTGGCGGCTTGAGGGGGTTGGTTCACGCGGAGGCGCGGAGAAGAAGGGGGTTTTTCGCGCAGAGGCGCGGAGGCGCGGAGGCGCGGAGGGGGTTCGGACGCGGCAGCGTCGCTCCTATCCCACGATGCGGCGGGGAGCAGCGCCATTCGGCGCGAGACGATCGTGCGCCGCAACCTCTCCGCGCCTCCGCGCGAACCAAATCTTCTTCGTGCCTTCGCGTGAAATCTGTCTCAGGCGGTGACGATCGCCCCATCGCGAACCGTCACCGGCCACGGGGTCAGCGACTGGCCGGGGCAGGGGCCGCCGAGGCACGCGCCGCTGGCGATGTCGAACAGCGCGGCGTGCCAGCCGCAGATGATCGCCGATCCGTCGGGCGTCAGATAGCCGTCGAGTTTCTGCGCGAGCGGCAGGCCCATGTGCGGGCAGCGATCGACATAGCCGACGACGCCGTCGCCGGTGCGCACCACGAAGCCGTGGAACCGCCCGGCACGCAGTTGCAGGACATAGTTGCGTGCCGTGCCCTCGGCGACGTCACCCAGCGGCCCGAGCGTCACCCCGGCCGGCGTCGCGAACACCCGTTCGTCGCTCATCCCGGCAGCTTCGCCTTGGCGAATCCGGTCCAGACATCGTCATAGTCGAGCTGCATCGTCGGCGTCGCCATCGCCCAGGGGGTCGGGCGAACGACGTGGCGCGTCTCGAACATGAAGGCCATGGTGTCGGCGATGCGGTGCGGCTTGAGGTCGGCGGCGACCGCCTTTTCATAGCTCGCCTGATCGGGGCCATGGCCGTTCATCTGGTTGTGGAGCGACGCGCCGCCCGGCGCGAAGCCGCCTTCCTTCGCGTCATAGGCCCCCGTCACCAGCCCCATGAACTCGCTCATCACGTTGCGGTGGAACCATGGCGGGCGAAAGCTGTCCTCCGCCACCATCCAGCGCGGCGGAAAGATCACGAAGTCGCAATTGGCGGTGCCGGGCGTGTCGCTTGGGCTTGTCAGCACGGTGAAGATCGACGGGTCGGGATGGTCGAACGACACGGTGTTGATCGTGTTGAAGCGCGTCAGGTCATAGCGGCAAGGTGCCAGATTGCCGTGCCACGCCACCACGTCGAACGGCGAATGGTCGAGCGTTGTGGTCCACAGGCCACCCTGGAATTTCTGGATGACCTCGCAAGGGGTATCGCGGTCCTCGAACCACGCGGCGGGCACCTCGAAATCGCGCGGATTGGCGAGGCCGTTGGCGCCGATCGGCCCGAGATCGGGCAGGCGGAACAGGCTGCCGTAATTCTCGCAGACATAGCCGCGTGCCTGGCCGTCGGGGAGTTTGATCCGAAAGCGCAGCCCGCGCGGGATCAGCGCGATCTGGAGCGGGGCGATGTCGATCCGGCCCAGTTCGGTATCGATCGCGAGGCGGCCGTGCTGCGGCACGATCAGCAACTCGCCATCGGCCGAGAAGAACGCGCGGTCCATGTCGCGGGTCGCGGCATAGAGGTGGATGCCGACCCCGCTCTGCGCGGCGACATCCCCGGTCGCGCCATAGGTGACGAGGCCGTCGACCCAGTCGGTCGGTTCGCCCGGCAGCGGCAGCGGGTCCCAGCGCATCCGGTTGGGGCTGGGCGGCGGGCCGTCGATCGGCGCTGACTTGAGATGTGCTGCGCCGGTGTAGGGAATGAACGCGCCGTGGTTGGCGGTGGGGCGCAGGCGGTAGAGCCAGCTTCGCCGGTTCTCGTGTCGCGGCGCGGTGAACGCGGTGCCCGACAATTGTTCGGCGTACAGGCCGAAGGGAGCATGCTGCGGACTGTTGCGGCCGATCGGGAGCGCGCCGGCGACGGCTTCGGTGGCGACATGGTTGGCGAAGCCGGGGTGGTAGGTCATGTCGCTCTCCAATACCTGTTCGTCATCCCGGCGTTCGCCGGGGTGACGGTTGGCGTTTGCCGCCCGCCGGGCCGTCAGTCGCGGCGGAACCGCGCCTTGTGGCCCGGCTCCGCTGCGCTGGCCGGTCGACGGCAGCGCCTACGCGCTGCACCGCGACCGAAGCTGACGCTTCGGTCTTTGGTCAAGCGTCGACGGTGATGACCCCCCGCCGAATTTGATCCAGTTCAATCGACTCATACAGCGCCTGGAAATTGCCGTTGCCGAACCCCTCGTTGCCCTTGCGCTGGATGATCTCGAAGAAGATCGGCCCGAACATCGGTTCGGTGAAGATTTGCAGCAGCAACCCTTCGTCGCCAACATTGCCGTCGATCAGGATGCGGTTGCGCCGCAGCCGTTCGAGGTCCTCGCCATGGCCCGGCACGCGCTTGTCGACCAGTTCGTAATAGGTTTCGATCGTGTCCTGTAGCTTCACGCCGCGCGCGCGCAGCTTCTCGACCGTCTCGAAGATGTCGGCGGTGGTGAAGGCAAGGTGCTGAATGCCTTCGCCATTATAGTCGCGGATGAATTCCTCGATCTGGCTCTTGTCGTCCTGGCTTTCGTTCAGTGGGATGCGGATCGCCTTGTCCGGCGCGATCATCGCCTGGCTGAACAGGCCGGTCGCCTTGCCCTTGATGTCGAAATACTTCTGTTCCTCGAACCCGAAGATCTGGTTGTAGAAGGTCGACCACGTCCGCATCTGCCCACGCTTGACGTTATGGGTCAGGTGGTCGAGCAGATCGAGGCCGACATTGTTCTCCGCCTCGGCTTCCGCCGCGCCGGGCACTTGTTCCCAGTCGTCGTAGAGCGATCCGGCATCGCCGTGGCGGTCGACCAGATAGAGCAGCGAGCCGCCGATCCCTTCCAGCGCATAGCCTTCGCCAAGCGCGCCGTGCGATGCGTCAGCGGGCTTCGCGCCGCGTGCGATCGCCGCGTCGAATGCCGCCCGGGCATCGGCGACCCGGAACGCCATCCCCGCTGCCGACGGTCCATGCTGCGCAGCAAATTGTGCAGCATGACCATCGGCAATGCGGTTGAGCAGCAGGTTGATCCGCCCCTGCTTGTAGCGCACGACATCGCGTGTCGGATGGTGCGATGCGGCGACGAAGCCGAATTGTTCGAGCTGCCGACCCATGCGTTCGACGTCCGGTGCGGAGAATTCGCAGAACTCGAACCCGTCGAGGCCCATCGGATTGACGTCCATATGCTCCATCGTCGCATCCTCTCAATCTGGTATCAATTGTTACGATGCTGCGCCTCTCCTGCCATGAAGTCAAGCGCTTCCCACGACGCCGCATGCAGCCGTGTGGCAAGGTGATCGACGAACGCGGTCACGGCGGCGCTCGGTTGCGGCCCGTGGATCGCGAGGATGCCAAGGTCATGCGGCCCCTCCCACGCCGGCAATACCCGGACCAGTCGACCGTCGCGCAACAGCTCGCCCACATCCCACAGCGAGCGCAGCGCCACGCCGACCCCGCCCAGCGCCAGTTCGCGCACGACCTCGCTCGAATTGGCTCGCACCGCGCTTGCCCCCTCGATCAGCGCGCGGCGTCCCGGCGTCAGCAACCGCCACGGCAATTGCCCGTCGGCGGCGAGCAGCCGGTGGCGCGCAAGATCGTCGGGCGTCGCCGGCACGCCCGCCGCGGCGAGATAGGCCGGGCTGGCGCACACCACCCGCCGGTTGGTCGCCAGCCGCCGTGCGGTGAGGCCCGGCGGTACGCGATCGGTGATGCGGATCGCGCAATCGATCCGCTCGGCCGCCAGATCGACATAGGCGTCGGACAGCAGCAGCTCGAACGCGATCGCCGGGTGGTGGCCAAGAAAGTCGCCCAGATGCGGCGCAATGTGCAGCCGCCCGAACGACGTCGGCGCCGCCACCCGCAACCGGCCGGAAGGCACCGCCGCCGCCCCGCCAACCCGCGCCTCCGCCGCCGCCACCGCCGCGAGGATGTGCGTCAGATCGGCATGGAGTTGCGCGCCGGCGGCGGTCGGGTGCAGCCGCCGCGTCGTCCGTTCGACCAGTCTTGCGCCCAGCCGCGCCTCCAGCCGCGCCAGCCGTTTCGAGACGGCGGCGGGGGACAGGCCATGCGCCCGCCCGGCGGCGGCGATGCTGCCGGCATCGACGATCGCGACGAACAGCGCGTGATCGGGGTCGAGCGTCATTCGTTCCTCCAGCGAACGGCTGTGCTGCGATCATCGCCGCTACCGATGGGAAAGGCGAGGGGCTATGTCGTCGCTCAAGATAATGATGTTGGGCGAAAGGAAGCGGTAATGGCGCAAACCTATGTCGAGCGGGCCGGCCTTCAGGTCGCGACCGACCTCGCGACCTTTGTCGAGGAGCAGGCGCTGCCCGGCACCGCCATCGATCGCGCCGCCTTCTGGGACGGCGTCGCCGCGATCCTCGCCCGGTTCGTACCCGACAACCGCGCGTTGCTCGCCCGGCGCGATGCGTTGCAGGCGGAACTCGACGGCTGGTTCGCCGCCTGCGCCGGACAGCCGATCGACCCGGCCGAACAGGAGGCGTTCTTGCGCGCGATCGGCTATATCGTCGCCGAACCCGCGCCGTTCACCATCGATCCGGCGAACGTCGACGCCGAGATCGCATCGCTCGCCGGGCCGCAACTGGTCGTACCCATCCTCAACGCGCGCTTCCTGCTCAATGCGGCGAACGCGCGCTGGGGCAGTCTCTACGATGCGCTCTACGGCACCGACGCGCTTCCCGGCACGCCCGCCCCCGGCGGCTATGACGCGGCGCGTGGCGCGCAGGTGATCGCCCGCGCCAAGGCGTTCCTCGACGACGCGGTGCCGCTGGCCGACGGGAGCTGGCGCGACTGGCGGGGCGGCGATCCGGCGCTGGCCGATCCCGATCAGTGGATCGGACGGTCGGGCGACAATCTGCTGCTGCGCCACCATGGGCTGCACATCGAACTGGTGATCGACCACACGCACCCGATCGGACGCGCTGATCCGGCGGGGCTGGCCGATGTCCTGCTCGAATCGGCGCTGACGACCATCTGCGATCTGGAGGATTCGGTCGCGGCGGTCGATGCGGCGGACAAGGTCGCCGCCTATGCCAACTGGCTGGGGCTGATGCAGGGCACGCTGACCGCGCGCTTCGCCAAGGGCGGCGAATCGGTCGAGCGCCGTCTAGCCGAGGATCGGCGCTATGTCCCGCGCGACGGTGGCGGCATCACGCTGCCCGGCCGGTCGCTGCTGTTCGTGCGCAACGTCGGCCATCTGATGACCACGCCCGCGCTGCGCCTTGCCGATGGGAGCGAAGCGCCCGAAGGCATCCTCGACGCGATCGTCACCAGCCTGATCGCGCTGCATGACGTGAACGGGCCGCGTGCCAACAGCCGCGCCGGATCGATCTATATCGTCAAGCCCAAGCAGCACGGGCCGGACGAAGTCGCCTTTACGAACAGGCTGTTCGACGCGGTCGAGGATTTGCTCGCGCTGCCGCGCCATACGATCAAGATCGGGGTGATGGACGAGGAACGCCGCACCTCGGCCAATCTTGCCGCGTGCATCCATGCGGTGCGCCACCGCATCGTGTTCATCAATACCGGCTTCCTCGACCGCACCGGCGACGAACTGCACAGCGCGATGCGCGCCGGGCCGATGATCCCCAAGGGAGAGATGAAGGCGACGCCGTGGATCGCGGCCTATGAGGACCGCAATGTCCAGATCGGCCTCGCCTGCGGGCTGGGCGGACGCGCACAGATCGGCAAGGGAATGTGGGCCGCGCCCGACCGGATGGCCGACATGCTGGCGCAGAAGATCGCCCATCCCCGCAGCGGCGCGAGCACCGCATGGGTCCCGTCGCCCACCGCCGCGACGCTGCACGTGCTGCACTATCATGCGGTCGATGTTGCGCAGCAACAGCGTGGGCGGAGCGCCGAACCGGTCGCGCCGATCGCTGACCTGTTGCGGGTGCCGGTCGCGAGTGGCCGCAACTGGGAAGCGCAGGCGGTCGCGCGCGAACTCGACAATAATATCCAGGGCATCCTCGGCTACGTCGTGCGCTGGATCGATCAGGGGATCGGTTGTTCCAAGGTGCCCGACATCCACGATGTCGGGTTGATGGAGGACCGCGCGACGCTGCGCATCTCGTCGCAGCATGTCGCCAACTGGCTGCTCCACGGCGTCTGCACCGCCGCCGATGTCGATGCGGCGTTCGCGCGGATGGCGGCCAAGGTCGATGCGCAGAATGCCGCCGATCCCGCCTATCGCCCGCTGACGGGCAGCGACGGCCCGGCGATCCGCGCCGCCCGCGCGCTGGTGTTCGAGGGGTTGGATCAGCCCAGCGGCTATACCGAGCCGCTGCTCCATGCGTGGCGCGCGCGGGCGAAGGCGGGGTAGCCCGGGCCGGATCGACATTCAACGAAATGCCGTCCCAATCTGCTCCCCTCCCTGACAAGGGAGGGGGCGGGGGTGGGTCGGCCCGAGAGGAAACGTAAGCGCTCCAAAACCGGCCTACCCACCCCCAACCCCTCCCTTGTCAGGGAGGGGAGATGCAGGAGCCGCGGTCTGGCTGAACGTCGATCGGTCCTAGCCCGCCGCTACGCCGCCGGCGGCGGGTTCCAGCGCGTTGATCGCGGCGTGGACGCGCGCCTCGATCTCGTCGCGCGGCAGGCCGGCGGGGATCGGGTCGAGGAAGCGGATGGTGATCGTCCCCGGTCGCGCCGCTCCCTTGCGCCGCATGCAGCGGCCGCTGTCGAGCGCGACCGGGACCACCGGCATGCCCAGCGCCTTGTACAGCCCGGCGAACCCCGATCGCAGCGGCGGTGCGTTGCCCACCGCCACCCGCGTGCCTTCGGGAAAGATCAGCACCGGCCGGTTCTGCGCGCGCGCCACCGCCGCTTCGCGCAGCATCGAGCGCAGCGCCTTGGCCGAGGCATCGCGGTCGACCGGGATCGCACCATAGGCCCGTGCCGCGCGGCCCCAGAACGGCATGTCGGCCAGTTCGCGCTTCAATACGATCAGCGGGCCGTCGATCCGCTGCGCCATTTCCAGCGTCTCGAACATCGACTGATGCTTGACCGCGAACAGATAGGGGCCCGCCGGTGCCGTCCCTTCGATCCGTACCTTCACCCCCAGCAACCAGCGCGCGAGGAAGCGGTGCGTCGCGATCCACACATGGGCGTGGCGGAGCATCGCCCGGTGCCCAAAGCGGGCGGAGAGCGGCGCGCTGACCACGATCGGCGCCGACACGGTGTAGAAGACGATACGGAACAGCCACGTCCGAACCCACGCGATCACAGGTCGATCCCCAGCCGCATCACGACCCCCCGCACCAGATATTTGTTATATTCGCCGAACAACAGCCCGAAGCCGGGATGCCCCGCCACCGGGTCGCGCACCACCCGTACCGAATTGCCCAGCGCATGGCGCAGTTCCATCGCCGCACGCGCCATGTGCCAGTTCGACGTGACCAACCGGACCGACCGGTAGCGGTTGCGCCGCACCCAGTCCGCCGTCTCGTCGGCGTTCGAACGGGTGTCGACCGCTTCGTGGCCCAGATCGACGCAGCAGCGGAACAGCCGCTTCGGCCCCTTGACCACCGCCGCCAGTTCCATCGGCCGGACATCGGGATCGACGCCGGTGACGAGCATCCGTTTCGCGCTGCCCTGTTCGATCAGCGCCAGTCCGCGCTCGATCCGCCCCGGAGCGCCGGTCGGCACGACGATGCCATCGGTCCGCACCCCCGCCACGACCGGCTGCGGCAGCGTCACCGAAAAGATCGCGAAGCCCAGCGCATAGGCCAGCAGCAGCAGCGAGGCGACCCGCCCGATCACAGCACGCGCGCCAGCCGGCGGAGCACCGCGAACCGCGCGGCGAGCATCGCGAGGCCGGTAAAGACGAACGGCAGCGCCACGATCGCCAGCCAGTCGGCAATATCGAGCGTGACGCCACCGGCCAGTTGCGACTCGAGGCTCGACAGGCGGCTGCCGAGGAACGCCGCGACCAGCCCGCCCGACAGCACGCCGATCAACCCGCCGGTCAGCGTATCGTGCGCGATCCGCCGTTGGAAGAGGCGGGTGATCTGGAGGTCGGTGGAGCCGAGCATATGCAGGATGTCGATCGTTCCGCGATGCGTGTCCAGCCCCGCGCGCGCCGCCAGCAGCACGACGGCGGCGGTGGCGCTGGCCATCACCACCACCAGCCCGAGCGCGGTCCACCCGAGCAGCCCGACGAACGCCCGCACCGGGGCCAGCCACGTCGCATGGCGATCGACCCGGACGTTGGGGGCCACGCCCCGCGCCAGCGCCTCTACCCCGGCGACCGTCGCGGCGTCGCCCTGTCGCAGATCGACGTCGATCATCGCCGGCATCGGCAGGTCGGCGTCGAGCCCCGCTTCGCCCAGCCATGGTTCGAGCAGTTGCGCGAGCCGTGCCCGGTCGACCTCGACCGCCGCTGCCACCTGCGGCGCGGCGCGCAGGCGGGGGAGAAGCGCTGCCACCGCACGGTCGCGGGTGGCGGCATCGCCCTCGATCACCTGCACCGTCAGCCGCGCGGCGAGCTGCCGGTCGAGCGCCGCGCCCGCGCCCTGCATCGCGAGGCCCAGTGCGGCGGCGAGCGTGGTCAGGAAGATCATGATCGCCATGATCCACACCATCGCCCGGCGCCCCTGCGCATCGTCGAGCAGCGGTTGGCCCGCACGGGTCGCCGCGTTCATCGTGCCGGCTCGGGCGGGTGGCGCAGCGTGCCGGTGGGATCGGCCAGCCGCCCCTTGTCCAGCCGCATCAGCCGCGCCTGCGGCACGCGCGGCAGCAGATGATAGTCGTGCGTCGCCATGACGACGGTGGTACCGAGGCGATTGAGCGATTCGAACAGCTTGAGCAGCCGTTCGCCCATTTCGGGATCGACGTTGCCGGTCGGTTCGTCGGCGATCAGGATTTCGGGCCGGTTGATGACCGCGCGGGCGATCGCCACCCGCTGCTGCTCGCCGCCCGACAGCGTCGCGGGGCGGGCATCGGCCCGGTCGGCGAGCCCGATCCAGCCGAGCATCTCTCCCACCGGCCCGGCGATGTCCGCCTCGGCGATGCCGGCGACGCGCAAGGGCAGCGCGATATTGTCGCGCGTCGAGAGGTGCGGCACCAGCCGGAAGTCCTGGAACACCACGCCGATCCGCCGGCGGAACCCCGGCATCCGTCCGCGCGGGGCCAGCACCATATCCTCGCCGAACAGGCGGATGATGCCCCGGCTGGGCCGCTGTGCCAGATAGAGCAGGCGCAGCAGCGAGGTCTTGCCCGCGCCCGAGGGGCCGAGCAGGAAATGGAACGACCCTTCGGCGAGCGAGAAGCTCAGGTCGCTGAGCGTCTCGGCTCCCTCGCCATAGCGTAGACCGACATTCTCGAACTGAACGATACTGGCCACGTTCGCCCTTGGATTTCGCCGCGTGGTCGCCAATCGCACATGGGACGGCGCGCCTCAAGCCGCGTGCAATCGTGCCTTGCCATCGCCTGCCATGACGCCGTAGTTTAATTGCAAGAATCCGGTAGGGCTTGTCGCTGTTCCGGGCGCACGCGCAAGGTTCGCGCGCGGGGTTCAGCAGGGGGCAGGGGACGATGATCCTCGAATGTACGCAATGCCATATGCGCTATCTGGTCGCCGATTCGGCGATCGGACCGGCGGGGCGCACCGTCCGTTGCGCGGGGTGCCGGCATAGCTGGTTCCAGCCGCCGGCGATGCTCGATCTGGGCAGCGTGCCGGCGGCCGCGATCGAGCCGCCGGCACCGCGCACCGCGCTTGCCCAGGCCGATGCGCCCGCCCCCTTGCGCGAGTCGCGCCATGAACCGCGTCACGAGTCGCGGACGCCCGATCCGGTCGCGCGCCCCGCGCCGGCCCCGCGCGCCGCCGCGGTCCGGCCGCGCACCGGCGAGGATGCGCTGCGCCGGTATGTCGATCCCGCATCGGAACAGCCGCCGCAGGCGGCGGTGCCCGACGGGGTGCGGCAAACGCCCCCGGCACGCTTCGCGCCGCGTCGCAATCCGGCGCGCCGCCAGACCGCGATCGCGGTGGCGGCGGGCGTCGCGATGCTCGCGGCGGTCGGCGGCATTCTCTACACCGGCACGCCCGGCATCGCGCAGCAGTTCGGCCTGCCGATCGGGCCGAGCGACATGCCGCTGACGCTGTCGATCGGCGAACCCGAACGTCGGCTGCTGTCGAGCGGCAACGAGCTATTCGCGGTATCGGGCCGTATCCTCAACCCGACCAACGCGCGCCACCGCATTCCCGACATCCGCGCCGTGCTGAAGGACGAGGGCGGCAAGATGGTCTATAGCTGGACGATCAAGCCGCAGGTCCGCGTGATCGGGCCGAGCGGCAGCCTGGCGTTCAACAGCGCCGCGCTCGACGTGCCGGCGAACAGCAAGAAGCTCGAACTGAGCTTCGCCTCGGGGATTTGACGGGTCGTTCCGGGGATCGCGCTTCGGCGGGTTTCCGTACGGCACCCTTGGGCGTGATCGGCATTTTTCTTGGTCGAAGCGAGCGTTTCTTTCGTCACCCCGGAACAGGTCCAGGGTGACGACATGCGCGTGAAGGTCGATACCGCCTAGAAGAACAGTTTGCGGAACGTGACACGCACCACCCGGCCGAGCGGGTCGACGAACCCCGGCTGGAAGCGGAACGGCACCTCGCCGCCGGCATCGGTCACGCGCTGGCGGGTGTTGAACAGATTGTCGACATTGAGGCTGATCCGGCTGCCGCGCAGCCAGCGGTTGTTGCGCACCCATGACGGCTGCTCGCCGGGATTGACGAACAGGCGCAGGTTGACGCGGGTGAGGCTGCCGAAGTCGAGCGGCTGCCCGCCGGTCGTTCCGCCGTTCACCTGTGTCCCCTCGCGCCAGTCGACGCCCAGCCGCGCGCCGAACCCGTCACGGGTATAGCCGCCATTGAACTGGACCCGGTGGCGCGCCGTGCCGCCATTGTCGTCGATGGCCGATCCGTTCAGCAGGTCCAGCTCTGGCAGTCCGGCACGGATCAGGACCGTGTTGGTGAACACGACCGTGTGGTAGAGGCTGGCCTGCAACCCGCCGCCGCCACCGCCGCCGCCCGGACCACCGGGGCCACCAAAGCCGCGCCCGCCACCGGGGCCGCCGAAGCCGCCACGTCCGCCGCCGGGACCGCCCGGTCCTTCGCCGAAGCCGCGTCCGCCCTCGCGCGGGCCGTCCCCCGGCGGTGGTGGCGGTGGCGCGTCGCTGGTCGGGCGCGCCGCTTCGGCCGCCTCGCGTGCGGCGCGGCGTGCTTCCATCCGCGCCTGCCGCTGTGCCGCTTCGGCGCGCGAACGCGCGGTGGTGATCCGCTGGAAGAAATTGAGACCATAGCGAAGCTGGCTGTTCTCGGTCCGGGCGAAGTTCACCGCCCGGCTGTCGAGCCGGATCAACGTGCCGTCGGCATCGCGCACGAACCGGTCGGGGAACGCATTCTGGATTTCGGCGGTGATCGCCGGGAAGCCCGCGATCGAATTTTCCGCGCGTTCGGACAGATAGTCCGCCTGGAACGTCAGGTTGCGCTCGCTCCACGGCTTGACGTTCAGGCCCAGCTTGAAGCTCTTGTTGGTTTCGGCGAGCAGCGCCGCATTGCCGCCAGAGACAGTGGTCACGTCGACGCTCTGCCCCCGGACATAATCGAACACGCGCGCGAACGGGGTGACGACGGTGGGGTTGCCGAGCTGCTGCTGGCTCGGCGCGTTTTCCTCGGTCGTGAAGTTGGCGATGATCCGCACGGCGGTGATCGGCTGCCAGTTGACGCCATAGCCATAGGTGGTGAGCGTGCCGAAGTCCGACAGTTGCTCCAGCTCGACATTGCCGTTCAGCGACAGTCGGCCGAGGAAGCCCAGCACGTCGCGCTGCGCATTGGCGATCGGCAGGTCGAGATTGGCGCGCACCGACCCCGCATCGCGGCCGAGATCGGTGCTGCCGTCGATCCCCGAACGCTGCGAGCGGCTGCTGAAATCGGTCGTCCGCCCGGCCAGCCGGATGGTGGCGTTCGCCTCTCCGGCGGGCAGCGCGAACGGCGATCCCGACACCAGCCCCTCGATCGCGCCCGCGCTCGAGGTCGACTTCGCGCGATCGGTGGTGCGGATGAAGCTGCCCAAATCGCCGAACGGGCTGGCGGTGCCGGCTAGCACGCCTGCCTGCAATGCGCTCGCATCGACGCCGCGTTCGGTCCGCGTGTCGCTTTCGGTGCGGTCGTAGCTGCCGTTCACCGTCCAGCGCCACCGGCCGATGTCGCCGTTCAGCACCACGCCGAGATTGGCGGTCGTGGTCGCGGCAGTGCGGCGCAGCGGATCGGTGTCGGCATAGCGCAGCACGCGCACGTCCTTGTCGAACGGCGAGAAGGACGAGACACCGGGCAGCGTCAGCGTGAGGCTCGGCAACCCCAGCAGCGATTCGCTGCGGTTGTGCTCGACGCGGCCGTTGACCGTTGCCGCGACGTTGCCGAACACGTTGCGGCTGTACACCGCGTTCGCCGAGAAACGGTCGCTCTGTCCCTGCAACGTGCGGAACGGCGTGGTGTCGGTGACGTTCGGAATGCCCGCTCCGGCGGCAAAGCCGGCCAGTGTCGGGCTGCCCGCCGGCACGCCCGCGATCGTCGCGGTGCCGAGCGCCGGATCGATCGCCGCGCCCGTCACGGTCGAAGTGACGTTGCCGGTCAGGTCGAACGGCGTGGCCGTGGCGTTGGGCAGGATGCCGCGTTCGCTCTCCAGCAGGTTGGAGGTCGTCTCCGCCTGAAGGTTCAGGTTGAAGCGCTTGTCGCGGTCGACGCGGACGAGGCCGCCTTCGGCCTCGAAATTGCTCGACCCGCCTTGCGTCGGCGCGCTGCCCTCCAGTTCGTTGGTATAGCTGCGGAAGCGTGGGCGCAGGACGAAGTTGATGACCTTCTGATCGGCGCGATAGCCGAATTTGAGCGCGACTTCCTCGGGCAGGATGTCGACGCGCAGCAACGCTTCGGGCGGGAAGTCGCCGATCTCGCGGAAACCCGCCGATCGCCGGCCGTTGATGAGGATCACCGGTTCGCCACCGCGCACCGACTGGATCTGCGGGGCGAGTTCGCTCAGCAGTTCGGTGATCGAATTGGTGCCGTAGCTGCGGATGTCGGCCGGCGACAGTTGCAGTTCGGGCTTGATGTCGCCGGGCACCGATCCGGGGGGCGGGCGGCCGGTGACGACGATCTCCTCGGCATCGCTTTCGGTTTCCGCCGCCGCTGCCGTGGGTTCGGTCGCCGCCGGGGTGGCGGGGGCGGGCGGCGTCTGGGCCACGGGGGCCTGTGCCGCCAGAACGCCCGGGGCCGCTCCCAATGCCAGTATCGCCAGTTTCCACCGCGCCATGCGCTTCTTCCCCTTGTGCATCGTTCCGCCGTTCAACGCGGCATCCGGCTGCTATCGTTCAATTGTCGCACGAATATCGCATGGCATCCGAAAATTCCGGTGGTGCCGCATCGTGTCGCCCCGGCCCCCAAGCGAGCGGTGGCCGCCGCCGGTTCCCTCGTCGCGTGCAATGTGGCGAAGCCGGGCCGGTGCAGCTATCGTCCGGGCAAAAGGAGCGGGACGATGCAGCGGGTGACGATGGCGATCGCGGACGGGATCGCCGAGGTGCGGCTGAACCGGCCCGACAAGCGCAACGCGATCGATCCAGCGATGTTCGACGCGCTGATCGATACCATCGCGACACTTGAGGGGTTGGACGCGCGCTGCGTGATCCTTGCCGGCGAGGGGGCGGGGTTCTGCGCGGGCCTCGACCTTGCCAGCATGGCGGCGGGGGCGGGCGACCTCGATCTGGGCGATGTCGCGTACGGGCCGGCCAACCGGGTGCAGCAGGTGGCGTGGGGCTGGCGCACCTTGCCGATGCCGGTGATCGCGGCGCTGCACGGCGAAGCGCTGGGCGGCGGGTTGCAGATCGCCGCCGGGGCCGACGTCCGCATCGCCCATACCGCCACCCGCTTCGCGATCCTCGAGGCACGATGGGGGCTGGTCGCCGACATGGCCGGTTTCGCGCTGTGGCGCGGGGTGCGCGGCGATGTGTTGCGCGAGCTGGCCTATACCGCGCGGACGTTCGATGCGGCGGAGGCATGCGCGGCGGGGTTCGTTACGCAGGTGGTCGACGATCCGCTGACCGCCGCCCGCGCGCTGGCCCGCGCCATCGCTGGTCGCAGCCCAGCGGCGGTCCGCGCCGCCAAGCGGCTGGCCAATCTGGCCGATGATGCCGATGCCACCGCGATCCTCGCCGCCGAACGGCGCGAGCAACAGGCGCTGCTGCAGGGCGCGGAACATCGCGAGGCGGTGCGCGCCGGGCTGGAAGGACGCGCGGCGATTTTCGGGGGTTAGGCGGTTATGCCCTGAAGCAGCTTGGGCAGCTTGCCGGTTTCGCCGCGCGCTTCGGCCATGAACGCGGCTTTCAGCGGGGGGATCGAATCGACCGCTGACAGGCCGAAGCGGCGCACCGCGCTCGCCGCCTTGCCGGGGATGCCGAACAGCCGGGTGAGGCCATCGGTCGCCAGCGCCACCGCGAAGGTGTCGAGACCCCGCCAGCGCTGGTAGCGCTCGAGCAGATAGGGATCGCCGAGGTCGAGCCCGGTGCGTTTGCCGTCGACCAGCACCTCGGTCAGCGCCGCGACGTCGCGCAGGCCGAGGTTCAACCCCTGTCCGGCGATCGGGTGGATGCCGTGCGCGGCATCGCCGACCAGTACCAGCCGGTCCGCCGTGATCCGCGCGGCATGGTGGAAGCCCAATGGATAGCTGGAGCGCGCCGACAGGTTCGACAGGGTCCCGAGGAACCCGCCCATTTTCTTCGACGCTTCGGCAAGAAAGGCGCGGTTTGACAGCTTGAGCATGGCGTCGCGGTCCTTCGCATCGACCGTCCACACGATCGCCGAGCGGTGGCCGTGCGCGTCGTCGTTCAACGGCAGGATCGCGAACGGGCCTGCCGGGTAGAAGATCTCGTAGGCGATATTCTCGTGCGGTTCGGCGTGGCCGAGCGTGGTGATGATCGCGGCATGATCGTACGACCATTTGGCCACGCGAATGCCCGCGCTTTCCCGCGTCGGCGAATTGCGCCCCTCGGCGGCGATCAGCAGCGGCGCGGTGAGCGTATCGCCGCCGGCGGTCGTCACCGTCACGCCGGTCGCGCCGCGCTGCACGTCGAGCGCACGGTCGCGGTAACGCAGGTCGAGATGGGGGCTGGCGACGGCGGCGTCGTAGATCGCGCGGCGCAGGCGCTTGTTCTCGTACATCACCCCTACCGGATCGTCGGCGGCATCGGGGATGAAGTCGAGCTTGCCCGGTGCCAAGCCATCCGTCGCGCGGATCGCGGCGATCGGGCAGCCCTCTGCCCCCAACCCCGGCGTGATGCCGATCGCGTCGAACATCCGGTGCGTCGCGCTGGCGATCGCCGAGGCGCGGCCGTCGAACCCCGGGGCCAGCGTCACCGCCGGATCGACCGGATCGAGGATGATCGACGAAATGCCGTGAACGCCGAGCGATACGCCCAACGTGCTGCCGACCAGCCCGCCCCCCAGGATGATGACGTCCGCCTGTGCCATGAAGTCCGTCCGTTCCTGCGAAGTCGTTGGATGACGCCCGATCTAGGGGTTGCGGCCACCCGCCGCAACGCCGCCTTGACGACGCGGTACACCCCGGCGCAAACCGATCGCCTTATCGAACAGGAATCGAACGAATGGCGACCAACGCGCAGCCGCTGTTGTGGCGCGAGGCGATGAAGGCGGGGGCGAAGCGCAGCGGCGCGTTGATCGGGGCGACGTTGTTGTTCGTCGGCGTGCTGCTGATCGTGCTGGCGCTGCTCGGCTATTCGCCCGCCGACCCGTCGCTCAGCACGGCGGCGGGCGGCCCGATCGCCAACAAGCTGGGCGCGCCCGGCGCGATGGTCGCCGACCTGTTGCTGATGCTGTTCGGCGTGCCGGTGGCGTTGCTGTTGCCGCTGGCGCTGATCGTCAGCGTGCGGTTGTGGCGCGACGTGGCGGTGGGGCCGTGGAAGTACATGATCCGCGACTGCGTGGTCGGGGTGCTGGCGATGGGCACCACGCTCGCCTTCGTGTCGGGCGACGCGATCCTGACGCTGCCGGCGGGCTATGGCGGGGTGATCGGCTGGAGCATCGCCACCGCCGTGCAGGGGCTGATCCATCTGATCGGCCAGCCCGTCGCCGAGCTGTGGCTGATCCGCGTCGTGGCGCTGCTGTGCGGCGTGTTCGGTATCTGGCGCTGGGCCAAGGGGCTGACGATCGAGATTCCCGATGGCACCTTCCGCCTGCCCAGGTTCGAACGTCGCGCCAGGGCGGTCGCCGCCACCCGCGATGCCGCCGCCGACGATGCACCGTTCGACATGGCCCCTGTAGCACCCTTCGTCGGCGATCCGCTGTCGGACGAGGACGACGATGACGTTCCCGCCGCCGTACCGCCGCGCCAGCGTGCCGAGGCCGATCGCCGCCCGCCGCCGGTGATCGCCGACCGTAAGGCATCGCCTGCGCTGGCCAGCGCGCCGAAACCCGCGAGCAGCGAAGGCCGCGACAATTTCGCGCTTCCGTCGCTCGACCTGCTCTCGCGCGCGCCCGCGTCGAGCGGGCCGACGATCGACAAACAGGCGCTGGAGCGCAACTCGCGGCTGCTCGAAAGCGTGCTCGACGACTTCAACGTGAAGGGGCAGATCGTGAAGGTCTCGCCCGGCCCGGTCGTCACCATGTACGAACTGGAACCGGCACCGGGCATCAAGGCCAGCCGGGTGATCCAGCTGGCCGATGACATCGCGCGCAACATGTCCGCCATCTCGGCGCGCGTCGCGACGATTCCGGGGCGTACCGTCATCGGCATCGAACTGCCCAACCAGAAGCGCGAGACGGTCAACCTCCACGAACTGATGGCGAGCCAGGCGTTCGCCGACCAGAATGCGCAGCTCCCCATCGTGCTCGGCAAGAATATCGCCGGCGATCCGGTGGTCGCCGACCTTGCCCCCATGCCGCACCTGCTGGTCGCGGGCACCACTGGCTCTGGCAAGTCGGTGGGCCTTAACTGCATGATCCTGTCGCTGCTCTACCGGCTGACGCCGGACCAGTGCCGCATGATAATGATCGATCCCAAGATGCTCGAACTCAGCATGTATCGCGGCATCCCCCATCTGCTGGCGGACGTCGTGACCGATCCGCCAAAGGCGGTCCGCGCGCTCAAATGGGCGGTCGAGCAGATGGAGGACCGCTATCGCATGATGGCGTCGATCAACGTCCGCAGCCTCGCCAGCTTCAACGAAAAGGTCCGCGCGGCGACCGCCAAGGGGCAGAAGCTCGGTCGCAAGGTACAAACCGGCTACGACGCCGAAAACGGCACGCCGGTGTATGAGGAGGAGACGCTCGACCTCGCCCCGCTGCCGCAGATCGTGGTGATCGTCGACGAACTCGCCGACCTGATGATGACGGCGGGCAAGGAGGTGGAATTCCTGATCCAGCGCCTCGCGCAAAAGGCGCGCGCGGCGGGCATCCACCTCATCATGGCGACGCAGCGCCCCTCGGTCGACGTCATCACCGGCGTCATCAAGGCGAACCTGCCGACGCGGATCAGCTTCCACGTCACCAGCAAGATTGATTCGCGCACCATCCTCGGCGAACAGGGGGCCGAGCAACTGCTCGGGCGTGGCGACATGCTCTACATGCCCGGCGGCAAGGCGCTGGCCCGCGTCCACGGGCCGTTCGTCAGCGACGACGAGGTGCAGGCGGTGTCCGATTTCTGGCGGAGCCAAGGCGCGCCCGACTATATCGACGCGGTGGTCAACGAACCCGAAGGCGATGCCGGCTTCAGCCTCGACGGCGCGCCCACCGGCAATGATTCCCCCGAGGACCAGATCTTCCGTCAGGCGTGCCAGTTGGTCGCCGAAAGCCAGAAGGCGTCGACGAGCTGGCTGCAACGCCAGTTGCGCGTCGGCTACAACTCCGCCGCGCGCCTCATCGAACGGATGGAGAAGGAGGGCCTCGTCTCGCGTCCCGACCATGTCGGCCGGCGCGAGGTGCTGATGGATGCCGACGGTCGCCCGGCGGGGTAGGACACGACCCCCTCTTACACGTCCATGACGTACCGGGTTATGAGCCCGGCGACCGATGTCGTGTCCCGCAGCCGGTATAACAGTCCGGCCATGCTTTTCATCGCGAACCAAGCGCCGATGTAGCAGGCGCGTGAACGAAGGATTTCCGAATGACCGACCTGACGTTGAACGACGGCCGCACCATCCCCGCGATCGGTTTCGGCACTTATCTGGTCCCGCCCGAGGACGCCGAACGCCTGTCGCGCGAGGCGTTGGATGCCGGCTATCGGCTGGTCGATACCGCTGCTTTCTATGGAAACGAAGCCGGGGTTGGCGCGGCGACCGGCGGGACCGATGCGTTCGTCACCACCAAATTGTGGCGCGACGCGATGGGTTATGACGAGGCGCTGCGCGCGTTCGACGCCAGTGTCGCCAACCTGCCCAGGATCGACCTGTTCCTGATCCACTGGCCGATGCCGTCGCAGGACCGCTATGTCGATACGTGGCGCGCGCTGGTGGCGTTGCAGAAGGACGGCCGGGTCGGCTCGATCGGCGTGTCGAACTTCTCGCCCGAGCATCTCGACCGGATCGCCGATGCGACGGGTGTGGTGCCGGCGCTCAACCAGATCGAGCTGCATCCGACCTTTCAGCAGCGTAAGGCACGCGCCGCGCACGAACGGCTCGGCATCGTGACGCAGAGCTGGTCGCCGCTGGGGCAGGGCAAGCTGCTCGCCGATCCGGTGATCGCCGGCATCGCCCGCGACATCGGCGCGACCCCGGCGCAGGTGATCCTCGCATGGCATTTGCAGGCCGGTTTGGGTGTGATTCCCAAGGCATCGTCGCGCGCGCGGATCGAGGAGAATCTGGCGGCGCAGTCGGTCACATTGTCGGGCGAACAGGTCGCCGCGATCGATGCGCTCGACCGTGCGGACGGCCGCCTCGGCCCCGATCCCGACACGCTGTAAGCCATTTCCGGTAGTGGGGAAGGATTGCGAGGACCCATCGACATTCAGCCGGACGGCGGCTCAGGCGCCTCCCCTCCCTGAGAAGGGAGGGGCCGGGGGTGGGTCGGCTGCTAAGGAAACGTACGCGCTCCACAACCGGCCAACCCACCCCCAACCCCTCCCTTGTCAGGGAGGGGAGCAGATTGGGACGGCATTTCGTTGAATGTCGATCCGCCCTAGAGGTCGCTGCGATGCTTCCGATCCATGCCGTCCTCCCCGATCTGCTGACCGTCTTGCGTGCCCGCTCGTCTGCCGTGCTCGTCGCACCGCCCGGCGCGGGCAAGACGACGGCGGTCGCGCCCGCGCTGCTCGCCGAACCATGGGTCGGCGGCGAAATCCTGTTGCTGTCGCCGCGTCGGATCGCCGCGCGCGCCGCCGCCGAACGCATGGCGGCGACCGCCGGCGAGGGCGTCGGCCGGACCTTCGGCTATGCCACGCGAATGGACAGCAAGCGGTCGGCGTCGACGCGGGTGACGGTGATGACCGAGGGCATCTTCGTCGCGCGGATCCAGGCCGATCCCGAGCTGGCCGGGGTGTCGGCGGTGCTGTTCGACGAGGTTCACGAACGCAGCCTCGACAGCGATTTCGGCCTGGCACTCGCGCTCGATGCGCAAGCCGCGTTGCGGCCCGATCTGCGCATCCTCGCCATGTCGGCGACGCTCGACGGTGATCGTTTCGCCGCGTTGATGGACGATGCACCAGTGATCGAGAGCGAGGGGCGCAGCTATCCGCTGGAGCTGCGGCATCTGGGCCGCAATGCCGAAAGCCGGATCGAGGATGCGGTGGCGGCCACGATCCGCCTTGCGCTCAGGGAAAACGATGGTGGCATCCTCGCCTTCCTGCCCGGGGTCGCCGAGATCGAACGCACCGCGCAGCGGCTGGTCGTGCCCGAGGGCGTGGTGCTGCACCGGCTGCACGGCACGCTGCTGCCCGCCGAACAGCGCGCGGCGATCGCGCCCGACCCGGAAGGGCGGCGCAAGATCGTGCTGGCGACCAGCATCGCCGAAACCTCGCTGACGCTCGACGGGATCCGGGTAGTGGTCGATTCGGGGCTGGCGCGGCGACCGCGTTACGACCGGGCGGCGGGGATGACCCGCCTCACCACCGAGCGTGTGAGCCAGGCGGCGGTGACGCAGCGTGCCGGGCGCGCGGCACGGCAGGGGCCGGGGGTCGCCTATCGCCTGTGGGAAGCCGCCGCCACCGCCGGGCTGCCGCGCTTCGATCCGCCCGAGATACTGGAGGCCGATCTGTCGGCGCTGGTGCTCGAATGCGGCAAATGGGGGGTGGGCGATCCGACGAGCCTGCGCTGGCTCGACCCGCCCAGCGCGGCGGCGGTCGAGGAGGCGCGCGCGCGGCTGACCACGCTCGGTGCGATCGATAGCGATGGACGGCCGACGCCGCATGGCCTCGCTATCGCCGCGCTGCCGCTCAATCCGCGGCTCGGGCATATGTTGATCCGCGCCGGGGAGGGCGGGTTCGCCGGTGTCGCCGCCGAGGTCGCGGTGCTGCTCGGCGAACGCGGTCTGGGCGGCAACGACATTGATCTCGACCCGCGCCGTCGCCGCTGGCTGTCCGAGCGCGGGCAACGCGCCGATGGCGCGCGGCGGCTGGCCGACCGGTGGCGGCGATTGGTGGCGGGGCGCGACGATTCGCCGGCCGATGCGCTGGCGCGCAGCGTCGCGCTGGCCTTTCCCGACCGAATCGCCAAGCGGCGCGACGCGGCGGGCGAGCGCTGGGCGTCGGTCGGCGGGCGCGGTTTCCGGCTGGAGGGCGGCGGCTTCGGATCGAGCGAATGGCTGGCGGTGGCGGAGACGCAGGGGCAGGCGGCGGGCGCGCGCATCCTGTCGGCGGTGGCGATCGAGCCGGCGAGTGTCGAGGCGCTGTTCGGCGAGGCGATCGTGACCCGGCGCAGCGTGACCTTCGATCCCGCGACCGGGGCGATCACCGCGCTGCGCGAACGGCGGCTGGGGGCGGTACGGCTGTCGTCGGGGCCGGACGCCGCCGCCTCGCGCGAGGAGATCGCCGATGCATTGCTCGAAGGGGTACGGCGCGACCTTTCGTTATTGTCTTGGGCTGGGGGAGCGGAGGCGCTGCGGCGGCGATCGGCGTTCGTCGCGGCGATGCGGGGCGACGACGATCCGCTGGGCGATGGCGCATTGCTCGCCACGCTCGACGACTGGTTGCCGCCGTTGCTGGCGGGCAAGCGCCGGCTCGACGTGGTCGATCCGGCGGCGTTGCACGATGCGCTGGAGGGGCAGGCGGGCTGGGACTGGATGCAGCAGGTGCGCCGCCTCGCGCCTGCCCGGTTCGAGAGTCCCGCCGGTTCGACCCACGCGATCGACTATGCCGCCGAAGGGGGGCCACGGGTCGAGCTGCGCGTGCAGGCGCTGTTCGGGCTGGCCACCCATCCGATGGTCGCCGGGGTGCCGCTGACCTTGAGCCTGACCTCGCCCGCCGGACGGCCGATCCAGACGACGCGCGACCTGCCCGGGTTCTGGGCGGGAAGCTGGCGCGAGGTGTCGAAGGAGATGCGCGGCCGCTATCCGCGCCATCCATGGCCCGATGATCCGGCGGCGGCGTCGGCGACATTGCGCACCAAGAAGGCGGACGCGCGGCGGGGATGAACCCCGTCATCCCGGCGAAGGCCGGGGTCTTTCTCGTGGATACCGCAGCACGCGCCTCGCGGAGACCCCAGCCTGCGCTGGGGTGACGTGATGGGGAAGCGGAGCGCAGGCCGGCGGTAGCTCAGTCCGTGCCGTGGCCCTGCGCGAGATAGTCGTCGGAGCGCATTTCCTCCAGCCGGCTGATCGTGCGGTCGAATTCGAACCGGCCGTCGCCGCGCGGGTAGAGATCGCCCGGCCGGGCATCCGCCGCCGCCAGCAGCTTGACCTTATATTCGTAGAGCGCGTCGATCAGCGTCACGAACCGTGCCGCCTCGTTGCGGTTGTCCGGTCCCAGAACCGGGATGCCGACGAGGATGACGGTGTGGAACGTCCGCGCGACCGCCAGATAATCGGGCGCGCCGCGTGCCTCGCCGCACAGCCGCTTGAAGCTGAACACGGCGACGCCTTTCAGCGCCTTGGGAACGTGCAGCGTGCGGCCACCGACGTCGAGGTCGCACGACGGCACATGATCGCGGTCTTCGACGGCATGGTCGGTCAGGCGGAAGAAGGCGGCGGACAGCGTGCTCGTAGCGGCCGGGCCGTTCGGCACCAGCCACGTATCGACCGCGCCCAGCCGGTCGCGGCGGTAATCGACCGGACCGTTGAGTGGCAGCACGTCAAGGTTCGCCTCGAGCAGCTTGATGAACGGCAGGAAGCTGTCGCGCTGCAACCCGTCCTTGTAGAGATCGGCCGGCGGACGGTTGGAGGTCGCGACCACCGTTACGCCGTGGGTCATCATCTCGGTGAACAGTCGCGACAGCACCATTGCGTCGGCGGTGTTGTTGATGACCATCTCGTCGAAGGCGAGGAGCTTCAGATCCTTGGCCAGTGCCTCGGCGACCGGGGGCACCGGGTTGCCCGCTTCCTTGGCGCGTTCGACGGCAAGGCGGCTGTGGACCTCGATCATGAAGGCGTGGAAATGGACGCGGCGTTTGGCCGGTTCGGCGACGCAGTCGTAGAACAGGTCCATCAGCATCGACTTGCCGCGCCCGACCCCGCCCCACAGATACACGCCGCGCGGGGCCGGCGCGCCGCTGCCGGTCAGCCGGGCGAACAGGCCGCGCTTGGGCGGGGTATCGATCTGGCCGGCGAGCCGCGACAATCGTTCGGCGGCGGCGCGCTGTTCGGGGTCGGGGCGGAGTTCACCGCTGGCCACCAGCGAGTCGTAACGGGCAAGAACGGTCTGCAACGATCAATCCACCAAGGGTTCGAGCCGGTCGAAAACGGGCTTCGGGCAGGCTCGAACCCGATGGGGCGCCGGATCAGATGGCGCGTTCGACTTCCATCTTCTTGATTTCGGCAATCGCCTTGGCCGGGTTCAGCCCCTTGGGGCAGACGTTGGCGCAGTTCATGATCGTGTGGCAGCGATAGAGGCGGAACGGATCTTCCAATTCGTCAAGCCGCTCGCCGGTCATCTCGTCGCGGCTGTCGGCCAGCCAGCGATAGGCCTGCAACAGAATTGCGGGACCCAGGAACTTGTCGCTGTTCCACCAGTAGCTGGGGCACGAGGTCGAGCAGCAGGCGCACAGGATGCACTCGTACAGCCCGTCGAGCTTCGCGCGATCGTCAGGCGACTGGAGCCGTTCCTTGCCGGCGGGTTCGGGCGTCACCGTCTGGAGCCACGGCTTGATTGAGGCATATTGCGCGTAGAAATGGGTGAAATCGGGGACGAGGTCCTTGATGACTTCCATGTGCGGCAACGGCGTGATGCGAATGTCGCCCTTGATGTCCTCGATCGCGGTGGTGCAGGCGAGGCCGTTGCGTCCGTCGATGTTCATCGAGCAGGATCCGCAAATGCCTTCGCGGCACGAACGACGGAAGGTGAGCGAGGGGTCCTGCTCCGACTTCATCTTGATGAGCGCGTCGAGCACCATCGGGCCGCATTCGTCGAGATCGATCTCGAAATCGTCGTAGCGCGGGTTCTGGCCCGAATCCGGGTCGTAGCGATAGACCTTGAACTTCTTGATCCGGCCCTTCGTCGCCGACGTGTGGGTCGTGCCCTTCTGGATGCGGCTGTTCTTGGGCAAACGGAATTCGGCCATGGTGCTCGCTCGGTCAGCTTGGGGGCGATGCTCCGCCCGATATGCGCGTCAGATACATGACAGGTAGTGCTGCCGCAAATGCGAACAAGGGAAAAACGCGCTGTGTTCGTGCGGTGCCGGGGCGGGCCGGCACCGCACGACCCTTCACATTACCGGCAATCCTTCGAGCAGCTTGTCGAGCGTCGCGGGATAGTCGCGCACCCGTATGCCGGTCGCGTTGTAGATCGCGTTCGTCACCGCCGCGCCCGCTCCGCCGATGCCCAGTTCGCCGATCCCCTTGGCATGGAGCGGGTTGGCATGGATATCGCGTTCGTCGAGGAACACGATGTCCATCGCCGGAACGTCGGCGTGGACCGGGACATGATATTCGGCGAGGTCGTGGTTGACGATCCGCCCGTCGCGGTCGTCATGGACCAGATCTTCGGTCAGCGCGGTGCCGATGCCGAACACGATGCCGCCGATGCACTGCGACCGGGCGGTCTGCTGGTTGAGGATGCGCCCGGCGGCGAAGGTCGCGTGCCAGCGGGTGACGCGCACCTCGCCGGTCACGGCATGGACCTTCACTTCGCAGAAATGCGCGCCATAGCTGGCCTGCGAGGTCAGCTTTTCCTGTTTGCCCGGCTTGATCGACCCGGTGGCGGTCAGGCCGTCGCCGATCAGGTCGGTAAGCGGCACCCGGCGGTTGCCGGCGGTCGCATGGCCATCCTTGAGCGTCAGGTCGGCGGGGTCTGCCTCCATCACCTTCGCCAGTTGCTGGCGCAGGCTCTCGCACGCCAGATAGACCGACGATCCGGCGCTGCCCGCGCCCCATGATCCGCCCGACCCCGCGCCCGGTGGCGACTTCGTATCGCCCAGATGCACGTCGACCCGCTCGACCGGCAGCCCGAGCATCTCGCCCGCGATCTGGGCGAGAATGGTGTAGGTGCCGGTGCCGATGTCGGTCATGTCGGTTTCGACCAGCGCACGCCCGTCGGCCCCGAGCGACACCGCCGCTTCAGAGGGTTGCAGCATGTTGGCGCGGGTGGTCGACGCCATGCCCTGACCGATCAGCCAGTCGCCCTCGCGCCTGCCGCCCGGCGTCCGGTTGCGTGTCTCCCAGCCGAACGCCCTGGCCCCTTCATCGAGACAGCGGGTGAGCGCGCGCGACGAATAGGGAATGTCCTTTTGCGGATCGCGGTCGGGATCGTTGCGGCGGCGCAGTTCGACCGGATCGAGCGCGACGAGTTCCGCCAGTTCATCCATCGCGTTTTCGAGCGCGAGGAGGCCGACCGCCTCGCCCGGCGCGCGCATCGACCCCGACAGCGTCTGGTTCAGTTCGACCAGATCATGGGTGATGACCCGGTTTTCGCCGCCGTAGAGGAACGAGGTCGCCTGTCCGGCGGGTTCGAAATAGCCTTCGCCCGGCAGGTTGGAACACAGGGTTTCGTGGCCGATCCCGGTCAGCGTGCCGTCCGCATCGGCGGCGAGGCGCAGGCGCTGCTGCGTGTTCGAGCGGCGGAGCGTCGCCTCGAACACCTGCTGGCGGGTCATCACCGTCTTGACCGGACGGCCGACCGCCTTGGCGGCGATAGCGGTCGCGACCGCATCCGGCGCAATGCCGAGCTTCGAGCCGAAGCCGCCGCCGATGTAGCGCGCGACGATGCGGACCTTCGACTGACGTTCGCCCAGCGCCTTGGCGAGCTGTTGCTTGTCGGATGACGGCATCTGGAGCGAGCCGTACAGCGTCAGTCCGTCGTCGTCCCATACCGCGATCGAAGCATGCGGCTCCATCGCTGCCGAATTCTGCGACGGGGTGCGCCAGACGTCGTCGACGGTGAAGGCCGCACCGGCCATCGCACGGTCGAGATCGCCCTGTTCGTGATAGGGCGGCATCGACCCCGGCGGCGGCTTGGCCGCGCTGTCGAGATGGTCGTCGAAGGTATAGACTCCCGTTGCGGGCTCGAAGCGGACCACGACCAGCGCCGCCGCGTCGCGTGCCACCTCGAAACTCTCGGCGACGACGATCGCGACCGGCTCGCCGAAATAGGCGACGTCGGCCACGCCCTGCGTCGGGGCGTTCGTTTCGCCGCCCTGCTGCGGGTTGCGGATGAAGGTCTTTAGATCGACCACCACGTCGATCACGCCGGGCAGCGCCTTGGCCCCCTCGGCATCGATCGCGGTGATCTTGCCCGCCGCGAAGGTTGCGCGGACGAGGAAGCCGTGGGCGAGGTTCGGGATGTCGTATTCGGCGGCATAGGTCGCCTGTCCCGCGACCTTGAGCGGACCGTCGACCCGCACCAGCCCCTTGCCGATGATGCCCTGCACGCCGTCGTCGAGCAGGCTGTGTTCGACGGGCTTGTCCATCTGGAGCGCGTTGGTGGTCATGCGGTCAGCTCCCTGAGCGTGGCGATCAGCGTGCGGCGCGCCAGCGGAATCTTGAAGTCGTTGCTGCCGAAGCCCCGGGCGTCGCGCAGCAGGATGTCGGCGGCCTGCCCGAACAGCGCGTCGGAGGGAGCATTGCCGACCAGCGCCGATTCGACCGCGGCATCGCGCCACGGCATTGGCCCCAGACCACCGAAGGCGAGGTGCGCCGAGGTGATCGTGCCGTCCTCTACGGCGACAATGCCGGCGACCGACACCAAGGCGAAGGCATAGGAGGCGCGGTCGCGGACCTTGCGATAGGTCTGGCGGCCCGCCGGGGCGGGGGGCAGTTCGATATGGGTGATGAGTTCGCCCGGTTTCAGCACCGTTTCCACATCGGGGCGGTCGCCGGGCAGGCGGTAGAAGTCGCCGATCGGGACCCGCCGCCGCTCGCCGTCACCGCCGAGGGTAATGATCGTGGCATCCAGCGCGCGCATCGCGACGGCCATGTCGCTGGGGTGGGTGGCGATGCAGTGGTCGGACGTGCCGAGGACGGCGAGGATGCGGTTGAAGCCTTCCTGCGCGTCGCAGCCAGAGCCGGGCACGCGCTTGTTGCAGCGCGACGCCGTCTCGTAGAAATAATAGCAGCGGGTGCGCTGGAGTAAATTGCCACCGGTCGACGCCTTGTTGCGGAGCTGGCCCGAGGCACCGGCGAGGAGCGCGCGGCTCAGCACCTCGTAGCGGTCGCGAACCTTGGGGTCGGCGGCGAGGTCGGAATTGGGGACCAGCGCGCCGATCCTCAGGCCGCCGTCGTCGGTTTCCTCGATGTCGGACAGCGGCAGGCGGCTGATGTCGACGAGGCGCGCGGGGGTTTCGACCTGCAATTTCATCAGGTCGAGCAAATTGGTGCCGCCGGCGATGAAGCGGGTGTCGGGGTGGGCGGCCTCAGCAACGGCGGTTTCGGCGCTGTCGGCCTTGGCATAGTCGAACGATTTCATTCCGCTGCCTCCGCATGGGCGGGCTGGTTCGCGTCGGCGACTTCGCGGATCGCGTCGACGATATTGGGATAGGCCGAACAGCGGCACAGGTTGCCGCTCATCCGTTCGCGGATTTCCGCGTCGGTGAACTCGGGATCGGACAGGTCGGCGCTGACGTGGCTTGGCCAGCCCTTCGCCACTTCGTCGAGCATGCCGACCGCCGAACAAATCTGCCCCGGCGTGCAATAGCCGCACTGGAACCCGTCGTGGCGGACGAAGGCGTCCTGCAGCGGATGAAGGTCGCCGGGGGTGCCCAATCCCTCGATCGTCACGATCTCGTCATCCTGATGCATCACGGCGAGGGTCAGGCAGCTATTGATACGGCGGCCGTTCACCAACACGGTACAGGCACCGCACTGGCCATGATCGCATCCCTTCTTGCTGCCGGTCAGCGACAGATGTTCGCGCAGCAGATCGAGCAGCGAGGTGCGGATGTCGACCTCCGCCTGATGGGGCTGGCCGTTGATGGTGAAGTGCATGGGGGCGGTGCTCCGAGGGTAGGAACGGGCAACGTCCCGAACGCAAAGGGTTTCCTGTTGCGAAAGGATCGCAGATGTTGGGGTTGATGCTGGTGATGGCGCTGGCCGGAGGAACTGCCGTGAACGAGGAACGTCCCCTGTCGCCGCCGATCGTCATCGCTCACCGTGGGGCGAGCGGATCGCGGCCCGAACATACGCTCGCCGCGTATCAACTCGCGATCGAGCAGGGAGCGGATTTCATCGAACCCGATCTGGTGCTGACGAAAGATAACGTGTTCGTCGCGCGGCACGAGAACGAGATTTCGGAGACGACCGACGTCGCCGATCACCCCGAATTCGCCGCGCGGCGGACGACCAAGACGATCGACGGGCAGGCGATGACCGGCTGGTTCACCGAGGATTTCACGCTGGCCGAGCTGCGGACGTTGCGGGCGAAGGAGCGGCTACCGAAGCTGCGCCCCGGCAACACCGCCTATGATGGGCAGGACGGCGTGCCGACGCTGGCCGAGGTGATCGCGCTGGCCAGGCGGGCCTCGGCGGCGACCGGGCGGACGATCGGCATCTATCCCGAGACGAAGCATCCGACCTATTTCGCGTCGATCGGCCATCCGATGGAGGCACGGCTGGTCGCCGATCTGAAGGCGGCGGGATGGGATTCGGCGGAGGCACCGGTCTTCATCCAGTCGTTCGAGGTGAACAACCTCAAGGCGCTCAAGAAGCTGACGGGCATCCGGCTGATCCAGTTGATGGATGCCAGCGGCGGCCCGGCCGACCGCGCGGTGGCGAGCTATGCGGCGATGGCGAGCCCGGCGGGGCTGAAGGCCGTCGCGGGCTATGCGTGGGGGATCGGGCCGAACAAGTCGATGGTCGCCGATGGCAAGCCGCTGATCCATGACGCGCATCGTGCCGGGCTGCGGGTGCATCCGTGGACGTATCGCGCGGAGAATGTGTTCCTGCCCGAACGCTACCGGGTCGAGGGTGGTCCGGCGGCGCAGGGTCGGGTCGGGCAGGAGATCGCCGATGCGGTGGCGGCGGGCGTCGATGGTTTCTTCACCGATTTTCCGCTAATCGGGGCGCAGGTACGCGACAAACCCTATTGAGGATTTCCCGGAGCATGCGAGCGGCGTGGATGGTGTTGATGCTGGCCCCCCTGACCGGGGGCTGCGTCAGCACGGTATGGAATGTGGCGACCGCGCCGGTGCGCGCGGGGGCACAGGTGGTCGACTGGACCACAACTAGCCAGTCGGAGGCCGACCGCAACTACGGCCGCAAGATGCGCAAGAAGGAAGCGCGCGAGGGGCGGGAGATGCGGCGGCGTGAGGCAGAGCGCCGGGCGGAGGCGCGCCGGGACAGGGATTAGCGGCGCGCCGGGCAAAGGCGTAGCGAAGCTACGCCAAGCCGCATAAAGGCGCGCCCCGCCGGCGGCGCTGGCAGCGCCGTTCGACGGCACGGGCTTTGCCCGTGGCGGGGCTTGGGGGGGGTGGAACGGCTGCCAGTGCAGGAGCCGCTACCGTCGGCGTGTATGGATTCCGGCCTTCGCCGGAATGACGATGGCGCGCCGGGCGAGGTGCAGCGAAGCAGCACCGCGTCGCATCAGGCGCGCCCGGCCGGCGGCGCGGAAAGCGCCGTCCGACGACGTGGGCTTTGCCCGTGGCGGGGCTTGTGGGACTCGGAACGGCTCCCGGTCAGGAGCCGCATCGTCAGCGTATATGGATTCCGGCCTTCGCCGGAATGACGAATGGGTGGGGTCGGGCGCGTTGCGGCGGGGCAGGTCTTTGCGGGTCGGCAATTCCCCCCAAAGTTTACAAAGTTTACACTAACAGCACAGTTGTTGCGAACCATTCGCGGGTACGACCATCGACGATGTCCAAGGAGCGCGGCGGGGTTCAGCCCGCCGTTCCCGCCACCCTGCCCGATGTCGCCGCTGTAGGACAGTTCGCCGCCAGCGCCTGCGCCACCGCGCGTAGGATCGCGGGGCGGGTCTGGACGCCGTAATGGCTGCTCGGCACATGGACCGCGTGGCAGTCGGGCTCGCCCGCGACATGGCAGCACAGGCCGTTGACGAGGCCATCGCTGGCGCTCCAGATCGCGGTGGCGGGGACGGGCAGGGGGCGGCGGACCTCGTCGGCGAGCGCGAGGAGCGCGGGATCGTCGACCGATTCGCCGCTGATCCATTCGTAGAGCCGCCACACCCGGGTGGCGCGCGCCGGGCCGGCATAGGGGCTGGCGACGGTGACGACCTGTTCGACCGACGCGGGCACGCGATGCGCGGCGAGGCGGGCCATGATGCCGCCCATGCTGACCCCGACCAGCGCGACCGGGCGGCCGCTCGCCTGCGCCAGATGGTCGATCCGCGCGAACAGGGCCGCGCCATCCGCGCCGATGCTGCGCTGGCCGAAGTTGCGGCCCAGTCTCCAGCCATGCGGGGCATGGCCGAGGCTGCGCAGGAAGCGGCCCATCAGCAGCATCGACCGGTCGCTGTTGAACAGGCCGGGCAGGAGCAGCACCGGACCGCCGTCGCCGCGCGGCGCACCGTCCAGCGCGGCGCTCCACCGGAACGGGGTGCCCGCCAGTGCCCATGCGGCGCGGGGCGTTTCGGCAAGGAACTGCCGGAGCGAGGGCGGCCCATGGATCACAGCCATGCCGTAACCGTCACCGGAAACGGCGTCCATGCCCCCATCGGCACGCCCGCCGCGCGCAGCGCCGCGCCGGTCCAGCTATTGCAGGTCGTGACGGCGCTGTAGCGGCCGCGCGCGGGATAGAAGGCGTCGGACGGGCCATAGCCGGCGATCGGCGCATGGCCCGGCGCGAAGCTGGCGCGGATGTGCGCGGCGAGGCGGCGGTACTGGCCGGGCGACAGGGTGAGCGGATAGACGCCGCGCTGTCCGGCGGGATCGGGCAGGGCGTCAACGTGCATCACCACCGCGTTGCTGCCGAGCGCGGCGGCGAGGATGGTGGCGGGCTTCACATCGGCCCATGTCGGCGTGCCGAGATAGAAACCGCGCTCGCCCCAGCCGAACGAGCGCCATGCGTGGCCGGCATGGCGCGAATCGGCGAAGTCGCCCGGCCGTACCAGATCATCGAAATTCACGTCGCCGATGCGCGCGGGCACGACGATGCCGGTGTGGATGCCGTTATCCTCGACATAGATGCGGATGCCGCGCGCCGGGGTGGTGCCGCCGGCGGGAATCGCGCCGCCCGCCAGCCCGGCGAGCAGGTAGAGGCCGGGGAGGAGCAACAGGCCGCCGAGCATACCCGAACTCCGGCGCAGCAGTTTCCGTATCGTCATGGCGCATGCTACAATGCGGGAATGGCAAGCGAAACCCATGTACTCGACCGCCCGCCCGAGGGCGCCAACGCCGACTGGACCATCCCGCAGGGGTGGGACGCCTATAGCGCGCAGGATCATGCGACATGGGACACGCTGTATGCGCGGCAGATGGCGTTGCTGCCCGGTCGCGCCTCGGCGGCGTTCCTGCGCGGGCTGGATGCGCTGAAGCTTTCAGAATCGGGGATTCCCGATTTCGAGGAATTGTCCGACCGGCTGGAGGCGCTGACCGGATGGCGGGTGGTGGCGGTGCCCGGGCTGGTGCCCGACGACGTGTTCTTCACCCATATGGCCAACCGCCGCTTCGTCGCGGGCAATTTCATCCGCCGGCCCGATCAGTTGGACTATCTGCAGGAACCCGACGTCTTTCACGACGTGTTCGGTCATGTGCCGATGCTGGCCGATCCGGTGTTCGCCGATTACCTCGCCGCCTATGGCCGGGGGGGCCTGCGCGCGCTGGAGCTGGGGTCGCTCAAGCAACTGGCGCGGCTGTACTGGTACACGGTCGAATTCGGGCTGGTGCAGGAAGAGGGCGAGTTGCGCATCTATGGCGCGGGCATTGTGTCGAGCGCGTCGGAAACGCGCTTCTCGCTGGAGGATGCCAGCCCCAACCGGGTGATGCTCGATCTCGCGCGAGTGATGCGCACCGACTATCGGATCGACGATTTCCAGCAGACCTATTTCGTCATCCCCTCGTTCGAGGAATTGCTGCGGTTGACGATCGAGACCGATTTCGCGCCGGTCTATGCCGCGATCGGGCATGCGCCAGCGGTGGCGGTGGATGCGGTGTTGCCCGAGGATGTGGTCTTGACGCGGGGATCGCAGGCCTATGCGTTGGGGAAGGTCGGGTAGGGTTCACGCGGAGGCGCGGAGACGCGGAGGGGTGTGCGGCAGTCGTTGTGTGCCTGCTCTATGTCCCCTCGTCATTCCCGCGCAGGCGGGAATCCATAGACGCAGCGGTTGCGCTTCTTGCCACGACGTCGGCGTGTATGGGCTCCCGCCTGCGCGGGAGCGACGATTTGGGTCGGGTGGGTCGGCCAATTGCGCGCTCTCCTCCCTGACAGGGAGGGGCTGGGGGTGGGTCGGCTTGGGGCTGGCGGAACCGTCCCTCGCGGGCCGACCCACCCCCGACCCTTCCCTTGTCAGGGAGGGGAGGAATCACAGGTCCAGTGCCCAGCCGTCGCGGCCCTTGGGGTCGATCGGGGCGGTGGGGATGTAGCGTTCCCGGCCGGCGGTGAGGCGCAGCACGCTCCAGTCGCCGCGGCGGTCGACCTCTTCCAGCACCGTGCCGCAGGCGGCATAGGCGGCGACGACCGCGTCGCGCTGGGTCTCCAGCAGGCCGGCCAGCACGATCGTCGCGCCGGGCGCGGCGATGGCGGCGACTTCGGGGGCCATCGAGATCAGCGGACCGGCGAGGATGTTGGCGATCAGCAGGTCGTAGGGCGCGGCGTCGGTGATCGCTTGCGCCAGTGCGCCGTCGGCAACGATCAGCTCGACGCGCTCGGAGCGGTTCAGCGCGGCGTTTGCGGCGGTGACGTCGATCGCCACCGGATCGATGTCGGTCGCGATCACCCGTGCCTGCGGCCACAATTCGCGCGCGGCGAAGGCGAGCAGGCCGGTGCCGGTGCCTAGATCGATGACGTTGGCGAACAAGCGGTCCGCCAGCGAATCGAGCATGGCGAGGCAGCCGCTGGTCGTTTCGTGATGGCCGGTGCCGAACGCGCGGCCGGCGTCGATCAGGAACGGCCGGGTGCCCGCCGGGTGATCGCCGTCCCACGCGGCGGTGTGAACGAAGAAGCGGCCGACGTGGAGCGGTTCGAGCCCCGCCTGGCTCATCGTCACCCAGTCCTCGTCACCCAGTTCGGTGAGCGTCGGCACCGCATCGGCGGCGCTCGGCACCAGTGCGACGATGGCGGCGACCGCCTGCGCGTCGGGCCAGCCCTCGAAATAGGCGTCGAGCCGCCACGTTTCGGTATCGTCCTCGACCGTTTCGGTGGTCATCAGCACGGGCGCGGGGTCGATCCCGTAATCGTCGGCGGCGTCGATCGCCTCGGCCTCGGCGCGGGTGCAGGGAAGGGTGAGTTTCCAGCTCATCGCACGTAGCTCGCGCCGTTCACGTCGAGCACCGCGCCGGTCATCGACGGCGGGGCGTCCGTCGCGCAGAAGCGGGCGATGGCGGCGACCTCGTCCGGCATGGCGACGCGGCCGAGCGGAATGTCGGCGAGCAGCTTGTCGCCGCCACGACTTGCCAGATAATCCTCGGCCATGCCGGTCATGGTGAAGCCGGGGCAGATGGCGAAGGCGAGGATGCCGTCCTTGGCATAGGCGCGGGCGATGGTCTTGGTCATCGCGACCATGCCGGCCTTGGACGCGGCATAATGCCAGTGCGCCGGACTGTCGCCGCGATGCGCCGCGCGGCTGGCGATGTTGACGATGCGGCCGGGGGTGCCGGTGTCCTGCCAGTGGGTGACGGCGAGGCGGCTCAGTTCGGCGGCGGCGGTGAGGTTGATGCGCATGGTGCGCTCCCAGCCGGCGACCCAGTCGGCATGGTGCAGGTCGAGCGGGTTGGCGTCGAACACGCCGGCGTTGTTGACGAGTACGTCGATCCGCCCGTCGAGGGCGTCGAGCGCGCGCGCCCAGAGGTCGGCGGGGGCGGCGGGATCGGCGAAGTCGGCGGCGAGCGGCCCGCTGGTCGACTGGACGGCGAGCGCGTGGTCGGGGCGGAGCGTGTCCGCGATCGCCGCGCCGATCCCGCGCGACCCGCCGGTGAGGAGGATGTTGGCCATGGGGCGGGGGTGTAGGGGGAAACCGCAGGGCTTGGAACCGGAGAGTGCGGTTCTGCGACCTTGTCGTCACCCCGGACTTGTTCCGGGGTCCACTTCGCCGCGCACGATACCCAAGAAGGCGCAAGCGACATCGCCGGTGGAACCGTGGACCCCGGAACAGGTCCGGGGTGACGATAGTGGTACAGGTGTCGCGTCGATCACATCCCCCATCCCCGCCTTTGCCGGGAGGAGGGTCGCGCCTTACGCCGCTACCTTGCCGATGAAGTCGACCGCGCTCGATTTCAGTGCGCCCAGTTCCTGGTCGAGCGAGGTGAAGCCGTCGCCCACCCGGTCGATTTCGGAGGCGACGGTTTCGGTGTCCTCGCGGATCGCGGCGATCGTCGAGGACATCGAATCGGCGGCAAGCGCGGTTTCGTCGACGGCGGCGGTGATCGCGGTGACGGTCTGCGCCTGTACTTCCATCGCGTGGCGGATGCGGATCGCGCTTTCCTGCACCTCGGTCACGGTCGCGCGGATCGAGGCGTTGGTCTCCACGGTCGAGCGGGTCGCGGCCTGGATCGCGGCGATCTTGGCGGCGATGTCGTCGGTCGCGCGCGCGGTCTGGCTGGCGAGGCTCTTCACCTCCTGCGCCACCACCGCGAAGCCGCGGCCGGCATCGCCCGCGCGCGCCGCCTCGATCGTGGCGTTGAGCGCCAGCAGGTTGGTCTGCCCGGCGATGTCGCGGATCAGGCCCAGGATCGATTCGATCGACTTGGCGTGATCGGACAGGGTTTCGGACATGCCGACGGCGGTGCCCGCCTGTTTCGAGGCGCGGGTGGCGATCTCGGCGGCCGCCTCGACCTCGGTGCGCGCGTCCTCGATCGCGCGGATCAGGCCGGCGGAGGTCGCCGCCGCCTCGCGCATCGCGACCGCCGACTGTTCGGCGGCGGCGGCGACTTCGGATGCCTTGCCGAGCATCCCGCGCGCGCTGGCCGAAGTGCGCCCGGCATGGACGCGCAGCGAATCGCTTTCCGAACTGGCGCGTTCGACCGTCGCACCGATGTTGTCGCGGAATTCATGCGCCAGCCGGTCGCGCCCGACCTGGAGATCATGCTGGAAATAGGCGTTGTAGAGCGAGACGAAAATATCGATCTCGATCGAGCGCAGGCGGAAGAGCAGTTCGGCCGCCTCGCGGAAGGTTTCCTCGTCGGTGATCGCCCGGCGCAGCACGTCGAAGGTGGCGCGCGCCCCGGCATCGGTCATCGACAGGACGGCGGTGAGCGACACGTCGCGCGAGAAGGCGGTGGCGATGGTACGCTCGATCGACTGGACCCAGGCGATGCCGGTCAGGTCGGTGAAGCGGTTGCGCAGATAGTTCACGCCGAGCTGCACCATGCGGTCGAAGTCGGTGTGCAGGCTGGGCAGCGCGCCGACGCGCTGCGCCTGATCGAAATGGCTGGTGGCGATGCTGCGCGCTTCGGGTTCGATGACGCTCCACAGCGCGCGCGAGCCGAGCACGTCGTCCTCGCTGATGTTGAAGATGCGCAGGCGTTCCTGCAGGTCGATCGTCCCGCTCACGCTTTCGGCTGCCGGAAGCTGTCTGGTCGCCACCTGTCCTGATCCCCTGTGCCCGCCCACGCAACCGTGGGACATCTGCTCCTTGCCGGAGTACCGCCGGAAGGGTTAACAGCGCGTTGCGTCGCTTGCCTCGAGCGGGCCGGCACCGCGCTGATCGGGCGTTGCCGGAGCAGTCCATAGAGTACCGGACTCGCGCAACGACCCTTGCATCGGGGACGCGGGTGCGTAGATAGGCCACAATATTTCAAGGCCCCGAGCCAAAGGAATCCGAATTTGGCAACCGTCCGCCCCAAGAACCGTCCCACCTCGCCCCATCTTCAGGTCTGGCGCTGGGGTCCGAACATGCTGGTGTCGATCCTGCACCGCGCGACCGGCGTGGCGATGGGCACCGTTGGCCTTGCGCTGTTCGTGTGGTGGCTGGCGGCGCTGTCGGGCGGCGAGGAGAGCTATGCGCGCTTCCTGTCGTGGTTCACCGGGCCGCTCGCCCCGGTCGGCTATCTGTTCGGCATCGGGCTGAGCTATGCGCTGTTCCAGCATGTCGGCAACGGCGTGCGTCACTTCTTCATGGATGTCGGCGCGAATTTCGAATTGAAGGGCAACCGGCAGAGCGCCATCGCGACGATCGTGTTCGGCGTCGCGGCCACCGTCCTGCTGTGGGCGTGGCTGATCGTGGGGAAGCAGTAATGGGCAATGGTACGAGCATCGGTCGCGTTCGCGGCCTGGGGTCGGCCAAGACCGGCGCGCATCATTTCTGGCAGCAACGGCTGACCGCCGGCGCCAACCTGCTGCTGATGACGTGGCTGATCCTCAGCCTCGCGCTGCTGCCGGGCCACGACTACAAGACGATGGTCGACTGGGTCGGATCGGCATGGGGCGCGGTGCCGCTGCTGCTGCTCGTCACCTCGGTCGTCTATCACGCCAAGCTGGGGCTCCAGACGGTGATCGAGGATTACCAGCATGACGAGACCAAGGTCGTGCTGATGATCGCGCTGAACTTCGTCTATGGCGCGGCCTGGCTGCTCGCCGTCTTCTCGATCCTCAAGATCGCTTTCACCGGGACGCCCGCATAATGGCCACCGACGCTTACAAGATCATCGACCACACCTATGACGCGGTGGTCGTGGGGGCAGGCGGATCGGGCCTGCGCGCCACCATGGGCATCGCCGAGGCGGGCCTGAAGACCGCGTGCATCACCAAGGTCTTCCCGACCCGCAGCCACACCGTCGCGGCGCAGGGCGGCATCGCCGCCAGCCTCGGCAACAATTCGCCCGATCACTGGTCGTGGCACATGTACGATACCGTCAAGGGATCGGACTGGCTGGGCGATCAGGACGCGATCGAATATATGGTGCGCGAGGCACCGGCGGCGGTCATCGAGCTGGAACATGCCGGCGTGCCGTTCAGCCGCAACGAGGACGGGACGATCTACCAGCGTCCGTTCGGCGGCCATATGCAGAACATGGGCGAAGGCCCCCCGGTGCAGCGCACCTGCGCTGCCGCCGACCGTACCGGCCACGCCATGCTCCACGCGCTGTACCAGCAGTCGCTGAAGTATGACGCCGACTTCTTCATCGAATATTTCGCGCTCGACCTCATCATGGAGGACGGCGTGTGCCGCGGCGTCATCGCTTTGTGCATGGAGGACGGATCGATCCACCGCTTCCGCGCCCATTCGGTGGTGCTGGCGACCGGCGGCTATGGCCGCTGCTATTATTCCGCCACCTCGGCGCATAGCTGCACCGGCGACGGCGGCGGCATGGTGCTGCGCGCCGGCCTGCCGCTGCAGGACATGGAATTCGTGCAGTTCCACCCGACCGGCATCTATGGCGCAGGCGTCCTCATCACCGAGGGCGCGCGCGGCGAGGGCGGCTATCTGACCAACAAGGACGGCGAGCGGTTCATGGAACGCTACGCCCCCTCGGCCAAGGACCTCGCGTCGCGCGACGTCGTCAGCCGGTCGATGGCGATGGAGATGCGCGAAGGGCGCGGCGTCGGCAAGGACGGCGATCATATCTTCCTGCACCTCGACCATATCGATCCCAAGGTGCTGGCCGAGCGCCTGCCGGGCATCACCGAAACCGGCAAGATCTTTGCCGGCGTCGACCTGACCCGCCAGCCGCTGCCGGTGACGCCGACGGTCCATTACAACATGGGCGGCATCCCGTGTAACTATCACGGCGAGGTCGTCACCCGGCGTGGCGACGATGCCGACGCGGTCGTGCCGGGGCTGTTCGCGGTCGGCGAAGCCGCCTGCGTGTCGGTTCATGGCGCCAACCGTCTGGGGTCCAACTCGCTGATCGATCTGGTGGTGTTCGGCCGCGCGACCGGCCTGCGCCTCAAGGAGACGTTGAAGCCCGGCACGCCGCACAAGCCGCTGCCCGAGGGTTCGGCCGATCTGGCGCTGGCGCGACTTGACAAGTTCCGCAACGCCAGCGGATCGACGCCGACCGCCAAGATCCGCCTTGCGATGCAGAAGACGATGCAGAAGCATTGCGCCGTGTTCCGCGACGACGCGCTGCTGAACGAGGGCGTCGAGCTGATGGACGGCATCTATCGCTCGATGGCCGATGTGAACGTCACCGACCGGTCGCTGGTGTGGAACACCGACCTGATCGAGACGCTCGAACTCGACAATCTGCTGTCGCAGGCGGTGGTGACGATCAAGTCGGCGCAGAACCGCAAGGAAAGCCGCGGCGCGCATGTGAACGAGGACTTCCCCGATCGCGACGACGCGAACTGGATGAAGCACACCATCGCGACGTTCGACGGCTGGGGCGGCAAGACGGGCACCACGGCGATCGATTATCGCCCGGTGCACGACTATACGCTCACCGACGAGGCGGAGTATATCAAGCCGAAGAAGCGGGTGTACTGATCCGGGTTTTCCTGGGGCTTGTCGAAAGGGCGATCGGTTGTTGGACCGGTCGCCCTTTTTTCGTTTGTGCGCGATGGCTGTGAAGAAAAAGGAAGTTGGGTTCGCGCGGAGGCGCGGAGGCGCGGAGCAGGTGCGTTCGTGGCACCCCCCTCCCTGACAAGGGAGGGGCCGGGGTTGTCAGGGAGGGGAGCATGTTGGGAAGGCATTCCATAGAAAGGCGATCCGGCCCGGCACGAGGCGAGGCCACGAACGTGATCTCTCCGCGTCTCCGCGCCTCCGCGTGAACCTATCCTGCCTTCTTCGCGCCCTCGCGTGAAACAAATCTACCAACGCGACACCATAAATCGGAACCTTACCCCCATCCCCCGGTTCCGCCGCAGACTTTCACGCGAAGGGGGACGCCCACCATGACCACCACCACGATCAACGACTATCCGCTACTTGCCCGCCCGCACGTTCATCTTGCCGGCCCGGTCGATCATGCGATGTACGACAGCTTCCGCCAACAGGTGCTCGACGCGCCGACCGACGGGCCGCTGGTCGTGTCGATCTCGACGCTGGGCGGCGACCCGGAGGTCGCGCGGGCGATGGGCGACGATATTCGCCTGCTGCGCGACTATACCGAGCGCGAGGCGCTGTTTCTGGGCAAGGTCGCGGTCTATTCGGCGGGGTCGACGTTCATGTCGGCGTTCCCGGTCGACAAGCGCTTCCTGACCAAGCACACCCGGCTGATGCTGCACGAGCGGCAGATGAGCAGCACGATCGAACTGTCGGGGCCGCTCAAGACGCTCTCGGCCACGCTGAAGGCCAAGCTGCACGAGATCGAGCATTCGATTCTGATCGAGGAAGAGGGCTTCCGCGCGATCGTGGCGGGATCGCAGGTGCCGTTCGAGGAGCTGGTCGAGAAGGCGCCGTCGAACTGGTACATCGATGCCGAGGAAGCCAAGGCGCGCGGGCTGGTGCTCGACGTGATCTGATGCCGGTGGCGGATCGTGGCAGGCCGCCGATGCGTTATGCCCCGATCCGCCGTTTCCGGGAATTCTATGGCCGACAATGACTCCGTTCTCGCCGCCGCCCGTAGCTGGGCCGGGGCACCGCTTGCGATCGCGACCGTCACCTCGACCTGGGGATCGGCGCCGCGCCCGCGTGGCAGCCATATGCTGGTGCATGGCGACGGGCGGTTCGAGGGATCGGTATCGGGCGGCTGTGTCGAGAGCGACATTCTCGCCACCGCTGCCGAAGTGATCGCCGGCGCGCCGTTCGTCGTCAAAGGCTATGGTGTCGCCGATGCTGCCGCATGGGAGGTCGGCCTGCCGTGCGGGGGCGAGATCGAGGTGATGGTCCAGCCGGTTTCGCCGCACGGCTTCGATCCGGCGCTGTTCGAAGCGGTCGAGGCGGCGCGGGCGGACGGCCAGGCGATCGATCTGTCGACCGACCTGTCGAGCGGTGTGACCACGCAGGGCGCGGCCGGGGCGTTCGTCAACCGCTATGACCCGCCGCGCCGGTTGCTGATCGTCGGCGCGGTGCAGATCGCGCAGACGCTGTGCGGGCTGGCGCGTGAGCTGGGTGTCGCGACGACGCTCATCGATCCGCGCGCACGCTTCCTGACGGAAGAGCGCTTTCCCGGCGTCACGCTCGACGATCGCTGGCCCGACGAGGCGCTGGCGGCGCTCCGCCCCGATGCGGCGAGCGCGGTGGTGACGCTCAGCCACGACATCAAGATCGACGATCCGGCGCTGGTCGCGGCGCTCAAGGCCCCGACCGGCTATGTCGGCGCGCTGGGGTCGCGGCGCAGCCATGCCGCGCGGATCGAACGGCTGGCGGCGGCGGGGATCGGCCCGGACGATCTGGCGCGGATCGACGGCCCGGTGGGACTGGATATTGGGGCGATCGGCCCGGCCGAGATCGCGCTGTCGATCGCGGCGGCCATGGTGAGGAGCTTTCATGCGCGCTGAGGACACCGCCCTGATCCTGCTGGCCGCCGGGCGATCGCGGCGGTTCGGCGATGCCGACAAGCTGGCGCAACCGTTCCTCCACAAGCCGGTCGCGTTCCATGTCGTCACCGCGCTGGAGGCGATGCCGTTCCTCGGCCGAATCGCAGTGATCGACGGGACGAGCCTCGACTTCGGCTCGCGCGGGTTCGAGGTGATCGTGAACGAGGACCCGGCGGCGGGCATGTCGCGATCGGTGAAGCTGGGCCTCAGGCGCGCGCGCGAGCTGGGCGCGCAGGGGGTAGTGATCGCACTGGCCGACATGCCGCGCATCACCGCCGCGCATGTCTATCGCCTGCTCGACGGCGCGATCGGCGACGATGCGGTGGTGGCGTCGAGCGACGGGGTGAAGCCGTGCCCGCCCGCCGTGTTCGGCAAGGGGCGGTTCGACTTTCTCGAATCGCTGGAGGGCGATGCCGGCGCGCGCGATCTGGTGCGGGCCGGGCGGCATGTCGTAACCGCGCCGGCCGAGCTGATCGACATCGACACGCCCGAGGACCTCGACCGGCTGCGCGCTATCGCCGAAGCGCCGGGCGAGCACGATGCGATCACCCTGCCGCGTGCCGAGCCATGGTGGCGCGACGAGCAGTTGCGGTAGGGCGTTTGATCCGCTCGCGCGGATACGGTGCCGGCCCGCTCCGATCCGATCCAGATATTCTGGATCGCCCGTTACGGCACCCGGCGGACCGGCGGCATCGCGTTGCAGATGTCGGCCCCGCCGGCGGGCACCATGAAGAACGGCGGCTCGCGGTTCTCGCGCCCCTGTATCCAGCGCGCATAGCGGGCATTGTCGGCGGCGCGATATTCGAAGCGCGGCCGTGCGGCGGCGGGCAGATCGCTCGCCAGGCGGATCGAGACGATCGGCGTCGGGGTCTGGTCGGGCGCGTAGAAGCCCATCGTGCCGGTGCCGCGTGGCAGCGAGGAAAGATATTCCATCCCCTCCACCACCCGCCCGATCAGCGCGACGTTGCGGTCGAGCGCACGCGGCGCATGGCCGATCACCGCATAAAGTTCCGCGCCGCTGCCGGTGCTGGGCGCCATGTCGCGCCCGACACCGACCATGCCGTAGCAATGCGCCAGCCAGCCGCGCTGTCCGTCGCCCGCCACCGGCCATCCGTCGGCGCTATGGCCGCTTTTCGCCGCATAGGGATCGCGCCGGGTCATGGCCGTCACCGCGTCGTAGCGGGCGCTGTCATATTCGGCCGGGGGATTGGCGACAACGCCGGTGGGCAACGGCTTTTTTTCGGTCACGTCGCCCCATTGCGCGACGTAATTGTCCTGGATGCGATAGACCGAGGTGCCGTCCCACCAATGCGCGGCGGCCAGCCGGCGCACGTTGGCGATATGCACCGGCGCATAGCGCGGGGCGAGGCGGATCACGATCCGCCGGTCGCCCGCCAGCGTCATCACCAGCAGTTCGTCGTCGGGGATCGCCCGCCAGTCGGCCGCGACCGGATCGGCCGGGGTGGGGGCGGGGGCGGCAGGGGCGGCCTGAAGCAGGGCGGCGAGAGCGAGCAGGGCTGACATGGGGCCGATCCTGCCATGGCGACGCGCGCCCATCAACCGCCCTTGCACGACGCGGCCAAGCCCCCTAGGGAGCCATTCTTCCGGCAATGCGGAGCGGTGGCCGAGTGGTCGAAGGCGCTCGCCTGGAAAGTGAGTATACGGCAAAACCGTATCGAGGGTTCGAATCCCTCCCGCTCCGCCAAGACCGTGCTGTAAAGCGCTGCAATTGCTTGATTTTTGTCAGTGCGAGCTATCCGCTCCCACGTTTATCCCTACATCGTGCGTTGGCTTGCCTGCCGTACAAGCTCGATCGCAACATCGAATAGCGGCCATGCTTCTGTTCGTTGTTGTTGCCACGTGGCGAGCGCGATCGACCGCTGGGGAAACGGCAGCGGCCATTCGGCCCGGCGTCGTTGGGCGCAGCGGTAGCGTTGGTGGCCATGCGCCAACCTCCCGCTGATGAGTGGAGCAGATGGATTGGCGGAGGCTGGTCCCTGATCCGCCTCGGCGAGACTGGTGCGCTTGCGGCCCGGCTATCCCGGCTCAAGGTCGTGGTCCTCGACGAGTTCGGCTATCTGCCATTCGCACGCTCGGGCGGACAACCGCTCTTTCCGCTGGCGCATCCCTGCGTCGCCAGTGTCCTGTCGGGAATCGACCGTCCCGAACGGCTCGCGCAGACGCTCGCCTGCTATCGCTTCGCCATTCCCGACGCCTTCCGGCAGGCGCTGGCGGTGGCGGGGGTGATGCGAAGCGACGCACCGCTCCACGCATCGGGACAGGGCAGAGGGAAACCGACGATGCAGGCCGCCGTCCCATGACGGCCTGCACCGGCGGCGGCGGAACCGGTCCGCCGCCGTCAGGTCAGTAATGGATCCGCGCACCGACGAAGAAGGTGCGACCGATCACGTCGTAGACGCCGGCCTGATACCCCAGTTCGAAGTTCGCGCCGCCCGCTTCGGCACCGGGAATACGCGGCGGCTTGCGGTCGAAGGCGTTGTTCAGGCCGCCCGACAGGTCGACGCCCCGCAACAGCCGGACCCATGCCGAGAAGTCGTTGTAGAACACGTCGGGCGTATAGACCTGCTCATGCGTCTCTTCGGTGATCGCGCTGCTGGCGCGCATCGGCGAGAAATGCCGCAGCGTCCAGTTCGCGCCCCAGGTGTCGGCGGTATAGGCGGTACGGACCACGCCCTTCCACGTCGGCGATCCGAACACGCCGCGATATTCGGTGGTCGTCGTCGGATCGGTCGGATCGAGCGTGTATTCGCGCTTGAGCAGCCGGGTATAGTTCGCATCGACCGACAGCCTGCCCGACACGCCGGCGATGCCGAGCCGGTCGAGCGACGTGGCATATTGCAGACCGAGATCGATGCCGCGCGTCAGATATTTGGCGAGGTTCAGCTTCTGGGTGATGACCGACAACAGGTTGTTGTTGGCATCGCGCTGGATCAGCGGACAGAAGATGTTGGTGAGCGTCGGCTGGTCGACGCATTTGTTGATGAGCGTCTGTGCCGGGAAGGCGTCGATCGAATCGCGCAGGTCGATGTTGAAATAATCGACCGTCAGCGACAGGCCGGGGATGAAGTGCGGTTGCAGCACCGTCCCCACGGTCAGCGTCCGCGCGGTTTCGGGCTTGAGGTCGAGGTTCCCCTTCGAGATGATGTCACGGTAGACCCAGTAGGTCTTGGTATCGCCGGGTTTGATCGTTGCGCAGTTCGCGGCGGTATATTGCGTCTTGTCGGTCCGGTTGACGATGTTCCAGTTCTGGCACGGATCGGTGATCCACATGCCGCCGATGCTGCTGGCGGTGTAGAGTTCGCCGATGTTCGGCGCGCGCACCGCCTGGCCATAGGTCGCGCGGAAGCGGATGTCGCGGAACGGTGCCCATTCGCCGCCGATCTTGTACGTCGTGGTCTTGCCGGCGGTGCTGTAATCCGACAGCCGCACCGCGCCGTCGACCGACAGCGAGCGGAAGCCCGGCACGTCCTTCAATATGGGTACGTGCAGTTCGCCGTAGACTTCCTTGACGTCGTATTTCCCGACCAGCGGCGTCGCGGTGACGCCGAGCGTCGGATCATAGCGGCTGCTGGTCGGATCATATTCGGCCTGGATGCCAATATCGTTGCTTTCCTTGCGATATTCGGCACCGACCACCGCTTCCACCGCGCCACCGGGCAGGTCGAACAGGCCGCCCGAGACATAGCCCGACACCACCTGCTGCTTCATCACCGATCGTGCCCAGCTCGACGAATACTGGATGTAATCGATCATCTGCTGCGTCAGCGGGAGCAGCGGGTTGATCGCGACGCAGCCGTTGCCGGGGTTGGTCAGCGTGCTGCGGCACACCGCCTGACCATTGGCGCCGCGCGTCGAGTTCAGCCCCTGATACCACCGGCGATAGGAGGTGGAATTGACGTCGCGCACCTGTTGTTCGGTGACGCCGTAGGAATAATAGCCCGAATAATTCCAGTCATGGGCGAGCAGGCGGAAATCCCCCTGCGCACCGAAGGCGCTCTGGAACGTCTGGCGGCGATAGACGGTGACGGGGGTGCCGACTTCCATTACCCGCCGCGCGAAATACAGCCCGCCGGCGGGCAGTGCGCCGCCGTTCGCCGCAAGGATCGCCGGGGTGATGAACGGGCTGTCGGCCGGCACCGCATCCGATCCGAAGGCGGTCAGCGGCGCATAGGACCCCTCCGACCGGTTCTGCGACAGCGATGCGTTGGCGAACAGCTTGAGCGCGGGCGACACTTCGAAATTGCCGCTCACCCGGGTCGAGAAGCGCTCGCTGGGAACCGAGAGATACCAGCCATCGTACCGGCCATGATATTCGCCGCCCGAATTGGTGATGAGCGTGCCGAGCGCTTCGTTGTTGGTGTTCGAGATCGTCACCGGCGTCGCGTTGGTGAACCCCTTCGATCCCAGTTGCGGCGCGCGCAGCGACCCGTCGGGATTGATCGCGAACAGCTTGTTGCCCAGAACCACCTGCGGCGAATTCGACGAATAGATGTTCTGGTTGTCGTCGGTAATGTAATATTTCTGGCCCGAGCGCTGCCGGGTGTAGAAGGGATAGCCGCCCGCCGTCCACGGCCGGTCGGCACCGGTGATCGATCCCGGCTGTTCTTCATAGAAGCCGTAGAGCGTCACATTGCCTCGACCGTCGGCGAAATTGCGCCCGGCGGTCAGGTCCATGCTGTAGATGTCCATGTCGCCCCGGGTCGACGCCCCGTAGCGCAGGTTGGCGTCGACCCCCTGGAAATCGCGCTTGGTGATGAAGTTGGCGACGCCCGCGACGGCGTCGGCACCATAGAGCGCCGAGGCACCGCCGGTCACGACCTCGACCCGTTCGATCAGGCTGGCGGGAAGGTTCGACAGATCGACCGCCGACGTGCCGGGAATCGACGGCACCTGCCGGCGGCCATCGACCAGCACCAGCGTCCGCTGCGTCCCCATGCCACGCAGGTCGAGCGCGTTGACGCCGGCATTGCCGGCAAGGTTGCTCGTCTGGTTGGTCTGGGTGATCGCCAGCGCTGGCAACTGGTTGATAACATCGGTGATCTGCGTCGCGCCGGTCGCCCGGATCTGGTCGGCATCGACGACCGCGACGGGCGACGGGCTGTCTGCTGCGATGCGGCGGATGCGCGATCCGGTGACGAGAATTTCCCCCTGCTCGCCCGCCTTGTCGTCGACCGTCGCCTTGTCGTCGGCGACCGGCAGCGCCTGTGCCAGCGCCATCGTCGGCAAGGTTCCTACGGTCGCTCCCCCGAGCAACAAGGCATATCGAAACGTCGCTTTCCTATTCATATTGTCCCCCAGATGTATTTCGTATACAGAATACATAACTGTATTTATGTCAATAGGAATATGGTGCAACGCAATATCCATGCCCCGACGAAGGGGTGCAAGATCGGATCATGCGACGTGGCGAAGGGGATCAAGACGGTGACAGGCGGCGGGTATCAGGCAATGGCGCGGACGCTGTGCGGGACGGCACTGGGCGGACTGGCGCTCGCGACGGCGACCATGGCACCGGCGCGGCCATCGGGCAGCGGCGTCCGCGCGACGGCCGGGGCGCCGCGACCCGTGGCGTCGATCGCCGAACGCTATGCGCTGGCCGACCGGTTCCAGCGTCCGGCGGCCAACGCGCTGTTCGCCGATGGCGATGTCCGCGCGACCTTTACCGACGACAGCCGGTTCCTGCTCTACTGGACCGGCGTTCCGGGACGCCGCACCTTGCGGCGGCTCGAACTGGCGACCGGAACCCTTGCCCCGCTGACCGACGAGGCGACGCTGGCGCGGTTGCTGGCGGCGGCGATCGCCAAACCGGTCGATGCCGAAGAACTGTCGATCGAGGACCCGGTATTCGAGTCGGCCAAGGGCGTGTTGCGGTTCGGCGCGTTCGACAAACGCTGGCAACTGGCGCCCGACGGCACGCTGGCCGAAGCGGCGACCGGCGCGCCCGACGGCGAGGGCGCGGTATCGCCCGATGGCCGGTTCGAGATCGTGGCGCGCGACTTCAACCTCTTCGCCCGAGATCGCCGATCGAAGCGCGAGGTGGCGCTGACCACCGACGGCACGCGCGAGCAACCCTATGGCCGCAGCATCCCGCAACTGGCCGACATATTGAAGGCGGGGACCGAAGACCCGGTCATGCCGGTATCGGTCGCATGGTCGCCCGACAGCCGCACCATCGTGACGTGGCGGCTCGACACGCGCGGCGTGAAGAAACTGAGCATCACGCAGGAAAACCCGCCGGGCAGTTTCTACCCGCGCTCGTTCCAATATATCTATCCGCTGGCGGGGGCCGAGAAACTGCCGCAGGCGACGCGCTTCGCGGTCGATGTCGAACGCGCGCTCAAGCGGCGGCGGGCGCGGCTGGTGCCGCTGGCGATCCCGTCCGAATCGATCCTCTATCCGATACCGCCCGATCTGGGCTGGCACGACGGCAAGCCGCAGATGGCGTGGACCGAGCGCGGCTATGGCCAGGTCCTCGTCTATCGCGCCGATCCGGAAACCGGCGCGGCGCGGATGATCGCGCGCGAGGCGGTGCGCCCGCTGGTGACGGTGACGAGCAGCTTCTTTCGCGCCGCGCCCGAACTGGGCGGGGTGCTCAGCGTGTCCGAACGCAGCGGCTGGGCGCAACTCTATCTGGTGAAGCCCGATGCGCCCGATGGCGGCACCGCGCTGACGACCGGCGCATGGGAAGTGATCGGCATCGAGCATGTCGATGCGAAGCGCGGCAGCATCCTGCTGACCGGGGTCGGGCGCGAGGGGGATCGCAATCCCTATTACCGGGCCGCCTATCGCGTCGGCAGCGACGGCGCGTCGCCGCCGGTGCTGCTGACCCCCGAACCGCTCGACCATGACGTCGCCGTGTCGAAGGACGGCAGATGGATGGTCGACGCGATGTCCGCTCCCACCATTCCCACCCGCACCGTGGTGCGCGACGCGGCGGACGGGCGGATCGTGGCCGAACTGGCGCGCGCCGACGACAGCGCGCTGCGCGCCACCGGCTTCGTGATGCCCGAGACGTTCCGGGGGGTGGCCGCCGACGGGCGCACGCCGATCTACGGCATGATCTGGCGACCGGTCGGGTTCGATCCCACCCGGTCCTATCCGGTGATCGAGGAAGTCTATACCGGCCCGACCACGACGCAGGTGCCGACGACATGGACCGGCGCGGTCGCGGCGCGACAGGCGTCGCTGGCGCAGGTGGGCGCGATCGTCGTGTCGGTCGACGGCACCGGCACGTCGCGGCGGGGACAAGCGTTCCGCCTGCCCGCCTATCGCAATCTGGGCGAGGTCGGGCTGGACGATCATATCGCGCTGATCCGCCAGATGGCGGCGCGCTACCCCTATATGGATGTGAGCCGGGTGGGGGTCTATGGCGGGTCGGCGGGCGGCTATGACGCCGCGCGGTTCGTGCTACGCCGCCCGGCATTCTACAAGGTCGCGGTGGCATGGGCGGGCAACCACGAACTGCGGCTCGACAAGGCATGGTGGCCCGAAGTGTCGATGGGCTATGCCGACCAGGCGACATGGGACCGCAATTCCAACCTGTCGGTCGCGGGCAATCTGCGCGGCAAGCTGCTGCTCGGGCATGGCGACATCGACGACAATGTGCCGGTCACCGAAACCATGCGGCTTGCCGATGCGCTGATCCAATCGGGACGCGATGTCGACCTGCTGATCCTGCCCAACAGCTCGCACCGGCCGAACCGGCCGTTCTACTGGCGCAAGATGCGCGACTATTTCGTCCGCAACCTGCTCGACGAGGCACCGCCGCCGTTCGCGCCGCCGGTCGCGGCCCCGCCGCCCTTCGCGCAGCCGGCACCCGCCACCGCGACGGCGGGTGCGCGATGACCGCGCGACGCACGCTGCCCGTGGCGCTGATGGGCCTCGCGAACCTGACCTTCGGTGCCTATGGCGCATTGTGCCTGATGACGGTGCCGCAATTGCTGGCGGCGCGCGGCGTGGCGCAGGTGACGATCGCGTCGATCACCGCGCTGGCGCTGGTCCCGACGTTCTGCGGGTTCCTGGTCGCGCCGATCCTCGATGTGCGCTTCAGCCGTCGCGCCTATGCGATCTGCTTCGGGCTGCTCGCCGCCGTCATCGCCTTCGTGGCGATGCGCAATCTGGGTTCGCCCGAAGTGCTGACGCCGTTGCTCGTGACCGGCTTTCTGGCGGCCAATCTCTATTACAACGCGCTCGGCGGATGGCTGGGCACGATCGTGCCGAAGGGGCAGGAAGGGCGACTGGCGGCGAGCTTTACCGTCGGCAACGTCGCCGGGTTCGGGATCGGCGCGATCCTGTTCATGACGCTGCTGCGCGGCCTGCCGCCGGTCGTCGGGCCGTTGGCCTGCGCGATCGCTATCGCCCTGCCGATGGTGTTGCTGGCATGGATTCCGGCGCCGGCGGGCACCCGGCGCGGCGCGCGCGAAAGCTATGCCACGCTGCTGCGCGAACTGGGGCTGCTGATCCGTCGCCCCGTCGTCCGGCGCACGCTGTTCCTGTTCTGCCTGCCCGCCGCCTCCTTCGCGCTGACCAACAGCCTTGGCGGGCTGGGCGGTGAATTCGGCGCGTCGGAACGCTTCGTGTCGGTCGTCGCCGGCATCGGCGTCACCGCTTCGGCGATCCTCGGCACGCTGTTCGTGCCGGCGCTGGTCCGGCGCATCGAACCGCTGTTCATCTATCTCGCGATCGGCGCGACCGGCGCCTGTTTCACCCTGTCGCTCTCCGCGCTGCCGCATACCCCGGCGGTGTTCGCGCTGGCGCTGATCGGGCAGAACATCTTTCAGGCGGCGGCCTTCGCGGTCGAAAGCACCATCGTGTTCCGCAGCATCGGCGAGGATAATCCGCTGGCCGCCACCCAGTTCGCGTTCCTCCAGGCGGCGACTTGCCTGCCGATCGCCTATATGCAGGCGCTCGACGGACAGGCCTATGACCGCGGCGGGCTGCACGCGATGCTGACGACCGATGCCGGGGCGTCGCTGCTGGCGTGCCTGTTGCTGCTGCCGGTCGTGCTGGTCTGGCGCGCGCGGCGTCGGGCTACCGCGATCACCCCCTTGCCCGCGCGATGATGCGCGCGCACCCTTGCCCGTCCCTTCGCCGGAGTCTCCGCCGATGACCTTCGAGCCTGTTATCGTCGACATTCCCCTGTCGGACGGCCACCGCGTTACCGGCTATAGGTACGGCGAGGGGGCCGAAACGGTGATGCTCGCCAATGGCGGCCCGGGTCTGCCGAGCCTGTATCTGCGCGCGCCGCACGCCCGGCTGGTGGCGGCGGGATTTCGCGTCGTCACCTGGGACCAACTGGGGTGCGGCGCATCCGACCGCCCGACCGATCCCGCGCTGTGGACGCTGGCGCGCTATGTCGCGGAGGCGGACGAGGTTCGCGCGGCGTTCGGCGTCGACCGGGTCCATTTCCTCGGCCATAGCTGGGGAACGTGGCTCGGCACCGAATATGCCCTGACCCATCCCGACCGGATCGCCAGCCTGATCCTGGCCAACGGCGCGTGCGACATCCCGCATCTGGTGGCCGAACTCAAGCGGCTGAAGCTGGGGCTGGGCACCGAAACGGTGACGATGATGGCCGCGCACGAAGCGGCGGGGACGATGGACCATCCCGAATATCAGGCGGCGATGACCATCCTGAACTATCGCCATGTCTGCCGGTTGAAGACATGGCCCGAACCGCTCGTCACCGCGCTCGCCGACTGGAACACCGGCCCCTATCACACGATGCAGGGGCCGAACGAGTTCACCTTTACCGGCAACATGACCGACTGGAACCGGATACCGGCGATGGGCGCCATCGCCGCCCCCGCGCTGGTGCTGACCGGGGTGCATGACGAACTGACCCCGGCGTGTTCGGAACGGATGCACCGCGCGCTGCCCGATTCGCGCATCCATGTGTTTCCCAACAGCTCGCACATGCCCTTCTATGAGGAACCCGAGGCGTATTTCGCGGTGCTGATCGATTTCCTGACGTCGGTGGCGCGCGCGCGGTGATGCTGGCGGTGGACCTTGGCGGCACGCGCTATCGATTCGATGGTCTGGCCGCGTTGCTGGCCGCCGCCTCTCCCCATCGCTCGGGCGACGTACTGGCCGGCGTCGCCGCGCGCGACGCCACCGAACGGGTCGCGGCGCGGCATGTGCTGGCCGACCTGCCGCTCACCGCGTTCCTGACCGATGCGGTGGTGCCGTACGAGGTCGATGAGGTCACGCGGCTGATCGTCGACCGGCACGATGCCGCCGCGTTCGCCCCGATCGCGCATCTGAGCGTCGGCGGGTTTCGCGAATGGCTGCTGGCCGACGAAACCGATGGCGCGACGATCGCCGCCGTCGCGGCGGGGATCACCCCCGAAATGGCGGCGGCGGTGTCGAAGCTGTGCCGCAATCAGGATCTGATCGCGATCGCCGCGAAGATCCGCGTCGTCACCCGGTTCCGCAATACCATGGGACAGTCGGGCACGCTGGGCGTGCGGTTGCAGCCCAACCACCCGACCGACGACCCCGCCGGCATCGCGGCGGCGATGCTCGACGGGCTGTTGATGGGCTGTGGCGATGCGATGATCGGCATCAATCCGGCGCGCGACGATCCGGCGGCGATGATCGAGCTGCTGCACCTGATCGACGGCGTGCGCGACCGCTATGCGATCCCGACGCAAAGCTGCGTGCTGGCGCACATCACCACCGGCATCGCCGCCATCGAACGCGGCGCGCCGGTGGACCTGCTGTTCCAGTCGATCGCCGGATCGCAGGCGGCGAACACCGGGTTCGGCATCACCCTTGCCCTGCTCGCCGAAGGGCTGGATGCCGCACGCGCGCTGAACCGGGGCACGATCGGTTCGCAGGTGATGTATTTCGAGACGGGGCAGGGATCGGCGCTGTCGGCCGAGGCGCATCACGGCGTCGATCAACAGACGACGGAGGCCCGCGCCTATGCCGTCGCCCGCGCGTTCGACCCGTTTCTGGTCAACAGCGTGGTGGGCTTCATCGGCCCGGAATATCTCTACGACGGCAAGCAGATCGTCCGTGCCGGGCTGGAGGATCATTTCTGCGGCAAGCTGCTGGGCCTGCCGATGGGGGTGGACATCTGCTACACCAATCATGCCGAGGCGGACCAGGACGACATGGACACGCTGTTGACGCTGCTCGGCGTCGCCGGGGTCAATTTCGTGATGGGCGTGCCCGGATCGGACGATGTGATGCTGAACTATCAATCGACCAGCTTTCACGACGCGCTCTATGCCCGCCATCTGCTGGGGCAGGGGCCGGCCCCCGAATTCGCCGGGTGGCTGCGGTCGATGGGACTGGTCGATGCGGCGGGCGCGCCGGCCTGCGCCACGCTGGCCGATGGCGCGGCGCGGCTGCCGCTGCTGTTCGATGCCGATCGCGCGGGCCGACCGTGAGCGACGATGCCGCCCGTGATCCGGTCGCGCATGGCCCCCGGTCGACGCAGGCGCGGATCGGCCTCGGTCGCGCCGGACGGGGGATGCCGACGGCGGCGATGCTGGCGTTCCAGCTCGACCATGCCCGCGCGAGGGACGCGGTCCACACCCCGCTCGACGTCGCCGCCGTCACCGCCGCGCTCGGCGGGTCGGCGGTGGTGGTGGACAGCGGCGCGCCCGATCGTGCCGCCTATCTGACCCGCCCCGATCTGGGGCGCCGCCTTGCCCCGGCGTCGGCGGCCGCGCTGGCGGCGCAGCGGCAAGAGGGATGCGATCTGGCGATCGTGCTCGCCGACGGGCTGTCGGCCGCGGCGTTGCACGCGCATGGCGCGGCGGTGGCGACGCTGGTCATGGCCGCGCTGGCCGACTGGCGGATCGCCGTGCCGGTGATCGCGCGACAGGGGCGGGTGGCGCTGGGCGATGCGATCGGCGCGGCGCTGGACGCGGCGATGGTGCTGGTCCTGATCGGCGAGCGGCCGGGCCTCAGCTCGCCCGACAGCCTCGGCGCCTATCTCACCTGGGCACCAATGGTCGGCCGGCACGACAGCGACCGCAATTGCGTGTCGAACATCCGCCCGCCGCACGGCCTGTCCCATGCCGACGCCCGCGACACGATCGTCTGGCTGCTGCGCGAGGCGCGGCGGCGTGGCGGGAGCGGCGTGGCCCTGAAGGATCTGCGCCAGTCGGGTCTGGTGACCGGCGACAGGTGACGTCCGCTGGTGCCGCCGCCGTGGTCCGGCGGCGGCGGCACCAGCGTCAGCCCGCGCTATCGACAAGGTATTTTATGTCACGGCATCAATCGCTTGCGCCCTTGGCTCAGATGCCAGCGCATGGCGAGCGCGGCGTCGTCGGGGTCCTGCGCCCGGATCGCCTCGACGATCGCCTCATGCTCGGCCATCATCGCCTCGATCGCGCGGGGCGGGCGCGTGCGGGAGATGTCGACACCGGCTTTCAGAATGCGCGACACGTCGTCGTACAGATGGTCGAACACCGACAGGAAAGCGGTATTGCCCGTCGCCTCGATGATGGCGCGGTGCAACTGCCAGTCCTCGTCATGCGCCGGACCGTCCGACAGCAGCGCCGCACGCAGCGCGCGCAACCGTTCTTCCAGAATGACCATCGATTCGTCCGACCGCCGCTGCGCCGCAAGGCGTGCCGCCTCGGCTTCGAGCACCAGACGCACTTCGTACGTGCCGAGCGTCGCCGCCAGCCCGGCCAGCGGGATGTGCGCGCCCAGCCGGGGCGACGGCCGCCGCTTGACATAGGAACCGGCACCGCGCCGCGACAGGGTGATGCCGTCCGATCCGAGCCGTACCAGCGCCTCGCGCACGATCGGCCGCGACATGCCGAACTGCTCGCCCAGCCGGTTTTCGGACGGCAACCGGTCGCCGACCTGAAGGTTGTTGTCGATGATGATCCCGACGATCGCGGCATAGGCGCGATCGGTAAGCCGGCTGTCGCTCATGGTACGGAATGCCGCAGTCGGCCACCGTGAAATCTGTCTGACCAAAATCGCGACATGGCCGCCTGAATCCCTCTTGATTGGTCAAGACAACTGGCAGTATACCGAAATCTGTCAGACAGACGGTCACTGGTTGCCCGGATTGGCATGACAGGATCGATGGGGGCGGCACCGGATGCCGTCACACCATCGGCAGTTTTCGGAGGAGGAGAGACGCCGTGCCGGTACGTCCGAACCATATGGCCGCCATCGCGAAAAAATACCGCGTCACGCCCGCTCCGCCGCTGACGCCGCGGCAGGTCAGGATCATGCAGGGCGTGCATTCGGGCCTCCTCAACAAGCAGATCGCCTATGATCTGGGTATCGCCGAATCAACCGTCAAAGCGCATATGACGCAACTGATGCGCCGGCTTCAGGTCAGCAACCGCGCGCAGGTCGCGCAGGCGGCACGGGCGATCGCCGCGTCCCCCGCGCGCCTGTACGACTGAACGCTTATCGTCGTCGCGATACCCCTGTCGGGTGAACCCGATCACGGCACGTCGGCGGGCGCGAGGTTCCAGCCGCGCAGGCGCACCCGTGCCGGGCCGCGCGCCGCCGAATATCGAACGCTCACCTGTCGCGTCTCGCCGGGCAGCAGCGACACATAATTGTCGGTGAAATAGGCCGGCAGTATCTGTTGTCCGGCGGTATCGAACAGGGTCAGCTTGGTCTGCAGCACCGCAACCCGGCCGGTGTTGGCCAGATCGATCGTGATGCTGCGTTCGTCCCCCGCCATCCCCGGCGTCGCCCGTGCCGTGACCATGCCCGCCGGCATCGCGACGAGCGCACGCAGCGCGGCGGGGCTGGCGGCATCCCAATAGAAATTGTCGGACAGCCGCGTCCCGTCGGTGCGTTCCGCCTCCAGCCGGACGAGGACCGGCGCCGTGCCGGCCGCCGCCGGATCGAGGAGGAACGCATCGACGATGCCGTTGGCGGGCACGTCGATCCGTCGCTCCTTCACCGACCATTCGCGATTGTCGAGGCCGACGATCCGCGCGCGCACCAGAACCCCGGTCAGCGGTGTGCGGGTCGTATTGACCATCACGACCCGGCGGTCGGGCAGGTTCATCTGCACATGGACCGGCTCCGCACCCTTTCTGGTGCCGTAGAACGAGCCATGCGTGTCATAGTCGGAGGAATAAATCTGGAAGTCGGTCGACGGCCACGCCGGGTGCGACATCCACAGCATCCGCGCGCTGTTGGTCTTCCACAGGCCGGCGTTCATTCCCTCGAAGATCGCGCGGTGCGATTCATAGTTCAGCATCTGCGCCTTGCGCTCGAAATCGGCGAGATCGGTGGCGGGGCCGAAACGGGTCGCCATCGCGTCCATGAAGCTGGTCACGGCGACGGCACGCTCCTGATGCCAGTCGTGATAGGCCCAGGTGTCGTTGATCGGCCACCGGTCCGCAGCGGGCACCGCCCGCTGCCATGCCTCCAGCGTGGGAAAGCTGTAGGTGCCGACCTCCACCGCGAAACCCCTGGCGAAATCGGTGAAATACCCGGCGGGCTCGCGCCAGTTGTACGGGCCGGACCCGGCGAAATTGATGATCCGCGAATTGCCCTTGTACATGCGGGTGCCGTCCTCGGCCCACACCATGTCCTGCAACGCGGTCTGCAGGATCGGTTGCGGCACGCCTTCGTTGCGGCCGATCCACATCACGATCGAGGGGTGGTTGCGGAACCGCCGCACCGTGTCGCGCGCATTGGCGAGGAACAGCGGCACGTCCTCCGCCTCGGCGTTGTTGTCCTGCGTCGATTCCCAGAAATCGTTCAGGATCATGATGCCGTAGCGGTCGGCAAGGTCGTAGAAGCTGGCTTCGGTGCTCTGCCCCATCCAGTTGCGGATGATGTTCATTCCCGCATCGCGGTGCAGCCGGAAATAGGGGTCCAGCCGGTCGTGCCCGACCCGCTTGCGCATGTCGTCCATGCCCCAGTTGCCGCCGCGCCCGGCGATGCGGACACCGTTGACCCGCAGCACGAGGTGCGGCGACAGGCCCTCGTCGCCGGTGATGGTCCGTACCGCCGGCGATCGTTCGGCACCGGGGAACAGCGAATTGGCCCAGCCGCCGGGCACCTTGCGCAGCCCGGCATGGCGTTCGTCGATGACCGGCGTACCCAGGTGGCGGGCACGGGCGAGGTCGACCTCGATCCGGCGCAAATCGCCGTGGCTGTCGAGCGACGACAGTTCGTACGTTACCTGCCGCATCCCAAAGCGCACCCGCGCCTCGTCCGACAGGCCGTTCGGACCGGTAATGCCCAGATGCAGGTCGTGCAGCGTCGGATCGCCATAGCCGTTCGGCCACCACAGCCGTGGATTGGCGACGCGAAGCGCGGGGTGGCTCGCGGGCGTCAGCGCGACCGTCACCGTCGCCGCCGGGGGAACGCGCACCGCTCGGGTCACGGTGACGTCGTCGAACGTGGCGCGGATGGTCGTGTCGAGCGGCACCGGCCCGTGGTTCGTGACCGGCACCGCGATTGCGACATCGGCGACGCTGGTGTCGCCGTTCGGCAGCGTCGTCACGACCTGCGGATCGCCCAGCGTCAGGGTGCCGGTGGCGACCAGTTCGACGCCCTGCCACAATCCGGTGTTGCGGTCGCGGACGGCGGGAATCCAGTCCCAGCCTTCGGATGCGGTAAAGGTCGGCCCGTCGATCATCATCGCGCCGCCGTTCTCGCCGCGACCGGCGGTCATCGACTGTTCGTGCGGGATGCCCGGGTGCGGCGGCGGCGAGACGCGCACCGCGACGGCGTTGCTGCGTCCCGGCACCAGCATGTCGGTCACGTCGAACGCGCCGCGGATGAAGGCGCCCTTGATCGTCCCGGCCGCCGTGCCGTTGACCCAGATCTCGGCGGCATAGTTGATGCCGTCGAAGCGCAGCGTCAGCCGCTTGCCCGCCAGATCGGCGGGCGGCACGAATTCGGTGCGATACCAGTAATCCTGCCGCGCCAAGCGTTCGGGAATCGCCATGTTGTTCAGCCCGATGCCCGGATCGGGATAGACGCCGCGATCGACCAGCGTGGTGAGCGCGGTGCCCGGCACGGTCGCGACGTGCCAGCGCGCGGCGTCGAAACCGGGGGTCGACAGCGCGGGGCCACCGGCGGCGACCGTGGGTCCTTCGGCCATGCGCCATCCGTTGACGCTAAACCGCCCGCCGCCCGCCGGGACGAGCGCGGCGGCGGATGGGACGGGGATCGCCCGTGGCGGCGAAAAGGGCGCGTTGCCCGTGGGAAGCGTCCACGCGCGTTGCGGTACCGCCTCGCCATATTGGTTGCGCACGGTCAGCGGCCAAGTGGGGCTGGCATCCTCGAACCGGATCAGCGCCTCGTCGGGGATGGCACGCGCCGCCGTGGCGATTTCGGCGGGAGTTGGCACCTTCGGTGTGAAGGTCAGCGCGGCGACATGGCCGGTGAAGAACGGCAGGCCGGGCAGGCGCGGCCCGATCGTGACGAGCGCGGGCGCCGGCTCGATCGCCGCCCGCCCGGCCGCGACCTCGCGACCGTCGAGCAGCAGGCGGATGCGGTCGCCGTCGCCGATGGCGATCAGGTGATGCCAGCGACCGGCGGCCAGCACCGGCCCGCCCCGGACGAGCGTGTCGCCGACCAGCAGCGCGGCCCGCCCGTCGACCAGCGCCAGCGCACGCGAGCGCGGCCCGGCGGCCGGGCCGATACCGCCGACGATCGCGCGACCGGCGGTGATACGCGCGGGCCTGATCCATGCGCTCAGCGTCCATTGCGGGCTGGCGGGCAGCGTCTCTCCCTCGGCATAGCCCTGCGCCGGGCGGGCGATCGTATCGGCCCCGGCGATGAACACCGCGTCATAGGGGCCGATCACATCCATCTTCGGCCGGGCGAGGCGTGGCGAGGGCCAGTCGACCTGTTGCGCCGCCGCCGTCCCCGCCAGCAGCGACAGCAGGATCGCGCTCCCCATCGTCTTCATGACGCAATCCCCCTGAGCGCCATGTCGAGCAGCAGGACGAACACGAGGCCAAAGATACCGACCAGCGTTTCCATCAGCGACCACGACCGGAACGTGTCGCGCAGCGACAGCCCGAAATATTCCTTGAACATCCAGAAACCCGAATCATTGACGTGGCTGCACATCAGGCTGCCCGCGCCGATCGCCAGCACCATCAGATTGGGATCGGTCCCCGCCGCTGTCGCCAGCGGATGGACGAGGCTGGCGGCGGTCAGCCCGGCGACCGTCGCCGATCCCAGCGCGATGCGGATGATGCAGGCGACCAGCCAGCCGGTGACGAGCGGCGGCACCGGCAGGCCCGACAGGCCACCGGTCAGCGCGACATCGGCCCCGCTGGCGATCAATACCTGTTTCAAGGCGCCCGCGCCTGCAATGATGAGCAGGATCGGCGCGATGTCGCGGATCGCGACGACGAATCCTTCCATGCCCTGCGCAAGCGATATTCCCCGGGCCGATCGCAGCGCGAGCAGCGCGACGACGATCGAGAGCAGCAGCACGACGAGCGGACTGCCGGTGAAGGTGACGACGGCATGCGCCCCGGGGGGCAGCGACAGATGGGCCAGCCCGGTCGCGCCGGCGATAAGCACCACCGGCAGCAGCGCGCAGGCGATGCTGCGCGCGGCACCGGGCAGCGGCAGGTCGTCGCCCGCCGGTGTCGCGAACAGCGGGGCCGGCACCGCGCGGATATGCCGCAGCGTCCGCGCGAACAGCGGCCCGGCGATGGCGAGCGTCGGAACGCCGACGATCAGGCCGTAGATCAGCGTCAGTCCCATATCGGCCCCGAACAGCGGCACCAGCGCGGCGGGCGAGGGGTGCGGCGGCAGGAAGCCGTGCGCGATCGACATGCCCGCCAGCAGCGGAATGCCGACATAGACCGCGGGCAACCCCGTCCGCCGCACGACCGAGAAGATCAGCGGCACCATCAGGACGAAGCCGACGTTGTAGAACAACGGGATGCCGACGACGAACCCGGTCGCCGCCATCGCCAGCGGCAACCGTTTTTCGCCGAGCAATGCGACCAGCGTTTCGGCGATCCGCTGCGCCGCGCCGCTGTCGGCGACCAGCTTGCCGAACACCGCGCCCAGCACCACGATCGCCGCGAGCGGCCCCAGCATGTCGCCGATGCCCTTCTCGATCGTCGCCGGGATCGCCGCCAGGGGTATGCCGAGCAGGATCGCGGCGACCAGCGCGGTGACGATGAACGCCACGAACGGGGGGATGCGTACCGCCACCACCAGCACCACGAGCAGGGCGATGACCGCCGCGATCGTCAGCAGCGTCATGTCGTCGGTCCGTTCATCATGGCATCCCCCGCGGTCCGTTCCGCATCAGAAGCCATAGCGCAACCCGGCGCGGAAGGTACGGCCAAGGACGTCGTACAGCAGCGGATTGAAGCCATAGGTGACGTTGGTCTGCGGCGACGGTTCGGGCGACCGGTTCAGCAGGTTGTCGATCTTGAAATAGGCGGTGAACCGGCTGGTCACATTGTACGACCCGCCGGCATCGAGATAGAAGGCGCCGGCCATGTGGTTGGTGTCGATCGTCGGATGGATCGCGGTCGGCGCCGGGCAGTTCGACCGGCATTCGACGAATTCGTTGCTGTACACGCCGTCGCTGAACCAGCGTTCGGTGAGCGACAGGCTGAACCGGTCGGTATCCCAGCTCTGCACGCCCAGGATCTTCCAGTCGGGGATCGATCCCTGGTTCACGCCCGCCAGCTCGGTCGAGATCGTGCCGGGAATGCCCGACGTGCTGCGATAATGGATCACATGCGTCGCCAGCGCGCGCAGCGTGAAGGTGCCGGGCAGGCCGATGCCGCTGAGCGGCCGGCGATAGCTCGCCTCCATATCGAAGCCGTTGGTATAGATCGATGCGAGGTTGAACGCCTGCACGTTGACGAAATTGCCGTTCGGCTGGTTGCTGTCGAGGAAGATCGAGTTGCAGAATTGCTGGATCCTGCTGACCAGGCACAGGTCGACCTGCTGCTGCCCGGCGAAGGCGGAGACGACGTTCTTCACCTTGATGCTGTAATAATCGATCGAGGCGTTGAAGCCGGGCAGCCAGTTGCTGCCCGACACGACGATGCCGCCGGTGGTGTTGCGGCCGACTTCGGGGCGCAGGCCGGGGTTGCCGAGGTTGGTCTGCGTCACCGTCACCGTGCGGCCGCCGGCGACGCGCGGATCGTTGACGACGTTGTTGGTGATCGCGGGGGCGGCGAACAGCTCCGACAGGTTGGGCGCGCGCACGTCGCGCGAGGTGACGGCGCGCAGCCGCACGCCCTCGACCGGCGTCTCCCAGGTGCCGCCCACCTTCCAGCTCGCGATCCAGCCCGACGTGCTGTAATGCGTCTCGCGGATCGCGGCGTTCAGGTTCGCCCGACCCAGATCGTCCGAATCGAGCACCGGCACATCGACTTCGGCGAACCCTTCATGCACGTCGTACTTGCCGCCGCCCGAATGATAGTTGCCGGCATACCAGTTGTTGCCCGATACGGTGTTCATCAGCGGATCGGCCGGATAGTCGGCGCTGTTGGGCGATTCGGGATAGATGCCGTTGCCATAGGGGTCCGAGCGGACCTTGTACCATTCGCGACGATATTCGTAGCCGAACGCCAGCGAGATCGGGCCGGCCCAGGTCGATGCGGGCTGGCCGTTGATGCTGGCGCTGGCGGCGTGCTGGCTCGACCAGGTGTGCTGGAACGGCCCGACCTTGGGGATGATGTAATCGAGCGCGGCCTGGCTGTTGGTTACGTTGCCGATGACGTTGAACGGTACGCAACCCGACGCGCGCGCCGCCGCGCTGGCGCACACGATCGAGCCGTCGGCCGCGCGGACGGCCTGGATCGCGGCGTTGAAACGCGGGTTCAGCGAGATGTTGGAGACGTGCAGATCGGTGTAGTTGTGGCCATATTCGTAATAGGCGTCATAGCTCCACCGGGTGCCGAGCGCGGGAAACTTGCCGGTCGCGCCGATCACGCCGCGCAGATTGGTCCGCTTGGGCTTGACCGAGATGAAATCGGGGAAGTTGGCGAGGCTGGTGCCGAACTGGAAACTGGTGATGTTGTTCGTGACGCAGGCTGCCTGGATCGATGCGGGCACGAACGGATTGGAACACTGGATCGTCAGATTGGCGTTCTTGGCCGCACCAGCGTTCGGCGAATTTTCCGAACGGACCTGCGCGGCGTTGAACGTGGCATAGATCTCGTTGTCCGCCGCGACGTCGTAGCCGGTCCGGATATAGCCGACGAGGCGTTCCAGCTTCGATGCCAGCGTCGTACCCGCGCCGACCACGCCGCTGGTGTCGCCGCCCACGCAGAACGGCGTGATGCAGTTGGTCACGGCACCGGTGCCGGTCGGCGTGCCGTTCGATCCGTACTGGAACGCGAATGGCGCGCCGTTGAGGCCGAACGCCGTGCCCTGCAACGGACCCGAGGTAATCAGGCCGTATTTGGCATATTGGAACTGCTGCGCATTCTGGATGACCGAAATCTGGGGCTGGCCGGCGGGCGTGCCCGCGATGCTGCGGACCTGAAACGCGGGCGATACATACCAGTCGCGGCCGTTGGCGCCGGTGATGCCGAAGCCGGGATTGGGCACCCCGCCCTCGCGGCCATATTCGCCGCTGACGACGACATGCAGCCGGTCTTCGAGGAAGCTGCCGCCCCATGCCGCCTGCGCGGTGACGCTGGCATCGTCGCCATAGGTGGTGACGCCGCCTTCGAGATTGGCCTTGAACCCGGTGAACCGCTTGTCGGTGACGAAATTGATGACGCCGCCGATCGCGTCCGATCCGTAGGAAGCGGATGCACCGCCGTTCACCACGTCCACCCGCTGGACCAGCAGTTGCGGGAACTGGCTGACGTCGGGCACGCCGGTGACGTTGGCGCCGACGAAGCGCTGGCCGTCGAGCAGCGTCAGCGTGCGGATCGCGCCCAGGCCGCGCAGCGAGAACGAGCTCAGCCCCTGCGTCCCGCTCGACGTGGTGGCCACGCCGACCGCGCGGCCGGTGCTGCCCATCAGCGACGGCAACTGGGTGATGGCGTTGAAGATGTTGGGCTGGGCCGAACGGGCAATATCGGCCTCGCCGATCACCTGCGTCGGGGTCGGCGCGGTGAAGCCGCTCGCGGTGATGCGCGATCCGGTGACGACAATATCGGCGGCGGGGGTGTCGGCGTCGGTCTGGTCGGTCGCCGGCTGGTCCACGGCCGGCGGCGCGACCGTCTGCGCATGGGCGACCCCGGCCATCAACAGGGTGATCGCCAGCGCGGTGCCGCTCGCTGTCTGCCTCAATCCGTGAACGGACCGCGTTTGTTTCGCCTTGTCGAGCACAGTATCCCCCCGTGAATATATGTCGTTGGACGCGACGAGGGCATGGCGGAAGCGGCCGCGGACCTGTTGCCCATCGGCCTTGCGCTCCATCCGTCGACACCCTCGGCCGTCGACTGTGCTCCCAGTGTTGATCCCGGGCATGGACCTTGTCGACGGCCTTATGGTCGATGTTCGACCTCGGGCGGTTAAGGCACTGAACGATATGGCGTATCTGGATGAAACGGCGTTGCACGCGCCCGATTCGCCCCGGTCTGGAATGGTCCGGCACCGGCGGCGGAAGGGTTTCTGGTCCGGTTGCAACCGGAACCGCGACGACGGGAGCCCCGATCGCAAAAAAGCCGTTGACGACCCGGATTATATGTCATAGTGACGGTGACACACAGAGGGTTCAGCCTATGCCAACCAGCAGTCGTTTCGTCGTCGCCGTCCATGTTCTCGCCGCGCTTGCGGTGGGCGATGATGCGCCGATGCGGTCGGAAGATCTGGCGCATTCCGCCAATACCGGCGCGGTCGTGATCCGGGGCCTGCTGTCGCGACTGGGACAGGCCGGGTTGACGTCCTCGCAAATGGGATCGGGCGGCGGCGCGTTGCTGGCCAAGCCAGCAGCACAGATCCGGCTTCTGGATGTGTACCGCGCTGTCGAGGATACGGAATTGTTCACGTTCCATCGCCTGCCGCCGCTTGCCGGCTGTTCGGTCGGCGGGAATATCCAGGAGGCGCTGCGCCCCACGCTCGACAAGGCGCGCCAGGCGATGGAGGACGTGTTGGCCGAAGTGACGATCGAACAGGTCGCCGCCGAGGTCGCACGGCTCGGCAAGTTCACCATTCCGCTGCGGTGGTGACATCGGTTTTTGCCTGATATGTCATAGTATCAGCGACATATCGACATTATAGGCGTGCCGGCATCGGCGCGCTGACGGGCCGGTGCCGGGGCATCGTTCCGTCATTCCATGCAACCCCGGTGACAAGAAGGATTTCATCATGACCATCGGTATCATCGGTTCGGGCGCTCTGGGTTCCAACGTCGCGCGCGCCCTTGCCAACAAGGGGCAGTCGGCGATCATCGCGAACAAGCGCGGCCCGGAATCGCTCCGGGATCTCGTCGCCGACCTCGGCGGCACGATCACCGCCGGCACGGTCGCCGAGGCCGCCGCCGCCGACATCGTCGTGCTGGCGATGCCGTGGGTCGCGCTGGAGGACGTGCTGGCCGGTCTGCCCGACTGGAACAACCGCATCGTCATCGACGGCACCAATCCCGTCCTGTTCCTCGATCCGGCGTCGCCCGAGGCGAACGATCCGGGCAATCCGCTGGCCGCCTATGGCATCAAGGCGGTCGACATCGGTGATCGCCATTCGAGCGCGATCGTCGCCGATCTGGTGCCCGGTGCGCGGCTGGTAAAGGCGTTCAACCATCTCGACGTCAACGTCCTGCCGCATCCCGAAGCCGCCGGCGGCCAGCGCGTGCTGTTCTATTCGGGCGACGATGCCGACGCCAAGGCGCAGGTCCGCGCGATCCTAGAGGCGACCGGTTTCCTGCCGGTCGATCTGGGGACGCTCGATGTCGGCGGCCCGCTCGCCTCGCTGCCGTTCGGGCCGCTTGCCACGCACAACTTCGTCCGCATCTGACCGGCCTTGCCCGTCGTCATCGCGTCGTCGCAGCGCGGCGGCATGACGATGGGCGCCCCCCGTACCCCGCAAGGATAGTCCCCATGACCACGACCCCGACCGCCGCCCAACGGCTTCGCAAGAGCCTCGACACCTTCCTCGCCCACGACATGAAGGGCTGGTCCGACCTGTGCGCCGACGACGTCGTCGCCGAATTCCCGTTCGCGCCCGACGGTTCACCTGCGCGGATCGAGGGCAAGGCGGCGCTGTATGAATATCTGCGCGGCTATCCCGACGCGATCGACATCAAATCGCTGCCGACGCTCAAGATCTACACCACCGACGATCCCGACGTCGCGATCGCCGAATGGAGCGCCTCGGGCAAGGTTCTGTCGAACGGCAATCCGTACGAGATGCGCTATGCGACCTTCGTCACGTTCCGCGATGGACGGATCGTCAGCTATCGGGAATATTGGAATCCGCAGGCGTTCATGACGGCGATGAGCGGCGCCAGCTTCGGCGGCTGATCGCGACAGCACCGGCGGCGGCGCGATGCGTCGTCGCCGGTGCCGATGATGACCGAAGCTTCACGCCCGGGTCACGCTGCGCCAACGCGGCATCGGCGATGGTCGGGGTGTTTGTGAAAGGATCCGTTTCATGCGACTTCCCCTGATCCCGCCGAGCGACCTGACGTCCGAACAGCGGCCGCTCTATGACGATATGCGAAAGGGGATCGCCGGCAACTTCAATGCCTTCCTGGTCGAACGCGACGACGGGGCGTTGATGGGTCCGTGGAATCCCTGGCTTCACGAGCCGCGGATCGGCAAGGCGATCTGGGACCTGACGCTGGCGATGACCGCCGAGGCCAGCCTGCCCGACAATGTCCGGCAGGTCGCCATTCTCGTCGTCGGGGCGCGCTTCGATGCCGCGTACGAAATCTATGCGCATATCGCGGTCGCGGAGCGGAACGGCATGACGCTCGAACGGCTCGCGACGCTGGTCGCCGGCGTGAAGCCGACCGACTTCGCGCCCGACGAAAGCATCGCGTACGACTTCGCCTATGCGCTCGTCCGTGGCGGCGTCCTGCCCGAACCGCTCTACCGCCTGGCGGTGCAGACCTTCGGCCAGCATGGCACCAGCGAGCTGATCTATCTCGTCGGGTTGTACAGCCTCGTCTCGACGACGCTCAACGGCTTCAATGTCCCGGTGCCCGAACGTGAGTAGGGGCATGCGGCACGGGACGCGCGCGCCGGCCGCCACCGCCTGCGCCACGGCGACGCCGTTCCCGAGCATCGCGCTGCTGTTGCAGGGGGGCGGTGCGCTCGGTGCCTATCAGGCTGGCGTCTATCAGGCGTTGTCGGAACACGGGATCGAACCGACCTGGGTCGCGGGCATCTCGATCGGCGCGATCAACAGCGCGATCATTGCCGGCAACGCCCGCGAACACCGGATCGATCGATTGCGCGCCTTCTGGGAAGGGGTGTCGGGCGGGTCGAGCGGCTGGGCGGACTGGATGCCGCATCTGGTCCATGACCATCATGTTCGCGGCTGGGTGAACCAGATCGCGGCGGGCGGAACGGTGATGAACGGCGTGCCCGGCTTTTTCGCGCCGCGCTTTCCCCCGCCGCCGTTTCAGACCGCCGGCACCGCTGGCGCGACCAGTTGGTACGATACCAGCGCCCTGCGTTCGACGCTGGAGCGGCTGATCGATTTCGACCGGATCAATTCGCGCGACATGCGCTTCAGCGTCGGCGCGGTGAACGTCCGCACCGCCAACTTCGCCTATTTCGACAATGCCACCGACACGATCCGCGCCGACCATGTCATGGCGTCGGGCGCGCTGCCGCCGGGGTTTCCGGCGGTGGAGATCGACGGCGAGCAATATTGGGACGGCGGCATGGTGTCCAACACGCCGCTCGACTGGGTGCTGTCCGCGCCCTCCGATCTCGACACGCTGATCTTTCAGGTCGACCTGTGGAGCGCGGCGGGTCTCGTGCCGCGCGATCTCGCCTCGGTCGCGGTGCGGATGAAGGAAATCCAGTTTTCCAGTCGCACGCGGGCCGCGACCGACACGTTCCGCGAACTGCAGACCTATCGCGCGGCGTTCAACACGCTGTTCAACCATCTGCCGGACGCGCTGAAGAACAGTCCCGAGGCGCAGTTGCTGGCCGCGGCATCGGACCCGGCCGCGTACAGCATCGTCCAGCTCGTCTACCGCTCGCCGACGTACGAGGGTGATTCGAAGGATTATGAATTCTCGCGCCAGACGATGGAGGATCACTGGCGCACCGGATACGAGAATGCGCTGACCACGCTCGCGCATCCCGAAATACTCGTGCCGCCGACCGAGCCGCCCGGCGTCGCGGTCCATGATTTCCTGACCCCCCGGGCCGGGGCGCAGCCCCGTTCCGCAACAGCGAAAGATCCGACATGACTCTTCAGGACAAGGTCGCCGTCATCACTGGCGCCGCCAGCGGCATCGGCAAGGATATTGCCAAGCGCTTCCTCGAGGCGGGCGCGAAGGTCGCGATCGCCGACCTGGACATCGACGCGGCGAATGCCACCGCGCTGGAGTTCGACCCCGATGGCACCCGTGCGATGGGCGTCGCGATGAACGTCACCGACGAAGCGCAGGTCGACGCCGGTATCGAGGCGGTCGCCGCCCGGTTCGGCGGAATCGACGTGCTGGTGTCGAACGCCGGTATCCAGATCGTCGCGCCGATCGACCAGTTCGCCTTCGCCGACTGGAAGAAGCTGCTCGCCATCCATCTTGACGGTGCCTTCCTGACGACACGCGCCTGTCTGCGCCACATGTATGCGCAGGGACGCGGCGGCAGCATCCTCTACATGGGGTCGGTCCATTCGAAGGAGGCATCGAAGCTGAAAGGCCCCTATGTGACCGCCAAGCACGGGCTGATCGGACTGGCCAAGGTCGTCGCCAAAGAGGGTGCCGAACATGGTGTCCGCGCCAACGTCATCTGCCCCGGCTTCGTCCGCACCCCGCTGGTGGAAAAGCAGATTCCGGAACAGGCCAGGGCACTGGGCATCAGCGAGGACGCGGTGATCCGCGACGTGATGCTGAAGGAAACGGTCGACGGCGAGTTCACGACCGTCGACGATGTCGCGGAAACGGCGGTATTCCTCGCCGGTTTCCCGACGAACGCGCTGACCGGGCAGTCGATCGTGGTCAGCCACGGATGGTTCATGCAGTGACCAGCCTGTCGGTCGCGACGCGATGACCCCGTATCTGCCACTCCTCAGCGTCACGGTCGGCGCGATCCTCGCGACCACCGGCGGGTTCATTTCCGGCCGGTTGGCCGCGAGGGTCGAGCAACGTCGCCGCGCGCGGTTCGCGGCAACGATCGGGCGCGAGGTGCTCGCCTCGCTGCAGCATGTCGTCGTCCTGCTCAACGACGTCCATGATCGGGGCGATCCGTTCGGGCGGCTGACGATGCGCCTGATCCGGTCCGCGCGCCGCGAGGTCGAATTATACGAGCGCAACCGCGAGGCGATGTTCGAGGTCGGCGACGACGAGCTTCGGTTCCAACTGCACGACCTGATGACCCGGCTGGCGATCACGCTCGATTTCCTCATCGATGAAAGCCAGGACAAGGAAAGCGAGGTGGCCCGTCATGCCGTCGCGATGGCCGAGGCGTTCGACGTCTTCCAGCGACATTGCGCTGACATAGCGCCGATGATCGGGCGGTTGCAGCGCCATATCTGACGGGTGCCGTTCCCCCGGTGCCGCATGGCCTCGGTCATCGGATGGCCCGTCCCCGAACACGCCGGCACCGGCGGATGCCGACACCATTCGATTATATCGAACCTATCGGTCGAAACTAATCGGGTGGTCGGGACGCAGCCGAACGATCATTTGAGGTGCAGCAACGGTTCCGCGATCGGACGGCGGGCCGGATGAAGGGGAATAGTCATGAAGCATGTCATCACCGCAGCGCTGTCGATGGTTGCGCTCGCCGCCGCATCGGCCACCATCGCGCAGACCGCGCCTGCCGCCGCCCCCGCCACGGTGAAGGCGGGCACCTACACCGTCGAAACCTATCACACGCTGGTCCGGTTCGGTGTGAACCACTTCGGCATCAACGAATTCTTCGGCACCTTCCCCGGTGCGACGGGCACGCTGACGATCGATCCGAAGAACCTCGCGACCACGAAACTCGACGTGACCGTGCCGGTGGCGACGGTATCGACCACCAACGCGACACTCGACAAGGAACTAGTGAGCGCCGACTGGCTCGACGCGGCGAAGTTTCCGACCATGCGCTTCGTGTCGACCGGGGTGACGCGGACCGGCCCTGCGACCGCCAACGTCGCGGGCAAGCTGACGCTGCACGGCGTGACCAGGCCGGTCGTGCTGAAGGCGACGTTCAACGCCGCGGCCACCAACCCGATGAGCAAGGCCTATACGCTGGGTTTCAAGGCAACCGGCGTCATCAAGCGGACCGAGTTCGGCGTCAGCAAATACGCTCCCCTCGTTAGTGACGAGACGACGTTGACGATCAGCGCCGCGTTCGAACTGAAATCCTGATTTCCCGTTCAACCCTACCCCGTCCGGCGCGGCCGGTCGGGGTGGGCCAGCTCGAAAGCCTCGCCATGCGCACCCGCTACTCCGTCGTCGCCATCCTGCTTCACTGGGTGATCGCCGTGCTGATCCTCGCCAATCTGCTGCTCGGCTGGCGGATGGGGTATCTGACTGGCATGGACCAGTTCGCGATGTTCCAACTGCACAAGTCGATCGGCATCACCGTGCTGGTGCTCAGCGTGGCGCGGCTGGCGTGGCGGCTGCTCAACCCGCCGCCGCCGTCGGTCGCACCGATGAAGCCGTGGGAGCACCGGGTCGCGAATGCCACCCACTGGTTTTTCTATACGCTGATGATCGGCATGCCGCTGACCGGGTGGGCGATGGTGTCGGTCAGCCCGTACAACATCCCGACCCTGTTGTGGAAAACCATCCCGTGGCCGCATATCGGCTTCCTCCATGCGATGGACGCTGCCGGCAAGGCGCGGGTCGAGGCGGTCGGCGGCAATATCCACCTGTACCTCGCGCTGGGCGGCGCGGCGTTGATCGCGCTGCACGTCGCCGCCGCGCTCAAGCATCAGTTCATCGCGCGCGACGGGGTCCTCGGCCGGATGGTGCCGGGCCTGCGCAGCACGCCCCATTCGCTCTGAAGGAGCCTCTCCCATGCGTTACCTTCCTCTCGCCGCCATCGCCCTGATCGCCGCCCCGGCGGTCGCCGCGCCCGCCCCGTCGTGGACGATCGACAAGACCCGATCGCAGGTCGGCTTCGTCGCCAGCATGGGCGGGCAGGCGATCAACGGCAGCTTCAAACGCTTCGACGCGCGGATCGCGTTCGATCCCGCCAACCTGCCCGGATCGAGCGTGACCGCCGTGATCGACACCGCGTCGGCCACCACCGGCGACGCCTCGCGCGATCAATCGCTGCCGACGCCCGACTGGTTCAACGTCAAGGCGTTCCCGCGCGCGACCTTCGCATCGAAGGCGTTCAAGAACCTCGGCGGCAACCGCTACCAGGCGGCGGGCACGCTGACGATCCGCGGCGTCGCGCGGCCGGTGGTGCTGCCGTTCCAGCTCGTGATCGCCGGCAATGTCGCGCAGATGCGGGGCACGCTGACGATCGACCGGCGGTGGTTCGGCGTCGGGCAGGGACAGTTCGCCAGCCCGGATTCGGTCGCGGCGAACGTGAGGATCAACATCGCGATCCATGCCCGCAAGGCAGGGTGAGGACTTCGTCATGAAGCAGAGCGGCAACACCATCCTCATCACCGGTGGCGGATCGGGCATCGGCGCGGCGCTGGCGCACCGGTTCCACGACCGTGGCGATACCGTCATCATCGCCGGGCGGCGACAGGCCGCGCTCGACGACGCGGCGGCAGGGCGCGGGAACATCCACACGACGACGCTCGACGCGGACGATCCCGCCGCGATCGCGGCGTTCGCGCGGGACCTGACCGCGCGCTTCCCCGCGCTGAACGTCCTTATCAACAATGCCGGCATCATGCGTGTCGAGCCGCTCGACACCGCGCGCGACCTGACCGATGCGGCGGCGACGATCGCCACCAACCTGCTCGGCCCGATCCGGATGACCGACGCGCTGATCGACCATCTGGTCGCACGCGGCGACGGGCTGGTGGTCAACGTCACCTCGGGCCTCGCGTTCGTGCCGCTGGTGACGACGCCAACCTATTCGGCGACCAAGGCGGCGATGCACTCCTATACCGTGTCGCTGCGCCATGCGCTGGCGGGCAAGGTCGAGGTGATCGAACTGGCCCCGCCCGCGGTGCAGACCGAACTCACCCCCGGCCAGTCGACGCGCGAGGGCTATCAGCCGCTCGACGACTTCGCCGACGAGGTGCTGGCGCTGTTCGCACAGGAGCCGACCCCGGCCGAGATCCTCGTCCAGCGCGTCCATCCCCTGCGCTTCGCCGGGCGCGACGACCGGTTCGCGGCGACGCTGGAGCGGCTGAACGGCGCGGCGCACTGATTTTCAACCACAAGGACTGACATCATGACGAAGGTCGCACTCATCGGCGCATCGGGACAGGCCGGCTCGCGCATCCTGCAGGAATTGTCCGACCGCGGGCATCACGTCACCGCGATCGCGCGCCACCCGGACAAGATCGCGGCGCTGCCGAACGTCACCGCGCAGCGCGGCGACGTGGCCGATGGCGGCGCGCTGGCGGCGCTGTTGCGCGGACATGACGCGGTGGTCAGCTCGGTGCATTTCTCCGTCACCGATCCCGCCGCGCTGATCGGCGCGGTCCGGGCGTCGGGGGTGAAGCGCTATCTGGTGGTCGGCGGCGCCGGCAGCCTGGAGGTCGCGCCCGGCGTCCGCCTGATCGACTCGCCCGACTTCCCCGAGGCGTACAGGGCGGAGGCGAGCGCGGGCGCGGCTTTCCTCGACCTGCTGCGCGGCGAGACGGAGCTGGAGTGGACGTTCCTGTCCCCCTCCGCGATGTTCGTCGCGGGCGAGCGGACCGGCGTGTTCCGGCTGGGCAAGGACACGCTGCTTACGAACGACGGGGGTTCGAGCATCTCGTTCGAGGATTACGCCATCGCGCTGGTCGACGAGATCGAACGCCCCGCGCATGTCCGGCAGCGCTTTACGGTCGGGTATTGAACGGGCGGCCGATACGACAGGCGACCGGCGGCATCGCGGCCGCCGGTCCGCCCCTCAGCGATCCGGCGACAGCGCCGCCATCACGGTCGCGCTGTCGACATATTGCTCCATCGTCACGATCCTGCCGCCCTCCAGCCGATAGAGGTGTGCGAAGGTCGCGGTCATCGCCTTGCCGGTGGCGCGGTACGTTCCCGAATAGACGCCGAACGCCGCGACGCGGTCGCCGTCCTCCAGATAGGTGTGGACCTCGGCCTTGTACCCCTCCCACTCGGTGCCGAGCCGGTGGAACACGCCCGCAACGATCGCGTCGTAGCCGACATAGGTGCCGGCATAGGGGAACCCCGCCGCCTCGGTCCAGGTCGCGTGCGGCGCCAGCGCGGCCTTCAGGTTCGCGCCGTTTTCCTCGGATGAGCCTTCATAGGTGGCGCGGATGATGTCCTTGTTGCTCGCCATGGTTCAACCCCACGCCATTTCGCCGGTCGCGACCTTCGCGCCGACCTGCAACGCCACGCCCATTCCGGCATCGGGATAGCGCGCGGTCATCGCCGCGATCAGCGTCGCGCTGTCGGGCTGCTTGGCCAGTTCCTCCTCGAACGCGCGCAGGTAATCGCGGGTGTAGGTCAGCGCGGCCGCCCCGGTCGGCGCGTCGGGGGTCATGTGCCCCGGCACCACGACCGCGGGATCCCGCGCCAGCATCGCGTCGAGCTGCGCGATCCACGCGGCGCGCCCCGCCGCGCTGTTGGTGTCGGCGGTCCAGACATGGACGCCCGAGAACACCAGCACCCCGCCGACGATCGCCGACAGCGACGGCACCCACAGATACCGCCGGTTGGCGAGGCCGTCGGCGGCGACGATCTCGACCCGCTCGCCATCGACGGTCAGCGCGGTGTCGGCGAACGGCGTCGGCATGACCACATCGTCCAGCGTCTTCGGCCCGTTGTCACCGAGCTGCGGCCCCCAGGTCGCGAGCTTCTTCTCGACGTTCGCCTCGATCGCGGCGATCGTCTCGGGCGCGGCCAGCACGCGCGCGTCGGGGAACGCCGCCTTGATCGGTGCCAGGCTGAAATAATAATCGGGGTCGCTCTGGCTGATATAGATGGTGGTCAGCGTCCGCCCCGTCGCGGCGATTGCCTCCGCCAGCGCGCGTCCGTCGGGCAGGGTGAAGCCGCCATCCACCAGCACCGCCTCGGTCGCGCCCCACAGCAGCACCGGCGCGCGGAAGAAGCCGTGCTCGCCGGCGGGAAAGGATTGCCAGTGGAGGGTGTCGGTCATGGTCTGTCTCCGGTGAGGATGTGAAAGCGGGTCAGGCGGCGAGAAGCGACAACGGGTCGCGGTACAGAAGGTTCGTGTCGATCGGGGTCAGCGTGTCGCCGTCGATCCGCAACAGTGCGGGGACGCCGCGCAGGCCGTGCGCGCGCAGGATCGAGCCGGCGCGCTCCAGCCGCTGGCGAGTGGCGGCGCGCAGGTCGGGCGCGTCCGCGACCAGTGCGACCGCCGCCGGCTCCAGCCCGGCGGCGCGCAGCAGGTCCGCCAGCACGCCGGTGTCGGCAATATTCCGCCCGTCGCGATAGCGCGCGCGCTGGATCAGGCCGAGCAGCGCGAGTTCGCGGTCGGGCGCGGTGCGCGCGACCGCGGTCAGCGCCAGCGTCGCGGGGCCACTGTCGAGCCGCACGTCGTCGCCGCCGGTGATGCGCGCGCGATAGGCGTCGCCGAACGTCGCGCCGGTGGCGGCGCCGATCGCACGGTCGCTGGTCAGGATGTGCGTCGCCATGCCCCGGTCGAGCGTCCGTGCGCCCGCACCGGCGAACAGGCCGGTGGGCAGCGGCTCGACCGCCGCGCCGGGCTGCGCGGCCAGCGTCGCGATGGCATCCGATGCGCCGTAGCACCAGCCGCACATCGGGTCGAAGAGATAAAGGAAACGGGTCGTCATGTGACGGTTCTCCATGCTGGTGGAGATATGCGCGCAACCGATTGCCGGCGCTAGATCGACGATCTATCCATCACCATATGCCAGCAGCATACAATCCACGCGCTGCCGCCAATCACGGCATCAACAACCTGAAACGGCTCGCCTATTTCGCCGAGGTGGTCGAAACCGGGTCGTTCACCGCTGCGGCCGCGCGGCTGGGAATCACCAAGGCGGTGGTCAGCAGCCAGGTCGCCCGGCTGGAACAGGCGTTCGAAACCACGCTGCTGGTCCGCACGACCCGCAGCGTCCGGCCGACCGAGGAAGGGCGGATCTTCTACGAACGCTGCGCCCGGATCCTGTCGGAAGCGCAGGCGGCGTTCGACGGGCTGGTGGCGGGGGACGGCGCGCCGACTGGGCTGTTGCGGCTGACCGCGCCGCTCGATTACGGCGTCGCGATGGTGGTGCCGGCCATCGCCGTATTCCGCGAACGCTTCCCGGCCTGTACCGTCGATCTGGTGCTGAGCGATGCGACGCTCGATCCGGTCGGCAGCGACATCGAACTCGCGATCCGGGTCGGCTGGCTGACCGACAGCGCGCTTCGCGCGCGGCGGATCGGGACGTTCGGGCAGGTGCTGGTCGCCGGCCCGGACCATGGGGTCGCGCCGGACGCGACGCCCGCGGACCTCGCGGCGCTGCCGTTCGTCGCCAACAGCAACCTCGGCGATCCGCTCGGCTGGACGTTCCGGTCGGATAGTGGCGCGGCGCAGGCGGTGCGCTTCGCGACGACGCTGGCGATCAGCGCGACGATCGGCGTGCTGCAGGCGGCGCGCGACGGGGCGGGACTCGCGATCCTGCCCGATTTCGCGGTGGCGGGCGATCTGGCGAGCGGACGGCTGGTGCGGCTGCTGCCCGGCTGGCAGCTCGATCGCGGCGGCGTCCATGCGGTGATGCCGGGGACGCGCTTCCGCCCCGCGCGCGTCACCGCGTTCCTCGACATCCTGGCCGAGCGCGAACGGCGGCGCTGACGCCGGCCGGGCGGCAGGGACTCAGGAAATCTTGTACTGCCCGCCATCGACCGGAAGCGCCTGTCCGGTGATGAAGGCGGCATCGTCGCTGGTCAGGAAACAGACCGATCCCGCGATGTCGGACGGCTCGGCGAACCGCTTGATGGCCTGATGCTGCCAGGTCTGGCGTTTGGCTTCCTCGGGCATGTCCTGCGTCAACCGGGTGTTCGTGATCGCCGGCAGGATCGCGTTCACGGTGATGCCCGAATCGGCGACGTCGTTGGCCAGCCCGCGCACGAAGCCAATCACCCCCATCTTCGACGCCATGTAATGGCTCATGCCCGTGATCGCGAGGCCGATCGAGTTGGACGATATGTTGACGAAACGGCCCCAGCCGTTCGCGCGCATCTGTGGCACGAACTGCTTCGCGCTGAAGAAATGGGAGTCGAGATTGATCCGGAACATCCGCTGCCACGTCGCATAGTCGAGATCGTCGATCGCCTTGGGCGCGCCGATGCCCGCGTTGTTGACGACGATGTCGGTCCGGCCGAACCTGGCACGGACCTGCTGGTCGATGCGTTCCCAGTCCGCCGGCGACGACACGTCTGCGGTGGCGATCAGCGTTTCGCTGCCGATTAGCGCGGCGGTTTCATGCGCCGCCTCCCTATCCAGCAGGACGAGCCTGGCGCCGCGCTCGGCGAGCTGGATGGCGATCGCCTGGCCGATGCCGCGCGCGGCACCGGTGACGATGGCGACGCGACCTTCGTGGCTTGGTTTCATCATATGTTCCTTCAAGGCGAGGGGAGATCGTTCGGAACGGTCGAAGCGATCGGAAAACGCGCTAACCGTGCAGCCGTGGTCGCACCGCCTGCCCGAGCAGCTCGATCGAGCGCAGCATCGCCGGCTGGTCGCGCGCGGCCGAACTCATCTGGAACGTCACCCGGTCGATGCCGCCCAGATCGCGGTCGGCCTGCTGCAACTGCGCGACCACCGTGTCGGGGCTGCCGATCAGGAAGGCGCCGCGCGGCCCGGTCATCTGGTCGTATTGCGCGCGGGTCGCCGGCGGCCAGCCGCGCTCCGCGCCGACCTTGGTGAACATATATTGCCAGCCGGGGAAGAAGGCGTCGCGCGCCGCGCCATCGCTGTCGGCGACGAAGCCCAATGCGTGGACCCCGACCTTCAGCACCTCCGGCGCGTGCCCCGCCGCCGCCCCGGCGCGGCGATACAGGTCGACCAGCGGGCGGAAGCGCGCGATCTCCCCGCCGATGATCGCGATCATCAACGGCAGGCCGAGCGTGCCGGCGCGCACGAACGACTGCGGCGTACCGCCGACGCCGAGCCAGACCGGCAGCACCGGTTGTTGCGGGCGCGGATAGATGCCCTGTCCGCCGAGCGACGCGCGGAATTTGCCCGACCAGTGGATGCCGGCGCGCTCGCGGACCCTGAGCAGCAGGTCGAGCTTCTCGGCGAACAGCGCATCGTAATCGTTCAGGTCGAACCCGAACAGCGGATAGGCCTCGACCGACGATCCGCGCCCGACCACCATTTCGGCCCGGCCGCGCGAGATCAGGTCGAGCGTCGCGAACTCCTGGAACACGCGCACCGGATCGGCGGCGCTCAGCACGGTGACCGCGCTGGTCAGCCGGATCGTCTGCGTCCGCGCCGCCGCGGCGGCGAGGATCACCGCGGTCGCGCTGTCGAGATAGTCGGCGCGGTGGTGTTCGCCGACGCCGAACACGTCCAGCCCGGCGCGGTCCGCCGCGACGATCTCATCGAGCAGGAACGCCATGCGGTCCGCGTCCGAGATCGGCGGCTCCTCCCCCAGCGCGGCGGAGGTGGCGGCGAAACTGTCGATGCCGATTTCCATGATGTGTCCCTCCCGATCAGGCGGTCAGCGCGGCGATCGCCGCCTCGGCCTGCGCCATCCCGGCCGCGCGCTGGTCCGGGCCGACCGACAGGCCTTCGGCGACGATCGCCTCGGCGGTCAGGCCGATGAAGCCGAACGCGGTCTTCAGATGCGTCTCGGTATGTTCGAACGACGCGATCGGCGAGTCGCCGCTGTAGACGCCGCCGCGCGCGATCGTCAGGAGGATGCGCTTGCCCGGCACCAGCCCGACCGGCTTGCCGTCGATATAGTTGAACGTCTTGCCGGCGACGAGGATACGGTCGATCCACGCCTTCAACTGGCTGGGCATCCCGAAATTGTAGAGGCCGGCACCGATCACGACGATGTCGGCGGCAAGAAATTCCTCCAGCACCGCCGCGCCCAGCGCAATATCGGCCTGCACCTCGGGCGTGTGATCCGCCTCCGCGCTTCGCAGCGCCGCCAGATAGCCACCCGACAGATGCGGGATCGGGTCGGCGGCGACATCGCGATAGGTGACGTGCAGGTCGTCGCGGCCGGCGGTCAGTTGCGCCACCGTGGCGGCGGACAACTGGCGGCTGGCCGAATAGGCGCCGAGGATGCTCGAATCGATGTGCAGGATGTTCATGGCGTGGGTCCTTTGAAGAAGGTGGATCAGGCGGCGCGGCGCAGCGGCGTTTCGGGGAGGGGAATGAAGTCGACTTCGTCACCGGGCACGCCGGGGAAGCGGCGGTGGCGCCAGTCGTCGGCGGCCTGGTCGATGCGGTCCTGCCGGCTGGAGACGAAGTTCCAGAAGATGTGGCGCGGCCCGTCGAGCGGCTCGCCGCCCATCAGCATCAGCCGGGTGGGGCCGTCGGCGTGGAGGACGATCTCCGCACCGGGGCGGAACACGACTAGTTCGTCCTTGCCGAAGCTGCCGGTCTGGCCCTGAACCGCGATCCGGCCCTCGACGACATAGACCGCGCGTTCGATGTGGCGGCTGTCGACCGCGAACCGCCGCCCCGCCTGCAATATGACATCGGCATAGAGCGTGTCGGAGAACAGCCGGGTCGGGGCGGTCCGTCCGCCGAAGCTGCCCGCGAGCAGACGCAGTTCGAGGCCGGTATCGCTCAGGACCGGAACGTCGCCCGCCGCGACATGCTGGAACCCGGGATCGGTTTCCTCCAGCGCTTGCGGCAGGCCGAGCCACGCCTGGAACCCGAACATCGTTTCGGTCCGCGCCCGGGCTTCGGGTCCGCTGCGTTCGGAATGGACGATGCCGCGACCCGCGGTCATTAGATTGACCTCGCCGGGGCGGATCGTCTGCGCATAACCCGCGCTGTCGCGATGCTCGCTCTCGCCCGCGATCAGATAGGTCAGCGTGCTCAGCCCGATATGCGGATGCGGGCGGGTGTCGGCGCCCTGGCCGGGGCCGAGCACGACCGGGCCGAACGCATCGAGGAACACGAACGGCCCGACCATCCGCCGCTTCGCCGACGGCAGCGCACGGCGGACCGAGAAGTCGCCAAGGTCGCGCGTGGCGGGCAGGATGATCTGTTCGACCGGACCGGTCTGGGAGGCGAAGGTCATCGGGGGTCTCCGGTGGAAAGGATCGGGGATCAGTGGATCGACAGTGCCGCCAGCGCGGCAACTTGATGCGGGTTGAAGCCGTGCGCGATCAGCGTCGGCGCGATCGCATCGGCCGGGCGGCGGAAGCGCCGCGTGTCTTGCAGGAAGGCGCGGATCGCGGCGGTGCGCGGATCGACCGGCGCTGCCGCCGGCGCCTTGCCGGTGAGGACCGTACGCACCATCCGCGTGACCGTGGCGAACAACGGCACCGGCGCATCTTCGTCCAGCGCCAGCGCGGCGGCGACGGTGGACCATTCGGTGGTGGTCAGGGGCGGCAGGTCGGGCTGGCGGGTCATGGGACGATCCGGTGTGGTGCGTTGCGTTGACCCCGAGATATGCCGGCACGGCATTCGCAAAAACCGGCCAAGTTTCGATCGGTTCGTTCGATGAAATCGACATGTTTGGCATGGCCGCACTTGGCGGCGCGGGGCCGATCGCCTAATCCGGCCTGCGCCACGCGCGGTACAGGATGGAGGCACCATGAGTTCGGAACCCGGCATCCCGACGCTGGATCAGTTGCGCGTGCTTGTGACGGTGGTCGATGTGGGCAGCTTCGCGGGCGCGGCGCGCAAGCTGAACCGCGCGACCTCGGTCATCAGCTACACGATCGCCAATCTTGAGGCGCAACTGGGCGTGCGGCTGTTCGACCGCGAATCGACGCGCAAGCCGCAACTGACCGACGCCGGGCGGATGGTGCTGGGCGAGGCGCGGCTGGTGGGGAGCGGCATCGACGCGCTGCGCGCCAAGACGAAGGGGCTGTTGCAGGGGCTGGAATCCGAACTGCACGTCGTCCTCGACACGTTTCTGCCCAAGGAGCGGGTGGTCGATGCGCTGACCGCGTTCTTCGCGACCTTTCCTACGGTCTCGCTGCACCTGTCGATCGAGACGCTGGGCGCGGTGACGCAACTGGTGATGACCCGCCGCGCGAGCATCGGCGTCAGCGGGCCGCTGGATACGATGGACGGGATCGAGCGGATCGCGATCGGCGCGGTGCGGCTGGTGCCGGTCGCGGCGGCGACGCATCCGCTGGCGCTGGCCGGGCGCAACCCGCCGGGGGCCGGGCGCGCGCATATCCAGCTCGTGCTGACCGACCGGTCGCCGCTGACCGAGGGGCGCGATTTCGCGGTGATGAGCAGCCGGACGTGGCGGCTGGCGGACGTGGCGTCGAAGCACATGCTGCTCGCCGCCGGGATTGGCTGGGGCTATATGCCCGAACCGATGGTGCGCGACGATCTGGTGGCGGGGCGGCTGGTGCTGCTCGACATGCCCGACGCGCCGTCCGGCGATTATGCGATGCACGCGATCCACCGCAGCGACACCCTGCCCGGTCCTGCCGCGGCGTGGCTGATCGAGCGGCTCAGGACGCAGACGCCGGACGCAGTATCGATGAGATAGGCTGTCTGGAAACGCGCACCGGCGCGGTTTCAGGCGGGCTTCAGGATCAGGATCGCCTGTACGGACACGCCGCGCCCGGCCGATCGATCGCGTTCGGCCATCGTTGCCTTGCGTCGCCTGCGACGTTCCGATGCCGGGCACCATCGCAAGGAGCGGCCAATGTCACCGCCGGCGCGCTTTCCCGTTCGTAAGGACAAGCATTGCCATCGCAACGATGAGCGTGACGATCGCCGCCGGTATCGGATCGCCAAGGACGTCCAGCATCCAGCGATAGATGCCGATGGCGGCGCCCAGCGCGGCGACGAGGCAAAGGACATTGGCGATCAACGGAACGGGGTCGATGTCGCCCGGCCGATGGCGATGTCGTGGCGTAGCCTGAAGGGGAATCGCACGCATTGTCTCACTCCTCGACGCAGGTATCAGCAGGCGCTGCGAACCGGGACCATCCGGCGGATTTCGTCGATCGCGCCGCGCACGAAGCCGGCGGCGATCAGGCGGGCGGTTTCCTCGATCGGCAACCGGTCGCCGCGCAGCCGGGCCATCACGACATACCGCCGCAGCGCTTCCAGCCGCGGGTCGGCAAGGCGGTTGGCCGGCTTCCAGCCGAACAGCCACCCCAATGCCCGGTCGATCCGGCCCGGCGCGCGCAGGCTCCGGCGGCTGTCGCCCCTCGCGGCCAGGATCACCTGGCGCTCGATCGGGGCGACGAGCGGCACGGTCGCGGAACGCGGCGGGATCGCGACGTCCGCAAGGGCGGAACGGGGAAGATCGCGTGCGAGATCGAGAAACGCCATGATGAAGGTCCCTTTCCGCCAGTCGGGCTGGCCGTCGGTGCAGGACCGAAATGGGTCAATCCCTTCGATCGAAACAGACGAATAAGATCGAAAGATACGTTCGATATTTTCGACTAGTTGGCGGCGGGGTGGCAGCGTTGGACAAGGTGCGGGATGGTGTCGCCGAAGCGCGAGCCGGGCGGCGCGGATGGCCAGCGCCGCTTGACGACGGATCGGCGGTACTGACAGGACAGGGGCGTGACGACCGCCAAACCGACCCAACGCGCCTCGCGCAAGGCCGAACAACGTGCCGATATGATCGAACAGATCCTCGACGTGGCCGAGGCGCTGTTTTCGAAACACGGCCTGTACGGCGTAACGCTGGCCGATGTGGCGCAGCAGGTCGGCGTGCATCGCACGCTGCTGAGCTATTATTTCCGCGACAAGAAAGAGCTGTTCGACCGGGTGTTCGCCCGTCGCGCGGTCGTCACCAGCGAGACGCGGATGCGCGCGCTGGACGATTATGAACGCGCCGCGGGCGATGCCCCGACCGTGGAGGGCGTGTTGCAGGCGTTCCTCGATACCGATCTCGACCTGTATATCCAGGGCGGGGCGGGGTGGCGCAACTATGCGGCGCTGGGTGCGCAGGTCGCCAACACGCCCGAATGGGGCGCGGAGTTGATGGACGATTATTTCGATCCGGTGGTCCTGCGGCTGATCGACATTCTCCAGCGCGCGATGCCGCATTGCAGCCGGACCGATATTTTTTGGGGCTATCACTTCGTGACCGGCTCGCTGATGCTGACGCTGGCCCGGACCGGGCGAATCGACAAATTGTCGGGCGGGCTGTGCCGGTCGGAGGATTTCGTCGCGGTGAAACAGCGCATGGCGCGCTTCATGGCCGCCGGTTTCCGCGCGATCAGCGATGGCCCCACGTCGCTGTAGAGCGGCAAATATCCTCATGGCGACAGGCGCTGCAATAATACTAACGGTCGCGATAGTGAACGTTGACATTGCCGCCGGACCTGCGATGATCGGCTGATCGAGGACCGGCGCGAACAGCCGGCTTCGCTCAGGAGAGTGAGCATGCGGGTTTCCCTGTATGCGTCGGCATGCGCCGGCGCCCTTGCCGTCATGTCGGTGTCGTCGGCCCATGCGCAGGACGGTGCCCCGCCGTCGGGCGAACGGACGTCCGACCCGTCGGGCCAGACGGCACGCACCGGTCGTGCCCCGGCGGACATCGACGATCCCGCCGCCGAGATCGTCGTCACCGCGACCCGCCGCGAGGAACGCATCCAGGACGTGCCGATCAGCGTCACCGCGTTCGGGCAGGGCGAGATGACCCGCAAGGGCATCGTCGGGTTCGAAGGGATCGCCCGCGAAACGCCGGGCGTGGTGCTCAATCGCCCGACCCAGAATTTCAACAACTTCACGGTGCGCGGCATCGCCACCAACGGCTATGGCGCGAATCTGCAAAGCACGGTCGCGATCTATATCGACGAACTGCCGGTCTCGACGATCGGCAACACGACCGTGGTCGACCCCAATCTGTTCGATGTCGAGCGCGTCGAATTCCTGCGCGGACCGCAGGGCACGCTGTTCGGATCGGGATCGCTGTCGGGGGCGATGCGCATCCTGACCAAAAGCCCCGACCTCAACGACGTCGATACCGCGGCGGTGGTCGATCTGGGCCTGACCGGCAAGGACAGTTTCCGCCAGCGCTACAACGCGATGGTCAACATGCCGATCGTCGAGGACAGGCTGGCGGTGCGCGCGGTCGGTTTCTACCGCGACGAGGAAGGCTATCTCGACAATGTCGGGACCGGGGTGAAGAATTCCAACACGCTGATCGATTATGGCGGTCGCGTCATCCTGCTCGCCAAGCCGACCGACCGGCTGTCGGTCCGCCTGCTCGCCTCCTACGAGAACAGCGATCCCAAGGATTCGTCGCTGACCAGTCCGTCGCTGGGTCGCGAAAAGCGCGTGTCGGATCAGCCCGATCGCTTCACCGGCGTTCAGACGATCCTGAATGCGACGATCGACTATGACTTCGATTTCGCGCGGCTGACCAGTTCGAGCACCTATTCGGATTTCGACCAGAAATTCTACGCCGACCTCGCCAATACCTTCGGCGGCGCGATCGCGTTCGGCCTCGACGCCAATGCCTATGACAAGGTGTTCGTGCAGGAAACGCGGCTTGCCTCCAGCTTCGACGGGCCGCTGCAATTCGTGCTCGGCGGCTTCTATCTCGATCGTCGTCGCGACGTCGATTTCTTCTACCGCTCGTCGTTGCCGTTCCTGCAGGCGCGCGGGATCACCGGGCTGCCAGATCAATATTATCAGAAGCAATATACCTATCAGAACAACCGCGAACTGGCCGGTTTCGGCGAAGTGACCTATCGCTTCTCGCCCCGATTCTGGCTGACCGGGGGCATGCGCTATGGCCGGATCACCGCGCAGGCCTTTACCGAGGCGGGCGGGTACAGCAGCAATTATTTCGTCGCCGCGCTGACCGGGCGGCGCGGGCCGTTGACGCTGACGCCGTACGCCGAGGCGACCGGACGCGAGGCGCGGGGATCGAAGCCGTCGTACAAGGCGAGCGCGAGCTTCAAGCCGGTCGACCACATCACGACCTATGCGACGTTCGCGACCGGGTATCGCGGGCCGGTGGTCAATGCGTTCGCCGGACGGGTTAGCACGGTCAATCCGAGCGATCTGGTGATTCCCGACGGGGCTTCGTCGGACGACCTGAAGAGTTACGAGGTCGGCGCAAAGGGACGGTGGCTCGACGGACGGGTGACGATCAACGCCGCCGCCTATGTCATCGACTGGAGCAACATCCAGGTCCAGGCCAATCGCATCTCGGATTCGGTGCAGTTCGCCGCCAACGTCGGCGCGGCGCGCAGCAAGGGGTTCGAGGTCGAGATGGGCGTGATCCCGGCCACCGGCTTCCTCCTCGGCCTCAACGTCGCCTATAACGATGCGAAGATCACCCAACTCACGGCGGCGGAGGCGGCGATTTCGGGCGCGGTGCTCGGCCACCGGCTGTCGGCCCCGCGGTTGCAGGGATCGTCGTCGATCACCTACGGCTTCGACGTGGCGCCCGAGTGGAACGCCAGCGTCGCGGTCAACGCGCAATATGTCGGGTCGTACAACAGCTCGTTCCCGAACGTGCCGGGCAATCCGCGCGCGCGCCTGCCGACCTTTGGCGAAACCGACGAATATGTGAACCTGAACCTTGCCGCCGGGCTGCGCCATGGCGACTGGTTCGGGCAGCTCTATGTCGAGAACCTCACCGACGATCATTCGGTGACGTACATCCACCCGGAAGCCTTTTTCGCGAGCCGGTTCGGAACGCTGCGCCCGCGCACGATCGGCATCCGTCTGGCAAAGGGCCTCTGAGCGGTGGCGACGATCGCTGCGGCCGGTGCCGCCGTGCCGCCCGCCAACCGCCGCGCGTGGTTCGTGCTTGCCATCCTGTGCTTCGTCTATGTGCTGAATTTCCTCGACCGACAGTTGCTGGCGATCCTCGCCAAGCCGATCCGCGACGAACTGGGCCTGACGCATGGCCAGATCGGGCTGATAAGCGGGCTGTATTTCGCGCTGTTCTATTGCGTGTTGTCGATTCCGGTGGCGTGGTTCGCCGATCGCAGCAACCGGGTGCGGGTCGTGGCGCTTGCCTGCGCATTATGGAGCGCGGCGACCGCCGCCTGTGGTCTTGCCGGCAACTACGGCCAGTTGGCGGGCGCGCGGATGATGGTCGGGGTCGGCGAAGCGGGAGGCGTGCCGCCGTCCTATGCGATCATCTCCGACTATTTCCGCCCCGGCACGCGCGGCACCGCGCTTGGCTTCTATAATCTGGGGCCGCCGATCGGCAACGCGCTGGGCGTGGCGTTCGGCGCGTCGATCGCCGCCGCCTATAGCTGGCGCGACGCCTTCATGGCGCTGGGCATCGTCGGCGTCGCGACCGCGATCGTCGTATTCCTGACGGTCCGCGAGCCCAAGCGCGGCGGACTGGACGGAGCGAGCGGCATCGCCACCGAACGCGCGCCGTTCTGGCCGACCTGTCGCATGTTCTTCACCCGTCGCGTGCTGCTGCTCACCGCGCTCGCCACCGGCGCCAACCAGTTCATCACCTATGCCGCCGCCAATTTCATCACCCTGTTCCTGATGGAAGAAAAGGGGATGACGCTGAACGAGGTCGCGGTGTGGTACGCGCTGCTGGTGCTGGTTTCGATGGGCGGCGGCATCTTCCTCGCCGGGCGGATGGTCGATCGCTTCGTGCCGCGCGACCGGCGGGCCTATGCCTATATCCCCGCCGTCGCGCTGGTCGTCGCCGCGCCGTTTTTCGCCGGATTCATCGCCGCGCCGGGGTGGCAGTTGGCGATGGTGCTGCTGGTGCTGCCGATGGGGCTCAATTATTTCTACCTCTCGCCCGCCGTCGCGTTCGTGCAGGAATCGGTGCCGCCCGCGCAGCGGGTGATGGCCGGCGCGCTGCTGCTGCTGGTCATGAACCTGATCGGCCTCGGCCTTGGTCCCACCTATCTCGGCGCGGCGAGCGACTGGTTCGCGAGCGCGGGGCATGCCAGGCCGTTGCAGATGGCGTTCTACACGCTGCTCCCCTTCTATGCGGTGGCGGTGCTGCTGTTCCTCGCGCTCGCCCGGGCGATCGGTCGCGAGACGCTTGCCGGAGAGGTCGCATGACGCGCGCTTTCGCATTCGGCGCGGCGATCGCCGCGCTGCTGACGACCGGTGCGGCGGTCGCCGCCGGCCCGGTCGCCACCCTGCCGGCGGGCAGGGTCGAGGGGGTCCGCCTCGGCGAAACCGATGTGTTTCGCGGCATCCCCTTCGCCAAGGCACCGGTCGGCGAGCTGCGCTGGCGCGCACCGGTGCCGGCGGCCGAGTGGAGCGACATCCGCAAGGCGACCGAGTTCGCCGATGCCTGTGTCCAGCCCGCACCGCGCATGGGCAGCATCTATGCCGATCCGCCGCGCCGGATGAGCGAGAATTGCCTCGCGCTCAACGTCTGGCGACCGCGCAGGCCGGGCAACCATCCGGTGTTCGTGTGGGTGCATGGCGGGTCGCTGATCGCGGGCTATGGTCATGAGGCGATGTTCGACGGACGAAAGCTCGCCGAACAGGGGCTGGTGGTCGTGTCGATCAACTATCGCCTCGGCGTGCTCGGCTATCTGGCGCATCCCGCGCTGAGCGCGGAAAACGAACAGCGCCTGTCGGGCAATTACGGGCTGATGGATCAGGTCGCGGCGCTGCGCTGGGTCCAGCGCAATATCGCCGGTTTCGGCGGCGATCCCGCCAATGTCACGCTGGCGGGCGAGTCGGCGGGCGCGCTCAGCACCCTGTATCTGATGGCGTCGCCGGCGGCACGCGGCCTGTTCCACAAGGCGATCGCGCAAAGTGCCTATATGATCTCGACCCCCGAACTGCGCGCGACCGCGCACGGCACGCCATCGGCGGAGGCCGAGGGCGTGCGCGTTGCGGCGGCGGTTGGGGCGGGCAACCTTGCCGCGCTGCGCGCGATGCCGGCGGCGACGCTGGTGCAGAAGGCGGCGGCGTCGGGCTATATTCCGTGGGGCAGCGTCGATGGCGTGTGGCTGCGGCGGCAACTGGTCGAGACGTTCGATCGCGGCGAACAGGCGAAGGTGCCGATCCTGACCGGGTTCAACGCCGGCGAAATCCGCTCGCTGCGGTTCCTGTTGCCGCCGGCCCCGGCCGACGCGCAAGCCTATGTCGCGACGATCAGTGCGCGCTATGGCGATCTCGCCGCGCCGTTCCTGAAGCTGTATCCCGCCGCGACGATGGCGGAGTCGATGCTGGCGACGACGCGCGACGCGATGTACGGCTGGACCTCGACCCGGCTCGCGCTGCGCCAGACGGCGGCCGGGCAGGACGCCTATCTCTATTATTTCGACCATGGCTACCCGGCGGCCGACGACAACGGGCTGCACGCCTTCCACGCCGCCGAAATCCCCTATGTGTTCGGCACCGCGCGCGACATGCCGCCGTCGTGGCCGGTCGTGCCCGACACTCCGCGCGAGCGGGCGCTGTCGGCGGCGATGATCGGCTATTGGACATCGTTCGCCAAGACCGGCGTGCCGAAGGCCAAGGATGCGCCGGCATGGCCGGCATATGGCGAAGGCGCGCGGTTCATGGCGTTCGCGGGCCAGCCGCGCCCGGGCGCGTACCTGTTCCCCAACATGTACGCGCTGCACGAAGCCGCGACCTGTCGTCGCCGCGCGGCGGGCGATCAGCCGTGGAACTGGAATGTCGGCGTCGCCTCGCCGGTGCTCGCCGGGACGGAGGCATGCCGATGACCGCCGAGGTGATGCCGGGGGCGATGCAGGATTTCCCGTTGACGCTCGACCGCTTCCTGACCCATGCCGGCAAATGGCACCCCCATGCCGAAGTGGTCGCCGCCACGCCCGACGGGTCGGTGCAGCGCATCGGCTATGCCGAACTGGAGCGGCGGTCGCGGGCGATCTCGGCGGCGCTGATCGCCAAGGGGATCGGCCTTGGCGACCATGTCGCCACGCTGGCATGGAACAGCCGGGCGCATGTCGAAACGTGGTATGCGATCATGGGGATCGGCGCTGTGTGCCACACGCTCAACCCCCGGCTGACGCCCGCGCAACTGGCCGACATGCTCGACCAGTCGCAGGCGAGGATCATGGTGGTGAGCGCCGACCTGGTCCCATTGGCGCAGGCGGCGGCGGCGTTGCTCGACCACCCGCCGGCATTGCTGGCGATCGACGGGCCGGCGGCGGTCGACGCGCTCGACACGCTGGTCGAGCCGGGGGCGTCGGCGATATGGGGCGGGTTCGACGAGCGGATGCCGTCGGGGCTGTGCTTCACCTCGGGCACGACCGGGCGGCCCAAGGGCGTGACCTATACCCATCGCGCCTGTTTCCTGCATACGTTGCGCAGTTTGCAGGCCGATGTGATGGCGATCACCGCCGCCGACCGGGTGCTGGCGGCGGTGCCGATGTTCCATGCCAATGCGTGGGGGCTGCCGTTCGCGGTGCCGGCGGTCGGCGCGACGCTGGTGCTGCCCGGGCGGACGACCGACGGCGCGAGCCTCGCCCGGCTGATCGCCGCCGAAGGGGTGACGATCGCGGTCGGGGTGCCGACGGTGTGGCTGGGGCTGGTCGAGCATCTCGACAGCGTCGGTGGCGAGGTGCCGAGCCTGAAGCGGATCATCGTCGGCGGCGCACCGATGCCCCCTGCGCTGATGGAGCGGCTCGAACGGCGGCTGGGCGTGACCGTGCAGACGAGCTGGGGCATGACCGAGCTGTCGCCCGCCGGCACCTTCGCCCCGCCCGGCGACGCCGACCGGCAGGCGGCATCGTCCGGCCGGCCGGCGATCGGGATCGACCTGTTGCTGACCGATGCCGATGGCGTCGCCCTGCCCGAACAGCGCGAGGTGGAAGGGCATTTGCAGGTGCGCGGCGCGGCGGTGGTCGACCGTTATTTCGGCCATGCGGCGCCGGCGACCGATGCGGCGGGCTGGTTCGCGACCGGCGATCTGGCGCGGATCGGCCGGGACGGCAGCCTGTTCATCACCGGTCGCGCCAAGGATCTCATCAAATCGGGCGGCGAATGGATCAACCCGGCCGAGATCGAGGGCGTGGTCGGCGCGTTGCCGCAAGTGTCGATGGCGGCGGTGATCGGGCGCAGCGACGTCAAATGGGGCGAGCGGCCGATTCTGGTCGTCGAACTGCGCGACGGGGAGGACATCCGCGACGAGGCGCTGCTGGCGACGCTGCGCGGGCGGGTGGCGCCATGGTGGATTCCCGACGCGGTCGTACGCCTGCCCGCCATGCCGCTGGCCGCGACCGGCAAGATCGACAAGCTGCGGCTGCGTGCCGAGCATGGCCAATGAACTTTGGAAAGGATGACAGGATGCAGCTTCAGGATCGGGTCGCGATCGTTACCGGTGCCGGCGGCGGGCTGGGCCGGACGCATGCGCTGTTCCTCGCGCGGCATGGTGCGCGGATCGTGGTCAACGACGTGTCGCCGCAGCAGGCCGAAGCGGTCGCGCAGGAAATCCGCGATGGCGGCGGGGCGGCGATGGCGCTGGCCGGATCGGTGAGCGACGAGGGGGCGATCGGCGAGGGTGTGGGCGCGGTGCTGGCGCGGTGGGGGCGGGTCGACATCCTCGTCAACAACGCCGGCATCCTGCGCGACAGGAGCTTTGCCAAGATGACGATGGCCGATTTCCGGACCGTGATCGACGTCCACCTGATGGGCGCGGCGATCTGTTCGAAGGCGGTGTGGGACCCGATGCGCGAACAGCGGCATGGCCGGATCGTCATGACGACGTCGTCGTCCGGGCTGTACGGCAATTTCGGGCAGGCGAACTACGGTGCCGCCAAGATGGCGCTGGTCGGGCTGATGCAGACGCTGGCGATCGAGGGCGCGAAATACGACATCCGCGTCAACGCGCTGGCCCCGACCGCCGCGACGCAGATGACGCATGGCGTGCTGCCCGACGACAGCCTTGCCCGGCTCGACCCGGCACTGGTCAGCAACGGGTTGCTGGCGCTGACCGGCGATGTCGCACCGACGCGCGCGATCCTGTGCGCGGGCGGCGGACATTTCGCCGTCGCCAACGTCACCCTCACCGATGGTGTCTATATCGGTGACGGCCCCCATGCGGCCGATCGATTGATCGAACGCTGGGACGAGGTTCGCGACCGGAACGGCGAAACCGTCCCCGAATACGGATTTTTTCAGGCGGAGCGCGAAGTCGTCAGCGCGCGGAATGCAGCATCGCGGTGTGCCGCCGCAAGTGTTGGATGATCGCGGCATATACTGTCGCCGAAGCAGGCCTGTGTTCGGTTGTCTCTTTCGTCGACGCCGTTGCGCCTTATATACGGCCCGGGGGCAGAGTCGCCCCTGCAATGGAACGTATTGATGCCGGCATTCAAAACCCCTGATTTCAATGAGCGCACTGCTGCTGCCCGAGCGGCCAAACTACAGGCGTTGAAGCAATATCGCGAACGGCCCGAGCCGGACCCCGCCGATGTAGCTGCACGCCAGGCCGCGCGTCAGGCGCGGGAGGCCGCGCAGGCCGAGCGCCAGGCCGCGAAGCAGGCGGCGATCGAACTGGCCAAGGCGCAAGCTGCACAAGCCGCAGCGGAGGCCGAAGCCGCTGCCCTCGCCGAAGCGGAAGCCATCAAGGCGAAGCGTCCGAAGGTGCCTACCGCAGCCGAGCTGAAGGCGGCACGCGACGCCCGCTATGCCGCGCGCAAGGCCCGCAAATAACACGCCGGCGGGGTTGCTGCCGATGCGGTCGCATGGCTGAACCCCGCTAATCGATACTGTCGAGCGCGTGTCGGATCCGGTCGGGTATGGCACTGGCCGTCGACGACAGGATCGCGGCGTGGCCGTGGCCCAGGTCGCTTGGTGCCGATCCGAACGCCTTGCGAAAGCTTCGGGAAAGTGCTGCCTGATCGCGAAAGCCGTAGCGTGCGGCCAGCTCGACCAGGGTGCTGCCGTTCAGCGGATTGGACATCGCCCGGTGGACCGCCCGCAGGCGGCGCATCCGGTCATAGGCGAGCAGTCCGCCGTCCCGCTCGAACAACCGATAGACGACCGAGCGCGAGATGCCGAGCGCGGCGGTGATGCCCGCGACCGACAAGGTGCCGGGCGGTTGCGCCGCGACATAGTTTTTCGCCATGGCGAGCAGCGACAACTGGTCGGTGCGCCGGTGGATGCCGGCGCGCAGCAGCGCGGCGGCGGCAAGATCGCGCAGGATCGTCGCATAGAGCGGCGCGCTGTCGGCCGATGCCGCCGGAAAGAACCGGATCATCCGGGTCGCGATGGTCTGAAGCAACATCAGGTCGGGAACGGGGGCGAGCGCACCCTGAAAGTCGATCGGCCCGACCGTTTCCTCTAGGAAATCGCGCGCGAAATACAGGATCAGGCAGCGGATACGGGTCGAGGTCGCGGTGCTGGGCCGGCCATAGTCGCGCAGGAAGGAGACGGGCGCTTCCAAGAGCGTCGTCTCGCCATCGGATTCGAACGTGATCGAGCCTTCGAGCAACTGGACGAGTTGCAGATAATCGGCATCGACCGCGTTGACGAGCATCTGATCGCGGATCGCCACGAACGGATCGACCTCGACCAGCGTGATCTGCAACCCGCCGAGGTCCCACAGATCGCCGCGCGCCAGAAACGGTCCCGGCGCAAGCGGTCGCAACCGTGCGCCGCGCGAGTGCGCCGCCCAATAGGCGAACTGCTCGGCCTCCGGCAGAACCGAGGAATCCATGACGATCTTCGGGATCGTGGCGTGAGAATCATCGTGCATTGCGGACCCGGTATTGTTGCGCGTCGCGTGTCATCGTTCGAGTAACGGGTCCGGGCAAGCTATCCGTGCCACGGCTTTTACTTCGGAAGCCAATGTTGCAACGCGCAAAAATCGGGATTTGCGGGTTCCTGGCAAATGATGCCGGCGATTGTGTCCGATATGGTCCGACACAGAATCCCGTATGGAATTGCCGGCCGTCCCAACTGTTCCAAAATGCTCTGACGTAACGATTTTTTGGAACACGACGCCGATTGTCAATTTGCCCCTACCGGATATGGGTGATGGATTAGGGCGATGTTGCTTCGCGAATGACGGGTTTCGTTCGACGGCGATCATCCTGCCGGGGTATCGGGGGTAGAGTATGATTTCGGAACGCACCGTGTCGCGGGCGGCAGTCGCCGTTGTTCTCGAACGCTTCATGGACCAGTTCGATTTCGCGAAACTGACGGCGGCCGAACGGTCGCTGGCCCGCCGCGAACTCGTCCTGCTCCGCCCGTCGCTGGCGGACGATGACGGACGGCTTGCGGCCGCGCTGGAACGGCTGGATCAGGCGTTGGGAACGCCCGGTCCCGTCCGGCAGGGTCACGTCCGTTCCGGCAACGCCACGCAGGCCAGGCGATTGCAGCGGCTGCTGCGCCAACTGGCGCCGCTGACGCTGGGCGGCGTGGCGGCGGCAACCGTCGGTGCGGCGCCCGCATTCGCCTATGCCGCCCCGGTATTGGGCGATTCGGTCGTCAACCCGGAGACGGGCACCACCGAAACGGTGATCGAGCTGATCGGCGACCATTCGGTCCGCACCGACAAGAACAACGTCATCCTGCTGGCACAGGCGGTCGGCGACGTCTTTACCGCGACGGTGCCCGATACCAGCACGACGCCGACGGGCACCAAGACGGTGACATACACCGTGACCGCCGTGTCGCTGACCGATGGCCGCGTCACCGGCGTCACGCTCAAGGATGCGGCGGACGTGGTGTCGACCACCGCCGTCGTCAAACCGGTTAACTACACGCCGCCCGCAGCGGGCGGTGGCCAGGGTTCCGCCACCAGTTTCACATTGCCCAGGGCGACGGGTGAACGCGGCCAGTTCTCCGACATCCGGCAGGGCGGCAATGGCGGCAACGGTCGCGATGGCGGCGGCGTCGAGGTGTGCTTCGGGGCGCTCGGCTGCGCGCGGATCGCCTATGATCCCAAGCCCGGCGGTGCCGGCGCGGCGGGCCCGACGTTCGTCGCGACGGTCGATGCGACCAATGGCGATGTCACCACCATCGCCAACAAGCGTCCGGGCATCGCGATCGTCAGCACCGGCGGCAATGGCGGCGAGGGCGGCACCGCCTATGGCACCATCCCGGCGGCGCAGGGTGGTGCTGCGGGTGCGGGCGGCACGGTTCGCGGCAACAATTACGTCGACGTCGTCACCAATGGCGAGAACAGCCATGGCATGCTGGTGCAGAGCACGGCGGGCCGGGCGGGGTCGGGCGGCGGCTGCTATATCGGTTGCACCGGCGGCGGCGGTGGGACGGCGGCCAGTGGCGGCGTCGCGTCGGGGTACAATTACGGCGACATTTTCACCTATGGCAAGGGCGCGGCCGGCATGGTCGTGCAGAGCATGGGCGGCAGCGCCGGGACCGGCGGCGAAAGCTATGGCATCGTCGGGATCGGCGGCAAGGGCGGCGTCGGCGGTAACGGCGGCAACGCCTATGCCCGCAACGAAGGGCGGATCCGCACCGCCGGCGAAGCCGCGCACGGTGTGCTGGCGCAGTCGGTCGGCGGCGTCGGCGGCAATGCCGGCGCGGGTGGCGGGCTGGTCGCGTTCGGCGGCGATGGCGGCGGGGCGGGCAACGGCGGCACGGCCGAGGCGAGCGCGGGGGCCGGCAGCGTCATCGTGACGACGGGCGACTTCGCGTTCGGCGTGTCGAGCCAGTCGATCGGCGGCGGCGGCGGCCTCGGCGCGATCGCCGGGGGCATCGTGTCGTTCGGCGCGAGCGGCGGCACCGCCGGATCGGGCGGCACGGCCAAGGTCTCGCTGGACGACGGGGCCTATGTCGAAACCAGTGGCGAAGGCGCGTACGGCGTCTTTGCCCAATCGGTCGGCGGGATGGGCGGCACCGCCTTCGGGACCGGCGGCGTGTTCACCATGGGCGGGACCGGCGGCGTCGGCGGCAATGGCGGCATGGTCGACGTCGTGTCGGGCGCGACGATCGTCACCGGCAAGGATGGCGACGGCACCGACGCGCGCGGCATCTTCGCCCAGTCGGTCGGCGGTGGCGGCGGCAACGCGCTGGCATCGGGCGGGGTCGTAGCGCTTGGCGGCAGCGGCGGGATCGCCGGCAACGGCCAGACGGTCCGGGTCGAGACGACGAAGGCGAGCAGCGTCACGACGCGCGGGCTGGGCGCGGACGGTATCTTCGCCCAGTCGGTCGGCGGCGGCGGCGGCGCGGGCGCGTCGTCGGGCGGCGTCGTGGCGATGGGCGGATCGGGCGGCGGCGGCGGCATCGGCGGTGCGGTGTCGGTCCGCAATGCCGGCGAAATCCAGACATGGGGACAATTGTCGCGCGGCATCCTCGCCCAGTCGGTCGGTGGTGGCGGCGGCACCGGCGGCGACGGGTCGGGGCTGGCCGCAATTGGCGGCAGCGGCAGCAAGGCGAGTCAGGGCGGCGACGTCACCGTCGGCAACAGCGGCGCGATCACGACCAACCGGAACCGTTCGCACGGCATTCTGGCGCAATCGATCGGCGGCGGCGGTGGCGAGGGTGGGACGACCGGCATCGACGGCGATACCGGCTTCGCGATGCTGCTGGCGATCGGCGGGTCGGGCGGCGGTGGCGGCAGTGGCGGCATCGTCACCGTCGACAGTTCGGGCAGCATCGTCACCCGGGGCGATGATTCGCACGGCCTGTTCGCCCAGTCGGTCGGTGGCGGCGGCGGAAACGGCGGGTCGAGCACGTCGCTCAGCCTGTTCGCCGGCGTCGCGATCGGCGGATCGGGCGCGGGTGCCGGCGATGGCGGCACCGCCACGCTGAATTTCGCGCAACAGTCGATCGACGTCGGCGGCGTCGCCACGCTGCTCGACCCGACGATCACGACGGCGGGCGAGCGGTCGCGCGGCGTGTTCCTGCAATCGGTCGGCGGTGGCGGCGGTTCGGGCGGCTTCGCGGTACAGGCGACCGGCGGCATCATCGGCGCGGTCAGCGTCGCGCTGGGCGGATCGGGATCGGGCGGCGGCGATGGCGGCGAGGTGCGCGGCACCGGCGACGTCCGCATCTTCACCGCCGGCGCGAACAGCGAAGGCTTTTACGCGCAGTCGGTCGGCGGCGGCGGCGGGGCGGGCGGCTATTCGATCGCGACCGCGGTCACGCCTGCCGACGGCGCGGCGATCGCGGTCGGCATCGGCGGATCGGGGGCCGGCGGCGGCGATGGCGGCTTCGTCAAACTGACCACCGGCGGATCGATCGTCACGCAGGGCATGTTCTCGACCGGGCTGCTGGCGCAGTCGGTCGGCGGCGGCGGCGGCAACGGCGGCTACAACATCTCCAGCGCGGTTGCGGCAGGATCGATCGCGGCGCTGGGCGTCGCGTTCGGCATGGGTGGCACCGGTGCTGGCGGCGGCGCGGGCGGCGATGTCGACGTCGTGTACGACGGCTCGATCGCCACCGGCAACGTCGACGGGTCGGGCAGCGATTCGGCGGGTGCCGTCATCCAGTCGGTCGGCGGTGGCGGCGGCAACGGCGGGGCCAATACCTCGGGCGCGATCGCCGGCGGCGGGCGTGTCGCGATCGGCGTGGCGATCGGTCTGGGCGGCGCCGGGGCTGGTGGCGGCAGCGGCGGCGAGGTCAAGGGCACGGTCGGCGGCGGCGTGGTGACGCGCGGTGAGCGATCGACCGGCGTGCTGGTCCAGTCGGCCGGCGGCGGCGGCGGCAACGGCGGCTATAACATCAGCGGCAACCTGACGGCGGCGGGCACGCTGGCGGGCGGCGCGTCGATCGGCTTCGGCGGTGCGGGCGGGCTGGGCGGCGATGGCGGCATCGTCACCGGTCGCAGCAGCGGGACGATCGCGACCTACAATGCCGATTCGTCGGGGCTGGTGGTGCAGAGCGTCGGTGGCGGCGGCGGTAACGGCGCGCTGAACGTCGCGGCCGGAATCACGGCGAGCGCGGCGATCGGCGGCGGTTTCTCGCTCGGCTTCGGCGGATCGGGCGGCAAGGGCGGCAAGGGCGGTAAGGTCGAGGGCTATGCCGACCAGACCGTGACGACGCAGGGGGACAATTCTACCGGCGTGCTGGTCCAGTCGACCGGCGGCGGCGGCGGGGCCGGCGGCCTGAATGTCGCGGCGGCCGTGGCGCTGACGGGTACGGCGGGCATCGGCATCGGGATCGGCTTCGGCGGCGCGGGCGGTGGCGGCGGCGACGGCGGCGCCGTCACCGCCGTCGGCCATTCGGTGACGACCGCGGGGCTGAAGTCCAGTGGGTTCGTCGCCCAGTCGGTCGGCGGGGCGGGCGGCACCGGCGGAATCAACATCGGCGCAGGGATCGCGATCGGCGTGGGGCAAAGTGCTGCGGTCGGCGTCGGCCTTGGCGGGTCGGGCGGCGGCGGCGGTGCCGGGGGTGTCGTCGATGCGACGGTGATCGGCAGCGTATCGACCAAGCGTGATATGTCGCATGCCGTGATCGCCCAATCGGTCGGTGGTGGCGGTGGCGTCGGCGGGTTCAACATCGCGGGCGGGCTGGCAGCGGGCGGCATGGGCGCGGGCGCGTTCAACTTCGGCCTTGGCGGATCGGGCGGCGGCGGTGGCGGCGCGGCGGCGACCACGCTGCGCGTGACGGGCGAGGCGGTGACCGGTGGCAAGAACAGCGATGGCATCGTCGCGCAGTCGCTGGGCGGCGGTGGCGGCAACGGCGCGTTTAACGTCACCGGCGGCATCGCGGCGGGCGGCACGACGGCGGTGGCAATCGGCTTCGGCGTCGGCGGTGCGGGCGGCGGCGGCGGGGCCGGCGGCACCGTCCGGCTGGAGGTCAACGAAGACGCGACGGCGGGTGATCCTGCGCTGGTCGCCGCAACGACCGTCGGCGACGGGTCGCGCGGCATCGTCGCGCAATCGGTCGGCGGCGGCGGCGGCAATGGCGGCTTCAACGTGACCGGCGGCGCGACGCTGTCGGGCGCGGGCGGCGCGACGATCGCGGTCGGGGTCGGCGGCATCGGCGGCGACGGTGCCGGATCGGGCGCGGTCGTCGCCAAGGTCAGCGGCCGGACGACGACGCAAGGGGCCAAGAGCGACGCGGTGATCGCGCAGTCGGTCGGCGGCGGCGGCGGCAACGGTGCGTTCAACATCTCGGGCACGCTGGCGCTGGCCGGCGGCGGTGACGCGGCGGTCAGTGTCGGCGTCGGCGGCGCGGGCGGCAAGGGCGGTTCGGGCGAGAGCGTCACGCTGGCCGTCAACGCGGCGGCGGCAAACCCCGCGACGACGTTGATCGCGGCGGCGACGGCCGGCGAAGGATCGCGCGGGATCGTCGCGCAATCGCTGGGCGGCGGTGGCGGCAACGGCGGCTTCAACGTCAGTGCGGCCGTCAGCCTGAGCGGCGGCGGCGCGGGTGCGGTGAGCGTCGGCATCGGCGGATCGGGTGGTGACGGCGGCGATGCCGGAAAGGCGGGCGCGGAGACGCCGGGCATGGCGCTGCGCGATCAGGATTATTCGGTCGACGCCACCATCCGGGGGCGGACGCTGACCACCGGCGTCAACAGCGACGCGGTGGTCATCCAGTCGCTGGGCGGCGGCGGCGGCAATGGCGATTTCAACGTGTCGGGCGCGCTGGCGATCGGCGCGGGCGGCGTGGGCGGCACCGGCAGCGTCGGCATCGGCGGGTCGGGCGGCAAGGGCGGTCAGGCGGGCGCGGTGCGCCTGCGATTGAACGACGGAGCCGATGCGAGCGATGCGGCGCTGTTCGCCGCGACGACGCAGGCATCGGGATCGCGCGGCGTCGTGATCCAGTCGCTGGGCGGCGGTGGCGGCGGCGGTGCGTTCAACGTCAGCGGCGGGATCGCGATCGGTTCGGGCGGGGCCGGAGCGGCCTCGTTCGGCATCGGCGGATCGGGCGGCGGCGGCGGGGACGGCGCACGGATCGACGCGACCGTGACCGGGCGAACGGCGACGGCCGGCGCGGGCAGCGACGCGCTGGTTGCGCAATCGATTGGCGGCGGTGGCGGTTCGGGCGGTTTCAACGTCGCGGCCGGCGTGGCGTTGTCGGCGGGGGGATCGGGATCGGTCGCGATCGGCATCGGCGGATCGGGCGGCGGCGGCGGCGATGCCGGCGCGGTCCGGCTGGGCGTCAACCAGGGCGTGGCCGTGCCCGCCGTTACGCTGGTTGCGGCATCGACCGAACGCGATGGGTCGCGCGGCATCGTTGCGCAGTCGCTGGGCGGCGGCGGCGGCAATGGCGGCTTCAACGTGTCCGGCGCACTGTCGGGCGCGTCGGCGCTGGGCGTGGCGGTGGCAGTTGGCATCGGTGGTGCCGGCGGTGATGGCGGCGACGGCAAGGCGGTCGACCTGTCGGTACAGGGAATGACGCAGACGCTGGGGGCCGACAGCCATGGCGTGGTGGCGCAGTCGGTCGGCGGCGGCGGTGGCAGCGGCGGGTTCAACGTCGCGGGCAGCATCGCGCTGGCGGGCGGCGGATCGGCGGCGATCGGCGTCGGCATCGGCGGATCGGGCGGCGGCGGCGGCAATGCCGGCGCGGTCGACCTGCGGCTGAACACCGGGATCACGACCAACACCGACGTGGCGGCGGCCGTCACTGGCGGCGACCGTTCGGGCGGTGTGCTGGCCCAATCGATCGGCGGCGGCGGTGGCACCGGCGGCTTCAACGTTACCGGCGGGCTGAGCCTTGCCGGACAGGGCGCGGCGGCGATCGGCATCGGCATCGGCGGATCGGGCGGCGGCGGCGGCAGCGGCGGCGCGGTGGCGGCGGCGATCAGCGGCCGGACGGCGACGAGCGGCAAGGCGAGCGACGCGGTGCTGGCGCAATCGGTCGGCGGCGGCGGCGGGTCGGGCGCGATGAACATCACCGGCGGCATCGCCATCGCCAAACAGGGGGCCGGCAATTTCGGCTTCGGCATGGGCGGCAGCGGTGGCAGGGGCGGCGATGGCAGCACCGTCGACCTGCTGGTCAACTACGGGATCGTCGATCCGTCTGACGGCCTAATCGCGGCATCGACGCAGGGCAGCGAGTCGCGCGGTATCGTCGCGCAGTCGCTGGGCGGCGGCGGCGGCACCGGCGGGTTCAACGTCACCGGACAGCTCAATGCCGCGGGCCAGGGCGCGGGCGGCCTCGCGATCGGGGTCGGCGGTTCGGGCGGCGGCGGCGGCAAGGGCGACCGGGCGACGCTGGTCGTGCAGGGCGCGACGCTGACGCAGGGCTTCAAGAGCGACGCGGTGCTGGCGCAATCGATCGGCGGTGGCGGCGGTGACGGTGCGTTCAACGTGGCGGGCGGCATCTCGCTGGCCGGCAAGGGGGCCGGCACGGTGGCGATCGGCGTCGGCGGGTCGGGCGGTGACGGCGGTGCGGCGGGGGCGGCATCGGCGATCATCAACGCCACGGTCCGCGACAGCCGGCGCGATCTGGTCGCGGCGCTGACCTCGGGCGATCAGGCGCGCGGCGTCGTGGTGCAGTCGATGGGCGGCGGCGGCGGCAATGGCGCGTTCAACATCAGCGGCATCGTGCAGATCGCCGGCACCGGCGCGGGTGGCGTCGCGTTCGGCGTGGGCGGATCGGGCGGCAAGGCGAGCGACGGCGGCCTCGCGACCGCATCGATCACCGGACAGACGATCACGCGCGGCGCGGGCAGCGATGCGATCGTCGTGCAGTCGGTCGGCGGCGGCGGCGGCAATGGCGGCTTCAACGTGTCGGGCGCGCTGTCCTTCGCCGGCAAGGGTGCTGGCGCAGGCGTGATGGGCGTCGGCGGATCGGGCGGCGGCGGCGGCAAGGGTGGCGATGCCGCGGTGCGCGTCAATTCGGGGGTGATCGTCCCCGGGCTGGACCTGTTCGCGGCCAACACGACCGGCGCGGGATCGCGCGGCATCGTCGTCCAGTCGCTGGGCGGCGGCGGCGGTGACGGCGCGTTCAATATCAGCGGCCAGATCAGCGGCGCGGCGACCGGCGCGGGCGGCCTTGCGATCGGTATCGGCGGATCGGGTGGCGGCGGCGGCGATGCCGGCAGCGTCATCGGCGACATCACCGGCCGGACGACCACGGCGGGGGCTGGCAGCATCGGCATCCTCGCCCAGTCGGTCGGCGGCGGCGGCGGCAACGGCAGCTTCAATGTGGCGGGCAGCATCGCGCTCGCCAAGAGCGGCGCGGGCAACGTCACGATCGGCGTCGGCGGATCGGGCGGCAGCGGCGGCGATGCCGGCAGCGTGACGCTGGACGTGAACCAGCACAGCAGCGACCCGACCAACGCGCTGGTCGCGGCGGCGACGGCGGGCGACGGATCGACCGCGATCGTCGCGCAGTCGCTGGGCGGCGGGGGCGGCAACGGCAGCTTCAACGTGTCGGCCGGCGTCGCGATCGCCAAGGACGACGCCGGCAATCTCGGCTTCGGCATGGGTGGATCGGGCGGTATCGCCGGTGTGGGCGGTGCGGTGAAGGCGCGCATCCACGGCGACATCGCGACCGGCGGCGTCGATGCCGGCGGCGCGCTGATCCAGTCGGTCGGCGGCGGTGGCGGCAATGGCGGCTTCAACGTGTCGGGCGGACTGGCGGCCACCAAGAGCGGTGGCGCGGGCAATATCATGATCGGCGTCGGCGGGTTCGGCGGCGCGGGCGGCAACGCCGGCACGGTCGACGCTACGCTGGTCAGCGGCATCGTGACGACCGGGAACAATGCCTATGGCGCGGCGATCCAGAGCATCGGCGGCGCGGGCGGGATCGGCGGCTTCAACGTCACCGGCGGCGTCAGCCTGACGATGGGCACATCGGCGGCGGGCACGTTCGGCCTTGGCTTCGGCGGGTTCGGCGGCGGCGGTGGCGATGCCGGCAACGTGGTCGCGCGGATGCTGGGCAGCATCACGACCAGCGGCGCGCAAGCGCACGGCCTGCTCGTCCAGTCGCAGGGCGGCGGCGGCGGTGCCGGCGGGATGAACATCACCGGCGGCGTCGCCATCGGCAAGGGCGGCACGGGCAATATCGGCATCGGCGTGGGCGGCTTCGGCGGCACCGGCGGCGATGCCGGAACGGTCGATGCGACGACGCGCGGGTCGGTGTCGACCAGCGGGGCCGGCGCGTATGGCGCGCTGTTCCTCAGCCTTGGCGGGGCCGGCGGGGTCGGGGCGATGAACGTCACCGGCGGCGTCAGCGTTTCGGTGGGCGATTCCAGCTCCACCTCGGTCGGGATCGGCGTCGGTGGCTTCGGCGGCGGCGGCGGCGATGCGAAGCGGGTGACGGCGAGCGTCGACGGCCTGTACCGGACCGACGGCGTCGGCGCGGCCGGCGTGGTCGCCACCAGCCTGGGCGGCGGCGGCGGCGATGGCGGCATCAACGTGTCCGGCACGCTGGCGATCTCGTCGAAGGGCGCGGGCACCAGCGTCGCGATGGGCGTGGGCGGCTTCGGTGGCGACGGCGGCACGTCGGGCGACGTGACGCTGACCCGCACCGGACAGACGGTGACGCAAAAGGCATCGTCCGACGGGGTGGTCGCGCAGTCGATCGGCGGCGGTGGCGGCCGGGGCGGCATGAACGTGTCGGGCGGTATTTCGGGCACGCTCGACGGCGAAGGCACCAGCGTCGTGATCGGCGTGGGTGGCTTTGGTGGTGCTGGCGGTAATGCCGGCAAGGTCGACGCCACCATTCGCGACAGCGTGTGGGCGGCGGGCAGCGACGCGGCGACGCCCTTCTATCCCGAGGACCTGACGCTGGCCGATGACCAGGTGGTCGATTTCGGTGCCAGGACCAGTTTGCGCAACGGATCGAGCGGGATCGTCGTCAAGTCGGTCGGCGGTGGTGGCGGTTCGGGCGGCATCAACATCAGCGGCGGCATCGCGCTGGCGCCGAGCAAGGGGGACGGCAACGCCAGCGCGCTGGTGCTGGGCATCGGCGGGTTCGGCGGGGCGGGCGGCGATGCCGGCGACGTGACCGCGACCATCGGCGCAATATCGGGGCCGCGCATCCAGGTGCAGGGCACGGGCGACCAGAAATCGGCGATCTATGTCGCGTCGATCGGCGGCGGCGGCGGTGACGGCGCGTTGAACGTCTCGGGCGGGATCACGACCGAGGGGCAAGTGGTCGCCGGGATCGGCGGCAGCGGCAGCGGTGGCGGTTTCGGCCGTGCGGTCGTCGCGCGGGTCGATGCCGATCTGTTCGCCACCGGCTATCAGTCGAGCGGGCTGGCGGTGCAGTCGCTGGGCGGCGGCGGCGGCAATGGCGGCATCAACATCTCGGGCGGTCTCAAAACGCTTCGGCGCGAACCGGTCATCGTGTTCGGCATGGGCGGCGATGGCGGCGTCGGCAATTCGTCGGGCGACGTGACGGCGTATCAGCACGGGCAGGTCGTCGTGAACGGCTTCAATTCCACCGGCGTGCTGGCGCAGAGCATCGCCGGCGGCGGCGGCAACGGCGGCATGAGCTTCGTCTCGGCGATCAGCCTCCAGGGCGGGAACAGCCAGTCCGATTCCTTCACCGCCGCGATCGGCGTCGGCGGCAGCGGCGGGCGCGGCAGCAAGGCGGGCGACGTCCGGGTGGAAAGCACCGGCGACATCCTGATGAACACGGTCGTCACGGTCGACGACAAGAATAATGCCGTGCTGTCGGCCGGGGCCGAGCAGGGCATGTCGACCGGCATCAAGGCGCAGTCGATCGGCGGCGGTGGCGGCAACGGCGGCTTCAACTTCGTCGGCACGGTCGCGTTCAAGAACAGCCCGCTGGTCGTCGCGGTGGGCGGCAGCGGCGATGTTGGCGGCGACGCGGGCGACGTCACCGTCATTCGCGGGCTGCGCGAGGACGGATCGATCAGCCGGTCGCTCATCAACACCTTTGGCATCGCCTCGACCGGGCTCGTCGCCCAGTCGATCGGCGGCGGTGGCGGCAGCGCCGCGACCAACCTGTCGCTCGGCTTCGCGCAGACGCCCGCCGAGCGGACGTCGTTCGGCGGTCTGTTCCAGGTCGGCGGGGACGGCGCCACGTCGGGCGATGCCGGGCGGGTGAACGTCGTCCATGTCGGTTCGATCCAGACCAACGGCGCGGCCAGCGAAGGCATCCTCGCCCAGTCGATCGGCAAGGGCGGCGGCAACGCCGCGGTCAATCTGGGCATCCTCGTCGTGAAGGCGGCGAAGGGTGCCCCCGATTCGGGCAAGTCGTCGACGATCAACGGCCTTGCCGTTGCCGTCGGCGGGGCGGCGGGCGACGCCGGAACGTCGAACACCGTGACCGTCCGCCATGACGGCACGATCCAGACGAAGGGCAACAGTTCGAGCGCAATCGTCGCGCAGTCGATGGCGGGCGGCGGCGGGAACGTCGCGCTCAATACCGGTGCGGTCGTGGGTGCCGACAACCTGCTGTCGATCGGCATCGGCCGTCAGGGCGGCCGGGGCGGTCGCGCGGGCAATGTCGCGGTCACGGCCAGCGGGCTGCTGGTCGTCGACGGGAACGACAGCAACGGCATCGTCGCCCAGTCGATTGGTGGCGCGGGCGGCCTGAGCGGTACGTCGGTGGTCGGCGGCGAGGCGAAGGATGGATCGGGCGATACCGCGATCAAGCAGGGCTTCGCGCTGTCGGTCGGGCTGGAGGGCGGCGCGGGCGGCCTGGCCGGCACGGTCGATGTCGACAATCGTGCGGACATCGTCACCAGCGGCCGGAACGCGCGCGGTATCCTCGCGCAATCGATCGGTGGCGACGGCGGCGTCGGTGGCAGCGCGTCGGTGCTGGGCCGGGGACAGGCGCAGAGCGTCTCGCTGGCGCTGGGCGGCGGCGGTGGCGGCGGTTCGCGCGGTCAGAAGGTGTCGGTCCGCAATCTCGGCACGATCGTGACGACGGGGGTGAGCGGCGATGCGATCTTCGCCCAGTCGATCGGCGGCGGCGGCGGTATCGCCGGGGCCGCCGCGACGTTGCGGCAGGGCGAGGCGCCTGCCGGCAAGACCTTTGCGACGGTGGGTGTGACCGTCGGCGGCAGCGGCGGGTCCGGCGCGGTCGCGGGCGATGTGCAGGTGGACAATTTCGGACAATTGTCGACCACGGCCGACGACAGCCTGGGCATTCGCGCCCAGTCGATCGGCGGCGGTGGCGGGTCGGGCGGTGCCGCGTACATGGTACAGAAGGCGTCGGGCACCGAACTGAAGTCGTTCAGCCTGATGCTGGGCGGCAGCGGCGGGGCGGGCAATGCGGCGGGTCGGGTCGATGTGGCCAACTACGGCCTGATCCGCACCGCCGGCGAAGGGTCGCACGGTATCGGCGCCAATTCGATCGGCGGCGGCGGCGGCAATGCCGGGTCGGTCGGCAACATCACCAAGATCGGTGCGGGCAGCGGCGACGCGACCGTCGTCCAGGTGGCGATCGGCGGTTCGGGCGGCTCGGGCGGTTCAGGTGGCACGGTGCGCGTCGCCAACGTCGCCGGCGCGACGATCAACGAAGGGACGATCACCACCAGCGGTGCCAAGGCGCACGGCATCTTCGCGCAGAGCCTGGGCGGCGGTGGCGGCAACGGATCGTCGGTCCTGTCGCTGCTGTTCGGTTCGGCCGGCGCCGACAGCGTTTCGGCGGGGCTCAGCCTTGGCGGCGCGGGCGGCGACGGCAACCTCGGTGGCAGCGTTACCGTCGAGAACAGCGGGCGCATCTATACCGACGGTGTCGAATCGCATGGCATCCTTGCCCAGTCGATCGGCGGGGGCGGCGGCAACGGTGGCGTCACCGTGGCGACCAACGGCTTCTGGGGCGGCGCGACCAAGCGGGCACCGATCCTCGCGCTCGGCGGGATCGGCGGCACCGGCAACGACGGCGGCACGGTCCGCGTCGTCAACACCGGGCAGATTTTCACCACCGGCGCGCGCGCCGACGGCATCGTCGCCCAGTCGATCGGCGGCGGCGGCGGCAATGCCGGCCTCGCGGTCGGCCTGACCGGAGAGGTTCGCACGCTGGTTGCCTCCAACCTGCTGGCCTTGACGGTCGGCGCGGTCGGCGGCGGCGGGTCGGGCAAGGGCGGCGAGGTGTTCGTCGAGAACAGCGGCGACATCACCGTCACCGGCGCGGGCGCAAAGGCGATCGTCGCGCAAAGCATCAACGGCGGCGGCGGCGGCACGCATTTCTCGCTCGCCGACCTGCAACTGCCGAGCGTCGGCGTCGCGATTCCGGGCGTCGCCATTCCGCCGCTCGGCGAACTGGACGGCATCCCCAATCTGGTCGCGGGCGAACCGGTCAACCGGAAGGTCACGCCGGTCATCGTCGCCACGCGCCTCGGTGCCGATGGGGTCGCGTCGATGAACGCGGGCAAGGTGACGGTCAGTAATACCGGCACGGTCCGCACTGCCGGCGATTACGGCGCGGGCATCACCGAAATCTCCGTGGGGAGCGGCGGCGGTGCGCTGACCATCGAGGGCAATCTGGTCAAGGCGGTCGTGCCGCTCGCCGCCACGGCGACCGCGTCCGTCCCCGGCGACGCACTGGCGCGGCTCGCGGCCGCCACGCCCGAGACGTTCAGCGCGCAGATGATCTACGCGATCGGGCTGGGGGCGAAGAACAGCACCGACGGTTCGGGCGCGGACATCGTGTCGACGCAGACCGGCGACGTCGTGACCACCGGCGCGGCGACGCCCGGCATCATGGTGCAGACGATCGGCGGCGGCGGCGGATCGGCGCTGGTCAACGTCACGACCGAGGATGCGACGCTGATCGACAGCGTCCGCTTCGGGCTGGGCGGGGTCGGCACGTCGGGGTCGTCGGGCGGGGCCATTACCCGGACGCAGAACGGCATCGTCGCGACGACGCAGGCGCTGTCGCATGGCGCGCTGATCCAGTCGATCGGCGGCGGCGGCGGTTCCGCGATCGGGCGGGTGGCGATGACGCCGGCCAGCGGGGCGGCGGCAGCCGTGACCTCGACGCCGATCGCCGCTGCGATCGTCTCGCTCGGCGCGAACGGCGGCGCGCGCAACGATGGCGGCGTGGTCGACGTGACGTTCAACGGCGGCTTCGCGACGCAGGGCGCACAGGCCCATGGCCTGATCGTCCAGTCGATCGGGGCCGGCGGCGGATCGGTGTCGCTCGACGGGTTGCAGCCGACATCGCTGATCGTCGGCGGCGTCAACGGGGCCGGGGGTTCGGGGGGTGCGATCCGCGTCGCCAACACCGGTGCCGTCACGGCGCAGGGCACCGGCGCGCACGGCATGGTCGTGCAGTCGATCGGCGGCGGCGGCGGCATCGTCTCGGGTGCTTTCGCGCGCACGGCGGCGACGCTGTCGGCGGCCAACAGCGGCAATGGCGGCACGATCGCCGTGACGCAGAAGGGCGACGTGATCGCCGGGGGCGACCGCGCGTTCGGCATCGTCGCGCAGAGCCTCGGCGGCGGCGGCGGCCTGATCGGCGACAGCTTCGCCGGGTCGGCGGGCGGCGTCGGTTCGGCCGGTGCGCTCACGCTCGACGTGCAGGGATCGGTGATGGCGGTGGGCGTCGATTCGACCGCGATCGTCGCGCAGAGCATGGGGTCGCAGGGGGCGGGCGACATCCTCGTCACGACCTCCGGCAACGTTCGCGGCGGCAGCGGCACGGGCGCGGCGATCCGCCTTGCGGGCGGTGCGAACAATGTCGTGCGCAGCGCAGGGACGCTGTCGGCGGTGTCGGGCCTTGCCGTCGTCGGCGGTGCCGGCAACGACCGGGTGGTCAACACCGGCATGGCGATCGGCAACTTCACGCTCGGCGGCGGCACCAACGCGCTGGAGAATGCGGCCGGCGCGACGCTGGTCACGCTCGACACGATCGACCTGCGCGACGGGGCCGGCAGCAGCGGCACCTTTACCAACGCCGGGCAGATCAACCTCGGCCTGTCGGCCAGTGCCTACCCCGTCGACCTGCTCGCCGGGGCGACCCAGCCGGTGCGGACGGTGGCCGATGCGAAGACCGACCTGCTGAACGGTACGCGGGTCATCAGCCAGGTCGCGCTCGATGGCGATTTCGTCCAGACGAAGACGGGCAACACGACGTTCGACGTCGCGTTCGGCCCCTATGCGTCGGACCGGTTCGACATGACCGGGCGGGCGAGCGTGAACGGCACCGCTGGCATCACGCTCACCTGGCTGGAAAACAGCGCGCCGGTGCTGTTGTGGGCGGCGGCGGGCGGCGGGGTCGACAACGGACTGTCGATCCCCGACACGCTGGCGATCGATTATCGCACGATCGCCGATGCGCAGGGCATCAAGCTCGGCCTCACCAGCAATTTCGGCCTGTCGTTCCTGACCGCCAACCAGCAGGCGATCGGGCGGTCGCTCGACTCCGCGCTGACCGTCGGCAATGCGGCGGGCATCGGCCGGCTGATGGCGCTGCTCGGCAATCTGGGGGCCGGGCAGGAGGCAACCTATCAGCGGATCATGGCCGAACTCGACCCCGAACCGCTGCTGGCGCCGGGGCTGGTCCAGTTCGCCGCCGCCCGCACCTTTGCCGGCCATCTGTCCGGCTGCGACGCGCTCGCCGCGGGTACGCGGTGCGTCTGGGGCCGGGTCGAGCGGAACCAGTACGACCGCAACGACAAGGCCGGCGATTCCACGATCGCGCAGGACGACAATGCGCATCTGCGCGCCGGGTTCGAACTGCCCTTCGCGGAAGCCTGGGCGCTGGCCGGGGCGGTCGGCTATGACGACAGCGGGCGGCTGGACGTCGGCGGCGGTCGCGCGCACGGCGACTGGAACGCCGTCCATGCCGGTGTCGCGGTCCGCCGTGCGATCGGCGGCGACGCGCAGGGCGCGGTGTCGCTGGGCGTCGCGGGTGGCCTGCAACGCGGCGACATCGACCGGCGCCAGACGGTGTTCGTCGATGCGGTCGGTCAGTCGCGCGTCCGCAACGACTATGTCGCGTTCAACGCCAACGCCGCCTACACGCTGACGGCGGGCCGGGTGTTCGCACGGCCCGAACTGAACCTGTCCTATGTCGGGCTGGGCCAGGGCGAGTTCGCGGAGAAGGGCCTGCTCGGCCTTGGTGTGCAGGCAGTGCGCCATCGCGACTGGATCGCCACGGCGACACCGGGCGTGACGCTGGGCGTGAAGCTGAGCGACGGGGTGCAACTCTCGGCCAATGGTGCGGCGGTGCTGCACGACAAGTCGAGCTATGCCGCTCCGTTCCGTTTGCTCGGCGCGGACGCCAGCGCCGCGCCGGCCATGATCCGCTCGGGCTTCGACCGGACCGGATGGGCGGCGGGCGTCGACCTGACGCTGGTGCGCGCCGAGCGTTTCTCGGTCGATGCAGGCTATCGCGCGGAATGGGGCAGGACGACGACGGTCCAGAACCTGCGCCTGAAGGCGAAGCTCGGGTTTTAGGGCGGATCGACATTCAGCTTTGGCAGGGGGAAATCTGCCCTTGCCCCCCTCCGCGTCATCCCCGCGCAGGCGGGAATCCATACACGCCGACGCTGGTGATCGAACCGAGCCCGTTGCGTCTATGGGTTCCCGCCTGCGCGGGAACGACGAACAGCCGTAGCATCCGCTCCGCCCGGTCTTGCGGTGGCCAGCCGGTGTCGCGGTGGAGGGGGGCCGGTTTCCTCCTCCTCAAAAACTCGTGCGCAGCCCGATCGCGGCGGTGCGCGGGGCACCGGGCTGGACCCACAGCGGCGAATAGCTGTTGGCGTACCACCGCGCGTCGAACAGATTCTGCACCGCCGCGAACAGCGTGACGCCGTCGACCGGCTCGACCTCACCGAAGATGCGGGCAAGCGTGTGCGAGGGCAGGGTGAAGGCGGTGCCGGTTTCGCCCGATCGATCGCCGACATGGTGCATGCCGCCCCCGGCGCGCGCCTTGCGGCCGGCGAGGGTGAAGTCCCTGGCAAGCTGCACGTTCAGAGTGTGGTCGGGAATGTTGACGAGCCGGTCGCCGGGGCGGATCTGGAAGTTGAAATTGGGTTCGAGCAACGTCGATCGCGCCTCGGCATCGAGATAGGCATAGCTGAACAGCACCTCGACATCGCCCGGCAGGCGGCCGGTCAGGTCGAGTTCGACACCGCGACTGCGCGCCTTGCCGATCGCGACCGAAAAGCCGGGATTGCCGGTGTCGCTGGCCAGCACGTTCGACTTGGTCAGTTCGAACGCCGCCAGCGTGGCGTTCCACCGGCCGCCGGGCAGGGCCAGCTTGATGCCGACTTCCTTCGACCGGCTGATCTCGGGATCGAAGATCGCGCCGGTCACGTCGGTGCCGATGTTGGCGCGAAACCCCTCGCCATAGGCGGCATAGAGGGTGAGCGGATCGCTCAACCGATAGACGAGCCCGGCCTGCGGGCTGAACCGGCCGACGCTGCGGTCGCTGTCGATCCCGGTCAGGCGGTTGAGCGTGCGCAGGCGGACCGAATCATACCGCCCGCCGACGCGCAGTTGCAGCCGGTCGGTCAGCGCGATCTGGTCCTGCACGAACGCCCCGTTCGATTCCTGCACGTCGAGGCGATCGTTCTGCGGCCCCGGGGTCGGCAAGGGGAAGCGTCCATAGACCGGATCGGCGATGTCGAGGACATAGCCCGCGCGGTCGGTGGTCGTCGCGCCGACGACGGCGGGGCGGACGCGGCCGAACTGCTGGTCGTTGTCGAACCGGTCGAGATCGGCACCGATCAGGACGCGGTGGCGGAGCGTGCCCGTGTCGAACGCACCCGACAGTTCGGCGCGCACGACCCACTGGCGCGAATCATACCGCCGCGAGCGGCGCTGGCGCGACAGCGAGCGGCCGTCGCGGAACAGCTTCTGGCGGGCCGGCACCAGTTCGGCATCCGATGAAAAGCCGGTGAGCAGCGTGTCGCGCAGGCTGGCACCGACGAGCAGGCTCCAGTCGCCGCTCAGGTCGTGCTGGACGCGGAGCTGGTGGCCGGTCGCGCGCGCGATGGTATCGCCGTCGCCCGGCTCGCCGAGGAAGCGCGTGCGGGGCACGGTGGCGAAGTCGCCGTTCAGCACGACGATGCCGCGATCGAACGGTGTCTCGACCCGCGTCCATTCGAAATCATAGGTCAGCCGTGTCCGCGACCCGATCGCGAGGCCGACCGAAGGAAGGAAGCCCCGGCGGTGGAGGTCGACGCTGTCGCGGAACGTGTCGCCATCCTCGGCATAGCCGATCAACCGGGCGGTGAGCGTGTCGGTGAGCGCCAGATTGACGTCGGCTTCGCTGCGCAGCCGGTCGAAGCTGCCGAGTTGCAGCGACGTGCTGCCGAAGGTGCGGCCGATCTCCGCCTGTTTGGTGACGAGGTTGACGGTGCCGCCCGGCTCGCCGCGTCCCAGCAGCGCCGCCGCCGGGCCTTTCAACACCTCGACCCGTTCGATCCCGGCGACGTCGCGCGGGCCGCCGAAACCGCGTCCGCCGTTGAAGCCGTTGACGAGATAGCCGGTCGGGATATTCTCGTCACCGGCGAAGCCGCGCACCGCGAAACTGTCGAACAGGCCGCCGAGCGTGTTCTGGCGCGAAACCGACGCGTTGAGATCGAGCGCGTCGCCCAGCCGCAGGAAATTGTTTTCCTTGAGCGTTTCCTCGTCGATCTGCGCGATCGACTGCGGGATTTCGGCAAGGGTGAAGTCGCCGCGATAGGCCTGTCGCACGCCGGTGACGGTGATTTCCTGATCGGCCGGCGCGGCATCGTCCCCCGGCTCGTGCGCCGCCGCCGGTGCCGCCGCCAGCAGCGCCGAACCGGCGAGGCACATCATCAAACTCGCGCGCGAAGCGTGGCGCAGCATATCAACCCCCGTTGTTGGCCAGGCCGCGCGGGCAGGACCGGCGACAGGAGCGCGCCTCATGGCGGCACGTTACACCATCGTCAATGAGATGTTATATCAGTTACGCCGCCAACGCCGACCCGGTTATCGCTTCACCGACAGCGCATCGTCCAGCCAGTCGCCGACCAGCGCGACGGCGCGCGGCGAGCCGAAGTTGGGGCCAAGCCGTGCCACCTCGTCCTCGCCACCGGTCACGGCACCGTCCTGAAACCAGTGGCTGAGGCCGGCGAGTACGACCACCTTGCCACGCGGGTTGTCGCGCAACGCTGCCCGCGCGGCGGCGGATTCCTCGGCGGCGGAGATCAGCGGGTCCTTCTCGCCGAACACCGCGAGGACCGGGACGTGCAGCGCCTTCAGGTCGGAGGCGGAGCGTAGCCGGTCGGCCTGCCATGCTTCCTCGGTATCGATCATCGCCAGTGCGCTCTGCGCCTGCGCGGGCGAGAAGCCGGCATCCTCGAACCGCGCGATCGCCGCGATGCGCAGCGGCGTGATCGCGGCCATGTCCCGCCGGTCGATCCGCGCCTGAAGCAGCGCGGTGATCGCGTCGATCGCGGGGTCGACCACCGCCGGCGCGCGGCCGGCGGCGATCATCTGGTGGCGGATCGCGCGGGTGAGATAGGGCAGGCCGTCGCCCACCGATCCGGCCAGCGTCACGACCGCCGCGACCCCCCGATCGACTGCCGCGACCGCCGGGGCGACGACCCCGCCCTGGCTGTGCCCGACCAGTGCGATCCGCCGCCCGTCGATGTCGCCGCGCGCGCGCATCGCCGCGACGGCGGCGGTAGCATCGGCGGTCAGACGCGCCAGATCCTCCTTGTACGTCCCGCTCGACTGGCCGACGCCGCGCTTGTCATATTCCAGCGCGGCGATGCCGTCGGCGTTCAATCGCCGGATGAGCTCGTCATAGCCACCGCGTCCGTTGCGGCCGTGACCCTGGATCAGTACCGCCACCGGAACCCGCGCGCCATGCGCGGCGGTCGGCAGATGCAGCGTGCCGGCCAGGACGACGCCCGGTTCGGACGTGATCCGCACGTCGCTCGTCGTGCCGGCGGAGCGCACGGCGATCCGTACCGGCCGGGCATCGCCGGCCGGTGGCAACAATCCGCCCAGCATCAGCACCGGGCACAGCCCCGCCGCCAGCCGCATCAGGTTCAACGCGCCCGTCATCGTTCCTCTCCCGCTGGATCGGGGCGGTCAGGATGCCGTCCCGATATTCTCCCGTGCCGCGTCGTGCCACCATGCGAAGGCCGACACCGCCGCCAGTTCGGCCACCACCGCCGCGACCGGCAGCAGCAGCGTGGTCACGTCCAGCATCGCGCACGCCGTCAGGAGCGCGAGCGTCGTGATCGTCGCCGCGCCGAAGCGCATCGCGGTCGCGACCCGTGCCCAGTTCCGGTCGAGCACCCACCACGCCAGCGGCAGGTGGCAACCCGCCAGCGCCAGCAACAGCACCGCCAGCACCGGGCCGGTCGACCGCGTGCCCGCGTTCAGCAGCGAGACGTGCGTGCCGCTGCCGGTCAGGAAGCCGCCGAGGCCGTCGCTCGCCGCGACGAAGGGAAAGCCGAACAGCGTCGCGACCACCAGCATCGCCGCCACCGGCAACAGCAGCCCCAACGCCAGCGCATAGCCGGCCAGCAACCGGCGCCCCTCGCCATGCCGTGGCAGCATGCGCCATGCCCCGATCAGACAGCCCAGCGCGAAGCGGAGCGACCGTCCATCGGCGGCGGCGGCGGGCTGTTCGGCGAGCATCGCCGCACCCCATGCCGCATGGCGCGTGCCGAGGCTGCGGACCGCGAGCGCGAGGAGCAGCCGGGCAAGCGGCGCGCTCATGCCGGAAACGGCACGCCGTCGGGCGCGGGGCGATCGGTGGCGAGGTCCCGCGCCAGTTGCCGTCCGGCGGCGGTCAATCGATAGGCATGGCGCGGCGGCCGGCCGGGGTGCTCGGGGGCACACCACTCTGCCTCGACCAGTCGCTGATCGGTCATGCGCATCAGCAACGGATAGATCGTCCCCGACATCAGCCCGGTCGCCTTCATCAGCTCATAGCCATGCCACGATTCGGGCGCGCGTCCCGCCAGTGCTTCGATCAGCGTCAGCATCTGTGGCGAAGGGCGACGGGTCCGGGCCATGCATCAAACACAACATATGTAGAGTTAAGCGTCAAGCGACTTGATCGACGCGCATGAAAAGGGGTGCCCGGACCTTATGTCCGGGCACCCCCGTCACGCTGTCGCGCGGATCAGAAGGCGATCATGCCTGTCCGAGATCGAACCGGTCGGCCATCATCACCTTGGTCCATGCCGCCACGAAGTCCTTGGCGAACTTCTCGCCGGCGTCGTCGCAGGCATAGACTTCCGAAATCGCACGCAACTGCGAATTGGAGCCATAGACCAGATCGGTGCGCGACGCTGTCCACTTCTGCTCGTGGGTGTGGCGGTTGGTGCCGACGAACTCCTGATCGCTGTCGTCGCTGACCTGCTTCCATGCGGTGGCCATGTCGAGCAGGTTGACAAAGAAGTCGTTGGTGAGCTGTCCCGGCCGGGTAGTGAACACGCCGTGGTCCTTTGCCTTGCTGTGATTCGCCCCCAGCACGCGCAGCCCCGCGACCAGCACCGCCATTTCGGGTGCCGACAGGCCGAGCAGTTGCGCCCGGTCGATCATCAGCTCCTCGGTCGGCACGTTGAACTGCACCTGCAGATAGTTGCGGAATGCATCGGCCTTCGGCTCGAGCACCGCGAAGCTCTCCACATCGGTCCAGTCCTGCGTCGCGTCGGTCCGGCCGCCGACGAACGGCACCGCAACGTCGTGACCGGTCGGCGCGATTGCCTGTTCGAGGCCGACGACCCCGCCCAGCACGATCAGGTCGGCGATCGACACGGTCTTGCCGCCCTTGCCGTCAAAACCGGCCTTGATGCCCTCATAGACCGACAGCACCTTCGCCAGTTGTTCCGGCTCGTTGACGTCCCAGTCCTTTTGCGGGGCAAGGCGGATGCGGCCGCCATTGGCACCGCCACGCTTGTCCGACCCACGATAGGTCGAGGCCGACGACCACGCGGTCGTCACCAGTTCGGCGATCGACAGGCCCGACGCGGCGATCGCTTCCTTCAACGTGGCGACCTCGGCATCGCCGATCGCCTCGCCTGCCAGCTTGGGGACCGGGTCCTGCCAGATCAGGTCTTCCTTGGGTACTTCCGGTCCGAGCAACCGGACGTTCGGCCCCATGTCGCGGTGGGTCAGCTTGAACCACGCGCGCGCCCAGACATCGGCGAAATAGGCCGGGTCGGCGCGGAATTTCTGGCAGATCGCGTTATAGGCGGGGTCGACCTTCAGCGCCATGTCGGCGGTCGACATCATCGTCGGCACCTTCTTGTCCGGGGTGTGCGCCGCCGGGGCCAGCGTATCCTCAGGGTTGCCGACCGGCTGCCACTGGTGCGCGCCCGCCGGGCTTTTCACCAGTTCATATTCATGGTCGAACAGCATGTCGAAATAGGTCATGTCCCACGTCGTCGGCGTCGGCGTCCATGCGCCTTCGAGGCCCGAGGTGATCGTGTGATCGCCCATGCCGCTCTCGTGCGTCGATGCCCAGCCCAGACCCTGCGCGGCGATGTCCGCGCCTTCGGGCTCGGTGCCGACATGGGCGGGGTCGCCCGCGCCATGCGCCTTGCCGAAGGTATGGCCACCGGCGGTCAGCGCCACCGTCTCCTCGTCGTTCATGCCCATGCGCGCGAACGTCTCGCGCATGTCGCGCGCCGAACCCTTGGGCATCGGGCAGCCGCCCGGACCTTCGGGATTCACATAGATCAGGCCGTGCTGGATCGCGGCGAGCGGGCTTTCGAGCGCGAGGCCGGCTTCCTCGTCGATCCGGGTCTGGCCGAGCCACTCTTCCTCGGTGCCCCAGTAGACGTCCTTTTCGGGCTCGAACACGTCCTCGCGTCCGCCGCCAAAGCCGAAGGTCGGCCCGCCCATCGATTCGATCGCGACATTGCCGGCGAGGATGAACAGGTCGGCCCAGCTCAACTGGCGGCCGTATTTCTGCTTGATCGGCCACAACAGGCGGCGTGCCTTGTCGAGATTGCCGTTGTCGGGCCACGAGTTGAGCGGGGCGAAGCGCTGCTGCCCCGCCGACGAACCACCACGCCCGTCGCCGGTGCGATAGGTGCCGGCCGAATGCCACGCCATGCGGATGAAGAACGGGCCGTAATGGCCGTAATCGGCCGGCCACCACGGCTGGCTGTCGGTCATCAGCGCGGTCAGATCGGCCTTGAGCGCATCATAATCGATGCCTGCGAATTCGGCGCGATAGTCGAAGTCGTTGCCGAACGGATTGCCGCTGACGCCCTTTTGATGGAGGATGTCGATCGACAGCGCCTCGGGCCACCAGTCGCGCGCGGTCTGGCCCAGCAGGCGGCGCATCGCGGCAGGTTGCTTCTTGGGATCGTTGATCGGGCTGTTTTCGGGGATGGCGTCCATCGCAACTCTCTCCATGACTATTCCGCGTGGGATGACCGACCGGGGACACGTATTCCAACGATTTGAACCAATGTGTCCGATCGGATTTTTCGATGGGCCGGCCGCAGCGGCGGACCGGTCACACGAATTCCATCGAGGCCCGTCATGAACGCAACCGATATTGCCTGTCTCCGTCGCTGCGTCGATCTGGCCGGCGAAGCGGTGTCGGCGGGGGACGAACCGTTCGGGTCGCTGCTGGTGTCCGCCGATGGCACGGTGCTGTTCGAGGATCGCAACCGGACAGGCGGCGGCGATCCGACGCGGCATCCCGAATTCGCGATCGCCCGCTTCGCGGCGGAGCATCTGTCGCCGGAGGAACGCCGCGGCGCGACCGTCTATACCTCGGGCGAACATTGCGCGATGTGCGCGGCGGCGCACGGCCTCGTTGGGCTGGGGCGGATCGTCTATGCGACATCGACGCCGCAACTGGGGCAATGGCTGGCCGAGCTGGGCAGGCCGTCGCTCGGCATCGCGCCGCTGCGCGTCACCGATGTGGTTCCCGGTATCGAGGTTGCGGGACCCGTCGAGCAATTCGCCGACGAGGTCCGCGCCCTGCATGCGCGACGTGGGACGGACCGGGATTGAACAAGGCGTTCGACGTCTCCCCTCCCTGACAAGGGAGGGGGCGGGGGTGGGTCGGCCGGTTGTGGGAAGCCTACGTTTCCTCTCCGACCCACCCACCCCCAGCCCCTCCCTTGTCAGGGAGGGGAGCAACTTGCCGGAGTCCGGCGAATGTCGATCCTACACCGCCAGCCCGTTGGCCTCGACATGGGCGGCGATCTCGCCGGCGGTCGTCCACCAGATGCGCGGATCGTCCGCCTCGCGCAGGTCGCTCAACACCCGGGCGAGCGCGGGAACGCGGTGCGCCTGCCCCATGATATAGGGGTGGAGCGCGATGCCCAGCACGACCGGGCGGCGGTCGCATTCCGACAGGAGCTGCTCGACGGCGGAGCGGATCATGGCCGCGAATGTCTCCGCCTCCTGCCGGCGCTGGATGATCGCCGGGATGTCGTTGATCTCCTGCGAATAGGGCACCGACGACAGCCCGCCCTGCGCGGTCGACAGCCGGGTCGGCTAGTCGTCGTGCGCCCAGTCGAGGACGTAGCGATAGCCCGCTTGCGCCAGCAGGTCGGGCGTGTCGTGGCTTTCCGAAATCCAGGGCCCAAGCCACCCGGTCGGCCGCGTGCCGAGCGCGGCGAGGCGTTCGGTCACGTCCGCGATCAGACGTGCTTCGCGGCCGGGCGTCATGTCGCCCTGCGCCCGCGCGTTGCTGCCACCGTGCGCCGCGATCTCGTCGCCCCGGTCGCGGCAGGCTTCGGCAAGGCCGGGGCAGCGGTCGAGCACATCGGCGTTGAGCAGCGCGGTGGTGCGCAGCTCCAGCCGGTCGAACAGGTCGAACAGCCGCCATGCCCCGACGCGATTGCCGTAATCGCGCCACGCATAGTTCATCACATCGGGGTCGGTCTGCGACGGCGCCAGTTCGGCGCCCAGCCCGCCGCCGAAGTCGAACACCTCGTAATTTACGCCAAGATAGAGCGCGAGGCGCTTGCCGCCCGGCCAGTCATAGACCGGGCGATCGACGATGCTGCGATAGGGATAACGATCGTGGGAGGAAGCCATGGCGGGGCGAACGCACGAACCCTGCCATCGCTGCACCGACCGGTGTGTCGGAGTTCGTTTGAAAATTCGCGGGAGAGCGAATTTCAAGGCGGTGCCGGCCCGCTCCCCCTCGGGTCCCAGCAAAGTAATACTTTGCTGGGCTACCCTCTCCCGTCCACCCATTGAGTGTACCCTGTGGGTGGACGGGAGAGGGAGCGGGCCGGCACCGCAAAACGCGGCAATCGCGCGTTTTCCAACAGCCTCTCAGCCGCGGGCGTGGTTCCGGCTGCGCGCTGTGCCGATGCTGGCGACCATGGTTTCATACTGGTCGGTCGAAAAGCCCGCGCGCAGGAAAGTCTTGAGTTCATGCACCGGCACCGCGAACCCGCGATGCCAGCTCAGCACCGCCATGCGGCGCAGCGCTTCCAGTTGCGGATCGGCGAGGTGCGGACTGCCGCGTCGCGTGCCGAACACCCGGCCGAGCGCGACCGATACCCGCCCCGGCTCGCGCAGCGACGACAGGCGGTCATGTTGCGCCAGCGCGACAACCGACCATTCGAGCGCGCTGAGCCCGGTACGCGGCACAGCGGCGGTCTCGACGCTGCCTGCCTGCACTGCGAGCATCGGATCACCGGTGAAATCGACATAGGCCATGAACGGATCCTCCCTTTGGATGGCGCACGGTGGCTTGATCGGGGCGCGACCGGGCGGTCGCGGCCCCATGATGGTGCCGACGTGCAGATGCACCTCCGCCACCCGCCCGAGTACCGGGCCGGCGGACGTGCCGAAATTGAAGCATTGGACTGCGGCGTCGCCGACGTTACCGGGCGATCACCGCGAACACACAGGGTCGGGCATGGTGCAGCCTTTGCGGATACCATGGAGGCACCGCTACGATGCCCTCTTCTATACTGGTCGGTATATTAAGCGGCGAAGCAGTCGTCAACGCCTTTTATACCGACCGGTAGCTTTTTATCGCCCCGGCCACATCATCAGGCTGGTGGCGACCACCCGTTCCAGATCGGCGCGGGTCGCCCCCGATCCGGCCTGCACCGCCATCCCCTGCAGCACGGCGTAGAGATAGCCGGTCAAACCGGCGACATCGACATGGTCGGGCAGGTCGCCGTCGCGCTTGGCGCGTTCGAATCGTTCGACCAGTGCCGCCTGCGCGCAGGCGCGCCGCTGGATCATGTCGGCCTTGATCGATCCGGCGTCCGCGCCGCACGCAGTGGTGCTGATGACCCCGAGGCACCCCTTGGGGCCGCCGCTGTCGGTCTGCGCATCGATCGCGCCGCGCATGAAATATTCGGCGACGGCGCGCGCGGTCGGCTGGTTCAGCGCCTCGCGGGTATAGGCCATCTTCTCGGCTTCGTAGAGGTCGAGCGCCTTGTGGAACAACGCTTCCTTGTTGCCGAACGCGGCATAGAGGCTGGGCTTGGTGATGCCCATCGCGTCGGTCAGATCGGCCATCGACGCGCCGTCATAGCCCTTGGCCCAGAACACGCCAAGCGCCTTGGCGAGTGCTGCATCGACGCAGAATTCGCGGGGCCGACCCTTGGGCGGGGGAGTTGCAAGCGATTCCATAACGGCCGGTACATAAGGAGGGCGTCCCCCGGTGGCAAGCCGGCGTGGCGGCGGCGGCAAGGATCGCCCGGCTTGCCAATCGCGCCGGCGCGCGCCAAGCGGCGGCGATGCGTATCGCCCTGTTCGAGCCCGAGATCGCCGGTAACGTCGGTGCCGTGTTGCGCCTGTGCGCCTGTCTGGGCGCCACGGTCGACCTGATCGAGCCGCTGGGCTTTACATGGGACGACCGGCGGGTGCGCCGCGCGGCGATGGACTATATCGATCACGTCACCGTCACCCGCCACGCCGATTTCGCTGCGTTTCGCGCCACGCTGGACGGCGGCCGGCTGGTGCTGTTCTCCACCAAGGCGACCGAGTCGGCCTATCGTTTCGGCTATGCGCCGGGCGACGTGCTGCTGTTCGGCAAGGAGAGCGCGGGCGTGCCGCAAGGCGTGGCCGATGCGTGCGACGCACTCGTCCGCCTGCCGATGAAGGGCGCGGTGCGATCGATGAACCTCGCCACCTCCGCCGCGCTGGCACTGGGCGAGGCGCTGCGCCAGACCGGCGGCCTGCCCGGGTAGGGGTTGATCCATCCACCTTCGAAACAGGCGTCATCCCAGCGCATATGCGGGGCAGGAGCCGCGGGAGGCCCCAGCCTTCGCTGGGGCGACGCTTCCGTTCAGATGGATCTGATTCGGGCGGGGAACCGGCCGGGCGTCACCCCGGCTGTGGCAGCAGGATCAATTGCCCCGATGTCAGCCCATCGCCGGTGGCGGTGATCCTGACCGGGCCGGTGCCGCGCCCGACGCGGACGATCGCCTGCGCCAGCCCGGCGAACGCCCTCCGCCGGTCGGCCTGATCGGCCTCGAGACTGGTCGGGTTGCCGTTGCCGACACCGATGATCGTCGCATTGCCCGCGACCGCGAAGCGCAGCAGATCGGCGGCATCCGGCACGATGCGTCCCTTCGCATCGACCACTTCGGCGCGGACCATCACCACGTCCTGCCCGCTGGCCAGCGGCCGGCGGCGATCGGCGGTCAGCACGACGGCGGCGGCGGTCCCGGCCGTCTCGCGCACGTCGCGCGCGGTGCGGCGGCCCTTGTCAAACCCGCGCGCCTCGATCCGGCCCGGCGCATAGGGCACGTCCCAGCGCAGGTGCCGGTTGCGCGGCATCGGCTTGCGCCCGAGCGAGCGGCCGTTGAGCAGCAGCTCGACCTCGGCGCAATTGCCATGCACCCACACCTCGATCGGCTGGCCTTCCTTGCCCGGCCAGTTCCAGTGCGGCAGCAGATGGACCAGCGGCTGGTCGGGCCGCCACCACGCGCGGTAATAATAGAAATTGTCCTTGGGGAAGCCGCAGGTGTCGAGCACGCCGAAATAGCTCGAGATGCTGGGAAACGCCGGATAGGGCGTCGGTTCGCCGCGATAGTCGAACCCGGTCCAGATGAACCCGCCGGCGATGTCGCTCCGGTCGGTGACGATCGTCCACCATTCCTCGGCGGTCGATGCCCACCACGGATGTTCGGTGTCATAGGCGCGCACGATCTGCCGCGCGGCATCGTTGGCATAGGCGCCGCGCGTCGCGACCGTGCTGCCGGTTTCCGATCCATAGACCGGTACGCCGGGATGGGCCGCCTTGAACGCGGGCATCCTGTCGGTGCGATAGTTGAAGCCGACCGTGTCGACGATCCTGGCGGCACCCTTGTCCCAGCTATTGTCGAACGCGAAGGTCGTCGGCCGGGTCGGGTCAAGCTCGCGCACCAGATCCTGCATCGCCTGCGTGACCCGCGCGCCGCGCGGCGATCCCTGCTGCGGTTCCTCGTTGCCGAGCGACCAGCTTATGACGCTGGGATGGTTGCGGTCGCGCCGCACGATGCGCGACAGTTCGTCCATCGCCGCGGGATCGCTGCTGTTGCGCCGGGCCTCGACGATCATCAGCATGCCCATCGCGTCGCACAGGTCGAGCATCGCGGCGGCGGGGGGATTGTGCGCGCTGCGCCAGGCGTTCGATCCCATCTCCTGCAACTGCGCGATCCGCCATGCGTGGAGCGCGTCGGGGATGCCGGTGCCGACCCCGGCATGGTCCTGATGGTTGCAGCTTCCCAGCAGCTTGACCGGCCGTTCGTTGAGCAGGAAGCCGCGCGCGCCGTCGAAGCGGACCGTGCGGATGCCGAACGGGGTGACATAGGTGTCGACCGTGATGCCGTCGACCGCCACCTCGCTGTGCAGCCGGTAGCGATACGGCGTCTCGACCGACCACAGCTGCGGCGCGGCGATCCGCGCGCTGCCGGTCGCGGTCGCGGTGGTGTGCGGGGCGACCGTCAGCGACGTTTCGGGCAGCGTCGCCACCGCCTGTCCGTTTGCGCCGACGATCCGCTGGCGCACCACCGCCGCGACCGGGGCGGGGCCGTCGTTGCGGACCTCCAGCACGACCGCAACGCTCGCGCCGTCGCTGCCGACGGTGCTGCGCACCACGCTGCCCCATTGCGGCACATGGACGCGGTTGGCGCGCACCAGATCGACATGGCGGTAGATCCCGGCGCCTTCATAGAACCAGCCTTCGCCAAGCGACGCATCGACCCGCAGCGCGATCACGTTCGGCCCGCCGTCGTAATCGAGGAAGTCGCCGATCGGCACCGCGAACGGCGCATAGCCGCTTTCGTTACGGCCGGCGACATAGCCGTTCACGAACACGATGCAGTCGCGGAACACGCCGTCGAACTCGATCCAGAGCGCGCGGTCGCGGTCGGCGGCGTCGATGGCGATCGGGGTGCGATACCAGCCGACGCTGTTTCCGGGAAAGTCGCGGCCGATCGCCTTGAAGCCATGCGCGGCGGCGGCGTCCTCGGTTTCCTTCGTCGCCGCCGCGGCCGGTCTGGCGAACGGCAGCGCCACCGCCCAGTCGTGCGGCACCATCACCGCCTGCCAGCCCTTGTCGTCGAACGCCGGGCTGGAGGCGTCGGCGGTGACGCCCGCCTTGGCATAGGTCCGCTGATACCGTCCGAAGCCGAAGTCCTGTTCGACGTCGGCGGCATGGCCGAGGTGGAAGCGCCAGTCGGCCAGCCGTTCGACCCGCCGGGGACCGATGTACACCGGGGCAGGGGCCTCGCCCGACACGCCGGCATGCGCCGATCCCAGTCCCGGCAGCGCGACCGCTCCGGCCAGCGCGCCCGCGGCAATCGCCTCGCGACGGGAAATCAGCATCGTTCGTCTCTCCTGACGTGGCGGCTGCCGCTTCCGGCCCGCCTTGATTTGTCTGATGAATGCGTAGCCAAGAATATACCCGGCAGCAATGTGGTTTCGCCGCCGCGTACGCCCGGTCGATCTCGCTGAAAATGACGTTAATGATCGCGTGATGGAGCATCCCGCCGACGACCGATTCGCGAAACTGACCCCGCGCCAGCGCGAATTGCTGCGGCTGGTGCATGAACACCGCAAATCGGCCGAGATTGCCCACATGCTGGGGCTGAGCGCGCGCTATGTCGATAACCAATTGATCGACGCCAAGAATATCCTCGGCGCGACCAGCCGGTTCGATGCCGCGCGGCGGTTCGCGGCGCATGAATCGGGGGTGGAATCGATACACCCTGTATCTTCTCCATCTTCCCCGCCGCCGCTCTGGCCGCTTCCCATGCCGTTGCCGGACAGCACCGGCCGCAGGAACATGATGAGCTGGCAACAGGTCGCCCTGTGGGGGGCGATCATCGCGATCGCCACCCCGGTCGGGTTGACCGTGGCGGCGATGGTCATCGTGGCACTGGGGCTGCTGTTCGGCCAGACCGCATCATAGCCGGCATGCAGATGCCGAGGGGAACGACCATGCAGCACCTCACCGCCACCAGCCTCACCGTCGCCGACGATCTGCGTCGCGCCGAACATTTGATCAACGTCGCGATGCGCGATACCGCGCAGTTCCTGATGACCACGCTCGACGCCACCTCGGCGCACGGCCTGTCGGCGGCGATGACGCATGGCACGGTCAAGGCGACGGTCGGCGCGCTCGGCTCGCTGGTCGAAAGCCAGTCGCAGATGGCGATGCGCGCGCATGTCGCGATCGAGCGGACCGGACGGCAACTCGGCCTGACCGAGACGAGCTGGGGCGAATTGCTGCCCAAACCGTCGGGCAGCGCCGACGCGCCCGTGCCCGTCATGGCCTGATCCGGCGGCCGAAGCTTCCCGATGGCGACGAACGTCCTTTTCGCGCTGCTGTTCTGGGCCGTGTTCCTCGGCGTCAACGGCTATGCCGCGTGGCGCGGCGGCCGGCCCGAACGGATCGGCGCGGCGATCAACGTCATCGGCTGCATCGCGACGCTGGTTGTCCGGCTGCTGTCGGCCTCGGCATGGCTGCCCGCCGCGCTGTCGGTCCTGACGATCGACTTCGCGGTGGCGGCGGGCTTCTTCTGGCTGGCGGTGCGCACGACGCGCTTCTGGCCGGTCTGGGCGTTCGGCTTCACGCTGGCGAACCTGCTGGTCAGCATCGCCGCCGCGCTGCTGCCGGCGGTCGCGCCTTTCGTCTATCACACCGGCCTCGGTCTTTACGCCTATCTCGCCTTCGCGGCGCTGGCGCTCGGCACGATGCAATTGCCCCGCGACGCCGGGCCGGTCCTTCGTAACGGATTCCGATCGTCATGGATGCCACCGCAACCGAAATGATCGACGTGTTGGTGCGCCTGCCGCGCGCCACCGTCCTGCAGTTCGTCGGCACCGCCCGGCCCGACCCGGTCGATCCCGCCGCCCGCCGTCTGGAACAGGCGAGCGCGATGCTCGCCGGCCGCCGCGCGCGCGGTGCCGCCTTCGCGGGGCTGCGCTTCGTCGAACCGGCGTGGGACATGATCCTCGCGCTGTACGTCGCAACTGCCGAGGGGCAGCGGACCAACGTCCTCAAGCTCTGCGCGGCGAGCGGCGCGTCGACCACCACCGCGCTGCGCCTGATCGAGAATTTCGAGGCGCGCGGCTATGTCGAACGGCGGCCCGATCCGACCGACGCGCGCAGCATCCTGATCGTGATGCTGCCAACGCTCGCGAACGCGCTCGACGGCTGGCTCGATTCGTTCGGCCGGGGCGCGCTGCCCGACCTTGGCTGACGCGGCCGCATCGGCCCCACGCGATCGATCGATGACCCGGACCCGCCGCCTCGTCCTGTCGGCCATCGTGTCGGTCGCCATCGCCGGCGCGGCGGGCGGGGCGGCGACCCATCGTCCCGCGATCGCCCGGTGGTGGCAGCGGATGCACCTCCATCATCCCGGCGACGCGCTGCTCGATCGGCGCGGGCATAATTTCCATCATTTTGCCGATTGACTGCCAGCGCTGGCAATCGTAGCAGTTCGCTCAGGGATACAGCGGTCCAAAACTGGTAGCGCTATCATTCCTTTCCGCCAGCCGAAGGATCGGCGGCGGAAACCCGTGTCGCAGTCGCGGCGACGGGAGGGACTAGGGGAGGACATATGAAACAGCACCGGGCCACTCGCCATCTTTGCTCCGTCGCGTTGCTACCGCTGGCAATGTTGGCGTCGCCGTCGTTCGCGCAACAGGCCGCGCCGCAGGGCGAGGCGACTCCCGCCGTCGAACCCGATGCCGCCGCCGAGATCGTCGTCACCGGATCGCGCATCGCCCGTACCGGGTTCGACGCATCGACCCCGGTCAACGTCGTGGGGCAGGAGGACATCAAGCTGTCGGGCAACGTCAACGTCGAAAAGACGCTGGCGCAGATCCCGCAGGCGGTCGGCTCGGCGCTCGGCAGCGCGACCGCGAACACCGTGCCCGGCGGCTATGCCGACGTGAACCTGCGCGGCTTCGGGTCGCAGCGCAATCTGGTGCTGGTCAACGGCCGCCGCTTCGCGATCTTCGGGCCGGAGCAGGTAACGGATCTCAACACCATCCCGTCGACGCTGATCGCCCGGACCGAGGTCGTGACCGGCGGATCGTCGGCGGTCTATGGATCGGATGCGATCACCGGCGTCATCAACTTCATCATGCGCGACGATTTCGAGGGGCTGGAGGCACGCGCCCAGGTCAACCTCGACGCGCATACCACCACCCCGGTCTACAACTTCGACGTGACGCTCGGCGGCAACTTCGCCGAGGATCGCGGCAACGTCGTCGTCTCGGGCAACTACCTCAAGCGCGGGTCGATCACGCGCGGGCAGCGCGGCGGCTATGCGTTCGACACGCTGGTCGACGGTTGCGTCGTGCCCGGCACCGCCAGCCCGAACCGCGCCGGCACCCCGTTCAGCAACAGCTCGACGACCAACTGCGCCGCGAACGGTGGCGAACTGGGCTTCGTGGCGGGCGGCAGCGGTGATATTCCCAACGGCCGTTTCTCGGGCATCCCCGCCTTCGCCAACGCCAGCCCCGCGTTGCAGGCGGCCTATGCCGCCGCCGGCCTGACCGGTCTTGGCTCGCGCGGCTTCACCTTCAACAATGGCGGCACCGCCGCGCGTCCGGCGCTGACCCCGCAGGATGATTTCAACCTCGGGCCGTTCAACTATCTCATCCAGCCGCAGGAACGCTGGATGATTAACAGCTTCGGTCATTACGACCTGAACGACAACATCACCGCCTATATGGAGCTGCACTACAGCAACAACACGGTCGATGCGCAGCTTGCGCCGGTCAACGTCGGCACCTCGACGCTGCTCGACGTCAACAATCCTTTCCTGACGCCGCAGCTCCAGAACGTGCTGCGCCTGCTCGACCAGGCGGAGACGGGGACGATCACCGTCACCAGCGGATCGGCGCGGCGCACGACCGTCGCCGGCGACGGGCTGGCGGTGCTGACCGCCGGGCGGCGGTATGTCGAGAATGGCGCGCGCTTCGCCAGCGAACGGCGCAACGTGTTCCGCGGCGCATGGGGCCTGCGCGGCACGATCGGCGATGCGACCGAGAATTTCCTGACCGACCTGAAGTTCGACGTCTATTACACCTATGCCCGCAGCGAGGACACGTTGCAACTGCGCAACGCCATCTCGCGCAGCCGCTTGCAGACGGCGCTCCTGTCGCAGAACGGCGCCGCGCCGGTCTGCAACATCTTTGGCGCCAACGTGTCGGCGGCGTGCGTCAGCGCGGTGTCGATCGGTGCTACCAACACGACGATGGCGACGCAGCAGGTCGCGCAGGCCAGCGTCACCGGCAATCTGTTCCGCCTGCCCGCCGGGCCGGTCGGCTTCTCCTATGGCTATGAATGGCGCGAATCGAGCGCGCGCTTCACCCCCGACACCTTCCTCGCTTCGGGCGACGTGGTCGGCTTCAACCCCGGCCTGCCGACCGCCGGCAAGGTGGGCGTGAAGGAAGTGTTCGGCGAAGTCCGCGTACCGCTGATCCACAACACGCCGTTCATCGACAGCCTCGTCGCCAACGGCGCGTTCCGTTATTCGAACTACGACCTGAACGGCATCGGCGGGGTGTGGACCTATCTCGGCGGGCTCGACTGGCGGATCAACCGCGACGTGACGTTGCGCGGCCAGTATCAGCGCGCGATCCGCGCGCCGAGCGTCGCCGAACTGTTCGGCGGCACCAGCCGGCAGATCGCGACCGCGACCGATCCCTGCTCCGGCCGGTCGGCGGCGGCGCAGCAGACCGCCGCCGTCCGCGCGCTGTGCGTGGCGACCGGCGTGCCCGCCGCCAACGTGTTCGGCGGCGGCGTGCAGCCCAATGCGTTCTTCTCGTCCGACCTCGGCGGCAATCCGAACCTTCGCGAAGAAGTGTCGGACACCTATACGCTGGGCGTCGTGTTCACGCCGCGCTTCGCCCCGCGCCTGACCGCCAGCGTCGATTATTTCAACATCTCGCTGGAAGGTGCCGTGGCGCAACTGGGCGGCGGGCTCCAGAACACGCTGAACCTGTGCTATTACACCATCCAGGACATCAACAGCGAGTTCTGCCGCGCGGTGCAGCGCAACCCGCTGAACGGCGAAATCAACGAGCCGTTCGCGGTACAGGTGCGCAACGCCAACAGCGGCCTGCTCAAGACCTCGGGGCTGGACTTCGCACTGCGCTACCGCGTGCCGCTGGGCTTCGGTTTCCCCGGTGTGGCGAGCGACAGCTCGCTCGACATCGCGACCAGCTATACGTGGCTGAACGAGTTCACCTCGACGCCGGTCGCCGCACTCCCCAACCTGCGCAACGAATGCGTCGGCGCGTTCGGCACCACCTGCGGCCAGCCGCTGCCGCGCTGGCGCGGCAACACCCGGCTGACGTGGAACAACGATGGCCTCAGCCTCTCGCTGCGCCATCGCTACATCGGCCCGGTCTATACCGACCGTTATCTGGTGCCGCTGCGCCAAGGCGCGGCGGTGGTGCCGGACCGTGCCACGCTGGTCTATCCGCGCCTGCCCGCGCAGAATTATTTCGACCTGTCGTTCAACTATGACGCGACGCGCAAGATCGAGCTGTTCGGCGGTGTGAACAACATCTTCGATCGCGATCCGCCGGTGACGACGCAGGGGCCGAACGCCAATACCTTCTCGGCCACCTACGACGTGATCGGGGCGGAATTCTTCCTTGGCGCGACGCTGAAATTCTGATCCCTCCCTGGGGCCGCGCAATCCCCTGCGCGGCCCCTTTTTCTTTTGAGGCTCGCTGATGCTGGATCGTCGTCATGTCATGCTGGGCGGGGCGGGGCTGCTCGCCGCCGCGACCCTTGGTGCGCATCCCGCCCGCGCGCTGGCCCGGCCCCTGCGCGGTGGCGGCATGGTCGACGTCCGCCGCTTCGGCGCGAAAGGCGACGGCATCGCCATCGACAGCCATGCCGTCAACAAGGCGATCGATCATGTCGCGGCGCGCGGCGGCGGCACCGTGTATTTTTCGGCGGGCACCTATGCCTGTTACACCATCCGCCTGAAAAGCCGGGTGACGCTGCACCTCGACAATGGCGCGGTCATTCTCGCCGCGGCACCCGTCGGCACCACCGGCTACGACATCGCCGAACCCAATCCATGGGACATGTACCAGGATTACGGCCACAGCCACTGGCGCAACAGTCTGATCTGGGGCGAAGGGCTCCACGACATCGCGATCGAGGGGCACGGCCTGATCTGGGGCAAGGGGCTGGGGCGCGGCGACGGCAAGGACGACTGGCTGAAGGACCCCAATGGTCCGGGGACCGGCAACAAGGCGATCGCGCTCAAGAACTGCCGCAACGTGACGTTGCAGGATTTCCGCATGCTGGAGGGCGGCTGGTTCGCCTTGCTGGCGACCGGGGTCGACAATCTGGTGATCGACAACGTGCTGTGCGACACCAACCGCGATGGCTTCGACATCGATTGCTGCCGCAACGTCCGGGTGAGCAACTGCACCGTCAACTCGCCCTATGACGACGCGATCTGCCCCAAGAGCAGCTATGCGCTGGGCGAGGCGCGCGTGACCGAGAACGTCACCATCGCCAATTGTCTGGTGATGGGCAATTATCAGGTCGGATCGGTCCTCGATGGCACCTTCAAGCGGATGCCACCCGAGTTCGCCCCGCTGATCCATGGCCGGATCAAGTTCGGGACCGAGAGCAACGGCGGTTTCCGCAACATCGCCATCACCAACTGCATCTTCGACCAGAGCCGGGGCCTCGCCTTCCAAACCGTCGACGGCGGCGTGGTGGAGGACATCACCGTCAGCAACGTGACGATGCGCGGCACCGTCAACGGCCCATTGTTCCTGCGGCTGGGCAAGCGGATGCGCGGACCGGCCGGGCGGCCGATCGGCACGATGAAGCGCATCCTGATCCAGAACGTCACCAGTTCGGACGCGACGCTGCTCCCGTCGGTCGTCGCCGGGCTGGCCGACCGTCCGATCGAGGATCTGACCATCTCGGGCCTATATCTCCATCATGTCGGCGGCGCGGCCCCGGCGATGGCGGCGCTGGTGCCGCCGGAGAACGAACTGGGCTATCCCGAAGCGACGATGTTCGGCGATCTGCCCGCGACCGGGCTGTTCGTGCGCCATGTCCGGGGGCTGGAACTGCGCGACATCGAGATCGCCGTCGCCACGCCCGATCCGCGCCCGGCGCTGCGGCTGGAGGATGTGGTGGGCGCCGATCTCCACCGCATCCGCGTGCCCGCCGGGGCCGGCGCGCTGGTGACGCGCGACGTGCGCGACCTGTCGCTCACCGGCAACCGCTGGACGGCGGACCGTCAGCTCGCCGGCCCGCTCGACACGCGCTACTGAGAAAAGCCATTGCCGGGGTGACGGATGCCCCGGTCATGCCCGCACCCCATCCATCTCCCGTTCATCCACTCTGTTCTTTGATCGTACGGACTTTTCCCGCTAGTGTTGCGCCGGTGCCGCAGTTGAAAGCTCCTATGGTCATGTCCCGTTCGTACTCCCACGCCGCCGCCATTCTCGGCGCGCTGGCACTGGTTCCCGTCGCCACGGGGGCGATGGCGCAGGCCGATGCGGGCAGCTTCCGCGAACTCGATACCTTCATGGACGTCTACAACCGGGTGAAGGCGAGCTATGTCGACAAGGTCGACGACAAGACGCTGATGGAAGGCGCGATGCGCGGCATGCTCGCAGCACTCGACCCGCATTCGAGCTATCTCGACGCCAAGGATTTCGAGAATCTGCGCATCGCCACCTCGGGCAATTATTCGGGCCTCGGCCTGTCGGTCACGATGGAGGACGGCGCGGTCAAGGTCATCACCCCGACCGAGGATACGCCCGCCGCGCGCGCCGGCATCAAGTCGGGCGATTACATCACCCATGTCGACGGCAAGCTGATCGTCGGCGGCACGCTCGACGAAGCGGTCGCACAGATGCGCGGGCCGACGGGATCGAAGGTGTCGCTGACGCTGGTCCGCCCCGGCCGCGACAAGCCGATCGAACTGACATTGGTGCGCGGCACGATCGTGCAGAAGCCGGTCAAGTGGGAGGTGAAGGACGACATCGGCGTCATCAACATCAACACCTTCAGCGAATCGACCGGGGCCGACACCCGCGCCGCCATCGCCGCGATCGACCGGCAACTGGGCCACAAGCCCAAGGGCTATATCATCGACCTGCGCGACAATGGCGGCGGGCTGCTGACGCAGGCGATCGAGGTGTCCGACACCTTCCTCGCGCGCGGCGAGATCGTCTCGCAGCGCGGCCGCGACAAGGCGGATACCGAACGCTATTTCGCCGAGGAGATGGTGCCGGGCGATCTGGCGCAGGGGCTGCCGATCATCGTGCTGACCAACCCCGGCACCGCCTCCGCCTCCGAGATCGTCGCCGGCGCGTTGCAGGATCACCACCGCGCGATCGTGATGGGCGAGCGCAGCTTCGGCAAGGGATCGGTCCAGTCGATCTTTGATCTCTCGAAGAACACCGCCGTGCGCCTGACCACCGCGCGCTATCACACGCCGTCGGGCCGGTCGGTGCAGGAAGGCGGCATCGACCCCGACCTGAAGGTGCCGCAGATTTCCGATCCCGACTACAAGGATCGCCCGGTGTACCGCGAGGCCGATCTGCGCCGCCACCTCGTCAACGAAGCCGGCGTCGACGACAAGACGCTGACCGAGGATACCAAGGACGATCCGCGCTTCGCCGAAACCGCCGAATCCTTGAAGAAGCGCGGGGTCGACGATTTCCAGCTCTATTACGCGCTGCAGACGATGGGCCGCACCGGCCCGGCGACCCGCATGGCCGCCGCCGCCGCCGCCCCCAAAGCCGCCAAGCGCTGATCGATGCGGGCCAACGACCTTCCGCTCGCGCGCCTGATCGCGCTGCTCCTGCCGCTGACGCTGATTGTGGGGGCGCTGGCCTCGCAATATCTGGGCGGGCTGGTTCCGTGCGAGATGTGCCACTGGCAGCGCTGGCCGCACTATGCCGCCATCGCCTTCGCCGCGCTGTCGTTCGTGGTGCCGCGCACCCATGCCAAGCGCGCGCTGGTGATGCTCGCCGGGGCGTCGGTCGCGATCAGTGGCCTCATCGGCGTGTTCCATGCCGGCGTTGAGTATCACTGGTGGCAGGGCGTCACCGCCTGCACCAACACGTTGCGCGGCGGCGGCGGCGACCTGTTGGCGGCGATCGTCGCGCAGCCGGTCATCCGCTGCGACGTGGCGCAATGGTCGTTCCTCGGCATCTCGCTGGCCGGATTCAACGCGATCTTTTCGCTCGTTGGCGCGTTCATGGTCCTGTGGCTGGCGACACGGAGGCGGACATGAGCAAATGGCGGCCGGGCGACCGGAAACCGGGCGGCATCCGCTCGATGATCCGGGTGGATCAGGCGGGCGAATATGGTGCGACCCGCATCTATGCCGGGCAACTGGCGGTGATGGGCGATCGTAGTCCCATGTCGGCGGCGATCCAGGGGATGGCGGCGCAGGAGGTCGAGCACCGCGCCTATTTCGACGCGCTGATGGCCGAACGCGGCGTGCGCCCGACGATCATCCAGGCGATCTGGGACGTGGCCGGCTTCGCACTGGGCGCGGTGACGGCGGCGATCGGCCCGGAGGCGGCGATGGCCTGCACCGCCGCGGTCGAAACCGAGATCGACAAACATTACGAGGACCAGTTGATCGAGCTGGGCGACGACGATCCCGAACTGGGCGCTGCGATCGCGAAGTTCCAGGCCGAGGAACTGGAGCATAAGGAAGCGGCGCTGGCGCATGGGGCCGAACGCGCGCCCGCCTATCCGCTGTTGTCGGGGGCGATCCGCGCGGGGTGTCGCATCGCCATCGAAGTATCGAAACGGATTTGACCGACGGTGCGTTGTCGGCTTTGAACAGGAGCGTATGATGACCCGCTATCTTCTCGCCGGTGCCGCCGCGATCACCGCCTTCGCCATGCCCGTTCTGGCCACGCCTGCCGCCGCGCAGGTGCAGAACGGCACGCTGGTCATCTACGGCAACGACAAATGCCCGACCAACACCAATGGTGAGGAAATCGTCGTCTGCGTCCGCCGCAGCGAACAGGAACGCTTCCGCATTCCCAAGGAACTGCGCGAGCTGGAAGTGACGCCCGAGAACGAAAGCTGGGCGATGCGTGCCGAGGCGAACCAGAATGTCGGCGCGACCGGCACCGGAAGCTGCTCGACGGTCGGCCCCGGCGGCCAGACCGGTTGCTTCGTCCAGCGCGCCAACGCCGCCCGTGCCGAACGCCGCGCCCGCCGCGATGCCGAGACGAACATCCCGCTGCCGTAAGGGGCATCAGGGCGCGACGGTCATCGGTGCCGCCAGCGGGCGGCCGCGCAGCCGGAGCGTCAGCGGATATTCGACGAAGCGCCACACCAGCCAGCCGGCAACCGCGCATCCCGCGCATGCCAGCAGTGTTACTGGATAGATCAGTACGTCGCGACCCCCAACAAGCGATGCCGTTGCTGTGGCGAGCGCGCCCAGGAAGAAACTGTGCGTCAGATAAATGGCATAAGATGCGTTGCCGAGCGCTAGTGCCGAACGTTCGAATGTCGGCGCGGCACCCGGTGTTGGCCGAACCAACGTTACGACGGCCAGCGCGGCAGTGATCGCGATCATCTGCATGCCTGGAAACAACTTCATCGCGGCAACCAGAACCAGCGCCAGCGCAACGCTGCCGGACAGTGGAGCGGAAACGACCGGCAACCGGAGTTCCAGATTCTGCCGGATCAACGAAATCGCCATTCCGATCGCGAAGTACAGCAGAACCGGTCGGGTGTAGAAATAGGCAAATACCGACAATCCGAACGCTTGCTGCGGCGCGTTAATCCACGAACCTGCCGCCGCCAATGCCAGTAACGTCAGGAAGACAAATGGAAGTCCCCGCCGAACGCCGAGTACCATGCCGATCGCGAACAGCGCGTAGAAAAAAATCTCATATTCCAAAGTCCAGCCTAGCCCATAGACCGGTTGAATCAGGCCGTCGGCTTTACGGTACGGAATAAACAACAAAGAGTGGATCCATTCCGCAACCGCCGGAAACTGAAAGCTCGAATTCGTACTGAAACCCAACGTGGCATAAGCGAACAGTACGTTCAGAACGGTGGTAAGATAGTAGAGCGGCGCGATACGGGTAAAGCGATCACGAGCGAATCGCCAGCCTGCGGCCGTCCGATCTGTACCTGCCGCCTTGCGCAACAGGATATGCACCATGATGAAACCGCTGATCGCGAAGAAAGTCAAAACACCCGTCTGACCTAATTGTCGCATGAGGTCGGGTAGTACCGACAGCGGCACATCACGTCGCTCATAGCGTGCCAGCAGATGCTCGACGACGACCCCGCAGGCAGCGATACCACGAAGAAATTGCAACGGTGCGATGACATCCGATCTTCCGCGTTCGCTCACGTTTCACCAGCCCCATTGTATGCAGCCCCCATTCGCCGCGTGTCCCACACATAGCGAGTGATAGCCGGAAGCGCCTGACAAATTCCTGGGTGAAGACGCTACATACGCATAGCGCTGGCATAGCCAGGGCGGACATTCCGCTGCCACGAGGCTGTCCTACAGCGCAGGGTGCGGGATAGGCTTCGGGGATCATGCCCGATCCGCTCGCCCGTTCTCATAACTTCGGCTTTGTTGTGCGGTCCGCCCTCCGCAAATGGTGCTGTCCGCGACGATGGGAGAAGCCATGCCGATCGTTGCGATTCAGTCGCAACAACTGCGCTGTTAGTGTAAACTTTGTAAACTTTGGACCCGCCACGGGCAAAGCCCGTGGCGTCGGTCGGCGCTGCCAGCGCCGCCGGCCGGGCGCGCCTTGAGGCTCGGCGTAGCGTTGCTACCCCTTGCCCGGCGCGCCTTACAGCACGTGCATCCACATCGGCTGGCCGATCACGCTCGGCGATCCGCCCAGCTTGTCGAGTGCCTGCGCGACGCAACGTTCCGGCCCTTCATGCGTCACGATCGCGACCAGCACGTCGCCGCCGGGATTGGCCCCGCGCTGGATCAGGCTTTCGATCGACACGCCGGCATCGCGCATCGCCGCCGCGATCTCGGCCAGCACGCCGACCTTGTCCGCCACGGTCAGGCGGACATAGGCGCGGCCGCGTCGTTCGCCCGGCGCTTCGGGGCTGGGGGCGGTGAGGTCAGCGGCGGGCATGGCGTAGGGTACGCCATATTCGCCGCGCGCGATGTCGATCAGGTCGGCGACCACCGCGCTCGCGGTCGGGCCATCGCCCGCCCCGCGCCCCTGGAAGAACAGGCGGCCGACGAAATTGCCCTCGGCCACCACCGCGTTCAGTGAGCCCGTCACATGCGCCAGCGGATGGTCGAGCGGCACCAGATGCGGATGCACCCGCTGGAACTGCCCGCGCGGCCCCGCCTCGGCCATGCCCACCAGCCGGATGCGATAGCCGAGCGCCGCCGCCTCGGCGATGTCGGCGGCCAGCACATGGCGGATGCCGGTGATCGCCACCTCGTCGAACGCCGGGCGCGTGCCGAACGCGACGCTGGCGAGGATCGACAGCTTGTGCGCGGCATCGACCCCGTCGATGTCGAAGCTGGGGTCGGCCTCGGCGAAGCCCAGCGCCTGCGCCTCGGCCAGCACCCCGGCGAAGTCGCGGCCCTCGGCCTCCATCTTCGACAGGATGAAATTGCAGGTGCCGTTGAGGATGCCGTACACCTGCGACAGCTCGTTGGCGGCGGCCCCCTCGCGCAGCCCCTTGATGACCGGCACGCCGCCCGCCACCGCCGCCTCGAACTTCAGCGCGACGCCACGGGCCTCGGCGGCCTCAGCCAGTTCGAGGCCGTGATGCGCGATCATTGCCTTGTTCGCGGTGACGAAGCCCTTGCCCGCCGCCAGCGCCGATCGCGCCAGCGTCAGCGCGGGGCCGTCCGACCCGCCGATCAGCTCGACCACCACATCGGCATCGCCGGTCGTCACCAGCGCGGCGGTATCGTCGACCCATTGGTAGCGCGACAGATCGACGCCGCGATCCCGGCTGCGGTCGCGTGCCGATACCGCGACGATCTCGATCCTTCGCCCGGCACGCCGCGCGATCAGGTCGCCATTGGTTTCGATCAGCCGAATGACACCCGCACCCACGGTTCCAAGACCGGCGATGGCGATGCGGAGCGGTTCGGTCATAACTTCCTCTTATTACAGACGTAACAAAATTGCGGCCGGAGCATTGCCCCGGCCGGTTTCGTGTCTCTAGTCGCTGGGGAAGCGGAGGGGAAGGGCGTTCCCCGCCGACCTTCGTCATCCCTGCGCAGGCGGGGATCCCTATACGCTGACGCTCATGCAGGAGGCGAAAGGACAGCGGCTATGGATTCCCGCCTGCGCGGGAATGACGAATGCTTACTTCTTGATAAGCCCGATCTCGACCAGCCGTTCGTACAGATAGTCGTGCGCGGTGATCGGCTCGGGATAACGGTCGGGGTTCGTCTCCGACACGCAGCCCGGCAGCGTCTCGATCAGGAAGTCTGGTGCCGGGTGCAGGAAGAACGGCATCGAATAGCGCGAATGGCCGCGCCGCTCGGCCGGCGGATTGACCACACGGTGGGTGGTGGAGGGGAGCACATGGTTGGTCAGCCGCTGGAGCATGTCGCCGACGTTCACCACCATCGCGCCCGGCGGCGGGGCGACCGGCAGCCAGCGCCCGTCGCGGTCGAGCAGTTCGAGCCCAGCTTCCTCGGCCCCCAGCAACAGGGTGATGAGGTTGATGTCCTCGTGCGCCCCGGCCCGCACCTCGGGCGCATCCGCCGCGACCGGCGGATAATGAAGCAGGCGCAGCACCGAATTGCCGTCCCTCACCGCCGTATCGAACCAGTCGGGTGCCAGTTCGAGATAGCGGGCGATGGCGGACAGCAACCGGTCGCCGGCGGCATCGAGCGCGGCGAACAGGTCGAGGAACGCCTCGCGGAATCCTTCCGGCCGTGTCGGCCAGACGTTGGCGGGCATGACATCGCCATAGCGATGCCCGGCGGCCAGTTCGCGCCCGACGTGCCAAAATTCCTTCAGGTCGACATGGCTCGCCCCCTTGGCGATCTCGGTCTTGAACGGGGTATAGCCGCGCGCACCACCGCCGCCCTCGACGAAATAGCCGCGCTTCTCGTCTTCGGGCAGGTCGAAGAACGCCTTGGTCATCGCCCATGCGCGATCGATCACGTGGCTGTCGACGCCATGATCGGATACCATGGCGAAACCGAAGCGTTGGAACGACTGCCCGAACGCCTGTGCGAAACCATCGGGGTCCGCTTCGGCCTGCGCCATCGAGACGAGCGGAACTTCTGCAAGCGGCGTGTCGACCATATCCATTCCCAAACACACGGAATTCACAAGCGATGACGATAGACCGTGGCGAGGGCCGCGAACAGGCCCATCCTTTGCGTGACGCGGACGACGACATCCGTCATGGGGATATTGCTATGCTCGATCGCCGTGATACCGCCCCGCTCGCCCGTCCCGATACCGGCGTCGACGCCGCCGCCGACCTGGCGTCCGCGCAACCGACCGCATCGGCCGACCGCGCGCCGTTGCCGTTCGGGGAATTCGTCACGCTGATTGCCGCGCTGATGGCGCTGACCGCGCTCGGCATCGATTCGATGCTGCCGGCACTACCCGCGATCGGCGAGGCGCTCGGCGTCGCCGAACCGAACAGCCGCCAGTTCGTCGTCACCGCGTTCCTGCTCGGCTTCTCGGTCGCGCAGCTCGCCTATGGCCCGCTCGCCGATCGCTATGGCCGGCGGCCGGTGCTGATCTTCGCGCTGGTCGCCAGTGCGCTGACCAATCTGGTCGCGGCGGTCGCCGGCAGCTTCACGCTGCTGCTGCTCGCGCGCTTTGCCTCGGGTGCGGCGGTGGCGGGCGCGCGGGTGGTGACGGTGGCGCTGGTGCGCGACTGTTATTCGGGTCGGGCGATGGCGCGGGTGATGAGCCTTGCCTTCATCTTCTTCATGGCCGCCCCCGTCCTCGCCCCGTCGTTCGGGCAGGCGGTGCTGGCCTTCGGATCATGGCGCTGGATCTTCGGCGGAATCACCATCGTCACCGTGGTGATTTTCGCATGGTTCGTCGCGCGCATGCCCGAAACGCTGGCGGTCGGCGACCGTCATTCGCTCGATCTCCGGCGCATCGTGCAAGGCTATGGCATCGTCCTGCGCGATCGCTACGCGGTCGGCTATACGGTTGCCGCAGCACTCCTGTCGGGCGGGCTGTTCGGGTTCGTCGGGTCGATCCAGCAGATCATGGAGGTGACGTTCCGCGCGCCGCAGCTCCTCACCATCGTCTTTGCCTGCGTCGCGGGGACGATGGCGGCGGGATCTTTCTTCAATTCGCGGATCGTCATGCGCTTCGGCACGCGGCTGATTTCGCACGCCGCGCTCACCGGCCTCGTCGTGGTCGCAGGCGTCCATCTGGCGGTGACGCTGCTGGGGGTCGAATCGCTGGCCAGCTTCATCGTGTTGCAGGCGATCATGATGGCCTGTTTCGGGCTTGCCACCTCCAACTTCTCGGCGATGGCGATGGAGAATATGGGGTCGATCGCCGGCACCGCCTCGTCGTTGCAGGGGTTCGTCTCGATGCTCGTCGGCGCGCTGCTGGGCGCGGCGATCGGCCAGTCGTTCGACGGGACGACCGTGCCGCTGTACGGCGGGTTCCTGATCCTCGGGCTGATCGCGCTCGTCGTCGTCCATCGCACCGAACACGGCCGCCTGTTCCAGCGTGGTTGATGGCTGATCCTGCCAAGCAGGAGCGGGCCGGTGCCGTGTCCGCGTGAGCGGATCATGTGCTAGGAACCGCAGCCCCGATCGGCGGGTTTGATCCTGTTCAACGACCTTTCAAGGAGTCAGGCGATGGGCGGTCATCAGGTGAACGGACAGGGCACGGGCGACGACGGCTATGACGAGGACGGCTATGACGAAAGCCAGCGCGCCGAAATCCTCGAAGCCACGCGCGATGGCCCCAGCGACGGCACGATTCTGACCGACCTCGAACCCGATCTCGGACTATCCGATGACGAGGATGAGGACGAGCTAGAAATGGCGGACGACGACCTTGCCGAAGAGGATGACGACGTGACCGTCACCGGCAAGGGCAACCAGACCGAGGACGAGTTGCAGGAGGATTTCGACGAGGACAATCTCGCCGAGGACGACGACCTCGACGATGCCGATCGCGACGCGATCGAGCCGTGAGACTGCTGCCCGGGGTCGCCGCCGCGCTGTTGCTGAGCGCATGCGGCGGCGGTGACGATAGGGGCGACAATGGCGCGGCGGCGGACAATGCCGCATCGGCCGAGCCGGCTCCGGTCGCCGGTGCGCCGACGCCGCTGACCCCCTCGACGCCGTTGCCGGCGGGGGATGGCATCCCCGGCGTCTCCGCGCCGCCACCGGCCGAGGCGCCGGGGCCGGCACCGTCGCCTGATCTGCCGGTCCAGCCCGAAGCCGGTGCCGATGCGGCGGTCACGGTGCTGCGCGACTATTTCGCCGCGCTGTCGGGCAGACGCTATGCCGAGGCGTATCGGTTGTGGAACGGGCGCGGCGAGGCAGCGGGGATGAGCGCGCGGGCGTTCGCCGACAGCTTCGCAAAATATGCCGAGTATCGCGCGACGATCGGCACCCCCGGCCGGATCGATGCCGGCGCGGGGCAGCGCTACATCAACATTCCGGTGCGCGTGACCGGCCGGCTGCGCGACGGAACGCCGGTGGTCCTCGAAGGGCCGGTGACGCTGCATCGTACCGGCGACATCGATGGCGCGACCGCCGAGCAACGATCGTGGCGGATTTCGGCCAGCGCGCTCAAGCCGCGACCGACAGGCGCCGCCGCGCGGTGAGCCCGACGCCGCGCTTCTCGCTGTCGATCACTGCCGGGCCGGAAGCGATCGACGAACTGGGCCATGTCAACAACGCGGTCTGGGTCCGCTGGATTCAGGACGTGGCGGTCGCGCACTGGTGCGCGGTCGCCACGCCCGAACAGCAGGCGGCGTATCTGTGGGTCGTGACCCGGCACGAGATCGACTATCGCGGCAACGTCAGCGTCGGCGAGACGGTGCTTGGCGAGACGTGGATTCCTGAAGGACCGCGTGGTGCCCGCTTCGACCGGATGATGCGCTTTACCGGGGCCGACGGGCGGGTGAAGGTCGACGCTAAAACGACATGGGCGCTGATCGACCGGGCCAGCGGCCGCTTGCTGCGGGTGCCCGCGGAAGTGGCGGCGCGGTTCGTCGAGTAGAAGAAGCCTGGTTCGCGCAGAGGCGCGGAGGCGCAGAGGTGTTGCGCGCGCGGCAGCGCTCTTTCCTTTCCATACCGTCGGGATGAGAAGGCGGCAGTTGCCGCCGGGCGGCCCCCCTACGCGCCTCTGCGCCTCCGCGCGAACAAACCCTTCTTCCCGCCATCCGCCCCCCCAAGAGATTCCGTCCTAGGCGCACGCGCTCGCATCGGCTAATCGCGCACATTCCTATGACTGACACGCCCGATACCGCACGCGACTGGCGCGACACCGTCTTCCTGCCGAAGACCGACTTTCCGATGAAGGCGGGGCTTGCCGCCAAGGAGCCGGCGATTCTCGATCGCTGGGCGAAGATCGGCCTGTACGATCGCCTCCGCGCCGAACGTGCCGGGCGCGAGCGCTTCCTGCTGCACGACGGCCCACCCTACGCCAATGGCGACATCCACATGGGCCACGCGATGAACAAGGTGCTCAAGGACATCGTCGTCCGCACCCAGTCGCTGATGGGCAAGGATGCGCCGTATATCCCCGGCTGGGACTGTCACGGCCTGCCGATCGAATGGAAGATCGAGGAAGCGTATCGCGCCAAGAAGCGCAACAAGGACGAGGTGCCCGCCGCCGAATTCCGCGCCGAATGCCGCGCCTATGCCGCCAAATGGGTCGATGTGCAGAAGGCGCAGTTCCAGCGGCTGGGCGTGATGGGCGACTGGGCCGATCCGTACCTCACCATGAAGTTCGACGCCGAGGCAACGATCGCCGAGGAACTGCTCAAGTTCGCGATGAGCGGGCAACTCTATCGCGGGGCCAAGCCGGTGATGTGGTCGCCGGTCGAAAAGACCGCGCTCGCCGAGGCCGAGGTCGAATATGAGGACGTCGTGTCGACGCAGATCGACGTGGCGTTCCAGATCGATAGCGCGCCCAACGCCCCAGAGTTGGAAGGGGCGTATGCGGTAATCTGGACGACGACGCCGTGGACGATCCCGGTGAACCAAGCCTTGGCCTATGCGCCGGAGGTCGAGTATGTCGCCTATCTCGCAACAGAGATGAACGCTGTTCCGGCGACCGAGCGTGGTTCACCCGATACACCAGTTGATAACTCAGAAAAAACGCTGCTCGTGGCAGTTGATTTGCTGGAAGCATTCCAGCGGCGGACGGGTCAATTTGTAGCTAATGCCGAACCCATCTGGCGCGGCAAAGGCTCGCAACTCGCCGGAGCCACCGCCCGCCACCCGATGCACGCACTCGGCGGCTTCTTCGCGCGTCCGCGCCCGTTCCTGCCCGGCGACTTCGTCACCACCGATGCCGGCACCGGTCTCGTCCATATGGCGCCCGATCACGGCGAGGACGATTTCGAGCTGTGCAAGGCGAACGGCATCGATCCCGTCTTCGCGGTGCAGGGCGACGGCAGCTACCGCGCCGACTGGGCATGGCTCGGCGGCCAAGGCAGCGTCATCAACAAGAAGTTTACCGCCAGCGACGGTCCGATCTGTTCGGACCTGCGCGCTGCCGGCGCGCTGCTCGCCGCGTCGGACGATTTCGCGCACAGCTATCCGCATAGCTGGCGATCGAAGGCGAAGGTCATCTTCCGCGCGACGCCGCAATGGTTCATCCCGATGGACCGCAGCGCGAACGTCGACGCGCTGGCGATCGCCGCCGCTGCGATGCCCGCGACCGATCCGCTGCTGGGGCTGACCAACCTTACCCCGCTGCCCATCGGCAACGGTCCGACGCTGCGTGAACTGGCGCTCGACGCGATCGAGCACACCCGCTTCGTGCCGGAGAAGGGCCGCAACCGCATCGGCGCGATGGTGTCGGGCCGCCCTGACTGGGTCATCAGCCGCCAGCGCGCATGGGGCGTGCCGATCGCGCTGTACGTGAACCGCGAAACCGGCGACTATCTGCGCGACGAGGCCGTCAACGAGCGCATCCTCGCCGCCTTCCGCGAATCGGGTGCGGACGCATGGTATGCCGCCGATCATCAGGCGTTGCTCGGCCCCGACCATGATCTGGCCGATTATGAGGTCGTCACCGACATCCTCGACGTGTGGTTCGATTCGGGCTGCACCCATGTGTTCACGATCGAGGCGCGCTTCGGCAAGGGCACTCGCGCCGACCTGTATCTCGAAGGGTCGGACCAGCATCGCGGCTGGTTCCAGTCGTCGCTGCTCGAAGGGTGCGGCACGCGGGGGCATGCGCCGTACAAGGCGGTGCTGACCCATGGCTTCGCGCTCGACGGCAACGGCCGCAAGATGTCGAAGAGTCTGGGCAACGTCGTCGATCCGCTGAAGGTGATCGGCGAGTCGGGTGCGGACATCCTGCGCCTGTGGGTCGCGCAGACCGATTATTTCGAGGATGTGCGCATCGGCAAGGAAGTGCTCGCCGGGACCGGCGATGCCTATCGCAAGCTGCGCAACACCTTCCGCTATCTGCTGGGCGCGCTCGACGGCTTCGACGAGGCCGAGCGGGTTGCGGTGGCCGACATGCCGGGGCTGGAACGCTATGTCCTGCACCTGCTCGGCCAGCTCGACACCGAACTGCGCGCTGCGGCCGAAGCCTATGAGTTCAACCGCTATGCCCGCGCGCTGATCGATTTCGCCAACGACGACATGTCGGCGTTCTTCTTCGATATTCGCAAGGATTCGCTGTATTGCGATGCGGCGGACGATCCCAAGCGGCGCGCCTATCGCACCGTGCTCGACACGCTGTTCCACGCGCTGGTGCGCTACGCCGCGCCAATCCTCGCCTTCACCGCCGAGGAAGTGTGGCAGGCGCGCTTCCCCAGCGAGGACGGGTCGGTTCATCTGCTCGAATGGCCCGAGCTGCCGCACCTGCCCGCCGACCTGCCGCTCGGCACCGAATGGGCCGAGGTGCGCGCGCTGCGCCAGCAGGCGACCGAGGCGATCGAACCGCTGCGCCGCGCCAAGACGGTACGCTCCAGCCTCGAAGCCGAGGTGGTCGTGCCGGCGTTGCCGCTGCCGTCTGACGAACTGGCCGAACTGTTCATCGTGGCGAAAGTCACGCAGGGCGATGACGATGCGATCGGGGTCGAGCGGACCGGCTATGCCAAGTGCGGGCGGTGCTGGCGGCATCTGCCCGATGTGGTCGAGGACGGCGCGCTGTGCGGTCGCTGCGAAAAGGTGGTGGCATGATCCGCGCGCGCAAGGTCGCCGTCGTGCTGGCGGTCGCCGTGCTGGCGATCGACCAGCTCGTCAAATATCTCGTCACCGGACCGCTGGGGATCGATTATCCGGGGGCCGAGCGCGAGTTGCTGCCGATTTTTACCCTCCGCTTCGTCCAGAATTTTGGCGTGTCGCTCGGGCTGTTGCAGGCCGGCAGCGAGACGGCGCGCTGGGCATTGGTGGCGATGACCGCCGCGATCGCCACCGGCGTTGCGGTGTGGATGCGGCGCGAGACCGGCCGTGCGGAGCTGACCGCGCTGGGGCTGGTGCTGGGCGGGGCGCTCGGCAACATCATCGATCGGGCACGGTTCGGCTATGTCGTTGACTATGCCGATCTGCATTTCGGCGGGTTCAGCCCGTTTCTGGTATTCAACATCGCCGACGCGGCGATTACGATCGGCGTCATCATCCTGCTCGCCCGGGCATTGTTTGCCAAGGATGCGAAGCGCGACGTTCCTGTGGAGAAGGCCAATGCGTAACCTTATCGTCGTCAGCAGCCTCGGCCTGCTCCTTGCCGCCTGTCAGGGCGGTGGCCTCAACCGCGCGCGTCCCGACGAGTTCGCCGTCGCGCGGCAGGCGCCGCTGGTGATCCCGCCCGATTATTCGCTCGTCCCCCCGCAGCCGGGCGCGCCGCGTCCGCAGGATACGTCGGCCTCGACCCAGGCGATGCAGACGCTGTTCGGCGGCCCGGCCCCGCGCAGCGCGACCGAGCGGCTGACGCTGGAACAGGCGGGCAATGCGCAGGCCGATGCCGGCATCCGCTCGGGCGTCGCCGATCCGGGCACCAACGTCGTCGACAAGGGTGCCACCACCCGCGACATCGTCGCCGCACCGCAGGGCGATGGTCAGGCCGCGCGGACGACCACGCCCTAATCAGCCGGAACTGCCGAGCGCCTCGGTTGGATCGACTCGTACCCAGTCGATATCGACCGAGCCGCCCGTTGCCTGCGCATCGCGGGTAAAGGTGAACAGCCCCGGCCGGCTGCCGCGCCACCACGAGAAACGCGCGAGCGGGATCGCGCCGCCCAGCGCGGTGAAGCGGCGGCCATCGATGCTGTAGGCATAGCGCACCTGCTGATCGGAGCCGACCGCCGCGCGCAGCAGCAACGGCCGGGCGGGCACCACCACGCCGGGTGTCTCGACGCCCTCGATCGCCAGCGTGATCCGCGTCAGGCCGCCGTCCTTCACCAGCCCGATCCAGCTCGGCCGCACCCCGAACAGCGTCAGCCCGGCGCGTTGCCCGTCGCGCATCGCATGGGGATCGATCCGCACCGTCGTCCGCATCGCCGGGCCGGTCAGCATCTGCGTCAACGTGCCCCGCGCACCGACCAGATGCTCGGCATGGCCCGCCGTCAGCCGCAGCCAGCCGGGACGCTGCGTCAGGCTCCAACGGCGATCGTCGGGATTGTGGTTCCATTGCCATTGCAGCCCCAGCCGGGGCGTATCGAACCCGTCGCTGGTCTGCGGCGTCCAGCGCGGTTGCCCGGCGACCGGCAGGCGGTGGCCCGCGACCGGCTGGCCCGAGGTCCTGCCCGGTATCGGATTGCCGATCACCGGCCAGCCGTCCGGCCCCCACGCCACCGGTTGCAGATGGGTGATCCGCCCGAACGCGCCGGTGCTGTTGAAATGGACGAACCAGCCCTTGCCGTCGGGTGTCTCCACCCAGCCGCCCTGATGCGGTCCCTGCACGTTCGTGTTGCCGGGTTCGAGGACGACGCGGTGGTCGTACGGCCCCTCGATCGATCGCGAACGCAACACGACCTGCGATCCCGTCTCGACCCCGCCGATCGGTGCCCAGATCTGATACCAGCCGTCGCGCTTGTAGAGCTTCGGTCCTTCCAGCACCGGCAGCGCCGTCTTGTCCTCGACGATCACCTTGCCCGCGTCGAGCACCCCCGTCCCGTCGGGGCGCATGCGGTGGAGGATCAGCGGCCCCGCCCCCACGCGCGAATGGACCAGCCACGCGCTGCCGTCGTCGTCCCAGAAGGGGCAGGGGTCCTCCAGCCCCTTTTGCGCGATGACGTGGACCGGCGCGCTCCACGGCCCGGCGGGGTTCGTGGCGCTGGCCATGAACACCCCTTCGTCGGGGGTCGCCCAATAGACATAGTATTTTCCGGCATGATGGCGGATCGACGGTGCCCAGACCCCGCCGGCATAGCGCGTGCCGCCGACCGGCTTGGAAATCCGGTCGGTCAGCGTGTGCGGCCCCGGCATGTCATATTCGGGCGCGAAGGGCAGGCGCGGCAGGACATGGCCGATGATTCGCCAATGCACCAGATCGCGCGAGTGGAGGACCGGGATGCCGGGCGACAGATGGAAGCTGGACGACACCAGATAATAGTCGCGACCGACGCGGATGACGTCCGGATCGGAATAGTCGGCGAACAGCACCGGATTGGCATAATTGGCATAGTCGCCGCTCGGCGCAGCCCCGGCCAGTGCCATCCATGCGAGCGCCACGCCCGCCATCGCCCCGTATCGCATCGGCCATCCTCTCTTGTGCCAGCGGTAGCAATAGGACATTCGGAGCGAAAATACACCGGGAGAGGTGCTATGCGACTCATTCGATCCGCTGCATTGGCGGCAATTCTGCTGGCGACCGGCGCGGCGGCCGCGCCACCGATCGATCGTGCCGCGCTGGTGGCGCGTCATGCGGTGCGGCTGACCGCGATCGATCCATGGACGCCGGTGATGCTGGGCAACGGCTCGCTTGGCTTCACCGCCGATGTCACGGGGCTTCAGACCTATCCGCAAGCCTATGCCAAGCCGGTGCCGTTGCTGACGATGGCGCAATGGGCGTGGCACCGTACGCCCAATCCCAAGGGCTATCGCCCGGCTGACGGGATGGTCGGCGTACCGGTGCCGGGGCGCGGCGTGCAGCCCTATGCCTATATCGCCGACTTCGCCGAGGTCGCGAAACGGCCGGCGCTTGGCTGGCTGCGCGAGAACCCGCACCGCTTCGCGCTCGGGCGGCTGTCGCTGCGCCTCGCCACGCGCGACGGACGGCAGGCGCCGGTCAGCGCGCTGACCGCGATCGACCAGCGGCTCGATCTGTGGACGGGAACGCTTACCAGCCGTTTCATGTTCGACGGGGCGGTGGTGCGCGTGGAGACGCGGGTCGATCCGGCGCGCGACATCGTCGCGGTGCGGATTCGTTCGCCGCTGGTCGCCAGCGGGCGGATCGCGCTCGACACACGCTATCCGGGTGTCGGCACCAGCCTGAACCCCGATCCGCAGGACTGGGGGCATGACGACGCCCACCGGACCGAGGTGATCGAACAGGCACCCGGCATGGTCCGGCTGCGGCGGACGATCGACGCCACCCGCTATCAGGCGAGCCTGCAAGTCGCCGGCGGCACCGTGACGCGAATCGGACCGCATGGCTTTCGCGCGGCGGCACCGGGGCAGGGCGAACTGATCGCGCAGGCGGGGTTCGAGGCGCAGGAGCGACCGCTTCCCCGGCTCGACGCCACCGCGACCGCACGGGCGGTCGCCGACCACTGGCGGCGCTATTGGCAGCGTGGCGGGGTAATCGACTTTTCGGGCAGCACCGACCCGCGTGCCGGCGAACTCGAACGGCGTGTCGTGCTGTCGCAATATCTCGCCGCGATCAATTCGGCGGGCACGTTCTTGCCGCAGGAGGACGGGCTGTTCAGCAATAGCTGGAACGGCAAATTCCATCTGGAGATGCACGCCTGGCACGCGGCGCATTTCGCCGCATGGGGCCGCCCGGCGCTGCTGGAGCGCAGCATGGGCTGGTATCTCGCGCATCTGCCCCAGGCGGAGGCACGGGCGCGGAGCCACGGAGTCGAGGGGGCATGGTGGCCGAAGATGACCGGCCCCGACGGCGAGGAAAGCCCGAGCCCGATCAACCCGTTCATCATGTGGCAGCAGCCGCATCCGATCTATCTGGCGGAGATGCTCTATCGCGCCGGGGGCGGGCGGGCGGCGCTGGAACGCTATGGCGCGCTGGTCGATCGCACCGCCGCGCTGCTCGCGAGCTGGCCACGGCGGGTCGGCGACCGGCTGGTGCTGGGGCCGCCGATCGTGCCGGTGCAGGAAAATCACCCGCCGCTCGCCACCACCGATCCGACGTTCGAGATCGCCTATTTCCGCTGGGGGCTGGAAACCGCGCAGGCGTGGCGGGTGCGGCGGGGCCTTGCCCGGCGGGCGGACTGGGACCGGGCGATCGCCGCGCTGCCGTCGTTGCCGCAGGCGGACGGGCGCTACCTGCCGGTCGCGACCGCGCCGGGCTTCTGGCGCGCGGCGGCGAGTGCGGCGTGCAGCGGCCATGCGACGGGGCCGGACTGCCTCAACCGCGACCATCCCTCGTTCCTGATGGCGCATGGGCTGATCGGCGGCGGTGGGGTCGACCAGCAAGTGATGCGCGCGACGCTCGCGGGGGTGCGCGACCATTGGGACCTGCGCCAGACATGGGGCTGGGACTATCCGATGATCGCGATGACTGCCGCGCGGCTGGGCGACCGGGCGGGGGCGGTCGACTGGCTGTTCAGTCCGCAGGCGAACAACCGGTGGGGGCCGACCGGGCTGACCCCGCGCGTTGAGCTGGCACCGGGCGAGCAGGGGCCGGACGGCAGCGACACGAAGCGGGTGGCGGCGTTGTATGTCCCGTCGAACGGATCGCTGCTGCTGGCGGTGGGGATGATGGCGGCAGGCTGGGACGGATCGGTCGGCCCGACGCCGGGCTTCCCGAAGCAAGGCTGGCGGGTGCGGGTGGAGGGAGTGCGGCCGCTGCCGTAAGGCGGGTCGACCCTTCGACGAAACGTCCGGCTTCTCCCCTCCCTGGAAGGAAGGGGGCGGGGGTGGGTCGGCCGGTTGTGGAAAACGTACGTCCCCTCACGGACCTACCCACCCCCAGCCCTCCCTTGTCAGGGAGGGGAGCAAGAGTTCTGGCGTTCCGGCTGAGTGTCGATCGGTCCTAAAGCATCGCCGCGAGGTCGACCGGCACGCCCTGCCGGCGCAGTTCGATCGTCACTTGCGGCAGGTCGCCCGCGCCGGCGCGGCCGATCGGGGTGCCGGCGACCACCCGCCCGCCGACCGGGCCGACGCTGGCCGACAGGCCGGTGACGAGCGTGGTCCACCCATTGCCATGGTCGAGGATCACGATCCGGCCATAGCCGCGAAACCGCCCGCTATACGCGATCTTGCCGGGCGCGGGGGCAACGACGTCCGACCCAGGGGCGACCGTAAAGGTGAGGCCCCGCGCGCGCACCCCGCTGTCGCTCACCTCGCCGAACCCCGTCGCCAGCCGGCCGCCATCGCCGAGCGGCAGGCGATAGGCATGGGCGAAGGCGGGCGGCATGTCGTCCGCGCCGGGGCGGGGCAGCGGGCCGGACAGCGCGCGGAGCCCGGCCTCGGTATCGCGCGCATTGTCGAGCGACTGCAACTGGTCGACGATGTCGCGTGCCTGTTCACCGAGCGCGATCGCCCGGTCCGATTCGACCATCGCCCCGCGCGCGAGTTGCCGCGACCGCGCCCGCTGCGCCGCTTCGGCCTGCACCAGCGCCAGCCGCTGCGCCTCCAGCGCGCGGTTGCTCTGCGCCAATGCGGCAAGCGCGATCCCGGCCTGATCGCGCAGCCGGGCCGCCTGCGCGACATCGGCGCGCAGCGTGGCGGTGCGTTGCCGCATCACCGGCACGACGGTGCCGAGGACGGCACGGACATGGACCAGATCGTCGGTCGACCCCGGCTGGGCGAGTGCCATCCATGCCGGACGGCTGGCGAGCGATTGCAGCGCGCCGACCAGCCGCGCGATCGGTCCGCGCCGGTCGCCCAGCGCCGACTGTCGACGGGCGAGCAACTCGCCGATCAGCGCGACCCGCGCCTGTGCCGCCTGTCGATCCGCCTCGGCCGCCGCGATGCGCGCGCCGATCGCCGCCTGCGCTGCGCGGGTGCGCTGCGCGGCGGTGCGGGCGGAGGCGGCGGCGGTTTCCAATGCCCTGGCGCGAGTCGCGGCGGCACCGGCCGCGCTTCGGGCGGTGCGCAGCCGCGCCTGCCCCGCCGCGACGGGATCATCCTGCGCCCATGCCGCAGCCCCGCCCAGCGTCGCGAGCAGCACCGCAAGGGCGATCCGGCGTCTCATCCCTCGCGGTGATAGGGGTGGCCGGCGAGGATGCTCGTCGCGCGCCACAATTGTTCGGCGAGCATCGCCCGCGCCATCAGATGCGGCCACGTCGCCCGCCCGAAGGCGAGCAGCAGGTCGGCCTGCCCCCGCGCCGCATCGTCGAACCCGTCGGCGGCACCCAGCAGGAACCGCGTTTCGCGCACGCCATCGTCACGCCAGCGGCCGAGCTGGGTCGCGAACGCCATCGACGGCAGGTCGCGGCCTTTCTCGTCGAGCAGGACGATTCGCGCCGCCCCCTCGACCGGCGGCATCTTGCCGCCGGTGTCGGGCAGTTCGGTGATCTTCACCGGCCAGTTCACCCGCTTGAGATAGCGGTCGATCAGTTCGGCTTCGGGACTGCGCCCGATCCGCCCGCGCGCGACGATATGCAGCAGCACGGGCGGGCGGGGGTCAGGCGTGCGCGGTCGGGTTGAGCGTGTCGCCGAACGCCCACATCCGTTCCAGATTGTAGAAGGTGCGCACTTCGGGACGGAACAGGTGAACGATCACGTCGCCGGTATCGATCAGCACCCAGTCGGCGGTCGGCAGGCCTTCGATGCGCGACGGACGGCCGAATTCGGCCTTCACCCGCTCGGCCAGCTTCTGCGCCATCGAGGCGACCTGCCGGCTCGACCGGCCGCTGGCGATGACCATGTAATCGGCGATGCTCGACTTGCCGGCGAGCGGGATCGACACCGTTTCCACCGCCTGATCGTCGTCAAGGCTGGCCAGCACCATGCGGTGCAGCGCCTCGGTTTCGTTCATGCCGGCGTCGGTCGTGTCAGGGGAGGTGGGCAAGGGGATTGTCGCTTTCAGATGCCTGTGCGCCGGACGTTGCGGGCACCATCGCCCACGCGGTGCCAGGCGGGATCGGCGGCGCGAATCGCGGTCGCCGAAGTCGGATCGGGGCGGAAGCGCAAACGGACCAGTGCCGGCAAACTCCACATCGTCCATCGTCTCGCCTGGCCTGCGGGCCGCGCATGGCGCCGCAACCAGCCCATCGCAGGACTAGCGAGGGCCTGCCCCTCATAGCCCGGACGCGCGATCACCGCAATCGCCACCGTCCGGGCAATCCTGCGCCAGTCGCGCCAGCGGTGGAACTGCGCCAGATTGTCCGCACCCATCAGCCAGACGAAGTCATGCTGCGGGTACAGCCGCACCATTTTGCGCAACGTATCGGCGGTATAGCGCGTGCCGAGCCGCGTCTCGATCGCCATCGGCCGGATCGGGGCGTGCCGCGCGATCCGCTGTGCCGAGCGCAGCCGGGCGGCGAGCGGGGCCATGCCCTCCACCGGTTTCAGCGGATTGCCGGGCGACACCAGCCACCAAACCTCGTCTAGTTCGAGCGCATGTTTGGCGGCAAGCGAGATGCCGCGGTGCCCGCGATGCGCCGGATTGAACGATCCGCCGAGCAGGCCGATGCGGCTCATGGCCGGATCTGGCCGGTCCCGCGCACCACCCATTTATACGTCGTCAGCCCTTCCAAGGCGACCGGCCCGCGCGCGTGCAGCCGCCCGGTGGCGATGCCGATCTCGGCCCCCAGCCCGAATTCGCCGCCATCGGCGAACTGGGTCGATGCGTTCCACATCACGATCGCCGAATCGACCCGGGCGATAAAACGTTCGGCGGTCGCGGCATCGCCGGTGATGATCGCGTCGGTGTGGTGCGAGCCGTGCGCCGCGATATGCGCGATCGCCGCGTCCACGCCATCGACCAGCTTCACCGACAGGATCGCATCGAGATATTCGGTGTTCCAGTCGTCGTCGTTCGCTTCGAGAATATCGGGATGGAGCGCGCGGATGTCGGCATCGCCGCGCAACTCGCACCCGGCGTCGAGCAGCCTGGTCAGGATCGGCAGCGGATCGGCGAACGCCCGGTCGATCAGCAGCGTCTCCGTCGACCCGCACACTCCGGTACGGCGCAGCTTCGCATTGACGACAATATCGCGCGCCATCACCGGATCGGCGGCGCGATCGACATAGCTGTGGTTCAGCCCGTCGAGATGCGCCAGCACGGGAACGCGCGCCTCCGCCTGCACCCGCGCGACGAGGTTCTTGCCGCCGCGCGGCACGATCAGGTCGATCAACCCTTCGGCGCGCAGCATTTCGCCCACCGCCGCCCGGTCGGTCGTCTGCACCAGTTGCACCGCCCCTTCGGGCAGACCGCCGGCGGTCAGGCCGCGTTCGATCGCGGCATGGATCGCCCGGTTGCTGCGGATCGCCTCGCTCCCGCCGCGCAGGATCGCGGCATTGCCGGCCATCACCGCCAGCACGGCGGCATCGGCGGTGACGTTCGGCCGGCTTTCGTAGATGATGCCGATCACGCCGATCGGCACGCGCACCCGGGTGAGCACGAGGCCGTTGGGCCGTTCGCTGCGATCGATCACCGCGCCGACCGGATCGGGCAACCCCGCCACTGCCTCGACGCCGGCGGCCATCGCCTCCAGCCGCGCGGGGTCGAGCCGCAGGCGATCGAGCATCGCGCCCGACAAGCCGTTTGCCTCAGCGGCGGCAACGTCCTGTGCGTTGGCGGCGAGGATCGCGTCGCGGTCGTCGCGGATCGCGGCGGCGGCGTGGTGGAGCGCGGCGGCCTTGGTGGCGGTCGGCAGCGTGGCGAGCGTTGGCGCGACCGAGCGCGCTATGGCAGCCATCGTCGCAAATTCCGTCGCCAAATCCCGATCGTCCATGTCCGCCGTCTCCCGATACGTGACACGCTCGTTCGGCCGGGATCGGCAAGCCGTCAAATGAAAAGGGGCCGCCGAAGCCGGCGACCCCTTTCGATATTGGACGATACGGACTTCAGAACGAGAAGCGCGTGCCGCCGTAGAAGGTACGTCCCTGCACCCCGTAGATGCCGCTGCCGGCACCGGTCCCGGTGAGGCCATAGGGCGGAAGCGTGTCGAGCATGTTGTCGACGCCGAAGTAGAAGCGGAACTTGTCGTTCGCGCGCAGGCCGATCTGGATGTCGTGGGTGAACTGATCCGGATAGTCCTTGAACGGGAACGCATCGAGGTTGGTCGGACCACGGCCCTGATGGGTGTGCTGGACTTCCCACGACGTGATCGCCTGCGATCCGGTCCAGTTCAGATCATAGCTGACGTCGAACGCGCTGGTCGCCGCGCTCAGGTTGAACCGCCCGCGCCATTCGGGATCGCCCAGCACGCCGTTCACGCGCAACGACTGGTCCGGTGCGGTGATGTAGATGAACTGTTCGCGTTCATCCAGCCAGCTCACGATAGCGCGTGCGACCACCGTCAGGTCGCCGATCTTGCGACGATAGGACAGGTCGACGTCGATACCCGAGGTCTTGAGGGCGGCATAGTTGAACGGCTGGTTCAGGAACGACGGACCGACGCGGCCAAGGTTCACCGGCGTAGCGACCCCCTGGAACACACGGTCGGCCTGGCCGGCGAGCGTGCCGTTGGTCAGCGGATTGGTGGTCGTGCGACGGAAGGTCGCGGCGCAGAACGGGTTGTCGATACCGACCGGGTCGTCATAGCAACGATCGATGATCGCCTGACCGCTCAGCCCGGAGATCACGTTCTTCACTTCGATGTCGTAATAATCGACGGTGAGCGCGAGACCCGGCAGGAACCGCGGCTCGAACACCGCGCCCAGCGTGAAGCTGTTGCTGGTTTCGGGCGACAGGTTCAGGTTGCCCTGGTTGAAGCCGGACAGGCCGCTGCCTGCGGTATTCTCCCACGGCACGGTCACGGTCTGACCATTGTCCTGCGTGTAGGTGATCTGCGTCGGCACCCCGGCTGCGGCGCAGTTGCGCGCACGGTTGGGGTTCACGCCACGCTGGCTGACGCCGCACGGATCGACGAAACCGTTGGCGAAGGTTTCCGACCGGGTAGCGTACAGATCGCCCAGGTTCGGCGCGCGAACGGCGCGGGCGTAGGTCAGGCGTACGCGGACGTCGCGAACCGGGGCAAAGATACCACCGACGTTATAGGCCCAGACACCTTTGTCCGCCGTCGAATACTTCGAATAACGCCCGGCGCCTTCGATCGTCAGTTCGTGGATGAACTGGTCCTTGAGCAGCGGAACGCGAAGTTCGCCGAAGCCTTCGTACACTTCGACCGCCTTGGGATCGAACGCCGAGATCGAGTTCAGGAACGTCGCACCCGACTGGGTGAAATCGTCATAGTCCGAGAAAGCGTCTTCACGACGATATTCGCCACCGAGCGAGAAGCCGATGTTGCCACCCGGCAGGGTGAAAAGACCGCTCGTATCGCCGGAGATGAAGCCGACCGCATTGATCTGTTCCGCCCACTGCTTGCGCGACGAGGTGAACAGAACATAGTCGAGCGCGGCCTGCGACGACTGACCGATGCCGAACAGGTTGAGCGGAACGCAACCCGGCATGTCGTTGGTGGTGACGGTGTCGTTGTTGACCGCGCAGACGATCTGGCCCGAAGCGTTGCGGACGGCACGGCTGGCCGCGTTGAACTTCGCGACGTCGACGTTGCCGCCGGTTTCGTAATAGGTATCGGTGCGGCCGTAGTTGCCGGAGATTTCGTAGGTGAGGTTGCCGGTGGTGCTGAGCGAACCGCGCAGGCCGGCGACCACGCGATAGGTGTCGCGGGTGTGGTCTTCGGCGCGAGTGCCGATGTCGTTATTGAAGCGGTTCAGCGTGAACGACGTCGCGCCGGGGGCGAGGATGCTGCGCAACGTCGCGACATTTTCCGCCGACAGATACGGGTTGTCGAGGAAGAAGACGTTGGTCAGCAGGCTGCCGTTGAACGTCGGCTGGGTCGACGTCTGGTTCGCGGTGACGTGAACATACTTAGCCTCGACGAACGCCTGTACGGCCGGCGAGAATTCATAGTTGAACAGCAGATTGGTGTTGATGCGGTCCAGCCCGGGCAAGAGCATCGCGCCTTCCAAGCCGGTCGCCGTCTGTCCGCCATAGATGCTGCCGCCGATCGGACGGTTGTCGATGTCGAAGCGGTTGCGCACGAGCACGCCCGCGCCGTTGAACAGATAAACGTCCGACAATTCGGCACCGGTGCCGGGACCGAAGGCCGCCGCCGGGTTCGCAGGGTTCGGAGCAAGTGCCCCGCGACCGCCGCTGCAGACCAGCCCCCGCCGGGTTGCGTTGGCGGCGGTGTTCGCCGGGCAGCTCGTCAGGACGGTGCCGCCGATCGAACGGTTCGAGAAGCGCGAACCGGGACGCGCGAAGAACGTCGTGTCCGAAATGCCGTCGCTGCCGTTGGGCAGACCCACTTCGTCGAGCGTGTATTCGGACGTGCCGAAAGTCGGCGTGCCCGAATAGGCACCGGTCTGATAGTCACGGTCGGTGAAATAGACGGGTTGCGAGCGGGCGTATTCGGCCGAGATCGCGATGTTGCCGCGATTGTCGTTGAAGTTCTTGCCGCCGACGATCGACGCGATGTACGAGCCGCGATCGCCGCGATCGGTCACGCCTGCCTGCACCCGCGCATCAAGACCTTCGAAATCGCGCTTCAGCACGAAGTTGACGACACCCGCGATCGCGTCCGAACCGTACACAGCCGACTGGCCGCCGGTCAGAACGTCGACGCGCTCGAGCAGGGCGTTCGGGATCGTGTTGATGTCGACTTCGTACGAGCCGGGCGACGAGGTGACGTGGCGGCGGTTGTTGACCAGCACCAGCGTGCGTTCGGTGCCGAGGCCGCGCAGATCGAGATAGTTGACGCCGGCGGTGCCGATGAACCGGGTCGAGTTCGCCTGGCTGAAGGTCGAGCGCAGCGCGGGCAACTGGTTGAGCGCGTCACCGAGCGACGTATCGGCGGTGTTGGTCAGCAGTTCGGCCGATACCGACGTCACCGGCGATGCCGAATCAAGGTTCGGACGCGCGATGCGCGACCCGGTGACGGTAATGACCTCGTCCGGGTTTTCGGTACGACATTCCGGGCGGACGTCGTTCGGCACGCAATCCCGCGAAGGCTCGCTGGCAAACTGAACGCGTTCCCCGCCCGTGTTCAAGGTCGAGGTCTGCGCAAAAGCGGCATGCGGCAGCAATGCCGCGCTGGCGAGCGCGGACGCGCTCAGCAAGCGGTAAAAATTCATGATGGTGTGCCCCGTTTTACAACCCGGTTGACCCGGTGTGGGGGCAGGAAATGACAAACGCGCCGGGCTGACAAGCAGCCACGGCGCGATATTTCAATTTCAATACACTCCTGTTGCATGAATGCAACATTAACGGAACGGCAGCGTACACGGCGTATTCGATAATGCTTCGGTTGCTGCGCAAAACCTAATAATGCTGCGCAGCAACCTTTCGTCACATGAGCCCGATTACCGTTCGACGCACATGGCGATGCCCATGCCGCCACCGATGCACAGCGTCGCGAGTCCCTTTTTCGCGTCGCGGCGCTTCATTTCGTAGATCAGCGTGGTCAGCACGCGCGCGCCCGATGCGCCGATCGGATGGCCGATCGCGATCGCGCCGCCGTTCACGTTCACCTTGTCCGACGTCCAGCCCATGTCCTTGCCGACGGCCAGCGCCTGTGCGGCAAAGGCTTCGTTGGCTTCGACGAGGTCGAGGTCGTCGACGCTCCAGCCGGCCTTTTCCAGCGCGCGGCGCGATGCCGGCACCGGGCCGATGCCCATGACCGAAGGATCGACGCCAGCGGTCGCCCAGCTCCTGATCGTGACCAGCGGTTCGAGGCCGCGCTTGGCGGCTTCGTCGGCCGACATCACGACGAGTGCCGCGGCACCGTCGTTCAGGCCCGATGCGTTGGCGGCCGTGACCGACCCGTCCTTCTTGAACGCCGGGCGCAGGCCCGACACGCCGTCGACGGTCGCGCCGGCGCGGATATATTCGTCCTGGTCGACCACGGTGTCGCCCTTGCGGCCCTTGATCGTGACCGGGGCGATCTCTTCGACGAAGCGGCCTTCGCTGCGGGCGGCCTCAGCGCGGTTCTGCGAGCGGACGGCGAATTCATCCTGCTCGGCGCGCGTCACCTGATATTGCTCCGCCAGATTTTCGGCGGTGATGCCCATGTGATAGCCGTTGAAGACGTCGGTCAGGCCGTCCTTTATCATCGTGTCGACCATCGGTGCGTCGCCCATCTTGGTCGGGCTGCGCAGTTGCACCGCATGGGCGGCGAGCGACATGCTTTCCTGTCCGCCGGCGACGACGATCGTCGCATCGCCGGTCTGGATCGCCTGTGCCGCCAGCGCGACCGCGCGCAGGCCCGATCCGCAGACCTGGTTGATGCCCCATGCCGGCACTTCCTTCGGCACGCCCGCCGCCATCGACGCCTGACGCGCCGGGTTCTGGCCGTGACCGGCGGTCAGCACCTGGCCCAGAATCACTTCCGACACATCCTCCGGCGCGATGCCGGCCTGGGTCAGCGCGGCACCGATCGCCTGTCGGCCAAGCTCATGTGCGGGAACGGCGGCGAACGCGCCGAGGAAGCTGCCCACGGGGGTGCGCTTGGCGGCGACGATGACGACATCGGACATTCGAAAATCCTTCTCCAACGGGTTTTGGGGCTATTTAGTATGCGAACCCTCGCTTAGCCAGCGCGCAAGCGGCTCCCATAGCAACGGGCGACCCCGCCGGCCGACGATCATGCCGACATGCCCCGCGGCGACGATCCGCCGGTCGGGCAGGCCGATCGCGCTGGCGACGGGCACGATGCGATCGTTTTCGGCGACGAATTCGACCAGCGGCACGTCGGGACGGGGGGAAATGGTCTGCCCGGCGATGCGCCAGCGGCCGGTGCCGGGCAGGTCGGCGTCGAACAAGTCGTCGAACATCTCGCGTCCCGCCGCATAGGGCAGCGGCGCGCCCGCATTGGCCCAGTCCTCCAGCGCGACGAACGCCCGCGCCGCGTCGCTGTCGGGGGCCAGCTCGGCGAATTGCGCGAACTTGTCGACGGTGCGCGCCGGATCGAGTTGCCAGAAGGCGCTCTGCAACACCTCGATCGGCACGAGGCCGAGGTGCGCCGCGGTCGGCTCCGCCATGGTCCACAGATCGGCGATGGCGGCGCGGGCGGGATCGCCGAAGCCGCCGAAATGCCACGGCGTCGCGACCAGCGCGATCCCGGCGACGGTCGCGAACGCCGCGACGCCGAGCGCCAGCGTGCCGCCGAGGCAATAGCCGACCAGCAGCGGCGGCGCCTCCAGCGTGGCACACAGTCGCGCCGCCGCCTGAACATGCGCGCCGAGGTCCATCGCCCGGTCGTCAGGGGCGGGCGTCCCCCAGTCGATCAGGAGAACGCGCAATCCCCGGCCGCTCAGCCAGCGCAGCAGCGAATTGTCGGGCGCGAGGTCGAGCACGAACGGCGGATTGATGAGCGAGGGGATGACGACGACGTCCGGTCCGTGCCCGCCATAGTCGCGCAGCGTCACCCGCCCGTCGCTGGCGATCGCGGCCGGCGGGGCGGGGCGGGGGGTGCGGGCCGCGTCCTGATAGGCGCGAAGGCCGGCCAGCGCACGGGCGCGACGATCGGGTTCGTTCGCGGTTTCGCTGCGCAGCATCGACAGAAACAGCGGCAGCGGTCGTGGGCCGTGTTGCGGCGCGGTATCAAGAGGTGTACCCATCTGAAAACTCTTTCGCGCAAGGACTTCGCATGAAGAAGCCAGTGGCCGACGGCAGCCCCGTCATCATCAAGAAATACGCCAACCGCCGGCTCTACAACACCGAGACGTCGTCCTACATCACGCTCGAACACCTGGCGCAGATGACCCGCGAGCATCGCGACTTCAAGGTCGTCGACGCCAAGACCGACGACGACATCACCCACAATGTCCTGACCCAGATCATCATGGAAGAGGAAAGCCGCGGCCAGACGCTGCTGCCGGTCAGCTTCCTGCGTCAGCTCATCACCCTGTACGGCGATTCGATGCAGGCGATGGTGCCGGGCTATCTGGAAGCGTCGATGGACAGCTTCCGTCGCAACCAGGAGCAGTTCAAGACCGCCGTCGAGGGCGCGTTCGCCCATTCGCCGTTCGCCGAGATCGCCAAGCGCAATCTGGCGATGTTCGAGGCGGCGGCGCATGCGTTCAAGCCGGGCGCTCCGGGCACCGAAACGGCGGCTCCGGCGACGGCACCGGCTTCTGCTGCGTCCAAGACCGACGAGATGGCGGCGCTGCGTGCCGAACTGTCGCGGTTGCAGGACAAGATGGACAAGCTGGGCTGATCGCGCGGGCGGGGGGCGCGCTTCGGGCGCGACCGCCCGTCGCGCCCCCTTGCGCCTTCGGTTGAACCCACTCGTTACTTCGGCTTGACGAACTTCAGCGTCATCCGGTCGCTCTCGCCGATCGCGGCGTATTTCGCGCGGTCGACATCCTTCAGCCGGTAGGTCGGCGGCAGGGTCCAGACGCCGGCGGGCCAGTCGGCGCTATCCTTCGGATTCGCATTCACTTGCGACCGTCCGGCAAGGCGGAACCCCGCCTTCGTCGCGAAGGCGATGACCGAGCTTTCCTTCATATAGCCCGACTTTTCCTCCGCGCCTGCGTCGCGCTGCTCGGGCAGGCGATGCTCGACGATGCCGAGCGTGCCGCCGGGCTTGAGCATCGCGAACATCGCGTCGAACGCCGCCTGCGCCTTGTCCGCACCGCCGAAGCGCCAGTTGTGGACGTTGCGGAACGTCAGCACCTTGTCGGCGGTGCCGGCAGGGACCACCGGCTGGCCGGCGGCGGCGGGAAAGGCGGCGAGGCGGATCCTGGCGAACGCCGGGTCGCGCGCCTTGATCGCCTCGATCGCCTCCGCTCCGCGCGGCAAGGGCGCGGCGGCATAGTAGGTGCCGCGTTCCGCCAGCATGGGGGCAAGGATTTCGGTGTACCAGCCGCCGCCCGGCCAGATCTCGATCACGGTATCGGTCGGCTTCACCCCGAAGAAGGCGAGCGTTTCAGCCGGATGGCGATAGCGGTCGCGCGCGACATTGGCCGGCGTGCGCTTGGTCGAGGCGACCGCCGCTTTCACCGGCTGCGAGGGTGCCTGCGCCAGCAGCGGCGAAACGACGAGGGCAGCGGCACAAAGCACTGGCACGGCAAGGGCGGTTCGACGCATGGGGGTACTCCAGTCGGGAGGGGCATGTGGACGGTCGACAATGGCTATGGAGCATCGCGGCGGCCAGCGCGACCGTCTTCGCGGTCGCCGTGCTCGCCGAACATCGCCGCAGCAAGCGCCGCGATCCCGACCGCGTCGGCTGGATGCCGTGGACGATGGTGCAACTGGTGGCGATCCTGGTGACGATATTCGCGGTCGCGCTGGCGCTGACCATGCGATAGCTTCACATGACGCGCGCGGATGATGGGGGATCATCGCATGGACGGCTTCAATTTCATGTTCTCGCTGTTCGGGCTGCTGCTCGGGCTGGCGCTTGCCGAGGGACTGGGCGGGCTGTCGCGCGCGATCAAGGCGAGCCACAAGGTGCGGATCGGCTATTCGACCGCGCTGCTGGGAATCTTCGTGTCGTGCGACGTCGTGACGTTCTGGATGTATGGCTGGACGCTGCGCAACGTGCTGCCGGTCAACTGGCCGGTGCTGTTCGGCGGTTTCGTCGTCACCGGCGTCTATTATGTCGCGACCGCGCTGATCTTTCCCGACGAGCCCGAAGCGTGGGACGATCTCGACACGCATTTCGACAAGCACGGGCGCAAGGTGCTGGTCGGGGTGATGCTCTGCAACGTCGCGCTGCTCGCCGCGACCATCGCGCTGTTCGGGGCGCTGCCGCTGACGTGGCGCACCGCGATCGTCACCTTGTCGTTCTTTCCGGTCAGTCTGGCGGCGATCCTGTCCTGGCGGCGGCGGCCGGTGGTGCTCGCCGGCCTGTGCTGGCTGATCGCGCTCTATCCGTTGTCGCTGGTCTGGTAGCTCAATAGAAATTGGCCAGCGTCAGCTTGCGTTCGGCCCCGTCACAGATCGTGAGGGCGACGACGCGGCCGGGTTTGTCGGTTCCCCATTTGACGTCGACCCCGCCTTCGGGGGTCAGCGCGACCGGCTTGCCGTCGACCGCGCAGATCAGCTCGTCGGCCTTCCATCCGGCCTTGGCCGCCGGGCCGCCGGCCATGACGTGCAACACGCGCAGCCGGGCACGATCATAGCCGAGCAGCAACCCGCTGGTCGATCGCGGCGGCGGCGGCGGGGGGTCGCCGACGGCGGCCAGCAGCATCTGTCCCGCCTTGGGGTCGAGCAGCACACGGTAGCGCTGGAGCAGCCCGGTGCCGATCCGCCCGGCGACGCCGACCTGTTTGGTGAAGCCACCGTCGCCCTCGATCCGTACCTCGATCGCCCCGGTCTTCAGCCCGCCCAGCGTCACCGCGTCGGTAACGGCAAGGCCGGCGTCGACCACCCCGCCAGCGCCGAACGCGATCGTGCTGGTCACGCCCTTCACCACCGGCTTCGCCGCGCGCCACTGGGCCTGCGCCACGCTCATCGATCCGCCGTCGCCGGTGTCGAGCAGCATCGGCCGGATGCGGCGGCCATTCAGCGTCGCCTGGGTGAGATACAGGCGGCTGGCACCCTGGAGCGACAGCGGCACGCTGGCGCCGGTGAACGGCTTGCGACCGCTTGGCAGCAGGCGGAAGCGGCGGCCCTTGAAATCGATGTCGAGCGCATGGGCGGCGATCAGGTCGGTGCCGACCAGCATGTCGACATTGCCGGTTGCCCCGGCGAGCAGGCGCGGCAAGTCGATCACCGCCACCCGCCCGCTGCCCCGGGTCAGCGCGCCAAAGGCGACGCCGGTGGTCGACGCCCATTCGACCGACACCGATCCGCCGAGTGCCACGCCCTGCGCCGGCCCCTTGGCGTCCATCGCCAGTTTGGCGCGCTTGGCGAAGTCGCCGCTGACCGCCGAATGGTTGAGCCCGGTATCGAGCAGCGCCACCGCCGGCACGCCGTTCACGCTCGCCTCGAAGCGCAGGTGGTTGGCGGTGGTGAGGGTGAAGGGCACCCAGCGCGCCTCTGCATCGGCGGCAAGGCGGGACTGGGCATGGGCGGGGGCGGCGGCAAGCAGCAGCAGCGCAAGGGCAAGGCGGGCGATCACACCCGGCAATGTAGGACGGACGAACGACCGCCGCTACAGGCACGCCTCCAGCAGCGCATGATCGAAGCCGAACTGCTTGGCCTTGTCGAGCGTATAGGGGCGCAGGCCCATCGAGCGATATTCGCCGAGGATCTTGCCGTCGGCGCTCTCGTCGAGATATTCGAACTTGAACAGTTCCTGCGTCACGATCACCGGGCCTTCCATCCCGATCACCTCGGTGATGTTGGTGACGCGGCGGCTGCCGTCGCGCAGGCGCTTGACCTGGATGATGAGGTCGACCGAATCGGCGATCTGGCGGCTGATCGCCTCCTTGGGCACCTTGATGTCCGACATCATCACCATGTTCTCCATCCGCGCGAGGCATTCGCGCGGGGAGTTGGAGTGGAGCGTCGCCATCGATCCGTCGTGGCCGGTGTTCATCGCCGCGAGCAGATCGAAACACTCGCTGCCACGGATTTCGCCGAGGATGATCCGGTCGGGTCGCATGCGCAGCGCGTTCTTCACCAGGTCGCGGATGGTGATCTCGCCCTGACCCTCAAGGTTCGCCGGCCGGGTTTCGAGCGGGAGCCAGTGCGGCTGTTGCAGCCGCAGTTCGGCGGCGTCCTCGATCGTCAGCACGCGTTCGCCGGGGTCGATCATCTTCGACAGGGCGTTGAGCATGGTGGTCTTGCCCGAGCCGGTGCCGCCCGAAATAACGATGTTGAACCGGCAGGCACCCGCGATTTTCAGCGCGGTCGCCATCTGTGTGCTCATCGATCCGAAGCCGGCCATCATGTCGATCGTGATCGGCTTGGCGGAGAATTTGCGGATCGAGATCGCCGTGCCCTTGAGGCTCAGCGGCGGTACGATGACGTTGACGCGGCTGCCGTCCTTCAGCCGGGCGTCGGCCAACGGCGTGGTCTGGTCGACGCGGCGGCCGACCGAGTTGCAGATGCGCTGCGCGATCTGGAACAGATGCTCCTCGTCGCGGAAATTGATGTTGGCGAGTTCGAGCTTGCCCTTGCGTTCGACAAAGGTCTGTTCGGGGCCGTTGACCATGATGTCGCTGATCGCCGGATCGGCGAGCAGTTCCTCCAGCGGCCCCAGTCCCAGCAGTTCATCGACCAGCACCTTTTCCAGCGCGAACTGTTCGCGCCGGTTGAGCGTCAGTTTCAGTTCGGCCAGCACCTCGCCGACGATCGGGCGGAATTCCTCGGCCAGCTCGTCCTTGCCGAGCGTCGAGGCGGCTTCGGGATCGACCCGTTCGAGCAGGCGGGGAAGCACCTGTTCCTTGATGCGGTGGATCGAGGTTTCGAACCCCTCGACCCGGCTGGTGCTCGCCTCGCCCGACAAGGCCTGCCGGTCGGCGAGGCGCTGCATCGCGTCGCCCTGCGGCATCGCGCCGGCGCTTTCGCCGGGCATCGGATCGGCCGACCCACCGGGCAGCGGCACCGGCGGAAACTGGCCGCCATTGTCGAGGTCGCTTGGCCGGGCCGGGCCGGGGCCGTGCATCGGCCGGGCGACACCGAACGATGGCCGCCCGCCGCCTGAGCCTCCGCCTACTCCGTTCCGTCGCCCGAATCCGTTCACGCTGGCCTACCCCATCGATTCTCACCGACGAGGGTACGACCCAAGGATTTACGTTTGCCTAACCACTGTTCCTGCGTCTTCACGCAAACGCCGCGCCGGTCCGGGTGGACCGACGCGGCGCTCTGCGTCCGCCAAGGGCGATTGGCCCCAAGGGAAAGGCCGGGTCAACCGGCTTGTTCGGCCAGCACCGTCAGCCCCTTGGGCGTCACTTCGGCGAAGCCGCCGCGCACCGCGATGCGTTCGGCATCGCCCTTTTCGGTGCGCTGGACCAGCAGGTCGCCGTCGCGGATCGTCGACATGAACGGCGCATGGCCTTCCAGCACGCCGAAGTCGCCCTCGGTGCCGGGAACGGTGACCATGTAGACCGATTCCGACCGCACCAGCTTTTCGGGGGTCACGAGTTCAAAGTGGAGCATTTCTAACACCTTACCCCCTCTCCCCTTCAGGGGAGAGGGCCGGGGAGAGGGGCTGTCCGGAGAGGTGTCGCCATAGAGCGGTGTAGAGGACTCCGACGATCAGGTCGCTCATCGCGCGATCGCCCGTTCCTGCGCCATCTTCTGCGCCTTGGCGACGGCTTCGTCGATGCCGCCGACCATGTAGAAGGCGCTTTCGGGCAGATGATCGTATTCGCCCTCGACCACCGCCTTGAACGACTTCACCGTGTCTTCCAACGCGACGAACTTGCCGCTGATGCCGGTGAAGACTTCGGCGACGTGGAACGGCTGGCTGAGGAACTTCTGGATCTTGCGGGCGCGGGCGACCGTGACCTTATCCTCTTCGCTCAGCTCGTCCATGCCGAGGATGGCGATGATGTCCTGCAGCGACTTGTAGCGCTGGAGCAGCGACTGCACCGCGCGCGCCGTGTCGTAATGCTCCTGACCCACCGTGCGCGGTTCCAGAACGCGGCTGGTCGAATCGAGCGGATCGACCGCCGGATAGATGCCGAGTTCGGAGATAGCCCGGTTCAGCACGGTCGTGGCGTCGAGGTGGGCGAACGAGGTGGCCGGCGCCGGATCGGTCAGATCGTCGGCGGGCACGTAGATCGCCTGCACCGAGGTGATCGACCCCTTGTTGGTCGAGGTGATCCGCTCCTGCAACGCGCCCATGTCGGTCGACAGCGTCGGCTGATAGCCCACCGCCGACGGGATGCGGCCGAGCAGCGCCGACACTTCCGAGCCTGCCTGGGTGAAGCGGAAGATGTTGTCGACGAAGAACAGCACGTCTTGGCCCTCGACGTCGCGGAAATATTCGGCGATCGTCAGGCCCGACAGCGCGACGCGCGCGCGCGCGCCCGGCGGCTCGTTCATCTGGCCGTATACCAGCGCGACCTTCGATCCCTCGCTCGTCGGATTGCCGTCGGCATCCTTGGCGATGACGCCCGCGTCGAGGAATTCGTGATAGAGGTCGTTGCCCTCGCGGGTCCGCTCACCGACGCCCGCGAACACCGACGTGCCGCCGTGTCCCTTGGCGATGTTGTTGATGAGTTCCTGAATGAGCACCGTCTTGCCGACGCCCGCGCCGCCGAACAGGCCGATCTTGCCGCCCTTCGCATAGGGGGCCAGCAGATCGATGACCTTGATGCCGGTGACGAGGATCGACGAATCGGTCGACTGGTCGACGAACAGCGGCGCCGATGCGTGGATCGGGGCGGTGGTTTCCGCACCGACCGGGCCACGCTCGTCGATCGGTTCACCGATGACGTTCAGGATGCGGCCGAGCGTCTTGGGGCCGACCGGCACGCGGATCTGCGATCCGGTGTCGCGCACCGCCTGACCGCGGGTCAGACCCTCGGTCGCGTCCATCGCGATCGTGCGGACGGTGCTCTCGCCCAGATGCTGCGCGACTTCGAGAACGAGCCGGTTGCCGTTGTTGTCGGTTTCCAGCGCGGAGAGGATCGCGGGCAGCTCGCCGTCGAACGAAACGTCGACGACCGCGCCGATGACCTGGCTGATCCGGCCGGTATGGTTGGTGCTGCCCTGGGGCGCGTAGGTGTCTGCGGCGGTTGCCATGCGTATGTCCTAACTTCTTATCTGTTCGGCGCGTTGCGCGTCTGATTACTCAAACTCGGGAAAAACACTAGGGGGCTTGGGCTCGCGTCCCCGCGCACGAAGCCACCAATATGCAGCATCTGCCCGAAGCCCGGGGCGTGTCCGACCGCCAAACCGCTGCGCGATGGTGCGGGAACGCATAAAATAGAGCGTCAAAGGGACCAAGAATACCAGAGACCAGAGCGTTGTCAGGTTTGCCAACTCCCTGACAGTCATGACTTGAAAAGCCTGAATCGCCAAGGGCAGGCCGATAACCACGATCCAAAGGCAAATCAGAGCAGTCCGCAAGCCTTTCGTTCCGCCCTTCAAGCCCAGCACCGCCAAGCCGGCAAACGCGACGACACCCGACGATACCAGCAGCCACAAAAGATGCGGCTGATCCAATTCCGGTGCTTCCGTAACGATGCTCCGGTAAATACGAAACGACAGGGCATTATTGACGACCACGAAAGCCAGCAAGCCAACGAGGACGATCACCATGATCGTCGCGATCGTTCCCGATATTCTGTCGGCGGTTCTCATCGTGCTCACCGTGATCCGGCTGGATTCTCGGACTTGGGGCGGGTAAAGGTCACGACCAGACGGCGACCACCGTCGATCTTCTCGCGGGTGATCTGGTAGCTGGCACCGGGAAGCGTACCCGTCGCCGGACTCTCGGTCATGATGCCGCGCTTCACCTCGTCACGACCTGGCAGGCCGAAACTGGCGAGCGGCCGATCGACCCAGCGGGCGAACTGTTCCTTGGCGAACGGGCTGGCATCAAGATTCACGATGTCGAGCGAGAAAACCATCCGCTCGATCCGCTGCGCATCGCCGTTCACCGTCAGATGCGCGGTGTTGACCGGCTTGACCGACGGGTCGCCCATTGGGGTCGCCATTGCCTGGGCGACATGGCTGCCCGCTGGCGTCGGGGCATAGTCCGACAGGCGAAAACCCATCGAATTCAGCAACTCGATCGCCTTGGGCGCATCGCCGAACACCGTCGCCCAGCCGCCGCTGACGAACGGCGACGGCGTCGGGCGGGGCTTTTCGGCCTCGCGCGACGGCTGGCCGCAGCCGGCCAGCATAGCGACGAGCGCCAGCAGGACGGCTACCTTCGTCACAGCGCTTCGGCGCCCGAGATGATCTCGACCAGCTCGGTCGTGATCGCCGCCTGACGGGTGCGGTTGTACTCGATGGTCAGCCGGTTGATGAGGTCGCCCGCGTTGCGCGTGGCATTGTCCATCGCCGTCATCTTCGAGCCCTGCTCCGATGCGGCGTTTTCCTTCATCGCGCGATAGATCTGGACCGCGATGTTGGTCGGCAGCAGGCTGTCGAGGATCGCTTCCTCGCTCGGCTCATACTCGACGACCGCGTCGGCAGCCGGCGCGCCGGTCTGCGCCGGGATCTTGACCGGGATCAGTTGCTGCTCGGTCGGCTCCTGCGTCAGCACCGTCTTGAACGTGGCATAGAACAGGTGCGCGACGTCGAATTCGCCCGCTTCGTAGCGGCGGATCAGGTCGTCGGCATAGCCCTTGGCATCGGCGAAGGTCAGCTTGCCTAGATCGCCCGGCTCGACCGCATGGATGAAGCCGTCGCGGAACTGGCGCGCCAGCACCGCGCGGCCCTTACGGCCGATCGTCAGGAACTTGACGGTCTTGCCCTGCTCCTGCAGCTCCAGCGCGCGGCGGCGGGCCATGCGGGCGATGTTCGAATTGAACGCGCCGGCCAGACCCTTGTCCGACGTCGCGACGACGAACAGGTGAACCTGATCGCGGCCGGTGCCGGCGAGCAGCGGCGAGCTGCCCTCGGTGATCTGCGCGGTGCTCGCCAGGCTGGCGACGACCTGCTCGACCCGGCTCGCATAGGGGCGGCCGGCCTCGGCCGCTTCCTGCGCACGGCGCAGCTTCGCGGCGGCGACCATCTTCATCGCCTTGGTGATCTTCTGGGTCGATTTGACCGAGTTGATCCGCAGTTTGAGAGCCTTGAGCGACGCCATATTCTTCTTCCTGCTCCCTCTCTCCGCCGTGCGGGGAGAGGGTCGGGGAGAGGGGGCTTCTCGTTACCGAGCGGCCCGCACTTCCCCTCTCCCAACCCTCTCCCCTGAAGGAGAGAGGGCTACAGTGGATTTACGCGAAGGTCTTCGCGAACTGGTCGAGCGCCGCCTTCAGCCCCGACTTGGCTTCGTCGCCCAGATCCTTGGTATCGCGGATCTTGGTGAGGACGCCCGCGTGGTTCGCGCGCAGGTCCGACAGCATCGCCTGTTCGTAGCGGGTGACGTCGTTCACCGGCACCTTGTCGAGATAGCCCTGCGTACCCGCGAAGATCGACGCGACCTGCTCCTCGAACGGCATCGGGCTGAACTGCGCCTGCTTGAGCAGTTCGGTCAGCCGCGCGCCGCGGTTCAGCAGCTTCTGGGTCGAGGCGTCGAGGTCCGAACCGAACTGCGCGAAGGCGGCCATTTCGCGATACTGCGCCAGCTCCAGCTTGATGCTGCCTGCGACCTTCTTCATCGCCTTGGTCTGCGCGGCCGAACCGACGCGGCTGACCGAGAGGCCGACGTTGATCGCGGGGCGGATGCCGGCGAAGAACAGGTCGGTTTCAAGGAAGATCTGGCCGTCGGTGATCGAGATCACGTTGGTCGGGATGTACGCCGACACGTCGCCCGCCTGCGTCTCGATGATCGGCAGCGCGGTGAGCGACCCGCCGCCGTTCGCATCCGACATCTTGGCGGCGCGCTCGAGCAGGCGGCTGTGGAGATAGAACACGTCGCCCGGATAGGCTTCACGGCCCGGCGGACGGCGCAGCAGCAGCGACATCTGGCGATAGGCGACGGCCTGCTTCGACAGATCGTCGAACACGATCAGCGCGTGCATGCCGTTGTCGCGGAAATACTCGCCCATCGCGGTGCCGGTGTAGGGCGCCAGATACTGGAGCGGCGCGGGGTCCGACGCGGTGGCGGCGATGACGATGGAATATTCCATCGCGCCGTTTTCCTCCAGCGTGCGGACGAGCTGCGCGACGGTCGAGCGCTTCTGGCCGACCGCGACATAGACGCAGTACAGCTTCTTCTTCTCGTCAGTGCCGGCGTTCGCCGCCTTCTGGTTGATGAAGGTGTCGATCGCGACCGCCGACTTGCCGGTCTGGCGATCGCCGATGATGAGTTCGCGCTGGCCACGGCCGACCGGCACGAGTGCGTCGATCGCCTTCAGCCCCGACTGCATCGGTTCGTGGACCGAGGTGCGCGGGATGATGCCCGGCGCCTTCACGTCGACGCGGCTGCGCTGATCGCTGACGATCGGGCCCTTACCGTCGATCGGATTGCCCAGACCGTCGACCACGCGGCCGAGCAGGCCCTTGCCGACCGGCACGTCGACGATGGTGCCGGTGCGCTTGACGGTGTCGCCTTCCTTGATCGACGAGTCGGACCCGAAGATCACGACGCCGACGTTGTCGGCCTCGAGGTTCAGCGCCATGCCCTGGATGCCGCCGCCGAACTCGACCATCTCGCCCGCCTGGACGTTGTCGAGCCCGTGGATGCGGGCGATGCCGTCGCCGACCGACAGCACCTGGCCGACTTCGGACACCTGTGCTTCGGTGCCGAAGTTGGCGATCTGGTCACGGATGACCTTCGAGATTTCTGCGGCGCGGATATCCATGACTTAACCTTTCATCGCGTGCGCGAGCGTGTTCAGACGTGTCTTGATCGAGCTGTCGATCATCTGGCTGCCGATCTTCACGATCAGGCCGCCCAAGAGCGAGGGGTCCACCTTGAGGTCGATCGCGACCTCTCGGCCGACGCGGTGGCGAAGCTGCTGTTTCAGCGCATCGACCTGCCCGTCGTCGAGCGGGTGGGCCGAAGTGACTTCGGCGTTCGTCTCGCCACGCTGGCGCGCGGCGAGATCGCGAAAGGCGCGGATGATCGCGGGCAGGTCGCCCAAGCGGCGGTTCTGCGCCAGCACGCCGAGGAAATTGCCGGTCAGCGGATCAAGGCCGAGCACCGGGCCCAGCGCGGCGATGGTGCGCGCGGCATCGTCACGGCCGATCAGCGGGCTCTTGAGGAGCGCGGCGAGATCATCCGATTCGGCAATTCCCGCCTGGAGAGACTTCAAGCTCGCCTCGACCGCCTGCACCTGGCCGTGATCCTGCGCCAGACCGAACAGCGCGGTGGCGTAACGGCCGCTCAGACTCGCCTGAATCGTGGTAGCGCCGCCGGTAACGTTGCCAGTCATTCCGCTGGATGTCTCCACGCGCGCGTCCTTGGGTTGAGGGATCAACGATGTCGTCCCATGCGTGAAAGGGGGCGGCACTCCCCTTGTCCGGCGGCGCGAGTCTGTCTCGCGGCTGCTGGAATCGGCCCGTGCGCCCCCGATGGGTCGTGCGCCCGCTAGCATCGGTGTCATCATTTCGCAAGCTTTGCGGAACCGCCGGGTGACTCGTCCGTAGGCCGAAGCTGAACCGGAGATGAGGGGACGGGATATGGGCGACATCCAGCGCATGACGATGGCCGACGGTGCCGGGATCGACGTCTATCGCGCCGAACCGGCCGGGTTTCCGCGCGGCAGCGTGGTGGTGGTGCAGGAAATTTTCGGCCTGACCGACCATATCCGCGAGGTGGCGGACAGTTATGCGGCGGAAGGCTATCTCGTGCTGGCCCCCGCGCTGTTCGATCGCGAGCAGCCGGGGTTTCAGGCCGGGTATGAAGGCCCCGACTTCGACCGTGCGATCGAACTGGCGCGCAAGATTCACCCCTTCGACCAGTCAGTGGCCGATGTCGCGACCTGCGTCGAGATGCTGGAGGGGGTCCAGCCGGTGTTCGTCGTCGGCTATTGCTACGGCGGGTCGGTTGCGTGGGCGGCGGCGGCGCGGGTGGACGGGATCGCGGCGGCATCGGCCTATTACGGCAGCATGATCCCCGACAGCACCGACGTGCCGCGCGTGCCGACGATTGCCCATTTCGGACGACATGATGCGGGGATTCCGGTCGAGAAGGTCGAGGCGCTGGCGAAGCACCCGCCGGCAAATGCCGCCATCCATCTCTACGACGCGGGGCACGGCTTCAATTCGGACCGGCGCAAGGATTATGACCCCGAGAGCGCGGCCTTGGCGCGGGCGCGGACGCTGGAGCTGTTCGACGCCAACTCCAGAAGCGCCGGTTGGATGGACGTGTCCGAGATCGATCGTTCTTCCTGAGCGGAGGCCGGTATCACCCCGCCCTGGTGCAGCGATAGACCAGCCGCTCGTTGGCCTGTGCCGGCAGCGCGGTGCGGATCGCCGATTGCTGCGTCGCCAGCGCGGCGCGGGCGCCGGTGCCGCTCTCGCATGCCTTTTGCTGCACCTGACCGCGCAAGGTTCGCGCGCGGTCCATCGCCTCGGCCGACAGGAGATAGCGGCTGTTGGTGTAGCTCCCGCTGACCGGATCGAAGCGCAGGACCGAGACGGTCGCATCCTCGCCGGGCACGAGGATACGCTCCCAGCCGCCGCCCGGCGCCTCGGCATATTGGGTGCGGCGGTTCATGCAGCCATCGGCGCGCCAGTCGAAGCGGACGGTTTCGACCGGCGAGACGATGATCCGGCTGCGTTCGGGCATCAACGTGCATTGCAGTACGCCGGCAAGCGGCGTCGCGCGGGTCGCGGCGGTTGCGGCGTCGCCCCCCTTGACCGAGGCGGGATCGAAATCGGGGCGCAGCACGAACACGATGATCGCGCCGGCGAGCAGCACGGCCCCGCCGCCGGCCGCCCATCTCGCCCGGCGCGTGTCTCCGCGACTGGCCAACAGGCCAGCGCCTCCGGCCGCCAGCACCGACAACGCCAGCAGCAGCGCCGCCAGCGCGATCATGTTCTCGCGGCGTTCGGCATTGTCGGCGCGCGCGGTGTCGAGTGCGGCCAGCCGGTCCTCGCGCGCACGCTCGGCGGCGGCGCGGGCGCGTTCGCGGTCCTCGACCGACTGGCGTTCGGCATCCGCCCGGTCGCGCGCATCGGCATCGGCGAGGGTGACGCAGGGGGTGGCGATCGTCGCGACCGGTTGCCCGGCGTCGCGCAGGAAGGCGACGAGTTCGTTATCGGCGATAGCGAAGGCGAAGCTGGCGTCGCCCTCCTCGCCGCGGGTCAGCGCCGAATTGACGCCGAGCACCCGGCCGCACCGGTCGAGCAGCGGCCCGCCCGAATTGCCGCGCGCGATGCTGGCGGTATGGACCAGCACCGCCGTCCCCTCCAGCCGGCGATTGCCCGACAACACACCCTGCGAACGGACCGGCGCGGTCGGGGTCACGAAATCGTCGGCCGAGCGCGCCGTCGCCAGATCGACGTTGCCGGGGTAGCCGAGCGCGATCGACGCATCGCCCTCGCCCAATGCCCCGGTGTAGAGGGTGAGCGGCGGCAGGCGCACCTCGCGCACCTCGATCAGCGCGAGGTCGCGCGCGGTGTCGACCCGCAGTAGCCGGCCTTCATACGACCGCTCGCCCTCCGACGGCACGATCGCCAGCACCGCCTCGCCCGGATAGCGTTCGAGCAGTTCGACGACATGGGCGTTGGTGACGATCCGGTTCGGCGCGACCGCGAAGCCGGTGCCGTGTTCGATGTCGACCATCTCGCCGTCGACCGTCGCGATCGCCAGCACACGCACCACGCCGCGCGCCGCCGCCGACACGTCGTCGGCACGCGCCGCCGGGGCCAGTACGGCGCCCAAGCCCAGCATCAGCGCCCATGCGAGCAGCCACCGAACCATCGTCATTCCCCAAACGCTGTTTCGCGCCGCCGTTTCGGGCAAAGCGGCCATCGGTGCAAGGGTCAGCCGGTCCTGGCGTCCTTGTCGTCGTCATCCTCGCTGTCGGCGGCGGCGGGCGCGGGCGTGCCACGCCAGCGCGCCAGCGCCGCTTTCGCGCCGCCGGCATCGATCGCCGCGATCAGTTGCTGGGCAAGGACGCCGCTGCGCCCGCCATGCGGCGAATAGGCTACTGGTCCCAGCACGCGGCGCGCCTCGTCGGCGCGATCGGTTTCGAGCAGGACGCGCGCCGCCTGCATCCGCAATCCCCGGTCCTGTGGCGCGAGCAGATGCGCCCGCAGCAGAGCGTCGCGGGCGTTGGCGGTCGGAGTCTGCCCCGGCACCTGATAGGTCTGGTAATAGAGCAGCAGCGGTTCGGGATCGTCGTTCTCGATCGTGTTTGCCGCGAGGAACGACCGGCGGATGCTACGCCAGCGTTCGGGCGCGGCGTCCCTCGCGGCGCGCGCCTGCACCATCCGTGCGCGGCCGAGCAGGATATGGCCGTCGATCGATTTGGGGTCGGCGGCGATCGCACGGGCCGCCGCCGCCTCGGCGATGGGGAAGTTGCCGGCGTGGAACTCGACCTCGGCAAGCAACGCCTGCGCCGCCGCGTCGTTCGGATAGGGAGCGGCGGCGCGCCGGGCCAGCGGCAGCAGCGCCAGCGCCTGCGTCCGGTCGGTGCCGCGTTTCGAGCGGATGCGCACCGGCATCATCGCCGCTTCGGCCGGGGTCAGCGCGCGGACGCTGACGTCGGCCTTGGCCACCGCGCCCGCCGGCATGATCGAATAGCGCAGCCCCGAACGGACATAGCGCGACAGATCGCGGTCGAGCTGTTTCAGGTCGCCGAAACTCTCCGCCGCCTTCGCCGCGCTCTGCCCCGATACGATCGCGCGCATGAACCGGTCGAGCTGTCCGCGTCGCGTCGGATCGAGCAGCAACATATGCGTCAGCGCCCAGCCGCCGGCGTACAGCGCGCCGCGGTCGATCGTGGTCGTATCGCCGGTCAGGAGCATGGTGGCGGACACCGGCATGCCGGTCTGGAACTGGCGCGCGCGGTACATCGGCGGGCGCGCCACCTCGACCGATCCGTCGTCGCGCAGGCGGGTGGGGGCGAAGAACTCGGCGAATCCTTCGACGAACCACACAGGAAACGCGGCCTCGGCCCAGTTCGAGAGCATGAAGTGATGGGTATATTCGTGGAACAGCACCTGTTGCGAATCGATGCCGTTCGTGCCGCCGTTTCCGCCATGTTCGGGCACGAACGCGACCGATCCGGCCGCGCGCGGAATGTAGAAGCCCGCGACATTGCGCTGTCCGACAAGCTTGCTGATCGTCGACAGGTCGCCGGTGACGTAGACGTTCACCCGGTTCGGCACCGCGATCGGTTCGGACGGCATCTTGGTCAGTTGCCGCAGCACCTTGTCGAACCGTTCGAGCCGCTCGGCATAGCGCGCGACATCGGCTGCGGGATCGTCGGCATAGACGATGAAATGGTCCGATCGCGCCTCATGCCATTCGGCCCGTGCCGCCACCGGCCACAGCGCCAGCAATACCGCCAACCCCATGCGAATCATCAACGTCGCTCCGTTTTCTCGTCCGAAAGGATTAGCGGCGCGGCATGACGCCGCCAAGACGGCTGGGCGTGCGTGCGATCGACGGGCGTTCAGCCGGCGGGCTTCTCCGGTTTCGTTTCGGCCGCGCGCCATTTGGCGAGCGCGCCCGTGGCCCCGGCGTCGTCGATCGCCTTGATGACGGTGGCCGCCAGCGTCGCCATCTCGCCGCCATGCGGCGAATAGGCGACCGGTCCCAGCATCCGCTTCGCCTCGGCCGGCTTGTTCGTCTCCAGCAGCATCATCGCGGTTTCCATGCGCAGCGACCGGTCCTGCGGCGCGAGCGACTGCGCGCGGGCCAGCGCCTCGCGGGCGTTCGCGCTCGGTTCGCGGCCGGCGGCGGCGAAGCTGCGATAGAACAGCATCAGCGGTTCGGGATCGTCGTTCTCGATCGTGTTGGCGGCAAGGAACGACCGGCGGATGTCGCGCCACTGCGCCGCGTCCTGCGAGCTGGCAACCTGCGCCGCCGCCATCCGCGCCATGCCGATATAGACATGGCCGTCGACCGATTTCGGATCGGCGGCGACCGCGCGGCGTGCGGCGGCTTCGGCGGCACCATGGTTGCCGGCGTCATATTCCGCCTCGGCCAGCACCACCTGCGCCGCCGGGTCATTGGGGTAATAGGCGGCGGCCCGCTGGGCGAGCGCCAGCACCACCTGCGCCTCCTTCGCATCGACGCCGCGTTTCGAGCGGATGCGCGCCTTCATCGTCGCCGCCTCGCCCGGCCCCAGCGCGCGCACCGTCACCTTCGCCTGCGGGACCGTGCCGGGCGGGATGATCCGGTATTTCAGGCCGGAGGTCAGGTGGGTGCGCAGATCGCGGTTCAGCGCCGTCAGATCGCCGAACGCCGCCGCCGCCTGCGCGCCGGTCTTGCCCGCGTTGATCGCCGCCATATAGCCATCGAGCTGTCCACGCCGCTTCGGGTCGGTCAGCAGCAGGTGCGTCAGCAGCCAGCCCTCGGCATAGATCGCGTCGACATCCACCTTCTTCGGATCGCCGGTCAGCAGCGTCTGCGCGCTGACGGGCAGGCCGTTGGCGAAGGCATAGCCGCGATACATCGGTGGCCGGGCGACCTCGATCGAATCATTGGCGCGGATGCGGGTGGGGGCGAAGAATTCGGCGAACCCCTCGACGAACCACGCCGGGAACGCGCCATCGGCCCAGTTCGACAGCATGAAATGATGGGTATATTCGTGGAACAGCACCTGTTCCTCGCTCAGATCGTCCGCGCTCTGGCCCGCGCTCTTGGGCACGATGGCGAGCGATCCGCCCGCGCGCGGAATATAGAAGCCCGCGACATTGGCCGATCCCGACAGCTTCGCGACCGTCGAGGTGTCGTTGACGACATAGACGGTGACGCGGTTGGCCGGCGATACCGGCGTCGCGGGAATGCTGGTCAGCATCCGCAACGTCTTGTCGAACCGTTCGAGCCGTTCCGCGAAGCGCGCGACATTGGCGGGCTTGTCGTCCGAATAGACCGTGAAATGGTCCGACGACGCTTCCTGCCATTCGGCCTGCGCCGCGACCGGCCAGAGCGTCAGCAGCGCCGCCGCCAGTGCGCGAATCATGATCGTATCGCTCCCCCGTTTTCCCCGGACGCAATGCTATGCTGCGCAGCATGCTTCGCCAAGCGGGTGCGGGCGTACCGTAGGTTTAGGACCGATCGACATTCAGTCAAACAGCGGCTCGTGCATCCCCCTCCCTGACCAGGGAGGGGTTGGGGGTGGGTGGGCCGGTTGTGGAGCGCTACCGTTTCCTCTCGGGCCGACCCACCCCCAGCCCCTCCCTTGTCAGGGAGGGGAGCAGATTGGGAAGCCAATTCGTTGAATGTCGATCCGGTTTACAGGAAGCTGTACGGGTCCACGTCGACCGCAACCCGGACCTTGGCACCCCATTCGACCGAGGCGAGCCAGTCGCGGATCACGTCCTGCACGTCGAGCGCACGGGTGGCATGGACCAGCAGGCGGAAGCGGTGGCGGCCGCGCAGCATCGCGAGTGGGGCGGGGGCGGGGCCATAGACGTGGCACCCCTCGACCTGCGGTTGCGCCCGACCGATCGCGCGCGCGGTGGCTTCGGCGGCGCTCTTGTCCTCCGACGATACGATGATCGCGGCATAGCGCCCGAAAGGGGGCACGGCGGCATCGGCACGTGCTTCCGTCTCCGCCGCATAGAAGCTGTCAGCATCGCCCGAGATCAGCGCCTGCATCACCGGGGCGGAGGGCTGCGTGGTCTGGATATAGACATGGCCGGGCTTCGACCCGCGCCCGGCGCGTCCCGCCACCTGCGCGATCTGTTGAAAGGTGCGCTCGGCGGCGCGCAGGTCGCCGCCCTGTAGCCCCAGATCGGCATCGATCACCCCGACGCAGGTGAGGTTGGGGAAATGATAGCCCTTCGTCACCAATTGCGTGCCGACGACGATGTCGATGTCGCCCGCCTCCATCCGGCCGACGAACTCCGCCGCCTTGGCCGGCGACCAGATGGTGTCGGAGGTGACGATGGCGATCTTCGCCGTCGGCCACAGCGCCGCCGCCTCGTCGGCGATGCGCTCGACGCCGGGGCCACAGGCGACGAGGCTGTCCTCCGCCTTGCATTCGGGGCAGGCGCGCGGCGTCGGGATCATATGGCCGCAATGATGGCACGACAGCCGGTGGATCAGACGATGCTCGACCATCCATGCGGTGCAGTTGGGGCATTGGAAACGATGCCCGCACGACCGGCACAAGGTCAGCGGCGCATAGCCCCGCCGGTTGAGGAACAGCAGCGCCTGTTCCTTGCGGCCGAGTGCCTCGTCGATCGCCTTGACCAGTGGCGCGGCGATCCAGCGGCCGCGCTCGGGTGGCTGGTCGATCAGGTCGATCGGCTCGATCGTCGGCAACTGCGCCTTGCCGTAACGGCCGGGGAGCTTGAGTTCGGTATAGCGTCCCTGCGCCACCTGTTGCCGCGTCTCGATCGCCGGCGTCGCGCTGGCGAGGATCACCGGACACTGTTCGAACAGGCCGCGCATCACGCTCACGTCGCGCGCGTGATAATGGACGCCTTCCTCCTGTTTGAAGCTCGTCTCGTGCGCCTCGTCGACGACGATCAGCCCGAGATCGGCATAGGGCAGGAACAGCGCCGATCGTGCGCCGACCACCACCTTCGCCTGTCCGCTCGCGATCGCCCGCCATGCCCGGCGGCGCTGCGTCGAGCGCAGGTCGCTGTGCCACGGCACCGGCTCGCAACCGAAGCGCGCGGTGAACCGCTTGAGGAACGGTTCGGTCAGCGCGATCTCGGGCAGCAGCACCAGCACCTGTCGCCCGGCGCGGATCGCCGCCGCCACGGCCTCAAAATACACCTCGGTCTTGCCCGAACCAGTGACGCCGTCGAGCAGGAAGGGGTGGAAAGCATCCGCCTCGACCGCGCTGGTCAGCGCGCCGGCCGCCGCTGCCTGATCGGCCGAGAGTGCGGGCACATCATGGTCGGGATCGGGTTCGGGATAGCGCTGGTCGATGTCGACCGACACCGCCTCGATCGCGCCCTGCTTCACCAGCCCGCGGATGACCGCGTCGGACACATCGGCGATGCCGGCAAGCTCGCGCACCAGCCCGCGCCGCTCGCCGATCCGCGCCAGCGCCTGTTCGCGCTGCGGCGTCATGCGATCGGGCACCACGCCGGTCGCGCGATATTCGATGGCGAGCTTCGCCCCCTCCAGCGCCGAATTGGAGGCGAGGCACATCCGCAGCACCGACGCCGGCGCCGCCAGATAATAGCCCGCCGTCCATTCGACCAGTCGCCGCAAAGGCGCGGCGATCGGCGGCACGTCGGCGACGGCCAGTAGCGGGCGCAGCCGGTTGTCGCCGACTTCCTCGGTCGCGAGGCGATCGGCATCCCACACCACGCCGACCAGTTGGCGCGGCCCGAGCGGGGCGGTGACGATCGATCCCGCCTCGACGGTCATGCCGTGCGGCACCCGGTAGTCGAGCGGACCGAGCGCGGCGTTGAGCAGGAGGACACGGGCACGGGACATCGCCGCGATAGATAGGGCGTGCGGGCGGCGTTGGGAATTGGCGGCGGGCGGATCGCCCTTGCTTGCCCCATTCTCCGCGACGCGAACGTCCCGCTCCGGCCGGTTTCGTTGCCGCGCCGATGCGCGACGGCTTCCGTTGTGCCGCCGATGCCCTGTAGAAGCGCAAAATATTTCCGTAAAACAGAAAGAAGCACCATGCCGGACGCGACGCTGCTGCCCCCTGCCAAGGCGAAGCTGTGTCGTCTTGCCGGCGCGGTGTTCCTGTTGTCGGCGCTGGCGATGCCGTTCGTCATCGTGACCGCCGGGGTCACGCCGGGCGCCTCGCCTTATTGCGGTGTCGGCGATGGGTGCGTGTGGAAGGCGCAGCCCGGCGTGCTGCTGGCCGAGGAAACCCGGATCGAGGTCGCGGCGTCCCCGGTGACGCAGCGCCGGTTCGAGGCCTATGCCGCGCGCGGCGACGTGCGGATCGCCCTCGCGCTGATCGATGCGGTCGACACCGTGCCGTTCGCCCTGCTGATGCTCAGCGTCGGGCTGGCGCTGCGCCGGCTGGGCGGGACGGCGCGCGATGCGTTGCCGCAGGCGCTGCGCTGGCTGCGCCGTGCGGCGATTGCCGCGATCACATGGTCGCTGGCCCAGCCGGTGTATGAGTCGCTGGTCGAAACCATCCTGTCGCCGGGCACGCCCGATGGACCGACGATCATCCCCACGATCAATCTCGGCACGATCGGCACCACCTTGCTCCTCGCGTTCGCCGCCTATGCCGCCGTCTGGGCGCTGGAGGCCGCCGTGCGGGCGCAACGCGATCTGGCCGAGTTCGTCTGATGCCGGTGATCGTCAACCTCGACGTGATGCTGGCACGGCGCAAGGTCCGCTCGAAGCAACTGGCCGAGGCGGTCGGGATCAGCGAATCCAACCTGTCGCTGCTGAAGTCGGGCAAGGTGAAGGGCGTGCGCTTCTCGACGCTGGCCGCGATCTGCCGCTTCCTCGACTGCGAACCCGGCGATATTCTTGGCTACGACCCGTCCGACGACGATCTTCGCCCCGAAAGTGCCGACGATTGAGGCGTGTCCTGCGGGCCATTGCGGCCTTGGCCCCATCCGGCCGACCGCCACGATACCCGGAAAATCGCGCAAAACTATCGTCAGAATTGCAATCACGACCCCCAAAATGTCGATCGGTGATTGCCAAGACGGGGTCGATCGGCATAGGCGGGGCCACTTGCGGGACACGACTCGATCGTGATTCTCGCCTTGTTCATATCGTATCGAAAGCGAAGCCAGACCCGTCATGCAGATTATCGTCCGCGACAACAACGTCGACCAGGCCCTCCGCGCACTCAAGAAGAAGCTGCAGCGCGAAGGCGTCTATCGTGAGATGAAGTTGCGCCGCCACTACGAGAAGCCGTCCGAGAAGCGCGCCCGCGAGCGGGCAGCAGCGATCGGCCGCGCCCGCAAGGCCGAGCGCAAGCGCGCAGAACGCGATCGCTGATCGCAACGGCGCCGCCGCCCCGTGACGACCATCGGCACCCGGATCGACGAGACGGGTACGCTGGTGCGCGACGGCGGTGCCTTCTACCTTCGCCGTGACAGGGGCGGGCGCTACCGGCTCGAACTCCACCGTACCCCGGTGGACGAGGTGGAGAAGCGCGTCCGCGTGGTCGGCACGCTGGTCGACGCCGATCTGGTCGATGCCGATGGTATCGGCCCGGCCTGAGCGACTGTCCGCGAGCGTTTGACGTTCGCGGCTCTTATCCGTGCGGATGCGCGCTGCGATAGACGTCGAGCAGATGGGCCGCATCGACAGCGGTATAGATTTGCGTCGACGACAGGCTGGCATGGCCGAGCAGCGCCTGTAACGACCGCAGGTCCGCGCCGCGCCCGAGCAGGTGCGTCGCGAAGCTGTGGCGCAGCGCATGCGGACTGGTGCGGTCGCCCAGCCCCAGCGCGCGCCGCGCGGTGCGCACCGAACGGCGCACCACCCCGGCGTCGAGCGGCCCGCCCTTCGCTCCCCGGAACAGCGGCGCGTCGCGCGCGGTGCCCCACGGTTGCTGGGCCGCATAGGCGTCGATCGCGGCGCGTACCGGCGGTAGCAACGGCACGATTCGCGTCTTGTCGCGCTTGCCGGTGACGCTGAGCGTTTCGCCGAGCGGCAATGCGGCGCCGGTGATCGCCAGTGCCTCGCCGATCCGCAGCCCCGCGCCATAGAGCAGCAGCAGCACCGCCCAGTCGCGCGCGCCGATCCACGGTTCGGCGGCGGCGTCGGCGACTTCCTCCGCCAGCGACACGACCTCGTCGGGCGCGATCGGGCGGGGCACGCCGCGCGCCACTTTCGGGCCGCGTAGCCGGGGGACGGCGGCGCTCCCGCCGACGAACGTCAGGAACGCCCGCACCGCCGACAATTCGCGCGCGGCGGAAGCGTTGGTGAGGCCCGCCTCGCGACGATGGGCGAGGAACGCGCGCAGATCGGCCCGGGTGAGGGCCGCCAGCAGGGGGCCGTCGACTGCGCCGCCGTGATGCGTCTGGAGAAAGGCGATCAGCCGCTCGGCGGTGGCGGCATAGGCGCGCACGGTATGCGCCGACCGCCGCCGGTCGCGCGACAGATACGTGGCGAAGGCGAGCGGAAGCGGCGGGGACATGGGCGACAGGGTAGCGGTGAAGGGCGGCAGAGGGAACCGGTGCGGCGCAGGCTTGGAAGCCGGGCGGATCAATCTTCAGCGATGCCATTGGCAAACCCGTCACCCCGAACCTGTTCCGGGGTGACGACGGATCGGGCCTGCAAACGCCTCCCGGATTGTTCAATGTCGATCCGTCCTGACCCGAATCGTGCCGATGCACGTCCTGCGGTGCCGGCACGTCTTACGGCCACCCATTCAGGATACGCTGTGGGTGGCCGGGCGAGAGGGGGAGCGGGCGGGAACCGCCTTGAAACTGGCTATTCCGCCAATTCCCCAGCGAACGCTCAGCCGATCGTCTGGCCCGATTTCGCCCAGTCGGCCATGAAGCCTTCGATGCCCTTGTCGGTCAGCGGATGCTTCACCAGCGCGCGGATGACCGACGGCGGCGCGGTCATCACATCGGCGCCGATCTTCGCCGCCTCAAGGACATGGATCGGGTGACGGACGCTGGCGACGAGGATTTCGGTCGCGAAATCGTAATTGTCGTAGATCAGGCGGATGTCGCTGATGAGGCCCATGCCGTCGAAGCCGATGTCGTCGTGCCGCCCGACGAACGGCGAGATGAAGGTCGCGCCGGCCTTGGCCGCCAGCAGCGCCTGGTTGGCCGAGAAGCACAGCGTCACGTTGACCATGGTTCCGTCGTCGCTCAGCGCCTTGCAGGTCTTGAGGCCATCGATCGTCAGCGGCACCTTCACCGCGACATTGTCGGCGATCCTGCGCAGGATTTCGGCCTCGCGCATCATGCCGGCGTGATCGAGCGCCACGACCTCGGCCGATACCGGCCCCGACGTGACGGTGCAGATTTCGGCGACGACCTCGAGGAAGTCGCGGCCCGACTTGTGGATCAGCGACGGGTTGGTGGTCACGCCGTCGAGCAGGCCGGTGTCGGCCAGTTCGCGGATGTCGGCGATGTCGGCGGTGTCGGCGAAGAATTTCATGTCGGGCAGGTCCATCGAATCGGGAACGGGATGGGTCGCGCCATCGCCTATCGCACGCCCGGGGGCAACCTTTCGGTAATAGCGTGCTATTAGGCTTTTATGATGTCCGAATCCCTTGCCCCCGTCGATCCGCACGACGCCGTGGACCGGGTCCTGACGCTGCTCAGGGCTGCCCCCGACAGCCAGTTCGAGCAGTTGGTCCTGATCGCCCGCGAACTGATCGGCACGCCGATCGCCGCGATCAACATGATCGGAAGCGAACGGCTGTGGTCGAAGGCGACCATCGGCATCGATCGGCTGGAGATGCCATGCACCGAATCGCTGTGCCATCAGGTGGTGCTCGACGATCGGCCGCTGACCGTCGACGACTGCACGCTCGACGATCGCTTCGCCGACCTCGGCCTTGTGACCGAAGGGGGCCTGCGCTTCTATGCCGGGGTTCCGCTCCACGCCGTCGATCCACAGACGGGCGAGCGCCATGCCATCGGCGCGATGTGCGTCGGCGACCTGCGCCCGCGCTCGCTCGACCCGGTAAAGCAGGATGCGTTGCGCGCGCTCGCCGATCTCGCCGAGACGGTCATCGCGACCCAGGTGTCGGTCGGCACCGCGGTCGAACTGGCGACGGTTGCCAACGATCACGCCCGTGAACTGGCGCGACAGGAGCGGCTGTTCCGCCATGCCGAGCGGATGGCGATGATCGGGTCGTGGCGGCTGGGGCTGCCCGACAACGACATCCACTGGTCGGAGGGTATCCGCCGTATCCACGAACTGCCCGCCGACGCGCTGCTGCCGCTGGACGAGGCGATGCAATTCTATCCGCCGCACGCGCGGGAGGTTGTCGGCGCTTCGCTGGCCGACGCGATCGGGCGTGGCGGGCCGTTCGATTTCGAAACCGATTTCGTGACCGCGACCGGGCGGCACCGCCGCGTGCGCTCGATCGGCGAGGCGGAGTGCGATGCGACCGGTGCGGTCGTGGCGCTGACCGGCGTGTTCCAGGACGTGACCGACCGGCATCTGCTCGAACAGCAGCTTCGCCGCTCGGCCTCGACCGATCCGTTGACCGGTATCGCCAACCGTGCGGCGTTCGATGCCGAACTGGCGCGCGACATCGCCTTTGCGGTCGACGGCGGCGGGGCGTGCGGGCTGATCGTGATCGATCTCGATCATTTCAAGACGATCAACGACACCCATGGCCATCTGGCAGGGGACGACGTGCTGCGCGCGGTCGCGCAGCGGCTGTGCGCGCCGTATCTCGACAACGCCTTTGCCGCGCGGATGGGCGGGGACGAATTCGCGGTGATCCTGCGTACGCATGGCGACTGCAACCGGGCCGATGCGCTGGCCACCCGGCTGGCGGCCGATCTGTCCAGACCGACCGACAGCGACGGGCGGACTTTGCCGGTTTCGGCGACGCTGGGCTATGCCGCGGTCACGCCGGAGACGGCGACCGTCCGCGACCTGCTCCACGCCGCCGACGCCGCGCTCTATGTCGCCAAGCGGGCGCGAACCCCCGTTACCGCCGGGCGCGGGGTTTCCAGGTGACGACGCGGTAGAGATAGCCGAGGACGATCGCCACCGACAGCGCGATTGCCGCCGGCCCGACATAGCGGTCGATCTGCTCGAAATTCGATCCCAGCCACAGCCCGGCATAGGCCAGCACCGCGTTCCAGAGGATCGATCCGGTAAAGGTCGCCAGCACGAAGCGCCAGTGCGGCATGCACGCCATGCCGGCGGGCAGCGAGATCAGCGTGCGGAACGTCGGCATGAAGCGAAAGACGAACACCGTCTTGCCGCCATGTTTGCGAAAGAAGCGCTGGAGCTTCTCGACATCCTCCCATTCGACCGTCAGCCAGCGGCCCCAGCGATCGACGAAGGGTTTCAGGCCGTGATAGCCGAAGCGCCGCCCGATCGCGTACCAGAAATAATTGCCGGCGGTCGTGCCGGCGGTGCCCCACAGCAGCAGCGGCAGCATCGCCATGTCGCCCCGCGCGACCGCCATGCCGCCCAGCCCCATGATGACTTCGGACGGCACCGGCGGCACGACATTCTCGAGCGCCATCAACAGGAAGATACCGAAATATCCACCCCAGGCGATGGCATCGAGGATAAAGCTGGTCATTGGGCGGGAACGTCCGGGGCGGGGTTTCGTGCCGTTTCAGCAATTCAGCCTGGCTGAATTGCGACGGTGCCGGCCCGCTCCCCCTCCCCGTCACCCATCAGGATACTCGCGTGGGTGGCGGGGAGGGGGAGCGGGCCGGCACCGCTATCCGCGTTAGCGGACCAGACTAGCGTCCCTCTACCCGCGCCTCGATCGCGTCCCAGATCATGCCCGCCACGTCGGTCCCGTCGAAGCGTTCGATCGCGACGATGCCGGTCGGCGAGGTCACGTTGATCTCGGTCAGCCATTCACCGCCGATCACGTCGATCCCGACGAAGATCAGCCCGCGCCGCTTCAACTCCGGCCCCAGTTCGGCACAGATTTCGCGCTCGCGCGCCGTCAGTTCGGTCTTCGCCGCGGTGCCGCCGACCGCGAGGTTCGAGCGGATCTCGCCCTCGCCCGGCAGGCGGTTGACCGCGCCCGCCACCTCGCCGTCGACCAGCACGATGCGCTTGTCGCCCTTCGCCACCGCCGGCAGGAACGCCTGCACCATATGCGGTTCACGGTAGGCGGTGTTGAACACCTCGATCAGCGACGACAGGTTCTGCGCATCGGCATCGACCTTGAAGATCGCCTTGCCGCCGTTGCCGTGCAGCGGCTTCACCACGATCGATCCGTGCTGGGCAAGGAACGCGCGCGCCTCCTCGACCGATCGGGTGATGAGCGTCGGCGGCATGAAGTGGCGGTAATCGAGCACGAACAGCTTTTCGGGCGCGTTGCGCACCGATGCGGGGTCGTTCACCACCAGCGTCCGGCCGGCGATCCGCTCCAGCAGATGCGTCGCGGTGATATAGCCGAGGTCGAACGGCGGATCCTGCCGCATCAGCACGACATCGGCCTCGTCGCCAAGGTCGAGGCGGACGGACTCGCCCAGCGTAAAGTGATCGCCCTCCACCCGGCGCACCGTGACCGGGCGGGCGTGGGTCCAGACATGGTCGCCCGACTGGTTCAGATCCTCGGGCGCATAGTGGAACAGCCGGTGGCCGCGCGCCTGCGCCGACAGCATCAGCGCGAAGGTGGAATCGCCCGCGATGTTGATTCCGGCGATGGGGTCCATCTGCACGGCGACGGTCAGCGACATGGGGCAACTCCGACTGGGACTGGCGCTTCAGCTAGGCGCGGGTGACGCGAATGTCACGTTTCGTGTTGGGGGCGGACCACTCCCCTCCCTGACAAGGGAGGGGCTGGGGGTGGGTCGGCTTGTGAGGACAGGTTCCGCCCGCCCCGGACCTACCCACCCCCGACCCCTCCCTTGTCAGGGAGGGGAGCAGAACGCCGCTACCGACCGACCTACCGCAGCGGCGTGCCCGAATCCTTCCACCGGTCGAGCACCTGCGATTCGGCTGGCAGGGTCGTCGGCAACGGCACCGCCGCCGCAACCGGGCGCACCGGCGCGGATGTCACGACCGGCACTGCCGGCAACGGCGTCAAGGGCACCGGCGCGGCGACGGCGGGCAGCGCCGCCACCGCCGGCGCGACCGGCCGTAGCGGTCCCGGCAATGGCTCGCCCCCGGCATAGCGGTCGCGGAACGCGGCGGGCGTGCCCCACCACCCCTTCCACCGATGGAAGAAATGCGCGCCGAACACCCCGGTCATCACCAGCGATCGGTTCCACGAAGGCGTGACCGCATAGGTATGATAATGCGTCGCCATGCCGACCGGGGCGAATACCGCACCGGCCAGTGCGTCCCGCGCCACCGCCCGTGCCCGTGCCCATGCGGCCGGGGCGGGGGTGCGCGCCATCGCCCCGTCGCACGCGAAGCTGAACTGGCACACCGGCTTGTCCGACCCCTGATACACCACGCCGCACACGCTGGCGGGAAAGGCGGGATGGCGCACCCGGTTGAGCACCACCTGCGCCACCGCGCGCTGCCCGGCATCGGGCTCGCTCGCCGCTTCGTAATAGATCGCGGTGGTCAGGCATTGCAGCGCGCGCGCCCGGTCGCTTGGGGTTCCCCGCGCATGGAACGGGGCCGCCGCCTTGATCGAGGTGTCGGCCAGGTCGACCGCCGCCTGCTGCTCGCTCACCGGCAGCGCGGGGAGCGGCGCGGTGCCGGTCACGCCGGGCATGGGCCGGACCGGCGGCGGGGCATCGGCGAACAGCAACGCCGCGCCGGGAAAATGCGCATCCGCCTCATAGCCGGTCGGCGCAGGCAGCGGCGGCGCGGGCGGGGCGGCCTGCTCGATCGTCGCGATTCCCGCCCGCGCGGTGAACGCCCCGCCGAGCAGCAGCATGGCGATGCCGCCGATCAGCTTCGTCCGCCGGGGAAGATTCGCCAGAACACCCATGGTGCGCGCTGTAACCGATCGCGCGACCCAAGGCTCCCCTGCCTTTCGCACCGTGCCGTCATGGGACGATCGTGGCTTGTATTGGCCGCATGGCCTGACAGGATCGTCGCGATGCGACCAATACTGGCAATCCTGACCCTCCTGCTCCTGCTGCCCGGTATCGCCATGGCCCGACCCACCCCGGCAGGCACGCCGATCGCGATCGGCACCAGCCACAGGATCGATTCGACCGTGCTGGGCGACCAGCGCGAGCTGAACGTCTGGCTGCCCGAAGGCTATGCGAAATCCGCTACCCGCTACCCGGTCGTCTATCTACTCGACGGTGCGCGCGATCAGGACTTTCCCCATGTCGCGGGGCTGGCCAGCCTTGCCTCGCTGAGCTGGACGTTCGGGCCGTTCATCGTCGTCGGCATCCAGACCCGCGATCGGCGCGCCGAACTGACCCCGCCGCCGGTCGATTCGCGCTATCGGTCGGCCTTTCCGGCAAGTGGCGGCGCCTCGCGCTTCCGCCGCTTCCTCGAACGCGAGGTCATCCCTTTCGTCGAACGACGCTATCGCACCAGCGGCAGGCGCGCGCTGATGGGAGAATCTCTGGCCGGGCTGTTCGTCGTCGACACGCTGCTGACCCAACCGGCGTTGTTCGGTGATTACATCGCGGTCAGCCCCAGCCTGTGGTGGGACGATCGCCGGGCGCTGCGCGATCCGGCGCTGGCGACGTGGCTGGCACGGGCGGCGAAGGTCCGCCTGTTCCTTGCCCATGCCGACGAAGGCGGGACGATGCTGGACGGCATCGACCGGCTGCGCGCGGCGCTGGCGTCGCTGCCGCCCGGCATGGTCACGCTGCGCTACGCCGACCACCGTACCGATGCGACGCACGCCACCGTCTATCACCGTGCCGCCGAGGAAGCGCTGCGCTGGCTCTACCCCGCGCCACCCTATGACAATGGCCCGACGCCATGGTTCATGACTGAGGGGGCGTCGCCACCGGCATCCGCACCGATGCGGTAGCGACCATCGTTCGCCGTCAGCGCTGCAACAGCGCCATCGCCACCCCCGCACTCATCACCGCGCCACCGCCCGCCCGCCGGGTCCAGCGACGGACGCTCGTACGGCGGATCAATCCCGAGGCGTGCGACGCCGCCAGCGCATAGCAACTATCGGTCGCCCCGGCGATCCCGACGAAGGTCGCGATCAGGATCGCCGCCTGCGGCACGAACGGCTGGTCGGCACGGATGAACTGCGCGGCGAAGGCGACGAAGAACAGGATCGTCTTGGGATGGAAGGTGCCGACCGCGACATTGGTGAGGAACGCCGCGCGCGGCGTGACGGTGCGCGGCGGCCGGGCCGGGTCGCCGTCGTCGCCGCTGCGCAGGATCGCGATCAGCCCGATGCCGATCAGATAGGCGGCCCCGATCCATTTGAGGATCGTGAAGGCGACCGCCGAGGTGCCGAGGATCACCCCCGCGCCGGCCAGCGACACGCTCATCGCGATCAGGTTGCCGACCGCCATGCCCGCGACCGATGCCAGCGCGGTAGCCCGCCCCGACGTGAACGCGAAGCCGATGATGCTCGCGACGCCGGGACCGGGGATCACGCCCATCACGAACGACGCGGCGGCGAAACCCAGCCAGAGATGCGGGTCCATTGCGTATCACCTTGGCTGCGTCGTCCCGGCCCGCGCCGGGACGACCAATATTCCCTTACTTCACCCCCAGATCGGGCCGGGCCAGATCGACCGACGCCGCCGGGATCACCACCAGTCCCGGATAGGCGGCGCGCAGCGGTGCGAGGAATTGCTTGGCGTCGCCCACCACGACGATGCTCGCCGCCTTGGGGTCCATGATCCGGCCCGCGACCTGTTGCACCGCCGCCGGGTCGACCGCCTCGATCCAGGGGAGGAAGGTCGCGATCCGCGCCAGCGGCACGCCGTCGGCGACATAGGTGGCGATGGTGCCGGCGATGCCGCTGGTCCGCTCGACGGTACGGCCGAAATTACCCGCCAGCACCGCCTTGCGCGTCGTCAGTTCGGCCGCCGGCGCGGGTTCGGCCCCCAGCCGCTTCATCTCATCGGTGATGATCTTCACCACGTCGGGGGCCGACGGGTTCTTGGTCTGCGTGGCGGCACTCACCGCCCCGCCCAGCTTGCGCGCGTCGAGTGCGGAGCGGGCACCATAGGCGAGGCCGCGCTTGATGCGGATTTCCTGGTTGAGCCGCGACGAGAAGCCCACGCCCAGCGTCGCATTGGCGACGGCGGCGGGGAAATACGCCGCGTCGCTGCGCGCGATCCCTGGCCGCGAGACGACGACGCCCGCCTGTCCGGCACCGGGCATGTCGACCACAATCACCCGTGGGGCGGGCGGGGCCGCTTGCGGCGCGGGCGGCGTGGCGGTGCCAGGCGCGGCGCGCCAGTCGCCGAACAACTGCTGCGCCAGCGTGGCACCCTGATCGGCGGTCAGATCGCCGACCAGCACCAGCGTGGTCTGCGCCGGAACCCATGTCGCGCGATAGGCGGCGGTCACGTCGGCACGGGTGATCGCCTTGAGCGTCGCGGGCGTGCCGCTGGCCGGATGGCCATAGCCCGAGGCGAAGGTGACGCGGTCGGCGATCAGGCTGGACAACTGCCCCGGATCGGTCAGCGCGACACTGACGCCATCGATCGTGCGGGTGCGCAGCCGGTCGATCTCGGCTTGCGCGAACGCCGGGTTGCGCGCGACATCGGCGAGAATGCCGAGCGCGGGGGCGGCCTGCGCCGACCCGACGGTCAGCGTCACGCTCTGCGAATCCCAGCCGGCACCGCTCGAAATACTGCCGCCGAGCGATTCGATCGCGCGCGCGATCTCGGTCGCCGACCGGGTGGTGGTGCCCTGCGTCAGCAGCCCGGCGGCGAGTTCGGCGGTGCCGGCCCTGGCATCGCCGTCACTCGATGACCCCCCTTGCGCCACCAGCGCGGCGGTGACGATCGGCAGTCCGCGCTTCTCGACCACCACGACCCGCAGGCCGTTGGCCAGCCGGCGTTCGACCGGCACCGGAATGGCAACCGCGACCGGCGCGGCGGGGGCGGGCGGCTGGACGCGCTGGCCTTCGGGCGCGGGGGTATGGATGGCGATGCCGGCGGGCACGGCCAGCGGCGCGGTGACGACGGTGTCGGCGATGGCGATCGTATCGCTGGTCGCGGTCGCCGGCTTGGCGCTGTCGGGCAGGTAACGGATCGCCGCCGACCGGTTGTCGGCCAGCCAGGTGCGGGCGACGCGCTGGACATCGGCCGGGGTCACGCGGGCGATGGCGGCGAGCGACTTGTCCGCCGCCTGCGGATCACGCTCGACGATCACGCCCTGCGCCAGCGCCGATGCCTTGCCCTCCGCCGTCTCGCGTTCGAGCAGCGCGGCGGTGGTGATCTCGTTCTTCGCCTCGCTCAACTCGGCGGCGCTGGGGGGCGTGGCGACGAGCTTGGCGATCTCGCGGCGCAGCGCCGCCTCGCCATCCTCGACCTTCTTGCCGCCCGCGAGGATGGCATAGAGTGCCAGCGTGCCCGGTCCCTGCTTGTCCTCGGCAAAGACGCCGACGTCCTGCGCGATCTGGTCGCGGTAGACGAGGCTCTGGTGCAGCCGCGAATTGTCGCCGCCCGAAAGAATCGTGGTCAGCACTGCCAGCGCCGCCTGATCGGGGTGACTGGCGGGCGGGATCGGATAGCTGATGAGGACGGCGGGGAGCGGCGTATTGGCTTCATAGACGGTCTTGCTGACGGCCCGCTCGCGCACCGGCTCGGGCACGGTCACGCGCGGGATCGGGCGGGCGGGTTTGGCGATGGGCGCGAAATACTGGTCGACCCAGCGGTCGAGTTGCGCCGGATCGAAATTGCCCGCGACCACCAGCACCGCATTGTCGGGCCGGTAATAGGTCGCGTGGAACGCGCGAATGTCGTCGATCGTCGCCGCATCCAGATCGGCGATCGACCCGATGCCCGGCCGCGCATAGGGGTGCCAGCTGTACGACAGCATCGGGTAATATAGGCCGAACAGCTTGCCGTACGGCTGGGCGAGGATGCGGCTGCGCAATTCCTCCTTCACGACCTCGCGTTCCGATGCGAAGGTCTTGGGATCGACGACCAGCGTCGCCATCCGGTCGGCCTCGGCGAACAACAGCCGTTGCAGGTGGTTGGCCGGCACTACCTCGAAATAATTGGTATAGTCATCGGCGGTCGAGGCGTTGTTGTACCCCCCGACATCCTCGGTCAGCCGGTCGAGCTGCTCGGGAACGAGATTGCGCGTCGCCTTGAACATAAGATGTTCGAACATATGCGCAAAACCGGAGCGCCCGGCGGGATCGTCCTTCGATCCGACGTCATACCACACCTGTACCGACACGTTGGCGCTGGACGTGTCGCGGATGGCATAGACGCGCAACCCGTTGGCCAGCGTGCGTTCGGTATAGGCGATCGGCGGCACGGTGGCGCTCGCCGCTACGGGGGCAGCCGCCTGCCGCGCATGGGCGGGGGCAAGACAGGCGGTCGAGAGCAGCAGCACGAGGCCGAGACGCATGGGGGCAATTCTCCGGGCGGAAACGATGCCCGGAGGTGTGGCGCGCGGCGCAGGGAGGTGTCAACGACTATGCCTCCCCGCCACCACCGGCGGGAAGGGATGTTTCCCTCAGCCCTTCTTGCGCCCGGCATTGGCATAGAGCAGCGCGGCCGCCAGCGCCGCCGATCCGATGCCGAGCCCGACGCCGATCGGCACCAGCGGCCAGTGCGACGGGCGGGCCGGGGTCTTGGCATTGGCGGTGGCATCGGCGGCACGCTTGGCATCGCGCGCGGCGGCGGCGATCTCGTTCAGTTCGGGCTTGTCGGTCATGGGGTCCTCTCCCTCTGGTTTGGGGCTCAACGCTTCTGTGCGGCGTAGCGTGCCCGGAAATCGGTGGCGAAGGCGGCCAGCGTGTCGTTCGCGATCGCGGCGCGCAGATCGGCCATCAGCGCCTGATAGAAATACAGATTGTGCTCGGTCATCAGCATCGCGCCGAGAATCTCGCCCGCGCGCACCAGATGATGGAGATAGGCACGACTGAAATTGCCGCAGGTGGGGCAGGCGCAGGCTGGATCGAGCGGTCCCGTATCCTCGGCGAACTTGGCGTTGCGGATGTTGATCGGTCCGCCGCGGGTGAACGCCTGTCCGGTGCGGCCCGAGCGGGTAGGGAGCACGCAGTCGAACATGTCGATGCCGCGTTCGACCGCGCCGACGATGTCGTCGGGCTTGCCCACGCCCATCAGATAACGGGGCTTGTCCACCGGCAACTGGCCCGGCGCATAGTCGAGCACGCCGAACATCGCTTCCTGCCCCTCGCCGACCGCAAGGCCGCCGACCGCATAGCCGTCGAAGCCGATGTCGATCAGCGCGTCGGCCGAAGCTTTCCGCAAGCCTTCGTCGAGCGCGCCCTGCTGGATGCCGAACAGAGCGGCGCGCGAGGCATGCGCTTCGCCCGCATCGAAACCGGCGCGGCTGCGGCGTGCCCAGCGCATCGAGCGTTCCATCGCCTTGGCCTGCACCTCGCGGGTCGATGTCGTCGGGACCAGTTCGTCGAACGCCATGACGATGTCGGAGCCGAGCAGCCGCTGGATCTCCATCGATCGCTCGGGACTCATCAGGTGGCGGGTGCCGTCGAGGTGGCTCTTGAATTCGACGCCGTCTTCCGAGCGTTTAGTCAGTTCGGACAGGCTCATCACCTGATAGCCGCCGCTGTCGGTCAGGATCGGCCGGTCCCAGCCCATGAAGGCGTGAAGGCCGCCCAGCCGCGCGACCCGTTCGGCGCTGGGGCGCAGCATCAGGTGATAGGTGTTGCCGAGCAGGATGTCGGCCCCGCTCGCGCGCACGTCCTGCGGTTTCACCGCCTTGACGGTGGCGGCGGTGCCGACCGGCATGAACGCGGGCGTGCGGATGTCCCCGCGCTGCATGGCGATGGTGCCGGTGCGGGCGCGGCCCGAGGTGGCGGTGACGGTGAAAGCAAAACGCGGGGCCATAAGGCGAGCCGTCATGCCGGAGCCTTGGCCTTCTGTCGACCATTGTCGCGCCGCCACAAGGACAGAGTCGATAGCCGAACCGATCAATCCCGGTGACGCCGCCTCCGCCGACACGATCGACGACGGCGAGTGCGCCGATTGTGGTGGGACCGGAAAGGTGATCGACGGGATCGGGGGAGGTTGAGCGTCACCCCCGATCCATGACGCACCCTAGACCGCGTCGAGCGCCTGTTCGAAATCGGCGATAAGGTCATCGGCATCCTCGACGCCGATCGAGATGCGCACCAGATTGTCGGTGATGCCGAGCGCCGCCTTGCGTGCGTCGGGCACCGACAGGTGGGTCATGCCGGCGGGATGGCTCGCCAGCGTTTCGGTGCCGCCCAGACTGACCGCCAGCTTGGCGATGGTCAGCGCGTCGAGGAAGGCAAAGGCTTCCCGCTCGCCGCCCTTGAGATACAGCGAGAAGGTCGATCCGCCGCCGGTGCAGTGGCGCGCGTAGATGTCGGCCTGCCGCTCCATGCCCTGGGCGTCCTTGAGGAAGCCGAGATAGCCGACCCGCTCGACCTTCGGGTGATCGCGCAGGAAGGCGCAGACCTTTTCCGCATTCTCGCCCGCGCGGCTCATGCGCAGCTCCAGCGTCTCTAGGCTGCGCAGCAGCATCCATGCGGTATTGGGGTCGCAGATCGTGCCGATGGTGTTGCGCATCGAGCGGATGGTGTTGATGTGCTCCTTGGAGCCGAGCACGCCGCCAGCCACCAGATCGCTATGCCCGCCGGCATATTTGGTGAGCGAATAGACGACCAGATCGGCACCGTGCCGGAGCGGCTGCTGCCACAGCGGGCCGAGGAAGGTATTGTCGATCGCGATCGGCGTGTCGGCGGCGTGATCGCCGAACACCGCGTCGCGGGCGGCGGCCACGGCTTCAATATCGACCAGCGCGTTGGTGGGGTTGGCCGGGCTTTCGAGATAGATCAACGGCACGCGGCCCTCGGCCTTGCGCAACACACCTTCGATCTTGTCCTGCGTCGCGCCGGCGGGGAAGTCGAGATACCGGACGCCGAAGCGGCCCAGCACGCGACCGATCAACGTCTCGGTCGCGGCATAGAGCGGCCCCGAATGGATGATCGTGTCGCCCGGCTGGACCATCGACAGGAACAGCGTGGCGATCGCCGACATGCCGCTGGAAAAGACCAGCGCGTCCTCGGCTGCTTCCCACACACCCAGCCGGTCTTCGAGGATTTCCTGATTGGGTCCGTTGAAGCGCGAATAGACGAGGCCTTCGGCCCCGCCGGGACGCTTGCCGGTCACGCCCTCGAAATGGCGCTTGCCCGCCGCCGCACTCGGAAAGACATAGGTCGAGGTCGCGAAGATCGGCGGTTTGAGCGACCCTTCGGACAGTACCGGATCATAGCCATGGCCCATCATCAGCGTCGCGGGTTTGAGGCGACGGCCACCGATCGTGTCGACCGTCGGCTTCGGACGACGGCGCGGCGGTACGCCGGTCAGGTCGGCTTCGGTTTCGTCGGTCATTTCGAGTCTCTCCGTATTTTTACGCGAGCCTAGCGGTAGTTTCGTTGGAAACCAAATCGGGCCGCCTGATCGATCCGTCATCCCGGCGGAAGCCGGAATCCATGGATGGGGAGACGATAGCGACCGATCGCCGCCGCCCGACACAATGGATTCCGGCCTTCGCCGGAATGACGGTTCAGGCGGAAAGCCCGATCATCGACAATTGCCGCCCGTAATCCGGCTCGCCGCGATGCGTCGCGCGGCGGAAGCTGAAGAAGCGGTCGGGGTCGCCATAGGTGTCGAGTCCCATCGCCTCGACCCGGCGCACGCCCGCCATCGCCAGCCGGTGCGCGGCATAGGCTTCGAGGTCGAAGCGGGCGTGGCCCGGCCGGTTCTCGGCGAAGAAGCGTTCGTTGGCGGGATCGGTGGCGCAGAAGCGTTCGGCGAAGGCGAGGTCGACCTCGTAGCTCGCCCGCGCGATGCACGGGCCGATCGCGGCGACGATGCGGTCGGGCCGCGCGCCCAGCGTCACCATCTGCGCGATCGTCGCGTCGGTGATGCCGTTCAGCGCGCCCTTCCACCCGGCATGCGCCGCGCCGACGATGCCCGCCTCGACATCGGCGAACAGCACCGGCGCGCAATCGGCGGTGACGATGCCGAGCAGGATGTCCGGCCGGTCGGTGACGAGCGCGTCGCCTTCGGGTCGCCGGTCGTCGCCATAGGCGGTCAGCACGCGGACGACCGAGGCGGAATGGGTCTGGTACAGCCCGCACAGCGCCGCGCCGGGCAGCACGGCGTCGACCGCCCGCGCGCGGTTCGCCGCCACCGCTGCCGGATCGTCGGCCGACCCCAGCCCCACGTTCAGCCCCGATACCAGCCCCTGCGACACGCCGCCCCGCCGGCCGAGGAAACCGTGCGCCACGCCGCCCAGCATCCGGGCGCGGATCACCTCGACATCGTTCATAGCACCAGCCGCATCACATGATCCTCATCGGCATGGGTGCCGACCATGAAGGCATAGCTCCCGACCCGAACGAAGCCATAGCGTTCGTAGAAGCGCCGGGCGCGGTGGTTGTCGATAAAGACCGAGAGATAGAGTTCGTCCGCGCCGCTCGCCCGCGCGGTTGCCAGCACCGCTTCCATCATCCGCGCGGCAAGGCCGCTGCCGTGCCATTCGCGGCGGATATAGAATTGGCGCAGTTCGATCGGCGTTCCCCGCGGCTCGAACGGCAACGAGCGCGGCCCGAGCTTGGCATAGCCGGCCGTATCGTCTCCGGCCATCGCCAGCAGGATGCGGAAGCGCGGGTCGGCCAGTTCGCCCGCCCAGCTTTCGGGCGTGTGGCTGGTCAGGAAGGCGGCGAGGTCGTCGGGGCGATAGAGGGTGCCGAACGTCTCGACGAAGGTGTCGCGCCCGATCGCCGCCAGCCGATCGGCGTCGTCGATGGTCGCGGGGCGCAGCACCGGCGTCATGCGAACCCCGCCGGAACTGGCCAGCCGGGCGAGGTGATCGCGATCGCCTTGAACAGACTGCCCATCTGATCCCCTTCGACCAGCCGGTCGCGGTCGGCGCGCAAGCCGTCGGCGCGTTCGGGCGATTTCGCCGACAGCGCCTGCACCCGCGCGTCGATGCCGAGCGCGGTGAGCAACGCGCCCTGTTCGGCCGGGCCATAGGCGACGGCATCCTCGGCCCGCGCGGCTTCGGCCAGCGTCGCGAAGTCGACATGCGCGGTCAGGTCCTGCTCGCCGGGATCGTCATAGGGATTGACGAAGCCGTGGCCGCGCACCGCCTGCAACGTGTCGCCGATCGCCGGGCCGCTATAGCCATAGTCGATGATGATCGCGCAGCCGCCCTGCGCGACGATCCGCTTGGCCAACTGGCGCATAATGGCGACGGCGGCGGGGGCGGTTTCGAGCACCGATCCGATGGGGGCTTCGCGCAGGTGCGGCGGGATGATCGGGTCGAAGCCGCGCGTGCCGACGATCGGCAGGAACAACGTATCCTGACACGCCACCAGCCGCTCGCGCCACCCCTCGGGCGTTTTGACCAGTTGCCGGATCGGCAGCGCGTCGAAGAATTCATTGGCGACGACTAGCAGCGCGCCGTCGTCGGCCACGCCGACCAAATCGAACGCCCATTCGGCGTGCGGCACCCGTTTCGCCTGTTCGGCGCGCAGCGTCGGCGACGTTTCGACGAACTGCACCGGAGGCTTGCAACCGGCCGCCGCCATCGCGCGCAGCGCATCGGCGGCAAGCGTGCCGCGTCCCGGCCCCAGCTCGACATAGTGCGCCGCCGGGCGGGCGGCGCGATCCCACTGGTCGGCGAGCGACAGGCCGATCAGCTCGCCGAACATCTGGCTGATTTCGGGCGCAGTGGTGAAATCGCCGTTCGCGCCCAACGGATCGCGCGTCGCGTAATAATGCGCGTTGGCCGCACCCATGAACTGGGCGAGGCTGACCGGCCCGGCCAACGTGATCGCCCGCGCCAGCCGATCGGGCAGCGCACCGTCGGTCTCGCTCAAGCGACGCTCTCCGTCCCCGCGATCGGCTCGACGCGGACGCGGCGGCGCTTGGCGGTGGCGATCAGATAGATGCCGCCAGCCAGCATCGGCAGCGTCAGCCACTGGCCCATGTGCAGGCCGGTCGATTGCGCGAATTCGACGAGCTGGGCGTCGGGCTCGCGCCAGAATTCGACGAAGAAGCGCGACAGGCCGTAGCCGAGCAGGAACGTGCCGACGAGCTTGCCCGGCTGATAGCGCGCATCGGTCTTCCAGAACATGAACCACAGCACTGCGAACAGGACGAGGCCCTCCAGCCCCGCCTCGTACAACTGGCTGGGGTGGCGCGCCGGATCGATCCCGCCGGCGACGGTGCGCGGGAACACGATCGCCCATGGCACGTCGCTGGGCCGGCCCCACAATTCGCCGTTCACGAAATTGGCGAGCCGGCCGAAGAACAGCCCGAACGGCGTGCAGCAGGCGACATAGTCATGCACGCGCAGCCAGTTGAGGCCATGTTTGCGCGCCAGCAGGATGATGCCGATCATCGTGCCGATGACCCCGCCGTGGAACGACATGCCGCCGTCCCACAGCCGCAGGATCTTGATCGGATCGAGGAACATCTCGGGCGCATAGAAGATCGCATAGCCCAGCCGTCCGCCCAGAATGATGCCGAGCGTCGCGTAGAACACGAAATCGTCGGCATGCCGCCTCGCCATCGGCGCGCCCGGCTGGTCGAGCAGCTTGAGCAGATACCACCAACCGACGAGGATGCCGGCGATATAGGCCAGCGAATACCATTTGAGCTGGAAGAAGCCGAGGTCGAGCGCGACCGGACCGATGCCGAGGTCGGCATAGCGAATATGGCCCGCGGCCATGCCGATGTCGCCGGCGGCGGCGGCGAGGGTGGAAAGGATCAAGGGGCAGGCTCCGGCTGTGTCGCAGGCGTAGTATCGGGGTTGGATGCGGGAGGAAACCATTGTTACTCACCCCTCCCCGGTCGCCGGACGATCTGATAGGGCCGGGGTCATGTCGGTGCCGCCCAACCCCACGCTCACCCGCCGCACGCTACTGATCGGTGGCGGTGCGGGGGTCGGGCTGATCGTGGCATGGGGGGTGTGGCCGCGCCGCTACGGGGTGAACCTCGCGGCGGCCGAGGGGGAGACGGTGTTCGGACCGTACCTCAAGATCGGCGCGGACGGGCAGGTGACGGTGGCGGTGCCGCAGGCCGAACATGGTCAGGGCGTCTATACCGCGCTGCCGCAGATCGTCGCGGATGAACTGGGCGCCGACTGGCGCACCGTCGCGGTGGAGGCGGCGCCGATCAACCCGCTCTATGCCAATCCGCTGGCCGCCGGCATCCTGTTCGGCGACGCGCTGGCGCTGCTCCCCGAAGCGACGCGCACCGCCTATGCCGAGCGCAACACGCTGATGCTGACCGGCGGATCGACCTCGATCCGCCGGTTCGAGGGGCCCTTACGCGAAGCGGGTGCGGCGGCGCGGGTGTTGTTGTGCAAGGCGGCGGCACGCGGCTGGGGCGGCGACTGGCGCAGTTGCGGCACGGCGGACGGCTTCGTCGTGATGGGCGAGCAGCGCCAGCGCTTCGGCGCGCTGGCCGAGGCGGCGGCGGGCGAAAGCCTGCCGGGCGGGGAACTGCCGTTTCGCACCGGCGAGGAAAAGCGGCTGCTCGGCCAGCCGCTCCCCCGGCTCGACGCGCCAGCGAAGGTCGACGGGCGCGCGACCTTTGCCGGCGATATTCGGTTGGCGGGCATGGTCTTCGCCTCGGTCCGGCAGGGGCCGATCGGCGATACCCGGCGGATCGCGGTCGACAAGGCGGCGGTCGAGCGCCTGCCCGGCATGGTCGCGGTGGTCGAGAACCCCGGCTGGGTCGCGGCGGTGGCGACGACATGGTGGGCGGCCAATCGCGCACTCGACGCGATGGCCCCCCGGTTCGAGACGCATGGGCTGATCGACGACGCCTCGATCGCCGCCGCGCTCGACGGTGCGCTGGCGGTCGAGGGTGCGCGGGTCCATGCCGGCGGTGACATCGACGCTGCCTTCGCAGGTGCCCGGACGCAGACCGCGACCTACCGGGTGCGCGCCGCGCTCCACGCCGCGATCGAGCCGACCAGCGCCACGGCGGTATGGCGCGACGGCACGCTGACGCTGTGGCTCCCGACGCAGGCGCCGACGCTGGCCCGTGCCGCCGCCGCCCGCGCGATCGGGGTGGCCGAGAACCGCGTGATGCTGCACCCGACGATCGCCGGGGGATCGTTCGGCGCGAACCTCGACACCCGCGTCGCCGAACAGGTGGCGGTGCTGGCGCGGCGGCTCGACCGGCCGGTGCAATTGACGTGGTCGCGCGGCGAGGATTGTCTTGCCGACCAGTATCGCACCCCCGCCGCCGCAAGGATGACGGCGCGGCTGGCGCGTGGCGGGCGGATCGCTGGGTGGCAGGCGCGGATCGCCGCGCCGCGCACCGGGCGCGACCTCGCCCGCCGGTTGCTGGGCGGCGATGTCGCCGCGTCGATCGGCATGGCGCTGCCCGGCGATCATGGCGATGCGCTGGCGACCGATGGCGCGGTGCCGCCCTATGGCATCGCCAATGTCGCAGTCGATCATCATCCGGCCGAACTGGGGCTACCCGCCGGCTGGTGGCGATCGGGCGCGCATAGCTACACCGCGTTCTTCACCGAATGTTTCCTCGACGAGCTTGCCGGATTTGCCGGGGTCGAGGCGCATTCGTTCCGCATCGCGATGCTTGGCGGCGACGTGGCGCTGGCCCGCTGCCTGTCGAGCGTCGCGACGATGGGCGGCTGGCAGGGCGGGGTGCCGGGCAGCGCGCAGGGCATCGCCTGCCACCGGATGCGCGGATCGGCGATCGCCTGTCTTGCCGAGGCGCGGGTCGAGGGCGGGCGGGTGAAGGTCGACCGGCTGGTCGCGGCGGTCGATTGCGGGCGGATCGTGAACCCCGATCTGGTGCGCCAGCAGATCGAGGGCGGGCTGCTGTTCGGGATGGCGATGGCGACGGGGGCGGCGACCGGCTTCACCGCGAACCTGCCCGATGTGCGCGGCTTCGGCGGGCTGAACCTGCCGCGATTGGCCGACAGCCCGGAAATGCTGATCGAGCTGGTCGAATCGGATGCCGATCCGGGTGGGGTAAGCGAACTGGCGGTGCCGGTAGTGGCCCCGGCGATCGCCAACGCGCTGTATGCGGCGACGGGGCGGCGGTATCGGTCGTTGCCGTTGCTGGGGTAGTTTGCGGTTCTGGTTCACGCGAAGGCGCGAAGACGCGAAGAAGAAATGGGTTCGCGCAGAGGCGCAGAAGCGCAGAGAGGGGGCGCTGATGGAAACCGCTCGCGACCGGTAGACGCCTGCCCACGCTTCCAAGAAGCGAGACGGCCGCTTCGCGGTTAACCGTCCCGCGAACGCATCCCCTCCGCGCCTCTGCGCCTCTGCGCGAAAAACTTCGTCTTTATATCCTCCGCGTCTTCGCGCCTTCGCGTGAAAACCGAAACCGCTTGCCCCGACCCCGCCCTTCGCGCGTTACACCGCGCCATGGACCGTCCGACGAATCACCCCGCGATCCCGCCCCGCCGCATCGGCGTGCTGTTGATGAACCTCGGCACGCCCGACGATCCTTCGCCACGCTCGGTGAAGCGCTACCTCGCCGAATTCCTGTCCGATCGCCGCGTCGTCGAGCTTCCGGCGATCGCGTGGCAGCCGATCCTGCGCGGGATCATCCTGAACACCCGGCCGAAGAAGTCGGCGCATGCCTACCAACAGGTGTGGAGCGACCGTGGGTCGCCGCTCGCCGCGATCACCCGCGCGCAGTCGGAGGCGATGCAGGGCGCGTTCGGCGAGGGCGTCGTGATCGACTGGGCGATGCGCTACGGCAATCCGTCGATCGCCAGCCGGATCGATTCGCTGCGCGAACAGGGATGCGACCGTATCCTGCTCGCCCCGCTCTACCCGCAATATTGCGCAGCGACGACGGCGACCGCCAACGACAAGGCGTTCGCGCATCTGTCCGGCCTGCGCTGGCAACCGGCGATCCGCACGCTGCCGCCCTATTACGACGATCCGGCCTATATCAACGCGCTCGCCACGACGCTTGGCGAGGACCTGGCGAAGCTCGATTTCGAGCCGGACACGATCGTCGCCAGCTTTCACGGCATGCCCAAACGCACGCTGCAACTGGGCGACCCCTATCATTGTCATTGCCAGAAAACCGCGCGGCTGGTGTCCGAGGCGCTGGGCCGGCCGCTCACGATCGCGTTCCAGTCACGCTTCGGTCCGGCCAAGTGGCTGGGGCCGGCGACCGACGAGACGCTGGTCGAGCTGGCGAAGGCGGGCAAGCGCCGCGTCGCGATCTTCGCGCCGGGCTTTTCGGCGGACTGTCTGGAGACGCTGGAGGAACTGGCGATCCGGGGCAAGGAAGGCTTCGTGGAAGCGGGCGGCACGGATTTCGCCTATCTTCCTTGCCTGAATGCCGAGCCGCACGGCAATAAAATGTTGCGCAACATCATCGCACGCGAACTTGCGGGATGGATCGACCCCGCCTAGCAGGGACGAAACATTTGGGAGAGAATGCATGGCACGGGTAGCGATCGTCACCGGCGGCACGCGCGGCATCGGCGAGGCGATCAGCCTTGCGCTGCAGGAAATGGGCGTCACCGTCGCCGCCAATTATGCGGGTAACGACGAAAAGGCGAAGGCGTTCACCGAGCGCACCGGTATCGCCGCGTTCAAGTTCGACGTGGGCGATTTCGAAGCGACGCAGGCGGGCGTCAAGGCGATCGAGGAAGCGCTCGGCCCGGTCGACATCGTCGTCAACAACGCGGGCATCACCCGCGACGGCACGCTGCTCAAGATGAGCTACGAGATGTGGGACGACGTGATCCGCACCAACCTCGGCGGGTGCTTCAATCTCGCCAAGGCGACCTTCCCCGGCATGCGTGACCGCAAATGGGGCCGGATCGTCAACATCGGTTCGATCAACGGTCAGGCGGGCCAGTATGGCCAGGTCAACTATGCCGCCGCCAAGTCGGGCATCCACGGCTTCACCAAGGCGCTGGCGCAGGAAGGCGCGCGGTTCGGCGTGACCGTGAACGCGATCGCGCCGGGCTATATCGACACCGACATGGTGGCGGCGGTGCCGGCCGACGTGCTGGAAAAGATCGTTGCCAAGATTCCGGTCGGCCGGCTCGGCCAGGCGAGCGAAATCGCGCGCGGCGTGGCGTTCCTGTGTTCGGAAGAGGGCGGGTTCGTCACCGGATCGACGCTGAGCATCAACGGCGGGCAGCACATGTACTGACGGACGAAGGCGGGGAAGCAAGCTTCCCCGCCGGTCCGCGCCAAGCCGGGCGAAGCGCGGCAAGGCACGGATCGTCCGGCACGGCCGGCGGGGGCAAACTGCCCCCGACCGACGGCGGCTTTGCCGTCGTCGCCTTGGGAAGCGAACCACCCCACACAGAACGCCCTACCTGACAGGCGGTAGCGTTCCCGATCCGGCAGCATCGTGAGCGGCCCGGTGGGCCCCGGAACAGGTCCGGGGTGACGGTAGCGCAGGCGGCGAGCTTGCGCCCGCCAACCCTTTCCCCACACCGACCCGCACGGCGGCTTTGCCGTCGTCGCCTTGGGAAGCGAACCACCCCACCCAGAACGCCCTACCCGACAGGCGGTAGCGTTCCCGATCCGGCAGCATCGTGAGCGTCCCGGTGGACCCCGGAACAGGTCCGGGGTGACGGTAGCGCAGGCGGCGAGCTTCTGCCCGCCAACCCTTCCCCCACACTGACCCGCATGGCATGATCCGGCCCCATGACCGATTCCCGCCCGCTCGCCTATCGCCACACCCCCGGCACCGGTCCGACGATCCTGTTCCTGCCGGGCTATGCCTCCGACATGACCGGCACGAAGGCGCTGGCGATCGAGGCATGGGCGAAGGCGCAGGGCCGCGCGTTCCTGCGCTTCGACTATGCCGGTTGCGGTGACAGCCCCGGCGAGTTCGAGGACCAGACGCTCGCCGGTTGGCGCGACGATGCGCTGGCGATGATCGATGAGGTGATCGCAGGGCCGGTAGTGCTGGTCGGATCGTCGATGGGCGGGTGGATCGCGCTGCTCGCCGCGCGGGCGCGGCCCGAGCGGATCGCCGGGCTGGTCGGCATCGCGCCCGCGCCCGACTTCACCGACTGGGGCTTTACCCAGGCGGAGAAGATGACGCTGCTGACGCAGGGGCGGATCGAGCGGCCATCGCCCTATGCCGATGCGCCTACGGTGTTCACCCGCGCCTTCTGGTCGTCGGGCGAGGCCAATCGGGTGATGCATGGCGAACTGCCGATCGATGGCCCGGTACGACTGGTGCAGGGGCAGCGCGATGCCGATGTGCCATGGGAGCGGACGGTGCATCTCGCCAGCCGGCTGCGTTCAGCGAATGTGCAGACCTGGCTCGTCAAGGATGGCGACCACCGCCTGTCGCGCGAATCGGACATCGCGCTGATCCTGCGCGCCATCGAGGATGTGCTTTGACCCTGTTGCTTGCCGCCCTGATCGTCGCCCAGACCACCACCGCTGCCGGGCCGCCGCGCCCGGCCGCGCCGACACCCGAGGCGCGCTATGAAGCCTGCGTCGACGCCGCGACCGGTAACCCGGAGGAGGGCGAGCGGATCGCCGGGCAATGGCGGCTGGTCGGCGGCGGCTTCCTTGCGCGCCAGTGCCTCGGCATGAGCTATGCGTCGCGGCAGCGCTGGAGTGCGGCGGCCGAGGCGTTCGAGCAGGCGGCGAAGGAGGCGGAGGTCGCCAAGGACCCGCGCGCCGCCAATTATTGGGCGCAGGCGGGCAATGCCCGGCTGGCCGATAACGATACGGCGGCTGCGGGCCGCGCGCTCGACGCGGCGCTGGCGACCGGCACGTTGACCGGGCTGGCGCGGGGCGAGGCGCAGCTCGACCGGGCGCGGGTGCGGGTCGCGGCGGGGGATATGGCCGGGGCGCGGGCCGATCTCGACCGGGCGTTGAAGGACGCGCCCGCCGATCCGCTGGCGTGGCTGCTCTCGGCGACACTGGCGCGGCGGATGAACGACTTGCCGCGCGCGCGGACCGACATCGCCGAGGCGGTGCGCCGGTCGGGCGACGATCCGTCGGTCCAGTTGGAGGCGGGCAATATCGCCGGCCTGTCGGGCGATACCAAGGCGGCACGCGCGGCGTTCGAGGCGGTGGCGCGGCTGGCGCCGGGCAGCCCGCAGGCGAATGCGGCCGATGCCGCGCTGGATACGCTGCCACCGGCGTGAGTTGCGGGGGCGGTTGATCGTGCCGATATGCGGACGCGACCTGCAACGGAGCCGCCCATGACCCGCTATCTCCACACCATGATCCGCGTCAGCGACCCGGACGCGACCATCGCCTTCTTCGACCTGCTGGGCCTCAAGGAGATACGCCGCACGACAAGCGAGAAGGGCCGCTTCACGCTGATCTTCCTCGCTGCGCCTGGGCAGGAAGGTGTCGCCGAGGTCGAGCTGACCCATAACTGGGACGCGGAGGCGTATGCCGGCGGGCGCAATTTCGGGCATCTGGCGTTCCGCGTCGACGATATTTACGCCACCTGCCAGCGGCTGGCCGATGCCGGGGTGACGATCAACCGTCCTCCGCGCGATGGGCATATGGCGTTCGTGAAGACGCCCGACGGCATCTCGATCGAGCTGTTGCAGGACGGATCGCTGCCGCCCGCCGAACCATGGGCGTCGATGGCGAACACGGGAACATGGTGATGGAGATCGTGGCGGTCCCCGTCCTCTCCGACAATTACGCATGGCTGGTCCATGACAATGCGAGCGGCGCGACGGTGGCGATCGATCCGGGCGAGGCGCAGCCGCTGGTCGATACGGCGGCGGCGCGGGGGTGGACGATCACCGCGATCTGGAACACGCACTGGCACGCCGATCATGTCGGCGGCAATGCCGCGCTGAAAGCCGCGACGAGTGCGCGGATCACCGGGCCGGAGGCGGAGCGCGCCAAGATCGCCGACATGGACGATGGCGTCGGCGAAGGCGCGATGCTGTTCGTCGGGGATCACCAGGCGCAGGTGTGGGCGGTGCCCGGCCATACCGCGGGGCATGTCGCGTTCCATTTCGCCGAGGAGGCGGTGATCTTCACCGGCGACACGCTGTTCGCGATGGGGTGCGGCCGGTTGTTCGAGGGGACGGCGGCCGAGATGTTCGGCAATATGCGGCGCTATGCCGACCTGCCCGCCGATACGCGGGTGTATTGCGGCCACGAATATACGCTGTCGAACGCGCGCTACGCCGTGCATGCCGAGCCGGACAATGCCGCGATCGCCGAGCGGCTGGTGGCGGTCGGTGCGATGCGTGAGCGGGGCGAGGCGACGGTGCCAACGACGATCGGTGCCGAACGGGCGACCAACCCGTTCCTGCGCGCGGGAACGGTCGAGGAACTGGCACGGCACCGATCGGCCAAGGATGCGTTTTGATGTCAGCGGGTTCAGGAGAAGCGGCATGAAGCGATTGGCATGGACGGCAGCGGCGTTGATGCTGGGGGCGTGCGCGACCCCGCAGCAGCAGGCGGAAACCGAAGCGCGCGGCGACCGGCTGCTTGCCAGCGCGCTGGCGGGGCGGACGCCCGGCGCGGCGCAGGACTGCATCCCGACCGGCTTCATCGACGGGCCGCAGGTGATCGGCGACTCGCTCGTCTATCGCCAGAACGGCAAGCGATTGTGGCGGACGCAGGTGCGCGACCGTTGCCCGTTCCTGCGCGACGACCAGATCGTGGTGTCGATCCTGTACGGCGCGCAGGTGTGCCGCAACGATCGCTTCCGGCTGATCGACCGGGGATCGCAGATCCCGTCGGGTGACTGCACCTTCGGCACCTTCGTGCCCTACGACAAGGCGAGTTAACCGCCTGCCGTCCGTCCGGGACAGCCCGGACGGACGGCACGACGCCTACAACACGTAGCGGCTGAGGTCGGTGTTACGCGCGATGCTCGCCAGTTGCTTGTCGACATAGGCGGCGTCGATCGTCACCGCATGGCCGGCGCGGTCCTCGGCATCGAAGCTGATTTCCTCCAGCAGCTTTTCCATCACCGTCTGCAACCGGCGCGCGCCGATATTCTCGATCTCGGCATTCACCTCCGCCGCGATGCGGGCGACGGCCGCGATGCCGTCGTCGGTGAAGGTCACATCGACCGATTCGGTCGCCAGCAGCGCGCGATATTGCGCGGGCAGCGATGCCTTGGTGTCCGACAGGATCGCGATGAAATCGGCCTCGTTCAACCCCTTCAGCTCGACCCGGATCGGCAGCCGCCCCTGAAGCTCGGGCAGCAGGTCGCTGGGCTTGGCCACATGGAACGCGCCCGATGCGATGAAGAGGACATGGTCGGTCTTCATCGGACCGTATTTGGTGGCGACAGTCGTCCCCTCGATCAGCGGCAGCAGGTCGCGCTGCACGCCTTCGCGGCTGATCGATCCGCCGCCGCGTCCGTCGCTGACCGCGATCTTGTCGATCTCGTCGAGGAACACGATGCCGTTCGCCTCGGCATCAGCCAGCGCGACGCGGCTGACCTCGTCCTGGTCGAGCCGCTTGTCGGCCTCTTCCTCGACCAGCTTGTCCCATGCGGCACGCACGGTCAGCTTGCGGCGCTTCTGCTGGCCCTGCCCGAACGCCTTGCCCATCATCGCCGACAGGTCGATCATCTGCGGCGCGGCCCCGGGCACCTCGAACGGCATCTGCGGTTGGGCGTCGAGTTCGATCTCGACCTCCTTGTCGTCCATATGCCCGTCGCGGAAGCGCTGGCGGAACGCCTCGCGGGTCGCTTCGCTCGCGCCCTTGCCGGTCAGCGCGTCGAGTAGCCGGGCCATCGCAGCTTCCTCGGCCTTGTCCTTCACCGCCACGCGGCGACGCTCGCGCTCCAGCCGGATCGCTTCCTCGACCAGATCGCGCGCGATCTGTTCGACGTCGCGGCCGACATAGCCGACCTCGGTGAACTTGGTCGCTTCCACCTTGACGAACGGGGCGTCGGCCAGTTTGGCGAGGCGGCGGCTGATCTCGGTCTTGCCGCAACCGGTCGGCCCGATCATCAGGATGTTCTTCGGCGACACCTCGTCGCGCAGATCGGGCGAGAGCTGCTGGCGACGCCAGCGGTTGCGCAGCGCCACGGCGACCGCGCGCTTGGCATCATGCTGCCCGATGATGTGCGCGTCGAGGGCGGCGACGATGGCCTTGGGGGTAAGCTGGTCGTTCATAGACTGTCCGGTTCAGTTGGCGCTGTCGAGCGCTTCGAGAGTCACGCGGTCGTTGGTGTAGACGCACAGTTCGGCGGCGATCGCGAGTGCCTTGCGCGCGACCTTCTCCGCATCGCCTTCATAGTCGGACAGCGCGCGGGCGGCGGCGAGCGCGAAGTTCCCGCCCGATCCGATCGCGGCGATCCCGGCTTCGGGTTCGAGCACGTCGCCGTTGCCCGTCACCACCAGGGTCACGTCCTTGTCGGCGACGATCAGCATCGCTTCGAGGTTGCGCAGGAACTTGTCGGTCCGCCAGTCCTTGGCCAGTTCCACCGCCGCGCGTAGCAACTGGCCCTGATGCCGCTCCAGCTTGGCCTCCAGCCGTTCGAACAGGGTGAAGGCATCGGCGGTCGCCCCGGCGAAGCCGGCGATGACCTTGCCGTCGCCCAGCGGGCGGACCTTCCTCGCATTGGGTTTCATGACCGTCTGTCCGGCCGAAACCTGCCCATCCCCCGCGATCACCACACGACCGCCGCGACGCACGGATACAATCGTGGTGCCGTGCCACACCGTCTCTTTGCTCATGGGGCGCGATATGGGGAGGCGCTACGTCGCTTCAATCCGTCGAGGGTGGTGTACCCGATACGTCGAGGATCTCGAATGCCACATTCCGAATATGTGAAGCTTCCAGCATCAGAAACGGAAAGCGCGACAGGGGTTCGGGTAGCGTCGGTCGGTCCACCGGTACCGCCAGGTCGGCCAGATAACGCTCGCAATCCCACAGGGTCAGGCGAGTGATACATCCATCGGCCTTGAGCACCAGATCGTAGAGGACCCCAACATAGGTAATCGCCTTCTGATCGATGTCGTGGGTGGTCATCACGTAAGCAAGGATCAACCTGTCGTCGTTGTCTGCCGCATTGGCAATATCGGTCGCCCAGCCATAGATCCATGCTGGAAGGCGATCCGCGCGTGCCCGGTAGTTGAGCCAGCGCCGGACGCCCCAGTAGCACAACGCCCCTTGCAGCAGCGCAATGGCGATCAGCCCACCGACCGCGTCTCCACTGGCCTTGCCACCATCCATCGCATTGAACGCGGCGGCATAGGGATCAAGCAAACCGGTCGGTACCGGGATCGGGCAAGGCAGGCTGCGACAGGCGACCGCGTTGATGTGCAGAAGACCTGCGAAAACGGCGTGAATGAGAGCCGATGACAGCAGGATAATCGTTATCGTTTCGACCGAGGACGCCTGTGGTGGCTCGGGCGCTATCGATTTGTCAGAATGGAATGTGCCGTACAGGGCGCAATAGGCGAGCAGGCCAGGTACGAGGAAAAACAGTAACAGGCCGGATTCGAGCATCCGGCCTGTCGATCGTTACTTTTTGCCGCCAGATTGCGACGATTGTACCGAACGCGCACCCCGGAAAAAGGCAAGGCCATCCTTGCGGGTATTTTCGGTTCTGGTCAGCATCAACCAAGAGTCGCCGCTTTCACGCAAGCGTGCGGCACGGTTCAAAACGGCATCAGAAGCGACGCGCATACACCCTCCGCTGGTTGTTGCCGTGTATATGGCACGGCGGTTGGTTTAGGCCAAGTATAAGTCAAACGTGCATGGCGTATTATTTCTCCACGCCCTTGGCCTTCCCCCATGCCCGCGCGGCGGTGTAGCCGAGATAGCCGGTGCCGAAGAGCGCGTAGAGTTCCTCCGGGATGCCGCGCAGATAGGCGGTCATGCCGCGCGCGACCGACTCCGCCAGATGCGGCTCGATCGCGGCGAGCAGACCCATCGGGATCGACCACAGCAGCAGCGCGTACATCACATAGAGGAAGCCCGGCCGCGCGCGGGCGGTCCAGCGGTCGGTCGACTGCGCCTCCGCCACGATCGCCTGAAGCTGGGCGCGGGTCGCATCCAGATCGCGGGTCGATTCGAGGCGAAGGAGTTCGAGCTTGGCGGCGTTGCGTGCCTGTGGGTCGGGGATCAGCTTGTCGAGCAGGCTGGCGATCGGCGCGATCAGGGTCGGCAGCATCATGGGCTCCTGTGAGTTCAAAGTTTACAAAGTTTACACTTGTCAGCCTATGCGCTGGGCCAGCCAGCCGTAGAGAAAGGCTTCGTTGGCGGGCCGCGTTTCGGCGAGGCGGAGGTAGCGTTCGCCCTGCAAGGCGTTGATCGCCTTGACCAACACCGCTTCGGCCGCCGGGTCACGGCTGGCCAGCATCGCGTCGAGCGCGGCGAGCGTGCGCGTGCCGATCGTGCTGTCGAGCGTCACGTCCGCCCAGTCGCGCGCACCCCGGTTGAGCGCGTTCAACGTGCGTTGCAGGAAGCCCGCCGCGACCGTCGGCCCCATGTTGACGCCGGTATCGAACAACTCGGCGGCGAGCAGCGGCGCACGCTTCGCCACCTGGTCGAAGCCGGGTGCGAGCCAGTAGCGGCGGCGGTAGAGCTGGACCGCCTGCGCGCGGGGGAAATGGCGCATGTCGCCGGCATAGCCTTCGGCGCGGGCGATGCGCTCGGTGATCCCATAGCGGGTCGCACCGCCGCGATCGGCGGGATGGTCGCTATAGCCACCCTCGCGGTCGATCACCTCGTCGATCAGTCGGTCGATGGTCATGGTCGTTCTCCTCGTTGAGTGGAGAACGTATCAGGAACGAATGGCTGTAGGACAGAAGGGTTTGGGGGGTCCCGAACGGTCGTCGCGCACGCTTCGTCCCCCCGGAACCAGTCCGGGGTGACGGCGGGGGCGGGGCGAGCGGTGCGGCCATCGCAACCCGACCCGCCCCCGACGGCTTCCGTTCAGGAAGCGAAGGTCAGTTGGTCGGCACCACCGGCAGCCACACCGCGCTCGGCGTCGCGCCGCCGCGTTCGATCGTCACCGTCGCCTTTTTGTACGCCGATTTCGGCGCGGTGAAGATGTTGGGGACATAGGTCTGCGGGTTGCGATCATAGAGCGGGAACAGCGACGACTGCACCTGCACCATGATCCGGTGCCCCGGCTGGAACACATGGTTCACCGTCGGCAGGCGGAAGCGGTAGCGCTGCGTCTTGTTGGCCGGGATTGCCGAGGGCTTGGCGACATCGTTGCGGTAGCGGCCACGGAAAATGTCGAGCGCGATCGGCAGTTGATAGCCGCCCTTGGCCGGTTCGCCCGGCACCACATCGGGGTACACGTCGATCACCTTCACCACGAAATCGCCATCGGTGCCGGTGGTCCTGGCGAACAGATCGGCGATCGGCGCACCCGCGACTTTCACGGCTTTCGTCAGCACCGGCGTCTGATAGGTCATCACGTCGGTGCGGCCGTCGACATGGCGCTGGTCGCTGACCAGCCATGCCTTCCACCGGCCATCGTCGAAGTTCACCGGGCGCGAGAGATGCGGGACGGGCTTGGCCGGATCGGACACATAGCTGTCACCACCCGCCGGCGCGGGGGCAAAGCCGAGATCGCCATCGGCACCCAGATAGATCGGCTTCATCGGCGCGGCGCAGCCCTTGTCGCAGGCGAGCGGCCACTGCGCCAGTTCGTCCCAGTGATTCTCGCCGGTGTTGTAGATCAGCGCCTGCGGCGGGGTGAACGCCGGGCGGCCGTCGCGCAGATACTGGTCGAAGAACGGGAACAGATATTTCTCGCGCCATTGCAGCGCGGTATCGCCGTTGAACTTCAGATCGCCGAGCGACGACCCGTCATAGTTCGCGCCGCTGTGCCGCCACGGTCCCATGACGAGGAAGTTGTTGCCGCCCTTGCCCCTGGCCTTCAGCGCTTCCCATGCGGTGATCGCGCCGTACATGTCCTCCTGATCCCACAGCCCCTGTTCCCACATCGTCGGCACGTTCGACGGATTGGCGGCGAGCAGCTTGTCGAGCGCCTGTCCCTGCCAATAGGCGTCATAGGCCGGATGGGCGACGAAGCGCTGCCAGAAGGGCAGTTGCGCATAGCCCGACGCCCTGGCCCAGTCGTTGGCCGATCCGACCTGCCGGAACTGGTCGTAATCGTCATAGGTCGTCGATGGCGGCGATGCGCCCGGGCCCTTGTATCCCGTCTGGCTGCCGATCCAGCCGATGTTCGCCAGGCGGAACGCGCCGTAATGGAACCAGTCGTCGCCCATCCAGCCGTCGATCATCGGGCTTTCGGGCGCGGCGACCTTCAAGGCGGGGTGTGGGTTGAGCAGCGCCATGACGACGGTGAACCCTTCGTACGACGACCCCAGCATGCCGACGCGGCCGTTGCTTTCGGGCAGGTTCGCCTTGTTCACCAGCCAGTCGATCGTGTCGTATGCGTCGGTGACGTGATCGGTGGTGGTGGGGTTCAGGGGGCCGCGCACCGGACGGGTGACGACATACTCGCCCTCCGAGCCGTATTTGCCGCGAATGTCCTGGAACACGCGGATATAGCCGGCGCGGGTGAACACCTCGTCGCCCTGCGGCAGCGCGGCGACATAATCGGTGCTGTCGCTGCGCGCGACCCGGCCCGAGGCGTTGTAGGGCGTGCGGGTGAGCAGAATCGGCGCGTTCGCCGCGCCCTTCGGGATCATGATGACGGTGTGCAGCTTCACCCCGTCGCGCATCGGGATCATCACCTCGCGCCGGACATAATTGTACTTGTCGGTGGGGGGCGTGAACTTCGCGGGAATGTCACCGCTGCGCGGCCAGATGTCGGGGCCGGGCGCGGTCTGGGCCGGACCGGTCGTGGTGACGGCCAATAGGGTGCAGGCGAATAACAGGGTACGGATGCGCATAGGGACTCCCGACGCCGACATGACGTTACAATGTCACACGGTTGGGCGGGCGGTTGTCAAGGGGCGGACGACGATGTCCGTCTTCGCGGGCGGGGTTTCCGCGCGGTGATCGGTGCGATAGGGCGGTGCCACGTGCCATGGCGAACAGGGTGTCGTTCTGCCAGAGGACGGAGGAAAGTGTGCGAGACGCCCAGGATGATGCCCCGCACCGGGGCGTACATTCGTTCTCGCGCTGTCAGTTTGGTCGACCGGTTTCAGCGGGCGCAGGGATACAGGCGATGCATCGTCGCCGCGAACCCGTCCTTGAGGCTCACGTCTTGTTGCGCGCGCGGAATTTGTTCCAGCGCGGCGAGCAATGTGTCGCCGCTCATTTTCGCATGATCGGGCGGGCAACTATGTGGTGGTCGTCCGCCTGCCTTGTCGGCCAGCCGCTTCGCGCGATATTCCGCCGCGATACCGCCGATCTCCCGCTTGAGCAGAGTGGCGTCGGACGAGAACATCGCCAACATGCCCTCCGCCTTTAACGCCCTTGTCTTTGCCAGAAACTCGCTAACCGTCATTGCATCGGCAATGCCGGGCATCAGGTTGCATAATACCGCGGCAACAACAAACCGGCGCATCGGCATGGTTCCAGTACTACTGACGAAAAGGGTTCGTCCCGTGCGACGGAATGCCGCGCGCCGGCACGGTCACGCGGCATCCCGTAATGGAGGGCTTACGCCCCCTGCGGCGTCGGCGATCCGAAGGGACCGCGCGGGCGGCGGGTCTTGGGGATCGAGGTGCCGCCCGCCGACAGCGGGGTGGTGGGCGTGCCGATGTCGCGGTCGATGGTCTCGCCCGCGATCAGGCGCTTGATCTCGTCGCCCGACAGCGTTTCATATTCGAGCAGCGCGCCTGCCAGCAGGTGGAGCTGGTCGACATGGTCGGTCAGCAACTGGCGTGCGCGCGACAGGCCGCCTTCGACGATGCGCTTGATCTCGCTGTCGATCAGTTCGGCGGTCTTGTTCGACATGCGCGACGGGGCCGATGCCGAATAGCCGAGGAAGCTCTCACCCTGCGGCTCGCCATATTCGACCGGGCCGACCGCGTCGGACATACCCCAGCGCGTCACCATGTCGCGCGCGAGGCCGGTCGCCTGCTGGATGTCGCCCGAGGCGCCCGACGATACCTTGTCATAGCCGAAGATGATCTCCTCGGCGATGCGGCCGCCCATCGCGACCGAGAGGTTCGCGTACATCTTGTCGCGGTGATAGCTGTACGAATCGCGTTCGGGCAGGCGCATCACCATGCCGAGCGCACGGCCGCGCGGGATGATCGTCGCCTTGTGGATCGGGTCCGACGCGGGTTCGTGCAGCGAGACGATGGCATGGCCGGCTTCGTGATAGGCGGTCATCCGCTTTTCATCGTCGGTCATCACCATCGAGCGCCGCTCGGCACCCATCATGACCTTGTCCTTCGCCTCCTCGAACTCCTGATTCGCGACGAGGCGCTTGCCCTTGCGCGCTGCCGTCAGCGCCGCTTCGTTGACGAGGTTGGCGAGGTCCGCGCCCGAGAAGCCGGGCGTACCGCGCGCGATGACGCGCGGGTCAACGTCGGGGGCCAGCGGCACCTTCTTCATATGGACCTGCAGGATCTTGATCCGCCCCTCGATGTCGGGGCGCGGCACCACGACCTGCCGGTCGAAGCGGCCGGGACGCAGCAGCGCGGGGTCGAGCACGTCGGGGCGGTTGGTCGCCGCGACGATGATAATGCCCTCGTTCGCCTCGAACCCGTCCATTTCGACCAGCAACTGGTTCAGCGTCTGTTCGCGCTCGTCATTGCCATTGCCCAGACCTGCACCTCGATGACGGCCGACCGCGTCGATTTCGTCGATGAAGACGATGCAGGGCGCGCTCTTCTTGGCCTGTTCGAACATGTCGCGGACACGCGACGCGCCGACGCCGACGAACATCTCGACGAAGTCCGAGCCGGAGATGGTGAAGAACGGCACGCCCGCCTCGCCCGCGATGGCACGGGCGAGCAGCGTTTTGCCGGTGCCGGGCGAACCGACCAGCAGCGCGCCCTTCGGGATCTTGCCGCCCAGCCGGGCGAACTTGGTCGGGTCCTTCAGGAAGTCGACGATCTCGGTCAGCTCGGCGCGCGCCTCGTCGATGCCGGCGACATCGTCGAACGTGACCTTGCCTTCCTTCTGGGTGAGCATGCGCGCACGCGACTTGCCGAAGCCCATCGCGCCGCCGCCGCCGCCGCCCTTCTGCATCTGGCGCAGAACGAAGAAGGCGATGCCGAGGAACAGCAGGAACGGCAGCGACTGGTACAGCATGACGAGCCAGATGTTCGGACCCTCTTCGGGGCGCGCGTTCATCGTGACGTTCTTGGTCCGCAGCCGCTCGATCAGATTGGGATCGTTCAGCGCGTTGGTGCGGAACTTCTCGTCATTGGTGTAGATGCCGGTGATCGTGTTCGGCGCAATGTTGACCTCGCGCACCGAACCCTCGTCGACCTTGTCCAAGAAGGTCGAATAGGGAACGACCTGTCCCTGCGTCTGCGCCGATCGCCCGTCGAACAGCGTCACGAACATCGCGAGCGAGACGAGGATGCCGACCCAGATCAGCAGGCTCTTCATCCACGGATTGCCGCCACCGCCACCGTCGGGGCCGTTCTGCTTGTCGTTATCGTTCATGCCGAAGTGATACCTCTCAGTGCCACCAAGATAGGCTGCCGCAAGTTAATGGCAATGGAACAAAGCCGATCAGACTGATCGTCGCGGCGGAGCGGGGCGGAAGTGCCAGCCGTCGGCTTGCGGCGTGACGAAAACCCCAGCTTGCGTTGCTGGTTTGTGCGCGGTCAGCGCGTCGAGCAACGGCTCGATATTGGCCGAATCGGACCAGCGGCCCTCGCACGGGCCATTGGCGCGAACCGCGCTGATCGCGCGACGGGCGAGGCGGCGGCACAACTCGCGTGGCAGGTCGGTGGGATCGAGCCGGACTTCGCCCGGATCGGCGGGCAGGCGGCGGGTGCGCCAGAGCCAGTCGATGGTTTCGCCAAGTGCGGCATCGACCTCGCGGCAATGCGCGGCGGCGGCGGCAAGTGCCGCGGGGTCGAACGCGCCGGTCGCCAGCAGCGCGCGCACGGCGGTGCGATCATGGCGGGGATCGGTGTTCGACGGATCGTCGACAAACGGCAGGGCGGCGGCGATGGTGCGCAGGTCGTGGCGGCGCCAGCCGAGCAGCGGACGGACGATGGGGAGGCGGATTGGACGATCGTACCCCCGCGCAGGCAGGGGGCCAGGGTGTATCGCGCTTACGTCCGGTCTGTCGGACTCTGGACCCCCGCCTGCGCGGGGGTACGGTCGGGGTGGGGCCATGGCTGCCCAGCGATCGGGATTGAAGTCCCAGCGCGGGCGGATGCCGGCAAGGCCCGCCGGGCCGGAGGCGCGTGCTGCGCGCATCAGGAAGGTTTCGGCCTGATCGTCGGCGTGGTGCGCGGTGGCGAGCGCGCATGCCCCGGCGGTCAGCGCCCAACGCCCGAGCAGCGCGTAGCGGACGTGGCGCGCTTGTGCCTGGATACTGGCTCCCGAGGGTGGGGTCGCGGGGGCGAGGGTTGCGTGGGGAATGTCCTGCGCCCGGCACCAGCCGGCGACCATCGCCGCCTCGTCCGCCGCCGCCGCGCGCAGGCGGTGGTCGACGGTCGCGGCGATGACGCTGGCCGGAAAGGCGATCGCCGCGAGTCGGAGCAGCGCCATCGAATCGGGGCCACCCGATACGGCAATGGCCAATGGCCGGTCAGGGGTAGGCGCGGCGGCGAGCGCGATCAGATCGCGCGCGAACCGCCCGGCCGGATCAGGCAGCGCATTTGGCAGCCGCGCGACCCTTCACGACATCGGCCTTCATCTGCGGCGAGATCTTGTCGCCATAGACCTCGCCCAGCTCGCCATAGACGTCGCAGGCTTCCTTGGTCTTCTTCAGCTTGATGAGCGCGTCGGCCAGATAGAACAGGCTGTCGGGCGCGCGTTCGCCGTCGGGCATCTTCTTGTAATTGTCGTAGAAGGCGATCGAGGCGAGCGAGGGCTTGCCGTCGTCGAGATAGGATCGACCGATCAGGTTCTGGGCATAGCTGGCGCGGCGATGCTGCGGATATTTGTCGACCACCGGTTTCAGCGCGGCGATCGCTTCGGGATACAGTTTCGCGCTCCACAGGCGGAAGCCGTAGAGATAGCCATCCTCCGCCACGTCGCCCGAAGCGGGCTTTTCAATCGCGGCGATGCGCGCGGCGCGGGCCGGATCGGTTGCCACGGGGGCGGCGGCGGCCGGGGTCGTCGGGCGCGGCGTGGCCGGGCGGGTGCCGCCCAGCATGCCGCCGCCGTTGCCGGGGCCGCGCACGACCGGCGGGCTGACGCTGGTGTCGCCCGCCGCCGCGATCGCGCCGGGCGTGGCCGGGGTCACGGTCGCGCCGTTGCTTTCCAGCGCGGTGAGGCGCTGGTCAGTCGTCCGGCGATAGGCGATGAACTGTTCTTCCAGCTGGCGCTGCTTGTACTGCGCCTGTTCGATCTGGTTGGTGAGCGTCTGCTGCTGCGATTCGAGCGCGCTCAGCCGCGCCTCCAGCGTCGCGAGGGGGCCGCTGGTCGGGGTGCCGGGGATGTCGAGCGTTTGCGTCGGCGCGGTGATCTGCGGTTCGACCTGGTTGGGCGCGCCGCCGGGGAACACCTTGCGCTGCACCGCGCGCATCTCGCGCTCCAGCTTGTTGACGCGGCCGTCGAGCTGGGTCTGCTGCGCGGCGGCGGGCACGCTCAGCACGAGCGCGAGGAACGGCAGGGCGGCAAGCGCGCGCATGGGAGCCGTGCGCATGGGAACAGGGCGTTGATGCTTCATTGCTTTATCCTGTGGCCTCCACCCTGTCGCCACGCTTAACCCGCCGGTGTCGGGGTCGGCGTGGCGGTGCCGCGCGCGCGCAGCGCATCGGCGCTGACCCCGACGGTGATCGCGCGTTCGGCGGTGCCGAGCGGCGCGATGTTCGACCCGTTGAGCGTGACCGTCAACAGATCGGGACGGCCGGTGCGAATCTGCGGGTTCTTCGCGGTCATCGGCACGTCGTAGCGCTCGCCGGCTTTGAGTTCGCGGTTGGTGATGGTGCCGCCATCGTCGAACACGCGAATCCACACCGACCCGGTCGCGGTGAGCGCCACCTGTCCACCGCTGCCCGCCGGCACGGCGGCCGGGGTCGCGCCACCGGCGACGGGCGCGGCGCCCGGCGTCGGGGTGGGGGGCAGCATGCCGAGATCGGCGGCGACGGTCGCGGCCGGCGCGGTGACGGGATCGTCGCGGCGCAGCAGCGAGGTGCCGAAATAGACCCCGACGATCAGCAGCAGCACGATCGCCACCGCCGCGCCGATCGCGGTCACGCCCATCGAGGGGCCGCGCCGCTCGCCGATCGGTTCGAGGTCCTGCAGGGGTTCGGGCCGCTGATAGCTGATCGCCAGTTCGGCCCGCAGCGCGCGCGCCACCTCCGTCTCGTCGACGCCGACCGCGCGGGCATAGGACCGGCCGAAGCCCATCGCATAGGTGATCGACGGCAATGCCTGGAACTTGCCGTCCTCGACCGCTTCGAGGTGGCGCAGCGGAATGCGGGTGCGCTGTGCGATGTCGGACAGGGTCAGCCCCTGCGCCTCCCGCGCCTGGCGCAGCATCATGCCCGCCGTTCGCGGCGTGCCGGTGGTGCCCTCGCCGTCCGTCATCGATACTCCTTCCACGGCGGACCTTCCGCCTTTCGACCTGTCACGCGGTTTCGGATAGGCGGCGGCGGGTGTCAACGCCGCAGCGCGGCAAACCGCCTTGCGATCAGTTCAATTCGACACCGTTCGCCCGCGCCCATTCCTCCAGCGGCTCCCGCAGCGAGCGCGAGGGGGTAGCCAGCAGCGATTCGACCTGCGCCATCGCCGCCGCACGATCGAGCGAGCGGATCATCGCCTTGACCGGGCCGACCGCCGCCGGGGTGATCGACAGCCGGTCGATACCGATCGCGATCAGCGCCATGGCTTCGAGCGGCCGTCCGCCCATCTCGCCACACACCGCCACCGGCTTGCCCGCCGCATGCGCCTCGCGCGTCACCCGGCGCAGGAAGCGCAGGATGGCGGGCGACAGCCAGTCGTAGCGTACCGCGAGCCGGGGATCGGCGCGATCGGCGGCGAACAGGAACTGCGTCAGGTCGTTGGTGCCGATCGACAGGAAGTCGAGGTTCGGCCACAGGAAATCGAGCACGTCGGCCAGCGCCGGCACCTCCAGCATCGCGCCGTAGCGGATGTCGGTCGGCGGCGTGCGGCCGCGTTCGCGCAGCCAGTCGCGCTGCGCCTCGAAGATGGTGCGGGCTTCCTCGAACTCCCAGGGTTCGGACACCATCGGGAACATGACGTTGAGCGTGCGGCCCGACGCCGCCTCGATCAATGCGCGCGCCTGCGCCTTCATCAATCCTTCGCGGGCGAGCGCGAGCCGCAGCGCGCGCCAGCCCATCGCCGGGTTCTCCTCGACATGGCCATCGGCGTGGTCGAGATAGGGCAGCGCCTTGTCGCCGCCGATGTCGACGGTGCGGAACACGACCGGGCGGTCGCCCGCGACCTCCAGCACGTCGCGGTAGAGCCGCTGCTGGCGTTCGCGCTGCGGCAGGGTGGCGGACACGAGGAACTGGAATTCGGTGCGGAACAGGCCGATGCCGTCCGCGCCGGTCAGGTCGAGCGCCGCCACGTCGTCGCGAAGCCCTGCGTTCACCATCATCGTGATGCGGTGACCGTCCTTCGTGACCGGCGGTTCGCCCTTCATCGCGGCGAAGGCGGCGCGGCGCTTCTGCGTCAGCGCCAGCCGCGCCTCGAACGCTTCCTCCATCGCCGGGGTCGGGCGGATGACGAGCAAATCCTCGACCGAGTTGAGCAGCAGGCGATCCCCTTCCGCGATCAGCCGCTTGATGTCGCGCACGCGCCCCAGCACCGGCACGCCCATCGCCCGCGCGACGATGACGACATGCGCGGTGAGCGACCCCTCCTCCAGCACGACGCCCTTCAGCCGGCGGCGGTCGTATTCGAGCAGTTCGGCGGGACCCAGGTTGCGCGCGAGCAGGATGGTGTCCTGCCGCAGGCCCATCTGCGCGGCGGTGCCCAGTTGTCCCGAGACGATGCGCAGCAACCGGTTGGACAGGTCCTCAAGGTCGTGCATCCGGTCGGCGAGGAGCGGGTCCTTGATCTCGCGCATCCGCATCCGGGTGCGTTGCTGGACGCGCTCGATCGCCGCCTCGGCGGTCAGGCCGCTGTCGATCGCCTCGTTGATGCGCCGCGCCCAGCCTTCGTCATAGGCGAACATCTTGTAGGTCGCGAGGACCTCGTCATGTTCGCCGCCGACGCCGAATTCGGCTTGGTTCGACATGCGTTCGATCTGGTCGCGCATCTTGTCGAACGCGGCATAGACGCGGTGGCGCTCGGCCTCGGTATCCTCGGCGACGGTGTGTTCGATGACGATGCGCGGCTGGTGGAACACCGCGACGCCCGAGGCCATGCCCTCGACCAGCTTGAACCCGTCGACCCGCATCGCACCGGTCGCCTGCGGACGCGTGGGGGTGCCGCCGGTCGGGTCGATCAGGTCGGCGTTGGCGATGAGTTCAGACAGGACCATCGCGACGGTCTGGAGCGCCTCGATCTCGACATCGGCATAGCGGCGCGGATCGGCATGCTGCACCGCCAGCACGCCGACGGCACGTTCGCGGCGGATGATCGGCACGCCGGCGAAGCTGTGATATTTGTCCTCGCCCGTCTCCGGCCGGTAGGCGAAGTCGGGATGGGTCGCGGCTTCGGCCAGATTGAGCGTCTCGACATTGGCGACGATGGTGCCGACGAGCCCCTCGCCGGTCGCCAGTTTGGTGACGTGGACCGCCTCCTGCGCCAGCCCCACGGTGGCGAAGAGTTCGAGCAGCCCCTCGCGCAGCAGGTAGATCGAGCAGACCTCGCTATCGAGCGCTTCGGCGATAATGCGGACGACCGAGTTGAGTTTGGCCTGCGCCGGACTTCGCGACGCCATCACGTCGTGAAGGTTCGTCAGGATTTCGCGGGCGGAGGCAGCGGCCGAAACAGGCATGGCGCATGCGCTACCACGGCCGTGCCACAGCGTCACGACGCTTCACCCAAAAATCACAGCTTTCGCACCAGTTGCTCGGCGACCGCCAGCCATGGCGTGACGGCCAGAACATGGAGCGCGCCGGTGCCGATCGGCAGGACGGTCAGCCGGTCGGGGTCGAGGCCGAGCAGCCGGCCGAACAGGAAGCTGCCCGCCGGCATCGGCACCAGCACATCGCGGCCCAGCGCCTGCGCGAAGGCCGGCGGGGCGAGGCGGCGGCACCACAGTGTATCGCCGCTGCGATAGTCGCCCGATGCCTGATCGACGACCACCGCCACCAGATCGCCGTCGGGGCGTGGCGGCACGACGCTGGCCTGCCGGCGCGGCGCGGTGACGCCGGCGGCGTCCAGGATCGCGGCGACGGCGATGTCGGCGCGGTCGGGCAGGCGGACGAGATCAGCCGCCTCCACCTCCAGCGCCAGCGCGATGCGGTTGAGCCAGCCGACCGAGACGGTGCGGGTGCCCGTCTCCAGCCGGCCGATCGTCTGCGCGGTGGTGGGCGGCACGCAACGTGCGGCGACCTCTTCCAGCGTCAGCCGCCGCGCACGGCGGACCTCGCGGATCGCGGTTATCATGGCGGTGTCTCTCCAACCTATCTGGTTTGTAGTGCTGTCCTACAGCTTCGGCGTCGTGGCAAGGGTTCGCGGCAACGACGAAGGAGCGGGTCTATGCGGGAGTTGGTCGAGCGGCGGCTGGAGGCGGGACGGGTGACGGACACGCCGGGCGGGCGGCGGGTGCAGGTGAATCTGCGCGAATCGCCGCTCGATTGGCTGAAGGCGCGCGGGCTGGTCGATACGCGGCAATATGATGCGGGGGAGCGGTTGCGCGAAACCTATGAGGCGGCATCGCTCGGCCCCCGGGTAACGATGCGCTGGGACGGCGCGCCGCGCGGGGCCAAGGGGGTGCCGGCCGATCCGTCGGGCGGGCAGTTGGCGGCGAAGGCGCGGTTCGATGCGGCGATCGCGGCGGTCGGGCCGGGGCTGTCGGACATCCTGTGGCGGACGGTGTGCGCGGGCGAGGGGCTGCCGGCGGCGGAAAAGGCGCTGGGCTGGCCGATCAGATCGGGGCGGCTGGTGCTGACGCTGGCGCTGGATCGGCTGGCGGCGCATTATCGGCTGGGGTGAGGAAGCGGCGATAGCCCCAACCGATCGCAATCAGTGCGAGACCCAATCCGAGGAACGAGACGATCCGCCAGATGCCGCCGAGTGCGGCTGCATCAATCAGGAAGACCTTGAGCGTGGTGAGGGTGAGCAATGTCAGGCCGAAGCGGCGCAACTCGCGCCGGTCGCGCGTCACCCCCTGCCACAGCCACAGGATGGCGAGGGCGAGCATCGCCGCCGAATAGCCCCAGTTCTCGCCCGACGTCACCGGGCCGGTGATGCGCGTGCCATGCGTCGTCTGACGGATGGTGGCGAGGACCGCCAGCAGGGTGAGCGCGGCGGCGGCGAGGTGACGCTGCGGCAGGCCGGGGAGCCGCCATAGTATCAGCGCGAAGAGGCCAAGGTGGAGGGTGGCGGCGTTGAACAGCGGAAGCGGGCCGACCGCCTGTTCGATCCAGGCCGGGTTGAGGCCGATCAGGTCGAACCAGACCAGCCGGGCGAGCGCCAGCGCGACGAGTGCGCGTGCCAGCGTCGGGATGCGGTTCCACAGCAGCCAGCCGGCGACCAGCGCAAGGTCGGTGATCGCGGCGCGCTCGACGAAGCCGAGGCCGACGAAGCGGGGCAAGGTGGCGATGGCGAGCGGCTGTTTGAGCAGGACATAGCCGCCGAGGATCGCGATGGCCGTGGCGGCGGCGAGGATCGGCGCGGCGACCGGGCCGAACAGGCCGCGCCGCCAGCGGGCGAGGCCGAGCAGCGCGAGCGCGGGGAGCAGCGCGTGGGCCAGCGCGTCGCTGGCGTGCGGCAGGGTGGTGTAGGGCAGCGCTTCGTACAGGATCGCCAGCGCGATGGTGTGGCCGATCGCGGTCAGCGTCGGCGCGATCAGCGCGAGCAGCGCCAGCGCGGGGAGCGCCGCCAGCCGGGCGAGCGCGCCACGATCCTGCGGCAGCGCCGCCGCCAGCAGCGCGAGCGCGGCGAGCGGCGCGAGCGCGGCGAAGGCGGGCGGCACGAGATTGGCGAGCGCGAGCGCGAGGCCGAGCGCGGCGGTGGTGATGCCGCCGACCAGCCCCAGATCGCCCGCATCCCTCCGGTCACGGTGCTGCTGCCCGAGCAGCGCGCCGGCCGCGCCGAGCAGGCCCCATGCGGCGGCCCAGCCGATCGGCGGCAGCAGGCCGGGGTCGACCAGTTGCGCGGCGAGCAGCGGGCCGATGCCGCCGACCAGCGCGATCATCACCCACTGCGCCGAGCGGCGCGACAGCGCGCCCCCGCTCAGGGCGAACAGCAGGATCGCGACAGGCAGCGCGACCGGGGTGGTCGTACTGCCCGCCGCCAGCCCGGCGGCGACCAGTAGCGTGACGAGGATCGCGGCAGCCAGCCCGGCGGGGAGCAGCGCGCCGTCGCGGTGGCCCAGAAATAGCGCGGCGGCGGCGAGGACGAGGTAGAAGCCCCACGCCAGCGCCGAGAAATCGAGCGCGGGGGCGAGGGCCAGCAACTGGACCAGCGCGACCACCACCGGCGCGGCGCGCAGCAGGCGATGGGTGACGCCGGTGCGCGGTGCCGCCAGCGCGCCGCCGATGCCCAGCGCGACGACGAACAGCCCCAGCGCGGCGAGATCGCTAGTCGGGAGCAGCGCGATCAGCAGCGCCGACCAGCCGAAGCCGGTGACGAGCGTGGTGACGGCAAGCCATGCCCAGCCGCGCACGCTGGCGAGGCCGAGCAGCCCGGCGACGAACAGGCCGAGATAGACGAGCAACGGGCCGATCCCCGCCGCGTCATAGCCCGCGACGAGGGGCGCGGCGAACCCGCCGATCAGCGCCATGACGGCGGTCGGCGGGCCGTGGCGCAGGGCAAGGAACAGGCCGAGCGCGGTGACGCCGAGCATCACGACGAAGCCGGTCAGCGGACTGACGAGATGATAGAGCGCGGCGGCGAGATAGAGCGTGGCATAGGCCGAGGCGATGCCCGCGCCGGCCAGCACCTGCCCGACACGCGGATCGCCGCGGGTGGCGGGCAGGCGGCGGGCACCTTCCGCCCCGGCCAGCAGCAGCAGCGCGAAGCCGGCGGCGAACAGGGTGCGGACGGCGGGGGTCAGCCAGCCCGCCTCGATCGACAGGCGGACGAGGAAGATGCCGGCGACGACCAGCGCGAGGCCGCCGATCCACACCGGCAACCGCGCGCCGACCAGCGTTTCGAGATCGATCGAGGGGCGGGGGCGCTTGGGACGCGGCGGCGCGGGCCATTCGATGCGCGGTTCGGGGCGGGCGGCGGGGGCGGGGCGCGGCAGCGGCTCGGGCAGGACGACCGGCGCGGGGGCGAGGCCGAGCTTCGCTTCGAGCAAGGCGACGCGGCGCGACAGGCGCAGCAGCGCCACACCGAGAACGGCCACCAGCACTAGCAGCAGTAGGGACAGCAGTTCGCTCACAATCCGGCGATAGTGGCACAGCGCGGCGCGCCATGTCGCCCATATTTACGCTTTCGGCTCTTTCGCTGCGGCGGGGCAGGCGCGATATGGCGCGCAACCTCCTTGTTCGGGATTGCGGCCACATGCGTTTCTCCTTCGTCCACACCCATGGGTCTGGCAACGACTTCCCGCTGATCGATGCGCGCGGGATCGCGCTCGACGATACGCAATGGGCGCGGGTGGCGCGGGCGCTGGCCGACCGGTCGGGCGATGTCGGCGGGGATGGGCTTTTATTGCTAACTCATTCAGATAATTCGCATATTTTCGGGATGCGGATGTTCAATCCCGATGGGTCGGAGGCGGAGACATGTCTGAACGGGTTGCGCTGTACCGCGCGGCTGGGGTTTGCGTTGACGGGGACACGCGAGGGGCGGGTGCGGTTGAAGCAGAGCGATGCCGGGGCGCGGATCGTGGCCGAGATCGCACCGGGTGTCGCCACGATCGAGACGCGCGCCGGGCCGGTGTCGCTGAACCCAGGCGAGGTCGGGCTGACGACGCAGCAGACCGCGCCGTTCGTCGACATGCCGATTCCGGGGTTGCCGAGCGCGCGGAGCTTCACGGCGGTGGCGATGCCCAATCCGCACCTCGTCACCTTCGTCGAGGCGGTCGACGAGGACGAGCTGGTCCGGCTGGGCGACTGGTGCGAGGCGGGGCCGGCGCTGATCCCGGCGCGGGCCAATGTCAGCTTCGTCGAACTGCGCGAGGTGGGGCATGCGCCCGCGCTGTTCGTGCGGACCTATGAGCGCGGCGTCGGGCTGACCGACAGTTGCGGCAGCGCGATGGCGGCGTCGACCCATGCCGCCGCGCGGACCGGGCGGATCGGCTGGGGGGTCGAAACCAGTGTCTTCAATGCCGGCGGCATGGTGCGTGCGCGCGCCGATGCCGACGGCATGGTGACGATCGCCGGCAATGCCACGGTGACATGGGAAGGGGCGATCGAGGTCGATCCCGACACCGGTATCGCCGGGCCGCTCACGATCACCCGCCAGCATGACGACGAAGTCGCGGCGTGGAGCGCGATGCTGGCGGGGCTGTAACGCGGCCCCGCCGGATAGTCGTTACGCGGCGACCCGTGCCTGCATTGCCGCTTCGACCGCGGCGAGGCCGTCGGGGCTGGCGATGGCGAGGTCGAGCGGGCGGCCGCCGAGCGTCTCGTCATGCGCGTTGAGGAAGGCCATCGCCGCGTCGCGGCCGCCGAAATGATGGAAGGCGCTGGTCGCGACCTGACCCTGCCGCGTCGCCTGATCTGGGGTCAGGCGCACGGTGGTGTAGGCGCGGCGAAACTGTTTCGAGCGCGGCTTGGCCGTATCGACGGCGGGCTGCTCGGGGGTGGCCGATTCGGGAGCGGCCGATTCAGGCGTGGTCGACTCGGTCATGCGCTCACCATCCGTCCCGAGGCGCCGAGCAGCGCGCGCATCACCGAGATGCGATGTTCGTAGCCGCGCACCATGCCGCGATGCGAATGGGCGGCTTCGGGCGAGGTGGCACGGGTCGCGCGCATCTGCGCGACCTGGTGCGAATGTAGCAGATCATTGAGGTCCATCAGCGACGCTCCGGCAGCGTAAGCGGAAGCGCGTGCGTCTCCCGGCCGCTGGCGCCTACGGGACCGACTTGCCAGCGATGGATCGTATATGGGGTCGCCGGCCGCCGGATACCATGCCGCCAGCGAAACGAACCAGATGGGATAATCCTGCTTGACATCGCAACGCTGATATGGCACAAAACAGGAACATTGGGAATTGCGGGTCGGGGCCGGGCACGGGGGTGCTGCCGGCCCCGACGCGCGTCTGGGGGGCGGACATGGCGGACGAACGATTGACCGGGGCCAACCGGCGGCCGGTGCAGCGGCAGCGGGTGGGGCATGGCTGGACGCAGGCGCGGCGCGAGGCGTTTCTGGATCATGTCAGCGCCACCTGCAACGTGCGCGCGGCGTGCGAGGCGGTGGGGCTGTCGCAGGCGAGCCTCTATTCGCTGCGGCGGCGCGACCCGGCGTTCGCCGACCAGTGGCGCATGGCGCTGCTCGCCGGATACGACCGGCTGGAGGGGGAATTGCTCCACCGCGCGCTCAACCCGCTGGACGAGGTGGCGGTGGGCGATCCCGATCGGGTGATCGCCGGGCCGGTGACGTTCGATCAGGCGCTGGCCCTGCTCGACCGGCATCGCCGGATGTTGAAGAACGAGAATCTGGGGCAGCGCGACACCCAGTATCGCGCGACGCAGGCCGAAACCGATGCGATGCTCAAGAAGCGGTTGCGCAGCCTGCGCCAGAAGTTCGAGGGGCGGACGTGAGCGGGGTCGATGCCGAACTCGCGCTGCTGTCGCGGATGGACGACGCCGCGCTCGACCGTTTCCTGCTCAGGCTGCAGCCCAGCCAGCGGCGCGAGCTGGCGACGCGCTGGGGACTATATGCCCATCGCGGCCAGTCGCTGGCCGATACCGACTGGAGCGTGTGGCTGATCCAGGCGGGGCGCGGCTTCGGCAAGACGCGGGCGGGAGCGGAATGGGTCTGCACCCGCGCGGTCGAGGACGGGGCGTTGCGCATCGCGCTGGTCGGGGCGACGCGGCATGACGTGGAAAGCGTGATGGTGCGCGGCGAGGCGGGGTTGATGGCGGTCGGGCGGCATTACGGCAATGTCCGCTGGTGGCCGTCGCGCGGGGTCGTCGAGTTCGGATCGGGCGCGGAGGCGCAGGTCTTTTCCGCCGAGACGCCCGATGCCCTGCGCGGCCCCGCGCATCACATCGCGTGGTGCGACGAGCTGACCAAATGGCGCAAGCCCGAGGCGACATGGGACAATCTGATGCTGGGCCTGAGACTCGGCGAGCGGCCGCAGACGCTGGTGACGACGACGCCGAGGGCGATCCCGCTGCTCAAGCGTATCCGGCGGATGAAGAAGGTGGTGGTGACGACCGGACGGACGCACGACAACGCGCATCTGCCGGCGTTCTTCATGGAGCAGATCGAGGCGAGCTATGCCGGCACGCGGATGGGCCGGCAGGAGATGGACGGCGAGCTGATCGACGAGGCCGAGGGCGCGTTGTGGAGTCGCGACCTGCTCGACCGGCAGCGGGTGGCGGAGGCGCCGCCGGTCGCGCGGGTGGTGGTGGGGGTCGATCCCCCCGCGGGAATCGGCCGCGATGCGTGCGGGATCGTCGCGGCGATGCTGGGCACCGACGGGCGCGCCTATGTGCTGGAGGATGCGAGCGTGGTGGGGGCCAGCCCCGAGGGCTGGGCGCGCGCGGTGGCGGCGTGCGCCGCACGGCACGGTGCCGACCGGGTGGTGGCGGAGTCCAACCAGGGCGGGGCGATGGTCGAAAGCGTGCTGCGCGCCGCCGATACGGTGTTGCCGGTGATGCTGGTTCATGCCTCGCGCGGCAAGGTGGCGCGGGCCGAGCCGGTGATGGCGCTGTACGAGCTGGGCAAGGCGTTCCACGTCGGCATGTTCCCCGCGCTGGAGGACGAGCTGTGCGGTCTGGTGCGCGGTGGCGGGTATGCGGGGCCGGGGCGTTCGCCCGACCGGGCGGATGCGCTGGTGTGGGCGCTGTGGGAGCTGATGCTGGCGGCGAAGGGGATGGCGAGCGTTAGGGTGTTGTGAGGGGGGAGCGTCACCGATTCTCCCGTCATTCCCGCGAAGGCGGGAATCCATTGACGCCGACGGTGCGGGTAAGCCGGAACGTTGGCGCATATGGGTCCCCGCCTGCGCGGGGACGACGAGGGGGTGGCGGGCGAAATTGGGTCCGTTTCGGTGGAACCGGGTAGCCGGCGGGTCGATGATCGGTGAAATGTCGTTGTGGACGGGATCGGCGGATATGCGGCCTGTCCCGCATCCTCATGACACACGGCCAAGGACATGGGGCATGAACCAGTATCGATCGCCACCTGTGGCAAAATCGCTGTTGAATGGGATGGCGCAGATCATCGCCGTGCCGGGAATGGGTCGGACGTGGCGTGCGATCGACGCCGGGAGTGCCTCCTCCGATTGGCGTGCGATCGGCGATGATCTGCGCCGGTCGATGCAACGGACAAGCATTCGTGCGGATGGTTGACGGTACGGACCGGGTGGCGGTGCGCATATCCCGCGACCAGCAGATCGAATTGATGCGGGGTGCCGAGGCCCGGCTCATGGCGCGCTTTGCCGCGTGGATGCAGGTTAAGGAAATCCGGCAGTTCGGATGTCGGCCAGCACCCGGACAGGGCGACCAGCCGCGACAGGAATAAACCCGGAGCTGGATAGTCCGCGATGGTCATGCTGGTGCGCTCGCGCGAGCCTGTGGCTCCCCGACCCCTCTATAAATCTGCGCTAGCCAGCAAAGCTGGCAAGCTTCGGTATCCCTCTCCCCTTGTCAGGGGAGAGGGCAGGGATGGTCCGACGATGGACTGGTTGGCTTCACGAGGCCCCGCCGATGCGGGGCCTTTTTCGTTTCGGGAGACAGGGCATGAAATGGTTCGGACGCAGGTCCGGGCGCGACGGGTCGCGTCCGGTGCTGGCGCGCGGGGGCGCGGGGGCGGTCGCGTGGCGTGAGGGGGCGGGGCCGGCGGCGGGGCAGTGGCCGCAGGATTATGCGGGGCGGCTTCGCGAGGGCTATATCGGCAATGCGGTCGCGCAGCGCGCGGTGCGGACGGTCGCCGAGGGGCTGGCCGCCGCACCGATCGCGGGGACGCCGGCGGCGGTGGCGCTGGTCGGCGCACGATCGGCGGGGCAGGAGTTTCTGGAGACGGCGGCGGCGCATCTGCTGCTGCACGGCAACGCCTATGTCCAGGTGATCGAGGACGGGGCGGGGGGTGTCGGCGAACTCTATGCGCTGCGGCCCGAGCGGGTTTCGGTGGAGGCGGATGCGAGCGGGTGGCCGGTCGCCTATCGTTACCGGGTGGGCGAGCGGGTGACGCGGATCGCGGCGGAGGACGGCGCGGGGCGGCCGGCGCTGATCCATATCCGCGCGTTCCATCCCGCCGACGATCATTATGGCCTCGGATGCCTGAGCGCGGCGGCGGGCGCGGTGGCGGTCCACAATGCGGCGGCGAAGTGGAACAAGGCGCTGCTCGACAATGCCGCGCGGCCGTCGGGCGCGCTGGTGCATGATCCGGGCGACGGCGGCGTGCTGTCGGCGGATCAATATGCCCGGCTGCGCGCCGAGATCGACGACAGTTTCGCCGGCGCGCCGAACGCCGGGCGGCCGATGCTGCTCGACGGCGGGTTGAAGTGGCAGGCGATGAGCCTGTCGCCCGCCGACATGGATTTCGTCGGGCTGAAGGCGCAGGCTGCGCGCGAGATCGCGCTGGCGTTCGGCGTGCCGCCGATGCTGCTCGGGCTGCCGGGCGACAATGCCTATGCCAATTACCGCGAGGCGAACCGCGCGCTGTGGCGGCAGGCGATCGTGCCGATGGGCGAGCGGATATTGGGCGCGGTGGCGCAGGGCCTCACGCCGTGGCTGGGCGAGGTGACGCTGGCGATCGATCTCAACCGGGTGCCGGTGCTGGCCGAGGAGCGCGAGCGGTTGTGGCGGCAGGTCGCGGCGGCGAATTTCCTGAGCGATGCCGAGAAGCGCGGGATGCTGGGGTTCGACTGAGCAGCCGGACGGCGGATGGGGTGCCGGGGAGCGGGCCGGCACCTCCCCTCCCTGACTAGGGAGGGGGCGGGGGTGGGTTGGCCCGAGAGGAAACGCAAGCGTTCCACAACCGGCCGACCCACCCCCAGCCCCTCCCTAGTCAGGGAGGGGAGGAGACTGAGGGCACTTTGCCGAACGTCGATCCGGCCTAGCGGCAGCGCAAGGTGCTGCGGTCGAAGGTCAATCCGCGTTCGGCGCAGCGGTCGGCCTTCAGGATCGGCAGCGCGAACACGAAGGCGAGGAGTGCGGCGGCGAAGGCGGCGGCGATGATGCGCAGGCGGGGTTTCACCGCGTCTGGCTAGGGCGAGGGCCACGGGGAGGCAAGTGATGGACGACGAGATGGTGCTGGCGCGGCTGATGGGACAGGCGGCGGAGGATGGCGCCGACCTGCTGACGCTGCGCGGGCTGGCGGAGGCGGCGGGCGAACTGGGGGCGACGCGGGCGATGGCGCGGATCGGGCTGTCCGATGCCGGCGCGGCGGGCGATGTGAAGGAACTGCGCGACCTGCTGGCGGCGTGGCGCGATGCGAGGCGCTCGGCAGTGCGCGCGGCGTTCGGCTGGGTGGTGCGGATGCTGGTGGCGCTGGTGCTGGTGGGGATCGCGGTCGAGACGGACTGGCCGCGATGGGGGCGGTGAGGTTCGCGGGCTATGCGGCGGTGTTTCACCATGCCGACCGCGGCGGCGACGTGCTGCTGCCCGGCGCGCTGGTGGCGGGCGGGCGGGTGCCGCTGCTGTGGCAGCATTGTGGGACACCGATCGGGACGGTCGAGTGGATCGGCGAGGATGCGCGCGGGGTGAGGATCGTCGCGCGCATCGCGGCGGACGAACCGGCGCGGCTGGTGAAGGCCGGGGCGATCACGGGGCTGTCGTTCGGCTATCGCGCGCTGCGGGTGCGGCAGGGGGTGCGGCGGGTGATCGCGCGGGCCGAGCTGGTCGAGATCAGCCTCGTCGCGCAGCCGATGCAGCCGCTGGCGCGGATCCATGCCGTCGAGGACGGGTGAGCTTCGGCCGGGCATCAATTTTCTGGACGGGCGTCGCGGTTGCGGCGCCCTTTTTCATGGGGACGGGCATATGACGATCGAGGGAATGACGGGCGGACTTTCGGGCGTCGCGGCACCGGGCAACCGGCCGCTGCTGAGCGGGGCGAACGTGAGCAGCGGTTTCGCCGCGTTCGTGCGGGCCGGGACGACGGTCGAGACGAAGGCGTTGTCGAGCGCCAGCGACGCGGCGGGGGGCCATGCGGTGCCCGAGGCGATCGACGAGCTGATCGAATCGACGCTGAAGTCGGCCAGCCCGATCCGTAGCATCGCGCAGGTGGTGCAGGTGGGAGGTGCGGGATACCGCAAGCTGGTGACGAACGGCGGTACGCCGTCGGGCTGGGCGGGGGAGACGGCGGCGCGGCCGGAGACGGCGACGCCGACCTTCAACGAGATCGTGCCGCCGATGGGCGAGCTGTACGCCAATCCGGCGGCGAGCCAGGCGATGCTCGACGATGCGGCGTTCGACGTCGAGGGCTGGCTGGCCGGCGAGATCGCGAGCGAGTTCGCCCGTGCCGAGGGGCAGGCGTTCGTCAGCGGCAACGGGGTCGCGCGGCCCAAGGGGTTCCTGAGCTATCCGACCAGCGCGGTGGGCGATGCGACGCGGGCGTTCGGGACGATGCAGTATCTGGCGAGCGGGGCCGCAGCCGATTTCGGGACCGAGCCGGAAAACCGGCTGATCGACCTCGTCCACCTGCTGCGGCGGCCGTACCGGCAGGGGGCGTGCTGGGTGATGAACGCGCAGACGGCGGCGCGCATCCGCAAGTTCAAGACGGCGGACGGCGCGTTCCTGTGGGTGCCGGGGCTGATTGAGGGGCGGCCCGACACGCTGCTCGGCTATCCGGTCGTCGAGGCGGAGGACATGCCCGACATCGCGGCGGGCAATTCCGCGATCGCGTTCGGCAACTTCAAGGCGGGCTATCTGATCGCCGAGCGGGCCGAGACGCAGGTGCTGCGCGATCCGTATTCGAACAAGCCGTTCGTCCATTTCTACGCGACCCGGCGGGTCGGCGGCGCGGTCATCAATTCGGAGGCGATCAAGCTGATGAAGTTCGCGGTGTCGTGATGTGAGGGCGGTGCCGGCCCGCTCCCCCTCCCCGCCACCCACGCAAGTATCCTGAATGGGTGGCGGGGAGGGGGAGCGGGCCGGCACCGCCACCATCCGCGTGAGCGGATCGAACAACAGGAGACGGACATGACGGCACCTTTGCCGGCGGCGGTGGTCGCCGAGGTGCGCGAGGCGGCGCGCGGGTATCTGCGCATCGTGGCGCGCGACGAGGATGGGGTGATCGAGGGAGTGGCCGCCGCCGCGCTGGCGCTGGCCGAGGGGTTCACCGGACAGGCGCTGATCGTGCGCGAGCATGTCGCGGCGATGGCGGCGGCGGGCGAGTGGCGCGCGCTGCCGGTGCAGCCGGTGCGATCGATCACCGGCGGCGGCGCGGTGGCGGCGGTGGACATCGATGCGACCGGCACCGGATGGGTGCGGATGACTGCGGCGGGCGAGGTGCGCTTCGTGGCGGGGCTGGCGGAGGACTGGGCGGGGCTGCCGGCGGCGGTGGCGCAGGGGGTGGTGTTGCTGGCCGCGCATCTGATCGAGGCGCGCGGGCGCGATCTGGCCCCGCCGGCGGCGGTGGGGGCGCTGTGGCGGCCGTGGCGGCGGATGCGGATCGGGAGCGCGCGGCGATGAGGGCGCTCGCCGAACGGGGGCGCGTGGCCGGTGCGGCGCGGGCGGCGGCGGTGCGCGAGCGGGTGGCGGCGCGCGCTGGAGCGGTGGCGGGGGTCGAAGTGGCGGTAGAGGGGGATGCGGTGGTGCTGTCGGGGCGGGGGCTGGCGCGGCGGTCGATCACCGATCCGGCGTTCGCGCAGGTGGCGGAGTGGGGGCGATGATCGCCGCCACGTTGATGCAGGCGATGCTGGTGGCGCGGGTGCGCGCGGCGATCCCCGAGGTGGCGGTGTTCGATGCGCCGCCGGTGCGCGGGCTCCGGCCCTATGTGCTGATCGATACGCCGGCGCTGAGCGACTGGGGCACCAAGGATGCCGCCGGGCGCGAGGGGCGGGTGGTGGTGCAGGCGTTCGATACGGGCGAGCGGCCCGAACGGCTGCGCGACCTGGCGGCGCGGGTGGAGGCGGCGGTGCTGGGCGCGCCGGCCGAGTTGGCGGGGTGGCGGGTGGCGTCGCTGGTATTCCTGCGCGGCCGGCTGGCGCGCGAGGGGGAGGGGCGCTGGGTCGCGGTCGCCGAGTTTCGGGTGCGGATGCTGGCGGGGTGAGGGTGCGGTTTGCTCCTTAGTGATCCCGGTGAGGGCTGGTGTCGATGGTTCAGCACGAGCCGGTGTTGGGGAATGTGCGGGACGGTGGATCCCGGCCTTCGCCGGGATGACGAAGTGGGTGGGGCGGGTGGTGTGGCCTTGCCGATGACAATGGCAGGCGGGGGCCTGCGGCTTTTCAGGAGAATGACATGGCGGTGGAGAAGGGAAGCGCGTTCCTGCTCAAAGTCGGGAACGGGGCGTTGCCGGTCGTCTATACGACGGTGGCGGGGATGCGGACGACGCAGTTGAGCATCAACGGCGAGGCGGTGGCGGTGACGTCCAAGGATTCGGGCGGGTGGCGCGACTTGCTGGCGGGCGCGGGGGTGCGGTCGGTCAGCGTGTCGGCGGCGGGGGTGTTCACCGGGGCTGCGGCCGAGGTGCGCATCCGGGGCAGCGCGCTTGTCGGGCGGATCGACGATTACCGGCTGACGTTCGAGGGCGGCGAGATGATGACCGGGCGGTTCCTCGTCACCCGGCTGGACTATGCCGGCGATTACAATGGCGAGCGCAGCTATACGCTGGCGCTCGAATCCTCGGGCGCGGTGGTGGCGGCATGACCATGGCCGCCAATCCGGTGCGCGGCGAGGCGTCGTTGCGCGTGTGCGGCGAGACGCTGGTGCTGCGGCCGAGCTTCGCCGCGCTGGTCGCCGCCGAGGCGGAGGTGGGGTCGCTGCTGGCGCTGGTCGAGCGGGCGGCGGCGGGGCGGATCGGCATCGCCGAGCTGGTCGCGCTGCTGTGGCATTGCCTGCGCGATCCGCCGCCGGTCGACCGCGATGCCTTTGCCGAGGGGGTGACGGCGGCGGGCATCGCGGCGGCGACCCCGGCGCTCAAAGTGCTGATCGGGCAGATACTGGGCGGGCGATGAGTTTCGCCGAGGGGGCGGCGCGGGCCGCCGGGCTGGCGGGGGTGGCGTTCGGCTGGTCGCCCGACGCCTTCTGGGCCGCGACTCCCGCCGAATTGGCGGCGCTGGTGCGGGCGGTGGCCGGCGATGCGCCGACGCCGTGCGACCGGGCGACGATCACCAAATTGAAGGAGCGTTTTCCCGATGGATGAGGAAATCGAACGGCTGATCGTGCGCGTGCGCGCCGATACCGCAGGCTTCGCCGCCGATGTGGCGGCGATGCAGGGCAATCTGGACGGACCGTTTTCTGCCGGGGTCGACCGGGCGGGGCGGGCGATCGAAACGACGCTGGCGCGGGCGATCCGTACCGGCAGGCTGGGGTTCGACGACCTGCGCGATGTGGCGCTGAAAGTGCTGGGCGAGATCGCGGCCGCCGCCGTGCTGGGGTCGGGGACGCCGGGCGGCGGCGGGGCGGGGGGACTGATCGGGTTGCTCGGCCAGTTGATCGGCGGTGCGCCGGGGCGGGCGACCGGCGGTCCGGTCAGTCCGCAGCGGCCCTATTGGGTCGGCGAGCGTGGCCCCGAACTGTTCGTGCCGACCAGCAGCGGGCAGGTGATGCCGGCAGGCGCGGGTGAGGCGCGCGCGGTGCGGGTGGCGATCACGATAACCGGCCCACCGGGGCAGGAGGCGCAGGCGCTGCGCCAGTCGGGGCGGCAGGTCGCGCGCGCGGTGCGCGCCGCGCTGATGGAGGCGTGAGATGGGCCATTGGCTGGCGAGCGAACGCACAGACCAGGAGGCGGGCGTACTGACCCGGTTCGATGCGGCGTACTGGACGGTCGATTTTCCCCGGCCGATGATGGCGTCGGTGGTGACGACGGCGGCGGATGCGCTGCGGGTCGATTGCGTCTTCTATCGGCGCGACGATCTGGCCGGGCTGATCTGGGCGGCGGAGGACAAGCACGATCATCCGTTGCTGCGCTATGCGACCGATCGCAATTTTCGTGGGTGCCGTCTGTCGTTCCGGTGGCGGTCGGGCGGGGTGCGGCCGCTGGATGTGGTGCATGGCCCGGTGCTGACGATCGAGGGACGCGACGCGAGCGGTGCGCCGCGCGCGTGGTATGTGCGGTTGTGGAACTATGCGGTCGGCGACCCGGAGGATGCGGTGGTCGCCATCGACTTCGCGAGGGTCGAGGGCGGGTTCCTGCTGCCGGGGGAGGCCGATCCGGTGTGGGCGGGTGATGTCGACCGGATGTTCGTGTCGCTGGTGCCGCCGGGCTATGACGCGGGCGACGCGCCGCTGGCGGCACCGGCCGAGGGGTGGGTCGAGCTGTCGGACCTGCGCTGCGAGGGGCCGGGATCGGTGTTGGCGGTGGGCGATGTGGTTGTGCCCGAACATGGGCTGGGCATCTGTAGCGGCTATGACGACAGCTATCACCTGACGCCAGCGCGGTTGCTGCACAATGCGCTGCGGCTGGGGTATCGCGGCGACATCGTCCATTATGTCGGCATGAGCCATTATTTCCGGCTCGAGCGCGCGGGCGGCGGGTTGTTCGTGTCGCTGGCCGGCGGGGTGCTGAACGCGGCGTGCGCGGCGTGGCATCGTGACTTCGCGGCGCGGGCACTGGCGCTGGGGTACGGCGTCATCTGGTCGCTCAGCTACGAACTGTTCGACGCGCATTGCTGGGGCGACTGGAAGCAGCGCGCGAGCGACGGGTCGCCCGCGCTGACCGGGTGGGTGCCGCCGTCGACGCTGCTGTCGCCGGCGCATCCGGGGGCGATGGCGTATTTGCAGGCGGTGGCGCGGGCGTTCGTCGGTATCGCGGTGGTGGCGGGGTTGGTGCCGAAGTTTCAGGTGGGCGAGCCGTGGTGGTGGGTGACGCCCGGCCATCGCATTTGCCTGTACGATGCGGCGGCGAAGGTCGCGCTGGGCGGCGATCCGGTGGTGATCGACGATGTGCGCGGGGACCTGGATGCCGCCCGGCGCGAGCTGCTCGACCGGGCGGGGGCGCTGCTGGCGGCGTCGACCGCCGCGCTGGGGCAGGCGGCGCGCGCGGCGGGGGCGGTGCAGGTGCTGCTGCTCGCCTATCTGCCGACCATTCTCGATCCCGCCGCGCCACAGGTGAAGCGCGCGAACCTGCCGGTGGGGTGGGCGCGGCCGGCGTTCGATGTGCTGCAACTGGAGGATTACGACTGGGCGGCGACCGGCAATGTCGGGGCGAGCGTGCGGGCGGTCGCGGCGGCCGAGGCAAGGCTGGGCTATCCGGTCGGCGAACAGCAATATTTTGCCGGGTTCGTGCTGCGGGGCGAGGACCGGGAGCAATGGACGGCGATCGTGGCGGCAGCGCAGCGGGCAAGGGCGCGCGGGGTGGCCGGCGTGTTCCTGTGGGCGCTGCCGCAGGTGCTGCGCGACGGATTGGTGTGGTTCGACGAGGAGGATGGCGTGGAGGCGTTCGACGATGTGCGCTTTCCGCTGGCGCTGGGCGCGCAGGCGGAGGTGATCCCCGAAACGCAGACCGCGATCGCGGCCGGGGCGGGCGGGGCGGAGGTGCGCGGCATCGGCTGGGCCGAACCGCGCACCCGCTATGACGTGGCGCCGGGGGTGCGGTCGCAGGAGGATGTGGCGGTGTTGCTGGCGTTCTTTCGTGCACGGCTGGGGCCGGCGCGGGGGTTCCGGTTGCAGGACCCGTTCGATCACGCGACCGGCGATCCGGTGGGGCCGCGCGACGTGGCGCTGGGAGTAGGCGACGGGGCGACGACACGGTATCCGCTCGTCAAACGCTATGGCGCGATGGTGCGGCGGATCACCCGGCCGGTGGCGGGCAGCGTCCGGGTGAGCGTCGGCGGGGTCGAGACGCAGGGGTTCAGTGTGGAGGCCGGGGGCTTCGTGCTGCTCGATGTCGCGCCGGGGCCGGGCGTGGGCGTGGCGGCCGGCTTCGGCTTCGATGTGCCGGTGCGCTTCGCCGAGGACCGGTTGCAGGTGGCGCGGACCACACATGGCGCGGCCGAGGCGGTGAGCGTGCCGCTGATCGAGCTGCGCGAACCATGAGTGGGGACAGGCTGGTGACGCTGGCGTGGTGCTGGCGGATCGAGCGGGTCGATGGCGTCACGATCGGGTTGACCGCGCATGACCGCGATCTGGTGGTGGCGGGGCTGACCTATCGTGCCGCGCCGGGGATGATGCCCTCGGCGATTGTGCGCGACGATACGGCGGGCGCCCCGGCGCTGGAGGTGGGCGGGGCACTGAGCCACCGGGCGGTGGCGGAGCGCGACCTGCTGGCCGGGCGCTATGACGGGGCGCGGATCAGCGTGTTCGCGTGGGACTGGAGCGCGGAGGTGGCGACGCCGGTCGCCGGGGGGCGGATCGGCAGCGTGGCGACGGCGCGGGGCGGCTTCACCGCCGAATTGCTGGGGGTGGAGGTGGCGCTCGACCGGGCGGTGGTCGAGACGACGTCGCCGGGATGTCGCGCGACGCTGGGCGATGCGCGGTGCCGGGTACCGATGGCGGAGCGACGCAGGGTGGTGCGGGTGAGCGCGCAGGCGGGCAACCGGCTGGTGCTGGCGGGCGGCGGGGTGGGCTGTGCCGGCGGGCGGCTGCGCTGGATCGGCGGGGCGAACGGCGGGCTGGCCGAGCGGATCGTCGTCGGGGATGCCACTGGCGTGGTGCTGGTGCGGGTGCCGGCGTTCGAGGGGGCGGGCGCGCTGGTCGAGGTGGGCGAGGGGTGCGACGGGACGCTCGCCACGTGTCGCGACCGGTTCGGCAATGTCGCCAATTTCCGGGGCGAGCCGCATCTGCCGGGCATCGACCTGCTGACGCGCTATCCCGGCGCATGAGCGCGGTGGTGGCGCGGGCGCGTGCGGCGATCGGGGCGCGGTTCCGGGTGCAGGGGCGGTCGGTGGAGGGCGGGTTCGACTGTGTCGGGCTGGTCGGCTGGGCGACCGGGCGGGCGGTGCCGCGAGGTTATCCGGCGCGGTGTGGCGATGCGGCGCGGGCGGGCGATGCGCTGGCGGCGGCGGGGTTCGTCGCGGTCGGGGAGGCACGGCCGGGCGACGTGCTGCTGCTGGCGAGCGCGCCGGGGCAGTTGCATCTGGCGATCGTGAGCGAGCTCGGGATCATCCACGCCGACGGCGTGGCGCGCCGGGTGGTCGAGCGGCCGGGCGTGCCGCCGTGGCCGGTGATCGGGGTGTGGCGGATGGAGGAAGCGGGCTGATGGCGAGTGTGGTGCTGACGACGCTGGGCGGAGCGGTCGGTGGGCCGGTCGGCCGGGCGCTGGGGGCGGTGGCCGGGCGGACGATCGATGCCGCGCTGTTCGGCGGCAAGCGGCGCGAGGGGCCGCGGCTGACCGAACTCAGGGTACAGACGTCAAGCTATGGCAGCGCGATCCCGAAGCTGTTCGGGACGATGCGGGTGGCGGGCACGGTGATCTGGGCGACCGACCTGCGCGAATCGGCGGCGACGACCGGCAGCAAGACCGGCGGGCGGACGACGCAGTACAGCTATTCGGCGTCGTTCGCCGTCGCATTGTCGGCGCGTTCGATCCGGGGGGTGGGGCGCATCTGGGCCGAGGGCAAGCTGCTGCGCGGGGCGGCGGGCGACTGGAAGAGCCGCACCGGGTTTCGCTGGTATCCGGGCGACGAGGCGCAGATGCCCGATCCGCTGATCGCGAGCGTCGTGGGGGTGGGCAGCGCGCCGGCCTATCGCGGCATCGCCTATGTGGTGTTCGAGGAGTTGGCGCTGGCCGATTTCGGCAATCGCATCCCCTCGCTGACCTTCGAGGTGATCGCCGATGCCGCGCCGGTCGCGGTCGGCACGATCGCGGGCGTGTTGAGCGACGGGGTGATCGGCGGGCAGGCGGGGCCGGTGCTGGGCGGGTTCGCCGCCGAGGGGACCAGCGTCGGCGATGCGGTGGCGGCGCTGATAGATCCGATCGGCGGCTGGTATGCGGCCGGCGGCGGCGGGCTGGACCTGTGTTTCGGGGCGGGGCCGGCGCGGACGGTGTCGCCGGGGGCGGGTGCGCCCAGCCGGCGGCGGGCTCCGGTCGAGCCGCGCGATGTCGTGGTCGCCTATCACGACAGTGCGCGCGATTATCAGACAGGAGTGCAGCAGGTGCGGACGCCGGGCGCGCGGGCGACCGAGCGGATCGCGCTGCCCGCTGCGATGCAGGCCGGTGACGCGGCGGCGCTGGCGGGGATGGTCGCGGCGCGGCTGGCCAGCGGGGGCGAGGGGCGGACGCTGATGCTCGGCTGGGACGCGATCGACCTGCGCCCGGGCGAGCGGGTGACGATCGCCGGCGAGGACGGGCGGTGGCGCGTCCGCCGTGTCGCGATCGAGGCGGACGGCATAACCGCCGATCTGGTGCCGATCCCGTTCGCCGCGCCGGGGCCGGTGGCGGCGGACGGCGCGCCGGTGCTGGCCGCCGACGTGCTGCCGGGCGACACCCGGTTGCGGCTGATCGAGGTGCCGGGCGCGGGCGATACGCTGCAGGTGATGGCGGTCGCGGCGGGGACGGCACCCGGCTGGCGGCGGGCGACGTTGCTGGCCGGCGACGATGCGACAGGGTGGCGCGAGATCGGCATGACGGCGGCGGCGGGGACGATCGGCACGGTGCCGGGCGTGCTGGGACCGGGCACGGCGGCGATCGAGGACCGGACGAGCGAGATCGATGTCGTGCTGCTGCACGATGCGATGACGCTGGCCGATGCCGATGCGGCGGCGCTGGACCAGGGGGCCAATGCCGCATTGATCGGTGACGAGATCGTCCAGTTCGGCCGGGCGCGGCGCATGGGTGCGGCACGCTGGCGATTGTCGCTGCTGTGGCGCGGGCGGCAGGGGAGCGACTGGGCGATGGGGAGCCATGGTCCGGGCGAGGGCTTCGTGCTGCTCGATCCGGCGACGCTGCGCGCGATCGACGATCCGCCGCCGAGGGTCGGGCGGGCGATCCGCGCGATGGCGAGTGGAATCGCCCCCGACGACGTGGCCGAGACGGCGATCGTACCCGACGGCCGCGCGTTGGTGCCGCCGGCACCGGTGCATGGCCGGATCGACCGGGTGGGTGGCGTGCTGGCCGTCCGCTGGGTCCGGCGGGCGCGGGGTGTGGCGGGGTGGCGCGATTCGATCGACCTGCCGCTGGGCGAGGAACGCGAGGCGTATCTTGTGACGATCGCGCACGCCGATGGCCGTGGCGAGACGATCGAGGTCGCGATGCCCGCCGTCACCCTGCCGGTGCCGGGCGCGGCGGCGCAAATCATGGTGCGCCAGATCGGCACGCATGGCGCGTCGCGACCGATGATCCTTCCCTTTCTGCCGGAGATACCATGATGACCGACCGGACCGCACGGCTTGCGCTGCCGCTGTTGCACAGTTCGCAGGCGCAAAAGGAAATGACGCATAACGAGGCGCTGACGTGCATCGACCTGCTGTTGCACGGCGGTATCGAGGGGGTCGGCGAAGACACGCCCCCGGCCACCGCGCAGCCCGGACAATGCTGGATCGTGGGCGATGCGCCGGTCGGCGCGTGGGCGGGAAGCGCGCGCCGGGTCGCGGGGATGACGGCGGGCGGCTGGCGCTTCGTTGCCCCACGCGAGGGCATGGCCTTGTGGTGGGCCGGTGGCGAAACGACCGTGGTGTTCCGCGGGGCGCAGTGGCGGATCGGCGAGCTTCATGCCCGGCGGCTGATGGTCGAGGGAACCGCCGTGGTGGGGGCGCAGCGGCCGGCGATTCCGGGGGCGAATGGCGGAAACGTGCGGGATGTCGAAGCCCGCGCCACCCTCGATACGGTACTGACGGCACTCCGCGATCACGGCCTGATTGGCCGGTGAAATCGTGTCGTTTGTGCAACACCGCGATTTTTGTGCGCTTGCGCGGCAACCAACGCTTCGGTACTTGGTTTGCGCTGTCCGTAGGACAACTGTGAAAGGGGACTAGAATGCGGAAGCTTGCCGTCACATTGGCGCTCGCGACCACTGCGCTCGCAACTCCCGCCCTCGCCCGCGACAACGCGTGGTATGTGGGTGTGGAAGGCGGCGCAATGATCGTCGAAGACATCGATTACGATCTTACTGCTCCGGCTGGTGGCGTTACCACCATCGACAGCGACTATGGCTATGACGTTGGCGGCCAGGTCGGTTACGACTTCGGTGCGCTCCGCGTTGAAGCTGAAGTCAGCTATCGCAGCGCGACCGTCGACGAGATCCGGACCACCGGTTCGGTCGCGACCGGCCCGACGACTGCGGTGCCTGCCGGCACCTACAGCGGCGGTGGCCGCACCTCGGCGCTGTCGTTCATGGCGAACGCCATGCTCGACTTCGGTGACGATGACGCGATCAGCGGCTTCGTCGGCGGTGGTGCCGGTGTCGCGCGCGTCAAGGCGCACGACTATCGCGTCTCGAACCGCTTCTCGGCGCTCGACGACTCGGACACGGTCTTCGCATGGCAGGCGATTGCGGGCATCCGCGCGCCGCTGAGCGAGAACGTCGACGTTTCGCTGAAGTATCGTTTCTTCAACGCCGAAGACGTTCGCATCGTGAACGTTCGTGGCGTCGGTTACGACGGTCGTTTCCGGTCGCACAGCCTGCTGGGTGGCCTGACCTTCAACTTCGGCGCGCCGACCCCGGTTCCGCCGCCGCTGCCGCCAGAGCCCGTTGCTCCGCCGCCGCCGGCACCGGAACCCGCTCCCCCGGTCGTCGAAACCGTCTGCACGCCGGGACCGTACATCGTGTTCTTCGAATGGGACAAGTCGGACGTCACGCCGGAAGCGGCTGGCATTCTCGACAACGCCATCTCGAACTACCAGTCGTGCGGCAATGCGCGCGTCATGCTTGCCGGCCACGCCGACAAGTCGGGCTCGGCTTCGTACAACGTCGGTCTTTCGCAGCGTCGTGCGGACTCGGTCCGTGCGTACATGGAAGGCCGTGGCGTCGGCGCGTCGAACATCTCGACCGAAGCGTTCGGCGAAGGCCGTCCGCGCGTCGAGACTGCCGATGGCGTCCGCGAGCTGCAGAACCGTCGCGTGGAAATCACCTACGGTCCGGGCATGTAATTCTACTTTCCTTCGGGAAAATAGCATTCGCAAAGAGGGAGGTCGGGCAACCGGCCTCCCTTTTCGTTTGTGTCGGATGTAGCGGAGCGGAGGATGGATCGCGAAACCCCCTGCGCACCGGTGGACGTGCCGCCCGGTATCGCCGAAGCAGTGGCGGGATATGACTGGGCGCGCGATCTGGTCGGGGAATCGGGCGGGGCGGTGTACCGGCTACATGGTCGGCCGGGGGCGGCTGACCTGTTCCTCAAACACGGCACCGGACCGGTCGCCGACGACATCGCCGACGAGATGATCCGGCTGCGCTGGCTGGCCGGACGGATGCCGGTGCCGGCCGTGGTCCGCTTCGTCGGGGCGGACGATGCGGCGTGGCTGCTGACGACGGCGCTGCCGGGCGAAACGGCGTATCAGGCGTTGTCGCGACGGCCGGACGCGGCGCTGGTCGACGCGCTGGTGGCGTTCCTGCGGCGGCTGCATGCGATCCCGGTCGCGTCCTGCCCGTTCGCGAGCGACCATCAGCGGCGGATGGCGGCGGCGCGGGCACGGATCGACGCGGGCCAGGTCGACGAAGAGGATTTCGACGACGAGCGGCTCGGCTGGTCGGCGGGGCAGGTGTGGGCGGCGATGCGGGCGCTGTTGCCGCTCGACCCCGATGCGGTGGTGACGCATGGCGATTTCTCGCTCGACAATCTGCTGGTGCAGGGCGGGGCGGTGGTCGGCTGCATCGACGTGGCGCGGGCCGGGGTGGCGGATCGCTATCAGGACCTTGCGATCCTGTTCAACTGCCTCGGCGAGTTCGGACCCGGTCTACAGGAGCGGATGTTCGCGGCCTATGGCATCGCCGAGCCGGACACCGACCGGCTGACGTTCCATCTATTGCTCGACGAACTGTTTTAGGGCCGATCGACCTTCCTTCGCGCGTCGTCCCCCCGGACTCGTTCCGGGGTCCACCTGGCCGCACATGCGGTGAATCAAGGCTCAAGGCGTAGCGATTGCCGAGCCGTGGACCCCGGGACAAGTCCGGGGTGACGAAAGGAGCGGCAGTCTCGGTCGGAAATGACGAAGATTGGTCGGAAATGCGAAATGTCGATCGGCCCTAGGCGGGATCGCCGGCCAAGGCGGCCGCCAGCCATGCCGGGCGGAGCGTATCGCCAAGATCATCGACCCGGCGATGTTCGACCGCCAGCCCGAGGTCGGCGTGGAGCAGGCGGGTGCGCGGACCGGCGGTGTCGGTCGGCACCACCACCAGCCGGCGGTTGACCGTCGAGCGATAGTGCATTCGCGCGGTATTCTCCTGTCCGACATAGCAGCCCTTGGTGAAGCTGACCCCGTTCAGTTCGGCGGCGTTGCACTCCAGCCAGAGCGTTTGGCCATCGCCGAACTCGGCGCGGCCCTCAACGATGCCGAGGCGCAGTCGGTGTTCGTGCCAGCCGGTCGCCGGTTCGCCGGGCGGTGCCAGCCAGCGGCGGCCAAGCTCCGGCAGGCGGGGATCGGGCAGCCCTTGCGTTCCTTCCGCCGACCAGTGAACGCCGGTATCTTCCCGCGCGATCGTGACCGCGCGGCGCAGGCGATAGACGGTGAGGCGTTTGGCGATCGCGTCGATGGCATCGGCCTCGGCATCGATCAGTACGTCGCTGCCGTCTGCCCACAGGATGAAATCGAACAGCGCCTTGCCCTGCGGCGTCAGCAATGCCGCCCATAACGGCCGGTCGGGCGCGAGCAGGGCGAGATCGTGCGTGACGAGCCCTTGCAGGAAATCGCGTGCATCGGTGCCGCCGATGCGCAGCACGGCGCGATCGGCAAGCCAGGTTCCGGGGGTGGTCAGCGTCATGGGGACGAGGTAGGAGGCCCCACCCCCCAGCGACAAGAGGCGGCAGCGTTGGCGACCTTCGATACCAAGCTCACCGGTGGCACGGTCCACCTTCCCGGCGGACCGGCGCGGGTCGACATCGGCATCACCGACGGACGGATCGCCGGCATCGGCGTGGCCGGCGACGCGGGCGAGACGATCGATTGCACCGGGCTCGACATCCTGCCCGGCGTGATCGACACGCAGGTGCATTTCCGCGAGCCGGGGCTGGTCCACAAGGAGGACCTCGCCACCGGATCGGTCGCGGCGGTAATGGGCGGCGTGACCGCGGTGTTCGAAATGCCGAACACCAAGCCGAACACCGACAATGCGGAAGCGATCAACGACAAGCTGGCCCGCGCGCAGGGCCGGATGTGGTGCGACCACGCCTTCTACGTCGGGGCGACCGCGCGCAACGCCGATCATCTGGCCGAACTGGAGCGCCTGCCCGGCACCGCCGGGGTCAAGATCTTCATGGGATCGTCGACCGGCGACCTGCTGGTGTCCGAGGATGCCGACCTGCTGCGCGTGCTGCGCCATGGCCGGCGGCGCGTGGCGATCCATGCCGAGGACGAGACGCGGATGATCGCGCGCGAGGGCGAGCGGGTGAGCGGCGATCCGTCGTCACACCCCGTCTGGCGCGACGACGAGAGCGCGCTGATCGCGACGCGGCGCATCCTGCGCCTCGCGCGTGAGGCGGGTCGGCGGGTCCATGTCCTGCACGTCACCACCCCGGCCGAACTGGAACTGCTCGGCGCGAACAAGGACATCGCCTCGTGCGAGGTCACGCCGCAGCATCTGACGCTGGCCGGCGAGGAGGCCTATCCGCGGCTTGGCACCTATGCTCAGATGAACCCGCCGATCCGCTCGGGCGCGCATCGCGACGGGCTGTGGCACTGGCTGACCCAGGGTGTGCCCGACGTGATCGGTTCGGACCATGCGCCGCACACCGTCGAGGAAAAGGCCAAGCGCTATCCGGCATCGCCCAGCGGCATGCCGGGCGTGCAGACGCTGTTGCCGCTGCTGCTCAACCATGTGGCGGAGGGGCGGCTGACGATGCCGCGGCTGATCGACCTGACCAGTGCCGGCGCGCAGCGTATCTTCGGGCTGGTCGGCAAGGGGCGGATCGCGTTCGGCTATGACGCCGATCTGACCGTCGTCGATCTCAAGTCGCGCTGGACCGTCGAGGAATCATGGCTGGCGTCGCGATCGGGCTGGTCGCCGTTCACCGGCGATACGCTGACCGGGCGGCCGGTGGGCACGATCGTGCGCGGGCGGACCGCGATGTGGGAAGCGCAACTGGTCGGCGAGGCGCAGGGTCAGCCGGTGCGGTTCGAGTCGACCGCGTTCGGGTGATGGGGTGCGGCGCTGGGTGGGGGGGAACCTACCCAGCGCCGCGGGCGAAGCCCGCGTCGTCGACCGGGCTACGCCCGCCGGCCGGGCTGGCGCGAGTCGAGTCAGGCAGTGGCCTGCCGCGCTGCGCCTAGAACGGCAGCCACCGCTGTTTCTCGCTGAACCGCATATACCCGACGTTCGCGCCCAGCCGCCAGCCGACGCCCAGCCGCACCGGGATCATCACTATGTCGCCGCGCCGCAGATAGCTGGCCGAAAAACCGCCGACGAAATAGGCACGCCCCTCGGCGGCGGGGAAACGGCGGTAGAGTTCCTGCGAGTCGTACAGGTTGTAGACCAGCACGAAGACCTTGGTCGCATCGCCGCCGACATCGAAGCCGACCGACGGCCCGGTCCAGTAGACGGTGCGCTGCCCCTCCACCTTGTGGTTCATCACGCCCGAGCCATAGCGCAGGCCGACGACGAACGCGCCCGCCGCCTCGCGCCCGGCGATATAGGCGTTGGGCTTGCCCTGATCCTTCAGGATATTCTCGATGATCCCGGCCAGCCCCTCGGCGCCGCGCCCGAACACACCCTCGGCTGCGCCGATCAGGTCGTCGCGTTCGAACGTGTCGCCCGCAGCACTGGTCGCGGTGCTGCTCGGCGGAGTGGTGGTCGGCGGCTCGGCCTGCTGCACCGGCTCGGGCGTATAGGCGGGCGGCACGTCGCGCGGTTGCGTCGGCGGGACGGGAGCGGGGGCGAGATCGCCGTCGATCGCATCGTTCGGGTCGACCGTGCGCACCTGCGCCTGCGCCGGTGCCGCCAGCACCATGAGCGGCAACAGCCACCCGATCACCCGTTGCATCTGTCCATTCTCCCCACGCGGAACCCGATGCCGCACGATAGGCCGCCTCGCCCTTGCCCCGCAATGAACGCGCGGCCGGCGGTGTGCGAATTACGAGCAACGTTGTGGTTGATCGCCGGGCATTCCCTCGTTATAGGCCCGCACTCCAAGGCTTGGCATAGCCCCTTGGGAGACGTGGGTGAGTGGCTGAAACCAGCGGTTTGCTAAACCGCCGTAGGGGGATTACTCCTACCGAGGGTTCGAATCCCTCCGTCTCCGCCAGTTTTTTGCCTAAGGCATTGAGCTGTATTGATTTTTTCGATCCGCTGGTTTCAGAACCAATAAAGCCGCCAACGTGCAGTTTGGCATTGCAAGCCCTCGTATGGCCGAATCATGCCCTGCCTTTCCTGACCTTCGGTCGTTTTACGACGTACAGACCGACTATGAGTCGGACAAGGACGACGCAGCGTACAAGGCACGCAAAGCCATCGAAGCTTGCAGTCGACAAAAAGACGAAGAGCCGATGACTGGAATTGCAAATGTTAGGGCGTTTTAAACTACCGGCTTCGAACTAATGCCGATGAGTACCATCCAGCGAAGACGAAATTTCTATCGCATTGCGCGAAGCTCTTCCGCAAGTATCTCTCTTCGACGAGCAACAGTAACTTCTGCCAGCGCATCAATAGTAAGTGCTAAATTCTTGTGATTGTCGATGGGGTCGTATTCAATAACGTAGAGTTTTCTAAGATTCTTAGAGACATCTCGAAATCGAGAATTTATTGGACTTGGTTGTAAAATATAGTGTGGGCGTGCGTTGGGAAATTTTTGTGCATAACGCTCCACTAGAAGTGATATGGCAGGGTCGTTCATGGAGAACCCGACAAATAAGAATGTGTACGATACTAGAAGAGTGCCGATAAACTCGCTATACGCCCAATTTGAGAACGCCTTTTTAGCGTAATCTGTCTTAGCAAATATCATCGATGTTGGACTATCAACCGTACCGTGTATCTTGATAATATATTTTTTGTCGTCCCTAAGGATATGAAATACTTCTTCTGATAAATTTGAAATAGTTATCGGATAGTGCGTACCAGTCGATGCATCTTGAAACGTGCTTTCAAGAAGTTTGTCAAAATTTGTAGTAAGTGTTATGCGCTGATCTAGCGATGCAATCGATTTATGAAGATCGGAAACTAATCCTACTTTAGAAAATTCTTCATAGACCAAATTATTCCATGAATTTTCGTCTAGAGAAGATTTTATTATCTCACATGCCATTATATAGTCTTTGGAAAGGAGAAGCTCTTCCACAATTTTTTTGTCAATAGTTGAATTAATTAGGCCCGCAGCATGACGCAAAAAGCCTTCCCAATCGCGCATATGTTGGCCGCTGCGGGTTTTTACACCTGCGGACACGCCTGACCCGACAAACACAATAACTTTTCGTCGCGCGCAATCGTCGACAAGGTCTCGGTTGAAGGTCACCATAACCTTCATCTTCAATATTTGGCTAAATTTGCAAGAAATCGCTCACCAATATCTGCATAAATTTCGCGCGCACGTTTCCTTAGCGAAGTATAGCTACCGCTTAGTGCAACCATTGTCATAGGCGTATGCAGCGTCTGGGATTTGGGAGCCAAGCTGCCAAGGTGCTTAATATCTCCGAGGTGAGGTTCGATTTCGGTCTTTGCTATAAATTGATTTAGATTATGAGATACTTCTTCGGGCAATTTTCGACGTATAACCTCGTATGCTTCAACAACACGAACAGCGCCATCAGTTACTTTTTCCTTGTGTTGTTGGGTTACATAGCCGACCAAGCGAAGGTTCTTCCTTTTGTAGAACTCTATTTCTTTTGGATCTTCGGCAAGCTGCATGCCTACGTCAAGCTCTTTACGCCAAACTTTCAGGGCCGAGCCTATATTACGAATGGCCCAAAGAGAGAAAATATCGATAGACATTGGTATTACAAAGCTATCAACTGACAATAAGATAGAGCGATTGATAGCGCCTAGCGAAGGGCCCATATCAAAAATGATAAAATCGTAGTCCTTTGCTCTCTCAATTAAATCGGTAAATAGGAGAGTGGTCCTCAATCCACGAGTGCCGCCCGCCTTTGCGTCTCGCCAATCTTGCGCCAACAAGTCTTCCTTAAGCGCAAGACGCGGATCGCCTATTACAATATCAAACCCAAAGTTACCTACGCTTCTTATTGGAAGGGTTTCTTGATACCCTTTACCAATTGAAAGAGGATGTATAACACTGTATATACTATCCGTTTCTTCAGTTTCGTAAGCCTTTATAAATTCTTCATCGTCCAAGACATATTGAGTTAAGTTACACTGTGGGTCAGCATCAATGACTAGAACTTTACTATTTGCACCAATAGCAAGTTGAGCAGCAAGATTTGCGACAAGCGTTGTTTTTCCTACCCCGCCCTTGTTATTGAAGAAGCAAACCGCGTGGACACCCCTGCCTTTGATAACTTCAAGGTCAGCTAGCGCTGCATCTGACATAGCTGGCAATGCTGCCGCTTGCCCTTTTTTACGCCCACCCGCCACGTCGACCTCCCAAGTCCATCAATTGCTGCAAAGCGTATAGATAATCGTCAATTGCCTCAAGCAACCCAGATTCTTACGGAACTAACGAAAACGGTCGTTTCCGACAGACCTGCGCCAGCTATAACAAATAATAGAATCGCATATTTCGATACACCTGCAGTAAAGATACGAGGCGCGACTGGCCGTTGTGACCGTGGCCGATCTTTCCGCCCCGGCCAACAACGGCTTCGTGTCCGGTCGCTATGCGGTGGGCGGCATGACCCTGTACGTGAACAACGGCCCCCCCTTGTGGCCGGGCTTCGCGCTTAGGCTCGGCGTGCCGTCCGAGCTGATCCGCATCACGTTACGGACGGCGCGGTGATCGGGGCGAAGGGCGGTGCGCGGTCCTGAAACGCGCCGACTGCCGCCTGACGAGCTTCGGTCCGAAGAAAGCCCGCCCGATCAACGTCCGTCGTCCTCCCGCACGGTCCTGCCCGGTTCGCCATTCACCCGCACGTTCTCCATGCGAACGTTCCGCGTATCGCGTGCGACCAGCGCGGATCGATCGGGGTCGGTCAGCCGGACGTCGATGTCGCGTAACAGGACGTCGCTGATCGCGGTCGTCGGATTGCCCGAGATCGTGCCGAAGCCGCGCGTGGTGCCGCGCACGTCCTCGATCACGATGTCGCGGATGATCGCACCCGGCTGCCGGGGCGCGACCTTCGTCCCATGGGTCAGGCGGGCGTTGACGATCAGGCCGATCGCGGGATCGTTGACGCTGAAATTGGGAATGTCGGTGCCATGGAACACCTCGCCATTGTGCCAGCGGCTGACCGAAGTCGGTGCCTCGGCCAGTCGCACGCCTTTCACCCGCAGCTTCTCATATACCTGCCCCGGCGTGTCGGGGCGGACCTTGAAGCGGATCGTCGGCATGTCGCCGACATTGGTGATCCGTTCGACGCGCACGTCGCGCACCACCGTCGCGTTGCTGCCATAGGTGACGCAGCCCAGACCATGTTCGAAGACGCAGTCGTGAATATGGATGCGTTCGACCGGCGGCGCTTCGGCATGGGCGGCGGCACCGGCGCCCTGCGTTCCTTTCAGCGCGATGCAATCATCGTCGACCGAGAAGCGGCAGCGGCGAACGATCACGTCCTGACAGCTATCGATGTCGACGCCGTCGCTGCTCGGCGCGCGGATCACATGCGGCACCTCGAACCCGCAATCCTCGACCACCGCCCGGCGGCAGCGATAGAGGTGGAGGTTCCAGAAGGCGGGATCGCGAAAGGTCACGCCGCTGACCAGCACGTCGTCGCAATCCTCGATCGAGCAGAGCTGGGGCAAGTGATATTGCACCTTGGCCTTGCCGACATATTCGTCGGGCATGGTAAAGAAGCTCCGCCAGAACGGGTCGCCCTGTCCGTCGAGCGTGCCGGGGCCGAGGATGCGCAGGCCGTGGTTGCCCGTCGCGTTGACCAGCGCGAGGCGCAGCGGTTCGGGCCAGGCTTCGGCGAAGCGGCGCAGTACCAGCGGATAATCGGCCAGCGACGCCGACCCCTTCAGCACCGCGCCGCGCCGCAGTTCCATGCCCACGCCGGGGCGCAGGAGGATCGATCCGCTGACGAACACGCCCGCCGGTATCGCGATCATGCCGCCGCCGCCCTGCGCGCAGGCATCGATCGCGCGCTGGATCGCGGCGGTGTTCAGCGTCCGGCCATCGCCGACCGCGCCGTGATCGCGGATGTCGACCGTCCGGCGGTGCCGTCCCAGCGCGTTTCCCGGCAAGGCGACGAGCGGTACGGCACCCGCCAAGGTTCGCAACAGGCTACGGCGTGCGGGCATGGCGGCGTCTCCAGGCGGACTGTCAGGGAAGGCGGGGGGCAGGGGCCTGCCACGCGACGAAATCCTGTCGCTGCTCGCCCAGCCGTTCGATGCCCAGCGTCACCACGTCGCCGGGCTTCAGATACCAGGGGTCGGGCTTCTGGCCGAGGCCGACGCCGGGGGGCGTGCCGGTGGTGATGATGTCGCCGGGTTCCAGCGTCATGAACTGCGAGAGATAGGCGATGATCTGCGCCACGGTGAAGATCATCGTCGCGCTCGACCCGTTCTGCATCGGCCGGTCGTTGACCGACAGCCACATCGACAGGCCTTGCGGATCGCCCGCCTCGTCCGGCGTCACCAGCCATGGCCCGACCGGGCCGAACGTCGGAAAGCCCTTGCCCTTGTCCCACGTCGGGCCGCGTTCGACCTGCCAATGCCGTTCGGACACGTCGTTGACGACGCAATATCCCGCGACATGGGCCAGCGCATCGGCTTCGGACACATGGCTGGCGTGGCTGCCGATCACGACGCCCAGTTCGACTTCCCAGTCGGTCTTCTGCGATTCCTTCGGGATAACGACCGGGTCGTTCGGCCCCTGAATGCAGTTCACCCATTTGCTGAACACGACGGGTTCGTCGGGGATCGGCAGGTTCGATTCGGCGGCATGATCGGCATAGTTCAGCCCGATCGCCACGAACTTGCGCGTGCCCGCGACGGGTGGCCCGTAGCGCAGATCGCCCGTCGCCAGCGGCAGCGTGGCCGGATCGATCGCGGCAAGCCGTGCCAGCGAGGCGGGGGATAGTACCTCGCCGGCGAGGTCGGCGACCACGCCCGACAGGTCGCGGATACGGCCGTCGGCATCGACGATACCGGGTTTTTCGGCATTCGGGCTGCCATAGCGACACAGCTTCACGTGGACGTTCCCCTTTTTCGCGATCCGGCAACCATCGGCCGTTTACTTGCCAACTCGATAGCTTTAGGCAATTAAGTCATAATACGTCATACGTCAAATGACGTGCAGGACTGGAGAAGATGATGCCGGGGCGGTGGTTGATGGTCGCGATGCTGCTGCTGATGGCGGGGCTGCCCGCCGCGGCGTTCGCGCGGACCGAGACGTCGCTGAGTGACGGCTGGCGGTTCCATCTAGGCGACGTGCCGGGCGATGCGACCGCGCGCGATCACGACGATGCGGGCTGGGAGCGGGTGGCAGTGCCGCATACGTGGAACCGCGTCGGCAATTATGCGCTCACCCGCCGCGCCGATGCGAACACCACGCGCGGCATCGGCTGGTATCGCCTGCGTTTCACGCCCCCAGCCGGAACGACGGGCAAGCGCGTCTATCTTCAGTTCGATGCCGCCAGCATCATCGCCGATGTCTGGCTCAACGGCCGCAAGCTGGGGCGGCATGAAGGCGCGTTCAGCCGCTTCCGCGTCGATGCGACCGACGCGCTGCGCCCAGGCGAGAACATGCTCGCGGTGAAGGTCGACAATTCCAAGCCGGAGCGTGACAGCACGACCGAGTTCATCGTGCCCATCTCGGGCGATTTCTTCATGTATGGCGGGCTGTATCGCCCGGTGTCGCTGATCGTGACCGATCCGGTGCATGTCGATCTGCTCGATCATGGCGGGCCGGGCGTCTATGGCAGCGTCGTGACGCTCGACGATGGCGCGGCGCGGGTGGCGGTGCGCACGCGCCTGCGCAACGACGGCCGGTCGGGCGCGGTGACGCTGCGGACCAGCATCGTCGATGCCGCCGGGCGAACGGTGGCCCGCGACGAACGACGGGTGCGGCTGACGCGCGGCGCGGATAGCGAGCAGCGCATGACGCTGACCGTCGCGAACCCGCGCCGCTGGAACGGCATCGCCGACCCCTATCTCTACCGGATGGTCGTCGAACTCGCCGGGCGGGGCGTGGCCGACCGGGTCGAACAGCCGCTGGGGCTACGAACCGTTGCGGTCGATCCGAACCGGGGGTTCCTGCTGAACGGCACGCCGCTGCGGCTGCGCGGCGTCAACCGGCATCAGGACCGGCAGGAGAAGGGCTGGGCCCTGAGTACCGCCGACCATGCGCAGGACATGGCGCTGATCGAGGAACTGGGGGCCAATTCGGTGCGGCTGGCGCATTACAACCATGCCACGCCGTTCTACGAACTGGCGGATCGCAACGGCATGGTGCTGTGGGCCGAACTGGGGCTGGTGAACCTCGCCTCGGTCCCCGGCGTGGCCGATACGCCCCCGGCGATGAAGGCCAGCGCCGAGGCGCAGATGGTCGAGCTGATCCGGCAGAACTATAATCATCCCTCGGTCGGGGTCTGGTCGATCGGCAACGAGATCACCAACTGGGCGTCGAAGGGCCTGACCCCGTCGAATGCGCGACCGTTGATGCGCGCGCTGGACGCGGTGGCCAAGCGTGAGGACCCGTCGCGGCCGACCACTATCGCCGCCTGTTGCGAGGTGTTGCCCGGCGAAGCCGACGACGGGCGCGATCGTACCGCCGGAACCGCCGATACGGTCGCCTATAATCTCTATTATGGCTGGTATGGGTCGGGCCAGGTGGCGGATGCCACGCGGCTGGGCGAGGTGATGCGCGGCTATCACCGCGAGAATCCGACGCTGCCGGTCGGCGTCGGCGAATATGGCGCGGGCGGCGCGATCACCCAGCACACCGACAATGTCGATGGCGGCAGGATCGAAAGCATCTACCGCCCGCAGGCCGAGGAGGTGCAGGCGGTCGTCCACGAACTGTCGTGGAAAGGACTGAAACCGCTCGACTTCCTGTGGGGCACCTGGGTCTGGCAGATGTTCGACGCGACCAGCGATCTGCGCGAGGAAGGCGACAGCACCGACATCAACACCAAGGGGCTGGTGACGTTCGATCGGGCGGTGAGGAAGGACGCCTATTGGTTCTACAAGGCGGCATGGAGCAAGGCCCCGGTGCTGTATCTGGCGGGGCGGCGCTATGTCGACCGCGCCTATCCGGTGGTCGAGATCCGCGCCTATTCCAACGCCGCGCGCGCCGATCTCACCGTCAACGGCCGCTCGATCGGCAGCGCGACGTGCGGTGACAGCGTGTGCCGGTGGCCGGACGTGCGGCTGTCGCCAGGCGAGAATGCGGTGGTCGCGACGGCGGGGGGACAGCGCGACGCCATGACGCTGCGCTACGGCGGCCCCGCGCGCGCGATCCACGTCCGTACCGGCACGCTGGAGGGGGTGACGCTGGCCGATGGCACCCGCTACGGATCGGACGATTTCTTCGCTGGCGGGCTGGGCCACACGCTCAACCCCTATCAGCGCGAACTCTATGCCGCCGATCAGACCCGCAAGCCGGCGAAGGTCGTCGCCGGCGCGGCCGAACCCCGACTGTACGCCAGTTGGCGCGCGGGCAAGGCGTTCCGCTACGCGCTGCCGCTGCCCGACGGACGCTACCACGTGACGCTGCACCTGTTCGATCCGGTCGAGACGGCACCGGGCAAGCGCGTGTTCACGGTCAAGGCCGGCGGCGGTGCGATCGAGCGGATCGACGTGGCGGCCCGTGCCGAGGGCGGGCTGCGGGCGACGACGGTGGTGCTGCCGGCCAGATCGGTCGGCGGACGATTGTCGCTGGAGTTCACCGGGGTGGTGGGTGAGGCGATCGTCTCGGCGATCGACGTCGTCGCGCGGTAGGGCCGGGGAGGGGCCGCTGCTCCTCCCCGTCAGTTCGCCGGATGGTCGCCCAGCGCGAAGATGCGGTCCATCGGAAACCACGTACCATCGGGGCCGGCCGCCGGGATCGGCTGCTGAAAGCGCAGCATCTTTGCGACCCAGGCGACGACCGCCGGATTGGCGGCATCGGCGGCAGCCTTTGCCGCCGGGTCGTAGCGTTCGTCCGCCTCGATCATCATGAACAGCCGGTTGCCCGCGCGCCAGATCTGCATGTCGGCGATTCCGGCAGCACGGATCGACCGCGTCACCGCCGGGTCGGTGTTGCCGACCCGGTGCCAGTGTTCATATTCGGCGATCAGCGCGGCATCATCGACAAGGTCGAGCGCGAGGCAGATACGCGTCGTCATGCGTTGGTCCAGCCGCCGTCGATCACCTGCGCGGTGCCGGTGGTATAGGACGATGCGTCGCTGGCGAGATACAGCGCCAGTTCGGCGATCTCGCGCGCGGCGCCGATGCGGCCCATCGGTTGCCGCGCGACGAACTCGGCGCGCGCCTTGTCGGCGTCGCCGGTGGCGGCCAGCCGCTCGTCGAGCGACGGCGACTGCACCGTGCCGGGGCAGATCGCGTTGCAGCGGATGCCCTGTCCGACGAAATCCTGCGCGACCGATTTGGTGAGGCCGATCACCGCCGCCTTCGACGCGCCATAGACGAAGCGGTTGGGCACCGCGATGATCGATCCCGCCACCGACGCCATGTTGACGATCGATCCGCTCCCTTGCGCGATCATCGCCGGCAGGAAGGCGCGGATCATGCGATAGGCCGAGCGGACGTTCAGATCGAACGAGACGTCGAAATCCGCCTCGTCGGTCGTCAGGATCGTGCCGGCATGGACGAACCCCGCGCAGTTGAACAGGATGTCGACCGCGCCCACCCGTTCGCCGAACGCGGCGATCGCCGCCGCGTCGCGCAGGTCGAGTGTCACCGTCTCGCACCCCGTCAGCGTGGCGAGCGCGTCGGCGTTGATGTCGGCGGCGATCACCCGCGCGCCTTCGGCGGCGAACAGTTCGGCGGCGGCGCGGCCGATGCCCTGGGCGGCGGCGGTGATGACGGCGGTCTTGCCTGCAAGGCGCATCGGATGGGGTCTTTCGTTACAGAGGAACGGGGGTGTCGGCCCGGATCAGGCCATGGTCCTTCAGGTCGCGCCACAGCGCGGGCGGGATCGCGATGTCGATCAGCGCGGCGGCCTGCGTCACCTGCTGCGGGCTGGCCATGCCGGGGATGACCGACACGACCTGAGCGTGCGCCAGCGGCAGTTGCAGCGCGGCGGCGGCCAGCGGCACGCCATGCGCCACGCACAGATCCTCGATCGCGCCGACACGCGCGATGATCTCAGGTGGGGCGGGCTGGTAATCGTAATGGACCTCGCCGCCGTGGCGCACGCCCTTGGCGAGAATGCCGGAATTATACGGACCGCCCAGCACCACCTTTACGTCGCGCGCCTCGCACAATGGCAGGAAGGTTTCGAGCGCGTCCTGTTCGAGCAGGGTGTAGCGCCCGGCGAGCAGCACCACGTCGATCTCGCCGACCGCCAGCACCTCCTCGCACACCCGCGTTTCGTTGACGCCCAGCCCGATCGCGCCCACCGCGCCACCGTCGCGCAGTTCGCGCAGCGCGCGGTATCCGCCCTCCATGAACTCGGCGAAGCGGCGGGGGTGATCGCTGCCATGCGCCATCGCACCCAGATCATGGACATAGAGGATGTCGATCCGGTCGCGCCGCAGCCGTATCCGGCTGTCATCATAGGATCGCATCACCGCGTCATAGCTGTAGTCGAACACGCTTTCGAACGGTTCGGGCGTCACGAACGCCTGACGCGCCACCGACAGGTCGGTGCCCGGCGCCACCGGATCGAGCCGCCGTCCGACCTTGGTCGAGACGATCGCCCGCGCTTGCGGGTCGAGGTCGGCCAACGCATCGCCGACGCGCTTCTCGCTCAGGCCGAAGCCGTAATGCGGCGCGGTGTCGATGTAGCGCAGCCCGGCATCCCATGCGGTGCGCAGCGTCGCATCCGCATCACCATCGGCGACCGCGCGATACAGATTGCCGATCGACGCCGCGCCGAACCCCAAGGGCCCCATCGTACCGAAATCGACCATGATGCGCTCCAACCGACGTTCCGTCCGCTAAAGAACATCATACGTCATACGTCAATGGCGTAAAACTCGCGTGCGGCTCCCTCGAACAGTCTTGCGATCCGGTCGGGCGTGGTCGGGCCGATCAGGTCGATCGTCGCGGCGATCCAGTCGGTATAGCGGTCGCCGGCATGGCGCAGCACCGGCCAGTCGCTGCCCCACATCAGCCGGTCGCCGAAACACGCCACCAGATGTGACACATAGGGACGCAGCGCGGCGTGAGGCTGTCCCGCCGCCTGTTCGGTGCGCAGACCCGACAGCTTGCACCACAGGTTCGGCAACGTCGAAAGCGCGGCGATGTCGGCGCGCCACGGATCGAGTTCGCCCCGCGCCGCATATGGCTTCGCGCCATGGTCGATGACGATCGACAGCGCGGGCCAGCGGGTCACGAACCGGTGAAGCACAGGCAGATGGCGCGGCTCGACCAGCGCGTCGAAGCGCAGGCCGTGCGCGATCATCGCCTCGATCGCGGGGGAAAGGTCCGCGCGCAACATCCATTCGGAATCGGCGATCCCCTGCAACATCGGCCGCACTCCGCGCAGCCGGGGATCGCGGGCGAGGGTGGCGATCCGCTCCGGCGCATCCTCCGCCGACAGGTCGACCCAGCCGACGATGCCCCGGATCGACCGATCGTCGAGGCTCAGCATCCAGTCGGTATCGCGATCGTCCGGCTGCGACTGGACCAGCACGCAGCCGGTCAGTTCCAGCCCGGTCGCCTCGGCATGCAGATCGGGGGGCAGGAAATCGCGGTACAGAGCCGGCCAACCGGCATCGGGCCAGCTTTGCCCCGGACCGCCGATCCGCCAGAAATGCACGTGCGAGTCGAAGATGCGCATTACGACCCCTTCAATTTCAACGGCGCGGCTTGCGCGCGGCACGGCGGCGGGCCCACGACGTTTCGATATGATCGCGCATCGCCCGCGACGCCCCCTCGGCATCGCCGCGCACGATCGCGTCATAGATCGCCTCGTGCGCGGCATGGGTTTCGCGGACATGCTCGACGTTCAGCTTGCCGCTGTAGCCATGGTTGCGCAGCGCCTCGGCCTGGACGCCGTCGATCACCGCCTTGCTCAGCTTGTCGCCCGAAATCCGCATCACGATGTCGTGGAACGCCACGTCCTCGTGGACATAGGCGGCCGGGTGCGGGATCAGCCGTTCCAGCTTGGCCATCTGTCCGGTCAGTTCCTCGATCGCCTCGGGCGTGCGGCGTGCGGCGGCCTTGGCGGCCATCGCTCCTTCGAGCAGCGAGCGGATCTCCGACAGATTGTCGAGATAGGCCAGTCCGTCCTCCCGCTGGAACAGTGCGCCGAGGATCATCGGGTCGAGCATCCCCCATGCGCCGGAATCGCGGACGATCGTGCCGCGACCCTGTTGCGATACCACCAGCCCCTTTTCGGTCAGCGCCATTGTCGCTTCGCGGATCACCGTGCGGCTGACGCCGTACATCTCGCCCAGCATGCCCTCGGGCGGCAGCGCGGTGCCGGCCGGATAGGTTTCGGTCACGATCGCCTTCACCAGATCCTCGACCACCGCTTCGGCAAGACGGGGGCGACGGCGGATACGCAGCGATTCCGCAGGCAGGATGTCGGTCATGGGTGTCGCGTCTCGTTGCACAATGGAGTGGACAGGATGGCACAGGTGGCCCGGCCGGCACGGCTTCGTCAACGCCTTGCCAAGCTCAAAGATAATACGTAATATGTTTGTCTGCCACAGGTCGGTCTGTCGGCTTGGGGGAGGGCGTGGATGAAAGTAACCGGCTATCGCAGCCTTGTCACTTCGCATGATTGGGGACGCCCGGTCGGCGATGTGAACGGCGTGGTCGCATCCGGCGTCACCGACGTGCCGATCCTGATCCTCGAAACCGATGGCGGGCTGGAGGGGGTGGGGCTGGGCCAGCATGCCGACATCGCCCGCGTGTTCGGCGCAGTGGAGGGGCAGGACCCGCGCGCCGCGCCCGCGCTGTACGACAGCATGCTCTCGCACGTGTTCAAGAGCGGCCATGCCGGGCTGACCTATGGCGCGGTCGCCGCGATCGACATGGCGTTGTGGGACCTGAAGGCGAAGATGGCGGACGAGGCGCTGTGGCGCACCTTGGGTGCTGCCGACCGGTTCGTGCGCGGCTACGCCTCGGGGCTGTGCTATGGGCTGGACGACGACGGGTTCGCCGCGCTGTACGCGCGCTTCGCCGAACGCGGGTTCAGTGCCGCCAAGATCAAGGGCGGCCGCAACCTCGCGCGCGATATTCGCCGGTTGAAGCACGTCCGCACGATCATGGCCGGCAACAGCGTCGCGCCCGCGCTGATGCTCGACGTCAACGAAAGCTGGAACTGCAAGCAGGCGGTCCGCCATCTGGCCGAGATCGAGGCGGCCGGCATCGACCTGACGTGGATCGAGGAACCGGTGCGCCGCTGGGATACGCACGGGCTGGCCGCGGTGTCGCGCGCGGCGCGCTGCGCGGTGGCGACCGGCGAGAATCTGACCGGGCTGGAACAGTTCGCGCCGCTGCTCGATGCGCGCGCGGTCGATGTGGTGCAGGCGGGTAGCGTGTGGGGGATCACCCATTTCCAGCGCGTCGCCATCGCCGCGCATGTCCGCGACCTGCCGGTGTCGCCGGTCGGCTATGATGGCAACCCAATCGCCCATGCGGCGGCGGCGGTGCCGAACATGATCGGGATCGAGGTGCAGGACCTGCAATGGCCCGCCGGCCTCGACATCGATCAGGACATCGCCGACGGCGGCATCGTGCTGGGCGACCGGCCCGGCCTCGGCATCGTCGTCGACGAGGCACGGATTGCGCGCGACCGGGCCGACGGGAGCTGGAGCGCCAACGGCGGCCCGCACCGCCGCCCGCGCGAGGCCGGACTGCGGCTGGTCCCCGATACGGAGATGGTTCGTTGACCTTGCCGGTCGCGCCGTCGGCCCCGCCGCCATCTGCCTATGTCACCGGCGGCGCGCGGCGCCGGTTGCAGCTTTCGCTGATGGTCAATTTCTTCCTGTTGATGGCGCTGTACAGCGGCGTCCTCGGCGTCCTGCTGCCCAACCAGATCGCGGAACTGGACGCAGGGAACAAGGCGAACAACCTCGCGCTGCTGTTCGCCGTCACCTCGATCTTCTCGACGCTGGCGACGCCGATCGCGGGCGCACTGTCCGACCGGACGCGCAGCCGCTGGGGCCGGCGCGCGCCGTGGATCGCGATCGGATCGCTGTTCGGATCGCTGGCGCTGTTCGGCGTGTCGCTGATGACCAGCTTCTGGTCGCTGATCGTGCTGTGGGTGATGGCCGCCGTCGCCTATAATGCGATGCAGCCGGCGATGACGACGCTGATCGCCGACCGCTTCGCTCCCGAAGGGCGCGGCAATGTGTCAGGCATCGTTGGCGCAGGGATGACGGCGGGACTGACCGCCGGCACGGTCGTCGCGGGCTATCTCGCGGGGCAGGCGGTGCTGGCGTACGGCCTGTTCGCCGCCGCCGTGGCGGTATCCGGGCTGGCGTTCGTCCTGCTCAATCGCGAACCGTCAAGCGCGCGCGCGCCGCACCGCCCGATCCGCTGGGGCGAATTCCTGCGCGGCTTCTGGATCAGCCCGGCCAAACACCCCGACTTTGCCTGGGCGTTTCTCAGCCGGTTCACGATCTACATGGGGTATCAGGGGGTCGCGGCCTATCTGCTCTATATCCTGCGCGACTATATCCGGCTGGGCGATGGTGAATCGAACATCGCCATCGCCAACATGGCGATCGTCACGCTGGTCTGTCTGGTCGCGTCGTCGCTGCTGTCGGGGTGGCTGTCGGACCGGATGCAGCGGCGCAAGCCGTTCGTGATCCTCGGCAGCCTCATCATGGGCTGCGCGATGGTCGCGCCGCTCGCCTTGCCGTCGATGACCGGCATGTGGATCTACGCCGCCGTCATCGGGGTCGGCTACGGCATGTTCATGTCGATCGACATCGCGCTGATGACACAGGTGCTGCCGCAAAGCGCGCTGGGCGACGAGGGGCGCGACCTCGGCGTGCTGACCACCGCCGTCAACATTCCGCAGATCATCAGCCCGGTGATGGCCGCTACGCTGCTCGGGCTGACCGGCGGCGATTACCGCACCATCTTCATCGCCGCGATCCTGTTCGTGTTCGGATCGGCATTGTGCGTCCTCCCCATCAAGTCGGTCCGCTAAAGGTAATACGTATTATCATCATTTGACACTGATGCTATTTCGTGGTCAAAGCGGGCAAAGAAAAAAGGGAGAGGGTTATCATGGCGTTATCGGCCCGTCGTTTGCGTACCTGCCTGTTGGCGGCTCCGGCGCTCAGCGCGCTCGTTCTGGGTGGCACCGCCGCTGCGCAGACCGTCGATCCGGTGCCCGTCGCCAGCCCCGCCGGTGATGGCGAAACCAGCCAGCCCGAGGACATCGTCGTCACCGGCATCCGCGCCGCCGAGCGTGCCGCCATCGACATCAAGCGCAATTCGGTGGGCGTGGTCGATTCGATCGTCGCCGAAGACCTGGGCAAGCTGCCCGATAACAACGTCGCCGAATCGCTCCAGCGCGTCAGCGGCGTCACGATCGAGCGCAATCGCGGTGAAGGGCGGTTTGTCACCGTCCGCGGCTTCGGGCCGAAGTTCAACGCCGTCACCGTCAACGGCCGCACGCTTGCCACCGACAACAACGGCCGCGAATTCTCGTTCGACGTGCTGCCGTCCGAGATCATCTCGGGCGCCGACGTCTACAAATCGCCGCAGGCCAACATCAACGGCGCGTCGATCGGCGCGACGGTCGACGTGCGCACGCTGCGCCCGCTGGACGGCAAGCGCGGCTTCAAGTTCGCCGGATCGGCCGGCGGCATGTATTCGGAACTGGCCGACACCTATAATCCCGAAGTGTCGGCGGTCGGCAGTTGGAAGAACGATGCCGGCACCTTCGGCGTGGCGCTGGCCGGCGTCTATTCCAAGCAGGAAAACCGGATCGACGAATTCACGATCGGCGCGGGCCATGTCCGCCGCTCCAGCACCGATTCCTATTATAATCTGGCGGGGGTGCGCGGTGGCCGGATCGGCGCGGGTGTCGCGCCCTTCTCGCGGGTGTCGATGCCCTCGAACCTGTCGCCGTTCTTCTTCGAACGCGAACTGACCCGCTGGGGCGTCAACGCATCGGTGCAGATGCGGCCGAGCGACAAGTTCACCGTCACGATCGACGGCCTGTATTCCAAGGCGCGCTTCGTCGAGCAGCAGACCGGCCTCGCCTATGACTTCGCCGGTGGCATCCTTGCCGAACAGGTGGTCGAAGGCGGCGAGGCGGTGTTCCAGCGCTACACCGGCGGCTTCGTCGACCAGATCATCCAGTATGACGACCGCGACGTGACCACCGACCAGTTCGGCATCAACGTCGACTGGAAGCCGACCGACGCCCTGCGCGTCCGGCTCGACGGATCGCTGTCCGACGCGCGCCGCCGGGGCAAGGAGAACAATCTGTTCACCACCATCCGGCGCAAGAACGTCAACCTGTCGTTCGACCGGCGGGGTGGCAGCCCGATCTATCAATATGCGTTCAGCAGCCCGACCTATGCCAATGCCGCGACCAATCCGCAGGGGATCACCGCGCATTACTATATCTGGGGCGGCGGGTCCGACATCGACGACGAGATCGAGGAATATCGCGCCGACGTCGACTGGAAGCCGGGTAACGGGCCGTTCACGCTGTCGGTCGGCGCACTGGCGCAGAGCCGGATCAAGACGATCACCGCCGACGAAACCTCGTTCGCCGAACAATGCGCCTATTGCGACTCCAACCGCATGCTGCCGCAATCGCTGTTCCAGCCGACGAACCGCAATTTCTTCAAGGGCGAGGGCGGCGACATCATCCGCGACTGGCTGATCTACAACCCGCGCGAGCTGGTGCAGACGATCGACCGGTTCGCCGCCGAGGATGGCCGCACGTTCAACCCGGCGGTTTTCTCCCCCGCCGCATCGTCGGTGGTCGATGAGAAGGTGCGCATCGGCTATGTCATGGGGGCGCTCGACACGCGGATCGGCGACATGCCGCTCGCGATCAACGTCGGGCTGCGCTACGAGAATACCGATTATACCTCGACCGGCGCGTCGCGCACCGTGCTGAGCGCGCGGCCCAACGGCGCAGGACAGAACATCATCACCGTGTCGCCGGTCGTCCCGGTCGGCTTCCGCGGCAAGTATGACGACTGGCTGCCGTCGATCAACGCCCGCCTGTCGCTGACCGAACGGCTGCTGCTGCGCTTCGCGGCGTCCAAGGTCATCACCCGCCCGACGCTGTCCGACCTGTCGCCGCGCCAGACGATCCAGACGAACCCGGGCAACGAGACGATCCGTCGCGGCAACCCCGACCTGCAACCGTTCCGCGCCAAGCAGGCCGAACTGGGCGCGGAATGGTATTTCGCCCCCAATTCGCTGCTGAACGCCGCCGTGTTCTACAAGGACATCGAATCATTCGTGACGCTGGTGACGACGGCGCAGGTGGTCGACCAGGTATCGTTCCAGGTGACGGTGCCGGGCAATGGCAACGGCGCCAAGGTCAAGGGGTTCGAGGTCGGCTATCGCCAGTCGTTCGACAACTGGCTGCCGGCACCGTTCGACGGACTGGGCGTGCAGACGAGCTTCAACTATACCGAGTCCGACGCGAACTATACCAACACCGTCGCCAACGTATCGTTCGGGCTGGAGGGGCTGTCCAAATATTCGTACAGCCTCGTCGGCTTCTACGAGAAATACGGCATTTCCGCGCGGGCGGCCTATACCTATCGCGACAATTTCCTGCAGGTCGCCTCGGGCCGCAACGGCGAGCCGGAGTATTTCGATGCCTATGGCCAGCTCGACCTCAGCCTGTCCTATGACGTCGGATCGCACTTCACGGTGTTCGCCGATGCGATCAACCTGAACAGCGCCAAGGAATTCATCTATTCGGTGAGCGAGAACCGCACGAAGGAATATCGCCAGACCGGCCGCCGCGTCTCGGCGGGTGTGCGGGTGCGCTTCTGATCCGTATCCCCGTCCCGGCCGGTGCCGGGACGGGGATGGGTTGCTCAGGATCGATCGTCGAACGTCATGCTGTCGCCCAGCGCGACGTTCCGGCTGTCGAGGGCGTTGACCACGGCATCGCGTCGCATCGGCGAGGCGACGCCGTCGATATTCGCCCCTGCCACCTGACGCAGCGCGATCACCGGGCGCTGGTCGGGCAGGTCGGTGCGCAGCGTGATCTCGCGGATCGTCAGCCGCCGGGCATGGCGGGCATAGAGGCCGGCGGCGGGCAGGGTGCCGAGATAGCTGACCTCAAGGCTGGTTTCGCGACGATAGGGCGGGGTTCGCCGGGCGTCGTCGGCGGTGCCGCCGCCGCGGGTGGCGATGTCCAGCCCGCGAAACGTCACGTCCTCGACCGGGGCGTCGGCGATCCCCTCGACGCCGCAGGCGAAGCGCGGGTCCGCACCCGATACGCTGATATCCTCGAACCGGATGCGGCGGACGCGACCGACCGGGGTGCCGCGCGGGCCCCGCATCCGCGCCGCGTGATGGACGAACAGCGGGTGGTTGACCGGATCGCGCAGGACGATGCCCGATACCGTCACATCCTCCAGCGTTCCGCCATCGACGATGCCCATCAATATTCCCCGGCTGTTGGTGCAGATACAGTCGCTGATCCGCACGCCGCGAAAGCCGCCGTTGCTCTCGGTGCCCAGCTTGATCCGCCCCAGCACGCCGAGGCCATCGGGCGATCGATAATCCGAGCGGCGATAGCTGCCGTCGAGCAGCGACCCCATCGCATGGCCGCTGGTCTTGCAGCCCGAGATCAGAATATCCTCGCACGGCACCGCGCGGCCCAGCGCGTAACTGCTCTTGAGGACGATCGCATCATCCTTGGGTGCATTCACCGTGCAGTTCAGGATGCGCACGTCGCGGCAGGCATCGATGTCGATGCCGTCGCGGTCGGTATCGATCACCAGCCCGGTGATCTGCATATTGGTGCAGCCGTGCGCGATGACCGCGAAATGCCCGCCCTGAAGGATGGTGAACCCGTCGAGGCGGACGCCGTGGCAGCGCATCAGGCCGATCGCCTTGTTCGCGCGGCCGACCGCGTGGCGTTCCGCCGGATCGCGTAGCGCCACGTCGCGCGGCGATACGCCGAGGGCGGCGGCCGAGCGGAACCCGGCGCGGCCGTGCCAGCGGTCGCCGGGGCCTTCCCGGTCCAGTCCCGGTCCGTAAATCATGCCGGGGCCGAGGATCGCGACGTTGTTCAGCCCGTCGCCCCGGATCAGGCTGTTGTGGACATGGGTGATGCCGAAATCCTGAAACTGTTCCTCCAGATAATTTTCGGGCGGGTCGTAGTGCGCGCCGTGAACGGCGGGATCGGCGGCGACGATCGTCGCGCCCGCCGACAGGACCAGCGCGATATTGTCGCACAGCCGCAGCGTGAAGCACAGATAGCGCCCGGCGGGCACCACGACGGTCCCGCCGCCGCGCCGCGCGGCGGCGGCGATCGCGCGGTTGATCGCCGGGCTGTCGATCGTGGTGCCGTTGCCGCGCGCGCCGTGGCGGCGGACATCCTCCACCACGCCGGCGGCAACCGCCTGCGCCTGATCGGCAAGGCCGGCGGCCAGCAGCGTCGCACAGGCGGCGGACAGGACGAACCGGCGGTCGACGGTGACGGGCGATGGGATCACTGAGACTTCTCCGGGTAAAACACAGTCTTGCAACCTGTCTAAACATAAGACATCATATGTATAGAGGTGGGAAGCAACGCCGCCTTTCAGGAGCAGGAACAATGAACGCTGGTGCCCCCCGACCGCGCCGCCGTACGGCGGCATGCGTCACGCTGGCGCTCACGGGCCTGCTGGCGAGCGCCAGCGCGCTGGCGCAGGCGGTGATCCATGTCGCGCCCGACGGCAACGACCGCGCGAGCGGCAGCGCGACCCGCCCGGTGCGGTCGCTCGACCGCGCGCAGGCGCTGGTCCGCGCCGCCAGCGCCGGTGGCGACGTGACGGTCGTGCTCGCCGACGGGACCTATCTGCTTGACCAGCCGCTGCGCTTCACCGCCGCCGATGGCGGGCGGGCGGGGCACCGCGTCGAATGGCGTGCGGCGGACGGCGCGCGGCCGGTGCTGTCGGGCGGCATGGCGGTGCGCGGGTTTCGCCTGCACGATGCCGAGCGCCGCATCTGGGTCGCCGATGTGCCCAAGGGGCTGGATGCGCGCCAGCTATGGGTCGACGATCAGCTCGCCGAGCGGCCGTGGATCGAGATCAAGGCGCGCGACGTGGCGTTCTCGGCGACCGGATTCGACATCGTCAGCCCCGATCTGGCCTATGTCGCCGCCGTGAAGCGGCCCGACCGGATGGAGGTGGAGGCGACCGGCTTCTTCACCGACCGCTATTCGCCGGTGCAGTCGATCGCCGGGCGTCGCGTGACGATGCAACAGCCGGCGTGGGACAATAATAGCTGGGGCTATGACACGATCACCCAGCCGATCTTTCCGGCGGATTCGCGCCTGTTCCTCGTCAACGCGCTGGAATTCATCGGCAAGGCCAACGACTGGCATGCCAAGCCCTATCAATGGTTTCTCGATCCGCAGGCGGGCAAGCTGTACCTGCGGATCGCGCAGGACGATGACATCGCCCGGTTGAAGGTCGTGCTGCCCCGGCTCGAAGCGCTGGTGTCGATCGCCGGTACGCCCGCCGCGCCGGTCGAACGGCTGGGGTTCAGGGGCCTGCGCTTTTCGTACACGAGCTGGATGGGGCCGTCGCGCGCCACCGGCTATGCCAATCAGCAGAGCGGGGCGTTCCTGTCCGACCTGTCGCCGATCCGGCCGAAGGATGCGTGGCAGAGCTGCGGCTGGGGCTGCGTCGAATTCGAATCGATGCGGCAGAAATGGCACCAGATGCCCGCCGCCGTCCAGGTCGCCGCCGCGCGAGACGTGACGTTCGAGGGCAATCGCTTCACCCAGATCGGCCAGGTCGCGCTGGGCATTGGCAACGATGCCACCGCGAACCTGAGCGGCACGGGCCTTGCCACCGCGCGTATCCGGGTGGCGCGCAACCATTTCGCGGTCGTGTCGGGCAGCGCGATCATGGCCGGCGGGGTGCGCGTCGACGCGCATCATCCCGGCGACCCCGCGCTCATCAACCGCGATCTGGTGATCGAGGACAATGTCGTCGCCTCGGTCAGCAAGGATTACAAGGACAATGCCGCGATCCTGACGACCTATGTCAGCGGCGCGTGCATCGCCCACAACGACGTCAGCGACGCGCCGTACGACGGCATCGCGGTCGGCTGGGGCTGGGGCTATAACGACGTCGGCGGCAACCCGAACTACGACGAGAACCAGAAGGGCTATGTCCACAACGTCCGCTATGCGACGCCGACGACGCTGCGCGACACGCTGGTCGAGAACAACCGCATCCATGGTGTGAAGACATGGTTCATGGATGGCGGCGCGATCTACAATCTGTCGGCCAACCCGAACGCGATCGTGCGCGGCAACCACATCTTCGACATCGCCGGCAAGATCGCCATCTATCTCGACGAAGGCAGCAAGCATTTCGCCGTGACCGGCAACGTCGTCGAGACGCGCGGCAAATGGTTGAACATCAACACCGCCGGCAAGATGTTCCGGCGGCGCATCTCGACCGACAATCTCGCGACCGGCAACTGGCATACTTCCAGCACGACCGGCGGCCGCTGGCTGAGCGAGATCGGCAATGTCGCGCGCGACAACATCCTCGTGCCCGACAGCGACTGGCCGGCCGAAGCGCAGGCGGTGATCGCGCGTGCCGGGGTGCGGCGCTGATCGTTCCGACGTAACCGGTTCCCCCCGGTTTCCTCCTCGGCCGCTGCGTGCCCGACCGGCCCGGCGGCCGTTTTTTACCCCGACAATCCACGTTGCCGGTCGAGCGGCAGGACAAGGTCGGCCCGCGCCGGCATCTCGTGCAGGATCCAGCGCGTGAGCCGTTCGTAGTGTGCGACGAACCGCGCGACGCCCGCGCGGTCCATCAGCCCATCCGTGGGGCGGCCTTGCGCGATCAGCCGGCGGCGCAGTGTTTCCTCCTGTTCGGCGCGCCAGTCCGCCACGATCTCGAACCCCGGCGCGGCGAGCAGCACCAGCCGGTCGATCCGCGCGAACAACGCGGCATAATCGTGCGCCAGCGCCGCATCGACCGCGCGACGCCAGCGACCCTGCGCATCCTCGTCGCGCTCCAGCGTGTTGACCGGTTCGGCCAGCGCGGCCGACCCTTGCGGTCGCGCGCCGACGCACCATCCCTCGAAGATCAGCAGGTCGAGCTTCGCTGGTGCTATCGGCCAGCATTCCACCGGTTCGGGTTCGTCGCGCGCCTTGTTGAACCGGGGCAGGGGCACGCTGTGTCCGGCGCGGATCGCGTCGATCACCGCGATGCCGTGCGCCACGTCATGCGTCAGCGGCACGCCGCGCGTGCGCAGCAGCGGATGGATGGTGCGGGCGAGCGCGGCGCGTGCTTCTCCGCCCAGATACAGGTCGTCGAGCGACAGGATGGCGACGCGCCAGCCGTCCGCCGCCAGCCGCCCGGCCAGCGCGGCGGCCAGCGTCGACTTGCCCGATCCCTGCGCACCGCACAGGCCGAGGACCAGCGGCTCTCGCGCGCGCCAGTCGCGAACCCTGGCTTCCAGCCGTTCGAGTGATCCGGTCATCGCGTGGAGCCTATTTGAAAATTCGCGGTAGAGCGAATTTCGAGGCGGTGCCGGCCCGCTCCCCCGCCCATCCACCCACAGCGTATCCTGATTGGGTGGACGGGCGGGAGAGCGGGCCGGCAACGCAAAATGCGTTCCGACGCATTTTCAAACCAGCCCTCTCAGCGTCGCCGGAACTCGGGGGCGCGCCGTTCGGCGAAGGCGGCGCGGCCTTCGCGTGCGTCGTCGGTCGCGAAACAGATCGCCTGGAGGTCGCGTTCATATTCGATCGCCTTGTCCCACGGCATGGAGAAGGCGGCGCGCAGGTTCAGCTTGGCGGTTTCGGCGGCGATCGGCGCGCGTGATGCTATGACGCCCGCGATCTCACAGGCGCGTGCCATCAGACGGTCGGGGGCGACGACCTCGCTCACCAGCCCCCATGCCAGCGCGCGATCGGCATCGATCATGTCGCCGGTCAGCAGCAGCATCGCCGCGTTCGACGGCCCGGCGGCATAGGCGAGCCCCGCCGCCATGCCGCCCCCGCCGATCCAGCCTAGCTTGATCTCGGGCGCGGCGAAGCGGGCGTTGGTCGATGCGATGCGGATGTCGCACGCCATCGCGGTTTCCAGCCCGCCGCCCAGCGCATAGCCGTTGACCGCCGCGATCACCGGCTTGCGACAGGCGCGCAGCGCGTCGCAATAATCGGCACGGTTGCGGAAATCCCATGGCGTCGCATAGCCGTCGAGCGTGGTGATGTCCGATCCCGCGCTGAACGCCTTTTCGCCCGCCCCCGTCACCACCACCGCGCGTACCGCGTCGGACCGGTTGCACTCGCCGACCGCCGCGACCAGCGCCTCGGCCATCGCCGGGGTCATCGCGTTCAGCTTGTGCGGCCGGTCGATCACGATCGTCGCGACGCGGTCGGCGATGGTGAAGCGCAGCTCGTCGGTCATGTTTCCGCTCCGGGCAGGTGGTATCGGGAATACGCCGCATCGACCGTGTCGAGCACCGCGTCGGCCGTCAGGTCGCGCAGCAACCCGTCGCGGATCGCCGCCGATGCCGCCGTCTGGAACGCGATGGCATGGTCGTGGCGCGGACGGATCAGCGCCGCCTCGATCGTCGCGCGGGTCGCGCCATAGAATCCGCGCACGGCGGCATCGACCGCCGGATCGGTCCATGCCGAACGGAACGACGGCTGCCCGTCATGCGCCGGAATGAAACCGCGTTGCGCGGCGTCGGACAGCAGCCAGCGCAGATGGTCGAGCAGCTCGGGCGTGACCTTCGCACGGCGCGACACGGCGATGCCGGTGCCGCCCAGCGTCGATCCGATGCGCTTGGCCGTCGGCGCGTCGGCATAGCGGACCTGCCCGGCGGCGGCATAGTTCACATAGCCGTAGATCAGCGGACACAGCGCCGGACCGTCGCCCGCCGCCATCGCTTCGAGCAGCGCGATCGGGTTCATCGCCGCCGCCGCACGAGTCGCATCGCCGGTCAGCCGCGCCATCAGCGCCCACGCCTCACGGGCGAGCGCGCGGTCGACGAACCGGTCGCCCGGTCGCGTCGGCGCGTCGGCCAGCGCGCCGCAGATCGACTGGAACGTCAGCGCGGCATGCGGTCCGGCCAGCGACAGCGCGACCGGGACCCGCTCGGCCAGCGCGACCACCGCCGCCCAGGTCGCCGGCACCGGTTCGGTCATATCGGTACGGATCGCCATGACCTGCGTCGCTGCATCAAGCGGCAGCGCCCAGTGCCGCCCGGCATAGCGATAGCTGGCCAGCGACGGCCCGATCGCCGCCTGCCCCCATGCCGCCAGTTCGTCGGCGGCGAACAGCGATTCCAGCGGGATCAGACAATCGGCCGCGACCGCCTCGCCGACATGCGGATGGTCGAGCACCACCAGATCATACGCTGCGCACTGCTCGGCGATGGAGCGCGACTCGAACCCCTCCAGTGGGTGCTTGTCCCATGCGATCAGCGTGCCGCCCGCCGCCGCCAGCGCGTTGTAGCCGCGCGGATGGTCCCAGGTCAGGCCGCGAACGCTCATGCGTGCTGCCGCACGACGCCGGATTCGATCAGCCGGTTGATCGCCGCGCCATCCAGCCCCAGCTCGCCCAGCACCTCGCGGCTGTGCTCGCCCACCAGCGGCGCGCCGCGTGCGATCGTGGAGGGGGTTTTCGAAAAGCGGATCGGGAAGCCCGGCGTCTTGACCCGCCCTTCGGTTGGGTGGTCATATTCGACGAAGGTGCCGTTGTGGCGGATCTGCGGATCGTCGACCAGATCGGCATAGCCATAGACCGGCCCCGCCCAAATATCGACCGCGCGGAACCGTTCGAGCCATTCGGCGCTGGTCGCCGACGGCAGCGCCGCCTTGACCCGCGCGAAGATCGCATCGCGGTGCGTCCAGCTATCGCGTTCGTCGTCGAGGTCGGCGAAGAACGGATCGCCGAGCAACGCGCCCAGTTTCCTGAGCGGGGCCATCGCCAGCGTGATATAGCCGTCGCTGGTCGCGAAGACGCCGTACGGCGCGCGGATATAGCTGTGGGCATGGGCTTCGGCCGAGCGGGTCTGCGGCTTGTTGCCGATGGTGAACACCGACAGTTCCTGCATCTGGATGGTGGTGATCGCGTCGAGCATGTTGATCTGCACCAACTGCCCCTCACCGGTGCGCTCGCGGTGGAACAGCGCGGCCAGCGCGCCTTCGAACGCCGAATAGGCGGTGACGGCATCGACCAGATATTGCCCGGCGGGGGTCGGCGGCTCGCCCTCCGCCCCGGCCGACAGCATCGCGCCCGACATGCCCTGCAACAACAGGTCCTGTCCGGGATAGCTGCGATACGGCCCGTCCTCGCCATAGCCCGACATCGAGACATAGATCAGCCGCGGGTTGATCGCCGACAGCGTGGCATAGTCGACGCCCAGCCGTTCGGCGACGCCGGGGCGATAGTTCTGGAGGAACACGTCGGCGGTCTTGACCATTTCGAGCAGCAGCGCCTTGCCCTCCGCCGCCTTCAGATCGACCGCGAACGAGCGCTTGTTGCGGTTGAGCGACAGGAACGACACGTTGATGAGGTTGCCGGTCGCCCCGCCGGCCGAGGCATGACGCTGCCATTCGCCCGAAGTCGGTTCGACCTTCACCACATCGGCGCCCAGATCGCCCAGCCGCTGCGCCGCGAACGGCCCGGCCATCGCGATCGAACAGTCGAGCACGCGGATGCCCTTCAGGATAGTCATAGGATCGGTCCTTCAGGCCATGACCCAGCCGCCGTTGACGTGCAGCGTCTGGCCGGTGATGAAACTCGCCTCGTCGGCGGCGAAAAAGGCGATGGCCGCGGCGATGTCGGCGGCGGTCCCGCGCCGCTTGATCGCCTGCGCGTCGAGCACCATGCGGTTGTACCCGTCCGGGTCGGGGTGGATCGCCTCGGCATCGGTCGGAAAGGCACCGGGCGCGATCGCGTTGACGGTGACGCCATACGGGCCGAACTCGCGCGCCCATGCCCGCGTCAACCCAACCAGCGCACCCTTCGACGCGACATAGGGCGACAGGTTCGCCCAGCCGCCCGAAATGGTGATGCTGGCGATGTTGACGATCCGCCCGAAACCGCGCGCGCGCATCCCCGGCAGCGCCGCCTGTACCGCGACGATCCCGGCATCGACGTTCACCCGCTGGACGAACTGATGCTCCTCGATCGAATAGTCCTCGAACGGTTTCGACGGATAGACGGCGGCGTTGTTGACCACCACGTCGATACCGCCCAACTCGGCGATCAACCGGTTCAGCTCGGCGCGCAAGCCGGCGAGATCGGACAGGTCGACGGTCGATACCACCAGCCGCCCGGTGTCGACGGCGCTTGCCGCATCGCGCAGCTTCGCGACCTTGGCGGGATCATTGTCGATCGCGATCACGGTCGCCCCGCGCCGCATCAGCAGCAAGGTCGTGTCGAGCCCCAGCCCGCCCGCCGCGCCGGTATAGAGAATGGTGCGACCGATCACGATCGCCCCTCGATCGGCGGGAAGATGCCGCTGGGCTGTGGGTATTCTTCGTCCGGCTGGCGCGCGACCGCTTCGATGCGGGCGACGGCACCTGCCACCGCCGCAGCATCGGGCAGCAGCCGCAGCACGGTGTCGTACCGCCGCTCTTGCCCATGTTCCAGTTCGATCAGCTCGCCGCGATCACGCGCGAAATCCTTGCCCATGACGTGGTTGGTCGATGGCTCGATGCCCAGCGCATAATGGCCGGCGTGGAAATTCTGCCACTGGTACATCGCCGGGAACTGGGCCTTCAGCGTCTCCACCTCGAAGCCGAAGCCGATCGCCTCGTTGACTAGCGCGACGTTGACCCGGCCTTGGGAATCGACGGCCATGTCGTGCTGCCACACCTGTTCGTGGAAATCGGCGATCGGGGCGGGGGCGGTGCGATAGCCCACCCCTTGCGCGTCATACTGGTCGGCGTGCGCTGCCCAGATCACGTCGCGGATCGGCGCGACATAGCGCGCGCCCTGCGCCAGCACCGGATGGCCAACGTTGATATGATAGCAATACATGTGCGGCGTGCGATAGAAACCGTGGTTGACCACGCGGTCGTGCAGCCGGATCTCGTCCCCGCCGACATCGGCCTCGATCCGGCGGATCAGGTGCAAGTCCTCGCCGAACACCGTCGATTGCTGCACCACGCCTTCGGCCCACAACACGCAGTCGTCGCCGTCCCAGCGCTCGCCGTAACCGGTCAGTCGCGCCGGGATCGTGCCGATGCGGCCGTGGAGCGACGACGACACCTTGGTGCGGGGGCCGTAATGATAATGGCCGGCCGGATCGTCGTGCATGAACAGCGTGTGGTCGAGGCCGCAGGTGATGTTCAGCCCCGACATCGACCGGAACCAGCCGAGCCCGCCCTCGCCCTCATAGTCGTGCAGGCCGGGGTGGCGGAACCCGGAAGGCGAATGCCACCCCACCGCGCGCCCGGCGTGTTCGCACTCGGCGATGTCCATCGCCCGGTCGACCAGCACGGTGAAGCGCAGCCCGGTGCCGGTCCGGAATTCGAGCTGGCGGATACCGCGCTCCACCCCGTCGCCCAGCGTCGACAGCCGCACGCCGGCAAACTGCGACAATGCCCCGGTCCGGGTCGCCAGCGTCCGCCGCGACATCGTCTCGCCGAACAGCGTGACCACCCTGCCTCTCCTATATCATAAGACGTATGATGTTTAACTAGTGTATCCGCGATCGTCAATCGTCGATCGCGAAGGTCCAGTCGCCCGATCCGATGCCGAACCGCACCACGTCATCGGTTTCGCGCAGGTCGTGGATGGCGGGATGGTCGCGCAGCGCGCGGCCGCCCTCGCGCCACATGCGGCGCATCGGCAGTTCGACCTCGGCGGTGGCGTTGGCCGGAACGGAAAGCGCCAGCGCGGTGAGCCCGTCGGCGTCGCCCTGCGTCCGCGTCGCGATTCGCCCGACGCAGGAATCATAGCGGGCCTCGACCCGGCCGATCCCCGGCAGCCACAGCGGCCGCACCGCGATCCGGCGGAACCCCGGCGCGGCGGGCGCGATCCCGGCGAGCCGGCGATAGAAGAAGCCGACCACCGCGCCGAAGGCGTAATGATTGTAGCTGTTCATCGCGATGTCGCCGGTATCGCCGTTCCACCGCTCCCACACGCTGGTCGCACCCTGCGCCGCCATATAGCCCCAGCCCGGATAGCCGGTCTGGAGCAACAGCGCCTCGACTTCGGCCAGCAGCCCGGCATCGGCCAGCACGTCGAGCAGATAGGGCGTGCCGAGAAACCCGGTCGACAGCGTCATGCCCCGTGCGCGAATATCGTCGGCCAGCACGCGCGCGGCGGCGGCGCGCCGCTCCGGCGGCACCAGCCCCATGTGCAGCGCCAGCACCTGCCCGGTCTGGCTACCGTTGCCGACCCTGCCGCCCTGGCCGCCATATTCGGCGGCGAACGCAGCGCCCACCCGCCGGCGCAGCGCGCGATAGTCCGCCGCCTCGGCGTGCCGCCCGGTCGCGTCGGCCATCGCCGCCATCAGATCGGCGGTCCATGCCCAATAGGCGGTGGCGCACAGCCCGCGCGGCGTCGTCTCGTCGTCGGGCTTCACCGCGTCGACCGACAGCCAGTCGCCGAGATCGAGCCCGCGATCGTGACGCCACACGCCATCAGGGTTGGCGGCGGCGACATGCGCCATCCACCGTGTCATCGCCGTCCAGTTCTCGTCGATGACCGCCGTGTCGCCGTAGCGCTGCCACAGTTGATACGGCAGGATCACGCCCGCTTCGCTCCACCCGGCGGTGACGACGTGCGGGTAGGACTGCGGCTGCGGCACGACGATGGGATAGCCGCCGTCGGCGCGCTGGGCGGCGCGGACGTCGATCAGGAAGCGGCGCAGGAAGGGGGCAACCTCCATGTTGAACGCCGCGGCGTCGAGGAACACCTGAATATCGCCCATCCACCCCATGCGTTCGTCGCGCTGCGGGCAATCGGTCGGCACGGCGAAGAAGTTCGACCGCTGGCTCCACAGCGCGTTGTGCCAGATCGTCTGCAACAGCGGCGCATCGGCGAAGCGCATCGCGCCGGTGATGCGGCAATCGCTGTGGACGACGATGCCGACGACATCCTCCACAGCCGGTACGCCCGGATAGCCCTCGACCTCGACATAGCGGAAGCCGTGATAGGTGAACGAGGGTTCGAAGCGTTCGCGCGCCCCGGTCCCCGCCAGAATGAACCGGTCGGTCGCGCGGGCGAGGCGCAGATTGGCCATGTCGACCGTGCCGTCGTCGCCGAGCAGTTCGGCGAACCGCGCGGTGATCGTCGTGCCTGCCGCGCCTTTGGCGGCGATCCGTACCCAGCCCGAGAAATTCTGCCCGAAATCGAACACGAACCGGCCCGGCACCGGCTCGGCGACGCTCACCGCGCGTCGTTCCTCCACCGCGCGCAGCGGCGGCGAGACGAGCGGCAGCAGCGCGGCATCCGGCGCGGTGCCGATGGCGGCGGTGGCCCAGCCCGAATCGTCGAACCCGGCATGATCCCATCCCGTGATCGTCCGGCGCGCGTCGACCGTCTCGCCGTCGTAGATTTCCGACCGCACGATCGGGGAGGGGGCGATGCGCCAGCCGGGACCGGTCAAGATCCGCTGCGTGGTGCCATCGGCGTAATCGATGTGCAGTTCGGCGCGCACCCGGCGCGGGGCGGGGCCGAACGCATAGCGTTCGATCCGCCAGCCGAACGGGCTGGCATACCATCCGTCGCCGACCGTCAGTCCGATGGCGTTGTCGCCCGGTACGATCAGCGCGGTAACGTCGACGCTCTCGTAGAAGACATGGGCATCGGCGACGCTGATTTCGGGGGAGAGGATCGCGTCCGACACCCGTTGCCCGTTGATCGTCGCGATATGGCTGCCGAGCGCGGTCGCATATAGGCGCGCGGCGACGATCCCGCCGCGCGCGACGAAGTCGTGGCGCAGCAGCATCGCGGGTTCGGCCGGGCGCGGATCGTTGCGGGCGTTCGATCCGCTCGGCACCGCGCGGGGCCAGTCGCCCGCGTCGAATGCCGCGTCCCGCCACCCCGCCGGCGGATCGGGCAGCACCCGCCAGTCGGGGCCGCTGACGATGCGCTCGATGCGGCCGTCGGCGTGGTGCAGGCGGATCAGGCTGGCGAACGCACCGCCATCGACCGGGAAGAAGCCGGTGACATCGGCGTCGACCGCGACGCAGATGCTGGCCCGGCCGGGACGCAGCATCGCCACGACGGGAGCGAGCGATCCCCAGAACGGCAGCGGACTGTCATATCCCCATGGCTGGTCGAGCGCTGCGGCCACGCCATCGACCCACACGCCACGCAGATGATCCTTGCCGGCGACCCATAGCTCGGCATGCACCACGTCGGGCGGGACGATGAGGTCGAGGCGGAAGCCGTGCGGGCGCGGGTCGAGCGCGGTGTCGCTCCACACCCATGCCATGCCCGCCGCGCGGTCGGCGGCGGCGATTTCGTCCTCCGCCTCGATCCAGTCGGCGCGCCATGTGTCGAACAGGCCCGCCTCGAACCATGCCGGCGGGGAGCATGCCGTGCGCCCGTCGATCGTGGCGATCTCGACCGACCACGACACCCGTCGCCGGGGGCGAAGCGGCGGGCCGCCATAGGCGATGGCGAAACCGGCATCGGACGCGATGTCGCCGCTGTCCCACACGACGGCCCCGTCCGCTTCGGCGCGGATGCGGTAGCGCGCCTGGACGATGCCGTGGCCGTCGCCCTCGATCCGCCACGACAGGCGTGGAGCGACGACGTGCAGGCCGATCGGATCGACGATAGCTTCGGCACGAAGGTCGACGACGCTCAAGCGCATGCGGCGGCTCCGGTCGGGAGGATCGTCATCAGTAGGAGCTGAACAATGCCTGCCGCGCCAGATTGAGCGCGGCCACCGCGTCCTGCCGGTCCTGCGCCGCCTGCATCGCAGCAAAGTCCAGCTTGTCGAGCGCGCGCTCCACCGTCTTCAGGAAGCCGATCGCCGAATTGGCGGCGGCGACGCTGTCCTCGCGGAACGGGAACTGGTCGAGCTGCCAGACGCCCTCCCACCCGTTCTTGCGCAGCGTGTAGAAGAATTCGAACAGCTCGATCGGGTGGATCGACCCGGCGATCAGATCGTCGTCCCACCCGCGCAGATTGTCGTTCACGTCCATCCCGAACAGCCGGCCATGGTCGATCGCCAGTTGCGCCGCGTCGGCCGGGCTCTCGCCGCCGTACAGCGAATGGCCGAAATCGAGCAGGATGCCGACATTGGGCAGGCCCATCCGCTCGATACCCAGCAGGGTGCGCGCGACGCTGTCGTAGCTCATGTGGACGCGCGGCTCGCGCGGCTTGTATTCGATGACGAATTTCAGGTCGGGGTTCTGTCCCGCCAGTTCGGCCACGCCCTCGACGCTCATCCGCCACAACTCGCGGTGGTCGACCTGGAACGGATAGTCCCACCCGTCCTGCCCCGGCCACAGCTTCACATAGTCCGCGCCGAAATGGCGGACGACGCGGGCGGCCTCGTTGCACATCTCGTTGGCGAGGCGGCGGATGCCCGGATCGGGATTGGTGAACGCGCCGCGCGCGAACTGGCGCGTGTAGATTTCGGGGGTGATGCCGATCACCGACAGTCCGTTGCGCGCCAGCGCTTCGTCGACCTGCGACAGCGACAGGCCGGGATCGGCGAAGGGATAGTTGATGTCGACCACCGACAGATCGTCGACCTGCCCGGCCAGATCGATCATGTCGATCAGCGAGCGCGTCTCGCCATAGCCATCGGTGGCGTAGCGATCGACGTAGGTGGCGAAATGCCAGATGCCGGCGCCATAGCGTTGCTTGCCCATCGATCGATCCTCTCGCGAATTTTCGCCACGCGACGCGATTGCGTCCCGCCGATAATCACATATAAGACGTCATATGAATAATATGTCCGCCGCAGGCAATGAGGATTTCGCCGCGCGCGCCGATCGGGTGCGCGCCAGGGCCAACTGGATGCGTCGGCGGCTGCTGGCGATGATCGTCGGGGCGGGGCAGGGGCATCCCGGCGGCGACCTGTCGGCGACCGACATTCTCGCCGCGCTGTATTTCGACATATTGCGGATCGACCCCGCCCGTCCCGACGATCCGAACCGCGACCGGTTCGTGATGAGCAAGGGGCATTGCACTGGCGCGCTTTATTCGGCGCTGGCGGCGCGGGGCTTCTTCCCGGAAAGCGAACTCGACACCTATCTCCAGCCGGAATCGCGGCTGAACGGGCATCCCAACCGGGTGTATCTGCCCGGCGTCGAAACCAACACCGGGCCGCTCGGCCACGGCTTTCCGGTCGCGGTGGGCATCGCCATCGCCGGACAGATCGATCGCGCTGATTACCGCGTCTTCGCGCTCACCGGCGATGGCGAATTGCAGGAAGGCAGCATGTGGGAGGCGGCGATGCTGGCCGGGCACCGGGGGCTGGGCAAGCTGACCGTGGTGGTCGATCGCAATCGCCTGCAACAAGGCGCGCGGACCGAGGATACCAACGCGCTCGAACCGTTGGCCGACAAATGGCGCGCGTTCGGCTGGGAGGTCGTCGGCGTCGACGGGCATGACGCGGGCGCGCTGCTGGCGGCGTTCGACGCGGCGGCGCGCCCACGCGACCGGCCGCGGTGCATCATCGCCGATACCGCCAAGGGACATGGCGTCAGTTTCATGCGCGATCAGGCCGGCTGGCATCACGGCGTGCCGAATGCCGCGCAATATGCCCAGGCGATCCGCGAACTGGAAGCGGAGATGGCGTCGTGAGCGCCGCCGCGTCCGCGCCCCAAGGTATGTTCGACTGCCGCGACGCCTATGTCGCTGCGCTGGAGGACATGGCGACTACCGACGATCGCATCGTTGCGGTCGTCAACGACTCGGTCGGATCGTCGAAGCTCGGCAAATTCCGCGACCGTTTCCCCGACCGGCTCGTCAACGTCGGCATCGCCGAACAGAATATGGTCAGCGTCGGCGCGGGGCTGGCCAATGGCGGCAAGGTGCCGTTCGTCAGCGGGGCGGGATGTTTCCTGACCGCGCGGGCGATGGAGCAGATCAAGGTCGACTGCGGCTACAGCCAGGCCAACGTCAAGCTGTGCGGCATCTCCAGCGGCGTCGCCTATGGCGAACTGGGCGCGACGCATCACAGTATCGAGGACGTGGCGTGGCTGCGCGCGATCGACAAGCTGACGGTGATCGTCCCCGCCGATCCGTGGCAGACCGATGCCGCGATCCGCGCCGCCGCCGCGCACGACGGCCCGGTCTATATCCGGATCAGCCGGATGCCGGTGCCCGCGCTCGAGCGCGACGACACCCCCTTCGCGATCGGCCGGGCCGAGACGCTGCGCGACGGGGGCGACGTGGCGATCGTCGCCAGCGGGACGCTGGTCCACCGCGCGCTCGCCGCCGCCGCGACGCTGGCGGGCGAGGGGATCGCGGCGCGCGTCGTCAACATGGCCACCGTCTCGCCGATCGATGCCGCCGCGCTGGCCGCAGCGGCGACGACCGGCGCGATCGTGACCGCCGAGGAAGGGCTGGCGCACGGCGGGCTGGGCGGGGCGGTCGCCGAATGGTGCGCGCGCCATGCCCCGGTGCCGATGCGAATGCTGGGCTTTCCCGGCTTCCTGCCGACCGGATCGGCCGACTGGCTGATGGAACGCTTCGGTCTGACCGCCAGCGGGATCGCCGCGGCGGTGCGCGACGTGCTCGGGCAGCGGGCGGCGCGATGAGCCGCCCGGTCATCCTCGCGATCGATCAGGGGACGACTAATACCAAGGCGCTGCTGGTCGCCACCGACGGCACGGTGGTGCGGTCGCGGTCGCGGGCGATGCGCGTTACCTATCCCCGGCCGGGCTGGGCCGAACAATCGGCGTCCGACATCTGGGAAGCGGTCGCCGCGCTGATCGGCGAGCTGGTCGCCTCCGCGCCCGACGTGCGGGTCGCGGCGGTCGCCATCGCCAACCAGCGCGAAACGGTGGTGCTCTGGGACGCGGCTACCGGACAGGCGCTGAGCCCGGCGGTGTTGTGGCAATGCCAGCGATCGGCCGGGCGGCTGGCCGAACTTCGCGCGCAGGGCCACGAACCGCTGGTGCTGGCGCGCACCGGGCTCAGCCTCGACCCGTTGTTCCCCGCCGCCAAGATCGCCGGGCTGCTCGACGCCATGCCCGGCGCGCGCGACCGCGCGGCGCGCGGCGAACTGCGCTGCGGCACGATCGATAGCTGGCTGTTGTGGAATCTGACCGACGGCGCGGTCCATGCGACCGACCACAGCAATGCGTCGCGCACCCAGTTGTTCGATCTCGACCGGCTGTGCTGGGACGAGGACCTTGCGGCGATCTTCGACGTGCCGCTCGCCATGCTGCCGCAGGTGCTGTCGTCGGATGCCGCGTTCGGCACCGTCGCGCCGGGCATCACCGCGCTGCCACCGGGAACCCCGATCCGTGCGATGATCGGCGACAGCCATGCCGCGCTGTTCGCGCACGGGATCGAAACCCCGGGCGGCGGGGTGAAGGCCACGATCGGCACTGGCAGTTCGCTGATGACGCCGACCGACGGCCGGGTGCGCTCGGCGCACGGCCTGTCCGGCACGATCGCGTGGAGCCGGGGCGGGGTCGTCCGCCATGCGCTCGAAGGCAATATCTCGGTGTCGGGACAGGCGGCGGCGTTCGCTACGACATTGCTCGGGCTGGTCGACGAAGCCGCACTGACAGCCTTGGCGGCGAGCGTGCCCGATGCCGGCGGGGTGACGTTCGTGCCCGCGCTCGCCGGGCTGGGCGCGCCGCACTGGCGGCCGCAGGCGCGCGGGCTGATCGGCGGCATGACGCTGGCGACCCGCCCGGCGCATGTCGCCCGCGCGACGCTCGACGCGATCGCCTTGCAGATCGCCGACGTGCTGGCGGCGATGGAGGCCGATCTCGGCCGGCCGTGTGCGACCGTGTCGGTCGATGGCGGCGCGGCGAAGAACCCGTTGCTGGCGCAGATCCTGGCCGACCTGACCGGCCGGTCGATCGTCCGCCCGCATGCCGCCGAGGCCAGCGCGCTGGGCGCGGCGCGGATGGCGGCCGGGGCGATGGGACTGGACGGCACCGACCTGCGGCTGGTGCCCGAACAGGTGTTCGCACCCGCGATCGACGCGGCGGCACGGGCGGCGATGCGGGCCGGCTGGGCCGGCGCGATCGAACGCGCCGGGTGATCTTGGTGCCGGACCGGGCATCCGCCCTGTCCGGCAGGCCGCCCTACGCCGTCCGCCCCTCGATCGGGGCGACATCCATGTCCGCTTCGAGTTCGTCCAATGATTTGCCCTCGTTGCGCGGTGCGCCGAGGTAGCCGATTAGCCCGCTCAGGACCAGGAACCCGGTCAGGATCCATGCCAGCGTCTGGAACCCGGTCGCGGTCAGCAGCGGCACGAAGAAGCTGAAGATGCCCAGCACGATCCGTACGATCCCGAACATCAGCCCCTGCGCCGTCGATCGCAGCAGTGTGGGGAACATCTCCGCGCTCCACAACTGGAAGAAGGATTGCGCGCCGAACCCCTGGCCGATGCTCATCAGCATCACATGGACCAGCGCCATCGACAGCGTCAGCGGAAAGATCGCCAGCAACGACATGCCGATCACCTGGACGATGGCCGATACCAGAAACAGCGTGCGCTGGTTGACCCGGTCGGCCAGCCGCATGAAGATCAGCCAGATCGACAACATGCCAAGCAGGAAGCTGAACGACTGCACTGCCACCGCCATCGCCTGGCTCTGGTTGCCGACGGTGCGCAGGATGTAGGGAAAGAAGAAACCGTTGGTGCCCGCCCACAGGTTCCACATGCCGTACATGCCGGTCAGGAACGCCATCGGCGCGATCCACTGCATTTTCATCAGATCGCGTAAGCGGGCGGGCTGCGCCGCCGCGCCGGCCGCCGGTGCCTTGTCCGCCTGCGCATCCAGCCAGCGTTGCGATTCCTTCATCCGCGATCGCAGGAAGGTCAGCGCGACCGCGAGGATGGCGAGATGCGCGAACACGATCCGCGCGCCGAGCAGCCCGAGCGGTTCGAGCGCGAGGAACATCAGCAGCACGACGACCGGCCCCAGATACCACAGCACCTGCGCCACGCCGCTGTGCTTGCCGCGCGCCCCCTTGGGTGCGGTTTCGGCGATCAGCGACCACGACGCCGGAATGTCCGCGCCCACCGCTAGCCCGACCAGAAAAAAGCCGATCAGTACCATCCACGCATTCATCGCGAAGATCAGCCACAACATGCCGAAGGCGTAGAACAGCATGTCATATTGGTAGATCGTCTTGCGCCCGAACAGGTCGCACAGCCGCCCGCCGACGAACGCGCCGATCCCGGCGGAAATCGCGTTCGGCCCGAACGCGCCGATCAGCCCGACGAAACCGGGGCTGAGGTCATAGGCCTGCATCCACAGCGCGAGCGCGGCCGACCCGGCGACGATCGATCCGGCATCGATATAGTTGGCCAGCCCGGCGAGAATCGTGTTCTTCCAGTCGTTTCGGTCGGAACCGATCCCCTCCGCGATTGCGCCTTCCATTCCCGCTCCCTCCGGTTCTATAATCATATGACGACATATGATATTATGGGCTGCGGTGCAATTGGAGAGCGATGGTGACGGTTTCGCGAAGGACCATATTGGGCGGCGGCGCGGCAGCGGCGGCCGCCGCGCTGACCCCCGCCGCAGCGGCGAGCGCCACCGCGCGGGTCGAGCGCTGGGGCCTGCATGAGATCGTGCTGGATGGCCCGGCGGGCGGCAATCCGTTCGACGACGTGACGCTGGCGGCGATCTTCACGCTGGGCACGACGCGCATTGTCGTGCCCGGCTTCTACGACGGCGACGGCACCTACCGCATCCGTTTCAGCCCGCCGTCGCTCGGGCGATGGACATGGACGACGGCGAGCAACGTCGCCGCGCTCGACGGGCGAAGCGGCGCGGTGGACAGCGTGCCGCCGTCGCCTGGCAACCATGGCCCGGTGCGGATGACGCGCGACGGTTATCATTTCGTCCATGCCGACGGTACGCCCTACCGCCCGGTGGGGACGACCGCCTATTCATGGGCGCTGCAATCCGACGCGCAATGCGCGCGCACGCTGGCGACGCTGAAGGTCGGACCGTTCAACAAGATCCGCATGTGCGTATTCCCCAATGTCGCATCGGTCGCGACCGACCCGTTCGTGCGGACCGGCGGTGCCCCGCGCGACTGGGACCCCGCCCGGTTCGATCCCGCCTATTTCCGCCGGTTCGAGGATCGCCTCCGCCGGCTGGGCGAGCTGGGGATCGAGGCCGACGTCATCCTGTTCCACCCCTATGATAAGCGGCGCGGCTATTCGGCGATGCGGCGGTCGGACGACGAACGCTATGTCCGCTACGTCGCGGCGCGGTTCGGGGCGTTTCGCCACGTCTGGTGGGCGATGGCCAATGAATATGACATCGTCGAGGACAAGACGGTCGCCGACTGGGATCATCTGTTCGCGGTGCTGGTCGCCGCCGATCCGCACGACCGGCTGCGCTCGATCCATCAACTCAACGTCTATTACGATCACCGCAAGCCGTGGATCACCCATGCCAGCATCCAGCACGGCGCGGCGGTGCTCGACGACGGGCGCGTCCATCCGCACCGCAATTTCGCGCAGAAGGCGGTGATCTTCGACGAGGTGATCTACGAGGGCAATTCCGACAAGCGCTGGGCGCGGCTGACCGGCGAGCAACTGGTCGAGCGGTTCTGGTGGGGCACGCTCGGCGGCGCCTATGTCGGGCATGGCGAGGTGTTCACCGACACCGGCAATCCCGACCAGTCGTGGCTGGGGCAGGGGGGCAGCCTGCGCGGGACGAGTCCGCCCCGGCTGGCGTTCCTGAACCGCATTCTCGCGAGCGTTCCGTCGCCGGGGATCGATCCGATCCAGCAATTCTGGGACTATCATCTCGGCGGGCGGGACTTCACCTGGTATCTCAAATATTTCGGCAGCAGCCGGCCGACCCGCTGGGACGTCGCGCTGCCCACCCGCGCGGCCGATCCGCACCCCAACTACCGCATCGACATCCTCGACACCTGGAACATGACGATCACCCCGGTGGACGGCGTGTTCCGCATGGTCCAGCGCGACGAATACGACGTCCACGACCCCGCCCGGCCGAGCATCGCCCTGCCCGGCAAACCTTACATCGCGCTGCGGATAACGAAGGTGTGACGGTCGCGGGGTAGTCCGCCAAAGCTCGATCGACAACCCTGTTCGCAGGTGCAATACATCGGCCATGCCAGCCCCTGAGGACCATCGGTCGCCGCTTCGCCGTATCGCCATCGATCGCGGGGGGACGTTCACCGATGTCGTCGCCGAATATGCCGACGGGCGCATCGCCGTCGCCAAGCTGCTGTCGGTCGATCCCGGCCGCTACGACGATGCGGCGGTCGAGGCGGTGCGGCGGCTGTCGGGTACGCCCAAGGGGCCGTTGCCGGCGATCGACGTGCGGATCGGCACCACCGTCGCCACCAACGCGCTGCTCGAACGGCGCGGCGAACCGACGGTGCTGGTCATCACCCGCGGTTTCGGCGACGCGCTGGCGATCGGCTATCAGGACCGGCCCGATATTTTCGCGCGCGCGATCGTCCGGCCGGCGCCACTGGCCGGGCGGGTGGTCGAGGTCGACGAACGGGTCGATGTCGATGGCGCAGTCATACGCCCGCTCGATCTGGCGGCGGCCGAAGCGGCGTTGACCCAAGCCCATGCCGACGGGCTGCGCAGCGTCGCGATCGTCCTGATGCACGGCTGGCGGCATCCGGCGCACGAGGCGGCGCTGGTCGATCTGGCGCGGCGCATCGGCTTCACCTGGATTTCGGCCAGTCACCGCGCCGCGCCATTGATCCGGCTGGTCGCGCGCGGCGATACCACGGTCGCCGATGCCTATCTGTCGCCAGTGCTGCGTCGCTATGTCGACGGACTGACGGCGGCGTTTGGCGGCGCGCCGCTGTTCATGCAGTCGTCGGGCGGGCTGGCCGATGCGGCGGCGGTCAGCGGCAAGGACGCGCTGCTCTCCGGCCCCGCCGGCGGGATCGTCGGCATGGCGGCGGCGGCGACCAACGCCGGGGCGGCGCGCGTGATCGGGTTCGACATGGGCGGCACCTCGACCGACGTGTCGCTGTGGGCGGGCAGCTTCGAGCGGCGGCAAGAGGCGGTGATCGGCGGCGTCCGCGTCTCGGCACCGATGCTGCGGATCGATACGGTGGCGGCGGGCGGCGGTTCGATCTGCCGGTTCGATGGTGGGCGCTTCGTCGTCGGCCCCGAATCGGCCGGGGCCGATCCCGGCCCCGCCTGCTACCGGCGCGGCGGGCCGCTGACCGTCACCGACTGCAACCTCGTGCTCGGCCGGATCGTGCCCGCGCATTTCCCGGCGGTGTTCGGCCCGGCACGCGACCAGCCGCTCGACCGCGACGTCGCCATTGCCCGGCTCGATACGCTGCTGGACGAGGTCGCGACGGCGACCGGCACCCGGCCGGGGCGCGATGCCGCTGCCGAAGGGCTGGTCGCGATCGCGGTCGCCAACATGGCCGGTGCGATCAAGGCGGTGTCGGTCGCTCGCGGCCACGACCCCGCGACCTATGCGCTGATGAGCTTCGGCGGGGCGGGCGGGCAGCACGCCTGCCTCGTCGCCGATGCGCTGGGCATGACCGAAGTGCTGGTCCATCCGCTGGCCGGCGTCCTGTCGGCATGGGGCATCGCGCTAGCCGACCGGCGGAGCGTGCGCCAGCGCAGCGTAGGGCTGCCGCTTGCTGGAGACTGGCGCGCGTTGCTGGACGATCTCGTCGTCGCCGCCCGCGCCGACCTTGGCGACGGGGCGCGTGTCGAGGCGAGCGCGACGCTGCGCTATGCCCGCACCGATCAGGGGATCGACGTGGGGCTGGCCGACGACACGGTGATGGCGGCGGCCTTCACGGCGGCGCACCGCGACCGCTTCGGCTTCGACGGCGACGACATGCTGATCGTCGAGCGGCTCCAGGTCGAGGCGGTGCTGCCCACCACGCCGCTCGCCGCCGCGACGGTGACGGCGACCGGACAGGCACCCGAGACGGTCGAGGTAGCGATGGCCGGCGCGCGCCATGCCACCCCGCTGCACCGGCGCGAGGCGCTCAGCGCCGGACAAAGCGTCGACGGCCCGGCGCTGATCGTCGACGCCACCTCGACGCTCGCGGTTCAGCCGGGCTGGCGCGCGGTGGTGCTGGACGACGGCACGCTGCGGCTGAACCGCGCCGCGCCCCGCGCGCAGGCCAGCGGCGATGCCGGCGTCGATCCGGTCCGTCTCGCCATCTTCGCCGGGCTGTTCATGGGGCTGGCCGAGGAGATGGGCTCGGCGCTCCAGCGCAGCGCCGCATCGGTCAACATCCGCGAACGGCTCGATTTTTCCTGCGCGATCTTCGACGCGCACGGCCATCTCGTCGCCAACGCGCCGCATATTCCGGTGCATCTGGGCAGCATGGGCGATTGCGTCCGCCACCTGATCGCCGCGCGCAGCAGCGACGGGCGGGGCATGCGACCGGGCGACGCCTATGCGGTGAACGATCCCTATCGCGGCGGAACGCACCTGCCCGACATCACCTTGGTCCAGCCGGTGTTCGCCGATGGTGGCGACGCGCCCACCTTCTTCGTCGCGGCGCGCGGCCATCATGCCGATGTCGGCGGGACCAGCCCCGGATCGATGCCCGCCGACAGCCGCACCATCGCCGAGGAAGGCGTGGTGTTCGACGACGTGCTGGTCGTCGCCGACGGGCGGCTGCGTGAGCCTGAATTGCGCGCGCTGTTCGCAAGCGGTCCGCATCCGGCGCGCAACATCGACCAGAACATGGCCGATCTGGCAGCGCAGCTCGCCGCATGCGCGCGCGGCGCGGCGGGGCTTGCCCGGCTGGTCGCCGAACAGGGGCTGGCGGTCGTCACCGCCTATATGGAGCATGTCCAGACCCATGCCGAGACGCTGGCGCGCCGGCTGATCCGCACACTGGGCGACGGCCAATTCGCCTATGCGACCGACGATGGCGCGGTGGTGCGGGTGGCGGTGCGCGTCGACAAGGGCGCAGGCGCGCTCACCGTCGACTTCACCGGCAGCAGCGCGCAGCGGCCGGGCAACACCAACGCCCCGCTGGCGGTGACTCGCGCGGCGGTGCTCTATGTCCTGCGCACCCTCGTCGGCGAGGATGCGCCGCTCAACGACGGGTTCCTGCGGCCGGTGACGCTGATCGTTCCGCAAGGATCGATGCTCAACCCGCGCTTCCCGGCGGCGGTCGTCGCCGGGAACGTCGAAACCAGCCAGGTCGTCACCGACGCGCTGATGGGCGCGCTGGGCGCAATGGCCGCCAGTCAGGGGACGATGAACAACTTCACCTTCGGCGATGCCGATCGCCAATATTACGAGACGATCGCCGGCGGTGCCGGCGCCGGCCCCGGGTTCGTCGGCGCGAGCGCGGTGCAGACGCACATGACCAACAGCCGCCTGACCGATCCCGAAGTGCTGGAGACGCGCTTCCCGGTCCTGATCGAACAATTCGCGATCCGCCACGGATCGGGCGGCGACGGCGCTTGGGCCGGCGGCAACGGCACGACGCGGCGGGTGCGGTTCCGCGCGGCGATGCGCGCCAACATCCTGTCGAACCATCGCAGCATCGCGCCGTTCGGCATGGCCGGCGGCGGTGACGGCGCGGTCGGCGCCAATAGCATCGAACGCGCCGATGGCCGTGTCGAGCGCCTCGGCGCGGTCGCCTCGGCCGACATGGGCGTGGGCGACGTGTTCGTGATCGAGACGCCGGGCGGCGGCGGCTACGGCACTCGTCCAGTGGAGGATCGCTGATGCTGGTCCTGTCGGGCGTCGCGGTCATCGCGCTCGGTTTCCTGCTGCGCTTTAACCCGCTGCTGGTCATCGTCGTCGCCGCCGCCGTCACCGGCCTTGCCGCCGGGCTCGATCCGCTAGCGGTCCTCGCCCGCTTCGGCCATGCGTTCAACGAAACGCGCTACGTCACCGCGATCTACATGGTGCTGCCGGTGATCGGCCTGCTCGAACGCGCCGGGCTTCAGGCGCGCGCCCGCTCGCTGGTACTCGGTCTGAAGGGGCTGACCGTCGGGCGGCTGCTCGCCGGCTATCTGCTGTTCCGGCAATTGTCGGCCGCGCTCGGCCTCACCGCCATCGCCGGCCATGCGCAGACCGTCCGCCCGCTGGTGGCACCGATGGCCGAAGCGGCGGCGGGGGGGCAGGGCACCGCCGATCCCGAAAAGATCCGCGCACTGGCGGCGGCGACCGACAATATCGGGCTGTTCTTCGGCGAGGATATTTTCATCGCGATCGGATCGATCCTGCTGATGAAGGGCGTGCTCGAAGGCTATGGCATCGCCATTGAGCCGTTCCACCTGTCGGTCTGGGCGATCCCGATCGCCATCGCCGCCTTCCTCATCCATGGTCTGCGGCTCTGGCTGCTCGACCGGCGGCTGGCGGGGGCGAAGCGATGATCGGCCTCGGCTTCGTCTATCTCGTCGCCGGCAGTTTCTTCGCCGGCTGCGCGATCCTCGGGATTATCGACCGGCGCTTCGCCAATGCGCTGTTCCACGCGCTGCTTGGCCTCTCGTTCTTCGCGGGCGACCGGATCGGCGACATCGGCAACGGCGTCCTCGTCCTCGCCCTCGTCGCGACCGCCGCGTCGGGGCGGATGCGGCGCGGCGAAAGCGTCGAACCGGCGACCCCCAAAGGCCCGCTGCTTGCGCTGGCGCTGGTCATTCCGGCGGCGGCACTGGGCGGCACGGTGTTGTTCAAACAGGTGCCGGCGCTGGTCGATCCGAAACAGGCGACGCTGGTCGCGCTGGCGGCGGGGGTTCTCGTCGCGCTCGCTTTATGCTGGCTGGCGCTGCGCGCGACGCCGCTCGCCGGGCTGCGCTCGGGTCGCCGCCTGCTCGACGAGATCGGCTGGGCGGCGGTGATGCCGCAACTGCTCGCCAGCCTCGGCGCGGTGTTCGCGCTCGCCGGGGTCGGCGATGTGGTCGGCGGGCTGATCGGCGGGGCGATCCCGGCAGGTAGCGTGTTCGGCGCGGTCGTCGCCTATGGCCTCGGCATGGCGTTGTTCACCATCGTGATGGGCAATGCCTTCGCCGCCTTTCCGGTGATGGCGGCGGCGGTCGGCATTCCGCTGCTGGTCCGCCACTATGGCGGCGATCCCGCGCCGGTCGCCGCGATCGGCATGCTCGCCGGCTTCTGCGGCACGTTGCTGACGCCGATGGCGGCGAACTTCAACATCGTGCCCGCCGCCCTGCTCGACCTCAGCGACCGCTACGGCGTGATCCGCGCGCAGGCGGCGACCGCGCTGCCGCTGCTGCTCTTCAATATCATGCTGTTGTGGTGGGTGCTGACATGAGGACGCTGACCCCGGACCTCGCCGGCCGTTTCGCCCGGATCACGCTCGGCCACATCGACCAGCAATATCCCTACAAGCTCGATCAGGTGCTGGCCGGGCCGCAGGACGTGCGCCCGCCGATCGACCTTCACCCGATCTTCCACGGCAGCTTCGACTGGCATAGCTGCGTCCATGGTTGGTGGCAGTTGCTGACGATCCGCCGCCTGTTCCCCGACCTGCCCGAAGCCGCCGCCATCGCCACCCGCGCCGACATGATGCTGATCCCGGAGCGGGTGGCGGGCGAGCGCGCCCGGCTCGACCAGCCGTTCGCCGCCGGGTTCGAACGCCCCTATGGCTGGGCGTGGCTGCTGGCGCTCCATGCCGAGGCGTGCCGCCACGACGCGCCGTGGGGTGAGGCGCTGGCCCCGCTGGCGCAAGCGTTCGCCGCGCGGTTCCGGGACTTCCTGCCGAAGCTCACCTATCCGATCCGCACCGGCACCCATTTCAACACCGCCTTCGCGCTGGTGCTGGCGCGCGACTGGGCGATGACCCGCGACGCCGCCTTGGTCGCGCTGATCGACGAGCGGGCGCAGGCGTGGTTCCTCGGCGACCGGGGGTGTCAGGCATGGGAGCCATCGGGCGACGATTTCCTGTCGTCGGCGCTGACCGAGGCGCTGCTGATGCGCCGCGTCCTGCCCGAGCCGGCGTTCGCGACATGGTTCGCCGCCTTCCTGCCCGATCTCGATCGCGGCGAGCCGGCGACGCTGTTCCATCCCGTCACCGTGTCCGACCGCAGCGACGGCAAGATCGCCCATCTCGACGGGCTGAACCTCAGCCGCGCATGGTGCTGGCGCGCCATCGCTGTGGGACACCCATTGGAGGACCGGCTGAACGCGGTCGCCGACCGGCACCTCGCCGCCAGCCTGCCGCATCTCGACGATGATTACATGGGCAGCCACTGGCTCGCCACCTTCGCGCTGCTCGCCACCGCCGGTCTGGGTCCCGCCGTGCCGGCACATGCGATCGGGGCGTCGATCCCGGCCGGATGAGTCCTGGCGGCGGCGGGCGTTACCGCTCGACGATGTCGTGCCGCATCGGCGCGAGCTTGGCGAGGAACCGGTTCTGCGCGGCGAAGGCCACGCCCTCGGCACCCATCGCCGCCTGAAGGTTCTCGACCAGCCGGTTCATGTCGCCCTGCTGCACGCCCATGGTCTTGTGCGCGTTCAGCATGTCGCGCCCGGTGTAGCTGCATCCGGCGTTCAGGATGTAGCAGAAATGCTCGAACAGCGTCCGTTTCAAGCGGACCTGATCGTGGTTGGCGAAGACCTCGCCGATGTGCCGGTCGGCGAAGTTCGTCGCGACGAAGCGGTCGACGATCCGGCGGATACCCGGCTGTCCGTGGAACGCGCGCGCCATGCCCTCGCCGGCAAAGGGCGTCGCGCCGGCGTTCGCGGCGTCCACCTTGTACGGCTCGACCGGTTCTTCGCCGGGCATCGCATGGGCGGGCGGATGGTCCTGCGCCACCGGTGACAGGGTGAGGAGGAGGGCGGCAAGGATCATGATGACGAGGTCCGGTAGAGGTGGGAGGGACTGGATCGACATTCGAGCGAATGTTCGGTTTCTCCCCTCCCTTCTCAGGGAGGGGAGCAATAATGTTGGCGCTCCGACCGAATGTCGATCCGGTCTAGAAACTGCCCTGAAGCTGGAACAGGACGCCGCGCTGCTTCTCGAACGTCGCGACCGATCCCAGATCGGCATAGGCGATCGTCGCGGTCAGGTGGCGGTTGATGCCATAGGCGGCGAAGGCATCGGCCCAGTCGTCCTCGCGCGCGATCGCCAGGTTGCTGGGCTTGCTGCGATATTCGGCACCGACGACCAGCCGGCGCGACAGTTGATAGGCGAGCGATCCCTCGACCTGCACCCGGTAGCTGTCACCAAGCGCGCCGCCATGGCCGAGCAGCCCGTTCTGGTTCGCCTTCGTCGCGCGCACCGTCGCATTGGCGAGCACTGACCAGTTCAGGAACAGCTTCGTCGCGCTGGCATAATAATCCACGCCTTCGGCCTCGCGCGCGCCGACCGCGCGGACGACGGCCGCATCGAGGCTTTTCTTATACTGTGCGCCGACCGCGACGGCGGGCATCCATGGCGATCCATAGACGGCATCGCCCGCCACGCGGACCTTCAGGCCATAGATGTCCTGATCGAACTTGAAATCATTGCCGAGGCCGAGTGCACCGCCGACCTTGTTCGTGTCGAGAATCTGGCGTGCGAACGACAGCTCGATCCGGTCCCACGCGCCGATCGCCCCCGACAGGACGGTGACGTCGTAATCGGGCAGCGCGGCGATGGTGACGCCCGCCTGCCCGCCGATCGTGTCTTTCGTCGCATTGCCGGCGATGACCGCCCATGGCGTCAACCCGCCGCCCGCCGATCCCTCGATCGTGCTGATCCCGTTGGTCAGCAGCAGCTTGCCGGGTTCGCCGACGGTTTGCGCCTGTGCCGGCAGGGCGACCGTCATTACGCAAATTGCGCAAAGTTCATTCCGGGAGATGCTCGTCATTCCCCAAGGGTAGAAGCGCGCCGGTAAATATCCGGCTAACCGGCGTGCGGGCGAATCAGCGTGGTCTTAACCGGAGGTTGATGGATTCCACGCATATTGGGTCCATGAAACTCGCTGCTACCGCCGCCATGGCTGCCTTCCTCGTGCCGCTTCCCGCCGTTGCCGGAACCGTCGCGGTCCGTGTCGTCGATGCCGCCGGGCAGCCGGTGCCCGATGCGGTCGTCACCATCCATCCGGCGGCGGGCGTTCCGGCCGGGCCGATCCGGTTTCCCTGGCCCAGCACGATGGTCCAGCGCGGCATCGCCTTCAATCCCGGCACGCTGATCGTGCCGGTCGGCGCGACCGTCACCTTTCCCAACCAGGACAAGGTGCGCCATCACGTCTACAGCTTCTCGCGCGCGGCGAAGTTCGAACTGAAGCTGTTCGGACGGGATCAGAGCCGCAGCTACCTGTTCACCACGCCGGGCACGGTCGCGCTCGGCTGCAACATTCACGATGCGATGTCGGGCTTCATCCGCGTGGTCGACACCCCGTTCGCGGGCAAGACGGCGGCGGCGGGCGATACGTCGATCGCGGGCGTCACCGGCGGGCGGGCGACGCTGACGATATGGCACCCCCGGCTCAAGGCGAAGCTGGGCGAGGTCAGCTTCCCGCTCGACGTTCCGGCCAGCGGCGACACCGCCAAACGCATCACCGTCGCGCTCCGGTAACGACCGTGCCGCGCCCGTCCCTGCCGCGCGTCGTTGCGCTCGTCCGCGGGTCGCTCTCGGCCAAGCTGGCGGTCTTCTATGGCGCGCTGTTCGCGCTGGCGGTCGTGTTGATCCTGATCGGGGTGAAGGCGGGGATCGGCAATACCGCCGAGGGTATGATCCGCAACGAAATGGTCGCCAGCGCCAAGGTGTTCGACCGGGTGACGGCGATGCGCTACGCCCAGCTTGGCGATGCGGGCACCGTGCTGGCGGGCGACTTCGGCTTTCGCAGCGCGGCGGCAACCGGCGACGCGCCGACGATCGTCTCGGCGCTTGATTCGCTGCGCAGCCGCCTGCGGCTCGACCAGGCATTCTTCGTCGGCGCGGACGGAGCGGTCGTCGGCTATCGCGGACGCATGTCGCCGCGCGACGCCGACGATCTGTTCGCCGCGCTCGACGGCGGGCGGACGCGCGGCGTGCTGCGCATCGGCGACGCCCGGTTCAACGCCGCCGCCGCGGCGGTCAAGGCACCGGTCACGATCGGCTGGGTCGTGTTCGGCAACGCGCTCGACGGGCGGGAGATGGCCCGGCTGGCGCGGCTGTCCTCGATCGACCTTGCGCCGCATATCGTCCCCGCCGCGACGCTCGACCCCGCGCAGCGCGGCGGCGCGGTGGTAGAACGCGACATCGACGGCAAGCGGATGCTGGTGCAGGCATCGCCGATCGCCTCGTTCGTCGACGGCGAGCCGCAGGTGCTGCTGCTGCGATACAGCATCACCGACGCGCTGGCGGCATATCGGCCGCTGCTGTGGCTGCTGATCGGTTGCGGCGCGGTCGGCGTCGTCATCGCCGGTATCGGCAGCGTCATGCTGGCGCGGCGGATCACCCGGCCGATCATCGCGCTCGATGATGCCGCGCGGCGGGTGGCGCGTGGCGATTATACCCAGGTCGCCGTCACCACGCGGGACGAACTCGGCACGCTCGCCGCCAGCTTCAACCGCATGGTCGACGACATCGGCGAACGCGAGCGCCAGATCACCCATATGGCGCTGCACGACCATCTGACCGGCCTGGCGAACCGCGTCCTGCTGCGCGACCATCTGACCATGGTGATCGCCCGTCCGCACCCGGAGCGGCGACAGGCGCTGTTCTGTCTCGATCTCGACCAGTTCAAGGTCGTCAACGACACGCTCGGCCATCCGACGGGCGATGCGCTGCTGTGCGAGATCGCCGGCCGGCTCAGCCGGTTCGCGCCCGACGGCTTCGTCGCGCGGCTCGGCGGCGACGAATTCGCGATCGTGCTCGACGATGCGCAGCGCTCGCTCGACCGGGTGGCGCATGAACTGACGCGGGTGGTGGCCGAACCGTGCATCGTCAACGGCCACCGCATCGTGCCGGGCACCAGCATCGGCATCGCGATCCTCGGCGTCGACGGCGAGGATGCGGTGACGCTGGCGAAGAACGCCGATCTGGCGCTCTACCGCGCCAAGCACGACGGGCGCGGCGGCTATCGTTTCTTCGAGGCGACGATGGATGCCGAGGCGCGCAAGCGCCGGCAGATGGAGCTCGACCTCCACGACGCGATCGCCGAGGGGCAGTTGTCGCTGATGTTCCAGCCGCTGTTCAACCTGTCCGAAACCCGCGTCTGCGCGTTCGAGGCGCTGTTGCGCTGGAACCATCCGGTGCGTGGGCAAGTGTCGCCGGTCGACTTCATCCCGCTGGCCGAGGATACCGGGCTGATCGTGCCGATCGGCGAATGGGTGATCCGCGAGGCGTGTCGCGCGGCGCGGCGCTGGCCCGACGACGTGCGGGTCGCGGTGAACGTATCGCCGGTCCAGTTCCGCAATCCGGGCCTCGCCGCCGTCATCCTCCAGGCGCTGTCCGAAAGCGGCCTCGCCCCGCAGCGGCTGGAGCTGGAGATCACCGAGAGCCTGTTCATCGACAATCCCAAATCGACGCTGGCCTCGCTGCACAGCCTGCGCGCGCTGGGCGTGCGCGTCGCGCTCGACGATTTCGGCACCGGCTATTCCTCGCTCAGCTATCTGCGCGCCTTTCCGTTCGACAAGATCAAGATCGACCGCAGCTTCATCCTCGACCTGCTCGACGGCGACGGGGCCACCGCGATCATCAAGTCGATCACGACGCTGGCCGAGGCGCTGGGCATGGAGACGACCGCCGAGGGCGTCGAGAACGCCGGCCAGCTCGACATCCTGCGCGAACAGGGCTGCACCCATATCCAGGGCTATTATTTCAGCCGGCCGGTGCCCGAAAGCGAGATCCGGCGGATGCTGGGCATGGAGGACGAGGGCGCACGGCGGCTCGCGGGATGATCGCCCGTCCGAAACCATGGCCGGTGGCCAAAGGCGACGATCGGCAAGGTGCTGCGCCCGGTCGCTCCGGCGTGGCGAATCGGGTCGCTTGTTGACATGGAATATGCAGCGATCGAAATAGCGGTCATGACCGGACGCCTGACCTCCAACGTTTCGCTGACGCCCGAACTGAAACAGTTCATCGTCGAGCGCATGGCGACCGGCGACTATGCCAACACCAGCGAGGTGGTCCGCGCCGGCCTGTGCGCGCTGCGCGACGCGACGGGGGCGGCGGCACGTCCGCTGACGCCGGGCTGGCCGGCGGCGGGCGGCGAGTGCGGCGCGCTGATCCGCCGTCGCGACTGGAGCCAGTCGCCGCTCGGCACGCCCGATGGCTGGTCGCACGAAATGCGCGCGACGATCGCCAACATCGTCAATTCGCCGGTCGCCAAGGTATTGATGTGGGGCAGCGACCATATCCTGTTCTACAACGACGCCTATCGCGCGATCATCGGCGATCGCCATCCGCTGGCGCTGGGCACCCCGGTCGCCGAGGCGCTGCCCGAAGTCTGGGACTGGAACCGTCCGATCCTCGCCGCCGGTCTGCGCGGCGAAGTCCAGTCGTTCCACGACCAGCCGATCGTGCTGGAGCGCGGCGACGGGCCGGAAACGCTGTTCCTCGACCTCTATTACACCCCGGTGCATGACGCGAACGGCGTGGCGGGCGGGGTGCTGTGTACGATCGTCGACCATAGCGAGCGCGTGGCGATCGAGGCGCGGCTGGCGGCGAGCGAGGCCGAACTGCGCGGCATCGCCGATGCGATGCCGATGCTGGTCGCCTATGTCGGTGCCGACCATCGCTATCGCTTCGCCAATGCCCGCTATCAGGAATGGTTCGGCACGTCGCCCGAAGCGATCGTCGGCCGCCACATCCGCGACGTGATCGGCGAGGCGGCCTATGTCGACCGGCGCGCGGACATTGACGCGGCGCTGGGCGGCCGGGCGATCGTCGCCGAAACCACGCTGCATCACCGGGAAGCGGGGCCGCGCCGGGCGGAAATCCGCTACGTTCCCGCGACCGGCGCCGATGGGGTGACGAGCGGCGTCTATATCCTCGGCATCGACATCACCGACCGTGCCGGGCGCGAAGCCGAAGTTCGCGCGAGCGACCGCCGGTTCCGCACCGCGATGGAGGCGGTTCACGGCGTGTTGTGGACCAACAGCGCCGACGGGCGGATGCTCGGCGAACAGCCCGGCTGGGGCGCGCTGACCGGTCAGTCGTTCGACGAGTATCAGGGGTTCGGCTGGTCGGCGGCGGTGCATCCCGACGACGCGGCGGCGACCGTCGTCGCGTGGAACGCGGCGGTGGCGAGCCGCGGCATGTTCGTCCACGAACATCGCGTGCGGCGCCACGACGGCGAATGGCGCACCTGTGCGATCCGGGGGCTGCCGATCCTCGACGATGATGGCCGCATCGTCGAATGGGTCGGCGTTCACACCGACATTTCGCACCAGCGCGCGGCCGAAGCGGCGCTGCGCGATCAGGCCGAAAGCCTGGCGCGACAGGTGCGGCACCGCGAACGTGCCGAGGAGCAACTGCGCAGCCTCAACGAAACCCTCGAAACCCGCGTGATTGCCGAGATCGCCGAGCGGCGTCAGGCCGAGGCGAAGCTGGCGCAGTCGCAGAAGATGGAGACGGTCGGCAAGCTGACCGGCGGCGTTGCGCATGATTTCAACAATCTGTTGCAGGTGATCGGCGGCAACCTGCAACTGCTAGGGCGCGACGTGGCGGGCAACGAACGTGCCGAGCGCCGTGTCGCCAATGCGATGGCCGGCGTCTCGCGCGGGGCGAAGCTCGCCAGCCAGTTGCTCGCGTTCGGGCGCAGGCAGGCGCTGGAGCCCAAGGTCGTCAACGTCACCCGCTTCGTGCAGGGGATGGACGACATGCTGCGCCGCGCGATCGGTGAGGGCGTAGAGATCGAGACGGTGTTCGCCGGCGGCCTTTGGAACACCTTCATCGATCCCGGCCAGATCGAGAATGCGCTCCTGAACCTCGCGATCAACGCGCGCGACGCGATGGAGGGGCAGGGCCGGCTGACGATCGAACTGTCGAACGCGCACCTCGACGATGCCTATGCCCGCACGCACGAGGAAGTGGTGCCGGGGCAATATGTCATGCTGGCCGTCACCGACACCGGCAGCGGGATGTCCCCGGACATCGTCGCCAAAGTGTTCGAACCGTTCTTCTCGACCAAGGCGGAAGGCAAGGGGTCGGGCCTCGGGCTGTCGATGGTGTACGGCTTCGTCAAGCAATCGGGCGGGCATGTGAAGATCTATTCGGAGATCGGCCACGGCACGACGATCAAGCTCTACCTGCCGCGCGCGATGGAGTCCGAGGATGTCGAGGTCGCGGTCGATACCGGGCCGGTGCGTGGCGGGACCGAGACGGTGCTGGTGGTCGAGGACGACGAGGAGGTCCGCGCGACCGTCGTCGCGCTGTTGGGCGACCTTGGCTACCGCGTGCTGAAGGCCGCCGATGCGACCAGCGGACTGGCGGTGATCGAAAGCGGGGTGCCGATCGACCTGCTGTTCACCGACGTGGTGATGCCCGGACCGCTCAAGAGCCCGGAAATGGCGCGCAAGGCGCGCGAGCGGCTGCCCAATATCGCGGTGCTGTTCACCAGCGGCTATACCGAGAATTCGATCGTCCATGGCGGGCGGCTCGACAAGGGCGTCGAGCTGTTGTCGAAGCCGTACACGCGCGAGGCGCTGGCGCGCAAATTCCGCCATGTGCTGGCCAACCAGCAACAGCGTGGCGTCGCGACCCGCACCGCGCCCGAACCCAACCCGCCGGTCGCGGTGACGACTCCGCCGAGCCTGCGCCAGACCGCGCTGCTGGTCGAGGACGACGATCTGATCCGCACGAACACCGCCGACATGCTGAAGGACGCAGGGTTCGTGGTGCTGGAAGCGGCGAGCGCCGAGGAAGCGCTGATGGCGCTCCAGACCGCGCCGGTCGACGTGCTCATCACCGACGTCAACCTGCCCGGCGCATCGGGCCGTGAGCTGGCGACACGCGCGCGCAGCGTCCGCCCCGACGCGCTGGTGGTGTTCGCCACCGGCGATCCGGGCGCGGTGCAGCGCGAACCGAACGCGGTGGTGCTCGCCAAACCCTATGACGCCAAGGCGCTGATCGCGGCGGTGCGCGGCGGGGTGCGGCGGACGAAGGATCAGCCGGTCAGATAATCGCCGGACCGGCGACCCGGCGTGAAGCCAATCGCCCCGCCGGTCGTTGCACCCCCCGAACGACTGCGGGAGGTGGCATGTGACGGGCCGGACGATCATCGTGACGGGTGCCGAATCGGGCATCGGTGCTGCCTGCGCCGCAGCCTTCGGGGCGACCGGCGCACGGGTGGCGGTGCTCTATTACGCCGATGCCACCGCCGCCGGGCACAGCGCCGACGCGGTACGCGCGGCGGGCGGCGAGGCGATCACCGTGCAGGCGCATGTCGACGATGAAGCGTCGGTCGATGCCGCCTTCGCCACGGTCGAGCGGCAATGGGGGCCGGCCGACGTACTGGTCAATTCCGCCGGGCTGAACATGACCGGGGTCAACGTCCGCGACATGACGCTGGCCCAGTGGCGGCGGTTGCTCGACACCGACCTGACCGGCGCGTTCCTCACCTCGCGCCGGTTCCTGACCGGGCGGGGCGAGGCGGGCGACGCGGTGATCCTGCACATCTCGTCGATCCATGCCTATGCGGTGCGCGCCGGCGGGGCGGATTATTGCGCGGCGAAGGGCGGGCTGACCAACCTGATCGAGACGCTGGCGATCGAGGAAGCGCCGCGCCGCATCCGCGTGAACGCGATCGAGCCGGGCATGATCCTGACGCCGATGAACGCACGGGCGCAGGCAGATGAGACCTACCGCCGGACGCTGGAACACAACATTCCGCTGGGCCGCGCCGGTGCGCCCGAAGAGGTGGCCGATCTCGCCGTGTTCCTCGCCTCAGACAAGGCGCGCTATATCACCGGCGCGCGGATCGTGATCGACGGCGGACTGTCGCTGATGCAGGCGATCGGCGCATGACCGGCGTTGTCGACACCGGGCTGCCGCTCGACTTCAATGTCCGGGCGATCGAGTCTGTCACCCTCGACGGCCCGCCCGAACTGGCGGCGCGCGACCTGATGAGCCCCTATGTCTGGCGCGAGCCCGACGGTCGCTACGGCATCATGGTCCGCGCGGTCGTGCCACCCGGCGCGCCGCTCACCGATACCGGCGTGATCTGGGCGGGGTGGAGCGACGACGGGGTGCGCTTCACCATGGCGGACACGCCGTCGATCGTGCCCGGCCCCGACGAGCATGACGCGGGCGGCGTAGAGGACCCGACGGTCGTCCGCCGCGACGACGGCTATGTCGTCTATTATTCGGGCGTGCTCGCCGATCACGCGCATGGCGAACTGTCCTATGCGACCGGTCCGTCGCTCGACCGGCTGGTCAAGAGCGGCGTCGCGCTCGCCTCGTCCAAGTCGGAGGGCAATACCAAGGAAGCGACGATCGACCGCACGCCCGACGGGCGCTGGCGGCTGTTCTACGAATATGCCGCCGACGAGGCATCGCGGGTGGGCATGGCAGTCGGTGCCGATGTCGCCGGGCCTTGGGAGGAACAGCCGACACCGTTCCTGCCGCGCGCGGACAGTTGGGACGACTGGCATCTGTCGACCGGGCCGCTGCTGACCGACGATCCGGCATGTCCGGTGATGTTCTACAATGGTGCCACGCGCGACGCGCGCTGGCGGATCGGCTGGGTCGCGTTCGACGCCGATTATAGCCGTGTCGTCGCCCGCGGGCTCCAGCCACTCGTCACCCCGCCGCCGGTCGACGATCGCAGCGCGACCGACATCGCGTTCGCGGCATCGGTCGTGGTCGCGGACGGGGCGATCTGGCTCTATTATTCGCTGGAGGACCGCCGGCTGGCGCGGGCGTTGATCCGGCGGAGTTGAGGGGGCGTGCCGCTCAATGCGGCACCACCCCCAGCTCCACCCCGGTCTTGTCGTGCAGCGCGAACCGGTCGACCAGCGCGGCGCTGGCGCGGTTGTAGCCGATGACGTCCACCACGGCGCCATCGCGGCGCAACCGGGCGACGATCTTGTCGAGCGCGCCGACGCCCGAAATGTCCCAGAAATGCGCGCCCGACACGTCGATCGTCACCGTCGTCGCACCCTCCGGTCGGAACGCACGGGTGAAGCGATCGACCGAGGCGAAAAAAATCTCGCCGGTCACGCGGTAGGTGACGCCGTCGTCCATGCTGCGCTCCACCGCGAACATCCGCTGCACCTTGCCGGCAAAGAAGATGCCCGACAGCAGCACGCCCGCCAGCACGCCCAGCGACAGGTCGCGTGTCGCGACGACGACCACGACCGTCGTCAACATCACAATCGACGAAGTCGCCGGATGCCGCCGCAGGTTGGCGATCGAGTTCCAGCTAAACGTGCCGATCGACACCATCACCATCACCGCGACCAGCGCGGGCATCGGCATCCGGCCGACGAACGGCCCGAGCAGCGTCAGCAGAACGAGCAGGAATCCGCCCGCGACAAAGGTCGACAGCCGGCTGCGCCCGCCCGACGTCACGTTGATGACCGACTGGCCGATCATCGCGCAGCCGCCCATCCCGCCGAACAGCGCGGCGACGATATTCGCACCGCCCTGGCCCGCGCATTCGCGCCGTTTGTCGCTGTCGCTATCGGTCATGTCGTCGACGATCTGCGCGGTCAGCAGCGATTCGAGCAGCCCGACGGCGGCCATGGTCAGCGAATAGGGCAGGATGATCCGCAGCGTCTCGAACGTCAGCGGCACTTGCGGAAGCGCAAGGCCTGGCAGCCCGTCGGGCAGGCGGCCCATGTCGCCGACGGTGTTGACCGGCAGCGCAAGGCCGATGCTGATCGCGCTCAGCACGAGGATCGCGACCAGCGGCGATGGCACCGCCTTCGTCACGCGCGGGAACAGGTAGATGATCGCAAGGCCCCCGGCGACCAGCGCATAGCTGTGCCACGTCACCCCGGTCAGTTGCGGGAGCTGCGCGAGGAAGATCAGGATCGCCAGCGCGTTGACGAAGCCGGTAATGACCGAGCGCGACACGAACTGCATGACGAGGTCGAGCCGCAGCAGCCCGGCGGCGATCTGGATCACCCCCATCAGGATCGTCGCGGCAAAGAGATAGGCGACGCCGTGATCGCGCACCAGCGGGCCGATGAGCACCGCGACGGCGGCGGTCGCTGCCGAGATCATGCCGGGCCGCCCGCCGATCAGCGAAATGACGATGGCGATCGCGACCGAGGCATAGAGGCCGACCGCCGGATCGACCCCGGCGATGATCGAAAAGCCGATCGCCTCGGGGATCAGCGCCAGCGCGACGACGATGCCGGCCAGCACGTCACGGCGGGCGGCGGCGCCGTCGGTGAACCACTGACGGCGATAGGTTCTGGAAATAAGCGGCATGTGAAATCCACAACAAGGCACATGGCGCCCATGGGTGGAGCGCGCAGGATCGGTTGGATGTGCATGTTGTCCGGCGGATCGGCGGCCGGAATAGCCACCCGGAATTTCACCGGGTCCTTGCGAATGATCGCGCTGTAGCCGACCCGCCGATCCCGACGCAAGCCTCGGGGGTTGATCCATCCGAACAGAATCGTCGCCCCAGCGAAGGCTGGGGCCTCAAGCGGCTCCTGTCGTGTGCCATCAGCCGGAGATCCCAGCCTTCGCTGGGATGACGCCTGTTTCAGGATGGATGGATCAAACCTTACCGTGCCGCCACCGGCCCGTGGAAATCGGCCTCGACGATCGCGAGGCGGAAGCCGGGGGGCACCGCGTCGGCCCCGGTGTCGCCCGCCTGCCGCGCGGTGGCCAGCTCGACGATCTTGCCAAAGGCGTCGCGGTCCTGCACCGGTCCGGTCTGGGTGATGCGCAACACCCGCCCGCACGCCGGCGCGAAGGCGACGGCGGCATAGCCGAGCTGGCGTTCGGTCTCGCCGCGCCATACCTCGCGCCCGTCGAGCGTGATAGCGAGCGGATAGGCGCGCGACCGCCAGCCGACCAGCTTCAGCTCGATCTCGCTCAAGCTCACTTCGCGACCGAAATCATACTCGATCCATGCGCTGTCGGCCCGCCCGTCGCTGATCCAGCGCGACAGTTCGTTGTCGTCGAACGTCCGGGCGGCATCGGCGGGGTTCGATCCGGCGACGACCCGCACCGGCACCACGGTCGACCGGGTGACGCGGTAGGATTCGCCCGCCGGGGTCGGCCCGCGCGTCAGCAGGCCGGGTTGCGCCGCCGCCGCGAAGCTGCGCGACAGGCCGCCCGGCGTCGCGGCGGCGGCGACGGTCGGGATGGCGATCGTCGCGGGTTTCAGCCCCGGCGCGCTGGCGGTCAGCCGCACCGTGCCCCGGCGGTCCCCGGCACGCAGCAGCACGCGGTTGACCCCGGCCTCGACCGGCAGCGTGCGCGACAGGATGTAATTGTCCTCGCCCCGCGCGGTGCCGGCGGTGGGCGTGGTGCCGGGAATGACGTCGCCCTGTACCGCCTGTGTCGCACGCGGCTTGCCCGAGCTGTCACCCTGCGCGATGCCGCCGCGCCATTCGGCCGGGCCATCGAGCGCGAAGGCGACCTTGTCGTTGGCGGTCGGCACGCGGCGGCCCTTGGCATCGACCACCTCGACATCGACCAGCGCGAGGTCGGCACCGTCCATCACGAAGCCGCGCGGGCCGGTTCTGGGCGTCAGCCGCAGCGCGACCGGCGCGCCGACCGTCTCGACGACATGTTCCGAGCGGCGGCCGTCGGCCCCGGTCGCGACCGCGCGCAACGTTCCCGGAGCCCACGCCACGGCGGGCCACTGGAACAGGAACCCGCTGGAGCGCGTGCCTTGCCCCAGCGAACGGCCGTTCAGGAACAGCTCGACCGCCGCACCGTTCGACACCACGCTGACCGGCTTGGTCGTGCCCGCCGCGTAATTCCAGTGGCCGATGACATGCGTCGCCGGGGCCTCGGGATCGACCCAGCCGTTCCACATCACCCGGTGCGCATAATATCCCTGCTTGGGCAGGCGCATCGCATCGACCTCGCCCGATCGGCGATAGTTGTTGTCGCCGCGATAATGGGTGTTGCTGTCGGACCAGATGATGTTGACCCCGCCCGAACTCACCCGCCGTCCGGTGCCGGGGCGGATGCGGTAGTAATCATACCAGCGGCGGACATCCTCGATCGCATGGCTGTCCTGGTTGCGGTTATAGTCGGGCGCATCCTTGTGGAACGGCGCGGTGAAATCGTCCTGATACAGCCGCGCACCCTCGTCGCGGCTGTATTCCATCGCCCACATCGGATGCTTCGCGCTCTTGTTCAGGTACAGCATCTCGCCGCCATATTCGGCGGTGGTGCTGTCAAGCATCTCGCGCGATCCGATCGCGCGGCCGCCTTGCGGGTCATACCGGTCGCGGATCGCCTTCATCTCGGCCATATGCGCCTCGCTGATGCTCTCGTTGCCGCTTTCGTAGAACAGGATCGACGGGTTGTTGCGGTTGTAGATGATCGCGTCGCGCATCAATTCCTTGCGCTGGTCCCAGCGGCGACCCTCGACGTCATGCTCGGCGTCACCCGCCGGCATCGCCTGTGGCAACCCGACGCGGTCGGCGCTTTCTATATCCTGTTTCGACGGGGTGATGTGCATCCAGCGGACCATGTTGCCGCCGCTCTCTACCATCAGCGCGTTGGAGAAGTCGCTGATCCACGGCGGGATCGACACGCCGACCGCTGGCCATTCGTTCGACGTGCGCTGGGCATAGCCATGCACCTGCATCACCCGCCCGTTCAACCGGACCATCCCGTCGCCGAACTGCGTCGAGCGGAACCCGGTGAGCGTGTCGACCGCGTCGATCACCTTGCCGCCTTCGGTCAGGCTGGTGGTGACGCGGTAGCGATAGCCATAGCCCCAGCTCCAGAAGTTGAGCCCGCTCAGCCGCTTGTCGGCGGTGAGCGTCCGCGTCTCGCCCGGGGCCAGCGTCGCGCCGCCGCCATCGAACCGCGCGACCACCCGCCCGGTGGCGTCGCGTACCTCGACCCGGTAGCCGATCGTGCGGGCGCGCGTCGCTTCGTTGCGGACCTGCGTCTCGGCATGGATCGTCGCGGTACGCGCGGCGATGTCGAAGGCGTCGGCCCAGACATATTGCCCGGTGGTGCCCAGCGCCGAGAACAGCGGCAGCGTCTGATAGGTCGCAGGGGTCAGGTGCAGCCGGACGTTCTTGGTGATCCCGCCGTAGTTCACGTTGAAGTTGCGGTCGTTCCACTGGAAGCCGCTGTGCGTCGCGCGTTCCTTGTAGCGCCAGTCGCTGTCGACACGCACCGCGATGACGTTCTCGCCGGGCTTGAGCGCGGCGGTGATGTCCGCGCCGAACGCCATCGCGCCATGTTCGGATAGCACGACGGCACGTCCGTTCACCCACACCTCGGCCGCCTGCCGCACGCCTTCGAATTCCAGGAACGCCTTGCCCGCCTGCGCGCCTTTGGGCAGCGTGATCCTCTTGCGATACCAGTTGATGCTGGTCGACAGGTCCTTGATGTCGCGGGCAAAGGCTTCGCGTTCGTTGAACGCATGCGGCAGCGTGGCACGGCCCCAGGCGCGATCGTCGAAACCGGCGGCCTGCGCCCCGGCCGGATCGCCGGTGATCGTCCGCCAGCCGGGATTGAGATTATAGGTCGCACGGCCCGACGCGACCACGCTGGAGGTGTCATGCGCCGATGCCGGGGACGCCAGTGCAAGGACGGCGACCGATGCTGCAAACCATGAGCGCATCCTTAACTCCCACATTATGGTATTTATGACCATTATGTGCAGATTGTCAGACCGAAGCAAGCCGTATTGAGAAATTGGTCAGGCCGGACCCCGTCTGCACCGAAACTGCATCGGATTTTCGCCGGCGCTGCGAGCGGCGGTCATCGGCACTCGATCGCACCGGTCCACACCGGCGCCACTTCAGGGAGCCGATCGCCATGTCCTATCGCCAACCGAATCCGCCCGGCACGTTCGCGCTGATCGCCGCCACGGTCTTTCCGACGGTCGTCATCGTCATCGAATGGATCACGGGCCTGTGCGCGGGGGCGTTCTTCGATCCGCTGCCGACACCCGGCCATGTCGCGATGGTCGCGACGGTGCCGATCGTCAATGTGCTGCTATGGCGGGCAATGCGTTCCGATGCGCCAGCGCCATCATGGCTGATCGTCGCCGGCACCGCCGCCAGCGTGATCGCGGCGAGCTATGCGCTGATCTTCCTGCCGCTGCTGCCGTTCGCGCTGGTCGGGATCGTGTTCATGGGCGTCGGGCTGTTGCCGTTCGCGCCGGTCGTGGCGCTGATCCATGCTGCGCGCTGGACGCTATGGCTGGCCGGCGGGCGGCGGGCATGGCGACCGATGACGGGCGGCGCGCTGCTGGGTCTCGCCGCGCTGGTGCTGGCCGATCTGCCGGCGACGATGACCCAGGTGGCGCTCGATCGTTATGAACGCGGCGGAGCGGAGCGGGCGGACGCGATCGCGCTGATGCGGCGGATGGGCGACAGCGACCTGTTGCTGCGACAGGCCTATGGCGACTCCACCCGTCCGGCGAGTATCGTCGGCGGACTGATCTTCCGTTCGCGGACCGGGCTGTTCGGGAACGCGTTCACCAGCACCGGCGATGCGCGCGAACTCTATTACCGCGTGACCGGACAGGCGTTCAACGCTGTCCCCCGGCCAGCGCGGCGCGACAACCGGTTCGCATGGGACGAGGATCGCGGCGGGGAGGATGTCGGCGGGCGGGTGCCCGGCCTGTCGCTTGGCCAGTCGCGGATCGATGGATCGGTCAACGAGCGCGACAGCCTCGCCTATCTCGAATGGACGATCGATCTCGTCAACAAGGGCGCGCGGCAGCAGGAGGCACGCTTCACGCTGGCGCTGCCCGAGGGTGCGGTCGTCTCGCGCGCGACGCTGTGGGTGAACGGCGAACCGCGCGAGGCGAGCATCGCCGGGCGCGGCGCGGTGAAGGCGGCCTATCAAAGAGTCGTCAGTGTCTCGCGCGATCCGTTGCTGGTGACGACCGACGGCGCGCAGCGGCTGCTGGTACAGGCGTTTCCGGTGCCGCCGAACGCGACGATGAAGCTGCGGATCGGCGTCACCGCACCGTTTGCCATCGCCGCCGACGGCGCGCGCACGCTGGCGCTGCCGCGCATCGTCGAGCGCAATTTCGACACCGACGCCGCGCTGGTCCATGCGCTGTGGGTCGAGGGCGGCCGGCCGGTCCGCGCGAACCTCGGCGATGGCGCGTTGACGGGCGGGCACCATCGCCTGACGCTGCCACAGATCGCCGCGCCGCGCCGCACCACCGCGACCGTCGCGGCGGTCGGCAAGGCGGGGCCGATCGCGGTTGAACAGCGGATCGAGCGCGGTGCGATGGGGCAGGGGCCGCTGATGCTGGTCGTCGACGGATCGGCGGACATGGCCGCCACGCTCCCCGTGCTCGGCAAGGCACTGGACGCGATCACCCCCGGCCGGATCGTCGGCATGGTGACGGCGGCCGACACGCCCGCGACCGTCGCCCCCGCGCCATGGTCGCCGGCGCAGGCGGCCCGCGTCCGCGATGCGCTCGCCGCGATCCGCCCGGTCGGCGGTCAGGATGATCGCGCGGCGCTGGCGCAGGCGTTGCGGGCGATGCCGCGCGGCGATGCGACGATCCTGTGGCTGCACGGCGCGCAGCCGGTCCGCTTCACCGCGACCGAACCCGCGCTGGAGCAGGCGCTCGACCGGCTGCCCGCGCTGCCGCGCCTCGTGCGCTATCAGGCGGTGGCTGGCCGCGCGCTGGTGGTGCCCGGCGAACGCTGGTTCGACAGCGCCCGGCTGCCGACGCCGGGCGGCGATCCGGTCGCCGATCTGCGCGCGCTGCTCGCCAGCGGTCCCGGCTGGCAGGTCGAACGCGCGGCAACGTCGCCCGGTGCCGCGACCGGATCGGCGCACCTCGTCCGCCTGTGGGCCGCCGACCAGCTTGCGGGCGAGGGCGAGGCGCCGGCGAAGTCGCGCGAAACCGCGATCCGGCTCGCCCACCGGCTGAATATCGTGACCCCGGTCAGCGGCGCGGTCGTCCTCGAAACCGACAAGGAGTATAAGGACGGCGACCTGCCGGTGCCCGATTCGGACGCGGTGCCGACCGTGCCCGAACCCGAAACCTGGGCGCTGCTGATCCTGACCGCGCTCGCCGCGCTATGGTTGTGGCGGCGGCAGCGGCGGGCGGTGGCGGCATGATCCCGGCGCGGATCGCGGCGGCGATCGTCGCCGGGGCGGGATGGCACGCGCTGGTCCAGCTTGCCGGGCGCGCCGACGGGGCCGGGCTGGCGACGACGCTGGCGCTGCTCGCGGTGCTGGGTTGGGCCTTGCTGCGCGCCGGTCACGGCGTTTCGTCCACCGGACTGACGGTCGCGCTGCTGGCGCTCGGCGGCGCGGCGGTCAGCGGGATCACGCTGCTGGAGATCATCGTGCTGGTCGCCGCATTCGGCTGGTGCGCACTCGGGGCATGGCGCTGGCCGCCGATGCTGCTCGCGCTGCTCGGCGTGCCGATGCTGCCGACGCTCGACGTGCTGGTCGCCGGGCCGCTGCGCCGCATATCGGCGGTGCTGACCACGTGGCTGCTGCGCGGCAACGGCATCGACGTGTCGCTGGAGGGTGTCGCGCTCCAGTGGCAGGGGAAGCAACTCCTGTTCGACGGGCCGTGCAGTGGGGTGCGGATGCTGTGGGCGCTGCTGGTGCTGGCGTGTGCGGCGGGGGTGATCCAGCGGATGCCCCCGGCGCGCTTCGCCCTGCTGCTCGCCGCGACCGTCATCGTCGCGGTCGTCGGCAATGCCCTGCGCGCGGCGAGCCTGTTCTACCTCGAAGCCGGCTTCGTGACCGCCATCGGCGGGCCGGTGGCGCATGAGGCGATCGGCCTCGCCGCCTTCGCGATCGTCGCCGGCGGCGCGGTGGCGTTACTCGCGCGGGGGAGGGTGGTCGCATGGCGCTGATCCCCCGGCTGGCGGTGATCGCCGCCGCAGCCTTCGCCGCCACCGCACCGCTGCTCCCCGCCCGGCCAGTCGACCGGCCGCCGCTGGCCCCATGGCCGGCGGTGTATGAGGGCAGGCAGCTCCACCCCCTGCCCGCCGGGCCGGGCGACGCGCTGCTCGCCCGCAACTTTCCCGGCCATGTCGCGCGGTTCAGCGACGGCCGCCGCCAGATCGTGCTGCGACAGGTCGCCCGCGCGACGCGGCTGCTCCACCCGCCGCGCGATTGTTTCGCGGCGCTGGGCTATGCGATCGATCCGCTGCCGATGCGAACCGTGCCCGGCGGCCATGCCTCCTGCTTCCGCGCCACCCGCGATGGCAAGGGCCTGACCGTCTGCGACCATATCCGCGCGAGCGACGGTCAGGTCCATGCCGACGTGCCCGGCTGGTACTGGCCCGCGCTCACCGGACGAAGCCCCGGCCCATGGCTGGCGGTGATGACCGTCGAGCAGGATGGTTGACGTGACCCCGACGAAAGCGCCAGCAATGTACACGATGACCCACCACGTCCTTGTCGTCGACGACGATCCGCATATCCGCGACCTGCTGTCCTTCGCGCTCGGCAAGGCGGGGATGCGCGTCAGCGAGGCGGAGGATGGCGAGGCGGCGTTCGCGGCGGTCGGGCGCGCCGTCCCCGACCTGATGATCCTCGACATCAACATGCCCCGGCTCGACGGGCTGGACCTGTGCCGCCGGTTGCGCGGATCGGGGGGCACGCTCGCGCATCTCCCGATCCTGTTCCTGTCGTCGCGCGACGATGCCGTCGACCGGATCGTCGGCATCGAGATCGGCGGCGACGATTATGTCGTGAAGCCCTTCTCCCCGCGCGAGGTGGTGGCGCGTGTCGGCGCGATCCTGAAGCGCGGCGTACCCGCTCCACCGCCGCTGCCCGCCAGCGTGCTGCGCCAGGGCCGGTTGCGGCTCGACGGCGATGCGTGGGAAGCGCGGGTCGACGACACGCCGGTCGCCACCACCGCGACCGAGTTCCAGTTGCTCGCCCTGCTCGTCAGCCTGCCGTCGAAGGTGTTCAGCCGCGACGCGATCATCGACCGGCTGCATGGCCCCGGCTTCGCGATGACCGACCGCACGATCGACAGCCATATCCGCAACCTGCGCGCCAAATTCGCCCGCGCCGGGCTGGACGATCTGGTCGAGACGCGCGCTGGCGTCGGCTATCGCATCGGAAAATGCGGCTGATCGCCGCCATCAAGCGGGTCGCCAAGCGCTATTGGCCGGCGCTGTCGATCCGCGCGATCCTGCTGGCGACCTTCGTGTTCGTGGCGGCCCTGCCCGGCGTCGCCGCGCTCGGCCTGCGTGTGTATGAAAACACGCTGGTCCAGCAGACCGAGGCTGAGCTGATCGCGCAGGGCGCGGTGCTGGCGTCGGTCTATCGCGCGGCATGGGACAATCGTGTGCCGCCGCCGCGCGCGCCCGCGCCCGAACCGCCGCGCATCGACCTCAGGACCGATCCGGTGCTGCCGGCGCTGCCCCGCGCCGCGCCCGCCGCCCCGGCCGAGCCCCGCGCGGCGGCGATCGGGGCCGCACTCGCCCCGGTGCTGCGCGATGCGGCGGCGGTGACGCTGTCAGGGATGCGGCTGCTCGATGCCAACGGTGTCGTGGTGGCTGGCGGGCGCGACGTCGGGCAAAGCTATGCTGCGCTGGACGAGGTGCGCCGTGCGCGGCGCGGCCGGGTGACGACGACGCTGCGGCTGCGCTGGAACGAGGGCTCGTCCTCGCCGCTCGAATGGGTCAGCCGCGCGGTGGCGATCCGGGTGCATCACGTCCGCCCGGTGATGGTGGACGGCCGCGTGGTCGGCATGGTGATGCTGTCGCGCTCGCCGCGCGGGTTGTTCGTCGGTCTGTATCAGGATCGCGGCAAGATTCTCGTCGGGATCGTCGCGATCTTCTGCACGCTGCTGCTGCTCGCCGGCCTGTTGTCGCGTGGCATCGCCCGCCCGATCCGCGACCTGACCCGCGCGACCGAACGGGTGGCGAACGGCGAGACGCAAATCCCCGAAGCCCCCGCCACCGCCGCGATCGAAATCCGCGAACTTTATGCCCATTTCGCGACGATGGCGGCGCGGATCGACACCCGCGCGCGCTATCTGCGCGATTTCGCCGCCGCGATGAGCCACGAATTCAAGACGCCGCTGACCGGCATTCGCGGCGCGCTGGAACTGCTCGGCGAGCACGAGATGACCCCGGCCGAACGCGACCGGTTCCTCGCCAATGCCGGTGCCGATACGCAGCGGCTCGACCGGCTGGTCGGGCGGCTGCTCGAACTGGCACGCGCCGACATGGCGAGCGGGCGGGCCGGACGTTGCGACCTGCGGAAGATCGTCGGTGGCCTTGAGGACGGACATCTGCCGATCACGCTCACCGCCGGTGCCACCGTGCCGATCGATGGCGAGACGCTGGCGGCGGTGCTGCGCATCCTGCTCGACAACAGCCGGCAGGCGGGCGCGACCGCCGCGACGCTTACCGCGAACGAGGCGGTGCTGCGCTACGGCGACGACGGCCCCGGCATTCCGCCGGGCGACCGCGACCGCATCTTCGAACCCTTCTTCACCAGCCGCCGGGCAAGCGGTGGCACCGGTCTCGGCCTGCCGATCGCCCGGTCGTTGCTGTCGGCGGCGGGCGCGTCGATCGAGCTGGTTCCATCGGCTACCGGCGCGGCGTTCGAGATCGCACTGTCCGTCGATGGTGGCGCTCAGCCGGCGGGGCGGACCAGCCGGTCATAGGTGTGTTCGGCCGGGCCATAGGTGTCCGACGCCATCGCCAGCAAGCGGTCGCGGTCGCGCACGATCACCCGCCCGCGCACTGCGCGGATCGCAAGCTGTTCCTCCAGCCGGTGGAGCGCGTCGGTGATGCTGCTGCGCCGTACCCCCAGCATCAGGCGGAATTCGTCGTGGGTCATGCGGATGTCGTCGTCGCGCACCCGGTCGTGGTACAGCAATATCCACCGCGCCAGCCGCCGTTCGACCGGATGGGCGAGCGACGACACCACCGTCCGGCTCATCTGCACGAAGAACACCTGCACGAAGCGCAGCAACGCATCGCGCAACGTATCGCTCTGCCCCACCGCGTCGCGCAGATGCCCCGCGCCGATCGACAGTGCGGTGGCGGGTTCGGCGCGCAGCACGATCTGATGGCACGACCGTTCCTCGCCCAGCAGCAACGGCCAGCCGACGAAGCCCTCGGCCCCGACCAGCCCGATGGCATATTGCCCGTCGCCGCCCAGCGTATCGAGCACGGCGGCGATCCCCGCTTCGGGGAAATACACCCGCTCGATCGGCTTGCCCGCTTCGATCAGCGTGTCGCCCATGGCGAACGATCCGCGTTCGAGATGCGGCGTGAGCAGCGCCTGATCGCCGGACGATAGCGACCGCAGCAGCATGTTGGCACTATCGATCCGGCGCGTGGTCACGGCCTGCGGGCGAACGATCGTAAGGTCCGTTCCCATGAATCCACCCGTCTCCCGTTGGTCGTTTCCCACCGGAATATGTCCGGTCCCGTACGAAACGGCCGTCACGCCGATGGGTTGCCTGGGCGTGGTCACACCTTGACGAACCACCCCTGCCGCCGCAGCCACGCCATCGCCGCCCAGAGCAGCGCCATGTAGAGCAGCACCGGCACCAGCGCGGCGACCATCGGCGGCAGGACGGCGAGCGCCACGCCGTACGGCGCGAGCAACAGGTCCCAATTGAGCAGCCCCCCCGTCACCATATGCAGCACATAGGCGGCGATCGCGTTCGATCCGAAGGCGAGCGCGATGCGCCACGGCCAGCGCTCCGCCGCCCCGGCGCGGTGATCGAGCAGCGCGTGGAGCAGCGCCAGCGCGATCGTCGTCAGCCCGCAGGTGACGAGCACGAAGCTGCTCGACCAGATGTCCTTGATGATCGGGAAAGCGGTGCTCCATGCCAGCCCGGCCGCCAGCATCCCCGCACCCGCCAGCAGCAACGGCAAGGTAGCGCGCGTGCCCCGGCGTGCCAGCAGCCACTCGCCGATCGCGACGCCGATCAGGCCATGGGCGATCGCCGGCAGCGTGCCGAGCAGCCCTTCGGGATCATAGCCATCCGGCCCCTGCACGTAATTGTGCCCGCCCGCGCCCAGCAGCACCCGGTCGACCGAGGCCACGAAATTATGGCCGCGCAGCAGTATGTCGTTCGGCAGCCCGTCGAGCGCGGGCAGCAACGCGACCGGCCAGTAGAGCAGCAGGATGGCGACGAGGATCGCCAGCCGAACGCGCGGCTTACACGTCCAGAACAGCAGCGCGCATGCGCCATACACCAGCGCGATCCGTTGCAGCACGCCCCACAGCCGCCAGGCGCCCGAGTCGAAATCCATCAGCCAGTAGAAGTTAGACAACAGCCAGCCGATTGCGAACAGCCGCGCCGTCCGCCCGCCGATCCGCCGCGCGGTGTCGCGATCGAGCCCGCTTCCGCCGGGCGCGCGCGCCGCCATCGGGATCGCGACGCCGACCATCATCAGGAACGCTGGAAACACCGCGTCGGCGATCGTCAGTCCGTCCCACGACGCATGCAGCAGCAGCGGAAAGACGCTGGCCTTCGCGCCATAGAACATGCCCGCCGTGGCGTTGACGAGGATCATCCCCATCACGGTCAGCCCGCGCAGCACGTCGAGCGAGACGAGCCGGGGCGCGCGGGCGGCGGGAGCGGGATCGATGGCCATGGCGGCCATGGTACAGCCGGCACGGACAAACGCCATCGGCCATGCGATTGACCATGGCGTCCTCCCCTGACAGACCCTGCGCTCGACTTTTCTGGCAAAGGAACGACATGCGGCGACTGCTCCTCGCACTGGCACTCGGCACGGCGCTGCCCGCTTCGGCGCAGACCCCCGCGCAGGCCGCGCTCGACCGGCTGGCGGGCACGATGGGCTATCGCTTCGCGATCCTCGACAATGGCCTCACCCCCTGTCCGGCCGGGGTGGCCGCCTGCTTCCGCTCGGAAATCACGCTGACGATCCCCGCCGACCTGCCCCCGGCGGTCGCCGCCCCCGAACTGCGCTTCGGTTTCGTCAGCCGGGTCATCGGCATCGACAGCGAGGATTTCGACTGGCGGCTGGTCAATGGCGATCTGAACGCGCTGACGCTGAAACCCGGTCGCCGGCTGGAGCCGGGCAAGACCTATCGCATCGGCATCATCGGTCTTGGCCGTTATCTGTCGCGCGCGCACGGCATGCCCAACGCGCATCTGGTGGTGGCCGGAGCGGCCCCGCGCGTCATTGCCGCGACCCGCGCGCGGATCGATCCCGACACCGGCCTCGAAACGCTGCCCTTCGTCGCGCCGATGACCGACGAGGCGAAGCTGGCGCAAGTGTCGGCCGAGGATCGCACCCGCTGGCTCACCCCGCCGCGCGCCTATGCCCGCTATGCCGAACGTGGTGCCGCGACCGCGCCCGACGTGGTCGTGCTGCCCAAGCCGGTCAGCGCGGTGCGGGGCACGGGGGCGATCACCGACCTGACCGGCGGCATCCGCATGACCGCCAGCGGCATCGCCATGGCCGATCTGCGCGCCGCGCTCGACGCGCTGCCCTATGCCAAGGGGCGGGGCGTGCCCGTGGTCATCACCCGCAAGGCCGGGCTGAAGCCCGAGGGCTATCGCCTGTCGATCGGCGAAGGTCGCATCGCGATCGACGCCGCCGATGCCGACGGCGCGCGCCACGCGCTGCGCTCGCTGGCGCAACAGGCGGCGCAGGAACGCGGTCGCCTACGCCCGCTCATCATCGAGGACGCCCCGCGCTACCCCTTTCGCGGGTTGCATATCGACCTGGCGCGCAACTTCCACAGCCGTGCCGAGGTGGAAAAGCTGATCGAGCAGATGGCGGCCTACAAGCTCAACAAGCTGCACCTGCATCTGGGCGACGACGAAGGCTGGCGGATGCAGATCCGCGCGCTGCCCGAACTGACCGACGTCGGTGCCTATCGCTGTTTCGACGCGACCGAGACGACCTGCCTGCAACCGCAACTGGGCGCCGATCCCGACCGGCGGGCTGCGACCAACGGCTATCTGAGCCAAGCCGACTATCTGACGATCCTCGCCGCCGCGAAGGCGCGCGGGATAGAGGTGATCCCGTCGTTCGACATGCCCGGCCACTCGCGCGCGGCGATCCGGGCGATGGAGGTCCGCCATCGCCGGTTGCAGGCGGCGGGCGACCGCGCCGGGGCCGAACGCTACCGGCTGGTCGAACCGGGCGACACCACCGCCTATCGCAGCATCCAGAACTATGACGACAACACGCTGAACGTGTGTATCGAAGGCACCTACCGCTTCCTCGACACCGTGCTCGACGAGATGGCCGCGCTTCATGCGAAGGCGGGGATGCCGCTCAAAACCTATCACATCGGCGCGGACGAGACGGCGGGCGCATGGTCGCGGTCGCCCGCGTGCCGGACGATTATGGCCGCGCGCAAGCTCGAACCCAAGCAACTCGGCGCCTATTTCATCGAGCGCGTGTCGGCCGGCCTCGCCAGACGCGGGATCAGCGCGGCGGGCTGGAGCGACGGCATGGGCCATACCGATGCCGCCGCGATGCCGCCGCGCGTCCAGTCGAACATCTGGAGCGGCGTCCACACCGGTGCCATCGCCGAGGCGCATGGCCAGGCCAATCGCGGCTGGGACATCGTCCTGTCGGTCCCCGACCTCGCCTATTTCGACATGCCCTATGCTCCCGACCCCGACGAGGGCGGCTATGACTGGGCATCGCGCGGGGTCGATCCGTTGCAGGTGTTCGGCTTCATGCCCGGCAACCTCCCGGCCAACGGCGCGCTGATCCCCGACAATCTCGCCCGGCCGACCCCGGTCGCCGACACGATCCCGCTGGCGCAGGGCCGCGCCATCGCCGGGCTACAGGCGCAATTGTGGAGCGAGACGCTGCGCACCGACACGCAGGTCGAGTACATGCTCTTCCCGCGCCTGCTGTCGCTCGCCGAACGCGCATGGAGCGCGGCGCCATGGGAGCCGGCCTATGTGCCGGGCGCGACCTATGCGCTGGGCGACGCGCGGGTCGACCGGGGCGTGCTGCTGAGCGAATGGCGCGGTTTTGCCGGGCGGGTCGGCGTGGCGCTGGGCCAGCTCGACCGGGCAGGGGTCGCCTATCGCCTCGCCCCGCCGGGCGCGCGGATCACCGCCGGCCGGCTGGAAGCGCTGAGCGAGTTCCCCGGCACGACGATCGAATATCGTGCCGGTGCCGGCGCGTGGCAGCGCTACACCGGCCCGGTCGCGGTGTCAGGGCCGGTCGAGCTGCGCACCCGCAGCAGCGACGGCCGCCGTCCCGGTCGCAGCGTCACCGTGCGGCCGGGCGACGAGTAGCGCCTATCGCCCGACCGTCGCTTCGCCCACATTCCACCCGCGCAGCGTCACGCTCGGCCGGGTCACGATGCTGGCGGGATAGCGGATGGTGATCGTCTTGCGTTCGCCGGGCAGCAGCGCGACGTAATTGTCGCTGTAGAAGGCGGGCAGGATGCGCTTGCCCGAAGCGCCGATCAGCGTCAGCTTGGCGTTGAGCGCGGGCACCGTCCCGGTATTGGCGAGCGTCACCGTCACCGCGCGGTCGCTGCCGTCGACCACCGGCGCGGTCATCGTCGATGCGATCGTCGCCGGGGCAAGGCCGTTGAGCGCCTGATAGGAGGCGGTATCGCGCGCGCGCCAGTAGAAATTCTCCGACACCAGCCGCCCCGACGCATCGGTCAGCTTCAGGCTGACGAGCACCATCGGCCGCGTGGCGAACAGCGCATCGAGCGGAACCGCCGCCAGCGGTGTCGCCCGGTTGGCCAGCGCATCGACCTTGTCCGACCGGGTGAACAACTCGGCATTGTCGAGCCCCACCACTCGCACGCTAGCGGTCAGCCCACGCCGGTCGGCCTGCGTCGTGTTCAGCACCACCAGTTCGTTGCCCGGCAGGTTCAACTGGACGTGGATCGGCTCGGCCGCCTTCTTCGCCCCGTAATAGGCGGCGTGGGTGTCGTAATCCCACGAATAGATCTGCCACGCATTCGACGGCCATGCCGGATGCGTCATCCACAACAGCCGCCCACTGTTCTTGGTCCACAGATGGCCGAGAAACCCTTCGTACATCGCCTTGTGCGTTTCGAGGTTCATCATCTGCGCCTTGCGCTCGAAATCGGCGAAATCCTTCCCCGGCCCGAACATCGTCGACAGCGTCTGCATGAACGTTTTCGTGTCGCCGTTCCCGGCGAAATGCCAGTCGTGATAGGCCAGCACATCGCCCAGCGGCCAGCGATCGGCGGCGGGCACATACGCGGCGATCGATTCGGCGGTCGACAGCGACGGCGTCCCCGTCTCGACCGAAAAACCGGTGGCAAGGTCGGTGAAATAGCCGACCGGCGCGCGGTAGTTGTACGGTCCCGACCCCTGCAAATTCACGACGTTCGACGATCCGGTGAACCAGCGCGTGCCGTCGAGCTGGAACACGGCATCGTCCAGCCCCTGATTGAGCGCAGGGGTGGGCACGCCCTCGTTCCGCCCGAACCACAGGATGATCGATGGATGGTTGCGATAGCGCGCGATCGTGTCGCGCGCATTGGCGAGGAACAGCGAGGAATCATCGGGCTCGATCTGGAAATTCTGCGTCGATTGCCAGAAGTCGTTGAGGATCATCATGCCGTTCTCGTCGGCGAGATCGTAGAATTCCGCCTCGGTATTGGTGCCCATCCAGTTGCGGATGACGTTCATGTTCGCCTCGCGCTGGAGGCGGAAGAAGGGGGCGAGCCAGTCGTAGCTCACCCGCTTCATCGCATCGTCCATCCCCCAGTTGCCGCCGCGCGCGGCGATCTTCACGCCGTTCACCCGGATGGTCAGATGCGGTTCGGGCAGCGTCTCGGTGATCGCCGTAACCGCGCGCGAGGTTTCGCCCGCCGGGGTGAGCGATTCCGCCCAGCCGGTCGGCGACTGCTTGATCGCCTCGTGCCGCACGTCGATCAGTTTCTGCCCGGCCAGCCCGCCGTCGGTGGTCTGCACGTTGACGCGGCGCAGCTTGCCGGCGGCATCGAACAGCGACAGGTCGTAGCTGACCTCGCGAATGCCGAAGCGGCCGGTCTTGCTATCCGACACGCCGCCCGCATCGCTTACCTGATAGGTCGCGCGGTACAGGTTCGGCGCGCCATAGCCGTTCGGCCACCACAGTTTCGGATTGGCGACGCGCAGCGCGGGGAAGTCGGCCGGCGTGAAGCGCACCTCGCTTTTGCCCGTCGGCGCGGTCACGGTCCGCTCGACCGCGACCCCCTCGAACGCGACCTTCACCGTGACCTGTCCGGCGGGGCCGGCATTGTCGATCGGCACCGTCACATAGACGTCGGCACTGTCGGTACGCGGCAGCGGCAGGTCGGTCACGACCTGCGGGTCGAGAATGCGGACGCTTCCGTGCGCCACCAGCTCGACCGGTCGCCACAGCCCGGTATTGCGGTCGCGGATGCCGGGGATCCAGTCCCACCCCTCGGTCGCGACGAAGGTCGGGCCGTCGATCGCCAGTTGCCCGCCATTCTCGCCGACGCCGCCCTTGACCGATTGTTCGTGCGGGATGCCCGGATGCGGCGGCGGCGATACCTTCACCGCGATCACATTCTCGCCCGCCACCGGCACCAGATCATATTGGCCGCGAATGAACGCACCGCGCGTCTGGCCGAGCTTCACGCCATTGGCCCAGATGTCGGCGGCATAGTTGATGCCGCCGAACACGATCGTCAGCTTCCTGCCCGCCGCCTCCGCCGGCACGGTGAAGCGGGTGCGATACCAGTAATCCTGCCGCGCGAGGCTCTCGGGAATCCTGAGGTTGTTGAGGCCGTAATAGGGATCGGGATAGACCCCGCGATCGACCAGCGTCTGAAGCACCGTCCCCGGCACCGTTGCCGCGCGCCATGTGCCATTGGGGCTGCCCGGCCGCGACAGCGCCGCGCCGTCGCCGGCCACCTCAAGCGCGGCGGCCAGTTGCCAGCCGTTCAACTGCCAGCGGCCCGGCGCGGTCGGCTGGACCGTGGGGGCGGTCGGCACCGGTTTGGCAACCGGCGCGGTGTACGCATCGCCGTGCGTCTGCGGCAGCGTCCACGGGTCCTGCTGCTGGGTCAGGCCGATGTTCGCCTGTTTCTGGAACGGCCATTGCACGCCCACCTGCCACAGTTGCACGTTGGCGAAGTCGGGGCGGGGCAGGGCGGCGATCTCGGCGGCGGGCAGCGCGCGGCCGTGCAGCGTCGCACCGACCAGCGTACCCCCGAAATGCGGCTTGCCCGGCACCGCGCGCGCGATGTGGATCACCGGAGTCGTCGCGGCGGACGCCAGCGCCCCGGCGGCGACCCGGCGACCATCGACATACAGCGTGGCGCGGCTTCCGTCCGACACGGCGGCGACCTGCGTCCAGCGTCCGGCACTCACCTGCGGCCCGGCCAGCGCGGCGCTTCCGTCGCGCAGCACCAGCCGCCCGTCGACCAGCGCCAGCACGCGCGTATCGCCCAGCGCGATCAGCGGCATCTCGCCCGACTGGCGTTCGCCGGCGCGGACCCATGCGGTCATGCTGTACGGCGCGCCGGCGGCGGCAACGCTCTCGCCACCCTCGACCGGGCGTTCGATGCCGATCCCGCCGTCGAGGAAACTGGCGTTGTACGGCCCGCCGTTCACCGGCACCTGCGCGATCGCCGCGCCGCCCCATGCGACGCCCGCCAGCAATAGCGCGGCCCGTTTGCGCACGATCGTCATGCCGAAATCCTCTTGTTGGTCAATTCGGCGCTGATCGCTTCGAGATCGCGCCCGCGTGTTTCGGGGAACAGCCGCCACACCATCACCGCCTGCACCAGCATCGCCGCCGCAAAGGTCCAGAAAGGCAGTGGCCGGCTCCATTCGGCGATCAGCGGAAAGGCGAACGACAGCACGGCATTGGCGACCCAGTGGGTGGCGCTGCCGATCGCCTGTCCGCGCGCGCGCACGTCGGTCGGGAAAATCTCGCTCAGATACACCCAGATCACCGCACCTTGCGACATGGCGAAGGCGGCGATGAACAGGATCAGCAACGGCAGCAACAGGCTGGCCGGGGCCGCCCCGGCATAGACCAGCGCGACGCCCGCCAGCGCCACCGCCGTCACCAGCCCGCCGCCGATCAGCAGCGGCTTGCGCCCGACCCGGTCGATGATGGTCATGCCGATGATCGTCGCGACCAGATTGGCGACGCCGATCGCGATCGCCTGCACATCGCCCGACACGCCGGTAAAGCCGGCGGCGGCAAAGATGTCGTTCAGATAATAGAGGATCGCATTGATCCCCGAGAGCTGGTTGAACAGCCCGATGGCGATTGCGAGTAGGATCGGCATCCGGTGGACCCGCCAGTCGAGCCGCCCGGTCCCGCCGCTCTCGACCACCGGGATCGTCGCGAGGCCGAGGCGATCGGCGGCACGCTTCGCCTCGGCCGCCCGTCCGCGCGCGGTCAGCCAGCGCGGGCTTTGCGGCAGGCCGGTGAGCAGCACGAGGAACAGCGCGGCGGGCACCGCCGCCACGCCCAGCTTCCACCGCCATGCGACATCGGCCGAGGCGATCTGCGCGACCAGATAATTGCTCAGATACGCGATCAGGATACCCAGCACGATATTGAACTGGAACAGCCCGACCAGCAGCCCGCGCCGCTCCGGCGGGCTGATCTCGGCGATATAGACCGGGACCAGCACCGACGACGCCCCGATCGCCAGCCCACCGAGGACGCGAAACGCGATGAACGCCGGCAGCGAGGTGGCAACCGCGCAGCCGACCGCCGAGACGACATAGAGCAGCCCGATGACGCGCAGCACGGCCAGGCTGCCGAACCGGTCGCCCGGGGCCCCGCTGAACAACGCGCCGACCAGCGTGCCCCACAGCGCCGCCGACACCGCGAGGCCAAGGCCACCCGGCGACAGCAGATATTCCGCGCGCAACGCATCGGTGACGCCCGAGATGACGGCGGTGTCGAACCCGAAGAGAAGGCCGCCGAGGCTCATCGCGACGACCGCGCGGGTGTGGGTCGCGCCGCTCATGCGCCGACGCTCCGGCGCAGAAAGTCGCCATGCGGTTCGCTCAGGGCCAGCGTCCGGCCGATCGCCTCGCGCATCCGCGCGAAGGTGCCGGCTAGATCGGCCGTCTCGCACTGGTCGGCCAGCGGCGAATGCCGCGCGGGCAGGTCGCCGAAGCCGGCATACATGCTCAGCCAGCTATGATCCTGAAACGTGTCCCACTCGTAGCGCACAAACTCTCCCCCGCTTCGCCATGCGTCGATCTTCACTTGCAGCCCCTCGGGCGGCTCGATGCCGCGCATCCGGTCCCAAAAGGGTTCGCCGTCACGCCGGTTCGACCAGTAATGCAGGAACAGGAAGTCGCGCAGCCGTTCGAACTCCAGCACCGATTGCCGGTTGTAGGTCGCCGCCAGGCGCGGATCGAACCCGCGATCGGGAAACAGCGCGACGAAACGCTCCAGCCCCGACTGGATCAGCGAGATGCTGGTCGATTCGAGCGGTTCGAGAAACCCCGACGCCAGCCCCAAGCCGACGACATTGCCGTCCCAGAACCGCGCGCGATGCCCGGTCGTGAACCGCAGCCGGTTGGGGGCGGCCAGCGGCTCGCCCTCCAGCGTGCCGAGCAGCGTCGCCTCGGCCTCGTCGTCGGACAGATGATCCGAACAATAGACATAGCCGTTGCCGGTGCGGTGGCGCAGCGGGATGCGCCATTGCCACCCGGCACTGCGCGCGGTGGCGATGGTATAGGGTAGCGGATCGCCCGGCGCGGCGACGCACGGGATCGCCACCGCCCGGTCGCACGGCAGCCAGTGGCGCCAGTCGACATAGGGCACGCCCATCGCGTCGCCCAGCAACAGGCTGCGAAACCCCGAACAGTCGATCCACAGGTCGCCCGCGATCTCTCGTCCGTCGGCCAGCGTCACCGCTTGCAGCAACCCCGTTTCGCCGTCGCGCGCGACATGGTCGATCCGCGCATCGATATGCGTCACGCCATTGGTGAGCGCGAGGCGGCGCAGCAGCACCGCGAACTTCGCCGCATCGAAATGCAGCGCGAAGTCGAACACGCCGAGATCGTTCGCCGGCTGGTCGGCCGGTGGCAGAAACCGGCCATGCCGCGCCAGTTGCGTGGCAAGGCAATAGTCGGCCAGCGGCCCGGCCTGTCCAGCCGCGTTCAGCTTCAGCCAGTATTGATGGAACGCGACCCCGCCCGATCCCACACCGTACAGGCCGAAGGGATGGAAGAACCGGTGCCCGTCCTCGCGCCACCCGTCGAAGCGGATGCCGTATTTGATCGTGCCCTCGGTTTCGCGCAGCACGTCGCTTTCATCGAGATCGATCGCGCGCAGGAAGTCGCGGATCGCGGGCACCGTCGCCTCGCCGACGCCGACCGTGCCGATCGCCGAACTTTCGACGACGGTGATCGTCAGCTTGAGGTGCGCCAGCCGCCGCGCGCAATAGGTCGCGGCCATCCACCCGGCGGTTCCCCCGCCGACGATCACGATCGAACGCACCGGTTCGTGTGGCATCGTCGGTTCCTCCCTGTGTCGCTCGTGGCTTGGCGGACGATGACGCCCGGTTTCTGATCCTTGCCCGACCTCTCCTCCTCCGTCACCCCAGCGCAGGCTGGGGTCTCTGTGGGGAGAACCGCGGCACCCGCCCCATAGAGACCCCAGCCTGCGCTGGGGTGACGGAATGAGGGAGGTTGGGCGGGATCGAAGGCTGCCGACCCGCCTCTCCGACCCTCAGAACTTCGCGCGGACGCCGGCGATGAAGCGACGCTCGAAGATGTTCTCGTTGAACACCTGGTCCTGCCACGTGAGGTAGAACCGTTCCGTCTCGCCGGTCAGGTTCGATGCCTGGCCATAGAGGCTGAAGTTCGGCGTCACGTCATAGCTGATCGAGGCGTCGAGATAGTTGGTCGGCTGCTGATACTGCGCCAGCCCCTGGATGCCGCCATAGTTGGACGAGGCGAGCCGCTTCGAGCGATAGTTATAGGCGACGCGCGCCTGCAACCCGTATTGCTCGAACCACAGCGCGGCGTTCACCTGATGCTTGCTGTTGTCCTGGAACGGCTGGTTGTTGCCCGCCAGATCGACGCGGCCGGCATCGCCCAGCGACAGCGTGTAGTTGGCGTCGACGCCGAACCCGCCGAACAGGCCGTTCACGCCATAATCCGCCAGCGACTGCCGCGCCGAGGCTTCGATGCCCTTGAGCGTGCCGCCTTCGCCCTGCGCCAGCGTGTTGGTGACGACCTGCCGCCGGATCACGCCGTCGTTGTCGGGAATGTCGCTGCGCAATTCGGTGGTGGTGGTGATGAAGCTGTCGACCGCGATGTAGAACGCGCCGACCGCGACGAGGCTGGAGCGACCGGTGTAATATTCGAGGCTCGCCTCGGCATTGGTCGCGCGCCACGGGTTCAGGTTCGGGTTGCCGCGCGAATCGGCGGTCCGCGCCTCGAACCGCGCCGGGTTCACCTGCGTGTTGATCGCATAGTTGACGTTCAGACCGCCGCCCCATTGCAGGAAGTCGAGCACCGTCATCGTCTTGGAGAAGGCGGCGCGCGCGCGCAGCTTGTCCGTCAGGTCGAACGCGACGTTGAACGCCGGCAGGAAGTCGGTGAACTCGCGCTTGGTCACGACGTCACCGGCATCGACGCCCGATACGCCGTAAGGCTGCGGCGCGCCGACGATGTTCTGGCGCACGTTCAGCCGGGTGTTGACGACCTGCAGGCCACCGTTCGCGCGGAACGGCAGGCCCAGCAGCACGCCTTCGCCCGACACCTGGCCATAGCCCGAGATCTGCGAGACGTTGACCGTGAACGAATCCGCCGGGTTCACCAGATTCTGGCTGCCGGGGTAGAATTTGTTCTGCCACGCCTCGCTGTCGTCCATCGCCTTGGGATCGAGCGCATAGAGCGCGGGCGTGCCGCCGGCGGGCAGGGCGTATTGCTTGATGAGGCCGTCGAAGATCGCGTTGGTCGCCTGCCGGGTATAGCCGGCGGTATAGGCATTGCCCTGCGCGTCGCGCACGCGGCACTTGTCGTCGGTCAGGTTGACGTCGAACGCCTTCCACTTGACGAGGCAGCCGCCCGCCGGATTGGCGGCATTGTCGCGGTTGCCGGCATAGAAGGGCGAGACACGGTCGAAGGTGAACTGGTCGACGCTGCGCTCGCCATAGCGCGCGCCGAACGCGACGCGGACACCGCCGTCCGAGGTATATTCGCCATCGGCGCGCACCGCCCACAGGTCGCCGTTCTGATACTGGTTGCCCTCCGACGAGATCGTCTTGAGGCCATAGCGCGACGGATCGGCCGCCTGCGCCAGAAACGCGGGCGAGAAGCCGAACACCGGCGCGCCGCTCGAATAGTCGACGGTCGCGGTCTGGCTGTAGATCTGATAGCCGGTCGGGTTGAAGCGCACGTCGCCGCCGATCGAGGCGGGATAGTTGCCGACGCCGTTATACGCCCATTGCGACCCGTTGGTCAGGCTGAACTGGGTATAGGCCTGATCGCGCTTGCGCGACGCCTTGCCATAGATGCCGCGAACAGTGCCCTTGAACTGGTCGCTCGGCTGCCAGTCGAGCTGCAGATTGTAGTTCTGCGACTCGCTCTTCGTGCGGAAGGTTTCCGAATAGCTGTCGAAGCTCGGCAGGCTGTAGGTATATTGCTGCACCGTGTTGACGTTGTAGCCGCCCACGACCGCGCCGGTATCGCGCGACTTGGTCGGCAGGAACGGCGACGACAGCCAGTCGACGTTCTGGAACTGGAAGCCGGCGGTGCGGTCATACTGCGTCTGGCGCGTGTAGAAGCCGTCGGCGGTCAGCTTCAGCGCGTCGCTGATCTCGAACTGGAGCGAGGCGTTGGCGCCGAAACGCTCGCGGTTGGTGATGCGGTTCCATGCGGTGTGCGACTGCGGCGTGATGAAGGCGTCGTTGACGTCGCCGTCGCCGTTCACGTCATAGCCGAGCAGATTGCCGGCCGAATTGCGGATCGGCCGGCCCCGGCTGACGCCGTTGTTGCCGACCGCGAAGTTGCCGGGGTTGGCGGGCGTGACCGAACCGTCGCGGTTCAGCACCGGATCGCTGCCCCGTTCATTGTTGAGCGCGACGCCGTAATCCTGAATGCCGCGGAAGCTGTTGCCGAGCGTCAGGTCGCTGTACGCCGCCGACACCAGCACGCCGAACCGCTCGCCATGATAGGCGATGAGGCCGTTGGCCGACGGGCTCCACTTCTCGGTCTTGTCGCCATATTGGCCCTCGACCGCCGCCGACATCGTCAGCCCCCGCTTCAGATCCATCGGCCGGCGGGTCAGCAGGTCGACCGTGCCCGACAGGCCGGCCTGTTGCAGCGAGGCGGTCGGCGACTTGAACACCGTCGCGCCCGAAAAGAGCTGCGAGGGGATGTCGGTGAAGTTCGGCTGGACCGTCGTGACCGAATTGGCGCCGAGGAACTGCTCGCCGTTCAGCAGCGTCGTGACCTGCGGCAGCCCGCGGATGTTGACGGCGGCGCCTTCGCCCGCGTCGCGGCGGATCTGGACGCCGGGGATGCGCTGGAGCGAATCGGAGATGGTGACGTCGGGCAGCTTGCCGATGTCCTGCGCGCTGATCGCGTCGACCACGCTGTCAGCGTTGCGCTTCACCTCGATCGATCGTGCCTGCGACGCGCGGATGCCGGTGACGACGATTTCGTCGCCCGCGCCATCGGTCTGGGTCGCCGGGGCATCGGGGGTGGTGCCGGTCGGGGTCTGCGCGGCGGCCGGAACGGCGAGGCCCAATACGGTGATCGATGCCGCACCCGACAGCAACGAACGAACCAGCGGCGACGAAGCGTAACGCATCCAACCCTCCCGTAAGTGCGCCATTCATTCCGTGGCGCTTTATTTATTAAACTTGGTTTGTTTAATTCTTTTGTCGTACGCTGTCAACGTCGATCTCCCCGCCGGACCGGTCGGTCGGCCCCGCACTTCGATCAGATTATCCGCCTGGGTCAGAGGCTTGTGGGCAAGACGGTCGCTTGTCGTCGGCGCACGCGAAAAGGGCCGGCTCCCGTGAAGGAACCGGCCCGATCTTGCTCCGCCCCGTTACGCTACCGGGGGAGAAGCGAAGCTTTTTCAGCGGCGGCAGCCGCGCGGTGCGTCCGACTTGTCGATCGCCCGGCCGGCCAGCGCACCCGCGCCACCACCAAGGATCGTGCCGAGCAGGCGGTTGCCGTTGCCACCGATCTGGTTGCCGAGCAGGCCGCCGGCGATCGCACCGATCACCGTACCGCCGTCGCCGTTCTCGCAGCCGCGCTGACGCGAGCGATAGTTGCGGTCGTTGTAATACCCGCGGTCGCCGCGATATTCGCGATAGCCGCGATCCCCACGATATTCCCGCTCGTAGCGGTCCCCGCGCCAGTTCTGCGCCGAAGCGGCGGTGGGGGCGGCGGCGGTGGCGACCGTGGCAAGCGCGGCAGCGGCGAGCGTCAGCTTCTTGAACATGGGTCTTCTCCCTCAAAATCTGGCGACGGCGATACATCCCGGTGGGGAAGTCCGTCTGTGATCTGGGGTATGCACCGATTCGCTTGAGCCGATACTGAATGCACCTGTTAGCTGGCGTTCATGGTTGGGGGCGGTAGACAGGCCCTGTCCGTCACTCCCGCGAAGGCGGGAGTCCATATGCGCCACCGTTGCGATTCCGGCACGAACGTCGGCGGGTATGGATTCCCGCCTTCGCGGGAATGACGAGGGGGGTGGGCATCGCTCGCTCCATACCGATACGATCCGTATGCCATGCGGGTTTTGCTTTAGTTTGGCCCACCGCAACCCTATAGGATTGCTATGGCAACGAACCCCAATCAGAACGATTACGGCGCGGACTCGATCAAGGTGTTGAAGGGGCTGGACGCGGTCCGCAAGCGTCCCGGCATGTATATCGGCGATACCGACGACGGCTCGGGCCTCCACCATATGGTGTTCGAGGTGAGCGACAACGCGATCGACGAGGCGCTGGCCGGACATTGCGACCGCATCCTCATCACGCTGAACGCCGATGGCTCCGTCTCGGTCGAGGATAACGGTCGCGGCATCCCCACCGGCATCCACACCGAGGAAGGCGTGTCGGCGGCCGAGGTCATCATGACCCAGCTCCACGCCGGCGGAAAGTTCGAGAATACCAACGACGACAACGCCTACAAGGTATCGGGCGGCCTCCATGGCGTCGGCGTGTCGGTGGTGAACGCACTCAGCGATTTCCTCGACCTCACGATCTGGCGCGACGGGCAGGAGCATTACATGCGCTTCCGCCGCGGCGATGCCGAAGCGCCGCTCAAGGTCGTCGGCCCGTCGGACAAGCGCGGCACCCGCGTCACCTTCCTGCCGTCGCCCGACACGTTCAAGATCCTCGAATTCGATTTCGACAAGCTCGAACACCGGTTCCGCGAACTGGCGTTCCTCAATTCGGGCGTCCGGCTGGTGCTGGTCGATGCGCGCCATGAGGAACCGCGCGAGGTGGAGCTGTTCTACGAGGGCGGAATCGCCGCGTTCGTGAAGTATCTCGATCGCACCAAGAACCCGCTGATGCCCGATCCGATCGCGATCCACGGCTTCCGCGACGATGTCGGCATCGACGTCGCGCTGGAATGGAACGACAGCTATTACGAAAACGTCCTCGCGTTCACCAACAACATCCCCCAGCGCGATGGCGGCACCCACATGGCGGCGTTCCGCGCCGCGCTGACGCGCACGCTCAACAACTATGCCGACAAGTCGGGCATGTTGAAGAAGGAAAAGGTGTCGCTGACCGGCGACGACATGCGCGAGGGGCTGACCGCGATCGTCTCGGTCAAGCTGCCCGACCCGAAATTCTCGTCGCAGACCAAGGACAAGCTGGTGTCGTCCGAAGTGCGCCAGCCCTTGGAAGCGCTGATGGCCGACAAGCTGGCCGAGTATCTCCAGGAAAATCCGGCGAACGCCAAGGCGATCATCATGAAGGTGATCGACGCGGCGGCGGCGCGCGAGGCCGCCAAGAAGGCGCGCGAGCTGACCCGGCGCAAGGGGGCGATGGACATCGCCTCGCTCCCCGGCAAGCTGGCCGACTGTCAGGAGCGCGATCCCGCCAAGTCCGAACTGTTCTTCGTCGAGGGTGATTCGGCCGGCGGTTCGGCCAAGCAGGGCCGCGACCGCCATTTCCAGGCGATCCTCCCCTTGCGCGGCAAGATCCTGAACGTCGAGCGCGCCCGTTTCGACCGGATGCTCGCCAGCCGCGAGATCGGGACGATCATCACCGCGCTCGGCACCGGCATCCGCGACGACTTCAACCTCGACAAGCTGCGCTACCACAAGATCGTCATAATGACCGACGCCGACGTCGACGGCGCGCACATCCGCACGCTGCTACTGACGTTCTTCTACCGCCAGATGCCCGAGATCATCGAGGCAGGGCATCTCTATATCGCTCAGCCGCCGCTGTATAAGGCCACCAAGGGTCGCTCGGAAGTGTACCTCAAGGACGACAACGCGCTCGACGAATATCTGGTCGAGGCGGGCGTTGCGGCGCATGTGCTGGAAAGTCCGGCGGGCGCGCGCAGCGGCGATGATCTCAAGGGCCTGCTCGGCCACGCCCGGCGAATGCGCACGCTGATGCGCTACGTCCCCCGGCGCTACGACATGGGCATCGTCGAGGTGCTGGCACTGGCCGGCGTGCTCGACCCGCAGATTTCGAACGCTGACCGCCAGACGCGGCTCGACGACGCCGTATCGCGCATCGGCCGCACCGATACCGAGGCGACGTGGACCGCGCGCGTGACCGAGGACGGCGGATTGCAGTTCCAGCGGCGCTGGCGCGGCGTCACCGACACCCATGCGATCGAACCGGCGTTCCTGCTGTCGGCGGAGGGGCGCAAGCTCCACACGCTGGCCGGCGAGGAAGCGGCGAGCTACGCCGGCGTCTCGCGGCTGGTGAGCGCGCGCAGCGCCGCCTCCGCCGATCCCCTTGCCGAAACCGAGGAAGGCGAGATTCCGGCGGTCGCGCAGAAGGGCGAGACGATGGTCGCCCGGCCGAGCCAGTTGCTCGACGCGATCCTGGCGGCGGGGCGCAAGGGCCTGTCGATCCAGCGCTACAAGGGGCTGGGCGAGATGAACGCCGAGCAATTGTGGGAAACCACGCTCGACCCGTCGAACCGCTCGATGCTGCGCGTCGCGATCGAACAGGCCGACGTCGCCGACGAGATCTTTACCCGGCTGATGGGCGACGTGGTCGAACCGCGCCGCGACTTCATTCAGGAAAACGCGCTGAACGTCGCCAACCTCGACGTGTGATCGCTATCGTCGTCCCCGCGCGAGCGGGGACGACGATTGGGTGTCAGCGCTTGCCCAGCCGCTTCGCGTTGGCGGTCGCCTTCGCGTGGATCGGGGCCAGCGCGCGGCCACCCGCGCCGATCATGCTGTCGGTCAGGCGCATTGCCCGGTCGCCGCGCGCCGCCATCTGGCGGGCGGAGGGCAGGCGCTGGCTGGTCCCGGCCTGCCACATATCCTGCATCGTCTGCATCCACAGCCCCTGCATCGCCGCCATGTCCTTGGCCAGTGATTCGCCCGCCTTGGCGAACGCCTGCGTCTTTTCCGTCACCATGCCGCTCAATTCGACATGGTCGGCGGTGAACGGGTTGCGCATTCCCGCGTCGATCATCGGCATCCGCTTGTCGATCACCACGGCGGAGGCCGCCATCGTCTCCCAGAAGCGCATGCCCGTCTGCGCGGCATCGGCCCAGATTTGCCACCAGGCGAGCATCGGTATCGTCGTCATCGCTCGTTCCTCGTTTCGCTGACCCGGTGCAGCCCCGCCGCCCTACCAGCCAAGCGCAACTTTGGACAGCGGCGTCGCGTCCTCCCTTGACCCGCACCCTGCCGCATTGCAGCAAGTGTGCCCATGACGACTCTGCCCCCCATCACGAACAATCCCGACATCCGCTTTCTCGGCCGGCTGCTCGGCGATGTCATCCGCACCTATGGCGGGGAGGCGCTGTTCAAGCGGATCGAGCATATCCGCTCGACCTCGGTCGACCGGCATCGCGGCGTGGCGGGCGCGGATGCGATCGATCTCGGCCTCGACAACCTCGGGCTGGACGACACCATCGCCTTCGTGCGCGGGTTCATGCTGTTCTCGATGCTCGCCAATCTGGCCGAGGACCGGCAGGGGATCGCCGCCGAGCCGGGGGCCGACGTCGCCACCGCGATCGAGAAGCTGAAAGCCGAGGGGATCGACCGGGCGGCGGTGCTGGCGCTGCTCGACCATGCGCTGATCGCCCCCGTGCTGACCGCGCACCCGACCGAGGTGCGGCGCAAGTCGATGATCGATCACAAGAACCGCATCGCCGACCTGATGCTGCTGAAGGATCAGGGCCATGACGAAACGCCCGAGGGCGACCGGGTGGACGAGGCGATCCTGCGCCAGATCGCGCTGCTGTGGCAGACCCGCGTGCTGCGCCGCGAGCGGCTGTACGTGGCGGACGAGGTCGAAACCGCGCTCAGCTATCTGCGCGACGTGTTCCTCCCCACGCTCCCCGCGCTCTACGCGCGATGGGAACGTGTGCTGGGCGAACGGCCGCCGTCGTTCCTGAAACCGGGGAGCTGGATCGGCGGCGACCGCGACGGCAATCCGTTCGTCGATGCCGCCGCGCTCCGGCTGGCACTGGCCAAGGCGGCCGAAGCGGTGCTCGGCTATTATCTCGATCAGTTGCACAGCCTCGGCGCCGAACTGTCGATCTCGACCGAGCATGTCGCGGTCGATACGGCGATCGCCGGTCTGGCCGACAAGAGCGGCGACGATGCCCTGTCGCGCGCCGACGAACCGTTCCGCCGCGCGATCAGCGGCATCTATGCCCGGCTCGCCGCGACCCACGCCTCGCTGACCGGCAAGCCCGCGCCGCGTCCCGGCAATCTGACCGGCGAACCCTATCCCGACCCCTCGGCGTTCCGCGCCGATCTGGCGACGCTGGCGCGCGGGCTGGTGCAGGAGGGCAATGGCCCGTTGTCGACCGGCGGCGCGCTCGGCCGGCTGATCCGCGCGGTCGAAACGTTCGGCTTTCATCTCGCCACGCTCGACATGCGCCAGAACAGCGTGATCCACGAAGGCGTCGTGGCCGAACTGCTCAAGGTCGCCGGCGTCGAGGCGGACTATGTCGCGCTCGACGAGGATGCGCGCGTCGCGCTGCTGCGCCGCGAACTGGAAAGCCCGCGCCCGCTCGTCAGCCCCTATGCCGACTATTCGGAGCAGACCGCGTCCGAACTGGCGATCCTGAAGGCGGCGGCGGAAGCGCACCAGCGCTACGGCCGCGCGTGCATCCGCCACTACATCGTGTCGATGGCGCAGTCGGTGTCCGATCTGCTCGAAGTGCATCTGCTGATGAAGGAAAGCGGGCTGTACGTGCCGGGCGACGATCCGCAGGCGCATATCATGGCGATCCCGCTGTTCGAGACGGTCGCCGATCTGGAGGCCGCCCCGGCGATCATGACCCGGTGGCTGGCGCTGCCCGAGGTCGCGGCGATCGCGCGCGCGCGTGGCCATCAGGAAGTGATGATCGGCTATTCCGATTCGAACAAGGACGGCGGCTATCTGACCTCTACATGGCAATTGTCGAAGGGGTCGACCGCGCTGGCGCCGGTGTTCGAGGAAGCGGGTATCGGCATGCAGTTGTTTCACGGGCGCGGCGGTGCGGTGGGGCGCGGCGGCGGATCGTCGTTCGCCGCGATCCGCGCGCAGCCGCACGACACGGTGCAGGGCCGCATCCGCATCACCGAACAGGGCGAGGTGATCGCCGCCAAATACGGCACGCGCGAGAGTGCCGTCACCAATCTGGAGGCGATGACCTCGGCGACATTGCTCGCCAGCCTCGAACCCGAACTGCTTGCGCAAGCCGATGCGACCCGCTTCGCCCGCGCGATGGACACGCTGTCGGACACCGCGTTCCGCGCGTACCGCGACCTCGTCTATGGCACCGACGGCTTTACCCGCTTCTTCCGCCAGGCAACGCCGATCGCCGAGATCGCCGGCCTCAAGATCGGATCGCGCCCCGCCAGCCGCAAGAAATCGGACGCGATCGAGGATTTGCGCGCGATTCCGTGGGTGTTCAGTTGGGCGCAGGCGCGGATCATGTTGCCGGGTTGGTACGGCGTCGGCGCGGCGCTGCAATCGTTCGAGGACAAGGGGCTGCTGCGCGAAATGGCCAGTGCATGGCCGCTGTTTGCCGCGACGCTGGCGAATATGGAGATGGTGCTCGCCAAGTCCGACATGGACGTCGCGGCGCGCTACGCCGGGCTGGTCGAGGACAAGGCCCTGAGCGAGACGATCTTCGGGCGGATCCAGGGCGGCTGGCAGGCGACGCATGACGGCCTGCTGTCGACCACCCGTCAGACGCGGTTGCTGGAAAAAAGCCCGGCGCTCGAAGCGTCGATCCGGCTGCGCACGCCCTATATCGAACCGCTCAATCTGCTCCAGATCGAACTGCTCAAGCGCCACCGCGCGGGCGAGGACGATGCGCGGATCGGGGAGGGCATTCTGCTTTCGATCAATGCGATTGCTACGGCATTGAGGAATAGTGGGTAACGCGCGCCGGGCGAGGTGCAGGTAACTGCACCAAGCCGCACGAGGCGCGCGCGGCCGGCGGCGCGAGAAGCGCCGACCGACGACGCGGGCTTAGCCCGCGTCGCTGGCCGTACCCTCCGACTCCTCGTCCCGCTCCGCCGCGACCCCGCGCTGCTCGGCCAATATCCCCCACCCGGTAATGAACAGCGCGCCCGCCACCGGCCCGACGACGATCCCCGACAGCCCCAGCAGGTCGATCCCGCCCAGCGTCGTCACCAGCACCATCCAGTCGGGAATGCCGGTATCGCGCCCGACCAGCATCGGGCGCAGGATATTGTCGGCCAGCCCGATCACCAGCACCCCCGACGCGATCACCACCGCGCCCTGCCACACCGCGCCGGTCGCCAGCAGATAGATCGCGACCGGTCCCCAGACGATCGCCGGGCCGATCGCCGGCAGCAATGCGGCGAAGACCATGATGACGCCCCACAGCAGTGCGGCGGGCAGGCCGACGATCCAGAAGGTGATCGCGCCCAACGCGCCCTGCACCAGCGCGACGACGCCCGATCCCTTGATTGTCGCACGCACCACCGCGACGAACTTGTGCGCCAGCCGCTGCGCGACATCCGTTTCCAGCGGCAGGGTGCGGACGATCGCCGGTCCGATCCGGTCGGCGTCGCGCAACAGGAAGAAGGTGGCGTACAGCCCGACGCCGAACGACAGCAGGAACGAGGCGGCATTGGCCCCGATCGAAAAGGCCCGCTGCGTCAGCGAACTGGCGCTGCTGCTCACCGCCTGCGACAGTCGGGTCTGGATGCGTTCGAGGCTGCCGAAGCCCGCGCTGTCGAGCCAGCCGCGAATCCGCTCGGGCAGGGCGTTGTGAACCTGTTCGAAATAGGTCGCGAAGTTGATCTGCCCGCCGCGAATCTGGGTATAGACGCCGGCCGACTGCTCGACGACCATGCTGGCGATGACGAGCGCGGGCAGCACCACCGCGACGGTGATGATGAGCAGCGTCAGCGCGGCGGCCAGATTGCGCCGCCCCGGAAAGCGGACGAGCAGCCACCGGAACAACCCCTGGAACAGCAGCGCCGCCAACCCCGCCCACAGCAACGCGCCGAGAAAGCTGTAGACGACCGCCAGCAGCGCGATCGTGATGAGGGCCAGGAACACGATAAAGCCACCGCGTTCGATGCGGTGCCGGACGATCGCCATGCAGTTTCCGTTTCAGCTTGAAGGACCGCCCGCGAACGGCCGGGATTGTTGCGATAGCGCAACGCCTTCAACGGCGATCGGGTTGCGTGAAGACATTCGCTTCCTCGCCCCCGAAAGGGGGAGAGGGATGCGCAGACTTGGTCTTTGCGCGAGCAAAGGCCTGGGACCGGTCGACATTCGGCTATTCGCGGTGCCGCTCTTGGTTAAAAAGGCCTTCCGTATCGTCACCCCGGACTGGTTCCGGGGTCCACCGGGCCGCAAACGCCGTCGATAGAGCCTCAAAGCACACCGATCGCCCGGCGGTGGACCCCGGACCAAGTCCGGGGTGACGATCGGAGCGTGAATGTCGATCGGCTCTAGTCGGAGCCGGGAGAGGGGTTGGCGCTCGCGATAGCGAGCGCGCGAGCCTCTGGCTCGCTTCGCCCCGCTCCCAACCTGCGCCAGCCAGCAAGCTGGCAAGCTCCGGTATCCCTCTCCCTGGTCCGGGGAGAGGGCAAACAGGTCCTATCGCGCCCAGTCGGCCACCGCCGCCGCCACCGTGTTCGCCGCCTGGTTGATCGCCGGGCCGACCGTGGTCGCATCGATCGCCGCCACCGGTACGCGCGCGGTGAAGCGGCGCTTCTCGAACGTCGTCGCACCCACCCGCTGGAGCGTGGCATCGAACGTCACCACCGCCTCGCTGCGCGTCGCATCGATGCCAAATTCGCGGAGTTCACCCGACAGTTGCGCGCCGGGATCGGTGAAGCCCTGCCGCGGGCTCAGCACCACCATCCCGCTGCGCGCGGTAAGCGTGTCGGACAGCAGCCGCGCGAACAGCCGCGCCGGCGGTTCGACCCATTGCGCTTCCTTGACATAGGCGATGCTGGTGTCGCTCGACTGCACCGGCACCCGCGTCACCGCCAGCTCCTGCGGCACCACCGGCACCTGCACCGTGATCGACTTCGTTCCTGCCGACGACTGGGTCTGCCCGGCCGGAATCGCGGTGGCCGGGGCCAGCGTCAGCAATGCGGCGGGCGGTTCGGCGCCGAAGCGGATGCAGGCGGCGAGCGGCAGGAGGAGCAGGACCGACAGCTTCTTCATGGCGTCTCTCACTTCTTGGGCTCGTAATCGGGCAGCTTCGACCGGCCGACCAGCGCGGTCGCCCCGCCCTGATCGACCTTCTCGGCGACCGAGGCGAGCGCGCTGGTCATCGCGCGCAGATCGCCGACCAACTGGTTCACCTGCGGCACGGTCTGCTTGCTGAACGCCTTCAACCCCGGCTGCGCGTCGCCGATCGCCGAATTGAGCGTCTCCGCGCTCCGTTGCGCGCTGGCGATGGTGCGGTTCAACTGCTGGATCGTCGGCTGGATGTCGTTCGCCAGCACGCCGTTGGTGGTCGCCGCCAGCTCGCCGATCTGCTGCGAGGCGACGCCGGCGCGCTGGATCGCGACTCGCGTCTCGGCCAGCGTCGCTGCGATTTCCGGCCCGCGATCGGCCAGCGCGTCGGTCAGCCGGTTGGTGCTGTCGAGGATCGCGGCGATCGAATTCTGGTTGCGGTCGGACAGCACGTCGGCCAGCCGCTCGGTCAGCGTCGTGACGCGCTCCAGCAACTGCGGCGCCGAACTCAGCAGCGCGGCGACGCCGCCCGCCTTGGGCGGAATCACCGGCACGCCCATCGGGCACGACTGTTCGGGGTTCACCTCGGGGCACTGGATCGGCGGCGCACCCTTGACCGCGCCGTCGAGCGTGATCGTCGACACGCCGGTGAAGCTGCCGATGATCGTCGCGGTCGTGCCGAGCAGGACCGGCGTCTCGTCCTTCACCTTGATCCGCACGCGCACGAACTGCGGGTCCTTGGGCCACAGCGCGATGTCCTCGACCTGGCCCGACGGCACGCCCGAGAACGACACCGGCGATCCCTTGGCCAGTCCGTCGACGGCTTGCTTGAAGAAGACGTCATATTCCTTCTCGCTGCCGCCGCCGACCCGCGCGAGCCACACGGTGAACAGCGCCAGCATGGCGAGCAGGATCAGCACCACGGCGCCGACGAGGACATGGTTCGACCGGGTTTCCATCAGCGCCTCTGGGCTTGGGGCTTGGCCAGCGTCACGCCGGCCTCGTCATGTTGGGGGGCCGAGCGCGCGATGCGCTCCTGCGCATCGGTCGCGGCACGGCCACGGGGTCCGTTGAAATATTCCTGGATCCACGGATGATCCAGCGCCAGCAGCTCGTCGATCGTGCCGACCGCGATCACCCGCTTGTCGGCCAGCACCGCCACCCGGTCACAGATAGCATGCAGCGTGTCGAGGTCATGGGTGATGAGAAAGACGGTCAGCCCCAGCGTCTTCTGGAGCGACGCGGTCAACTCGTCGAACGCCGCCGCGCCGATCGGATCGAGCCCCGCCGTTGGCTCGTCCAGAAACAGCAACTGCGGGTCGAGCGCCAGCGCACGCGCGAGCCCCGCGCGCTTCTTCATGCCGCCCGACAGTTCGCTCGGATATTTCGGCCCGGCATTGGCGGGCAGCCCGGTCATCACGACCTTGTACCCGGCGATCTCGTCGAGCAGCGCTGGTTTCAGCTTGGGGTAGAATTCCTTGAGCGGCACCTGCACATTCTCGGCGACGGTCAATGTCGAGAACAACGCGCCGCCTTGGAACAGCACGCCCCATTTCTTGCGGATCTCGACCGCCTCGGTTTCCTCGCGGCCAATCGTGGTCTCGCCGAACACGTCGATGCTGCCGGCACTCGGCGTTTGCAACCCGATGATCGATCGCATCAGCACCGACTTGCCGGTGCCCGACCCGCCGACCACGCCGAGGATTTCGCCGCGCCGCACGTCGAGGTCGAGGTTCTCGTGGATCACCTGATCGCCGAACTGGTTTTTCAAGCCGCGCACGCGGATGATCGAGTCGGTGTCGCTCATATCCATCCGATCCATGCGAAGAAGATCGCGAAAAAGGCGTCGAGCACGATGACGAGGAAGATCGCCTGCACCACCGCCGCCGTCGTCCGGCTGCCGACCTGTTCGGCGTCGCTTTCCACCTGCATGCCGTGGAAACACCCCGCCATGCCGATGATCGCGCCGAACACCGGGGCCTTGATGAGCCCGATATACAGGTCGGTGATCGGCACGACCTCGCGGATGCGGGTGACGAAGGTGATCGGCGGAATGCCGAGCTGCGCCCAGCTCAACAGCCCGCCGCCGATGATCGCGATGATCGACGCATAGAAGCCGAGCAGCAGCATCATCACGATCGCCGCGATCACGCGCGGCAGCACCAGCGCCTCCATCGGCGACACGCCGATCGTGCGCATCGCGTCGATCTCCTCGGTCAGCTTCATCGTGCCGAGCTGCGCGGCGAACGCCGACCCCGATCGCCCCGCGACCATGATCGCGGTCATCAGCACGCCCAGCTCGCGGAAGGTCAGCCGCCCGATCAGGTTGATCGTGAACACCTCCGCACCGAACTGGCGGAGCTGCACCGCGCCCTGCTGCGCGATGACCATACCGATCAGGAAGCTCATCAGCCCGATGATGCCCAGCGCCGAGACGCCGACCACCTCGAAGCGCTGCACCGTCGCGTTGAAGCGGAACCGCTTGGGATTGCGCACGACGTTGATGAAGGCGAGGACCGTCGCCCCCATGAACCCCAGCAGCCCGAGCATCTGCCGCCCGCTGCCCGACACCGCCTCGCCGATTTCCTCCAGCACGCGCACCGGCGGGCTGGACGGCTTTTCCTTGCGCACCACCGGATCGTCGGCCGCCGCCACCTGATCGAACAGATGCTGGCTGTCGGAGCTCAACCCCTCGATCCGGACATCGCGGTCGCGGGCGAAGCGGTGGATCACCCACGCGCCCACCGTATCGATCCGGTCGATCCCCGACAGGTCGATCCGGTCGACCTTCTCCTCCACGGCACCAAGCCGGTCGGGCAGGTCGCCGATATGCGCGAGAGACAGGTCGCCCGAGAAGCGAAGCGCCTGCCCGCCATCGGTTCGGACGTGCGAAAAATCGGCGGAAGCGCTCATCACCGCCATCCATCGGCGATTTGCGGCGTCGCGGCAAGATGGTACGCGCTTCGCCCATGCGACACCGCAATCTCGCCATCTATGATATGGACAAGACCATTACCCGCGTCGCGACGTGGACGCCCTTCCTGCGCCATGCCGCGCGCGAGCGGGGACGCGGCGCGCTGCTGTTGCTGCCGATCGCCGGCGCGGCGGTGGCGGGCTATGCGCTCAAACTCTATGGCCGCGACCGGTTGAAGGAAATGACCCAGCGGCTGATCCTCGGCCGCGCGGTGCCGGGCGAGCGGCTGGCCGACACCGCGCGCCGATTCGCGCAGGCGACGGTCGCCACCGGGCTGCTCGACGGCGCGCGCGACCGGATCGAGGCCGACCGCGCCGAGGGACGGATGCTGATCCTCGCGACCGCCTCCTATCGCTTCTATGCGCAGGAGATCGCCGATCTGCTCGGCTTCGACGCGGTGATCGCCACCGAGAGCGTCGGGCGCGAGGACGGCCATGTCCTGCCGCGCATCCATGGCGAGAATTGCTACGGCGCGGCCAAGCTGCGCGCGATTCGTGCATGGGTCGAGGGCAACGGCATCGCGCGCGACGACGTGCGCGTGCGCTTCTACAGCGATCATGTCTCCGACGCTCCCGTATTCGACTGGGCCGACGAGCCGTTCCCCGTCAACGCCCACGCGCCGCTCAAGGCACTGGCGAAAAAGCGCGGCTGGCCGATCCTCGACTGGCGCACGTAGCTTCTCCCCTCCCCGAAAGGGGAGTGGCCGGGGGAGGGGGAGAGGCTCGAAACCCGAACCCCACCCACAGCGTCACCCCGGACCCGTTCCGGGGTCCACGCTTCCGCAGGCGATGGCCGTCGAATGCTCCGCCAAACGGCAGGCCCGGCATTCTTCTCTCCCTGACAAGGGAGGGGCCGGGGGTGGGTAGGCCGGTTGTGACGCGCGAACCTTCCCTCACGAGCCAACCTAACCCCTCCCTTCGAGGAAGGGGAGCAGGTCGCGCGAACGACGGCCCGCACCCCCCTCACAACCACACATCCACGACATGGATGACCAGCCCGACCAGCCCGCCGACCAACGTCCCGTTGATGCGGATATATTGCAGATCGCGCCCGACCGCATTTTCCAGCCGCAGCGTGATTGTCGCCGCATCCCAGCCACGCACCGTGTCCGACACCAGCCGGACGATCCCGTCGCCATAATCGGCGATACCGCCCACCACCGCGCGCCGGGCGAAGCGGTTGACCTTCGCCCGCAGTACCGCATCCGACTGCAACGTCGCGCCCAGTTGGCGCAGCGCCTCGCCGATCGGACCGTTCAGCGCCCGGTCGGGGTCGCGGGCATGCGCCAGCATCGCCGCGCGGATCCGCTCCCACACCCCCATCCACCATGCCGCCACCGCCGGATTGTCGAGCAGTTCGTTCTTGAACCGCTCGACCTTCGCCTGAAGCTCGGGACTATGCTGCAAATCGTGCGCCAGCAGCGCCAGCCCCTCGTTCGCCTTGGCGCGTAAGGGGTGGGCCGGATCAGCCGCCACTTCGTCGAGCATCTTGCGCAGGCCGTTGAGCACCGAATTGGCCAGCGTCTCGTCGAGTCCCGTCCAGCGCAATACCGATCCCGCACGCTTGCGGATCATGTCGCGCACCATGTCCTCATTGGCGTCGAGCGTCTTTGCGGTCCACCGCACGACCGCGTCGATCAGCGGCAGGTGGCGATCACCCTCGACCAGCGTGGTGAGCGTGCGCCCCAGCATCGGCGCGACCGGCCACGCCCGCATCCGGTTGGCCAGCGCGCCGCGCACCGTCGTCCCGAACTGTTCGGGGTCGAGCGCCTCGAGCATGTTGACCGCGAGGCGTGAAGCACCGTGGCGCAACCGCCCCGATCGCGCCATCGGATCGGCCAGCCAGCGCCCGGCGGCCAGCGCCAGATCGAACCGCCGCATCCGCCGCGCGACGATATGCGCGGTCAGGAAATTGTCGCGCAGGAACGCCGCGAGCGTATCGCCGATCCGGTCCTTGTTGCGCGGCACGATCGCGGTATGCGGGATCGGCACGCCCAGCGGATGGCGGAACAGCGCCGTGACCGCGAACCAGTCGGCAAGGCCACCGACCATCGCGGCTTCCGCGAACGCCTGGACATAGCCCCAGCCGGAATGGACCTCGTGCAGCCGCCGCGACAACAGGAATAGCACGGCCATCGCCACCAGGAGCCCGGTCGCGACGCGCCGCATCCGGCGCAGTTGAGGAGGAACCGCATCGCCCCCGCGGACGACGCCCGCAGATCGTGGCATCCCCGTAACAAAGGTCGAGCGGCGGTTTGGTTCAATCGGCAACGGTCGCTTTCGCAACAGACGCTATTGCTCCCCTCTCTGACAAGGGAGGGGCCGGGGGTGGGTAGGCCGGTTGTGGCACGCGCACCTTCCCTCGCGGACCGACCCACTCCCAACCCCTCCCTGTCAGGGAGGGGAGCGGGTCGCGAGCGCGGCTACCCCGTCACTCCGCCGCCGGCAGCCCCTTCGGCCCGTCATCCTTGGGCAACCGCCCGCCCGGCTGGTGATCGATCAGCGGCCCGTAGGGGTCGCCATCACCGGGCCGATAGGTCAGCAGCCGCCGCGCCATCTTCGGCCCGATCCACCGCTCCAGCCCGACCGCGAGGCTGAACGCCCCCGGCACGATCAGCAGCGTCAGAAGGGTCGAGAGCGTCAGCCCGCCGATCACGGTGATGCCCATCGGCGCGCGCGACGACGCATCGCCCGACAGCGCCAGCGCGGTCGGCACCATGCCCGCGATCATCGCCACCGTGGTCATCACGATCGGCTGCGCGCGCTTGTGCCCGGCGTCGAGGATCGCGACTTCCTTGTCGACACCCTTCTCCATCTCCTCCAGCGCGAAGTCGATCAGCAGGATCGAATTCTTGGCGACGATGCCCAAGAGCATCAGCAGCCCGATGTAGACCGGCATCGAGATCGGATTGCCCGTCACCCACAGCGCCAGCAATCCGCCCAAGGGGGCAAGGAACAGCGACCCCATGTTCACGAACGGCGGCATCACCCGCTTGTAGAGCAGCACCAGCACGCCGAAGACGAGGAAAATGCCCGAGATCACCGCGACGATGAAGTTCTGGATCATCTCCGCCTGCCACTTCGCCTGACCGACGCTCAGTTCGGACACGCCCAGCGGCAGGTTCTTCATCGTCGGCGTGTTCTTGATCGCGGCCATCGCCACGCCGGACACGACGCCCGGTGCCAAGTCGGCGCCGACGACCAGCCGGCGCTGCTGGTTAATCCGGTCGATCTTGGTCGGCCCCGCGCCGAACCCGATGTCGGCGACGACCGACAGCGGCACCGATGCGCCGCTCGCGGTCGGCACCGGCAGGTTCTGGATCGTCGACAACCGCGAGCGCGCGTCGCGCGACAGCGCGACCCGGATCGGGATCTGCCGGTCGGACAGCGAGAAGCGCGCGCTGTTCTGGTCGATGTCGCCCAGCGTGGCGATGCGGATCGCCCCCGACAGCGCGGCGGTGGTCACGCCCAGGCTGGCGGCAAGGTCGCTGCGCGGGCGGATGATGATCTCCGGCCGTTGCAGATCGCCCGACACGCGCGGGGCCACCACCATCGGCAGCTTTTCCATGTCCTTGACCAACTGGTTCGCGGTCTGGTTCAGCTTGACCGGATCGTCGCCGCCCAGCGTGATCGACAGGTCGCGGCTCGACCCGCCCCAGCCAAATTGCGACCGGAACGACACCCGCGCATCGGGGATCGCCGCCAGTTGCGGCGCCAGGCCACGCTCGAACTCGACGCTCTTGACCGATCGCATCGCATCAAAGGCGGCATCGTCCATCATGCCCAGCGCATGGCGTACCCGCATGCCGAAGGTCGGCTTGTCGAGCAGTTCGGCGGTGACGCGGCCGTTGCCGGCATAGGACGACGAATAGACCGATTTGACCAGCGGCTGTCCGTTCAGCAGATTCTCGACCCGCTTCACCACCACGGCGGTCTGTTCCAGCGTGGTGCCCGGCACCATCTCGATGCTCGCCGTCACCCGGTCGCGGTCCTGCGGCGGCTGGAACGTCTGCGGCAGCACCATGAACATGACCACGGTCAGCGCCAGCGCGGCGACGCCGCCGACGATCGGCGCCCAGCGGTGGCGGAGCGTCCAGCGCAGCACGTCCATGTACCGGTCCATCAGCCAGCCCTCGCCGTGGACGGCCGACCCATGGGCCTTCAGGAAATAGGCGGCGATCATCGGCGTGATGAGCCGCGCGACGGCAAGGCTCATCAGCACCGACACGACGACGGTGAAGCCGAAATTCTTGAAGAACTGGCCCGCGATCCCCGGCATCATCCCCACCGGCAGGAACACCGCGACGATCGCCATCGTCGTCGCCAGCACGGCGATGCCGATCTCGTCCGCCGCGTCGATCGATGCCTGATACGCGGTCTTGCCCATCCGCATGTGCCGGACGATGTTCTCGATCTCGACGATCGCATCGTCCACCAGCACGCCCGCCACCAGACTGAGCGCCAGCAGCGTCATCTGGTTGAGCGTGAACTCCATCATGTCCATGAACCAGAAGGCGGGGATCGCCGACAGCGGAATGGCCAGCGCCGAGATCAGCGTCGCGCGCCAGTCGCGCAGGAACAGGAACACGACGACGATCGCAAGGATCGCGCCCTCGACCATCGCCGACATCGCCGAATGATACTGGATTTCGGTGAACTTGACCGAATTGGACAGCAGCGCGAAGCGGACCTGCGGGTTGCGCTTCTGAAGGTCGGCGATCTTCTTTTCCGCCTCGTGGAACACGGTCACGTCCGACGCGCCCTTGGCGCGCTTGATGTCGAACGCCAGCACCGGGCGGCCGTTATATTCGGCAAGGCTGGTCGGCTCGGCATAGGCGTCGCGCACGTCGGCGATGTCCGCCAGCCGCACCGATCGCCCGCCGCCCACCGGCACCTGCGTCTGGCTGAGCGCATAGGCGGTGGCGGCGTTGCCCAGCACGCGCACCGACTGTTGCGATCCGGCGATCTCCGCCTTGCCGCCCGCCGCGTTCAGATTGACCTGCCGCAGCGCCTGATTGACCTGGCTCGCGGTCAGCCCCTGCGCCTGCAACCGCGCCGGATCGAGCGTCACGCGAATCTCGCGGTCGACGCCGCCGACCCGCTCGACGGTCGCCATGCCCTCGATCGACAGCAATTCCTTGCTGACGGTGTTATCGACGTACCAGCTAAGCTGTTCGGGCGTCATGTCGTCGGCGATCGCCGTCCACGACGCGAGGTCCTTGTCGGTGGTGTTGGCGCGGAACACCTGCGGTTCGAGGATACCGTCGGGCAGCGCGCTGCGGATCTGGTTCACCGCCTCGCGCACGTCGTTGACCGCGCGGTCGATCGGCGTGCCGATGTCGAGCTGGATGACGGTCTGCGACTGGCCTTCGCTCACCGTCGATTCGATCTGGTCGATGCCCTGCAACGACCGCACCGCCGCCTCGACGCGCTGCGTGACCTGCGTTTCCAGTTCGGTGGGCGCGGCCCCCGGCTGGCTGATGACGACGATCGCGACCGGGAATTCGATGTCCGGGTCCTGGTTCACGTCCATCCGCATGAAGCTGACGATCCCCGCCAGCGTGAGCGCCAGGAACAGCACCAGCGGCGCCACCGGGTTGCGGATCGACCATGCCGAGATGTTGCGAAAGCCCATCAGCGCTATTCCTTGCGTGCGGCGGCGCGCACCGGCACCACCTGCTGCCCCGGGTTCAGGAACGCACCCGCGCTCGCCACCACCCGCTCGTCGCCGATCAGCCCCGATCCGATCAGCGCACCCTCGTCGGACACTTCGGCCACGCGCACGTCGCGGCGCACAGCCTTGTTCTGTGCGTCGATGACATAGACATAGCTGCCCTTGTCGTCGCTCAGCACCGCTGATTCCGGGAGCAGCGGCGCGGTCGACGCCCCGGCACCCACCCGCGCGCTGGCGAAACCGCCGGGGCGCAGCGCCGGATCATATTTCAGCGCGATGCGGGCGATGCCCTGCCGGGTCTGCGGATCGATGATCGGCGACACCTGCCACACCTCGCCCTTGAACACGCGGGTCCCGCCTACGGGAACCACCTCGGCCGGCACGCCGGCACGCACGCTCGCCAGATCGGCCTCGCTCAACTGCGCGCGCATCTCCATCTGCCCGCCCATCGCGATGCGGAACAGCACGCCGCTGCCACTGCCGACCACCTGCCCCGGCTCGACCGCGCGGGTGAGGACCAGGCCGGCGGCGGGCGCGCGAATGTCGAGCCGGCGGTTGCGCGCCTGCGTCTCGGCCAGTTGCGCCTCGGCCACCCGCACCCGGGCATTGGCCGAATCGCGCGTCGCGGTCTTGCGGTCGAGATCGGCCTTGGACACGAAACCGCGCCCGACCAACTGGTTCGACCGGTCGAGTTCGGTCTGCGCGATCCGCGCGTCGGCGCGCGCCACGCGCACCTGCGCGGCCAGCGATTCGGCGGTCTGCGCCTGTACCGACCGGTCGACGCTGGCCAGCACCTGACCCGCCGCCACCCAGCTACCCGGCTCCACCAGCACCCGCGTGACAAGGCCGCCTTCGCCGACCACGCCGACCGGCATCTCGCGCCGCGCGGCCAGCGATCCGGTGCCGGTGACGGTGCGCGTCACCGTCTCGCGGCCGGGCACCACCACCGTCACCTTGGGCAAGGCGCTCGCCGGGGCGGTGGCGGCGGCCTTGGTCGCCGCGCCGTCGCTCTTGCCCTTGCCAAAGGCCCACCATGCGCCGATCATGACCAGCACCACGACGATGACCCCCACGATCACCGCCCGCCGGCGCGAACGCGGTGCCCCCGGCCCGGTCAATGCGTGCCGTTCCCCCGCGATCGTCGTCGATTCGTAGTTCATTCAGGCCATCCCGCTCGCAGGCCCCCCCTGCGTATCGGCGCTGTATTATCGTAATAAAGCACCAGTTTCAATCGCACCATCGCGTTTTTCGATAAGGATCACAAGGATCGCATCGATTGCGTTCAGCCGGCGTTACTCGACGCGACCGTAACGACCGGCCTTGCCGAATTTCACGCGAAGGAAACTGCCGATGCTCCGTTCCGCCCTGATCCTCGCCGCGATCGCCGCCACCCCTGCGACCGCGCAGCAAGCGACGCCGCCGGCACCGATGGCGGCATGGCCCGCCGATGCGACGCTGCTCGACGTGACCGCCGAGGGCAAGGCGACGCGCAAGCCCGACATCGCGACGATCCGCGCCGGCGTCGTCTCGCAGGCGCCGACCGCCGCCGCCGCGCTGGCGGACAATGCCCAGCGAATGACCCGCGTCGTCGCCGCGCTGCGCCGTGCCGGCGTCGCCGACCGCGATCTCCAGACCGCGCAAATCCAGCTCCAGCCGCAATATCGTTATGCTGAGAACCAGCCGCCGGCGATCACCGGCTATCAGGCGAGCAACAGCGTCGCGATCCGCTTCCGCGACGTGGCGAAGAGCGGTACGATCCTCGACGCGCTGGTCGCGCAGGGCGCGAACCAGATCGACGGGCCGACCCTCTCGGTCGAGGCGGCCGACGCCGCCCTCGACGAAGCCCGCACCGACGCGATCCGCCGCGCCCGCGGCCGCGCCGAGCTGTACGCCCGCGCCGCCGGCCTGCGCGTCGACCGCATCCTGACGATCGCCGAGGGCGGCGCCTCGTTCCCGCAGCCGCCGATGCCGATGATGGCGCGCATGTCGGTCCAGCGCGACGAGGCGACTCCGATCGTCGCGGGCGAACAGGAACTCACCGCCAGCGTCTCGGTCCGCTTCGTGCTGCGGTAAGGTTGGAGGGGAGGGGAGCGTGCCTCACTCCCCTCCCTGGAAGGGAGGGGTCGGGGGTGGGCAGGCTTCCGCAAGCGGCACATGGACACACCTGAACACCAAGCTGTCCTACACCCCATCATCCGTTGCAGGCTCCGGCAATGCCGCCCGTTCCCGTCCACCCCGATCGCGCCAGACACATCGTCACCCCGGACCCGTTCCGGGGTCCACGGTCCCGCACGCACTGTCGGCAGCGGCTCCCGCCCCGTCATCACAGCCTGCGATTCATTCGCAACAAATGCGTCGTTAGTGTAAACTTTGTAAACTTTGGGCGGAAGTCGGCCCCGCCACGGGCAAAGCCCGCGTCGTCGGACGGCGCTTCTCGCGCCGCCGGCCGGGCGCGCCTTGGGCGGCTCGGACGTAGCTTCGCTACGCCTTGCCCGGCGCGCACCACCCACTCTCGTCATTCCGGCGAAGGCCGGAATCCATACATGCCGACGTTGCGGCTCCTGCCCGGCAACGGTTCCACCGGTCCCGAACACCCGCCACGGGCAAAGCCCGTGCCGTCGGACGGCGCTTCTCGCGCCGCCGGCCGAGCGCGCCTTGGGCGGCTCGGCGTAGCTTCGCTACGCCTTGCCCGGCGCGCCGAGCACCTGCCTCGCCCTCCGGCAATCCTCCGCCATCTGCACCGTCAACGCCTCCAGCGAATCGAACTTCACTTCGGGCCGCAGATACTCGATCAGCGCCACCTCGATCCGCTGTCCGTACAGGTCGCCCGAGAAATCGAGGAAATACGTCTCCAGCAATTCGATCGGCGCCCCCTCGATCGTCGGGCGGACCCCCAGGCTCGCCGCCCCATTCACAACCCGGCCATCGGCCAGCCGCCCGGTCGCGGCATAGATGCCGTAGGCGGGCCGCAGATAGCTGCCCAGCGTCAGATTGGCGGTCGGATAGCCGAGCGTCCGCCCGAGCTTCGCGCCATGCTCCACCACGCCTTCGACCGCGAACGGCCGGGTCAGCAGCGCCGCCGCCGCGCGCGGCTCGCCGCTGCGCAACAGGTCGCGGATGCGCGACGACGATACGACCGCCTGCCCGTCGCCGACCGGCGCGACCGTCTCGGCGACGAAGCCATGCGCTTCGCCCAGCGCCTTCAGCGTTGCGACATCGCCGTCGCGCCCCCGGCCGAAGGTGAAGTCGGTGCCGGTCACGACCCCGCCCGCCCCGATCAGCGCGACCAGCCGGTCGAGCGCGAACCGTTCGGCCGACAGCCCGGCAAGCGCGGCGTCGAAGCCGAACACCAGCATCGCATCCGCCCCGGCGGCGGCGAACAACCGCTCGCGCTGGTCGAGGCTGGTCAACCGGAACGGCGGTGTATCGGGCCGGAATAAGCGGCGCGGATGGGGATCGAACGTCGCGACGATCGCCGGCCGGCCGGCGTCGCGCGCCCGCGCCACCGCGCGGGCAACCACCGCCTGATGCCCGGCATGAAATCCATCGAAATTGCCGAGCGCGACGATCCCGCCACGCAGAGGCGCCGGCACCGGGGCGCTGCCGTCCAGCCGCTCCATCGCTGCCCCTTACCCGGCGCCCGCCCGCCGCGAAAGGGGCTGTATACCGGCGCGCAGCACCCTGAGCGCATTGCCGCCCATTACCTTGTCCAGCTCGCGCTGGTTCAGCCCTGCCGCCCGCAGCGCCTCGGGCACCACCGCCAGATGCGCGGCATCGAACGCGGTCGTCACCGCCCCGTCGAAGTCCGATCCCAACGCGACATGATCGATCCCCGCGACCTTGCGGACGTGCAGGATCGCGCGGACGATCGCCTGCGGGTCGGTCGAACACACCGCGCCCGCCCAATAGCCGATGCCGACAACGCCGCCGGTACGGGCGATACCCCGCACCTCGTCGTCGGTCAGGTTGCGGTTGACCGGGCAGGTCGCCTGCACTCCGCCATGGCTGGAGACCACCGGCCGGCGCGCGCGGGCCAGTACTTCGGCCAGTCCCTGATGGCTCAGATGCGCGACATCGACGATCATGCCGATCGCCTCCATCCGCGCCATCACCGTCCGCCCGAACGGCGTGAGGCCACCCTTGGCGCGGCCGTGCATCGATCCGGCGACCTCGTTGTCGTAGAAATGGGTCAGGCCCGCCATGCGGAACCCGCTGCGATACAGCCGGTCGAGATTGGCGAGGCTCCCGTCCAGTCCGTTCAGCCCCTCGATCGACAGCAGCGCGCCGACCGGTCGCACCCCTTGCGCCGCCGCCCGCGCCGCCAGCAGCGCATCCAGTTCGGCCGGGTTCGTCACCAGCCGCAGTGCCCCGTTCGAGGTGCGCGCGGTCCGGCGCAGCTTGGTCGCATGCCACACCGATCGTTCGAGCAGCGACCCCCATGTCCGCACCGGCTGCAACTGCGCGACCACCAGCGGGGTGATATTGTCGCTGTCGCCATCGTTGGCGTCGTAATTCTGCCCGCGCGGCGTCTTCGTCACCGACGAAAAGACCTGGAGGGCGACATTGCCTGCCGCCAGCCGGGGTACGTCGACCTGACCGCGCTGCGCCCGCGTCATCAGGTCGCGCGACCACAGCAGCGTATCGGCGTGGAGGTCGACGATCGGCCCGGTCGTCTGGGTCGCGGGCTGGCCGGCGGCGAAGCGCGCGGCGAGCGCCGGGGGCGGCTCTACCTTGTTCATCGATCGCTCGACGATGCCGGGCACCAGCGCGAAGAACGCCGCCGCCGCGATCGCCAGCAACGCCACGCCCCACCAGATCGCCTTGCGCATCGCCGCCCGTTCCCCCGGCGCCATGACGGCACCGGCGCGGCCCTTAGACCCGCGTGTCGGGCAGAGTCGAGCGGATCAGCGTCACGAAGCTGTACGCCGGCCGATCGCCTGTCGCACTGTGGTCCTCGCGCCACGTTTCGCGCCAGCCGGCGAACGGGGGCACTACCGCATCCCCCGGCGGCGCGGCATGGACCTCGGTCAGTTCGATCCGCTCGATCCGGTCGAGCAGCAACGCGAAGATCTCCGCCCCGCCGATCACCGCCGCGTCCGGCCCGGCCAGCGCCAGCGCCGCATCCGGGTCCTGCGCGACCTCGGCCCCCGCCGCCGCCCAGTCGCGGTCGCGGGTCAGCACGATATGCCGCCGTCCGGGCAGGGGGGCGGGAAAGCTCTCGAACGTCTTGCGCCCCATCACCATCGCCCGCCCCATGGTCAGCGCCTTGAACCGCTTCAGGTCGGCCGGCAGATGCCACGGCAACTGCCCGTCACGCCCGATCACGCCGTTGGTCGCGCGGGCAAGGATGGCATCGATCATCGGTGGCTCGGCCCTTCTGCTCGCCGCGCGTCCCCGGCGGCGTCCGTTATCGGCGTCGCTACAGCACCGTCCCGTCAAATACGACGCCGCATCGCCGGAACGGGCGGAAAGTTCGATGCGATTGGCTCCATAACGAAGCAATCGCGGAACCGCCGTGCCGCCGGCCCGCACCCCCGCCGATCCGCCGGTCGTTGCGCCGCCGTCCGGCCGCACCGGCCCGGTCGGCGATGGCAACGCCGGCCGGATCGGCCGGTGTTCGCTCGATAGCGGACCTAACGGCACGCGACGCCCGCCCCCGGCCGGTGGCATCGGGGCCCCGGCCACGATCCATATCGCTTCGATACGGTGGTGGGGCGGGGAACGTGCAATGTCGGGACTGGTAGAGTCCGCCAGCGCCATCATGCGGATGGCCGAGCGGCGGTTGGATGTCGTCGCCCATAATGTCGCCAATCTGGCGACGCCGGGCTATAAGCGGCGGGTCGGCTTCGCGCAGGCGCTGCGCGATGGCGCCAGCGTCGACGCACCGGCGATCGCCACCCATCTTCAACAGGATCAGGGCAGGATCACCGAAACGGGCAACCCGTTCGATCTGGCGATCAGCGGCGACGGCTATTTCCGGCTGCGCGCGGGCGAGACCACGCTTTTCACCCGGCAGGGCCAGTTCCGGCGCGATGCCGACGGACGGCTGATGACGCCGCAGGGCTATGCACTACAACAGGCGGGCGGCGGCGACGTGATCCTCGATGCCGCGACGATGCGGCTGGAGCGCGACGGCACGATGATGGCGAACGGCCGCGCGCTCGCCCGGCTCGCGATCGAACGGCCGGTCGATCCTGCCGCGCTGCGCATCGTTGGCGAAACCTTCGTCGCGGGCGAGATGCAGGAGGCATCCGACGCGATCGTGCGGCAAGGCGCGATCGAAGCGTCCAACGTCTCGCTCGGCGACGAGATGACCGGCAGCATGGCGGCGGTCCGCGAGGCGGAGAACGGCGCGAAGCTGATCCAGCTCTACGACGAACTGATGGGCCGGGTCGTCACGACCTTCGCCGGGGGCGGTCGATGAGCGGCGCCTATCACGTCGGCGCGGTCGGCCTGCGCACCCAGCAACTGGCGCTCGACGCGCTGGCCAACAACATCGCCAACATCAACACCGCCGGCTTCAAACGCTCCGACGTGCGCTTCGCCGATGTGGTCGCCAGCGCGGCGGACGGCGGCGTGCCGATCGCCGATCTCGCCTCCACCACGCCGACGCTGGCCGGGGTCGCGCTCGACGTGCAGTTCATGCTGAACGACCAGGGCGAGGTGCAGCGCACCGGCACCACGATGGACGTGGCGATCGAAGGTGCCGGCCTGATCGAACTGATGGGCGCCGACGGCCGCACCCTCTTGTGGCGTGGCGGTCGCCTGACCATCGGCGAGAGCGGGCAATTGTCCGGCCCCGCCGGGCTCGCGCTCAAATCGGCGATCACCGTGCCCGACGAAGCGTCCGACCTGACCATCGCCGCCGACGGCACCGTCCGCGCGGTGCTGGCCGAAGCCGCCGAACCGGTCGTGCTCGGCCAGATCCAGTTGGTGCGGGTGAACGATCCGGCATCGCTCGAGCGGCTCGACGGCGGGCTGTACCGCGTGGCCGACGATAGCACGCTCGACGCCTTCGCCCCCGGCGAGGACGGGACCGGACGGCTGGTGCAGGGCGCGATCGAACGGTCGAACGTGCAACTGACCGAGGAGATGGTGCGGATGATGCTGGTGCAGCGCGCCTATGCCGCGAATGCCCAGATCCTTCAGGCGGCCGATCAGATGATGGGCATCGCCAATGGCCTGCGCCGCTAGGGCCTTGGGGGAGCAAGCGACATGATGCTGGGCCTGGGAATGAGCTTCGTCATCGCCGCGACGGTGAGCGTCGATCGGCGCGAGCTGACGGTCGGCGATCTGGTGCGCCACGCCGACGGCCGGCGCTTCGCCGGTGCCGGTGCGGCGCTGCCGGTGCTTCGCCTGCCCGTCGCGCGGCGGCACGCGGTGCTGCCGGCGGCGTCGGTCGCGGCGCTGGTGCGGCGGCGGTTGCCGGCGCTCGCCATCACGTCCGATGGCACGACGACGATCACGCTGCGACCGAACCCCGATACGGCCATGCAATGCTGGGCTACGCTCCGCGCGATTGCCGCAGATGAGGCGGTGACACGCCGCGAAGTCGCCGCCGTGCCCTGCCTGACCGGACAACCCACCGCTACCATGCGCACCGCGCGCGATGGCACCGCCTTCCTTGCGACCGCGCAACCCGCCAGCACGCCGCTCGGTCGCTTTCTGCCCGCGCCGGTGACGCGGATCGCTGCGGGAACCGCGCTGACCCTGCGGTCGGTCCATGGGCCGGTCGCGATCGAACGCCCGGTCGTAACGATGCAGCCGGGTCGTTCGGGCAATCGGGTGTTCGTCCGCGACGGCGCGGGCCGCGTATTCGCCGCGCCGCTGACGATCGCGGAGGACGCGCGATGATCGCCGCCATCCTCGCCGCCACGCTGCTGCTGCCCGCCGACGATCTGTATCGCCGGGGCCGGTGGAACGCGCTCGCGACCGATCAGCGCGCGGGCGAGGTCGGCGACGCGCTGACCGTCATCGTCTTTCAATCGGCGGAGGCGAGCAACACGCAACAGACCACGACGCGCAAGGCGACCGATCTCAATGCCTCGATCGACGCCGGATCGCTCCGCGAAGGCGGCCGGGCGACGATCGGCGGCGGCTTCACCGGTCGCGGCGATGCCCGGCGCAGCGAACGGCTGGTCACGCGCCTCAGCGTCACGGTCAGCGACGTGCTGCCCAACGGCGATCTGATCGTGACGGGGACGCAGCGGATGCAGGTGAACGGCGAGCGGACCGAAGTCCGCCTGCGCGGCCGCATCCGCCCGATCGACATCACCCCCGACAACGCCATCCTCTCCAGCCGGATCGCCGATGCCGAGATCGATTACGGCGGACGTGGCTTCGTGTCACGCGGGGCGGGGCCGGGATTGCTCAACCGGCTGTTCAGCCTGCTGGGGCTCGGCTGATGCGGCGCGTGTTTGCCATGCTGCTGGCGCTCGCCGGCCCGCTGCCCGCCGCCGCGCAGGAGGTGCCGATCAAGGCGCTCGGCCGGTTCGACGGCTGGCGCGAGAATGCGCTGGTCGGCTACGGCCTCGTCATCGGCCTGTCGGGATCGGGCGATACCCGGCAGAGCGTGGTGACGCGGCAGGCGTTGCGCAACGCGCTCGGCCGGCTCGGCACCAACGTCGAATCCGCCGAGATCAGCAGCCGCAACGTCGCGGTGGTGATGGTCACGGCGACGCTACCGCCCTCGGCCAACGTCGGCGACCGGATCGATGCGACGATCGCCTCGATCGGCGACGCGCGCAGCCTTGCCGGGGGCACGCTCATCATGACGCCGATGCTGGGGCCGGACGGGCGCACCTATGCGCTGGCGCAGGGACAATTACTGGTCGGCGGCCACCGTTTCGACAGCCAGTTGAACCGCGAGCAGCGCAACTATCCGACCTCGGCGATCCTTCAGGGCGGGGCGACGATCGAGGCGTCGGTCGACAGCTCGATCCTGAAGCCCGGCGGCGAATTGTCGTTCCTGCTCGCCGAACCCAGCTTCTCTACCGCCGAGCGGATCGCGGCGGGGATCTCGGGGCGGCTGGGGCCGGGGGCCGCATGGGCGCGCAATGCCGACGAGGTGCGGGTCCGCTATGCCGGACCGGCGGCGAACCTGACCGCGTTCCTCGCCGACATCGAACGGGTGACGGTGCGGCCCGACGCTCCGCCGCGCGTCGTCATCAACGAACGCACCGGCACCGTCGTGGCGGGCGGCGACGTGACGCTGTCGTCGGTGGTCATCGCGCAGGGCGACATCAAGATTTCGGTGGTGGCCGAAAATGTCGCGTCGCAGCCCGATTTCTACACCGGCTTCGCCAGCGATCCCGGCGGCGTGCGCAGCCTGATCGTCACCAATACCCGGCTGAACGTCGCGCAAGGGGCGGGCGACCGCACCTTCCGCTTCCCGAGCACCACCATCGCCGATCTCGTGCAGGCGCTGTCCAACGCCCGCGTCGATACTCAGCGGATGATCGGCATCCTTCAGGCGATCAAGGCGGCGGGTGCGCTGCACGCCGACCTCGTCATTCGTTGACCGGAGCTTTCGTGATGAACGCCGATACCTCGCAACTGATCGTCAAGGCGCTCGACGGCCTGACCGCCCGTGCTGAGGCGACCGCCGCCAACATCGCCAATGCCGCGTCGCCCGGCTATCGCCCGGTGCGGGTCGCGTTCGAGGACGCGCTGCGCCGCGCGGTGGCGCAGGGACCTGCCGCCATCGCCGCGGTCCGGGCCGAGACGCTGCTCGCCGCGACGCCGACCTATGGCACCGAGATGCGGGTCGACCTCGAGCTCGCCACCGCATCGGACACCGCGCTGCGCTACTCTGCGCTGCTCGACATGCTCGGCCGGCAGGGCGCGATCCTGCGCAGCGCCATCGCCGGGGGACGCTGAGCCATGAACGCCGCCGCGATCAGCCGGAGCGGGCTCGACGTCGAATGGCAGCGGTTGCAGGTCATCGCCGCCAACCTCGCCCATATGAACACCAGTGCCGCCGATGGTCAGCCCTATCGCGCGCAACGCCTTCTGTCCGGCCCGGCCGGTGGGTTCGCCGGCGCGATGCGCGGCGCGCAGGGTGTCGTCGCGCAGGGACTGGCCCCGATGGCCGGCAGTCTGCGCCGCGTCCACGAACCCGGCCATCCCCATGCCGATGCCGAGGGCTTCGTAACCTATCCCGACATCGATCAGGCGGGGGAAATGGCGCTGATGATCCGCACCGCCCGCGCCTATGAGGCGAACCTGACCGCGCTCGGCATCGCGCATCAGATGATGACCCGCGCACTTGATCTGGGGAAACAGGCATGAGCGTCGCCGCCATCCCCGCGCTGTCCGGCGTCGATGCGGCACCGCTCGCGCTGCAACTGGGACCCGTGCTGTCCGCGCCGCCGCCCGCTACCGTCGCCGCGCCGGACTTCGGCGCGATGGTCATGGCCGGCCTGCGCGGCGTCGATGCGAAGCTCGCCAGTGCCGACGCGCTCGTCCGCCGTTTCGCGGTCGGCGACGACGTGCCGCTGCATCAGGTCACGATCGCGCTCGAACAGGCGCGGCTGTCGGTCGAACTCGCGATGCAGGTCCGCGCCCGGCTGGTCGAGGGCTATCGCGAACTGATGAACATGCAGTTGTGAGCGACCCGGTGCTTCCCTCCTCGCGGCGGCAGTGGGTCGTCATCGGTGCGGTGTTCGCGGCGGTCGTGCTGCTGCTCGGCCTCGGCTATTTCCTGTTCCTGCGCGGCGGCTATGTCGTGTTGGCCGATGGCGTCCGGCCGGGCGAGGCGGCGGCGATCGTCGCCGAACTCGACAAGCGCGGCACGCCCTATGACCTGCGCGATGGCGGAACCACCATCCTCGTCCCCGACGACGAAGCCGACGCAACCCGCCTGGCGCTCGTGCGGTCGGATGCGGCGATGGTGGGGCAGATCGGGTTTGAGCTGTTCAACAAGTCGGACATGGGACTCACCAATTTCGCGCAGAAAATCAATTACCAGCGCGCGCTTCAGGGAGAACTGGTCCGGACCATCATGGCGATGGACGGCGTCGAGACGGCGCGGGTGCATCTGGCGTTGCCCGAGCGGGCGTTGTTCCGCGACGACCGGACCGCGCCGAGCGCCGCCGTCACCGTCGCGATGCGCGCCGGGCTGACTCCCGATCCGGCGCGGGTTGCGGGTATCCAACGGCTGGTGTCGGCGGCGGTCGCCGATCTGCCGGCGGAGCGGGTGGTCGTGCTCGACGGCGATGGCCGCGTCATCAGCCAGGCGGGCAGCACCGCACCGGTCGCCGATACGGGCGCGAAAGGTGCGGTCGAGCAATATTACCGCGCACGGGCGCAGGCGGCGATCGACAGCGCGCGGCCGGACCTGCGCTACCTGCTGCGCGTCCTCGCGCTGCCGCAGGGCGACACGCTGATCGATCCGGCGCGCTGGATACCGGGGGAACAGGGCGGCAGCCGCGATTTCCGGCTGCGAATGACGCTGGTCACGACGCAAGCCGTCGACGCCGACACCCAGCGCCGCTTGCAGGAGTTCGTCACCCCGGCGGTCGGCCTGAGCGAAAAGCAGGGCGACGTGCTGCTGTTCGAGACGGGATCGATCGATCCGCCCGCCGCCGCCGCACTCCCGATCGCCGCGACACCGCGCATCGCGACCACGCCGCTGCCGACGGCCGATCCGATCGAACCGGCGACCGGCTGGCCCAGTGCGTGGTGGCTCGCACTCGTCGCGCTGCTCGTCGTGGCCGGGATGACGTGGCGTCGCCGCACCGCGAAGGCGATGCCCGAGCATGAACGCGATGCCTTTGCCGATGCGTTGCGCCGGCAGTTGGCGCGGGAAGGGGGCGATGATGGCCTCCGCTGAATTGACGCTTGCCGCGCTGGTCGAGCGGTTGCGCACGCTCGCCGCCGACGATCGGCGGGCGATCCTCGACACGCTGCCGCCGGCCGAACGCCGCCGGATCGCGGCGCGGATCGATGACGCGGCCCCGTCACCCTATGGTCCGGCGATCGCCGCGCGGATCGCCGCCTGTACGGACGATGACGCCATGACTCCCGCCGCGCGTGAGGCGCTGGCACGGGCAGCGCGGCGTCCCGATACCGTCGCGGTGGTGGCGCGTGGCCCGACGCTGTTCGACCGGATGGTCGGACGAACCGGAGCGCGCCGGTCATGACCATGGTCCTGAAAGATGCCGCCGGACAGGGCGGCACCGTCCGTCGGCTGAGTGCGACGGTGCCCGCCGTCCCGGTGCCGCCGCCGATCGATCGCCACGCGGAAGCGCTGGCGGCGGCACAGGCTGAAATCACTCGACTGCGGACCGAGAGCGAGCGGTTGCGCCGGCAACTGGCGGACGCCGCCACCGCGACCCGCACCGCCGTCGTCGAGGCGAGGAAGGCCGGTCACGCCGAAGGCCATGCGGCCGGCCTCGCTGACGCAGACGACCGTGTGGCGGACCGGATCGCGCTGTTGGCCAAAGGTGTAGGAGAGGCGGGCGCACGGATCGACGCGCGGCTGGCGAATATCGACCGGCTGGCGGCGGCACTGGTTCACGCCGCGCTGGCGAAGCTGTTCGCCGAACCCGATGCGATGGCGGCAATGGTGGTTGCCACCGTCGCGCGGCACGCCGCGGTGCTGCGCGACGGCGCGTTGCTGTCGCTGCGGGTGAGCGGTCGCGATTTCGCCGATACCATGGCGATCGAAGCAGCGCTGGGCGATGGCGCGGTGCCGGTCGTGCTATCGATCGATCCCGCCCTGCCGTCGGGCGCATGCCGTGCATCGTTGCGGCTGGGGGCGGTCGATCTCGACGTGCCGGCACAGGCCACGCGGCTGCTACGGCTGATCGATGCGATGGCGGACGCATGACGTCGCACCGCTTCCTCGACGCCATCGCCGCCCATGCGGCGGTCGTGCCCTATGGCGAGGTCCGCCGGGTCGCCCCCGGCCGGATCGAGGCGAGCGGCCCTGCCGCGACGGTCGGCGATCTGTGCGCGATCGGCGAGGCCATGCTGCTCGCCGAGGTCGCGTCGGCGGGGGAGGACGGGCTGATCCTCGTTCCCGTCGCCGAAGCCGGCGACATCGGCGTCGGCGCGCGGGTCGAACGGTGGCGCGCGGCGGAATCGGTCGGCGTCGGCGACGGTTATGCCGGGCGGGCGATCGATGCGCTGGGGCGGCCGATCGACGGTGGCGGGCCGATTGCCGCGACGCGGTTCCAGAACCCGCGCGGCACGCTGCCGCCGACGCTCGATCGCGTCGCGCCGCACCGCGTGCTGGAAACCGGCATCCGCGCGATCGACGGGCTGCTGACGCTCGGCATCGGCCAGCGCATCGGCATCTTCGCGGCGAGCGGAGTGGGCAAGACCAGCCTGGTCGAACAATTGGTCGCGCAGAGCGATGCGACGCGCTGTATCCTCTGCCTCGTCGGCGAGCGCGGGCGCGAGGTCGAACAGTTCTGGGCCAATATCGCGGCGCGGCGCGACCGGGATCGCTTCACGATCGTCGCGGCGACGTCGGACGAAAGCGCGGTGCTGCGCGCGCGGTCGGTATCGGTCGCGCTGTGCCTTGCCGATCATTGGCGCGGGCAGGGCGAGCATGTGCTGCTGGTGATCGATTCGGTCACGCGGCTGGCGATGGCGCTGCGCGAGATCGGGCTGGCGGCGGGCGAGCCGCCGACGGCGCGCGCCTATACCCCCAATGTTTTCGCCGCGCTGCCACGGATGGTCGAGCGCTGCGGCGCGGTGCGCGGGCAAGGCGCGATCACTGCGGTGATGACGGTGCTCAGCGAAACCGACGAGGTCGACGATCCGATCGTCGAGACGATGAAGTCGCTGCTCGACGGCCATATCGTGCTGTCGCGCACGCTGGCCGAACAGGGGCATTTTCCGGCGATCGACCTGCCGCGCAGCGTCAGCCGGCTGGCGGGCGGGTTGATGGCACCCGATCAGGCACATGCCGCACTCGCTGCCGTCGCGCAGTTGAGCCTGTTCGACGAGGCGCGGGTGATGATCCAGAGCGGCATCTATCAACGCGGCAGCGATGCCGCGACCGACACGGTCATTGCCGGGCGCGAGGCGCTGCTGGCGTTCCTGCGCCAGCCGAACGACCGCGCCGTCCCGATCGCCGAGACGCAGCGCGCGCTGCTCGCGATGATGCGGGGAGCGGCGCATGGCTGACCGGCGGCAGGCGATGCTGGCACAATGCCGCAGCGCGATCGGCGCGCGCCGGCGGCAGGCCGAGGTGCGGCACGCCGATGCGCTCCGCGCGCTGAATGCGGCCGAGGCGGCGCGGATGCAGGCCGGCGAAATGCTGCACGCCGCCGAGCGCGATTGGAACGGGCAGATGCGCGCACGGTTCGATCCGTTGCTGGGCGTGCTGCTCGGGCGCGAGCTGCGCGAGCGGGCCGAACAGGTGGTGCGGGCGGACCGGCTGGCACGCGATGCCGCCACCGCCCGCGCCCAAACCGAAGCGGCATGGCGCTGCGAGGATGGTCGCTGGCGGATGCTCGACGACGTGGTCGCCGCCGCGAGGGCCGATGCAGCGCGACGGGCCGACGAGGCGCTGCTGACGGCGGCGGCCGACCGGCTGTGTTTCCAATGGAGCGCGCGATGATCCCGCCGCTGTGGGTCCAGCCACCGGCCGGTCCGGCCCGATCGCTCGTCGCGCCGCCGCAGGATGGCATGGCGGGAGCGCCGACCTTCGCGATGCTGCTCGTGCCGCCAGCGGTTGCCGAACCGTCGTCGTCGGTGCCGGTCGCGCTGGCCGTCGCCTCGGCGCAGACGGATGACGCGGAGCCGCCGACGATGGCGGGGCCGCCGGCGCTGTCAGCCGAAATACCGTCCTTCCCGTCGTCGCTGGAACGCCATCCGGTGGTGCCGCGTGACCTTGCGCCGGTCGCGGTCGGCACGATCGTTTCGTCGCTGCACGACGTGACCGTGGCGGGAGTGCAGCCTGCCGATACCCGGTTCGCTGTGGTCGATACCGTGCCGATCGGGGCTGCATCGAATCATGTAACAGATGCCCGGGCGCGCGTTTTCAATCAGGACGGATTTTTCGGGACGGGGGTCATCGTTGCGGAAGCAACCGAACCGCCCGTGCAGGCTTCGTCGGTCGCCCTGCCGCAAGCGGCGGTGCCCTTGGTCGGCGAGACGTCCGAGGGTGACGTCATGCCGCCGCTGGCCGAACGGACGACCGTAGCCGCGAGGTCGTCGTTCGCCGGGACGATGGCCTCGCCCCCGCCGGTCCCGACACGCAACGGGCAAGCCGCATCGGGCGGATCGATCCTGCCGGTCGTCCTCGCCCGGACGTTCGCGAAGAACACGCCAGCGCGGGTCGCGGTTCTCACGCCACCGCGTCGCCCTATAGTACCGCCCCCGACCGCGTTCGTCGCAGTGGCGGTGCGGGCGGTAGCGCACGGGATCGACGTCGTCGCGCGGATCGATCGCCACGATCCGGCCGCCGGCCGCCTGTCGGACGAGATTGCCGCGCTGCTGTCGCGCCATGGCTATGCGTCGGGCCGGATCGTGGTGCTCGCGCCCCTTCAGCTACCCGAGGAACGCTGATGCAGATCGTCCCCACTACCCCGGCGACCGGCAGCGATCCCGCGCCGGCCACGACCAATGGCGCGACGGCCGCCAGCAGTGCGTTCGGGCTCGGCTTCGACGCGCTGCTCAAGATCATCCTGACCCAGTTGACCTATCAGGATCCGTTGAAGCCGATGGACAATTTCCAGTTCGTCTCGCAGCTCGCGCAATTCTCGCAGGTCCAGCAGGGACAGACGACCAACGACCGGCTCCAGGCATTGGTCGCGGCGCAGGCGACGACGCAGGCGGCGAGCCTGCTCGGCAAATATGTCGACGTGCCGGCCGGGACCGCGACCCTGAGCGGCACGGTGCGCGCGGTCGCGCTGTCGAACGGCACGCCCAGCGTCACCATCGAAACCGACGACCAGCGAACCGTCAGCGGCATCGCCATCACCAGCCTATCGCAGATCAGGGAGAAGAAATGATGTTCGGTGCGATCTATATCGGTTTGAGCGGCCTCAACGCCTATTCGCGCGGGCTGCAACAGGTCAGCAACAACGTCGCCAATCTGAACACCACCGGGTTCAAGGGGGCGAGCGTGACGTTCCAGAACCTGACCGGTGCGGGCGGCGGCGGCGGGCTGGCGCTGACCGGGGCGAAGGGCGATGGCGACGGGGTGGAGGTCGGCGAGGGCACGCTGAGCTTCAAACAGGGCGAATTGCGCGCCAGCGACCGCGATCTCGACCTGTCGGTCGACGGCAACGGGTTCCTCGTCCTGCTCGACGGCGACCGGACGCTGTTCGCGCGCACCGGCAGCTTCGAGGTGAACGGCGATGGCCATGTCGTGCTGGCGGGCACCGACTATCGGCTGGCGACGCTGGGCGCGGACAATCGCCCGGTCAGCCTGTCGATCGATCGCCAGCGCACCAGCCCGCCCAAGGCGACGACCAGTGTCGCCTTCGCCGACAATCTGTCGTCGGGCGCGGCCAACTTTACCGTCGGCGACCTGAAAGTGACCGATGCCAGCGGGACGCAGCATGTGTGGACGGCGCGCTTCGCCAAGGACGCGGCGGCCACCGGCAATGCATGGAACGTGACCGTCACCGATGCCAAGGGCGCGACGATCGGCACCAAGGCGCTGACCTTCACCAACGGCATCGTCGATCCGGCGAGCGCGAAGCTCCGCTTCGGCGACGCGGCGGCGGGGCTCGACGTCGAGTTTGATTTCTCGGCCGGGGTGACGTCGTTTTCGGGCGGCGAGGTGTCGACGCTGCGCGCGAGCAAGGTGGACGGTTATGCCGCCGGCACCGTCACCGGGGTCGCCACCAATGCCTCGGGCCATCTGGAACTCAGTTATTCCAACGGCCAGAAGGTCGATCTGGGCGCGGTGGCGCTGGCCGATTTCCGCGATCCCGGCACGCTCGAACAGCGGCAGGGCGGGGTGTTCGCGCAGACGAGTCCGGGAGAGCACGCCTTTCTCGCCAGCAGCGATCCGCGCGTCGGGCAGGTGCGTTCGCGCCGGCTGGAGGCGTCGAACGTCGATCTGTCGCAGCAGTTCGGCGACCTGATCCTGATCCAGCGCGGGTTCCAGGCGTCGTCGCAGATCGTCAGCGTGTCGAACGACATGATCCAGCAGCTCTTCGGCATCCGGGGGCAGGGGTGAGCGACGCCACCCCCTGGCTGCCGGCCGGTGCCGTGCCGCCGGCGTCGCTCCACGCCGGCCTTGCGGCGCGGGTCGAGCGCTGGGCGGACCGCTGGTTCGCGGTGCGGCCGCCGGCGTTGCAGGCGCCGGTGCGCGGCAGCCCGGCGGGGTTGCAGTGGCGTGGCAGCGGCGGGGTGATGATCGGCACCGTCGTCGATGTGATGATCGGCGTCGGCGCGCGGATGCTCGACGTGCCCGCCGAGGATCGCAGCGAGGCCGAGCGGCAGTTGCTGGCGGAGGTCGCCGAGCCGTGCCTTGCCGAGCTGCGCACGCTGATCGCGGAGCGCGGCGAATGGCGGCCGGTGACGACGCTTCCGGCATGGAGCGCGGCGATCGGCGAGGGACTCGCCATCGGCTGGAGCGCCGGGCATTTCGCGACGCTGATCCGGCAGGGGCTGCCCGCAGCCGCACCGTCGCCGTTCGCCTCGCCGGTGCCGGCACTCGCGGCGTTGCGGGTGCGGGTGGGCGCGGCGGCGGGGCGGGTGGCGATGACCGTCGCCGATCTCGCCGCCCTCGCGCCGGGCGATGTCGTGGTGCTGGACACCGGGGTCGCCGATCCGCTGCCGATCACCCTCAACGGCCGCGCCGCCGCGCGCGGGCGGGTGATGGTCGTCGCCGCCGATCCCGCGCCGTTCCTGAAAATCGTCGAACCTCTAGGCTGAACGAGATGCGCGTTGACCGATAACAAAACCTCCACTTCCAAGATCAGCCCCAAGCTGATCGAAACCGTCGCGGTCGAACTGGACGCGGTGCTGGGCCAGGCCGGCATGACTGTCGGCGAATTGACCGCGTTGAAGGCGGGCGGCGTCGTCGCGCTCGACGCGCCGCTTAACCGGCAGGTCGAACTGCGGCTGAACGGCGTCGCCGTCGCGCGCGGCGAGCTGGTCGCGGTCGACGACCGGTTCGGCGTGCGGATCGAGGATATTGTGGCATGGCCGGCCTGATGCTGCTCGCCGCCGGGGCGGCGAGCGCACCGCGACTGGCGGGTGGCGGCGCGCTCGACATTTCGCTGACCCGCATCGTCGCGGCACTGGTGCTGTGCCTGATGGCGGCCGCGCTGGCGGCGATCCTGCTCAAGCGTGGCGGGGGACGGATCGACCTGTCGCGGCTGGGCATGCTGCGACGGACGGTGCGCGAACGGCGGATCGCGGTGATCGAAAGTCGCCGGATCAGCCCGCATGCCGACCTGTGCCTGCTGCGCTGCGACGGCGACGAATATCTGATCCTGTCGTCGGCCACCGGGCAACAGATCGTCCGCGCCCGGCCGGTCGGCGAGGGCGCGGCATGACCATTGCTCCGCTGCTCGACGGTGCGATCGGCAGCGATGTCGTGCGCACCGCCCTCATCCTGACGCTGCTGGCGGTGGTGCCGGCAGCGATCATCAGCATGACCAGTTTCGTGCGTACCGTCATCGTGCTGTCGATGGTGCGCCATGCGTTCGGCATGCCCGAAACGCCGCCCAACCCAGTGCTCGTCGCGCTGGCGCTGTTCCTGACCGCGTTCACGATGGCGCCGACGTTCGAGCGGATCAACGCCGACGCACTGCAACCGCTGATCGCCGAACGGATCGGCGTGGAGCAGGCGATGACCGCCGGCACCGCGCCGCTGCGCCGGTTCATGCTGGCGCAGACCCGCGACGCCGATCTGGAGGCGATCTACGCGATCAGCAAGACGCCGCTGCCCGCGCGCGCCGAGGATGTCGAGACGCTGAAGCTCGCCCCCGCGTTCATCCTCAACGAACTGCGCGTGTCGTTCACCATCGGCTTCGTCATCCTGTTGCCGTTCCTGCTGATCGATCTGGTCGTCGCCAGCATCCTGCTGGCGCTGGGCATGATGATGGTGCCGCCCGCCACCATCTCGCTGCCGATCAAGATATTGATGTTCGTGCTGATCGACGGTTGGGGGCTGGTGTTGCAGGGGGTGCTCGGCAGTTTCCGATGAAGGCACGTTCGGGTCTCGACATGCTGCTGGTGCCGCCGCGGGTCGAGGCGTCGCTGTGGCGCCGGCTGCGGCAGAACCGCGAATGGCGCTGTCGTGAGGCGCTGTTCGAGCGATACCGCGCGCTGGCGCGCGGCATCGCCCGGCGGCAGCTCCATCGCCGGCCGCGCCACGGCACCGAACTCGGCGATCTGGAGCATTTCGCCTATGCCGGGCTGCTTCAGGCGATCGACCGCTATGATCCGTGGCGCGACGTGCCGTTCGGGGCCTATGCCCGGCGGCGGATCGTCGGATCGATCGCCGACGGCGCAGCGCGGATGAACGAAACCGACGCCTGCTACCGCGAACGGCGGCGGCAGGAGGTGGAGCGCGGCGGATCGCTCGTTGAGGACAGTGACGCGGCCGATCCGGTCGCCGCGCTCGGCGCGCTGGCGGCCGGCCTCGCGATCGGGCTGATGCTCGAACAGACGACGCTCGTGGTGGTGGGGGAGGGGGTAGACCCCCGGCCCGATGCGTATCAGTCGCTGGCATGGCGCGAACGCAGCGCGCTGCTGGGGCTGGCGATCAACGATCTGCCCGAACGCGAGGCGACGATCATCCGCCAGCATTATGGCGCGGGGGTGAGTTTCACCCATCTCGCCCAATTGCTAGGCCTGTCGAAAGGGCGGGTATCGCAACTGCACGCCGCAGCCCTCGCCCGGTTGCGGCGACGGCTGCACGACACCTAGAGCGGCTTTCGACCATGTTGCACCATCGTCATCGCCCTGGCGGGCGACCGCTGACGCGGCGGGCCGCTTTTGATCCGTGGCGGCGTTGCCCGTCGGTTACGATGCTTTGGCATCGCGCCCCCCTCGCGACTTGCCACGAACCGAAATCGTCGCCGTGCCAATGATCCAACATGATCGAAAACCGCTTCAAGGAGAAACAATGACCGAGTGTAGCGACGAGGATATGGGGCGGCTGATCGCGGCCGCGCAGGACGGCGGTGGTGACGCGCTTACGATCGCCGACCGGCTGATCGGCGAGTATCCGGGCGATGCGCGGCTGCATTTCCTGCGCGGGTCGTTCCTCGCCGCCGCCAACCGCCCGATCGAGGCGCATGCGGCGCTGGCGCAGGCGGTGGCGCTCGCCCCCGACTTCGCGCTGGCCCGGTTTCAACTGGGGCTGTTCGAACTGACGTCGGGGGAGGCGGCGCGGGCGATGGCAACATGGCAGCCGCTTGGGTCTTTGCCGGAAACGCACTATCTGACGCGGTTCGTCGCCGGGCTGACCCACCTGATCCACGATCGCTTCGCCGATGCGCGCGAGGCGTTGCTGGCGGGGATTGCCGTCAACGACGAGAATCCGCCGCTCAACCGTGACATGCAGTTGATCGTCGACCAATGCGCCGCCCTTCTGCCGACCATCGAAACGCCGGCGCCCGGCGAGGCGGCATCGGCGACGTCGTTCCTGCTCGGCCAGTCGGGCGGGCATGGCACGATGCACTGATGACGCGGGTCACGGGGACCGATCAGGTCCTGCTGCTGCTGCGCGAACGACTGGCGCGGGGCGGCGCGACCAGAGATGCGTCGAGGAGCGGGCCGCTTGCCCGGCGCGAGCGTGCGCCGGTCGCCCGGCTGCGGGCGATGGCCGGCTTCGACGCGCTCGACCCCGACGAGCGCCGCCGGGCGGTGGTGCAGGGGCTGCTGATCGAGGAACTGGGCGAGGCGGTGGCCAATGATGCGGGGTTTCAGGCGATTCTCGGCGACGTGATGCGGATCATCGGTGAGATGCCCGGCGGCCCGGACCTGATCGACCGCGCGGCGACGGCGCTGCGCGGCCGGTAGCTATTGCTGGCGGCTGATCCGCCCGAGCGCGTCGGCGATCGTCCGGCCCCCGGCATCGATCGGCGTCGCCAGCGCGAGCGCCACGATCCGCTCGGCCTGCGCAGCGTCGCCGTCGCTCGCCGCCAGCATCGCCGCGGCGAGCGCGGCGGAAAAGGATTGCCGGTCGAGCCGGACCGCCACTGCGATGCCCGACCGGGCGGCGGCGGTATCGCCCGCCAGCAGGTCGAGCACCGCCATCGAGCCATGCGCCTCGGCAAAATTGTCGTCGATCGTCAGCGCCCGCGCGAAGCGTTCGCGTGCCGCCGCCCGGTCGCCGGCCAGCAGCCATGCCCAGCCGGCCGCGATCCATGACCCGAGATGCTCGCCGAAGATCGTCGCGCCGCGATCCAGATCGGCGGCGGCGGCGGCGAAATCCTGGCGGTGGAGTGCGACGAGGCCCCGGCCGATCCACGCGCGGCCGTTGTCCGGATCGCTCGCCAGCGCGGCATCGAACCGGTGCGCGGCGGTATCGGCGTCCGCCGCATCGAGCGCGAGCACGCCCTGCGTGACCAGCGCGGCGGGATGCGATCCGGCACGCTGCGCCGTCGCGCGAGCCAGCGCCATGTCCTCAAGGTCGATCGCCAGCGTCGAAACATCGGCGTTCAGCCCGATATGATCGGGAAAACGATCGATCGCGGCGCGGGCGGCGGCCTCGGCGGCGTCGAGGTCGCCGTGCTGGTGGAGCAGGCCGACGTGCAATTGCGCCGCCTGCGGGATCTCCGCGACCACCGCGTCGTCGAGCAACGACAGCGCGGCGTCGGGACGCCCGGCCATCGCGTGCGACCATGCCAAATTGAAGCGGATCGCCGGTGCGTCGACGCCGAGGTCGAGCAACCGGGCGAACGTGTCGCACGCCGCGTCCCAGTCTTGCCGCGTCATCGCCAGCAACCCGCGCAAATGGGTCATCGTCGGGCCGGGGCCAGCCAGCGCGTCGTGCCGGTCGGCGAGCGTTTCGGCCATGTCCCATTCGCCGGCGGCGAGGGCGGCCTGCGCGGTGTCGGCGAGCAGCGCGATATTGTCGGGATCGGTCGCGAGATAGGCGGCGAGCCGCGCATGGGCTTCGGCGGGCGTGGTCATGGGATCAACCCTGCGGTTCGAGGCGGACGATGTCGAAGGATTTGAGCGTGATCCGCATCGGGATCTCCCCCACCGACAGGATCGACAGATTGGGCAGGCTCCGCCGGGTGAGCGTGCGCAGATGGCGGCGCAGTTCCGCGCCGCACAGCAGCACCGGCGCGCGGCCTTCGCGGAACATCGCTTCGGTCAGCGGCACCAGCTTGCGCAGCAGTTGCTCGGCGAGGCGCGGATCGAACGCCATCGCCGTGCCGCCGCCGGCCGAGCCGAGGTTGGCGGACAATTGGTTTTCCAGCCGGGGATCGAGGCTCAGCACCGCCAGATCGGCGTGGCGGCCGCGCAGCTTGTGGCAGATCGCATAGGCGAGGCGCTGGCGCACCGCTTCGGTCAGCTCGATCGGGTCTTTCTGCGTTCGCGCCAGATCGACCAGATGCTCGACGATCAGGTCGAGATTGGCGATCGACACCCCTTCGGACAGCAAATTCTGCAACACCCGCTGGATGTCGGAGACGGAGAGGATCTGCGGCACCAGTTCCTCGACCAGTCCGGGCTGCCGTTTGCGCACGCCGTCGAGCAGTGCGACGACGGTGGCGCGGGTCAGCAGCGTCGCGACTTCCCCCCGGACGATCTCGCCGAAATGGGTGGTGAGCACCGTCAGCGGATCTATGATCGTGCAGCCGCTGGCGCGGGCGGCATCGGCGGCGGCGGGGGCGATCCACCATGCGGGCAGACCGAAGGCGGGGTCGACCGTCTCGATCCCGTCGAGCGCGGGACGCTGGCCGTTGGCGGGAACCGCCAGCACGCGATCGGGATGGATGTCGGCGGCGCCGTGGCGCGCGCCGAACAGGCGGATTTCATACTGATCGTCGCCCAGCCCCTCGCCATCCTCCAGCCGGACGGCGGGGAAGGCGATGCCGAACTGGTCCTCCTGCACCCGACGCAATCCGGCGATCCGGTCCATCAGCAGCGCGGCGTCGCCGGTCCAAGTGGCGGACAGGCGGCTGCCCAGCCGGATTTCGATCGGTGGCATGTTGCCGGTGTCGGCGGCGACCTCCTCGTCGAGCGGTGTGCCGACCGCTTGCCGGCGGGCGCGGCGGATGCGCCACCATGCGCTGCCGGCGAGGAGGGCGATGACCACGATCGGCCATTTGGGCATGCCGGGCAGCAGGAGCAGCGCCAGCAGGACGATCGCGACGATTACCGGGATGCGCGGCACCGATCCCAACTGGCGGAACACTTCGGTCGACAGTTCGCGGTCCGACGCGGAGCGGGTGACGATGATGCCGGTCGCGATCGAGATGATGAGGGCGGGCAACTGCGTGGCGATGCCGTCGCCGATGGTCAGCAGCGTGAAATGCTGGAGCGCTTCGGACCATGGCATGTCCATCTGCGTCACGCCGACGATCCAGCCGGCAATGATGTTGATGAGCAGGATGATGATCCCGGCGATCGCGTCGCCCTTCACGAACTTGCTGGCGCCGTCCATCGCGCCATAGAAAGAGGCTTCCTTCTCCAGCCCCTTGCGCCGCGCCACCGCCTCGTCGCGGTCGATCAGGCCCATGTTGAGGTCGGCGTCGATGCTCATCTGTTGCCCCGGCATCGAATCGAGCGTGAAGCGCGCGGCGACTTCGGACACGCGCTGCGCGCCGCTGGTGACGACGACGTACTGGACGACGACGAGGATCGAGAAGACGACCAGCCCAATGACGAAATTGCCACGCACCGCGAATGCGCCGATCGATCCGATCACCTCCCCCGCGTCGCCGCCGGTCAGGATCAGCCGCGTCGCCGCGACGTTGAGCGACAGGCGATACAGCGTCGCGACCAGCAGCAGCGAGGGGAAGGTGGAGAATTCCACCGGCTTGGCGACGTAGAAGGTCAGCAGCATGATCGTCAGCCCCAGCCCGAAATTGGCGATGATCGCCAGATCGAGCAGCGCGGGCGGGATCGGCGCGAACAGGATGACGAGGATGCCGATCGTCGCGACGACGAGGGTCAGGTCCTTGTTGCCCTTGGGCAGCGTGGGCAACGCCGGAGTGGCGGTGGGCATGGGGGTCAGGTCCGTTGTAGCGCGATATAGAGGGCGGCGACGGCTTCGAACCGGTCGGGCGGGATGGTCGCGCCGATCGCGCAGTCGCGGAACAGCGCGCGGGCGAGCGGCGGATCGGGAAAGATGCGCAACCCCCGCCACCCCGCTTCCTCGCGCAGCCGCAGCGCATAGGCGTTGCGGCCCTTGGCGCTGACCTGCGGTGCGATCATGCCGGCGGGATCATAGCGTAGCGCGACCGCGAAATGCTCGGGGTTCACGACCAGCAGGTCGGCCCCGACCAGCGTGCCCTTGCCCGCTTGGGTCATTTCGCGGTGCAGTTGCTTGCGGCGTTGCTTGATGCGGGGTTCGCCCTCGCGTTCGCGCGATTCGCGCGTCACGTCGCGGCGGCTCATCCGCATCTGCTTGGTGAACTCCCGGCGGACGAGCAACTGGTCGAGGATCGCGAAGCCGACCCCGACCAGCAGGAAGAAAAAGACCAGTCGCAGCCCGGCCGCGCGCAGCAACCCGGCGATCCGTTCGCCGTCCCCCGCCGCCTCGGCCTGCGTTGCGACCGCGCCACGCACCACCAGCCAGGTGACGGTGGCATAGGCGGCGAACTTGGCGATGCTCTTCAGCGTCTCTTTCAACAGGCGGAGCGAAAACAGCCGTTTCAGACCCTTTGCCGGGTTCAGCCGCGACCAGTCGGGTTTGAGCGGATGGAGCGTGAACAGGAACCCGCGCAACTGGATCAGTTCGAGCAGCACGACGATCGCGACCAGCGTGCCGCCGAGCAGCATCAGCGGCGACAGGATCGTGCCATAGAGCTGGCCGAGCAGTCCGGCCGCCCCGGTGGGTTCGTCGGCGATCGCGAACCCGCTCGACAAGGCGGTCCGCATCGCCTGCGCCAGCGTCGCGATCAGCGCAGGGCCGGCGATGAGGACGAAAGCGGCGAGCGTGACCAGCGTCGCGAGATAGCCCAGCTCGATGCTGCGCGCGACCTGTCCCTTCTCGCGCGCCTTTTGCAGTTTGAACGGGGTGGGCGCCTCGCTGCGATTCTGTTCGGACCCCTCGGCCATCAGGCGATCGCCGCCATCGTGTCGAGCGCATAGGCGATCAGCGTCGCGAACAGCGATCCCGACAAGGCCAGCGCGATCGGCAGCATGATGAGGGTCGCCAGCGTCTTGACCTGAAAGCCGAGCAGCAGGACGTTCATCTGTGGCAGGGTGCGCGACATCAGCGCGATGGCGAGGTCGAGCAGGAACAGCACCAGCAACACCAGCCCCGCCAGCCCGAAGGCGAGCAGGAACACCGCCGAGACATAGCCGATCAGCACGTCGCTGCGCGCCATGTCGAACGCGCTGCCGAGCGGCGCGCGTTCGAGCGACGCCGCCCAGATCGCCAGCAGCCGCGCCGGGCCATCGGTGGCGAAGAATACCGCCCCCCCGGCATAGGCGAGGACGGTGCCGATCAGCGGCAACTGGCTGCGCAGCGACGGATCGACCAGCACGGCAAGGCCATAGCCCGCCTGTATATCGATCGTCCGTCCGGCCACGAGTAGTGCTGCAAACGCCAGTTGCAGCGCAAGCGCCAGCGCGATGCCGAGCAGCAGTTCGCCCGCCGCCACTGCCGGAAGCGCGGCTTGCCAGCCGGGCGCGCGCCACGTTGCCTGCGGGTTGCCCGCGACCAGCCATGTCGCGAGCGCCACGGCCAGCAGCACGCGCACGATCGCGGGAATACGGATCAGCGTGAACGGCTGGGCAAAGGCGAGCGTCGGCGCGATGCGCAGCGACACCAGCAGCGTCGCCACCGCCTGAAGCACGAAGCCGTTCATCCGACCAGTGCCGGAATGGCGAGATAGAGGCCGCGCGCGAAATCGGTCACGCGGGTCATCATCCACGGACCGAGCACGATGACGAGCCCCGCCGCGACCAGCAGCTTGGGCACGTAGCTGAGCGTCGCTTCCTGAATCTGCGTCGCGACCTGAAACACGCTGATGACGAGCCCGATCGCGAGGGTGGCGAGCAGGATGGGCGCGGTGACGATCAGTCCCTGCCACAGCATGTCGTCCAGCAGATTGAGCGCCCGGTCGGCTTCCATCCCAGTCCCCGTCATTCCCGTCGGCGGCCATAGGCGCAGGCGGGAGGCGGGGCATTGCCAACTGCCACCATTTTCGATCGAACGGCCGCTAAACTTCTCCGCTTTGCCCGCGACTGGGGAATGGCGACACCGGCATGGGAGCGGTGTCGACTTGGGCGGGGACAAGGGCGATGGTTGCGATCTTTACCGGGGCGGGCACGGGTTTCGAGCGCGGTTCGGGCAATGTGCTGGGGGCGGGCGGCACCGCCGGCAATGCCGGCACGGGGCGGAATGGCGAGCAGGTGATGCTCAACGCCGCCAACGGCAATCTGGTGGTCAGCCAGCGCGACGAATTCCTCGTCGGGCGCGGTCCCGACGCGGCGATCCTACGCACCTACAACAGCCATGGCGACTGGGTCGACGACAACAGCGACAACTGGCGGATGAGCAACCAGCGCCGGATCCATACGCTGACCGGTAGCGTGAACACCGCCGGCAGCACGGTGAAGCGCACCGGTGCCGACGGGTCGGTCACGACCTTCACATGGAGCACCGCCGAGAGCGCCTATGTCTCGACCGAGGGGAGCGGGGCATTCGACCAGATCCGCTTCGATCAGCAGTGGCGCTGGACCGATGGCGATACCCGGATCGTCGAAACCTATGCCGGTCCCGACAACCAGATCAGCGAGATCGCCGATCCCAGCGGCAACAGGATCACCTTCTCCTATTCTGGCCTCAAGCTGACGCGGACTAGGACCGAGGATGGCGGGACGATCGATTACGAGTGGTCGGGCAACAACATCGTCAAGATCACGACCGGCTACCGCGACGTGGCGACCGGCCTGACTGCCTCCGCCGTACGCACCCGTTATGGATATGATTCGCTCAACCGGTTGCAGACGGTCGAGGTCGATCTCAGCCCCGACGATAAGCTGACCGGCGACGGCAATACCTATGTCACGACCTATGCCTATCACGGCAACACCCGCAATCTGGCGGCGATCACCCAGTCGGACGGATTGTGGACCGCGTTCGATTACGACGCGGCGAGCCGGGTCAACCGCATTACCCAGGCGGTAACGGGCACGACCAACCGCGTCACGACGATCGCCTATGACAGCGGCGCGACGACCGTTACCGATCCCGCCGGACAGGCGACCAAGTTCGAATATAACGCTGACGGATCGCTCCGCACGCTGATCGCGCCGCCGGCCAGCGCCGGCGAGGCGCAGCAGATCACGCGGTTCAGCTATACCGCGAGCGGCGACGTCGCGAGCGTCACCGATCCGGCGGGGCGCACCACGCGCCACGTCTATGACACGCGCGGTAATGCGGTCGCCACGCTGGAACCCGATGGCGGCGTGGTCGTGCGGACGTTCAACGCCGACAATCAGGTGCTGACCGAAGCGCGCGACGCCAATCGGGTGCCCAATGCCGCCGTCTCCTTCTCGTCGGAGGGATGGTATTATCCTTATGATCCGCACAAGATCGCCAACGGTCCGATCCAGACCGGCAACTGGCAGAACAAGAACTTCATCCGCGGGCATTACAAGGCCACCGCGGCGGGACAGGTCATCTCGATCGGATCGAGCAACTTTGCGGTCCAAGGGGGCGAGCGGCTGTTCGTCGGCACCGGCCTGGAGGCATGGACGCCGATCAGCAGCCAGACGCTGAAGGTATGGTGGTCGGACAGCAGCGGCGCCGTGATCGGTGGGACCGACATCGCCTCGGTCAACGGACCGCAGTATTACGATACCAAGGTTTCGGCGTTCATCGACGTACCGGCCAACGCCGTGAAGGGGCGTATCGAACTCTATGGCTGGTCGGCCGGTGCCGGCGACGGGCATATGCTGCTCGTCGAGCCGACCGTCGTCCGCGTTCCGGTCGGGACGACCCAGGCACCGGCGTTCGGCGCCTATGCCGCCGACAGCGGTCCTTCGGTCAACCGCTACGTCTATGATTCGGCCAAGCGGCTGGCCTACGTCATCGACGGCGAGGGCGGCGTCACCGAGCATGTCTACAACGGCTTCGGTCAGGTCGGATGGACCGCGACCATGACCAACAAGTGGGTCGACAACGGATGGTTCGGGCCGACCGGTACGCCGAGCCTGACCGACATGCAGAACTGGATGAACGCGCAGGATCGGAGCGGCGCGATGGTCGTCGCCTATACCTATGATGCGCAGGGCAATCTGAACTCGGAAGTCCGGTACGGCACGACCGGATCGAACGGCTACGGTAGCGGCGCGGACGGCTACAGCTACACCACTTTCCAGTACGATCGCGCCGGCCAGTTGATCGGCCGGGTGAACGGGCGCGGCTGGCTTCAGGAGGCGCAGGAAGGACGGCTGGGACGCTTTTTGCAGGAAGCGGGCATCCGCACCGGCGGGCAGACGCTGAGCAAGCGCTACACGCTCAACCCGGCAAGCGCACGGACCGCGATAGATGCCGATCTCATCAAGCTCGACAGTTGGGACGGCGAGCAGATGACGGTGTATCTGAACGGCACGGCCGCCTTCTCGTTCGTGCCGGAAACGGCTTTGGGAACCGGCGTCGATGCATTGTCGGGGCAGTTATCGGTCGGCGGCGTGACTGGCACCTGGTCGATCACTTCGCCCGGGCAGGATCTGCATGTCGCCGGTGCGGGGAACTTCAGCGATCGGGTCTATCGTCTGCATCTTGACCTGCGCGGAGCCGGGGCGGCGATCACGCTGGGCCTCGGCGCGACGCTCGATCAGGAGCGGGCGGATGAATCCTTCGGTATCGACAATATCGTCGTCACGCAGGACGGAGCGTTCGACGATTTCGAGAACGGGTCGCCCGCCGGTTGGACGCTGAACGGATCGCCCGCGCCGATCCTGCCGGTGCAGCGCGGGCAAAGCTCGGGAATGAGCGCGTCGCTGGGACTGATCGGCGGCAGCGGCGGGGCGGAAGCGCTGTCCAAGACCTATGGCCTGAACGCCGGACAGCCCAAGGCGAATGTCGATTTCGACTTCACCAAGACCGATAGTTGGGACGGTGAGAAGCTGTCGGTATTCCTCAACGGCACGCGGATGTTCGATTTCGTGCCCCGCGCCTATTGGGGGCCGGGTGCCAACATGGCGAACGGCAGCTTTGATGTCGGCGGCCTGCGCGGCACCTATCGCATCACGCCGCTGGGCGAGGAGCGTTTCGTCACCACCGCGCCCGACTGGGAGGAACTGAGCTACCACGTCCAGATCGAGGTCGAGGGGACCGGCGGTTCGTTGCGGGTCGGCTTCGGCGCGACGCTCGACGAGGCGGTGTCGAACGAAGCCTATACGATCGACAGCGTCCGCGTGGGCCAGCCCGCGCAGGTCGACACCTTCACCGGCGACAGCCTGTCAGGCTGGGGTTCGCCCAGCGGTGCGCCGATCCTGGTCGGCAGCGGGGCGGGCGATCCGACCGTCCTGCCGGCGCAGGAAAGCTTCGTGTACGACGGTCTGGGGCGGTTGATCGCCTCGACCGACGCGAGCGGGGCGACGACGCGGATCGTGTTCGACGATCGCAATTCGCGCACGATCATGGCGGTGGCGACCGGGCTGACCACCGTGTCGACCTACAACCGTGCCGGCGAACTGATCGCCAGCAACCGGTCGGGCAGCTTCATGACGAGCGGCGCCGAGACGTTCGTGTACGACACGCTCGGCCGCCCGCGCATGCGCGTCGATGCGTCGGGCAACGCCAGCTACTGGCTGTACGATGCCGCCGGCCGCAAGGTCGCCGACATCGGCCACGGCGGGCAGATGACCGAATACCGCTACAATATCGCCGGGCAACTGACCGCGACGATCCAGCATGCCTTCACGGTCGGTGCCAATCACCTGAATACGCTGGCGAGCGGTGCCGCGATCGACGTCGGCACGCTGCGGCCGGATCATCATAGCCAGGATGTCATCGTCTGGAATGTCTATGACTCCACCGGTCGGTTGACCGGACGGGTCGACGGGGCCGGCACGGTCGTCGAATATGGTTATGCCGCCAACCAGCAGATCGCGTGGACCCGCGCGTATCGCAACCGGCTGAGCGTGGATACGGTCTGGCCGTTTCGCAACAATCCTCCGACCGGTTTGGTCCGGCCGCCGGTCAGTGCCACCGATTCGGTTTCGCGCAACTTCTATAACCGGGCGGGGCGGCTGATCGGCGCGCTCGACGGCGAGGGGTATCTGACCCGGTACGAATATGATGCCGCCGGGCGCAAGACGCGCGAATTGCGTCCGTCGAAGGTGACGGCGGCCAACCTGCGCCAGTCGGGAAGCTATGCCGAACTGGCGGCGAGCGTCGGCCCCGATGGCCTCGATCACGACGAACGCTACATCTACGACAATCAGGGACTGCTCCGCTTCAGGACGGATGGCGCGGGCCGGCTCACCGAATATCGCTACGACAGCGGCCAGAGCGTTACTTCGCCCAGCGGTCCGGTCCAGACCATCGTGTACGAACGGTCGGTCGGTGCGCTGAACGCCTATGATTTCGTGACGGTGCGCGATGCGATCGCGCAGCAGGGTCTAGGCACCTTGCCGGGCAATCGGACGAGCCATGCCGTGTACGATCGTGCCGGACGGCTCGCCTATACCATCGATGCCGACGGCACCGTTGCCGGCATCGGCTATGACGCGGCCGGACAGCAGGTGCGATCGACGGTGTATGCACAGCGTCGCCCGACCGGATCGTTACCGTCCAAGGCCGAGATGGACCAGTGGGCGCGCGGCAATGCCAATGGCGGCGACCGGACCGTCCGCACGTTGCGCAATGCGGCGGGGCAGGTGCGCTTCACCGTCGATGGCGAAGGCTATGTCACCGGCAATGATTATGACGCCGATGGCCGCGTGCTGCGCACGATGCGCTGGGATACGCAGGTATCGATCGATGACGCCGCAACCGTCGCCACCCTTGCCGCGACGCTCGGCAATCCGGCCACGGCGAACCACTTCGTCTATGACGCGCTCGGCCGGCTGGTCGAGCAGGCCGATGGCGAAGGCAACCGCACCCGCCGCTTCTATGGCGCGACCGGCGTGCTGCAATATGAGATCACGCCCTTCGCGTCGGCCGGTCAGGTCACGACATGGTATGATTACGACGGTGCCGGTCGCGTGCGGCAACGGATCGATGCCGCCGGCAGTAGCGATGCGGCGACGACGCAGTTCGAATATGACGGTCTGGGCAATCTGACCGCCGAAACCGACCCGCTCGGCCGGACGACCCGCCACGAATATGACCGCGCCGGGCGGCGCACCGCGACGGTCGATGCGCTGAACGGGCGAAGCGTCTTCGAATATGACGCCTTCGACAATGTCGTCCGCGCGACCGATGCGCGGGGCAATGCGACGCTGCGCTATTACGACAAGCTCGACCGGGTCGTCGCGGTACGCGACGCCGAGAATTACGTCACCGAAACCAGCTACACCGCCTTTGGCGAAATCGCGCAGGTCACGCGCCGCGCCAGCCGGGCGACCAACGCCGCCTCGCCGGCCGATCGGCCGACCGTCGCCAGCGACGCGCGCGATGCGACGACCCGCTTCCGCTACGACAAGCGCGGGCAGGTGATCGTCACCACCGATGCCGAGGGTTTTTCCGAACATCGCTGGTACGACGGTTTCGGCAATGTCGTGCAAGTGCAGAACAAGGTCGGCGGTATCGTCCGGCGTTCCTATGACCGTCGCGGACTGATGGTCGGGGAAACGACGGCGCATGGATCGAGCGCCCCGGACGGGACGCGCCATGCCGCCGATGTGTCGATCGCCGAACTGGATGTAGCGTTCTATCGCACGACCTATCCCGATCTGGCGGGCGTGGACGACAATGGTCTTCGCGCGCACTGGACGAACCACGGCTGGAAGGAAGGACGCCGCCCCAACGCCTTCTTCGATCCGGCCTATTATCTCAGCACCTATTCCGACGTCGCCGCCGCACAGATCGACCCGCTGAAGCACTATCGCGAATACGGCATGGCGTACGAAGCGCGGCGCGGTGCCGCCGCTGCCTCCACCATGCCGCTCCAGTCGACCGGTGGCACGGTAAGCTGGCTGCAATATGACGCCCGCGGCAATCTGACCCGGCGGATCGAGGCGGCGGGACTTCCCGAGCAGCGCTTCACCACCCTCGTCTACGACAAGGCCGATCGCCTGATCGAGACGCGCGGCGATACGTTCAGCACGGTCGATCCGACCACCTATCATTTCCAGCCGGCGACGGCACCGGTCGAGCGCACGATCTATGACCGACGCGGCAATGCGATCGAACGGATCGACGCGCGCGGCGGGCGTACGCTGGCGTGGTACGACGCGCTGAACCGCAAGATCGCCGAGGCGAACCCGGTCGGCACGCTGTCGACCTGGACCTACGACAAGATGGGCAACGTCATGTCGGCCAAGGTGTATGAAAAGCCGATCGCGCTGCCCGCCGATGCGCGCGGGGTGCCGCCGACACCGGTATCGGGATCGGACGTGCGCGAGACGCGGTTCGAATACGACCCGCTGAACCGGCTGCAATGGCAGGAAATGGTCGGGGTCCGTTGGGGCGCGGGTGGTCCGGGGGCGTATCAGACGGCCATCGGCAATCTCCGCACGACCTATGTGTACGACGCGAACGGCAACGTCCTGTCGTCGACCGACGGCGCGGGGATCACGCTCCATTCGACTTATGACCGGGCGAACCGCAAGCTCCGCCAGGCCGATGGCGAGCGGTTCGTCACCGAATGGCAATATGATGCGGAATCGAACGTGGTGCAGGAGCGGCGCTATGCCACTGCCGCCACGCAGGTCGCGCCGGGCGTCATCACCCCCGCCGCCCAGTCGGGCGACGACCGGGTCACCAGCTTCATCTATGACCGCAACGGCCGGCGTACGAAGGAAACGCGCCACGGCGTCGTCGCCTATGCGACCAATGGCAATGGTGGCATCGTCGAGGTGAGCGCGCGCGACCAGAGCATCCGCTACGACTATACCGCGCTGGGACAGGTCTATGCCAAGACCGAGGCGACCGGCGAGGAAACCCGCTACGCCCATGATATGTCGGGGCGGCTGCGGTATGAATCGCGCGCGGCCTATGCCGACGCCACGGGGCAGACGGTCAATCCGGCGGTAAGCTATTTCTACGACGCGGTCGGCAATCTCGTGCGGACCGAGCAGCACGGCAGCGCGGGCATCAGCGCCCGCGTCACGACCTATGCCTATGGTCCCGGATCGCTGCTGTCATCGATGACCGATGCGGCGGGGGCCACCACCAGCTATTACTACAACGTCGCGGGCGACCTGCTGCGGCAAGCCTATACCCGGACGACGATCGACGCTGCGGGCAGCAGCGACAAGGCCGAGGGCATTTTCTACACCCGCGACATCCTCGGCCGCGTGACCAGCGAGGCCAAGGGGAGCTGGGACGGAACGCAATGGGCGCGCGGCGATACCGTCCGCTCGCGCTACAACGGCTTTGGCGAGGTTGCGGCACGCGGCGTCGGTACGGCGGCAAGCACCAAGTTTCAGGAAAGCTTCCGCTACGATGGCGCCGGGCGACTGGCGGCGAGCAACACCGGCGACGGCGTCTGGCGTTACTATGTCTATGACGCTGCCGGACGTCAGACGCTGACGATCGCCAATCTGACGCGCGAGGACCTGCTCGACAAGACGCAGGACCAGGCGATGGAGGTCGCGCGGGGCGGCAGCAGCACGATCGGCGCGCAGAACGTCGGCGGGCTGCACCTGACGTTCCAGTTCCACGACGCGCGTGGCCTGTTGCTCGGAAGCAGCGAGCCCTTCGCCCAGACCGGGGGGGCAACGAGCGGGCGGTCACGTTCGCTCGGCTATACCGCGTTTGGCGAGGTCGCGTTCGAAACCGACTTCCTCGGCAACCGGACCGACTACGGCTACAATACGATGGGTCGCGTCGCGACCGTGCGGCGGGCGCAGGTCGAAGCGTACGGCGAAGACGGAACGATGGCGCTGGTGCGCCCGCAGGAACGCAACTTCCACGACCGCTCGGGCCGGCTGATCGGCAGCGAGGATGCGCTGGGCCGATGGCAGAGCCGCGAATTGCTGGCGGGGACCGGCTATGCCGGCAGCGAGGCGATCGCGACGCGGACATGGGCGAACGGCCCCGGCCGGGGCGTGCTCGTCCAGCGTTACGACGGGTTCGGCGACCTGCGCAAAAGCATCGACGAACTGAACAACGAAACCGCCATGGACTATGACGCCATGGGCCGGCTCACCGCCGTCTATCGTCCGGGCAACATACGCGAATATTACCGCTACGACCAGCTTGGCCAGCGCATCAAGCACTGGAACGTCGGCTATGGCGAGGACAAGGCCGCCCTTACCCAGTATGATATGCAGGGGCGCACGATCTGGACCCGCGCGATTGGCGGGGCGGGGGCCGATACCGTTTCCACGACGCGGGCATGGGCGGACTCGATCGGCCTCAGCCATTTCGCGCAGCAAGGCGGATGGGCGGAGACGGCGACCTACGCCAACGGCAAGACGACCATCACCCGGACCGACCGCTTCGATCGCACGCTCGAGACGGTCGACATGGGCGGGGGGGCGAACTTGTATGGCTATGACTATGGTGGCCGGCTCACGAGTGAACTCCGCAAGGCGAGTTCCAGCGGGGCGGTGCTGCGCGAAACCATCTACGAAACGCTCAACACCGGCGTCGTCAGCCGCGTGCTTCGCCAAGAGGTTAACATCTACGGCGACCGGTCGGACTCGATGGAGACGACGGCCGGCTACGACCTGAACGGTCGCAAGACCAGTGAGAAATCGTGGCGGTGGGAAGCGGGAACGAAGATCCAGACGCAGAACGCGACCTCGGCCTATGATGCGCTGGGACGCCGGACGAGCTGGATCGAGGCCGGCAGCGGCCGTGATGCTCCGGCGGCATCGATAACGCATCGCTACGACGCGGTCGGCAACATCCGCAGCACGAAAACGGCGTCGAAGGGGCTCAACGATCAGGGAAATGAATATGCGAGCTTCGAAACGAACGAGTGGTTCCGCTACGATCATCGTAACCGGGTAGTTCACAGCAGCAAACGCAATCCCGACGGCACGACGATCCAGGGGAAAAGCGTCGACACGCTGTACAACGACGCCGGGCAACGGGTGACGGCAACCTATGCGATCTGGTTGCCGGCGACGGTCAACAATCCATGGGATTATGATGATCGTCAGTCGAGCATCGAGACTTCGTTCGAGGGGAAGCGTCGGGAAGACTATACCTATACTGCGCAGGGAACCTTGTCCGAAGTTCGGATCGCCGAATCCGGCTATTCCGACAATGGCGACGGCACGGCGACCGGCATCGATCCCACCGCTCCGGGACGTCTGACCGCACGCTATACCTATGACGCACTGGGTCGCATGCGGCGTCAGATCGAATGGTCCGGCGACGGCTCGCAGGTAATCCACGACCGGCAGACGCATTACGATGCGTTCGGCCGTTTCGCCTGGGAAAGCAGCGTCACGCGCGACGTCAGCAATGTCATCCGCCGGACGAACAGCTTCAACAGCTACACGCGCGGCAGCGAATATGCGCTGGGCACGGTCCTGACGCAGTTGGTGAAAACCTACACCATCGCCTCGAACACCGCGAACGCCTCGTCGAGCGAGATCACCGAGGAGGGCAAGTTCGAGTATGAGGCGACGACGCAGAGCTATGTCGGGTGGTACGGCGGTGCGGTGACGACCTCGACGGTCACGAAGCAGAAGGACAAGACTGACCGCACCAGCAGCTATGGCTACGACGTCTCCGGTACGCTGACGTCGGTGGCGATCACCGATGCGCGTTCGCGTACCGTATCCTATCGCAACGATCTCGCCGGACAGGTGCTGGAGCGGCGCGAGCAGGACGGGAACACGGGCAAGGGCGATCCGCGCGCCGTTACCTATCGCTTCGACGGCCAGCAGCAACTGGAGATCGGCAACGACGGCACCGATGCGGTCGATTATCAGACCTCGCTCGACCGGCGGCGGTCCCCAAAGGGACGGCAGAACAAGTGCGGTGGTCTGGGCGTGGTACTCGTCGCGATCACCGCACCACAGAGTCTAACCGGATGAGAAAGTTGCTCAAACCGCCACCTCGCCCCGGATCACGGCATGGGGAGCATATCCCTCGACAACGAAATCCTCGATCGCATAGCCATCGATCGCCGCCGCCTTCCGCACCAGCCGCATCGTCGGCAACGGCCTCGGCTCCCGCCCACGCTGCTCGTGCGCTTGCTCCAGATGGTTGCGGTACAGGTGCGCGTCGCCCGCCACCCACACCAGCTCCCCCGGTCGCAGGTCCGCCTGATCGGCGAGCATCAGTTGCAGCGCGGTCGCGCCGACGAAGTTGAACGGGGCACCTAGCAGCAGGTCGACCGAGCGCTGGAACAGCAGGCAGTTGAGGCGGCCGTCCGAAGTGACGTGATACTGGTACACCATGTGGCACGGCGGTAGCGCCATCTGGCCCAGTTCGCCGACATTCCAGCCGTGGAACAGCATCCGCCGGCTCGACGGATTGGTGCGCAGCGTGTGGACCAGATCGGCGATCTGGTCGTGCTCGCGGCCGTCGCTGCCCAGCCAGCGGCGCCATTGCTTGCCGTACACCGGCCCCAGATCGCCCCAGCGCGCGGCGAAGGCGTCGTCCTCGACGATGCGTTGTTCGAACGCTTCCTGCGTGATCGTCTCGCCGGTGTCGCGGCGATAGGCGGCGAGCGGCCAGTCGGTCCAGATGCGGACGTTGTCGCGCAGCAGCGGCTGAATGTTGGTGTTGCCGGTCAGGAACCACAGCATCTCGCGGACCGCCGTTTTCCAGTAGACGCGCTTGGTCGTCAGGATCGGCACCTGCCCCCGGCTCAGATCGAAGCGGAGCATCGCGCCGAAGATCGAGCGGGTGCCGACCCCGGTGCGGTCGATCCGTTCGTCGCCATGGTCCAGCACCTGCCCCAGCAGATCGAGATACTGGTGTTCGGGGTGGCGCATCGTCGGGGTCTTTCGCTTCACGGCGTAGGGTTGCGTCGGCCTAGGCCAGCGGCCGCCAATAAAAAAGAGGGCCGGTGCGTCGCCGCACCGGCCCAGTGTTTTTCCGCAGGAGGAAACTGTTGGTCGGGTGGGGGAAGGTCGCCCCGCCACCTGAAAGAAAGATCAGATGTTGTAGGCGCGTTCGCCGTGTTCGCCGAGGTCGAGACCTTCCAGTTCGACTTCCTTCGAGACGCGGCCACCGGTGAGCGCCTTGGCCACGAACCACGCGATGGTGGTGCCGACGGCGGCCCAGACGATGGTGACGAGCACCGCGAAGACCTGCACGCCGAGCTTTTCGCCCATTGCATAGTCCGCCGCACCCGGGCCGCCGAGCGACGGGGCATAGACCACCGCCGTGCCGATCGCGCCGATGATGCCGCCGATCCCGTGGATGCCGAAGGCGTCGAGCGAGTCGTCATAGCCAAGCTTGGGCTTCACAACGGTGACGGCGAAGAAGCAGACGACCGAGGCGACGGCACCGAGCACGATCGCGCCGAACGGACCCGAGTTACCCGCTGCCGGGGTGACCGCGACGAGGCCGGCGATGATCCCCGAGCAGAAGCCCAGTGCCGAACCCTTATGCCCCGAGAACTTCTCGGCGAGCATCCAGAACAGGCCGGCCGATGCAGTGGCGACGAAGGTGTTGATCATGGCGAGGCCGGCGGTGCCGTTGGCTTCGAGCGCCGAGCCGGCATTGAAGCCGAACCAGCCCACCCACAGCAGCCCGGTGCCGACCATGGTGAGCGTCAGCGAGTGCGGTGCCATGCGCTCGGTCGGGAAGCCCAAGCGCTTGCCGAGCAGTACCGCCAGCACCAGCGACGAGACGCCGGCGTTGATGTGGACTACAGTGCCGCCGGCGAAGTCGAGCGCGCCTGCCTTGAAGAAATAGCCGCTTGCCGCCCATACCATGTGCGCGATCGGCAGATAGGTGATCGTCAGCCACACGATCGCAAAGACCATGACCGCCGCGAACTTGATCCGCTCCACGACCGAGCCGAGCACCAGCGAGATGGTGATCGCGGCAAAGGTCATCTGGAAACAGATGAAGACATATTCGGGGATTTCGACCCCGGCGGTGAAGGTCGCCGCCTGCGACGCGGGCGTGACCCCGGCGAGGAACGCCTTGGCCGGGCTGGCGATGAAATTGGCCAGCGTCGCGCTCGACACGTCGGGACCGAAGGCGAGCGAATAGCCGTACATTACCCAGAGCAGCATCGCGAGCGCGCTGACCGCGCCGATCTGCGTCATGACCGACAGCATGTTCTTGGTGCGGGTAAGCCCGCCGTAGAACAGCGCGAGGCCGGGCAGGATCATCATCAGCACGAGGATGGTCGACACCATCATCCAGGCGGTATCGCCCTTGTCGACGGTTGCCGCCGGCGCGGCGGCGGGTGCCTGAAGCGCGGCGTCCTGCGCCCATGCGGGCAGCGCGGCGAACAGGCCGAGGCCGGCACCGGCCAGCAATTTCATTGGATGTTTCATGATGCCCCCCATCACAAAGCGGTCAGATCGGTTTCGCCGGTGCGGATGCGCACCGCCTGGCCGACATCGAGCACGAAGATCTTGCCGTCGCCGATCGCGCCGGTGTTGGCGGCGACCTGCACCGCCTCCACGACGCGGCCTGCGATGTCGCTATCGCAGACGACCTCGATCTTGATCTTGGGCACCATGTTGGTGCTGTATTCCGCGCCGCGATAGATTTCGGTCTGGCCCTTCTGCCGGCCGAATCCCTTGACCTCGGTCACGGTCATGCCCGCGACCCCGATCTCGGTCAGCGCTTCGCGTACCTCATCCAGCTTGAACGGCTTGATGATGGCGATGACTAGTTTCATGTCGCCCCCTCGTCGCTTGTTTCCCTTGGGCGACACCATCGCAAGAGGCGTGCCAATCGCGAGAACGGCGCGTTTCGGGCGGTTCTGCCGCTGCCTCAATCGTTACCAAGCGGTAAAATTGTGCAACGCGGCAGAGTTGCCTATTTTTCAGGCAGGATCGGCAAGCAACGCGCGGGCAGCAGCGAGGTCATCCTCGTCGACCATGACGCGCACCGGGACCAGCAACCAACTCCCCTCGGCGAAACTGGTTTCGCTGTCGAAGGCGATCGCGGGCAATCCTTCGCTTGTTAGCCGGCCGACGATGATCTGCGCCTCGACGCGCGGGAAGCGGCCGAGCTCGACCAGCGCCATCAGGCAGTGCCGCCGACGGTCAGCCCGCCGACCAGCAATGTCGGCTGTCCGACGCCGGCGGGGACCGATTGCCCGGCCTTGCCGCACATGCCGATGCCTTCGTCGAGCGCGAAGTCGTTGCCGACGCCCAGCACCTTGGTCAGCACGCTGGGGCCGTCACCGATCAGCGTCGCGCCCTTGATCGGGGCGCCGATCCGGCCGTTCTCGACCCGGTACGCCTCGGTGCAGGAGAACACGAACTTGCCCGAGACGATGTCGACCTGCCCGCCGCCGAACGACTTGGCGAAGATGCCGTTCTTGACGCGCGAGAGCAGTTCGGCCGGATCGTCGTTGCCGGCGGTCATGAAGGTGTTGGTCATGCGCGGCATCGGCGCATGGGCGAAGTCCTGACGCCGGCCGTTGCCGGTAGGGGCGACGCCCATCAGCCGCGCGTTCAGCCGGTCGTGGATATAGCCTTTGAGGATGCCGTCCTTGATCAGCACGTTCTCCTGCGTCGGCGTGCCCTCGTCGTCGATCGAGAGCGAGCCGCGCCGGTCGGCGATCGATCCGTCGTCGATCACGGTGACGCCGGGGGCGGCGACGCGCTCGCCGATCCGGCCCGAAAAGGCGCTGGTGCCCTTGCGGTTGAAGTCGCCTTCGAGGCCATGGCCGATCGCCTCGTGGAGCAGGATGCCGGGCCAGCCCGGGCTGAGCAGCACGGTCATCTCGCCCGCAGGGGCGGCGACCGCGTCGAGGTTCACCAGCGCCTGGGCGAGCGCCACGTCGATCGCGCGAGCCCAAGTCGCCGGGTCCATCAGCGAATCGTAGAGATAGCGGCCGCCGATGCCGAAGCTGCCGGTTTCGCGGCGGCCGTTCTGTTCGACCACGATCGACACGTTGAGGCGGACCAGCGGGCGGACGTCGGTGGCGATGAAGCCGTCGGGGCGCACGATCTCGACGACGCTCCACGATCCGAGCAGGCTGGCCGAAACCTGGCAGACGCGCGGGTCGCGGGCGCGGGCGGTCGCGTCGATCGCCTGGCACAGCGCGACCTTCTCGGCGAAGGGCACGAGGTCGAGCGGATCGGCGGCGGTGTAGAGATGACGGTTGTTCCCGCGCGGCGGCGGGGCCTTGGCACCCTTCGCCGGATCGATCAGCGCCATCGTTTCGCCGGCACGGCGGATGGCGGCTTCGGACAGTTCGTTGGCATGGGCGAAGGCGGTCGTCTCGCCCGACACGGCACGCAGACCGAAGCCGGCATTGGTGTCGTAGGACGCGGTCTTGAGGCGGCCGTCGTCGAAGCCGAATGCTTCGGAGCGGCGGTACTGGAGGTAGAGTTCGCCGTCCTCGGCATTTGCGAGCGTCGCCTGCGTGGCGCGCAGCGCGGCGGCGGGGTCGAGGTCGCCGGAATAGAGGTACGAGCGGGGATCGGTTGGGGTCATTTGACCAATATAGGGTGGGGCGGGCGTGGGGGAATGGGGGTGGAAGTTTACACTTTGGGGGGCCGAAGTTTCTACTTTCGGGGGTACAAGTTTACACCGGGCCTACCGGCACGAACGATTTCCCGCCCGTCTGTCGGTATTCGCAGTCGATCCGGCCATAAGCGTCATCCCAGCGGAGGCTGGGATCTCTTGGTGATGGCACGGGCAGGAGCCGCTTGAGACCCCAGCCTTCGCTGGGGTGACCTTTTCGTTCAGGCGGATCGGGCTGGATGCGCAGGCTTGGACTTTGCGCAGCAAGGGCTTGATCGTCGCCGGTCGGGGGCTGCACGATTCAAGGAACGTGCGTGAGCCTGTCAGGTTGCAGGCGTGTAGGACAGGGGGTTCGGACGCGCCGCGGCGAAGCCGCGTCGTCGGTCGCAGGGCAAGGGCGAGCTTGCCCTGCGCCGGCCGGCCGGGCGCTGGTCGCGCCCGAACTGCGTTCGGTCTTGGCGGCCCGGCTTAGCGGCCCGCGCCGTCCCCATGATCCTTCAACGCCGACTGGTCCGCGCCGTCGGCCGGGCTGCCCGCCAGGATGAAGCGGCGGTCGCAATAGCCGCAGTCGACATAGCCGGTCTCGTCGATCTGGAGCCAGACGCGCGGATGGCCGAGTGCGGGCGCGATCTCGCCGCCACCGTCGCAGGCGACGCGAGGGGAGGTGACGCGGAAGGTTTCGGGCGGTGGCAACATGGATAGCGCGAATAGCAACGTGGCCGCCGCGCGACAAGTTGGATCGGCACTTGGCGGCGCACGCCCATGCGCGTAATCGCCACAGCCATGACCAGCCCCCACACCGACGCCGCCATTTCGATCCGCGACCTGTGCAAGACCTATGCGGGGGGCAAGGGCGGGGCGGAACCCAAGCGCGCGCTCGACGGGGTGTCGTTCGATGTGCCGCGCGGGCAGATTTTCGGGCTGCTGGGGCCGAACGGCGCGGGCAAGTCGACGCTCATCAACACGCTGGCGGGCCTCGTGAACAAGACATCGGGCACGGCGTCGATCTGGGGCTTCGACATCGACAAGCACCCGCGCAACGCCAAGGCGTCAATCGGGATCGTGAACCAGGAAATCCTGTTCGATCCGTTCTTCACGCCGTCCGAGACACTGGAGATCCAGGCCGGGCTGTACGGCGTGCCCAAGACGCAGCGGCGGACGATGGACCTGTTGCGCGCGGTGCATCTGGAGGACAAGGCCAATGCCTATGCGCGCACGCTGTCGGGCGGCATGAAGCGGCGGTTGATGGTCGCCAAGGCGATGGTCCATTCGCCGCCGGTGCTGGTGCTCGACGAGCCGACCGCCGGGGTCGACATCCAGCTTCGCCAGCAATTGTGGGATTACGTCCGCGAGTTGAACGTGGCTGGGGTGACGGTGGTGCTGACCACCCATTACCTTGAGGAAGCCGAGCAGTTGTGCGACCGGATCGCGATCATCAACCACGGCCGGGTGGTAGCGAACGAGCCGACGCGGGCGCTGATCGGGCTGGCGCAGGAGAAGGTCGTCGAACTGACGCTGGACCGCGACGTGGCTGCGCTGCCCGATGCGGGCTGTTTCGAGAAGGTCGAGCGCAAGGGCGAGCGGGTGCTGGCGGTGACGTATCGCAAGGACGTGGCAAACGCGGGCGAGGTGCTGGCGGCGGTCGCGGGGCAGGGATACGGCATCGTCGACGTAGTGACGCGCGAGGCCGATCTGGAGGATGTGTTCCTCAATCTGACCAACGTTTGAGGGGTTGAGAAGGCCGGTTCACGCGGAGGCGCGGAGACGCGGAGGGGGTGCGTGGCCGGATGCGCCCTCGTTTCTTCCCCGGCGGTGATGGTGGCGGACGTGATCGGCAGGCGGGACCGCTCTGCGCCTCCGCGCCTCCGCGCGAACAACCTTCTTTCAGCCTTGCCGGGTTTTCGGGACCATCGCCCAATCCGATCACCTCCGTCATCCCGGCGAAGGCCGGGATCCATGGTTCCGCGAGCGCCGACGCCGGCGGGTGCGCGGCGCGGTGGATCCCGGCCTTCGCCGGGATGACGAAATGGGTGTGGCGGGTGTCCAGGGGTCATCGCTGGCGTGGATAAGAGGTTCGCGCGGAGGCGCGGAGGCGCAGAGGGGCGCTCGCTCGTGGTGGCTGGCGTGGTTGTCGTGAACGGGTTGTGGTAACGGCGGCGCTTGTGGGACGCCGGACCCCCTTCGTGTCTCCGCGCCTTCGCGTGAACGCCTGGCTCCCCCTACCGCCTTGTAACCCGCCGGCAAACCCGCGTAGGCGGGGGTGAAACGAACCGCGGAGAGCCCCTTGCCCAACGATGCGTGCCAGTCCGACGTCCTCATCATCGGATCGGGTGCGGCGGGGCTTACCGCCGCGCTGAACCTTGCCGAGCGGTTCCGGGTGACGGTGCTGGCCAAGGGCGCGCTGAACGAAGGGTCGACCGCGTGGGCGCAGGGCGGGATCGCCGCCGTGCTCGAACCCGGCGACACGTTCGAGAACCATGTCGAGGACACGATGGTCGCGGGCGCCGGCCTCAACGACCGCTCGGCGGTGGAGTTCGTCGTCGAGGGCGCGCCGGCGGCGATCGAGCGGCTGGCGAAGCTGGGCGTGCCGTTCAACATGAACGGCGACGCACTGCACCTGACGCGCGAGGGCGGCCATTCGCACCGCCGCATCGTCCATGTCGACGACGCCACCGGATGGGCGGTGCAGGAAGCGCTGATCCGCGCGGCGAAGGCGCATCCCAACATCACGCTGCTGCCCGACATGGTCGCGGTGGACCTCGCGACCAGCCGGCACGAGCAGCGCTATTCGGGGGCGGGCAATGTGTGGGGGGCCTATGCCTTCAACCGCGCGACCGACCGGGTCGAGCTGTACACCGCGCGGGCGACGATCCTCGCCACCGGGGGGGCGGGGCGGACCTATCTGTTCAGCACCGCGCCGAGGGGCGCGACCGGCGACGGCATCGCAATGGCGTGGCGTGCGGGGTGCCGCGTGTCGAACATGGAATTCATGCAGTTCCACCCGACCTGCCTCTACAATCTGGAGGTCAAGAACTTCCTGATTACCGAGGCAGTGCGCGGCGAGGGCGGCAAGCTCCTCAATCCCACGACGGGCAAGAATTTCATGCCCTATTATGATCCCCGTGCCGAACTGGCGCCGCGCGACATCGTCGCGCGGGCGATCGATGCCGAGATCAAGCGCTTCGGCCTCGATTATGTCCATCTCGACATCAGCCACATGGACCCGGAGTTCGTGCGCGGGCACTTTCCCAACATCCATGAGAAGCTGCTGGGGCTGGGCATCGACATGACGCGGCAGGGCATCCCGGTGGTGCCGGCGCAGCATTATACCTGCGGTGGGGTGGTGATCGACCGCGCGGGGCGCGCCGACCTGCCCGGGTTGTATGCGGTGGGCGAGGTGTCGCAATCGGGACTGCACGGGGCCAATCGCCTCGCGTCCAACTCGCTGCTCGAATGTTTCGTGTTCGGCGAGGCGGCGGCGGCGGACATCGCCGCGCGCTGGGGCGACCTGCCGCCGCCGCCCGCGATCCGGCCGTGGGACGAAAGCCGCGTGGCCGATTCGGACGAGGAAGTCGTCATCAAGCAGAACTGGACCGAAATCCGCCGCTTCATGTGGAATTACGTCGGCATCGTGCGCACCACCAAGCGGCTGGAACGCGCGCGCCACCGCATCGCGATGCTGAACGAGGAAGTGGCCGATTATTACGGGCATTTCCGGGTGACGCCCGACCTGATCGAACTGCGCAACCTGTTGCAGTCGGCCGACCTGATCGTGCGATCGGCGCTGCACCGCAAGGAAAGCCGGGGGCTGCACTATACGCTGGATTACCCCGAGACGGCGGCAGCGGCGGTGGACACGATTCTGGTGCCCTGAAAGCGGTTTCGCGGTTCGTCGTTCGTACCGGGTATTTCGTCGCAACCACTCGGTCGCGCGCTTTGCCGTTCACCCGATACCAACCATGGTGCGGGTAGCGGGGTGTGATGGGCGTAGGTATGAAGAAGTTGGTCCGGTCGCGTGGAGCGATGCTGGCGGTGGGACTGGTGAGCGTCGGCGCGATCGGCGTGGCGACACGGACGATGCCGCCACAGGCGCATGCCAGCGCCGAACGCTATTCGGTGGCAGTGCCGCTGCCCGCGCAGACCCGGCCCGCGCCAGCGGCACTGGTGCAGGCGATCAATGCGCTGGGCGGCGGGTTTCAGGGCCATGTCGGCATCGCGGTGCGCAGCATCGATGACGGCTGGGTCGTCGGTCATGCGATGGACCGGCGGATGCCGCAGCAATCGGTCAGCAAGCTGTGGGTGGCGATGACCACCATGAGCGCGATCGACGAGGGCCGGCTGGCGCTGACCACCCCGGTCGCGATCACGCGCAGCGACTTGACGCTGTTCCACCAGCCGATAGCCTATCTGATGAAGGACGGCGTGTTCAACACGACGGTCGGCGACCTGCTGCGCCGGGCGCTGACGATGAGCGACAATACCGCCAACGACAAGCTGCTTAACCTCGTCGGCGGGCCGGTGGCGGTGCGCGACTTCATCGCCAGCCGGGGGCTGGGCAATATCCGCTTCGGTCCGGGTGAGCGGTTGTTGCAGGCCAGGACCGCCGGCCTGCCGTGGCGCCAAGAATATTCGCAGGGCAATGCGTTCGCGCTGGCGCGCTCGCGGCTCGACCCCAACGTGCGGCGCGCGGCGTATCAGGCCTATGTCGCCGATCCGCCCGATGGCGCGGGGGCAGGGGCGATTGCCGATGCGCTGGCACGGCTGCATCACAGGATGTTGCTGTCGCAGCAATCGACCGCGTGGCTGCTCGACACGATGGCGCATACCCGCACCGGTCGCGCGCGCATCCGTGCCGCGCTGCCGCCCGGGTGGAGCGTCGCGCACAAGACCGGGACCGGACAGGATCTGGCCGGGCGCACCGCCGGGTTCAACGACATCGGCATCATCACCGCCCCGGACGGCAAGGCCTATGCGATCGCGGTGATGATCGGCGACACCGCGCGGCCGGTGCCCGAACGCCAGCAGTTGATCCAGACGGTGGTGTCGTCGATCGTGGCGGTCCACGGGTAGGGGCCAAGCCGGAAACGACGTCACGCGCGCATCGTCACCGCCGGCGTGTTCCGGGGTTCATGGTGCGGCGATCGATACCGCTCGATGCACTATCGACAGCGTGCGCGGCGGGGTGGACCCCGGAACACGTCCAGGGTGACGAAGGAAGGCCGCGCTTTCGATCAGGCGCTGCATCGGAATGCCTGAATGTCGACCGCAAGATCAGTACCCCGCTTCGGTGGGGTCCATCTCGGGGAAGCGGCGGATGATGGCTGCGACCTTGTCGGTGATGGCCGAAGGTGCGCCCCGCTGATCGAGCAGATGGTCGAGACATTGCAGCAGGGCTTTCAGCTTCTTGATGGGGGCTGATGGTATGGTCGCCCGTCGCAACACGCTTGGCTGTTTCTGGAAGCTGCGATTGAACAGCCGATCATGATGGGCGCAGATGTTGCGCAGATCGACAAGGCAATCGAGCCAGTTCGCGAATACCGGCTCCGACACGACCCCGAATTGCGCGGCGATGCCACCGCGAACGGTGTTGCTCAACCGCTTGTAGATCCATACCGTCTTGCCGAAGGTCAGCAATTCCTTGAGCGTCCAGATCGGCGGTAAGGTCGGCCGGTCGTAGGATTGCCGGTAGTGAAGCGCGCGCTGGTCCTTCGATCCGGCATAGGCGCTCATGAACGCCTGAACCGCCTCGATCCTGGTCGCCGTGTCGCGATAGGCGGCCGGATCATCATAGGGATGTCCTCCGAACGAAGCGCTCAGCGTTTCGGACAAGGCGTTGCGAAACAGCAACTCGAATTGCCCGACCGCGACGAAACAGGCGTCGCGTAATGCCATGTCGCACTGATACAGGCGCAGGATGTCATGATACCGCGTACCCGGCCGGAACGGGCGTCCCGGCGCAGTCTGGTCACGCCGACTGATGAAGTAGATGCGCAGTCGTTCGTACCCGATCAGGTCGATCTTGCGCGCGGCGATCGCCGGACGAGGTACGATCAGCCCCCGGGCGCGCAGATGCGCGACGCGCGCTGCCGACGAAATATGCGGTTTGGTATAGGGACGTAGGGTCATGCACAAAAAGTGAAGGGCCGCCCTGTTGCACCCCTCCGAAAAGGGCGTGTGGCGGCCCATGACGAAGCCAACATGATATTGATTGCTGCCGAACGCAAGCGGTATTTCGGTCCATGGCGGTCGCCGTCCGGGTGCCGCCGTTCGATCCGATCAGCGATAGTCGGTGATGGCGTAGGTGCCTTCGTCGGCAGGGACGCGCGGGCCGACGATGGCGACGGCGGCGCCCGCCGCCTTGCCCGCCGCGACGCCGGCCGGCGAGTCCTCGAACACCAGACAGTCTTCGGGCGCGACGCCCAGTCGCTGCGCGGCGAGGCGGAAGCCCTGTGGGTCGGGCTTGCCGTCGCTCACATCCTCGGCGGTGACGAACACCGGTGGCACGGGCAGACCGATCGCGCGGAGACGCACTTCGGCGAGGTTGCGCGGCGCGGAGGTGACGATCGCCCAGTCGGTCGGGGCGAGGGTGGCGATCAGTTCCCGGATGCCATCGATCGCGACGACGCCGTCGACATCCGCCAGCTCGGCGGCGTTGAGCCATGCCGCCTCGGCGTCGACATCCATGCCCGGCGTGGCGAAGCGGCGCACCGTGTCCTCGCCGCGGACGCCGTGGCAGACCGCGATCAGCGCGTCGGCGTCGATGCCGTGGCGCTCGCACCAGCGCCTCCACACGCGCTCGACCGCCGCGCTGGAATTGAGGAGCGTGCCGTCCATGTCGAACAGGAAGGCGGCGTAGGGCGTATCGCGGAACATCGGCATGGAATGCCGGTAGCCGGGGCGGGCGGGGGAGGCAATTGCGGCGGGGTGTGACGGGGGTGGCTCTTTCTCGCTGCCTCCCTCCTCTGTCGGGGGGAGCGTTTGCAAGTCAGCGCTTACTCAAGACCTTACCCAAGGGACGTCATCCCAGCGAAGGCTGGGGCCTCTCGCGGTGCTTGTCGCGCCTTGACCGCGAGAGATCCCAGCCTTCGCTGGGATGATGGTTGTGGTGAGGGGGGATTGGCGACGCCGCCCAGCCTTCGCCGGGGCGACGTCGCCGAACCCTCAGTGGCGGAAGTGGCGCATGCCGGTGAAGACCATCGCCAGACCGGCCTCGTCGGCCGCCGCGATCACCTCGTCGTCACGGATCGAGCCGCCGGGCTGGATCACCGCCGTAGCCCCGGCCTCGACCGCGGCGAGCAGGCCGTCGGCGAAGGGGAAGAAGGCATCCGACGCAACCGCCGAGCCGAGGGTGCGCGGGGCATCCCAGCCGGCTTTGTCGGCGGCGTCCTTCGCCTTCCACGCGGCGATGCGGGCGGATTCGAGGCGGTTCATCTGCCCCGCACCGATGCCCGCCGTGCTGCCGTCCTTGGCATAGACGATCGCGTTCGACTTGACGTGCTTGGCGACGGTCCATGCGAAGCGGCAGTCGGCGAGTTCCTGGTCCGTCGGCTGGCGCCTGGTCACGACCTTCAATTCGACCTGCGCCAGATTGCCGGCGTCGCGCGACTGGACGAGAAGGCCGCCGGCGATGCTCTTGACGGTCAGGCCGCCGCGCGCCGGATCGGGCAGGTCGCCGGTCAGGAGCAGGCGCAGGTTCTTTTTTGCGGCGAACACTGCCTTGGCTTCGTCATCGGCATCGGGCGCGGCGACGACTTCGGTGAAGATGCCGCTGATCGCGCGCGCCGTTTCGCCGTCCAGCGGCCGGTTGACCGCGATGATCCCGCCGAACGCCGACACGCTGTCGCACGCCAGCGCGGCCTTGTACGCTTCGATCAGCGTGGTCCCGCTGGCGACGCCGCAGGGGTTGGCGTGTTTGACGATGACGACGGTCGGCGGACCGTCGCGGAATTCGCTGACCAGTTCCAGCGCGGCATCGGCGTCGTTGTAGTTGTTGTAGCTCAGCGCCTTGCCCTGCACCTGCTGGCTCTGCGCGATGCCCCGTGCGCTGGGTCCGCGCGGGATATAGAGCGAGGCCGACTGGTGCGGGTTCTCGCCGTAGCGCAGCTCGGCACCGCGGGTGAAGGCGAGCGGGAGCGTGTCGGGGAATGCCTGTCCTTGATCGGCGAAGGCGAACCACTGGGCGATCGCCGAATCATACGCGGCGGTGGCGGCATAGGCCTTGGCGGCGAAGCGGCGGCGGGTGGCGAGCGTGGTCGCACCGCCCGTCTCGGCCAGTTCGGCGATCAGCGCGGCGTAATCGGCCGGGTCGGTGACGATCGCCACCGCATCATGGTTCTTGGCCGCCGAGCGCACCATCGACGGGCCGCCGATGTCGATATTCTCGATGATCGTGTCGCGGTCGGCGCCCTTGGCCACCGTCGCCTCGAACGGATAGAGGTTCACGACGACAATATCGATCGCGCCGATGGCGTGTTCGTCCATCGACGCGACATGCTCGGGATTGTCGCGCACCGCGAGCAGCCCGCCATGGACGATCGGGTGCAGCGTCTTGACGCGGCCGTCCATCATTTCGGGGAAACCGGTCAGGTCGGCAATGTCGCGGACGGCGAGCCCGGCGTCGCGCAGCGCGGCGGCAGTGCCGCCGGTCGAGACGAGCTCGACGCCGTGGCCCACAAGGGCGGTGGCGAGATCGACGATACCGGTCTTGTCGGAGACCGAGAGCAGGGCGCGTTTCGCGGGGACGTTTTCCATGGGCGCGCCCTTTCGCGCGAATGGCGGGGGAGGGCAAGGGGGCGGGAGGCGGACGATCGCGATCCGGTCGCTACCGCGTCTTGTGGAACCGCCACGACAGGTCGTGGCCGCCGGGCGGGGTGGTGCCCGCCAGCACCAACTGGAACGTCTCGACGGGCAGGCCGTCGGGGCCGATCCACAGGCTTTCCTCGACCGAGAGCAGCGCGCCCTTCGCGCGGAATTGCCAGACCGGGCCGCTGGGCAGACGGAGGAAGGCGGTCTGGTCGTCGGGGCCGGCTTCGATCGCGATGCCAGGGGCGAGGTGGAAGCGGACGACGAACGGCGTGTCGCCACGCCGCGCGCGGCGGCCGGTCGGGATCAGCATGTCCTCGCCCTGCACGTCGCGGCCGTCGGCGCTCAAGGTCAGGACGCGGCGGTGCTGGAAGCCGAGGCGCTTGGCATAGCCGTCGTGGCTCCCCTCGATCCGGCTGATCGCGTCGCTTTCCTGCCGGGCCATGTCGACCACGCCGACCCCCTTGCCGAGCGAGCCGTCGGGCTGGATCGCGGTCGAATTGGTGTCGGACAGCACTAGCGTCGAATGCGCGGCGGTGGAGCGCAGCGCGCGGCGCAGATCGGCCGACAGGGTCAGCGCGGCGATGTTCGCCCCGCCGCAGTTGACGACGATCCGCTGCCCACCATCGGACAGTTCGAACGCGAGCGTCGAGGCGCAGCCCTCGTGCGCGGCGCGGGCGACCGGGGGCGGGGCGGCGTCGACGATCGCGATGGTGCGCCCGGCGGCGAGCCGCTGATAGCCCCAGTCGCCGGCATGGCGTAAGGGACGGGTGCGGACTCCGGTGGCGGCGACGACGTCGGCGATACGCTCGCCCGGCACCGGCCCCGCGCCCTGCCAGCACGACAGGCCACCGTCGCCGTGACACACGCCGAGCAGCGCCGACACCATGATCGTCAGATGCGCGGCGACCGGTTCGGGCATGGTCATCCGCCGCGCGGCATAGATTTCGCGCAACGCCGCGAGCGTCATCACCGCGTCGAGCTGATCGGCGGGCGAGCGGCCGACGAGGCCGCCGGTCTCGAACACGCTGGTCGTCAGCGCGCGGATCAGGCCGGTTTCGCCGAACGCGCGCCGGGCATCGCCGCCGGGAATGACGAGGCCGGCGGCGACCACCCCGGTCCATGCGACGATCGCGGCGATCCCCGCCGGGGCCTTGCCCGCTTCGCCGTCGAGATGGCGCGCGGTGCGGGCAAAGGCGTGCAGCACCTGCGAGCGATAGAGGAGGTCGGTCGACGACAGGATCAACGGCGCATGCGCGATCCATGACAGCATCCGCCGGCCGCAGGTGGCGGCGTTCCATGCCGGCTCGGTAATGCGCTCGCCATGATCGGCCAGCCATTGCAGCATGATCGTCTCGGCGATCGGCACCGCCGTTACGCGCGGCGCGACGCTGGAGAGGTCGCGCAGCCATGCGAAGCCGTGGAGATGTTCGGCGAAGGCGGCGGAGAATTTGGGGCGGGCCAGTTCCAGCCGGTCGAGCGGCAGCGCCTCGCCGCGCACCATCAGCTTGCCCGCGAGCAGCGCCGCGCCGCGATCCAGATCGCCGAGGAACGGATCGTCGGCGACCGCGATCAGCTTGAGCGGATGGCGGCCCTTCAGCCGCAGCCCGTGCAGCGGGGTGCGCCACGCGAGGCGTTGCAGCTTGTCGCGCACCCGTTCGGACAGCGACAGCCCGGTGCCGCCGCCCTGCCGCACCAGCCGCTTGCCGACGTCGATCCCGTCGCGTGGTTCGTCGATCGGGGGCGGTTCGGTCATGCGCCGCGCAGGGCGGCGATGTTCGCGGCATAGGCGGTGGGGCCGCCGGTGAAGGTCGCGGTGCCGGCGACGAGGCAGTCGGCCCCGGCGGCGATCGCGCGCGGCGCGGTCACGCGGTCGACGCCGCCGTCGACCTGCAGGTCGATCGCCCGGCCGGTCGCGTCGATGCGGCGGCGCAGGGCTTCGATCTTGGTCAACTGGCTGTCGATGAACTTCTGTCCGCCAAAGCCCGGATTGACGCTCATGACCAGCAGCAGATCGACCAGGTCGATGACCTGATCGACCACCTCGACCGGAGTCGCGGGGTTCAGCACGACGCCGGCGCGCTTGCCCAATGCCTTGATCCGCTGGAGCGTGCGGTGGAGGTGCGGGCCGGATTCGGGATGGACCGAGAGGATGTCGGCCCCGGCCTCGGCAAAGGCCTCGATCAGAGGGTCGACCGGCGTCACCATCAGGTGGACGTCGAACGGCTTGGCGGAGTGGGGGCGCAGCGCCTTTACCACCATCGGGCCGATGGTGAGGTTGGGGACGAAATGATTGTCCATGACGTCGACATGGATCCAGTCGGCCCCCGCCTCGTCGATGGCGCGGACCTCCTCGCCCAGCCGGGCGAAATCGGCGGAAAGGATCGAGGGGGCGATGCGGACGGATGACATAGGTTGTTGTCCTAGCATGGTCTTTGGGGGCGGCAAGGGTCGGGGCGGGTGTGGCGATCGATTGGGTTCACGCGAAGGCGCGAAGGGCGCGAAGGGAGAAGAAGTTCTGGTTCACGCGGAGGCGCGGAGGCGCGGAGTAGAAAGTAGATTGGTTCGCGCAGAGGCGCAGAGGCGCGGAGAGAATGCTTTCGGGGCGGAGTTCGCCGCGTAGCGGCTGTCCGGTGGGAACGTCTCCCGATAGCGAGCGGGTCGCCCGGGGCAATACTTCCTCTGCGCCTCTGCGCCTCTGCGCGAACCAATCTACTTTACTTCTTCGCGCCCTTCGCGCCTTCGCGTGAAACCCCTTACCCGGCCCGACGCAGACGGACGACGAAGAAACCGTCCATGCCGCCGGCCTCGGCCAGCATGCCCGGCAGCGTGCGGACATAGCCGCGTTCGTGCGGCATGACGCCTTCGGGCAGTTCGTCCACGCGCGCCGGTTCGACCGTGAAATCGCTGCGCTCGCTTAAGAAACGGTCGAGCTGCACTTCGCCTTCGGCCGGTTCGAGCGAGCAGGTGGCATAGACCAGCCGCCCGCCGGGCTTCACCCAGTCGGCGGCGCGGCCCAGCAGGCGCTTTTGCAGCGCCGCCGTCTCGGCGATCACCGAGGGGCGGACGCGGTGGAGGACGTCGGGGTGGCGGCGGAAGATGCCGGTCGCGCTGCACGGCGCGTCGAGCAGCACCGCGTCGGCCGGCTCGGCCGGTTTCCACACCAAAGCATCGCCGGTGACGATCTTCGCCGACAGGCCGGTGCGCGCCATATTCTCCTCCAGCCGCGCAAGCCGCGCTGCCGACGAATCGAGCGCGGTCACGTCCCATCCGGCGGCGGCGAGTTGCAGCGTCTTGCCGCCCGGCGCGGCGCACAGGTCGAGCGCGGTGCCCGGCCCCTGTCCCAGCAGCCGCGCGGGGATCGAGGCGGCAAGGTCCTGCACCCACCAGTCGCCCGCCGTATAGCCCGGCAGATCGGCGATCGGTCCGGCTTCGGCAAGGCGGCGGTGGCGCGGGGCGAGGGTGACGCCCTCGGGACCGCTATCGCCCTTGAGCGACAGGTCGAGCGGAGGTTGCTGGGCGATCGCCTGCGCGGCGGCGATGACCATGTCCTCGCCCCATGCCGTTACCCAGCGGGCATCCGTATCGGCGGGCAGGCTGGCGGCATCGGGCAGGCGGGCGTTGCCGCGCATCAGCGTGCCGAACACGCCGTGCACCAGCTTGCGCGGGCCGCCGTCGACCAGCGGCAGCACGGTGGCGATCGCGGCATGCGGCGGGGTGCCGAGCACCAGCGCCTGCCCCAATGCGATGCGCAGCGCGAACCGCGCCTTGGCATCGTCGGGCAGCGGGCGCTGCGTCGCGCTGTCGATCAGCGCGTCGAGATCAGGCAGGCGGCGCAGCACGGCGGCGGCAATCGCGTGGGCAAGCCCGCGATCCTCGCGCCGGTCGAGATCGCCGGTCGCCGAGGCGAGCGCGGCTTCGAGCGGCAGGCCGCGCCGTAGCACGGCATCGAGCAGGCGCAGCGCGGCGCGGCGGGCGGGAACGCCGGGCGCTTCGGGAGCGAGGCGGGGGCGGGCCATGTCAGCGCGCCTCCGAACGGGGCATGAAAAGATCGATCACTTGAATCCTGTCGCTGGTCCGCCGAGATCATGCTCGACGGAACCGGATAAGGACTCCCCTATGGGCAACCGCCCCGCTCATGTGAAGCCGCCTGCGCATCTCTCCAAGTCGCCGCCGGTGCCCACCCCCGAACCGCTGCCGCCCAAAAACGACACCGACGATCCCTTGGGCCTCAGCCCGACGCGCTATGGCGACTGGACGCACAAGGGCATCGCGGTCGATTTTTAGGGGGGGTGGCAAGACATCCTGCACTCGTCATTCCCGCGAAGGCGGGAATCCATACACGCCGGGGTCTCGGCTGGTTGCGCGACGGCAGCGTTTATGGACCCCCGCCTGCGCGGGGGTGACGATGAAAGAAGGCGGTCGGTTGTCGGGTGCTTCCTTCGCTTTGGGGGAAGAGGTGTCGGGCGTACGCAACCTTCACCCCTGTCAGTAATTCCATTGCGCCCATGGAACGAACCGCCGGGTTCGGGCTTGTCGCTCCATGGCTTCGCTTCCCCGATTCTGGCGGTATCTTCTGGGCGGTATCGCCGCCCTTCTGTTGCTCGTGCTGCTGGTGCTGGCCGCCTTTCCCTGGGGCGTGCTGCGCGACCGGGTGAGTGCGAAACTGGCCGAGCGGTTCGGGGCCGATGTGTCGATCGGGACGATCGAGCGCGTCCAGCCGCTGTCGTTCTCGCCGACACTGATCGTGCGTGACTTGCGCATCGCCCAGCCGAGCTGGGCCGGTCCCGGCGATCTGGTGCGGCTCCACCGGATCGACCTGCGCTTCCGCGTCCTGCCGCTGCTGCGCGGCAAGTTCGACCTGACCGCGCTGGCAATCGACGGCGGGCGGGTGGCGATGGTGCGCGCGAAGGACGGCACCAAGAACTGGGCGCCCGACAAGCGGGGCAAGGGCGGATCGGCGTCGGACATCACCAGCCTGACCGTGCGCGACCTCGTGATCGACTATCGCGACGCGGTGCAGAACCGGCAATTCGCGGTGACGGTCACGTCGAACGATCAGGGCTTCCGCGCGAGCGGGACCGGGGCGATCGACGATCGCCCGGTGCGGGTGTCGCTGACCGGCCCGGTCATCCGCAGCGACGGCGACTGGCCGTTCGTCGCGCGGGTCGACGGGCCGACGATCACCGTCGACGCCAAGGGGGTGATGGCCGCACCGCTCAACACGAAGCGGATGACGGTCGAGCTGACCGCACGCGCCGACAATCTCAAGACGCTCGATGCGCTGATCGAGGCCGGGCTGTTCGGGACGCAGCCGGTGCGGTTGAGCGCGAAGGTGCGCCACGACGATCCGACATGGACGGTCGAGCGGCTGTCGGGGACGATCGGTGCGTCGCGGCTGTCCGATGCGCGGGCGAGCGTGACCAAGGATGGCGACACGACGAAGATCGACGGCCGGCTGCGCTTCGCCTCGCTGGCGTTCGCCGATCTGGAAACCGACGAGGGGCGGGCGCGGGCGGCGGCGATCGAGGCGCGGATCGGGTCGCGCGTGGTGCCCGGCACGCGGATCAACCTTGCCAAGCTCGCCAATCTCGACGGGCGGCTGGCGGTGCATGTCGACCGGCTGCGCGAGGCGGATGCGGTGCGCGGCCTTGATGCGACGCTAGCGATCGCCGATCGGCGGCTGACCGTCGCGCCGCTGACGATCGCGCTGTCGCAGGGGAAGATCGCGGGACAAGTGATCGTCGACCAGCGCGGGCGGCGCGTGCCGCGCGCGACCTTCGACCTGACGCTGTCCGATTCGCGCATCTCGACCTTTGCCGGGGGGGCGCCGGTCGACGCGCCGCTGCGCGCGCGGCTGAAGCTGGTCGGCAGCGGCGATACGGTGCGCGCGGCGATCGGCCGGGCGGACGGCACGATCGGTTTCGCCGCCAGCAATGGCACGCTGCCCGCCAAGCTGGCCTCGCTGCTCGGTGCCGATGTAGCGCGCGGGGTGACGACCGATGACGATGCGCAGGCGCGGCTGCGCTGCCTCGCGCTGCGGCTCGACGTGACCAACGGGATCGGCCGGGTCGATCCGCTGGTGATCGACACGTCGCGTGCGCAGACGCGAGGGCAGGGCCGAGTGAACCTTGCCGACGAGACGCTGTCGCTGTCGCTGACCGGCGCACCGAAACAGGCGACGCTGTTGCGGCTCGACCGGCCGGTCATGGTGACGGGGCGGCTGCAATCGCCGCAAGTTGCGATCCCGCCGGGCACCAAGAGCGTCGGCGGCGTCCTCAGGATGCTGGGCAAGGCGATCGGCGGGCGGCAGGACCCGCTGGCCAGTGACGCGAACTGCGGCGCATTGATCGCGCGGGCGATGCGGTAGGCCGGATCGACATTCAACTTTGGCAGGGGAAATTTGCCGTCGAACCCCGCGTCATCCCCGCGCAGGCGGGGATCCATATACGCCGACGCCGGTGATAGCATCGCGCCCGTTGCGTCTATGGGTTCCCGCCTGCGCGTGAACGACGAAACGCGGTGGCATTGGCTGAAGGTCGATCTGTCTTGGGGTTTGATCGGCGCGCGGGAATGCGGCAGCATGGTGCCGATCCTGTCGGGAGCGATGACGATGACCGATTTCCCCGCCGAGCGCGAACTGGTGCTCGACCGGCTGCTACAGGCCCCGCGCGAGGCCATCTTACGCTGCTGGACCGAGGCGCATCTGCTGCGGCGCTGGTTTGTGCCCGCGCCATGGACGATCGCCGACGCGGTGGTCGATCCGCGACCGGGCGGGGCGTTCGACGTGACGATGCGCAGCCCCGAGGGGGCGGACATGCCGCATCACGGCGTCTTTCTGGACGTGGTGGCGAACGAGCGGATCGTGACGACCGATGCGTTCACCGCCGGCTTCGTGCCGCGCGACGGCGCGCCGTTCATGGTCGCGACGATGACCTTCGCCGACGAGGATGGCGGCACCCGCTATATCGCCCGCGCCCGCCACTGGACCGCCGAGACGCGCGATCAGCATGCGGCGATGGGGTTCGAGCCGGGCTGGAACCAGTGCGCCGACCAGTTGGAGGCGCTGGCGGCGAGTTTGTGATTACCGTCCCTCGGGTTTCAGCGGGCGGCTGAGAAGCGCTTCGATCACTCGGCCGACCGGGGTGCCGGCCAGCAGCGCGCCGACCGCCTGCGTCACCGGCATGTCGATCCGCGCGTCGGCGGCGGCCTGTGCCAGCACCGGCGCGGTGAACGCGCCTTCGGCCACGGTGCGGCGATCGGACAGCAGGTCGGTGGCGGCGCGGCCCTGCCCCAGCCCCACACCCAGCGAATAGTTGCGCGAGGCGGTCGACGAACAGGTCAGCACCAGATCGCCCAAGCCCGACAGGCCGGCGAGCGTCTCCGCCCGCGCGCCGCGCGCCATGCCGAAGCGGGTCATCTCGGCGAAGCCGCGCGCGATCACCGACGCGCGGGCGTTCTGCCCCAGCCCCGCGCCCTCCACCACGCCGCAGGCGATGGCGAGGACGTTCTTGACCGCGCCGCCGATCTCCGCGCCGATCACGTCGTCGCTGGCATAGGGGCGGAACCCCGGCGCGGCGAGGCGCGCGGCAAGGCGATCACGCAAGACCGGATCGGCGCAGGCGAGGGTGACGGCGGTCGGCTTGGCGCGGGCGACCTCGTGCGCGAAGGTGGGGCCGGAGAGGACCGCGACCGGGGCGTTCGGGTGGACGGCGCGGGCAACCTCGCCGACCAGCAGCTTGCTGCCCGCCTCGATCCCCTTGGCGCACAGCACCAGTGCGCGGGTGCCGACGTCGATTTGAGAGAGGACCGCGCGGACGTGCTGCGCCGGGCAGACGACCAGCAACGCATCGGCGTCGCCCAGCGCCGCGCTGTCGGTCGTCGCGTGAATCGCGGGGGAAAGCGGGATACCGGGCAGGTAGAGCGGGTTCTCGCGCGCGGTGTTGATCGTGTCGGCCAGCGCGCCGTCGCGGACCCACAGGGTCACGTCGCCACCGCGCGCCGCGACCTGCGCCAGCGCGGTGCCCCACGCCCCGCCGCCGATGACGCCGATCCTCATGCCTTCACTCCCGCACCGCGCACCTTTTCCGCACTCGGGTCGAGCGGCCAGCGCGGGCGGGCGGCGACGTCGAGCGGATCGCTGTGCCCGGCCATGAACCGTTCGGCCCCGGCCCATGCGATCATCGCGCCATTGTCGGTACACAGCCATAACGGCGGGGCGACGAAGCGCAGGCCGTGCGTGGTGGCGAGCGCCTCCAGCGCGCCGCGCACGCCGCGATTGGCGGCGACCCCGCCCGCCACCACCAAAGCCTCGACTGGGCCGGCCAGCGCCAGCGCCAGTCTGGTGCGGTCGACGAGGCAGTCGATCACCGCCTGGCTGAACGAGGCGGCGATGTCCGGCACGCTGTAGCGGCCCGATTCATGCGCGCGCAGCACCGCGCTTTTGAGGCCGGCGAACGAGAAATGCGGATCGGGCGTGCCGGTCAGCGGGCGGGGCAGCGGCACCGCGCGCGGATCGCCCTGCGCCGCCGCCGCCTCGACGCGCGGGCCGCCGGGGTAGCCGAGGCCGAGGACCTTGGCGGTCTTGTCGAACGCCTCGCCCGCCGCGTCGTCGATGGTCGTGCCGAGCCGGCGATAGGTGCCGACCCCGTCGACGCGCAGCAACTGGCAATGTCCGCCCGACACCAGCAGCAGCAGGTACGGAAAGGCGAGGTCGGGATCGGTCAGGCGCGGCGACAGCGCATGCCCCTCCAGATGATTGACCGCGACCAGCGGCTTGCCCGCCGCCAGCGCCAGCGCCTTGGCGGTGACGAGGCCGACCATCACCCCACCGATCAGGCCGGGGCCGGCGGTGGCGGCGATCGCGTCGACCTGCGCCAGCGTGACGTTCGCGTCGGCGAGCGCGCCTTCGACCAGCGCGGGCAGGATCTCAACATGGGCGCGCGCCGCGATCTCGGGCACGACGCCGCCATAGGGGGCGTGGGCGGCTTCCTGTCCGGCGAGGCGGTGCGACAGGATGGTACGGTCGCCACGCACGATCGCGACGGCGGTCTCGTCGCAACTGGATTCGATGCCGAGGATGAGGGGATAGGGCATTTTTGCTGCTCTAGCGTGGTTTGGAGGCGGGGGCGATATTTGGTTCACGCGACGGGCGCGAAGAAGGGCGGTTCACGCGAAGGCGCGGAGACGCGGAGGGGTTGCGTTCGGGACTGGCCTTGCCGCGTAGCGGCTATCGTCGTTCGTCTGCCGGAGGCGACCGGTTTACCCGGAACGCAACATTCTCCGCGCCTCTGCGCCTCTGCGCCTCTGCGCGAAAATTCCTTCCCTTTTTCTCCGTCTGCCAGAAAGCAGGAAGAAGTGATTTTCGCGCAGAGGCGCAGAGGCGCAGAGGCGCGGAGGGGGTCGCGTTCGGGGCGGGGCTTGCCCCGTCGTCCGCTGGCGTTGTCGTCTCCCGGTCGCGGGCGGCTGGCCCGGATCGCAACTCCCTCCGCGTCTCCGCGCCTCCGCGTGAACCAACCCCTTCGCGTCCTTCGCGCCTTCGCGTGAACCCATCCGCCTTGCCCAACACGCCAACGATGCGTAGCGAGCAACGCCATGATGTTCAGACTGGGCACGCGCGGATCGCCGCTGGCGCTGGTACAGGCCCATGCCACGCGCGCGGCGCTGGCGGCGGCGCATGGGGTGGACCCGGGCGAAATCGAGATCGTGCCGATCCGCACCACCGGCGACCGGGTGCAGGACCGCGCGCTGGCCGAAATCGGCGGCAAGGCGCTGTGGACCAAGGAACTCGACCGGGCGCTGTGTGGCGGAGAGATCGACGCGGCGGTCCATTCGATGAAGGATGTCGAGACGATCCGCCCGACCGAGATCCGCATCGCCGCGATGCTGCCGCGCGCCGACGTGCGCGACCGGCTGGTCGGGATCGCGAGCTTGGCCGATCTGCCGCCGAACGGCGTGGTCGGCACCAGTAGTCCGCGCCGCGCGGCGCAGGTGCTGCGCCACCGCCCCGATGCGCGGATCGTGCTGTTTCGCGGCAATGTCGACACGCGCCTCGCCAAGCTGGCGGCGGGCGAGGTCGATGCGACGCTGCTCGCCGCCGCCGGGCTCGAACGGCTGGGGCGGCACGCCGTCGGCCATGCCGTGCCGGTCGACACGCTGCTGCCCGCCCCGTCCCAGGGCGCGGTCGGGATCGAGGTGCGCGCCGAGGATGCCGCCGCGCTCGCTTTCGTCGCGGCGATCGATGACCTGCCGACGCATCAGGCGGTGCGTGCCGAGCGCGGGTTCCTGGCAGCGCTGGGCGCCGATTGCCATTCGCCGGTCGGCGCGCTGGCGCGGATCGAGGGCGACGTGCTCACGCTGACCGCGCAATTGCTGGCGCAGGACGGCAGCGCGCATGTCACCGGCAGCACGAGCGGCGCGATCGACGACATCGACCTGCCGCGCGCCCTTGCCGAACGGCTGCTCGACGAAGCGCCCGAAAGCGTCGCGCGGCTGTTCGCGCGGTGAGCGTGCCGTTGGCGGTGCTGCGCCCCGAACCGGGCAATGCGGCGACCGTCGCGGCGATCCGGGCGCTGGGGGGGGAGGCGATCGCGCTGCCGTTGTTCGCTGTCGTGCCGCTGGCGTGGGAACTGCCGGCGGACGGCCACGACGCGCTGGTCCTGACCAGCGCCAATGCGGTGCGCCATGCCGGGGCGGGGCTGGCCGCGCTCGCGCATCTGCCGGTCCATGCGGTCGGTGCAGCGACCGCGCGGGCGGCGCGCGACGCGGGATTGCGCGTGGTCGCGACCGGGGCGGGCGATGGTCGCACGCTGCTCGATGCGGCGGGCGCGGCGGGGGTGCGGCGCGCGCTGCTGCTGACCGCGCGCGACCGGGCGGTGGCGGCGCATGGCGTGGTGGCGACGATCCGCGCGGTCTATGCCGCCGTGCCCACCGAACCGGTTGGGATGGATCGGCTGGCGGGCAGCGTGGCGCTGGTCCATTCGCCGCGCGCGGCGGTGCGGCTGGCGGCGCTGGTGGCGGATCGCGGCACCACCGCGGTCGCGGCGATCTCACCGGCGGCGGCGGCGATGCTCGGCAACGGCTGGCGCGCGGTCGCGGTGGCCGCCATGCCGAGCGATCCGGCGGTGATCGCCGCCGGCCTTGCGCTTGCCGGTGATTGACCCGGTCGGCGCGCACGGGGATAAGGCGCGCATGACCAGCGACGACGCGCCTTTCATGGCGGCAAACGGCCCGACCCGGCGGGCGAAGGGCGGGCGATGGATGGCGGCGGCATGCGTCGCCTTCCTGATCGGAATCGGCGCGACGCTGGCGGTGCTCTATTATGTCGCCCCGCGCCTCGGCTGGACGCTGCGTGCCGCGACCACGACGCCGGTCGCCCAGCCGACCCCGGCGGCGAGCGCCGCGCCGGTTGCCGCCGCCTTGCCGAACCTCGCTGCGCTGTCGGCGCGCGAGGCGACGCTGTCGGCACAGGTGGCTGAGCTGGAGACGCGGATCGCCGCGATCGACACCGGCGCGCGATCGGCGGCGGGCTTCGCCGCGCGTGCAGAGAATATGATGATCGTGATCGCCGCGCGCCGCGCGCTCGATCGCGGGTTGCCGCTCGGCTATCTCGAAAACCAGTTGCGGGTGCGCTTCGGCGCGGCGCGGGGCGATGCGGTGCGTACCATCCTCGCCGCCGCACGCCAGCCGGTGACGCTCGACGATCTGCGCAGCGGGCTCGATTCCTCGGCCAACCAGTTGCTGGCCGGTCCCGCCGATCAGAACTGGTGGCAGTCGCTGCGGCGCGAGGCGGGGCAGTTGATCGTGATCCGCCAGGGGCCGACGCCGAGCAGCCGCCCGTCCGACCGGCTGGAGCGGGCGCGCCGCCGGCTCGACACCGGCCGCGTCGAACTGGCGATCGGTGAGGTCGAGCGGATGCCGGGCGGGGCCAGCGCCACCGACTGGAACGCCGCGGCCAAACGCTATGTCGATGCGCGCAAGGCGCTGATCGAGCTGGAGGCGCTGGCGCTCGACACGCCGTTGCCGCAGGTGGCCCCGGCCCCGGTGGCGCAGATCGCGCCACCACCCGTCCCGCTCCCGACCCCGTCGGCGACGCCCGACCCGCTCGCCCCCACGCTGTAAGGACAATCACCATGGCCGATATGGGCCGCTTCGACTGGCAGGACCCGTTCCTGATCGATCAGCAACTGACCGACGAGGAACGGATGGTTCGCGACGTGGCGCACGGCTATGTCCGCGAGAAATTGCTGCCGCGCGTGACCCGCGCGTTTCTCGACGAGGATTTCGCGCGCGAGATCATGAGCGAGATGGGCGAACTGGGGCTGCTGGGTCCCACGATCGATCCCGAATATGGCGGCGCGGGGCTGGGCTATGTCGCTTACGGCCTCGTCGCGCGGGAGGTCGAGGCGGTCGATTCGGGCTATCGCAGCGCGATGAGCGTGCAGTCGAGCCTCGTGATGCACCCGATCAACGCCTATGGTTCGGAGGCGCAGAAACGCAAATATCTGCCCCGCCTCGCCAGCGGCGAATGGGTCGGCTGTTTCGGCCTCACCGAACCCGATGCCGGCTCCGACCCGGCGGGGATGCGGACGCGCGCCGAAAGGATCGACGGTGGCTACCGGTTGAGCGGGTCCAAGATGTGGATCACCAACTCACCGATCGCCGACGTCTTCATCATATGGGCCAAGTCCGACGCGCATGACGGCAAGATTCGCGGCTTCGTGCTGGAGAAGGGCACCAAGGGGCTGTCCGCGCCGAAGATCGAGGGCAAGCTGTCGCTGCGCGCGTCCGTCACCGGCGAGATCGTGATGGACGGCGTCGAGGTGGGCGAGGACGCGCTGCTGCCCAATGTCGAGGGGCTGAAGGGGCCGTTCGGCTGCCTCAATCGCGCGCGCTACGGCATCGCATGGGGCACGATGGGCGCGGCGGAGTTCTGCCTCCACGCCGCGCGGCAATATACGCTCGACCGCAAGCAGTTCGGCGTGCCGCTGGCATCGAAGCAACTGATCCAGTTGAAGCTGGCCGACATGCAGACCGAGATCGCGCTGGGGTTGCAGGCGGCGCTGCGCGCAGGGCGGATGTTCGACGAAGGGACGCTGGCCCCCGAAGCGATCAGCATCATCAAGCGCAACAATTGCGGCAAGGCGCTGGCGATCGCGCGGGTCGCGCGCGATATGCACGGCGGCAACGGCATCGCCGCCGAATTTCATGTGATGCGCCATGCGATCAACCTTGAGACGGTCAACACCTATGAGGGCACGCACGACGTCCACGGGCTGATCCAAGGCCGGGCGATCACCGGCATCGCCGCGTTCTGATGAACCGCCAGCTGGTATTGCGCGGCCAACTGGTCACGATCGCGCCGAGCGTCGCGGACGATTACGACGCGCTGTTCGCGGTCGCGTCCGACCCGGCGATCTGGGAACAGCATCCCGCGCACGACCGCTGGCGGGCGGACGTCTTCCGCGCCTTCTTCGACGAGGGGATGGCGGGCGGCGGCATGCTGACCATCCGCGATGCCCAAGACGGCAGCGTGATCGGGTCGAGCCGCTACGGTCCCTACGACCCTGACGCCGATGAGATCGAGATCGGCTGGACCTTTTTCGCGCGCGACCGCTGGCGGCGCGGGTATAACCGCGAAACCAAGCGGTTGATGATCGATCATATCACCCGGGATGCGGCAACCGTCACCTTCCATATCGGCGAGGCCAATGCCCGGTCCCGCACCGCGGTGGCGGCGCTGGGCGCGGTGCTGCGCCCCGGCACCATCGATGTGCTGCGCGGCGGGCGCATGGTCCCCCATGTCGTGTACGCGCTGCGCCGGCCGTGAAGCCGCTCGCCGGGGTTCGGGTCGTCGAACTGGCGCGGATTCTTGCCGGGCCATGGTGCGGGCAGTTGCTCGCCGATCTGGGCGCGGAGGTGGTGAAGGTCGAGCGGCCGGGCGCGGGCGACGACACCCGCCACTGGGGACCGCCGTTCGTGACCGATGGCGAAGGGCGCAACCGCGACGCAGCCTATTTCCACGCGACCAATCGCGGCAAACGCTCGGTCGCGATCAATATTGGCACGCCCGAGGGTCAGGCCGAGGTCCGCGCGCTGGTGGCCGGGGCCGATGTCGTGATCGAGAATTACAAGGTCGGCGGCCTCGCCCGATACGGCCTTGACCATGCCGCGCTGTCGGCGGTGCGGCCGGGGCTGGTGACGTGTTCGATCACCGGCTTCGGCCAGACCGGGCCCTATGCGCACCGTGCCGGCTACGACTTCGTCATCCAGGCGATGGGCGGGGCGATGTCGCTGACCGGCGAGCCCGACGGGCCGCCGCAAAAGGCCGGGGTCGCCTATGCCGACCTGTTCACCGGCGTCTATTCGGCCGTGGCGATCCTCGCCGCGCTGCGCCGCCGCGACCTGACCGGGGAGGGCGCGCATATCGACATGGCGCTGCTCGATACGCAGGTGGCAGTGCTGGGCAATCAGGCGCTCAACTATCTGGCGGGCGGCACCGTGCCGGGGCGGATGGGCAACGGCCACGCCAATCTCGCGCCGTATCAGGCGTTCGAGACGGCGGACGGCGCGCTGGTGATCGCGGTCGGCAACGACACGCAGTTCGCGCGGCTGTGCGCCATCCTCGGGCTCGACCTGCACCACGATGCGCGGTTCGCGACCAATCCGGGGCGGGTGGTGAATCGCGGTGCGCTGATCCCGATGGTGCAAGCGGCGGTCGGCGGCTGGCGCAAGGCGGCGCTGAGTGACGTGCTGGAGGCGGCGGGCATTCCGGCGGGGCCGATCAACCTGCTGAATGAGGTGTTCGCCGACCCACAGGTGATCGCGCGCAGCATGCGGATCGCGCCCGACGGACTGCCGGGGCTGGCCGGACCGATCGTGATCGACGGCGAGCGGATGGTGGCCGACGGCAGCGCGCCGCTGCGGGCGGGGTAGGGGGGTAGTTCCTCTTCGTCACGCTGACGAAGGATCATTCCACGTCGCTGTATTCCGCCACGAGTTTCATGGTATCGTTATCGTAGCAATATACCGGTGAATCGCCGATTGCCCCGCGTTCGATCCGAAGCTTCACGCACGACAGGCCGATGCCCTGGTTGCGCGTCGGAAGGAACATCAACTGCGGAAACCACATTCCTTTCACCTGATCGACCGGCGCGCCCGCCTTGACGGACCAGCGTCGATAGGCGTCGTCGATCTGCGCTTCCGAACCGGGCCAGTATTCGGGGTCGTAAGGCGACGCCGATGGTGCCGAGCGGCGCAAGCCATAGCCGGCCACGAAAGCCAGGCCGATCGCAGCCAGAAACAGCACGACCGTCACGATCCGCATGGGCCACCCCCGTCCCTGATTGGTGGGCACGCTACCGCCCGATGAACCCCAGCATCTGTTCGACCATCAACCGCAACTGCGCATCGGCGCGGTCGAGCGCGCCGTCCTCGGCGGTGTTGATCGCCACGCCGACCGGAGTCGGCCAGCCGCGCAGCGCGTGGGCGACGGTGCGCAGCGTCGCCATCGTCGCCACCGCCGCCTGCCAGCCCGCCGCCGTCGCCACGATGCCCACCGGCATCCCGTCGAAATACACGCGGTCGTCGCGGCGCAGCAGCTCGACATGGTCGAGCGCGTTCTTGACGAGGCCCGACAGCGTCCCGTGATAGCCCGGCGAGCCGACGATCACCCCGTCCGCCCCGCGCAGCGCCGCGACGAACGCCTGGATGCCGGCATGGCCCGCAGCACTTTCCGGTTCGTAATTGGGAAAGTCGATCGCCGGCCCGGTCAGCAGAGTCGTGCGCGCGCCGAGCGACCGGGCATGGGCCAGCGCCTGTTCCAGCGCGGTGGCGGTGGCGGAGGTCGGACGAAGCGTGCCGCCCAGCGCGACGATATGCGGTTGCGTCATGGCGCGTGCGCTACCCGATGGCGGGGCGCGGCGCTAGGCTCGGGATGCTATTCCCCGTCATTCCCGCGAAGGCGGGAATCCATACACGCAGCGGTTGCGATGGAGCCGGAACGTCAGTGTCTATGGATTCCCGCCTGCGCGGGAATGACGGACCGGCTACTTCGGCCGCACCATCTCCCACGCCTCGGCGATGTCGGCGATCGAGGCGGCGGCGTCGGTGAACGGCACCGGATCGTCACCGATGCTGGCGTCGGCGATCTGCTGGCGCAGGCCGGCGTACAGCCGCGACAGCGTGCGCGACAGGTCGCCGCCCTTGTCGAAATCGAGCCCCGCCTCCAGCGCGAACAGGATCGCCATCGCCCGCGTCACCCGTTCGCTCTTCATTTGGAACCGGTAGTTGGTCGCCGCCCATGCGGCCGATCGCAGCGCGCGGATCGCTTCCTCGTACAACAGCGAAACGAGGCCGTGGGCATCGGCCCCGCCAGTGCGTCCGGCCAGATCGACCTGGCGATAGGTCTGCGCCGGATCACCGGCAAGGACGGTGGCATAGCGGGCCATCAGCGATCCGCCGTCCACATCTTGACCATCGTCTCCATCTGCGCCTGTTGCGCCTTGTACGCCGCGACGCGCGCTTCGGACGCGGCGAACTGCTGCGTCATCCGCGTGCTGACGGTTTCGGACTGGGTCGTCACCTTGGTCTTTTCGTCGTCGATCGCGCTCTGCGCCTTGGTATAGCGGGCCGAGGTCGCACCCAGACCCGTCTGGGTATCCACCGCCGCCAGCGAGATCGCGTTGAGCGCCGCCGACAGCCCCTTGCCGGTCGCACCGGTGCCCGCCACGAACATCGCCTCCAGCGCGGCGGGGTTGTCCGCCAGCGCCTTGGCCAGTTGCGCCGTCTCGACGCGCAGCGTGCCGTCGCGGTTGGTCGCGACGCCGATCTGCGCCAGCCGGCTGGGGGTGTCGTCGCCGGCGGTGGTCAGTTCGGTCAGCGTCAGGCGCTGGAGCGACCGCTTGAGCGACGCCGTCGCCGGATCGGCGCGCAGCGCGCCGGTGATCGGATCGGTCGCCTTCTGCACCGTCGCCATCACTTCGTTATAGGTCGCGACGAAATCGGTCACGGCCTGACTGATCGCATCGGTCGGCGGCGTGGTGCCGATCGTCGCGGGCACGCCGGCGGTCAGCCCGGTCAGCTCCAGCCGCACGCCCGGAATCGCGCCGGTCACGCTGTTGGTGTCGCGCGACAGCTCGACGCCGTCGACGGTCAGTTGCGCATTGCCCGCCTGCGTCACCATCCGCGCGCCGCTGGTCGAACCGTCGAAACCGACGTTCAGCTTTTCGAGGCCGTTGTTGGCGGTATCGGGGGTCGCGGTCAGGGTGAACGCCTGTTCCTCGCCGCTGGCCCCTTTCAGCACCAGCCGCTGGCCATTGGCGTCCGACACGACGCTGGCGGTCACGCCGGCCTTGGCGGACGTGATCTTGTCGGCGATCCCTTGCAGCGAGGCGGTATCGCCACTGGTGAGGACGATCGGGTCGATGTCCTTGCCGTTCCACGCGAAGCTGCCGTTGCCGTCGATCTTGCCGAATTTCAGCGTGAGGCTGCCGGTGCCGAGCGCCGTCCCCTCGGGAACCGCCTCGCGCGTCACCGCCACCTGCGCGCTCGCCAGTCTGGTGACGCTGACGCTCGCCATCGTCCCCGCCACGCGCGCGCCGGGCAGCACCGATGCCCGCACCACGCCGCTGCTGCTGGTCAACTGCGTCGCCAGCGTGCCGTTCTTGACCAGCGTGGTCAGCGCATTGGCGAAGCCGGTGATGCCGCTCTTGACCTCGGACAGCGTCGACACCTGCGAGGTCAGCGTATCCTGCCGCTTGGTCAGTTGCGCCGTCTTGCCGGCGAACTGCGCGTCGACCAGGCTTTTGACCAGCGCGACCGTGTCGGTGCCCGATCCGAGGCCCAGCGATTTGGCGATGTTGCCGGTCGTGCTGTTGGTGCCGGTGGTCGTCGTCTTGGCCGCCGTGGTGGTGGCCGGCGTCGCGGTGCTGGTGCTGGTGGTGATGGCCATCGTACTTGTCCCCGCGCGTCTCTATCCATCAAGCGGCAGCGACGCGGATTTCTTTAGAGATTCCGTTCGGAAACCCGGGTTTCCTGTGCGGTGCCGGCCCGCTCACGCGGATGCGCCGGCGAGATTGCCGTTTTCGTCGAACCGCGCGGCGGCGGGCACGTCGATCGGCGGCTGGATGCCGCCGGCCTGAACGTTCACCCCGAACACGAACGCCAGCACGGTGGCGATGGCGAGGTACAGATCGTCGCGCACCTCCTGCCCATCCTGACTGGTATAATAGACCGCACGCGCGAGCTGCGGATATTCCAGCACTGGCACCTTCGCCTCGCCGGCCAGTTCGCGGATGGCCAGCGCGGTCGCGCCACGCCCCCGCGCGACCACCACCGGCACCGAATCGCGCCCCCGGTCATAACGCAGCGCGACCGCGAAATGGGTCGGGTTGGTCAGCACGACATGCGCCTCGCCCACCGCCTTGCGGAAACCGCCCTTCAATATCTGGTGGCGGCGCTGGCGGATCTGCCCCTTCACATGCGGATCGCCCTCGCTCTCCTTATGCTCGTCGCGCACCTCCTGCTTGGTCATGCGCAGCCGGTTCATCCGCTGGAACAGCGCCAGCGGCACGTCCAGCCCGGCGATCAGCACCAGCCCGCCGGCCATCACGAACAGCAAGGTCAGGAACGTGCCGCCGAGATCGCCGACCGCCTGCTCGACGTTCGACGACACCAGCCCCAGCGAACTGTGCGACGCCGATTTGAGCATGACATAGCCGATCGACCCGAGCAGCACGACCTTCAGCAACGACTTGCCGAGTTCGATCCACCCCTGCGGCCCGAAGATACGTTTCAGGCCCGAGGCGGGGTTGATCCGCGACCCCTTGGGCGCCATCGCCTTGCCATCGAAGCGGATGCCGGTCAGCCCCGCCTGCGCGGCGATCCCCGCCACCACCGCGAACGCGAGGATCGCGCCGAGCGAGGGGGCGAGCTTCCACCCCGCTTCGACCAGCGGCCGCCATGGCTGGAAATCCTCGATGTCACCGCGGCCGAAGGTGAAGCTCGCGGTCATCACCGCCTTGCACGCCGCGACCAGCGACGGCCCGAACATCGCCAGCCAGCCGCACCCGGCAAGGATGACCAGCGCGGTGCCCAGTTCCTTGGACTTGAGGATGTCGCCGTCATCGCGCGCCTTGTCGAGGCGCTTCTGGGTTGGGCTTTCGGTTTTGTCCTCGCTCATCCCAGCACCAAGGTCTTGGTAGCGTCGAGCGATTCGCGCACGATTACCAGCATGTAATCGCCCATCGCCGGCATCGCGACGAACAGCGCGACGACCCCGACGAACAGGCTGGCGGGCAGCCCCACCGCGAACAGGTTGAGCGCCGGGGCCGAGCGCGACAACATGCCGACGACGAGGTTGAGGCACAGCAGCAGGAAGCCGACCGGCAGTGCCAGCAGCAATCCGGCAAGGAACGCATAGCCGCCGAACATCGCGATGTTCTGAAGCTTGCCCGCCGACAGCCATGCCGCGCCCGGCGGCAGGATTTCATACGACCGCACGATCAGGTCGACGAGGATCAGATGCCCGTCGAGCGACAGGAACAGCAAGGTCAGCAGCACCGACAGGAAGGTGCCGAGCGCGGGCGTCGGCGCGCCGCTCTGCGGGTTCACCATCGCGGCGAAACCGATGCCCATCGAAATGCCGATCACTTCCGACGCGATCAGCGGTGCGGCGAACGCGATCTGGAGCACGAAGCCCAGCGCCAACCCGACCAGCGCCTCGGCGGCGATGCCGAGGAAGGTCGTGAACGAAAATATCTCGGTCGGAATGGCGAAGCTCTGCGCGTGCAGCACCAGCACCGCGATCGCCCCCGACAGCAGCACGCGCACCTGCACCGGCATCGCCACCGCGCCGAACACCGGCGCCACGACGAACGCCGCGCCGACCCGCACCATGGTGAACAGCAACGCCCAGAGCTGCGGCTCGACCGCGAGGCCAAGGCCTAGCATGGCCGGCCCCGTCCTGCTGCCGTATCCCCGCGAAGGCGGGGACCCAGTGCCACGATCGCGACCGCGAGGGCCGATCGACGTTCAGTCGAACAGCTAGCAAAATTGCTCCCCTCCCTGGAAGGGAGGGGTTGGGGGTGGGTTGGCATGCGAGGGAAGGTCACGCCCGCCAACGGGCCGACCCACCCCCGACCCCTCCCTTCCAGGGAGGGGAGGAGTCGAACCCTTAGCTGAATGTCGACTCCGTCATTCCGGCGAAGGCCGGAATCCATTGTGTCGGGTGTCATCGAGGAAGCGCAGCCGTCCCCCCATCCATGGACTCCGGCTTCCGCCGGCGTGACGGGGAGAGAGGACGAAAGAAAATTCACCGGACCAGTTCCGGGATCCGCTCGAAGATGCTGGTGGTGAAGTCCCCCAGCAGCCCGAGGATCATGCCCCCGAACACGGCAAGGCTGATACCCACCACCGCCAGCTTGGGCACGAACGACAGCGTCTGTTCGTTGATCGACGTCGCCGCCTGGATCATGCCAAGGATAAGGCCGCTCAGCAGCGCCGGGATCAGGATGGGGGCGGCGACCAGCGCCAGCACCCACATCGCCTCGCGCGCGACGGTCATGAAATAGCCCGCGTCCATGTTACCTCACGAAGCTTGCGGCAAGGCTGCCCATCGTCAGCGCCCAGCCATCGACCAGCACGAACAGCAGCAGCTTGAACGGCAGCGAGATGATCGTCGGCGACAACATCATCATACCGAGCGACATGAGCACGGTCGCGACCACCAGATCGATGACGATGAACGGCAGGAAGATCAGGAACGCGATCTGGAACGCGGTCTTGAGTTCGGAGGTGACGAACGCGGGCAGCAGGATCGAAAACGGCGTGTCGGCGGGCGTCGCGATCGGCCCCGATTTCGCCATGTCGGCGAACATCGTCACGTCCTTGGTCCGCGTCTGCTTGAGCATGAAGGCGTGCAAGGGACGCCCGGCGGTCTCGATCATCTGGGTCGAGGTCATCTGCCCGGCGGCATAGGGCTTGAGTGCGCTGTCGTTGATCTGGGTGAAGACCGGGGCCATTACGAAGAACGACAGGAACAGCGACAGGCCGATCAGCACCTGGTTGGGCGGCGTCTGCTGCAACCCCAAAGCCTGACGCAGCACCGACAGCACGATGATGATCCGGGTGAAGCTGGTCATCATGAGGAGGATGCCGGGCAGGACCGACAACAGCCCCATCAGGATCAGGACCTGCAACGACAGCGCCATCGGCGCGTCGTTGGCCCCGCCCAACTGCCCCAGCGCCCGGTCGAGCGCGTCGGCGGCACCCGGCGCGGCGACCGGGGCAGGGGCCGCCGGCACCGCTTGCGCGAACGCCGGCACCGCGAGGAACAGCATCAGCAGCAGGCCGATGGCTGCCAGCACCAGCTCCAGCCGCCATTGCGGTCGTGCGCGCGCGGGCCGGCGGACCTTCACCACCTTCGCGATCGGCAGCGTGTTCACTTGTTGCCCCCATCCAGCAACGTCACGCCGCTACGGCTGACCGACACCAGCAACTGGCGGCCCTGAAATTCCAGCACGGCGATCTTGGTGCCGGTCGACACCATCATCGTCTCGCGCACCTTCACCAGCCGCTCGCCCTGGTTGCCCGGCATCCGCGCTTCCAGCCGACGCCAGAGATACAGGCAGCCGATCATCAGGCCGCACACCAGCGGCAGCAGCACGACCAGCTTGAGGATGTACGACCACATCATCAGCGCTGGACCCGCTTGTCGGGGCTGACCAGTTCGGTCATGCGCACGCCGAAGCGGTCGCCCACCGTCACCACCTCGCCCCGGCCGATCAGCGTGCCGTTGACGAACACGTCGAGCAGCTCGTTGGCGGCGCGGTCCAGCTCGATCACGCTCGATTCGCCCAGCGCCAGCAGTTCGCGTAGCGTCAGGTGGGTCGAACCGATCTCGACGGTCAGCCGCACGTCGACGTCCTGCAACAGCTTGAAATTGGCGGCGAGCGACGCCTCGGCGGGGAAGCCGCCGGTCATGTCGTTCATTGGAAATCCTCTTCGAAACCGGGGTCGATGGAGATGAGCTTGATCGCGGCCTGCCCGTTGGCGGTGCCGACGGTGCCGGTGCCCAGTCGCTGGTTGGCGACCCATACGGGCACTTCGGGGCCGAAGCTGATCGGGATGACGTCGCCTTCCTTCAGCTCCAGCAGCACGCCCAGCGACACGACCGGTTCGGCCAGCACCGATCGCACCGGCAGCTTCACGGTCATGACCGCGCGGGTCAGGCCCGATCGCCAGCGCGGATCGGGGGTCGCGGTCTTGCCGTGAACCTTGGTGGTGAGCTGCGGCGCGTGCGGCTTGAGCGCCGCCACGGGATAGAGAATGTCGATGAAGGTCGGGCGGCCCTCGTGCGCGGCGATGCCGAAGCGCGTCGCGACCACCGCGTCCTCGCCGTCGATCGCGCTGAGCATCGCCGGATTGGCTTCCGGGTTGCCCGCCTCGAACGCGATGCCGGCCAGCGGCCCCCATGCTTCCGACAGCGGCTGCGCGATCGCCCGGGCGAGGCGGCGCAGCATCGCCTCGGCGGCGGGCGAGAATTCGCTCGGCAACGGATTGGGCACGTCGCCGAACCCGCCGAAGAACAGGTCGAGCGTTTCGAGCAGGAACGCGCCGTCGATCACCAGGATCGCCGGGCTGCCCCCGCTCGACAGCGTCAGCGGCACCCACGCCGTCAGCCCCGTCCCCTTGCGCCCCGCGCAGAACCCCGCGAACCGGTCGACCTCGACCGGTTCGGCCCAGCTTCGCACGGCGCGGCGCAGCAGCGGTTCAAACACCTGCCGCATCGACCGCGCCATGCGCGTCGACAGATGCTCGAAGGCATGCAGGTCACCGAACGGGTTGAGGTTCGTCGCCCCCAGCGTCGCAACATGCGTTGCCGTGGCGGTGCGTCGGGCCTTCTCGCGCCGGTCGGCGGGGGCGGGGGTTGCGGGCGTGTTAACCATGCCCGTTCACTGAACAACGAAATTGGTAAAGTAGACGTTACCGATCCCGCCAAATCCCTCCTTTTGCACCAGCGTGTCGTTGATCGCCTTCTTCAGCCGCAGCGCCAGTTGCTTCTTGCCATCGGCGGTGAACACCTGATCCTCGGTCGTCTCGCCCAGCGCCATCAGCACCGCCGATCGCACCGCGATCTCGTGAGTCTTGAGGTTATCCAGCACCTTATGGTCATAGGGTGTCGAGATGGCGACGCCGATCTGCGCGAAATGGACGCTGTCGGCCAGGTTCGCGGTGAACTCCTTTTCCATCGCGTAATAGCTCGACGCATAGCGATCGCCGCCTTCGCCCTCGGGCGTCGGCTTGCCGCCTTCGGCGACGGTTTCGTTGCCGCCGCCCGACTCGCCGCCTTCGCCGCCGCCCGATTCGCCGCCCGATTCGGCACCGGCCTTAACCTCTTCGGACTTGGGCACCAGCTTGGGGGTATCGGGATCGGCCGCTTCCTTGTGGCCGCCGCCACCGATCAGCCCGGCCGAACTGGCATAGAGGCCCGCCCCCACGCCGCCGCCCAGCAGCACCAGCACGCCAACCCCCAGGACGAGCATCTTGCCCATCTTGCCCTTCTTCTTGACCGGCGCCTCGGCCGGCTTGTCCTTGTCACTCATGGTTCAGTTTCCTCAGGCGATACGAAGGTCGTCGGTAACGGGGTCGGGCGTCTGTGCGCCCGTGAACGGTTGCGGCCGGCGCGGGGCGGGGGGCGGATCGTGGCGGGGGTCGCCCTGCCGCGATCCGACGTCCACCTGCATGCCGCCCAGCTTCAACCCGCGCTGCGCCGCCATTTCGGCAAGGCGCGGCTGGGCATCGGCCAGCAGCCGCCCGGCATCGGCGGTGTCGCTGGCGAAGCGGACGGCCACGCCGTCCTCGCCGTGGCTCAGCACGATCTCGATCGCGCCCAGCGCATCGGGCGACAGGCGGATGCGCGTCTCGCCGCTCCCGGCCTGTTCGCCCTGCAACGTCTCGATATGGTCGATCATCCCCTGCATCCAGCGATCGTCGCGCAGGTCCAGCCGCGCGCCATCGGCGGCGGCGGGCGCGGCGATCGGGCGCGGCACCGCCTCGGCCATGCCGGCGATGCTCCACGGCATCGCCACGTCGCCCTCGCGCGGCGTGGCGGAATCGCGTTCCTCCGGCAGCGCGTCGGCCAGCAGCGCGGGCGCGGCATGGGCGACCTGGACGGGAACCGGCGGGGCAGGGGGGGCGATCGTCACCACCGGCGCACTGGCTTCCCCGGCCATCCGGTGGCGTGGGGCCACCGGCAGGTCGGACGCAGCGGCCGGCAACGCCTTGCCCTCCGCCATTGCCGGCGGCGGCGCGCCCTCGGCCGGCGGCGGTGCCAGCGGCAGGCCGTCGATCGTCTCCGCCACCGGCGATACGCCGGGCACAGCAGGCGGCGGCGCGATCCCGGCCGGCGATGGCGGCACCGGCGCGGTGCCGGCCACGGCGGCGGGCGGCGTCTGCACCATCGGCGGCGCCACCGGCACCATCGGCGGCGGGATCAGCCCGGCCAGCAGCAACGCCGGATCGGGCGCTCCTTCCGGCAAGCGTTTGCCGCCCGGCGGGGCAGCGGGCTGCCGTACGTCGCCGCCGGCCGCTTCGCCGACCCCGGCGAGCAGCGCGGCAAAGGCGTCATCGCCGGCATCGCGCCGTGCAGGCCGGCCCGGCGGGGCGATCGATCGTTCGAGAGGGGAAAGTGGCTGCATGCGCTGGTCCGTCGAGAGTTCGACGGACCCATCAGCAAGGATCGTGCCGGTTTGGCTTGCGCACCGGCGGCGCATTTTCCAGCGCGCGCATTTCCTTGAGCGCGCTTGCCGCATCGGCACGCGCGATCAGCTTTTCGACCGCGCTCTGGTCGCGCCGTGCTTCGAGGGTGGCGGAGCGCGCCTGTTCCAGCCCGACGTCGGCCTGCGCCACGCGCCGTTCGGCCAGTTGCGCCGACACATGCAGCCGTTCGCGATAATGCGCCGCCGCACCGAGGCTCGACGCGCTGGCCACCGGGGTCGTCACCGGCGCGATCGCCTGCGCCAGACTGAGGATACGGTCGCGCATCGCCGCCTCGTCCGCCACGCGCGCGGCGGCGCGTGCCTCGTCGGCCTGGGTCAGCCCCAGTTGCAGCGTGCGGACGCGCAGCACGCGCGCCAGTCTTTTGGCCTTATCCGTCACCGAACACGCCGGTCAGCTCGGCGACCGCATCGGGGAGCGACACGATCTCGTCGGCGTCCTGGCGGATATATTCCATCACCGCCGGCTGCGCCGCGATGGCATGGTCGATCGCCGCGTCGGTGCCGGTGCGATACGCCCCCATCAGCACCAGATCGCGGTTCTCCTCGAACGTCGCCAGATGCCGCCGCAGCACCCGCGCGGCGGCCAGATGCGGCTTGTCGGCGATGTCGGTCATCACCCGGCTGACCGAGGGGCCGAGGTCGATCGCCGGATAGACGCCGCGCTCGGCCATCTGCCGGCTGAGCACGATATGCCCGTCGAGGATCGATCGCGCCGAATCGACCACCGGATCGCTGTTGTCGTCGCCATCGGCCAGCACGGTATAGATGGCGGTAATCGATCCACCGCTGCGCACGCACGTTCCCGCGCGCTCGATCAGCCCCGGCAGCATCGCGATAGCCGAAGGCGGATACCCTCGTGCGGAAGCCGGTTCGCCGAGCGCGAGGCCGATCTCGCGGCCGGCATGCGCCACGCGGGTCAGCGAATCGATGATGAGCAGCACCTTCTTGCCCTGCTCGCGAAATCCTTCGGCGATCGCGGTCGCGCGCAGCGCGCCGCGGATGCGCAGCACCGGCGAATGGTTGGCGGGCACCGCCACCACCACCGATCGCTGGCGCGCATCGCCCTTCAACTTGGTTTCGAGGAAGTCTGACACTTCGCGGCTGCGCTCGCCAATCAGCCCGACGACGACGACATCGGCCTTTGCCGCGCGCACCATCATGCCGAGCAGCACCGATTTGCCGACGCCCGATCCGGCCATGATGCCGACACGCTGCCCCTGACCGATCGTCAGCAGCCCGTTGATCGCGCGGACGCCGACATCCATTGGTTCAAGCACGCGCCCCCGGTCGAGCGGCGATTGCAGCTTGCCGCCCAGCGGCCAGCGGCCCGCCCCCCGGATCGGTCCCTTGCCGTCGATCGGCTTGCCCGCGCCATCGACCACGCGGCCGAGCAGCGCGTCGCCGATCTCCGCCTCGCCCGGCGCGCCGCCCGGCCGCACCAGTGCGCCGGGCAGGAGCGGCGCGGGGCCGCCCAGATTCATCATCAGCGTGCGCCCGTTGCGGAAACCGATCGCCTCCGCCTCGATATGGCCGCCGTCGCCGGTCGCGACCTGACACACGGTGCCGACCGGCAGCGACAGCCCGACCGCCTCCATCAGCAATCCGTCATACGACGCCAGCCGCCCGGCGACCCGCGCCTGCGGGCGATAGCCGGTCGGGGCGAGCGCCCCCAGATAATCCTCGGCGAAATGATTCAGCATGAAGCCGGCACCGGCACGCGGTCGATCGCCACGCCCAACTGGTCGAGCCACAGCGACGGTCCGTCCTCGACCACGGTCGACGCCGATTCGAGGATGAACCCGCCGCGCTCGACGCCCGGGTCGGCGACCGGGAACACTGCCTTGGGCAGCTTGCCCTCGACCAGCGGTATATCGGCGGCGTGCATCCGCAGGATCGCCGACTCCGCCCCGTCCGCCAGCAGGTCGGCGGCGGCGTCGATCCGGTCGCCTAGGTGATTGGCCGACACGCCGATCTCACCGACGATCTGGCGCACCAGCGTCATGACCGTCAGTCGCAGCCGTTCGGCCATCGCGTCGCGGTCGATATGCGTCGCCTTGCCCAGCGCGTCGGCCAGATGGACCAGCAGCGCCTGATCGCGCGCCATGTCGATGCGGGCGGCGGCATCGCCCGCCGCCTGTCCCTCGGCGAACCCCGCCGCATGCGCCTCGGCGACCACGTTGACGACGGGCACCTCGACCACCGTGTCGAACGGGTCCCAGCCCTCGGTCGCCTTGCTATCGGGATCGGCCGGGTGGAAATGCTTTGGGGTCGGCTCGGGGGCCGCACCGGCAAAGCCGCGCGGCGGGGCCGGCACCACGCCGGTCGCCGCGAACGGGCCGGGCGCGCCGAACGCGCGCGCGAGGATGTCGGCGGCGGCGACATGGCGGCTGGCGAACCCTGCGACGAAATCGGCGCTGGGGGCGGGGGACATCGGCACGGCACCCTCAAACATAATCGTCCTCGCCTCCGCCCATCATGATCGTGCCGTCCTTCGCCAGTTGCCGGGCGACGGTGATGACGCCCTTCTGCGCGTCGAGCACCTCGGACAGCTTCATCGGGCCGCGCGCTTCCATCTCGTCGCGGATGCCGTCGGCGGCGCGCGCCGACATGCAGCCGAGGAAGCGTTCGCGGATGCTCTCGTCGACGCCCTTGAGCGCACGCACCAGCATGTCGCTGTCAACGTTGCGGATCAGCACGCCGAGGTTCTTGTTGTCCATCTCCAGCAGGTTGTCGAAGACGAACAGCGCTTCCTCGATCGCCTTGGCCACGTCGCGGTCGATCTTGGCGATCTTGGGCATCACCCGCGTCTCGGTTGCCTTGCGGCCCGACGACAGGATGCGCGCGGCGTCCTTGGTCCCGCCCAGTTGCAGCCCGGCCGACGACTGGCGCGCGCCCATCCGCCGCGACAGCATCGATTTCAGCGTCTCGATCGCCTCGGGCGTGATCGGCCCCAGCCGCGCGATCCGGTGCAGGATCTGCGGCTGGATCGCCTCGGGCATGCTCTCCAGCACCTGCGCGGCGATGCCGGAGTCGAGGTTGGCGAGCAGCACGGCGACGATCTGCGGATGCTCGTCCTTGATGAGCCCCGCGATCTCGCCCGCATCCAGCCAGTCGAGCAGGTCGATCGCGCACGCCGCTTCGGCCGGGATGATCCGCGCCAGCACGCTCTCGGCCTTGTCCGGCCCCAGCGCGCGGGTCATCACCGTCTCGATATGCGGGCGCGGGTCGAAGCCCACTGCCGTCCGCTCGCGCGCGCGGTCGACGAAATCGTCGAGCACCAGCGTCACTTCATGTTCGCTGACGTCGGCCACCGCGAACATCGCCTTGCCGAGCTGGCGGACCTCCTCGGGTTCCAGCTTCTGGAGGATCGCGGCGGCTTCCTCCTCGCCGACCAGCATCATCAGGACGGCGGCACGTTCGACGCCGGAATAGATTCGGGTGGGCGCGTTCATTGCTTGGCATCCGACTGGATCATGTCCCGCACCGCCAGCGCGGCACGGGCGGGATTGTCGCGGGTGAAGCCGCGCACCAGCCCGACGCGGTCGTCGTAGCTGCGCGCGCTCTCCAGCATCTCGATGCTCACCGCCTCGCGCGGCGGCGCGCCGGGGGCGGCCCCGGCCAGCGGCTCGCCATTCTCATCGAGCGTCACGGCATCGGGCGCGGGCAGCGCGCCGCCCATCGGCATCCCCGCGTCGGCGGGCGCCTCGCGCTTCTTGAGCAGCGCCTTGGCCATCGGCCGCACGCCGAGGAACAGGACCAGCAGCGCGATCAGCAGCGCGGTGCCGTTGCGCGCCGCCATCGGCACCCATCCCGCGTCGTACCACGGCCGCGCCGCCATCTCGACGACGTCGGGGGAGAATTTGCGGCTAATGACGGTGACGGTGTCCTGGCGCTGCGCGTTATAGCCGACCGCCGCCTTCACCAGATCGTTGATCTGCTGCACCTCGGCCGCCGAACGCGGCTTGCCGCCCTCCGCCTCGCGCAGCAGCACTGCGACCGACAGGCGGCGGATGCCGCCCGGCGCGGCGCGCGTCACCGACACTTCCTTGCCGGTGTCATAGGCGCGGCTGAAATTCTCGGCGGTCTTGACCGGGGCGGTCGCGCCCGGCGCGGTGCCCGGCTGGACCGTGGCCCCCGCCGGACCCGGCGTCGCCGCGCTGAGCGTCGAAGCGGCGGGCGGCGTGTTGCTCAGCGCACCGGGAATGCCGCCGGGCGTCGCCGCTTCCGGGCTGTTGCCCTGCCAGTTGCCCTGTTCGGCGCGGACCGTGCCCTGCTTGTCATAGCTTTCGCGCGTCGCCTGGCTCTCGTCCAGATCGACGTCGGCCTGGATCTCGGCCGAGAAATTGTTCGCACCCAGCAGCGGGGTGAGCAGCGTCGTCAGCTGCGCGCGATACTTGTCCTCGACGCGGCGTTGGTAATCGATCCGCGCATCGGTCAGCGAATCATTGCCGCTGCCATCGCCGGGCTTGGAGAGGAGCGCGCCCATCTGGTCGATGATCGTCACCTGATCCGCCTTCATCCCCGGCACCGAGGAGGCGACGAGGTTCACGATCGAGCGCACCTGCGACTGGGTGAGGCTGCGTCCCGGCTCCAGCCGGACGATGACCGAGGCGGACGGCTGGGCATTGTCGCGTACGAATACGCTCGATTCGGGCATGGCCAGATGGACGCGGGCGTCGGACACCGAATCGATCTCGCCGATCGACTTGGCCAGTTCGGTTTCGCGCGCCTGCCGCAACCGCTCGCCCTCGACCGCGCGGCTCACCCCCATCGGCAACTGGTCGAGGATCGCATAGCCGCCCGGCGCGGCCTTCGGCAGATCCTGTCCGGCGAGCAGGATGCGCGCGCGGTGGTAATCGTCCTCGGCCACGGTCACGCCGCCCGAATCGTCGACATGGTTCTCGATGTTCGCCGCGCTCAGCGCATCGACCACCGCCTGCTTGTCGCTGTCGGGCAGTTGCGGGAACAGCACCCGCTGCGGCGGGGTGGCCAGCGCCATCCACGCGATCGCCGCCGACAGGATCAGGCCGATCATGAAGATCATCGGCAGGCTGCGCTTGACCGCCGGCTGTTTCAGCAGGCCGCCCAACTGCCCCACCGGATTGGCGAAGCGGCCGGGCGCGGCGGGGGTACCGCCACCTGCGGCGGGAGTGATCGCGTTTTCCATATCAGACCGGCATGCTCATGATGTCCTTGTAGGCGGACAAGAGTTTGTTCCTGACCTGCAGCGTCGCCTCGAAGCCGACCGATGCCTGCTGGCGCGCCATCATCACCTTGGCGATGTCGACCGTCTCGCCGCGCTCGTACATCGCCGACAATTCGCTCGCACGGTTCTGCTGGGTGTTCACCCCCTTCAGCGCCTGCGTGAAGGTATCGGTGAAGCTCGCCGGGCGGACCGGTTCGGCCACCGCCGGCATCGGCTGCGGCGCGATGCTGGCATTGGCGCGCGACAGCGCCTGGTTGCGTTCGAGGATCTGCGCGCGAAGCTGCATCACCCGGTCGATGCTCATCGCACCGCCGACACCGCCGATCCCGCTCATGCCGACACCGCCATCGCACGGGCGATCGGCTCACCGGCCTCGCGCGCCTTCGCCAGCCGGTAGCGCAGCGTGCGCTCGGAAATGCCCAGCCGCTTTGCCGTTTCGATCCGGCTGCCGCCGCATTCCTCCAGCGTCCGGCGGATCGCGGCGAATTCGTGGATCTGCACGATGTTGCCCAGCGTCCCCGCCTTCGTCTCGATCGCGCCGCGCGCCGATCCGGCGGGCCGGTCGAAGATGATGTCGCGCGCCTCGATCGCCTCGCCCACGCCCAGCAGCAGCGCGCGCTGGATCACATTCTCCAGCTCGCGGGCATTGCCCGGCCAGTCGTGGCGGACCAGCGCGGCGAGCGCGTCGTCGCTGACCCATGGCAGCTCGCCCCGGTGCCCGGCATGGCGCGCGATCATCGCGGCGGCCAGTGCCGCCACATCGTCGGGCCGCTCGCTCAGCGGGCGGGTGGTGAGCGGAAAGACGCTCAGCCGGTAATAGAGATCGGCGCGGAACCGCCCGGCCGCCACCTCTTCCTGCAGGTCGCGGTTGGCGCAGGCGACGACGCGCACGTCGATCGCCTCGGCCTGCGTCGCGCCGATCGGCACCACTTCGCGCTCCTGCAACACCCGCAGCAGCTTGGCCTGGAGGGAGAGGGGCAGCTCGGCGATCTCGTCGAGCAGCAGCGTGCCGCCGTTCGCCGCGCGGAAGAAGCCTTCGCCCGCCGCCGCCGCCCCGGTGAACGCGCCCTTCACATGGCCGAACAGCATCGCCTCCAGCATCGATTCGGGCAGGGCGGCGCAATTGATCGCGATGAACGGGCCGTCCGACCGGTTGCTCTCGGCATGGATCGTGCGCGCCAGCACTTCCTTGCCGGTGCCGGTCGGGCCGTTCACCAGCACGGTGATGTCGGCGGTCGCCACCCGGCGGGCGAGCGCATAGAGCGCGAGGCTTTCCGGGTCCGCCGCCACCGCCTCGTGCCGGCCGCGCAGCAGGGCGGCGGCAAAGGCATGCGCCAGCTCGGCATCGCCGTTGGTGTAGGTGAGCCGCGCCGGACGCCCGTCGGCGAACGGCACCGCGCGGCAGGGGCCATCGGCGAGGATCAGCGTGCGCGCCGCGATCGGCGGCACCTCGCCGTCCATCACCACGAACACATCGCCCGGTCCCGGTTTCTGCCCGGCATTCGCCAGCGCGAAGCCCTGCGCACGCAGCGACGAGACGAGCGTGAACTTGGAAGCGAGCACGGCGGCGGATGGATAGATCGAGCGCATCGGCGAATGGTTCCCCACTGGATGACAATCCTTTGCCGCGAGTCTGGTTAACACCCGGTAAAATGACTCCCGATTCGGCTCTGTACTCCGCGTACGTACTCGCGCGCGCGCGAGCCGCCGGAAAAGCCCGCATTTTTTCGCTTAAATCCGCCGCCGGGCCGCCGTTACTCCCTGTGGCAGCTTCGTTCCCGAACGCTTTTCAGGGGGGATGCGGGGTCGCCGAAGACAGACTGGAGAACATTACCATGAGTGTTATCGGTACCAACATCGGCTCGCTGCGCGCCGCCAACGCCAACACCCAGGCGAACGAAGCGCTGAAGAGTTCCATGGAGCGCCTGTCGACCGGCAAGCGCATCAACTCGGCCAAGGACGACGCCGCCGGCATGGCGATCTCGTCGTCGATGACCTCGCAGATCCGCGGCATGAACCAGGCCGTCCGCAACGCCAACGACGGCATCTCGCTCGCGCAGACCGCCGACGGCGCGCTGAACGAAGTGTCGAACATGCTGCAGCGCGTTCGCGAACTGGGCGTGCAGGCCAAGTCGGGCACCTACAGCACCGACGACCGCGCCACGATCCAGACCGAAGTCTCGGCGCTGACCGCACAGATCAACGACGTGCTCGACCGCACCGAATTCAACGGCGTGAAGCTGTTCGATAAGACCGGCCAGGACGCCAACAGCAAGTCGCTGACGATCCAGGTCGGCGCGACCTCGGACAACACGGTCGACATCAAGATCAAGTCGCTCGACGCCACGAAGCTGACCGCCGACGGCCTGAACGTCGCCGGTTCGACCGTGACCGCCACGGCGCTCAAGACCGCCAAGACCGAGCAGGTTTCGGCGCAGACCAACTACGACGCCAGCCTGCAGTCGCTGAACGATGCCAAGGCATCGCTCGCCATCTCGACCGCCAAGGGCACCAACACCGCCGCACAGCAGACCGCTGTCGACGACGCGCAGAAGGTCGTCGACGGCGATCCCTCGGCGACCGACGCAGCGCTGAAGGCAGGCACCAAGGCGATGCTGGCATCGGCCAACATCGTGGTGTCGACCGCGCAGAAGTCGGCCGACGCATCGGCGGCGACCGCATCGGCGACCACGCTGACCAACGTCGACAATGCGCTGAAGGACGTGAACGGCCTGCGCGCGTCGCTCGGCGCCACGCAGAACCGCCTCAGCTCGGCGGTCAACAACCTGACGCAGAACATGACGAACCTCACCGACGCGCGCAGCCGCATCGAGGACGCCGACTTCTCGACCGAAACGACGCAGCTCGCCAAGTCGCAGATTCTCGCCCAGGCCTCGACCGCGATGCTCAGCCAGGCGAACCAGTCGCAGCAGGGCGTGCTCAAGCTGCTCGGCTAAGCCCCACGCTGTCCGGTCCCGACGTCTCCCCCCTGCTCGACAGGCGGCGGGACCGGACCAAGGCTGCGAACCGCGAACCCCCGGTTGCCCATGCGCCCCCGGGGGTTTCGCGCGTGCGCTGTCCTACAGGGTACGCCTTATACTAGGCCGGGCGGATGCCGCTCCGCCGCCGCTCCGCACCGCGATCCGTGCTGCTCGCTCGCAGCCCGCGGGCGGCGAGCGTCGTATGGCGAACCGTCCGTACCCCCCACCATCGTCATTCCGGCGAAGGCCGGAATCCCTATACGCCGACGCTGCGGTTCCTGACCGGGAGCGGTTCCGACGGACTCGAGGTCCCGCCACGGGCAAAGCCCGCGTCGTCGGACGGCGCTTTCCGCGCCGCCGGCCGGACGCGCCTCGTGCGGCTCGGCGTAGCTGCGCTACGCCTTGCCCGGCGCGTCGTTAGTGTAAACTTTGTCAACTTTGGGGGGAATTGGATGCCACGGCGGACGCGACATTCCGCCCCGTATCGTCACCCCGGACTTGTTCCGGGGTCCACGGTCCGGCAATCGGTGTCGCCCTAGCCTCGTGCGGCAGCGTGTGCGGCCGGGTGGACCCCGGAACAAGTCCGGGGTGACGAAGCGGATAGCACGTTCGATCCGAAGTAGCGGGTGGTGCGCTGCGGAGCGCCGAATATCGATCGGACCCGGGCGACTGAGGGCAAACCGCCCGTACCACCCACCATCGTCATTCCGGCGAAGGCCGGAATCCATACACGCTGACGTCGCGGCTCCTGCCCGTCAGTGGTTCAGTTCCTCCCCTCCCTGGAAGGGAGGGGGCGGGGGTGGGTCGGCCGGTTGTGGAGCGCAACCTTCCTACTGGGAGGCAAGATCGCCGGCGTTCCACTCGAAGGTCGATCGGACCCATGGCCCGCCACGGGCAAAGCCCGTGTCGTCGGACGGCGCCTACAGCGCCGCCGGCCGTGCGCGCCTCGGGCGGTTCGGCGTAGCTGCGCTCCGCCTCACCCGGCGCGCATCGCCTTCTTCAACCTATCATGCGCGCTCTTTTTGATCTGGCACACCCGCGCCGCGCCGACGCCCAGCACCTGCCCGATCTCCTCGAGGTTCAGTTCCTCGACGTAATAGAGCTGCACCACCTGCGCCTCGCGCTCGGGCAGCGCGCTGATCGCCGCGATCAGCCGGGTGCGCAACTCGCCTTCCGCCAGCGCCTCGAACGCATCGGGGCCTTCGTCCATGAACCACGGCCCTTCGTCGGTATAGACATCGTCGATCGAATCGAAATGCAGCGACTGGATGTCGGCATAGTCCTGCCGGAGCTTGGCCAGCGGCACGCCGAGCCGCGTCGCGATCTCGCCCGGCACCGGTGCCCGGCCCAGCTCGGTGGTCAGGCTCGTCACCGCCTTCTGATACTGCCGCCGGCGCTGCATCGCCCCCCGGCTGATCGTCGCTTGCCGGCGCAGTTCGTCGATCATCGCCCCGCGCAGCCGCGTGGAGAGATATTGCTCGAACGTCACCTGGCCGCGGTCCTCGAACATCGGCACCGCCTCGACCAGCGCGACGAGGCCGATCTGCACCAGATCCTCGACGTCGACCATGCTGCTCATATGGCCATGGACGTGCCACGCGATCCGGCGGACGAGGGGAAGGTGGCGGCGGACGATCGCATCGGTATCGCCGCTCGCCCGCTGGGTACGGGTGTAGAGCGCGGGCGCGGGTTGAAGCTGCGTCATGCGGCGAGTGCCTCCGGTGCGCCGATCACGGCGACGACTTCGACGGCCTTGTCCTCGGGAACCTCGAAGAAGCTCATCACCGGGGTGTCGGGCAGGCAGGTCTTGACGAGTTTGCGGATCGCGAGGCGGATCGAGGGCTGGACGACCAGCGCGAACGGCTTGGCCTCGGCCATCAGCGGCTGCGCGGCATGGGTCAGCGCGTCGACGATGCGCCGGCCGAGATCGGGCTCGATCGCATGGCGACGCGACGGATCGGCGCGCATCGCTTGTCCCAGCAGCGCCTCCAGATGCCCGTCGAGCGTCATCACCCGCAGCGGCTCGCGCACGCTGCACAGCTTCTGGATGATGAGCGCGCCCAGTTGCGGCCGGATCAACTCGACGATCTCGTCGGCATCCTGCGTCCGCTGCGCGACGACCGCGATCGCCGATGCGATCCGGCGGAACTCCTTCAGGGGGATGTTCTCCGCCAAGAGCGCGCGCAGCACTTGCGTCAGCGTGGTCAGCGTCAGCGGCTGCGGGCAGATCGCGGCGACGAGGCTGGCGGCGCGCTCCTTCAACCCGTCGAGCAGCGACTGCGCCTCGTCCGGTCCCAGCAGGTCGGCGGCGTTGGTCGTCAGGATATGATTGAGGTGGGTGGCGATCACCGTGCTCGGATCGACGACGAGGTATCCGGCACCGGTCGCCGCATCGGCGTCACCCGGCTGAATCCACACCGCGTCCAATCCGAAGGTCGGGTCCTTGGCGAGCTTGCCGTCGAGCATGCCGACCGCCTGTCCGGTATCGAGCGCCAGCATCTCGGTCGCCGACGCCACGTCCTCGCCCACCACGACCCCGCCGATGATGATGCGATAGGTATAGGGGGCAAGATTGATGTCGTCGCGCACCCGCACCTGCGGCACCACGAAGCCCAGATCCTTGGACAATTGCCGGCGCACCCCGGTGATCCGCCCCATCAGCGGCGCGCCCTTGCGCTCGTCGACCAGCGGCACGAGGCCATAGCCGACGTCGAGCATGATGTTGCAGGTGTCGGCCACTTCGTCCCAGCCGATCCGCGACAGGTCGACCGCTTCGGGCACCGGCGGCGGGGGCGGGGGGGCGGCCTTGGCGCGGCTCAATCGCCACGAGCCATAGCCGGCGATGCCGGCGGCGGGGGCGAGGACGAGGAACGGCATCCCCGGCAGCATCGCCAGCAGCCCGAGGATGCCGGCGACCGGCGCCCAGGTGCGGTGCGAGGCGAACTGCGTGGCGATCTGTCCGGCCAGATCCTGGTCGGAGGTGGAGGCGACGCGGGTGACGATCGCGGCGGCGGCGATCGACAGCAGCAGCGAGGGCACCTGCGCGACCAGCGCGTCGCCGATCGCCAGCAGCACATAGGTCTGCGCCGCCTGACCCACCGCCATCTGGTGGCTGACCACGCCGAGGATGAGGCCGCCGACGATATTGATCGCGAGGATCAGCAGGCCGGCAACCGCGTCGCCCTTCACGAACTTCGACGAACCGTCCATCGCGCCGTAGAAATCGGCTTCGGCCCCGGTCTCGATCCGCTTGGCGCGGGCTTCGTCGGGGGTGATGAGCCCGGCGTTCAGATCGGCGTCGATCGCCATCTGCTTGCCGGGCAGCGCGTCGAGCGTGAAGCGCGCCGACACTTCGGACACGCGCCCCGCGCCCTTGGTCACGACGATCATGTTGATGATGATGAGGATCGAGAAGACGAACAGCCCGACGACATAGTCGCCACCGATCAGGAACGATCCGAACGCCTCGATCACATGGCCCGCCGCCGCCTCGCCCTCATGCCCGTGGACCAGCACCACGCGGGTCGACGCGACGTTCAGCCCCAGGCGAAACAGCGTGGCGAACAGCAGCACCGTCGGGAAGGCGGAGAAGTCGAGCGGCTTCTGTGCGTTGAGCGCGACCATCAGGACCGCGATCGAGATCATGATGTTCATGACGAAGAAGATGTCGAGCATGAACGCCGGGATCGGCACGACCATCAGCAGCACAAGCAGCAGGATCGCGCCGGGCAGCGCCGATCCGCGCAGCATCGGCAGCAGCAGGCGGGGGTTGCTCAGCACCGCCTGCATCATGACACTCCCAGATTGGCGAGGATCGAATAGGCCAGCCGCGCCGAATCGGGCGTCGGGCGATAGAGCGAGGCGACGGAGAGCGGCACGTTCATCGTGCTGCGCTTGCCGCGTACGACGTTCAGGTTGGCGAGCGTCGTCGCCAGCCACGCATCGTCATTGCCCTGCGCCTCGTTGCCCAGCACGACCTCGCCATCGAAGCCGTTCAACTGCACCGCGCGCTGCATCATCCCCGATGCGTTGCCCGAACCGCCGCCCGCCACCGTTCCGCGATCGAGCTTGGCGGCGAAGCGCTGGTAGATGTCGGTGAGCGAGCGCGGCTGCCCGCCCTCGCCGAAGAAGATCGAACGGTTCGCGCGAGCCGCCGCTGGAAACATCGCCGCGCCCGACCGGCCGGGATTTTCTGCCATGGCGGCAAGGAATTGCCGCGCGCCGCCCAGCCCGAGGAAATGCGCCATATAGAGGTCGGTGCCGCTCACCTCGCGCCCGAACGTGCCTTCCAGCGCGGCCTTGTTGTCGGCGGCATGTTCGGCGGCCATCAGCGAGGCGGCCTGCGGATCGTTGCGAAGCCCCAGGATCGCCTGTCGCGTCGCGCCATCGGCGACGTAATAGCGCCCCGAGCTGCTGCGCTGGATGCTGTCCGCCGCCCAGCCGAGGCCATGTTCGGCGCCATGCGCCTTCACCACGCCCAGCCAGCTCTGCTCGACGAACTGATACAGGCCGGTCGCCGACGACGTGCCCGCCCGCGCATCGGCGCGCAGGCCGCTTTCGACCTGCGCCTGCCCCAGCAGATAGTGGAAGTCCACGCCGGTCCGCGCGCTCGCGCTGGCGATGGCGTTCTGGACGGATGCTCGGTTGTGTAGCGGAACGACGCTCATCGGCTCGACTTTGCTTCCCCTGTTCGGGGATACGCAGAGCAAGGGGCGTGCCAGTTCCAACGGTTGTCGGGATTAAACCGCTCCCCTCCCTGACAAGGGAGGGGCTGGGGGTGGGTAGGCTCGGGGCGGGTGCCGACGTTCCCTCGCGGGCCGACCCACCCCCGACCCCTCCCTTGTCAGGGAGGGGAGTAATGCAACTCTACCCCACCAGCGCCATGCGCGGGCTGCGGGCGGCAGCCGTTGGCCGGTAGGACGGCAACGCCCCGCCGCCCAGTTGCTCGATCCGGCGACGGACGTTGGCGGCCATCAGGTTGACGTAGATGCGCGCGGTCTCGTTCAGCCGCTTCGCCTCGCCGGTCAGCATGCGCAGCTCGTCGTCCATCGGCGTGTCGTCGTTGGCGGCCACCGCCTCGACGCTGGCCAGCTTGGTCGCGGTGGCGGTGGTGAGCGCGGTCATGTCGTTGGCCTGCAATGCCGCGATCTCGGCATGCAGGCTGTCGATGACGCGGATCAGGGCTTCACGACGGTTCACGGCTGATCCAATCGAATTTGAGAGCGATGAGATTGTCGGCGATGGTCGCGGGCGAGATCGGGAAGCGGCCTTCCTCGATCGCGCGGCGGATCATCGCCACCCGGTCGACATCGACCGGGGGTGACTGGGCGAGCGACGCGGCGGTCTTCGCGACCGCGCTCGTCTTGTCGACGGGGGCGGTGGTATCGACGCTCGCGACGGGCGCGGTCGGCGACGGGGCTTGCACCCGCGTGACGCCACGCGGGCCTGTCGTTACTATCGGGCGATTGCCGATCGGGTCTACCATGTCCCTCGTCCTTGTACGAACTGCTGACACAGAGGGTAACGGCCGATCGGCAAAGTCCTTTAGGAAAAATTACCGGCATTTTTTCGAAGGGCAATATTTAGCCGGCAAAGCCCGGCAGCGCGGCGCGGCCCGCCTCGATCGCAACCGCCTGAATCGGTGGTTTGGCGGGATCGACCTTCACCATCAACCGTCCCCCGGCGGGCGCGTCGCCCATCGCCACCCCGTCGCGGGTGATCGAAAAGCCGCGCGCGCCGGCCTCGACCATGATCGGGTCGCCGCGCCGGATCACCGGTTCGGCCTTTACCGGCGCGGCGGCGACCACCGCCGCTGCCGGTGCGCTCGGCGCCACCGGCACCGCGCGGCGCACCGGCACATAGATCTTCCACGCCGGGGCCATGCAGCTCACCACCACCGCGTCCTTGCGATCGGACAGCCACCCGAACTGCGGCATCGCGCAGCGCGCCAGCTTCAGGCGCGGATCGACCGGCATCTGCGCGCCGCCTTCCTGACCCACGCCCACGCCGGTGAACTGCGCGACCGCCGCATCGAGTTGCGCGGTCGGCTGGAACCCCTGCGCGATCGCGGGCAGCGCCAGCGCGAGCAGCGGGATGCCAAGGAACGGGCGGATCATCGGGTCACTCCTGTGGATGGCCGGCAACCGGCATCTGCCGGGCGGCAAGCGCTTGCCGGGTCGCCGGCAAAGCCCAGATCGATACGGACGCCGCGCCCGCCGGTGGCCGGGGCGGCAAGGACGATTTGTGCGGGGCGGACCGCCCCTTGCGCGACGAGCACGGCGGCGAGCGCGCGGGCGCGGTCGCTGGCGAGGATCGCGGCGCTGCCGGTCGCGGGATCGCTGTCGCCGTCGCTCGATCCGGTCAGCGTCACCGCGATCCGCGGATCGCGCGCGGCATCGCGCACCTCGGCGACCAGCCGGGCGTGATCGGGCGGCAACACCGCCGATCCGGCCGCGAAGCCGGGCAGGGCGAGGCCGGCGACGGTCATCGGCGGCGCATCGAACGCGGCGCGGATACCCTCGGCCAGCGCCGGGCGATCGGTCCCCTGCGTCGCCTGTAGAAAGACGAAGAAGCCGACGAGCAGCAGCGACAGATCGGCCAGCGTCGTCAGCCACAGCGGCCGCCCCGGCGCGGTATCGAAACGGGCGAGCATCATTCCGCCGCCTCGCGAAACTGCGGCCGTTCGCGGCGCGCCAGCGCGACCAGCGGCGTTTCCAGCCGGCTGCGCTCGAACGCCTCGGCACGCGCGCGCGCGCGCAGCCGCCCGGCGACCGGCATGCCGACCAGCGCGGCGATCACCGCGCCATATAAGGTGGCGAGCAGCGCCATCGCCATCGCCTGTCCGATCGTCGCCGGGTCGGTCATCGCCATGAACATCCTGACCAGCCCGACCAGCGTCGCGACCATGCCGAACGCGGGGGCAAGCTCGGCGACCGCGCCCCACATCTCGGCGGCGGCGAGATGGCGTTCGGCGCGCGCGGCGACACGGTGGCGGACCAGCGCCTCGACCTGGCCCGGCCCGGCGCCATCGACGATCGCGGCGATCGCGGCGGCGGTATCGGGATCGGCGATCCGCGACTTGTCGAGCGCCATCACTCCGTGCCGCTTGGCGATCCGCCCCAGCGCGTCGATTTGCTCCAGCACCGGTTCGGCGAGGAACGGCGCGCGCCCGATCGCGCCGACCGCGCGCAGCGCGCGGGCGACGACCGCGACCGGCGTGCGGATCAGGATCGCCAGCGTCGTCCCGCCAACGACGAACGCGGCGGCGAGAGGATCGGCGAAGGGGGCAAGGGCGGCAAGCATCGCGTTCGGTCTTGCAAGCACGATGCCAGTTTGCGGGCGGCAAGCGATTGCCGGGCGGCATGCCGCCTTGCCGGTCGGGCGCGGGTCGGCGTTGCACTCACCACGTCCGTCATTCCGGCGAAGGCCGGAATCCATGGATACGGGCCGATGCGCTTCCTTCGATGCCGCCCGTAACCATGGATTCCGGCCTGCGCCGGAATGACGGCTTTTGATGCGTACCGTGCCCTCCTTCTTTTCGTCATTCCCGCGAAGGCGGGAATCCATATGCGCTGACGTTTACGCTCCTGCCGCGACCCCAGCGGCTATGGATTCCCGCCTTCGCGGGAATGACGAGGGGGTACGCTGCAACACTCGCCCGGCTCACACCCCGAAACTGGCACGCCCCTTGCTGATCCATGCCCGACGCGCAGCGGGCGTGCCGGTTGGGGAACAAGGGTCGATGGCCGAAAACAGTCTGTTCGGGGTACATGGTGCCGCGCTCGAAGTGCGCGGACAGCGCATGGGCGTGCTGGCGTCGAACATCGCCAATGCCTCCACCCCCGGCTTCAAGGCGAAGGACATCGACTTTCGCGCCGCGCTGTCGGGCGTCGAGATGGGCGGCGACGCCGATGCGACGATCGGGCGCAACACGCTCTATCGCCTGCCGCTCCAGGCATCGCTCGACGGGAATACCGTCGAACTCGCGACCGAACAGACCGCCTTTGCCGAAAACGCGGTGGCGTATCAGACGACGCTCTCGTTCCTGAACGGCCGCATCTCGACGATCACCCGCGCGCTGAAGGGAGAATAGGCGATGCCCGGTCCCATGAACCTGTTCCAAGTCGCCGGGCGCGCGATGTCGGCGCAGCTCGTCCGCATGAACACCACCGCCTCCAACCTCGCCAACGCCGGCGCGGTATCGTCGACCGAAGGCGGCGCGTTCCGCACGATGAAGCCGGTGTTCCGCACCAGCTTCGATCGCGCGACGGGACTTGCGACGGTCGATGTCGAGAAGGTCGTGACCGCCGGCGAGAACCCGACGAAGCGCTACGATCCTGGCAACCCGATGGCGGATGCCAACGGCAACGTGTGGGAAAGCGCGGTCGATGAATCGCGCGAGCTGGTCGACATGATGGAGGCCGCCCGCACCTACCAGAACAACGTCGAGGTGATGTCGACCGCCAAGACGCTCATCACCGAAACCCTGAAGCTGGGACGCTGACCCCATGAGCTATGAAACCACCGTCGCCGGTCTGGGCATCCAGCGCACCGGCACCGATGCGACCAGCACCGCGAAGCTCGGTCAGCGTTCGCTGGGGCAGGAGGATTTCCTCGCGCTGATGACCGCGCAGATGAAGAATCAGGACCCGTTCAAGCCGGTCGATAATACCCAGATGGTCGCGCAGATGGCGCAATTCTCGTCGCTGGCGGGCATCACCGAGATGTCGACGACGATGAAGGCGATCGCCGACAAGCTGGGGGCCACCACCCCCGCCGACGCGCTGTCGTGGGTCGGCAAGACCGTGCTGACCGAAGGGGCCACCGCGTACCCCCGCACCGACGGCGGCGTGACCGGCGCGGTCGAGCTAGACGGCGATGCGAGTGCCGTGGACCTGACCATCAAGGACGCGGCAGGCACTGTCGTGCGGCAGGTCGCGATGGGCGCGCAAGGGAAAGGCGCGGTCGGCTACGACTGGGACGGCACGACCGACAGCGGCGCGCCCGCCGGATCGGGTCCGTTCACCATCACCGCGAAAGCCACCGGGGCCGACGGCAAGGCCGTGGCCGCGCGCAATCTCGTCTGGGCACCGGTCACCTCGGTCACGCTGACCGATGGCCAGCCCGTCCTCAACGTCACCGGGGTCGGCCATATCGCCCCCGCCGCCATCCGCCAGGCCGCCTGAGCCAGCCCTTTCTCCACAGGAGCATCCGATGTCCTTCTACACCTCGCTCTCCGGCCTGAAGTCGGCGCAGAACGACATGTCGTCGATCAGCCACAACCTCGCCAACGTCTCGACCACCGGCTTCAAGAAGAGCCGCGCCGAATTCGCCGATGTGATGGCGAGCAACTTCACCCGCTCGCCGACGCAGATGATCGGGCAGGGCAGCGTGATGAAGGCCAACCGCCAGCAGTTCGGCGAGGGCAACCTGGCCCAGTCGTCGGGTGCGCTCGACCTCGCCATCGCCGGCGACGGCTTCTTCGCGGTCAAGGGCGCGGGCAGCGGCGTCAACTATACCCGCAACGGATCGTTCCGGGTCGATGCCGACCAGTTCGTGACCGACGCCGGCGGCAAGCGGTTGCAGGTCTATCCGGTCGACGGATCGGGCAACGTCATCGGCCAGACGATGGGCGCGCTGACCGATCTCAAGCTCGCCGAGACGTCGGGCACGGCGAAGCCGACCGGCGAGGTCCGGCTGAACGTCAATCTCGCTGCCAAGTCGACGCTGCCGACCAACACCCAGTTCGATCGCTTCGATGCCAGCAGCTATAATCAGGTGACGACCACCACCGTCTATGACGCGGGCGGCAATCCGATGACGATGACCAGCTATTTCCAGCGCGCGACCGCGCCGGTGGAAACCGCCGCGGGTGCCGCCGCCGACCTGTCGGGCACGTGGAACGTCCACAGCTTCATCGGCGACCAGCCGCTGAAAGCCGGCGAGAATACGTCGGTCCAGATGACGTTCGACGCGGCGGGCAAGTTGACCACGCCGACCGATGCGGTGACGTTCGGGGCGTTCATGCCGCCCAGCGGCGTGGCGCAGCAGCAATTCTCGCTCAACCTCGCCCAGTCGACGTCGCTGGCGACGCCGTTCAAGGTCGCGACCCAGACGCAGGACGGCGTGGCGGTCGGCGAATTGCAGAGCGTGGCGGTGGACGAGAAGGGGCTGGTCAAGGCCAGCTATTCGAACGGCGAGAGCAAGACGCTGGGACAGGTGGCGATCGTCAACTTCGTCAACCCCGCCGCGCTGCGCCAGTTGGGCGACAGCACCTGGTCGGCGACCGGCGTGTCGGGCCAGCCGGTGGCGGGTGCCTCGGGCCAGAATGGCGCGGGCGACCTGAAATCGGGCATGATCGAGGGATCGAACGTCGACATCACCGAGGAACTGGTCGGGCTGATCGCGGCGCAGCGCAATTTCCAGGCGAATGCCAAGGCGCTCGATACCGCCGGGCAGATCACCGAATCGATCATCAACATCCGCACCTGATGAAACTGGCATGACCCTTGCTGCGAAGCAGGGGTCATTCGGAGGAAAGCATCGATGGACCGTCTGGTCTATACCGCATTGTCGGGGCTCAAGAGCCATCTCGCGTCGCAGGCGGCGATCGCGAACAATATCGCGAACGCATCGACGATCGGCTACCGTGCCGACCGCGTGAACTTCGAGCGGCTGGTCATGAAGGGCGGCAACAACGAGCTCGACTCGCGTGCCCCCGCCGCCGAGGAAGTGGTCGACATGGACCGGCGCGCCGGGGCGATCACGTCCACCGGGCGCAAGCTCGACATCGCGGTCCAGTCGGATTCGTGGATCGCGGTGCAGGCGGCCGACGGTTCGGAGGCCTATACGCGGCGCGGCGACCTTCAGGTGACGCTGGCCGGCACGCTGGAGACGGGGGATCACTTCCCGGTCATGGGTGCCGGCGGGCCGATCACCGTGCCGCCGTACCAGTCGATCGAGATCGCCGAGGACGGCCGCGTGCTGATCGTGCCGCAGGGTGCCGAGCGCGGCGCGCCGCCGCAGGAGATCGGACAGGTCAAGCTGGTCAGCGCGACCGGCAGCAAGACCGTCAAGGGCCTCGACAATCTGCTGCATGTCGAAGGGGGCGGCGCGCTGCCCGCCGACATGCTGGCGAAGGTCCGTTCGGGTGCGCTCGAACAATCGAACGTCAATCTGACGCAGGCGCTGGTCGACATGATCGAGAACCAGCGCAGCTACGAGGTGCAGGCCAACCTGCTCAAGGAGGCGAAATCGATGGACGAGAGCGCCGCCAACCTCATGCGCGTCCAGGCATAAGAGGGAGTTAGATCATGGCAAATGCGGCAATGCACATCGCGCGCACCGGGCTGGACGCCCAGGACATGCGGATGCGCGTCATCTCGAACAACCTCGCCAACGTCAACACCACCGGCTTCAAGCGCGACCGCGCGGCGTTCGAGACGCTGTCGTATCAGGTCGTGACGGCGGCCGGATCGCAATCGACGCAGGAATCGCGCTATGCGACCGGCCTGAACCTCGGCACCGGCGTGCGGGTGCAGGGCACCGCGCGCATCGATACGCAGGGCTCGCTCCAGACGACCGGCAACAGCCTCGACATGGCGATGGACGGCGACGGCTTCTTCCAGATTCAGTTGCCCAACGGGCAGTTGGGCTACACCCGCGCCGGCAATTTCTCGCGCAGCGCCGAAGGGCTGCTGGTGACGAGCGAGGGCTATCAGGTCATGCCCGGCATCACGATCCCTGAAGGCACCACGGCGGTGACGGTCGGCGGCGACGGCACGGTATCGGCCAAGGTCGCGAACCAGACCGAGGCGCAGCAACTGGGCCAGGTGCAGATCGCGAACTTCGCCAATCCGGCGGGGTTGCAGGCGACCGGCGACAATTACCTGATCGAGACGGCGGCCTCGGGCGCGGTCGCGATGGGCATCGCCGGACAGGATGGTCGCGGCCAGATCCGGCAGGGGATGCTCGAAGGATCGAACGTCAACGTCGTCGAGGAACTCGTCGACATGATCGAGACGCAGCGCGCCTATGAGGTCAATTCCAAGATGATCTCGGCCACCGACGAGATGCTGAAATATGTCAATCAGAACATCTGACGCGCTCGCCGCGCTGGCGGTGGTCGCGCTGGCGGCAAGCCCGGCGACCGCGCGCCCGCTGTTCGGCAAGAAAGCGCCGCCCGAGGATTACAGCGCGACCTTGTCGACGCCGCCCGCCCCGGTGCGCGTCGCCACCGGCGCGATCTTTCAGGCCGACGACGGCTATGCCGCGCTGTACGAGGGATGGCGCGCGCGCAAAGTCGGCGATCCGCTGACGATCGTGCTGGTCGAACGGACGACGGCGTCGAAATCGGCGGCGTCGAAGCTCGACAGCGGCGGCGGCTTCGGCATCACGCCGCCGTCGGTCGGGCCGCTGTCGTTCGACCCGAACATCGCGCGCGCCTCTGGCAACCGCAACTTCAACGGTGGCGGTCAGGCGGATCAGGCCAATGCGCTGTCGGGCGAAGTCTCGGTCACGGTCGCCGCCGTCTATCCCAACGGCACCATGCTGGTGCAGGGGCAGAAGCGGGTGACGCTCAATCGCGGCGACGAATTCGTCGCGATCAAGGGGATCGTGCGCACCGCCGACGTCGATGCGAACAACCGCGTTCCCTCGACCCGCGTCGCCGATGCCCGCATCGCCTATACCGGCAAGGGCGATGTCGCCCGCGCCAGCCGGCAGGGGTGGCTCAGCCGCTTCTTCCAGGTCGTCAGCCCTTTCTAGGACCCGCATCCATGCGCTTCCTGCTCGCGCTTCTCGCGTTTCTCGTCGCCGCCGCGCCGGCCCATGCCGAACGGGTCAAGGACCTCGGCCGGTTCCAGGGCATCCGCTCGAACCAGTTGACCGGCTACGGCATCGTCGTCGGGCTGCCGGGGACGGGCGACGACAATCTCGAATATACTGTGCAGTCGGTGAAGGCGATCACGTCGCGCATGGGGCTGCAACTGCCGCCCGGTGCCAATCCGGGCCTCAAGAACGCGGCGGTGGTGATGATTACCGCCGAACTGCCCGCCTTCGCCAAGCCCGGCCAGCGGATCGACGTCACCGTCGCGTCGATGGGCAAGGCCAAGTCGCTTCGCGGCGGCGCGCTGGTCATGACCCCGCTGATGGGCGCGGATGGCCAGATCTATGCGATGGCGCAGGGCAATCTCGCGGTCGGTGGGCTGGGCGCGGAAGGGGCCGATGGCTCCAAGATCGTCGTCAACATCCCCTCGGCCGGGCGCATTCCCGACGGGGCGACCGTCGAGCGCACCGTCGACACCGGCTTCGCCACCGCGCCGACGCTGACCTTCAATCTGGCGCAGGCCGATTTCACCACCGCGCAGAATGTCGCGAGCGCGATCAACCGCCGCTTCGGCATGGGCACCGCCACCGCGATCGACGCGGTATCGGTCGCGATGCGCGCCGCGCCCGGGGCCACCACCCGGTCGATGCTGATGAGCGAGGTCGAGAATCTGGCGGTCGAGGCGGCGGAGACGGCGGCGCGCGTCATCGTCAATGCGCGCACCGGCACCGTCGTCATCAACTCGGCGGTGCGCGTGTCGCCCGCCGCCGTCACCCACGGCAAGCTGACCGTGCGGATCGACGAGGATCAGCGCGTCAGCCAGCCCGCCCCGTTCAGCCAGGGCCAGACCGCGCTCGAACAGAAGAGCGGCGTGACGATCGAACAGGAGGCGCGACCGATGTTCCTGCTCGACCCCGGCCCCAAGCTGGCGGATGTGGTGAAAGCGATCAACGCCATCGGTGCCTCGCCCGCCGACCTCGTCGCGATCCTTGAGGCACTCAAGGAATCGGGCGCGCTCAAGGCCGAACTGGTGGTCCTGTGAGCATCATCGGCGCCACCACCGGCATCGATACCGACACCAGCCGTCTGGGCGGGGAAAAGAACCTCAAGGCGGCGGGCGAACGCTTCGAGGCGGTCTTCACCGGCATGATGCTGAAATCGATGCGCAAGACCAAGCTCGCCGAGACATTGTTCGAGAGCAAGGCCGCCGACCAGTTCCGCGACATGTGGGACCAGAAGGTCGCCGAGAGCATGGCGGTGTCGACGCCGCTCGGCATCGGCAAGGCGATGACCGACTTTCTGATGAAGGGACAGGGCGCGAATACCACTGAAACCGCGCCGGCTTCTGCCGTTACTTCTGGAGAAGGGAAGAACGGATGAGCGACCTGCTGTCGATCGGTGCGAGCGGGGTCAGGGCGCATCAGGCGGCGCTGACCACCACCTCCGACAATATCGCCAACGCGGCGACCCCGGGCTATGTCCGGCGCACCGCCACGCTGACGCAGGTCGGCGGCACCTCGGTCCGCTTGGGGGCAGGGATGGGCGTCGCGGTATCGGGCATCGCCCGCGCCGCTGACTCGTTCCGCTCGGCACAGGTCCGCGCCGCCGGCAGCGACGTGGCGCGCACCGAAACCGGCATGGTCTGGCTCGACCGGATCGAAAGCGCGCTGGGCGGGCAGGCGCTCGACGAGCGGATGGGCGATTTCTTCAACGCCGGCACCGCGCTGGCCGCCGATCCGTCCGCCACCGCGCCGCGCGCGGCGATGCTGGAAGCGGCAAGCGGTGTCGCGCAGGCATTCTCCGGCACGGTCCGCGCGATCGACTCGGCCATCGCCGACCTCGACACCGCCGCCGCCGCCGATGCGGCGAAGCTCGGCGAATTGTCGAGCGGCCTCGCCAAGATCAACGAGGGCCTCGGCCGCGTCAGCGACGGCAGCGCGGGACAGGCGCAACTGCTCGACCAGCGCGACCGGTTGCTGGAGGAGATGAGCGGCCTTACCGACGTCACCACGACCTTCGATTCCGCCGGCCGCGCCAGCGTGCGTGGCGGCGGGGCCGATGGCGCGCTGCTGGTCCATGGGTCGGACGCGGCGAAGATCGGCTATGCCCGCAACGCCGATGGCGCGGTCAGTTTCGTCAGCAGCCGCGCCGGGGTCGAATCGATCCTGACGCCGACCGGCGGCTCGCTCGCCGGCATCGCCGAGGGCGCGGCGCGGCTGGGCGAGGCGCGCGCGTCGATCACCACGCTCGCCACCGAATTCGTGAACGGCGTGAACGACGTGCAGGGCAGGGGGCAGGATCTTGCCGGCAAGGGCGGCAATCCGATGTTCGCGCTGGAAACCGGCGGCACCATCAAGGCGGTGCTGAGCGATCCCGCCGCCATCGCCGCCGCATCGCCGGGCAAGGGCACGCGCGACAACGGCAATCTGTCGAAGCTTGCCGACCTGCGCTCGACCGCGAAGTTCGAGACGCGCACCGTCGCGCTACAGGCCGCCAACGGCTCGGCGCTCGCCGCGCGCAAGACGGTGGCGCAGGCGCAAGGGTCGATCCACGACTCGGCGGTCGCCGCGCGCGATGCCGCCTCGGGCGTCAACCTCGATGCCGAGGCGATCGACCTGATGCGCTTCCAACAGGCCTATCAGGCGTCGAGCCGCGTGATCCAGGTCGCGCGCGAGACGCTCGATACGCTGCTCCAGATCCGATAGGGCCGCCCATGCAAATCTCCACCGCCGGCTTCTACAACCGCGCCGCCGCCCGCATGGCCGACCTGTCGTCGACCACCGAACGGTTGCAGACCGAAATCGCGACCAAGAAGGTCAACATCGCCTCCGACGACGCGACCGGCTGGACCCGGCTCGGCGGCATCAAGCGCGACGACGCGGCCGACGGCGCGTACAAGGCGAACATCACGCTGGCGCGCGGGCTGTTGTCGCAGACCGATACCGCGCTCGAACAGGTGAGCGACCGGCTGGTCCGCGTCCGCGAACTGGCGATCAGCGCCAACAGCGGCACGCTGAGCATGGACGGCCGCGCGGGCATCGCCACCGAACTGGAGGCGATCCGCGACGACATGCTTTCGGTCGCGAATAGCAAGGACGTGCGCGGTCAGCCGATCTTCGGCGGCACCGGCGATGCGGCGTTCACGAAGGGGACGGGCGGCGCGATCGGCTATGCCGGCACCGGCGACGTCGCGACGCTGCCGATCGGCGAGGGCGCGCAGGTACAGGTCGGTGCCGACGGCGGACGGGTGTTCGGCGGTGCCGCCGACGCGACCGACATCTTCGCGACCATCGCCACGCTGGTGGCCACGCTGCGCGATCCCGCCGCCGCCTTGCCCGCCGCCGCCGGCAAGGCGCTCGACGATCTGACGAAGGTCGAATCGCAGGTCACGACCGCGCGCGCCTCGGCCGGTGCCCGCGCCGCGCGGCTGGAGGTCGAATCGGCGCGACTCGACACGGTTGCGCTAGACCGCACCGAAGCCCGCGTCGCGATCGAGGCGACCGACCTGCCCAGCGCCATGGTCGAGCTGCAAAAGACGATGACGGTGCTGCAGGCGACGCAGGCCAGCGTGGCCAAACTGGCCGGCATGTCGTTGTTCGATTACCTGAAATAAGCGCGACCCACCCCGACTCGGGGCCTTGGTAACCATTTCTCGACCTTCATGGTGAATAACCGGGAAAGCATGATCGCGCGTTCGGCGATCCCATTCCAAAGGGGCTAGTGCCACATGTTTCCGGCCATCGGTTTCGTCGTGCTGATCGCGATGGTGTTCGGCGGGTTCGCCATCACCGGCGGCGCGCTCGGCCCCGTCATGCACGCACTGCCGCACGAGATGCTCATCATCGGCGGCGCGGCGGTCGGCGCGCTCATCATCGGCAACTCCGGCAAGGAGCTGAAGGCGATGGGCGGCGGCTTCATGAAGGTGATGAAGGGTCCGAAATACAAGAAACAGGATTATCTCGACGCGATCTTCCTCGTGTCGAAACTGATGAAGATGCTGCGCGCCGAAGGGCCGATCGCGCTCGAACCGCATGTCGAGGACCCGAAGTCGTCGGCGATCTTTTCCGAATATCCCCGGCTGATGGCCGATCACACCTTGGTCAACCTGATCGCCGACACGCTGCGCCTCGTCGTCGTTTCGTCGGGTACGCTCGACGTGCATGCGGTCGAGGAGGTCATGGATAATTCGATCAAGACCCACCACCATGAGGTGCAGGGGCCGCAGGGTACGCTCCAGGGTCTCGCCGACGCGCTGCCCGCACTCGGCATCGTCGCCGCCGTGCTCGGCGTGGTCAAGACGATGGGTTCGATCGACAAGCCGCCGTCGATTCTGGGCGGCATGATCGGCTCGGCGCTGGTCGGCACCTTCCTCGGCGTGTTGCTCGCCTACGGCATCGTCGGCCCACTCGCCACGCGGTTGCAGCAGGTGATCGATGCCGACGCCGCGATCTATCACGTCGTCAAGCAGATCATCATCGCCTCGCTGCACGGTCATCCGCAGCCGCTGGTGATCGAAGCGGCGCGCTCGGGCATCGCCCATCACAACCAGCCCGGCTTCGCCGAGGTGTTCGACGGCCTGCGCGGACGGTGAGGGTGATGACCAGGAGGACCCGCTGATGGCCGCCCGCGCTCCGCACGGCAACAACCAGCCGCCCAAGATCATCATCGTCAAGAAGATCATCGACGCCGGCCACGGCGGCCATCACGGCGGCGCGTGGAAGGTCGCCTATGCCGATTTCGTGACGGCGATGATGGCGTTCTTTCTGCTGATGTGGCTGCTCGGTGCGACCAACGAGAAGCAGCGCAAGGCGCTCGCCGATTATTTCGCGCCGACGCTGGTCGAACTGAAGCAGAACTCGGCCGGCTCGAACGGCATCTTCGGCGGCGAATCGATCATCGACAAGGACAATTATCCGCACAAGGCGCAGCAGACCGGCACCCGGTCGATGACCATCCCGGTCGATGCGACCGGCGGCACCCAGACCGGTGCCGGCGACAAGGGCGCGATGAAGAACCGCCAGCAACTGGCGGCGCAGGACAAGCAGGCGTTCGACAAGATCAAGCGCACGCTGTCGCGCCGGATGCAGAGCGACGTGCGCCTTGCCAAGCTTGCCAAGAACGTCCGCATCGTGCCGACGCGCGACGGGGTGCGGATCGATCTGGTCGACAATGCCGATTATTCGATGTTCGCGCTCGGCACCACCGCGCTGGCTCCCGAAGCCAGCCAGTTGATGCGCCTGATCGCCGATACCGTCCGTGACCTGCCGAACACCATCATGATCCGCGGTCATACCGATGCCGTCGCCTATGGCCGGCCGCAGGACATGAACAACTGGATGTTGTCGTCGGGCCGCGCCGAGGCGACCCGCCGCCGGCTGGCGTTGGGCGGGGTCGGCGAACGCCGTTTCGAACGGATCGAGGGCGTCGCCGATCGCGAACCGATGATCGTCAAGGACCCCTATGATCCGCGCAACCGTCGCGTCGCGATCACCCTGTTGTATCAGACGACGCGCGGCTTCGGCGGCTGATCCAGCCGGCGTTCGAGCGGGGCCGGTCGTGACACCGCGAACGGCCCCGCGTCGCGCTGCGGCGAAGTAGCAGGACGCCGCCAACGCCAACGAAGAACGCCCGCGCGTATCGCGCGGGCGTTCTTTCTACCGCCAGTATGCCCGGGAAATCAGCGCGCCGCCACGCGGTAGCTGCCGCCGGTCACTTCGGTCGAGGCGACCAGCACCTGCGGATCGACCGCCAGCTTCGGCCCTTGCCCCGCCTGCCACTGGGCGAGCGCGATACGATAGGCGTCATAGGCGCGGTAGAATTCGACGAACGGCTCGTCGAGCGAGCCGAGGCCCGGCGCGGCGAAGCCGTCGAGGCTGCCGGCGGGCAGGTCGGCGACCTGCGCCAGCATCGGCAGCGCGGTCGCACAGAACCGTGCCCGTACCGGCGGCTGGGCAAAATAATTATACACCCGCGTCATCGAATCGTCGAACCGGTCCTGCCAGTCGCCGCCGCCGCGCCGGTATTCGGCCTCCAGCGCGCGGTGCGCGGCGGCGAAGCGGGCGGCGTGGACCTTCAGCAACCGGTTATACTGCGCGACGCCGTTGGGATCGCCGATGTCGCACTGGAGCGCGGCGACATTCAGCGCCGAGCGCAGATGCCATAACGCAGCGTCGGTAGAGAGCGTGCGGTTGATCGTCGCATAGCCACCATCGGGGGTGGCGGCGGGAATGGCGAGGTTGGCGGCCGCCCCCAGCGGTGGCTTGGGCATCGGTTGCGGCACGGCGGCCACTGGAGGCACCGGCGGCGCAGCGACCGCCTCGGGCGTCTTTCTGGCGCACCCGTTCAGCAGGACCCCGCCCGCGAGGAATAGCGTGAAAAGCCGTGTACGCATCGAACCGAATCCCGTTCTGCCCCGAACCCCGGACGGTGACGACTATCGGCATCAATGACTTAGGCTTGGTTAACGACAGTGATTTGTACTCCCCCCCTGACAGGGGAGGGGCCGGGGGTGGGTCGGCCGGTGGCAGGCGTATCGTTCCCTCGCGGACCAACCCACCCTCAAACCCCTCCCTTGTCAGGGAGGGGAGCCACAAGGCGGATCGCTCAGCGCTTCAGCAGGAATACCGCATGTTCGGCGCGGAAGTTCGCCGCCGCCGCCGTGGTGCGCTTGCCGCCCGACAGGAACCAAGCGTCGACCACGGTGATGCCGCGCTTGCCGACGAAGGCGCGGAAGTCGTCGATCGTCACATGATGGATGTTGGGCGTGTCATACCATTCGAGCGGCAACAGCTTCGTCACCGGCATCCGCCCGCCCCACAACAGCGAGGCGCGTACCCGCCAGTGCGCGAAATTGGGGAAGGACACGAACGCCTGCCCACCGATGCGCAGCAGATGGTCGAGCACGACATGCGGGCGCATCGCGGTCTGGAGCGTCTGGCTGAGGATCGCATAGTCGAAGCTGGCGTCGGGATAGTCGGCGAGGTCGCGGTCGGCGTCGCCCTGCATCACCGACAGCCCCTTGGCCATCGCATCGGCGACGTTGCGCGCGTCGATCTCCAGCCCGCGCGCATCGACGCCGCGCGTGTCGCGCAGCGCCGCCATCAACTGCCCGTCGCCGCAGCCGACGTCGAGCACGCGCGATCCCGGCGCGACATGGGCCGCGATAATCGCCAGATCGGGGCGAAGCGTCATGCCCGCGCCTCCAGAAAGCCGCGCATCACCCGGTCGAGATCGGGCGATTCGAGCAGGAACGCATCATGGCCGAACGGCGACGACAGCTCGACGAAGCTGGCGGGCGCGCCGGCGGCGTTGAGCGCATGGACGATGCTGCGCGACTCCGCCGTCGGATAAAGCCAGTCGGTATCGTAGCTGACGATGCAGAACCGCGCTTTCGTCGCGCGAAAGGCGTTGGCGAGAATGCCGCCATGTTCCTCGGCCAGATCGAAATAATCGAGCGCGCGGGTGATGTAGAGATAGGAATTGGCATCGAACCGGTCGGTGAAGGCAAGGCCCTGATGCCGCAGATAGCTTTCGACCTGGAAATCGGCATCGAAGCCGAACGTCTTGGACCCCGCCTGTCCGTCGGCGCGCGCCTGCAACTTGCGGCCGAACTTGGCGGTCAGGCCCGCTTCGGACAGATAGGTGATGTGCGCCGCCATCCGCGCGACCGACAGGCCGGCCGACGGGGCCGCGCCGTCGTAATATTCGCCGCCGGCCCAGTTGGGATCGGCCATGATCGCCTGCCGCCCGACCTCGTGGAACGCGATGTTCTGCGCCGAATGCCGCGCGGTCGAGGCGATCACCACCACCGCCTCGACCCGGTCGGGCAGCGTCGCGCCCCATGACAGCGCCTGCATGCCGCCCATCGACCCGCCGACCACCGCGCGGAGGCGTTCGATGCCGAGATGGTCGAGCAGCATCCCCTGCGCGCGCACCATGTCGCGGATGGTCAGCACCGGAAAGCGCATCGCAAAGGGGCGGCCGGTCGCGGGATCGATGCTGGCGGGACCCGACGATCCCATGCAACTGCCCAGCACGTTCGAGCAGATGACGAACTGTTTATCCAGATCGATCGGCTTGCCCGGCCCGATCATTCGCGACCACCAGCCGGGCTTGCCGGTGCGCGGATGCGCCGAGGCGACATGATGGTCGCCGGTCAGCGCGTGGCAGATCAGCACCGCATTGTCGCGCGCCGGGTTCAGCGTGCCATAGGTTTCATAGGCGATGTCGATCCGGTCGAGCACCGCCCCGCCGTCGAGCGCGAGGGGGGTGTCGAGCGTGACGCGGCGATCGGGACCGAAACGGGAATCCATGGGCTTGCCGCTACCGGTCCGCGCCGGCCGGTTCAAGCCGCGTCGGGGGCGATCCGCCGTCCGAGCAGGCTGGCGGCGGCAAGCCGCCCGGTCTGCGCTGCGCCGTTCATGTATCCGGGATAGGCATCGGAGAGATGCTCGCCCGCGAACACGATCCGCCCCGCGCGCGCCACCTGCGTCGCGCGGCCGTCGGCTTCCTCCAGCCACAACAGTTTCGCGAAACGGGTCAGCATCCCCGGCGGATAATTGACATAGGCCCCCCCGATCAGCGGATCGGCGCTCCATCCGGTGCGATCGAAGCTCCAGTCGGCGCTGCGGTGCGCGTTCAGCGCCACCAGCGCGGGGGCGAACAGCGCGTCGAGCTGCCCCGGAGCGGGCGGCGCGCCATGGGCGGTGAAGCCCGCCGCCTGATCGCCGCCGAAGAACCAGTTCCACACCGGGCGTTCGGGTCCGCCGCGTACCGTCGCGTCCCACCCTTGCGCCGCGGCGGCTTCCGGGTCGGCCGACCACAGCTCGCCACCCTCGCCGATCGCCGCGCGCCATGGCGTGCTCGCCATCGCCCATTGCAGCTTTTCGTTGCGGCCCAGTTCCATCGAACCGAGGAACTGCCGCCATGGCGTGGGCAGGGGGGCGGCGATCTCGATCCGGCGGGCGACGTTGGCGGGAAGCGCCAGCACGACATGATCGCAGGCGATGCGCGACAGGTCGCGCAACACGATGCCCGCGCGTCGGCCATTCGCCTCGACCCGGATCGCCTCGCGCCCGGTGGCGATGCGGTCGGCGTGGAGTGCGGCCAGCGCCTCGACCAGCGTCGAGCTGCCGCCCGACAGCACATAGCGTTCGTCGCTGCCGCCCAGCACCTCCACCCGGTCCCCGTCGACGACGGGCAGGTTGAACAACAGCCCGATCGCCGAAACCCGATCGGGTTCCGCGCCATATTCGGTGCGCGCGGTCTGTTCGAGCAGCCGACGGACCCACGGGTCGGGCAGCAGCGCGGCGTGGAGATCGAAATAGGCGGCCATTGACAGCCGGTCGAGCCGGCGCGCGGTGCCCTCGAAATTGTCCGACAGCGCCTTGGCGTCGAGGTCGATCCGCCGTGCGATCGGGCGCAGCGCGCGCGCCAGCCGGGCGTCGGATACGCTCTCGCCATTCTCGACGATAATCGTGCGATGGGCGGTGTCCTTGCGATCGATCAGCGCGATGCCGAAGCGGCGGGCGAGCGCGTGCATGTCGGCATGGTCAGTATTGACCAACTGTCCGCCGCGCTCGAACGCGACGCCGTCGGGCAGGCGACGGGTATGGACCCGCCCGCCCAGCCGCGCCTTCGCCTCGTACAGCCACGCATCGACCCCGGCCGCGCGTAGATGGTGCAGCGCGGTCAGCCCGGCGAGGCCACCGCCCAGAATTGCGACACGGCCAGGCGCGGTCCGCCGGGCAGCCAGCGGCGCGGCCACGCCGGCCAGCCCGGTCGCTGCCAGCCCTTGCAACAACGCGCGCCGGGTGGCGCTCCAACTCGCTGGGACAGGCGCGGGCGCACCTTCATCGATCAGGTTGGCACGCCGTGCCGCCTGCATCGCCCGCCAGATCGTGTCGCCCGCCCGCATTGCCGCCCCTGTTCCGCTTGTCCCGCGTTGCAGCGGCCATAGCAGGCGATGGTTAACGGGTCTTGGTGTTCTTGGTGTAGCGGTCCCGGTCCCTCGATCTTGCGTTCATGGCCGGCTTGGCGCAGGGGGCGGGGCCATGAACGCTCCCGCTCCCAAGCCATGGATCCTCGACATCGCCCCCTATGTCCCCGGCCGGTCGAAGACCGACGACGGGCGGCAGGTGGCGAAACTCTCGTCGAACGAGAACCCGCTCGGCACCTCGCCGCACGCCCGCGCCGCCTTCGCGCAGGCCGACCGCAGCCTTGAGCGCTATCCCGATCCCGGTGCCGCCGATCTGCGCGCGGCGATCGCGCAGGCGCATGGGCTGGACCCGGCGCGGATCATCTATGGCACCGGATCGGACGAGGTGCTGCATCTGGCCGCCGGGGCCTATGCCGGGCACGGCGACGAGGTGATCTTCGTGCGCTACGGCTTCGCGGTCTATGAGATCGCGACGCGGCGCGTCGGCGCGACGCCGGTGGTGGCGCCGGACAAGGATCATGCGACCGACGTCGATGCGATCCTCGCCTGCGTGACCGACCGGACGCGCGTGGTGTTCGTCGCCAATCCGAACAATCCCACCGGCACCTATTGCCCCCGCGCGGAGATCGCCCGGCTGCACGCAGCGCTGCGCCCCGACATCCTGCTGGTGCTCGATCAGGCCTATGCCGAATATCTGGAGGATCACGAGGACGATCACGGCCTCGACCTCGCCCGGACGCAGGCGAACGTGCTGGTCACGCGGACCTTTTCCAAGATCCACGGCCTTGCCGCCGAGCGGATCGGCTGGGGCTATGGCTCGGCGGAGGCGATCGACGCGATGCACCGCATCCGCGCGCCGTTCAACGTGACGACCGCCGGACAGCAGGCGGCGATCGCGGCGGTGCGCGATACCAGCTTCGTCGAGGCCAGCCGCGCACACAACCGCCAATGGCGGACATGGTTCGAAGGCGAGATCGCCGCGATGGGCAACGCGGGCTTGCGCGCCGTCCCGTCGAAGGCCAATTTCGTGCTGGTGCTGTTCGATGGACCGGTCAGCGCGGGCGACGCCTATCAGGGGTTGATGGACAAGGGCTTCATCACCCGCTGGCTGCCCGGACAGGGACTTGCCAACGGCCTGCGCATCTCGATCGGCACCGAGGCGGAGGTGCGCGGCGTCGCCGCCGCGCTTCGCGAGATCGTTGGCGGCTGATGCTGCCGTTCGCGCGGGTCGCGATCCTCGGGCTGGGGCTGATCGGATCGTCGATCGCCCGCGCGGTCCGCGCCGACATGCCGGGCGTGCGCCTCACCGGCCATGACGCCTCGGCGGAAGCGCGCGAGACGGTGCGCGCGCTGGGGCTGCTCGACGATGTGAGCGACCATGCCGGCGCGGCGGTGATCGATGCCGATCTGGTGATCTTGTGCGTGCCGGTCGGCGCGATCGGCCCGGTCGCCGCCGAGATCGCACCCGACCTGCCCCCCGGCGTCGTCGTCAGCGACGTCGGGTCGAGCAAGGCAGGCATCGCCGCCGCACTGACGCAGGCCCTGCCCGGCGTCGCGATCGTCCCCGCGCATCCGGTTGCGGGGACCGAACGCAGCGGACCGGAGGCGGGCTTCGCCACGCTGTTCAAGGGCCGCTGGTGCATTCTCACGCCCGCGGCCGACGCCGACCCCCTCGCGGTCGAGCGAGTCGCCGAATTCTGGCGCAGGATCGGGGCGGACATCGAAATGATGGACGCGCAGCACCATGATCTGGTGCTGGCGATCACCAGCCACCTGCCGCACCTGATCGCCTATACCATCGTCGGCACCGCCAGCGATCTGGAGGCGGTGACGCAGAGCGAGGTCATCAAATATTCGGCGGGCGGCTTCCGCGACTTCACCCGCATCGCCGCGTCCGACCCGACGATGTGGCGCGACGTGTTCCTCGCCAACAAGGACGCGGTGCTGACCATGCTCCAGCGCTTCTCCGAGGACCTGTCGGCGCTGCAACGCGCGATCCGCTGGGACAAGGGCGACGAACTGTTCGACCTGTTCAGCCGCACCCGCACCATCCGCCGCTCGATCGTCGAACAGGGACAGGACGACGCCCGCGAGGACTTCGGACGGCGGCACGGGTAGAGGAGGGCGCTCGGGCCGATCGACCTTCCTTCGCGCGTCGTCACCCCGGACTTGTTCCGGGGTCCACTTGTCCCCGAACGCTGTCGATACAGCCTCAAGGCGCACCGATTGCCGAGCCGTGGACCCCGGAACAAGTCCGGGGTGACGAAAGGGGTGGCTGTTTCCGCCGAAAACAACGAAGATCGGCCGGCAAGGCTGAATGTCGATCCGGCCTAGAACCGCCCTTCCACCGCCGCGCCTGCCGGCAACCCCACGAACGGCAGCGTCGCGGCGCCGTCGCCGGTCATCTGGAACTTCAGCACGCCGTCCTCGCGCAGCGTCGCGTCCATCAACGTGCGGCGGCGTTGCGCGTCGGGAGCCAGCCGCACCCGCGTCTCCTGCCCGATATGCTCGGCGGTCAGCAGCAGCGCCGGGGTTGGCGTCGCGACGCCGGCCCTGGTAGCGCAACTGCCCGGATCGATCGCGACGCGGCCATCGGCCATCGCCGATCCGCTGGCGGTCGACAGCTTCGCCAAGTCGATCTGCATCGTCGCGTCGCAGGTGAAGGGCAGATCGGGTTGCAGCGCCTGAAGCAGCGAGGCATCGGCCGATCCCGCCACCTTGTCTAGTTGCACGCCACTGCCCCAGGCGATCGCCTGTCCGCCCAGATCGGTATCGGGGCCGGTCGCGGTCCAGTCGACCGCGAAACCCAGACTGGTGATACTGCGCAGCGGCGCGAACCGCCACTCCAGCCGGCTGCCCCCCGCCACGCCGACCTCGCCGTGCCAGATCGTACCGCCGACCCCGCTGCGCCACGCCACGTTGCGCACGATCAGGCTGGCGGGCAACGTCGCGACCATCGCGATCGCGAACGAGACTATGCCGAGGGTGGCGAAGGCGATACTACGCCGCCGTGCCTGACTCCGTGAAAGACCCGGCAATGCCAACGCGACGCGCGACGCTGAAACTGGTGGGACAGGGCCTTGCGCTGTCGTCGGCGGCATCGATCGCATCCCCCCTGTGGGCGGCGCGCCGGGCGAAGGGCGTGGCCGCGTTGCTGGTGCCGCTCACCGGTGAACGGGCGGCGCTGGGCCGTAGCATAGCCGCCGCGGCGATGCTTGCCGAAACCGACGCCACGGCGCTGCGCGTGATCGATACCGGCGGCAGCGCCGACGGTGCGGTGCGCGCCGCGCTGGCGGCGGTGAAGGGCGGCGCGGCGCTGTTGCTGGGGCCGCTCACCGCCGCCGAGACGCGCGCGGTGGCCGCCGCCGTCGGCGCGCGCGTGCCGGTGGTGGCGCTGACCAACGATGCCGCCGCGCAGGGAAATGGCGCGTTCGTGCTGGGCATCACCCCGGCGCAGGCGACCGGCGCGCTGCTCGGCTATGCCCGGTCGCGCGGGGTGCGTCGCGTCGCGGCGCTCGACGACGGAACGCCGTGGAGCAGCGCCTGCGTCGCGGCGGCGAAGCGCGCGGAGGGCGATCTCGGCCTCATCGTCCTTCCCACGCCGGCGGGCGGGGTGGCGGGCGAGGCGGATGCGCTGTTCGTGCCCGGCGGCAGCGCCACCGCGCTCGCCGCCGCCCGCCGGGCGAGGGAGGGCGGGGTGCAGTTGCTGGCGACCGTCCAGGCGCTCGACTATCGCCCCGATGTGCTGGCGGCATTGCAGGGGGCATGGATCGCCAGCCCCGATCCGGCGCGCTTCGCGACCTTCGCCGCCGCCTTCGCCGCGCGCAACGGTGGCCGGCCCGGCGCGATCGCCGCGCTGGGCCACGACGCCGCGGGTATCGCGAAGACGCTGCGCGACGCCGATCAGATGACGCGCGAGGGCGTGCTGCGCGAGGCGGGGTTCGACTGCACCACCGGCCCGCTGCGCTTCCGCGCCGACGGCAGTTGCGCCCGCGACTTCGCGATCCTCGTCGCGAAGGACGGCCTGTATGAAAAGGTGGCCGAGAGCCGCGGGGCATGATCGAAGCAGGTGTAACCCTATCGTCACCCCGGACTTGTTCCGGGGTCCACGGTCCCGCAAATGCCGCGACCGTTCCTTGCGCGGAACCGTGGACCCCGGAACGAGTCCGGGCTGACGATCAGGGGAGCGGCTCGGACGACATCGCCGAGGCCGGCTTCACCCTGCTCGAACTGATGATCTCGCTCGGCCTGTTCGCGCTGATCGCGGTGGCGGGGCTGACGCTGGTCGACAGCGTCATCGGCGTCGACGGGCGGACCGAGGCGCGGCTCGACCGGGTGGCCGACCTGCAACGCGCGATGGTAGTGATTTCGAGCGACCTCGACCAGATCGCGCCGGGGCCACTCGCCGGGGACGCCGCTGGCGTGCGCTTCGCCCGCGCCGCGCCGGGGTTCGGCGGGCCGGCGGTGCCGGTCGCCTACCGCGTCGTCGGCGGCCGGCTGGAACGGATCGTCGGCGGCCGGCCGCAACAGGTGCTCGATCAGGTGGCGGGCGCGCGCTGGCGCTATTTCGACGGCGGCTGGCTGCCGGCATGGCCGCCCGCGCCCGACCGCTCGGGCGAATGGCCGCGCGCGGTGGTGGTCGAGCTGCAACTGGGCGGGACGGGCGGCGGAACCCTGCGCCGTGTCGTCACCTTGCCGGTCCCGGCGCAGCCGTCATGAGCCGCGCGGTGGCCGAGCGCGAGCGCGGCATGATCCTCGTCAACGTGCTGATGTTCGTCGCGATCGCCAGCGGACTCGTCCTGCTCATGATAAACCGCGAGGAACTGGCGCTCGACCGCTCGATCCGCTCGCGCGAAGCGTCGCGCGCGCTGGCGGTGGTGCGCGGCGGCGAGCTGTCGGCGCTGACCGCGCTGCAACGCGACGCGCGGGTGGCGGCGGAGGCGGATTATCCCGGCGAACCGTGGGGGTCCCTGAGCGAAAACGGCATCGCGATCGACGGCGGCCGCTTCGACCTCGCCATCGCCGATGCGCAGGGGCGCTTCAACGTCAATTCGGTGCGGCGCGGCGAGGACCCGATCCCGCAACTGGTCTTCATCCGCATCGCCCGCGCCGCCGGCCTGTCCGACGAACAGGCGGTCGCCGGCATCGCCCTCATCCGCGAGCGCGGGCCGGTGCAGGACCTACGCCCGCTCGCCGCGTTCTTGCCGCCCGACAAGGCGGCGCTGCTGGCGCGCATGGTCACGGCGCTGCCCGGCGACACCCCGGTCAATCTCAACGCGGCGACCCCCGAACTGCTCGGCGTGCTGTTCGAACCGGCGCAGGTCCAGCGGTTGCTCGCGGTGCGCAACCGGCAGGGCTATCTGTCGAAGGAAGACCTGACCCGCGAGGACGTGACCGTGCCGGCGGGCACCGGTTTCCAGTCGAACCATTACTGGGTCCGCACCCGCGCGACGATCGGCGGCACCGTGCAGCAAGGCGCGACGCTGATCGAACGGGTCAAGGGTGAGCGCGGCGTGCTGGCGGTGCCGGTGGAACGCTGGCGCAATGCGGCGATCCCGCCCGAGGTGCCGGGGTTCGGGTAGGGAGCAGGCTGATACGACTTGGGATGACGAGGACCGTAGCGACGGTTGACGCCTGATAACGTCCTTTCCAGCAAGCATCTGTTCGATTAGCATTCCCGGATGTCCCGGATCGCATCTTATGCCGATTTCGTCGGATGGTCGGCTTTCAGCGTCGCGATAGCGATCGTGATTTTGTGCCGGAGCGAAGCGGGTGGTCATTCCCGTTATACCTGATCGCTGGCGCGCTATTCATCGTCAGCATTGTCCAACGGCGTCGTTTCACGGACGACGGCTGATCGCTAGGCCGGATCGGCATTCAGCCTTGGCAGGGGAAATCTGCTCTCGAACCCCCCGCGCATGCGGGGATCCATACACGCCGACGCCGGTGATCGAACCTATCTCGTTGCGTCTATGGGTTCCCGCCTGCGCGGGAACGACGAAAAGGTGTAGCATCTGCTGAATATCGACCCTGTCTAGGCTACGATGCGCGCAGGCGGCATGGATATGGATGCGGCTGAAGTTGAAGTTGAAGTTCTAACGCGCCGGACAGATCGGTCCTCGTAGAACCGGACGTCATCCCAGCGAAGGCTGGGATCTCATAGTGACAGGGCGAGGCAGGAACTGCCTGAGGCCCCAGCCTTCGCTGGGGCGACGCTTCCATGTCGATGGGTTAGGCCCCTCAATACCCCACCCACGCATTCTCGATATGCCGCACTCCCGCCCCCTTGGCGATCAGGATCACATCGATCCGCACATCCTCGCCGCCCGCCGCATAGCGCGGCATCAGCACTTCCGCCGCCGCCGCGACCCGCGCCAGCCGGCGTTCGTCGATCGCCATGTCCAGCCCGGCGGCGCTTGCCCGCAATTTCACCTCGACGAACGCGACCAACCCGCCGCGCCGTGCGATCAGGTCGACCTCGCCCGCCTTTGTCCTGACCCGCCGGCCGACGATCTCCCAGCCTTTCAGCCGCAGCCACCATCCTGCCAGCCGCTCGCCGCGCCGCCCGGCCGCATCCGCCGCCACCCGTGAGGCGCGGGTGCGCGTCACTCGCCCTTCATCGCCAGCGCCCGCGCGTACAGCGCCTTGCGGTCGAGCCCCAGCGCCTTGGCCACTTCGCCCGCCGCCTTCGACGCGGGCAGCCGGGTCAGCGCCTCTCGCAGCGCCGCCTCGCCATCCTCGGCCGTCGCGGGCGGCGGCGCGCCCGGCGGCGCGACGACGATCACGATCTCGCCTTTGGGCGGCGCATCGGCATAGCGTTCCGCCAGTACCGACAATGTCCCCGTCACGCATTCCTCGAACCGCTTGGTAATCTCGCGCGCGACTCCGGCCTCGCGCTCGCCAAGTCCTTGCGCCAGCGCCGCCAGCGTCGCCGCCAGCCGAGGTCCGCTCTCATAGAACACCAGCGTCGCGCGCACCCCCGCAATCTCCGCGATCGCCTCCGTGCGGGCATGCGCCTTGGGCGGCAGGAAGCCAGCGAACAGGAACCGGTCGGTCGGCAGCCCCGCCAGCGTCAGCGCCGCCACCGCCGCGCACGGTCCGGGAATCGTCACCACCGTGTGGCCCGCCGCGCGCGCGTCGCGCACCAATTTGTACCCCGGATCGGAGATCAGCGGCGTGCCGGCGTCGGACACCAGCGCCACTGCTTCGGACGCCATCCGTGCGATCAGCCCCGGGCGCATCCCCTCGGCATTATGGTCGTGATACGGGATCATCGGCCGCTTGACGCCGATATGACGCAGCAGCCCGGCGGTGACGCGGCTGTCCTCCACCGCGATCACTTCGGCGCGCGACAGGATGTCGGCGGCGCGCGGACTTAAGTCTGCGAGATTGCCGATCGGGGTCGCGACGATGTAGAGGCCGGGGGCAAGTTTCTCGGTCATCAGGATACCCCATGGCAGACACCACCGCCCGCCCGCAATGGCGTCACCATCTCGCGCGGGGGTTTGCGGTGCTTGGCGCCGCCCTGCTGTCCGCCTGCACCGGCATCGTGCCGAGGGGGCCGGTGGAACAGGCGCCCCCTGCGCCCACCCGGCCGCAGCCGACCCGCCCCGCCCCCGTGACGGGCGGTATCCCCGAGGATACGCAGCGCCACCGCGTCGCGCTGCTCGTGCCGCTCACCGGCCCCAACGGCGGCGTCGGCCGCTCGATCGCCAATGCGACCCAGCTCGCGCTGCTCGATTCGCGCAGCGAGCGGGTGCGGATCACCACCTATGACACCGCGACCGGGGCCGCCGCCGCAGCACAGCGCGCCATCGCCGAGGGCAACCGCCTGATCCTCGGACCCCTGCTCGCCGACGATGTCCGCGCGGTGGCACCCATCGCGCGCGGCGCGAAGGTGCCGGTCATCAGCTATTCCAACGACGTGTCGGTCGCGGGGAACGGCGCGTATCTGCTCGGCTACACCCCGGCGCAATCGATCGACCGGGTGGTCGGCTATGCGCGCAGCAGCGGCATCACCCGCTTTGCCGGGCTGGTGCCCGCCGGCGTCTATGGCCAGCGCGCCTCGACCAGCTTCCTGCGCGCGGTCGAACAGGCCGGCGGACAGGTCGTCTCGCTCCAGACCTATGACCGGGGGCAGGGGCAGGTGGCGGCCGCCGTCACCCGCCTGTCGCGCACCTCGCCCTATGAAGCGGTCCTCATCGCCGATCAGGCCGGCACCGCCGCCGTGGCGGTGCCCGCGATCCGCCGGGGCACGAGCAAGGGCGCGCGCGTGCTCGGCACCGAATTGTGGAACACCGAAACCGGTCTGGGGTCAATGCCGGCGCTGAACGGCGCATGGTATGCCAGCGTCTCGAACGCGCTCTATCGCCAGTTCGCCACCAAATATCGCGCGCGCTTCAACGCCGCGCCCTACCGCCTGTCGAGCCTCGGCTATGATTCGGTGCTGTTGACCATCCGCATCGCGCGCGACTGGCCGATCGGCCGCGATTTTCCCGAATCCCGCCTGCGCGGCGAGGACGGGTTTGCGGGGCTGGACGGCGCATTCCGCTTCGGCCGCGACGGCGTGGCCGAACGCGCGCTGGAGGTGCAGGAGGTGCGCACCGGTGGCGCGGTAACGGTGTCGCCTGCGCCGCGGACCTTCGGGGAGTAGAACCACCCGTCGGTTTCGTTCGCTTCTTTTCGATTCACGCGAAGGCGCGGAGGCGTTGCGTTCGCGATCGGGTTGGCGGTTTGATCGGTAGGAGGTCGAGTGCGGATGCGCTCGACTAGGAAGAAGGGGTTTTCGCGCAGAGGCGCAGAGAGAAGGGGGCGCTTGCCGCGCCAGCGGCTTTCCCTTTCTACCCAGCAAACGGGAGGCTTCGCCGGACAGGCATCAGCCGTTCCGACCGGAACCGCTCTGCGCCTCCGCGCCTCTGCGCGAAAATCCCTTTCTGCTTCTTCTCCGCGCCTCCGCGTGAACCGACCTTTTTAGCGTCCGGTCTCAAGCCACCCCGAACGGCACCACCCGGTTCTCGGCATAATGGCCGATCGTCGCGCGCCCCAGATACGGGACCCCCATCGCCCGTGCCCAGCGGGTGACGATCTGCTCCTCGCTCTCGCCGAACTCGGTATCCTCGGGGCTGCGGTCCGTCACCGCGCCCAGCCGCAGTCCGGCGATCCCCTGCAACTGCGTCGCGGCGGCAAGCTGGAAGAACAGCCGGTCGAGCCGGTAGAGATCCTCACCCACCTCCTCGACCATCACGACATGGTCGGTCAGGTCGGGGAGCCACGGCGTCCCGATCAGCGCACACAGGATGACGAGGTTGAACGCCACCGTCGGCCGCCCGTCCAGCTCGGGGGCGAGCACCCGCCGGTCGCCGTCGACCAGCCATGCCAGCGTGCGCGCGGCGCTGTTGGTGCCGCCGGCCTTGCCGACCTGCCCCGCCATCGGCCCGTGAGTCGGCCGTCCGATCCGTCGGGCATAGAGCGCTCCCAGCAGGAACCCCATGTCGGAGAAGCCGACATAGGCCTTGGCCGCCGCCGCGCGGTTGAGGTGCGGGATCACGGCGGACAGGATGCGGTTCGACCCGTATCCGCCGCGCGCGAACCAGATCGCGTCGAACCCGGGATCGTTGGCGAATTCCAGAAACGCGGCGGCGCGCTGTTCGTCGGTGCCCGCGAAATGCCCGGCGTCGAGGAAACATTGCGGATGCACCACGAGGTCGAGGGCGGGGTAGGTCAGCGCCGCATAGCCCTGCGTACGCGCCATCGCACCCTCGTCCACCCGCCGCGCGGGCGCCACCACTCCGATCCGCATGTCCCGGTCCCGCTTGCAAGGTTGGATTTGGGGCGATAGCGCCGGGGGATGCTCCACGGCAAATCCTTCTTCCTCGTCGGCATCGGCGGTTCGGGCATGCTGCCCCTCGCGATGATCCTCGCCGGGCGCGGTGCGACGGTCGCCGGGTCGGACCGCAGCCTCGATACCGACAGCCTGCCCGCGAAGTTCGACTCGCTGCGCGCCGCCGATATCGCGCTGTTCCCCCAGGACGGCAGCGGCATCGTGTCGGCCGACCAGATCGTCGTGGCCTCCGCCGCGATCGAGCCGACCGTCGCCGACATCGTCGCCGCCGTGGCGGTCGGGGCACGGCGGATGGGCCGCGCCGAGCTGCTCGCCGAACTGTTCAACGCGGCGGCCTTGCCGATCGGGGTGGCGGGCACCAGCGGCAAATCGACCGTGACCGGCATGATCGGCCATATCCTCCATATGGTCGGTCGTGATCCCACGGTCATGAACGGCGCGGTGATGAAGAATTTCATCGCGCCCGATCGCCCCTTCGCCAGCGCGCTGGTGGGCACGGGCGACGCCTTCGTCAGCGAGGTGGACGAAAGCGACGGATCGATCGCCTTCTATCGCCCGCGCATCGCGGTGCTGAACAACGTCAGCCTCGACCACAAGTCGCTGGAGGAACTGCGCACCCTCTTCGGCGGCTTCGCGGCGCGCGCCGGGCACACGATCGTCAACGTCGGTGATGCCGAAGCCGCCGCACTGGCGATGGAAATGGCGGAAAACCGCCGGACGACCTTCGCGATCGACGCTCCGGCGGACATGATCGGGTGTAAACTTTGTAAACTTTCGGCCTCGGTCGACTTCACGCTGCGGGTCGGGGATCGCTCGTACGACGTCCATCTGGCGGTCCCCGGCGCGCATAATGTCGCGAACGCACTGGCCGCGATCGGCGCGGTTGTTGCCGCCGGCGTACCGATCGAAGGGGCGATCGCCGCGATCGCCGGCTTCACCGGGCTCAAGCGCCGCTTCGAGCTGGTCGGCACCGCAGGTGGCGTGACCGTCATCGACGACTTCGGCCACAACCCCGACAAGATCGCCGCGACCATCGCCACGCTGCGCGCGCATCCCGGCCGGCTGCTGCTGCTGTTCCAGCCGCATGGCTATGGTCCGCTCAAGGTCATGCGCCGCGAACTGGTGGCGATGTTCGCCGCGCGGTTGCAGGGTGACGACCTGCTGGTGCTGCCCGATCCGGTCTATCGCGGCGGCACCGTCAGCCGTGACGTGACCAGCGCCGACATCGTCGCCGATCTGGCCGTCACCGGCACCCCGGCCCGCCACATCCCCGATCGCGCCGCCGCCGCCGCGCATCTGGCGGCGCAGGCACGGCCGGGCGATCGCATCGTGGTGATGGGCGCGCGCGACGACACGCTGTCGGCGCTGGCGGCATCGATCGTGACGATGCTGGAGGCACGCACGTAACCCCTATCGCCCCGACCCGACTGGCAATATGATAATCAAATAGCCGAATTTGTCGGACAAGGGGAGAGGCCAGTTGGTCGAGAAGCGGGCGGGTAGCGCCACCACCACGGGACTGGCGTTCGCCGCCGTCACCACATTGTTCTTCGCGTGGGGGTTCATCACCTCGCTGATCGATCCGTTGGTCGCGGCGGTGAAGGGCATCTTCACCCTCACCGATTTCGAGGCGCAGTTCGCCGCCACCGCCTTCTTCCTCGCTTACGGCCTCATCTCGATGCCCGCCGCGATCCTGCTCGCGCGGCTGAAGGCGGTGCCTTCGATCCTGTTCGCGCTCATCACCATGGTCGTCGGCTGTCTGACGATGCTGGTCGCGGCCAATCTGGCGGTGTTCCCGCTGGTGCTGCTCGGCCTGTTCATCCTCGCCGCCGGGATCACCGTGCTGCAGGTCGCGGCGAACCCGCTGGCGGCGGCGCTGGGCGATCCGAAGCTCAGCCATTTCCGCCTGACGCTCAGCCAGACGTTCAACTCGTTCGGCACGTTCCTCGGGCCGCTGCTGGGCGCCACGCTGTTCCTCGACGGGGTCGAGGTGAAGGACGGCACGGTCCTGACCGATGCGGTTCGCGCCGGGGCGCTGGCCGGGATTGATCGCGCCTATTTCTGGATCGCCGGGCTGATCGCGGCGCTGGCGCTGTTCTTCTTCCTCAGCCGCCGGGTCGTCTCCGCCGCCGTGCCTGCAACGCCGGCACAGGTTCCGTCTGCGGGCACGCTGCTGTCCGAAGCCTTCTCGTCGCGCTGGGCGCTGCTCGGCGCGGGCGCGATCTTCCTGTATGTCGGCGCGGAAGTCGCGATCGGGACGCAGATGGCGCTGTTCCTCAACGCCGACAGCGTGTGGGGCATGTCCGACGCCGCGTTCGGCGTGCCGCTGCTCGGCTTCGCGATGGGCAGCGACGGGGTTCCCGGCGTCTCGCTCCAGGAAGCGGGCAAGGCGGTCGCCTTCTACTGGTTCGGCGCGATGGTCGGTCGTGCGATCGGATCGGTGCTGCTGTCAAAGGTGAAAGCGTACAAGCTGCTCGCGCTATTCACCGCCGTCGCGGTGGCGATGTGCCTGTATGTCGCGGCGATCGGCGGGATCACCGCCGGGTTCGTGGCGATCTCCATCGGGCTGTTCAACTCGATCATGTTTCCGGTGATCTTCACCCTGACGCTGGAACGGTCGAGCGCGAGCGAGGCGGCGACGTCGGGGTTGCTCTGCACCGCGATCGTCGGCGGGGCGATCGTGCCGTTGATCGTCGGCATCGTGTCGGGCGCGACCAGCCACGGCGTCGCCTTCGTGGTGCCGGCGCTCTGCTATGCCGCGCTGTGCGTCTTCGCGCTTGCCGCCGGGCGGACGGGGGTGCGCAACGTCGCTTCGGCGAAGAGCCTGCACTGATCGTCGCTTAACCGCTGTCGCCCGTCGATGTCGCGGCCATGGTCGCGGCATCGACAAGGAGACATGCCATGCCGTTCACGAAACTCGCTATCGTCCTTGCCGCCGCTACCCTGCCACTGGCCGCCGCCATCGCGCAGGACCGGTACGAAGGGGCGGGGGCGACGCAGGAGATGGACTGCGGCGGGCAGGGTGCGACCATCGTCGGCGCGAGCAACATCATGACCGTGACCGGCGCGTGCAGGACGTTGGTGATCGAAGGCGCGGGCAACCGCGTCACCGTCGATCTGGCCCCTCGCGCGACGATCCGCATCACCGGGGCCAGCAATCAGGTGGTGTGGCGCACCCCCGACCGCAGCAAGCCGCGCGTCAGCGTGACCGGGGCCGGCAACCGGGTGTCGATGGCACGGTAAGCGCCTTGCGGCGGGTCAGGCCGGTTCGGCGATCCGCTCGCCCAGCGGCACCTGCGCCAGCGCGATCGACCCGAGCGGCCCCGCCTGATCGCCCAGCGCTGGGGCGACAATATAGGGCGCGCCCTCCGGCAGCGGCAGATAGCCGTTGATGCTGGCACGCAACTCGGGTTCTATCCGGGCCAGCACATGCGGCTGCTTGTTCATCACCCCGCCGCCGATCGCGATGCGCTGCGGCCCGGTGGTCGCGACCATCGCATGGCACATTGCGACGATCGCCGAGACGACCCGGTCCCACACGGGATGGTCGTCCGGGATGGTCGAGACATGCACGTCGCCCAGCGCCGCCTTGATGCCGGTGCCCGATGCCAGTCCCTCGACGCAATCGTCGTGGAACGGACAGCCGCTGGGCAAGGTGTCGTGCGCCAGACGGGGAACGCGCAGATGGCCGATCTCGGCATGGCCGATCCCGCGCGTCGGCGCGCCGTTGACCAGCAACCCGACGCCGACGCCGGTGCCGATCGTCACATAGGCGAAATCGGTCAGGCCCTTGCCCGATCCCCAGCGCGTCTCGGCATAGGCCGCGCCGTTGACGTCGGTGTCGAACGCGACCGGCACGTCGAGCCCGGCGGACAGCCGCCCGGCGACATCGGCCATCGCCCAATGGGGCTTGGTGGTGGCGAGGATATGCCCCCAGGTCGGCGAAGCGCGGTTGAGATCGACCGGACCGAAGCTGGCGATGCCCAGCGCGGCGAAGCCATGGGTCGACCACCAGCGCTCCAGCACCGCGGCGATCGCGGGCAACGTCTCGTCCGGGTGGGTCGTCGGCACGGTTTCCTGCGCCAGTATCGCACCGGGTCCATAGGCGAGGGTGCAGACGCATTTGGTGCCGCCCAGTTCCACCCCTGCGAACGGCAATACGTCGCCACCCGACCGCGGTTCGCGGTCCATCGCCACAGTCATCCTCGTCAAACCCTGTTGTCCGGTAGTTGCCAACACCGTCGCAGGCTTTGGTTTAAATAGCAAATATGAAATTCTTATTCAGTTCAATCGCTTTCGACGACTGCTTTCCATAGCGCGTTGGTGCGCGGCAACAGGAAATGGCTGAACGGCAGAATCGCCGCGCCGACCGCCGGGGCATCTTCGGCCAGCATCGCGCGGCGGACCGGGGCGAGCGCCGGGATATTGTCGGCCTCGGCGGTCAGCCGCGCGGTCAGCCGCCGCGCCAGCGCATCGACATGGGCACCGGGCAGCCGTCCGCCGATGAACACCGCCGCCGGATTGATGAGGCAGTTGATCGCGACCAGCGGTTCGACCAGCCGGTCGACCGCCTCGTCGATCCAGCGGTCGACGATCGCGATCAGCGCCGGGTCCTCGGCCCGGTCGCCCAGCATGTCGGCGATGGTGAAGCCGGCGGCGCGCAACGGATGCGACAGGCCGGAGAGCGATACGCTGTGCTGGATCTGTGCCCGTCCGCCGCGACCATCGCTGCCCAGCAGGAAGCCGATCTCCCCCGAACGGCCGCTTGCTCCCCGGAAATAGGCCCCGTCGAGCACGAGTCCGCCGCCCAGCGCGGAAGAAATCAGAATGTAGAAAAAGCTGGCATGGTGCTGGCCATGGCCCAGTTGCTGTTCGCCCATCGCGGCGGCGGCGGCGTCGTTCTCGACGAAGACCGGCAGCGCGACCGGTTCGGCGAACAGCGCGGCCATGTCGACGCTTTCCCATTCGGCATAGCTGGCCGGCCGGCCGGGCAGGTCGACGGTGCCGAGATCGTCGGGACGGGCCACGCCGATGCCGACGATGCGGTCGGCATCGATCCCCGCATCGGCGATCAGTGCGCCGATCTGCGCGCCGTAGAAGGCGGCGACATCGGCGGGCAGCGCGAAATCAACGTCGTGGCTGGCGCGCGCCAGCGTCTGTCCGGCGAAATCGACCAGCACGATCGTCACATGATCGCGATCGACGTTGATGCCGATCGCATAGCAGGCGGCGGGCTTCACGACCAGCTTGGCGGGCGGCTGGCCGCGCCCGCCGCGCCGGCGCCCGGCTTCCTCGATCAATCCCTCGTTCAGCAGCCGACGGGTGATATTGGCGATGGCCGGCGGCGTCAGGCCGGTGATGTTGGCCAGATCGATGCGGGTCAGCGACCCCGACACGCGAATGGCGTGCAGCGTGATCCGCTGGTTATGATCCGCCGCCCGGGCCAGGTTCGTGCCCGACAGGCGGATGGGTTCCGGCGCGCTCACCATTGATCGGGGCGACCCGCGGCGGAAAGGAACGTCGTCACGCTGGCTGATCTCCCGGAGGCTCCACCCGTGGAACGGCCCGGGCAGCTTGTTTGACGGGCACGGTGGACCAGTGCGTTACCGGTATCAATCCGAAAACATGCGATCGTTCCCAAAGCGGTCCGATAACGTCGTTGACAACGCTGTCTGTTTTGACGATCGAAGCGGAAACGCGCGCAACCGGCATGAGGGGGCGCGGCTTAGGAGAGTGATGCGATGACCCCGGCCAAGACGTTCCTGCTGAGCACCGTGCTGGCCGCGCTGGGTGCCGCATCCGCCGCACCGGCACAGACCGTGCCGGCCCCGGCCCCCGCCGCGACGGTCCACCCCGAGCTTTGGCCGCGCGCCAACTGGCCGTACAAGACCGACGCGAAGATCGAGGCGCGGATCGCCGACCTGCTCAAGCGGATGACGGTCGAGGAAAAGGTCGGTCAGGTCATCCAGGGCGATATTGCCAGCCTGACCCCCGCCGACGTCAAGCGCTATCACTTGGGTTCGGTGCTGAACGGCGGCAATTCGGCCCCCAACAACGATGAATTCGCCCCGGCGTCCGAATGGCTGAAGCTCGCCGATCGTTTCTATGAGGCGTCGGTCGACAAGTCCGACGGCGGCGTCGGCATTCCCGTGATCTGGGGCACCGATGCGGTCCATGGCCACAGCAACATCGTCGGCGCGACGCTGTTCCCGCACAACGTCGGGTTGGGCGCGATGCGCGACCCGGCGCTGATGCGGCGGATCGCCCAGGCGACGGCGGCGGAAATCCGCGCGACCGGCATCGAATGGACCTTCGCCCCGACGATTACCGTGCCGCAGGACATTCGCTGGGGCCGTGCCTATGAAGGCTATTCGTCCGACCCGAAGCTGGTGGCGAGCTATGTCACCCAGTTCATCGAGGGGCTGCAGGGTGCGCCCGGATCGACCGACCAGTTGAAGGGGCCGTATGTGCTGGCGTCGACCAAGCACTTCCTCGCCGACGGCGGCACCTTCGGCGGGCAGGATCAGGGCGATGCCAGGATCCCCGAAACGACGCTGCGCGACATTCACGGCACCCCCTATGTCTCGGCGATCAACGCCGGGGTGCAGACGGTCATGGCCAGCTTTTCGAGCTGGAACGGCGAGAAGATCACCGGCCACAAGGGGCTGATGACCGACGTCCTCAAGAAGCGGATGGGCTTCGGCGGGTTCATCGTCAGCGACTGGAACGCGCATGGCCAGGTGGCGGGCTGCACCAACGCGAGTTGCCCGCGCGCGATCAACGCCGGGCTCGACATGTACATGGCGCCCGATAGCTGGAAGCCGATGTGGGAAAGCCTCGTCGCCCAGGTGAAGGCGGGCGAGGTGCCGATGCCCCGGCTGGACGATGCGGTCGCCAACATCCTGCGCGTGAAGCTGCGTGCCGGGCTGTTCGACGTCGGCAAGCCGTCGACCCGGATGCTGTCGGGTGATTACGCCCAGCTTGGCAGCCCCGAACACCGCGCGATCGCGCGTGAGGCGGTGGCCAAGTCGCTGGTGCTGCTCAAGAACAACGGCTCGCTGCTGCCGCTGAAACCCGGCGCGCGGGTGCTGGTGGCGGGTGACGGTGCCGACGATGTCGCGCGCCAGTCGGGCGGCTGGACGCTGACGTGGCAGGGGACCGGCATCGATCCCAAATATTTCCCCGGCGCGACCTCGCTCTACAAGGGCATCGACGGCGCGGTGAAGGCAGCGGGCGGCAGCGCCACCCTGTCGCCCGCCGGCACCTTCACCGGGGCGAAGCCCGACGTGGCGATCGTGGTGTTCGGCGAGACGCAATACGCCGAGTTCCAGGGCGACATCAAAACGCTGCAACTGCGCCCCGAACAGCGTGGCCCCATCGAGACGATGAAGAAGCTAAAGGCGCAAGGGATACCGGTCGTCGCGGTGATGCTGACCGGGCGTCCGCTGTTCGTGAACCCGGCGATCAACGCCGCCGACGCCTTCGTCGTCGCATGGCTCCCCGGATCGGAAGGGGCGGGCGTGTCCGACGTGCTGTTCCGCCAGAAGAACGGGCAGGTGCGGCGCGACTTCACCGGCAAGCTGTCGTTCGCATGGCCGGCGACGGCTGATGCGACCGGGCCGACGCTGTTCCCGCTCGGCTATGGCCTGTCGGGTGCCGCCCGGTCGAGCGTGCCGGTGCTGTCCGAGGACCCGCGCGTGACCGAAACCGATTCGGGCGGCGTATTCATGGACAAGGGCCTGCCCGCGACGTCGTGGTCGCTGTCGGTCGGCGGTGCTGGAACCGGCGGCAACACGCGCATCACCACCGTGCCGGCGCAGTCGGGCGGCGGCCGGGTGAAGGTCAGCGCGACCGACCACGGCGTGCAGGAAGGCGCGCGGCGCTTCGAGATCGACGGCAGTGGCCCGGCCGAGATCGAGCTGCGCACCCAGTCGCCGGTCGACCTGACACGCCAGACCAATGGCGACGTGATGCTGCTGGCGACGATGCGGGTCGATGCCGCGCCGGCCCAGCCGGTGAAGCTCGGCATCCGTACCGGGGCGGGCGGCAACGACGTGTCGCTCGGCAAGCTGGAGCTGCTGCCGGTCGGCGAATGGAAGACGATCGGCGTGCCGCTGAAATGCTTCGCCGGCAACGTCAACATGGCCACCGTCGATGCGCCGTTCGTGCTGAGCACCACCGGGCGGATGACGGTCAGCATCGCGCGCGTCGCGCTCGGCATGTCGCCCGACGTGAAGCTGCCCTGCGCGAAGTAGTCGGGCAACCGAACCTCCGGCCGTCACCCCGGACTTGTTCCGGGGGCCACGGTTCGGCAAACGGTGCCGATCACGGCGCATCCGCCGGCGTGCGCGGATGGGTGGACCCCGGAACAGGTTCGGGGTGACGATGGGGCAGATGGCGATGATCGGACGGAACGGTACGATGGGCGGCAAGGTCGGCGCGGTGTTTGCGATGCTCGCGCTGGCGGTCCCGGCCGCCGCGCAGACCCCGCCGGTGGCCGCTCCCGCCGTGCCGGTGCCACCGCGCGTGTCGGTATCGGGGGGCATCGTCGAGGGGCAGGTGCTGCCCGACCGCACCGTGTTCCGCGGCATCCCGTTCGCAGCACCGCCGCTGGCCGCCAATCGCTGGCGCGAGCCGCAGCCGGTGGTCGAATGGACCGGCATCCGCACCACGACCCAGGCGGCGCCCGCCTGTCTCCAGAACGACTATGGCTGGAACCACCGCGACCATGTCTATGCCAGCGAGGACTGCCTGACGCTCGACGTCGGCAGCCCGGCGATGACCGGCAAGGCTCCGGTAATGGTGTGGATTCACGGCGGCAGCAACCGCGCCGGATCGGCCGAGGGCATGGTGCTGTCGTCGATGGTCGCGCGCGGGGTGGTAGTGGTCGCCATCCAGTATCGCCTCGGTATCCTCGGCTTCCTGCCGCACCGCGATCTGGCGGCTGAAGCGCAGGGTAGTAGCGGCAATTATGGGCTGATGGACCAGATTGCCGCGCTGCGCTGGGTCCGCGACAATATCGCCAAGTTCGGCGGCGATCCCGACAACGTCACCATCGCGGGCGAGAGTGCGGGGTCGCAGGACGTGTCGCTGCTGCTCGCCTCGCCGCTGGCGCGCGGGTTGTTCGCCAAGGCGGCAATGGAATCGGGTACGCCGGGGTTCGGCCTACCGTGGCGGCCGCTCAAGGAAGCGTTCCGCATCGGCGACCAGCTCGACGGTCTGATGGGGACGCAGGGGACGGCGGCGCTGCGCCGCGCCTCGGCGCAGTCGCTGCTGGCGGCAGATCTGAAGCTGCACGACGCGAAGCTGACCGCCGACGATTATCTCTATCTGCGCACCACGATCGACGGCGCGGTGCTGCCCGACACGCCCGACAAGCTGTTCGTCACCGCGCCGCGCCGCCCGGTGATTATCGGCAGCAACCTGATCGAGCTGGACCTGCCCGGTGGCCGCGCCGCACGTGACGGTTTCGTCGACCTGTCGTTCGGGGCCAATGCCGATGCGGCGCGAGGCTATTACCGGCTCGATTCGGCCGATCCGGCACCGCTCGCGCGCCTCGGCACCCGCAACCAGCAGATTGCGACCGACGCGACCTTCCGCTGTCCGGCGGGGACGCTGGCGAACCTGCTCGCCACGCGCGGCTGGCCGGTATGGCGCTACGAGTTCGATCTGGCGGGCGACGGCGGCACCGGGCCGACCAGCCATGCCGCCGAGATCGGCTATATCTTTCACGATCGCCGCGCCGGGCCGGTGTATCTGCAGGATTACTGGGTGGCCTTTGCCAAGACTGGCGATCCGTCGGGCGAAGGGCTGACGCCATGGCCGCGTATGGTGCGCGGCAAGCCGGCGAACATGCTGTTCGACGCAAAGGGCGCGACCCCGCGCGACGGCGACATTCGTGGTGACATCTGCCGGCTGACGGGCGCGCTGTAAGGCGGATCGATCTTCAACGCCGCGTTCGACTCCTCCCCTCCCTGGAAGGGAGGGGGCGGGGGTGGATTGGCCGGTTGTGGAGCGGTTGGCTTTCCTCGCAGGCCGACCCACCCCCAGCCCCTCCCTTGTCAGGGAGGGGAGCAATTCCGGCGGAAGGTCGATCCGGCCGAAGCTGAACGAACTCGCCCGCGCCGCGACAATTCGACACAGTTTTCATGTGGTTGCGACAAATCGCTGCGACAAGGGTTTCCTATCTTCGCTTCACAGCAAGAGGAGGAACCCCATGAAGAAAATCGCACTTCTGATCGCCGGTCTCGGCATCGCCACCACCGCGCTCCCCGCCGCCGCGCAGGGCTGGCAGTCGGTCAACCAGCGTCAGGCGCAGATCGAGCGCCGGATCGACCAAGGCATCCGCAGCGGCGCGCTCAGCCGGCGCGAGGCGGTGAACCTGCGCGGGGAATTCCGCCAGATCGCACAGCTCGAACAGCGCTATCGCCGCTCGAACGGCCTGTCGCAGATGGAGCGCCGCGATCTCGACCGCCGCTTCGACGTGCTGTCGCGCAAGGTGCGGATCGACCGCAACGATCGCAACAACCGTCCGGGCTATCGGCGCTAAGCCACCATCCCCGCCGCATAGGCACCGATGATCCCCGCATCGGTGCCGAGCGCGCCCGGCACGACGATCGGCGTCGTCGCCGGGCGCAGCATATTGGCCCGCACCGCCGTATCGAGCCGGGCGATCAGCGCCGGCGCACGCGACAGACCGCCGCCGACCGGCACGATCGTCGCGGCGATCGTGTTGAGCAGCATCGCCAGCGGACCGCCGAGCAGCATCGCCCAAGTGTCGACCGTCGCCAGCGCGACACCGTCGCCGGCATTGGCTCCGGCGGTGATCGCAAGGCTGGTGGCGTCGATCCGGTGGAGGAAGCGGTGCAGCCGCTCGATCCCGCGCGCGCCGCCGATGGTGTCGAGGCATCCCGCCAACCCGCAGCCACAAGGGAACACCGGCACCACGTCCGGATGACCCGGCGCTGGGTGCAGTACCGCGCCATGGCCCCATTCGCCGCCGATCCCGCCGCTGCCCGACACGATCCGCCCGTCCTGCACCAATCCGCCGCCGACGCCGGTGCCGAGGATGATGCCGAATACCCGGGCGTGCCCCCGCGCGACGCCGGCGGTCGCTTCGGCCAGCACGAACGCATCGGCATCGTTGATTGCCCGCACCGGCACCCCCAGCGCCGCCGACAGGTCGCGCGCCAGCGGCCGGCGGTGGATCGCGGGTACGTTCGCGGCGGTGATCGTACCGTCCGCCGGATCGACCAGCCCGGCGGTGGCGATCGCGACATCGGCGCAAGGATGCGCGGCCAGTCCTTGCGCGAACGCCGCTACGAACCCCGGCCAGTCGCGCGGGGTCGGCACCGACCAGCGGTGGCGGATCACAGCGCCTGTCCCCACCACCGCCAGATCGATCGACGTGCCGCCGATGTCGGCGCAGAGCCGCGTGGCTATTGCCCCAGCCATGCGGTGCGGAACGCGCGCTGCGCCGGGGTCAACGTCTGGCCGATCGTCTCGCCGCGCACGATCTCCAGCGTGGGATCGGCGGCGGGGGTGAGCGTCGCGGTGATCTCCTGTCCGCCGCGCCGGCGATAGCGGATCGGCACGGCGGCACCGGGGCGCAGCGTTGCCAGCGCGGTGGTCCACCCCGCGACGTCGCCGACCGTCGTCGTGCCGAGCGCCACGATGGTATCGCCGCGATCTACGCCGGCTGCATAGAGCGGCGTGTCCGGCGCGGGCGATTGGGCCAGCGTCACCCCGCCGTTCTCGGCGGTGGCGGCGCTCCGCCCGATCCAGCCCGGCGTGCCCGATACGGGACGCACCACCAGTCCGGCCTGCGCCAGCAGCGGCGCGAAGTCGGGCAGCGCGCTCCCCCGGATCGTCTGCGCAAAGAACCGGTCGGCGAACGCCGTGTCGCCGGTCAGCGTGGCGAGTGCCACCCGCAGATCATCGGGGCGATACGGCCGTTCCGGCGCGCCGTGCGTCCGCCACAACAGCCGCATGTAATCGTCGAGCGACTTGCCCGGAAACCGCTGGCGCAGTTCGAGGTCGAGCGCGAGGCCGATGACCGCGCCATAGGGGTAATAGGACACGAAGATCGTCGGATCGACCGGATCGATCGCGCGCGCCGCATCGACGAACGGCGCGCGCAGGCTCATCTCCTGCGGCGAGGCGTTGATGCGCGCGGGCAGCCGTGCCGGGCTGGTGACGATCCCGCTTAGCGTCGGCCCCAGTTGCCCCAGATACTCGTCGACGCTCATCACCCCTGCGCGACGGATCGCCAGCGGTCCGTAATATTGCGTGAACCCCTCGGCCAGCCACAGCGACGGCGTGGGGTTGGCGCGGGTGAAGTCGAACGGTTCGAGTTCGGCGGGGCGGATGCGCTCTACGTTCCAGCTATGGAAGAATTCGTGGCTCAGCGTGCCGATCTGCTCGTCGTCGGCGTCGGCAAGCGAGCGGACGTCGGTGATGATCGTCGAATTGCGATGCTCCATCCCGTCGCCGGTGATCCACGGCAGATAATCGGCGATGAAGGTATAGGTGCCGAAATCGTACGGCGCCGGTGCGCCGAAGGTCGCGATATGCGCGCGCACGATCCGCTTCGCCTTGTCAGTATAGCGGTCCATGTCGGCGGCGCTGCCCAGATGGTGGAGCGCGAGGCGATAGGTCTGCCCGCCCTCGCGCCATTCGCGCACCATATGGTCCGACAGCTCGGTCGGGCTGTCCATCAGATATTGCAGGTTGGGCGCCCAGAAGGTGTCGCTGCGCCCCGCGACCGGCGGCAGTTGCGTCGCGACCTTCCATTTGGGATCGGGCGCGGCGAATCGCACGCGGATCGGCTGCGCGTCGTATCCGGTCGCCCACATCAGCGTGGCGGGCATGTTGAGATGCGCGTGGCTCGGATCGATCTGCGCATAGGTGCCGTCGCCGTGATCGGCGAACAGCGTGTAGGTGACGGTGACGGTGCCGTCATGGCCCGCGACGCTCCAGCCATAGGGATCATCGCGGATCAGCGTCAGCGGCCCCCCCGCCCCGTCCACCGCACGCACGTCCGACACGTTCTTGGCAAATTCGTGGATCGCGTAGCGGCCGGGCGACGACCGCGCCATCTGCACGCGCAAGGGGCCGGCGGGAACGCCGGTCCACGTCGCGGTGATCCGCGCGCGGTGATGCGCCGCATCGGGAAAGGCGACCTCGTAGCGCACGCGAGCGGCGTCGCCCGGATCGCGCGCGGTGGATTGCGCGGCGGCGGGCAGGGCGACGCTGCTGGCCAGCAGCAGGGCAAGGATCGAACGGCGCATGACAGGTGAACTCCCCCGGACGGACCGCCCGCTTCTATCGTCGGCATCATGGCCTCGACAAGCCGGTGCGTTGGCGGCCGGTGTTCATCGTTTGCAAGCCAGCTTTTAACCTTTTTGCGTCACGGTGCCCCCATGTCCCGCCCGGTTCCGCTGTCCGCGTCCGCCCCCTCCGGCAATCTGCTGCACGAAACCGTGCGGCGGTGTCGTCGTCACCTGTGGGCGGCGGCGCTGTTCTCGGGGTTGGTCAACATCCTCTATCTCGTGCCGTCGATCTTCATGCTCCAGGTCTATGACCGGGTCGTGCCGACGCGGGGCGAGACGACGCTGCTGCTGCTGACATTGATCCTGGCGGTGTCGCTGGTCGTCTTCGCGGTGCTGGACGCGGTGCGGATGCGGTTGCTGCTGCGCGCATCGATGCGGCTGGAACGGCGTGCCGCGCCCGGTATCCTGCTGCGCATCATGGGCAGCGACGTGGGGACGGGCAGCCAGCGGATGCAGACGCTGCGCGATTTCGACACGCTGCGCGGTACGATGACCGGGCCGATCATGGTCGCGCTGTTCGATGCGCCATGGGCGCCGATCTATATCCTGATCTCGTTCCTGCTCCATCCGTGGATCGGCGTGCTGGCGCTGGTCAGCTCGATCGTTCTCGCCACGCTGGCATGGTCCAGCGACCGCGCGACCGCCACCGCGATGCGCGACGCCAATGCCCGCGCGGTGCTGGCCAATCGCGAACAGGATTTTTCGATCCACATGGCGGAGGTCGCGCGGGTGCTGGGCATGCGCAACGCGCTCGTCACCCGCCACCTGCTCGAACGCGCCGATCTGGTGCGGCGGCAGGCGGGGATCGCGGCGATGCAGTCGCGTTTCCTTGGGATCACCAAGTTCCTGCGGCTGTTGCTGCAATCGCTCGCGCTGGCGCTGGGCGCGCTGCTCGCCATCCGGCAGGATATTTCGGGCGGGGCGATCTTCGCCGCCTCGCTGCTGCTCGGTCGGGCATTGCAGCCGGTCGAACAGATATTGGGCGCGCTGAAACCGCTGGCCAGCGCGCGACAGGCATGGACGAACCTTACCGCCTTTTGCGACCTGCCCGAACCCGGCACCACCGTGACGACGCTGCCCGCGCCCGAAGGGCGGATCGACGTGCGCGCGCTGACGGTACGCGCGCCGAACAGCGACCGCGAAATCCTGTCCGACCTGACCTTCTCGATCCAGCCGGGTGAGATCGTCGCGCTGGTCGGTCCCAGTGGTGCTGGCAAGTCGACGCTGCTGCGCGCACTGGCGGGCGCGCTGTCGCCCGAAAGCGGCGAGGTGCGGATCGACGGCGCGGCGCTGGCCGACTGGAACCGCGAACAACTCGGCCGGCATCTGGGCTATATGCCGCAGTCGCCGTCGCTGTTTCCGACGACGGTCCATGCCAATATCTCGCGGTTTCAGGCGGTGTTGGCCGGCGACGGTCCCGAAATCGACGAGCGCGTGGTCGCCGCCGCGACGCGGGCAGGCGCGCACCACCTGATCCTCGGGCTGCCACAGGGCTATGGCACGATGCTGTCGATGGGCGACGGTGCCGGGCTGTCGGCGGGGCAGGGGCAGGCGGTGGCGCTGGCCCGCGCGCTGTACGGCGAACCGGCGATCCTGTTCCTCGACGAACCCAACGCCCACCTCGACAGCGAGGGCGAGGCGCGGCTGGTCCAGACGCTCGAATCGCTGCGCACGCGCGGCGCGACCGTGGTCGTCTCGACGCACCGCACCGGGCTGTTGCAGGCGGTCGACAAGATATTGTTGCTGAAGGACGGGCGTATCCAGTTGTTCGACGATCGCGACCGCGTGATCCGTGGCCCCGCCACGCCGCAAAGCGTCACCCCGCCGCCCGCCGCCGCGGGGGGAGCACGCTGATGGACGGCACGATCATCCCCGCCGACCGCCGGCAGGACGCGGTCTATGCACGGATCGCGCAGGACCTCGCGCTCGACGATTCGCCGCGTCATGCGGTACGGATCGGCGTCGTCATCGCCGTGCTGTTCTTCGTCGTCGGGCTCGGCTGGGCGGCGTTCGCTCGCCTCGATGCGGCGGCGGCGGGCGAGGGGCAGATCGTCGTCGCGGGCAATCGCCAGACGGTGCAGCACCGCGACGGCGGCATCGTCCGCGCGATGGCCGTGCGCGATGGCCAGCATGTCCGCGCCGGCGATCTGCTCTTCCGCCTCGAAGGGGCCGAAGTCGCCGCGACCGAACGCGCGCTGGCGGCCAGCGTCATCGATCTTCAGGCACAACGCGCCCGGCTCGAAGCCGATGTGCGCGGGCAACCGGTCCAGTGGCCCGCGGAGTTCGCCCGTGCCACCGGCGACGACGCCCGGCTCGTCGAACGCGCCAAATCGTTGCAGCTCGCACAAGCCGCCGCCCGCGCCTCCGCGCTCGCCGCCAACGGCGCGGTGCTGCAACAACAGGCGGCGGGCGTCGCCCAGCAATCGAGTGGTTTCGCGGCACAGGCCCGCGCCACCGAACGCCAGCGCCAGTCGCTCCAGCAACAGCTCGACAGCACGAAGCGGCTGGCCGATCAGGGCTATGTCTCGCGCAACACGGTGCGCGCGATCGAACGATCGATCCAGCAACTCGACGGGGCCGATGGCGACTATGCCTCGCGCGTCGCGGCGGCGCGCGAACAGATCGGCCAGGCGCGTGCCGAACAGGTGCAGACGCGGCGGCGCTATGTCGAGGATTCGGCCGGGCTGCTGCGCGATACCCAGTTCCAGTTGAACGAGGCGCTGCCCAAATGGGCGGCGGCGCGCGAGCAACTGGCGCGCACCGAAATCCGCGCGCCGGTCAGCGGGCGGGTCGTCGGCCTGCGGGTGTTCTCGGTCGGTGGCGTCATCCAGGCGGGACAGCCGATCCTCGACATCGTGCCCGATGCCGCGCCGCTCGTCATCCGCGCCACATTCCTGCCGACCGATATTGACGGGGTGGTGCCGGGGCGTGAGGCGGAGGTGAAGTTCCTGTCGCTGCACGAACGCGATCTGCCGATCCTGCTCGGTACCGTCGCCACCGTATCGGCCGACGCGCTGCGCGACGAGGCAAGCGGCCGCAGCTATTTCAGTGCCGAAATCACTGTGCCGCGCAGCCAGATCGCCGAGATCGAGGCGGTGCGTGGGCGTGACACCGGCATCCGCCCCGGCGTGCCGGTGCAGGTAACGGTGAAACTGCGCGCCCGCACCGCGCTGCAATATATGCTCGATCCGCTCACCGAGGCTTTTTCACGGTCGCTCCATGAACGGTAATCTCCGCACCCTTCCGCTCGTCGCGCTCTTCGTTCTCGCCACCCCGGCGCAGGCGCAGGACTCACTGGTCCAGGCGATCGCCGACGCCTATCGCAGCAATCCGACGCTCGATGCGCAGCGCGCCGAGCTGCGCAGCCTCGACGAGACGATCGTGCAGGCGGGCGCGCCGTACCGGCCCACGGTTGGTCTGAACATGGCGCTGCAATATCGCTCCGCCGACCAGCGCAACCTGCTCGACGATTTCGTCACCAACCGCAGCCGGACGATGGCCGCGACGCTGAGCGCGCAACAGATATTGCTGAACGGCGGGCGCACCGCCGCGCAGGTCTCGGTCGCCGAGGCACGGGTGCTGGCCGCGCGCGAACGGCTGCGACAGGTGGAAAACGCGATCCTGTTCGAAGTCGTCGATTCCTATGTCTCGGTCCGGCGCGACAGCGATCTGGTGGCGATCCAGCGCCGCTCGCTCGACAGCTATGGCCGGCAGGTCGCGCAGGCGATCGCGCGCGAACGCGGCGGCGACCTGACCCGCACCGACATCGCGCAGGCGCGCGCGCAGGCCGAGATCATCCGCGCGCAACTGGCGCAGAGCGAGGCCAACCTTCAGGTCAGCCGCGCGCGGTTCGCGACGGTGGTCGGGCGGACGCCGGGCACGCTCGCCGAACCGCCGGTGCTGACCGGGCTGCCGCTCTCGCTCGACGCCGCCTTCGCCATCGCCCAGCGCGAAAGCCCGGCGATCGGCGAGGCGTTACTGGCCGCGCGCGCCGGCGACGCGCGGGTGGCCGCCGAACGCGCCGAACGCGCGCCGGTCGTGGCGCTGTCGGGCGGCTATGGTTACGGGACGGCGGGCAGTTTCCAGACGCGCGATCTGGGCGCGCAGGCCAGCGGCGGGGTGACGCTCACCATGCCGCTGATCGCCGGTGGGGTCATCGGATCGCGCATCCGCGCGGCGCAGGCGGATCGCGAACGGCTGGGTTTCGAGATCGAAAGCGCCCGGCGGCAGGCGCTGGCACAGACGCAGGATGCGTGGAACCAGTCGATCGCCGCGACGACCGCCGCCGAATCGGGCCGGATCGCGAGCGGCGCGGCGCAAGAAGCGCTGACCGGCGTGCAACGCGGCTTCGCCGAGGGGTTCCGCTCGAATTTCGAGGTGCTCGATTCGGAACAGCGGCTGCTGAACGCGCAACTGGTGCTGACGAATGCCACCTATTCGGCCTATTCGGCGCAGGCGCGTCTCCTCGCCACGCTCGGCCGGTTGCAGGCGGCAGCGCTGGGGCAGGGGGTGCCGACCTATGACGCCACCGCCAACACCCGCGAGGCGCGGCGGGCGGTGATCGGCCCACTCGACCCGGTGCTGGCGGCGATCGACCGCGCGCAGATGCCCGGCAGCGCCTTCGTGCCCCAACCGCCGCTGCCGGTCGCGACCGACCCGGTCCTGCGTCCCGCCACCGCCTCGCCGCCGCAAGGACCACTCGGCACTGCGCTGCCGCTGCTGCCCAATCCGGTGATCGCCGACCTCAACGACAGCGGCGTGACCGGATAGCAAAACTCGTTGCCGCTCCGGGGCTTCCCCCGCTAGGCGGCAGCCCCATGACCTTCTTCAAACCGCTGCTGCCCGGCACGACCCTGCTCCCCCGGCTGATCGCCTGTGTCGGTGCCGGGATCGGCATCGCGCTGACGATGGTGGTGTGCGCCGGGCTCCCTGCGCTTGGCTCCGATCTGCCGATCATCGTCGCGCCGCTGGGGGCCTCCGCCGTGCTGGTCTTCGCGGTGCCGGCCAGCCCGCTGGCGCAGCCATGGCCGGTGCTCGGCGGCAATATCCTCTCGACATTGGTCGGGGTGGCAGCGTTCGACCTGATCCCCAACGTCGAGGTCGCGGCCGGGGTCGCGGTCGGGGCGGCGATCGCGCTGATGTCGCTGCTGCGGTGCCTGCATCCCCCCGGCGGCGCGGCGGCGCTGACCGCCGTGATCGGCAGCGCGGGCGTGCATGACGCGGGCTATGCCTTCGCCTTCGCACCGGTCGGCATCAATTCGATTGCGCTCGTCAGCCTCGCGATGGTCTGGCACCGCGCGACCCTGCGCAGCTATCCGCACCGCGCCATGCCTGCCCCGCTGCCGGTCACGCTCGACCCTGCCGACATCGACGCGGCGCTGGCCGACATGCACGAAAGCTTCGACATTGCGCGCGAGGATCTGGACGCGCTGCTCGCCCATGCCGAACGCCATGCGGCCGGGCGGCGGCGTTAGCGCCCGGCCAGTTCCGCATAGAGATCGCGGTACGCGCCGATGATCGTCGGGTGGTCGTAATCGCGCAGCACCCGCCGCCGCATCGCCTCACCCATTTCCCAGCGGACGGTCGGTTCGCCGGCGATCGCGCAGATGCCCGCCGCCGTCGCCTGCGGATTGACCAGCGGGGTGACGATCCCGCCATGTCCCGGATCATGCGCGCCGCGTCCCTCGATCATCTCGCGGCAACTGCCGACATCGGGCGCGACCACCGGGATGCCGCACGCCCCCCCTTCGAGGATGACGAGCGGCTGCGCTTCGGACAGGCTGGTCAGCACCAGCAGGTCGATGCGGTTCATCCATTCCTCGATCTTCACGCGCCCGGCGAAGGTCAGCACGTCGCCCAGCTTCAGGTCGGCGACGAGGCGCGTGCATTCGGCGGCATATTCGGGGTCCTCGTCCTCCGGCCCCAGCACCACGAAGCGCAGATGCGGCTTGTCGGCATGGGCGATGGCGCAGGCGCGGATGAAGGTCTTGATGTCCTTGATCGGCACCACCCGGCCGAGCAGCGCCACCAGCGGGTGATCGGGATCGCGCGCATCGGCCAGATGCGCGAAGCGGCGCGCGTCGATACCGTTGGGGATCACCCGCACCCGGTCCGCCGCCGCCCCCAGCCGCCGCTGCACCGCGTTGTTCTCACCGTATAGCGCGACGATCGGATCGCAGGCGTCGTAGCAGGCGGTGGCATAGCTGGTGAAGGCACGCACCCACAGGTCGCGCAGATCGCGCACGGTGCGGTCCATCTCGAGTCCCGTGTCGACCTGATCGCCGATCCATTCGGCCATCATCACCTCGATCTGGCGTTCGAGCAGATAGATGCCATGTTCGGTGATGAACGATGGCCGCCCCGTCACCCGCGCCGCGCGCGCCGCCAGCAGCCCGGCAAAGCCGGTCGAGATGGTGTGATAGGCCCGCGCCCGGGGCAACGGCGCGGTCAGCACCGCCAGCAATCCGCCGAGCAGCACGCGCATCGCCCAGAAATAATGGTGGAACGACGCCTTGGGCAACAGCGCCTGATAATGGCGCTTCAACCGGGCGAAGGTGGCGGGATGCGCCAGAATATCGCCGGGGGTCAGCCGCCGGGTGCCCTCGTCCAGCAGGTCGATCAGTTTGCCGAGCGTCGCCGCCCCGCCCACCGCGACGAATTCGATCAGCGCGTCGGCGATTGCTGTCGCATGGGCACGCGGCAGGCCGCGCGGCATCGCGGTTTCGGGGGCGAGGCCGATCTCGACGACCTGCACAACATTGGGCGGCGGGGTCAGTTGAAAGGGCAGGGGGGCCGCCGATGGCTTGATCGCGACGATCGCGAAGCGGATGTCGGGCAGGTTGGCGATCAGGTCCTGCAACCATCCCGACACCCCGCCGACGACATAGGGGTAGGCCCCCTCGACGATCAGGCAGATGTCGACCTCGCGCCCGTCACGCATGTCGTCGCTCATGCCGCCGCGCTGTCCCGCCACCATGCGCTTGCCTGCGCCATGCGCTCGCCGCCGACCGGCCGGTCGGCGCCTGCGACCAGCGCGTCGATCGCGGCATAGTCGCCCGCCGCCCACAGCGCCTCGACCCGCACCGCGTCCGCATTGTCGTCGTCCAGCAAGGCCAGCGCATCGTCGCGCAGATGCCCGCGCTGCGAATCGGACAGCAGCACATTGGCGCGGGCATGATCGGCCAGCAGCGCGATCAGCGTCGCGCGGGTTTCCCTGTCCGCCGCATCGGCCTCCAGTGCCGCGCGGCCGACCGCCAGATTCTGTACCACCCGCGCGGATGCGGCGGCGGCCAGCGCGCGGATCGTCTGGTCGCTGTCGGTCAGCGCCAGCGCGATCAGCGGCGAGAGCGCCGGCTGGAACGATCGCACCACCGTCTCCAGCGCGCGGCGGCGCTCGGCGACATGGCCGTGGCGCATCACCGTCACCAGCGAATGGAGCGTCTCCGCCTCGGCATGGAGCACCCGCCCGTCGAGCATCCGCGCGACCGCGAGGCTTGCCCCGCGCTGCCCCGGCCGGGCGCGCGCCGCTAGTTCGGGCAGCGGCAACGGCGGACGCTCGACCCGCGGCAGATGGACGATGATCCAGCCGACCAGCAGCAACGCCGCCGGCCCGAAGATGCCGGCCATGGCGGACGCGAAATCGACCCGCCGCCCCTCGCGCAGCCACAAGGCATAGCCGACCGCGACCAGCAGCGCATGCGCCGCCAGCACCACCGCGCCGCCGCCGACCACGCCGAACGCGATGACGCCAAGGTCGATCGCCGCCGCCACCGGCAACGCCACTCTCACGCGACACGCCCCGACGGCTGGATCATCGTCGCGTTGCCGCGCTCGCGCACGGTGATGAGCGGGGTCAGCCAGCCGCCGATCTCGGCCATCTCCGCCAGCGCATGGGCGTTGAGTGCGGCGAACGGCAGGGCGTGGATCACCAGACAGCCGGCGATCCGCCCGCTTTCCACCTGCGCCAGTGGAATGGCGACGACGCCGATCCCCGCCAGCGCAGGCCGGTCGGCGCGACGGCCGACATGGATCGGCCCCTGCCGCCGCCGCGCCAACGTCGCCAGCGCGTCGGGCAGCACCTCGGGCCGGGTCATCGCGCTGGCCCCGCGCAGCCATGCGCGCGCCTCGGTCCCGGCGAAGCGGTAGCAGGTGAAATCCTCGCTGCGCGCCGCCATCGCGATCAGCGCGGCCAATGCGACACGCCGCTCGGCCGGATCGCTCGAGCCCAGCCTGCTGGCGGTGGCGACGACATGGCCGAGCGTGCGCGGGTCGGTCGCCACCTCGACCTGCAGCGTGCGGTTGGTGCGGGCAAGGCGGTGGAACGCTTCGGTCAGCCGCGCGACGTTGCGCCGCGCGACGCTGGCCCGCCGGTCGAGCAGATGGTAGCGTGCGGTGCGCAACATCGTCACCTCGCCCACCGCCACCGCCGCTACGAACCACAACAGCGGCGGCAGCGACAGGTGGAACAGATGGTCGAGATAATCGCGCTCCGCCGCGCCCGGCGCGGCATGGAGCAGCCACAGCGCCGAAGCGATCGCCGCCGCCGCCAATGCGGGCATCGTGCCATAGGCCAGCGCCATGACCAGCACCGGCAGCCACAGCGGATTGGGCTGCACCTTCGCGAACGCGCCGCCGGTGCCGAGCAGCCGGTCGAGCAGCAACAGCGCGCCGAACCCGACGACCAGTTCGGCGGCGATCCGGCCGATGCGTTTCCGGGTCGCGGTCATCGTCCGTTCCCCAGCCCGCGGCTGACCTGTGCGCGCGCGAACACCTGTTCGCCGGGAAAGCCCGGCCGCGCGATCGAGGTGATGCCGCCGCTCGCCTCGATCCGCCACGCGGTCGCGACCGGCAGGTTGAGGCCGAGGCTGGCATTGGGGCCGTTGCCGCCGAAGCGATCGACCGTCCAGCCGGCAAGGCCGGTCAGTTGCGCCTCGCCGAACGCGCCGCTGAGCAACCCTTGCAGCGTATGATTCTCGCGGTTCACCAGATCGACGATCGCGCTGCCGTCGCCATAGCGGCGCAGCCGCTGGACATATTCGCCTTCCAGCCGATAGGTGAGGCCGAACGCGATGCCGCCGCGCCGCACGATATAGTCGAGCCCGCCGGCCAGCGTCAGCGTGTCGCTCGCCCCGCCCATGCCGGCGAGGCCGTAGCGATTGGCCCCGACGTCGATCTGCCCAACGAGGCCGGGCGCGATGCGATAGCCACCACCGGCGGTGATCCGCGACAGATGCCCGCCGCCGATCGACTGTTCGACCGTCGAATAATCGGGCTGGTGCAGCAGCAGCGCGGCGCGCCATTGTGCCTCGGCCGAGCCAGCGGTCACGCGCACGCCGCCGCCGGTAACGCCGCTGTCGATCGCGCCGGCCAGCACCGCCTGCACCCGCGTCGCGTCGCCCACCCGCGCGGTCGCCGCCAGATCGACGATCGGGTCGACGTAACTTTCGCGCCGCGTGCCGGTATCGACCCGGCTGGCGACCGCGCGCACCCCGCCGCCCAGCGTCAGCGTGTCGCCCACGGCTACATCGGCGCGCGCCGCGCTCTCGACCTGCGACAAGTCGCCACCGCTGCGCAGCGTCGCGCCGACGCTGGCCGTGCCAGGCGCGAACGCCTGTGCGCGGCGCGCGGTGCGATCGGTCGCGCCGATCCGGCGATACGCCTTGGCCGCGCCGCGCAGGTCGCCATCGGCGTTGCGCGCGTCGGCGACGATCCGCCCGACGCGCGGATCGTCGGGATAGGCGTGCGCCAGGGCCTCGGCAGCGCGACGTCCCTGTCCCGGATAGCCCGCCGCGACATCCGCCTCGATCGCCAGCAGCCGCGTGTCGAGTTCGACTGGCTGGTCGGGCGCGTCGACGACGATGTCATCGGCATGCGCGGCAAAGACGATCGCAATCGCCGATCCGCTGGCGCGCCACGTCATGTCCCACCCGGCGGCGGGACGCAGGACGAGGCTGTCGTCGTTCCAGCGCAGGTCGCCGATCGCATCGCCGGCGGCGGCGCGAAACGCATCGATCGCCGCGTCGTCGATCGGCTGGTCGGACCGCACGACCAGTTCGCCATCCCGCGCCTCGGCGGCGATCGCGGTGCCCGGCCGCCACACCAGCCGTGCGCCGTCGCCGACGACGCGGGCGTCGCTCAGCACGGCGGGGGGCACGCGCAGCATTGGTGCCTGCGCGGCGAGAAGGGCGAGGAAGATCATTGTGCCAGCACCATTCGCGCACGCCCCGGCTGCCCCTGCGCGATCAGCAGCCGGGCATGAAGATTGGCCAGCGTCCGGTCGGCGGGATCGGCGTCGCGCAGCGCCTCGACCATCGCCACCGCCTCGCGCCCGCGCCCCAGCCGGTCGAGCAGTTCGGCGCGGGTCCGCCCCGCCTCGGGCGTCGCGGCCAGCGCACGTTCCAGCCACGGCCGCGCCGCGCCTGCGCCGTTCGCCTTGGCCTGCGCATCGGCCATCAGCCGGATCGCGGCGACATCGTTCGGATGATCGCCCAGATGATCGCGCAACAACGCGATCGTCCGTGCGGCATCGCCACCGTTCCACGCACTCCACGCCAGATCGATCCGGTCGCGGGGGAAGGCGATTCCCGCCGCGATCCGCGCACGCGCCAGCGCCGCCGCCTGCGCCGGATCGACGCGGCGCGGGGTCGCGCCGCTCGCCGCGCGCAACTGATCGACCGACAGCGCCCGCCCGTCGAGCAGCCGCGCCAGCACTGCCCGCGCGCCCGCGCCATCGCCCGCCGCATTGGCCAGCGTCAGCCGGGTCAGCAACGTCTCGTTCCTGTCGGCCAGCGGATGGCGGCCAAGGAACGCCAGCGCCTCGGCCGGGCGGTCGCGCTCGGCATAGGCGCTCAGCCATTGCCGCTGTTCGTCGGCGTCGCCGCTCAGCGTGCGCTGCCGCAACCACGCCAGATCGCGGGCATCGGGCCTTGGTCCCAGCAAATACAGCAACCGCCTGGCCGCCGCGCGATCGGTCCCGCCGGTCGCCGACGCGCGCATCAGCAGCGCGGTCGCATCGTCGCGCGCGCCCAGCGCCAGCAACCGTTCGGCGAGTATCGGCAGATCGGCCCCGCTCGCCCCGGCACGCGCCATCACCTGCGCGCGCAACCCCGCCTTGTCGCCGGCTTGGGCAAGAATCGCCTCGCGCGCCGCCTCGACCTGCGCGGGCGGCAGCATCCCCGCCGCCGCGAGCGCGCCCGCCCGGTCGCCACGCGCCTGCGCCACCCGGATCGCGGTCCACGGGTCCTTCGCGCGCCAGTCGCTGCTGACCCGGTCGAGCGTCGCAATCAGGTCATAGCGTTTCCGCTGCTCCAGCCGCTGGACGAGGTCGAGCGTCAGCGCCGCATCGGGCCGGGGAATCGCCCCGGCCTGCGCCGCGCGCACCAGTAGGTCGGGCCGGTCGAGCGCATAGGCCGCCGCGACGATCGCCGGGGCGGGCACCTCGCCGCGTCCCTCGACCGTCCGCGCCAGCAGCGCCGCCGCCTCGTCCTTCCGCCCGGCCTTTGCCAGCAGGTCCATCCTCAGCGGCCAACTCGCCGCGCTCGCCCCGTCGGGCCGCGCCGCCAGATAGGCGAGCGCCACCGGCCCGCGCCCGGCGGCGGCAAGGTCATAGGCGACCTGCAGCGTCGTCACCTTCTCGCCCGCGTCGATCAGCCGCTGGGTCAGCGCCGCCAGCGTCGCGGCATCGGCGGTCGCGATCTGCGCGGCGATCGCCGGCAGCGGCGGCGGACGGTCGAGCGGGATCACCGGCGTGGGCCGCGCCGGCGGCGGCACCGCGACCGACACGACGATCGGCGGCCTTGCGCGCCGTTCGACATGCAGCACCTCCAGCGGTCCAGGCAGCAGCAGCGCGGCGGCGGCAAGGATCGCCAGCCCCGCGACCACCGGCACGCCGATCGCCAGCCACCGGTCGGGTGCCGCCCTCATCTACCCGGCTCCGGCCACAACCGGTCGAGCGCCAGCGTCGAGACATAGGGGAGGAACCCCGCCGCCCGTTCGCGGGCATAGAGCGCGGCGACGGCGGTCGGATCGGCGGGGTCCCAGTAATCGAGCGTATGCAGCGCCAGCCGGGGATTGATCGCGGCGGCACGCCGGAGCCGGTCGGCCTGCCACTGCCAGTCGCTCTCCGACAGGGTTTCATACGCCTTGGTCGCGAAGTTCCACCGCGTCGCCATCGCCTCGCCCAGCACATGGTCGATGCTCGGCGCGACCGAATCGAGCAGGGCATAGCCCCGGTTCAGCATGATGCGAATCGCGGGAAACCGCGCGCGCACGGCGGCGATCAGCGCGGCCCCTGCCTGCACCATGGCCTTGTTCCTGATCGGGTCCTGCCGTTCCATTGCCTCGGCGTTATCCATCGTATCGATGAAGATTCCGTCATAACCCTTGGCCAATATCGCCGGCACGATCGTATCGATCACCGCGTTCGTCCACGCCGGATGGCGCAGGTCGACGAAGCGCGCGTCGGGCCAGTGCGGGTTGGGCTTGCCGAGTGCGCCGGCCTTGTCCAGCGCGGCGAAATAGGGGCGCTGCCGCTCGACCTCGCCGAAGCTGACATAGCCGAGCAGCTTCGACCCCGGCCCGCGCAGCGGCGCGATCGGCCGGGCGTGATGCGGCTCCAGGACGAGCAGGCCATAGCCCTGCGCCACGGCGGGCACGCTCGCCGCACCATAATCGACCGCCCAGCGCAGCGTCGCGGGCGGACTGCCTTCGGCGCGACGGCGCAGCGCCACGGTCAGCGCCATGGCGCCCGCGCCCAGCGTCATCAGCCGCCGCCGTCCGATCATCGTCACAACCAACGCCCTCCGTGCCCGACGACCGCGGGATTGTTACCGACGAACAACAGGTACGTCAGGTTCACGCTCGCCTCCGCGACCAGCGCGATGCCGACCGACGCACCGACCACCGCGCCCGCCATATAGCCCCAGCCGAACGCCGCGAACCCCGCATCGAACTGCGCCCAGGTGGCGATCGCGCTGCCGATCGCAAAGGCGGTCCATGTCGCCAGGATGCGCCCGAACAGGTCGTAATAGGCGAGCACCACCGTGGTCGCGATCGCGATCAGGTGGAACACGACCCCCGCCGAAGTCTGGCGAAACGCGAAGATCGCGCGCATGTCCGCGCCGATCAGGTCGAACAGCGGCACCGCTAGCACCCATGCCAGCGCCGCGACCAGCAACTGCACCAGCACCAGCAGGCGGATACCGTCGATCATCGTGCGCACCACGTCGCCGCGCGCCTCCTCGATCCGCTCCATCGTCGACGTGCCGGTACAGCGCGCCAGCATGCTGCCGAACGCCCGGTCGAACCGCGTCTCGGTGACGATCAGCAGCAGCGTCAGCCCCGGCACGATCGTCAGCAGGCCGAGGAAACTGCCCTCGTCGTTGATCGGATTGAGCCGCAACAGCCCCAGCGCCCAGCCACTTTCAGGACCGAACCACAAAATCCATTTGTCGATCCAGATCGCCGCGACCCCGGCCACCCCGGCCAGCGCGATGATCGTCGCCAGCCGCCTTGGCATTGCTTGCGGAGAGGGCAGCACCGGATCGCCCGCGAAATGGCGGCGCAACAGCAACAGGATCGCGCCCAGCGTCGTGCCGATCCCCAGCGTCACCACCGCCAGCACGCTCGTCAGCCCGGCGTGCGGGATCAGCAGCAGGACCCCGGTCGACAGCGCGATGCCGAGCAGATAGGCGGCGGGCACCGCGCGGAACCGGTTGAGCGTGGTCAGCATCGGCGCCGCGATCCAGATCTGCGTCAGCCACGCCAGCGTCACTGCCGACAGCAGCGCCGGCCACAGCGACAATCCGGCCAGCAGCGCGAACAGGATGACGCCTGCCGCCAGCCCGATCGCGCCCCCCGCCGCCAGCGCGACCAGCAGGATGCCGGGGATCGCCGCCGCGTCGCGCGCGAAGATGCGATCGGCGACCAGCCGCGTCGCGACGAGGCCGATCGGCGCGGCGGCCAGCGCCGACAGGCTGAACGCATAGATCAGCACCGTCTGCACGACATGCGCGGCATCGCCGCTCAGGTGATGCGCCGCCCAGCGTTCGAGCAGGATCATCGCGCCTGCGGTGATGAGCCACGGCCCCGAACTGATGATCGCGCCATGCACGGCGGCCCCGGCGATCCCGCCGACCCCGCCCTCGCGCGCCACCCGCGCCAGTTGAAACCCGATACCCGCCATGACCGTCCTCTACCCCGGCCATAGCCGGGGTTTCGTAACAGTGCCTTACAGGAAGAAGTCGTTGGCGGTCAGATTGTGGTGGCCGAGCAGCGCGATCGAGAAGTCGGCGACGCTGCCGACCCCGGTATTGCCCTCGACGACGGTATATTCCTTGCCGTCGATCATCTGGAAGCTGAAGCGGAGCTGCGCCGCGCCGGTGAACTTCGCGCCGGCGTTGCCGAGCAGGCTGAACGCCTGATCTCCGCGCGCCAACGACGACGTGTTGGCGTCGATCGCCGACAGGTCGATCTTGTCCTCGCCCGAACGGAAATCGGTGATGACATCGCGCAGCGACGACGACGTCAGCGAATCGCCGCTGCGCTCGAACCGGAACACGTCGGCGCCGGCACCACCGGTCATGACGTCGCGGTCGTCGCCGCCGATCAGCGTGTCGTTGCCGTCGCCACCGTTCAGCGTGTCGCGCCCGTCGCCGCCGATCAGCGTGTCGTTGCCGCCAAGGCCGTTCAGCACGTCGTTGCCCCAGCTCCCGTTGAGCATGTCCTGCTCGCTGGTGCCGTTCATCGTTTCGGAAAAGATCGTTCCGGTCTGGTTCAGCCCGACGACGTCCTTCACGAACACCCACAGCAACTGCTTGTCGCTGACGCCGTAGGAATCGGTCGCGACGACGGTCACGTCATAGATGTTGTTGCGATCGGAATCCTGCGGGTTCTCGAAATCGGGCGCGGTCTTGAACGTCAGCACGCCGCTCACCGGATCGATATTGAACAGCGATCCCTCGCCCCCTGCCGCGATCGAATAACGGATGCTGTCGCCGTCGCGCAGATTGGGGTCGGTCGCGGTGACGGTCGCGACCGCGGCCGTGTTCTCGTTCACCGAGATCGATCCGTTGTCGCCGCCCCCCGACGAGGTGATCGTCGGTCCGCCGGTCTGTTCGAACACGTTCCTGACCGTCACGTACAACAGTTGCTTGTCGGTCGCACCGAACGAATCGGTCGCGACGACGGTCACGTCATAGATGTTGTTGCGGTCCGAATCCTGCGGGTTCTCGAAATCGGGGGCGTTCTTGAACGTCACCACGCCGGTCACCGGATCGACATTGAACAGATGGCCTTCACGACCCGGCTCGATCGAATAGCGCACGCTGTCGCCGTCGCGCAGGTCCGGGTCGGTCGCGACGACGGTCGCGACGGCGGTGGTGTTCTCGTTGATCGCCGGAACCCATGCCGCATCGCTGCCCGCGAACGAGGTGATCGTCGGCCCGCCGGTCTGTTCGACCGCGTTCTTGACGTTCACCCACAGCAACTGCTTGTCGACCACGCCGCGCGCATCGGTGGCGACGACGGTGACGTCATAGATGTTGTCGCGGTTCGAATCCTGCGGGTTCTCGAAATCGGGGGCCTTGATGAACTTCAGCACGCCCGTCACCGGGTCGATCTCGAACAGCCGGCCTTCGCCGCCCTCGCCGATCGAATAGCGGATCGTGTCGCCCTGCGCGACGTTCGGATCGGTGGCGATGACCGCGCCGACGATCGTGCTGTTCTCGGTCAGCGTCATCTGGCCCCAGTCGCCGCCGCCGGCCGAGGTGATCGTCGGGCCGGCGTTGGCGATCTGCTGCAGCTTCACGACATGGCTGCCGATCGCGCCCAGATCGATCGTCGCGACCTCGCCGATCAGCGATTCGAGCTTGCCACCCTCGACCGTGATCCAGTTGGTGCCCGGCGCCTTCAGGTCGATCTTGACCTTGCCCTCGCCCTCGGCGGTGAAGCTGATGTCCTTGCCGTCGCCCGTCACCGATTGCAGCGACGCGCGCATCGGCAGCTCGGTGATGTGGGTCACGTCGTCGGCCGCCGCGCCCATCTTGATCTCGAAGGTGCCGCCCGCCATCGGCAGGAACACCTTGTCGCCGCTGTACGCATACCAGCCGGTGACGCTCTGGATGACCTGCCCCGTCTTCTGCCCGTCGACGTCGAGCGCGAACACGCCGGTGCCGAGCGGCGAGGTGACGTTGGCGGTGATCGTGTCGCCGACCACGTTGGTGACGATGCTTGCCTGATCGAACGCCTGCACCCGCGCGGCCAGATCGGCGAGAGTCACGAATTCGATGCCGCTCTTGGCGGCCATCGCGACGAATTCGGTAAACATCGCCTGGGTATAGGCGCTCGCCTGACCGTCGGCCGACCACATCGTCGGGCCGTAATCGTGCCACGGCCACACCACCACCGGCGCGTCGCCATTGGCGGTCAGCGTCGCGAATTCCTTGGCCCACACCGCCTGCGCCTCGGCGACGGTCTTCTTCTGGAACTCGATCAGCGAGAAATCGAACGAGGTGTTCGGCGCGATATAGACCTGGCCCGACTTCGCATTGTCGGGGTTCATGAAGCCGATGGCGTTGGGATAGCCCGCGCCGACCCCCGAATAGCCGCCCGACAGATACTGCACGTATTTCAGGATTTCCTGCGACGTGGCGATCTGTTCGGGTGCGCCCGGCACCGCCGCGCCCGTCACCTTCGCATCGCGGCCGATGAAGTCGCTGATCGCCTTCTGCAATTCGGCACGGCTCTGGCCGAATTCATAGGCGACCTGATCGGGGGTCAGGATGTTGGTGTCGTGCGGGTGGGTGTAGCTGTGCGTCCCGATCTCGTTGCCCATGTCGAGCAGCGCTTTGTAATAGGGCAGCGACACCGCCCAGTCGGTCGACTGGCCCGTCGTCGGGCTGTTGCCGATGTTGACGTAATAGCTGCCGACGAAGTTGTATTTTTCCTTCCAGTCGGCGAGCAGCGGGATCAGCTTGTCATAGATGCCCGGCGCATTGCCTTCCGGGTTCACCTCGTCGCGCTCCTGGCTCTGGTCCATGTCGACGCGCGAGGCGAACAGGCCGCTCTGCCGCGTCATCTGGAGACCGACCGACAGGCCGCTGCCATGGACCGAATAGTCGATCGCCTTCTGCAGCATGTTCTCGTCGGCCATCACCGCTTCGGACGAGAAAATGACGTTGCGCCCGCCGGTCTGCGTCGCGATCGCCGCCGAATAGGTTTCGCCGTTCACCGTCGCGGTCGCGATCGTCTGGCCGGTGTTGCTCTCGCTCTTGAAGGCGTTCCAGCCGACGCCCTTATATTCATGCACGACCTGTCCGTCGGCATAGCCATCGAGCACGGTGCCGTTGGGATCGGTCGCCCGAACCGTCACGTCGGCCGGGAAGCCGCCGGTCACGCGCGTTGCGTCGAACAACAGCTTCATCCGGCTGTAGCTGTCGCCCGGCAGCGCGTTGCCCGCCTGGTCGTTGGTCATGAACTCGCCGGCGGCGACGAGGCCGATGCCGAACTGCTTGGTCGCCTGCTCCAGCGTCTGCGCGATCAGGTCGACCTTGCTCGCATCGACGTTGCGGAACGAGGGGAAGACGATGCTGTCATATTTTGCCAGCGTCGACAGGCTGGTCAGATCGCTCTCGGTCAGCACGTCGAACGGCACGCCCGCCTGCATCGCCTGGCTCTGCGCCGCCATGAACAACTGCGAATAGGCGGTCTTGCTGAAATAGGCGTTGGCGGTCGACTCCGACCACACGATCGCGATGCGGTGCGCCGGGTCGGCGGCGATGCCGGTGTCGTTGAACACGGTGAACGGCGTCGACGAATAATTGCCCGGCAGGAACACGTCGTCGTTCACGTCGAAGATGGTGTCGATCGCCTGCGGATTGCCGATCGCCGCCTTGGGCACGCGGAACTCGACGGTCGACTTGTCCGCCGACCACACCGCCTCGAGATTGGCGAGCACCAGCGTCTCGCCGGCCTTGCCGGTATAGAGCGATACGGTGCCGTCGCCGTTGAAATTGACGTTGTATTCCGCCCCGCCGGCGAACCCGAACACCTGATGGCCGGTGGTCGCGTTACGATCGGTGTTGAGCCACGCGGTCGTGTTCGCACCGATGACGCCCGGCGCCTTCAGCGCGAAGGCGAAGGTGTCGCCGTCGCTCTTGGCATAGATCGCATAGCCCTCGCCCAGCCCACGGTCGATCCGGTCCGCCTGGTTCCAGTCGTTCAGATTCCCGTCGAGCGTGATCGGAGTCGCGTTCGCCATTGCCACCTAATCCCATGAATTCGATGGGACGGCGCTTCGCACCCCGCAACTAGTATCGCAAGTATCCATAAGGCGGTCGCAAGTCGCTGCTATGGTTAATCCGTATCACGCTGACACGCGGGGTGCGAATTCGGGACGATTCGGCCTGTTCGTCCCGAAATATTGATTATCGCACCGATCGCCGGTCGTGCAGCCAGTCGTTCAGCAGCATCGTCACCTCGCCCGGCCGTTCGAGCGGGGAGAGGTGTCCGCAGTTGCGCAGGATGCGGAACTCGGCATGCGGAATGCGCCGTGCCAGCGCGCGCGCATCGTCGGGCATGCAGATGCGGTCGCGGTCGCCGACCGCCACCAGCGTGGGCACATGGATCGCGCCGATCGCGTCGCTGATGTCAGGCCGTTCGAGCAGCGCGCGCCGCTGCCGTTCGAACACGGTGGCGCCGACGCGCTCGGCCATCGCCTGTGCCGGGCCGCTGACGATCGGGCTGAGCGAGGGGTCGGCGTGCGGCGCGGTGGCCAGCATGCCCTGTTCGCCCACCGTCCGGCTGCGCACGTCCATCGACGCGCGCGTGCCGAACAGGGCGATGCGCACCACCCGGTCGGGCGCCTGCCGCACCATCTCCATCGCGACATAGCCGCCCAGACTGACCCCGGCGACCGCGAAGCGCGGCGGCGCTTGCGCCAGCACGCGCGCGGCCATCGCCTCCAGCGTGTCGTCTTGCGACAGATCGTTGAACTCGGGGGCCGCGACATCGGCCAGATCGAGGATCTGGTGCGCCCAGAGCCTCCCGTCGCATCCCATCGCGGGCAGCAGCATCAACGGTACGAGCGGGGCTTCCATGGCCGGTATCTCCAGACTCAGCGGGCAGGGCGAAAGGCGAGGGGGGCGGCGACGAGCACGAGCACGACGCGCGTCAGGTGATGGACGATGACGAACCCGGGTTCGAGCGACAGGCCGAGCGCGACCATGCTCATCTCCGCCAGCCCGCCGGGCGAATAGCCCAGCGTCAGCAGGACGGGATCGAACCCGGTAAGATAGGCGATGGCGCAGGCCCATAGCGCAGTCAGCCCCAGCAGGATCGCGGTCGACCCCGCCGCCAGTGCCAGCGTGCGCAGCAAGACGGGCAGGGTCAGCCCGACGAAGCGGCAGCCGATCGTCGCACCCAATCCGACCTGCGCGGCGGCGACCACCGCGGCGGGAATGCGGAAATCGCTGAAGCCGGTCACATGCACCGCCGCACTCACCGCCAGCGGGCCGATCAAGTGCCACGCCGGCAGCCGCAGCGCCCGCCCGACGACGAGGCCGATCGCCATGCAGCCCAAGGCCCATGGCAACAGGCTCCATGCGAACGCCCCGCCGCCGATCGTGGCCGCCACCGCCGTCTCGCCCGGCCGGATCAGGTGCAGCGCCCATGGCAAGGTGAACACCACCAGAAAGATACGCGCACCGTGGATCAGCCCGATCGCGCGTTCGTCCGCCCCCCGGTCGGCCCCCATTAACACCATCTCGGCGATGCCGCCGGGCATGCCTGCGAAATAGGCGGTGGCCGGATCGAACTTCGCGACGCGCTTGAAATAGGTGACGCACAGGATCGCCGCGCTTCCGAGGAAGAACGGCAGGCACAGCAGCGGCACGATCCATTCCCGCGCCTGCGCCCACAGCCCCGGATGGAAGCTGCTGCCCAGCACCACCCCGATCACCGCCGCCATCGGCCGCCTTGTCGCCGATGACGCGCGGATCGGCGCGCCGGCGACGCTGGCGACCGCGCAGGCCGCCATCGACCCCAGCACCCACGGCAACGGCGCACCGGCCGCATCGAACGCCGCCCCGCCCGCACCCCCCACCGCCAGCGCGGCGAGGAAGCGCAAGGTAATCGAGGCGGCGTCCCCGTTCATTACGCCACGAACGGGAAGGCGAGGGCGATCATGCCGACGATCGTCATCACCACGCACACCCCGATCGCGGGGAGCAGCGTGAACTTCTGGTGATCGGCCAGATCGATACCCGCAAGGCTGACCAGCAGATAGGTCGAGGGGACCAGCGGGCTGAGCAGATGCACCGGCTGCCCCATCAGCGACGCACGCGCGATCGCCATCGGCGACACGCCGTAATGCGATCCCGCTTCGGCAAGGATCGGCAGCATCCCGAAGTAGAAAGCGTCGTTGCTGATGAAGAAGGTGAAGGGGAGCGAGAGGAGCGCGGTGATCGGCGCCATATACGGCCCGAACGCGGGCGGGATGAAGCCGACGACTTCCTTGCTCATCGCCTCGACCATGCCGGTGCCCGACAGGATACCGGTGAAGATGCCGGCGGCGAAGATCAGCGAGACGACCGACAGCACGTTGCCGGCATGCGCGGCGATCCGCTCCTTCTGTTCGGCGACCTGTGGATAGTTGACGATCATCGCGATGGCGAAGGCGATCATCATCAGCACCGACAGCGGCAGGATGCCCCACACCAGCAGCGTCAGCAGCGCCACGACCAGCGCGCCGTTGAACCAGATCAGGTGCGGCCGGCGCGCCTCGGGATATTGCGATACCGCCATGCCGGTGAACTCGGTCGGCTGGTTGGCCTTCACATGGCCGATGCGGCGGCGTTCCTTCTTGCCGAACCAGAAGGCGAGCGCGAGCAGCGCGCCGAGGCCGACGAGCATGCCGGGGATCAGCGGCAGGAACAGCTCGGCCGGATCGAGCTTCAACGCGCTGGCCGCGCGCGCGGTCGGCCCGCCCCATGGCGTCAGGTTCATGATGCCGCTGGTCAGCATCAACAGGCAGCACAGGTACAGCCGGTTCATGTCATAGCGTTTGTAGAGCGGCAGCAGCGCGGCGATGGTGATGATATAGGTCGTCGACCCATCGCCATCGAGGCTGACGACCGCGCACAGCGCGACCGTGCCGAGCAGGATGCGCAAGGGATCGCCATGCACCAGCCGGATCAGCTTTCCGACCAGCGGGTCGAACAGGCCGGTATCGGTCATGGTCGAGAAGAACAGGATCGCGAACAGCAGCATCACGCCGGTGGGGGCGAGGTTCTTGATGCCGTCGATCATCATGTCGCCAAGCCCCGCCGCCTGTCCGGCGATGACGCCGAACATCGTGGGGATGACGATCAACGCCACCAGCGGCGTCATCTTCTTCGTCATGATGAGGGTCATGAAGACCGCCACCATCGCGAAGCCAAGCAGGGCGAGGCTCATGTCAGTGTCTCCGGGATGTGGGGGGATCAGAAGGTGACGGCCACGCGGCCGCTGATGGTCTGGCCGCTGTCCTGGCCGGTATAGGCGCCGGTGCGGTTGTCGGTGTTCCAGTGGATGCCGTTCAACTGGAAGCGGGTGAAGCTGTTGAGATACCAGTTGACGCCCAGCGTCGCGGCCCAGCCCTCGCCGCCGGTCAGCAGGTCGGTATAGTCGAGGCTTTCGTAGCGCGCGGTCAGCTCGATCGCGCCGGGGCCGCCGTCGAACGTCGGGCGCTTCACCTTGGGCTGGCCGAAGCTGCCCAGCCGCGGATTGTACGGCGGCAGGTCGCCGGTCAGGAAGAACCCGCCCGAGATGCTCCATGCCTTGCTGTCGAAATCGCCGTTGGCGACCGTGCGCGCTTCGCGCCGGCCAGCCTCGGCCATCAGCCACGCCGGCCCCTTGTAGCCACCGAGTTCAAGGCCGTAGCCGGTGGTGCCGGTGCCGCCCAGCAGCGGCCCCGACGACACGCGCAACGCCCCGTTGAAGCGCCCGCCGATCACCGTGTTGCGCGTCAGCGACGTGTTGGCGGGGGAGAGCGATTCATCGAAGCCCCACGCGCCCAGATGCAGCACGCTGTCGGGCGTCTTGATCGGGTTCCAGTGCGCGCGCGCCAGCACGGTGCGCCCGTCGGCCACCGCCTGTGCCCCGTCGATGCGGTCGCCGGTGACGGTCAGCGAGGCGTGGCCCGTCTTCCAGAACACACGCGGCATGATGCCCACGCCATAGAAACCACGCTGCGGGATGATCGCGGTCGCAACCGTGGTGCGTTCGAGGAACGGCGTCGAATCCGACCCCGTCGACCCCTCGAACCCGCGATCGTTGAACAGGTGCCCGGCGCGCACGTCGTAATCGATCCCCGGCGCGATCCGGTTGCGCCACCCCATGAAGGCGGTGACGACATCGACGTCGTTCTCGGAAAAATCGATCTCGAACTGGTAGAAGAAATGCGTACCGACCCCGCCTTCGAGGCCGAGGCGCAGCGCGCGCATGCCGGTGGTCGTGATGTTGCGCGCACCATAGTCCGACCCGAAGGTCGAGCTGACGTCGGCGAGGATGCGCCCGCGCGGCTTGAAGGTGTAGACGCCATCGGCCGAATGGAACACCGGCAGCCCCGCGCCCCATTCGGTGGTCAGCCCCGACGGGTTGTCGCGCGCCGCCTGTGCCTGGGTAACGTCGCGGTCGGCCGGACCGGGGGGGGCGAGCTGCGGTGCGAACGGCACGGTGCGGCGCGGCTGCGGGTTGGCGGTCTGCGGCAGCAGCAGCGCCGGGTCGGCGCCCTGTTGCGCCAGTTGCGCGGTCGGGACGGTCGTGGTCGTCGGCGCGGGCGCGGCGGCGCTCTGCTGCCCCTCGATCCGGTCGAGCCGCGCGCGCAGCGTCTGGATTTCCGCCGCCTGCTGCCGCACCAGTTCGGCCAGGGTCGGCGTCTGGGCCAGCGCCGGGGTGGCGACGGTCAGCGCGACGAAGGCGCAGCCACTAGCGAAATGTCTCATTGCGAAGCTCCGGTAAGGACCCTGCGCCATTCACGCAGGAAGCGCTGGCGGGTGATGCGGTCGAGATTGACGAGAAGTTGCGGGCCGACGCGGATCGGCCGTGCCTGTGCCGGCGGCAGCCGCCGGGCGGGTACGTCGGTGCGCACGGGCCACAGGCTGGCACGCGCGAGCAGGCTCTGCCCCCGACGCGACAGCAGGAAATCGAGGAACAGTTTGGCCGATGCCGGCGCGCGCGCGGCACGCGGCACGAACGCGATGCGCGAGGTGACGAGCGTATAGTCGCTGGGGAACACCACGCCGATTCGCCGGTCGCTCTTGGCCCGTTCCAGCGCATAGGAACCGATGACGTTGTACGCGATCGCCTGCCTGCCCGCCGCCACCGCCGCCAGCATCGGTTCGGTATTGGCCGCCAGCACCGGCTTCGTCGCGGCGATCGCGGCCAGCAGGTCGCGCGTGTCGCGCGTCGCTGCCATGTCCTGCGTCAGATACAGATAGCCGACGTTCGAGCGCGCCGGATCGAACGTTGTGACCCGCCCGGTGAACAGCTTCGCCCGCGCACCCAGCAATTGCGTCAGCGCGGCATGGCTGCGCGGCATCTTTGTGTCAGGGATCAGCCGCCGGTTGTAGACGATGCCGATCGGCTCGGCGGTGACGCCATAGCCCATGTTCTTCCACACCGCGGTGGGTGGCAGCGCGGGCTTCTCGGGGCTGGCATAGGCCTGCGCCAGCCCGTCGTTGATGAGCTTGACCTGCAAATCCATCGCCGACGACCAGACAAGGTCGGCCGAGCGCTTGCCCGAGCGCGTCTCAATGACAAGCCGGCGATAGATGTCGATCGAATTGAGGTCGGCATAGCGCACCCGCACCCCCGGATAGGTGCTGCGGAACGCCGCCAGCACGCTCGCCAATTCGGCGGTATCGGCATTGCCGTAGACGATCGCGCCGCCCTCGGCCTTCGCGGCGGCGATCAGCGCGTCATAGGAACGGGGATAGCCGGTCGGGCGCTGCTGCGCGGCGGCGGGGACGCCCACGCCTGCAACGATCACCAATGACAATAGGATCTTGCGCATCCCGGTTCCTCTCGTGCTTTTCCGTTTCTCTGGATCGGATAAGCTGGAATGATGCGATACGTGGTGAAGCTGTCAGCAACCTTTCATGCCCCGAGGCATTTTTGCGCATCCTGATGATCGAGGACGACGCCGCGCTCGCCCGCAGCATCGCCGCGTTGCTGCGCGGCGGCGGCCATGCGGTCGACCATGTCGCGTCGGGCGAGGAGGCGCTGGAGGTGGTCGGCGGCGAACCCTATGCGCTGGCGATCCTCGACGTCGGGCTGCCCGGCATCGATGGCTTCACCGTGCTGCGCGAGATGCGCCGGCGCGGCGAGCGCGTGCCGGTGCTGATGCTGACCGCGCGCGATGCGCTCGACGACCGGGTGCGGGGCCTCGACCTCGGCGCCGATGATTATCTGCGCAAACCCTTCGAGCCGGAAGAACTGGAGGCCCGCGTCCGCGCGCTTGGCCGCCGGCGCGGCGGCGATCCGGTGCCCGAACTGAGCGTGGGCACACTGGTCCTGAACCGCTCGACCGGCACCGCGCAGGTTGGGACACGCACCCTCGACTTGCGCCGCCGCGAATGGGCGGTGCTCGACACACTCGCCACCCGCGCCGGACAGGTGGTGCCGCGCGACCTGCTGCTGTCCGAAGTGTTCGGCTATGACGAACCGGTCGGCCCCAACGCGATCGAGGTGAACGTCACCCGCCTGCGCACCAAGCTCGCCCCCGACGGCCCGCAGATCCGCACGGTGCGCGGCGTCGGCTATCTGCTGGACGCGGGGTGAGGGGGATGATGCCTGATGCCTCCCCTCCCTGGAAGGGAGGGGCCGGGGGTAGGTCGGCCTGCGAGGGACCGCATCGCCAACCAACCGGCCGACCCACCCCCAACCCCTCCCCGTCAGGGAGGGGAGCCATGGTCCCCTGATGCCCGCCCCCCGCGCCATCGCGCTGCGCACCCGTCTGCTCGCCGCCATGCTCGGCCCGCTCGCGCTGGTCGCGGTCGTCGTCGCGCTGGTCGGCGCGACGCTGATCGCCGACGTCGTGCGCCGCACCAACGACCGCGTGCTGGGCGGCGCGCTGGGTGCGATCGCCGAAACGGTCGAGGTCGAACGCGGTGAGGTGACGCTTGACCTGCCGCCCGCCGCCTTCGGCATGCTGGAGAACGGCGAGCGCGACAACGTCTATTACCGTATCGCCGTCGGCGGCGATCTGCTCACCGGCTATGCCGATCTTCCCGCACCCGATCCCGCCGATTTGACGACCGATGTGCCGCGCTTCCGCTTCGCCACCTATCGCGGTCAGCGCATCCGCATCGCCGAGGTCCGCCGCGCGCTCCCCGCGATTGCGCAGCCGGTGGTGGTGCAGGTGGCCGAAACGCTCGACAACCGCGCCGCGCTGACCCGGCGGCTGGTCGTGGCGCTGCTGGTCGGCGAGCTGCTGCTGGTCGGCATCGCCGTGCTGCTGCTGCGCCCGGCGCTCGGCTGGAGCCTGCGCCCGCTCGCCCGCCTGCGCGGCGCGGTGGAGGTGCGCGACGGCCGCGCGCTGCCCGACCTCTCGCCGCTCGATCCGGGGCCGCTCCCGGTTGAACTTCGTCCGCTCGCCACCGCCTTCGACCGGCTGCTGGCGCAGCTCGACACCGCGACCGCCGCTACCCGCCGCTTCACCGCCGACGCCTCGCACCAGATGCGTACCCCCTTGTCGGTGCTGAAACTGCAAGTGGCGCTCGCCCGGCGCGGCGAGGCCGATGCGCTCGACGAGATCGGCGATGCCGTCACCCGGCTCGAACGGCTGCTCACCCAGCTTCTGTCGCTCGCCCGCGCCGAGGAAGCCGGGGCCGCCGCGCCGTTCGAACAGGTCGATCTACGCAAGGTCGCCACTGCCGTCATCTCGCGCCGCATCGCGCAGGGGATCGAGGCGGGGGTCGACCTGCAACTCGACGCCGCCGACGACCGCAGCTTCGTCGTCGCGGGCTATTGGTCGCTGCTGTTCGAGATCGTGAGCAACCTGATCGACAATGGCATCCGCTACAATGCGCGCGGCGGCACCGTGACCATCGCGTTGGCGCTGACCCCCGATGCGGTGCTGCTGATCGTCCGTGACGACGGCCCCGGCATCCCCGCCGCCGATCGCACCCGCGCCTTCGAGCGGTTCGTCCGGCTGGGGCCGGCGGACGGCCCCGACGGCAGCGGTCTGGGTTTGGCGGTGGTCCGCTCGGCGGCCGAACGCATGGCCGCCAGCGTCGACCTGTCAGACGCCCAGCCCGGCCTGCGCGTGACGCTGCGCTTTCCCGCCCCATAACCGTCATTCCCGCGCAGGCGGGAATCCATAACCGCTGCCGTCGCGACTCCAGCATGAACGTCGGCGTATATGGATTCCCGCCTGCGCGGGAATGACGGATAGGGGTTTCACCCCCGCGCGAACAGCACGTTCCCCGCCCATACCCGGTCGCCGGTCGCGACCCCTTCGGCCAGCCGGTACGGCGCGGGCAGCAGCATCACGATCGTCGAGCCATGCTCGAACCACCCCATCTCTTCGCCCTGTTCCAGCCGCGCATCGCACGTCGCCACCGGCTCTTCCCGCTCGCGCAGCAGCTTGACCGTGTCGAGGAACGTCAGCCGGATCGCCGCCACCAGGATCGCCGCTACCGGCACCAGCAACACCGGCGTGCCATCGTCCAGCCGTAGCCGCACCGTCGCGCGCTCGTTGCGGCAATACAGCTGTTCGACCCGTTTGAGCGCGGGCGGGTTCACGTTGAAACAATCGCCCGGAAAATAGCGTACCCGGTCGACCGTCCCGTCCTGCGGCGCATGGAACCGGTGATACATGCCCGCCGTCAGCCGCAGCGTCACGAAGCTCCCGCCGATATAGGCGTCGCCCTCACCCCCAGTCAGTTCGGCAATCGAATAGCGCTGCCCCTTGGCCTGCACGATGCTGTCGCCATCGATCCGCCCGCTCGCGACGATGATCCCGTCGGAGGGCGATGCGATCTGATTCGCATTCGCCGCGAAGCTCCGCGCACCGGGCCGCAACCGCCGGATGAAACAGGCGTGCATCGACGGCCAGCGCGTCTCCGCCGCATCGGACAGGTCGACCGCGCTGAACGTCCGCCACACCGCGATCGACGCCTTCGCCACCAGCGGCTGCTCGATCTTGCTGAACCGGCCTATCGCCCGGGTCAGCGTCCGGCGCGGCAGCCAGTTGGTCGCGGCATAGTTGAGCGATTCGATCGCGGTCAGCCTGGCGATCATCCGGGCGAGCGGGTTGGGCGACGTCTGTTCCATCACCGTCATCAATACTACGCCATCGGGTCATATTCGCGTCAGCCATGTCGCCGCTCGTTCTCGCTCTCGCCGCCGGCACCGCCGGCCTCGTCGCCACCAGGGGGCGCACCCGCCTCGCGCTCAGCCGCGCCAAGCACGGCTCGCTCACCGGCCATGTCCGCTGGGGCCAGCGCATCGCCCGTCAGATCGCGTTCTACGACTATGACGACGCGCGTTTCTTCGCCGCCGACGACGCCCCGCCCGAAATCGCCGCGCAGCGCCGCGCCGGCTTCGATCGCCTCTCCGCGCTCTATGCCGAGCGGTTCGCCAAAACTGTCGCCGCGACGAAGGAATTGCGCGAGGGCCTCTCCGACCTGCAATTCACCGGCCGCTACCGCGTGCCGTTCCAGTTCAGCGCGCTGGTCCGCGACCGGCTGGCGACCGGGGCGTTCTGCGAATCGTCGGCGGGCGTCACCGTCACCGACCTCGACGGCAATGTCTTCTACGACCTTGCCGGCTCCTACGGCGTCAACCTGTTCGGCCATGATTTCTACAAATCGTGCATCGCGGACGGGAGCGCGCGCGTCGCGGAGCTTGGCCCGGTGCTTGGCAGCTATCACCCGCTCATCACCGCCAACGTCGCCCGCCTCAAGGCGATCAGCGGCATGGATGAAGTCTCGTTCCACATGTCGGGCACCGAAGCGGTGATGCAGGCGGTGCGCCTCGCGCGCTATCACACCCGCCGCCGCCGCGTGGTCCGCTTCGCAGGGGCCTATCACGGCTGGTGGGGCGACGTGCAGCCCGGCATCGGCAACCCGGTGCCGCAGGACAACACGCTGACGCTGGCGGAAATGTCCGAGCGCACCCTCCACGTCCTTGCCACGCGCAAGGACATCGCCTGCGTGCTGGTGAACCCGTTGCAGGCGCTCCACCCGAACAAGGGCGCACCGTCCGACGGCACGCTGATCGACAGCAGCCGCACCGCCCACCTCGACCGTGCCGCCTACCGCGACTGGCTGGTCAGGCTGCGCGACGTCTGCACGAAGGCCGGCGTGGTGCTGATCTTCGACGAGGTGTTCATGGGCTTCCGTCTGGCGAAGGGCGGCATGGCCGAGGCGTTCGGCGTCCAGCCCGACATGGTGACCTATGGCAAGACGCTGGGCGGCGGCCTGCCGGTCGGCGTCCTGTGCGGCCGTGCCGACCTGATGACCCGTTTCCGTACCGATCGCCCCGCCGACATCTGTTTCGCCCGGGGCACGTTCAACGCGCACCCTTATGTGATGGGGGCGATGGACGTGTTCCTCGAACGCCTCGATTCGCCGCAAGTGCAGGCGATGTACGACGGCGTCGACGCCCGCTGGGACGCCCGCCTCGCGCAGTTCAATGCGGCGATGGCCGACGCCGGCCTGCCGGTGAACGCGGCGGGGATGCAGACGGTGTGGACGATCGGCTACACCGTGCCGTCACGCTACAACTGGATGCTGCAATATTATCTGCGCGCGCAGGGGCTGGCGCTGAGCTGGGTCGGCACCGGCCGCCTGATCTTCAGCCTCGATTACGACGACGCGGCGTTCGCCGAGGTCGTGGCGCGCTTCGTCGCCGCCGCGAAGGTGATGCAGGCCGACGGCTGGTGGTGGACCGCGCCCGGCACCACCAACAAGACATTGCGCCGCACCGTGCTCAAGGAAACGCTGGCAAGGCGGTTCGGGCGGGGGTGAGGGCTGTCCTACACGGCGCAGGATGTGCCACGGTGACGACTGTTCTTTCGCATCGTCGATCCTCCCGGTCGCCCCCGGCGTGATTCCCGGAACCGGGCACGATCCCTAGGGCCGATCGACATTCAATCGTCCGTGACGCCCGCATAGACCATTTCCGTCACTCCGGACTGGTTCCGGGGTCCACCGTGCAGCGATCGATGCCGTTCGAGCCACTTGCGACAGCGTTCGCGGCCAGGTGGACCCCGGAACCAGTCCGGAGTGACGAAAGAGGGTGGTATTTTTACCTACGGACTGCACCGGACGAGCTGAATGTCGATCGGCCCTGAGACCGGACGTCATCCCGGCGAAGGCTGGAATCTGCCGCTGATCGCGCGCGACAGGAGCCGCGCGAAACACCGGCCCGCGCTGCGACGACTTTCCATGGCTGATGGATGCAGGGGCGGCTCGAACTACCCTGTATTCGTAAAGAACCGGCCGGAAAGTGTAAGCTTTGTGTAAGTTTGTGTAAACTTAGTGTAAACTTCGGAACTGCGTTCTGGCGGGAATTTTCCATCCAAAACAATAGCTTGGCGGCAACGACTCCGGTCGCCACCGCCCATTTCCCGAAAACCGTGTAAACTTCCGCGAAACGACCCGCCACGGGCAAAGCCCGTGGCGTCGGGCGGCACTTTTCGCGCCGCCGGCCGGAGCGCGCCTCGTGCGGCAAGGGGATAGCTACGCTATCCCCTTGCCCGGCGCGCTTAGTGCCGTGCCGCTTCCTGCAGGTCGGTATCGATCCGCGCACCCTTCAACAACTGCACCGGCGCCTTGCGATACAGTATGAAGTCGTTGAACGGATCGGTGATGATCTTGGTCGCCCAGACAAGACCGGTCATCACGTCGCGCTGCACGAACAACTGCACCACCCGGAACAGCAATCCCCCGACCGCAAAGCCCAGCCACAGCAGCGCCAGATGGCGCAGGAACCCGACGAAGCCGACATGCGGCTCGAACAGCCCGAAGAAGGTCGGGTCGATCAGCAGCGGGATCGGCGTCGCCGCCCACAGCCCCATGAACACGATCTTGCGGAACAGGTTGTAGCCGACCTTGATCTCCTCCTTGTGCGCGTGCGTCGCCTGGTTCTGGTGATCGTAGGTCTTGGGCTCGAAGAAGAAATGGCCCGATTGCCGCGCGGTCATCGCCACCAGCCAGCCGAGCAGGCTGGCGACGGCGGGATCGATCCACACCACGACATAGGCGATCAGGAACGTCGTCGCGCTGACGAAATGCAGCGCCTGGTTGATGATGCTGTGGTGGTAATAGCGGTGATCGTCCCACCGCTGTTCCTTCAACGCTTCCTTGAAACCGGACATCGTAGCAGCCTTGTGCAAGGGGGGTTCAGGCGGTCGCGGCGTGCGCGAGCGTAGGTGTATTGTCCTGTCCGTCGGCGGTGCGGCGGAAACAGACGAGCGAGAAATGGCCGAGTGGCGGGAGCGGGCGGCGCTCGACCAGTTCGGCGTTCGGATGGCGCAGCGCCCAGTCGCCATAGACCGACCACGGGAAGTCGGTGCGCCAGCCCAGCCGGCTGGTGACGGGCATCAGCGCGCGCTCGATCTTCGATCGCATGCCGGTTTCCGCCCCCAGCCGGGTGGTGATGACGATCAGCCCGCCGGGCCGCACCACGCGCAGGAACTCGCTGAGCGCCCGGTCGGGATGCGGCACCGCCGACACGACATATTGCGCGACGACCACGTCGAACGAGGCATCGGGGAAATCCAGCGCCTCGGCATCGCCGATCGCGATCCGCTCGACTTGGGTCAGGTTCAGCCGCTTGACGCGGTCGCGCGCCTTGTCGAGCATCTGGTCGGCAATATCGATTCCGGTGATCCGGCTGTCGGTGCGGTAATGCGGCAGCGAGATGCCGGTGCCGACCCCGACTTCGAGGATGCGGCCGCCCACCTGCTCGGCGGCGTCGATCGCGGCGCGCCGGCCGCGGCGGAACACCGGCCCGAACACCAGGTCATAGATCGGTGCCCAACGGTCATAGGCGCTGGCCACGCCGACGCGGTTCAATTCCTGAGCCAAAACGTACATTCCCTCACGTCAGCGCCGTCACGGCGGTCCGACGAAAAAGGGTGACGCGGTTCGATGACACCGCGATGGCGGTATGAAGTCGCCAAGGTTTCAGTTTGATGCAAGTACACGTCATCGCCGCGCAACAATACTGTCGCGCGATGCCGCTAGATCGATAGCAACAAGGACGGATGTCCGGTCCGCTATCGTGGAGGCAAACGATGACGACGACCACAATATCCCGGACGGAAGTTCGTCCGGTCGCAAAAAAGTCCGATCGATCGATCATGACATCACTGGCGCGCAAGGTGCCGGACTGGATCAACGATCCGCAATCCTATCAGGTCGAAGGACCGAAGCGGTCCTATCGTACCGTGTTCATTTCCGACGTGCATCTTGGCACGCCGGGGTGCAGCGCGGTGCAACTGGTCGATTTCCTCCATTCGATCGAATGCGAGACGCTGTACCTGGTCGGCGACATCGTCGACGGCTGGCAGATCCGCAAAGGCTGGTACTGGCCCTCGGCGCACAACGACGTGATCCGTTCGATCCTGAAGTTCGCGCGTCGCGGCACCCGCGTCATCTACATCCCCGGCAACCATGACGAGGCGTTCCGCGATTACGTCGGCCTCGAATTCGGCGGCGTCGAGATGGTCGAGGAGGACATCCACGAAACCGCCGACGGCCGCCGCCTGCTGGTGCTTCACGGCGACAAGTTCGACGGCGTGGTGCTCTATGCCCGCTGGCTCGCCTTCCTTGGCGACTATGCCTATACCGCGCTGCTCAAGGCCAACAGCGTCTGGAACTTCGGACGGCGCAAGCTCGGCCTGCCCTATTGGTCGCTGTCGGCCTATGCCAAGCACCGGGTCAAGAACGCGGTGAACTTCATCGGCCGGTTCGAGGAAACGGTGGCCCACGCCGCCGCCGAACACGGCGTCGACGGGGTGGTGTGCGGCCATATCCACACCGCCGAAATCCGCCAGATCGGCGACATCACCTATTACAACGACGGCGACTGGGTAGAAAGCTGCACCGCGCTGGTCGAGGATCATACGGGTGCCATGTCGCTGATCGACTGGCGGGCGGAGACATGGGGCAGGGATCTCGCCGCCGCCCCGGCAACCGCGCTCGCGCCGCCCCGGGCGGTCGCCACCGCATGAGGATCGCGATCGTCAGCGATGCGTGGACCCCGCAGGTCAACGGCGTCGTCCGCACGCTTCAGACGACGATCGGCCGGTTGCAGCAGCGCGGCCATGTGGTGGAGGCATTCACCCCCGACGGCTTCGCCACCCGCGCCTGCCCCGGCTATCCCGAAATCCGCCTCGCGCTGGGCTGCGGCACCGAACTCGGCAACCGGCTGGCGGCGTTCCGGCCCGATGCGATCCATATCGCGACCGAAGGCCCGCTCGGCTGGGCGGCGCGTGGCTGGTGCAAGACGCGCGGCGCGCGCTTCACCACGTCGTTCCACACCAATTTCGCCGAATATCTGGCGATGCGCACGCATTTGCCCGCCGGGCTGTTCTGGCCGTTCCTGCGCCGCTTCCATGCGCGAGCCAGCGGGGTGATGACCGCCACCGCCCGCGTCGCGGAATCGCTTGGCCGGCACGGCATCGACCATACCCGTCGCTGGTCGCGGGGCGTTGACCTGTCGTTGTTCAAGCCTGATGGCGGGCAGCTCGACCTCGCGACGCTGCCGCGCCCGATCCTGCTGCATGTCGGGCGGATCGCGATCGAAAAGAATATCGAGGCGTTCCTCGCGCTCGACGTGCCGGGCACCAAACTGCTGGTCGGCGACGGCCCGGCGCGCGCCGACCTCGAACGGCGCTATCCGCTCGCCCGGTTCGTCGGGGTGAAGCAGGGCGCGGCGCTCGCCGCCGCGTACCGCGCCGCCGATGTGCTGGTGTTCCCCAGCCGCACCGACACCTTTGGGCTGGTGATGATCGAGGCGCTGGCCTGCGGCACGCCGGTCGCGGGCTATCCCGTGCCCGGCCCGCTCGACGTCATCGGCACCGACGGGATGGGCGGCGGCCTTGAGCGGATCGGCGCGATCGACGACGATCTGGCCAGCGCCGTCACCCTCGCGCTCACTGCCGATCGCGACGCCTGTGCCCGCATCGGCAGCGGCTATTGCTGGTCGCGCTGCACCGACCAGTTCGTCGGCAATCTGGTCGACGCACAGGTGCCCGCCCCTGCGCCATAGTCCCGCCGACGCTTTTCGTGGCGTCGCAGCATCTTGAGCGCTACCACGTCCGCCAACGGACAAGGGGAACAGGCGATGGCCGGTGGATTGGTGGCTCTGCTCGATGACGTCGCGGCGATCGCGAAGCTGGCGGCGGCGTCGCTCGACGATGTGACGGCGGCCGCCGGGCGGGCCGGGGCCAAGGCGGCGGGCGTGGTGATCGACGACGCGGCGGTGACGCCGCGTTATGTCGTGGGGCTCTCGCCGGCGCGCGAACTGCCGATCATCGGCAAGATCGCGATGGGCTCGCTCAAGAACAAGCTGTTGATCCTGCTGCCTGCCGCGCTGCTGCTCAGCGCGTTCGCGCCATGGGCGATCACCCCGATCCTGATGATCGGCGGCGCGTTCCTGTGCTACGAAGCGGCGCACAAGATCATCGGATCGTTCACCGGCGGCCACGAAGCCGATGAAGCGGCGACCATCACCGATCCGGTCGAACTAGAAAACCGGCAGGTCGCAGGTGCCATCCGCACCGACCTGATCCTGTCGGGTGAGATCATGGCGATCGCGCTCGCCGAACTGCCCGACATGGGCATCGGGATGCAGGCGGTGGTGCTGGCGGCGGTCGGTATCGCGATAACCGCCGGGGTGTACGGCGCGGTCGCGCTGATCGTGAAGATGGACGACATCGGCCTCGCCCTCGCCAAACGGAGCAGCGCGGTCGCGCAGACGATCGGGCGCGGGCTGGTGAAGGCGATGCCGGTGCTGCTGAAGGCGCTGGCGCTGATCGGCACGGCGGCGATGCTGTGGGTCGGCGGGCAGATCATCGTGCACGGCATGGAGGAATTCGGCCTCGTCACCCTGCCGCACCTGATCCACGACACCGCGCATCATGCTGCACAAGCCCTGCCCGCGATTGGCGGGGTGGTCGCATGGATCGTCAACGCCGCGCTGTCGGCGGTGGTCGGCATCATCGTCGGCGGGATCGTCGTCGGTGCGCTGCACCTGATCCCGCGCAAGCATTGAGCATCGCTCGGCCGGCATCGCCCGGCCGCCTGCCGCTATTCGCGCTGCTCGGCTTCGCGAGCGGCCTGCCGCTCGTGATGTTCTCGACGGTCCTCGCGCTGCGGTTGCAGGCGGCGGGGGCGGCGCTGGTCGTCATCGGCTTCTTCGCATGGGTACAGTTGCTGCCCAGCGCCAAGTTCCTGTGGGCACCGCTGCTCGACCGCTACGACGTGCCGGGTTTCGCGCGCTGCTGGGGGCGGCGGCGCGGATGGATATTGCTGGCGCTGCTCGGCATCGCCACCGCGCTGGTCGGGCTGGGGGTCAGCGATCCGCGCGACCTGCGGCTGACCGCAGGCCATGCGGTGCTGCTCGCCTTCTGGACGACGACGCTCGACATCGCGGTCGATGCGTGGCGGATCGAACAAGCGCCGACGCCTGACTTGCAGGGGCCGATCGCGGCGGCGAACCTGTGGGGTTATCGCTCGGCAATGGTCGCGGCGGGCAGCGGCGCGCTGCTCCTTGCCGATCGCGGCGGGTGGGGCATCGCCTATCTCGTCGTCGCCGGTGGCGCGCTGCTGCCGTTTCCGCTCATCGCCATGACGAAGGGGGAGGGTCCCCGCGCGGTGGCGTTGCTCACCGGTCTGCTGGCGAGCGCCGCGATCCTGACCGTCGTGGCGCTCATCGCCGGGGGGATCACCTGGGGCGTCGTCGCGGCGGGTAGCGCCGCCGGGATCGGCGCGGCGACCAACGTCACCCCCTATGTCCTGCTCGCCTGCATGCTGCCGTTCGTCGCGATGGCGATCGCCCTGCCGCGCATCCGGCGTGCCGGCCCCACGTCCCGGCTGCGAACCTCGCTCGCGCTTGGACCCTATGTCGAATTCTTCCGCCGCTATGACCGCATGGCGCTCGTGCTGCTGGCGTTCGTCTCGCTCTACCGGATGGGCGACGTGCTGGCGGTGAACCTGTCGAAGCCGATGATCCGCTCGCTCGGCTACAGCCTGACGCAGATCGGGTTGGCCGACAGCTATGTCGCGTTCGCCGCGACGATCGCGGGCATCGGCGCGGGCGGGTGGATCGCCGCGCGCTGGTCGCCCGGCCGGGGGCTGGCGATGGGCGCGTTGTTTGCCGCGATCGGCAACCTCGGCTTCGTCTGGCTGGCGCATCGCCCGCCGGTCGACGCCTGGCTGTACCTCGCCACCGCCGCCGATCAGTTCGGCAATGCGATGGCGGCGGCGGTGTTCGTCGTCTATCTGTCGCTGCTGGTCGATCCGCGCTTCGCGGGCGCGCAATATGCCTTTCTGTCGGGGTTCGCCTTTCTGTTGCCGCGCCTGCTCGCCGGTGCCGGGGGCGGCATGGTGGTGGCGATCGGCTATGACGGGTTCTTCCTGCTCTCGGCGCTGCTCAGCCTCGCCGCGATCCTGTTCGTGCCGTTCGTCGCCCGAGCGAAACCGGCGTCATAGCGCGGCGGCGGCGGTCAGCAGCGCGCGGTCCATGATCGCTGTAGCCGAACCGCCCTCGGGAATGTCGTTGGCATAGAAGGCGAAGGTCAGTCGCCGTCCGCTCGCGGCGGTCATCGTGCCCGCCAGCGCCGAGGTGCCCGACAGCGATCCGGTCTTGGCCGACAGCCGCCCGGCGAGCGCCGTGCCCTGAAACCGCCGGGCGAGCGTGCCGTTGACCCCCGCCATCGGCAGCGTCGACCCCCATGCCGCTCCCCAGGGCTGGCCGTCGATCCAGCGCAGGAACCGCACCATCGCGCGCGGCGATACCCGGTTGTAGGTCGACATGCCCGACCCATCGGACAGGTCCCATGCGGTGCGTGGCACGCCCGCCGCCTCGAGCAGCGCCGCGATCCGCGCGATCCCGTCGCCGATCGACCCGCCGCCGCGTACCGTGCCGATCCGGCGCAGCAGCAGTTCGGCGTGCAGGTTCTGGCTGGTCTTGCTGGTGACACGCAGGTCGTCCAGCAACGGGGCGGGGGCGGTGGTCGCCAGCATCGCCGGCGGCGCGGTGCGCTGCACGACCGCGCGCTTGTCGCCCGGTTGCCATGGCCGGTGGCGCACGCCGATATGCCCGCGCACCGCCACGCCGCGCGCCCGCAGCATCGCGGCGAAGGTCCATGCCGCATAGTGTGCCGGATCGTCGATCCCGACCCGGATCGTCTCGACCGTACCCGGCGCGATCGTGCCATGGATGCGCAGCAGGTCGCTCCCCGGCATCCGGTCGACGCCGATCGCGCCGCGCGGCCCCGGCACTATACGCGACTCGATCCGGTAATAGCGCGGACCCGCCACCGTCACGCCGCCGCCCTCGGCACGCACCGTCAGCGTCAGTTCGTTGTCGTCGAGGCTCAGCGCCGATATGCCGGTGCCCGACCGGGTGGGGATGTTGTTCCACGCCATGCCGGGCGACCAGCGCTGATCGGGAAAGGCGCTGTCGTCGCCGATCACATCGCCCACCCGCCGCGTCCGCGCGGCGACCGCATCGGCCAGCGTCGCGAGACAGTCGACGACACAATCCGCCGCCGCCGACAGCCGTGCATCGCCCGCGCCGACCAGCACGACGTCGTCCCCCTCCAGCCGGACCCCGGTCGCCGCGCTATCCGGCCCGTCGACCGGCAGCGTCGCGAAGGCGGCGGCGGTGGTAAAGATCTTGGTGTTCGACGCCGGCACGAACCGGTCGTCGGGGGCGATGGCGATGTGTTCGGTGCCTTGATCGTCGACCACGACCAGCCCGAAGCGGGTGCCCGCCGGAGCCTCCGCCAGCACTTGGCGGACCTGCGTCTCGACCGATGCGGCACCCAGCAGGAGCGCGAGGACGACGCTCATCGGCGTCGCTCCAGATAGACATCATGGTCGAGCGCGCCCTCGATCCGCGCGACGGTGAGCGCCACGCCAAGGTTGGCGCTGGCCGAGGGCACCGTCCGCGTCATGTCGAGCAGCCGGTCGAACGGCAGGACGAAGCCGACGACCAGCGCGGTCGCCTCCGCCGACACGCCCACCGCCGACAGCACGGTGGCGAGCATGAACAGCGACGCCGACGGGACCGGCGCGGTGCCGAACGCCGCCAGCGCGCCGGTCAGCCATACCGTCACCAGGACCGCTGGCGTCAGCGGCACGCCGAACGCCTGCAACGCGAAGGTGGCGAGCAGCCCGACATACATCGCCGTCCCGTCCTTGCCGATGCTGGCCCCCAGCGGCAGCACGGTGGAATAGACCGGCCGCGCGATCCCCAGCCGCTCGCCCGCGATCCGCATCGCCACCGGTAACGTCGCCGAGGACGATGCGGTCGAAAAGGCGACGACCAGCGCGTCGACGATCTTCGCATAGAAGGGTCGCACCGGCAGCCGCGCGACCAGCCGCACCAGCGTGGCGTGAACCACCGTCAGTTGCACCAGCGACCCGATCAGCACCGCCAGCGCCAGCCAGCCGATATGGACGAACACCGCCGCGCCGCCGCTCGCCACCGCATTGGCGATCAGCGCGAACACCCCGAACGGGGTCGCCTCCATCACCAGCGTGACGATGCGTAGCAACACCGCCGACAGCGACTGGAGCAGCCGGGCGAATGGCGCGCCGGCTTCCCCGGCCAGCACCGTGCCGCATCCGGTCAGGATCGCGACGAAGATCAGCGCGAGCATGTCGCCTTTCGCCAGTGCCTCGACGATGTTGAGCGGCACGATGCCGACCAGTTGCGCATAGGGGGTGGCGATCGTGCCGAGGGCTTGCGGTGTCGCGCCGCCGACGCCCGCGCCGACGCCGGGCCGGACCAGCAGCGCGGTGGCGATGCCGACGCCGACCGCCACCAGCGTCGTCGCGGCGAACAGTAGCGCGGTGCGCCCACCGATCCGCCCCAGCCTGCCCGGATCGGCCAGTTGGGTTATTCCGGCGGCGATCGTCACCAGCACGATCGGGGCGACCAGCATGCGGATCGCCCGGACGAACAGGTCGCCGAGGACCGCGACCGCCGGCGCGGCCTGCGGCCAGAACAGCCCGAGCAGCAGCCCGAGCGCGAGGCCGCCCAGCACCCGCCGCCACAACGGAATAGCGAACCACCCCTTCAATCCGCCACTCCCCCTTGGGTCCCCGGCGGCGATGCTAGGCTGCGCACTGCGGCGATGCCACCCTTCGCTGCATCCATACCGCGAACGCTAGGACGACGGCGAAGGCGAGGCAGGGCAGCAGCATCGCATGCTGGATGGTAAAGGCACCCCGGCTGAGCCAGCCCATCAGCGGCGGGAAGAGCGCGCCGCCGATCACCGCCATGATGATGAGCGGCGCGCCCAAGGTCGCCTGCGGCCCCAGATCGCGCAGCCCCAGCGAGAAGATCGTCGGGAACATGATCGACATGAAGAAGCCGGTGAGCAGCAACGCCCCGATCGCGACGGTGCCGCCGGTGAAGGCGGCGACCAGCGTCAGCACGATATTGGCGATGGCGAACAGCGCGAGCAGCCGCACCGCCGCGATCCGCTGCATCAGCGCCGCGCCGGCGAGGCGGCCGATCATGAACAGCAACAGGCTGATCGACAGATAATAGGCGGCCTGGCGTTCGGACGTCGCCGGGCTGATCGCCTTGACGAAATCGACGAAGAAGCTCCACACGCCGACCTGCGCGCCGACATAGAAGAATTGCGCGATCACCGCGCCGCGCAGCGCCCCCACCCGCCAGACCGATCCGATCCCGCGCAGCGTGCCGCCGGGTGCGTCATGCGCGATCGGCGGCAGGCGGACGACCGCGACCACCGCCGCCACCAGCACCACGACTCCGGCCAGCACCAGATAAGGGAGCTGCACCATCTGCGCCTCGGCCGCGCGATAGGCGTCGAGGCTGGCGGCGTTCATCGCGTCCAGCGTCGCGGCATCGTGTTCGACGCCCGAAAAGATGAACCATGCGCCGAGGCTGGGGGCGAGCGTCGCGCCCAGCCCGTTGAACGCCTGCGCCAGATTGAGCCGCTGTTCGGCGCGGGCCGGATCGCCGAACGCGACGATATAGGGGTTGGCCGCTGTTTCGAGGAACGCCGCGCCGGCGGCGATGACGAACAGCGCGCCGAGGAATGCGCCATACACCCGCACCTCCGCCGCGGGATAGAACAGCACCGCCCCCAGCGCATAGAATCCGAGCCCCGCGAGGATGCCGGCACGATAGCCGAAGCGGCGCATCACCAGCCCGGCGGGCAACGCCATGACGAAATAGCCGAGGTAGAAGACGAACTGGATGAACCCCGCTTCCGCCCGGTTGAGCGCCAGCGCCTTTTGAAACTGGCGGATCAGGATGTCGTTGAAGTTGTTGGCGACCGCCCACAGCAGGAACAGGCTGACGATGACCACGAAGCCGGTGCGATAGCCCGGCGTGATGAACGGATGACGCCCGCCATCGGGCGACGGTCCGGGCGGGGGCGGGACGGGAATGGTCGGGATCGGCATGGCATCCTCTCGACCCGGCGATTTCCGGGTTCATTCTTCGGGTTGTTAGCGCTAACGAATGGCGCAGGCGCACGACGATGCCCGCATGATACCAGGAGAGTCGCACGATGACAGGTCGATCCAATCCCGCGCCCGGCGCACCGCTGGTCATTCGCGACGCGCGGGTGATCGTGACCTGTCCGGGGCGCAATTTCGTCACGCTGAAGATCGAAACCGATCAGGGGGTGTACGGCATCGGCGACGCAACGCTGAACGGGCGCGAACTGGCGGTCGCCGCCTATCTGACCGAGCATGTCGTCCCCGTCCTGATCGGGCGCGACGCGCACCGGATCGAGGATGTCTGGCAGTATCTGTATCGCGGTGCCTATTGGCGGCGCGGGCCGGTGACGATGACCGCGATCGCGGCGGTCGATACCGCGCTGTGGGACATCAAGGCGAAGGTCGCCGGGCTGCCGCTCTACCAGTTGCTCGGCGGCCGGTCGCGCGACGGCGTGCTGGTGTACGGCCATGCCAATGGCACGGACATCGCGGAGACGGTCGATACCGTCGCCCATTACCGCGCGCTGGGCTATCGCGCGATCCGGGCGCAATCGGGGGTGCCCGGCGTTAAGGGTGCCTATGGCGTCGGGTCGGGCGCGGGCAAGATCTACGAACCGGCGGGCGGCGCGCTGCCGCAGGAGACCTTGTGGTCGACGCCCGCCTATTTGCGCCATGCTCCCAAGCTGTTCGAGGCGATCCGGCTGGCGCATGGCGACGAGATCGAGCTGCTCCACGACGTCCACCACCGGCTGACCCCGATCGAGGCGGCGCGGCTGGGCAAGGCGCTGGAGCCGTACAACCTGTTCTGGATGGAGGATGCGACCCCGGCCGAGAATCAGGAGGGGTTCCGCATCATCCGCCAGCATACCACCACGCCATTGGCGGTGGGCGAGGTGTTCAATTCGATCCACGACTGCCGCACGCTGATCGAGGAGCAGTTGATCGACTATATCCGCGCGACCGTGGTCCATGCCGGCGGCATCACCCAGTTGCGCCGGATCGCCGATCTCGCCTCGCTCTACCATGTCCGCACCGGCAGCCATGGCGCGACCGACCTGTCGCCGGTGTGCATGGGGGCGGCGCTGCATTTCGACACCTGGGTCCCGAATTTCGGCATCCAGGAATATATGGCGCATGCGCCCGAAACCGACGAGGTCTTTCCGCACGATTACCGGTTCGAGGACGGGTATCTGAAGGTTGGCGACACGCCGGGCCACGGTGTCGACATCGACGAGGCGCTGGCAGCGAAATATCCCTATAGCCCGAAGCAGTTGCCGGTCGCGCGGCTGGTCGACGGGACGCTGTGGCACTGGTGATGCCATAGCCCGGCCCGGTCGTCCGATCGGGCCGGGGCGGGTCACGGGTGGTCGCTGAGCGCAAAGATGCGCGCCATCGGCGTCCAGCGGCTGCCGTCCGGGGCGTGGGGCAGCGCGCGTTGGAACTGCCCCATGCGCGCTTCCCATGCGATCACCGCCGGATCGGCGGCGTCGGCCCGCGATTTGGCGGCGGGGTCGAAGTCCGGCGTGGTCCGCGTCACCATCACCAGCCGGTTGCCGGTGCGATAGATTTCCATCCCGGCGATCCCCGCCGCGCGGATCGCCGCCAGCACGGCGGCGGGCACGTTGCCGGGCCTATGCCAGCGATCATATTCGGCGATCGCGGCCGCGTCGTCGATCAGGTCCAGTGTCAGAACCTGTCCGGTCATGCGTTCGACCAGCCGCCGTCGATCACATGCACCGCGCCGGTGGTGTAGGACGAGGCGTCGGAGGCGAGATACAGCGCCAGTTCGGCGATCTCCTCCGCCCGGCCCAATCGCCCCATCGGCTGGCGCGCGGTGAACGACGCGCGCGCCGCCTCCGCATCGCCGGTCGCGGCCATGCGCTCCTCGAGCGAGGGCGACTGGACGGTGCCGGGGCAGATCGCGTTGCAGCGGATGCCCGAGCCCACGAAATCGAGCGCGACCGATTTGGTGAGGCCGATCACCGCCGCCTTCGACGCGGTATAGACGAAGCGGTTGGGCACCGCGATCACATGGCTGGCGACCGACGACATGTTGACGATCGACCCGCCGCCCGCATCGATCATCGCCGGCAGCAGCGCGCGGATCAGGCGATATTGCGCGCGGACGTTGAGGTCGAACGAGAAGTCCCAGTCGGCTTCCTCGGTGGTCAGGATCGTGCCGGCGTGGACGAAGCCGGCGCAGTTGAAGAGGATGTCGACCGCGCCGACCCGGGCCGCGAACGCCTCGATCGCTTGAGGGTCGAGCAGGTCGACGACATGCCCCTCGCAGCCCGCCAGCGTCGCCAGCGCATCGCCATTGATGTCGAGTGCCAGTACCCGCGCGCCTTCGCGGGCGAACAGTTCGGCGGCGGCGCGGCCGATGCCTTGCGCGGCGGCGGTGACGATGGCGGTCTTGCCAGAAAGACGGGTCATGCAGGCTCCGAAATGGGCAGGGGGGCGTCGGCGCGAACCAGACCGGCGTCGATCAGGTCGTGCCACAGGGCGGGGGGCAGCGGCAGGCGGGCGAGCCGCAGCGTATCGGCGACTTCATCGGGAGTCGCCATGCCGGGGATGACGGCGGCAACCGCCGGATGGGCCTGGACGAATTGCAGCGCGGCGGCGGCCATCGGCACGGCGTGGCGCTGACAGATCGCGGCGATGGCATCGACCCGGCGGACCACGTCGGGCGGTGCCAATTCGTAATTGTAGCGGGCGTCGCCGCCGGTGCCGGTGGCGAGAATCCCCGAGTTATAGGGGCCGCCGATGATGATCTCGACGCCGAGCGACCGGCAGCGCGGCAGCAGCGAATCGAGTGCCGCCTGTTCGAGCAGGGTGTAGCGCCCGGCGAGCAGGATCGCGTCCAGCTCGACCCGGTCGAGCAGTTCCTCGCACACCGCGATCTCGTTCACGCCGATGCCGATTGCGCCGATGCTGCCCGCGTCGCGCAGGTCGCGCATCGCGCGGTAGCCGCCGTCGAGGAAGGTCGCGAGCATCGCCGGGTGATCCGCGCCGTGGGTCATCGCCCCGAGATCGTGGGCGAGCAGCAGGTCGATCCGGTCACGGCGCAGCCGGTGCAGGCTCTCCCCGAAGGACCGCAGCACGCCGTCGCGGCTGTAATCGAACGCGCTTTCGACCGGTTCGGGCGAGACGAAGCCCTGCCGCTCTCCCGACAATGCGTCTGGCGCGACGGGTTGCAGCACGCGGCCGACCTTGGTCGAGACATGGGCGGTGCCGCCGGGGTCGAGGTCGGCGAGCACCGCGCCCAGCCGGCGTTCGGACAGGCCGAAGCCATAGTGTGGCGCGGTATCAAACCGGCGGATGCCGCCGTCCCATGCGGCGGCGACCGCGCCGCGCGCGGCATCGTCGCCGATCGGTCGATACAGATTTCCGATCGCCGCCCCGCCGAAACCAAGCGGGGCGGGCGGTTGCCCAGACGTCATGCGCTGTCCTCTCTCCGCTTATATTCGCGAAGAAATTTCACCTGTCAAAACGAAAGGATCAGTAGACGACGACCGAGCGGATGCTTTCCCCGGCGTGCATCAGGTCGAAGCCCTTGTTGATCTCGTCGAGCGAGAGGACGTGGGTAATCATCGGGTCGATCTCGATCTTGCCGTTCATGTACCAGTCGACGATCTTCGGCACGTCGGTCCGCCCCTTCGCGCCGCCGAACGCGGTGCCGCGCCAGTTGCGTCCGGTCACGAGCTGGAACGGGCGGGTGGCGATTTCCTTGCCCGCTTCGGCCACGCCGATGATGATGCTGGTGCCCCAGCCGCGATGGCACGCCTCCAGCGCCTGGCGCATTACGTCGGTGTTGCCGGTGCAGTCGAAGGTATAGTCGGCACCGCCGTCGGTCAGCGCGACCAGATGCTGGACAAGGTCGCCGGCCACCTCGCGCGGGTTGACGAAATGGGTCATGCCGAAGCGGCGGCCCCATTCCTCGCGGTCGGGATTGATGTCGACGCCGACGATCAGGTTCGCGCCGGCCATCCGCGCACCCTGCAACACGTTGAGGCCGATGCCGCCCAGACCGAACACGATGATATTGTCGCCGGGCGCGACCTTCGCGGTGTTCACGACCGCGCCGACGCCGGTGGTGACGCCGCAGCCGACATAGCAGCTCGTCTGGAACGGGGCGTCCTCGCGGATCTTGGCAACGGCGATCTCGGGCAGGACGGTGAAGTTCGAGAAGGTCGAGCAGCCCATGTAATGATAGATCGGCTGGCCCTTGTAGCTGAACCGCGTGGTGCCGTCGGGCATCAGCCCCTTGCCTTGGGTGGCGCGGATCGCGGTGCACAGGTTGGTCTTGCCCGACAGGCACGATTTACACTGGCGGCATTCGGGGGTGTAGAGCGGGATGACGTGATCGCCCACCGCCACGCTGGTCACGCCCGCGCCGACTTCGCGGACGATGCCGGCACCTTCGTGGCCCAGCACCGAGGGGAACAGCCCCTCGCTGTCCAGCCCGTCGAGGGTATAGGCGTCGGTGTGGCAGATGCCGGTCGCCATGATCTCGATCAACACTTCCCCCGCCTTGGGGCCTTCGAGGTCGAGTTCGACGATTTCGAGCGGGCGCTTCGCTTCGAAGGCGACGGCGGCACGGGTCTTCATGGGATGTCTCCTGAGGTTGGGCGTGGGGTAGCGGCGAGCGACCGGGAACGGCAAGGGGGGACGCGCCGCCGCCGGTGGGCTAAGGCCGATCGACATTCAGCCAGACGATGGCTCTTGGCGGCTCCCCTCCCTGACTAGGGAGGGGTTGGGGGTGGGTCGGCCCGCGAGGAAACGTACGCGCTCCACAACCGGCCAACCCACCCCCAACCCCTCCCTTCCAGGGAGGGGAGCGGATTGGGAAGCCATTTCGTCGAATGTCGATCGGCGCTAGAGGGCGGGCGATGTCGCTTCGTTTCCTCCTGCCGCTCGCCGTCCTGCTGCTGTCCGCCTGTGCCGGGGGCGACTATCGCCCGGTCAGCGATGCCACGATCAAGGTCGGCGCGCCGTACCGGGTGCGGGGGGTCGCCTATGTCCCCGCCGCCGATCCGGGATACGACATGCTGGGGCTGGCCAGTTGGTACGGTGCCGAGTCGGGGAAGCGCACCGCCAATGGCGAGCGGTTTCGCAGCGACTGGGTGACGGGGGCGCACACCACGCTGCCCTTGCCCAGCTATGTCGAGGTGACGGCGCTCGATACCGGGCGGCGGATCGTGGTGCGGGTGAACGATCGCGGGCCGTTCGTCGGTAAGGGGCGCATCCTCGACCTGTCGCGCGGCGCGGCCGAGGCGCTGGGGGTGGCGCGCGCGGGGGTGGTGCCGGTGCGGGTGCGGATCGTCTCGCCCGACGAGCGTGACCGGGCGCGGCTGCGTAAGGGCAAGTCGGCGCTGGGGTTGCCGCCGGTCGATGCGGCGACGCTGGCGAATTTGCGGGGACAATTGCGGGCGGCGGGGTTCTGACGCGCCGGGCAAGGCGTAGCGAAGCTGCGTCGAGCCGCATCAGGCGCGTCCGGCCAGCGGCGGGGCCGCCAATACTATGATCCATCCACCTTGAAACAGGCGTCATCCCAGCGAAGGCTGGGATCTCCCGGGGCTGATGCCCAACAAGAGCCGCTGGATGCCCCAGCCTTCGCTGGGGCGACGTTCCGATGCAGGTGAATCAGACGCTGATCCCCGCCAAAGTTTACAAAGTTTACACTAGCGACGCATTTGTTGCGTAGCGTTCGCAACAAGGGCCAGGGCGTCGGGACGGGGCTGACAGGGTCAAAAAGCGGACACCTGCAAGGGTGCCGGCGGAGAGCCTGGCGGATCGACGGGGTGTAGGACAGCGGTTATCGGCCGGGGGCCTGTTCCGCCAGTTGCCTATCCTGCTCCGCCAGCACCGGTACGCCGAGCGCGGTACGCAGGCTGTCGGGAACGAGTGCGCGGTCATAGGGGTCGCGGGTCGGCGTCTGGCCGTTCATCTGGCGTGATTGCGTGCCGTAAATCTGCTTCTGGCCGATCATTTGCAGATAGCGGTCGAGCGTGGCGGCGGCGATCCAGCTTGCACCCGCCTTGCCGCGCGCGACGGCGGCCAGCGCGAGCGAATGGGCGAGGAGATAATCCTCGGGCTTGCCACCATGCTGGAACACGAAGGCGGCGGCGTAATAGTCCTCGCCGGTCGACAGCTTGCCGGTGTCGAGCAGGGTGCGGGCGCGGATGCGGCGCGCGGCATCGTCGGCGAGCATCTTCCGAACGAAGGGGATGTCCCGCATCTGCGCAGGCGTGATGTTGGTGCGGACCGCCTGATCCTCGGCGAACAGGCGGGCCATTTCGGGGTTGTCGGTCGGCGCGGCGCTCTGTGCCGCTGCCGCGACGGGGGTGAGGAACAGGGCCGACAGGGCGAGTAACGGGTGACGCATGGAACCTCGCGGATGGGAAGCGGGGTGGAACATGCGGCAGGCGTTGCGGGGTGTATATGCGAAAAGGGCGGCCCGTTGCGGGGCCGCCCTTTTCTGTTTCTGCCAGCGCCATGGGCGAAGCCCATGTCGTCGGTCGGGGCTTTTCGCCCCGCCGGCCGGTCGCGCTGAGGAAGTGCCTCGGTCCAGCTTTGCTGGACCTTGGCTCAGCGCGAATAGAATTCCACCACCAGGTTCGGTTCCATCTTCACCGGGTACGGCACTTCGTCCAGCGTGGGAACGCGGGTGAACGTCACCTTGGTGCCTTCGGCGCCGATGTACTCGGGGATGTCACGCTCGGCGAGCTGCTGCGCTTCGAGGACCAGCGCCATTTCCTGCGCCTTGGTGCCGAGCGAGATCTCGTCGCCGACGAAGCAGCGGCGCGACGCGATGTTGCACTTCACGCCGTTGACGCGGACGTGGCCGTGGCTGACGAGCTGGCGCGCGGCCCACACCGTCGGCGCGAACTTCGCGCGGTACACGATCATGTCGAGGCGCTGTTCGAGCAGGCCGATCAGGTTCTGGCCGGTATCGCCCTTCATGCGCGACGCTTCTTCGTAGGTGCGCTTGAACTGCTTTTCGGTGACGTCGCCGTAATAGCCCTTGAGCTTCTGCTTGGCGCGGAGCTGGATGCCGAAGTCCGACATCTTGCCCTTGCGGCGCTGGCCATGCTGGCCGGGGCCGTATTCGCGCTTGTTGACCGGGCTCTTGGGGCGACCCCAGATATTCTCGCCAAGACGGCGATCGAGCTTGTACTTGGCGCTGGAGCGCTTCGACATGGGTATTTCCAATGCAATTGCGTATGACGTTTGACCACCCGGCAGGGTGATCGCGAGTCCCGGTCTTCGCGGCCGGCGAATGCCGGGGCCACCGCTTCACCGGGGTGCGGGGCCAAATTGCGAAGCGGCGCGGTTAGACGGCGGGGGCGGTGGAGTCAAGGCGGGGGTGGGATTGGCAGCCGCGAGGCGCGCAATCGCGGGTTTTTGAACAGGGCGTCAGGGTCGATCGACATCCGGGCTGAGCGCCGGCAACCTTGCTCCCCTCCCTGGCAGGGAGGGGTTGGGGGTGGGTCGGGCCGTTAAGGAACGGACGCGCTCCACAACCGGCCAACCCACCCCCGGCCCCTCCCTTGTCAGGGAGGGGAGAAGCCGAACGTCGGTCCGCCCTCAATAATTCTGGCGGCTGGTGCGGCGGCGCATCTGTTCGACGTCGGTGTTGTTCGCCGCATCGATCGCCGCCCATTCGGTCGCGCTGTGGCATTCGCGCTTGGCGGCGACGCGCGATCCGGTGGGGGCGGGCATCTTGCGACATATGCGCTCGTTCGGGTTCTTGGGCGGCACCGGTGCGGCGGGTGGCGTCGGCGCTTGCGCGAGGAGGGCTGCGAGCAGGAGGGCGGTCGACATGGGGCAGGGTCCTTCGATGTGGCGCGCGGGCCGGACCCGATACAAGCAGAGTGGGATGCGCGGGGCAACCGGTTGGTCGCGAGACGGTCGACAGCGGCGTTCGCGACGCTAAAGCGGGTGGCCATGACGACCAAGATCCTGCCGCCCGCCGACTGCACCACCATGGCCGAGGTCCGCGCTGGCGTCGACAGCCTCGACCGCGAGCTGGTGGCGCTGCTGGCGCGGCGCTTCGGCTATATGGACGCCGCCGCGCGGATCAAGCCGGACCGCGGCGCGGTACGCGACGAGGCGCGGAAAGCGCAGGTCATCGCCAATGCGCGTGCGGCGGCGGTCGCGGCGGGTGCTCCCGAGGCGGCGATCGGCGAGCTGTGGGAAGCGCTGGTCGAGGCGTCGATCGCCCATGAACTGGCGCGGTTCGACGCGACGCGGGGGTAAGCCACAACGCACCCGTCATTCCGGCGCAGGCCTGAATCCACGGATACGGGCCGTAGCGGCTCCATCGCAAACCTCGCCTGTCCATGGATTCCGGCCTGCGCCGGAATGACGGGAAGCAGGAAGTTACCGGCGGCGCTTTGCCCCGTCCAGCGCCGACAGGACGCCGCGCATCGTGCGGACTTCCTGCGAGGTCCAGCCGGCCTTGGTGAGCAGGGTGCGCAGCGTGCGGCGCGAGGTGACGGCGCGTTCGGGCGGATAGAAGAACCGTGCCGCCTCCAGCATGTCGTCGAGCTGGCCGATCATTCCCTCCAGCTCCTCGTGCGGGGCGGGTTCGCCGAGATCGACGACCGGCGGGCTGGCCAGCCCCTCGCCCTTCGACCATTCATACGCAACGAGGATCACCGCCTGCGCCAGATTGAGCGAGCCGAATTCGGGGTTGATCGGCACGGTCAGGATAGTGCGGGCAAGCGCCACGTCGTCGGTTTCCAGGCCGGAGCGCTCCGGGCCGAACAGGATCGCGGAGCGGCCGCCCTCCGCGCGGATCGCGGTTGCCGCCGCCTCGGGCGTCACCACCGGTTTGGTGATGCCGCGCTTGCGCACGGTGGTCGCATAGACGTGCGCGCAGTCGGCGACCGCCTCGGCGACGGTTTCGTACACCACCGCGTTGCGCAGCACCTGATCCGCGCCGCTGGCGGCGGGACCGGCTTCGGGGTTGGGCCAGCCGTCACGCGGGGCGACGAGGCGCATCTCGACCAGACCGAAGTTCAGCATGGCGCGCGCCGCCTTGCCGATGTTCTGCCCCAGTTGCGGGCGGACGAGGACGATGACCGGCGCGTCGCTGCGGAGCGGTGCGGGGTCGCCGCGATGCTGCGCCGAGACGGTCGACCAGTCACCGCGGAACAGCCCTTCCTTCTTCTTGCGCGACCATTCGCCGACCTGTTCGACGCGGGCTAGTGCATCGGCTTCGTGGTCGAACCCCTCGCTCCACATCAGCTCGACGGGCAGGCGGTCCTGCGTATGGCCGAGCACGTCGCCCGCGCCATGTGCGGCGACGGCGCGGTCGAGATCGTCGGTGTGGCCGGTGAAATAGCTGCCGTCGGCGCAGCGCAGGATATAGGCGTGGAACATGGCCGCGTTCGATACCGCCGGTGGGCGGCGGGGGGAAGGGGGACGGACACGTCATCCCTTTGGACGGTGGGCGGCGGCGTTAACCATTGTTCAACACCATGTCCGGTAATCAAACCTCCGTACCAAAAGGCTCGCGATGGACAGGGCCTGGTGAACAGGGGTTGTGACATGGGGCAGAGCTTGAAGGGCGCGCATCGCCTGCATTCGGGCGACGAGGGATTGCGCTGGCTGGACCTCGGCATCCGCTATTCGAGCGGGACCGACGACACACGGATCGATCTGGTCGAGGCGCACAAGTGGTTCAATCTGGCGGCGATGTCCGGCCTCGACACCGCGCAGGAATGGCGCAGCGAGATCGCGACCGACATGACCGCGCGGCAGATTGCGCAGGCGCAGAAGGCCGCGCGGGCGTTCGTCGCGATGGGTGCGCGGGTTAACTGAGCGGCGGCATTGTGGTGTTGCCCTCTCCCCGGACAGGGGAGAGGGGCGAAGCGAGCCTGAGGCTCGCGCGCTCGCATTCGCGAGCGCTTCCCCTCTCCCAGCTCCGACTAGGCCCTTGCTTTGCAAGGACCAAGTCTGCGCATCCCTCTCCCCTGAAGGGGAGAGGGAAGGGGGGCTACTCGGCCTTTTTGGGTGCGGCCTTCTTCGCGGCGGGTTTCTTCGCCACCGGTTTTTTCGCCGGGGCGTCGGCGGCGTCGGCCTTCTTTGCGGCGGCCTTCTTCGGCGCGGCTTTCTTGGCCGGGGCCTTCTTCTTGCCCTTGGCCGGGGCGGCGGCGGCGCGGTCGTCGATCAGTTGCGCGGCTTCCTCCAGCGTGAGCGCCTGCGGGTCGATCGACTTGGGCACCGTCGCGTTGGTCGTGCCGTCGGTGATGTAGGGGCCGTAGCGGCCTTCCATCAGTTTCAACTCGATCTCGGTGCGGGGATGGATGCCCAGCACGCGCAGCGGTTCCTTCGCCGCGCCGCGTGCCGCGCGCCCGCCGCCCGCCGCCGCTTCGGCGAGCTTGACCACGGCGGCGTTCATTCCCGTTTCGAACACGTCGGCGGTCGTCTGCAACCGGGCATATTTGCCGGCGTGTTTCAGATACGGGCCGTAGCGCCCGATCGCCGCCTCGATCGGCTCGCCCGTTTCGGGGTGGTTGCCGATCGTGCGTGGCAGGCTGAGCAGTTTCAGCGCCCACTCCAGAGTCAGTTCGCCAATATCTTTGGGGATCGAGGCGCGCTTGGCCTCCTTGCCGTCGCCCAACTGGATGTACGGACCGAAGCGACCCGACTTGCGCTCGACCTCAAGGCCGGTCGCCGGGTCCTTGCCGAGGCCCTCGGGACCCGAGTCGCCTTCTTCCTCGCCGCCGGGCTGCGCGAAGCGGCGGGTGTATTTGCATTCGGGATAGTTGGAGCAGGCGACGAACGCGCCGAACTTGCCGCCGCGCAGCGCCAAGCGACCCTCGCCGCAATTGGGGCACAGGCGCGGATCGGTGCCGTCGGCCCGTTCGGGGAAGAGGTAGGACCCCAGGAACTGATCGAGCTCGGCGGTGATGGCGCTGGGTTGTTGCTCCATCACTTCCGAGGTGCGCGGCTTGAAGTCGCGCCAGAAGGCTTCGAGCACCGCCTGCCACTGGGCGCGGCCGCCCGAGACGTCGTCGAGCTCTTCTTCCAGCTCGGCGGTAAAGTCGTAGCCGACATATTTCTCGAAGAAGCGTTCGAGGAAGGCGGTCAGCAGCCGCCCGGTTTCCTCGGCGAAGAAGCGGTTCTTCTCGACGCGGACATAGCCGCGATCCTTGAGCACCTGAATGATCGAGGCATAGGTCGACGGACGGCCGATGCCGAGTTCCTCCAGCCGCTTGACCAGCGACGCTTCGGAGAAGCGCGGTGGCGGCTGGGTGAAATGCTGTTCGGCGACGACGTCCTTCTTGGCGGGGGCATCACCGGTGCGCAGCAGGGGAAGGCGGCGCGAATCCTCGTCCGCCGTATCGTCGCGGCCTTCCTCGTACAGCGCGAGATAGCCGGGGAAGAGCACGACCTGTCCGGTGGCGCGCAGGCCGGTCTGGCCGGTCTGGTCCTCCAGTTCGACGGCGGTGCGCTCCATCCGCGCCGATGCCATCTGGCTGGCGAGGGCGCGCTTCCAGATGAGGTCGTAGAGGCGGCCGTGGTCGCCCGATCCGGCGCGGTCCTTTGCAAAATCGGTCGGGCGGATCGCCTCGTGCGCTTCCTGCGCGTTCTTGGCCTTCGCCTGATACTGGCGCGGCTTGTCCGGCACGTAGCTGCCGTCGTAGCGCTTGGCGATCGCGCCGCGCGCGGCGTCGATCGCCGATCCATCCATCTGGACGCCGTCGGTCCGCATATAGGTGATCGCGCCGTCTTCGTAGAGGCTCTGCGCGATCCGCATCGTGTGGCTGGCGGCGAAGCCCAGCTTGCGCGCGGCTTCCTGTTGCAGCGTCGAGGTGGTGAAGGGCGGCGGCGGGTTGCGCGTCGCGGGCTTCGTCTCGACATTAATGACGGTGAAGCGGCCGTCGACGACCGCCGCCTTGGCGACCTCGGCCGATCCGGCATCGCCCAGCGACAGGCGGTCGAGCTTCTTGCCCTTCAATTTCACGAGGCGCGCGTCGAACGGCGTGCCGTCGGCCTCCATCTTGGCGATGACCGACCAATATTCCTGCGCGATGAACGTCTCGATCTCGCGCTCGCGCTCGACCAGCAGCCTGAGCGCCACCGACTGGACGCGGCCGGCCGACTTGGCGCCGGGCAGCTTGCGCCACAGCACCGGCGACAGGGTGAAGCCGACGAGATAGTCGAGCGCGCGGCGCGCGCGATACGCATCGATCAGGTCGGTATCGAGCTCGCGCGGGGCCTTCATCGCCGCGAGGATCGCCGGCTTGGTGATCGCGTTGAACGTGACCCGTTCGACTTCCTTGGGTAGCGCGCGGCGCTTGCGCAGCACTTCCTGCACATGCCAGCTAATCGCCTCGCCCTCACGATCGGGATCGGTCGCGAGGATCAGGCGGTCGGCGGTCTTGGCGAGATCGGTGATCGCCTTCAACTGCTTGGTCTTGTCGGCGTAGGTTTCCCAATCCATCGCAAAGCCGTCGTCGGGCTTCACCGATCCGTCCTTGGGCGGCAGGTCGCGGACATGGCCGTAGGAGGCGAGGACGCGATAGTCCGACCCGAGGTATTTTTCGATGGTCTTCGCCTTGGCGGGCGATTCGACGATGACGAGCTGCATGGCGGTGGCGAACGATCCCTTACGTGTACGTGCGAGAGTGGGGAGCGGCGGGGGGTGGCGTCAAGTCGGGTGGATGCGATGGGCCTGCAACATGACAGGGTGATGGCCCGGCCCGTTGCGGCGGCTGCCCGGGGTATATACATCGTCAGTATCTATCCGGAGGCGCGAATGACGAAGGCAGCGGTATTCACCATGAAGATCGAGCCGGAATTGCGGAGTGCGTTCGCAGCGGCGGCCGAAGCCGCGCACCGCCCCGCGTCGCAGGTCGTCCGCGAGTTGATGCGCGAGTATATCGACCGGCAGGAGGATGCGCGCGATCATGCCGCGTTCGTCGCCCGCAAGGTCGCCATCGCCCGCGAGGCGATCGGTCGCGACGAAGGGCGTGACGACTCCGCGGTGTCGGCCGACTTTGCCCGGCGCCGGGCGGGGCTTGTCGATCGGATATGAGGGTTCGCTGGACGGCGCAGGCCGAAGCGGATCGACTGGCGATCTGGGACTATCTGGCAGAGCGCAACCCGCGTGCGGCGATACGAATCGACGAAGCGATCGCGGCCACCGTGTCGCGGCTTCACGAATTTCCGCACCTCGGGCATCCCGGCGCTGTCGACGGCACCAGAGAGCTTCACCCCATCCCAGCTACCGCATCGTCTATGAGATTTTCGGGGAGTGCGTCTGGATCCTCGTGATCGTTCATGCGGCCCGTCAGTGGCCGCCGACGATCGATTGATCGCCCGGTTCAGCCAAGACTAACCCGTCCCCCCGCGTGCCGCTCCAGCCGTCCGGCCAGTTCCAACTCCAGCAACACCGTCTGGACGATGGCGGTGGGGCGGCCCGACTGGCGGACCAATTCGTCGACCGCGACCGGCACCGGGCCGAGCAGCGTCGTGATCCGGCTGCGGTCGCCGTCGTCGGCGTCGGCCGGGGTGGCGGGTTGCGGCACATAACCGCTACCGGGCGCGCGGAGCGCGCGCGGGTCGATCGGGCGGAGCATTTCGGCGACGTCGGCGGCGGTCTGGACCAGCGTCGCGCCTTCGCGGATCAGCAGGTTGCACCCTTGGGCGCGCGGATCGAGCGGCGATCCGGGGACGGCCATCACCTCGCGCCCCGCTTCACCCGCCAGCCGGGCGGTGATGAGCGAGCCGGACTTGGGTGCAGCCTCGATCACGACGGTGCCAAGCGACAGGCCGGCGATGATGCGGTTGCGCGAGGGGAAGTGGCGGGCGAGCGGTTGGGTGCCGGGCGGCTGTTCGGCGACGAGCAGGCCCTGCGTCGCCACCGCTTCCTGCAAATCGCGGTTCTCGGGCGGGAACACCACGTCGATGCCGCTGGCGATGACGCCGATCGTGGCATGGCCGATCGCCCCGCCGTGCGCCGCCGTGTCGATGCCGCGCGCGAGGCCGGAAACGACGACGAAACCGCCTGCGCCCAGTTCCTCGGCCAGCCCGCGTGCGAATCGCACCGCCGCCGCCGAGGCGTTGCGCGCGCCGACCAGCGCCACGCAGGGCCGGGCGGGCAGCGAGAGGTCGCCACGCACGATCAGCGCGGGCGGCGCAGTGTCCAGTTCGGCGAGGAGCGGCGGATAGTCGGGATCGCCGAGCAGCAGATAGCGCCCGCCCAGCGAACGGACGGCGGCGATCTCGCGCCGGACGATGGCCTCGTCGGCCAGCAGCGGCGGGCGGCCGCCACCGCGCGCGGCGAGCGCGGGCAGCGCGTCGATCGCGCGAATCGCATCGCCGTAGCGATCGATCAGCGCGCGAAAGGTAACGGGGCCGACATTGGCCGAGCGGATCAGGCGGAGCGCCGCGAAGCGCGCCGCGCTGTCAGTCACGCTTGCGGCCGATCCGGGGTTCGGTGCCGACCAGCAGCCGGTCGATATTCTCGCGGTGTTTCCACAGCACGATCGCGGCCAGCCCGAGGAACAGCAGCACCAGATCGAACCGGCCCGCCGCCGCCGCCGCGACCGGCGCGGCGACCGCCGCCGCCATGCCCGCGACCGACGAGATGCGCAGTGTGCCGAGCAGCCCGAGCCAGACGACGGCATAGGCAAGGCCGCTCAACGGGTGCAGCGCGACGACGACGCCCATCATCGTCGCCACGCCCTTGCCGCCGCGAAAGCGCAGCCACGGCGGATAGCAATGGCCGATGAACGCCGCCGCGCCCGCGACCAGTTGCTCGCCGGGAAACAGCGCGGCGACGAGTCCGACGGCGGCGGCGCCCTTCAACAGATCGAGCAGCAGCGTGGCGGCGGCCAGCCCCTTGCGGCCGGTACGCAGGACGTTGGTGGCACCGATGTTGCCCGACCCGATCGAACGCAGATCGCCCGCGCCGGCGATGCGGGTGAGCAGGATTCCCCACGGAATCGATCCCAGTACATAGCCGATCAGCATCGCCGCGACCGGCGGCCACCAGATGATTTCGCTCGGCAGTGATGCCCCCTGAACTTGCCGTCAACGCGGGCCAAGGTAAGGGAATGGAGGATTTCTTGCAACGCGGCGGGTGCGCCGGACGCGCCGAGGGTACGGATACGATCATGACGCAGGCGATACGACCGATCCTGTTCTTCGATTCAGGCGTGGGCGGTCTGTCGGTGGTGACGCCGACGCTGGCGCTGCTGCCGAACGCGCCGATCGTCTATGCCGCCGATTCGGCCGGGTTTCCCTATGGCACGCGGGGCGAGGGTGAGATCGCGGCGCGGGTGCCCGCGCTGCTCGGGCGGCTGGTCGAACGGTATCGGCCCAGGCTGGTGGTGATCGCGTGCAACACCGCCTCGACGATCGCGCTGGGCGCAGTGCGCGCGGCGCTCGATGTGCCGGTGGTGGGGACCGTGCCGGCGATCAAGCCCGCCGCGCTGATGAGCCGGAGCCGCGTGATCGGGGTGCTCGGCACGCAGGCGACGGTGCGCCAGCCCTATGTCGACGATCTGGCGGCGCGCTTCGCGGCGGACTGCACCGTGCTGCGGCATGGATCGGCGGCGCTGGTCGAACTGGCCGAGGCGGCGCTGGCGGGGGTGGCGCTGCCCGAGGGGGCGGTGGCGGCGGAACTGGACGGGCTGGCGGGGCAGGCGGGGGGCGGGCGGATCGACGTGATCGTCAACGCCTGCACGCATTTCCCGCTGCTGGAGGACGCGATGCGCGTGGTGCTGCCGGGCGTTGCGTTCATTGATGGCGGGCCGGGAATCGCGCGGCGGATCGTGGCGTTGACGGAAGGGCAGGCGTTTCCGGGGACGCCTTCGCCGGGGACGCTGGTGTTCACGCGGCTGGGGGAGCGGGAGGCGGTGCTGGGTGCGGCGTTGCGGTCGCGCGGGTTCGGGGTGGTCGAGGCGCTGTAGCGATTCGGGTTCACGCGAAGAAAAAGATTTGGTTCGCGCAGAGGCGCAGAGGCGCGGAGGGGGTGTGGCGCACGGTCGTTTTGCGCCGCATGGCGCTGGTCTGTGCCGCACTGTCGGATTGGGAGGGACGCTGCCGCGTCCGGGTCCTCTCTGCGCCTCCGCGCCTCCGTGCGAACCAAATCTTCTTCCTCGCGTGAAGCCGACTATCCCGCGCCACGGATGGGACAATATGTCCAACCCCGGCGATCAGCGTGACCGCTTTTATCCGCTGGCAACGCCTTGTTTCAGCGGGTACACCCGCGCCCCATGAGCATCGACGCACGTCCGGCCCGCTCGGTCGATTATAACCGTGTCTTCGCCCAGGCGATCGATCGTCTGCACGAGGAAGGGCGCTACCGCGTCTTTATCGACATCCTGCGTAACAAGGGGCAATTCCCCAACGCGCGCTGCTTCGCCGGGCACAACGGGCCGAAGCCGATCACCGTATGGTGCTCGAACGACTATCTCGCGATGGGGCAGCATCCCGCCGTCATCGCGGCGATGGAGGAAGCGCTGCACGACGTCGGCGCAGGGTCGGGCGGTACGCGCAACATCGGTGGCAACACCCATTATCATATCGATCTGGAAACCGAACTCGCCGACCTGCACGGCAAGGAAGCCGCGCTGCTGTTCACCAGCGGCTATGTGTCGAACGAGGCGACGCTGTCGACGCTGGCGCGGGTGCTGCCGGGCTGCGTGATCTTTTCCGACGAGCTGAACCATGCGTCGATGATCGCCGGCATCCGCCATTCGGGCTGCGAGAAGCGGGTGTTCCGCCATAACGACCTGCATCATCTGGAAGAACTGCTGGCCGCCGAGGACCCCGCCGTCCCGAAGCTGATCGCGTTCGAGAGCGTCTATTCGATGGACGGCGACGTCGCGCCGATCCACGCGATCTGCGATCTGGCCGACAAGTATAATGCGCTGACCTATCTCGACGAGGTGCATGCGGTGGGCATGTACGGCGCGCGCGGCGGCGGCATTTCGGAGCGTGACGACGCGGCCGACCGGCTGACGATCGTCGAGGGGACGCTGGGCAAGGCGTTCGGGGTGATGGGCGGCTATATCGCCGCCGATCGCACGGTGATCGACGTGATCCGGTCGTACGCGCCGGGGTTCATTTTCACGACCTCGCTGTCGCCCGTGCTGGTCGCAGGCGCGCTGGCCAGCGTGCGGCATCTGAAGGCATCGTGTGCCGAGCGCGACGGGCAGCAGGCGGCGGCGGGCACGCTCAAGGCGCTGTTCGCCGACGCCGGGCTGCCGGTGATGGATACGACCACGCATATCGTGCCGCTGATGGTCGGCGATCCGGTGAAGGCCAAGCGGATCAGCGACATCCTGTTGCGCGAATATGGCGTGTATGTGCAGCCGATCAATTATCCGACGGTGCCGCGCGGGACCGAACGGCTGCGCTTCACGCCGGGGCCGGCGCATGACGAGGCGATGATGCGCGACCTGACGGCGGCGCTGGTCGAGATCTGGGGCCGGCTGGAGTTGCGCAAGGCGGCCTGATTTCAGGTTCGCGCGGAGGTCGCGAAGTTCGGAGAAGTAGAAGAATTTAGGTTCGCGCGGAGGCGCGGAGGGGTTGCGGCTCACGGTCGTTTCATACCGTTTGATCGAGGCGTCGCCCCAGCGAAGGCTGGGGCCTCAAGCGGCTCCTGTCGCGCACCAGCCCCGGGAAATCCCAGCCTTCGCTGGGATAACGCCTTGTTTCAAGGTAGATGGGACCGGAATTCACGAAGGACACTGCCGCGTCCGAATCCTCTCTGCGCCTCTGCGCGAGCCGACCTTCCTCTTCGTATCGTCACACCCACGCGCGGATCAAAGTCCGCTTATCACCCGCTCCAACAGCAGCCCGGCGACCAGCGTCAGGACGGCGAGGCCGACCGATAGCGGCACCCGCAGCTTCATCCACCATGGCGGGACATGCCCCGCGCGCACCAGCGCCATGTCGACCGTGAGCGATACGAGCAGCCCGGCGGCGAGGATCGCCGCGCCCGACGTCGGGGATGGGAAGAACACCGCACCCGCCGCCAGCGCGACGAGCGAGGGCACGACCGCGACCGCCAGCCACAGTGCCAGCCCGGCCCCGGTGACGCGGGCGGCGGCGGCACCCCACCACATGCCGCCCAGAAAGCTGAGGATCAGCGCGGCGTAGAGCAGCGATAGCGTCAGCAGGAGCCCGCCGAGGAACGGATTGGTCAGCCACACGACGATCGCGATGATCGGCGGCAACAGCCCGGCATAGCCGAGCAGCAACGCCGACACCGGTGGCTTACGCGACGGTTCGACGACCGGATCAGTCACGGCAATAGCCTTCGCCCGACGCCACGGTCAGGCAGTCGCGCTTGTCCGCCAGCCATTTGAGGCCGGTCGCCGCGCCGTCGGACGGGCGCAGCAGCAGCGTTTCGCCGCCGCGCTCGAAGCGGATGCCCTCGGGCGTCACCGTGCCGGCGAAGCTGCCCTTGTTGTCGAGGTCATACTGCATCTCGAGTTGCACGTCGCCCTGTGCCGGATCGCTGACGACCAGGTACATTCCCTCGACGCCGGTCCAGCGGCCGAGGTAGCGCGTGGCGCTCGCCAGCGGCGTGGCGGTGGCGCTGGGGGTCGGCGTGGGTGTCGCCGACGGGGTAGGCGAGCGGGGGGCCGGCAGGTCGGCCTCGGCGCTGTTCTCGATCGCGGCCTGGGTGGCGGCCCCTTCGCTGCGCCGTTCGTTCGCTCCGCAGCCGGCCAGTGCCACCGACAGTCCCAGTCCGATCATCGCCCATCGCATCCGCCCGACTCCTTAGGCATTGCCTTCTTCTCGACCTAGCGCGCCGTGTCACGTCCCGCTAGAAGCTGCGCCATGGCCCGTATCGCACTCGCTTCCGACCATGCCGCCCTCGCGCTCAAGGCAGAACTCGCCACTTGGTTGCATGGCGAGGGGCATGACGTATCCGATCTTGGCCCGCATGAGGCGGCGAGCGTCGATTATCCCGACTATGGCTACAAGCTCGCGCAGGCGGTGGCGGGGGGCGAGGCCGACTTCGGCGTGGCGCTGTGCGGGTCGGGAATCGGCATCTCGATCGCGGTGAACCGGGTGGCGGCGTGCCGCTGTGCCTTGGTATCCGAACCGTTGTCCGCCGCGCTGGCGCGCGAGCATAACGATGCGAACGTGATCGCGATGGGGGCGCGGCTGGTGGGGTCGGAGATGGCGAAGGCTTGTCTGTCGGCGTTTTTGTCGACGCCGTTCGGGGGGGATCGGCATCGGCGGCGGGTCGACAAGCTGGGCAATCCGCCGGTTTGATTCACGCGAAGGCGCGAAGGGCGCGAAGAAAGAGAAGGTTTTTCGCGCAGAGGCGCAGAGGCGCGGAGGAGGTGTGGGGCACGGGCGTTTCGCTCCGAATTAGGCCTATTGTTTGCCGCTGGCGTTTGATGTGCCTGCCCTGAAACGAACGTCGTCCTAAGGCTGATCGACATTCAGCTATTCCGGTGCAGTCCGTAGTCGAAAACACTATCCTCCTTCGTCACCCCGGACTTGTTCCGGGGGCCACCGTGCAGCGATCGATGCCGCTCGAGGCACTTGCGATAGCGTGCGCGGCCAGGTGGACCCCGGAACAAGTCCGGGGTGACGGAGATGGTCTTTACTGGCGTTACGGCCGACGGAATGTTGATCGGTCCCAGCGAATGCTGAGATCTCCCGGTGGGTGTGCGTGACCGGAGCCGCGTGAGACCCCGACCTTCGCTGGGGTGACGTTTCGTGCAGGGGAAGCGGCTTGTGGAATCAAGCGATACGCTGCCGCGTCCGAATCCTCCTCTGCGCCTCCGCGCCTCTGCGCGAACAACCCTTCTTCTTCTTCTTCTTCTTCTTCTTCGCGACCTTCGCGCCTTCGCGTGAACCAAACGTCCGCGCGCTATGGAACCAAACCCCATCTGCCGGGTGGCATTTCGATGACAGGGCGACTAAGTGCGCGCGCAAGCCCATTCTCCTTCGGAGCCGCTTGACCCATGACCGCTATCGACCAGTTCCGCCCCGCCGGGTTCTTCGACACGTCGCTCGCCGATGCCGACCCCGCCGTCTTCGCCGGCGTCGCCCATGAGCTGGAGCGCGAACGCTATCAGATCGAGCTGATCGCGTCGGAAAACATCGTGTCGAAGGCGGTGCTGGAAGCGCAAGGGTCGGTCTTCACCAACAAATACGCCGAGGGCTATCCCGGCAAGCGTTACTATCAGGGCTGCCACCCGTCGGACGAGGTCGAGCAACTGGCGATCGACCGCGCCAAGGCGTTGTTCGGCTGCGGCTTCGTCAACGTGCAGCCGCATTCGGGCGCGCAGGCGAACGGCGCGGTGATGCTGGCGCTGACCAAGCCCGGCGACACGATCATGGGCATGAGCCTCGACGCCGGTGGCCACCTGACGCATGGCGCGAAGGCGGCGATGTCGGGCAAGTGGTTCAACGCGGTGCAGTACGGCGTCGACCGTGAGACGCATCTGATCGATTACGACGCGGTCGAAGCACTGGCGAAGGAGCATCGCCCCACGCTCATCATCGCCGGCGGGTCGGCCTATCCCCGCCAGATCGACTTCGCGCGGTTCCGCGCGATCGCCGATGAGGTGGGTGCCAAGTTCATGGTCGACATGGCGCATTTCGCCGGGATCGTCGCCGCCGGGCAGCATCCGACTCCGTTCGGCCACGCCCATGTCGTCACCACCACCACGCACAAGACGCTGCGCGGGCCGCGCGGCGGCATGGTGCTGACGAATGACGAGGCCATCGCCAAGAAGATTAATTCGGCGGTGTTCCCGGGGCTTCAGGGTGGCCCGCTGATGCACGTCATCGCCGCCAAGGCGGTGGCGTTCGGCGAGGCGCTGCGCCCTGAGTTCAAGGACTATATCCGCGCGGTGGTGGCCAATGCGCAGACGCTGGCGGCGACGCTGAAAGGGCGTGGCGCGAACGTCGTTGCCGGTGGCACCGATACGCATCTGGCGCTGATCGACCTGACGCCGCTGGGCGTCACCGGCCGCGATGCCGACGAGGCGCTGGAGCGCGCCGCGATCACCTGCAACAAGAACGGCATCCCGTTCGACCCGCTGCCCCCGGTCAAGACCAGCGGCATCCGCGTCGGATCGCCCGCCGGCACGACGCGCGGCTTCGGCGAGGCCGAGTTCACCGCAATCGGCCATATGGTCGCCGACGTGCTCGACGGTCTGCGCGCGAAGGGCGAAGCCGGGGACCCGCAGGTCGAGGCGGACGTTAAGGCCCGGGTTCGGGCGCTGTGCGAGCGGTTCCCGATCTATCCCGGTCTGTAAGGAGTAGGCGCATGGTCAAGGACAAGACGCTCGGCAAGAGCATGGCGAAATGGGGCGCGCTGGGCGCGGTCGTGGCGATCCCGGTGCCGTTCGTCGGCCCGCTGATCGGCGCGGCGGCGGGTGCCGGCTATGCCTATTTCAAGGCGAAGAAGCCGCGCTACTGAGTGAAACCCGGCCGGTCCCAAGCGATCGGCCGGGTTCCGGGGTGGCCTCGAATACAGGAACGACGATGCGCTGCCCCTTTTGTGCCCATGAAGACAGTCAGGTGAAGGACAGCCGCCCGAGCGACGACGGCGCGGCGATCCGGCGGCGGCGCCAGTGCAGCGGCTGCGGCGCGCGCTTCACCACGTTCGAGCGTATCCAGCTTCGCGACCTGACCGTCGTGAAGTCCGACGACCGGCGGCAGGCGTTCGATCGCGACAAGCTGCTGCGATCGGTCGCGACGGCGTGCCGCAAGCGGCCGATCACCCCGATTCAGGTCGAGCGGATCGTGTCGGGCATCCAGCGCCAGTTGGAGACGACCGGCGACAGCGAGGTCACGTCGCTCAGGATCGGCGAGCTGGTGATGGAGGGGTTGCAGGGCCTCGACCCGGTCGCCTACATCCGGTTCGCCAGTGTTTACAAAGACTTCCGCGAGGCGAAGGATTTCGAGGCGTTCGCGGGGACGCTGGGGGATGCGGGGCAGGAGTAGCACCTGCCCCTGTGTCATTCCCGCGCAGGCGGGAGTCCATAGACGCTGCGGTTCGGACAGGATGCGCAGGCGTTGCGTGTATGGACTCCCGCCTTCGCGGGAGTGACGAATGTGGCTTATCTACCCGACAGCGCATCCAGCGTCGGGCGCATTCCCGACAGGTCGTAGCCCGCCGCCTGCCCCTTGGCGACCAGTGTGTCCGATGCCTCCCCCTGCTTGGCGCTGGCGAGCGCCCACAGGTTGCACGAGCGCGTGCCCGAGCGGCAATAGGCCAGCACCTGTCCCGGCGCGTCGGCGAGGACGGCGGTCATCGCGTCGATCTGCGGATGGCTGAACCCGGCGTGGGTGATCGGGATCGCGTGATAGGTTAGGCCCGCACTTTCCGCTGCCGCCGCGATGCTGTCGCCATCGGGCTGGCCCATGTCCTCGCCGTCGGGGCGGTTGTTGACGATGGTGGTGAAGCCCTGCGCCTCGAGCGTGGCGACGTCGTCGGCGGTGATCTGCGGGCTGACCGAAATGCGGTCGTCGATACGGCGGATGTCCATGGGGCCGGGTGTAGCGTGGGGGGCGGGGGCGTGCAAATGTCGGATCGACGTTCCGCTTCTCCCCTCCCTGACAAGGGAGGGGTCGGGGGTGGGTTGGCCTGCGAGGGAACGTAGCGTCCACCCCGAACCTACCCACCCCCAACCCCTCCCTTGTCAGGGAGGGGAGCAGTTTCGCTCGGGGTTCGGCTGAATGTCGATCCGGTTCAGTGTTGCTTGATAACGCTTAGAAACGCATCGCCATACGCTTGCAACTTCTTCTCGCCGATGCCGGTGATGCGACGCAGGCCACCGATCGTCTGCGGGCGGTCCGCCGCCATTTCGCGCAGCACCGAATCGTGGAAGATGACATAGGGTGGCACGCTTGCCTCCTGCGCCAGTTCGCGGCGCTTGGCGCGCAGCGCCTCGAACAGCGGATCGCCCGAGGGGTTGGGAGTGGTGTCGCCCCGGCGGCGGCGTTCGCGTTTCGGGGGGACGATCAGCGACAGCGTGTCGCCGCCTTTCAGCAACCCGCGCGCGGCGGGGCCGAATTCGAGGCCGCCATGGTCGTTGGCGCGCAGCGCGTCGCGCAATTGCAGCGCGCGGCCGACGGGTTTGAGCAGCGCGACCTCATCGCCGTCGACGATGTTCCAGACCGAGAGGTTTTCATGCCCGTTGGTCATGCTGCGCTCGGTCGACTGGCCGGTCAGCACCTGTTCGATATAGGTCGCGCCGAACATCATGCCGGTGCGGAATACCGCCGAGAGATATTTCTGCGCGACCTGCGTCGCGTCGACCGCGTTGGGCGGGGTCAGGCAATTGTCGCAGTTGCCGCAAGTTTCGGGGGGCGACTCGCCGAAATGCTTGAGCAGGATCGCGCGGCGGCAGCCGGCCGTCTCGACCAGTGCGCCGAGTGCATTGAGCCGCTGGCGCTCGCCCGGCTGGCGCGACGGTTCGACCTCGCCGATGCGCTGGCGGGCGCGGGCGAAATCGTCGGCGCCCCAGAACAGGTGCGCGACCGCCGGATCGCCGTCGCGGCCGGCGCGGCCGGTTTCCTGATAATAGGCCTCGATCGACTTGGGCAGGCCGGCGTGGGCGACGAAGCGGACGTCGGGCTTGTCGATGCCCATGCCGAAGGCGATGGTGGCGACCATCACCATGTCCTCGGACGCGACGAATTCGTGCTGGTTGCGCTGGCGGACGGCAGGGTCGAGCCCGGCGTGATAGACGCGGACCGGGCGGCCGGTCTTGGCGAGCGCTTCGGCGAGGCGTTCGGTGCCGGCGCGCGACTGGACATAGACGATGCCGGGGCCGGGGGTGGCGGCGATCACGTCGGCGATCTGGCGCGTGCCCTGATCGCGCGGGGAGATGTGATAGCGGATGTTGGGCCGGTCGAAGCCGGCGACGATCAGCCCCTCCTGCGGGATGCCGAGCTGGTCGAGGATGTCGGCGCGGGTGTGCGCGTCGGCGGTGGCGGTCAGCGCGAGGCGGGGAACGTCGGGGAACTGGTCGAACAGCGGGCGCAGCAGGCGATAGTCGGGGCGGAAATCGTGGCCCCATTCGCTGACGCAATGCGCTTCGTCGATCGCGAACAGCGACAGGTTGCCGCGCGAGAGCAGTTCGCGGAAATCGCTGCCCGAGGCGCGTTCGGGCGCGACGTAGAGCAGGTCGAGATCGCCATCGAGAAAGCGACCGCGCGTCTCGGCACGGTTGTCGTCGGCCGAGGTCAGCGTCGCGGCGCGGATGCCGACGGCGGTGGCGGCGCGCAACTGGTCGTGCATCAGCGCGATCAGCGGCGAGACGACGACGCAGGTGCCGGGCAACATTTGCGCGGGCAATTGATAGGTCAGCGACTTGCCGGCACCGGTCGGCATGACGGCGAGGGTGCGCTGTCCGCCAAGCACGCGGTCGACCACCTGCCGCTGGACGCCGCGGAAGTCGGGAAAGCCGAAGGTCGATTGCAATACGGGGATCGGGTCGAGCGCCATCGGCCTTCACCTAGGGATGCGGGAGCGGGGCGTCGAGGGGGCAGGCTATCGGTTCCGTGTCGCGCGCCAGTCGGGGCCGGTGATCGTCGCCTCGCCGACCTGACCAGTGTAGCTGCGTCCGCCGGCGGTGAAGCGCAGCGTGGTTCCGCGCAGCGATCCGGTGAGCGCGGTGCCGCCCATGGTGCCGGTCACGTCCTGAAACCGCTGGTCGAGGGCAAGCGACACGCTGGTCCCGTCGGCCAGCGTCGCCTGCCATTCGCCCCCGGCCACCGCCGGCACGATCCACAGATAGACGCGGCGGTCGCCGACCAGCCGTTCGCCATCGGCACGCCAGTCGCCCATGTCGAAGGCATGGGTGACGATGCGGGTGCCGGGTTTGAGTTCGGTCAACAGGCGCGGGCGCAGCGCGAGGTTGATGCGCGGCAACAGGTACATCGTGACGACGTTGGCCTGCGCCAGCGGCACGTCGAACAGGTTCGCGCGGGAGAATCGCGCCCTATCCGCCAGCGAGAGCAGCGCGGCGTTGCGCCGGGCGCGCTCGACCAGCGCGGCGTCGATCTCCACGCCGCTGGCGGTGGCGCCGCGTTTTGCCGCCGCGAGGACGATCCGGCCGTCGCCCGAGCCGAGGTCGATCAGCGTGTCGCCGGCCTTTACCGCGCCCATGTCGAGCATCGCGTCGACCACTGGTTCGGGGGTGGGCACATAGGGCACGTCATAGTCGGGCTCGCGTGCGGCGATGCCGGTGCCGGCAAGGATATGCCCCATGCCGTCGCCATGCGCGTTGCAGCCGGTCAGCAGCAGCGCGAACAGCGCGACGCGCGCGCGCCTCACCGGGCGGCCAGCCACGCGGCGGTTTCGCGCGGATGGGTGACGGGCAGCATATGCCCGCCGGGCATCAAGGTGAGCTGCGCGCCGGGGATCGCCTGCGCGGTGTCGGACCCCTGCGCGGCGGGATCGAGCAACTGGTCGTCGGCCCCGTACAAAATCGCGACCGGTAGGGTGATGTCGGCATAGCGCGGCACCATGGCGCCGAGCGCGCGATTGGCGTCCCCGATCTCGAACGCGCCGGCTTCATAGGCCGACGGGCGCAGCGTCAGCAGCCCGCCGCCGCGGGTGCCGAAGTCGGCCGGCACCGGATCGGGCGCGAAGATCTGGTTGGCGACCGCCATCCCGGTCAGGGTGGTGAGCGGCGTGCCGATCGTCCATGCCGCCAGACCGCGCAACGGGGCGGGGGGGACATTGCCACGAAACACCGGCGGCATCGCCCGCACCGGCCGGGTGAGCGGGGCGATGAGCGCGATGCCGCGTACCTTGCCCGGATGGTGCAGCGCCAGCGCGAGTGCGACCGCGCCGCCCATCGAATGGCCGACGAGCAGCGGGCGGTCGAGCCCGAGCGCATCGATCGCGTCGGCGATCATCCGCGCCTGCGTCTCGATCGGCGGCGGGGTGCCCTCGACGGTCGAATGACCCCAGCCGGGGCGATCGATCAGGATCATGCGATGGTCGCCGCCGATCGCCTGCGTCAACGCGTAGGAGAAATTGCGGAGCTGGCCGTACAGCCCGTGGATCATGACCAGCGTGGGGCCGGTGCCGCCGGTATCGACATAATGGAGCCGCGCGCCGGGCACATCGACGAAATCGCCATCGGGCGGAACCATCGCATCGGCGGTCGCGGCGGCAATGGCGGTCCATCCGACCAGCGCGCCGCCGATCAGGGCGGTGGTGGTCAGCGTCTTTCGCAGGCGATCGTTCATGCGTTGGTCCTCCGGCGTCGCAGCGGGATACGCTTGGGGGGTAGGAAGGGTCCTTTTTGGTTTATGCCGGTTGGTGGATTGGGTCACGCGAAGGCGCGAAGAAGGTTGGTTCACGCGGAGGCGCGGAGACGCGGAGGAAGAAGAAAGATTTTTTCGCGCAGAGGCGCAGAGGCGCAGAGAGGGATCGGACGCGGCAGCGTCTCTCGATCCACGAAGCGACATGGTGCAGCGCCATTCGGCGCGGGGCGATCGTGGGCCGCAACCCCTCTGCGCCTCCGCGCCTCTGCGCGAACCAAACTTCCCTTATTCTTCTTCGCGCCCGTCGCGCCTTCGCGTGAAACCCCTCAAGCCTCCGCCAGCGCCGCCTCGCGTTCGGCGGCCTGGCGTGCCCACATCTCGGCATAGACCCCGCCCGATCGCAGCAGGTCGCCGTGCGATCCGCTTTCGACGACGCGGCCGGCCTCCAGCACGACGATGCGGTCTGCGTGGACCACGGTCGACAGGCGGTGGGCGATGACGATCGTGGTGCGGCCGCGCTCGATGCGGGCCAGCGTTTCGAGGATGTCGGCCTCGGTCCGGCTGTCGAGCGCGCTGGTCGCTTCGTCGAGGATCAGGACCGGCGGGTTCTTGAGCAGCGTGCGCGCGATGGCGACGCGCTGTTTCTCACCGCCCGACAGTTTGAGGCCACGTTCGCCGACGCGGGTGTCGAGCCCTTGCGGAAGCGCGGCGATGAACGGCGCGATCGACGCGCCGCGCGCCGCTTCCGCGACCGCTTCGGGCGTGGCGTCGGCGCGGCCATAGGCGATGTTGTAGCCGATGGTGTCGTTGAACAGCACGGTATCCTGCGGCACGATGCCGATCGCCGCGCGCAGCGACGCCTGGCTGACGGCCGCAATATTCTGTCCGTCGATGGTGATGCGCCCCGCCGTCGGATCGTAGAAGCGGAACAGCAGCCGGGCGAGCGTCGACTTGCCCGCACCCGAGGGACCGACGACGGCGAGAGTGGTGCCGGCCGGCACGTCGAGATCGATGCCGCTCAGGATCGCGCGCCCGTCGCCATAGCCGAACGAGACGTTCTCGAAGCGCACCGCGCCCTGCGTCACGGTCAGCGCGGGGGCACCGGGCCGGTCGACGACGTCGGCGGGGGTGTCGATCAGGTCGAACATCGCGCCCATGTCGACCACGCCCTGCCGCACGGTGCGATAGACCATGCCGAGCAGGTCGAGTGGGCGGAACAATTGGGTCAGCAGCGTCGATACCAGCACCACGTCGCCCGGCGAAAAAGTGCCGCGCGCCCAGCCGAACACGATCAGTGCCATGCCGCCGCCGAGCATCAGCGCGGTGATGAACGCCTGCCCGATGTTGAGCAGCGCCAGCGAATTTTCCGATTTTACCGCCGCATCGGCATAGCCCGCGACCGCGCGGTCGTAGCGGGCGGCCTCGCGCTCCTCGGCGCCGAAATATTTGACCGTCTCGAAATTCAGCAGCGAATCAACCGCATGGGCGACCGCGCCGGTGTCGAGGTCGTTCATCCGTTCGCGCAGGGACGAACGCCAGTCGGTGACGAGGCGGGTGAAGGCGATGTAAATCACCACCATCGCCAGCGTGCCGCCGACCAGCCAGGATCCGAAGCGCGTGCCGAAGATCCACAGCACCAGCCCCAGTTCGAGGATGGTCGGCGCGATGTTGAACAGCAGGAAATACAGCATCGTGTCGATGCTCTTGGTGCCGCGTTCGACGACCCGGGTGACGGCCCCGGTGCGGCGTTCGAGATGGAAGCGCAGCGACAGCGCGTGGAGGTGGCGGAACACCGATGCCGCCAGCCGCCGGGTCGCGTCCTGTCCGACGCGCTCGAACACGACGTTGCGCAGATTGTCGAACAGGGTGCCCGCAAAGCGCGCGGCGGCATAGCCCGCGACCAGCGCGACGACGAGCCACAGCGCACCCCGCGACCCCGCCGCCATCGTGTCGATCGCGCCCTGCAACGCAAACGGCGCGCCGCGCACCTGCACCACCTTCGACGCGATGACCAGCGCCAGCGCAGCGACGATGCGGACCTTCAGCCCCGTGGCCCCGGCGGGCCACAGATAGGGGAGAAAGCGGCGGAGCGTCGCCAGCATCGGTCGGGTCGGACCGGAGGCGGGATGGGTTTCAGGGGGCATTGCAAGCGCCATTTGGGGCGTCGGGCGCGCCGCCGCAACGCTTCGTCGGAACATCTCCGGCGATTGCGGATTGAAACCAAGGTAGGAGACGGGCGATGGCACCACTGGTTTACATCATGGCGATCCTGGGTTGCGGCGACGACGGCGCGGCCTGCACCCGCGAGCGGATCGCCCCGGCGAGCTACACGTCGGTGGCGGAATGCCGCGCGGCGATGCCGGCGATGCTCGCGCGCAATACCGACCTGTCCTATCCGGTAGTCAGCGCTTCGTGCGAGCGCGGCGACGCGCAGATCGTCGAGCGGCTGCCGGTTTCGCCGCAACGCAGCGGCTGATCCTTTGACTGACGCGCCCGACACGCTATTCGAACGTTAACGCGGTGGACGGCCTTTCCGGCCGGCGATCGGACAAGGGGGCGTCGGTGCTGCTGAAATATTACAAGGGTTCGTTTATCTTTACTGCCATCTGTCTGGCACTGGCCGGATGGCTGGGGTGGGAGCTGACCGGCAATGTCGCCGGTACGCTCGGCATTTTGTGGATCACCGCCGTGCTCGGCGTGCTCGAAGTGTCGTTGTCGTTCGACAATGCTGTCGTCAACGCGACGGTGCTGCGCGACATGGACGACAAGTGGCGGCACCGCTTCCTGACATGGGGCGTGCTGATCGCGGTGTTTGGCATGCGGATCCTGTTCCCGGTCGCGATCGTCGCCATCGCCGCGAAGGTCGGACCGATCGCGGCGATCGAACTCGCGGCGGGCGATCCGAAACGGTATCAGGAAATCATCGAAGGCGCGCATATCGGCATCGCCGGATTCGGTGGCGCGTTTCTCGGTATGGTCGGGCTGAACTTCTTTCTGGACTCCGACAAGGACACCCACTGGATTGCGCCGATCGAACGGCCAATCGCGGGCCTGTCGCAGATCAGCGGCGTCGCCATCGGCATCGTCCTGCTGGTGATGTATGCGGTGTCGACGCTGCTCACCACCGACGAGGCGCTGACCTATCTCGTCGCGGGCATGCTGGGGCTGGTGGCGTTCATCGTCGTCCACGGACTGGGCACGCTGCTGGAAGGCGATCCCGATGCCGTGACCGGCGCGGTCGCACGCTCGGGGCTGGCGTCGTTCCTGTATCTGGAAGTGCTCGATGCGTCCTTCTCGTTCGACGGGGTGATCGGGGCGTTCGCGCTGTCGAACAACCTGTTCATCATCGCGCTGGGCCTTGGCATCGGCGCGATGTTCGTCCGGTCGATGACGATCATGCTGGTCGACCACGGGACGCTCAGCGAATATCGCTACCTCGAACATGGGGCGTTCTACGCGATCATCGCGCTGGCGATCATCATGCTGCTGTCGGCCAACCGGAACCTGCATATCCCCGAAACCGTCACCGGGTTGATCGGTGCCAGCCTGATCGGTCTGGCGTTCTGGTCGTCGGTGCGGGCCAACAAAAACAACCCTGACGATACGTTGGCCGAAGCCGATCCGGTGACGCCGTCGGGCGCGCCGCTCGACGGATCGCGCGGCGCTTGAACCCGCCGGCCTGCGGCATCATACTGACATCATTGTAAGCAACGGAGTCGGGCATGGCGACGCAGGCGGTGGAACCGGTACAGCCCATGGCGCGCGACTGGCGCGCGGCATGGGCGGCGCTCCGCCGGTTGCTGGCGAATGGCGACGACACGGTGCAGGTGTTCCGCATCATGCGCGCGCTGAACGCCGATACCAGCCACCGCAACTATGCCCGGCTGCTGACCGTACCGGGCGGCGGCAAGCTGGCCTATGACCGCGTCGAACTGTCCGAGCGGTTTTCCGACCGGGCATGGCTCGACGCGCTGCCCGAGGGGAGCGTGGGCGCTGCCTATCGCGGCTTCCTCGACCGGACCGGGTTTTCGGCGCAGGGGCTGGCCGACCTCAGCTATGCCGATGGCGAGGGCTGGCAGCGGATCGAGCATCCGGTCGCGTGGTTCGGCCGGCGCGAGCGCGACGTCCATGACATCTGGCACGTCCTGACCGGCTATACCGCCGAGGAACATCTGGGCGAGGCGTGCCTCGTCGCCTTTTCCTATGCCCAGACCGGCGGATGGGGCTGGGCGGCGATCGGGATCGGCGCGGCGGTGAAGTCGCTGCGCGTCACCGGCGAGCGGGGTTTCGCCAAGGCGGTGTGGGAAGGCTATCTCCATGGCCGCCGCGCGCGGTGGCTGCATGCCGAGGATTACGAGGCGCTGCTGGGCGAACCGCTGGACGCGGCACGGGCGCGGCTGAAGATTGCCGAACCGGTCGCCTATCGTGCCGCGCAGGCGCGGCTGCGCGAACGGGGGATTTCGGGAATTTAACGCTTGATCCATCCGCCTTGGACCAAGCGTCATCCCAGCGAAGGCTGGGATCTCCCGGGGCTAATGCGCTACAGTAACCGCAGGAGGCCCCAGCCTGCGCTGGGGCGACGCTGCTACACGGATGAATTTCATGGCGGCTACACTGGTCGCGCGGATAGCGTAAGCGCTGCTCGTTACTTCGCCAGTGCGGCGCTCGCCTGTGCCTCGCCGGCGTCGCGGACCGCCTTGGCGCGGGCTTCGGCCTGTTGCTCGACCAGCTTGGCTTCGTCGCGGATCGCCTCGGCGCGAACCTTGAGGCGCTGTGCGTCGTATCCGCCGCCTTGCCCCGCCTGATTGAGCAACCCTTCGGCCTCAACCTTCATCTGCGCGGTCTGGTTTTCCGCCGCCGCCTCGATCGCATCGGCCTGTGCGTCGGCCTGATCGCGAAGCTGTTCGGCGCGCTGCTGCTGCGGCGTCTGGGCACCGCAGGCGGAAACGGCGAAAGCGGCGGCGGCAACGAAGGTGAAGCGGTTCATACAAGCGTCCTGTATCCAGTACCGATGCAATTCACAGGGAGCCGGAAAGTTTCGTTCGTATAACGTTTGGATGACACCGCCCCTGTCCCGCGATGGGTATCGCGCCGCGGCAGCGCGCCCTACATGCAGGCGGACGATGCTGACCCGCCTGACGCTCACCGACTTTCGCAACCATGCGGCGGCGACCATCGCGCCGGGGCCGGGCTTCGTGGTGCTGAGCGGTCCCAATGGCGCGGGCAAGACCAATGTGCTCGAAGCGGTGTCGCTGCTGGCGCCGGGCCGCGGACTGCGCCGGGCCGCGCTGTCGGACATGGCGCGCGACGGCGGGGCGGGGGGCTTCGGCGTCGCCGCCGATCTGGTGGGCGACGTGCGGCTGGCGACGGGGGCGCAGGCCAATGCCCCCGAACGGCGGATCGTGCGGGTGAACGGGGCCAATGCCGCCGCGACCGTGCTGGCCGAATGGCTGTCGGTCCTGTGGCTGACCCCGGCGATGGACCGGCTGTTCGTCGAGCCGGCGGGCGAGCGGCGGCGGTTCCTCGACCGGCTGACATTGGCGCTCGACGTAGGCCATGCGGTGCAGGCCACGCGCTACGACGCGGCGATGCGTCAGCGCAACCGGCTGCTGACCGAGGAGGGAGTGGCCGATCCCGACTGGCTGGCGGCGCTGGAGGCGCGGATGGTCGAGCATGGTGTGGCACTCGCCGCCGCCCGCGCCGACTGTGTCGCGGCGCTCGATGCGCGGATCGGCGCGGCGGGCTCAGGCGATTTCCCGCGGGCCTCGGTCGCGCTGGCGGGGTGGGACGGCGATGCGGCCCGGTTCGCGCAGGATCTGGCGCAGGGCCGGGCACGCGATGCGGCGGCGGGGCGGACGCTGGTCGGGCCGCACCGCGTCGACCTGATCGTCGCCGATCGCGACCGGGTCATGGCGGCGGCACGCTGTTCGACCGGTGAGCAGAAGGCGCTGTTGCTGGGGCTGGTGCTGGCGCATGCCGAACTGGTTGCCGCGCGCACCGGCCGCGCCCCGGTGCTGCTGCTCGACGAGGTCGCGGCGCATCTCGACCCCGACCGGCGCGCGGCGCTGTTCGCGCGGGCGGCGGGGATCGGGCAGGTGTGGCTGACCGGCACCGAGGCGGCGCTGTTCGCGGCGGTGCCGGGCGATGCGTCGCGCTTCGTGGTGGCGGACGGCGTGGTCGCTGTCTGATGGTTGACCTTTTCCCCTCAAGCGCCTATTTGCCGCAACGCAGCGACGCTTTTCAGGCAGCGTGATCGGACCCCGACGGGTCTCGGCTCCGCGTCGCAGCTCCAACCGGCTTCCCTAGTCACGCGGGTCGCAATTTTTTGCCCCGCTACCCGTGCGCCTTGTCGCGTTTCGGGTGCCGGACCCATTTCAGGAACTATCATGTCCTTCCAGTCACTCGGCCTGTCGAAGTCGATCCTCGACGCGCTCGCCGCCAAGAATTACGAAACCCCCACCCCGATCCAGCGCGACGCGATCCCGCTCGTGCTCGAAGGGCGCGACCTGTTGGGCATCGCCCAGACCGGCACCGGCAAGACCGCCGCGTTCGTGCTCCCCTCGATCGATCTGCTGGTGAAGGCGAATGTCCGTCGCCGCCCGATGCGCTGCCGCATGCTGGTGCTGGCGCCGACGCGCGAACTGGTCAGCCAGATCGCCGACAATGCCCGCGCCTATGCGCAGCACAGCAAGCTGACCGTCGCGACCGTGTTCGGCGGCGTCCCCGTGCCGCGCAACGTGCGTGACGTGGCGGCGGGCGTCGACATCCTCGTCGCGACGCCGGGCCGGTTGCTCGACCTGATCGAACAGCGGTGCCTGGGTCTGGGCGAAGTCGAGATCCTCGTGCTCGACGAAGCCGACCAGATGCTCGATCTGGGCTTCATCCACGCGCTGCGCCGCATCGTCTCGATGGTGCCGAAGTCGCGCCAGACGCTGTTCTTCTCGGCGACGATGCCCAAGGACATCCGCGAGCTGGCCGACAAGTATCTGACCGATCCGGCCACCGTCGCGGTGACGCCGGTGTCGTCGACCGCCGAGCGCGTCGAACAGTATGTCACGCACGTCCAGCAGGCCGAGAAGCAGACGCTGCTGACGATGTTCTTCCGCAACACCAAGATCGACCGCGCGCTGGTGTTCACCCGCACCAAGCACGGTGCCGACCGCGTCGTGAAGCTGCTGGCGGCCAACGGTATCGCGTCGAACGCGATCCATGGCAACAAGTCGCAGCCGCAGCGCGAGAAGGCGCTGGCCGCGTTCCGCAACGGCACCGTGCCGATCATGGTCGCGACCGACATCGCCGCGCGCGGGATCGACGTGTCGGGCGTCAGCCATGTCGTGAACTTCGAACTGCCCAACGTATCGGAGCAATATGTCCACCGCATCGGCCGCACCGCGCGCGCGGGTGCGTCGGGCGTGGCGTTCAGCTTCTGCGCCGATGACGAGCGGGCGTATCTGAAGGGTATCGAGAAGCTGACCAAGCAGAAGGTCGAGGTCGTGCCGCTGCCCGCCGACTTCCTCGAACAGAGCGCGCAGATCAAGGCGAGCCGTGCGCCCTATGCCCCCGATCGCCCCGAGCGCCTGCCGAGCGAGCGTGGCCCGGCGCGGCCGCGTGCGACGCATGCCCATGGTGCCAAGCCCGCGCATGGTCGCGGCGGTCCGGTCGGCAATCCGGCGCGTGGCGGCCAGCCGGCGCGCGAGGGTCAGGGTGGTCGTGGTGGCCAGCCGCCGCGCGAAGGCGGTGCGCCGCGTCCGGCGGCCGGTGGCGCGCGTCCCGGTGGCAGCGGCGGCGGTCGCAGCCGGGGTGGTCGCGGTCGTGGCGGCGGTGGTGCTCCGCGCGCGACGGCGTAACCGCCGGCCTCCCCGCTTCGGCGGGGAACGACGCCGTGGCGACATGGCGTGAAAAAGGGGATCGTCAGCGGACCATCGGTCCGGGGCGGTCCCCTTTTCGCGTATCGGGTCGTTGCTACAGTTCGCGCAACGCCCGTGCCGGTCGTGCGCCGAGGATCGGCAGCGCGCCGAGCAGGCCGATGCCGATGGTGATTCCCGCGCCGATCGCCAGCGTGGCGGCCACCGCGCGATAGTCGGGCAGCCATTCGAAGCCGAACAGTTCGACCACGACATACCAGCCGGCACCGATGCCGATCGCGGCGGCGAGCCCCGACAGGATCACCGCCAGCAGCAGATATTCGAGCGCCTGCGCCGTGAGGATCTGGCCGCGCGTCGCGCCGAGCGTTTTCAGGATGACGCTGTCATAGGTCCGCGTTTCGCGCGCGGCGGTGATCGCGCCGATCAGCACTGCGATGCCGGCAAGGATCGCGATTCCCGCCGCCGCCGCGATTGCGGTCGCCATCTGCGACACGATCGTCTGCACCTGCCCGATCACCTCGCGTACCTCGACGACGGAGGTCGAGGGGAAACCGGCCGACAGCGCGCGGACGACGGCGCGTTCGCGCCCCGGCGGCATGGTGACGGTGGCCGCCAGATTGTGCGGCACGTCGGCCAGCACGCCGGGCGAGAACACCATGACGAAGTTGAAGCCCATGCTGTCCCACGCGATCTTGCGGAACGAGGCGATGCGCGCACTGCGTTCCTGCCCCGCGACGCTGATGGTCAGCGGGTCGCCGAGTTTCAGGTCCAGCGCCTGCGCCATGCGTTCGTCGATCGACACCAGCGGCGGCCCGCGATAGCCCGGCTGCCACCAGCGGCCCCGCACGATCTCGCTGCCGGGCGGGAGCGTGTCGGCGAAGGTCAGCCCGCGTTCGCCGCGCAGCGCCCATGCGCCGTCGGGAATGGTCTTGAGATTGGCGACGCGGGTGGTGCCATAGGCGGTGATCGTGCCGCGCATCAGCGGTACGGTCTGTACTTCGGCACCCGGCTGGATACGGGCGATGGTGGCGCGGAACCCCCCCTCGCGCTCGGGTGGCACGTCGAGCGCGAAGAGCGCGGGGGCCTTGGCGGGCACGGTGCGGGCGATGTTCGCGTCGAGGCTGGTGCGGATCGTCGCGAGCAGGACGAACAGGGTGAGGCCGAGGCCGAGCGCTACGACCAGCGCGCCGGTCCGCGCGCCCGGCCGATGCAGCGCGGCGAGCGCGAGGCGCAGCAACGGCCGGCGCGGGCGAGGCAGGCGGGCCGCACCCAGCCGGATCGCCTGTCCCAGCCCCGCGAGCAGCAATAGCAGCGCGGCGGCAGCGGCGAGGAAGCCGGCCCCGAACCACGGCCGCTCGCTCGTGACGAGGACAAGCATGACGATTCCCGCAAAGGCCGCGCCCATCCATGCCGCCGATTTGGCGAGCGGTGCGCGCCGGTTGTCGAGCGCGCCGCGCAGCAGCCCGGCGGCGGGCACCTCCCCGGCGGCGAGCAGCGGAGGTGCGGCAAAGGCGAGCGCGATCAGCAGGCCGTAGGCGGCGGCCTGGATCAGCGGCAACGGATGGATCGCGAAGCTGGGCGCGACCGGCAGCACGTCGCCGGCAAGTGCCACGATCAGCGGCACGGCGGCGATGCCGATGCCAAGGCCGACCGCGATGCCGATCGCCGACACCGCCGCGATCTGGAGCAGATAGACTTTGGCGATCAGCCCCGAGGTCGCGCCCAATATCTTGAGCGTGGCGATGCCCGGCCGCCGCGTCGCGAGATAGGAAGCGACGCCATTGCCCACGCCGATTCCGGCGATGACCAGCGCGGTGAGGCCGACCAGCACGAGAAACTCGCCCATTCGCGTCAGGAACCGCTCGGCCCCGGGCGAGGCGCGGTCGCGGGTGCGCGTGTCCCATCCCTGCCCGGTGTAGCGCTTGGTGAACGCCGCGTTCGCCTGCGCCGGGTCGTAGGCGGTGGCGATGCGGTATTTGCTCTCGTACAGGCTGCCCGGCGCGATCAGCCCGGTGCGATCCAGCCCATCCAGCGATACCAGCGCGACCGCGCCCAGCGTGAAGCCCTCGCTCAACCGGTCGGGTTCGTCGGCGATGACCCCGGCGACGCGGAAACGCGCGCTGCCGAAACGAACGGTGCCGCCGGGACGCAGCTTCAATCGTTCGAGCAGCGCCGGGCCGACATATGTCTCATCGGCACGCAGCGGTCGCGCCGTGCCGCTGGTCAGGCGGAGCGTGCCGTAGAGCGGATAGGGGCCGTCGACCGCCTTCAATTCGATCGGCGCGGTATCGCCGGCGGCGTTGGCGGCCATCGACTGCATGCGCAGCGTTTCGGAGACGCGGCCGATCCGCGCCATCGACCGGCGCTCGGCGTCGTTGGCGCGGCGCTGCGATACCGACAGTTCAATATCGCCGCCGAGCAGGCTCTGCCCGCGCGCGGCCAGTTCACCGGTGATCGATCGCGTCAGGCTACCGATCGCCGCCAGCGCGCCGACGCCGAGGATCAGGCAGACCAGCAACAGCCGCAGGCCCCGGAACCGGGCGCCAAGTTCGCGCCGGGCGAAAGTCCACGCCAGCCGCCATTCGCTCATCGCGCGGTGTCTCTGACAATACGCCCATCGGCCAGTTCGACCACCCGGTCGCAGCGTTCGGCCAGCGACGGATCATGGGTGATGACCAGCAATGTCGCGGTGGTCGCGCGCTGGCGATTGAACAACAGGTCCATGACCGCATGGCCGGTCGCGCGGTCGAGGTTGCCGGTCGGTTCGTCGGCGAACACCAGCGCCGGCCGCCCGGCGAGCGCGCGGGCGATGGCGACGCGCTGCTGCTCGCCGCCCGACAACTGGCTGGGATAATGGTGGAGGCGGTGCGCCAGCCCGACCGCGCCCAGTTCGGCCTCGGCACGGGCGAAGGCTTGCGCTTCGCCCGCCAGTTCCATCGGCACCGCGACGTTTTCCAGCGCCGTCATCGTCGGGAGCAGGTGGAATGCCTGCAACACGATGCCGATGCGTCCGCGCCGCGCGCGCGCCAGATCGTCCTCGCCCATCGTGCCGAAGTCCGCGCCGGCGATCCGCACCTGCCCGCCGCTGGCGCGCTCCAGCCCGGAGAGGACCGCCATCAGCGACGATTTGCCCGATCCCGATGCACCCAGCAGCGCGACGCTGGTCCCCGCCGGCACCGCGAGGTCGAGCCCGTGGAGAATGCGGGCCGCGCCGTCGCCGTCGCCCAGCGTCAGGGTGACACTGCGCGCGTCGATAACCATATCGTCGGTAATGGATTGCATGGGAGTGTATCGCCGGTGACGAAGCAAGGACCCCGCCCATATGCGGGTGCGATCGCCATTCTCCAAGGCGCGATGCTGTTGGGCGGCTGTAGCGGCCCGGATTTGTCGGAGGGCAACGACGTGACCCCGGTGAACGTCGCGGCGGTGGCGGAGCCGACGCCGGTCGGTCGCCAGGCCCCGGTCGCGGGGCCGGAGCGGCTGGTGCTGGCGTTCGGCGACAGCCTGTATGCCGGCTATGGGCTGAACCGGGGCGACAGCCTGCCCGATGACTTGCAGGATGCGTTGCGTAGGCAAGGGATCAATGCGCGTGTCGTCAACGCCGGCATCTCGGGCGATACCAGCGCGGCGGGGCGGCGGCGGCTGGCGTTCACGCTCGACCGGCTGGACCGCAAGCCCGATCTGGTGCTGCTGGGGTTGGGCGGCAACGATCTGCTGCGCCAGATTCCGGCGACCGAGACGCGCGCCAACTTCACCGCGATGCTCGACGAATTGCAGCGGCGGCGGATTCCGGTGGTGCTGACCGGCATGATGGTGCCGCCCAACCTTGGTCCCGATTATGCGGCGGCGTTCAACGGGATCTGGCCCGACATGGCGAAGCGCTATGACGCGGTGCTCGACCCGTTCATTCTGGCGGGCGTGATCGGCAATCGCCAGTTGATGCTGCCCGATGGCGTTCACCCCAACGCGCAGGGCGTCGACCGGATCGTCGCGCGGTTGGCCCCGGTGGTGGCGACGCGGCTGGGCGAATTGTGAGAGTCGGTTTGAAAGCCTGCAACCGCGTGTTTTGAGATAGCCTCTAGGGCCGATCGACATTCAACGAAATGGCTTCCCAATCTGCTCCCCTCCCTTGTCAGGGAGGGGAGCCGCCAAGCGCCATCGTCTGGCTGAATGTCGATCAGCCCTAGCCGACCCATTTGACCATAAGCGTCGCCCCAGCGAAGGCTGGGGCCTCCAGCGGCTCCTGTCGTGCATCAGCGCCGGGATGACGCTTGCTTCAAGGTAGATGGATCAACCGCTATCGCCGAGGATCGCCGTCGCCGCGTGCTGTCCCGACAGCCATGCGCTTTCGACGCGCGGCGCGATCAGCCAGTCGCCGCACGCCGACAGCGCCAGCGCGGGCAGGCGGTAGCTGCCGATCCCCGCCGGAACCGAACGGGCATAGCGCCAGCGGTGCGCGGCGGCATGGACCGGCCGGGGCAGGTCGACACGCTGGGCCAGCGCATCGCGCAGTAGGTCGATCACCGTATCGCGTTCGGCTTCGAGATGGGCGGCGGACCATTCGAGCGTGGCGTGGATCGTCCATGCCTCGCCCGGCGAGCGGCCCGGCTTGGCGGCATTGCACGCCGCCGAATCGATGATGCCGTCACGCTCGATCAGCGGCGGCAGGGCGAGCGGCCGGTCGAAGCCGAGCATCACCGTCCAGCAGGGCGCGGAGCGATGCGTATCGGCCAGCGTCGCCAGCGAATCATCGATCCCGGCGACGAGCGGGCCGACCTGTTCGGCGGGCAGCGCCACGACGATCTCGGCAAAGGGACCGTCCTCGCCAGCGTCATGGGCGACGTGCCAGCCATCGGTATCGCGCCGGATGCCACGGACATGGCACGACCAGCGCACGTCGAGCGCGCCCGCCATCGTGGCCAGCGGGGCGTCCATTCCCGGCGTGCCGACCCATGCGTCATCCCCCGCCGCCGGCCATGGTGCGACGATCCCGCCCCGCGTCCATGCCTGCACGGCTTCGGCGAAGCCGGGGTCGCGCACGGTCATATATTGCGCGCCGTAATCGAAGGCGAAGCGATACCCGTCGACCTCGACCGGGCGGCTCGCCATCCGGCCGCTCGGGCGGCGGCCCTTGTCGTACAGGCAGACGTCGCGCCCCGCCGCAGTCAGCCGGGTGGCACAGCTCAGCCCGGCCATGCCGGCGCCGATGATCGCGATACCCTGAGTCATGTGTCGTCCCACCCCTTGTTGCGGCGCGGCAACGCACGGGGCCGGCGCAATGTTGCCCCGCGCGGCGTTGCAGGGCAACGGTACGGCGACCCGTTTCAGGAGAGTTTCCGCGATGCCGACCGATCGACGCAATCTGATGGCGCAGGGTGTACTGCTGGGGGCCGGCCTTGCGACCGGCGGCTTCGCGCCGGTCGCCGCCGCGCAGGCGCGGGGCGGCACGGCGGCATCGTTTCCCGCCAAGCGGCCCGCGCCCGCCGATCGCCGCTTCGTCAGTTCGGCGGTCGAGCGCGAGATCGCGCGGGTCAGCGGCATGATCGCCGATCCCGAGCTCGCGTGGCTGTTCGCCAATTGCTACCCCAACACGCTCGATACGACCGTCCGCATGAGCACGATCGGCGGCAAGCCCGACAGCTTCGTCATCACCGGCGACATCCCCTGCCTGTGGCTGCGCGATTCGGCGGCGCAGGTGAAATCCTATCTCCATCTGGCCAAACAGGATGCGAAGCTGCGCGAGCTGTTTCGCGGACTGATCGGCCGGCATGCGCGCAGCGTGCTGATCGACCCGTACGCCAATGCCTTCATGGAGGACCCGTCGGCCACCACCTCGCTAGACTGGGCGAAGACGGACGTGACCGAGATGAAGCCGGGCGTCGCCGAGCGTAAATGGGAGATCGATTCGCTATGCTATTCGATGCGGCTGTCGCATGGCTATTGGCACGAGACGCGCGACCCCGCGCCGTTCGACGCGGCATGGGCCGATGCGATGCGCGCGATCGTGCGCACCTTTCGCGAACAGCAGCGTAAGACCTCGCCCGGTCCGTACAAGTTCCAGCGCGCGAGCCGGCAGCCGACCGAGACGCTGCTCGCCGGCTATGGCGCACCGACGCGCAAGAACGGCATGATCCATTCGGGGTTTCGTCCGTCGGACGACGCCTGCCAATATTCGCTGTTCGTGCCGGCCAATCTGTTCGCGGTGACGACGCTGCGCGAAATGGCGCGGGTGGCGAGCGAGGCACGGGGCGATGCGGCGCTCGCGAATGATGCGACGATGCTCGCCGACGAGGTCGCGGCGGCGACCGCGCAACACGGCACGATGCGGCTGGCCGACGGGCGCGAGGTGTGGGCCTATGAGGTCGACGGCTATGGCAATGCGATCTTCATGGACGATGCCAACGTTCCCTCGCTCTCCAGCCTTGCGTGGCTTGGCTGCGTGCCGGCGGACGATGCGCGCTGGCAGCGGACGGCGGCGGCGGCGTGGAGCGAGGCGAACCCGTGGTTCTTCAAGGGCAGCGCGGGCGAGGGAATCGGCGGTCCGCATCAGGGGATGGACTATATCTGGCCGATGTCGCTGATCGTTCGCGCGCTGTCGGCGCGCGACGATGCGACGATCCTCAAATGCCTCGCCACGCTCAAGCGCAGCCACGCCGGCACCGGCTTCATGCACGAGGCGTTCGAGAAGGACGATGTGCGCAAGTTCAGCCGCGACTGGTTCGCATGGGCCAACGGGCTGTTCGGTGAGCTGATCCTGCACCTCGCCGCGACCCGCCCGCAGTTGCTCCGGGCACCGCTCGACGCCGTGGCGGTGTAGCGTCGGTCTATGGCCATGTCTGGCTTCGGGTGAAGCCGGGCATGGCGTGGGACGGTATATTTGGGAAAAGTGGTGCCCGGAGACGGATTCGAACCGCCGACACTGCGATTTTCAGTCGCATGCTCTACCAACTGAGCTATCCGGGCACGCCCGGCAGGACCGGGAGAGCCGGCCTGTTAGCCGCGCTCCGCAGGGCTGTCCAGCCCGGTTTCGCCTTTTTCGTCGGAAGACGCCATCGGACCCGCGATCCGATAGCCTTCGCCCATCCAGTTGAGCATGTCGCGGTCGCGACACCCCCGGCTGCAGAACGGGCGATGGTCCACGGTGGCGGGGTTGCCGCACAGCGGGCATTTGTTACGGGAAGCGAGCCTGGACATGGCCGCCGGATATGGCAAGCATGGCGTCGCCCCGCAAGGCGAGTGCGGTGCCCAGCATGCGTTCGACCGCCGCTACCCAGTCGGGATGCGCGGCGATGACCGCCACTACTGCCGGATGCGCGGTCAGCGTGCGTTCGCCGCTGCCGCCGGTCCGCTCCGCCTGACGCAACAGCGCGCGGGCGTGGGCGGCGGGATCGGCGAACAGCTCGACCAACGAAGCGCGGCTGCGGCGGCGGACGATCTGGAGGAAGCCGAAGCCGTTGACGGCGGTGCGCTTGAACGGTTGCGGCAGGGCCGCGTCGACCGCGTCGGCGGCGGCGATGCGAACGGCCTTGTCGCCGACGGTCGGCAGGTCGATGCCGATTGATCCGGTGATGTCGAGCCGCGCGATCGCCCGCGCCGCCGCGCGCGCGCCGGCGATGGCGAGGTCGGCGGGGGCAAGGTCGCCGTCGATGTCGATCAGCGTCATCGCCGGGGTGGGGTGGATCGACAGTGCGCCGCCGACGAACATGACCGTCCGCGTCGCCGCTTCCTCGATCAGTTCGGCCCATCCGGCTTGCGTCAGCAGGTCGCGATCGTACGGGCCGGGCAGATGCGCGCCGGGCAGGTCGGCAAGGCTCGGCGCGGGACCTATGATGGCATCTGGCGCGGCGGGGCGGGCGCGGGCGCGTTTGGGCTTGCCGGGTTCGGGCAGCGCGGGGCGGGTGATCTCGATGCGCAGCGTCGCACCTTCGGTCACGGCGCGCGGCAGGGGGTGGAGCAGCGCCTCGCCATCGTCCCATGCGACGATGCCCTCGTTGCGGACAGGCAGACGGCGGACGAGGCGCGCGGTCAGGATCGTGCCGGCGCGGAGCAGATCGTCGGGGTCGATCCGCGCCTCGACGATCGCGCCATCGACGAGCCTCGCCGCGCGCGTCTCGCCGATGCCGCGCTCGACGATCCAGCCTTCAGCCAAGCGGGACGCCGGCGGTTTCCAGCAGCGCGCGGGTGTCGAACAGCGGCAGGCCGATCACGCCCGAATGGCTGCCCGACAGGAAACGGACGAAGGCTTCGGCGCGGCCCTGGATCGCATAGCCGCCGGCCTTGCCCAGTCCTTCGCCGCAGGCGACATAGGCGTCGATCTCACGCGGTTCGAGGCGTTTGAACGCGACGATCGTGTCACTGACACGGGTGCGCGCGGTGCCGTCGGGCATCAGCACGCAGACGGCGGACAGGCAATGATGCCGCCGGCCCGACAGCAGCCCAAGCAACTCGCGCTGGACCGTTTCGGTGGTGGCGGGCGGCAGGATGCGCCGGCCAACGGCGATGGTGGTGTCGCCCGCCAGCACGACCGCGCCGTCGACGGGGCCGATCGCGCGCGCCTTCGCCTCGGCCAGCCGCAGCGCATAAGGGCGCGGCAGTTCGTGCGCGAGCGGGCTCTCATCGATGTCGGGCGCTTCGACGCGGTCGGGCACCGCGCCGATCCGCGCCAGCAGGTCGCGGCGACGGGGCGAGGTGGAGGCGAGGATCAGGCGCATGGCCGGGGCCATGGAAACCGCCACGCTTACTTGAAGCGGTAGGTGATGCGACCCTTGGTGAGATCGTACGGGGTCAGTTCGACGAGCACCTCGTCGCCCACCAGCACGCGGATGCGGTTCTTGCGCATCTTGCCGGCGGTATGCCCCAGAATCTCGTGATCGTTCTCGAGCCGGACGCGGAACATCGCGTTGGGCAACAGCTCGACCACCTGGCCGCGCATTTCGAGAAGTTCTTCCTTCGCCAAACAAATACCTCGTGTGAATAGCACGCCGCAGCAAACCGGGCGGGTTCCCATAGGCGCTGCTCGCAAAAAAGGAAAGCGCGATCCGCCGGGCGCGCGGGCGGCACGGCCGGTCGATGTTCGCTGACGGTCCCGATGTGGGCGGCAAGGCAGCGAAAGGCAAGGCCCATCCGTATCGTCCACCCCGGACTTGTTCCGGGGTCCACCCAGCCGGAAACGCTGCCGCTTGAGGCTTGGGCCACATCGATCGCCGCACCGTGGGCCCCGGAACAAGTCCGGGGTGATGAAGTGGAGGGGGCGCGCCGATATGTGACTGTCGATCCGGCCCCATCCGTCACGCCGGGTTATGCGCTTTCAGGAAGTCGGTCATCTCCCGCAGGAACTGCAACCGGTCTTCGCTGCGCGAAAAGAAATGGTCGCCGAGCGGTTGTTCGACATAGCGGTGGGCCTTCCCCGCGCGTTTCAGTTCGGCGGCGAGCATGCGCGATTGGGCGACCGGCACGCGCTTGTCCTGCTTGCCGTGCATCAGCAGGATCGGCGTCGAGAAATCGGCGGCGTGGAAGCGCGGCGACACCGTCTGGAAATCGGGGGCCTGTTTGCGCAGCCAGTCGCCGATCGTCCGGCCGTTCAGGAACTGGCTGTCGTAGCGGCGCAGCGCCGCCAAGTCGGATACGCCGGCATAGGAGACGGCGCAGCGATAGAGGCCACCGTCGCGCTGTGCCGCGCGCATCGCCGCATAGCCGCCGTAGGACGCGCCGACCATGCAGACCCGCTTGGGATCGGCGATCCCCTGTTTCGCGAGATGGGTGACGGCGTCGTTCAGGTCGTCCTGCATCTTCAGGCCCCATTCGCCCGCGCCCTTGCGGGCGAACGCGGTGCCATAGCCCGACGAGCCACGATAATTGGGCTGGATCACGACATAGCCGAGTTCGGCCAGATATTGCGTCCACCAGTCCCAGCCTTCGCTGTCGCGTGCCGAGGGGCCGCCGTGCGGCAGGACGATCAGCGGCAGGTTCTTCTGCCCCGGCCGGTGGCGCGGCATCGTCAGCACCGCCTCGATCGGGGTGCCGTCGCGCGCGGCGTAGCGGATGGTGCTGACGGGCGAGAGGCGGCGGCCCTGCAACGCGGCGCTGCTCCAGCCGACGCGCTTCATCGCCGCGTCGCTGCTGTCCCAGTAATAGAGGCCGCCGGCCTGGTTGGGCGCTCCGACCTCGACCAGAAACCGGTCGCGCGCCTTGTCCCACGATACCAGCCGCGCGCGCCGGTCGCCGACCGCCTTGTCGATATTCTCCTGAAGCGTCTTCAGCTTGGGATCGAACCAGACGTTGCGCCGATAGCGGTCGGTCACGGACACGCCGGCGATGTCGTTCTCGGTCGCATTGTCGGTGATGCCGTCGACGTCATAGCCTTCGAGGCTGTAGAGCTTCTTGCCGAGCGCGAGGTCGGGCAGCGATACCTCATAGACGCTGGTGAAGCCGCCTTCGTCGTCGAAGGCGATCGCGCTGCCATCGGCGCGGAAGGTGATCGGCACGGTCAGCCCGTCCTCGTCGCGGCGTTCGCGCCGGGCGATGACGCGAAACTCCTCGGCATTGTTCGCGCGGTAGAGCAGCGCCGAGCGGCGCGTCTGGTCGCTGTATTGATAGGCGGCGCGGACCTGCCCCTCGCCATCGGCGTACCAGTCGTAGATGTTGTTGCGTCCGCCGACGATCCGGCGCGACCGGCCGGTCGAGACATCGACCTCGAACACCGCCGGGTTAAAGTCCTCCTCGCGCTCGATCCCGGTCTGGCGCGACAGCAGGATGCGCGGGCTGCCGTCGTGCGCGGTCCACAGGACATTGTCGGCACGCAGCCCCGACTTGTCCCAGTCGATGCGGTTGCTCTTTTTCAAGTCGGCGCTGATGCCGATCATCCGGGTGATGTAGACGTCGGTGCCGTACAGCATCTGCCGCGCGCCGACGCCGACGATCAGCCAGTCGTCGTTGACCCAGCGCCACCAGTTGATGTCGGTATTCTCGGGCGCGCCGAGCAGCGCCGGCTTGCCGCCGCCGAACAGGTCGGACACGACGAGGACCTGCTGCCCGCCGACCGCCTGTTTGGCGACGACCTTCATGCCATTGGGCGACAGCCGGGGCGATTCATAGGCGGGCAATGTCGCGAACACGGTGATCGGCACCGGGGCATTGGCATCCACCGCGGCGGGGGCGGGCGGCGGGGGCGGTGGCGTCTGCGCCGGCAGCGCGGTGGCCAGCGCCAGGCCGATCCAGAGCGGATGGTGCAGTATCGTCGTCATGGTTCCCCCGTTGCGGCGGGGGCGGGAGGGGCGGCGGTGTCCCCCGACACCCGCCGCACCGCCCGAATCGATCCCCCCGTCCTGTCCGACTATTGCGCGGTGGCGGGCGGGGCGCAATCGACTGTCAGCCGCCGCCGGCCAGGGCGCTCAGCAGCAGCAGCGCGACGATGTTGGTGATCTTTATCATCGGATTGACGGCGGGGCCGGCGGTGTCCTTGTACGGATCGCCCACCGTGTCGCCGGTGATGGCGGCCTTGTGCGCTTCGGACCCCTTGCCGCCGTGATTGCCGTCCTCGATATATTTCTTGGCATTGTCCCAAGCGCCGCCGCCGCTGGTCATCGAGATGGCGACGAACAGGCCGGAAACGATGACGCCCAAGAGCATCGCGCCCAGCGCCGCGAACCCCTGCGCCTGTCCCGCCACCAGCATGACGATATAATAGACCGCGATCGGCGACAGGACGGGGAGGAGCGAGGGCACGATCATCTCGCGGATTGCGGCGCGGGTGACGATGTCGACGGTGCGGCCGTAATTGGGGCGGCTGGTGCCGGCCATGATGCCGGGGTCGGCGGCGAATTGCTGGCGGACGTCCTCCACTACCGATCCCGCCGCGCGGCCAACGGCGGTCATCCCGAACGCGCCAAACAGATAGGGGAGCAAGGCACCCAGCAACAATCCGACGATGACATAGGGATTGGACAGCGAGAAATCGACGATCAGGTCGGGGAAGAACAGCTTGAGGTCGGTGGTATAGGCCCCGAACAACACCAGTGCCGCCAGCGCCGCCGAACCGATCGCATAGCCCTTCGTCACCGCCTTGGTCGTGTTGCCGACCGCGTCGAGCGCGTCGGTGCGGCGGCGGACCTCTTCGGGCAGGTTTGCCATTTCGGCGATGCCGCCGGCATTGTCGGTGACGGGGCCATAGGCATCGAGTGCCACGACCATGCCGGCGAGCGCGAGCAGCGCGGTGGCGGCGAAGGCGACGCCGATGATCCCGGCCAGTTGATAGGAGGCGACGACCGCGACGACGATCACCAGCGTCGGCAACGCGGTCGATTCGAGGCTGATGGCAAGGCCCTGGATGACGTTGGTGCCGTGGCCGGTGACGCTGGCCTTCGCGATCGACTTGACCGGGCGATAGGCGGTGCCGGTGTAATATTCGGTGATCCACACCAGCGCGGCGGTGACGGCGAGGCCGATCATCATGCACCAGAACAGGTCCATGCCGGTGAAGCTCTGTCCCGCGACCGGGGCCTGCGCGCCGAGCGCCCCTTCCACGGTCAGCGTGTCGCCGCCCGGATCGAGGAAGCCCGCGCCGCCGATCACCGCGTTCATGTCACCCAGCGTATAGCTGGCGGCGAGATAGATCGCGGGGACGGCGAGCAGCACCGTGGTCCAGAACCCCTTGTAGAGCGCGCCCATGATCGACTGGCCCTTGCCCAGCCGGACCATATAGGTGCCGATGATCGAGGTGAGGATGCACACCCCGCCGACGATCAGCGGCAGCGCCATCAGCCGCAGCAGTTCCTGCGGAGGAGCCTGAACCAGCAGCGCGATCGACACCATCGTCAGGCCGATCGTCACGACATAGGTCTCGAAGAGGTCGGCGGCCATGCCGGCGCAGTCACCGACATTGTCGCCGACATTGTCGGCGATGACGGCGGGGTTGCGCGGATCGTCCTCGGGAATACCCGCCTCGACCTTGCCGACGAGGTCGGCGCCGACGTCCGCCGCCTTCGTAAAGATGCCGCCGCCCAGCCGCGCGAAGATCGAGATCAGCGACGCGCCGAAGGCGAGCGCGGTCAGCACCTCCACCACCTCGCGGTCGCCCGGACCATGGCCGGCGATGGCGACGAGATACCAGAACACGCCCGCGATCGCGATGAGGCCGAGACCGGCGACCAGCATGCCGGTGATCGCGCCCGAGCGGAAGGCGAGGGTGAGGCCGCCCTGGAGCGAGGTCCGCGCGGCCTCGGCGGTGCGGACGTTGGCGCGGACCGAAATCTCCATGCCGACATAGCCGGCGACGCCCGAGAGGATCGCGCCGATCAGGAAGCCGACCGTCGACAGGGGGCCGAGCGTCGGGAACAGCAGGATGGCGACGACGATGCCGACGACGGCGATGGTGCGATATTGCCGGCCGAGATAGGCCTTCGCTCCTTCCTGAATGGCGGCGGCAATATCCTGCATCCGCGCATTGCCGGGGGATGCGCGCAGCACCTGCCCGGCGGTCAGCGCGCCATAGAGGACGGCGATCACGCCGCACGCGATGGCCAGATAGACGATCGTCATATGTTGCAACCCCTCCTGCGTGGGGCCGCCCGGCTGTGTCGTCGGGTCGAACCCTGTGGCGGCAGCTTATGCCGATGGGCGGGGGAGGCAAGCGGTTAGTGGTGCTGGTATCCCAGCCGGGCGGGGAGCGGCACCGGCCGGTCGCCGTCGACCAGCCACAGGCCGTTGCCTTGGTCGAACCGGCCGACCTGCGTGGCGGCGACCGGGGGCGTCGCGCCGGGGGGCAGGGCGAAGAGCAGTTCGTAATCGTCGCCGGCGGTCGCGGCGGTCAGGGCGTCGCCGCCGAAGCCGCGCAGCGCGTCGGACAGCGGCACCTTGGCCAGATCGATCGTGACCGCGACGCCGCTGGCCGCCGCCATCCGGGTCGCGTCGATCAGCAGGCCGTCGGACACGTCCATCATCGCGGTGACATGGGCAGCGAGCGTCTGCCCCTCGGCGAGCCGAGGGGTGGGGCGGCGGTAGCGACCCAGCAGGGTAGCCGGACCGTCCGCGCCCTGCGCGATGGCGAGGCCCGCGCCGGCATCGCCGATCGTGCCCGTCACCCAGAGCGTGTCGCCGGCCTTCGCACCGCTGCGCAAGGGGGCCGAGGCGCTGCGGCCGATCGCGGTCAGCGAGAGGAGGCGGGGTGCCCCGGTGGGCAGGCGGACGGTGTCGCCGCCGAGCAGTGGACAATCGAACGCGCGCAGCACCCGGTCGAGCCCGGCAAGGAACGCCCGGTCCCAGCCATCGTCGCCGATCGGATAGCCGAGCATCACCCCCACCGGCACCGCGCCCTTGGCCGCGAGATCGGACAGGTTGGTCGCCACCAGCTTCCACGCGACGTCGCCCGGCGGATCGCTGTCGAGGAAATGGACGCCGGCGATGATCAGGTCCTTGGTCAGCACGAGGCTGCCCAGATGCGCGGCGTCGTCGGTGAGACCGATCGCGCCGGGGTGGAGCGGCAGGGTGCGCAGCAGGCTAAGGAAGTCGGCCTCGGTCATGTCGCCTCGATCCATGTGCCATGGGCGTGGGCGATGGCGAGCATGCGTGCCGTGCCATTGCCGGGCCAGCTCTGTACCCATAATTCCTGCCGTCGCAGGACGCGCTCGGGCTCCATCCGTACCCATGCCAGCGGGCGGGCATCGGTGGCGCGGGTCGCGGCATCGTTCATCATCGCGGTGATCGCCGCGCAGCGTTCGTCGCCGAGATATTGCCAGACCACCGAATGCATCAGCACCCGCGTCACCCCCGCCCCCTGCGGTTCGGCCAGACGCGCGCCGAGCCAGTCGACCGCGTCCCCCGCCGCCAGATCGACCGGCCGGTCGCGCAGCATCGCGGTGGCAGCGGCGAGACGGACTTGCCGTTCGGGCTGATCCGCCCAGATATAACCGGCAAGCCGTCGCGCGAGCGCCGGATCGGTCGTATCGAGCGGGCGGAGGTCGACGCCGCGGACCGACTCGAAGGTGACGGGAACGGCGGGCGGCGGCGGGCCGCGCCAGTCGGGGCGGAGGACGACCGGGGCATCGACCGGACCGGTCGGGGTGCCGCCCAGATCGAACCGATAGCGATCGATCAGCAGGTTGAGCCCGGCGCTCGACCCGATCTCCAGCAGCTCGATACGGGGGCCGTGCCGCCGGGCGACCTCCAGCAGACCGGCCATCAGCACGCCCGATCGCATCGGTTCGTTGGTCTGTGGCGGGCCGTCGAGCCACGGCAGCAACGCCGCGTCATGGGCGATCAGCGCATCGCCCAGCACCGCCGCCGCATCGCCCTGTCCCGCAAACAGCCGGGTCAGCGCAGGATCGATTCCGCTGCGCGCCATATCGTGCAGCCCGCCGGCCAGCCGGAGCGGCAGCGCATCGGCGATCGGTTCGCCAACCCAGTCGAGCACGGCCGCACCGGTGCGGCTGTCGCGCGACAGCGCGGCGGCAAGGCCGGTGCAGACCGCGGCGGTGATCGGGGCATCCATCGCCGCGCAAAAGGCGGCTTGGCTGTGAAAGGCGGCGCGAATCAGGGCGTCATCGGGCATGACCGGCGTGTTGCGCCCGACCTTCCCCCCAAGTAAAGCCCGCCCAGCCCATGACCGATCCCATCATCATCGCCGTGCCCAAGGGGCGCATCCTCGACGAAGCGATGCCGCTGCTGGCGCAGGCCGGCATCCGGCCCGAGGCCGCCTTTTCCGATCCCGACAGCCGGGCGTTGCGTTTTCGCACCGACCGCGCCGACATCGACCTGATCCGGGTGCGCGCGTTCGACGTCGCGACCTTCGTCGCGCATGGCGCGGCGCAGCTCGGCATCGTCGGGTCGGACGTGCTGGCCGAGTTCGACTATTCGGAGCTGTACGCGCCGGTCGACCTCAAGATCGGCCATTGCCGCATCTCGGTGGCCGAGCCCGCCGACATGGCGGCGACCGACGATCCGCGCGGGTGGAGCCATGTGCGGATCGCCACCAAATATCCCTATACCACCCGCCGCCATTTCGCCGCGCGCGGCGTGCAGGCGGAATGCGTGAAGCTGAACGGCGCGATGGAACTGGCCCCGGTGCTGGGCCTCGCGCCGCGCATCGTCGACCTCGTCTCGTCGGGGCGGACGCTCAAGGAGAATGGCCTCGTGGAAGTCGAGACGATCGCCGAGGTGACGTCGCGCCTCGTCGTCAACCGGGCGGCGTTCAAGACGCGGCCGCAGGTCGTGCCGCTGGTCGAGGCGTTTCGCCGGGCGGTGGCGGCATGATCCGGCTGGATGCCGATGCGGCGGGCTTCGCCGCCGATTTCACCGCGCTGGTCGAGGGGCGGCGCGAGGCCGACGGCGATGTGGCGCGCGACGTGGCGGCGATCCTGCGGTCGGTGCGCGAGGATGGCGACGCGGCGGTGCGGGCGTTTACGCAGAAGTTCGACGGCCATGATCCCGATACGACCGGCTGGCGGATCGAGCGCTCGACGTGCGACGCGGCGCTGGCCGGGCTGGACCCGGAACTGCGGGCGGCGCTGGAATTGGCGCACGAGCGGATCGTCGCCTATCACGCCAAGCAACGGCCCGAGGATCGCGACGAGGTGGATGACGCCGGCGTCCGGCTGGGCGCGCGGTGGAGCGCGGTGGCGGCCGCCGGGGTCTATGTGCCCGGCGGGCGCGCGGCCTATCCGTCATCGGTGCTGATGAACGTGGTGCCGGCCAGGGTCGCCGGGGTCGAGCGGATCGTGATGGTGACGCCCACGCCCAACGGCGAGGTCAATCCGCTGGTGCTGGCCGCCGCGGCGCTTGCCGGGGTGGACGAGGTGTGGCGGATCGGTGGGGCGCAGGCGGTCGCGGCGCTGGCCTATGGCACCGACCGGATCAAGCCGGTCGACGTCGTGACCGGGCCGGGCAATGCGTGGGTCGCCGAGGCCAAGCGGCAGTTGTACGGCGTGGTCGGCATCGACATGGTCGCGGGGCCGTCGGAGATCGTGGTGGTCGCTGACGGCGCGAACGACCCGGCGTGGATCGCCGCCGACCTGCTGAGCCAGGCCGAGCATGACCCGACCAGCCAGTCGATCCTGTTCACCGACGATGCGGGCTTTGCCGACCGGGTCGCGCAAGCGGTCGACGCGCAGATCGCCGAGCTGGCGACGGCGAAGGTCGCGCGGGCGAGCTGGGATGCCAACGGGGCGATCGTGCTGGTGCCGACGCTGGTCGACGCCATGCCGCTGGTCGACCGGCTGGCGCCCGAGCATCTCGAACTGGCGGTCGAGGACCCCGAGCCGTTGTTCGCGCTGGTGCGCAATGCCGGGTCGGTGTTCCTCGGGCGGTACACGCCCGAGGCGGTCGGCGATTATGTCGCGGGGCCGAACCATGTGCTGCCGACCGGGCGGCGGGCGCGCTTCGCGTCGGGGCTGTCGGTGCTGGATTACATGAAGCGCACGAGCTTCCTCGGGCTGGACCGCGCGGCGCTGGGGCGGATCGGGCCGGCGGCGGTGACGCTAGCGGGGGCCGAGGGGTTGCCGGCGCATGCGCGGTCGGTCGCCATTCGACTAGGTGCGCCGGGCGAGGCGTAGCGAAGCAGCGCCGGGTGAGGTGCAGCAAAGCTGCATCGAGCCGTAGTAGGCGCTGCCGGCCGGCGGCGCGGGAAGCGCCGTCCGACGGCACGGGCTTTGCCCGTGGCGGGCCGAATTGGGTGCCGTTCGGGGCGGCGTTGCGGGCCATCGCGGCCGACCCACCCCCGGCCCCTCCCTTGTCAGGGAGGGGAGGAATTCCGCCCGAAGTTTACAAAGTTTACACTAACGACGCGCCGCATGACGTGCGTCCGTCCGACGACACGGGATTTGCCCGTGGCGGGCCGCAGTCGAGGTTGATCCATCTACCTCGCAACAAACGTCATCCCAGCGAAGGCTGGGATCTCCCGGGGCTGATGCGCGATAGGAGCCGCGAGAGGCCCCAGCCTTCGCTGGGGCGACGGGCCTGGCGGGCGGTCAATTCCGCCCGAAGTTTACAAAGTTTACACTAACCGCGCAGTTGTTGCGAACGTATCGCAACGCGAAGCGGCGGGCGCGGGACCGCGCTCGCTCTCCCAAGGGATCGACGGTTCAAACAGCGGCGCCCAGCCTGCCCCGGAACGCCGGCTGTAGGAAAGCGCGTTTCGCCCCTCGACTAAGTGGCGCGATGGCCGGTAAAGCGGGGGCATATGAACACCAAGAGCACCCGTCCGCGCGGCGCCCGTCAGGCCCGCGCCGCAGCCCGTCTTGCCGCCGTGCAGGCCCTGTACCAGCATGACATGGAAGCGACGCCGATCCCTGCGCTGCTCCACGAGTTCCACCAGCACCGGCTGGGCGCGACGATCGAGGACGTGGAATATGCCGAGGCCGACGTCCCGTTCTTCGACGATGTGGTCAAGGGCGTCGACGCGCGGCGCGCGGAGATCGACGCGCTGATCGCGGGCAAGCTGTCGAGCGGGTGGACGATCGACCGGCTCGACAAGCCGATGCGGCAGATTCTGCGCGCGGGCACCTACGAGTTGCTCGCGCGGGCCGACGTGCCGGTCGCGGCGGTCATCAGCGAATATCTCGACGTGGCCGATGCGTTCTACGACCGGCGCGAGAAGGGGTTCGTCAACGGGCTGCTCGACGCCGTCGCCAAGGTGGTGCGGGGGTAAGGACTGCCGCCGATCCTCGTCTTCCCGCGGAGGCGGGACTCCATAGCCGCCGACGGTCAGGCTGGAGCCGCGACGGTAGCGCGTATGGATCCCCGCCTGCGCGGGGATGACGATAGTGGGTGTGCGGCGTGCGGGCCGGATGAAGGTGCCGCTTACCGCACGAATACCGTCGATACGATGGCGAGGACCGTCAGCAGCGCCACGCAGACGTAGCGCAGCGGCCGCCAGCGGATCAGCAGGTACAGGCCGGCGACGATGCCGGTCGCGGCGAGCAACAGCATCGCCAGTCCCTGAATCATGCCGGTGGCCATGCCGTTGCCGGCCGGATCGCTGTTAGTGATGCGGGTGTTGAGCCCGATCGCGCCGGCGATGCCGCACCATGCGACGAGCGCCCACATCGCCCAGGTGAGGCCGTTTGGCCGCCACCATGGGCCGGGGTCGTCGGGGAGGACGGGCTCGTTCAAGGATAGCTGACCGTCTTGGGGACTTCGGGGATCGGGATGAATTCGGCCGAATCGCCCGGCACCTTGGGGAAGCGGCCCGCTTTCCAGTCGGCCTTCGCCTGATCGATCCGGTCGCGGCGCGACGACACGAAATTCCACCAGACATGGCGCGGGGTCGTGAACGCCTCGCCGCCGCACAGCATCACCCGCGCGCCGCCCGACGAGCGCAGCGTGGCGGCGATGCCGGGGCGCAGCACGTACAGCGTCATCGGTTCGAGCGTCATCCCGTCGAGCGCGGCGTCGCCATGCGTCAGATACAGCGCGCGTTCGTCGGCATTCGCGTCGATCGGGATCGCGCCGCCGGTGTCCAGCACGATGTCGGCATAGATCGTCGCGGCATATTGGGTGGTGGGGGCGGAGACGCCCCACAGGTCGCCCATCACCACCCGCGCCCGCGCGCCGCCGCTTTCGACCATGGGCAGGCGATGCGCCTCGACATGTTCGAACGCCGGGTCGATCTCTTCCTTGTCCTCGGGGACGGCCAGCCATGTCTGGATGCCCGAGAGGAGCGGGCCGCCGGCGCGTTCGTCGTCCGGCGAGCGTTCGGAATGGACGATGCCGTGGCCGGCGGTCATCAGGTTGACCGCGCCGGGTTCGATCCGGGCGTGGGTGCCGAGCGAATCGCGATGGTCGATCGCGCCGCCGAACAGATAGGTGACGGTGGCGAGGTTGATGTGCGGATGCGGGCGAACGTCGATCCCCTGACCGGGATCGAGTTCGGCCGGCCCCATCTGGTCGAAGAAGATGAACGGGCCGACCATCGTGCGCGTGCGGGTGGGCAAGGTGCGATGGACCTTGAACCCGCCGAGGTCGTGCGTGACCGGCGCGATCGTCTGAAGAAAGAAGCGGTCGTTTTCCATCAGTCGGCGTCCAGTTCGGGATAATGGCGGAAGATGCCGTCGTTGCTGAACGGCACGCGGCGGTCGCTGGCGAGATAGGCGGCGATGCCGGGCAGTTCGGCCGTCCGGTCGCGGATCATGACCAGTTTGGGATAGCGCGGCTCGAGCGTCGCCATGCGGCGGGGGAAGGCGTAGCGCAGCCCTTCGACCAACTGGAACAGCGAGGTATCGACATGGGTCCAGCGGTGGTCGATCGCCCAGGGACCGCCGTGGCCGGTGATGGCATCCTCGAAATAATCGAGGAATTTGGGCAGGCGTTCCTCGCGGAACTGCCGCGCGGTGCGGGCGGCCTCGGTGCGCTGGCCTTCGTAATATTCACCGGTGCCGACGGGGTGGTGGACGTTATGGATTTCGGCGACGAGGTCGGCGACGGTCAGTTGCAACTGGTTGGCCCAGAGGCGGTCGCGCATGCTCGACAAGGCGAGGTCGTGGCGTTCGCCGAGATATTGCAGGATGTTGGCGACCTGCGCGATCACCATGCCGTCGAGGTCGAGGAACGGCGGGGCGAGGGGCGCACGGGCGGCCTTCGCCATGCGCGCCTGCATCGCCGCGATTCCTTCCTCGCGGGCGCAGTCGCAATAATCGATACCGGCGGCTTCCAGCGGCAGGCGGATGAATTCGCCCCGCCCCTGGATCGTCGGCCAATACCATAGCTGATAGTTCAATCGCCCTCTCCCGGTGCGCGGGCGCGGATCGCCAGTGCGTGTATCCGGCTTTGCAATAGATCGGCGAGCGCCCGGTTGACCAGCCGCTGCCGCGCGACGCGGGACTGGCCGGCAAAGATTTCCGCTACGGCATCCACGGAAAAATGACTTTCGCCGGTGCCGTCGTCGCCCATGTGGCCGGCGTGATGATGGCTGTCGTTGGTGACGGTCAGCCGGATCGGATCGAGCGCTGTGCGCAGGCGATCGGCGATGATGTCGGCCAAGGGAGATGCGGCCGGGGCGGTGGTGGTGTCGGTCATCCGCCCTATATAGCCTGTTTTTGCCAAAGGGAGTCGCGTGGCGCGCGAGAAGATCAGCAAGGAGCGTCCCGGCGCGCGGTTCCATGGGCGGGTGGAAGCCGACGGGCGGCAATGCGAGGCGCCGGCATGCGACGAGGCGGGCGAATTCCGCGCGCCGCGCCGCGATGGCGGGCGTCAGGGCGACGGGCCGGGCGGCTATCGCTGGTTCTGTCTGGAGCATGTCCGCGCGTTCAACGCCGGCTATAATTACTTCGCGGGGATGACCGTCGAGGAAATCCACGACGCGCAGCGCCCCTATGCCGGGTGGGAGCGCGAGACGCGGGCGTTCGCGCATGCCGGGGCCGATCCCGCGCCGGCATGGGCCGATTTTGCTGACCCGCTGGAGGCGATCGGCGCGACGATTCGCGGGCGCGCGGCCGAACGCGCGGCGGCGCGGGCCGAGCGGCAGGACGGGCGACCGCTCACTTCGCTCGACCGGTCGGCGCTGAAGGTCATGGGGCTGGCGGTCGATGCCGATCGCAGCGCGCTTCGCAAACGCTATTCGGAACTGGTGCGGCGGTATCACCCCGATCGCAACGGCGGCGACCGCGCCCACGAGGCGGCGTTGCAGAAGGTGATCGCGGCATATCAGCAGTTGCGGACGTCGCGGGCGTTCGCCTGACGCCGCAACGCCCGCCCCCTGGCAGGGGACGGGCGTTGCGTGTCGGTCGATTGACAGGCCGGAACCGGAGCGGTTCCCATCGCGCGCTCACGCCGGGAAGTCCCAACCTTGGCTGGGAGGCCGCCCGGTTCGGCGCGCGTGGATCAAGCCTTAGCGCGCGGCGAGCTGGCGCGCGTTGTTCAGCGGCTTGGCGATGCGGAAGCGGACTTCGCGGCCATCGACGTTGCCGGTGACGAGCCGGTCGCGGACGACGAAGCGGAACGGCTCGCCGCTGTTCTTGATCGTGCCGGCCAGTACGGTCGCGCCATCGGTGGTGGTGGTGCTGGTATAGTCGAAGGTGTAGCCGTTACGCTCGATTTCGTTCGCCTGTGCGGCGAAGGTGGGGACGAGCAGGCCAGCGGCGACGATGGCGACACGAACGGCGGCGGCAGCGAACAAGGCGCGCATGATGTATTCTCCGGGCTGGGGGGTGACGCTTCGTCGCGTCGTTTCGTTGCCGGAGTTATGCCGCGGTGCAGCGTCATGCTGCAAATGCGAAGGTTCTCATCGCAATTGCACAAAACGAAATCGTTATTCGGGGAGGAAGCGATGGACGACGTCGCGCGCCAGCCGCGCCGGGCGCCGCGTGATCGCGTCGAGCGAGCACCAGGTGCTCTTGACCTCGACCAGCACTTCGCCACCGCGTTCGATCAGCGTCGAGAAATAAGCGCGCACGCCCTCCACCCGTTCGGCGACGACGGTCGCGACGATCGTGTCGTCGAGAAAGGCGGGGCGGCGGTAGGTGATCTCGTGCTTCAGCGCGACCCACAGGTGCTGCGCGACCGCTTCGGCCGGTGCGACCCGTTCCCAATAGGCGACGACGGCGTCCTGCACCCACGAGAGGTAGACGGCATTGTTGACATGACCCATGTGGTCGATGTCGCCGGGAGTTACCGCGACCGGATGCTGATGTGCCATCGCGATACGCTGGGCGCTACTGACATAGTTGTCAATGGCAAGTGGCTCCCCTCCCTAACAAGGGAGGGGTTGGGGGTGGGTCGGTTCGAGGCGGGCGTTGCAGTTCCTCGCAGGCCAACCCACCCCTGACCCCTCCCTTGTTCAAGGGAGGGGGATAAGGAGAATCAACGCTTGGCGACGACGCTTTCGGGGAGGTCCTTGCCGAACACCCGCTGGTAATATTCGGCGACCAGCGCGCGTTCGGCCTCGTCGCATTTGTTGAGGAACGACAGGCGGAAGGCGAAGCCGACGTCGCCGAAGATCAGCGCGTTCTGCGCCCAGGTGATGACGGTGCGCGGGGACATGACGGTCGAGATGTCGCCGTTGACGAAGCCACGCCGCGTCATGTCGGCCACGCGGACCATCTTTTCCACCGTCTCCTTGCCGCCGACCTTGTCGTACTCGCCCGATTTGGCCAGCACGATCCGTGCCTCGGTCGCGGCCGGCAGGTAGTTGAGCGTGACGACGATGTTCCAGCGGTCCATCTGGCCCTGGTTGATCTGCTGCGTGCCGTGATAGAGGCCCGAGGTGTCGCCCAGACCGACCGTATTGGCGGTGGCGAACAGGCGGAAATACGGGTTGGGGCGGATCACGCGGTTCTGGTCGAGCAGCGTCAGCTTGCCTTCGGTTTCCAGCACGCGCTGGATGACGAACATCACATCGGGGCGGCCGGCGTCATATTCGTCGAACACCAGCGCGGTCGGCGTCTGGAGCGCCCATGGCAACAGCCCCTCGCGGAACTCGGTGACCTGCTGCCCGTCCTTCAGCACGATCGCGTCGCGGCCGATCAGGTCGATGCGGCTGATATGCGCGTCGAGGTTGATGCGGATGCACGGCCAGTTGAGCCGCGCGGCGACCTGTTCGATGTGCGTCGACTTGCCGGTGCCGTGATAGCCCTGCACCATCACCCGGCGGTTGTGCGCGAAGCCCGCGAGGATCGCGAGCGTGGTGTCGGGATCGAACACATAGGCCGGATCGGCATCGGGCACACGCTCGTCGGCGACCGAGAAGGCGGGCACTTCGAGATCGCTGTCGATGCCAAACATCTCGCGCGCCTTCACCATCCGGTCGGGCGCGGCGAGGATCGTGGTGTCGCTGGACTGGGGAATGGTGTCGGTGATGCTCATGCGGGCCTTTCGCTGCCCCGGCGGGGGCGGTCGCGCGTCTGATAGGACGAACCGGGGGTGCGGCTCAACCGGGTTGGTCGGTCCTGACGAACCGATGGGGCGGAGGCGGGTTCCGTTTCCTGCTCCCCTCCCTGACAGGGAGGGGGGTTAGTAGCTGATTCGCCACAGTTTCAGCGGCGACCGCTTGGGCAGCGCCACCGGGGTCAGCCATGCCGGCACCTTGTCGTGCGCCAGCCGGTCGTAGAAGCCGCCGGGCGAGCGCGCGCGATAGACCGTCGTCTCCGCCATGTTGGGGCAGGTGAGCAGATAGGTCGCGCCGTGCCGCCGGGCGATTTCGCGGAACCGGTCGGGTGGCCCCTGGAACGCATGATGCACGTCGAGGATCGCGTCGCCGTTGCGGTGATACGGCCCGGCGATGCCGTCGTGATGCGTCGCGACGATCAGGCGCGGGCCGAGATCGACATGGGTGAACATCACCGCCTTCGGCAAGCGGTTCAGCGCCTGGAGCGCGGGCAGGCTGCCGCAGCGGGCACCGGCGCGCAGCACCACTTTCGTCCTGTTGTCGGGCGGGTCGATCTTCAACCGCTGGACGATGAGGCTGACGCCGGTGCTCGACAGCAGCAGCAGCGCCGCCACCGTGCCGCCGACGCGGACGAACACGCTGCGATGGGTCAGCAGCCACGGCACGACGATCCATGCCAGCGCGACCATGCCGGGCACCGCCAGCAACTGCGCGGCGGGGCCGGAGCGAATCTGCCAGAACAGCATCGCGACCGCAAAGGCGGTGAACAGCGTCACCGCCGCCCAGCCGACGACACTGGGCGAGCGCCGCGCCCGCCACGTCGCGAAGAGTGCGCCGAGCAGGCCTATGATCGGCCCGGTCACGATCGGCAGGATCGTGCGCCACGGCATGGTGTAGAGCGGTTTGGCCTCGCGCACGTTGTTGAGCCACGTGCGCGCCAGTTCTTCCGATACGCCTTCGGGGCGCGACAGGCAGTGCGGGAACAGCGTGGCGAACGCGGCGGCGAGCGCGCCGCCGGCGATCAGCCCCAGCACCAGCCGGACCGGCAGCCGATCGACCCGGAGCGCTGAGAGCAGCACCAGCAGCGCGCCGCCCGCGACCACCGCCGACAGCCACACCGGGGTCAGCGCGTCGCAGCGCATCGCGTAATTGGCATTGGACGCGAACACGACGAAGCCCAAGCCACTCGCCCCCGCCAGCGTCGCTCCATAGACGGCCAGCCGCCGCGCCTCGCCCCGGTCCCAGACCCAGCGAAGCGTCACGATCGCGCCGGCCATGCCGCAATAGGGCAGCAGTTCGAGGCCGATCGTCAACGACAGCGCCGACGACAGCCCGACCGCGAGGCCACCGCGCGCCTGTTTCGGATCGGCCAAGCCCGCGACGGTCCATGCGAGGCAGGCGAGCTGCCAGCCGTGATGGTCGATCCGTTCGGGCATGAACATCAACAGCGTCGACGAACAGCCTAGGAGGAACGCCACCGCCAGCGGCCACGCCAGCGGCGCGACCAGCCGCCGCACGCTGACCGCCAGCGCGACCAGCGCCACCCCCATCGGCAGCAACGGCGCGATGCCGACCGCCAGCCGTTCGGCCCAGACCGCGCCGGCGAAGGGCTTGAGCAGCAGGAGCAGCCCGGCGATCGGCAGGTCGACCAGCCGCGACCAGTGGATGTCGAGCCCGGTGGGCGGGTTGAGGCGGTACTGGCGCAGGTCGTACCAGCCTTGCCCGCCGAGCCAGCTCCGCACCTGCATCAGCCGCATATTGTCGTCGGTGTCGGACAGCGCGAGCCAGTGGACCGCGTTCCACCGCTGCCACAGGAACCATGCCGCGATCGTCACCCACGCGAGCAGCACCCAGCGCAGCCAGTGCCGGTCGAGGTCGCTCCAGCGCATCCGTCGGTCGTTCAAAATCGCTTCCCCCCGCGCGCCGCAGCTTATACGGCGCGGACTGGTGATCGCTCGCGCTCTATCGGATGGCGCGCAAAGGACAAGACGTGCAGGGAATGACCGGACGGATCGAGGCGATGCGAAGCAGCGGGGTGCTGGGGCAACTCGTGCGGTTCGGCATCGTCGGGCTGCTGTCGACCGCGATCTATTCGGCGGTCTATCTGCCGCTGGTCTATTGGGTGTTGCCGCAGGGTCGCGCGTTCCTTGCGGTGCCGCCCGCGTTCCTCGTCGCCGCCGCCTTCGGCTTTTTCGCGCATGGCCGCTGGAGTTTCCAGGGGCACGGGCAGCGCGAGGCGGGCGCGGTACAGCCGGTCAAGTTCATGGTGGTGCAGGGGTTCGGCATGATGCTCAACGCGCTGTTCACGCTGGTGCTGGCCGACTGGATGGGGTGGGCGGAGTGGGTGCCGCTGATCCCGGCGATGCTCGTCACCCCGTTCGCCACCTTCGCGCTCAATCGTACATGGGTATTCGGATAAGATGGACCGCATCGTCTATGACCGCATGGCGGCGCATGATTCCACCCATTGGTGGTATCGCGCGCGGCGTGACATCCTCGCCGACTATGTCGCGCGCTATGCCGGGCTGAAGCCGGGCGCGCGCATCCTCGAGATCGGCTGCGGCACCGGGCATAACCTGCCGATGCTGGGCGCGTTCGGCGAGGTCGAGGCGATCGAGATCGATCCCGCCGCGCGCGCCATCGCCAGCGAGCGGCTGGGCAAGCCGGTGGGCACCGCGCCGCTGCCGACGCTGGACGGCGTGACCGGCCGTTATGACCTGATCGCGGTGCTGGACGTGGTCGAGCATATCGAGGACGATGTCGCGACGTTTCGCGGCATGGCCGAGCGGCTGGCGCCGGGTGGCAAGATCCTGGTGACGGTGCCGGCGCATCAGTGGATGTGGAGCGCACACGACGTGGTGAACCACCACCACCGGCGGTATTCCAAGGCGACCTTGGCCAAGGCGATTGCGGACGCCGGGTTGAAGCACAACGGCCTGCGCTATTTCAACTCGCTGCTGTTTCCCGCTGCCGTCGCGGCGCGGGTGGCGGGCAAGCTGACCGGCAAGGACGACAGCGACGATTCGCCCCCACCCAAGGTGCTCAATACCGCATTCGAGGCGATCTTCCGGCTGGAGCGGTTTCTGGTCGGCCGCGTGCCGTTGCCGCCGGGATTGTCGATCGTGACGTTGGTGGAGCGGGGCTGATCGCCGTGATTTCGCCCGCCGGAGCCTGTCGCGCGGGTGACAGATTTGCGCATCGTTAAGGGATGATAGTGCAGGGAGCGGCGATGCCGGCCGCCGCCCCCCACGCCATGCCGATCGGGTGCCAGCGACCGTTCGCGGTCGGGGCGGTGCCGGTCTACCTGTTCCTGCTGCTCGGCTGGGTGGGACTGCCGATCGCGCTGCACCGGACCGGGCTGCACATCGCGGTCGACGAGTTCGCGATGTTCGGCGGGATGATGCTCGGCATCCTGTGGTTCGCATGGTGCCTGCGCGCGCGCGGTCTGCTCCGGCTGGCGACGATGATCGAGGGCTATGCGCTGTTCACCGCGATCTGCGCCACCGTCTGCCTGCTGACCTTCGTGCTGGCGGCGGGGCCGCATCCCTATTTCGACGGCGCGCTCGCCCGCGCCGACCGGATATTGCTTCCGGGGTTCGACTGGCCGCGCGCGATGCTGGCCTTCGACCGGTCCGGCCTTCCGGTGCGGATCGCCAACATCGCCTATGCCAGCATCGGCTGGCAACCCGCGCTGCTGATCGCGCTCCATGCGTTGGGCGGGCGGCACCGGCGGCTGTGGCATTTCCTTGCCGCATGGGTCCTGACGTTGTGCGTGGTCATGGCGTTCTTCGCCCATCATCCGGCACTGGGCGCCTATCATCACTTCGGCATCGCGGCGGCGCAGGTGCCCGCGATGCTCGATCCGGTGCCGTGGAACCAGCCGCGACTGCTGCTGGCGTTACAGGACGGGACGATCGGCACCATCTCGTTCGCGACGCTGGACGGCATCATCAACTATCCAAGCTTCCATGCCGGGGCGGCGGTGCTCCTCGGCTATGGCTTCTGGCACCTGCGGCCGCTGCGCTGGCCGTTCGCGCTGCTCAACGCGCTGATGCTGGCGGCGGCGGTGCCGATCGGCGGCCATTATGTCGTCGATCTGGTGGCCGGCATCCTCGCCGCCGCGATCGGCATCGTCGGCGGGCGCTGGATGGTCGATCAGGTCAGCCCCGCTTCCACCACCGCCATTTCGGCCCCGCCGACTGCAACACCCCGCGCCTGAACAGCCGCGCGCCCAGCGCGATCGTCAGCGTCACCCACAGCAACTGCCACGCGATCGCGGCGAAATGTGGCCACAGCGCGCCATCGGTCGCGGCGCGGGCGGCCATGGCGAAGGGCGAGCTGAACGGGAAAAGCTGCGCGGCGGTCGCGATCCACGTGCCGGGCTTGCCGACCGCCGAGAGCGCGAAGCCGAACATCGCCATCTGGAAGATGGTGATCGGGAGCGACAGCATCTGGATTTCGCGCGGGGTCGATGCCTGTGCGCCGACCGTCAGGAATACCGATCCGAGCAGCATGTACGCCATGGTGAAATAGACGACGTAGAGCGCGGCGAAGGCGGGCAGGCCGATCGCAGGGGCGATGCCGCTCAGCCCCTGCGCCATATCCTCGGGCAGCAGCGCGCCGACATTCGCCCCGATCGTCACCCAGAAGGCGAGGAACAGCACCGCCACGCCGAACATGCCGATCAGCTTGCCGAGGAACACCGATTCGAGCGGCACGGCGGCGGCAAGCACCTCGATCACCTTGTTCGAGCGTTCCTCCGCCATGGTGCCGACCGCCTGTCCCGCCAGCATCAGCGTGACGATGAACAGCGTGACGACCGAGAAGAAGCCCGCCGCGTTCTTGCCGCCCAGCGACGTCCCGCTGCGCGCGACGCGGACGAAGGTCGGGCGGGTCAGCGGCGCGTCGGTCAGGCCGGGGCGGCTGCGCAGCGCCTGTTCGGCGAGGCCGGCGAGATAGTCGGCCGAGGTCGAGGTCTTGTTCGCGTGCAGCACGGTCGGCCGGTCGATCGTGCCGTAGAGGACGGCGGGCACGTCGATCTTCGGATCGGCGAGCAGCTTGCGCGCCTGCGCCACCGGATCGGCCGACGGACTGAGCGTGAACAACGGGGGCGGTCCGCGTTCCTCGGGCAGCGCGGGGCGCAGGGTCGAATCGACCTGGCGCAACCGCGCGGCGTCGGCGGGGGCGGCGATGGCGTAGATGCGCACCTTGCCCTCGGTCCCGCCGCGTGCCGCCGACGCGCCGAGGCCGCCAACCGCGCCGAAGCCGACGAAGAACAACGGTGCCAGCAGGAACACGAGGAACATCGGCGTCATGACGGTCGCGGTGAAATCGCGCCGCGCGATGGTCAGCGTCTGGCGGATCAGTTTGCGGGTGCCGCTCATGCCGCAATCTCCGGGTTGGCGGCGGCTTCGCCGACGATGCGGACGAAGGCGTCGTGGAGGCCCGGGCGCTCGATCGACAGTCCCGAAATGCCGTAGCCCGCGTCGATCAGCCGCACCAATATTCCTTCGATACCTTGCGCGGGCAGGGTGAAGCGCCAGCCGCCGCCGCGCGTGGGGTCGACCGGCTGCGCATCGGCCGGCAGCAGCCGGGCGATGTCGGGGGAGGGGTGATGCGGCACGTAGTGCGCCTTCATCGGCAGCATCGCGCGCGCGTCGTCGACGGTCCCCTCGAACCGGCGCTTGCCGCCGGCGATGATGCACAGCCGGTCGCACAGCCGTTCGGCATGGGCCATGACATGCGTCGAGAACAGGATCGTCGCCCCGCGATCGCGTTCGGCACGGATCAGCCCTTCGAGCCGCTCCTGATTGACCGGATCGAGGCCGGAGAAGGGTTCGTCGAGGACGAGGAATTCGGGCTGATGCACCACGCTGCCGAGCAACTGGACGAACTGCGCCATGCCCTTGGACAGCTTGCGGATCTTCTGGTCGGCGGCGTGGCCAAGGCCGGCGGCCTCCATCATCGAGCCGGCGCGCTTGCGCCCGGTCGACCAGTCGAGCCCGCGCAGCGCGCCCATGAAGGCGATCGCCTCGCGCGCCTTCATGCCGGGATACAGGCCGCGTTCCTCGGGCAGATAGCCGACGCGGTCGGAGGCGTCGCGTGGGGCAATGTGGCCGAGCAGGCTGCGCTGCCCCTCGTCGGGTTCGATGATGCCGAGCAGCATGCGCAGCGTCGTCGTCTTGCCCGCGCCGTTGGGGCCGAGCACGCCGTAGACCGATCCGGTCGGCACGGCGAGGTCGATGCCGTCCACCACGCGCCGGTCGCCGAACCGCTTGACCAGTCCGGTAGCGCTGAGCGCCAAAGCATCGCTACGCAAACTGATCGCCCCCCTGCTCGCCGGGACTTTTGCCCGGTGCCGCAAGAGGGTAGCGGGGGTTGATGCGCGAACACAAGGCCCCCCCCGCCGATATTGCCGCCGCCATCCGGGCGAAGGCGGCGGAGCTGGGCTTCGTCGCCTGCGGCATCGCGCGTGCCGATGCCGCGCCGCGCACCGCCGAGCGGCTGCGCCAGTGGCTGGACGAAGGGCGGCACGGATCGATGATCTGGATGGAGGAACGCGCGCACCAGCGCGGATCGCCCGTCGCGCTGTGGAGCGAGGTGCGAAGCATCATCGCGCTCGGCATGAGCTATGCCCCGCTGGTCGATCCGCTGGCGCTGGAGGGGGTCGGCGACCGCGGGCGCATCTCGGTCTATGCGCAGGGCGGCGATTATCATGACGTGGTCAAGAAGGCGCTGAAGGCACTGGGCCGCTGGCTGGCGCAGACGGCGGGCTGCGACCTCAAGGTGTTCGTCGATACCGCGCCGGTGATGGAAAAGCCGCTGGCGGAGGCGGCGGGGCTGGGCTGGCAGGGCAAGCACACCAACCTCGTCAGCCGGACCCACGGGAGCTGGCTGTTCCTCGGCGCGATCTATACCACGCTCGACCTGACGCCCGACCGGGCGGGGGCCGACACCTGCGGATCGTGCGATGCCTGCCAGCGGGCGTGCCCGACCGATGCGTTTCCAGCACCCTATCGGCTCGATGCGCGGCGGTGCATCTCGTATCTGACGATCGAACATGCCGGGCCGATCCCGCACGAGTTTCGCGTTGGCATCGGCAACCGCATCTATGGCTGCGACGATTGCCTCGCGGTGTGTCCGTGGAACAAGTTCGCCGATGCCGCCGCCGCCAATCGCGCCTTCGCCGCGCGGGCGGAGTTCGCGGCACCACGGCTGGCCGATCTGCTCGACCTCGACGATGCGGGATTTCGCGAGGTGTTTCGCGGATCGCCGATCAAGCGCATAGGCCGCGACCGGATGGTGCGCAACGCGCTGATCGCGGCGGGGAACAGCGGCGATGTGGCGCTGGTCCGGCCGGTGCGGGCGTTGCTGGACGATGCCGACGCGGCGGTGGCGGAGGCGGCGCAGTGGGCGCTGGCGCGGCTGGAAGGTCAGGCGGCCACGGCATCGACATAGTCATTGCCGCCGGCATCGCGGACGATCTCGTTCAGCCGGCACCCGGCGTCGGCGAGCAGCGCGCGATACCGTGCTTCGCCCAGCGACTGCGATGGTTGACCGGTCAGGCTGTCGGTCCAGCGGCAGGCCATGCGCGGCGCGGTGAACAGCAACCGTCCGCCGGGCAACAGCGCACGGCCGATCCGGTAAATCGCGGCCTGCTGCGCCGCTTCGGGCAAAAGGAACAGGACGCCGATCATCACGATCGCGTCGAAGCGGCGGTCGAAGAAGCGGCTGTCCTGCACGGTTTCGCAGGCAGCGCCGGCATGGCGCACCTGTGCGCGGAACCGGGCGAGCATCGTCGGCGACGGATCGATGCCGTACAGCGCGAACCCCGCATCGGCGAGCGTCGTGGCCACCGGCATGCCAGTGCCGCAGCCGATGTCGAGCACGCTGCCACCGGGCGGCAGGTGGCGCGACTAGTGGCGCACGATCTCGGCACCGACCCCCGAGCGGACGGCCGCGAAGTCCGGCGCGACCGCTTCCCAGCCGAGCGACGGGTCGCCGGTCACGCCCTGCCGGTCAGGTGCGCTCGACCCGCCGCGCCTTGATCGCGCGCCATGCCGGGTCGGCGCGGTCGTTGCGGACGACGATCGCCTCGACCTCCTCGAACGCTTCGATGTCCAGCGCTTCGGCGACGCTCACCGGGAAATAGCAATTCTCGTCGGTATCCTTGCGGACGCCGAACGCGCCCTTGCCTTCAAGACTGGAGGTGATGATGCAGTGGATGACTTCGGCCACGGTACAGGAGTCCTTGGGGTAAGTAGATAAAATGAGACTGGATGGTAGCTATCCGCCTCCTGCCTAGGGCGGGTGGCGGTGGCGGGCAAGGGGCGTCAGCGGCCGGCCTTGCGCTCGCGACCCTGCGCGCGCCGGGCGTCGACCAGTCCGCGCAGGCCGAGCAACGCCGTGGTTTGCTGCGGGCCGATCCCGGCGGACAGGCCGCCCGAGGTGCGACCGATCGCGCCGGCCTGCGCGCGCAGTTCGCGGCCCTCGCGCCGGGTGAGTTCGCCGCGCCGTACGCCGTCGCGGATCGAGCGATCGATCCCGCGCGCCTCGCGCGATCGGGCGAAGGCATCGGGATCGAGCTGCCGGGGGGCGGGCCGCGCGACGCTGCGCCCCCCGTCCCAGATTTGTGCCATGGCTGGCGTGGCGACGATCAGCAGCGGCAACAGGATGAGGCGCATCGGCGGTTCCTACGGTGGAGGCGATACCCTAACCGCGTGGTGCGGCGATGCAATCGCCACCCGCTTTTCCTGTCGCGCGCCATAGGGTAACGCGGACGCCTATGAACCGTCCCGCGCTCTCCGTCGTCGTCCCCTGCTATAACGAGGCCGCCTGTCTCGACGTGCTGCATGCGCGCGTGTCGGCGGCGGTGCGCGCGGTCGTCGGCGACGATCACGAGATCGTGCTGGTGAACGACGGATCGCGCGACCAGAGCTGGGCGGTGATGGAGCGACTCGCCGCCGTCGATCCCCGGCTGGTGGCGATCAACCTGTCGCGCAACCACGGCCATCAACTGGCGCTGACCGCCGGGCTTGACCTGTGCGCGGGCGAGCGCATCCTCATCATCGACGCCGACTTGCAGGACCCGCCCGAACTGCTCGGCGAGATGCTTAGCGTCATGGACGCGCAGGGGGCCGACGTCGTCTATGCCGTGCGGCGCAAGCGCGAGGGCGAGACGTTCTTCAAGAAGCTGACCGCATCCGCCTTCTACCGCGTGCTCGACCGCGTGACCGATACGCCGATCCCGCTCGACACCGGCGATTTCCGGCTGATGAGCAGGCGGGCGCTCGATGCGCTGCTGTCGCTGCCCGAACAGGCACGCTTCATTCGCGGGATGGTGGCGTGGGTCGGCTTCCGGCAGGTGCCGTTTCCCTATGATCGCGACGAGCGGCTGGCGGGCGAGAGCAAATATCCGCTGGGCAAGATGATCCGCTTCGCGCTGGATGCGGTGACGGGGTTTTCCACCGCGCCGCTCCGGCTCGCCAGCCATCTCGGGCTGGTGCTGACCGGGCTGTCGCTGTTGCTGTTCGCCTATATCGCTGTCGGCTGGCTGTCTGGCAGCGCGGTGCAGGGGTGGACCTCGACGATGCTGGTCGTCGTGTTCCTCGGCGCGGCGCAGATGTTCGTGCTGGGGATGATCGGCGAATATCTCGGGCGGCTGTACGTCGAATCGAAGCGACGGCCGCTGTATCTGGTCGCCGACGTCGCCGGACCGGTGCGCGGGCGGGCGAGTCTCGGCTATCGCGCCGGCGATCATGGCGAGGTGACGGTGGCGCCGGTGTTGCCCGATCAGGGCGCTTAGGAGTCGTTTTCACGCGAAGGCGCGGAGGCGCTAAGAAGTAGAAGGAATGGTTCGCGCGGAGGTGCGGAGGCGCGGAGGGGTTGTGCTTGTAGGTGCGTCTGCCGCGTCAGCGGCCTTATCGTTCTCATGGAGGATGAAAGGCGGCTTTGCCGCATGCGCAACCCCTCTGCGCCTCCGCGCCTCTGCGCGATCAACCCTTCTTCTTCGTGCCTTCGCGCCTTCGCGTGAAACCGACTCTCAAACCTCGGCCCACCGCCGCAGCAGGTTGTGATACACGCCGGTCAGTTCGATCACCGAGCGGTCGCCGTGGCCGAGCTGGCCGACGAGCCGCTGGATCGCACGGTCCATGTCGAACAGGATGCGGCGCTCGCCGTCGCCGCGCACCATCGACTGGACCCAGAAGAACGACGCCACCCGTGCGCCCGCCGTCACCGGTTCGACGCGGTGGAGCGACGAGGCGGGATACAGCACCAGATGCCCGGCGGGCAGCTTCACCGATTGCGTGCCGAACAGGTCCTCGATCACCAACTCGCCGCCTTCGTAGCTGTCGGGATCGGACAGGAACAGCGTCGCCGACAGGTCGCTGCGGATGCGGAAGTCCGAGCCGCGCTGGATGCGCACCGCATTGTCGACATGCGCCCCGAACGCCTGACCCCCGGCATAGCGGTTGAACAGCGGCGGAAAGACCTTCGCCGGCAGCGCGGCGGCGACGAACAGCGGATTGGCTCCCAGCGCATCGAGCACCCGCCCGCCGCCCTCGCGCGCCGCCGCCGATCCCTCGACCAGTTGCGCGTTGCGCTTGGCCAGCGCCGATTGCGGGCCGGAGGTGACGTTGCCGTCGATCCACTCGCCACCGTCGATCAGGGCGCGCAGGCCGGCGACCTGATCGGGGGTCAGCACGTCGGGAATGGCGATCAGCATGGGCGGTGGTCCATCAACCGAAAAATGCCCGTTCCCGGTGGCGGCACCGGGAACGGGCAGGAAATCCGACCGGCGGGGGTGCGCGGTCAGAAGCTCTTGAACACGCTCAGCACCGCCTGTCGCCGGTCGCCGGGCATCGCCCAGCCGCCGGTGACGACGCCGGTCGTCGCGTTGATGTTGTTGCGCACGCCGGTCAGATAGCGTTCGTCGGTCAGGTTCTGGACGTTGAGCTGCAGGCTCCAGCCCTGACCGATCGTGTAGCCGAGATAGGCGCGGTGGATCAGATAATCCTCCGCCTTCAGCGCATTGGCGTTGGCAAGGTTCGGGACATAGGTGGTGAAGCTGCCCTGATAGGTCAGGCCGTACCCGATCTCGAGGCCGAACGGCAGGCGATAGGTCGTGAACAGGCTGCCCGAATGGTCGGGGGTCTGCACCAGCTTCGCGCCGGCTTGCGGATCGGGATTGGCGACGGAGTTGCCGCAGCCGATGCTGCCGGGGCGGGCGAGGCAGAAGTCGCTGACCGACTGGCGTACCTCGCTGTCGAGATAGGTGTAGTTGGCGAACACCGTCCATGCCGGGGTGATCGTGCCCGAGACGCCGAGCGCGATCCCGTCGACCCGGCTCTTGCCGTCGAGGACCTGGACGGTCGGCAGCGCGGGATCGTTCGAGGGGATGCGGTAATTGGTGCGTTCGTTGCGGAACACCGCCGCCGTCAGTTCGAGCTTGCCGTTCAGCAGCCCGGCCTTGATCCCGGCTTCGTAGTTCTTCGCGGTTTCGGGAGCGACGTCGCAGGTGTTCGTCACGACCGTGCCCGACACCGCGACGCAGCCGCCGCGCACGCTGATCGACGACGGCGTGCGCGCATTGCCATAGCCGGCGTAGACGCTGACCCGCTCGACCGGGTGGAACACCGCACCTACGCGGTAGCTGAACAGCGTTTCGTCGTTGACCTGCCGCGCCTGAAGCGCCGCCGCCGGCTGGGCCACGCCCGGCGCGAGCGTCAGCAGCGGCAGCGCCTGGAACACCGAGCGTTGATGCTCCCAGCGCACCCCGCCGTTCAGTTCGAACATCCGGCCGAGTTCGAGCGTGTCGAACGCATAGACGGCGACGTTGCGCGACGTGCCGCGCGATTTCGCGGTGGTGACGAAGTTGATCGGCCCGCGATAGACCGTGTCGGGGTTGACGATCGCGAGCAGCGGCAGCGGCGTCGTCGCCGATCCGTCGGCGTTGCGGAGCAGCGACCCACTGGTGATCGCATAATCCTCGATCATGCCGCTGACGCCGATGTTGGCGACGTTGCGGATGCCACCGCGCGCGCCGTGTTCGAGGCGCAGGTCGGTCTGGTTGACCAGCAACTGGTTCTCCTGATCGCGCACCAGCCCGCGCGGGCCGCTGGGCAGCCAGTTGCCCGGCGTCACCCCTGCCGGACAGGCGAGGCCCGCCGGGTTGGTCGCGCTGGTCGCAACCGGCTGGCGGTTGTTCGACAGGCAGAAGGTGCCCTGCGGCGCGCTGGTTACGGTATCCTGGCCGACGCGCTGCCAGCGGGTGAGGTTGCGCACCGACACATGGGCATCGACCGCATGGGCGAAGGTGGCGGTGAAGCGGTCGACCGTCGTCTGCTGCCGGTCGAGGTTGCGATAGCCGTAATAATCGCTGCGATCGGTGCCGGGCAGGAAGCCGCGAATCGTGCCGTTGTCAAAATAGGGCAGGCCGTACAGCGGCGTATTGTCGTCGCGCTGGTGGACATAGGCGAGTGTCAGGCTGGTCGGCGTGCCGAGCCCGATCGTGACCGAGGGGGCGACGCCCCAGCGTTCGAACTTCTCGACGTCGCGGCCGGGCACGTCGTTATGGTGATAGGCGGCGTTCAGCCGCACGCCGACCGTGTCGGTGATACGGCGGTTGGCGTCGATCGCGCCGCGATAATAGCGATCGGTGCCGACCGAGCCCTGCACGATCGTCAGGTCGTCGCCGCCCGGCGTCTTGCTGACGAGGTTGATCGTGCCGCCGACCGATCCCGATCCGTTGAACACCGAATTGGCGCCGTTGTAGACCTCGATCTGTTGCAGGTTGAACGGATCGGTCCGGCTGTATTGCGCGCTATCGCGAATGCCGTCGACGGTGATGTCGTTGTTCGCCGAAAAGCCGCGCAGGTTGATCGAATCGCCATAGCCGCCGCCGCCTTCGCCCGCGCCGAAGGTGATGCCGGGCACGGTCTGGAGGATGTCGCGCAGCGTCTGGAGGTTCTGCTTGCGGATCACCTGATCCGATACGACGGTGATCGTCTGCGGCGTGTCGATCAGTTCGGCGGTCGCCTTCGGGCTTTCGAGCGTCTTGGTGCGCTTGCCTTCGACGAGGATCGTCTGCGGATCATTGTCGGTCGCATCGGCGCGGGCGGCGGGCGCGGCGGTGTCGCGCGGGGCGGCCATGGCCGGGGCCGAGGCGATAAAGCCCACGCAGGCGAGCGCGAGGAAGGCCGGCGAGGTGCTGCCGGTAGTATGGGTGTCGGTCACGAAAATCCCCTTTCGATGCCGACGCCGCTATTGCGATGCGTTCGCAGAGTCAATGCTAATGCGAGTGGCTTTCATGTTTGTCGCAGGATTGTCGTAGAACTGCCCGTCGTCACCCCGGACTTGTTCCGGGGTCCACCGCGTCGCGAACGGTTCGTGTCGTGATGGAGCGCATCGCGTGAGGACAGGTGGACCCCGGAACAGGTCCGGGGTGACGAGTGGTCAGTTCGCCGCCACCGCCGCCAGCAACCACGACCGGATCGCACTCGCGAGGTTCGGCGGATCGGCACTTTCGATGCGCGCGGCGTCGATCGCCGCGACCAGCGCCGACAGCGGCAGCGCATGGGACCGCGCCTGCGCTTCCAGCGCCGCCCAGAAACCGGGTTCGAGGCTGATCGAGGTGGCGTGGCCGGCGATGGTGATCGACCGCTTCACCGGCCCGCGAAAGCCGCCGGGCGGGGCGGCGACCTTCACGGGGTGTCGAAGAGCGACGCGAGCTGTTCGATCATCGTGCCCGCCAGTTGCTCGGCATCCATGATCGTGACCGCGCGGCTGTACCACCGCGTCACGTCATGGCCGATGCCGATCGCGACCAGCTCGACCGGCGACTTGCTCTCGATATAGGCGATGACCTGTCGCAGATGGCGTTCGAGATAGCTGCCCGAATTGACCGACAGCGTCGAATCGTCGACCGGCGCGCCGTCGCTGATGACCATCAGCACCTTGCGATCCTCCGGCCGCGCGATCAGCCGGCCGTGCGCCCACAGCAACGCCTCGCCGTCGATATTCTCTTTCAGCAGCCCTTCGCGCATCATCAGTCCCAGCGACTGTTTGGCGCGCCGCCACGGCTCGTCGGCCTGTTTGTAGACAATGTGGCGCAGGTCGTTGAGCCGGCCGGGCTGCGGCGGGCGGCCGGCGGCGAGCCATGCTTCGCGGCTCTGCCCGCCCTTCCAAGCGCGGGTGGTGAAGCCGAGGATCTCGACCTTCACCCCGACCCGTTCGAGCGTGCGGGCGAGGATGTCGGCGCTGATCGCGGCGATGCCGATCGGGCGGCCGCGCATCGACCCCGAATTGTCGATCAACAGCGTGACGACGGTGTCGCGGAAATCGGTGTCGCGCTCGATCTTGTAGCTGAGCGATTGCGCCGGATTGATGACCACCCGTGCCAGCCGTGCGGCGTCGAGCATTCCTTCTTCCTGATCGAAATCCCACGAGCGCGACTGCTGCGCCATCAACCGCCGCTGCAGCCGGTTGGCGAGCTTGGTGACGACACCCTGCAACTGCACCAGTTGCTGGTCGAGATAGGCGCGCAGCCGTTCCAGTTCGTCGGCTTCGCAGAGTTCGGTGGCCGCGACCACTTCGTCGAACTTCGTGGTGAACGGGCGATAGTCGAACTGGGCGTTCAGGTCGGGCACGGGGCGGTTGGGGCGGACCGGCATCATGCCGCCCTCGTCCTCGCCGTCGGCCATGTCGTCGCCCTGCGCGTCGTCGTTCTCGGCGCTGTCGTCCGATTCGCCGGTTTCGGTGTCGTCGCCGCTGTCCTGGCCCCGTGCCTCGACTTGGCCTTCGCCGCCCTGCTGCTCGCCCTCGTCGTCGCCGTCTTCTTCGGGGGTCTGGTCGTCCTCGCCCTCGGCATCGTCGCCGCCGTCGTCGGCCTGTTCGGGTTCGACCTCGCCCTCGATCAGTTCGAGGTCCTCGAGCAATCGGGTGATGCCGCGCCCGAATGCCGACTGGTCGGCGATCAGCGCCGACAGCGTATCGAGCTGCGTGCCCGCGCGCGCCTCGATCCAGTCGCGGATCAGCGCCATGCCCGGTGCCGTCACCGCCGGGGGCAGCCGGCCGGTCAGCCGTTCGCGCACGACCAGTTGCACCGCAGTCGACAATGGCACCTCGGCGCGTGTCCGTGCGCGCGTGATCGGATCGGAGCGCATCCGCAGGTTGAGCGCATGGTCGAGATTGTCGGCGATGCCGGCATAGCCGTCCGACCCGAGCGCATCGACCCGCGCCTGTTCGACCGCGTCGAACACCGCGCGCGCCACCGCATCGCCGGGCGCGCCGCGCGCGTGGAGCGCGGCGTCGTGATGGCGCATCCTGAGCGCGAAGCCGTCCGCCAGCCCCCGCGCCTCGGCCACCTGATCGGCGGGCAGCGCGCGGGCGGGCATCGGCACCTTGATATGCTTGCCCGAGGCTACGGGCGCGTCGGCGGTGAACGCCAGCTCGATCTCGGGTTCTTCGGCGATCGCGCGCGACGTGCCGCGCAACACGTCACGAAACCGGTCGAGCGGGGAGTCCTGTGCCATGGGGGATGCTTTGGGGATTGGTGGGGGCGAGGGCAAGGGCGGTCGGCGTCATCCCACAACCTTCGTCATTCCCGCGCAGGCGGGAATCCATAAACGCCAACGGTTCAGCAGGAATCGAAACGGCAGCGTGTATGGATTCCCGCCTGCGCGGGAATGACGAAAGGGGGTGGTTACACCCGCTCCGCCGCGTTCACCGCGTCCGCCGCGCGCAGGCCGGCGAGCAGTTTCATCAGATGCGCCGCGTCGCGCACCTCGACGTCGATCGTGTTGGTGTGGAACGTCGTGTCGCGATTGTCGAGCCGGAGCCCGAGGATGTTCGCGCGGTGGCCGCCGATCACGGTGGCGATCACGCCCAGCGCGCCGGGTTCGTTCTTCAGCGTCACCGCGATCCGCGCGGTCGCGCCTTCGGCATTGTCGCCCCATGTCAGGTCGATCCAGTGATGCGGATCGATCGCGTCGACGGTGCGACAGGCGATGTCGTGGACCTCGAACCGGCCATCGTCGCTGCGCACGCCGATGATGCGGTCGCCCGGCACCGGATGGCAGCAGGCGGCGAGGTCGTAGCCGACCCCGGCGGTCAGCCCCTTGATCTCGATCGGCGCGCGCTGCGCCGGGATCGGTTCGATCTTCGGATCGGCGACGGCACCGGGCATCACCGCCTCCATCACCGCTTCCTCGGTCAGCTTGCCGCGCGCCAGTCCCTCGAACAGCGTCGCCTCGTCGGCGATCTTGAGCCGCTTGAGCGCCTCGCCCAGCGCGTCGCTGCCGGCGGGCACCGGCAGGCGGGCGACCAGTTCGTGGTACAGCTTGGTGCCCAGCGCGACCGTTTCCTCACGCTCGCGGTGGCGGATATAGCGGCGGATCGCGGCGCGCGCCTTGCCGGTGATCGCGAAGTTCAGCCAGTTCGCCTGCGGCCGCTGCGCCTTGGAGCGCAGAATCTGCACCTGGTCGCCGTTCTTGAGTTCGGTCCGCAACGGCACGACGCCGCCGTTGACCTTTGCGCCGACCGCCTGATCGCCCAGATCGGTATGCACCGCATAGGCGAAGTCGATCGGCGTCGCGCCCTTGGGCAACTGGTGCAGTTCGCCCTTCGGGGTGAAGGCGAAGATGCGGTCGGCGTACATCGCCATGCGGGTGTGTTCGAGCAGTTCCTCGGGGCTCTCCGCATTGTCGAGGATTTCGACGAGGTCGCGGATCCAGCGCACCTGCGTATCGGGGCGCACCGCATCCTGCTTGTAGGCCCAGTGCGCCGCGAGACCGAATTCGGCCTGCGCGTGCATCTCGCGCGTCCTGATCTGCACCTCGATCCGCATGTTCTCGGCATGGATCACCGCGGTGTGAAGCGAGCGATAGCCGTTGCGCTTGGGCGTCGAGATATAGTCCTTGAACCGTCCCGGCACCATCGGCCAGCGGCGGTGGATGATGCCCAGCGCGCGGTAGCATTCCTCCTCGCTGTCGACGATCGCACGGAAGGCGACGATGTCGGAGAGCTGTTCGAGGCTGACGTGCCGCTCGGACATCTTGCGCCAGATCGAATAGGGATGCTTGCGCCGTCCCGACACGTCGGCCGCGATGCCGTGGCGGTCGAGCATCGCCTTCAGGTCGCCACCGATCTTGGCGACGCGGTCGCCGCCGCCTTCCTCCAGTTGTTCGAGCCGGCGGGTGATCGATTCATACGCCTCGGGTTCGATCTCGCGAAATGCCAGCGTCTGCATCTCGTTCATGAATTCGTACATGCCGATCCGCTCGGCAAGCGGGGCATAGATGTCCATCGTCTCGCGCGCGATCCGCTTGCGCTTCTCGGGCTTCGATATGTGATGGAGCGTGCGCATGTTGTGCAGCCGGTCGGCCAGCTTCACCAGCAGCACGCGAATGTCGTCCGACATGGCGAGCAGGAACTTGCGCAGGTTTTCCGCCGCGCGCTCGTTCTCGGTCTGCGCTTCGATCTTGCTGAGCTTGGTCACGCCCTCGACCAGCCGGGCGACGTTGACCCCGAATTTGGCCCGGATTTCCTCGTGCGTCGCCACCGTATCCTCGACCGTGTCGTGCAGGATCGCGGTCGCGATCGTCTCGTCGTCGAGGTGCAGGTCGGTCAGAATCCCCGCCACCTCGATCGGATGGCTGAAATAGGGATCGCCCGAGGCACGCTTCTGACTGCCATGCGCGTGCATCGAGAACACATAGGCGCGGTTGAGCAAGGCCTCGTTTGCATCGGGATCATAGGCCTTGACCCGCTCGACCAATTCATACTGGCGCAGCATGGGATGTAGATGGGGCGAGCCGGGCGGGCAATGCAACCGTTTTTGCCCGCCCATCATCCGATCACTTCGCGCGGGCGTTGCACTTTTCGAGCTGATCGGCCGCAAAAGCGGTGCCGTTGGCGACGAACGCGGTCAGCGGACCCAGTTGCCGCGCGGTCAACTGGCACATCGCCAGCGGGCTGCCGGCGGTCTTGCCGGTGGTGCAGACGGTGTCGCCGCAGGTCCAGGGCGTGCTGCGGGTGATGAGGCTGTCGACCGCGGGCGCGGTCGCCGGGGTCGCGCTATAGCCCTTCGCCGGCTGTGCCGCAGCCGCGAACGGCAGGGCGAGGAGGGCGGCGGCGAACAGGGCGAAGGGCTTCATCGAACAGGGCTCCGGTGGCTTGAATCAGTCGCCATCGGGTAGTGGACATCGTTGTAAGTAGCAATATGCTACTGGTGCTGCATCGCAAGATTCGCGGTGTTTCCTTTCGCCGGGGCGATGCGCTAGACCGGCGGCCATGACGACGCTTCGAGAGCCGCTGCGCGAACTGGCCAGCCGTTGCAGCCTGCCCGCCGCGCTGGAGGCGATGGGCGAGCGCTGGTCGCTGCTGATCCTGCGCGCCGCGTTCAACGGGTTGCAGCATTTCGAGGAATTCCAGTCGGAACTGGGCATCGCCCGCAACATCCTCGCCAGCCGGCTGTCGCGGCTGGTGGGGCATGGCATCCTCGAGCGCTGCACGGTCGAGGCGGATCGCCGCAAGATCGAATATCGCCTGACCGACAAGGGCCATGCGCTGCTGCCGATGCTGGTGGCGCTGCGCCAATGGGGCGAACGCTGGGAAACCGGCAAGCCCGCCACGCCGGTGCTGGTCGACGCGCGCGACCGGCGACCGGTGGCGGCGGTCGCCGTGCTGTCCGAGGACGGGCGGGTGCTGGGGCAGGGCGACCTGCTCTGGTCGCTGCCGCAGGACGTCGCGGCGGGGGCATGAGGAAATCTCCCCTCCCTTGTCAGGGAGGGGAGCCGCACGGGGCGACCGTTACATCGCCTGCAACATCTCGATATGATGCTGGACGACCGGGGCGGTGGCGGCGGCAACGGTCTTGAGCGGCGCGGCGCTGCCCTGCTGCGCATAGCCGCTGTGCAGCGCCAGCGCCTGCTGGTGCGCGGTCTGCTGCTGCTGGACGTACAGCCGGTCGCGCGCCGGGCCGGTCGCGCGGCGCAGGTCGGCGATCATCCGCGCCTGCATCGGCTCCAGCTTCGGCGCGGGCGCGCGGACGCGGGCCTGCATCGCGGCGCGCTTCACGTCGGCGGTGCTCTTGGCATGGTCGCGCACCATCATCGTCGCGAAATCGCGGACCTTGGGGTCGCGGGTCGATTGCAGCACGAGCTGGCTCGACTGGCGCTCGTACATGTCGCTGGCGCCGGCATTGGCGACATACGTGGTGGCATCGGTGGTCTGCGCCATCAGCGGCGCGGCGGCCGCCATGGCCGCGGCGGCGGCGAACATCGTCAGTCGGGACATCATCATCTCCTTCGCGTTCGCGCAACAGCGGAACAGGCCGCCAACGCGCACCATCGGCGGAAGGGGACGGTGGAACGCAACTAGCTGATTTATATCAGTACGATTGTTCGGGTCGAACCCGTCACACCAATCGGACGAACATCAGCAGCAACCCGACCATCGACGCGAGCCAGACGAGGCTGCGCAGATAGGGCACGCCGAACAGATAGAGCGGGTGATAGACGATCCGCGCGACCAGCCACAGCAGCGCGCCCGCCGATCCCAGCCCCCCGGTCCGCCCACTCACCGCCAGCGCGAGCGCGAGCGCGATGAACGCCGGATAAGTTTCCTTGAGATTGTCGAGCGCACGCTGCGCGCGGCCGGCATAGACATTCTTGGGATGGGCATCGCCATCGCGTGCGCCCGCGTTCCACCCGACGCCCAGCTCGCGGGTGGCGAGTTGGCCTTGCAACATAATCGCGACGACCAGCAGCACCGTCGACCACGCAAGCACCAGCAGTTCGGTCGGCAGGTCGGTCATCGTCGGTGCTCCGGTGTGGTTGTGCGCTATAGCGACGGGTGTGGGCGCGGGTTCCATGGGGGCCGCTCCCCTCCCTTGAACAAGGGAGGGGCCGGGGGTGGGTTGGCTCGTTGTCGCACGGTAGCCTTCCCTCGCGGGCCGACCCACCCCCGCCCCCTCCCTGCCAGGGAGGGGAGAAGAAACTACACCGCGTTGCGTCCAGCCGGCGTGTTGACGCCCATCGACTGGAGATATTTCTTCACGTTGCGCGCCGCCTGGCGCAGCCGCTGCTCGTTCTCGACCATGGCGATGCGGACATAGCCCTCGCCGTTCTCGCCATAGCCGACGCCGGGAGCGACGGCGACTTTGGCCTCGGTCAGCAACTGCTTGGAGAACTCGAGCGATCCGAGATGGGCGAGCGCGGGGGGCAGCGGTGCCCATGCGAACATCGATGCGCGCGGCGAGGGGATGTCCCATCCGGCGCGGGCGAAGCTTTCGACCAGCACGTCGCGGCGCTTGTGATAGAGCTGTCGGTTCTTCTCGACGATGTCCTGCGGGCCGTTCAGTGCCGCGCATGCCGCCGCCTGGATCGGGGTGAATGCGCCATAGTCGAGATAGGATTTCACCCGCGTCATCGCCGCGATCAGCTTCTTGTTGCCAACGCCGAAGCCCATCCGCCAGCCGGCCATCGAATAGGTCTTGGAGAGCGAGGTGAACTCGATCGCTACGTCCTTCGCACCCTTGACCTGCAGGATCGAGGGCGTCGGGCAGCCGTCGTAATACAGTTCGCTATAGGCGAGGTCGGAGATGACCCACAGCCCGTGTTCCTTGGCGAAGGCGACGACCCGTTCGTAGAACGCCAGATCGACGACCTCGGCGGTCGGGTTCGACGGATAGCCCATCACCAGCACGCTGGGCTTGGGCACGGTGAATGCCATCGCCTTTTCGAGACTCTCGAAATACTGTTCGTCGGGGGTCGTCGGCACCGCGCGGATCGTGGCCCCGGCGATGATGAAGCCGAACATATGGATCGGGTAGCTGGGGTTGGGCGCCAAAATCACGTCGCCAGGCGCGGTGATCGCGGTGGCGAGGCTGGCCAGCCCTTCCTTCGACCCCATCGTCACCACGACCTCGCTTTCGGGATCGATGTCGACGCCGAAGCGGCGGCCGTAATAATTGGCCTGCGCGCGGCGCAGCCCCGGAATGCCGCGCGACTGGGAATAGCCGTGCGCCGAGGGCATGCGGGCGACCTCGACCAGTTTTTCGATCACATGGTCGGGCGGGGGCAGGTCGGGATTGCCCATGCCGAGGTCGATGATGTCCTCGCCACCGCTGCGCGCCGCTGCCCGCATCGCGTTCACCTCGGCGATGACATAGGGCGGCAGGCGTTTCATGCGGTAGAATTCGTCGGACATTCTCGTTCCTTTCGTCATCGCCCTTACGCGAGTAAGCGGCTAATCGGTAGACCTGCACGGCGCCCGAGGAGAGGAAAATGCCCGACGAGACGAAGTCCGCCGTACCACCGGCGGCGATGACGCTCGAGGAACTGCAACACTGGACGCAGATGCTGGGCCGCGCGCAGCAGCTGATGCTCGAACAGGGTATCGACCTGATGGAGCGCGCGCCGGTCGGGCCCGATCCGACGGGGATGATCCGGGCGCAGACCGATTTCTGGGCGGACACGATGAAGCTGTGGCAGCGCTTCCTCGACCCCGCCGCGCAGCCCGCGCCCGAATCGCCCGAACGCGCCCGCGACCGCCGGTTCAAGGCGAAGCAGTGGCACGACGATCCGGTCTATGCCTTCATCCGCCAGAGCTATTTCCTCGTCGCCGACCATATGCTCAAGGGCGTCGACGCGATCGACGGCGTCGATCCGAAACAAAAGGAGCAGCTCCGCTTCGCCACGCGCGGCCTGATCGATGCGCTCAGCCCGACCAATTTTCCCGCCACCAATCCGCTGGTGATGGAAAAGATCATCGAGACGCGCGGCGAGAATCTGCTGAAAGGCGTGCAGAACCTGCTGGCCGACATGGCCAAGGGCCAGATGACGCAGAGCGACACCAGCGCGTTCGAACTCGGCCGCAACGTCGCGATGACGCCGGGCAAGGTCATCCGGCGCACCCCGCTCTACGAACTGATCCATTATGCCCCGACCACCGAAAAGGTGGGGGCGGTGCCGCTGCTGATCTTCCCGCCGTGGATCAATCGTTTCTACATCCTCGACTTGACGCCCGAGAAGAGCTTCATCCGCTGGGCTGTAGAGCAGGGGTTGTCGGTGTTCGTCGTGTCGTGGCGCTCGGCCGATGCGTCGATGAAGGACGTGACGTGGGACGATTATGTCGTGCGCGGCCAGATCGACGCGATCGACACCGTGCGCGAGGTGCTCGACGTCGAATCGGTCCACACGATCGGTTATTGCGTGGCGGGCACCACGCTCGCCGCGACGCTGGCGCTGCTGGAGGCGCGGGGGCAGGCGGCGAAGGTCGCCACCGCCACCTTCTTCACCGCGCAGGTCGATTTCGCCGATGCCGGCGAATTGTCGCTGTTCGTCGATGACGAGCAGTTGAAGATGATTCGCCAAGTCGGGAAGGACGGCTATCTCGACGGGCGCTACATGGCGATGACGTTCAACCTGCTGCGCGGGCGCGACCTGATCTGGAACTACGTCACCAACAATTATCTGCTCGGCAACGACTATGCGCCGTTCGACCTGCTCCACTGGAACGCCGACGTCACCAACCTGCCCGCGACCTGGCATCTGGGCTATCTGACCGATCTCTACCGCGACAACCGGCTGGCGCAGCCCGGATCGATGCGCGTCGACGGCGTGGGCATCGACCTCACGACCGTCAGGACGCCGTCCTATATCCAGGCGGGGCGCGAGGACCATATCGCCCCGCCCGAAAGCGTGTGGAAGATCACCGACCATTTCGCCGGCCCGCTGCGCTTCGTGCTGGCCGGATCGGGGCATATCGCCGGGGTAGTGAACCCGCCCTCGGCGCAGAAATACCAGTATTGGACCAACGACCATCCCGCCGCCTCGCTCGCCGAGTTCGTCGCCGGTGCCAGCGAGACGAAGGGGAGCTGGTGGCCCGACTGGCGCGCGTGGATCCGCGCTGCCGATGGCGCGGAAGTGCCCGCCACCGGCATCCGGGTGCCCGGGGAAGGCAAGCTGCCCGCGCTGGCCGACGCGCCGGGAGAGTATGTCCGAACCCGTTGATAACGCTACCACAAAATAATTGCTGCACCGCACCATATGGCGTCTTGAAAACGTCATGCGAAGCGCGTAGATGCTGCGGTGCAGCAGCAACATAGTGGAGGATGTCTAGTGGCCAGCAGAGGTCCGAAGACCGGCACGCGCAAGCCTGCCAATTCCCGGTCGAGGCCGGTGACGTCTCAGGCACCCGCCGTGGCTGCCGCACCGGAACCGATCGCGGTCGATGCCGAACCGGTGCAGGCGGCCGTGCCGCCCGTGCCCTTCGTCGCCGATCCCGCGCCCGCTCCGGTCGAGCTTGAACAAAAGATCGAAGCGGCGATCGCCGAGGTGGTCGAGCATCAGGAACCGGTCGCTCCGACCGTGACCGAAACGCCCGCCGAAGCAACGCCCGAAGCAACCCCCGCGGTCGACATCGTCGCCGCCCAAGTCGAGGAAAAGACCATGGACGTCACCAACGAAGCGACCGCCGCCACCCAGACCGCCGCCGACAAGGCGCAGGCCTTCACGCAGGACGCGACCGCCAAGGCGCAGGCGATGACCGCCGACTTCAACGAGAAGGCCAAGGCCGCCATGGAAAAGGGCGCCAAGGGCTTCGAGGAAATGAACGAGATGGCCAAGGGCAACATCGAAGCGATGGTCGAAGCCAGCCGCATCGCCGCCAAGGGCCTCGAGTCGCTGGGCCAGGAAATGGCCGAATACGGCCGCAAGTCGTTCGAGCACGCGACCTCGACCGCCAAGACGCTGGCCTCGGTCAAGTCGCCGACCGAGTTCATGAAGCTGCAGTCGGACTATGTCCGCCAGTCGTTCGACTCGTTCGTCGCCGAAGCGTCGAAGACCACCGAAATGATGATGAAGCTGGCCGGCGACGCCGCGCAGCCGATCAGCAACCGCGTCGCGGTTGCCGCCGACAAGGTGAAGACCGCCGCGTAAGCGACGGATCTGCCGGATGGCAAGCAAGGGGGCGGTCGCGCGAGCGGCCGCCCCTTTCGCGTGATAGGCCTTTCGCGTGATAGGGATGCGTGATGGCGGTGAATCGGGGGAAGTGGCGATGACGGGCGATGCGACCGCGGCGTTGCGATGGCAGGATCTCGGCTTGTCGCCGGTGGCGTTCGATCTGGGGCCGCTGCCGGTCCGTTGGTACGCGCTGGCTTTTCTCGCGACGTTCCTGCTCGGCGGCTGGTATCTCCGGCGGCTGTTGCGCGAACCCGGCGCGCCGATGCGGCCGGCGCTGGTCGACGACCTGTTCGTCTATGCCGTGGCCGGTGTGATCCTTGGCGGACGACTGGGCTATGCGACCTTCTATCAGCCGGGGCTATGGGCAGCACCGCTCGAACTGGTGCAGCCATGGCATGGCGGCATGTCGTTCCACGGCGGGCTGATCGGGCTGCTGATCGGTCTGACGCTGTTCGCGCGGCAACACGGCGTGCCGCTGCTGCGGTTGCTCGACTATGTCGGCTGCGCGACGCCGTTCGGGATGATCCTCGTCCGGCTGGCCAATTTCGTGAACGGCGAACTGTGGGGCCGCCCGACGACGCTGCCATGGGGCATGGTGTTTCCGGGCGCGGGCGACGGCGTGCCGCGCCACCCCAGCCAACTCTACGAAGCGCTGCTCGAAGGCGTCGTGATGTTGCTCCTGCTCGGCTTCCTGTTCTGGCGGACCGGCGCGCGCCATGTGCCGGGACGGCTGGCCGGCGCGGGCCTCACCTGGTACGCGGTCGCGCGCTTTTCGCTCGAATGGGTTCGCCAGCCCGATCGCGGGCTGGAACATCTATCGTGGGGCTTGACGATGGGACAGACGCTCAGCGTGCCGATCCTGTTCGGCGGGCTGGCGCTGCTGATCCTGCCGCCCCGGATCGGCACGGTCCGCCATCCGGCCGGCGCGTGACGCACCCCCTTGCCCCAAGGCCGTCCGATGCCATATTTCCGCGTAACATGTATCGACAACTCAGCCCCCTGATGGCCGGTGACGACCGCGACCATGACGACGATCGCACGACCGGCCTCGGCGTCGCGACCCAGACCCGCGTCAAGAAGCCCACGCCCTACCGCGTGCTGATGCTGAACGACGATTACACGCCGATGGAATTCGTCGTCCTCGTCCTGCAACGCTTCTTCCGCATGACGATGGAGGAGGCGACGCGGGTAATGCTGAGCGTCCACCAGCGCGGCGTGGGCGTGTGCGGCGTCTTCACCTACGAGGTCGCCGAGACGAAGGTCGCGCAGGTGATGGACTTCGCCAAGCAGAACCAGCACCCGCTGCAATGCACGCTGGAGAAGGCATGAGGTGAGGCGCGGCGCGCCGCTCGCCTGCGCGCTGTTGATCGCGGGCTGCTCGACCGAGCCGCCGGCACCGCCACCCCCAACCGAGAATCTCGAGACGCTCGCCGAACGGATGGCGGGCAATCGCACGATGCCTTCGGTACGGCCATCGCCCGAACCCGAAACCCCGCTCGACGATCGCGCCGCCGCCGCGCTTGCGCGCGAGTTCGGCCTGCCGCGCTGCTCCAATATCGCCCGCCTGCGCGACGTGCGCGGGGAGGGCCTGTTCGCCGAAAGCTGGCGCGTGCGCGGCGACGACGCCTGTTTCGCCGACTGGGCCGCGCGGCAACGGAAATACGGGATGCTCGAACGACTGGTGAAGGGCGAGACGAAGGCGGATCTTGACCGCCTGCCATGGCTGTGCGGCGAGGATGGCGCGCATGTCGCGCAATGTTCGAACCAGGGCAGGCGCGTGACGCTGGTGATCGAAAACCCCCGCTTCGCCCCATTCCTGCTGTTCCGGCGGATCAGCCGCGAGGCGAAGTGAACCACGCCGGTCGCGCGGAGCGTGTCGCATCGGTCGCTTCGAACTACCACTGATCGTCGACCGCGCTGCTGGTGTAATATTGCGCGGTCTGGCGCGCCACCTCGGCCGGCGTCTTGCCGCTGGCGGCAAGTGTCCCCCTTGCGCCGGCACCATCAACCATTAGAAGCCACGCGATGGACCGTATCGTCATCCGCGGCGGCAATCGCCTTTCCGGCCGCATCATGATTTCGGGCGCGAAGAATGCCGCGCTCACCCTCCTGCCGTGCGCGCTGCTCACCGAGGAGCCGCTGACGCTGCGCAACCTGCCGCGCCTCGCCGATGTCGACAGCTTCGGGCATCTGCTCAACCAGTTCGGCGTGTCGACGATGGTCGAGGGGTCGCATCCGTCCGAATTCGGCCGGGTGATGACGATGCGCGGTCAGCGCCTTACCTCCACGGTCGCGCCCTATGACATCGTGCGCAAGATGCGCGCCTCGATCCTCGTGCTGGGGCCGCTGGTCGCGCGTGCGGGCGAGGCGACGGTATCGCTGCCCGGCGGCTGCGCGATCGGCAACCGCCCGATCGACCTCCACCTGAAAGCCCTCGAAGCGCTGGGTGCCGAGATCGAGCTGGCGGCGGGCTATGTGAAGGCCACCGCGCCGGGCGGCCGGCTGCCGGGCGGGCGTTATCGCTTTCCCGTCGTCTCGGTCGGTGCCACCGAAAATGCGGTGATGGCCGCCGTGCTGGCGCGCGGGACCTCGGTCCTTGAAAACGCCGCACGCGAGCCGGAGATCGTCGACCTGTGCCGCTGCCTGGTTGCGATGGGCGCGTCGATCGACGGCATCGGCAGCGACACGCTGACCATCGAGGGCCGCGCGAAGCTCCACGGCGCGACCTATGCGGTGATGCCCGACCGGATCGAGGCGGGCAGCTATGCCTGCGCCGCCGCGATCACCGGCGGGTCGGTCGAACTCGCTAACGTCGTGCCCTCGGACATGCGCGCGACGATCGACGCGCTCATTGAGGCCGGGGTGGCGGTGCGCGAGGAAGCGACCTCGCTGTTCGTCGAGGCGGGCGGCGACATCCGCCCGATCGACCTGTCGACCGCGCCCTATCCCGGCTTCGCCACCGACATGCAGGCGCAGTTCATGGCGCTGCTCACCCGGGCGCAGGGTGCCAGCGTGCTGACCGAGACGATCTTCGAGAACCGCTACATGCACGTCCCCGAACTGGCGCGGATGGGGGCGGACATCACCGTCACCGGCCGCTCGGCGGTGGTGAAGGGCCCCGCGCCGCTGATCGGCGCGCCGGTGATGGCGACCGACCTGCGCGCGTCGATGAGCCTCATCATCGCCGGCTTGGCGGCGGAGGGCGAGACATCGGTCAGCCGGGTCTATCACCTCGATCGCGGGTACGAACGGCTGGAGGAAAAGCTTCAGGCGGTCGGCGCCGACATCGAACGGTTGGGCGACGGCTAGAACCAATCGACGGTCAGCGACGACCGGAAATGTTCGTCATTCCCGCGCAGGCGGGAATCCATACCCGCTGACGTTTCGGCTGGATTCGCGGCGCTGGCACCTGTGAACGTCCGCCTCCGCCGGAATGACGACAGGGCAAGGGGCAGTCGTTCCGTGTCTGCACGTTGAATGCCGGTCCAGTCCAAGGGCTTTGCGCGCAGAGGACGCGAAGGACGCAGAGACGTTCTTCGGACGCGGCAGCGTCTCGTCCGTCCAACGGGCGGCGGCATGACGCTACGATAGCGACTCCGCGCGAACCACTCTGCGCGCTCTGAGTCCCCTGCGCGGACATCTTTTGGCAAAGGAAGGATGGTTCACGCGGAGGCGCGGAGACGCGGAGGGGGTTCCGAATGCGGCGTTGTGGTCGTCCTTCCACTGACCAGCGCCGTATTCGACAGCGCTCCGCACGAACCGACTCCCAGAATGATTCACGCGAAGGCGCGAAGGCACGAAGGGCTATCGCCAGGCGATACCGGTCGCCCGACCCACCGACGCCGGTAACAGGAAAGGACGCTACCGCGTCCGGAACCCGCTTCGCGCCTCCGCGCCTTCGCGTGAATCAAAAGCCCCAAACGGAACGGCGGTCACAGCCCCCTCCGCGCCCCCGCGCCTCCGCGTGAACGAACCTTCCCGCCGCACCCTAATGCGCGTGCGCCAGCCCGCATTCGGCATCCCGTTCGATCTGGATCGTCGTATGCCCGATCCCGAAGTCATGCTCCAGCCGCTCCGCCGTTTCGCTGAGAAACGGGTCGCCCGGATGCCCGGCCGGCATCACCAGATGCGCGGTCAATGCGGTCTTGGTCGTACTCATCGGCCAGATGTGGAGGTCGTGCACCCGCTCGACGCCGGGCAGGCCGCGCAGCATCGCCTCGACCGCGCCGGCATCGACGCCCGGCGGCACCGCCTGCAACGCCAGCAGCAGCGATTCGCTGAGCAGCCCCCATGTCCCGATCAGGATCACCGCGACGACGATCAGGCTGACCAGCGGATCGATCCACGTGGCACCCGTCCACAGGATCACCAGCCCGGCGATCACCACCCCGGCCGACACCGCCGCATCGGCCGCCATGTGCAGATAGGCACCCCGGATGTTCACATCGCCATGCCGCCCGCGCGCGAACAGCAGCGCGGTGCCGAGGTTCACCGCGATTCCCGCCAACGCCACCCACACCACCGGCCAGCCATCGACCGGACGGGGATCGCCCAGCCGCTGCACCGCTTCGAGCAGGATCGCGCCGACCGCCAGCAACAGCACCAGCGCATTGGCCAGCGCGGCAAGGATCGTCGACGCCCCCAGCCCATAGGTGAAGCGCGCCGACGCCGGCCGCTTGGCCAGTTCCGCCCCGCCCCATGCAATGAGCAGTCCCAGCACGTCGGACAGATTATGCCCGGCATCGGCCAGCAGCGCGACCGAATTGGTCCAGAAGCCGGCCGCCCCCTCGATTACCACGAAGCCGAGGTTGAGCAGCGTGCCGATCAGGAACGCGCGCCCGAAATCGGCCGGAGCGTGGCTATGACCGTGATGATGATGCCCGTGGCCATGCCCATGGTCGTGATGCGCGCCCATCAGCGCCGCCCCCGCCGCAGGTCGCCCGGCATCGCCCGGATCGTCAGCAATTCCGTCCGCGTCAGCACCCCGTCGCCATTGCGGTCGATCCGCGCGAAGATCGCCGCGATCCGCCCCTGCACCTCGGCCAGCGTGATGCGGTTGTCGTTGTCGCGATCGACCTCGAACGGTCCGGGCAGCGCGGCGCGGTCGCCCAGCCAGCGCTCGGCCCAGTCGGCATAGGCGATATAGCCGATCGTCGGCTGCCCCTTCGCCACCTCGGCAAAGCCGCGCGCGATGCCCGCCTCCGCCTCGGCGCGGGTGGTGCGCGCATCGCCATCGGCGTCGAACCCCGCCAGCATCATGCCGACCGGCTCGACGACGACGGTCGCCGCCGCCGGCCGCTCGCCGGGGGGCAGGGGCGGCGGTGATGCGGCCTGAAGGGCAAGGGCGAGGGCGACGATCATGCCTCCCCTCTGCCAGCTAGGCGGCGCGCTGGCCAGATGCGGGCAGCAGCAGCGACGCATCCCCGTACGAATAGAAGCGATAGCCCTCCGCGATCGCATGGGCATAGGCGGCCTGCATCCGCTCGCGCCCCATCAACGCCGAGACCAGCATGAACAGCGTCGATCGCGGCAGGTGGAAATTGGTCATCAACCCGTCGATCCCGCGAAAGCGATAGCCCGGCGTGATGAAGATCGCGGTGTCGCCCTCGAACGGCTGGACCTGCCCGTCCGCACCGCAAGCGCTTTCGATCAGGCGCAGGCTGGTGGTGCCGACGGCGATCACCCGGTTGCCGCGCGCGCGCACCGCGTTCAGTCGCGCGGCGGTGGCGGCATCGATCCGGCCCCATTCGGCGTGCATCCGGTGGTCGTCGGTATCGTCGGCCTTCACCGGCAGGAAGGTGCCCGCGCCGACATGCAACGTCAGCGTCGCGTGCTCGATCCCCGCCGTCGCCAGCGCCGCCATCAACCCGGGCGTGAAGTGCAGCGCGGCGGTGGGGGCCGCCACCGCCCCGGCCTCCCGCGCGAACAGCGTCTGGTAATCCTCGGCATCGCGGGCATCCGCCCCGCCGCGTCTGGCAGCGATATAGGGCGGCAGCGGCATGCGCCCGGCACGCTCCAGCAGCAGTTCGACCGGCTCGTCCCCGGCGAAGTCGAGCACGAAGCTGCCGTCGTCGCCGCGTTCGCCCGCCACCGCCGTCACGCCGTTACCGAAATCGATCGTGTCGCCGTCGCGCAGCCGCCGCCCATTGCGCACGAACGCGCGCCAGCGCCGTGGCCCCTCGCGCTTGTGGAGCGTCGCGCCGATCGTCGCCTCGCCGCGCCGTCCTTCCAGTTGCGCTGGAATGACCCGCGTGTCGTTGAAGACCAGCAGGTCCCCGGGCCGCAGGCAGTCGGCTAAGTCGCCCACGCCCCGGTCGAGCGTGACGTCGCCATCCAGCACCAGCATCCGCGCCGAATCGCGCGGTGCCGCCGGGCGCAGCGCGATGCGCTCGGCCGGCAGCTCGAAATCGAACAGGTCGACGTTCATGGAGGGGGCGGGGCGTTACTTTGCCGGAGCGGGGCGGCGGGCAGGGGCCGCCCGGCGCGGCGCGGTGGCCGGCAGCGGCGCGACCGTCTCGGGCAGCGGAGCGACCGCGGCGGCTTGATACGGCGGCGGATTGTCGCTCGCCATATAGGCATGGACCACCCGCGTCGGGTTCGCCGGCGGTTCGCCGCGCTCGATCGTGTCGACATATTGCATGCCGTCGATCACCCGGCCGAACACCGTGTATTTCTTGTCGAGGCCAAGGCGCGGGGCGAGCATGATATAGAACTGGCTGTTCGCGCTGTTCTCGTCATTGGCGCGCGCCGCCGCCACCGCGCCGCGAACGTGGGGGAGATAGTTGAACTCCTTTTCCACGTTCGGCAGCTTCGATCCGCCGGTGCCGTCGCCGGTCGGATCGCCGCCCTGCGCCATGAAGCCCTCGATCACGCGGTGGAAGGTGAGGCCGTCGTAGAATTTCTCGCGGGTCAGCGTCTTGATCCGTGCGACCATCTTGGGCGCGACATCGGGGCGCAGCCACACCGTCACCCGCCCGCCGGTCGACAGGTCGAGCAGCCACAGGTTGCGCGCGTCGGTGGTCGCGGGCGGCGGCGCGCGGCCGGGCACGTCGATGATCTGGGCAGCCGCCGGCCAGGCGAGGAGCGAGGCGACGAACGCGAACAGCAGGGCGAAGATACGCATGGATTTCCCGTTACACGCAAGGATGGGGAAGGAATATGGTCGCGTCGCATAGACCAAGTCATCGCGCCCGCCAATCCGAACATCGGGTGAGGCGGAAGAGGTCCGTCATTCCCGCGAAGGCGGGAATCGATACACGCCAACGTCCGGGCAGGGGCGCAAGCGTCGCGGCTATGGACTCCCGCCTTCGCGGGAGTGACGAACTGGGGACTTGGAATAGAACCCCATCGCGCCGTGACGGCCCCCGATGCGGCCGACCGGACCGCCATCGACACCCGCCATACCCAAAAGGAGGTTGGCAAAGTCGCCCCGCGCCGTCTATCACCCGGTAAGACTGGACGGAACACCGTCTCGGTCCGGCGATGCCTACCGAAATGGGTGCGCCGGAGAGGGGCTTATACAGGGCGCGCACTCACGCGCCCGACGACAAGGGCGGTTGAATGGCGACTGACAACGATCAGCACGAGGCCACCGGCGGCGCAGCGGCGCTGGACGGCGCGCCCGAAAATCCGCGCCGGCGCGACTATCTCTCGATCGGGGCGGTCGCCTTCGCCGGGGTCGGCGCGGGCGTGATCGCGCTCCCGCTCATCAACCAGATGTCGCCTGCCGCCGACACGCTGGCGCTGTCGACGACCGAGATCGATCTGTCGTCGATCGAGCCGGGACAGGCGATCAAGGCCACCTTCCGCAAACAGCCGCTGTTCGTGCGCAACCTGACCCCGGCCGAGATCGCCGAGGCGAACGCGGTCGCGGTCAGCGACCTGCGCGATCCGCAGACGCTGGCCGAGCGGACCAAGGAGGGCAAGGCGAACTGGCTCATCACCTTGGGCGTCTGCACGCATCTGGGCTGCGTGCCGCTGGGCGCGGGCGAGGGTGAGAACAAGGGGCCGTTCGGCGGCTATTTCTGCCCGTGCCACGGGTCGGCCTATGACACCGCCGGGCGCATCCGCTCCGGCCCCGCGCCGCAGAACCTGCATGTTCCCGAATATGCGTTCACGTCCGACACCGTCGTGACGGTCGGCTGAGGAGAGAGACGATGAGCTTCCCCTGGGCCAAGCATTACGCGCCGAAGAACCCGCTGATGCAGTGGGTCGACGCCCGCCTGCCGCTGCCACGCCTCGCCTATAACGCGATCGGTGCGGGCTATCCGGTGCCGCGCAACCTCAACTATTTCTGGAACTTCGGCGTGCTCGCCGGGGCCGCGCTCGCGGTACAGATCATCACCGGCATCGTGCTGGCGATGCACTATGCGGCGAACGGCGCGGTCGCGTTCGATTCGGTCGAGCGCATCATGCGCGACGTGCCGTCGGGCTGGTTCCTGCGCTATGCCCACGCGAACGGCGCGTCGATGTTCTTCATCGTCGTCTACACCCACATCTCGCGCGGCATCTATTACGGGTCGTACAAGGCCCCGCGCGAGATGGTGTGGCTGCTCGGCGTCGTCATCTTCCTGCTGATGATGGCCACCGCCTTCATGGGCTATGTCCTTCCCTGGGGGCAGATGAGCTTCTGGGGGGCGCAGGTCATCACCGGCTTCTTCTCGGCGATCCCCGGCGTGGGCGAGACGGTGCGCGTGTGGCTGCTGGGCGGCTACGCGCCGGACAATGCCGCGCTCAACCGCTTCTTCTCGCTCCATTATCTGATGCCGTTCGTCATCGCCGGCGTCATCATCCTCCACATCTGGGCGCTGCACATCCCCGGCTCGAACAACCCGACCGGCGTCGAGGTGAAGGGCGAACAGGATACCGTGCCCTTCCATCCCTATTACACCGCGAAGGACGGCTTCGGACTCGGCATCTTTCTGATCGTGTTCGCCTCGCTGATCTTCTTTGCGCCCAACCTGCTCGGCCACCCCGACAATTACATCCCGGCCAACCCGCTCTCGACCCCGGCGCACATCGTTCCCGAATGGTATTTCCTGCCGTTCTACGCGATCCTCAAGGCGTTCACCGTCGACTTCATCTTCCCGGCGAAGCTGTGGGGCGTGCTGGCGATGTTCGGCTCGATCCTGCTGCTGTTCTTCCTGCCGTGGCTCGACAAGTCGCCGGTCAAGTCGGCCAACTACCGCCCGACCTACCGCATCTTCCTGATCGTGCTGCTGTTCGACGTGCTGCTGCTCGGCTATCTAGGCGGGGCGGAAGCGTCGCCGGTGACGGTGCTGCTCAGCCAGATCGCGGCGGCCTATTATTTCGCGCATTTCCTCGTGATCCTGCCGATCGTCTCGGCGATGGAGCGTCCGCGCCCGCTGCCCAATTCGATCACCGAAGCGGTGTTGAAGGGCGAAGGCGGCACGTCGCCTGCGCAAACCGCCGCCCATGGTCATGCCACCCCGGCCGCGGCCGAGTAAGGATCTCAGATGCTGTCCTTCGCGTCTCGCTTCCTCGCCCGCAACCTCAACCTCGTCATCGGGGCGGGCTTCCTCTTCGCGCTGCTGCTCGGCATTTTCTCGACCGTCGGCGGCATGCTGACCGAGCATCCGGCCGAATCGGCCGAGCATGAATTCCACATTAAGGACATGCGCGACGCCGAGCTGCAATCGGCGGGCCTGTTCGGCACCTTCGACAAGCAGCAGCTCCAGCGCGGGTTCCAGGTCTACAAGGAAGTCTGTTCGGCCTGCCATTCGATCCGGCTGGTGTCGTTCCGCGATTTGGGCCAGCTCGGCTATGACGAGGGGCAGGTAAAGACGATCGCCACCGACTGGCAGATCGAACAGCCTAGCATCAACCCGGAGACGGGCGAGCCGGCGACGCGCAAGAATCTGGCGTCGGATCGCTTCCCGCTGGTATTCGCCAACGACGTCGCGGCGCGTGCCGCCAACAACAATGCGGTCCCGCCCGACCTGTCGCTGATGACCAAGGCGCGCGACGACGGTTCGAACTATGTCTATTCGCTGCTGACCGGTTATGGCCCGCAGCCGGCCGAGCTGCTCAAGAAATTCCCGCAGGCCAAGACGCCGCAGGGCCTGCACTACAACCCCTATTTCGCGACGCTGAACCTTGCGATGGCCCCGCCGCTGACCGCGGCCGATCAGGTCCAGTATCAGGACGGCACCCGCGCGACCGTGGATCAGATGGCGAAGGATGTCGCCGCATTCCTGACGTGGACCGCCGAACCCAACCTCGAAAAGCGTCATTCGGCGGGTCTGGCGGCGGTGATCTTCCTGCTGATCTTCACCGGTCTGGCTTTTGGTGCCTATCGCAACATCTGGCGCGGCATCAAACATTGAGCGGATTGGACGACGCCGGGCGCGATGCGATCGCCCGGCGTATCCGCACCATTCCCGACTTTCCCAAACCCGGCATCCAGTTCCGCGACATCACCACGCTGATCCTCGATCCGCAGGGCCTGCGCCTCGCGGTCGACGGACTGGTGGCGATGGTTGACGGCCCGATCGATCTGGTGGCGGGGATCGAGGCGCGCGGCTTCGTGTTCGCGCCCGCCGTCGCGCTGGCGCTGGGCGCGGGCGTGCTGCTGATCCGCAAGGACGGCAAGCTGCCCGGCGCGACCATCGCCGAGGATTACGCGCTGGAATATGGCACCGACCGGATCGCGATCCACGCCGACGCCTGCACGCCGGGCGCGCGCGTGCTGTTGGTCGACGATCTGATCGCCACCGGCGGCACCGCCCGCGCCGCCGTCCGCCTGCTGCGCAAGGCGGGCGCGACCGTCGAGCAGGCGGCGTTCGCGATCGACCTGCCCGATCTGGGCGGCGCCGACGCGCTCCGGGCGGATGGCATCGCCGTTTCGGCGCTGGTCGGCTTTCCGGGGCACTGACCGCCCGAGCCGTTTCAGCGGCATATCAGCCCCAGAGCGATCACAACCCTCGCGTGAGGCCATTGGGCTGTAGTTCACGCGAAGGCGCGAAGGCGCAAAGCAGGAAGAAGGGATGGTCGCGCAGAGGCGCAGAGGTGCTGAGGGGGCGCGACCGTGGCTGCTGTCCTGCCGCGTCAGCGGCCTTCGTCCTCGCAGCCCCGCATACCAGTGTCTCCCGGACGCAAAGGAAGCGCCACCAGCGCAACCCCTCAGCGCCTCTGCGCGACCATCCTCTTCTTCCTTCGCGTGAACCAACGCCACCCGAACGAGTCGCTGTCCTACAACCCAGCTTCCATGCCAGTCTTCGGTCATGTCCGACGCGACCGCTACCAACCGTCCGAAACGCACCAACCGCCGAAGCATAAACTTCACCATGGAAAAGTGTAAATCCGACCCTACCCAAGTGTAAACTTACCGCCGCCCAAGTGTAAACTTCCGCAGCACATGCCGCCAAACGACCCTCTGTATTCAGACGCTATTCACCCCAAAACCACCACTGTTAAGTGTAAACTTTGTAAACTTTCGCCGCCCCGGCACCGCTGGAACCGTGCCGGCACCGGCTTCGTTCTTAACCATCATTCGCGGGCGCATTGCCCCGCAGTTCGGGAGCTTTCGCATGATCCAGCGGCTTCGCATGATCGCTCTGGCGATCGCGGCAGGTGTCGGCGTTTCGGCCTGCGTTTATGATGATTACGGCTATGGTGGCGTGTCGGTCGGCTATGGCGCCGGGGGATACGATAATGGCGGCTATGGCTATTACGACGGCCTCGGCGGTCCGGGCTTCGGCGGGGGCGGCGCGTTCGGTGATCCCTATTGGGGCTGGTACGGCGACTATTATTATCCGGGCACGGGTTATTACGTTTACGACCGCTATCGCCGCCCGTTCCGTTGGAACGATCGCCAGCGCGAATATTGGAGCGGCCGACGCGGTGCATGGCGCGGCGACCGGTTCGATCGTCCGCGCTGGGATAGCTGGGACCGGCCGCGCGGCGATTACGGCCGCCCCGGCTTCGATCGCCGTCCCGGGTTCCAGAACGTGCCGCGCGGCAGCAGCCAGTCGCCTTATCCCGGCCAGCGTCCCGGCTGGCAACGGCCCGATCGCGGCGCACCCGGAGCCGATCGTGGCACATGGCGTCGCCCGGACGGCGCGACGCCGGGCGCGGTTCGTGGTGGCTGGCGTCGTCCCGAGGGTGCCACCCCCGGCGCGGGTCGCGGCGGCTGGCAGCGTCCCGAAGGTGCCAGCCCCGGTGCGCGAAGCTGGGGTGGCCGGCGCGGTCCAGACGGCGGCGGGCGTGGCAACCGTGGTGGCGGCGGCCGGCCCAACCGCGACTAGACGGGTCGTGTAGCGACCAGCAGGAGCGAGACGAAGGTCAGCACGACCTCGCCCTGCTGGTTGCGCACGCGCATCCGGCTGCGCACCCGGCCCATATCGCTGCGCCTGGGCGTTTCCTCCTTTTCCAGCACCTCGGTTTCGCAGGTGAGGGTATCGCCGGGAAAGACCGGCCGCCGCCAGCGTAGCTCGTCGATCCCCGCCGCGCCTTGGCTCGCGATCGGGTTGCGTTCCAGTTCCTCGACCAGCATCGCCATGCTCATCGAACAGCTATGCCATCCGCTGGCCGACAGCCGCCCGAAATGAGTCCGGGCGGCGGCCTCGTCGGACAAGTGGAACGGTTGTGGATCATAGCGCCGGGCGAAGTCCAGCACCTCCTCGCGCGTCACCGCATAGCTGCCGAACCGGGCGGTCTCGCCGACCTGCATATCCTCGAAATAGCGCATCCGCGGAGTGTCCGCCCGAACCCGCCCCGCCGCAACCGCTATTTGAGGGCAGGGGCGAACACCGCCGCATCGCCGTCGAGGCTTGGGTCGGCCGCCATCCCCAGTACCCTGCGCAGCAGCGGGTGGATCGCGGTGTTGCGGAACGCCGGCAACCGCCCGGCGGCGCGAAACGCCGGTCCCCCGGCGACGAACAGCGCCTGCATCTCCGGCGCGGCGTCGTCATAGCCATGCGCGCCCTTGTCCGTATCCTTCACGGGCCGGGTCGCCAGCACGATCCAGCCGGGTTCGGCAAGGCACAGCCACGCCGGCACGCGCGGATGGGTGCCATAGCGCAACCGCGCCGGGATCGCCGCCTTGGGCCAGCACCGCATATGCGGCACCGGCCTAGACAGCGCGGCGGCCAGCACCGCTTGCCTGCCCGGCTGCGGCTCGATCGAGGCATAGGGGCCGGTTTCGATCGTGCGGAAGCTGTCCGCCGGGGCGATGGTGTCGAGCGCGATGAACTGCCCCGCCGGGGTCGCCGCCATGCCATGGTCGGCGACGACGATCAGATTAGCCGGCTGACCCAGTTCCGCCAGCTCGCGCTGCAACCGCCCGATCTCGCTGTCGACCATGTGCATCGCCGCCCGCGTCGCCGGCGCATCGGGGCCATTGTCGTGCCCGGCAATGTCGACATCGTCGAAATACAGCGTCACGAAGCGCGGCCGGGTGGCGGCGGGACGTCGCAGCCAGTCGACCACCGCATCGACCCGCTTGGGTGCGGGAATGGCGCTGGCGAACGCCTGCCAGTCCGATGGGTAGCTTCCGCCGGCATAGACGCCGTGGTCGGCCTTGCCGCTGCCGCCCCAGCCGATCGTGCTGCCCGGCCAGAACATCGTGGCGCTGCGGATGCCGGCTTCTTCGGCGGCGATCCAGATCGGCTTGGCGGCGTTCCACCAGAACGGATCGTCGGTCGTCATGGTGAAGCGCTCGCCCGGCCGGGCGGCATCTTCCATGGTGTTGCCGACGATCCCGCTGCGGTCGGGCCGGACCCCGGTCGCCATCGTCCAGAAATTGGGAAAGGTCTTGGTCGGGAACGACGGCTGCATCGCGGCCGACACGCCCTGTGCCGCCAGCCGCGCGAGGTTGGGGGTGAGCCCGGCGGACAGATAGTCCTGCCGCGCGCCGTCGACCCCGATCAGGATCGTGACCGGTTCCCGCCGCTCGGGGGCGACCCGCGCTGCCGGGCGCGGCGTGGCGGTACAACCGGCAAGCGCCGCCAGACCGAGGAACAGGGCAGGGATACGCATGACACAACTCACCGGGACAGGAGGCGAAGCCGCCCCGCTACTCCCGGCCCGTGACAGCAATATGGCGTGCTTCGCCGGGGGTCAGACGTTGAAGCGGAACAGCAGCACGTCGCCGTCCTGCACGACATATTCCTTGCCCTCGGCGCGCAGCTTGCCCGAATCGCGCGCGCCGCTTTCGCCCTTGTGGGCGACGTAATCGGGATAGGCGATCGTCTCGGCGCGGATGAAGCCGCGTTCGAAATCGCTGTGGATCGCGCCCGCCGCCTGCGGTGCCTTGGCCCCGACCGGAATCGTCCACGCCCGGGCTTCCTTCGGCCCCACCGTGAAGAAGGTCAGCAGATGGAGCAGCGAATAGCCGGCGCGGATCACCCGGGCGAGGCCGGTTTCGGCCAGACCCAGATCGGACAGGAATTCGGCGCGGTCGGCCGGCTCCATCGTCGCGATCTCCGCCTCGATCGCCGCCGAGACGACGACCGCCTCGGCACCTTCGGCCTTCGCCTTGGCGAACACCTTGGCCGACAGCGCGTTGCCTTCGGCGGCATCCTCCTCGTTCACGTTGCAGACGTAGAGGACGGGCTTGGCGGTCAGCAGTTGCGCCTGGTCGAACAGCCGCTGCTCTTCCTCGTCCTTCACGTCGGTCAGCCGCGCGGGCTTGCCTTCGCGGAGCAGATCAAGCGCGCGGCCGAGTACGGCGGCGGCGATCTTGGCTTCCTTGTCGCCCTGCTGGCCCTTCTTGGCCAGATTGGGAACGCGCTTCTCGAGGCTTTCTAGGTCGGACAGCATCAGTTCGGTATCGACGGTATCGGCGTCGGCGATCGGATCGACCCGGTCGTCGACATGCTGGATGTCGTCATTCTCGAAACAGCGCAGGACATGGACGATCGCGTCGACCTCGCGGATGTTGCCGAGGAACTGGTTGCCCAGCCCCTCGCCCTTCGACGCGCCGCGCACTAGGCCCGCGATGTCGACGAAGGCGAGCTGCGTCTCGATGATCTTCGCCGATCCAGCGATTCCCGCCAGCATGTCGAGCCGTGGATCGGGCACCGCGACATTGCCGACGTTCGGCTCGATCGTGCAGAACGGGTAGTTGGCGGCCTGCGCTGCCTGCGTCTGCGTCAGCGCGTTGAACAGGGTGGACTTGCCGACATTCGGCAGGCCGACGATACCGCAGCGAAAACCCACTTGGCGCAATCCCGGTGATGATGGAAAGCCCGTGCCTTTAACGGGTGATCCTCCGTTTTGCTACCAGCGATAGTTGAAGCTTACGCTGATCCGCTCGCCCTTGCCGGCATGCGGCAGGACCTCGTGGCGCAGCCAGCTTTCCCACAGCAGCAGCGTGCCTGAGTGCGGTCGTACCGTCTCGAACGTGCCCGGCCGGGTCGGGGCGGCCATCAACAGGCCGAGACGCGGGTCCTCGAACCGGATGCCGCCGGCACCCTCGGGCACCGCGACATAGAAGGTGCCCGACACGACACTGTGCGGATGCACATGCCCCGAATGACCGCCACCGGGTTTGAGCAGGTTGACCCACAGGCTGTCGAGCTTGAGCTTTCGCCCGGCCAGTTCCATGCCGCACTCGGCGGCGAACCTGGCGGCATGTTTGTCGAGCATGCGCTTCAGGTCGGCGAATACGGGATCGCGCAGCGGCAGGTCGTTGAGCGAGGCATAGGAGGTATAGCCGCGATAGCCATGTTCCTTCGACCAACCGTGCCCGGCGCGATCCTCCTGTGCCAGCGCGCGGACCGAGGCGTCGAGCTCCTCGATCAGCCCGGCGTCGTCGATAGCGGCTTCATAGAGCGTGGTCGGGAACAGGGCACGGCTGGTCATGGCTGGAGCGCTTGCCCCAATCGCCGTCCCAAGGAAAGGGTCAGCGCCGGTGCGCCGACAGGAACGTCCACAGCGCGTCATTGTCGACGACCCAGCGATGGCCACCACCGACGGTGATCCGCCCGACGACGTCCGCCCCACCGCGACAGCCGGTGTAGCGCTCCTCATACACGGTCGCGGCGACCCGGCGGGTGGTGGGCGGCGCGGTACAGCCGTTGATCGTCGCCCAGCGCTGCTCGGCGGCGTGCATCGAATAGGACCAGTAGGATGCGCCGCCGCCGGCGATCGGGTTGGTCGTATCGGCATCGCCGGCAAAGGCGATCACCGGGACGGGGCGGGCAGGATGGCAGGTCGCGGGATCGGGCCGGCGAGGATCGCTTGCCAGCGGATTGCCGGCGCGCAGGCCCACGACCGGGGCGATCGCCGCGAACCGGCCGGCGGCGACGCAGCCGAGCCACGACGTCATCCGCCCGCCGCCCGACAGGCCGGTCACATAGACCCGCGCGCGATCGACGCAGCCGGCACGGACTAGCCGGTCGATCATCGCGCCGAGGAACGCCACGTCATCGGGAGCATCGGGTCCGGGCACCGTTCCCGCGACGGTCGGCACGCCGGGAATGTACCAGACATAGCCCTGCTCGTGGACGATCCCGGCGTCGGGCGCGACGACGAGGAAGCCATGGCGATCGGCGCTGTCGCCCAGCCGGGAGTTGCGCAGTATCATCGCGCCGGTGCCACCGCTTCCGTGCAGGAGCAGGACGAGCGGAAGCGGGTGGTTCGGGACTGCCGATAATGGCGGGTGGAGCGCCGTCGTCCGTCCGGTCGTACCCGTCGCGACCGAGCCGATCGTCCCCGCGGTGCATTGCGGCGCGGCCGTTGCCGGAACGGCGCACAGCGCGAGAAAAAGTGCGACGATGAAACAGGATATGCGGAGCATGGTCATGCTTCTCGCCGATGGTCGACGTGGTGGCAATCCTTGCCCGTCGAAGCGGACCGGCCCAGCCGACCCGCGATAGCTCGATTATCACCTCCATTTCGCGACCGAAATAATCATGGCCTTGTCGGATCGTACATCATATCCCTTTCGCCGGAGCGATCGTAGCTGTGGGGGCACCGTGCGGGAGTAGAAACGGGGACAGATGCGGCAGCTCGTGGTGCTGGGCGTACGGGGGATTCCTGCGGCCCATGGCGGCTTCGAAACATTCGTCGAAGTTCTGGGGCTGTATCTGGCCGGCATCAGCTGGGACGTGCTGGTCTATTGTCAGGGCAGCGAGCGCGACACGCGGTTCGAAGACGAGTGGAACGGCATCCGGCGCGTGCATATCCCGGTGACGGCGAAAGGCCCGATCGGCACGGTCGAGTTCGACATCAAGGCGACAGCGGACGCGCTGCGCCGACCGGGCGTGCTACTGAAGCTCGGCTACAATACCGGCTTCCTGTGTTTCAAGACTACCGCCTTCCGCCGCAGGAACCTCGTCAACATGGACGGGCTCGAATGGAAGCGCGCCAAATACCGGTGGGCGCACCGGATCTATCTCTGGATCAACGAGCGACTGGCGGCGATGGCGGCAACCCGGTTGATCGCCGATCATCCCGCGATCGCCGACCATCTCGCCCGTCATACGTCGCGGCGGCGGATCACCACGATCCCCTATGGTGCCGAATCGATCGAGACGGCCGATTCCGCCCTTCTCGCGCCTTTCGGTGTCGAGCCCGATCGCTATTTCACGCTGATCGCCCGGCCCGAGGCCGAAAATTCGGTATTGGAGATCGTGCGCGGTTTCTCGGCCCGGCCGCGCGGGTATCGGCTGATCCTGCTCGGCACCTATTGCCGCAGCAATGCCTATCAGGCCGCCGTGCTCGATGCCGCCGGCAGCGAGGTCGTGTTCGCCGGTGCGATCTATGACAAGGCGATCCTGCGCGCGTTGCGGTTCCATTGCTTCGCCTATCTCCACGGACACCGGGTCGGCGGAACCAACCCGTCGCTCGTCGAGGCGCTGGGGGCGGGCAATGCGTTGATCGCGCACGACAATCGCTTCAACCGCTGGGTTTGTGGCGACGCCGGACGCTTCTTTGCGACCGCGGAGGCATGCGATGCTGCGATCGAGGCGTTGATCGCTGCCCCTGCGCAGCGATCGGCGATGCGATCGGCGGCAAGGACGCGTTGGCAGGCGGACTTCACGTGGGACTCGGTTCTGGCGCAGTATGCCGCGCTGCTCGCCGAATTTGCCGAGCGTGCCGTGAAGCGCTAGACAAAATTGGGTCGCGTCGGAACCAATTGCTGATTCGTCGAACGACGCGCCGACGTTTCCCGAATAACCAATGCCGACGTGGAGTGAAGATCGTCATGGAGCCGTCGGGCGCGAGCAGCCGTTTGTTCGAGCAATTGCAGGTCGGGGCACGGCGCGAAACCGTGACCGGGGGCTATGTCGACCTGCGCGACCAGATGCTGCGCGTTGCGGCCGTCGCCTTCCTCGTCATGGTGGTCCTGGCGCCGCTCATGACGCTGAACGAGGCCAGCCTGACCGGTGCCGGCAGTATCTATCGTCAGACCAGCTACCTCGTCATTCTGGGCATGGCGCTGTGGGCGGTCCGGCCGCTCGAGCAGGGCCTCGACATCATCGCCATTCCTTGGCCGATCCTGCTCGCGCTCGGGTGGTGCTATCTCAGCCTTTTCTGGGCGATCGATCCCGACATCGGTTTCCGGCGCCTGTTGCTGACCACGATCTCGATCTGGACGGTGTTCGTCCTGGTGAAGTTCGGTGGCGATCGCGTGATGATGAATATTTTGCGCGGCGCGCTAGTCGTCGCGCTGGTCGTCAATTATTTCGTCGTGTTCAACGATCCAGTAGTCGGCGTCCACTTGCAAACGGATGCCAACACGTTGACCGCGCTGGTCGGCAACTGGCGCGGCATCATGGCGCACAAGAACTTCGCCGGCGCGGCATCGGCGATCCTGATCCTGCTGTTCCTGTTCGACGCCAAACGGATTCCGGCAATATTGCGCCTCGTCGTGATCGTCGCTGCCGGCTATTTCCTGTTCAGAACCCAGTCGAAGACGTCGGCCGGCATGGTCGCCTTGGCGATCCTGACCGGATGGATGTTCCAAACGCTGACCCGTCGGCTGCGCAACTATCTCGTCCCGATCACCATGATCGTCGGTGCTACGATCTGGGTGATGACAAGCGCCTATCGCGATGTGCTGGAACTCAACTATCTCGAACCGCGGGCCTTTACCGGGCGGGGGCAGATCTGGGCGGTGCTGGCCCGCTATGCCGGGGACAATCTAGCCACGGGTGCCGGGTTCGGATCGTTCTGGAACATCGGCGGCAACAGCCCGGTGTATCGCTATGCCGTCGGGTTTCCGACGCTCGTGTCGGTCGGGCACAACGGTTATCTCGATCTGCTCGTGACGGTCGGCGTGCCCGGCCTGTGCCTGATCGTTTTCGCGGTGATCGTCTGGCCGGTGTGGCGGTTGTTGTCGAGCACCCGAATCACTGCGGCGCGGGGCGCGTTGCTGACCGCGCTGATGCTGTTCTGTCTGGGGCACAACGTCACCGAGAGCAGCATCTTCGAGCGGGATGCGCTGGTCGGGGTGCTGATGATGTTCGCGGTCGCCTTCGCACAATATGCGACGCCCGATGTCGATCAGCGCCGAACCAAGCGCGATGTGGGCGACGACGTGTTGCGCACGATGCGCCGGCGTCGGCGGGGCGGGGCGAAGCTCGCCTGATGCCGCCGCTGGAAGGTCCGCATTCGCCGGTCGCGACCGAGGACCTTGAGGCCGATACCGCGCCGCTGACCATCGGCATCAAGGCGCTGAACGAGGAACGCCACATCGCCGCCTCGCTCGAAAGCGCGCTGGCGGCGGTGGCACTGGTCGGTGGCGAGGTCGTGCTTGCCGACAGCGGGTCGACCGACGCGACGATCGCCATCGCCCGGCGCTATCCGGCGGTACGGATCGTGCAGCTTGCCGATCCGGCGCAGCGGTCGTGCGGGACCGGCGCGCAACTGGCCTTTCAGGCGGCGCGCGGGCGGTATTTCTACCTGCTCGACGGCGACATGGTCCTCGACCCCGCGTTCGTAACCGCCGGTATCGCGTTTCTCGAAGCCAATCCCGGCCATGCCGCCGTTGGCGGCATCGTCCGCGAGGCGGAAACCAGCAGCATCGAATTCCAGATTCGCCAGCGCAACGACCGCGAAAAGGGCAGCGCGATCAGCGGCGACGTCGACCGGCTCGATTGCGGCGGACTGTACCGGAGCGCGGCGGTGCGCAGCGTCGGCTGGTTCGCCGACCGCAACCTGCACGCCTTTGAGGAATATGAGCTGGGCGCGCGGCTGCGCGCCGCAGCGTGGAAGCTTGCCCGGCTGGGCGTCCACGCGGTCGACCATCACGGCCATGCCACCGGCGGCTATCGCCTGCTGTGGCGACGGATTCGCAGCGGCTATGCCGGCGGGGCGGGCGAGGTGCTGCGCGCGGCGCTGGTGGGTCCGCACCGGCGGGCGGTGCTGCTCGGCTTCAGCAATCTGCGCCATGCCGCCGTCGTCGTGGTCTGGTGGCTGGTAGTGGTGGCGCTGCTGTTCTCCGGCAAATTCGTCGCCACCGGGATCGTGCTGCTGCTGCCGGCGCTGTTCCTGTCGTGGCGGCGCGGCGGCGTGCGCCACGGGCTCTATTCGCTGGCGACGTGGAACGTCATCGCCATCGGGTTGCTGCAAGGCATCGTGCGTCGTCGCCTGCCGCCCGATCAGGCGATTCCGGCGCGGACGATCGCGCCCGACGCGCTTCCTTGACCGGCGGGCGATTTGCGACAAGGGGAGACGGCATGACCCGCGACCAGGTAATCGAGCGACTGACCGACGTATTGATCGACACGTTCGACGATGACGACCTCGTCTATCGCGACGATCTGACCGCGCGCGACGTGGCCGGATGGGACAGCCTCAGCAACATCCGCTTCATGGTCGCGGTGGAGCAGGCGTTCGGCACGCGGCTGACGATCGCCCAGTGGCAGTCGATGGCGCGGGTCGGCGATCTGGTCGATCTGCTGACCCCTGCCGCCTGACCGCACGCGGCGGGGGCGGCGTGGCGTTCAATTCCTACGGCTATCTGCTGCTGTTCCTGCCGCTGGCGGTGCTGGGCCACTGGATGGCGGTCGCGGCGTTCGGGGTGCGCGCGCGGGCGCCGGTGCTGATCGTCGCGACGCTTGCTTTCTACACGCTGGCGGCGGCTTGGGCGCTGCCGGTCCTGCTCGGATCGGTCGTCGGCAACTGGCTGTTGTCGCGGGTGATCGTCCGCAGTATCGGGGCCACGCGGCATCGCTGGGTGACGTTCGGAGTGGTCGCCAATGTCGCCGTGCTGGTCGGCGTCAAATATGGCGCCTTCCTCGGCAGCAATCTGCCGGCGATCGTCGGCGGCAATGCCTTTCTCGTCACGATCGCCCTGCCGCTCGGTATTTCCTTCTTCACCTTTCAACAGGTCGCGTTCCTCGTCGATACCGCGCGCGAGCGCACCGGATCGGCGAAGCCGCTGTCCTATGCCGCCTCGATCCTGTTCTTCCCGACGATCGTCTCCGGCCCGATCACCTATTTCCGCGAGTTCGCGCCGCAACTGGAAGCACCCGCCGATCGGGCGCGGGTTCCCGCCGATCTGCTCGTCGGGCTTGTCCTGCTGTCGATCGGGCTGTTCAAGAAGGTCGTGATCGCCGACACGCTGGCCTTGTGGGTCGATCCGCTGTTCGCCGGTGCGGCGAGCGGCGAGACGACGGGGGCTGCTGTGGCATGGGGCATGACGCTCGGCTATTTGATGCAGCTCTACTTCGACTTTTCGGGCTATAGCGACATGGCGATCGGTGCCGCGCGGATGATGGGGGTGCGGCTGCCCGCCAATTTCCATTCGCCACTGCGCGTGACCAGTATCATCGACTGGTGGCGGCGGTGGCACATGAGTCTGGGCCGGTTCGTCGGCGACTATATCTTCCAGCCGCTGGCGCTGCCGCTCACCCGTTTCGCCGCGACCCGCCGCATGGGGCGCCAGGCGATGCAGGCGTGGGGCGTATTGCTGCCGACCTTCTGTTCAATGTTCGTGATCGGGGCGTGGCACGGCGGGAACTGGACGTTCATCGTGTTCGGCCTGCTCCACGCCAGCTACATGGTCGTGGCGGAAAGCTGGCGCTTCGCCCGGCGCAAGCGTCGCAAGGGGCGGGTGGCGCGGTGGTGGCACGGCCTGCTCGGCAACCAGTTGACGCTGTTGGCGGTGCTCGTCGCGCTGGTGCCGTTCCGCGCCGTCGACATGACGACCGCGCTGCATCTGTGGCAGTCGATGATCGGCGCCGGACCGGGCGCGGCCAACCTGCCGCTGCTCCCCGCCGCCGGGTGGAGCACGTTCGCCGCGCTTATCGCGCTGGCGCTCGCGATTTGCTGGATGTTGCCCAATTCGATGCAATGGCTCGACCGGTTCGAACCCGTGCTCGATTGGCGCGGCTGGCGCGGGGTGTCGTTGCCGGCGATCCGGTTGACGTGGGCGCCGACCGCCGGCTGGGCGATCGTTACCGCCGTCATGCTGTTCGCCGCGCTGGCGATGATCGCACGCGGATCGGGCAGCTTCGTGTATTTCGGCTATTAATCCCGCGATGACCATCGACACCGCCCCTGAACCGATCGCCCCGCGCCGGGTGTTGCGTATGTCGGCGGTGATGGCCGCGACGATCGTCCTCGCGCTGGGCGCGACGCTGGCGCTGCCGTTCGATCGCTATCTTGCGTGGCAGGCGGCATCGGGCACGCAGATGTTCCATGCGCGTTGGATCTACGAACGCATCGTCTTCGACCGCACGCCGATCGAGGTCGCGGTGATCGGATCGTCACGGCTGGAATCGGGGATCAGTCCCGCCATTCTCTCGGCCGACCTGTCGCGCCGCCTCGGCCGGCCGGTGCCGGTCGCCAATCTGTCGCTGGTGATGCCCGGCCGCGACTTTACCGCCACAACGGTGCGGCTGCTGCTTGAGCATCATCCGGAAGTGCGGCTGATCCTGCTGACCGATGACGGCGACATCGTCAATTCGCACCCGATGTTCCGCGAAACCGCCAGCGCCCGCGACCTGCTGGCCGCGCCGGCGCTGGTGAACGGCAGCTATCTGCCGAACCTGCTGGCGCTGCCGTACCGCAACCTGACCAACGTTGCGCAGCAGGTCTGGCCGGCGGCGTTCGGCATCACCCGCCGGTTCGATTCCGCCGCCTATGCCGGGGCGGGGCTCGACCGCACACTCGGCTACCGCGTGCCGGGTGGCGAATCGATCAACGGCGATCTCCACCGCCCCGCGCCTGAGTTGGCGGCGATGAGCCGCGCGGCGGTCGCGCGGCAGGTGGCGGGGCTGCGCTGGACCCGCTGGCTGCCTGACGACCGGCGGCTGGCGGTCGACCGCCACTATGTCGCGACGATCGCCGCCGATGCACGCGCAAAGGGCGTCCGCGTCGCGTTCCTCAAGCTGCCGCTCTACGGCCCGGTTCAGTCGCCCGGCGACGACCGCGCCTATCGCGCGATCGGCCCGGTATTCGCCTTCCCCGACCTGTCGCGCGATCCGACGCTGTACCAGAGCGCGGCGCACCTCAATCGTCGCGGCGCGGAACAGGCATCGGTGCGGGTGGCGGCGGCGGTCGCGCCGTTGCTGGCGGGGGCGGCACGATGACCGGCGGGATCTGGTTCGCGACGACCCATTCGGCGGCCGGTGGTCTGCGCGAATTGTGGAACGATGTCAGCCAGGGGCTGGCGGCGCGGGGCCACGATGTCGGCTGCTTCGCGCTCTATCCCGCCGAATCATGCCTCGAAGCGCCCGATGACGGGACCCGGCCATGGGAGCATGTCGTGCCATGGCGTCCGGCGGGCGGTCGCGATCTGCCCCGGTTGTTGTTCGCACTGGTCGGCTGGCTGCGGCGACAGCGTCCGGCGGCGGTGGTGACGGCGATGCCGCTCGCCAATGTGCTGATGCCGGTCGCGGTGACGTTGGCGCGGGTGTCGACACGGGTCTATCCGTCGCACCATTCGCCGACCGATACCGATCACGCCGGGATCGACCGGATCGACGACTGGACCGGTTGCCTGCCCTGTGTCGCTTCGGTCATCAGCGTTTCCGACGCGGTCGGGGCGTCGCTCGCCGGGAAACCGGGGTGGCACCGCGCCAAACGGCGGACGATCCACAACGCGCTGCCCGTGGGTGTCGAACGCGCGATCGACGCCGCCCCGCGCACCGGTGGTGACGGACATCATGTCGTCGCGGTCGGCCGGCTGACCGCGCAGAAGAATTATCCGCTGCTCCTTCGCGCGATGGCGCTGGTCGGACAGGCGACGCTGACCATCGTCGGCGGAGGCGAGGACGAAGCGATGCTGCGCGCGCTGGCCGACCGCGAGGGGGTCGCCGACCGCGTCCATTTCACAGGGCAAGTGACGCGCGGCGAAGCGTTGGTCCATGCTGCCGCCGCCGACCTGTTCGTGCAGGTCAGCCTGTTCGAAGGCCATAGCCTCGCGCTGATCGAAGCCGCCCGGTTCGGCCTGCCGCTGATCGTGTCGGACATTCCGGTACAGGTGGAGGGGATTACCGATGCCGCCGGCACGCGCTGCGGCCTGATCGTCCCGCTGGACGATCCCACAGCACTCGCCGCCGCGATCACCCGGGCGCTGGACGATCCGGCGCTCCGTGCCGATCTTACCGCCAAAGCCAGCACGCTCGGCCATGCCGCATCGAACCGGGCGATGATCGATGCCTATGAAGCGCTGCTCGTCCCCGGCCACGCCCTTGCCGACGGACAAGGGGCATGACAAAGCGGGACGGACGGGCGGCAGCGGGCGGGGGCGGCAACGATGGCTGAGGCGGCTTCGGGTTCCGACCGGCCGGATACGCTGACGATCGGCGGCCTGCCGATCGCCCGGCTGACTCGGCCCGAACTTGCCGCGCGGATGAGTGCCGATGTCGCTGCCGCCCGCGCCGGAACGCTCGACCGGCCGCGTATCGTCACTTCGGCCAACGGCAGCGTCGTGGCGTCCTATCACCTCGACCCGGCGTTTCGTCGATCGCTCGACGCCGCCGACATCATTGATGCCGACGGCATGCCGCTGGTGTTCGCCAGCCGGCTGCGATGTCGCCATCCGCTGACCGAGCGGACCGCGACGACCGATTTCCTGCTCGATGCGGCGCAGGCCGCCGCCGAACAGGGCATCCGCTTTTATTTCCTCGGTGCGCGACCGGGGGTGGCGGCGCGCGCGGCGGAGCATCTGCGCAGCCGCTTTCCGGCGCTCCAGATCGTCGGCACGCGATCGGGCTATTTCCCGCCCGACCGGCTGGACGCGATCTGCGATCGCATCGTCGCGGCGCGAACCGACGTGCTGTGGCTCGCGATGGGCAGCCCGTTGCAGGAACGGATCGCGGTCGAGATGCGCGACCGGCTGCCCGGCGTCGCATGGGTCCGTACCTGTGGCGGGCTGTTCGACCATTATGGCGGCGGCGTATCGCGCGCGCCGGCATGGATGCAGGCGGTCGGGCTCGAATGGATCTACCGCGCGGCGCGCGATCCATGGCGGCTGGGGCGGCGTTATCTTGTGACCAGTCCGATTGCCCTCTATCATCTGGCGCTCAAGACTCATGACTGACGAACGGACGACCCCGCGCCGCAGGCCCGCCGGGTCGGGGGATGCGATGCAGCGACGGGACCGAAGTGCGATCCGCTACGACCAGTTCGTAAAGCCCAAGCGCAAACGCTGGCCATGGGTGGTGCTGGGCGCCCTGCTGCTCGTGGCGCTCGCCGCCGGCGCATGGTGGTGGCTGACCCGTCCGGCCGAAGCCGCGCCGACCCCGCCCGCGCTGTCGCAGGCGGGACGGCCGGTGGCGAACGAGGCGTATCAGTGGAAAGCGGTCGCGATCGGTGGCGGCGGCTTCGTCACCGGTCTGTCGCTTGATCCGAAGGGCGAGACGTTCGTCGCGCGCTCGGACGTCTATGGCGCGTATATCTGGGATAAAAAAGCGGATCGCTGGCAACAGCTCGTCACCGCCGCGACGATGCCCGCTGCCGACCGCGTGCAGGACGGGATCGCGACCGGCGTCTATGCGCTGGCGGTCGCGCCATCGCGGTCGCAGCGCATCTATATGGCGGTCGACGGCAAGGTGTATCGCAGCGACGATCGCGGCGCGCATTTCATCCTGACCGGTGCCGGCGGCCCATTCCCGCTGCCATGGGACGCGAACAGCGAATTCCGCCTGCACGGCCCGTTCATGGCGGTCGATCCGGCGAATCCCGATGTGGTGCTGCTCGGCACGCCGCAAAGCGGCCTGTGGCGTTCGGCCAATGCCGGGGCAAGCTGGAGCCGGGTCGGATCGGTGCCGGTCAGCGCCGATCGCAAGCCCGGTCCGGGGCTTCAGGCCCCCGGCACGATGCTCTGGTTCGAACCCGGCGCAAACGGGCGCGTGTTCGCGATGGTCGCCGGGCGGGGCATGTTCGTCTCGGCCGATCGCGGCGCCAGCTTCCGTGCGCTCGCCGCCGCCGGGGCCGCGCCGCTCACCCTCAAGCACGGCACGTTCGATCGCAAGGGCGTGTTCTTCGGCGCGGATGAGGAGACGCAGACGCTCTGGTCACTGCGCGACGGGCAATGGCACAATCTGACCAGCGAAGCGGGCCTGCCGACCAAACGCTATGGCGCAATCGCCGCCAATCCCAATCCCAATGCCGATCAGGTCGTGGTGTTCGATTCGGGCGGCGGCGGCCATCAATCGACCGATGGCGGGCGGACGTGGCGCACGCTGTCGCACACCGCCAGCGCCGGTCCGGGCGATCCGCCGTGGCTGCGGCTGGCCGATCAGGCCTATTTCCCGACCGCCGACGTCCGCTTCGATCCGGTCGTGCCCAATCGGCTGTGGGTCGCGGGCGGCATGGGCGTGTTCCATGCCGACGTGACGCCCGACAGCGTCTCGGCCGACTGGGTCAGCCAGTCGCGTGGGATCGAGGAGATCGTCGCCAACGACATTGTCCAGACGCCGGGCCATGCGCCGTTGTTCGCCGGCTGGGACTTCGGCATTCATATCAAGCCCGATCTGAACGCCTATTCGACGACGTTCCAGCCGGGCGAGCGCACGCTGATCGCCGCGCAGCAGCTCGACTGGTCGCCAGCCGACCCGTCGTTCGTCGTCACCAATGCGTCGGACACGCGGATGAACTGCTGTTCGCAGGACGGCAAGGCAGTGATGGCCGGCTACAGCCGCGACGGCGGCCAGCGCTGGTCGATGTTCGCCAGCCTGCCGACGCCGCCGGGCACGAAGGACAACGATCCGTGGCGCATGTCGTTCGGCACGATCGCGGTATCGTCGGGCGATCCCGACAATATCGTCTGGGCACCCGCGTTCAACCGGACGCCGTTCTACACCACGGACCGCGGCAGTAGCTGGCAGGCGGTCCGCCTGCCCGGTGCCGAGGGCGACAATCCCGGATCGTTCGAACATCAATGGTATCAGCGCAAGACGCTGGCCGCCGACAAGACGACGTCGGGGACCTTCTATCTCTACCACAGCGGCGAAGCGCCCAATCAGGGGCTGGCCGGCCTGTGGCGCAGCCGCGACGGCGGGGCGGAATGGCAGCAGGTATATCAGGGCGAGATCGCGCCGTTCGGCAACGCCGCCGCCAAGCTACGGTCGGTGCCGGGCCATGCCGGCCACCTGTTCTTCACCAACGGCTATGCCGGGGGCGGCGACACCGCGCTTCGCCGCAGCACCGATGGCGGGGCAAGCTGGGCACTGGTGCCGAACGTCACCCGCGTCGACGATGTCGCGTTTGGCAAGGCCGCGACCGGATCGTCTTATCCGACGATCTTCGTGTCGGGGCGGGTCGGCGGCGCCTATGGCATCTGGCGTTCGGTCGACAATGCGGCGAGCTGGCAGCGGCTGGTCGATTTCCCGGTCGGCAGTCTCGATCAGGTGACGGCGATCGGTGCCGATCCCGACGTGTTCGGGCGGGTCTATGTCGGCTACAAGGGGTCGGGTTATATGTGGGGCGAACCCGCTCCCTGCCGCCCGGCGCCGCTCGCCCCGCTGGCGAGCGTACAATGTGCCGCCGTCGGCCGGTGAGGCTGCGGGCATGACCACCGGCGACCGGGCGGTCCCCGCCCGGTATCGCACCGACGTTCAGGGGCTGCGCGCGATCGGCATGGCGCTGGTCGTCATCGGCCATATCTGGCTCGACCGCGTGACCGGCGGGGTCGATGTGTTCTTCGTCGTCTCCGCCTTCTTCATGACCGGTTCGCTAATCGGCCGGGCAGAGCGCGGCGCGGTCGACCCGCCCGGCTTCTGGGCGAGGGTCGCGCTGCGCATCCTGCCGGCGGCGATGGCGGTCGCGTTCCTGACCTTCGTCGCGGGCAGTTTCCTGTTGCCGATCACGCTGTGGAAACCGTTCGCGCTCAACGGCACGATGGCGGTGATCCAGCTCGAAAACCTGCAACTGTTGCGCGAATCCACCGACTATCTGGCGCGCGACACCCCGGCGAGCCCGTTCCAGCAATTCTGGGCACTGTCCACGCAGATGCAGTTCTTCGCGGTCCTGCCGCTGCTGATCCTTGCCTGCGCGCGGATCGGGCGGGGCGGGGGCTATGACCGTCGCGTCCATCTTGCCTGTTTCGGGGTGCTCGGGCTGGCGTCGTTCGCCTTCGCCGTCTGGATATTGGCGCGCAACCCCGCGCCGCATTACTTCAATCCGGCGGCCCGGTTCTGGCAGTTCGCGGTCGGTGCGATACTGGCGGTCGCGGTCGAACGTTGGCGGCCGGGTGACGCCCTCGCCCGCGTCATGGGCTGGACCGGCCTCGCCGCGATCGTCTCGACGGCATGGGTCGTCCCCGTCGGTGCCGCGTTCCCAGGGCTCGCCGCGCTCCTGCCGGTCGGCGGGGCGGCGCTGCTGCTGCTGGCCGGCGGCGACGCGGGGTTGCGCGGGAGCGCGGCGGCGCTGCTGTCGCGGCCGCTCCTGCAACGCGCTGCCGCCATCTCCTTTACTGTCTATCTGTGCCACTGGCCGATCCTGACCTATGCCCAGGAAGTGCTCGGCACGACGCGACTGACCATCGTGCAGGGCGGGGTGGTGATCCTGTTGTCGATCCTGCTGGCGATGGCGCTCAAGCGGATCGTCGAGGACCCGATGCGCCGCATGGGAGACGCCCGCTGGATCACCCGCCGGCGTCCGGCGCTCCGCCCGGTCCTGCTGCTCGCCGCCGCCGGTGCGCTGACCCTGCCGAACCTCGGCTATGCCTATGGCTGGCAGCGTCATTTCGCCGGTGTCGAGGCGCGGTATCTGGCGATGCCGCGTCGTTATGGTCCGCTTCCCGATCCGGCGCGGACCGATCGCCGCCTGCCGCCGGGGATCGACGCGCAACTGGTCGCGATCGGCAATCTGCTGCCCGAACCCTATGGCAACGGCTGCGACGTCAAGGAGCAGTCGGCCGGGGTCGTCGTCTGCGCGGTCGGTTCGCGAAAGCCCGACGCGCCGGTGATCGCGCTGGTCGGCGGATCGCATTCGACCCAATTCTATCCGGCGCTGCGCCATATCGCCGAGCGCCACGGCCTGCGCCTGCTGTCGATCACCAAAAGCGCCTGCCCGATCGACGGCGAGTATAACGGCTTCGCCCGAACCGGATCGTCGGCGGCGAATTGCCGGGCGTGGGCGAAGGCGGCGGTCGCCCGTGTCCGCGCGCTGCGCCCCGCGCTCGTCATCACCACCGCGACCCGGCCCGGCCCCGGCAATCATGGCGACGAACTGCCGCCCGGTTTCGTCGCGGCATGGCGGGAATGGCGTACGGCCGGCATTCCGGTGCTGGCGATCCGCGACAATCCCCGCGCCGAAACCTACCGCGTGCCCGTGTGTATCGATCGCCACCGGACCGATTTCGCCCGCTGCGCGCTCGACCGGGCGTCGCATCTCTCGACCCCCAGTCCGCTCGACGATGCGCCACCGGTCGCCGGGGTCCGCTACCTCGATCTTACCGATCGCCTTTGCACCGCCACGACCTGTCCGGTGCTGATCGACGGCGTCGTCGTCTATCACGACAACAGCCATTTGTCGGTCCCGTTCGTACAGAGACTGGCTCCGGTGCTCTGGCCCGCCATTCACAAGATCCTGCACGACTAAGCGATACTTGGCAGTATTGCGGTGCTGCTCTAGGATCGGATGGGAGGGAAGCGTCTTCCCATAGTCAGCAGGAGGGGCGGGGCGCTGGGCAAGGAACCGACAGGTCTATGGTCGCAGCGTTTCAATCGCGCGATCGATCTGGTGTGCCTGCTCGCGCTGGTCACGGTGGTCGTGACCGTCATCTATGGCCTGTTGCGGCGTGCCGCCTATGAAGGCAGCTATTATGGCGCCGCCGCCATCGCGGTCGTCGGCGCACTGGTGATGCTGATCGCGCTGGCGCAACAGGCGATCGCCGCGCGTGACGCCGCGACGTGGCGCGAAATGGCCGAATGGCAAATCCGCGCCGCCCGGACCAAGCTCGCCGCGCGCGGCGTAGCGACCGGGATCGACGTCGGTCCCGAATCGGCGATCTATTACGAATATCTGGTCGAAGCGTTGATCGAGGACATGCAGCACACCGGCGACGATCTGGGCGATGATGACCGGTAATCCGCATACCCAGTTGGGCGAGACGGTGCCACGCATGGTGGTTCACTGGATCGCTTCGTGCTTCGGCCATTTCCTGATGGTGTTGTTGCCGTTGATCGCGGAATGGCCCTACCGCGTCGATCCGGTGTTCCCGCGCTGGTGGTCGGTGCTGTTGTTCGCCGGCATCACCTCGGTCACGGCGGCGATCATCAACGCCAATCTGCCGGTGACGGCGCGCGAACTCATCAAGAGCGTCGCGCTCGGCTTCGCGCTCAACGCCACCGCCGCCGCGCTGCACTTTACCTGACCGGATCCCATGACGGCTGCCCTGTATCTCGACCTCGCTTGGCTGTTGCCGACGCCCGCCGACCTGCGGGCGCGGATCGCCGCGATCCGGGGTGGTGCGGCACCGGGCGCGGACATCGCCGCGCTCGCCGGCCAGGCGCTGTCGCCCAACCAGCTCGACCGGCTGGGGCGGACGATCGATTCGCTGCGGACCGGCGGCATCCCGCTCGATCCGTTGCTGCCGTTCCGGCTCGGCATCGTCGGCACCGGCACGCTCGACCTGATCGCACTGGCGCTCGTCGCCACCGCCGCCCGGCATGGCTTCGCGCTGGAGATCGTCCGCGCCGATTATGGCCAGGCGATGCAGGACGCGCTCGATCCAGGCTCGGCGCTGAACCGGGCACGGTGCGACGCGGTGCTGATCGCGCTCGACCACCGCGACCTGCCGATCGCCCCGACGCTGGCGGCACGCGAGCGCGCGGCAACCGCTGCCCTCGCCCAGATCGATGCGATCCGCGCCGCGCTGCTCGCCCATGGCGGCGCGCCGAGCATCGTCCAGACGATCGCGCCCCCACCCGAAACGCTGTTTGGCAGCTACGACCGGCGGGTCGCGACCAGCCTGACGCGGACGATCGACGACATCAACGCCGGGCTGGTCGAACGGTTGTCGGGCAGCGGCGACCAGTTGCTCGACGTGGCGGCATTGGCCGCCACGGTCGGGCTGGCGGAATGGCATGCGCCGAACGAATGGCATCTGGCAAAGCTGCCGTTCGCCACCCGCTGCCTGCCGATCTACGCCGATCATGTCGCGCGGCTGCTCGGCGCGATCCGGGGGCGGGCGCGGCGCTGTCTCGTCCTCGATCTCGACAATACGCTGTGGGGCGGGGTGATCGGCGACGACGGGCTCGCCGGTATCCGACTGGGGCAGGGCGATGCCACCGGCGAGGCGTTTCTGGCCATGCAACGCTATGCGCTTCAGTTGCACGAACGCGGCGTGGTGCTGGCGGTATCGTCGAAGAACGACGACGCGATCGCCCGGTCCGCCTTCCGCGCGCATCCCGACATGCTGCTGCGCGAAGAGCATATCGCGGTGTTCCAGGCGAACTGGACCGACAAGGCCGCCAACATCCGCGCCATCGCCGACACGCTGTCGCTGGGGCTCGGATCGTTCGTGCTGGCCGACGACAATCCGGTTGAACGCGCGCTGGTGCGCCGGCTGTTGCCCGACGTGGCGGTGCCCGAGCTGCCCGCCGATCCTGCGCTCTATGTCCGCACGATCGCGGCGGCAGGCTATTTCGAGGCGACCGGTTTTTCCGACGAGGATCGTGGTCGTGCCGCATCTTACCGGGCGAATGCCGATCGCGCGGCGCTGGCGGCGCTGGCGGCGGGGTCGGACGGGCTCGACGCCTATCTCGCCTCGCTCGACATGGTGGTCGGTTTCGCGGCGTTCGACGCGGTCGGGCGCGACCGCATCGTGCAACTGGTCGCCAAGTCCAACCAGTTCAACCTGACGACCCGCCGCTACGACGCCAACGCCATCGCCGCGTTCGAACAGGAAGCGGCGGTGACGTTGCAGGTGCGGTTGCGCGACATGTTCGGCGACACCGGGATGATCGCGGTCGTGATCGTCCGCGCCGCCGCGCCCGATGCGTGGGAAATCGATAGCTGGCTGATGAGCTGCCGGGTGCTCGGTCGTGGCGTCGAACGCGCGGTGCTGGCCGAACTGTGTCGGCAGGCGCGCTCGGCGGGGATCGACTGGCTGGTCGGCGTCTATCGCCCGACCCCGCGCAATGCGCTGGTCCGCGATCATTATGCCAAACTGGGTTTCGATCCCGCCGGCGATGGTCCCGACGGCGAAACCCGCTGGCGCTACCCGACCGATCGCCCGATCGAGGTGCCGCCGATGCGCATCGAACGCTGAAGAGTCGAAAACCGTCTCAAGGCCGCCCGATCACCCAGCGTTCGGTGGCAGGCGACGGGGTGGCGGTCGGCGTCGGCGCTTCGGGGGCGGCGGCGTTGCTGAAGATCACCGGACGCTCGGCCACGGTCACGGCCTTGGGCGGTCCGTCGGCCGTGGCGGTCGGCGTCGCGCTCGGCTCGGCGGCCGGCACGCCGCCCACCGCCGGTTCGTGCCCGGCATAGCGATCGGTGAATGCCGCGCGTGTCCCCTGCACCCCGGGCCAGCGATAGAAGATATGCGCGCCGATCGTCGTGACCTTGGTCAGTGACGCCGCCCAATAGGGGACGACGTAATCGGCATGATAATGCGTCGCCCAACCGACCGGACCATAGACATAGCCGCCCAGCGCCGTCTCCGCGACCAGCCGTGCCCGCGCCCAGCCGGCGGGGCTGCGCGGCCGGGCGAGCGATCCGTCGCACACGAAGCTGAACTGGCACCCCGATCGCCGCGCCGCACCCTGATAGACGACGCCGCAGACGCTGTCGGGATAGGCCGGATGACGGACACGGTTCAGCACCACCTGCGCCACCGCGCGCTGCCCCTCGGTCGGTTCGTTGCCCGCTTCGTAATAGATCGCGTCGGTCAGGCAGTCGACCGAACGGGTGAGATCGAGCGCGGCCGCCGTCGTCCCCGCGAAACCGGTGGCGGCGGGCGTCGCGGGATCGGCGGCGGGGATGGCGGCATTCCACTGCTGCGCCTGTCGCGGATCGAGCGGGCGGAGCGCTTCGGGGGCGAACGGCGCGCGCAGCAACTGTGCGGTCCGCCGGGCAAGGCCGGTCTGGCCGGCCGGCGCGACGCTTCGCGACTCCGGCCACCACCACCATGTCGCGAGCGCGGCACCGACCGCCAGCAGCAACAGCAGGACGATCCGTCCGGTATGCGGCCGTCGGCGCGGTCGCGGCGCAAGCAACCAGTCGAGCGAGGGCTCGTCGGCCGGGCGGGAATCGGGCGCAGGAGAATCCACGGACAGGGCGCTACCGCGCCGCCTGTTCCTCCGCAACTGCGGTTCAGCCCTATCCCGGCTTCGGCAGGCGATGTACCCGATGGTCCACTGACGATCGTTCGAGGTTTCCGCCGATGCTGCTGTCTGCCCTGCTACTCGCCGCAACCGTCCAGATCGGCGACGACTCGCCGATCGGCTTCCTGCGCGCCGGCGACCTCGAAACGCGCTGCCAATCGAACGCGCCGGCCACGGCATCCTACTGCTTCGCCTATGTCACCGGCGTGTACGACACGGTGAAAGCGTATGAGTCATGGCTGAATCTCAAGGAATTCTGCGTGCCGCTTCGCCCGCCGCAGGGCGATCTGCGCCGCGTCTTCCTCGAATATCTCGCGCGCAATCCCGCCTATCGTTCGGGCGAGGCCTCGTCGGTGGTCGTGGTCGCGCTGAAGCAGCGCTATCCCTGCGTCACGGGCAGCACGCCTGCGCTGCCGACACCCAAATAACAGGAGCAAAAATCGTCTGGGCCGCGCGGGCCAGGCCGTTGCGGCCCAGACGACGGTTCCGCTTACAAGGGACGAAGATCGTCGCCGTAAGTGTCACGGAACAGAGCGAAAAACGCCTGCATTTTCTTTCTCCCAGTTGCGCCGAAGCGCATTCGCATGGTTAACACCGAATTAACCAGCACACAAACCGGAATCATGCGGGGCGAACGGTCGTGCGACGTTAACCGTTAGTTCGTCCATTCCGGGCTAATCCCGATGCAGGATGCCGTCGTCGAATGTCCCTTTGTCGGCCACCCGAGCCGCGCCCGAGCCGCCGACCGGTGCATCGGTGGCTTGGCAGCGCCTGCCGACTCCGGCCGGGGCGGATGTCGTGCCGCTATCCCGCACCGGATACCGATTCGTTCTGCTCGTCTTCATCGTGAACTTTCCGGTCGTTCGTCGCCGGGCGGGATTGGCGCAGGGCGAGCGATTGATGGCCTGCATCGCCGATCATCTCGAACGATCGGTCGCCGATGCGACCGTCGCGGTCATCGGCAGCTCGACGATCGAGATCACTTTCGATGTCGAGGACTTTGCGGGCGGCCGCATGCTGCTCGATCACCTGCACCAGGCGCTGGTCCATCCGGTCAGCTTCGATGGCGAATGTCATATCGTCCGTACGGCGATCGGCGGGGCTGGCGGGCCGAAAGCCGACATCGCCGACATCGATCTGATCGAAGCCGCCGAACGCGCCCTGCACGATGCGCGGCTGCGCGGCGGTGATCGCCTCGACGATCTGGGCGATCCGCGATTCGCGATCGATCCGATGGACCTGATGCGCGATCTGCCCGCCGCGATCGCCAATGGCGAAATCTTCCTGCACTATCAGCCCAAATTGCACGTCCGTCGTCAGTGCGTCGCCAGCGCCGAAGCGCTGGTCCGCTGGCGGCATCCGACGCGCGGGCTGATCCTGCCGGGCAGCTTCATCGAAATGGCCGAGCGCTGTCTGGAGATCGCCGGTCTGACGCTCTGGACCTTGCGCCAGGCGGCGGTGGATCAGCGCGCGCTGGCGGCCGAGGGCCATGATTTTCCGCTGTTCGTCAACATCTCGGGCGTGTTGCTGTCCGACGAGGTGTTCGTTGCCGAGGCATGCGACCTGATCCGCGACAGCGGCGCGCAGATCGGGATCGAGATCACCGAAACCGCCGTCATCCGCGATCCCGAAACCGCGATCGCGAACCTCAAACGGCTGGCGACGATCGGCGTCCGACTGGCGATCGATGATTACGGTGCAGGACTGTCGTCGCTGTCCTATCTCAAGCGCCTGCCGGCAGGCGAATTGAAGATCGACAAGTCGTTCGTCACCGAACTGACCAGCAGCAACCGCGATCCGCTGATCGTCCGCTCGACCATCGACCTTGCTCATGCGCTCGACATGGAAGTCACCGCCGAGGGGGTCGAGACGCCGGCCGTCATGGCGTTGCTGAGCGTGATGGGGTGCGACATGGTGCAGGGCTATCTCATCAGCCGCCCGATCGAACTAGACGCACTGCGCCGGTTCCTCGCCGATCGGGCGCATATCGAAACCGTTGCCAGCCCGCGGCTGTCGTTCCGGCGATCCGAAGCAGGCTGGATCGGCCGGTGATGGTTACACCGCCTTAACTTTCACCTGCGAAAACCCCGTCATGCGCCGCCCCGCCCTGGCCCTGCCGGCATTCCTTGTCCTCGCGGTCGTCACCTCGGCCGCGCCGCTGCCGGCTGTCGCCAATCCACAGTTCGACCGGAGGGTCGCGGAATTGCGCGCGAAGGCGGTCAGCGACCCGGAAACGGCGTTGCGCGAAAGCATCGCGCTCGAACGTCTCGCGAGACGCAGTCCGGCCGAATCGGCGACGATCCAGTGGCTCCGCGCCGAAAGCAACGCACGGCTCGGCCGCGACGACGTGGCGCGCCGGCTGGTCGAACAGGGCCTCGACACCGTTCGGGGGCAGCGGACCGCGATCGAAGGCGACCTGCTGCGGACGCGCGGCGACATCGCCACCGACGCGGGCGACGTCGCCTCGGCGCTGGGCGATTATCAGGCCGCGCATCACATCTATGTCGCGCATGGCAACACGCGCAGTCGGGCGCTGGCGCTGACCAGTATCGCCTCGCTCTATCGGCAGGGCGGCGATTTCGAATCGGCGCTGCGCTATCTGGGCGAGGCGGCCGATATTGGCGGCGATCCGACGCTGATGGCGTCGATCTACAACAATCGCGGCAACGTGCTGTCGGAAATGGGCCGCGACCGACAGGCGCTGCGCGACTTCCAACGGGCGCAGACCTTCGTCGGCCGCACCGACAATTCGATGTTCGCCGCGCGCATCTGGGGAAATCTCGCCCGGTCGCAGGTAGCGATCGGCGACTTCGCGGCGGCATGGACCTCGGTGTCGCGCGGCATCGCCATCGCCCGCCGTGGCGATTCGCCGCAGGCCCTTGGTGCGTTGCAGTCGATCTCGGCGCGGATCGCGATGGAACGCGGCGATCGGGCACGCGCGGTCGCGCTGATCGATCGCATCTTCACCGGCGTCGACCTCAAACGCACCTCGCTTGCCGAGCGCGACAATCACCGCAACGCCTATGTCGTCTACGCCGCGGCCGGTGACACCGCCAAGGCGCTCGCCCATCTCGAAGCGCTCAACCGGCTCGACGATCAGGCGACTCAGGTCGCGACCTCAGCCAAGACCGCCTTGATGTCCGCGCGGTTCGATTTCCAGAATCAGGAACTGCGCATCGCCGGATTGAAACAGGCCGAACTGCGCCGCAACGTCGCGTTCGAACGGTCGCGCGCCCGGTTCGAACGGATCCTGTTCGGGATCGGCGCCGGCGCGGTCGCGGTGGTCATCGGGCTGCTCGGCTTCGGCATCTTTACCCTGCGCCGCAGCCGCGACGAGGTGCGCGCCGCCAACACTGAACTCGAACACAGCAATGATGCGCTGGGCCGGGCGCTGGCCGCCAAGACCGAATTTCTGGCGACGACCAGCCATGAGATCCGCACTCCGCTGAACGGCATCCTCGGCATGACGCAGGTGATGCTGGCCGACGGATCGCTGCCACCGGTGGCGCGCGATCGGTTGAGCGTGGTGCAGGGGGCGGGACTGGCGATGCGGGCGCTGGTCGACGATATTCTCGATGTCGCAAAGATGACGACCGGCAAGCTGGCCGTGGCGATCGAACCGACCGATCCCGCCGCCGTGCTGCGCGACGTCGCGCGACTGTGGCGCGCCCAGGCGGAGGAACGCGGGCTGACGTTCGCGCTCGACATCGCCGACCTGCCGCCGTGGATCGAAAGCGATCCGGGACGGCTGCGGCAGATCGTCTATAACCTGTTGTCCAACGCGCTCAAATTCACCGCCGACGGTGGCATCGCGCTGCGCGCCTCGGCGCTGGACGGGCGATTGCGGATCGCCGTTGCCGATACCGGCATCGGCGTGCCCGAGGATCGGCAGCAGGACATCTTCGAATCGTTCCGCCAGGCCGATACCAGTACCACCCGGCGATATGGCGGCACCGGCCTTGGCCTGACCATCTGCCGCAATCTCGCGCAGGCGCTGGGCGGCGACATCCTGCTCGACAGCGCCGTCGGCAGGGGATCGACCTTCACGCTCGACCTGCCGATCGTCGAGGTCGCCGCGCCGGCAGGCGCGACCGAGGTAGCCGAGGGCGAGGAACTGATCGTGATCGAGCCCAATCCGATCGCGCGGGGCAAGATTCGCGGGCTGTTGGGCGGACGGGTCGCCGGTATCCGGTTTGCCGATGGCGTCGGGGACCTGATCGCCGCATTCGGCACCGGTTCGCATCGGTGCGTGCTGATCGATCTGCCCGGACTCGCGACGATCTCGGCCACGCCGGTAGAGGATCTGCGTGCCATCGCGACGGCGGCGCAGGCGGCGGGTATGACCGCGATCGTGTTGGCGGCACCCGATCAGCCGATCGGCGGGGACGAACTATTTTTCACCGTGCTGCGCAAACCCGTTTCTGGAACGAAACTAATTTCGACGGTATTGGGGTCGGTGGACACGGCCCCTCGCGACGGGCCCTTGTGTCCGGCGCAAGGGAGGGCGATAGCGACATTGCATATGCCCGACATTGTTGCTCCCGTTCCGGCTGCCTTGCGGCAAGCGTCATGAACATCCTTTACATAGAGGATGATGCGATGAACCGCCGGGTGGTTCGCGACATGCTCGACGTTGCCGGGGCGACCATGGTGGAGGCGGATGGTGCGGAGGCCGGCTTCGACCGGATCGACCGCGAATCGTTCGATCTGATACTGCTCGACCTGCGCATGCCCGGCATGGACGGTTTCGAGGTGATCCGCAGCATTCGTGGGCGCGACGATGCCAAGCGCGATCTTCCGATCATCGTCGTTACCGCCGATGCGGCTGTCGATCTGTCCGAACGGTGTATCAATGCCGGTGCCGATGAAGTGTTGTTCAAACCGGTGGCGATGGACGCACTGTTCGATGCGATCGGCCGCATCCTCGCGCGCAAGTCCGACGAGGACGAGATGCTGTTCTGACCGGTGGGCCGTCGCGCTTGCCGATCCGTGCCGCTATCGATAGAGGAACGCCGATAACGCCGGGCTATGCTTTAGCGAACCCCGTGCTGTAGCTATGAGAAATTCGGAGTCTGACGGCCTCATGCAGATCATCGTCCGCGATAACAACGTCGATCAGGCCTTGCGCGCGCTGAAAAAGAAGCTCCAGCGCGAGGGCGTGTATCGCGAGATGAAGCTGCGCCGTCATTACGAAAAGCCTTCGGAAAAGCGCGCGCGCCAGCATGCTGCTGCCGTGAGCCGCGCCCGCAAGCTTGACCGCAAGCGCGTGGAGCGCGACAGCGCCCGGTAAGGTGTCGCGGCGTGGACGTTCCGGTTCGCGTCGTTCTTGAATTCAGGTGATGAGGCGGTCGGTTTGATCCGCCGGTTAGGGGTTTCGATGTCGGTTACTGCCGTTCCGCTCCATCCCGTGAAGCGTGGCTATATCGTCTGGCTATGGGTCGGTATCGCGCTGGCGCTGCTATGTGCCGTTGGACTGGCGTGGGCCGGCACGCGCAGCGGCTCGGATTCCTTCCTCGCCTCGAACGCCTCGCGCGCCGGTGTGGTGACGACGGCCAGCGGCCTTCAATATGAAGTGCTGACCAAGGGCAGCGGTCCGACGCCGACCGACGCCGACGTCACGCTCGTCAACTATGTCGGCAAGTTTACCGACGACACGGTCTTCGATCAGAGCCAGCGTCCGACGCCGATGTCGCCCAAGGGCGTCGTGCCGGGCTTCGGCGAGGCGCTCAAGCTGATGCCCAAGGGATCGCGCTACCGCTTCTGGCTCAAGCCCGAACTGGGCTATGGTGCCCCGCGTCCGGCCGGCGCGCCGCCGATGTCGCCACAGATGCAGGAGATGGCGAGCAAGGTGCTGGTGTTCGACGTCGAGATGGTCGACTTCATCCCCGAAACCGTGCTCCAGCAGTTGCAGATGCAGCAGATGATGCAGCAGCAGGGCGGGGGTGCCGGCACGCCGCCTCCGGGGGCGCTGCCGCCGGCTGGACGCTGAGCGCATCGACCGGTTCTTGAACAACGGCGTCGGGAGCAATCCCGGCGCCGTTTTGTTGTAATAACGGTCGGCAGACGACGACCGATATTGTTGCAGCGTCATGATCGCCGGTCGTTCTGCTTCCTTGGACCAAGTCAAACATCGACGATGGTCGGTTGGGACGGTTGGCTTGATTGACGATGTGTTGTATCCGCCCGAGCGGTCACGCCGTATTGAGCGGATGCAGCAAATCCGGCTATGTACTGTCGGGCAGCCAATCGGGGATCCGATTTGGCGGAAAAGGGGCGATGAACGTTATTCCCGGGGGCATACCGTTGGATAAGGTGGCAGGCCGTTCCGGTTCGGGGGGGCGCAGTCGCTGGCAACCGTCGCGCCGGCTGTTGCGGGTCCGCCTCTACGCCGGTCTGGTGCTGCTCGACCTGTTGTGCATCCTGTGCAGCTTCGCCGGGATCGGCTGGGCCTATGAGAACAAGATCCAATCGGTCGCGGTCATCGGGTCGTCGCTCCTGCCGATCTATCTGTTCGCCGCCTTTACCACCGGGGCCTATAATGTCGGCGTCATGGACCGGGTCGGCACCGTCATCGGGCGGGCGATACGGGCGTTCCTGTTCGCGGCGGCGGCGGTCCTGTTCCTCGCGTTCATCCTGAAGGCAAGCGAGGATTTCTCCCGGCTGGTCTTCGCGCTCGGCGTGGCGATCGGCGTCCTGACGCTGGCCACGGCGCGCTATGTGTTCCTGCGCCGTGTTGCGCATATCCTCGGCGGAAATCCCTACAACATCGTCATGATTTGTGACGAGGGGCATATGCCGGTCGGGCGGAGCGTTTCGATGGTGCTGGCGACCTCGGCGTTCGATGCCGCCGGGCACGACCCAGAGATGTACGATCGCCTCGCCCGTGCGCTCGAACAGGTCGATCGGGTGATCGTCGCCTGCAGCGTCGCCAATCGCGAGAAATGGGTTCATCTGCTGCAAGGCGCGAACGTCCAGGCGGAGATCGTCATGGACGAGCTTCAGCCGTTCGGTCCGCGTGGCCTCGGCCGGTTCGGCGGCAGCCCGACGCTGGTCGTCGCGCATGGCCCGATGAGCCCGCAGGGGCGACTGCTCAAGCGATTGTTCGACATCCTCTTCGCCGGCGGCACGCTGTTGCTGCTGTTGCCGGTGTTCCTGCTAGTCGCGGCGGCGGTGAAGCTTGAATCGCGTGGGCCGGTGTTCTTCGTCCAGACCCGCATCGGCCGCGCCAATCGCCAGTTCCGTATCCGCAAGTTCCGCAGCATGCGCGTCGAACAGAGCGACTCGGCCGGCGCACGATCGGCGGCGCGCGACGACAACCGCATCACTCGTGTCGGCGCGTTCATCCGCCGCACCAGCATCGATGAGCTTCCGCAGTTGATGAACGTGCTCGACGGGACGATGAGCATCGTCGGCCCGCGCCCGCACGCTCTCGGCTCGCGCGCCGAGGACAAGCTGTTCTGGGAGATCGACGGACGCTATTGGCATCGTCATGCGGTAAAGCCGGGGCTGACCGGTCTGGCGCAGGTGCGTGGCTATCGCGGCGCGACCAATGTCGAGAGCGATCTGACCAACCGCCTCCACTCCGACCTTGAATATCTCGATAACTGGACGATCTGGCGCGATCTCGTCATCATCCTCAAGACGTTCGGCGTGGTCGTTCACCGGAATGCCTTCTGAACGTCGCCTCTGCCGCGTGACGCGGTTGCGCCGGTCACTGGCCTGCGCGGCGATGCTCGCCTTGGTGCCGCTTGACGGTTCGGCGATCGCGGCGACCGACCGGGCCACGCTGGAACAGTTGCGGCGCGGCGACGTCCGCCTGGCGGCGATCGGCCATCGTCTGGCGACGGGCAACGCCGTCCTGTGCAACGACCGGGTGCCGGCGATCGGGCTGGTCGTGCATGCGATCGACCAATATTCCGCCGACGAACAGGGTGATGCCCGCGCGATATTCGGCTTCGACACCGCCGTTGCGATCGAGGGCGTGGTGCCGGGCAGCGCGGCGGCGCGTGCCGGCATCCGTCCCGACGAATCGATCGTCAGCGTGAACGATCGGCCAATTCCCAGATCCGATGGCGCAGAGCACGTCCACACCCGCGATTCGTTCGTCGCGCTGCTCGACGCTCAGCCAGTCGACCGGCCGTTGCGCCTGACGCTGCGCCGGGCGGGGCGCGACCGGGCGGTCGTCGTCCCGCCGTCGCCCGGTTGCCGCAGCTATTTCGAGCTACGCCCCGGTCCCGCGCTCGACGCCAGCGCCGATGGCGCACAGGTGCAGATCTCCGGTGCCTTTCTCGACCGGTTCAGCGACGATCAGGTGGCGGTCGTCGTCGCGCACGAACTGGCGCACAACATTCTGCGGCATCGTCGCCGGCTGGATGCGGCCGGCATAAGCCGGGGCGTCTTCCGCGAATTCGGACGCAACGGCCGCCTGTTCCGCGCGACCGAGGACGAGGCGGACCGGCTGAGCGTGTATCTGCTCCGCAACGCCGGCTGGGACCCAGGACTTGCCGTCCGCTTCTGGCAGGGGCCGGGGGCACGGATTGCGGGCGGCATCTTTTATAGCAGGACGCATTCCTCTCCCGCCCGGCGCGCCGAACTGATCGCGCAGGAGATTGCCGCCTTGCCAGCCGGCGCGCCGATTCCCTATCGCCCACCGCTGCTTGCACGGCAGGATGCGCCGTTGCAGTGAATCACGCGCCGGCCGGTTGGGGGGCTAACGCGATCTACGGCGCACAAAAAAATAGCGGCCCGAAGGCCGCTATTCTCCACTCCGGCTTTCGCCGAAACGATTAGTTGCTGTCCGAATCGTCGTCGCTGTCAGCGACAACGACGATGCCGACGACAACAGCGGCTGCTGCGAGCAGCGCGACGATGATGCCGCCGCCAGCCAGCTCGTTCTTGTCAGCGGTCGTGCCCGACGCACGTGCCGACTTCGCAACCGACAGGCTCGAAGCAACGTTGGCCGGGGCCGCAACGGCCGGGGCAACTGCCATCGAAGCGGCAGCGGCGGCGAGGATGATCTTACCGAAACCCATAATCTACTCCCTTCACGCTCAATTTGCCGCTCACTCACACAAAAGGATGTGTTTGGCAAGCGGTACGATCACAATCCGAAACGCCGGTTCCCGATTGTTGCCGACAGGTCGCAATGTCCTGTGGAAGTCATCCCTAGCACGGGTTTGTGACTTTTCACACATGCCATCGTAATAATCTGCCGCATTGCACAACGGTCAAACGTTCTGAACGATCCATCTATCGCGTTCGCCGAGGCCAAGCGCGGTCAATACGCCGGTGCGATAGGCGCCGGTGTCGATACCGATACGATTGTCGCGAAATTCGGGTTCTTCGGTAACGGTATGACCATGGACGATGATTTTTTCATGCGGTCTGGCATGTTCGAGGAAGGGCGATCGCATCCAGCGCAGATCTGATGGCCGCTGCCGGTCGATCGGAATATTGGGACGGATGCCCGCATGGACGAACGCATAATCCCCGCGAACGACGAAATCCTCGCCCGCCGCCAGAAAATCGCGATGCGATTGCGGTACGCAGCGTACCAACAATGCGTGGAGTTCGTCGAAATCGGCCAGATCATAGTCCGCTTCGCTGACGCCATAGCTCAGCATCGTCTCGCGTCCGCCGATTCGCGCGAACAACCGCAAGGCCTCGCGATCGCCCTCGAGCGCCGACAGCATCACTTCCTCGTGATTGCCCATCAGGAATGCGGCGTCGATCCCGCTGTCGGCCAGCGTGCGACACCGCTCGACCACCCCCGCCGAATCGGGACCGCGATCGACGAGGTCGCCGAGAAACACGATCAGCCGGTCGGCCTGTCCCCGCGCGGTATCGTCGGTCATGATTCGGTCGAGCAGGACGTCGAGCTCACGCCGCATCCCGTGGACGTCGCCGATCGCATAGATTCGCGTGCCCTCGGGCGTGATCGACGCGGGCGTCGTGCGTTTTGGTTGGCCGAACAGACGTTTGAACATGCAATTCCCGTGCAACCTCGATAGCCGCCGCAGATAGGTTGTGCCGGCCGGAGCGGCAATGGCCGTCCGCCACGAGTCATCGCGATTTCCGGTGCAATGCAGCGATCCGCGCGATATGGCGCGGTTCATCCGGATCCATCGACAACAGCGATCAAGGCACGACCCCATGACCATTCAGCGCGTTCGCAAGGCAGTCTTTCCCGTGGCGGGTCTTGGCACCCGGTTTCTGCCGGCGACCAAGGCGATGCCCAAGGAAATGCTGACCGTCGTCGACAAGCCGCTGATCCAGTATGCGGTCGAGGAAGCGCTGGAGGCGGGGATCGAG